>NZ_CP022990.1 GCF_002278075.1 Paraburkholderia aromaticivorans | reverse complement strand
ATATTCGCAAACGCCTTGAACTCCAGCGCATTGCCCGACGGATCGAGGAAGAACATGGTCGCCTGCTCGCCCACCTCGCCCTTGAAGCGCACGTGCGGCTCGATGATGAAGTCGATGCCCGCTTTCTGCAGCTTGGCGGCGGCGGCCTGCCATTGCGCCATCGAGAGCACCGCGCCGAAATGACGGACCGGCACGGCGTCGCCATCGACCTTGCTGGTTTGACGGTGGCCGACCTCTTCAGGCGCGAGATGCGCGACGATCTGGTGGCCGTAGAAATTGAAATCGACCCACTCGTCGGAGCTGCGCCCTTCCGGACAGCCCAGCAGTTCGCCGTAAAACTCGCGCGCGGCGGCAATGCTATGAACAGGGAACGCCAGGTGAAACGGCGGCAAGACAGTGTCGGCAACGCTCATGATGGGAAAACTCGCTGAGTGGAATGGGGTTGAACGTGCGGGCGCTCGCGGCCCGACGCGTGAGACCTAGTTTAACCATGACTAAAAATGGTGAAAAACGATATATATTTGAGCTGACCAACACCAAAATCGATCAATCGATCATGCTGAGCGAACTCAAGACCTTTATCGCCGTGAGCCAATACGGCACGTTTTCCGGCGCCGGCGCGCGTATCGGCCTGACGCAATCCGCCGTGAGCGCGCAGATGCAGCGGCTCGAAGAACAGCTCGGCTTCGCGCTTTTCGACCGCACCGGCCGCTCCGCCACGCTCAACGAGGCCGGCCGCGAAACGCTCGCGCTCGCCGAGGAAATGATGACGCTCTACGCCCGCCTCTCGGAACGCGGCGCGGTCGCGGCGGAAAGCGGCATGCTGCGGGTGGGCGCCATCGCTTCGGCGCAGGTGTCGTTTCTCGCCGACGCGCTGGCGCGCTTTCGCGGCGACCGCCCCGGCTGGCGGATTCGCGTGGTGCCCGGCGTGTCGCTCGGCTTATTGGGGCAAGTGGATTCCGGCGAACTGGATCTGGCCGTCATCATCAAACCGCCCTTTGCGCTGCCGTCCGAACTCGAATGGCGCACGCTCGTGACCGAGCCGTTCGTGCTGCTCGCGCCAAAGACGCTCGTGCGCGGCAAGGGCAACGCGCGGTCCTGGCGCGAACTGCTGCGCAGCGAGCCGTTTATCCGCTACGACCGCACCTCGTTTGGCGGCCGGCTGGTCGACCGGTTTCTGCGGCGCTCGCGGTTGAACGTGCACGACGTGATCGAGCTGGACGAATTGCAGGGGATCGTGCAACTGGTCGCGCGCGGCATCGGCGTGGCGCTGATTCCGAATAGCATGGGGCTCGGCAAGTGGCCCGCCAGCGTCGCCGCGCTCGACCTCGGCGAGGCGACGTTTCAACGGGAGATCGGCCTCGTGCAGCGTCCGAGGCATAGCCGGCAGGCGGTGGCGGGCGCGCTCGCCGACTGTATCGGCTTGGCGGCGGGAGCGTGAGGCGCCGCGCGTACGCGTGATTGTGCTGTTGCAAGAGCGCACAACTGTCTCTGTGAGACTCGCCCGGCCGCGTGCAGAATCCCCGTTCACGTGACGTTTCCCGCTTGCCGCCGTGCGCGCCGCGCCGCACGGCTCGACCGCCGAGGTTCAGCCCATGATCGCCAGCACCTTCCTCACCGCCGATGTCCTGATTGCGTACAGCGCGTACTTCGTCGGTACGGCAAGTCCTGGGCCGAGCAATCTCGCCATCATGTCGCTCGCCATGAGCGCGGGCCGCCGATCCGCCTTGACCTTCGCGCTCGGCGTGGTGTCGGGGTCGTTCTTCTGGGCGCTGCTGGCGTCGCTGGGTTTGTCCGCGGTGCTCGCCACTTACTCGGAATGCCTGGTCGCGATCAAGGTCGCGGGCGGACTCTATCTGCTGTGGCTCGGTTTCAAATCCGCTCGCTCCGCGCTGCGTGCCGAAGCCCTGCCCTCCGCCACGGCACGCGCGGACGCACCGCTCAAACGGCTGTATCTGCGCGGGCTGCTGCTCCACCTCACCAATCCGAAAGCGATTCTCGTCTGGTTGTCGATCGTTTCGCTGGCCATGTCGCCGGCGGGCGGCGCGTCGCACACCACGCCGGTGGTGCTCGGCTGCATGTGCATCGGCGTGTCGGTGTTCAGCAGCTATGCGGTGCTGTTTTCGACCGCTTCCGCGCGGCGCATCTATGTGGCGATCCGGCGCTGGCTCGACAGCTCCCTCGCGATCATGTTCGGGATTGCCGGCATCAAGATGCTGACTTCGAAAAGCTGAGTGCGCGTCGAGTTGGCCGCCGCTCTGCGATACTGTCGTCGTGACGATCGAAGCGGATAAGCGAACCCGATGAACGGCGGCAAGGAAGTGAACCCGGCCACGCAGCGCTCGCCGCGGCAGAAGCGGTTCTATCGGGCGGGTATGGCGGCGCTCGTCGCCGGCATGATCGCGGCAGTGATCATCTATGCGACAGCCCCGCCGCCGGACAGCGCCGTCTCCCTGTACAGCATGGCCGATCCACGCTACCAGATGGAATTGCAACGCATCGGCGGCAATGCGGCGGTGCTGATGGCGCAATTTCATCAGTGGTTCGACGGACTCTGGCACGGCACGGCGCTCGCTTATACAGTGGCCGTGCTAGGCATCGCCGTCGCGGGCGCCTGCTTCTTTATCGGCTATTTCTTCGCTGACGAAGCACCGCAACCCTGAAAGCCCTCGCCGGGTCCGCGCGACCCAGCGCGATACGCGAACTCTTCTATCTGTCAGCGGGGCTCACCACGCCCGCCGCTCGTAACGCCTCATGCAAGGTGTTGAAAATACAACTTGCGTCGATGATCGGCGTGATGCCGTGCCGGTCCATATCCGAGCGCAAATACTGATTCACGCGCGCGAAAAACACCTCGATGCCCTGGCGCTTTAACGTCGCGCACAACTCGCCGACCGAGCGCGCCGCCGAATAGTCGATGTCGGTGATCGCGCTCGCGTCGATGATGAAGCAGCGCACTTTGCTGGGCGCTTCCCGAATCAGGCGGCGGGCGTCGTCGACGAAGAAGTGGTCGTTCGCGTAGAACAGATCGGCGCCGAAGCGATAAACGATCAGGCCCGTCGCGGTCTGCATGCCGGGAACGGCCGGCTCCGGCACCCAGATACCGTGGTCGCCGGGAACCAGAATCATCGTATGTGGACGGTAACTGTGCCGCACGTGACGCAGCAGCGAGAGCGCCACCGCCACCAGAATGCCGTGCTCGACGCCGATCAGCACCACCGCCGCAGCGGTGAACACGGCCAGCGCGCATTCACCGGGGCTTTCGCGGCGAATCGCAAACAAGGTCCTCAGATTGATCAGACCGATGGCGATCGTAAACACGATGCTGGCGAGAATGCAGTGCGGCAGATACTGCAGGAATCGGCTGAAAAACAGCAGCACCGCGACCACTACCCCGGCGAAGACGAGCTGCGCGAACTGGCTGCGCGTGCCGGCGAGATCGGCCATGGCGGTTTGCGTCGGACTGCCGTTCACCACGAACGCGCCTGAAAACGCCGCTGCCGCGTTGGCCGCGGCGATGCCCAGCAGATCGGCGTTGGTGTCGACCGATTCGTGATAACGCTCGGCGAACACGCGGCTCGCGGCGGCGCTTTGCGCCACGATCATCACGAAGCAGGATGCCGCCACGGGCAGCAGATCGAGCACCTGCTGCCAGGTCACCGACGGCATGCGCAACGGCGGCAAGCCGCCCGCCACCGGGCCGAGCACGGCGATGCCGTGGGCCGAGAATCCGTATAGATCGCTCGCGGCAATACCCGCCACCACCGCGATCAACGGCACCGGCACGCGTGGCGCCAGGCGTTTGAACGTCAGAATGGCGCCGACCACCAGCAGCGACGTGGCGAGCGTCGGCAAATGAATGTGCGCCGCCTCGCGCACCACCAGCATGAGTTGATCGACGCTGCGCGAGGCGCGGCCGGGCACGCCGGACATGTCGCCCAGCATGCTGATGCCGACCTGCACACCGACTCCGGCGAGAAAACCCACCAGCACGGTGCGCGACAGGAAGTCGGCCAGAAAGCCCAGTTTGAAAATCCGCGCGACGAGCAGCAACGACGCGGTCAGCAGCGCGACCATCGCGGCAAGCGCCGCATAGTCGGCGCTCGACGGCGGCGCCATGGTGGAGAGCCGGCTCGCGAAAATGGTCGCGGTGGCGGAGTCGGCGGCCACGACGAGGTGCCGCGAGGCGCCGAAGAAGGCAAAGGCGATCAGTGGGAGAAAGACCGTGTACAGGCCCGTCACGGCCGGCATGCCGGCAATACGCGCGTAGCCCAGCACTTGCGGAATATCCATCGACGCAAGCTGCACACCGGCCAGCGCGTCGCGCGCCGCCGCGGCACGGTTCAGGGGGAGGACGCCCTTCAGCACGCTCACGCGCGCCGCGACATTCGCCAGAAAATCTCGCATACGCGATGCTGCCCTAATCTTAGGTTATCGCGCATCGTGCCGCGACTCGGCACTCAAAGGCAAGACTTGTAGTGGATTCGGCTCAAGAAAACAGCACCCCGCCGCGCGCGGCCAGGCGGCGCTGCGCAATACGCCCGACTGGCGGACTCAACGCTTGAATTGCCCCGTCACCGGATCCACGTGCCGCGCGAAACGAAACAACGCGGCGATGCCAATCGGGCAGGCAATGAAGAACACGGCCAACATCTCGCACCCCGTAACATATTGTTACTGGCGAGTTTACGCGAATGTCTTGCGGTTTGAATGAGGGAAAACGGCAAATCAGTGTATCGGCAGCTACAACAATCTCTTGAGAACGGACGGTCGTGCCCGCAGAGATTTCGGCGAAAAATGCGGCCTATCTCGCGAAAAATCGCATGTTCCACGAGGCATTCCGACGCGCAAACGCTTGCGGGCATATCGGGCATCAGACATAGAGCGGTCCGAGCAGCGTGGGGACGCCCTCTCAATTAGACGGACACTTCTACGCGCTGATGCCGCCCAACGCGCTCGTCGCAGAGTCGGGGCGGCCGGGTATGGCGCGCCCGTGCCAGCGCGCCCGGCTGGGGCCGCGCCCCATGCTTCCCGCGCTCTCCCCGTATAATCCGGCATGACCCGAATCCCGCACCACCCGCCCACGCCTGCGGCCGCTTATCGCCGCCGCGCCGCCCACCGCCCTTCGGCGGTCGCATGAAAACACCGAAACGCCTGCTCCCGCTAGTCGAAGAAGGCCTGATCGACGAAGTGATCTCGCAGTTGATGAGCGGCAAGGAAGCCACCGTCTACGTGGTGCGCAGCGGCGACGCCACGCGCTGCGCCAAGGTCTACAAGGACGCCAAACAGCGCAGTTTCCGCCAGGCGGCGTCCTATCGCGAAGGCCGCAAGGTCAAGAACAGCCGCCAGCAGCGCGCCATGGAAAAAGGCAGCCGGTACGGCCGTGAAGTCCAGGAACAGGCCTGGCAGAACGCCGAAGTCGACGCCTTGTTTCAGCTGGCCAACGCGGGTGTGCGTGTGCCGCAGCCGTTCATCTGCACCGACGGCGTGTTGCTGATGGAGTTGGTGACCGACGCGGACGGCAATGTTGCACCGCGTCTGAACGACGTCGAGATGACCGAAGCACGCGCGCTCGAATTGCATGCGCTGCTGTTGAACCAGGTCGTGCGCATGCTGTGCGCCGGCATGATTCACGGCGACCTGTCCGAGTACAACATTCTGCTTGCCGCCGACGGTCCGGTCATCATCGACCTGCCACAAGCGGTGGACGCCGCCGGTAATCTCGAAGCGCCCGCCATGCTGGAGCGCGACGTCAACAACCTCGCCACCTATTTCGGCCGCTTCGCGCCGGGGCTGCTCGAAACCCGTTACGGCAAGGAAATCTGGGCGCTCTACGAAGCGGGGGCGTTGCATGTCGATGCCGCGTTGACCGGCCGCGTCGAAGCGGACACCACGCCGATCGATCTCGAAGCCGTGCTGCAGGAACTCGAAGATACGAGGCTCGACGAAGAAGCGCGCTTGCGCTACGAGCAGTCGTTGCGTAGCGGCACCTGAGCGTTGGCCGCGAGCCGCAGCGGCGGTGAGCAACCACCATTAGCAACGGCAGTTAGCGCCGGACAGCGGCCGATGGCAAGGGCCGGCAACGGCGCGCAACGGTTTGCCGCCGCGCGCGCTCCCGCTACGGCGTAGGGCTCAGCCGCGCCGCCTCGATAGCGGCCACCGCCACACCCGGCGCCGGCCCCACCGACTCGCGCATCGTCACGCACACCGGAAACTCGCGGAAGATTTCCCACGTGGTCCGGTAGCACTGGTTGAGCAGCCAGCGCACCGCGTTCTGCGTCAGCTCGGCCGTGGGAATATGCACCGACGTCAGTCCGGGCGCGGCGTACGCAGCGGAATAATCGTCGTCGTAGCCGATCACCGAGACCTCGTCGGGAATGGCAATGCCAGCCTGATGAAAACGCGCCAACGCGCTGACCGCCATCGTATCGTTGGCGCAGAAAACACCCGTGAAGCGGCGCTTCGCGTCGAGCAGTTTTTGCGCGGCGGCGTAGCCGCCTTCCGGCGAGAAGTCCGATTCGATCAGCGTGACGTCTTCGCGCGCAATGCCCTCGCGCGCCAGTTCGGCAAAGAAGCCGTCCAGACGCGTCTGGTTGTCCGACGCTGTGAAAGGCCCGGAAATCACCGCGATGTCGCGGTGCCCATGATCGAGCAGCGTGCGCGCCGCCAGTTCGCCGCCACGATGGTGGTCGGCGCAAAACGACGCCTCCGGCAACTGATCGAACGCGCGGTTCAGGAACACCATTTTCGGATGCATGCGGTGCAGCATGATCAGATCTTCGTCGTGCAGATCGTGGCTGATCACCACCACGCCGTCGCAATCCCGGCCGATCAGAAAGCGCACCGCCTCGATGGCCTGCTCACGCGGCGACACTTCTCCGCAGCCGGTCGCCACTACCACGTGACGGCGCACCGCGCGCAGTTCAGCGTCGGTCTGCTTGAGAATCGTGCCGTAATAGGAGCCGAAGAACGTCGGCACGAAAATGCCGACCATGCCGAGCGACTGCGTGGCCATGGCCCGGCCGATGGAGGACGGACGAAAGTTCAGCGCCTCGATGGCCGCTTTCACGCGGGCGGCGGCGTCGGCTGAGACCGGTCCTTTGCCGGAAATGGCGCGCGAGGCAGTCGACATGCCCACGCCGGCCAATGCCGCGACATCTTTGAGTGTTGCCACGCGGATCTCCGTCAAGCATGTTGTATTTCGAGCGACGCCGCGTGCCGGTGCTACAAACGCACGCCGTCCGCTGCGTCGAACAGAGAGACATGGGTACTGTCGAACGAGAACGCCACGGTATCCCCCACCGCCACCGGCGTCTTCGTCTGGTCGATCGACGCGACCTGAACTCCATGATAGTCGAGCCAGATGACGCGGTGGTTGCCCATCGGCTCCACCAACGAAACTTTTGCGCGTTCGCTCGCGCCCTCGCTCACCCGCACGTCTTCGGCCCGTACACCGAGCACGCTCGGCGATCCGTTTGCGGGCGTGGACCTGAACGGATACTTCGAGACCTCGAGCCGCGCATGTCCGGTGCAGAAATGATGCGCACCGTCGCGCGCCTCGATCGTGCCCTTGAGCAGGTTCATCGCGGGCGTACCGAGAAACGTCGCGACGAACAGGTTGTCGGGCCGCGCGTAGACTTCCGCGGGCGCGCCGAACTGCTGGATTACGCCGCCGCGCATCACGGCCATGCGAGTGGCGAGCGTCATCGCCTCGACCTGATCGTGGGTGACGTAGATCATCGTCGCGCCCAGACGCAGATGCAGTTGCTTGAGTTCGCGGCGCAGTTCGGTGCGCAGTTTCGCGTCGAGATTCGAGAGCGGTTCGTCGAACAGGAAAACATCGGCTTCGCGCACGATCGCGCGGCCGATCGCCACCCGCTGGCGCTGGCCGCCTGAAAGCTGCGCCGGCTTGCGCTTGAGCAGCGGCCCGAGTTGCAGCATCTCGGACGCCCGCGCCACGCGCCGCGCAATTTCCGCTTTCGGCGTGCCGTTGATGCGCAAGGCAAACGACAGGTTGCGCTCCACGCTCATGGTCGGATACAGCGCGTACGACTGGAACACCAGCGCAATGCGCCGGTCTTTCGGGTCCGCCCACGTCATGTCTTCGCCGGCAATCTCGATGCTGCCGTCGGTCACGTCGATCAATCCGGCAATGCTGTGCAGCAACGTGGATTTGCCGCAGCCCGAAGGTCCGAGCAGCACGACGAATTCGCCCGCCCGCACGTCGAGATCGAGGTTCTGGATCACCGTGTTCGCGCCCAGCCGGATGGTCAGATTGCGCACGGCGACGTTGGCCGGATTCGTGAATCCCGCCGCGTCCGCGAGCTCGGGGTTGCGCGCCGCGTCCGGCATGTCGGCCGCGCTGGCGAGCGGAGTCGATAACGGATTTGCCACCGGATTTGCCATCGCGTTTGCCCGATTAGCCACGTTTGTCATTGCCCTATCCCTTGACGGCGCCGGATGCAATGCCGCGCACGAACCAGCGGCCCGACACGAAGTACACCGCGAGCGGCACCATGGAGGTCAGAATAGTGGCCGCCATGTTGACGTTATAGAGGCGCTCGCCGGTCGTCGTATTGATGATGTTGTTCAGTTGCACCGTCATCGGCAGGTTGCGGGTGCCGGCGAACACCAGGCCGAGAATGAAGTCGTTCCAGATGCCCGTGACCTGCATGATGACCGCCACCACGATGATCGGCGTGGACATGGGCAGCATCAGTTGCACGAAGATACGCCAGAAGCCGCCGCCGTCGATACGCGCGGCCTTGAACAGCTCCTGCGGAATCGACACGTAGTAGTTACGGAACAGCAGCGTCATCACCGGCATGCCGAAGATGGTGTGGATCACCACGATACCCGGCAGCGAACTGAACAGATGCACGCTCGCCAGCACGCGCACCAGCGGATAGACCATTACCTGCACGGGGATGAACGCGCCCATCAGCAGCACGCCGAACAGCAGGCCCGCGCCGCGCGGCCGCCAGAACGACAGCGCATAGCCGTTCACCGCGCCGATCGCGATCGACAGAATCGTGCTCGGCACGACAATGCGCACCGAGTTCCAGAAGCCGACCTGGATGCCGTTGCAATCGAGCCCGGTGCACGCGGACTGCCACGCGGCGCTCCACGCGCTGAGCGTGAAATGCGCGGGCAAAGCCAGCAGATTGCCGAGGCGGATCTCGCTCATCGGCTTGACCGAGGTGACGAGCATCACGTACAGCGGCAGCAGGAAGAACAGCGCCGCGGTCAGCAGAAACGCGTAGACGCGCACGCGCGCCGGAGCGAACGCCCCGCGGCGGCGGTGCGGCTGGGCGCGGCCCGGCGTGCCGCCTTTTAGCGGCGAACTGAACGTGTTCATCACACCTCCTCGCGTCTGGCCGCGCGGCTTCGAGCGTAGAAGAACGGCGTGAGAATCGCCAGCACCGTGGCCAGCAACACGATCGACGCCGCCGACGCGAGCCCGATATTGGCGCGGCCGAACAGATAGTCCATGATGAACTTCGCCGGCACTTCGCTCGCCGTGCCGGGGCCGCCTTGCGTCATCGCGACCACGGCGTCGTAGAGCTTCACGACCATCACGAACAGCAGCACGAACGCGGTGGAGATCGACGGCCCGAGCATCGGCACGACGATGCTGACATAGACCCGCCAGCGCGGAATGCCGTCGATGCGCGCGGCCTTCCACAGTTCGTCGTCGATACCGCGCAGGCCCGCGAGCAATAGCGCCATCACGAGACCGGACGCCTGCCACACCGTCGCAATCACGATCGTGTAGATCACCCAGTCCTGGTCGACGATCCAGTCGAAGCGCGCATGCGCGAAACCGAGCTTGTGCAGCACCGCCTGCGCGCCGAGTTGCGGGTTCAGGATCCACTGCCAGACGAGCCCCGTCGCCACGAACGACATTGCATACGGGTAGAGAAACACCGTGCGCAACGCGCCTTCCGCGACCACGCGCTGGTCGATGAAAATCGCCAGCAGCAAACCGATCACCATGCACGCCACGATAAAGCACGCGCCGTAGACCACGATGTTTTGCAGCGACAGGAGCCAGCGGTCGTTATTGAAAAGCCGCGCGTATTGCGTGAAGCCCGCGAAGTCGCCGGACGGAAACGTGCGCGAATTGCTGAGCGATACGCGCGCGGTCCAGACCATCGTGCCGAGGTACGCGAACACGACGGTGAGGACCATCGGCAGCAGCGCCACCCACACCGCGAACGGAAAACGCCTCGCGAGCGGCCGCGCGCGGCGCGCCTTGCCCGTCTTCGGTCCGGCGGCCGGCAGCTTGAGCGCGTGCATGCTGCGCGCCTAGCTCTTCAACGCGCCGGCAAACGCCTTCTGCGCGTCGTCGACCGACTGGTTCTTGTTCCAGAAGTTGGTGATGACGTCGATCAACGCGCCCTGCGTGTCGGGCGAGAGCAGCATTTCCGGATTCGGCAACTGACGCGACTTGTCCTTCATGATCGCGATGCCCTCCTTCGCGCAGATGTCGAGACTGCCGGCGTCCACGTCGGGACGAATCGGAATCGAGCCTTTCTTCGCGCTGAATGCGACTTGCGCGGACGGCGAGGTCATCACCGTGGCAAGCAGATTTTGCGCCTTGATCGTGGTGGGGTTGTCCGTTTTCGGGAACACGAACACGTCCCCCGCGACCAGATACGGCGAATGCGGACCGAAACCCGGGAAGCAGCCGAAGTCCTTGCCCGCGCTCTGACTGGCCGCCGAGAATTCGCCCTTGGCCCAGTCGCCCATGATCTGCACGCCCGCTTTGCCCGAGATCACCAGCGCGGTGGCGTCGTTCCAGTTGCGGCCGGGCGAACCGGCATCGACGAAATCATGCAGGCGCTTGAACGACGCGAGCACTTTCCTGAAAGCGTCCGACTTCACCGCGTTCATGTCGTGATCGCGGTACACCTTCAGATACAGATCGGCGCCGCCCACGTCCGCCAGCACCGCGTCGAACGTGATTTTCTCCTGCCACGGCTGGCCGCCGAGCGCGAGCGGAATCACGCCCGCGGCTTTGAGCTTGCCGAGATCGGCGATGAACTCGTCGTAGCTCTTCGGCTCGGCGGCGATGCCCGCTTTCTGGAACACCGGCTTCGAGTAGAAGAACCAGGCCGGCATATGGATATCGACGGGCGCGGCGTAGTAGTGCCCTTTCACCTTGATGCTGTCGAGAATCGACTGCGGAAACACGCCGTTCCAGTTTTCCTTCGCGGCGACGTCGTCGACGTTGTTCAGCAGGCCCTGATCGATCAGGTCGTGAAACTGCCTGGACGTATTGAACTGCGCGGCAGTGGGTGGATCGCCGCCGACGATCCGGTTGATCGCCGTGGAGCGCGCCTGATCCGCGCCCGCCACCGCGTTGTCGACCCATTGGCCGCCAGCCTTGTTGTATGCATCGGCAAACTGGCGAATCGCGGCCGACTCGCCGCCCGAGGTCCACCAGTGAATCACGTTGGCCTTCAAAGGCTCCGCCTGCGCGACGACGCCATACAACGCCAGTGCCGCAACCACGCCTCGCAAGACCATTCTTCTGCGGTTCATTCCGTCTCCTGTGCAGGATAGTTGCGCCGGGCTCGGCGCCCGTGTTTCAAGTCGGCATACAAGCCAGCTTCACCTGCTATTCACTTCGTGCGTTGCGCTCCTTCAGAAACCTGGCCACCAACTCCGCACTGCGTTTGAGCGTGCGCTTCTGGGTAGCGTAATCGACATGTACGACACCAAAACGACGCTCGTACCCGAACGCCCACTCGAAGTTGTCCATCAGCGACCAGAGAAAATAGCCGCGAATCTCCACACCGGCCTTGATCGCTTCGTCGACCGCGGCGAGATGGCGCTTGAGGAACGAGATGCGCTGGGTGTCCTCCACATGGCCGTCGATCACCTTGTCGTCCGAAGCCATGCCGTTTTCGGTAATGTAGATCGGCGGCAGATTCGCGTACGTGTCCTTGAAACCGGTCAGCAGATCGCGCAAGCCGTCCGGATACACTTCCCAGCCCATCTGCGTGCGCTCCACGCCTTCGAGCGGCACTTCCGTGAAGCCGTGCGCGCCGTCGCTCGCGACATTCGTGCGGAAATAATAGTTGATGCCGAGAAAGTCCAGTGGCGCGGCAATGGTTTGCATATCGCCGTCGAGCACCAGCGGCTCGGTGCCCGGCCACAGCTCGAACAGAGCCTGCGGGTAGCGGCCCTTGAGTAGCGGATCGAGAATCCACGCATTGTGCTGCACCTCGAACAGATGCGCCGCGCGCTGATCGGCGGCGCTCTCGCTATGGGCCGTGCCGCGCCCGACATTGGCGACGATGCCCTTTTGCGAGGCCGGATCGTTGGCGCGCAATACCGGCATCGCGAGCCCGTGCGCCAGCAGCAGATGATGCATGGCCTGTGTGGCGTAACGCCCATTTGCGAGCCCCGGCGCGTGGTGGCCGTTGCCGTAGCCGAGATACGCGGAGCACCAGGGTTCGTTCAGCGTCATCCAGCCGTCCACGCTGCCGGCCAACTCGCGGCTCATCAGGTCGGCGTAATCCGCGAAACGGTATGCGGTGTCGCGATTGAGCCAGCCGCCGCGATCCTCCAGATGCTGCGGCAAGTCCCAGTGATACAGCGTGACGAAGGTGCTGACGCCCTTCTCCTTCAAGCGCGCCAGAAGCCGTTTGTAGAACTCGATACCTCTGCGGTTCGGCGCGCCGGCCGCGTCCATCACGCGCGGCCATGCGATGGACAGCCGGTAGCCTTCGAGACCGAGCCCGGCCAGCATGTCGACGTCCGCTTCCCAGCGATGATAGTGATCGCAGGCCACCGCGCCGGTGTCGCCGGCCAGCACCTTGCCCGGCGTCGCCGAGAACGTGTCCCAGATCGACGGCAGGCGGCCGTCTTCGTTCACCGCGCCTTCGATCTGGTACGAAGCCGTGGCCGCGCCCAGCAGGAAGCGCTTGCGCCACAGCGACGAGTCCGCGGGCGGGGTGAAAGGATCGGCTAGCGATTGGGAATGGGAAGAGAGAGCGTCGGATACAGCGGAAGCGTCGTTTGCCACGGAGTCTCCCATGCAAGGCTGTCTCGGCCAGAGTCAGCTGACCTCATTGAACGCATACGGCGAAAGGCCACTTCAACCGAGCCGGAAGACCGGAGTGGAAGCGCTTCCACACGACCAGCGAACGATAGCAGCGGCGGATTCGCCGCAGCAATCAGGGTTTGTCTGGAGCGGTTCTGGCACGCGCGGCGCCACGATGCGCCGCGCATTGGAAGACGCTAACGAGCAAGACGACGAATACGCCGCAAGCACACCGGCGCGATGCGGCGCAATCCGCGCGACGAACCTCAGCGCTTGGCCGTCAGGTCGAACACGCCGCTGTCGTACGCGTCGCAATACGCCTTCCAGTCCGCGGCCACCTGGGCCTCGCATTGCATCGCGATATCGACCAGCGGCAACTGCCAGTCGCGCCGATTGCCGAACGCGATCAACTCGTCGGCGATCGACGACTTTTGCCGGCCGCCGCTGCGCAGATGCGCCCACGCACTCAACCCGGCCATGTTGTCCACCACCGCTTCGAGACGCGGCAGCTTGCCGTCCCAGTCGCTCAACGCGACGCGGTCCTCCGAGGGCTGCAGACTGCGCAACACATAGGATCGCTGATTGAATTCGACTGCGTGCAGGAACGCCTGCGAAACGGCCTGATTTCGCCGTTGGACCTCCACGACGCGCTGCGCTTCTGTCTGCCAGGCCGGTTGCGGCGTGCTCAGGCGCGGCGTGACGGAAGAAGGCAGCGCCTCTTTCAGATCGATCAGATAATTGCCGTCCGGCGAGCCTTTACCTTGGACGAGGATGACGTAGCGATCCACACCAAGGCTGCCCGTGCCGGCAATCCGCCGTGCGACGTCGAGAATGCGGAAGAAGTCGGGGTTGGGCTCGCCCGCGGCGAACTTCTGCATGAATTGCGTGACGGCGGCACGTTGGCTATCGCTAACCGCCAGCGCTTTCTTGCCGTCCACTTTCAGCACACGCGTTTTGCCTTTGAGCACGGTGCGCCGGTCCAGATGCGCAACCCGCGTGCGGCTGGCGAGCGCGACGAACAGATCATGCACCATTCCCGTCGCGGTTTCCTCCTCGATCCAGCGCGATTTGCCGTCCGCGAGCGCCGCGCCATACGTTTCCACGGCGGTGTGGCACAGCGCCAGCGCCTGCGCGCGGCTTAGCTTGAGATCGCTCGCGCCGACCAGCACGCTCGTCAGCAGACGCACCAGTTCGTAAAGATTCGGCGCGAGGCAGGCTTCGTCGAAATCGTTGTTGTCGAAGTAGATCAGGCTATTGTCGGCCTTGTAGCTACCGAAATTTTCCAGATGCATGTCACCGCAGATCCACACCGGCGGCGCGTCGTCGAGCGCCTTGTCGCGCGGCAGTCGTTCGTAAAAGAGGTGACAGGTGCCGCGCAGGAACACGAACGGCGACGCTCGCATGGCCTTGTATTTCATCGCAAGCCGCTCGGGATCGCGTCCTGCGTTAAAGCCGGCGATGGTTTTTGCGATGTCGAGCATGAGTTTCCTTTGAATAGGCGGCACAGTGCCGCTCGGCCGTCGTTCAATGCGCCCGCATGGTATCCGCGAGCGCATGCAGATTAAGCGGCCTCACCCGGATCACGCCGCCGCGCGGACTGTCGATATCCGCGATCAGCGCAAACGCGAGCGACACCACTAGCGGCACGATCAGCAGCAGTCCCGACAGCCACATCAGCACGAAGGACACGGCGAACAGGAGTGCCGGCTGATCGAAGATAGTTTGCATGGCGAGCGTTTGTCTCGGAGCGGTTGGGCAAAAAACGCTTTCTGACAAGGAATCGACGTGTACAACCGCTGCATGATAAGCGCCGATGCGCTCGCGTGGAGAGGGCCGCGGTGCCTGTCGGCGAGCATGCCCCGCCCATCTCCGCTCACGCGAACCCGGCAGGCCGCGCCGACGCGGTGCTCGGACGCTGAAGCCGCTTACGCCACTTACGCCCTCAAGCCGTTTCCCGCGCGCCGAACTTCTTGCGGTACGCGCCCGGACTCGTCAGCGCAATGCGGCGGAAATGCCGCCGCAACGATTCCTCGGAACCGAATCCAGCCAGTTCCGCGACGCGCGCGATCGGCAGCAAGGCCTGCGCTTCGAGCAGTTCGCGCGCGATGGCCACGCGCTCGCGCACGAGCCATTCATAAGGCGCCATGCCGGTGGCGTCGTGAAACTGCCGCTGCAGCGTGCGCGGACTCATCGCCGCGCGCTCGGCCAGCGAGCGCAAGGTGTGCGGCAAAGCGGGATGGCTGCGCACCCAGTCCATCAGTCGAGATAGACGTCCGCTTTCGTCCTGCGGCATGGGCCGCGGCACGAACTGCGCCTGGCCGCCCTCGCGATGCGGCGGCACCACGAGCCGCTGCGCCACCCGGTTCGCCACCGCGCTGCCGTGATCGCGCCGCACCAGATGCAGCAGCATATCGAGCCCTGCCGCCGAGCCCGCCGAGCTGATGATCTGCCCTTCGTCCACATAGAGCGCGTCTTGCTGCACATGCAACTGCGGATAGCGTTGCTGCAATTTGGCCGCATAGCGCCAGTGCGTCGTGACGGTCTTGCCGTCGAGCACGCCCGCGGCCGCGAGAACGAACACGCCGGAGCAGATCGAACAGAGGCGCGCGCCGCGCTCGTAGGCGGCGCGAATCTTCCTCAGCAGCGGTTCGGGCGGCACCTCGTCGGCATCGCGCCAGCCGGGAATGACGATGGTGTCGGCGCGCTCCAGCAGCTTGAGCGTGTAAGGCGCGGCGAAGGTGACGCCGCCCGCCGCGCGAATCGGCCCCGGCTCGCCCGCGCAGACCGCGAAGCGATACCAGTCCACACCGAGTTCAGGGCGCTCGAGTGCGAACAGCTCGGTCACGCAGCCGAATTCGAAGGTGCAGAGCCGGTCGTAAGCGAGCGCGACGACGAAATGATTGTGCATGGCGCGATCTTACCGGAGATCGACGATTCCGCCAGTCAACCCGGGTGGCCCGCCACGCGAGGCGACGCGCGCCGGGCCGATTCCTCATCGGCGATGGCAAGCTGGAAGCCCTCGTCCAGCCAGCCGGTGATGCCACCCGCCATGATCTTCACCGGGCGAGCGAGGCGAGCGAGCCTGATCGCGGCGCGCGTCGCTCCGTTGCAGTGCGGGCCCGCGCAGTAAGTGACGAACAGCGTATCCGGCGGATAGTCGGCGAGCTTGGACTCCACGATCTTGCCGTGTGGAAGGTTCGCTGCGCCAGGTACATGGCCGCGGGCGAAAAGTGCGGGGCTGCGCACGTCGAGCAGTACGAAGTCGACAAGGTGCGGGTGACTGCTTTCAAGTGCCGCGTGTACGTCGGCGCAATCGGTTTCGAACGACAACAGCGCGCTGAAGTGAGCGAGCGCTGCAGCGCTGTCGGCAGCAGGCACGGCTGAGACGGGGGACATGGAAGGCTCCTTGTGGGTGAACTGTCGGGATGCATTGTCCCGTTGCCCCACAGGATCGACCAGTGGCTCGAATGACAGATTCCAGTAACATCACGCCATCCCTTTGCAGGCCGCGGGATGAATGGCCGCCCCGCTCGCCCGCCCGCCTCGCTCCGTACCACTGGCTTACGCGGTATCCCTCCGATCAAGCCAGAGGACAGCATGAACGCCCGCGCGACGGCCCCCCCGCTGCTCTTTACAACACGCCCGAGTCAAATCGTCGGGTGCCCAAGGTCGCTGATCAACTGGCCGGAAAAACTGCGCTGCAGGACACCGGGGCGCAGATGCGGGCCATCCCGGCCAGCTTTTACAAGAACTGGTAGAACGTGCCATGTAGATATCGGGCGCGGCGTCCCGCCGCTCCAAGGCAGCCTGCGGCGCTGAACGCTACCGTGCGCCGGCACCGGTGGGCGCCCTCCAGGTCCGCTTATTGAGCTCCGGCCGAACGCTGAACAACGGCTCCTTGATCCACGCGGCGAAATCGTCGTGCCAGTGGTTCCATTCGTAGTCGCTCAGTTCGAACTCGTCCTCGATCATGCCGGTGCCGTCTCCGGAGAGAAACGCGTAGACGACCTTGCTGCCGTCCCAGAATGCGATTGCGTAGCCTGTCAGGTCGGCACTCGTGCCGTAAGGGATGTCGCGCAACATCGACGCCAGTCGCGTCTTGAACTGGTCGAGGGTAACAGGGTTCATTGTCCGCTCCGCTATGTAGTGTCTATCAGGTCTTGCCGTTAGTCCGGCTGAATACCGCCTCGCTCGGCAAAGGCTTCGGGCCATGTCGTTATCGAGCCCCGCTCCGACCACGGAACGTCATGTCGCATCGGATGAACTCAGAGGTTGCGCCCCGCGCGATTGCCGGCAAAGAGATCGTCGTCCACCAGATGGCCCAGTCCCTGTAGCAAGCCCCGCGCCCAGCGGCCGTACGTGGCCCGATTCGTGCGCATGGTCAAGGAAAACAGAGCGACGTCGACGAAAGAGCGGACCTGTATCTACCTGGCCCGCGAAGGCGGACACTCCAGCCAGCCGGCGCCGCCAGTCCGACGCGACGCGCGTTCCCGTTCAAACCGCGGCGTGAACGGTAAGATGCGTCGGGCAGGCTTTGCGGGCTCCCGTGAGATCGCGGGCACGAACACCAAAGGACTCAACGATGGATATCGACATCAACCCCTCCGACAAGCCGGACCTCGAGGTTCGGTCGTGGCTGGAACAACTCGGCCCCGGCCTCATCACAGGCGCGGCGGACGACGATCCCAGCGGTATCGCCACCTATTCGCAGGCCGGCGCGCAGTTCGGCTTCAACATGTTGTGGACCGTCATCATCACGTATCCGCTGATGGTGGCCATTCAGGTCGTCAGCGCCAGACTGGGACGCGTGAGCGGTCACGGACTCGCCACGAACATCCGGCGTCACTACCCCGCGTGGCTGCTCTATGGGTCGGTCTTCCTGCTGCTGGTCGCCAATACGATCAACATCGCCGCGGATCTGACCGCAATGGGCGCCGCAGTCAACCTGGTGATCGGCGGTCCGACGCGCATTTACACCCTTGTGCTCGGGGTATCGTCAGTTTTACTGCAGGTCTTCATTCCGTATCGAAGTTATGTGCGCGTGCTGAAATGGCTAACGCTCGCCTTATTCGCCTACGTCGGAACGGTGTTCGTGGTCGAGATCCCGTGGCAGACCGTGATAGTGCGCACCTTCAGTCCACATCTGTCGTGGAAAAGCGAATACGTCACCACCGTTGTCGCCCTGCTCGGCACCACCATCAGTCCATACCTGTTCTTCTGGCAAGCGTCGCAAGAGGTCGAGGAGATGCGCGCCGAAACCGGGCAGCGCGCGTTGAAAAACGCGCCAGGACAGGGGCCGGCGAGTTTGCGCCGGATCCGGATGGACACGTGGATCGGAATGGGCATTTCCAACCTGGTCGCGTTCTTCATCATCCTCACCACCGCCGCCACGCTGAACGCCCACGGTGTGACGGACATCCAGACCTCGTCGCAAGCGGCGCTCGCCTTGAAGCCCATTGCCGGAAAGTTCGCGTTCCTACTGTTCAGTCTGGGCATCGTCGGTACGGGCCTGCTCGCGCTGCCTGTGCTGGCCGGCTCCGCCGCGTATGCGATGGCCGGCACGTTCAACTGGCGAAACAGCCTCGCCCTGAAACCGCAACTCGCGAAACGGTTTTACGGCATCGTCGTGCTGTCGACGCTAATTGGCCTCGCGATGGGATTCACGAGCATCGATCCCGTCAAGGCGCTCTACTGGAGCGCGGTGATCAATGGCGTGGTGTCCGTGCCGATCATGGCGCTGATGATGTTCATGGCGGTGAACCCAAAGATCATGGGCAGCTTCGTCATCTCGAGGCGTCTGTCGGTCGCCGGCTGGACCGCCACGGGAGCCATGGCGCTCGCCGCGCTGGCCATGTTCTGGTTCATGCTCGCGCCCACCAGCCGGTGAGCGGGTCTTCTGCGGTCAGTGCGGCTTTCCGGGTTCGCGTCAAGGTCGATCGGCCGGGTTCTCGCCCGGATCCGTTGGCGCAAGCGCTGTGCGGGATTGGACAGTCGCGGAGCCATTCGCGGCTTCGTTCCTGAGCAACCTGAAGATCATGCCTTCGAGATGGCGTAACTCCGCCGGCTTGCGGCAGATGGCATCGAAGCCGGCCTCTTTCATTTCCCGCACGTAGTCGGCGGTATCGAACGCGGTAAATGCCAGAAGGGGAATCTTTCCGGTTGCCTCGATTCGCCGCAGCGCCGTGGCGACGCCAATGCCGGACAGCCCGGGCATGGCGACATCGAGAACAATGCAGTCGGGGATCCACGCCTTTGCTTCTCTCAGAGCGTCCGAGCCGTGGTAGACGGTTCGCACGCTCATGCCGCCCGCTTGCAGATACGCGCTGAGCGCGTCCGCCGACGGGAGCGAATCGTCCACCACCAGCACCCGCACGGGCGCCCGGCCTTGATGTGGCTCGCGCCCGGCGCCGCTCGAATCATCCGGGCAGTCATGATTTTCAGAGTTGGAGTTCATGGTTTTTCTCTCGCTGTGGGCTCCTGGCATGGAGCTTCTACCCATGGCAAGCGCAACGCCCGTTCCCACTCCCTCCTCCGTCGCGCCGGCGTCCGCCGACGAAGCGCAGCAAGGCTCCCCCCGCCAGACGCCGCGCCGTGACATGCCAATTAACGCAAATCGCGCCGGGCGCCGGCGGAAGACACCGCCCTGCCCGAGCTATCGACAATCTCCACCCGCTCAGCGGATGCGAACGCGGGTTGCGTCGTGACGAGCAGGCTGGAATTGCCGGCCTGCTCCTGAACATTCCCGCAAGCAATATCGACCATTTCCCCGAGCGTCTTCAAGGAATTACCAAAGTGCGCCTGCATCGCATTGAATAATCCGATTCGCGTACCGGCAGCAATTTCTTCCACGTGCCGCCAATAGGCAAAGGTCTTCTTGACCGCGGCCGGAAATTGCTGCGACTGGAGATCGACCACATCATCGAGCGAGTCGGCGGAAAGTGCCGCCTCGGTCAGAGCCTGTTGCTCGGACAACGAGGTTTTTACGGTCTGTATGTTGAGTTCGACGACTTTCTCGACCCCGGCAAGGACTTCGGTGTTGCAATCGAAAGCGATGTCGATTGCCGTGTCACGTTGACGTGAGGAGAACTGTTCTGCGATCCGATCGTGCATGGAAACTCCTTGATGGTTAAGCGCGCAAAGCGCCACAAGCAGGCATCGTCCGGACGATCCGTCACGCCGTACGAGTGGCGCGCACGGCCGGAACGAAACACCGTCGTCGGCAAGGTACGACCGACGACGGTCAGTTCGACTACGTGTGCGGTTATTTCGCTACGGCTGCATTCTGTCCGGCGCCCAGATCCGCGCCGGTGACCGGGTCCGTCTCGGTCGCGGAAGCCGTGCGCGACGCCATCGCGCTCAACACCTCGACCTCTTCTTCCGAAACCTGAACCGTGGCAAGTCCATCGCCGCCGTCGACCGCCGGCTGCGGCGTCTCGACGAAGTCCCAACCCGGCCCTTCATTCCACGGGCCGCGAGGCGCGTCGTCGCCGTCGGACATGTTGTAATAGACGTTGGTAAATTCTGGAACACCCGGCAATTTTCCCTGCGGGAAGTTCGGCTGAATAGAATGCAAGGCTTTCTCAAATGACTTCTGATGCGCGATCTCGCGGGTCATCAGAAAGCCGAGCGCTTCCTTGATACCAGGATCGTCGGTCACATTGATGAGCCGTTCGTAGACGATCTTTGCGCGCGCCTCCGCAGCGATATTCGAGCGCAGATCCGCGGTCGGCTCGCCGATCGTGTCGATATACGCGGCGGTCCATGGCACGCCTGCGGAATTGGTCAACGCCGGGCCGCCGCCATAGAGCAGCGCGGTAGTGTGCGAATCGTTGCCGCCCGCAGTGAGTGAACGGTAAAGTTCGGCCTCCTGTTCGACGCCTTCGGCAAGTCGTCCCTTCGCACCCTTGTTGAGCATCGCGACAATCGAGCCGATGATCTCCAGGTGGCTGAGTTCTTCCGTCGCGATGTCGAACAGCATGTCCCGCCTGCCGGGGTCGTCCTCACTGACAGCCTGAGTGAAATAGCGGCAGGCCGCGGCCAGTTCGCCTTGCGGGCCGCCGAACTGTTCGAGAAGCAGATTGGCAAGACCGGGATTGGGCATCGCTACGCGGACGGTGTATTGAAGTCGCTTGTTGTGCACGAACATCGCATTTCTCCAGAAAAGATTGTGGGTTCCGCTGGCGTTCCTCACCTCGTGAAAGGTAGAAGGACGTGCGGACCAAAGGGACATTCATTGGAAAACCAGCTTTGTGGGCGATGACGAACGCGTGTGCGGAATGCCCCACCTTGGGTCTCAGAGCAGCCGCTCTGGCGAGATGCGCGCGCAGGGAACGCGGCGAGATTTACCTGCGACTTGCACTCCGCATGCACCGTGCCCGACAGATGAATTCCTTGATCGCGCACGGTGTCGCGCTGAATGCACCGGCGCGATAAATTGCTATCCGCCGTTCACAGCGGCGCTGGCGTGATAGCCAATAGAGGGGGGAGAGTGTCCGCGGGCACGCGCGTTGCGCAACGCCATGGCGGAACAATGGCGTCAGCCAATAACGAGTACCCTGGACAAGGAGAATCAAATGGAACCTGTATCGCACGGCATTATTTTCTGGCTGGTCATCGGCGGCGTTGCTGGCGCGCTTGCCGGCCGTCTTGTCGATGGCGGCGGATTCGGCATCATCGTCGACATTATCGTGGGGATAGTCGGTGCGTTTATCGGCGGATGGCTGGGGGGCGCGCTCGGGATCCATCTCGGTAGCGGAATAATCGGCTCCCTGATCACGGCGCTGATCGGCGCGGTCATTCTTCTTCTGATCGTGCGGCTCTTCAATCGTGGCAGGTCGGGAGGCGCGATATAAGTCGGGTCCGCGCCGCCTTGACGCCCGAGGTGGCAGCGCAGAACCGCGCTGCCACCTCGGGCCCGGAGCATT
The DNA here is from genome assembly GCF_002278075.1 of Paraburkholderia aromaticivorans. Lineage (NCBI taxonomy): Bacteria > Pseudomonadati > Pseudomonadota > Betaproteobacteria > Burkholderiales > Burkholderiaceae > Paraburkholderia > Paraburkholderia aromaticivorans. The sequence goes on along the minus strand of NZ_CP022990.1, from coordinate 2,970,233 downwards.
GCGGTGTGCCGCCTTGCAAGACGAGTCGCGCTCCGCGCCGCACGCGTTGAACAGCTCGGGCAAGCGTGCCCGAGCTGTCCTTCAGGCGCCATACTTCGCGATACTTAGCGATATGCCGCGATGGTCCGCAATACCCCGCCCGTCACCCGACGGCGACCTCGATGCGGCGCGGCCGCGCCTCCTCGCGTCGTGGAATCGACAACTGCAGGACGCCATCGTGAAGCTTCGCCTCGATCTTCGACGTATCGAACTCCGGTCCGAGCGTAAATGACCGCGCGAAATACGGCACGCGAACCTCCGCGTGTTGCAGACGCAGCCCTTCCCGCGTCGGCACGCTGGCGGATGCCTCGATCCGCAGATTACCGTCCTGCACCCTGATTTCCAGATTGTCCCGGTCCACACCGGGAAGATCGGCCCACAGCGTCACGCCGTGCGCGTTTTCGACGACATCGACCGCCGGACTGAGCGTCAGGCGTTGCCCCGTTTCTTGAGGCTCCGCGCGATTGACCGTGGTCGAGTCACTGCGAGCGAGTTGCGTGGTGTCGTTCATGATCAGCTCCTTTTTTGCTCCTTTCTTTCTGTCTGTTGCATCACTGCACGGCAATCGCGCGGGGCCGGGAAGATTCGCGCTTGCCAATCGAGATGCAGAGGCACCCGTTCAGATAGCGAGCCTCGACCTTGTCGGGATCGGCTTGCGGCGCAAGCTCGATGACGCGGCGAAATGGACCGCTGAAGCGTTCCCGCGCGTAATGACGCGCGGCTTCATCCGATGCATCGCGCGCCGCGGGCGCCCGTTCGCCGGCGATCGTCAGGAGGCCCTTGTCGATGGACACCTCCAGTTGCTTCGGGTCGATGCCGGGTGCGAACGCGACGATGTCGATCGTGTCGTCGGTCGTGCCGATATTGATTTGCGGAAAGGCCGACAGGCGGTCCGTGCGAATGCTGGAAGGGTAGCCGCCGAACAGCGTCGCCATCTGCTGATGCAGACGATCGAACTGGCTGAACAGGTCGGTCGTGAAGTAGAGATCACTCATGGTCGTTTCCTCGGTAAAGACGGCGAGGATGCAGACGGGCCTACGCGCTCCAGTCCGCCTGCCCCCACCGCGGCAAACAAATCGAAACACGCAGCGCACGGCGCGAAACCGCGCGACTGCCTGAGCGAAATAGAAAATAGACCGCGCCACGCGGATTTCAAGGTTGGCGGTCAAATTTTTTTGCTCTTGAAAAACGGTTGCGAAGCCCTATTCTCGGCGCAGGCATTTTCTGGCAGGAGGATTCATGGAATTCGATTCTGACTGGCTCACACTCGGCAGGCACCGGGTTCGTCTGCGCTCGCCGAGGGGCTTTCCCACCGAAGGCATGCGCACGGCGGTGGACGTGATGCGCCTTGCCGTCGAGAACAATATGAGCGCCCGCGCTCGCCTCGTGGATGTGGCGGTGCGCGAGGAGAAATCGTACGACGTCTCGGTCGGGACGACCTTCGCGGAAGACCGGTTATGCGCGCCGCAACTGGAGGCGGCCATCGCGGTGGTGCTCGGGTTATTGCCGGGGCAGATCCGCATCTTCGTGACGGTCGTCACGCAGGAGGAAGTCGACCTCCATTTCGGTGTGTACGAGAGAATGCTTGCGGAAAAAATTGGCGGACTCGCGCCGATTGCACGTGAATAGGCCGGGCACGCGGAGAGCAGCCCGGACGGGCCGCTGCCGGTGTCGCGCCACCCGCATCCGGCACGAAGAACGCGGACGGGCCATGCCGGGCGCGCAGAATCCCGGCTCGAGACGACGCCGGGCGGCACCCCGCCGCGCCGTCTCGCTAAGGCTTCAAAACCACCTTGATACAACCGTCTTCCTTGTCGCGGAATACCTTGTACATGTCCGGGCCCTTCTCCAGAGGCACCGTGTGCGTGATGACAAACGACGGATCGATCTGACTTTCCACAATGCGTTGCAGCAGGTCGTCGGTCCAACGGTTCACGTGCGTTTGCCCCATCCGGAAAGTCAGCCCCTTGTTCATCGCCGCGCCGAACGGAATCTTGTCGATCAGTCCGCCGTAGACGCCCGGAATCGACAGCGTGCCCGCCGGTCTGCACACGTAGATCATTTCGCGCAGCACATGCGGACGATCGGTTTCGAGCATCACGGCCTGCTTCGCCCGGTCGTACATCGCGTCGATCGAGCGGGTCGCGTGAGATTCCATGCCGACCGCGTCGATGCACTTTTCCGGTCCCTTGCCCTGCGTCAGTTCGTTCAGCCGTTCGACGACGCTCTCTTCCTCGAAGTCGATCGTGATCGCGCCCGCCACCCTCGCCATGGCAAGGCGCTCCGGCACACGATCGATCACCAGCACCGGTTTTGCACCGAGCATGATGGCACTGCGAATCGCAAACTGGCCAACCGGCCCCGCGCCCCAGATGGCGACCGTATCCGTTGGCTGGATGTCGCATTGCACCGCCGCCTGCCACCCCGTCGGGAAGATGTCGCCGAGGAACAGGACCTGCTCGTCGGTCAGTCCGTTGGGGATCTTGACAGGCGTCACATCGGCATACGGCACACGGACATATTCCGCCTGCCCTCCCGGATACCCGCCCGTCAGATGCGAGTATCCGAACAAGCCCGCCGTAGCGTGGCCGAACACCTTATCGGCTTTCTCCTTGTTGCGGTTCGAGCGCTCGCAGACCGAAAAAGGCCGCGCCTGCACTGGTCGCATTCGCCGCATGCGATGGTAAACGGCACCACCACCCGGTCGCCGACCTTCAGCTTTTTGTTGTCCGCCCCGACTTCGACGACCTCGCCCATGAACTCGTGGCCCATCACGTCGCCCGATTCCATGGTCGGCATGAAGCCGTCAAACAGATGGAGATCGGAGCCGCAAATCGCGCAACTCGATACCTTGATTACCGCGTCGCGCGGATGCTCGATTGTCGGATCCGGGACGGTATCGTAACGAATGTCTTTCTTGCCATGCCAGCATAGCGCTTTCATCTTTGGCTCCATCATCAAGGAAGGCCAGGGCGGCGGACAGCACGGCTTTCATGTCGTCGCGCGCACACCGGCGTATCGGGGCCGGCACCACCGGTGCGCAAACGCCATGCCGCACCGGCCCGATGCGGGCCCCGCTCGCGGAAACACGCCACGCCGGCCCGAGCGGCACGCACCGGCGAAGCGGCCGCCGCCGGCACCTAACGTATTGAAAGCGAATTAAATATTTGCCTTGAACTGTCGATAACCAGTTCAGCCGCTTCCCTTCCGGCGGTTGGACTAGACATGCAAAGCTCATATAACCTTTGGCTGGTGGCCATTTCTTTCGTCGTCGCGACGCTGGCTTCATACACGGCCCTGGACCTGACCGGCCGCATTTTCCTGCTGGCCTCGCCGCGCGCGCGGCAGGCCTGGCGGCTGGGTGGCGCCGCGGCGCTCGGCGTCGGCATCTGGTCGATGCACTTCATCGCCATGCTGGCGTTTTCGCTGCCGATTCCGCTCGGCTACGACTTCCCGACCACCGCCGCCTCGCTCGGACTCGCGACCGCGGCTTCGTATCTGGCGCTGACCATCACGACCCATGAGCGGCTGACGGCGGGCCGGCTGCCGGCCGCCGGCGTGGTGATGGGATGCGGCATTGCCGGCATGCACTATGTCGGCATGGCGGCCATGCAGATGACGCCAGGCATTGTTTATCGACCGGCATGGTTCGCGGGCTCGCTCGCCGTCGCGATCGGCGCGTCGAGCGCCGCGCTGTGGCTCGCGCGCGCGCTCAGCGACGACGACGCGCGCCACGTGGTGCGCAAGCGGCTGGCCGCGGCCCTGGTGATGGGCGTCGCGATCAGCGGCATGCATTACGCCGGCATGGCCGCCGCCGAGTTTGCGCCCGGCGCCGTGTGCGGCGCGGCCAATGGCGTGAACACCACGTGGCTCGCGACCTCGGTGACCCTGTTCACCTTTGCGATTCTGATCGTCACGCTGATGCTGTCGCGTTTCGATGCGCGCACCACCTTTCTGGTCGGCGCGGTGTCCAGACTGAACGGCCAGATCGTGCGGCTCGCCACGCTCGACAGCCTGACCGGGCTGCCGAACCGCAGCACGCTGACCGAGCGCATCGAACACGCGATCCATCGCGCGCAGCGGCAGCGTTCGCTGTGCGCGGTCCTCTTCATGGACCTCGACGGTTTCAAGACTATCAACGATTCGCTCGGCCATTCGGTCGGCGACCAGGTGCTGACCGCGTTCGCGCAGCGCCTGCTGCTGTGCGTGCGCGCAAGCGACACCGTGGCGCGGCTGGGCGGCGACGAGTTCGTGGTGCTGGCGGAAAATTTCGGCTCGCGCGAAGACGCCGGCGCGCTGGCCGAGGGTGTGCTCGACCGGATGCGCATGGGCATGTGGACCGACTCCCAGCCGCTCCAGGTGATGCCCAGCATCGGTATCGCCCTCTATCCGGACGACGGCGACAGCGTCGAAACGCTGCTGAAACACGCGGACGCGGCCATGTACGAAGCCAAACGCGCGGGCCGCAGCACCTATCGCTTCTTCGAGCGCAGCATGAACGAAGCAGCCATGCGCACGCTGCAGATCCAGAGCGCTTTGCACGACGCGCTCGCGGCCGGCCATTTCTCGCTGCACTTCCAGCCGAAGTTTCACGGCGGCGGCGAGTCGCTGGCGGGCGCCGAGGCGCTGATCCGTCTGCATCACCCGCAACTCGGTGAGATCACGCCGCTCGAGTTCATTCCGATCGCCGAACGCTCGGGGCAGATCCTGCACATCGGCTACTGGGTGGTGCGCGAAGCGTGCCGGCAGATTCGCCGCTGGATCGAGCACGGCTTGCCGTCGATGAAAGTGGCGATCAATCTGTCGCCGCGCCAGATGCTGCAGCCCAATCTCGTCGCGAGCATGCTCGAGATCGTGGAGGCCGAGGGCGTGGAATGCACGCAGATCATGTTCGAGATCACCGAAACCGTGGCGATGCAGGACGCCCCCAGAACCATCGAGATGATCCGCCAGTTTCAGGCCTGCGGCTTCGAGATCGCGATCGACGACTTCGGCACCGGCTACTCGAGCCTCGCCTATCTGCAGCGCTTTCGCGTCAAGCAGTTGAAGATCGACCGCTTCTTCACCAACGGTCTCGACGCGCACGGACTGGAGGGCCGCGCGATCGTATCGGCGATCATCGCGCTTGCGCACTCGCTGGAAATGGATGTGGTGGCCGAAGGTGTCGAAACCGAATCGCAACTCAACATGCTCAGGTCGATGATGTGCGATGAGATGCAGGGCTTCCTGCTCGGCAAGCCGCTCAACGCCGACGACTTCGGCAGCCTGTTGCGGGAGACAAGGGTCTCCGCATGAGCATAGCGATCTTCTGAAAGATGCAGTAAGGGGTTGCCGCTGGGCGCGCCGCGGCCGTTGGCGGATCGCAATTCACAAATAAACAATAACAGGCAGCTCAGGTGTTGGAGACTTCATGAAATTCGATGTAGCGACGTTTAATTCGTTATGGTTGATCACGTTCTTGTGCTGCGCCCTCATTACGACCGTGCTGTCGCACATGTTCGCGGCCGTCGCCGCGTTCCGCTTCTGGGCGGTCGGTTTCTATCTGCTCGCCGCGTCGTCGGCCTGCTTCGCGTTGCATTTCACGTGGCCCTACGACGCGCTGTTGATCGCCACCGCGACGCTCGCGCTGCAAAGCCGCTTGCTGATCTGGGCGGGCACGCGCCAACTGTTCGGCGTCAAGGCGCCGTGGCCTGCCGGACTTGCCGTCACGGCCGTGTTCTGCGCCCTCTATGGATGCGCACTGCTGTTCAAGGTTCCGATGGTATTGCGCGCCGGCCTGCTCGTGCTGTTTTTCCTGCCGGTCCGCGCCGCCACGCTTTATGAAGTGTGCCGGCGGCGCCGTCCGCACCTGGGCGCCGCTCGACTCATGGCGATGATCGGTGGCACGATCGCCACGCTCAATGGCCTCGTGCCGCTCGTGCTCGTGCTGCTCCATCGCACCAATCTGTCGCTGCTGCTCGGCAACCCGCAGCGCACCTCGGCGCTTTACGCGGTCGTGTTCGCGGGCGACCTGCTGCTGGCAAGCGGGCTGATCGTGCTGGCTTTCAAACTGCAGGTAGTCGAGATGAACATGCTCGCCACACTTGAGCGCAGCGCGGTGGGACGGCTCGCCACAACCCGCGAAACACGCGCTGATCCCGATGCCCGGACCGCGCGCGCCGATGGGCTCGGCCTCGACACGCCAACGCGGCGCCAGTCGCTGCCGGGACCGGTCTGATACGGCGCCTTGCCGGCGAGCCGGCTGATCGCCTCGCCGGCTAGCCGGCCATGCGTTCGTCGGCTGCGCTGTCGGCCACCGACACGAGATGCGGCGGCGTCGACTGCGCCGCGTCGCGTTTGGTGAGCTTGCCGTCCACCGAGGCGCCGCAATCCATGCGCAACTGCTGGTAGTAGATGCTTCCGGTCACATGCGCGTTGCTCTGCAACTCGACGAAGTGATCGGCAATCACGTCGCCGACGATCCTGCCGTTGACCACCACGTCGTAGCCGTGCACGTTGCCCTCGATCGACCCGCGATCGCTCAATACCAGCAACGTCTGCCCGCCCGGCTCGCCGCTCACGTTGCCGGTGACGTGGCCGTCCAAGCGCAGGCCGTCGCTGAACCGAAGGTCGCCCGTGATCCGCACGTCGTGGGCAATCAGGGTGGCGAGCTTGGTCTGCTTGATACCCGCGGATTTCTTCTTGTTGAACATAACGATCTCTGGTGAATGAAAATGGTCGTCGCGCAAGGCGGGGCGCGGCGGAGAAACGGTGTGGCTGGTGCGTTGGCTGGCTGGCGCGTTGGTTGGCTGGTGTTGGCTGGCTAGTGCTCGCTGGTTGGTGCTTGCCGCCCCGCATTGGTTGCCCGGCGCTAGCTGGCCGGCGTAGGCGCCTCGCTCACCGCCGACGCTCAGCGACCCGCGGCTTCCGTCCGTGCTGCTGACCCGCCCTTGCTCTGACCGCGAAGAAATTGCAATTCCGCGTCAAGCCGCGCAACCTCGGCTGCGGCGCTGTCCGCCGTCTTCTGCACGGCGGCGCGCGCCGCCGACTCCTCCGCCAGAGCGAGCCGAGCGCGAGTCAACTGGATCTGCTGCTCACCCTCCTCGACAGGGGCCGCGCTGCATGCCACCAAGGGCGTGCCGGCGCGCCTCGCATGCCAAACCGCGAAGCCCGCCGCGCCCGCGCAAACGCATAGCGCGCACGCCACGGCCCACACCACCACGCGAAACCCCAGCGAGCGCGCCGGCCGAAGCGTATAGGCGCGGTGAGTCAGGCGGCCCCCCTCGCGCGGAAAATGTCGGTTAGCCATGGGACGCGGGCAAGAAAAGGGCGAGGTAGGCAACCGGATTGACCGGCGCGCCGTTGACGAGCACTTCAAAGTGCAGATGCGGCCCGGTGGAGCGGCCGGTCGAGCCGACATCGGCAATATATTGACGCGGCAGCACCAGATCACCGACATGCACGACGATGCGCGACGCGTGGCCATAGCGCGTCATGAGGCCGTTACCGTGATCGATTTCGACCGCGTTGCCATAACCCGATTTCTCACCGGCAAAAACCACGCGGCCGCCGGCCGCCGCCCGAATCGGCGTGCCGGTCCCGGCAACCAGGTCGAGACCCGGATGAAAGCTCAAACGATGCGTGAACGGATCGATGCGATTGCCGAATGGCGAGCCGAAGCGCGCGCCGTCGGCGGGCATGCGGCCGGGAAACGCGGCGTACGCGATCGCGTGATCGGCGGTCTGCTGCTCGAGCGCCGACAGAGTCGCGGCAATGCACTCCAGTTGCTGGCCGGTGCGTGCGACATCGGCATGGCGGCTCAGTGCCGGCGCGAGTTCGCTACAGCGACGCGGCGGCAGCGAAGGGCCGCCCTCGCCTTCGCTGTCGGTGGCCGCGGTGTCGGCTTCGGACGCCGCGGCCGGCATGGCGGGGACAGCCGGTGCGCGCGGCGCCGGCCGGGGCGTGTTCAGGCGCGCTTCGAAATCGCGTAGGTCGCCGACCTGTGCGGTCAATCGCGCGATGCGCGGTTCGATCTGCGCCACGGACGCATTCAGCTTGCCGAGTTGATCGATCGCATAGTCGTGCTCGATGCGACCCGCCTCCGGATTGCCGGCCCCGCGATGCGCCGGCCAGTGCGTGCCGATCGCAAAGCCCGCGGCGAGCGCCAGCGCCGCCGCGCCGCCCGCCGCGCCCAACGCCAGCGTCAACGCGGTGCGGCGCGTGACGAAGCCGACCGATCCGCTGGCAAGCCGGCTACCGGCGCTAAATACGGAAGCCATTAACGCCGCCCCGCGCGCGGCGAGCTCGTCGAACACATTCGCTCGGACGCTGCCCGGCGCGGGTTCGATATGGGCAACACGTTTGGCGCACCGAACGTGCGACCTGTGCGATACATGCGGCACGTGCCGGGCAATGGCGAGCGCCACGGAAGATCGGCCAACGGGACTGACTGCATACGGCATCAACCGGCTGTACACCGGTCGCGAGAATGGACAGAGGGCGTCGATTATCCCCTGGCATGACGAAGCATCATCTCAAATACAGGGAATGCATCGGATCACGTTCACGGCGCGGCGCGGGTGCCGTGATCAACACGCCGCGCCATCGCCCGCATGCGCCTTCGCTCGCAACCAGCGTCTGACTCAAACCGATGCTTCGGCTTCCTTCGAATCGCTCCGCTCCTGGTCAGCCCATGCTTCGAGCCGCTCACGCAGCGCACCGCTCGCGCGCGTCATCGGCATGCGCAACTCGTCGCGTATCAATCCTTGCGCGGCCAGCAAGGCCTTGACCGGCGCCGGATTCGGTTCGGCGAACAACGTCTGGATCAGCGGCGCCAGCGCGTGAAAAATGCGCCGTCCTTCGTCGAGCCGCCCCGCCGCCAGCGCGCGATACAGCGCGACAAAGCGCTCGGGTCGCACGTGCGCGGACGCCGCGACCGCCCCGCTGCCGCCCAGACACAAGGTGCTGAAGATATTGATGTCCTCGCCGGCGAGCACCTGCAGGCGCCCATCGCGAATCAGCGCGAGCGTGGTGTCGAGCGAACCGGCGCAATCCTTCACCGCCTGGATCCGCGGATGCGCGGCAAGCGTGAGCAACGTGTCGAGTTCCAGCCGCACGCCGGTTCGATAGGGAATGTCGTACAGCACGACCGGCTTCGCGCTCGCGTCCGCCAGCGCCGCGAAGTGATCGACGATGCCGGCTTGCGAAGGCCGGATGTAGTACGGCGCGGCCATCAGCACACCGGCAATCGGCAACGGGTTCAGTTGCGCGATACGCTCGCGCATGCTCGCCGTGTGATTGCCCGACACGCCGACCAGCACCGGCAAGGCCCGCGCATCATGCGCGTGGCGGGCCTCGGCCCGCGCTTCGTCGAGAATCGTCGCCAGCACGGCGTCCTGCTCGGCGGGATCGAGCGCCGCCGGCTCGCCGGTCGTGCCGAGCGCGACCAGCCCGGCAATGCCCGCGCCGGCATAGCGGCGCACCAGCGCGCGCAAGGCGGCGTGATCGACGGCGCCGTCGGCGAACGGTGTGATGAGCGGAACCCAGATACCCGAAAAAATAGACATGTCTTTACCTCGATGACGACCGTATCGATTCCGTCAGGCGGTGCGAGGGAGGAAAGACAGGAAAGTGCCCAGGCGGGCGTTGACCGGCTGTTCCGTCGCATCTGACGGAACAGCGTGCTCCGGTCAGATGAGCGGCTGTTTTTTGGCTTTGGCGCCGACGTTCGAGTCACACGCGCGTGCGGCTGCGACGCTCACCAGGGCAAGACGTGCGAAGGTCGACGGGCGGAGTCGGGAGGTTGGGCCGGAATGCATGAGACGCAGTGTAACCGCCACCGGCGCGGCGTGGCAAAGTCCATCGCGAAATTGCTTGACTTCTGCCGCAGGAAAACTAATATACGCAACGCGTACATTCGCCGACTTTCCTTTTCCGACAGGTGCCCCATGAGCGTCCCGCAACAAGCCTTCCTACGCGATGCCATGCGTCGCCTGAACATGACGCGCGACACGTTCGCAAGCCGCATCGGCGTGTCGCGCCGGGCGCTCGACACCTGGCTCCTGCCGGACGACTCGCAGGAATCGCGGGCCATGCCGGAAATCGTCGAGCGTTTCGTGTCGGAAATCGTGGTGCACGGCGAGCCCGGCGAAAAGTATACGCAAAGCGTAGACTCGCAATCGCTCGCGAGCCAGATGCTTTTCGAGGGCAAGCCGCAGTTGCTGTCGGTGGATCAGTTCTCGCGCGACTCGGTGGAAGCGCTCTTTCGCGTGGCCGACATCATGCAGCCGATCGCCCGGCGCCGCAAAATCTCCCGGGTGCTGGAAGGCGCGGTGCTCGGCAATCTGTTCTTCGAGGCCAGCACGCGTACGCGCGTGAGCTTCGGTTCGGCGTTCTGCCGGCTAGGCGGCTCGGTCTGCGACACCACCGGCTTCACGTTTTCGTCGATGGCCAAGGGCGAATCGATCTACGACACCAGCCGCGTGATGAGCGGCTATGTGGATGCGCTGGTGATCCGCCATCCCGAGCAAGGCTCGGTGGCCGAATTCGCGCGCGCGACCAATGTACCGGTGATCAACGGCGGCGACGGCCCGGGCGAACACCCGAGCCAGGCGCTGCTCGACCTGTACACCATCCAGCGTGAATTCTCGCGCCTGGGCAAGATCGTCGACGGCGCCCATATCGCGCTGGTCGGCGACCTGAAATACGGGCGCACCGTGCACTCGCTGGTCAAACTGCTGGCGCTGTACCGCGGCATCAAGTTCACGCTGATCTCGCCGCCCACGCTCGAAATGCCGAGCTACATCATCGAGCAGATTTCGCGCAACGACCACGTGATCGAGCAGACTCACGATCTGTCCGCCGGCCTGCGCGGCGCCGACGTGGTGTATGCCACGCGCATCCAGAAAGAGCGCTTCACCGACGAATCGTTCGAAGGCTACACGCCGGATTTCCAGATCAATCAGGCGCTGGTGGACAGCGTGTGCGGCGCCGATACGCTGATCATGCACCCGCTGCCGCGCGACAGCCGGCCGGGCGCGAACGATCTCAGCGTGGACCTGAATCACGATTCGCGGCTGGCGATTTTCCGGCAAACGGACAACGGCATTCCGGTGCGGATGGCGATTTTCGCGGTGCTGCTGGGCGTCGAAAAACTGGTCCAGCATTCCATGCGCGATGCGGCGTGGCGCCCGCCGGCCTATCTCGGTCCGGACGACGCGGTATTTCACGGCATCGATTGACGGATCGGCGGGCGTTTTGAACCCGCCCCACGGCGCGCCCTGAAGCGCGGCGCGGTGTCAGGCCGCGGCGCTTGCCGCGCTGCTCCCGTTGCGCTTGAACGCGCCGGCGAAAAACAGTACCTGATACTGCACCGCGTTGGCCCAGTACTTCCACGTGTGGCCGCCGGGCCGCTCCGCATAATCGTGCGGCACGCCGAGTTCGACCAGACGCTCGTGCAGCGTTCGGTTCGACTGCACCAGCGAATCGTTCACTCCGCAATCGATCGTGAGCGCGATATGCGCGTTGCCGAGACTGCGCGCATTCTCGACGATCGCCTCGTTGTCCCAGAAGTCGGCGTGCCGCGCCGGATCGCCGAACACCCGGTCGATGCCGGGCTCATTCTCACAGCCTCGCGGATCCACCGCGCCGCTGATACTGCCCGCCGCGCCGAATTCGTCCGGGCGGTCCAGCGCAATATGCAAGGCGCCGAATCCGCCCATGCTCAGGCCCGTAATGGCACGCGCCTCGCGCTTCGCGATCGTGCGGAAATGCGCGTCGACGTAGGTAACCACCTCCGTTCCCACATAGGTTTCGTAACGGCTGCGCGGATCGACCGGACTGTCGATGTACCAGCTTTCGTGGCCGCCGTCGGGCATCACCAGTATCACGTGATAGCGGTCGGCCAGCTTGCCGATCTGCGAGTTCGAGGTCCAGTCCGTGTAGTCGCCACCCGAGCCGTGCAACAGATAGACGACCGGAAAGCGGTCAGCCCCCTTGCCGCGCGCATATTGGTCGGGTAGCACGACTGTCGCTGCGAGCGACTTATGCATGGCGACGCTCGGGATGGCGACGACCCGGGACTGAAATGCCCAGGCATGCGTCGTAAATAGCAGCGTCAGAATGAGCCAGAACGCACGAGTTTGGTTCATGGTTTGTCGCTCTTCCCTATCTAGGTGTCCGAAGAACACTGCCCGGCATATAGGGCAAGATTCTTTCGACGACTCTAGCAACGACGACTTACAACCAAATTTCAGCGAAGCATACGATCCCGTCAGCTTGGGTGACCCCGGGATGGCGATGGATGCCGCGCAACCGACGCGCGGCGTCTCGCGCTTCGTCTGCATGAAGATGAAGATGGAGCGCTGCCGCGTACGCGTCCTAATCCTGCTCGAGGTGCGCCCCGAAGCCTACCGTGCCGGGCGCAATATCGGCCCGCAACGTCAGATCCGGAATCGTGTATGCGCCGCCGTTCTGAGCGCGGAACGGAATCGGCGCAGCTTTCCAAAGATCGTCCAGACGCTGTCCGAGCGCGTCCCGCACGGCGGGATAATTCGTTTCGTCGATGCGGCTCGTCCGGTAGATCACAAAGGGCGGCAGCACGTCGAAGCCGGGGTAATACAGCATGCCGTGCTGAATCGGAAACAGCACGTCGTCCATCGGACCATTGATGCCTCGCGGGCTGTAGTGCGATTCCCACCCGCCCGTCGTGACCACCAGCATCGCCCGCTTTCCGGCGAGCTTGCCCTCGCCGTAGCGTTCGCCCCACCGCACATCGGAATGCTCTCCGACGCCGTATGCAAAGCCATAGGCATACACGCGCTCGACCCAGCCTTTGAGAATGGCCGGCATGGTGAACCACCAGAGCGGAAACTGCAGGATGACGGCATCCGCCCACACGAGTTTTTCCTGCTCGACCTCGATGTCTTTGCTCTGCAGTCCATTCTCGAATGCATGCTTCGAGTCACGGGACGGATCAAACCGCTCGCCGCGTTCTTTCGCCAGGCTGTCGTCAGCATCGAGCGACGCTTTCCATTTCATCGCGTACAGGTCGGACACCTGAACGGTGTGCCCTGCATCTTCGAGACGTTTGACCGCAAACTCCTTGAGAGATCCGTTCAACGATTTGGGTTCCGGGTGCGCGTAAACAAGAAGAACGTTCATGACGAGGCCTTCATGGCTTAAAGAAACCCAAGATAGACTTTGCTCCGGTATATTGGAAATGAATTCCCAATATGTCAGGTATAGCCATGAATAATCTTCGAGGGCTGGACCTCAACCTGCTGATCACGCTCGACGTGCTGCTGTCGGAGCACAACGTGACTCGCGCAGCGCAACGGCTAAACCTTTCGCAACCCTCCGTCAGCGTGCATCTGGCCAAACTGCGGGATGTGCTGGGCGACCCGTTGCTGCTGCCCGGACCTCGCGGCATGCGTCCTACCGCCCGGGCCGAGGCGTTGCGCGAACCCTTGCGCGAAGCACTCGAAGCGCTCGAGCGCGCCGTGGCGCCAGCCCGTCCGTTCAATCCCGCCGAAGCGAATCACACGTGGCGCATTGCCGCGAGCGACTACGTCGAATCGACGATCATCCTCCCCGCTTTGGCCGGCTTGCGCGCAGCGGCGCCGGGTGCGCGTCTCTCCATCGTCGAAGCGGCGCCGCCCCGCATTGCGCGGCAGGCGGAACAGGGAGAGATCGATCTGGCATTTCATACGAGCGAAGGCGCGCCCGAAGGGTTGCGCCGCCGTTTGTTGTTCGCCGAGCGCTACGTTCTGGCCGGCCGCGCCGGTCACCCACGCCTGAAGCGCCGGCCGACGCTCGCGCAGTTCTGCAAGCTCGAACATGTGATCGTGTCGCCGGACGGCGGCGGCTTTACCGGCGTGACGGACGAAGTGCTCGCGAAGGCCGGCCTGACACGCAGAGTCGTGCTGTCCGTGCCGCACTTTCTGTTCATGTCGTCGGTACTGGAGAATACCGACCTGGTGGGGATGCTGCCCGCGCGGCTCGCCCGCGCCAACAGCGCGCTGCGGATGGTCGAGCCGCCCGTGGATGTGCCGGGCTACGAGATGGCAATGCTCTGGCACGAGCGCTCGCACCGCGATCCCGCGCACCAATGGCTGCGAGAGTACATCGCAAGTTCGGCGTGAGGCCGGCTTCGCGTAGGGAGACTGCCCGCCAGCCCTCACGTATTGCGATCACGCCTTGCCGCTAACGCCGCCGATCCTGTCCAGCTGAGCGCACACCTCGTCGGTCAAGCTCAACTGCGACGCCTGCAGATTTTCCCGCAGATGCCCCAATGACGACGTGCCCGGAATCAACAGAAGGTTAGGCGACCGATGCAGTAGCCACGCGAGCGCCACCTGCATCGGCGTCGCGCCAAGTGTTCGCGCGATGTCCGAAAGCGCCGACGACTGGATCGGCGTGAAACCGCCGAGCGGGAAGAACGGCACATACGCGATGTCCTTCTGCGCGAGGTCGTCGATCAGCGTGTCATCCGCCCGATGAACGAGGTTGTAGTGGTTCTGCACGCAGACGATTTCCGCAATGCGCCGCGCCTGCGCTATCTGCGTCGCGGTCACGTTGCTCAAACCGATGTGGCGAACGAGCCCGCGGCGTTGCAGTTCGGCAAGGGCCGTCACCTGCTTTTCAAGCGAACCTTCGGCGGGAACGTGCACGTCGCCCATCATCCGCATATTGACGACCTCGAGCACGTCGAGACCGAGATGACGCAGATTGTCGTGCACGCCACGCTCGATATCTTCCGGTTCGAGCGCCGGCAGCCACGCGCCGTCGCTGCCGCGCAACGCGCCGACCTTGGTGACGATCACGAGGTCGCCGGGGTACGGATGCAGCGCTTCGCGAATCAGCTGGTTGGTCACGTGCGGCCCGTAGAAGTCGCTCGTGTCGATATGGTTGACGCCCGACGCCACGGCTTCGCGCAGCACCGCGATCGCCTCCTTGCGATCTTTCGGCGGCCCGAATACGCCGGGTCCGGCCAGTTGCATGGCGCCGTAGCCCATGCGGCGCACGGGGCGGCCGGCCAGCGGGAAAGTGTCCGTGATGGTGGGAAGGGTCATGGTGCGCGCCTCGGTGATTGGATGAGCGAAAGTATGGGCGCGGTTGCGTTGTTTAATAAAGCCGTCTAACGTGTACGGGTTGTTTAAAAATGTGAACAATCGCCATGGAATTGAACGATCTGGCCGCATTCGTCTCGGTTGCCCGCGCAGGCGGCTTTCGGGACGCGGCGCGGGTGGGCAACGTCTCGGCGTCGAGCTTGAGCATCGCCGTGCGCCGCCTCGAAGCAAAGCTTGGTCTGCGGCTGCTCAACCGCACCACGCGCAGTGTGGCGCCGACTGAAGCCGGATTGCGCCTCATCGAGAAGCTCACGCCGCTCTTCAGCGAGATGGAAGCGGCGCTGGACGTGCTGAACGTATTCAGGGACAAGCCGGCCGGCACGCTCAAACTGAACGTGCCGGCCAGCGCCGCGCGGATCGTTTTGCCGGGCCTCGTCGCGGCGTTCCTGAAGGCCTATCCCGACATACGCGTCGAGGTCGTGGTCGAAGACGGGTTCGTCGACGTGCTGTCCATCGGCTGCGATGCGGGTATTCGCTATGACGAGCGACTCGAACAGGACATGATCGCGATTCCGATCGGGCCGCGCGTGCAACGCTTCGCCACCGCCGCGGCGCCGGGCTATCTCGACGCGCATGGGCGTCCGGACCATCCGGGCGAGCTGCTTTCGCATGCGTGCCTGCGCGGCCAGTTCGCGGGGGGCGCCATGCCGATCTGGTATTTCGAGCGCGATGGCGAAGTGCTGCAGTTAAATCCATCGGGGCCGCTGCTGGTGCGCCCCGGCGCGGCGATCGACCTCGCCATCAGCGCGGCCGTCGCCGGCGTGGGCGTCATTCATCTTTTCGAAGACATGCTTCGCCCACATCTGGACAGCGGCGCGTTGGAGCCGATTCTGGAACCGTGGTGGCAGCGTTTCCCGGGACCGTTTCTTTACTATCCGGGCCGTCGCCATTTGCCCGCGCCGTTGCGCGCGTTCGTCGATTTTTTGAAGGCGCACGATTCGCCTGCCTGACACGGGCGCGGCAGCGGACACAGGATCAAGCCATATCGGCAAGATTGACCGCATCGATGGGCCGCCGCACCAAACGCCGCCGCGGGGCGTGTTGCCTACGCAAGCGGTGTTCCACAACACGCGATTGCGGTGATAATGTCGCAACCGATCCCACTGCGCCACCATGACCGACACACGCGTTAGCCCCCTGCGCAATTTTGCCGATTACATTCGCACCGAGCGCACCCGGCTCACCGAACAATGGATGAACGCCGTCTTCGGCGACGTCGACCTCATCGAAGCGGACAAGCTCACCTACCAGCAACTGGCGGATCATCTGCCTGAGATTCTCGAAGGACTGTGCGAGGCGCTCGATATCGAAGATCTCGAACGGGTCGAGCCGGCTATCGAACGCAATGCGAGAAAACACGGCATGGTGCGCTGGCGCCAGGGCTACCGCATCGAGGAACTGGTGCGCGAACTCGATCTCTTCCATCAGGTGCTCGCCGACGCGCTCGAAGAATTCGCGGGCCTCGACAACGCGTTCACGCGCCGCCATGAGAGCCGCGCACGCCGCCTGATTGCCGAAACACTCAGTATGGTGACGCTCACGTCGATCAAGGAAGTGGTGAGCGAGCGGGACCGCAAGATCGACGAATACACCGGCCGGCTTGAACGCGCCAATCACGAACTCAAGCTGAAACAGCGTTTGGTGAGCGACCTGTACGAGTCGCGCATGCAAATTACGCGCAGCGTGGTCCATGATCTGCGCAACTTTCTGAACGCCTTTTCCATCGCACTGCAGCTGATCGGGCGCGCCCCCGCGAAAGCCGATACCGCGTTGACGCTGGCCAACCGCCAGGCCGCCGATATGAAACAGCTCGTCGATCAGATCGTCGAGTACTCCGTGGTGCTGGGCGACGGCGCCGCGCTCGTACTCGAACAGGTCGATCTGCGCGCGCTCTACGACGAACTGGTCGCCGCTTCGCGTCCGTCGATCGAGGCGAAAGGTCTCACGTTGCGTGCCGCCTTCGACCCCGCGTTGCCGACGGTCACGTCCAATCGCCTCAAGCTCAAACAGATCGCGGTCAACCTGCTCTCGAACGCCACCAAGTACACCAAGTCCGGTGAAGTCGAACTCGACTTCGCGATGGCCGGCGAGTCGCACTGGTCGATTCGCGTTTCCGATACCGGCGTGGGTATTGCGCCGTCGGACGCCGACCGCGTGTTCGACGAATTCGAGCGCGCCGCGGGCGAAGATATTCCGGGCACGGGGCTCGGTCTCGCGATCGTCAAGGAGTTGTGCCGGGTGTTGAACGGGCACATCGATTTTGTGTCGCGTGAGGGTGTAGGGACGACGTTCGAGATTCGCTTTCCGTTAGTGCTCGCGGAACCGGAGTAAGACGGCGGGAAATCGGCAATCGGCGGCTCCGTACTCAATTTCGATCCGGGCGCGGCGCAGAGAGCCGAATCTGCGTGGATTCGCTTCAGCCACGAGGCCGCGGATCGCCAAGCGCGCTCCCCGGCTGTGCAGGCACGCGGGCGCGCTCCATTTCGCGGCGTGAGCGGCGCGGGTATCGATCAGCCGCTCTACTCCGCCAGTCCGCTGCCGCCCGTCGACACACATCCGCTCATGGCGCCGCCTCTGTCGCTCAGGCCGCGAACAACCACTTCGGATGATTTGCCGTCACGTCTCGCCAGCTCCGCGAGGTCGAGCAACGCCGCATAGCGGGCGGAGCAATCCCGCGACGACGCACTCGCCCTGCGCGTATCGGCTGCGGTCCCGAAACGGCACATCGCAATCGCCAACCCGGTCGCCACGACTAGCGCCGCCAGCACGCCCGATTTGTAGAAGCGCCGTGTCGATGAATCCTCGAGAGCCGGTCTGAACGCGGCGCTGCCACCCTGCTCCACTGTCACACGTGATTTGACTCGCATGGCTGCCCCCTCACGCCCAGTGCGCCGGCACCCAGACACGCCCGACCCAATGGCCCGGCACCCAAACCGCCGGACGCGGCGCGGCATACACCACCCGCGGAGCGACATACACAGCGGGCGGCGGAGGCGGCGGTGCGTAGACGACCGGCGGCGGCGGCACATAGGCCACCGGCGGCGCGACCACGACCGGCTTCGGTACAACCACGACCGGCGCGGGCGCCACGACCACCGTGGGCGGCGGCACATACGCGACGGGCGGCGCGACGACCACCGGCTTCGGCGCCACGACCACCGTGGTGCCGCCCGTCGCGACGACGCCCGTACTCGCCACCACCGTCCCGCTCGACGTCACCGTGTTGCCGTGCGTACCCGTCACGCTAGTCGAGGTCGTCACGACGCCCGCTGCGACACGCGTGGCCGAACCCGAGTGATCGACCGTGCCGCCATTCTGGCCGGTCACCGTGCCGGAGCGCGAACAGGTCGAGCCGGCGCAATTCGTCGACGCCGAATGACTGACCGTATTGCCGTTCGCGCCGGTCACCGATCCCGACGACGAATACTGCCCCGCGCCGGTCCTCGTGACATCGCCGGACGTGGTGGCCATTTTGCCGTCCGGACCCGTGAGGGTGCCGGCGTGCGAGCACGTTCCGCCGGCGCAACTGGTGTCGCCCGAGTGTTGGACGGAGTTGCCGTAGCGACCGGTCGCGGTGCCCGAATTGGAGAACTGGCCCGGCGCAGTGCGAGTCACCGTGCCGGTGTTGGTGGCGAGGCCGCCGTAGGGGCCGACGACGCCGCCCGCATGCGAACAGCTGCCACTGCCACACGAGCCGTAACGCGCGCCGTTATAGGTGCCGCGCGAGGTGTAGGCCGTGGCATGCTGCGACCAGGCGAACGCCGATGCACTGCCGAGTGCGAGCGCGGCGGTTGCGGCGGAAAGTACGAGCTTGCGCAGCGCGCCGCGTGCGGATGAACGGGCCGGTATCGAGCCGGAAACGGAGGCAGCGGCAGGAACGGCAGCCGGGACGACGAACGAACGATTCTTCACGAGATATCCTTCCTGGATTCGGGCCACTTCGGTGACTGCGGCGTGGCAACGAACGGACTATAGAAGGACGCGTCGACATAATCGACAGGGAAGATATGTCGCGCTGTTTCACCACGAGGAAGGCCCGTGGGATAAGGGTTTGCGGGCGTTTTCCACGCTGCGCGACACATTTCGACATAACTTGTTGCGGGCCGGCGCAGGCGCGCGTCACCTCGCCTCGCCCCACTCATGTGCGTCCGAATGCGGCGCTTCAACCCGCCGCTTCGCGGTACTTCGCGAACTTCGACATTTGCCCGACTCCCGGATTGAAGCAGTTGCAAGGATCGAGCTGCTGATAGAACGCGGCGAGCTGCGGCTTCGCGTGATACAGATGCCCGACGTTATGCTCCGCCGGATATTCCGCGCCGCGTCGATCCAGCAACATCCACATCTTGTGTTCGACTTCGAGGCAATCGTTGCCCTTCTTGACGATGTAATCCTGGTGGAACACGTGGCACAGGAAGTGGCCGTAGTACAACTTGATCGCGATCGTCTTTTCGATCTCCGGCGGCAGCGTTTCGATCCAGTCGGGATCGTTGCGGCGCAGCGCCACATCGAGTGCGACGATGTCCTCCACCTCCCGCGGATGCACGGCACGATAGCGAACCGCGGCGCCCGCGGCGGCGAAGCGATGCAGGAACGCTTTTCTGCCCTCTTCTTCGGTGCATTCGAAGTAACCGCCGCTTGCGTTTTCGAAATAGCGCGAGAGAAACGCACGCGTTTCCTCGACACTGTAGGCCGCGACTTTCAACATCAGATGATGCTCATACTTGTCACGGTACTGCTTCATACGCGGCGGCAAATGGTTTGGGAACAGCCGGCTTACGGCCTGCAAGACGCGGTCGGTGAAATGCGAAGGGAACCAGCCGAGGCGATCGAATAGCGCATCGAAACGGCTTTTCAAGCCGAACAGCGCGGGCAGTCTGGACGTGCCGAGATAGTTGATCGCGAGGAAGCTATCCTTGCCGTACTTTTCTGCAATGTCGAAAGCGTCGCGATGCAGGTATTCGCCCGAGATCGGCAGATGTTTGAAGCCGTGCAGCGCGTGCCGGCGGATCGCCGTGAGTTCGTCCGGCCGGTTCGTGCCGATATAGAACACCTTGGCGCTGTGCTCGATCGGAAACGTGTCGAGCCGCACGCCGAACACCATCAGTTTGCCGGCCGAGCCCGACGCTTCATGCAGTCGCTGTGGATCGGCGTTGAAACGCGCCGGCGTATCGGCGTCGATCTCACGCACGTGAGTCGCGTAACCGTGGTCCGACCCGGCGCCCGCGTCGTGCCGGACGTCGGCATCCGAAAACTCGCCGCGCTCGAGCCGGCCAAGAATTTCGTCGGGCGACTCCCCGAGCTCGATGCCGAGGTGATTGACGAGGCTCAGTCTGCCTGTCGCGTCGACCTGCGCGAAGGCCGCCATTTCCGTATACGCCGGGCCACGCTGCACCAGCGCGCCCCCCGAGTTATTGCAGACACCGCCGAATACCGACGCGCCGATGCAACTCGAGCCGATCACCGAATGAGGCTCACGCCCGAGAGGCTTCAGCACTTTTTCCAACTGGTCGAGCGTCGCCCCCGGAAGGCAGACCACCTGCTTGCCATTGTCGATGAGGTACACCTTCTTCATCCGGGTCGTGCTGACGATCACGATGTCGCGATCGTAGTCGTCGCCGTCAGGCGTCGAGCCGCCCGTGAGACCCGTGTTCGAAGCCTGCGTAATGACGATCACGTTCGCCGCGATGCATGCCTGCAACACCTGCCACTGTTCGACGACCGTGCCGGGACGTACCACCGCGAGCGCCTTGCCTGTGCCGAAACGAAACCCCGTACGGTAGCGGCGGGTCGCGCCGTCGTCCGTCAAGGTGTGCTTCTTGCCGACGATGTTGCGCAGATCCGCAACGAGCCTTTGGGCCGCGACGGCCGGCTGGTTGGCGAGAGGTGCATACGCTGCTGACATAGAACTTCTCCTCGGCGAATGTTGATTGCGATGCGCGACGATTGCGGCCAGTGATTTCGGGTGCGGCCTTTGAGCGCATCGGATTGACGCAAAGGTTAGAATCAGTCCGGTCATTAGTCCAATATCTCGAAGTCACATTTTGGAGACGAAAAAGATATGGAATTTCGTCAGTTGCGCTACTTTCTCGCGGTCGCCGAGCATCTGCATTTCACGGATGCCGCCACGCACCTCGGAATCGCCCAACCGCCGTTGAGTCAGCAGATCCTGAAGCTCGAGCGCGAAATCGGCACGCCGTTGTTCATCCGTCATCCGCGCCGCGTCGAATTGACCGAAGCCGGGCGGCTGTTTCGCGAGCGTGCTCAACGTATCGTTGAAGATGCGCGAGAGGCTTTGGTCGAAGTGCAGAATGCGGGCCGCGGAGAGACAGGCCGGCTTTCGCTCGGTTTCGCGGGTTCCACGGTGTTCCATCCAGCCGTCGCGATGACGATGCAACGGTATCGTCACGCCTATGAGCGCGTGACGATCGGCTGCGAGGAAAGCAACAGCTCGCTGCTGCTCGACAAGGTCGCCGCGCGGCAACTCGATGCCGCCCTGGTGCGCATGCCGCTGAACTGCCGGGATTTGATCGTGCAACCGCTGGTCGAGGAAGACATGCTGGTCGTGCTGCCGGCAAGCCACCGGTTGAACCGGCGGCGGCGCGTCAATCTGGCAGACCTGGCGGACGACTCGTTTATCCTCTTTCCGCGGCCGATCGGCCCGGACCTGTATGACTCGATCATCAGCGCCTGCCGCGAAGCCGGCTTTGCGCCGTCTATCAGCATGGAGTCGCCACAGATCTCGTCGGCGGCCAACCTCGTGGCGGCAGGATTCGGCGTTGCGGTGGTGCCCGCGTCGATCCGGCAGATCCAGGTCGAAGGTGTGTCGTATCACGAACTGCAGGGCAAACCGCTTTCAACAGGTATTGCGCTGATCCATCGGCAGCGTGAGAAATCGCCGACCGTGCTGAACTTCGTGAGGATTTTGCGGCAGCAGCGCAGCGCATCCCGCACGACGTGAGACTGCCGCGAGTCTGAGGGAAAAAGCGCTACGTCTTGCGAAGCATGCGCGCCGCCCCGATTCGCTTAACCTCGCCCGGCACTGGACAGGTCACGTCGCGCGGACTGCACACGGCACGCGCAGCGTTTGTGCTGATGGCGATTTTCTGTTGACAAGACCCGCGGCAAAACGGCACACTCAATCCCATGTTGACGCACCTCTTCATCGCTAATGCGATTACACACCCGAAGCGAGCCATGAGCGGCTGGCCATTGGGAGTTTGTGTGCGTTAGCAGTCTGAATCTGCGTAACCAATCCCCAAGGCCCCGCCGGTAACGGAAGGGGCCTTTTGTTTTGTGGGCGCCTCCGTCCGCCGGCTTGATGACGGAGAGCAAGATGGATCAGGCAAGCCCGCAGTGCATGGATGACGACTCGAGCCGGTTCGCGTATCAGCAGGACGAGCGTCTGCCGAAGGTGGTGGTGCATTTTTCTGTCATGCCCGGCGCGACGCTGACATGGCGTGTCGAAGCCGATAGCACGCTCGCCGTAAAGGACGCGCGCCTCTGGCTCACACGCGTCAGCTCCCCTTACGATCATTGGCTCGACCCGGGCCAGACATTCCAGCTGCATCGCGGCGAGCGCATATGGCTCAGTACGGATGGTCAATGCGCGGCGCGAGTGTCCTTGAGTTGCGCGCTTCCGTCGAAAGGCGGCCTGTTCAGACGTTGGCTGGGACGGCTCGCATGGTTGAGCCTCGGGCCGCCTGCGCCGCGTTAGCAGCGCTGACGGCTGCGTGTTTGACGAAGCTTTTGTGGCTCCGACAAAACAACACCCCTGCCACTAGGGGTGTTGGAGGCGTCTGCCTGGCGCAGCATGCGGGCTCGCGGGAGCCGACATGCTGTTGTCCTGCGTGACGGCACTGGCATGCTCGGCTGCATGACAACGCCGCGATTACTACCGTGACTGCAGCGGTCACTGCGCGGTGTCTTGCGGCGTCACCTGAACGGCTGCTGCCGAGACAAAGACCGCGTGAATCGTATCGCCTACCTTGACGTCCTTCAGATCGACGTCCTGGCCGACTTGGAGCGTTTGCGTCTGATACGCGCCGCGCAGCGTGACCAGACGCTTCTTGCGATCGATCTTCTGCACGGTGGCGAGCACCTCGACCTGGCGAGCGGATTCGAAACCACCCGAGGCCGGTGCGTACACCTGTGTATCGACGCGCGCGCGAACACCCTTGTCCTTGCCCGTGACCTTCTCCGCCTTCACGAGCAACGCGTTCTTGTAGAGCACGTCCACCCGGTCGCCCACTTTCAACTGGTCGAATCCGGCCACCTGCTGGCTCACCATGACGACCACCGCATTGCCGTCCGGCCCCTTGAGCGTGAGCGTGCGGCTACCCGGGTCGATACCCACGATCTGCGCCTTCACGTGCACCGGCTCCACAGCGCTGACCACGCCCTGCGCGGCACTGGCCATGGCATCTTGCGCCCATGCGGGCTGGGCTGCGGCGAACGCCGCGACCATCAACGCTGCGCCAATTGTCGCTGCCTTCATATATGTGCTCCTTGAAAAATTATTGGATCCAGCGTAACGGCGATCTAAAAATATGGAATGCCGATGTTTAACGCCGCGAGTACTTGGGCATCTTGAAGATGATAGTTTTTTAAAGGTACGACCCAGACGATTTTACATGGCTCACAGCAAACTGTGATTGATTGAATTGTGATTTTCGGTTGAATGAGGGAATGGCGCAAAGTGCCGCGGCGTAGCGTCGCAGCGGGATCGTGGCTGTTGACAATACTGTGACATTTTTACGGCTACTCTTAATGGGCGGCACGTTTCAAATGCAATCGGCATTAAACACAAACTGCAAGGCCGTTGAATGGGCAGTCGATATCCCGTGATATCCCGACATAATCCACAACGTCTTTAGTCCGAATTGGACTCACATTCAAACTACGTGTGATCGGTGCTCGCATAAAAAAACAGCCTCATCGCGCGAGCGAAGAGGCTGTTGCTTGCTGCCTGAACCAAAGCTCGAACCGCGCGCGCGGGTCCCCTAAACGGTCACACCCGTTCGATCGCGATCGCAATGCCCTGGCCGACGCCGATACACATCGTGCACAGCGCGAAGCGGCCTTGCGTGCGATGCAGCTGATACATCGCGGTGGTCACCAGACGCGCGCCGCTCATGCCGAGCGGGTGGCCGAGCGCGATCGCGCCGCCATTCGGGTTCACGCGGGCGTCGTCGTCGGCCACGCCGAGTGCGCGCAGCACCGCGATGCCTTGCGA
Source organism: Paraburkholderia aromaticivorans (assembly GCF_002278075.1). Taxonomy (NCBI): domain Bacteria; kingdom Pseudomonadati; phylum Pseudomonadota; class Betaproteobacteria; order Burkholderiales; family Burkholderiaceae; genus Paraburkholderia; species Paraburkholderia aromaticivorans. The sequence goes on along the minus strand of NZ_CP022990.1, from coordinate 2,945,855 downwards.
AGCGAACGCCTCGTTCAGTTCGATCACGTCGAATTGATCGATGGTCATGTTCAGGCGCGCCAGCAGTTTCTGTGTGGCGGGCGCCGGGCCGATGCCCATCACGCGCGGCGCGACGCCGGCCGTCGCGATACCCAGCACGCGGGCGCGCGGGGTGAGGCCGAAGCGTTTGGCGGTCTCTTCATTGGCGAGCAGCAGGGCCGCCGCGCCGTCGTTCACGCCCGACGCATTGCCTGCCGTGACCGTGCCGTCCGGACGCACCACGCCCTTGAGTTTGGCGAGCGTTTCGAGGCTCGTTTCACGCGGATGCTCGTCTTGCGACACCGTAACCGGATCGCCCTTCTTCTGTGCGATCGTCACGCCGACGATTTCCTGCGCGAGCGTGCCGTCGCGTTGCGCGCGCGCCGCTTTTTGCTGGCTGCGCAATGCGAAGGCGTCCTGATCGGCACGGCTGATGTTGTAGTCGGTCGCGACGTTTTCGCCGGTCTCCGGCATCGAATCGACACCGTACAGTTTCTTCATCAACGGATTGACGAAACGCCAGCCGATCGTCGTGTCGTAGATCTCGGCCTGGCGCGAGAATGCGCTGGTGGCCTTGCCCGTCACGAACGGCGCGCGGCTCATGCTTTCGACACCGCCCGCCACCATCAACGCGGCCTCGCCCGACTTGATGGCGCGCGCGGCAATGCCGACCGCGTCCATGCCCGAGCCGCACAGACGGTTCACGGTGGAGCCCGGCACGTCCAGCGGCAAACCCGCCAGCAGCAGCGACATGCGCGCGACGTTGCGATTATCTTCACCGGCCTGGTTCGCGCAGCCGTAGATCACGTCGTCGATCGCGTTCCAGTCGACGTTTTTGTTGCGCTCCATCAGCGCTTTGAGCGGCACGGCGCCCAGATCGTCGGCGCGTACCGACGACAGCGAACCCGCATAGCGGCCGATGGGGGTGCGAATCGCGTCGCACAGGAATGCTTCGGTCATGTGATGTCTCCAGTTGATGTGCTGCGCGCGCCGCGCCACGACCGGATTCCGGCATGACGCGGGCTGGATGCGCGGATGCGCCGACCCGGCGTCCCGCAAGTGGACTCAACGCGACGGGAAGCGGCCGCAAGGCAGCCTTCGCGTCAGATCAGCTTAACGCAGATGATGGACGATGGACGCGGAATTCCGGTCATTTGTTCTTTATACGAACACACGGTCATATATCGAACAACCAGGCTCGATAATAGGCGCGTCGCGGAAACCATGTCAAGCGCGCGCAGGCCTGCACCAGGGAATACGTGCAGGCCGCGACGCTGGTTGAAAAGGATCAGACGATTGACGCGCCATGCCGGCACATAGGCATTCATGGCGCCGGCACGAGACTCGATGAGTGCCCGGAGACTGCTTGGGCACTGTTCGGTGACGATATGGGCACTGCCTGGGGAGACCGCCCGCAGACTATCTGGGCACTGCCTGGTGACCGCTCGCGGGCTACCTGGGCACGGCTGCGGCACTGCCCGCGGACCGTGCGGAAAACTGCGACTAGCGAATCTCGATATGCTCGTCCGCAACATAACTGCGGATCACGTCGGCAAAGCTGCGCTCGCCGCTCAACCCCAGCTTTTCGGCGCGCGACGTATCCCACCGCCCCGGCCAGCTGCCGACGATTTTTTCGACCCGCGCGTCCCGCTCCCACACGATCCGCCCGGCGGCCGCGTCGCCCGCGACCTCGCGCAGCGCGGCGACCATCTCGTCGACGCTCACTGAAATACCCGGCAGATTCAGCACACGCTGGTTACCGAGCGCGGCGGAATCGAGTTCGAGTCCCGCGATCAGGCTCTCGATCGCCTTGCGCGGCGACAGCAGCCAGAGCCGCGTCGAGCCCGAGACCGGGCACACCGCGGCTTCACCGTTCAACGGCTCGCGAATGATGCCGCTCGCGAACGACGAAGCCGCCGCATTCGGCTTGCCCGGCCGCACGCTGATGGTGGGCAGCCGCAGCACGCGGCCGTCGACGAAACCACGCCGTGCGTAGTCGTTGAGCAACAACTCCGCGATTGCCTTCTGCGCGCCATACGACGACTGCGGATTCAACGCCGTGTCGTCCTGCACGACTTCTGGCAACTCGCCGCCATACACCGCCACGGAGCTCGTGAACAGCACGCGCGGCCGGTGGCCACGCTGCCGGCACGTTTCCAGCAACAGCCGCGACGCATCCAGATTGATGCGCATGCCGAGATCGAAATCCGCTTCGGCCTGCCCGCTGACGATCGCGGCCAGATGGAAGATCGCCGAGGTCTTGTCGTCGATCACGCGCTCGAGCACGCTGCGCTCGGCGATATCGCCGACCTCAGTGCGCACGCGGCTGTCGCCGAAATCGTTGGCTTGCACCACGTCGAGCAGCACGAGTTCGCTCATTGCTTGCGGCGTGCCTTGCGTGTCCTTCAGGGAACCGCGCGCGAGCAGTTCACGCGCGAGACGCTGGCCGAGAAAACCCGCGCCGCCGGTAATCAGTACTTTCATGATGAGTGTCGTCCTTGGTTAGCGGTTCGCGTTCAGATACGGTTTGAGCCAGCCGAGACCGGCCGAGGTGCCCGCGCGCGGCCGGTATTCGCAACCGATGTAGCCGTCGTAGCCGAGCGAGTCGATCAGCTCGAGCAGATACGGGTAGTTCAGCTCGCCCGTGTCCGGCTCATGCCGTTCCGGCACGCCCGCGATCTGAATGTGGCCGATGCCCGCCATATCGCGCTTCAGTTTCACTGCGAGGTCGCCTTCGACGATCTGGCAGTGGTAACAGTCGAACTGCACCTTGAGATTCGGCGCGCCGACTTCGGCGCAGACCGCTTGCGCTTCGTCCTGACGGGTCAGAAAAAAGCCCGGCATGTCACGCGTATTGATCGGCTCGATCACGACCGTTATGCCTTCGGCTTGCGCGGCCTTCGCCGCATACGCGAGGTTGCTCAAATACACCTCGCGATGCTTCGCGCGAGACTGGTCAGCGCCGATCAGGCCGGCCATCACATGCAGCTTGCGATTGCCGATCACGCGCGCGTAGTCGAACGCCGTCTCGACGCCGCGGCGGAATTCGTCTTCGCGTCCCGGCAGCGACGCAATGCCGCGCTCGCCGGCGGCCCAGTCGCCGGGCGGCGCATTGAAGAGCGCCTGCGTCAGACCGTTCGCGGCGAGACGCGCCTGGATGTCGGCGGCGGGGAAATCGTAGGGAAACAGAAACTCGACCGCTTCGAAACCGTCTTGTGCCGCGGCGGCAAATCGGTCGAGGAAAGCGTGCTCGTTGTACATCATCGAGAGGTTGGCGGCGAAGCGAGGCATGGCAGCGACTCCTTGAAAACAGTGCGATCCCGCGCGCCGCAGCGACGCATGCCACGCGCGGGTATCGATTTATCGGTTGACCAGTTTGGGCGGCGTGAGCCACGTGGCGATCGCGCCGATCACGAGCATGCCGGCGAGCACATACATGCCGGTCTGCGTGCTATGCGTGAGATCCTTCAGATAGCCGATCATGTAAGGGCTCGCGAAGCCCGCGAGATTGCCGATCGAATTGATGATCGCGATACCGGCCGCGGCGGTCGCGCCCGACATGAACGCGGTCGGCAACGACCAGAAAAGCGGCGCGCAGGTCAGCACACCGGCGGCAGCCAGCGAGAGCGACACGATCGACACGACCGTGTTGTCGGCAAACGAAGCGGCCACCGTGAAGCCGATCGCACCGAACAGCGCCGGCACGATCAGATGCCAGCGGCGCTCACGGCGCTTGTCGGCGCTATGCCCCATCAGATTCATCACGACGATCGCGCTCAGAAACGGAATCGCGCTCAGCAGACCGATATTGAGTGCGCCCGTCACACCGGTCGATTTGACCAGCGTCGGCATCCAGAACGTCAGGCCGTATTGGCCGGTGACGAACGCGAAATAGATCAGCGACATCCACCACGTGCGCGGATCGCGGAACACGGCGCCGAGGGAATGCTTCTGCGTCTTGTCCTGCGGCTGCGCCGCGGCGATTTCATCGGTGAGCAGGCGCTTTTCGCGCTCGTTCAGCCACTTCGCGCTGGAAATGCCGTTGTCGAGATACAGGATCGTCGCGATACCGATCGCGATGGCGGGGATCGCTTCGATCAGGAACATCCATTGCCAGCCCGCGAAACCCGAGCTGTTGTGGAACGTCTGCATGATCCAGCCGGACAGCGGATTGCCGAAGATGCCCGACACCGGAATCGCCGACATGAACACCGCGATGATCTTCGCGCGCCGATGCGACGGGAACCAGTAGGTCAGGTACAGGATCACGCCGGGATAGAAACCGGCTTCGGCGAGACCCAGCATGAAGCGCAGGATATAGAACTGCATCGGCGTCTTCACGAAGACGAACAGCGCCGAGAGCAAGCCCCACGTGATCATGATCCGCGCGATCCAGATGCGCGCGCCGATCTTGTGCATCAGAATGTTGCTCGGCAACTCGAACAGAAAATAGCCGATGAAAAACACGCCGGCGCCGAGACCGAACACCGTTTCGCTAAAAGCCAGGTCTTGCGACATCTGCAGTTTCGCGAAGCCGACATTCACGCGGTCCAGATAAGCGACCACGTAGCACAGCATCAGAAACGGCACGATGCGCCAGAACACTTTCTTGTAGGTGCGCTCGACTTCGGCGGCGCCGGGTTGTCCCGCGGCGGCGGCTGCAACCGGGTGGCTGGATGCGGCTTGATACGAACTCATGCATTGTCTCCTTGAATGGATGGCCCGACGCGGCGCCTCGCGCGCGGCCGGGCTTTGTTTTGTCGGCTTTTTCTACCAGCGCGCGCCGAACACGCTGCGCAGTTCTTCGAGTGCGGCTTCGTCGAGCGGCGCGGGCCGGGGCTGGGTCATCAACCACAGACGCGCGGTCTCCTCGAGTTCTTCGAGCGCATAGGCGGCTTGCGCCACCGAACGCTCCCAGACCACCGGACCGAGACGTTCGAGCAGCACCGCGCGAACGCTGTCGGCGAGCGCGGCGATCTGTTCGGCGACTTGCGGATCGCCGGGCCGCTTATAGCGAATCAGGGGGACGTGGCCCACTTTCATCACGTAGTACGGCGTGATGGGCGGCAGGATGTCGGTTTCGCGCCAGACGCCCGCGAGTGTCAGCGCGACCAGATGCGTCGAATGGGTATGAACGATGCCGCGTGCTTCGCCGTTGCGCGCATAGATGCCGCGATGCAGCGCCAGCGTTTTCGACGGCCGCCCGCCCGACACCGCATTGCCGTCGAGGTCGACCTTGGCGATATCGGCGGGGTCGAGTCGGCCGAGACAGGCATCGGTCGGCGTGATCAGCCAGCCGTCGTCGAGCCGCGCGCTGATGTTGCCGGCGGTGCCCACGGTATAGCCGCGTTGATACAGACTCGCGCCGGTCACGCAGATTTCTTCGCGCACGCGTGCTTCGTTCGTCGCGTGAAGTGCGGGAGCGCTGGTCATTGCACGTCTCCGTCAAGATGCCGCAGCGCTTTTTCGAAGAAGTCCGTCGTGCCGAAGTTGCCGGATTTCAGCGCGAGCGCGAGCGGCTCGGCGCCGGTCGTCGCGGTAGCCGGCACGCCGGGATCGATCTGCGCGCCGATGCGCAGCGTGTGCACGTCGAGTGCCTGCACCACCGCGCCCGAGGTTTCGCCACCCGCCACCACGAACTTGCGCACGCCGCGCTCGCGCAAACCGCGCGCAATCGAGGCCAACGTGGATTCGACCAGATGCCCTGCTTCATTCACGCCGAGTTCGCGTTGCACCGCCTTGACTTCGTCGGGCGTCGCGGTTGCATAGATCAGCACGGGTTCGGCTTTGTCGAGGTATGGCTGCGCGAAAGCGAGCGCCTGTTCGACGACGTTTTCGCCGCGCGCCGCCGCGAGCGGATCGATGCGAAACGCGGGCCGTGTGGCTCGCCACTCGGCCACCTGAGCATTGGTCGCTTTCGACGCACTGCCGGCGAGCACTGCGGAAAACCCATCCACGAGCGGTAATTGCGCGGCGTCCGCCTGTTCCGCCAGCAACCCCGCGCGACGAAAGTTATCCGGCAAGCCCAACGCGACACCCGAACCGCCCGTGATCAGCGTCAGATCGGCGCAGGCTTCGCCGAGCAGGTAGAGGTCGGCGTCGGACACCGCATCGGCGATCGCCATGCGCACGCCTTCTTTACGCAAGGCGTCGAACGCGTCGCGCACGGCCGGCACGCCTTGCGCCACGACGTCGTAGCGCACGAGGCCGACTTTCGAGCCGGTCTGACGTTGCAGCACGCTGACGAGGTTCGCATCGCGCATCGGCGTGAGCGGATGGTTCTCCATGCCCGACGCGTTGAGCAACGCGTCGCCGACGAACAGATGGCCGCGAAAGATCGTGCGGCCGTTCTCGGGAAACGCCGGACAGGCGATCGTGAAAGCACCGGCACTGCTGTCGGCGGATAGCGCGTCGAGCAGCGCATCCGTCACCGGGCCGATATTGCCCGCGTCGGTCGAATCGAAGGTCGAGCAGTATTTGAAGAAGAACTGGCGGCATCCTTGCGCGCGCAACCAGTCGAGCGCGGCGAGCGATTGCGCGACCGCGTCGGCCGCGGGGATCGTGCGCGATTTCAGCGCGACCACGAGGGCGTCGGCCTCGATCGTTTCATTCGATGCGGGCACGCCGATAGTCTGCACCGTGCGCATGCCGCCGCGCACCAGCATGTTGGCGAGATCGGTGGCGCCGGTGAAATCGTCGGCGATGCAGCCGAGCAGCGCGCGTTTCGTATTGGCCGTCATGGCGCGACTCCTGTTTACTTCGCCGCCGGCACGTCGATGCCGGGGAAAATCTTGATCACCGCCGAATCGTCTTCACCGCCGTGGCCGGCCGTGGACGCCATCATGAACATTTGATGCGCCGCCGCCGACAACGGCAGCGGGAATTTCGAGCGGCGCGCGGTATCGAGCACGAGGCCGAGATCCTTGACGAAAATATCGACGGCGGAAAGCGGTGTGTAGTCGCCATTGAGAATGTGCGGCACGCGGTTCTCGAACATCCACGAATTGCCCGCGCTATGCGTGATGACCTCGTACAGCGCATCCGGATCGACGCCCTCGCGCAAACCGAGCGCCATGGCTTCGGCCGCCACCGCGATATGCACGCCGGCCAGCAACTGGTTGATGATCTTCACCTTCGACCCCGCGCCGTACCCGTCGCCAAGGCGATACACCTTGCCGGCCATCGCGGCCAGCACGTCCTCGCACGCGGCGTAGGCCGCCGCCGGACCGGAGGTCATCATGGTCATCTCGCCGGATGCCGCGCGCGCCGCGCCGCCCGAGACGGGAGCATCGAGCATCTGCAAGCCGGCGGCCTCGACGCGCTTGCCGAGTTCGATCGCGAACTCGGGCGCCACGGTCGCGCAGGCGATCACCACACCGCCCTTTTTCATCGCGGCGAGCGCGCCCTGCTCGCCGAACAGCACGGTTTCGGTTTGCGCGGCATTCACGACCAGCGTGACGACCACCTCGCATTGCGCGCCGAGTTCGGCGGGCGTCGCGCAACCCACGCCGCCTTGCGCGACGAACGCATTCAGGACCTCGCTGCGCAGATCGCACGCATGCACGCGAAACCCCGCGCGCAGCAGCGAGCGCGCGACACCCAGGCCCATTGCACCAAGACCGATGACACCGACATTTCTGGACATGCTTGACCTCTATGAATTCGTTGGACGCTCGCGCCTGAAACCGGGCACTGGAGCCCGGCGCTGAAGCTCAGCAAATCCCCGCTTCCGCGAGACGCCGTGCCGCGTTGTACATATGAGTTCGCGCCGCATTGCGCGCCGCCATCGGATCGCCGGCCCGGATCGCGGCGGCAATCGCGGCATGCTCTTCGCGCACCTGACGCGAGAAGTCCTCGCGCAACGCTTCGTTGCGGCGCGTCACGACCGTGCCGGCTTCGAGATACTGATTCAGGAACGTGAGGGTCTTGAGGAAATACGGATTGCCGGTGGCCGCCGCGATCGCGCGATGGAAGGCGACGTCTTCCGCCACGCCGTCTTCTCCTTCGGCCACGGCTTCGTCGATCTTCGCGAGCGCCGCATCGATCGACACCATGTCGGCGTCGCTGCGGCGCATCGCGGCTTCCGATGCGACTTCCGCTTCGATGGCCCGGCGCAACGCGAGAATCTGCACCACCGAGCCCGGCTCGACCGCTTCCGCGTAGTCGATACGCAGCGGCCGGATCGCGCCATGCGCGGCGATGAACACGCCGCTGCCCTGGCGCGGTTCGACCACGCCTTCATTCTTCAGCCGCGAGATCGCCTCGCGGATCACCGTGCGGCTCACGCCGAACTGCTGCGCGAGCACGGCCTCGGTGGGCAGCTTGCCGCCACGCTTGAAGGTGCCCTTGTCGATCTGCTTCAGAAGCTGTTGCGCGACCGTGTCGCTCAACGCCCGCGCAGGAATCTTGTCGAACATCCGTGCCTCGATTGATCATGTTATCGGGTCATCATACAAATTTTCGATGCAACCTGCATCCATGCAAACCCTGGCATTTTTGAGCATCGGAGGGCAAAGTTGGCGAAACAGAAGGCTTAAGCTATCGTCACGCCTTTGCGCCGCATCGCGCGGGTGACCCGGCGCGCCGTGCGCCCGCCTTTCCTCGAACGCATCTTTCAAGGTCCATGAGCCAAGCCCTGCCGCCGTCTTCCGCCGTTCCCGCCAGCGCCGAACCGGCCCCGGACAAACCGGGCGACTCATATGTGCAGTCGTTCGCCCGCGGTCTCGCAGTGATCCGCGCGTTCGACGCCACGCGTTCCGAACAGACGCTCACCGACGTCGCCGCCGCGACTGGCCTCACGCGCGCCGGCGCACGCCGCATTTTGCTGACGCTGCAAACGCTCGGTTATGTGGAAGCCGAAGGGCGCCTCTTTCGCCTCACGCCGAAGATTCTGGACCTCGGCTTCGCGTATCTGACCTCCATGCCGTTCTGGAATCTCGCCGAGCCGTTGATGGAACAACTGTCGGCGCAGGTTCACGAGAGCGTTTCGGCGGCCGTGCTCGATCGCACCGAGATCGTCTACGTGCTGCGCGTGCCGACGCACAAGATCATGACGATCAACCTGTCGATCGGCAGCCGCTTGCCGGCGTACTGCACCTCGATGGGCCGTGTGCTGCTGTCCGCGCTCGACGACGAGACTCTGGAAGCGACGCTCAGTTCGGCACCGCTCTACGCGCACACGCCGCGCACGGTCACCGACAAGGAAGAGTTGAAAAAGCTGATCGCGCAGGTACGCCGCCAAGGCTGGGCGATCGTCGATCAGGAGTTGGAAGGCGGACTGATTTCGCTGTCCGCGCCGATTCGCAATCGCCAGGGACGCGTGATCGCCGCGATGAATATCAGCGGCAACGCGCAGCGCAATTCGGCGAAGCAAATGGTGAAGGCGTTTCTGGAACCGCTGCAGCACGCCGCGCAAACCGTCTCGGAGATGGTGGCGAGGCGCGGATAATCTCGACGGCCGGCGCCGTGCCATGACGGCGCGGCGCGGCTTCACCCCGGGGTCACCGACCCAGATAGCGCTCCACCAGCCGCGTCCAGAACGCCGCGCCGACCGGCAGATTGCGGTCGTTGAAGTCGTAATGCGGGTTGTGCACCATGCAGCCGTCCTCGCCGGCGCCATTGCCGATCCGCAAGAACGTGCCCGGCCGCTTCTGCAGCATGAAGGCAAAATCTTCGCTGCCCATCAGGATGTCGGTCTGCGCGACCACATTGTCATCGCCGACCAGTTCGCGAGCCACTTCCACCGCGAAATCCGTTTCGGCATCCGAATTGACCACGACCGGATAGCCTTCGATATATTCCACCACCGCCTTGCCGCCATAGCTCGCGGCCTGGGATTCGGCGAGCTCCGTAATGCGCTTCTTCAACAGCGCGCGCACTTCGGGGCTGAACGAGCGCACGCTCAACTCCAGCTTCGCGCTGCTCGAGATCACGTTGTTCGCGGTGCCCGCATGCATGGAACCGACCGTCACCACCGCCGGTTGCGACGGGTCGACGTTGCGCGCGACGATGGTCTGCAACGCCATCACGATGCTCGCCGCCACCACGACCGGATCGACCGTCAGATGCGGACGCGCCGCGTGGCCGCCCACGCCTTCGATCGTGATGATCGCCTTGTCGCCCGCCGACATGAACGGCCCTTTGCGAAACAGCAGCACGCCCGGCTCCTCGCCAGGATGGTTGTGCACGCCGAACACGGCGTCACAGGGAAAGCGCTCGAACAGGCCGTCGTTGATCATCTTCAGCGCGCCGCTGTCGATGCCGCTCTCCTCGGCCGGCTGAAAGTACAGATGCACCGTGCCCGAAAAGTTGCGCGTGGCCGCCAGACGTTGCGCCGCGCCGAGCAGCATGGTGGTGTGGCCGTCGTGGCCGCATGCGTGCATCTTGCCGTGCGTGCCGCTCGCATACGGCAAGCCGGTTTGCTCGATGATCGGCAACGCGTCCATGTCGGCGCGAATGCCGATGCTGCGCTTGCCGTCACCCACCTTCAGCGTGCCCACCACACCGGTTTGGCCGACGCCGCGCGTGACCTGCCAGCCCCATTGCTCGAGCTTGTCGGCCACCAGTGCGCCCGTCTGGTGTTCCTCGTAAGCCAGTTCCGGGTGGTGGTGAATGTGATGGCGGATCTCGCGCAGGCTCTCGGCGGCAGGCACCAGGTCGGACACTTCGGTAAAACGCGCGGCTTCGCTCATCTCTAAGACTCCATGGGTTCACGGCCGCGTCGAAGCGCGGCAAACAGGCGAGCACTATAGCCACGCCGTCTGGTTCGAATAAGATGCTGTTTTTTTCACCCCGATTAACAACCGTTATATACGGGATTACCCCCATGAAACTGCAGCAATTGCAGGCGTTCGTCGCTGCCGCCCATCACCGCAGCCTGCGCGCCGCCGCGCGCGAACTCGGCGTGACGCAGCCGGCGGTGACGCATACCATTCGCGAGCTCGAAAGCGCGCTGAATGCGGAACTGATGGTACGCAGCGTGCGCGGCATCGAATTGACGGCATGCGGGCTCGCGCTCTTGCCGCGCGCCGAACAGTTGCTGGGCGATATGCGGCGCACGGTGGAAGCCGTCGAGCAGGTGAAGGGAGAGCTGGCCGGCAAGGTGAGCGTGGGCACCACGCCGTCGATCGCCCTCACGGCGCTGCCGCATGCGGTCTCGAAGTTCCGCCGCGCGATGCCGCTGGTCAACCTGCATCTGGAAGAAGTGACGATACCGGATGCAGTGGCGCGTTTGCGCAATGGCGCGCTGGATATCGCGGCGATCCATCATGTGCAGGCGCTCGACAGCGATCTGGTGCAGGCCCCCCTCTACTCGACGCAGTTCGTCGTCGCCATGCGCGCCGGGCATCCGCTTGCCAATGTGAGGCGCCTGCATGAGCTGCTCGACGCGGAATGGATCGTGACCGTGGGCGCCGATCACTTTCCCCACAGTGTAATGATGGCGATGTTCAACGCGCACGGCTTGCCGGTGCCGAAGCGGCTGGTGCGGGCGTCGTCGTCGTTCGCGGTGACGCTCGGGCTGGTCTCGCAAACCGACGTGATCGGCTGCTTTACCCGGCCGCTCGCGCAGATGGTCGCGCCACTCGGCATCCGCGTCGCGCAGATCGAAGAGGCGCTGCCGAACTATGACCTCAGCATCATCTCGCGGCGCGATTTATTGCCGACGCCGGCCGTCCTGCAATTCGTATCCTGCTTGCAGGACGCCACACGGGAGCGCATGGCGGTTGCCCAATAGTACGGCTTACTGAACGTCAGCTTCAGCTTGCAGAAACGCAATCAATGCATGGCCGGCGTCATCCAGCGGGCCGGAATTGTCGATCGTGGTACAGCGCACGCCATCCGGCAGCGAGAACGGCGCACGGCGCGCGAGCCGCGCCGCCACCTGTTCCGCCGACTCGCGCGCCCGCGCGCCGAGCCGCGCTTCGAGAATATGCGGTGCGGCGTCCACGTGCACCACTTCGGTATGCGGATAACGCGCCAGCGCGTGTTGCAAATACTGACGCGAGCCGTTGACGACCACCGTGCAACCGCGCGCCAGCCACGCATCCAGCTCGATGCCGATGCCATAGCGCAGCGAGTGGCTCGACCATTCGAGCGCGAACAGGCCGAGCACGGAGCGCGCCGCAAACTCTTCGACGCTCAACGCCACATGCGCTTCGCCATTGCCGCTCGGCCGCGTGATATAGCGATGCGCGAACAGAATCGGCTCGCCCATCAGGCGCTTGCGGGCAAACTCCAGCAACGAATCCTTGCCCGCGCCGGACGGCCCCATGACATAGACCAAACGACCTGCCATTGTTATTTCACCTCGTCGGTCTGAAACGGCAGACGCTGCCACAACACGAACGGCTCGCCCGGGGCCGGCTCGACGAAGAGCGCGGCCTGATCGACAGGCAGCGGCCCGAGTGCGGGCGTTCGCTCCTGCCACCATGCGACCAGCGTGGCGCGCTCGTGCGCATCGGCGAGCGAACTGGAGAGCGTCATGTGAAAACGGAATTCGTCGAACACGTAGGGATAGCCCCATTCGATCAGCAGCGCACGTTGCCTTTCGCTCAGCGGGGCCGCCAGACGGCGCGCGAGATCGGCGGCGGACGGCCGCGCGCGCAAGGTGTCGAGCGTTCGCAGCGCGCTCGTCGCCACCTCGCGAATGTGGGCTTCGCCCTGTGCGGTGGCCGGCCTCAGCGCGACGAAATCGCCAAGCGTCGCGGCCTCCACCGGCAACGCGAAGGCGCTTTGCGTGCGCGCCCATTCACGCGCAGCTTGCAATATGTAAGCCTGTGTCACGCCCTCGGCGAGTCGAAACGGCGCGACCAGTGTGCCATGCCAGCCGTAGCGGCGCGGCGCCTCGGTCATCGCGGCGAGCGCTCGCGTCAGTCGCGCGGGTTGCGGCGATTCGCAGCGCTCGCCGCTTTGCGCATCTCGCGCGAGCCACGCCGAACCGGCCTGCCACCATGCCGACTCCCTCGAAGGTGCGTAATACACGGCGAAACGAGCCTCGGCGCCCCATGCGGCGCCGCTCACAGATCGTGCTCCACCAGCAGTTGCACGCGGTCGGCGGCAAAGTGCGTGAAGCCGTATTTGACCGGCGTGCCTTGCAGATCCACGTCGACGTTTTCGACCCACAGCACCGGCTGCTGACGGTTGATATTCAGGCGGCGCGCCACCTCCGGTTCGGGCAGCACGCTGCCGATACGGCTCCACTTGCGCAGGTAATCGTTCACGCCGAATTCCGCCATCGATCTGGTGATGCTGCCGGTCCGCTCCAGCACCTGCGGCAAGTCCGCGAACCGCGCCGCCGGATACCAGTTGCGCGCGAACGTGAGCGGCACGCCGTCGGATTCGTGCAGCGATTCGATCCGGTAGACCGGCGCGCCAGCCCGCAGACCCAGCGCCTTCGCCACGCTCGGCTCGGCCTTCACGCGCGCGGCCGACAACATCGTGCCCGCCGCCGCGTGATGCTGCTGGCGCAGGTTTTCCGTGAAGCGCGTGCGGCGGCCAATCGTATAGTCGATGGCGCCCGGTTGCACGAAGGTGCCGCGCCCCTGCTCGACACTGACGAGCCCCAGCGCGGCAAGACCCAGCATGGCCCGGCGCACCGTATGCCGGTTCACGTCGAAGCGTTTGGCGAGTTCGCCCTCGCTCGGCAGGCGCCCTTCTTCGCCGAAACCGCTGGCGGCGATTTCCGCCGCCAGGATCTGTTCGATCTGCCGCCACACGGCAACGCCCGCGCCGCGTTCGAGCATCGTGCCCGGCGTCGCGTTGTCGTTCGATGTCATGGTGCTGTCATTCCCTTGGGTTCAAATAATCGCTATGACGTGCATTGTAGTGCGCAAGCCGTGATGGAAATGTGAAACGGCCGGCAGGCGCCACGGAGCTCCGCAAGCATACCCCTAAACGTCTAGACGTTTAGATGAATAGATGGTCAAATGTCGACTCGCTGGATCAACGGGAAATTCGATGAGTGCCACTTCCGCCTCGCCTTCCTCCGCTCCGCCCGCGTCTGTCCGGCGCGCATGGATGGCCGTGCTGGCCCGCACGCCGCGCGCCGATCTCGAAGCCGCCCTCGCGCGCGCCTTGCAGGACATCCCCCCTCCCACGTATGACTGGCTGCGTCCGCCCGAAATCGGCCTTGCGATGGTGCGCGGGCGGATCGGCGGCAGCGGCGACCCGTTCAATCTCGGCGAAGCCACGGTCACGCGCGCCACGTTGCGTCTGCGCACGTTAGGCGAGGCCCCCGCGGCCGTGGGCGTGGCATGCCATCTGGGCCGCGACCGCCGCCGCGCCGAACTGGCCGCGCTCGCGGACGCGCTTCTGCAAATACCCGAGCATCATGCCGTTCTACATCGAACGCTGATCGAGCCGTTTGCCGCGCAGCAGGCGGCGAAACGCGCCGCGCGGCAACAGGACGCCGCGGCCACGCGCGTCGAATTCTTCACGATGGTCAGGGGCGACTGATGGAAAATTCACAGATTGCGTTGTCTACCGCGTTATCCACCTTGACGCCGGGTTTCGCCGACCCGGTGCACGACACCCAGGCCGTGTTCCGCACCTTGCTCGATGCGCTGTCGCGGCCGGGCACGGTCGGCGTGGTCGGGAACGTGTTGCCTGAAGCGCCGGCCACGCGTGCCGAACTTGCCGCCTTCGCCGCGCTGCTCGCACTGTGCGACTACGCCACGCCCGTGTGGCTCGCGCAAGCGGATACGGCGCTGGTTTCGGCATTGCGCTTTCATACCGGCGCACCGCTCGTGGACGAACCGGCGCAAGCGGCCTTTGCCTATATCCACGAGGCCGCCACGTTGCCGCCGCTGGAGCGCTTCGCGCTCGGCGCGGCGGAGTCGCCCGAGCAATCGGTCACGCTGCTGATCCGCGTGGCGGCACTGACGGGCGGCGCACCGGTCGTGTTGAGCGGCCCGGGCATCGAGCACACCACCACGATCGCGCCGCTCGGCCTGCCCGAGCGTTTCTGGCGCGAACGCGCCGGCCTCGCACCGCTTTTTCCTTGCGGTGTCGACTGCTATCTCGTCTGCGGCGCGCGCCTGATCGGCCTGCCGCGCACAACTCAAGCGAAGGTGAACTGATGTACGTTGCCGTCAAAGGTGGAGAACGCGCGATCGAAGCGTCCTGGCGCCTGCTCGACAAGGCGCGCCGCGGCGACACGCGGCTCGCCGAACTCAGCGTCGCGCAGATTCGCGCACAACTGCGCCTCGCGGTGGCGCGCGTGATGACCGAAGGGTCCGTCTACGATGAGGACCTCGCCGCGCTCGCCATCAAGCAGGCCGCCGGCGATCTGGTCGAAGCGATCTTCCTGCTGCGCGCGTATCGCACCACGCTGCCGCGCTTCGGCTACACGCGGCCGGTCGATACCGAAGCGATGCAAGTGGAGCGCCGCATTTCGGCGACTTTCAAGGACGTGCCCGGCGGCCAGTTGCTGGGCGCGACGTACGATTACACGCAGCGTCTGCTGGATTTCGCGCTGCTCGCGGAACGTGATGCCGAAGGCGCTCCGGTTGCAAGCGTGGCTTCAGCTTCGAATCGAACCGCCGCAGCTGCGACAGAGGCCATGCCGCGCGTCGTCACCCTGCTCGACCGGGAAGGTCTGATCGAACAGGAGCGTCCCACGCCGAACGCGCCGGAACCCGGCGACCTCTCGCGCGAGCCGCTCGCCTTTCCCGCGAGCCGCGCCACCCGTCTGCAAAATCTCGCGCGCGGCGACGAAGGCTTTCTGCTCGCCATGGGTTATGCGACGCAGCGCGGCTATGCGCACTCGCATCCGTTCGCGGGCGAGATCCGCTTCGGCACGATCGCCGTGGAAATGGAACTCGACGAACTGGGTGAAGCCGTCGAGATCGGCGACATCGACGTTACCGAGTGCCAGATGATCAACCAGTTCGCCGGCAGCGGCGCGGTGGCGCCCGCCTTCACGCAAGGCTACGGCCTCGCGTTCGGCCACTCGGAGCGCAAGGCCATGGCGATGGCGCTCGTGGACCGCGCGTTGCGCGGCGAGGAACTCGGTGAAACGCTGGCCTCGCCGACCCAGGACATCGAATTCATGCTCTCGCATAGCGATAGCGTCGAAGCGTCCGGTTTCGTGCAGCATCTGAAGCTGCCCCACTACGTCGACTTCCAGTCGGAGCTGGAACTCGTGCGGCGTCTGCGCGCGCGGCATGCCGCGCAAAGTCCGGAATACGGCACGGACGCGCACTCGGACCAGCGCGCGGATCAACCTGCCGATCAATCCGACGGCCTGCAGGAGCAGGCAGCATGAACGCACCCGACACATCTCACGCGAACGCGTCGTACGACAGCGCAGCCGAAGGCTACAACTTCGCGTACCTCGACGAGCAGACCAAACGCATGCTGCGCCGCGCCTTGCTCAAGGCCGTGGCCGTGCCGGGTTATCAGGTGCCGTTCGCCTCGCGTGAAATGCCGCTGCCGTTCGGCTGGGGCACGGGCGGCATTCAGGTCACCGCGGCGATCATCGGCAGACAGGACACGCTGAAAGTCATTGATCAGGGCTCCGACGAAACCACCAACGCAGTCAACATACGCCGTTTCTTCGCGCGCACCACCGGCGTGGCGACCACCCGCCGCACGGTCGACGCGACGATCATCCAGACCCGTCACCGCATTCCGGAAGCACCGCTCACCGAGAGGCAGATTCTGGTCTATCAGGTGCCGATGCCCGAGCCGCTGTATCGCCTCGAACCGCGCGTCGCCGAATGCAAGAAGCTGCATGCGCTCGCCGACTACGGCCTGATCAGCGTGAAGCTCTATGAAGACATCGTGCATCACGGCAGCATCGCGACCACCTACGACTACCCGGTGATCGTCAACCACCGCTATCTGGCTTCGCCCTCGCCGATTCCGAAGTTCGACAACCCGAAGATGCATATGAATCCCGCGCTGCAATTGTTCGGCGCCGGCCGCGAACGGCGCATTCATGCGATTCCGCCGTACACGCCGGTGCGCAGCCTCGACTTCGACGATCATCCGTTCGAGGTGCAGAAGTGGCAGCACGCCTGCGCGCTATGCGGTTCGACGGAAAGTTTTCTCGACGAGATGATCGTCGACGATGCGGGCAAGCGCATGTTCGTCTGCTCCGACAGCGACTACTGCCACGAACGCCGCGGCGACGCGAACCTCGATCTGCCGACGCGCGAAGCACGCAACGGAGAACCCGCATGACGCCGCTGCTGAGCGCCCGCTCGCTCACCAAACAATACGGCGGCCGCAACGGCTGCAGGAACGTCGGCTTCGATCTGTATCCGGGCGAAGTACTGTGCATCGTCGGTGAATCCGGCTCGGGCAAGACCACCCTGCTCAACGCGCTCGCGCTGAAAACGGCGGCTGACAGCGGCTCGCTTCATTACACCGCGACCCATGGCGAGCAGCTCGACCTGCTGGCTTTATCCGAACCGCGCCGCCGTTTGCTGATGCGCACCGAGTGGGGCTTCGTCCAGCAGAATCCGCGCGACGGACTGCGTAGCGGCGTCTCGGCCGGCGCGAATATCGGCGAGCCGTTAATGGCTGTCGGCGCGCGTCACTATGGCGATATCCGTCACGCGGCCACGCAATGGATGGAGCGCGTCGAACTCGACTCCTCGCGCATCGACGAATTTCCGGCGGCATTTTCGGGCGGCATGCAACAGCGCTTGCAGATCGCGCGCAATCTCGTTACCGGTCCGCGCCTCGTTTTCATGGACGAACCCACCGCCGGTCTGGACGTTTCGGTGCAGGCGCGCCTGCTCGATCTGCTGCGCACGCTGACCTCGACGCTGCATCTGTCGGTGCTGATCGTCACGCACGACATCGGTGTCGCGCGTCTGCTCGCGCATCGGCTGATGGTCATGCAGGGCGGCGAAGTGGTCGAGGCGGGACTGACCGACCAGGTGCTCGACGATCCGCAGCACCCGTACACGCAAACGCTGGTTTCCTCGGTTCTGCCGGTTTGAGGCTCACAATGCGATCCATTGAAACAAGCACCGAAGCGCGCGCCGCCGAGCGCGCGTTCATCGACAACACGGCGCTGATGCTGCGCGCGGTCGGCATCGGCAAGACCTTTGTGCTGCATGGCCAGGGCGGCGTGCGGATCGAAGCGCTCGCGGGCGTCTCGCTGGAGGTCGAGCGCGGCGAATGCGTGGTGCTGATCGGACCGTCGGGCGCGGGCAAGAGCACGCTGCTGCGCTGCCTGTACGGCAACTATCTGGCGACGAGCGGCTCGATCGCGATTCGCGACGCGGCGAACCACGGCCGGCCTGTATCGATCACCGGCGCCGAACCGCACGACGTGTTGCGCCTGCGCGCAGGCGTGGTCGGTTACGTGAGCCAGTTCCTGCGCGTGATTCCGCGTGTGCCGACCCTGGCGCTCGTGGCCGAGCCGCTGCTATCGCGCGGCGTGCCCGAACACGAAGCGCGCTCGCGCGCCGCCGCGCTGCTCGCCAGGTTGAATGTGCCGCAAAGGCTGTGGTCGCTCGCGCCCGCCACTTTCTCCGGTGGCGAACAACAGCGCGTGAATATCGCGCGCGGTCTGATCGCCGAACATCCGCTGCTCCTGCTCGATGAACCCACGGCTTCGCTCGACGCCGACAATCGCGACGTGGTGGCCGATCTGATCGTCGAAGCGCGTGAGCGCGGCGCGGCGATCGTGGGCATCTTCCACGACGAAGACACGCGCAACAAAGTGGCCACGCGGCGCCTCGAACTGAAGCCGCCGCTTCGTCACTGAATGACACAAACAGGGCGCGCAACGGCACTACACTGCTGCATGCAACGGCAAAGCGCCGCAACCCAGGCCCCACTCAAGTCTGACTGACTACGGAGCAAGTCGATGTTGATCAGAAACGCTCGCATCGTGACGCGAGACGAAGTATTCACCGGCGTGGTGCGCGTCGAAGACGGCGTGATCCGCGAAGTCGAGCGCGGCACGACCGCGGCGCGCGAAGCCGAAGATTGGGACGGCGACTATCTGTTGCCCGGCCTGATCGAACTGCACACGGACAATCTCGAGAAGCATCTCGCACCGCGTCCGGGCGTGCAATGGAACACCGATGCCGCTTTCGTGATTCACGACGCCCAGGTGGCGGCGGCCGGCATTACCACCGTGTTCGATGCGCTTGCGATCGGTTCGCGCACGAACGTGGGCTTGCGGGGCCGCGATCTGCAGACGCAATGCGCCGAAGCGCTCACGCGGTTCTCGGAGCGCAAGCTGCTGCGCGCCGAACACTTCCTGCATCTGCGCTGCGAAATCGCCACCGCCGACGTGGTGGACGTGTTCGATTCGTTGTGCGCGCATCCGTTGCTGCGGCTCGCCTCGGTGATGGATCACACGCCGGGTCAACGTCAGTGGCACGACCGCGAGCAATGGCGCCGCTTCCAGGAACGCAACGGCAAGCTGAGCGACGAACACGTGGCGACCGCGCTGACCGAACTGTCGGTCGAACAGGCCCGTTACGCCGACGCGCACCGCCGCGAGATCGTGGCGCGCTGCAACCGGCTCGGCATTCCGGTGGCAAGTCACGACGACACGCTGATCGAGCACGTCGAGCAGGCCAAAGCCGAAGGCATCGTGCTAGCGGAGTTCCCGACCACCCGCATCGCTGCCGAGGCGGCGCGCGAGCATGGCATTTCGACCATCATGGGTGCGCCGAATATCGTGCGCGGCGGCTCGCATTCGGGCAACGTGTCGGCGCTCGAACTGGCGCGCGCGGACCTGCTCGATATTCTGTCGTCCGATTACGTGCCGTCGAGCCTGCTGACCGCCGTGTTCGAGCTGGTCGACCAGGCCGGCTGGACCTTGCCGCGCGCCATGGCAACGGTCTCCGCGGAACCGGCGCGCACGGCCGGCCTGCACGAGCGCGGCGCGATCGAAACCGGCTTGCGCGCGGATTTCGTGCGCGTGACGATGCTTGACAGGTTGCCGGTGCCGCGCGCGACGTATCGCAGCGGGGCTCGGATCGTTTGAGAAATTGACCGGCGCCGTTGCGTGCAGACGCGCGCCGGCCGAAGCACGCCGGTCGCGTGCAGGCGTCAAGCCGTCGGTTCGGCCTCGTGCCCTTGGGTCGCGCCTTCGCTAGCCCGGGCGTGCGCCTGTTCGATCTGTTCGCGCCGGCGTGCCTCGAGCACATCGTGGTAACGCAAATACCCACAGCGTCCGCCGGATTTCGCCGCGTACATCGCCGCGTCGGCGTTGAGCAACAGTTCCTCCGCCGTGCCGCTGTCGTCGGGGAACTGGCTGATACCGATGCTCGCGCCCACCGTCATGCTTTGCCCTTCAACCGTCACTTCTTCGTTCAACGTCTCCATGATGCGCGAGGCGATCGCGGGCGCCGCCTCCGCCGAACGCGGCCCTTCGATCAAGACGATGAACTCGTCGCCGCCCAGACGCGCCACCACGTCCGCTGAACAGAGCCCCAGCTTCAGGCGGCGCGCCACCGCGGCGAGCACCTTGTCGCCGACCGAATGGCCGAACTGGTCGTTGATCTGCTTGAAGCGGTCGAGGTCGACGAACAGCACGGCGAGCCCCTCCTGACGCCGCGACGCTTCCTCGATCGCGCTTTCGAGCTTCTCCATGAACAGGACGCGGTTCGGCAGTCCGGTCAGCACGTCGTGGGTGGCGAGATGCACGAGCTCGCGCTGCTTGGCATGCAGCACATCCATTTGCGATTTGATTTCGCGCCGCAGACGGTCGAAGCAGCGCGCCAGCACGCCGATCTCGTCGGTCCGGTTCAGCGGCAGCGTATCCATGGCGTGCTCGGCGAACAGATGCGTGGCCGCGTGCGCGAGCATGTACAGCGGCTTGGTCAGGGCGCGCGCGAACAGAATGGCGAGCAGAAGAGCCAGCGCGCTGAAAATCAGCACCATGCGCACGATACGGTTGCCGAGCAGATTCGCGCCGGACAAAACGTCGTCGAGCGGCTTGGCGAGACCGAGCACGATAAAGCGGTTGCCCTCCAGGTCGCCGAATGGCCGGCGCACGAAAGCGAGCACCTGGCCGGCGGCCTGGCGCGGCCGCGCCAGCCCGTCGACCAGCACCTCGCCCTGCGACTGCTCGAAGAGCGGCCTCGTCACGGAGAAACTGTCCTGCATCAAGACGCGCCGGCCCCGATCGAAGCCGAAGGTTTTCGATTCATCGGGATGAACGAGGAAATCGCCCCACTCGTTGGCCAGATAGACCTGATAGTCGCTCGGCAGATCGCTTTGCAGCCGTTTGAACAACGCCGCCAGATCGACATCGATCACGACGACGCCCACCACTTCGCCATTCGCGTTCGAGACAGGCGTGCCGAGCCGCAGCGTCGGTTTGCCCTGGGCCGCGTGCGCGCCGTACTCGTGATTGACCGAGATCGGCGAGGTGTAAATGTGGCCCGGAGAAAACGCCAGGGTATCGAATACGTAGGCAAACTGACCTTTCTCCTGCAGGTCTTTCCCTTCGACCCGCACGAGCCCGTCGGAGTCGCGGTCGAAGCGGACCAGTTCCAGCCCATAGTGCCGGCGCGTGATCAGCCGGATTTGCAGGTATTCGAGGTGGTGAACCATGAAACTCGAATACACCTGCGCCAGCCGTTCGCGGGCCGCGTCCGGGCCGACGCCGTCGTCGGTCTGCGCGACATCCGCCGTGGACGGCATGCTCGCGAGCACGAGCGCGTCGGAGCCGACGTCGTCGATCGAAGCGGAAAAGCGCTGGCCCAGCAACTCCGTGGACGTGAGCAGGCTGTGCCCGGCCTCGTTCACGAGCATCGTGCGGTTGGCGCGGTACGCGTAATAGCCGGTCGCGCCTGACGCGAGCACGCCGATGCACGCAAGCAGTACGGATAGTTTGAAGGTCAGCCCAGGACGTATCATCAAAAACGCTCCGACCGGTCCCCGGACACGATTCTGGTCCACAGGTCCTCGCGCCGCTGAATATTCTCCACCGGGCCGATCCACACGATGCGTGCGTGATCGCTGCTTTCCACGGGCGCCGTCAACGTGTTGGCAAGTCCCTGGCGTTGCGTCAACAACGCGCTCACGTCCGGTTCGAGCATGTAATTGATCCACGCGTGCGCCAGCGGACGATCGGCGGCCGCGCGCGTCATCGACCAGCAATCGAGCCATGCGAGCGCGCCCTCGTCGGGAATCACGTAGCCCACGTCGGCACCCGCCCGGCGCAGCAACTCGACCTGCTGGGTGCCGTAGTTGCCGAACATCAGCGCGACCTTGTGCTGAATGAAAAAGGCGGTCGCCTCCTCGGGCAACGTGTAATAGGTCAATAGATTGCGGCGCAGATCGACGAGCTTGCGAGCAATGGTGCGCATTTGCGTCGCATCGAGCTGAAAAGGATGGGGATAGCCCAGCGCCAACGCCGTGAACGAGAAATTATGCTGCGCGCTGTTGAAGTCGAGCACCTTGCCGCGGTAACGCGGATTCCACAACTCGCGCATGGAGCGCGGCGCCACGGCGACCTGCTTGCGATCGTAGATCAGCCCCATCGACGAATACGTGAACGGGATGGCGTACGCCTTGCCGCCCGACGTGAGGCCGCCGATCGATGCGAGCGCCTGAAAACGCGGCAATTGTTTGCTGGTGTTCGGCAGACTGGCGAGGTCGAGCGGCGCCAGCAGATTCGCCTCGGTATAGCGCTGGATTTCAGCGGTGTTGGCAGCGAGCACGTCGAAGGGCGGTGTCGCTTTCGCATGCATCTGGGCCCATAGCGCCTCGTCGGAATCGACCAGCGTGACTTCCACTCTGGCCTTGTAACGCGCTTCGAAATGCTTCACCACGTCGGCGTCCGCGTAGCCGGGCCACGCCAGCACACGCAGAACCTTGTCGTCGGCTTTAACGGGTGCCGCCGAAAAAAGACCGACGCAGAAAATCGCGCCGATCAGAAATGTCAGAAATCCGGTACAAACGCCGCGAAACGATAAATGCGTGCGCGCACGAACGGCGATTCGTGAACGAAAGAATCGTTTGAACAAATGCTTTTCATCTGCCATGAACATTATGGGCATACACGACACCGCTTAGCAGAAGGCCTGGTGAGAAGCATGGACGCCCTGCATCGCTCCGCGGACGGCCACACGGCTCCTTTCTTCAGACAGATACGCTCTGCGTGAGGCATGGGGCCGGGCGCGAGGAGCAACGATGATAGCGCTAAGGAAACCATTTTTGGTTTTCGGCTTGGCCCGAGTCGATAAAAATTCCCGTCAGACGTGATACAGCATCGCACCCCTCTGTATTTGACGGCAATTTGTTCCGAATCTTTAACTCAAGGCGCGCGCTTGAAACACGCAGTCCCCTGAAACGCGGGCAATCCGCACAGCGGCAAATCCCAGTGGCCACGCAAGGCGTAGTCAGAAACGTGGCCATTAGGCTTCTAAAGAAACGCGGCGCGGATGCCGATAAACGTACGCCTGCCCAGGCCGCCGCCGGCGGTCGAAGGCAACGTCGCGCGACGCCGCGCGAGCTGTCTTCCGGGTAGTCGAGAGTCGGACAAGAAACAGACCATGCGCTTGAGCAAAACAGAGTGGGTGTGGGTGGCCGTGGCGGCCGGATCGATTGCGTGCTTCGGCAGTTGGCTTCAGGGCGAAATGGACCGTGCGGCGGTAGCGCGCACCCAGCGCGATATGCCGGACATGCGCGGCACCTGCGCGGGCATGTCCACGCAGGACGCACAGATGATGGACAAAGGCGCACTGTGGTGCGGCACGGTCGGCGCCGGGCGCGTGGATTCGCTGGCTAAGGAGTCGACAGCCGGTTAAATAGCCGTTTCTATGCCGCCATGGTGTCCGCGGCGCACACCTGCCATTAGCCAACTTCATTACCGCGGCATTACAGGATCGGTCGGAGCGGCCCATGCGATTCAATACGCATTAGCGGTGTTTTGCCTCCCGACCACTTTCAGACTTTGGAAGTCAGGCTCGTGCGCCATCCGGTGTTTCACTAGCTACCCATTCTTTTTGAACTGATAAGCTTGGCGCGCGCTGCTGGCCGCCCCGGCTGGCGGCTTCAACCCAGGCCCGGTCGTGAGTCGCGCCGGGTGCCCCGCAGCGGCACAACCGCATGCGGGCGTATTTGAACTACACCGAGGAGTTAAACAGTGAAAAAACTGCTAGCGGCTTTGACGGTTGCTCTGCTTGCTACCGTCTCGATTGGCGCACACGCTAAAGATTGGTCGACCATCCGTTTCGGCGTTGATGCCAGCTATCCCCCGTTCGAGTCGAAGGGCTCGGATGGCAAGCTCGTTGGCTTCGATATCGACCTCGGCAATGAAATCTGCGCGCGCCTGAAGGCCAAGTGCGTGTGGGTCGAAAACGACTTCGACGGCATGATCCCGGCCCTGAAGGCGAAGAAGTTCGACGGCGTGCTGTCGTCGATGTCCATGACGCCGCAACGCGCCGAGCAGATCGCCTTCTCGAACAAGCTGTTCAACACCCCGACCCGCCTCGTGGCGAAGAAGGGTTCGGGCATCCTGCCGACGGCCGACTCGCTCAAGGGCAAGACGGTTGGCGTGGAACAAGGCACGATCCAGGAAACCTACGCGAAGACGTACTGGGAAGCGAAGGGCACGAAGGTCGTGCCGTATCAGAACCAGGACCAGGTCTACGCCGACTTGCTGTCGGGTCGTCTGGACGCAGCGCTGCAAGACGCGGTGCAAGCTGAAATCGGCTTCCTGAAGACGCCGCGCGGCGCTGGCTTCGACTTCGTCGGCAAGAACCTGGACGATCCGAAGATCCTCGGCAACGGCGCAGGCATCGGCATGCGCAAGGAAGATACCGACCTGAAGGCGAAGGTCGACAAGGCAATCGCCGACATCATCAAGGACGGTACGTACAAGAAGCTCGAGAAGAAGTACTTCGACTTCGACGTGTACGGCGGCTAGGTTGGCCGCTGAAACGGCCCCGCGTGTCTGACGGCGCGCTGGCCGGTTCGCACAAACGGGCTCCGCCACACGCGGAGCCCGTTTCCATTTGCGGCGCCGCATAAAACCACACACTGCGTCAGATCGGCTAAGATCGTGCGATCGAGGCGGCCGCGAGGCGGCGCCCGCCGGGCCGGGCCTGACCGGCCATTCAGCAAGTTTCCCCACTGTTATCAACGAGATAGCGCGGCACGCCCACTTGGCCGCGGATTTGAAAACCATGCAAACCCAAACCCATCCGCTGATTGCTCCGACGCTCGGCACCGCCCGCAACCTGACGAGTTTCCACTACGGTCCGGGCGGCGGCCAGAAGATCTACATCCAGTCGTCGCTGCATGCCGACGAGCTGCCCGGCATGCTGGTGTCGTGGGCATTGCGCCGCAAGCTGGCGGCGCTGGAAGCGGCCGGCAAGATCCGCGGCGAAGTCGTGATCGTGCCGGTGGCCAATCCGATCGGCCTGAACCAGCATTTTCTCGGCCATCTGACCGGGCGTTTCGAAACCAACACGGCGCAGAACTTCAACCGCAATTTCCACGACCTGTCGGCGCTGGTGCAGCCGGTGATCGAGTCGCGCCTGACCGACAATGTGGACGCCAACCGCACGGCGATCCGCACGGCCATGCGCGAGGCGCTCGACGCGCAAAACCCGCAGACCGAACTCGAATCGCAGCGCCTCGCGCTGCAAAAGCTCTCATACGACGCCGATATCGTGCTCGATCTGCACTGCGACTGGGAAGCCGCGATGCACCTCTACACGAACCCGGATCTGTGGCCGGAAGTCGAGCCGCTCGCCTGCTACCTGGACGCCAAGGCATCGCTGCTCGCGCTCAATTCGGTGGGCAACCCGTTCGACGAAATCCACAGTTTCTGCTGGTCGGATCTGCGCGGCCGTTACGGCGACCGCTTCCCGATTCCGAACGGCTCGATCTCGGTCACGATCGAACTGCGCGGCCAGCGCGAAGTGTCGTACGAGTACGCCGAGCACGATGCGCAAGCGATCATCGAATACCTGACCTCGCGTGGCGTGATCGACGGCAAGGCCGCCGCGTTGCCGCCGCTCGAATTCGCCGCCACGCCGCTCGCCGGCGCCGAGCCGATCGTCGCGCCGATCAGCGGCGTGCTGGTGTATCGCTGCGAAGTCGGCACCTGGGTCGACGCCGGTCATGAGATTGCCGATATCGTCGATCCGCTGACCGAGCAGGTCGTCACGCTCAAGAGCAGCGTGGCCGGCGTACTGTACGCGCGGCATCTGACGCGTTTTGCGACGGCCGGCCTGGAATTCGCGCGCATTGCCGGCGCGAAGGCGTTCCGCAGCGGTTCGCTGTTGAGCAACTAGGGCGCCACGTCGGAACGGCAGCGCCAGCGCACCTCACGCTGCGCGCGGCACGTCCGTACCACGTCCGTAATACCTCGAGCCGCAACGCAAATCGCCCGCTAAAACAGCGGGCGATTTTGCGTTGACGCGCGTTGCGTCAGAACCGCTCAGAAAGCCGGAATGATCGCGCCTTTGAATTGCGTGTCGATGTACTTGCGCACTTCATCCGATTCGTACGCCGCCACCAGCTTCTTCACCCACGGCTGATTGCGGTCCTGCTCGCGCACCGCGATCAGATTCGCGTAGGGGCCTTTGAGGTCTTCGATCGCGATCGCGTCTTTGGTCGGCTGCAGGCCCGCCTTGACGGCGTAGTCGGTATTGATCGACGCCGCGTCGAGGTCGCCGAGCGCACGCGGCAATTGCGCGGCGTCGAGTTCCACCAGCTTGATCTTCTTCGGATTTTCCGCGACATCGAGCGGCGTCGCGTTCACGCCGTTCGTGCCGACGCCCGGCTTCAGCTTGATCACACCGTACTTCTGCAAGAGCAGCAGCGCGCGGTTGCCGTTGGACGGGTCGTTCTGGATGCCGACCTTCGCGCCTTCCGGCAAGTCCTTGAGCGACTTGAGTTTCTTCGAATAGAAGGCCATCGGCGACACGTACGTCAGGCCGACGTTGACGATCTTGTAGCCACGTTGCTTCACCTGGCTGTCGAGAAACGGCTGATGCTGAAAACCGTTGGCATCGAGGTCGCCCGCGTCGAGCGCCGCGTTCGGCTGCACATAGTCGTTGAATTCAATGACCTTGAGGTTCAGACCTTCGCGCGCCGCCACTTTTGTCACGACCGACCAGATTTGCGCGTCCGGGCCGCTCATCGTGCCGACCTTGAGTTGTTTGTCGTCCGCGTGCGCGAACGTGGCCGTCAGCGAAATGGCGGCGATGGCGAGCAGGTTCTGGATCATTGTCCGGCGTTGCATGCGTCTTCCTACTTGTAGTGTGTTGGTAGGCGCGCATCGTCGCATGCGGCCGCGGCGGCCGAAAACCAATCGTTTTTCACACGCTTATATGCACGCTGGAGAAAAAGCTTATGCACGCGCGCCCTGCGCGATTTCAGTTTGCGAGGCTACGTGAGTGTCGCGCCCGCGCGACAGATTTCGCAAATAAGAAAAGCTGTCACATACCTTACTCTGCGTTCCCTTAAATTTCGGGCCATCGCACGACCCGGCCAAAGAGCCCGGCGTCGCGATCGCTTAATTTTTAATCGGAGAAAGTCTTGAACAAAAAAATACTGACCGCCGCTACTCTCGCCGTCTTCGCCTCCGCTGCTCACGCACAAAGCAGTGTCACGCTGTATGGCTTGATCGACGCCGGTATCAGCTACGTGAACAACTCGAAGACCGCAACGGGCCACGACAACCTCTTCAAGTACGACGACGGCGTCGCTCAAGGCAGCCGTTGGGGCCTGCGCGGCACGGAAGATCTGGGTGGCGGCCTGAAGGCGCTGTTCGTGTTGGAAAACGGTTTTAACAGCGGCAACGGCACACTGGGCCAGGGCGGCGCGCTGTTCGGCCGTCAGGCATTCGTCGGCCTGTCGCAGAACGGCATTGGCTCGCTGACGTTCGGCCGCCAGTATTCGTTTTCGACCGACTATCTGGGCGGCTACTACTCGACCGGCGGCCAGACCGTCGCGGGTAACTACGCTTACCACATCAACGACGTCGACCAGTTGACGTCGAGCCGCATCAACAACGCCGTCAAGTTCAGCAGCGCCAATTTCGCTGGCCTGACCTTCGGCGCGATGTACGGCTTCTCGAACCAGGCTGGCGCATTCGCCGGCGCACCGGCAACCGGCACGGCCGCTGCGCCGGTCGCGGGTTCGTCGCGCGCTTACAGCTTCGGCGTGAACTACGCGAACGGCCCGTTCGGCGTTGGCGCGGCGTACACGGACATCCGCTTCCCGGGTCAGGCCACGCCGACGTTCTCGACGGCCATCGCCAACGTGACGACGGGCACCGTCCGCGATCTGCGCACCTTCGGCGTGGGCGGCCGTTACTCGATCGGCGCGGCGACGCTGTGGGCGTTGTACACGAACACGCGCTTCGAACCGATCTCGGGTAGCTCGACGACGTTCGCAGCGTACGAAGCAGGCGCGAAGTACGCGTTCACGCCGGCATTGACCGCAGGCGCAGGCTACACGTACATGCACCTGAGCGACGCGAGCACGGGCCACTGGAACCAGGCCGACCTGAGCATCGACTACGCGCTGAGCAAGCGCACGGACGTGTATGCGCTGGGTATCTACCAGATCGCTTCCGGCCGCAACAAGGGCCAGGATCTGCAGGCGCAGATCGGTTCGAGCACGAGCTACTTCAATACCTCGGGCACGGGTTCGGACAATCAGCTGGCATTCCGCGTCGGCATCCGTCACAAGTTCTAAGCGAGTCTTTCGCTCCGCGGGGAACGCGAGTTCCCTGCAGGATCCGGAGTCTGGAAAAGCGCCCTGCGGGGCGCTTTTCCTTTGATGACGACACCAGCGAACCCCGCCGCGATCCGCAGCACCGCGCCGCCCTTCTTCCCGTGCAAAAAAGTCTTGACTCTCTATCTAGTAGTAGATAAAGTTCAGTCATGGAAACGAACCCGACCGTCCGCGAGCAGATTCTCGAGCACGCCATCACGTTGATGATGCAGCGCGGCTATAACGGTTTCAGCTATCGCGACCTGTCCGAACTGGTCGGCGTGAAGACCTCGAGCATCCATTACTACTACCCCTCGAAAGACGACCTGGTGCTGGAGGCGGTCAACGAGTACAGCAAGGAAGTGCTGGCCTCGCTGCACGCTATCGATGCCAGGCTGCCGGCCAATACGAAGCTCGGCAAGTACACCCGGCTGTTCGGCCGCACGCTCGGCGACGGCGACCGGATCTGTCTGTGCGGCATGCTGGCGTCGGACATTGCGTCGCTGCCGGAAAACATTCGCGAGGCGATCCAGGCGTTTTTCAAGGCCAACGAAAAATGGCTGGCGCAAGTCCTCGCGCAAGGCGCACAGGAACACACGCTGGCGGTGAACGGCAAGCCTGAGGCCGCCGCGCGCGCACTGTACGCGGCTTATCAGGGCAGCGTGCTGGCCAGCCGATTGTTCGGCACGAAGGCCCGGCTGGAAGATGTGGAAGCATCGTGGAAGAAATCGCAGTAATGCTGTCACGGAGGTGGTCGCGCGCCTCTTTATTTTTACCCGCCAATCTATCTATAGATAGATAGATTGCGGTCCGCAATCGACGGCGCGAGCTACGCGTCATTTTTTTAACCGCCGTTTATCTATCTAGTAGTAGATACCCACCAACAAGGAGTTGACCATGACCAGGATCGACAACGTGCTGTACCGCGCTCACGCCAAGGCAACCGGAGGCCGTGACGGCCGCGCCGTGGTGCCCGAAGGCAACCTCGACCTGAAGCTGATCACGCCGAAGCAACTCGGCGGCGCCGGCGGCGAAGGCACCAATCCGGAGCAACTGTTCGCGGCCGGCTACAGCGCGTGTTTCGTCGGTGCGATGAAGTTTGTCGCGGCGCGCGACCGGATCGCGATTCCCGCGGACGTCTCGGTCGAGGGCAGCGTCGGCATCGGTGCGATTCCCAACGGGTTCGGCATCGAAGTGGAGTTGAAGATCTCGCTGCCGGGCATGGCCCAGGACGCGGCGCAGGCGCTTGTCGACAAGGCGCACATCGTATGCCCGTACTCGAACGCCACGCGCAACAACATTGCCGTCACGCTCACGCTCGTCTGATCCGAAATCTTTTTCCAATCTATTGAGTTACCCGGAGTTCATCATGAAGATCAAGTTCGTCCCCGTGCTGCTGGCCTCTGCCTTCGCCTTCGGTTCGGCTTTTGCGGCAAGCCCCGCTTCACAAGCCACGCCCGACCGCGTAACGTCCGGTTTCCTGCACGCGCTGAACAGCGGCAAGGGCCCCGCGATCAATACCTTGCCGCCCGCCCAGGCGCGGCAAATTCTGGTCGATGCGCAGAACGGCGTGAAAGTCGATCTGTCGGGCATCGACGTCTCCAACCGCACCATCGAGCAGGACGGCGTCAGCGTGCCGCTGACCATCGTCCGTCCGCACGGCGCGAGCGGGACGTTGCCCGTCTTCATGTTCTTCCACGGCGGCGGCTGGATCCTCGGCGACTTCCAGACTCATGAGCGCCTGGTGCGTGATCTGGTGGTTCAGTCGGGCGCCGTGGCGGTGTTCGTGAACTACACACCTTCGCCGGAGGCCCGCTATCCGGTCGCGATCAATCAGGCTTACGCCGCCACGAAGTGGGTTGCCGCGCACGGCGGCGAGATCGGCGTCGACGGCAATCGCCTCGCCGTGGTGGGCAACAGTGTCGGCGGCAACATGGCCGCGGTGGTGAGCCTGATGGCGAAAGACAAGCAAGGCCCGGCGATCCGCTTCCAGGGACTGATGTGGCCCGTCACCGACAACAATTTCAACGACGGTTCGTACAATCAGTTCCAGCAGGGCCACTTCCTGACCCGGCCGATGATGAAGTGGTTCTGGGACGCCTACACGAAAGATCCGAAGCAGCGCAACGAGATCTACGCGTCGCCGCTGCGCGCTACGACGGAACAGTTGAAAGGCTTGCCGCCTGCGCTGATTCAGGTCGCCGAGTCCGACGTGTTGCGTGACGAAGGCGAGGCGTATGGACGCAAGCTCGACGCAGCCGGTGACGAAGTGGCCACCGTCCGTTACGACGGCACGATTCACGACTTCGGTTTGCTGAACGCGCTGGCCGAGGATGCACCGACCAAAGCGGCCACGCGGCAACTGGCTAACGAACTCAAGCAACGTCTGCAGTAACGCCTTTGGCACGCGGCCGCGGCGCGGGTGTCGTCGAGACTCGCGCCGCGGCTGATCTGGCTCGTACGCTATGCGGTATCGTGCTGGTTTCGATCCCGCTCATCCGACCATGCCGACGCCAGGGAGTAGTACGCCATGACCACCACGCCGCAGACCATCGAAATCGAAACCGCACCGAATCCTGAATTCGCCGTGATCCTGCTGCACGGTCTCGGCGCCGACGCCAACGACTTTGTGCCGCTGGTTCCGGAACTGCGCCTCGCCAACGGACCCGCCGTGCGTTTCGTGTTTCCCAACGCGCCCGAGATGGCCGTGACCGCGAACGGCGGTTACGTGATGCGCGCGTGGTACGACATCCGCTCATTCCAGTCGATCGACCGGCAGGTCGACGAGGCGGGCATCGAAGCGTCGTGCGCGACCGTGAGACAACTGATCGCCGGGCAGAACGCGCGCGGCATTCCGAGCTCGAAGATATTCCTTGCGGGGTTCTCGCAAGGCGGCGCGATGACGTACACAGCGGGGCTCACCCACGCGGCGACGCTTGGCGGGTTGGTCGTCATGTCCGGTTACCTGCCCTCGAGAGCTTTCGTCGAGCGCCGCCTCGCGCCCGCGAACCACGGCACGCCGATCTTTGCCGCGCACGGCGAGTACGACGAGGTCTTGCCGATCCAGCTCGGCGAGGCCGCGCGCGACTTCGCGCTCGCGCAGGGCAGCAAGGTCGAGTGGCATGCGTATGCGATGGAGCATTCCGTGTGTGGCGAAGAAGTCGCCGCGCTGCGTGGCTGGCTCGGCGCGCGTATCGCCGCACTGGCGTAAAGCGCCGGGCGCGGCGGATTCTTTCAGGATCTTGCGGCAGCACCGTCTGGCCTGACGGAGGTCAAGAATTCCGGCAACTTCAGGAATCTGAAGTCTGGTACGCTGCGCCCTTTGCTACCGCTTGAACTGGACTCGATGGAAACCCCTTTCAATGATCGTGGCGTGTCGGTCACGCGCAATGCGCTCTCGTCCGCCGGCCAGGTCTTTCCGCTGCGCGACATCGTGAGCGTGCAGGTCGTCACCGTGCAGAAGAACAAGGTCTTGCCAGTCGCGATTTCGCTCGTCGGTGTCGCCGGCGCGATTGCCGGCGCGATATTGCGCTCGCCGGTGGGCATGGTTTGCGGCACGATGCTGGCCGTGGTCGGCTGGCTCACCTGGGCGACCCAGGACGTTACCCATCGTCTGATGGTGCAAACCGCGAATGGCGAGCGCGAGGCGCTGATGAGCACCGATCGCGAATTCGTCGAACGCGTGGGCGCGGCCGTGAACGAGGCGAAGAGCGCGGCCG
Source organism: Paraburkholderia aromaticivorans (assembly GCF_002278075.1). Classification (NCBI taxonomy): domain Bacteria; kingdom Pseudomonadati; phylum Pseudomonadota; class Betaproteobacteria; order Burkholderiales; family Burkholderiaceae; genus Paraburkholderia; species Paraburkholderia aromaticivorans. The sequence goes on along the minus strand of NZ_CP022990.1, from coordinate 2,913,456 downwards.
CGGCGCCGAAGGTCTGATCCCGCGCTCGGCCAGGGCGCTCGTGGCTCGTGGCTCGTGGCTCGTGGCTCGTGGCTCGTGGCTCGTGGCTCGTGGCTCGTGGCTCGTGGCTCGTGGCTCGTGGCTCGTGGCTCGTGGCTCGTGGCATAGGATGCGTCAAGTTGCCGCCCGGGCGTTAACACAAATTTGATTCGCCGCGCAGCAGCTTTTGCGCGTCCTTGAGGTGTGCATCGTTAGAGTGGTCTGGTGTCAACAACGCGCGCCGGCCGCCCGGTCGGCGCAATCATGATGCTCACTTCCGTCGCAACGTCCGATCTCCCCGTCACGCGCAACTCGCGCACGCCTCGTATGGCACGTATGGCACGCCGCACGCATGTCGTCGTGCCGCTCGTCATTATCGACGTCACCGTGCCCGGCACCTCGTCGGCCAACGGACGGCGCGCGCTGCACGCCGCGCTCGGCGAAGATCTGCGTCTCTATGTCGTCACCATCGATCAGCAACGCGAGCGCGTGACGTTTCGTGTGGAAGTGACTTCGCGCAGCCTCGACGACGTGATCGGCCTGCTGACCGCCGCGCTCGATCACGCTACGCTCGGCCGCGCACGGGCAACCGTGATCCGCCGTCCGCGCGAACATTGACGTCGATCGAGACTTGCACGCGCCGGCTGGCACGCGCATGCAAACCTTCACACATCTTTGCAATTGCACTCGAGCGGCCATGTAGAGTCGCCGCTCCTGTTATTGCGTGTTCCCTTCGGCAGGCCTGCGAGCGTCGCGGTTTCACGGTCCACGCCGGCGCAATCCCGTGAGATTGCGCCGGCGAACTATCCGCCTCGCGGCTCGCGATGCCTCGCCTTCACCAGGGACCGCCTTTTTGCAAAGCGTGATCTATGTTCCTGTCGTCTTCCGGCGCCGCGCGCCGGCATTTGCGTCTCAGCGGGCGCCGGTTCGGCGCGGCCGCACTCGTCGTCACTGGTGCGCTCGTTGCGCTAAGCGGCTGCGCCGTTACCTTCCCCACGCCCACGCCGCCCGCGCCGGCCGCCTCCCTGATCAACGGCGGCAATGACGGCCTGCTGATTCCGCTGCAAGTGGAGCGCGCCGACAAGGATCAGGCGCGCCTCGGACTGCCGATTCAACTCGACGGCAAGGCGGTCTATGTCGCACTCGACACGGGCACGCAAGGCGTGCGCGTGCTGAAGTCGGTCCTGCCAGGCAGCGGTTATCCGAACGCCGGGCCGGTCAGTTCGCTGCCGTTGACGAACGGCGCTCAAGTCTCCGGCGCGGCCGTGAAATTGCCGCTGAGCATTGCCGGGACGAAGCCGGCACAGATCGACGCGCAAGCCGTCGACGTGGTGAACTGCCAGTCCACCTCCCGCCGCTGCGTGGGCATGGACGGCTATACCGCTGAATTCGGCTGGGCCTTTTCGGGGCTTTTCGGCGTGGGCGCCGCGCAACCGGACGACACGTGCTGCACGCAACCGCTGCGTGCTTTGCCCGGCAACATCGGCCAGCGCTATCTGGTGCACGCGAACTTCGCGAAGCCCTTCCTGGTGCTGAGTCCGTCGAGCGCGCTCACGAAGGACTACGCGATGGTGCCGATGACCGTACTCGCGGACGGCACCGCGCAATGGCCGAGAGGTTGCGTCAACGTGGGTGACAAGATGACCTTTTGCGCGCCGCTGGTGTTCGCCACGGCCAGCAGTGACATGATCCGCATCGAAATGGACAAGGCGCCGAACTGGACTGGCGACGACGACATCGGCAAGGTGCTCAATCAGGGCAACTACAACGTGGCGGTTGGCTCGGGGAAATGGGTGCATCGCTATGAGGGCGCGCAGGTGACGATCGTGAAGGCCAGACCGGGCGCCGAGCGCATCGTGATCGGCCTGATGGGCATGCAGAATATCGACGTGCTGTTCGACTTCCCGCACGGCCAGTTGGGCCTGCGTGCCGCGCGCGAGGTTGAAAAACTCGCGCAATAGTCGCGGCGGCCGCGACCGCGACAACAGGCGAGAATGAAAACGGCCGCGCGACGCAATCGCGCGGCCCTTCCGCGTCCGTACTGCAACGAGGGCAATCCGTCCGCTATTTGCTATCCAATTTCCAGCGGACTCACATGCCAGATGTTGCGTGCATATTCGCCGATGGTGCGATCCGACGAAAACTGCCCCATGCCCGCCACGTTCTCGATCGCGCTTTCGGTCCATGCGCGCTTGTCGACGAAGCGCGCGTCCACCTCGTCCTGCGCCTTCGCAAACGCGGCGAAATCGGCCAGCACCATGTAGTGATCGCCCCAGTCGACCAGCGTGTGGAAAATATCCGAGAAGCGCAGCGGATCGTCCGGCGAGAAGAAGCCCGTGCGGATCTGGTCGAGCGCCATGCGCAGTTCGGGATTCTCTTCGTAGATCTGCCGTGGCCGGTAGCCGGTGGCGCGCAGGTTGTCCACCTCGTCGGCAGTATGGCCGAAGATGAAGATGTTCTCGCGTCCCACCGCGTCGCAGATCTCGATGTTCGCGCCGTCCATCGTGCCGATGGTCAACGCGCCATTGAGCGCGAGCTTCATGTTGCCGGTGCCCGATGCTTCCGTGCCGGCCATCGAAATCTGCTCCGACAGATCGGCCGCAGGAATGATCAGTTCTGCCACGCTGACGCCGTAGTTCGGCACGAACACCACTTTCAGCCGGTCGCCGATCAGCGGATCGTGATTGACCTTCTCACTGACGTCGCCGATCAGCTTGATGATCGTCTTGGCCATCCGGTACGCGGACGCGGCCTTGCCGGCGAACAGCACCACGCGAGGCACCCAGTCGCGTTCGGGATTCGCGCGAATCTGGTTATAGCGCACGATCACGTGCAGCACATTGAGCAGTTGCCGCTTGTACTCGTGAATACGCTTGACCTGCAGATCGAAGAGCGCATCCGGATCGAAACGCAGCTTGGTGTGATGCGCAAGGCGGTGCACGAGCCGCAGTTTGTTCTGCCGCTTCGCTTCGCGAAAGGCTTCGACAAAGCCGCTGTCGTTACGCAGGTTGCGCAGCTGCTCCAGTTCGAACAGATTGGTGCGCCAGTGCTTGCCGATCTGCTGGTCGATCAGCGACGACAGCGACGGGCTCGCCTGGGCGAGCCAGCGGCGCGGCGTGATGCCGTTGGTCACATTGGTGAAGCGGTCCGGATAGATGCGCGCGAAGTCGGCGAAGATGTCGCGGGTCATCAATTGCGAATGCAGCTTCGACACGCCGTTCACCTTCTGGCTCGCGACGATCGCCAGATACGCCATCCGCACGCGCCGCTGCCCATATTCGTCGACGAGCGAAATGCGGCGAATCATCTCGCCGTCATGACCCGAGTGCTCGCTGACGTGCTTGAGGAACTGCGCGTTGATCTCGAAGATGATCTCGAGGTGCCGCGGCAACAGGCGCGAAAGCATCTCGACATCCCACGTTTCGAGCGCTTCGGGCATCAACGTGTGGTTCGTGTACGAGAAGATCTGCGTGACATGCTTCCACGCCTTGTCCCAATGCAGATGGTGGACGTCCACCAGCAAACGCATCAGTTCGGGAATGGCCAGCACGGGGTGCGTATCGTTCAGATGCACCGCCACCTTTTCGGAGAAGCGCCCGAACGTGCTGTGCGTGCGCTGATAGCGGCGAATCAGATCCTGCATGGTCGCCGAAACGAAGAAGTACTCCTGACGCAGACGCAGCTCGCGGCCGGCCGGTGTCGAGTCGTCGGGGTACAGCAGGCGCGAGACGTTCTCCGACATGTTCTTCGTGTCGACCGCGTTGCGGTAGTCGCCGCGATTGAACGCGCCCAGATCGAGTTCTTCGGTCGCGCGCGCCGACCACAGGCGCAGGGTGTTGGTCGCGTCCGTGTCGTAACCGGGAATGACGGTGTCGTAAGCGGTGGCGTTCACGTGCTCCGTGTCGATCCATTCGACCTGTTCGCCACGCTGCACCGTGCGACCGCCGAAATGAACCATGTACGTGACTTCCGGCCGCGGAAACTCCCACGGATTGCCCGCGCGCAACCAGTAGTCCGGCGCTTCGACCTGCTCGCCGTTGACGATCTCCTGACGGAACATGCCGTATTCATAACGGATGCCATAGCCGAACCCGGGAATGCCGAGCGTCGCCATCGAATCCAGAAAGCAGGCCGCGAGCCGGCCAAGGCCGCCGTTGCCGAGCGCGGCGTCCGGCTCGATATCGGTCAAGGCGTCCATATCGACGCCCAGACTCGCCAGCGCTTCCTTCATCTGGTCGTGGATGCCCAGCGCCAGCAAGGCGTTCGTAAAGGTCCGGCCGATCAGGAATTCCATCGACAGGTAGTAGACGCGTTTGACGTCCTGTTCGTATTGCAGGCGCGTGGTCTTCATCCAGCGCGCGACCAGCCGGTCGCGCACGGCGAGTGCCGCGGCGTGCAGCCAGTCGTGCGGATGCGCGGTGACGGCGTCCTTGCCGACGCCATACATCATGCGGTTGGAAATTGAGCGCCGTAGCGCGTCGACGGTACTGTTGAGCTGGTCGAATTCCAGATCGACGGCTGTCATCGAAGCCTCCGGGGAAAGTGCGACGCGGCATACGCGAACCGCACAGATGACGGACGGGAGGCGCGTGCCGGTCAGGCGGGTTAAGAAACAGAGTAGGACATTTTACGGCCACCGGGCACCGGCGAGCGCGAGCGCTTGCCCACGCACATGCCATGCCCGCCGACACACGGCGGCGCGCCGTTTTTCCGCACACGGCAGGTGCAAGCCGCACGCGCATGGCACTGCGCGCGTGCATCGGCTGCGCAAAACAGGCAAACGATTGCGAATGCCCGATGTCGACTGCGTGAAACGCACTGCCATTATTTTTTTCGCCAGTGACGCGCGGATGAATAAGCCGACGGATTCGGTCCGTGGTCAAATCGAAGCGCCTCGTCTGCAGGCGATTATGCCGTCATGCCAAGTCATGGCGATGGCATAGGCCAATTCGCAGAGGCGACGCGGGCTGGGCCGTTAGTTGCATTAGCCATTGCGAAACCAATGTTTTCCCCGCGAGCGTCGCCAGCACGATTTCCGCGTCTCTGTAACAATCGCTACATTCGCCCGCGCACCCCTCCTGAACGGCTTCAGACGCTGGATTCAGGCCGTGCGCGCCAGCGCCACGCAACCCCTGCCGCTCGCGCGCCGCGCTCCTCGCCTCGTGCGGCGCATCGGCATGCCTAACCCGACGAGCCACGCCTTGTCCGACAAACCCAGCGCGACCGCCGCCCACCCCTTCCCCGCGGACGCCCCGATGTCCGCCGCCAACCGCCGCGCGATGGCCGCGATCATGCTCGCCGTCGCGCTCGCCACGCTCGATACCGCCATCGCCAATACCGCGTTGCCCGCGATTGCCGCTGACCTGCATGCGGCGCCCGCGGCGTCGGTGTGGATCATCAACGCGTATCAGCTCGCGATGGTCGCGACCCTGTTGCCGCTCGCCGCACTCGGCGATATCGTCGGGCACCGGCGGATCTATATCAGCGGCATCGCGCTTTTCACGCTGGCGTCGCTGGCATGCTCGATGGCGCCGACGCTGCCGCTGCTGGCCGCCGCGCGCGTCCTGCAGGGCCTTGGCGCGAGCGCGATCATGAGCGTGAATACCGCGCTGATCCGCCATCTGTATCCGCCGCACCGGCTCGGACGCGGTCTCGGCACCAACGCGCTGATCGTCGGCGTGTCGTTCGCAGTCGGGCCGACGGTGGCGTCGCTGATTCTGTCCGTCGCCGCATGGCCGTGGCTGTTCGCGGTCAACGTGCCGCTCGGCCTGCTGGCATTGGGCTTCGCCTGGCCGGCGTTGCCCCACACCGGACGCGGCAAGCACAACTTCGATCCGATTGCGGCGCTGCTGAACGTCATCACCTTCGCCGCGCTGATCTTCGCGCTCGGCGAGGCGGCCCAGCGTGCCTCGACGCAACTGGTGCTGGGCGCGGCCGCGATCGCGGTGGTGTTCGGGCTGCTGCTGATTCGCCGCGAAGCCGGCCACCCCGCGCCGATGCTCCCTGTCGATCTGTTCAAGCGACCGGTGTTCGCGCTGTCGGCGGTAACGGCGGTTTGCTCGTTCGCCGCACAGGGACTGGCATTCGTCTCGCTGCCGTTCTACTTTGAGGACGTGCTGCATCGCAGTCAGGTCGAAACCGGCTTTCTGATGACGCCGTGGCCGGTGGTGGTGGCGCTCGCCGCGCCGCTGGCGGGCAATCTGTCCGACCGCTATCCGCCGGGGTTGCTCGGCGCGATCGGTCTCGCGGTGATGTCGGCGGGGATGGCGTCGCTCGCGCTGCTGCCGGTTCATCCGCACGTTCTCGATATCGGCATTCGCATGGCGATCTGCGGCGCGGGCTTCGGCTTCTTCCAGTCGCCGAATCTGAAAGCCTTGATGGCGAGCGCGCCGCCCGAGCGCAGCGGGGGCGCCAGCGGCATCGTCGCGACCGCGCGGCTGCTTGGCCAGACCACCGGCGCGGCGCTCGTCGCGTTGAGCTTCGGAATTGCCGGCCGGCATGGGCCGACGCTGGCGCTTGGCACCGGTGCTTTCTTCGCCGGCGCGGCGAGCCTTGCGAGCGGATTGCGCTTGCTGGCGCCGTCGCATCGGTCGGGCGTGCATGCGAAAGCGGCGATGAAATGAAAGAAGCGGACGCGCTGGGGTGACAGTGCGTCCGCTTTGCTTTTGCAGCTTTGCTTTTGTCGCTTTGCTCCGCTCGCTTGCTCGTTGCGTTACCGCTTTCTTCACGGCGTTGCTTCTCTGCGCTGGATCACCGCTTTCCCGGCGGCCCCGCATGACTACGCTGCGTTGCGGCCTCCGGACGCGACATCATCGAACCGCGCGCGACCTCGCCAACCACTCACCGCGCCGCGAAATACGCCTTCACCGCGGCGATAAACGTATCGATATCCGCCCGCGACACATCCTTATGCGTCACGAATCGCGACGCATACAGCATCTGCGTGAGAATCCCGCGCTCCTTCAGCCACGCTTCGAGCGGCGCGCAGTGCTGCTGCGGAAATTGCGCGAACACCATGTTGGTGGCGACCGACTGCACCTTTACGTGCTCGATGCCCTCGAGGCCCGCTGCCAGATGCGCGGCGTGCGCGTGGTCGTCGGCGAGACGCTCGACGTTGTGATCCAGCGCGTAGAGGCAAGCCGCCGCCAGAATGCCGGCCTGACGCATGCCGCCGCCCAGCACCTTGCGCCAGCGGTGCGCCACGTCGATCAGCGCCTGGCTGCCGACCAGCACGGAGCCGACCGGCGCGCCCAGTCCCTTCGAAAAACAGATCGAGATCGAATCGAACGGCTCGCACAATGCCGCGACCGGCTTGCCCGAAGCGACGGCCGCGTTGTAGACGCGCGCGCCGTCGAGGTGAACGGACAACCCGCGCTGGCGCGCCAGCTGCACCGCCTCGGCGACATAAGCGGCCGGCAGCACCTTGCCGCCGATCGTGTTTTCCAGCGCCAGCAGCCGCGTGCGCGCGAAATGATTGTCGATGGGCTTGATCGCGGCGGCGATCCTGTCGAGCGGGATGGAGCCGTCCGCGGCATTGTCGAGCGGCTGCGGCTGGATGCTGCCGAGCACCGCCGCGCCGCCGCCCTCGTACTTGTAGGTGTGAGCCAACTGGCCGACGATGTATTCGTCGCCGCGCGCGCAGTGCGCCATCAACGCGGCCAGATTGCTTTGCGTCCCGCTCGGGAAGAACAGCCCCGCCTCCTTGCCCGACCGTTCGGCGACCGCGGCCTGCAGACGCAGCACGGTGGGGTCGTCGCCCCAGACGTCATCGCCCACTTCGGCGGCCGACATGGCCGCGAGCATCGCCGGGCTCGGACGGGTTACGGTATCGCTGCGCAAATCGATCATGGTGTGTCCCTGTGCGTCTAAGAATGACAACCCGCGTCGGACGGCCGTCGCGCCGCTGCGTCGGTATCGACGCGCGACCCGCGCCGCGGGCAATTAGCCACACAGTATATTCAATTAACGCAACGCTGAAATCGCGCGATAAAAAGCGTCAGCCGCCCGGCTTCGGCAGCCACGCGAGCGGGTCGACCGGCTGGCCGTTCTGACGCACCTCGAACTGGATCGACGCCACACCGCGGCTGTCCACCCCGACTTCGCCGATGGTCTGCCCCTGCGCGACCGCGTCGCCCTCCTTGACCAGCAGCGTGCTGTTCTGCCCGTAGGCGGTGATCAACGAGTCGTCGTGTTTGATGATGATGAGCGGGCCGTACGCCTCGATACCCGAGCCCGCATAGACCACGCGGCCGGTGGCGGCGGCCTTGACCGGATCGCCCGGGCGTCCGCCGATCACGATGCCGTTCGACCTGCCCGGCGCGAAGGCTTTCAGCACCGGCCCACGCAGCGGCCATTGCAACACGCCTTGCTGCGGAGCGGCGGAAGCCGTGGGCGCACCCGGCGCCGTGGCGGGACCAGTCGGCGCGACCGCGACCGGCGGCGTCACCACACTGCCCGAGGCCATCGGCGGAGACACCCGCAGCACTTGCCCCGGGGTGACCGCCGCGTTGGCCGCGAGGCCGTTCCACGCCGCGATTTCCTGAGGTTTGTGTCCGTAAGCCGACGCAATCCCGGCGATCGTGTCACCCGGATTGACCCGGTAAAAACCGGCAGGAACAGGAACCGTGCTGAGGGTAGTCGGCCGGGACGGCGTGCTGCTGTAAAACGGCGTGCTTTCCCAAGGCATCGTCGTGCAGCCGCTGAACATCACGCCGAGCGCGGCCGCTGTCAGCCACCGAGTCCCCGCCAATTGCCATGGTCTTCTCATGTGATTTTCCTCGACGTTTTTATCAATCAATCGGATTCAATCGATGGCCAAGCATTTGCCGTGCCGCACGTCGCGCAAGCGTGGTAACACGGCGATCCCACGCTTATCCATTATGCCGCCGCACGCGACGACCACCGCGCCCGCGCGGCACAGCGCTTTCCGCCAACCTTCAGACGCTGCCCTCCGACTCGACCACCAGAATGCGCGCCGCGCCGAGCGGATGCGCCACATGCTCGGTGCCGAGCGCGGCGTAGAACACGTCGCCCGTTTCCAGCACGGCGGACTGCTCGACACCGTTCTCCCGATAGCGCATCTCGACGCGGCCATCGAGCACTGCGAACACTTCCTCGCCGTCGTTGACATGCCACTTATAGGGCTGATCGGTCCAATGCAGGCGCGTCGTAATGCCGCCCATGTTGGCGATATCGAGCGCGCCCCAGGCGCGCGTCGCGGTGAAATCCTTGCTGCGAATGATCTTCATGGTCACCAGCCGGTTGAGAAGGGACAACGCCGCCAGTCACGGCCCGTGGGCCATGGCGGGCCGCCATGAAATGGCGCGCGCCGCGCGCTGGCAGGCCTCATTATAGGCGTGGCGGCCGGCCTGTTCGCCGCCCCCGGGCAGTACGAACCGATTCGTGTGATTATTGAATCATTCGAGCCCTGGCCTATACTCAGTCTTGCTGTCGCGGCGCACCGCAAGCAAAAACGTCTGAATCTGCTAGGGAGTTGAGGATGAACAAAGCCACTTTTCTGGCCGTGCAACTCAACGTCGACGATATTGCGGCGTCGCCGGGTCTGGTCGAACTTTTGAACACCCACCTGGTATTCGCCGCCGACGTGGCCGAAGCCGCCGACGCGCTGGTGCAACTGGCGAGCATTGCGGGATTGTCGAGCGGCGTGGAAGCGAGCGTCGAGATTCCCGCCGTGGCGATCGAGCGCCTGCGCGAGGCGCTCGACAATCTGAGCGGCTACGACGAATCCTGGCTGCTGGCCCTCGAACCCAGCCGCGCGTTGTTCGATGAAATAGGCCGCCGGCATCGCCCGCTGCATTAGACACATCGGGCGTTCGCGCCCAGCTACCCCGCATTGCCGCGCACCCCGGCGCCCGTTCACCGGCGCCGGTTAGTCCGCCACGCTTCGCTCACCGCTCGGCCTGCCAGACTAACCGGCATGCATCACTGTCGGCGCCGTTTGCAGCTTTCGGGCGACTCAACCGGAGGACCGCCGTGAAAAGTCTCCTGAACCGCCGCAGCGTGCTGGCGGGCCCCTCGCATCTGGTGCACGACACGCGAACCAGCGCCCGCGGACCTGCATCGCCCGACGACAAGCAAGAGGCCGCGCTCGCCGCGGCAGCCGACGCCGCTGGCGCGGACGCCGCGGCGCCATCCTCGCCGCCGAGGCCGGCCCGGCCAGTGACGGCCTTGCGGCCGGTGCCCGTGGTGCCGTCGCAGGTCAGCGTGCGCGGTGTGCAGATCGCCGACACCGCCGAAGTCGACTGGCTCGCCGACGAAGAAGCGCTGACGCCGTTTCGCGTCTTCCGCAGCTTCGCCTATTCGGTCAGCCTGCTGTTTCACGCGAAGGAACTGGCGTACTACGTCGCCCTGTATCAGGACGGCTCGCTGTGGCGCGCGCTGAAAGCCGCCGATCTCGAAGCCGCCGAAGCCGCCTTTCATCATTTCGAGGAACAGGCGACGCGCCTTTCGGACGGCGAGACACGCCGCGCCCAACTGGAGGCGCAGAACGAACAGCTGGCGCGCATGATCGCGCGCTCCGAGGCGCAGGCGGAGCGGCTGCGCAGCGAACTGCAAAGGCGCGGCGCGCAGGAGCAGGCGGTGACGAACCGGCAACATCAGGTGCGCAAGGACGTTTCGCAACTGGAAGCGCAACGGGTGGCCGCGCAGGCGCATCTGAACAAAACGCATCGGCAGATTCACCAGCTCAATCTCACCAGCAACGAGGCGATTCCGCATCTACCGACTCGCTGAACACCCGCATTGAAGGCCGTGCGCCGTCACCCGCACTAGATCCCCGTGCGGCACCGTAAACGACAAACGCCGCCCGGCAATCCGGACGGCGTTTCCATTTGCGCGCCGCCTGTCAGCAAGGCGGCTTATCCATCAACTTCGTGTGAATCAGTTGCCAAAGTAGACCGAGTTACGGTCGTTGCTGCTCAGCGGACGGCCAGCTTGCGAGCTGCCGGCGATCGGTGCGCCGTAGCCGCTGTTCACGGCTTGAACGGTGCCGTTTTGAGCATCGACGCGAGCCTGGGCGGCCTGCAGATTGGACGGGTAATCGGTGTGATCGCCCACCGGGTTGTAGCCGGCCTTTTCCAGTTGAACCAGTTCAGCGCGGACTTGAGCGCGCGTCACCGGCTGGTTCGATTGAGCAAACGAAGCGACAGGAGCGACCAGAGCGGCGGCAACGACAACTGCAGAGATAAGGGACTTCATGATGTAAACCTCCAGAACTTGTTTTAATGCGCTTGGGACTTGGTGTCCCGCAGCGGTTAAGTAGAAGTTTAGGAGTGTCGACACCTAGGGGAAACCCCTAAAACGACGAAACTCTATTTCAAAATTAGCAATAGTAGACGGCGTATCGCCCGGCCGCCGCGCCTCCTCGGCAGCCTTCGGCAATAATTCTCTGTCTCGAATTTAAAGCGCTCTGGCGGCCCGGCGCGCCTTGCCACAAGGACGCGCCGGGCCGCCATTCAAACGCTCAGCTCCAGTTCGCGTGGAAGCTGCCCGGCTTGTCGACGCGTTCGAAAGTATGCGCGCCGAAGAAGTCGCGCTGCGCCTGCACCAGATTCGCCGGCAGGCGTTCCGAACGATAGGCGTCGAAATACGCGATTGCCGACGCGAACGCGGGCACCGGCACGCCCGCGTTGATCGCCGCGATCACGACTTCGCGCAACGCCGCCTGGTAATTCTTCGCGATGTCGCGGAAATACGGATCGAGCAGCAGATTGGCGATCGCTTTGTCCTTCGTATAAGCGTCCGTGATCTTCTGCAGGAAGCGCGCGCGGATGATGCAGCCGGCGCGGAAGATCTTCGCGATCGTGCCGAAATCCAGATCCCACTTGTACTCTTGCGACGCGGCGCGCAGTTGCGCGAAGCCTTGCGCGTACGAAATCACCTTGCTGAAATACAGCGCGCGGCGCACCGACTCGACGAAGGCGTCGCGCTCCGCACCGAGCGGCTTGGCCGCCGGCCCTTCGAGCACCTTGCTCGCGGCCACCCGCTGGTCTTTCAGCGACGACAGCACGCGCGCGAACACGGCTTCGGTAATCAGTGGCAGCGGCGCGCCGAGGTCGAGAGCGTTCTGGCTGGTCCACTTGCCGGTGCCCTTCTGCGCGGCGCGATCGAGGATCACGTCGACCAGATCCTTGCCGGTCTCTTCGTCTTTCTTGCTGAAAATCTTCGAGGTGATTTCGATCAGATAGCTGTCGAGTTCGCCCTGATTCCACTCGGTGTAGACCTTGCCGAGTTCTTCGTTCGAGAGCCCGACGACCTGCTTGAGCACCGCGTAGCTCTCCGCGATCAGCTGCATGTCGCCGTATTCGATGCCGTTGTGCACCATCTTCACGAAGTGGCCCGCGCCGTCCGGTCCCATGTACGCGACGCACGGCTCGCCGTCCGGCGCCTTGGCGGCGATTTCGGTGAGGATCGGGGCCACGAGATCATAGGCGTCGCGCTGGCCGCCCGGCATGATCGACGGACCTTTCAACGCGCCCTCTTCGCCACCCGAGACGCCCGTGCCGATGAAATGCAGGCCGGACTTAGCGAGATCCTGGTTGCGCCGGATGGTGTCGGTGAAATGCGTGTTGCCGCCGTCGATCAGAATGTCGCCTTTGTCCAGCAGCGGTTTGAGCTGGTTGATGGTCGCATCCGTGCCTTCGCCCGCCTTGACCATCAGCAGAATGCGGCGCGGCTTTTCCAGCGACTCCACGAATTCTTCCAGCGTGAAGGCCGGCACCAGTTTTCTGTCCGGATATTCGGCGACGAGTTCGTCGGTTTTCTCGCGGCTACGGTTGTACACCGACACCGCGTGGCCGCGGCTCTCGATGTTGAGCGCCAGATTGCGGCCCATGACCGCCAGCCCCACCACGCCGATTGCCTGTTTGCCCATGTGAATTCTCCAGAGTCCAAAAATGTCGTGACGCCGCGCCGGAAGGAACGTCGGCGGGACGTCGAGGGTGAAAGAATAAAAGAAATGCCGGCTTGCCGCTCGCCGGCAGACAGCGGGCGGCGCCGTTCATTGCGTCGGACGACTGTCAGACCTGCGCCGCAGCCGTGCGTTTCCTGAACACCAGACTGAAATTGTTGGCCGGCATGGCGACCGGCTCGTCGCACGCCAGCCCGACCGACGCGCCCAACGCCACCACGGTCTCCATGTCGCGCACGCCCCACGCCGGGTCGCGGCCGCGCAACCGCTGATCGAACGCATCGTTGCTCGGCGAAGTATGCGCGCCGCCGCGTTTGTAAGGACCGTAGAGATAGAGCACACCGCCATCGGCGAGACGGCGGCTCGCACCGGCGAACAGCGCCTGCGTCGCGCTCCACGGCGAGATGTGAATCATGTTGATGCACACCACGGCGTCGAGCGCATCCACGCCCCAGTCCGGCTGATGCACGTCGAGCGCGAGCGGCGCGCGCACGTTCGCGAGCCCTTCGTGCGCGATCCACGCGGCGATCGACTCGCGCGCGGCGGCATCGGCATCGCTCGGCTGCCAGTCGAGTCCCGGCATCGCGCGCGCAAAGCAGACAGCGTGCTGGCCCGTGCCGCTCGCAATCTCGAGCACGCGGCCGGTGGCCGGCAACGCTTCACGCAACACGGCAAGAATCGGTTCACGGTTGCGTTCCGCGGATGGCGAACGTTGCCGCAACGCCGGTTGAGAATCTGTCATGGTCAGCTTGGATTTCAGTACAGGGCCGTGCGCACGCGCTCGGCGAGCTCGCGGTCGTAAGTGGCGGCATCGAACTGCGTGCCGTTGATTCGCCGGTGAATCTCGCCCGCGCTCGGCAGACGGGACCGCTCGACGTAATGCGCCGGATCCCACAGCTTCGAGCGCACCAGCGCTTTCGAGCAATGAAAGTAGACGCTGTCGACGTCGATCAGCAGCACGGTGCGCGGCAGTTTACCTTCGACGGCGAAACTGTCCAGCCATTGCGGTTCGTCGGTAATGCGGCCGCGCCCGTTCACGCGCAAGGTTTCGCCCACGCCGGGGATGATGAAGAGCAGCGCCAGCCGCGGCTCGGCGATGATGTTGCGCAGACTGTCGAGGCGGTTGTTGCCGATCCGGTCCGGCAACGCGAGCGTGCGTTCGTCGACGATTCGCACGAAACCCGGCGCGTCGCCGCGCGGCGAACAGTCGAGGCCTGCCGGGCCGGCGGTGGCGAGCACGGCGAACGGCGCGACTTCGATGAACGCGCGATAGTCCTCGTTGATGTGGGAAATCTCTTTGCGCACGGCGCGCTCGTGCGGCTGACCGTAGAGGGCTTCGAGCTGTGCGATCGTCGTCACCATGGGCATTCCCTTTCGAGGTGCGTTGCTTGCCGGAGCCGCCCGTTCAACCCGGCGCCAGCCGGCCGGCCAGCGCCGTCAGCGTAGCGGCGCACGGCGCCGCGATCTTCAGCGACAGCAGCGGATCCGCGCGCGTGCGCCCGCGGTTGATCGCCACCACCGGCTTGCGCTGCTTGTGCGCCCACACGCAAAAGCGGTAGCCGGAATAGACCATCAGCGACGAGCCGACCACCAGCACCGCGTCAGCCGCGTCGAGCGCGTGCGAGGCCGCCTCCACGCGCTCCTTCGGCACGCTTTCGCCGAAGAACACCACGGCGGGCTTGAGCAAGCCGCCGCAGTTCGGGCACGCCGGAATGCGGAACCCGCCAAGGTCGTGCCACTCGAGATGCGCGTCGCCATCCGCGGCGGTTTCGGCCGTCACGCTCAGGAGCGCGGGATTGTCCGCTTCGAGGGTCTGCTGGATGGAGGCGCGCGCGTGCTGCGTGCCGCAGTCCAGACACGTCACGCCGTCGATGCCGCCATGCAGTTCGATCACCTCGCGGCTGCCCGCCCGCTGATGCAGGCCATCGACGTTCTGCGTCACCAGCGTCGGCACGTGGCCGGCCGCTTCGAGCCGGGCGAGCGCGGTATGCGCGGCGTTGGGCTCGGCGTGCGCGACCACCGGCCAGCCGACCATGCTGCGCGCCCAGTAGCGCTGCCGCATGGCGGGCGTGCCGAGAAACTCCTGCAGCGTGATGGGCGGCGAGCGTTTCCATTCGCCATTGTCGTCGCGATAGCCCGGAATGCCGGAGTCGGTGCTGATGCCCGCGCCGGTCAGCACGAACAGCCGCGGATAACGCTGCACGAAGCGATGCAGGTCGTCGAGCGTGTGCGATTCATTGAGCGGTTCGAGAGGCGCGGACTGAAGATCGGTCATGACGGGACAGGTTAAAGGGCTGCGGCCTCGAGGCGAAACCTCGAACGCCGTTCAACGGCGCGTGCGCGGCTTGCTGCGCCGCGCCGCCGTCATGTGCTGCGCTTGCCGCTGCGGCTGCCGCGCCTGCCACTCGGCGAGCGCGGTTCGATACCGCTCGAGCGCTTCGTCGTAGCGATCGAACACACACGGATTGCAGCCGCTATGACAACAATCGTCGAGATCGGGCGGCACGGGCGGCACCGGCTGCGGGTCGTCCTCCCGGTCGTCCTCAGGCGTGTCTCGGGGCACGGCGAAGCGCTTCCATCAAGGCGGAAAGCGCCCAGTATAAGTTGATCCCGCGCGGCTTGCTGTGCGCGCTCCGTCCATCAACCCCGGCCGACGAACGGCATCTTGCTCGCCATGATCGTCATGAACTGCACGTTCGCCGCGAGCGGCAGTTCGGCCATGTGCAGCACGGCGTCGGCCACATGCTGAACGTCCATCAGCGGCTCGACCGCGATCTCGCCGTTGGCCTGCGGCACGCCACGCGCCATGCGTTCGGCCATCTCGGTCGCCGCATTGCCGATGTCGATCTGCCCGCACACGATGTCGTATTTGCGGCCGTCGAGCGACACGGCTTTCGTGAGGCCGGTAATGGCGTGCTTGGTCGCCGTGTAGGCAATGCTGTGCGGCCGCGGCGCATGCGCCGAGATCGAGCCGTTGTTGATGATGCGCCCGCCACGCGGGCTCTGCGTTTTCATCAGACCGAAGGCCGCGCGCGTGCACAGGAACACGCCGGTGAGATTGGTGTCGACCACCGAGCGCCATTCGTCGATCGCGAGTTCATCGATCTCGACGGGCGGACCGTTACGGCCGGCGTTGTTGAACAGCACGTCGAGCCGGCCGCGCCGTGCGCGGATCGTGTCGAACAAGGCGGCGACGCTGTCGGCGTCCGTGACGTCGCACGCCACGGCGAGGGCGTCGCCGCCGAGCTGCTGCGCCTGCTGCACGAGCGCGTCGAGCGGCGCCTGCCGACGGCCTGCCAGCACGACGCTATAGCCGTGCTCGATCATCTTGAGCGCGCACGCGCGGCCGATCCCGCTGCCCGCGCCCGTCACCAGCGCGACCTTCTTGATTCCCGTTCCCGTCACTGCACGTCTCCTCGTTGCGCAGACGATGCAAACTGGCTGCACGCATCCGCCTCCCTGGCTTTAGCACCATACAACAGCGGATCGTCCATCACAAATGCCACAGTGCGGCCGGTCCTCACATCGAGCAACGTTTCCGCGTGGTCTTTCGCGCTGATCGGGCGCCTGTTCAAGCGCCTTCCGTGACTCATCTGCCGCACGAGGCGTGGTTCGGAAGCGCCCGCAGTCGTCATCACCGTCTTGCCGGCGGGCGCGTCGAGGCGCGCAACAATGGTATCGTTTGCCGTTGCGCGTCACGCGCGCGATTCAAGGCCTTCCCAGGACGGAGGAAGGAAGACAGGAAGCACGTTTTATGAAAGAACTCCCCACGCCGCCGCACGGCACCCGGCACGCACCGCCGCCACGCTGGCCGCGCACCGGCTATCCCGCGATGCTCACGGCCACCGCCGCATGGCACGTATTCGTGCTGGCCGGATGGCTGCTCGCGCCCGCCGCGTGGCCCTGGTGGCTTGCCGCGATCTTTGCGAATCACGCCATTTTCACGGTGGCCGGCCTGCTGCCGCGCACCTCGCTGCTCGGCCCCAACTGGACACGCCTGCCCGCCGCCACGCGCAATGCCGACGCGATCGCGCTGACCATCGACGACGGTCCGGATCCGGTCGTCACGCCGCAAGTGCTCGATCTGCTCGACGCCTTCGGCGTGCGCGCCACCTTTTTCTGCATCGGCGCAAAGGCCCAGCGTTACCCGGCGCTCACGCGCGAGATCGTCGCGCGCGGCCATGCGCTCGAAAACCACTCGCAGGTGCACGTGCACACGTTTTCCGTGACGTTTCCGGGCGCGCTCACGCGCGAGATCGGCGCCGCGCAACGCACGCTCGAGGCACTGAGCGGCGAGCGGCCGATGTTTTTCCGCGCCCCGGCCGGCTTGCGCAACATCTTTCTCGAACCGGTCCTGCGCAAGCTCGACCTGCGCCTTGCGGCGTGGACGCGGCGCGGCTACGACACGCGCGAGCGCGATCCTCATGTGGTCACGCGGCGCCTGCTCGACGGTCTCGCGCCGCGCGACATTCTCCTGCTGCACGACGGCAACGCGGCCCTCACGGCCGAGGGCACGCCGCAGATCCTCGCCGTCCTGCCGCAGGTGATCGGCGCGGCCCGGCAGCGCGGTCTGCGATTCGTGACGTTGCGCGAGGCGCGCGCGGACGACTGACGCATAACCACGCACGAACACGCACGACCACATACAAGCAGGCGTAAGCAGGCACGTGCATGAGCCACCCCGCGCATGCACAGCGCACACGCGGCCTCCGCTCGCCACGCTCGCCGCACGGCGCGCACGCCGCGCGAAGTTGGACGCGCCGGCTACACGCGGAAATCCGCCGCCATATCTTCGTCCGTGCGCGCTTCCAGTTCGCCGCCGCGGCATGCCTTCAGGAACACGTCGTAGTCGCGTTCCACCTGGTCCGCGTAAGTCGTCGCATAGCCGGTGAGCGCTTCCGCGAACTGGTCGCCGCGGCCGATATACGCGCTCACTTCGATTGCCTGCCCGCTTGCCTTGGCATGCGCGCGCGCCATGATCCAGCCGCACAGGCGCGCGTAGCCGTCCAGCAGGTCGTTATCGAACAACTCGATCTCCGCCGACAACTTCATGTCGCGTAACTGGCGAAAGTAGAAATGCCGCCCGAGCGGCCCCGTCGCCCAGCCGAGGAAGATATCGCTCGCGGCCTGCAGCATGCGTTGCCCTTGCACGACGCGTTGGCCCTCGTGCTTGACGGCCGGCGCCTTGTAGAACTGCGCGATCACCGACGGCCGCGCCTCCTTGATTTGCAGAAACAGCGGCTTGGCCCTGTGATCGACCATCAGCATCACGAGGCAGCGCGTGCCGACGCTGCCGACGCCCACCACCTTGAACACGAGATCCTGCGCGGTGAAATGGTCGAGCAGTTCGCGCCGGTCATGCGAGAGCGTCTTCATGTACTCGCCCCACATGCGTTCGACCATCTTGCGCCAGTTCGCGCCTCTGAACGCTTCGGTCTCTTCCGGAGTGAACAGCGTGTTGGCGCCGAGTACGTGGAACAGCGTCGGTGGCGTATCGCGGATCGTCCAGCGCTCGCCGTCATGCTCCGCCATTTTCTCGAGCAGATTTTCGTGCGTCCGGCTCGCCGCCTTTTCCATGCCTCGCCGCACCGTGCGGCGGCGTTCGGGTGTCAACGCGGTTTCCGCCATCAGCTCGAAGGTAATGCGGTCGTACCAGAGTTCGAGTGCGCCGCATTGCGCGTACTGTGCCATGCGGTCGCGATATTCGTTGACCGCCGTCATCACCAGGCTTTCCGCCGTGCCCCGGCTCAGACGCATGTGACGCGCGGCGACGACGAGGCTCGCACTCAGACGTTTCAGGTCCCACTCGAACGGTCCGACCGACACCTCGTCGAAGTCGTTCAGGTCGAAGATGAGTTGCCGCTCGGGCGTGGCGAAGCCGCCGAAATTCATCAGGTGGCCGTCGCCGCAGATCGGCATGGTCAGGCCCGTGTCGCTCACCTTGCTGAGATCGTGCGCCTGCAGGATCGCGGTGCCGCGAAAAAACGTGAACGGCGAGGCGGCCATGCGTCCGTAGCGCAGCGGCACGAGGTTGTGCACCCGGCCCTCGCTGCTTTGCTTGAGCAATTCGATCGGATTGCGATGCAGGTCGCCTACCGCTTTGTGACTCGAACGTTTCGAGTGCTCACGGGCGGCGCGGCCCCGGGCCTCCCGTTCGGCGATGGTGCTGGCTTTCATGCTGTTCTCCGTTTTTGCGAGTCTTGACTAGCGGTTCGAGAGACTGCTTCTGCTGGCACGACAAACCTTGACGCCTTGCGGGCGAGCCTTTACCAACGATAGCCCACACCACCGAAAATCACATCCGAATCGCGATCATAACGGGTCACGATGCGGTTCCATTCGAGCCGCGCGTCCCAATGGTCGCTCAGGCGATACGAGCCCGCAATCGTGACGAGACCGGAGAACTTGCCGGCGCCCGGCCCGGGCGTCGCGCTGTTTTCGTTCTCGTTGATCGCATAGTAGGCGCCCAGGCCGAGCGCCAGCGTGACCTTGTCGTTGAGAAACGCGCGGGTGGCCCACAACTGGCTGGTGAAACCGTCGCGGCGCGCCACCTTGCTGCTGCCTTCGTGAAGATAGCCGACCGTCACGTCGAGATACTTCGCGAGGCCGCGGCGATACTCGATCGCGCCGCCAAACGCGCTCGGCGAACTGGTCGAATTGACGATGGTCTTGCCGAGATACACCGCCACTTCGTTGTTGGTGACCTTGTGCGTGCTGCCGCTCGCCCAGTCGCGCGGACCGGGAGTGTCCGGGGCGTCGAGCTGATAGCCGACGCCGAACATCACGCTGGTCGCATCCGGCCCGCGCTGAACGTGCACACGATTCAACTGGAGCTGCGTGATCCACCGGCTCGACGCGTAATAGGCGGCGCGCACGCTGTACACCACGCCCCAGCCGTGGGTGTCGGAATAGCTGCCGCCCTCCTGGGCGGTGGTGGTGTCGAAATAGCGGTACGGGCCGACGCCCGCCTGCAACACGAATTGCGGGCTGCCCACCGGAATGCGCGCCCACAACTGGATCATCTGACCGTCGCGATGGTGATTGGGAATATGCCCTTCGTTGAGCCACGTGAAGCTGCCGGCGAAGTATTGGCCCAAGCCTTCCTGATAGTTGAAGGCCCACGTGTAGGTGTTGGTGCTGCCCGCGCGCGAGCCGCCGCCGAACAGCGAAAACTCCTGAGCGTGACCGAGCGTCGAGATGAAGAGCAGGCTCACGCCTGTCATGCAGGTCGCCGCCTTGGGAATCAGCCGACTTCGAACAGTGGATCTCAGGTTTCGCATGCGGCACTCCTTCCCGGTTGAGTCGTTAGCACTGCCGGTTTTGGTAGTCGACGGGCCGCGACACGACAGGGCGCCCCCCGGGAACGACCGTCTGTGTCAATCGACCGACATGCTACCAGAGCGATCGGTAAAAAGTTACCTGTCGCGTGGCCTTAGCGGCGTATTGACTCATTACCCGGCGGGGCCGGGCAAACACGAATTGCCACGCCAACAATCGCAAAATGCGGACAGATTTACCGACGCCAATCAAAGAACTAACCAATTGGTGAATTTATTTCGCGTTCGAGACGGACAGGCACTTCAGCATCCGCGCATGCAGCCGTTTACCGATACATACGGAAGATGTGTGCCCCACCCAGAGCAACCCCTGAAATACGGGCTGTTCTATTCGACCGTGGGCAGCGCAAGATAATCGGAGAGAAAGTATGTTTGTGGCAATCGGCTGGGTTTTAGTGATTGGTTCCGTGATCGGCAGTTTTATCGGCGTCGGCGGTCATTTGCCGGCGCTCATTCAGCCGTTCGAATTACTTTGCATTTTCGGCGCGGCAATCGGCGCGTTTGTCGTGAGTAATCCGACTTCGACGCTAAAGAAAACCTTGAAGGCGATTCCCTCATGCTTCAAAGGCGGCGGCTACACCAAGGAGAAATACCTCGAACTGATCGCCCTGCTCTACGAGCTGCTTCAGAAGGCGCGCAAGGAAGGCATGATGTCGCTCGAAGCCGAAGTGGGCGCGCCGGAAGAAAGCGTGATTTTCCAGAAGTACCCGCACGTGCTGGAAGACCATCATCTGCTCGACTTCATCGTCGACTATCTGCGCATGATGTCCGGCGGCAATGTCAACGTGCTCGAAGTGCAGGACCTGATGGACGAGGAGCTGGCCACGCATCACGCGGAATCGACCGTGGCGGCCAACGCCATTCAGAAGATGGCGGACGGCCTGCCCGCCTTCGGGATCGTCGCCGCGGTCATGGGCGTGGTTCACACCATGGGTTCGGTCGGCGCACCGCCTGCCGTGCTCGGCGAAATGATCGCGGGCGCGCTGGTCGGCACGTTCCTCGGCATTCTGCTCGCCTATGGCTTTATCGGCCCGCTGGCCGATCTGCTCAACGCCAAAGGCCGCGCTGAAGCCAAGCCGTACCAGTGCGTAAAGGCCGTGCTGCTCGCGTCGTTGTCCGGCTATGCGCCGCCGATCGCTGTCGAGTTCGGCCGCAAGGTGCTGTTCACGGCCGACCGCCCGAGCTTTCAGGAACTGGACGACGCCGTGCGCGCCACCAAGATGCCGAAGTCGGCCTGACGCGGAGCGCCATGATGAGCGAAAGAAAATCCCGCGCGTCGGCGGACCAGGCGTTGGCGCCCATCATCGTGCGCCGCTCGAAAAGGGGCGACGATCATGGCGGCCATCACGGCGGCGCATGGAAAATCGCCTACGCCGATTTCGTCACCGCGATGATGGCGTTCTTCCTGCTGATGTGGCTGCTCGGCTCCACATCCAAGTACGACAAGCAGGGTATCGAGGATTATTTCAACACGCCTTTGTCGAGCCTGCTCGGCGGCCATGAAGGCACGGCCGCGGCGCGTCCGAGTGTGGTGCAAGGCGGCGGCCGCGACATCTCCGACACGCGGCCCGGCGAGGGCACGAAGAGCCAGACCCAAACCCGGCCGACGCCGGCCGCCACCGTCGCGCCGAGCGTGGCGCCATCCGACGCGGCGCGCCTCGAACAACTGAAGGCGAAGCTCACCGCGCTGATCGAGCAGAGCCCCGCGTTGAAGGCGTTCAAGGACCAGATCCGCGTCTCGATCACGAACGAAGGGCTGCGAATCGAGATCGTCGATTCGCAAAACCGGCCGATGTTTCCTTCCGGCAGCGCGAAGCTGCAACCGTATGCGGTGACGATCCTCACGCAGATCGGCGCCGCGCTCAACGACGTCGACAACCGCATTTCGATTGCCGGCCATACCGATGCGGTGCCGTACACCGCGGGGCCGGAGGGTTACTCGAACTGGGAACTGTCGTCCGAACGCGCCAACGCGGCCCGCCGCGCGCTGGTCGCCGGCGGCATGCATGGCGAAAAGCTGCTGCAGGTGCGCGGACTGGCCGACGTGTTGCCGCTGAACAGCAATGTCGCCGACGAGCCGACCAATCGGCGCATCAGCATCCTGGTGTTGAACAAGGCCGCGGAACTGGCATTCTTCCACGACGGCGGACGGGCCGCGATCGACGATGCCGCGCCGGCAAGTTCCGCGATTCCGGCGGTGGTCGCGCCGGTGGCGGCTCCGGTGGCGCACCTGCAGCCGTTGACCGGTTCGCATAGCAGGCCGTAGGGTTTTTGCGGCCTCGCGCCTGACCGGTTTGGCGCGTGCGTCCGCTCGCGCACACTGCACGGCACATGCGGTGTGTATAGAATCGAACGCATGCGCCCTTCCCCTTCCGGGCAGCGCGAGCCCGAGCTTCCGCTGCATACGCCAAGTGTTTCGTCGGTGACGCTGGCGGCGATCATCGCCGTCATTGCGTGGCTTTCCATCATCGCGCAAGCCGACGTGACAATCGACCGAACCCTCGCCCGCGGCCTGACCGTGCTCGACGGGTTTGCGCGCATGAGCAGCTACCTCACGAATCTGACCGCGCTCGCCTGTGCGATCTGTTTTAGCTGTGTGGCATGGCGCGGGCACAGGTCCGCGCCCGCGCGATTCTTCCGGCAACCTACTGTCGTCACCGCGGTGGTTGTCTACATGGTGTTCGTCGGGATCGCCTATAACCTGCTGTTGCGAGGATTGTGGTCGCCGACGGCATTCCGGCTGCTGCTCAACGAATCGCTTCACAGCGTGCTGCCCATGCTGGCCGCGCTCTACTGGGTGCTGTTCGTGCCGCGCTTTCATTTGAAACGGCGGCACTGCCTGTTGTGGCTGGTGTATCCGCTGGCCTATCTCGGGGTGACCTTCTGGCGCGGCAGCCTGTCGGATTTTTATCCCTATCCGTTCATCAACGTCGAGATGCTCGGCGTCCGTCACGTGCTGGTGAATGCGGCGCTGCTGTTCGGCGGCTTTCTGATGCTGATGGCGGTGTTCGTGGGGATCAATGCGCGCCGCCGGCACTGACACGCGCGCCCGCTGCGTCGGTTTGCACCCTCAGGCGCGCTTCTTGCGCCCGTTCTGGTGGACGTACGCCGTGCTATTCCGGCCGGCGTGCGCGCAACCCGGGTGTGCGAGTGTTGCGACCCGCAACGGCTCGCACGTAAATATGACAATGGGAGCAAAAACGTATGGACACCAATTCGGCAGCGAATACAGCGGAAGGCGCAGTCAAGGAAGTCGCGGGCAAGGTCCAGGGCGCGGTCGGCGACGTGCTCGGCGATACCGGCACGCAACTGGCCGGCAAGGCCAAAGAACTCAGCGGCAAAGCCCAGCAGCTATGCGCGAGCACCACGAGCCTCGTGCGCGAGACCACAGCGGAAAGCCCTTTCACCGCGATTGCGGTGGTCGCGCTTGCCGGCTTCGTGGCCGGCGCGTTGTGGGCGCACGGCGCGTCTGAGCGCAACTATCGCCGTTGATCGTCGAGTCGGCTGAGGTTCCGGGCGATCTGCTGTCCAGCGATCGCCCGTTTCGCTTCATGCGCCGCTTTTCTTGCGGCGCGCCGCGCCCATCTCCAGTTCCACCCACGCTGGCGCATGGTCGCTCGCGTGCGGCTCTCCCCGCACCCAGCGGTCGACACCGGCGTCGCGCAAACGCGGCGCGAGCTCGGCGCTCAGCAGCAGATGGTCGATGCGCAAGCCGGAATTCGTCTCCCAATGCCGGCGGAAATAGTCCCAGAAGGTGTACACCCGTGCGTCGCCGAAATGCGTTCGCAACGCGTCGGTCCAGCCTTGCGCGAGCAAACGCTGATAGCGTTCGCGGCTCTCGGGTTGCAGCAGCGCGTCTTTGAGCCACGAGCGCGGATTGTAGATGTCTTCATCGGTGGGAACCACGTTGAAGTCGCCCGCCAGCACCACCGGATGGCCGCTCTTATAGAGCTTCGCCGCGTGCTTGATCAGATGGTCGAACCACGCCAGCTTGTAGTCGAATTTGGGGCCGGGCTGCGGATTGCCGTTCGGCAGATAGAGGCATGCCACCAGCACGCCGCCCACGGCGGCTTCGAGATAGCGGCTATGCGTGTCGTCCTCGAATCCCGGCAGGCCGCGGCGGCTTTCCAGCGGCGCCTCGCCTTTGGACAGGATCGCCACGCCGTTCCATGCGCTCTGCCCTTGCCAGATCGCGCCATAGCCGGCGTCGCGCAAGGGTTCGACGGGAAACGCGCTGTCCACCGCCTTGAGTTCCTGCAAACAGACAATGTCGGGCGCCCCGCGTTCGAGCCATTGCAGCAGCGCGGGCAAGCGCGAGCGGATCCCGTTGATGTTGAACGTCGCGATTCGAAGCCTCGCCACGGCACGTCCTCCCTGCAATGCGGCCTATCGTGCCGCGCCGTCGCACCACTCCATGGCGTACGACTTGGCGCACGAAATGGCATCGGCTTCGTTGGAAAAGGCGTCGATATCGCCGGAATCATGCGACTGGACGTGTTCGTTTCTTTGCGGCACGCGAGTGATCTTCGCTCGCGCATGATAGAGGCCGTCTTCTGCGTGGCGGGCGCGGCAATCGATATGGAAATGCCTGTAGTCGAACTGCATTCGCTCTCCTTTGAACGCGCATCACTTCACCAGCAATAGCATCGCTCATTCCTGCACGGTCATGCTCACTGGCGGCACGCGCGCCGGCTCGCGCGAGTGCCGCCGCGAGCCGGTGCCTTCAGCCAGGTGCGCTTCAGTTCGGCACGTTCACCGCGCCGTTGCTCACCGTAATCGCGTTCACGCCGGGACTCGCCGC
Source organism: Paraburkholderia aromaticivorans (assembly GCF_002278075.1). NCBI lineage: Bacteria > Pseudomonadati > Pseudomonadota > Betaproteobacteria > Burkholderiales > Burkholderiaceae > Paraburkholderia > Paraburkholderia aromaticivorans. The sequence continues at coordinate 2,888,372 of NZ_CP022990.1, read as the reverse complement.
GATCGACGGCAGATTGGCCGTGGTCAACTGCGGTGCGGCGCCGGGCGTGCCGCCGCGCGGTATCGTGTGAATCACCTGGGACGGCGGCAACGGCGTGCCGCTCTTCAGATGGTTCCACATCAGGTTGAGCGCCTGAATGTTGTAGTAATGCAGCGGCACGAAGCGCGAATCGAAGCCGGCCACGCCGAGAAACGCATCGAAATGCTGAGCGTTCGTCACTTCATAGAACGACAGCTTGCTCGCGCCGCCTTCGCTCAGTTGGTTCAAGCCGAGATACGGCCGCGAAGCATGGTTGATCGGCACCAGCGCATCGGCGCGGCCCTGCACGATGATAGCGGGCTTGCCGTGCAGGTTCGCATTCACGCGAATCGCTTCGACGCTACTCGTCAGCGTGCCGTTGGTCCACAGCGTGCGCAGACAGGAGGCGCCCGCATAGCTGGCGTCGGCGCTTGCCAGCCGATGGTCCGCCCCGCCCGCGCCCGAGTTGAACACGAGGTTGATGCCGTTGGTCGGCGGCACGCCGTTGCCGTTGCCGAACACCGTGAGCATGGGCGACACCGCCGGCGTGACGCCGGCGGCGCCGGCCGCACTGGTCGTGCCGAAACTGAATGCGCAAAGGTTGGCGGTGACGCTCGCTTTTGCGTACGCATTCGCGTAAGTCACGGCGACAGCCGGCACCGCTTGCGAATCCCACATCGGCGCCTGCAGCACGTCGGAGTCGGTCTGATAGCCGTTCTGGTGCAGGAGTGCGAGCGCGTTGATCGCCTGGGCCGTCGTGTTCGCGCCTGCAATCACACCGGCGGACGCCAGCGACGTGCATCGCGCGGTGCGAATCGCCGTGGTCGTGGCGAGCGGCAACGCCGTCAGATACGGCGCGCCGGCTGCCGCGGGCGCGAGTGCCGCGCACGGTTGCAGCATGTTGGCGAGCGTCATGTAGTCGGCGAGCGGTTTGCCGAACGCGCCGACCGGCACGCCGCCCTGGGCCACCGACACCTGCGCAGGCAAGCGCAAGTTGATTTGCGGCTCGCCGACGACCACCGCGGTGATCCAACCGGACGTGTCCTGCTCCGCCGCGGCGAGCGACGCGCCGCCGCCATTGCTCACCGAAGCCGCGATGGTCATGATGCTGCCGCTCGTGTAACGCACGTTGCGGGTCGTCCCGTTGAGCGTGCCATACGAATCATTGAGCGCCCAATAAGCAAACTGGATTGCCTGCAACGTATTCTTGCCCCAATCCTGCTCAGGGTTCTGTTGCGAGTGCGCGTGCTTGAATGCATAGCGATTCGGGAACTGGCTGTTATAAGTCGCCAGATCGGTATTGCCGAGGTTAGCCGTGAAGAGACTGGCCTTGCCCGCGGCGCCCGCGTCCTGCAAGGTGCCGTCGATCAAGGTGACCCGGTTGGAAGACAGTTCATGCGCGCCGTTGCCGCTGCCCTTGTCGTTATAGGCCACCGCGCAACCGCGCTTGAGGCCCCACTCGCCGGCCGCCGAAATCGCGCCGTAGACACCGCGCGACCCGGATGACGTCGCCGTGACAATGCACGGCTGATCCGGGTTGAAGCTCGCCGGAATCTGCACCAGCATGGTGACGTTCTGAGTCCCGGTGCCGTCGTCGGCGAAGGCGAGATATTCCTTGCCGGCGATCTTGCCTTCGCCGAGCGTGTCGTTGCCGTTCACATCGACATTGGGCCCCCAGAAGCGTCCGTAGCCGCCGTTCGCGGTCATGTCGACCAGCGCGCGGTAGTTCGCCCAGATGGCGAGGCGCCGCAATTCGGCGGCGGTGGGTTGCGCAGCGTTGGCAACGGCGGGCGCCGCAGCCGAAGCGAGACCGGTCTTGCCGAGCCCCGCGGTGAGCAGGTCGTCGGTATTGCCGTCGTAAGACTGGGTCCTGACCGAGGTACTGGCGATAAAATTCGGCAACGTGTTCGCTTGCGGCGGTGAATTGACCTCCTCGCCGCTGTGGCAGGCAGTCAGCACGACCGTCACGGCCACCATGGCCGTCAGGATTCGTACCGCCGATACGGGTCTCGACGCGGATTCGACTCTTCGAATTACTGTCATTGGCTGTCTCCGATATTTGTTAATACCGTTGTGTATGCAACGGCACCGAATTTGCTGAGTTGTGTCCAATGGAGCGCGACGCTTCGGATGCCGACGCATCGCTAGCCTGCATCGACCTTTCGACGGAGTCAACAGAACGTCATGTCCACGCATAACGAATGTCAGGATCCGAGTGACGAGTCAGCCGCCACCCCGCCCCAACCTTCCCGCCGCCGCTTTCTCCAATCGGCTGCCGCTGCCGCCACGGTCGGCGCGGCGCCGCATCTGCGCGCGCAAACCCAGACCCCGGCCGCGCCTGCCGTACAGGCCCGGCAAGCCGTGCCGCCGCGCCCGGTCACCCTGACCGTGAACGGCCGCGCTTACACGCTGCAACTCGAGCCGCGCGTCACCCTGCTCGACGCATTGCGCGAATACGCGGGGCTGATGGGCACGAAGAAGGGCTGCGATCGCGGACAATGCGGCGCCTGCACCGTGCTCGCCGATGGCCGGCGCATCAACTCCTGTCTGACGCTCGCCGTGATGCACGAGGGCGAGAACATTACGACGGTCGAAGGGCTCGCCAGCAACGGCGTATTGAGTCCGATGCAGCGCGCGTTCATCGAACACGATGCCTTTCAGTGCGGTTACTGCACGCCCGGGCAGTTGTGCTCCGCGACTGCCCTTCTGAATGAATTTCGTACCGGCACCGCGAGCACCGTGACGGCCGATGTTCGCAGCCGCCCGCCGCAACTCTCCGACGACGAAATCCGCGAACGCATGAGCGGCAATCTTTGCCGCTGCGGCGCGTACGCGAATATCGTGGCCGCCGTGCGCGCGGTGCACGAAGGCGGCGCGCAAAATGGCAGCGCCGCCGGCAGCGACACGACGGGCAGCGGCAACCGCCGCAGCGCCTGAGGAGCGACAGCATGGATGCGATCTCTTACGAACGCGCCGGCGATGTTGCCGGCGCAGTGCGGGCGGCGCAGCAGCCGGGGGCGGTATTCATCGGCGGCGGCACCAACCTGCTCGATCTGATGAAGGGCGGCGTAGCGCGGCCGGTGCGGCTGATCGATATCACGCATATCCACGGGCTCGATACGGTCACGATGCTGCCTGACGGCGGCATCCGGATCGGCGCGCTGGTGCGCAATAGCGATGCGGCCAACCACGCGCTGGTGCGCGAACACTACCCGTTGCTGTCGCAAGCATTTTTGTCGGGCGCGTCGTCGCAACTGCGCAATATGGCGACGGTCGGCGGCAATCTGCTGCAGCGCACCCGTTGCGGCTACTTCTACGACACGGCCTTCACGCAGTGCAACAAACGCATGCCGGGCAGCGGCTGCGCGGCGCTCGACGGCCACAATCGCACGCATGCGATTCTCGGTGCGAGTCCCCAATGCATCGCGGTGAATCCGTCGGACATGAGCGTGGCGCTCGCCGCGCTCGATGCCGTGGTGCGCGTGAGCGGCCCCGCGGGCGAGCGGACCATTGCGTTCGCCGATTTTCACCGGCTGCCTGGCGAGCGGCCCGATGTCGATACCACGTTGCAACCGGGCGAACTGATTACGGCCGTCGATCTGCCACCGCCGCTCTTCAGCGCGAACTCTCATTATCTGAAGGTGCGTGACCGCGCCAGTTACGCATTCGCGTTGGTCTCGGTTGCCGCCGCGTTGCAGATGGATGGCGATCGCGTGAGGACCGCGCGTATCGCGCTGGGCGGCGTCGCGCACAAGCCATGGCGCGCCAGCGCCGCGGAACAGATGCTCAATGGCCAGCCGCTCACCCAGGCCACCCTGAACAACGCCGCTGCCGCCGCATTACGCGAAGCCCGGCCGCAACACGACAATCGTTTCAAGGTGCAGCTCGCGCAGCGCGCGATCGTGCGCGCAGTCAATCAGGCCGCAGGCCACGCGGGAGGTGTCGCATGAATCTGATCGGTCAACCGTTCGACCGCACCGACGGTCTGCTCAAAGTCACCGGCGAAGCGCGTTATGCCGCCGAATTTCCCGAGGCACGTCTTGCCCATGCGGTGCTGGTCACGAGCACGATTGCGCGCGGCACCATCGCGTCGATCGATGCGAGCCGCGCCCAGGCGCTGCCCGGCGTGCTGCTCGTGATGACCTATCAGAACGCGCCGCGTTTGCCCAACGGCGGCAAGCCCGCGTTGGCGCCGCCGGCAGGACGCCGCCTGTCGCTGCTTCAGGACAACCAGGTTCACTACAGCAACGAGCCGGTCGCCGTGGTGGTGGCCGATACGCTCGAACATGCCACGGACGCCGCGCGCCAGTTGCGCATCACCTATCAGAGCGGCGCCGCGACCACCGACTTCGCGCAAGCCAAACCGAACGCGCACGCGCCGGACAAACCGCAAGGCCGGCAAACCGACACGCAACGCGGCAGCTTCGACGACGGCATGCAAAGCGGCACCGTGCACGTCAACGCGACCTACACCACGCCGATCGAGCATCACAATCCGATGGAGCCGCACGCCACGATGGCGCGCTGGGACGGTCCGCAGCTCACGCTCTACGATTCGACGCAAGGCGTCAGCAGCGCGGCGCAGGCGGTCGCGAAGACGCTCGGCATGTCACCCGCCGACGTGCGCGTAATTTCGCCGTTCGTGGGCGGCGGTTTCGGTTGCAAGGGTTCGTCGTGGTCGCATGTGTCGTTGTGCGCGATGGCGGCGAAACAGACCGGACGCCCCGTGCGGCTCGTGCTCGAACGGCCGCAGATGTTCGGCCCGGTCGGCGCGCGTCCGCGCACCGAGCAGCACTTCGTGCTCGCCGCGCGGCGCGACGGCACGCTCACCGCCATGCGTCACGACAGCATCTCGACCACCTCGGTGATCGAAGACTGGACCGAGACCTGCTGCATGGTCACACGCATGCTGTACGCGGTGCCCAATCAGGTGACCACGCACCGCATCGTGCCGCTCAATCTCGGCACGCCGACCTTCATGCGCGCGCCGGGAGAAACCACCGGTTCATTCGCGCTCGAATCCGCGATCGACGAACTCGCCGTGGCCTTGAACATGGACCCGCTCGCGTTGCGCATCAAGAATTACGCCGAGACCGACCCGCAGGAAAACAAGCCGTGGTCGGGAAAGTCCTTGCGCGAGTGCTATCAGATCGGCGCCGAGAAATTCGGCTGGTCGCGGCGCACGAGCGCTCCTCGCTCGATGCGCAACGGCGACACGCTGATCGGCATGGGCATGGCGAGCGCCACTTATCCGGCCAATCGCAGCGAAGCCAGCGCGATTGCGCGGATCTTGCCGGACGGCACGGCGATGGTCGCCTCCGGCACTCAGGACATCGGCACTGGCACCTATACCGTGATGACCCAGGTGGCCGCCGACGCGCTCGGCTTCGCGCCGGAAAGCATCCACTTCGCGCTCGGCGATTCGTCGCTGCCCAGAGCGCCGGTGTCGGGCGGATCGCAATCGGCGGCGAGCGTGTCGCCGGCCGTGCGCGACGCGGCGAGCCAGGTGCGCGGCCAGTTGATCGCGCTGGCGCTCGCCGATCAGGCTTCACCCGTGCACGGCATCGCGCTCGACGACATCACCGTGGAAAACGGCTGGGTAACCAGCCGCTCGCAACCGGCGAGGCGCGATCCGGCGGCGGCGATCATCGCGCGCTCGGGCGGCAAGCCGATCGAGGCGATCGCGACCGTCAAGCCCGGCGACGAAAAGCAGAAATACTCGTTTCACTCGTTCGGCGCGGTGTTCGTGGAAGTGCATGTGGATGCCGACCTCGGCACGATCCGGGTGCCGCGCGTAGTGGCCGTGTACGACGTGGGACGCGTGCTCAACCAGAAGACGGCGCGCAGCCAGTTGATGGGCGGCATCGTATGGGGCGTGGGGGCGGCGCTGCAGGAAGAGAGTCCGGTGGATACCCGCTATGGCCGCTTCACCAACGCGAATCTCGCGGAGTATCACGTGCCGGTGAATGCCGACATCGGTTCGCTCGACATTACCTTTATCGACCGGCCGGATCCCTATATCAACTCGCTCGGGGTGCGCGGCATCGGCGAGATCGGCATTACGGGCGTGCCGGCGGCGCTCGCGAACTCGGTGTATCACGCCACCGGCGTGCGCGTGCGAGACCTGCCCATCACGCTCGACAAAGTGATGAGCCCGATGCAGGTTTGATGCGCGCGCCTTCCCGCGCGCCGATGCGATTCATGGTGAAGGCGATGCGTTGTAGATCAGCGGGCGAAAGCGGGCCGAAAGCGGGCAAGCGCATGAAGAGGATAGCAAGCGGGAGAGCAAGCGCCGTGCATATGCATTGGCGCTTGCCTACGGCTGCGTTGCATCGCACAATCGATCTCATCTTTTCTCCCGGTGCCCGCCCATGGCCTACGCCTCACTCGCCACTGGCGTGTTGCTCGCCGCCGGCTTCGGTTCGCGCTTCGACCCGGACGGCCTGCACAATAAACTGCTTGCGCGCATGCCCGACGGCACACCGGTCGCACACGAATCCGCTCATCGGCTGCTGCGGGTCGCGACGCGGGTGCTGGCCGTGGTGCGGCCGGGTTCGGACGCGCTCGCGCGGCTGCTCAACGACGCCGGTTGCGACGTGGTGTTCGCGCTGGACGCCGAACGCGGCATGGGCGCGAGTCTCGCGGCCGGCGTCGAGGCCAGCGAAGGCGCCGAGGGCTGGATCGTCGCGCTCGCGGACATGCCGCGCATCGCCACCTCGACGATCGAAGACGTGGCGCGCGCGCTCGACGGCGGCGCGTCGCTGGTCGCGCCGTTTTATCAGGGGCAGCGCGGGCATCCGGTCGGCTTCGGCATCGAACATCGCGACGCGCTGCTGGCGCTCGACGGCGATGCCGGCGCGAGGTCCCTCTTCATGTCTCACCGGGTGACGCGGCTGGATGTCGACGACGCGGGCATTTTGCGCGATGTCGATACGCCTGAGGATCTGCGCAACGTCTAGGCGGCGTGACGCCGGCGCGGCAATCGTGCCATGGCGCAGTGGCGAAGCGGCTGCAGGGATTCGGAATTCGTTGGACTGGGCGTCATCAAAAATCAAGCACCTGGCAACAAATTCGGTCACGCGCCAGATGACGCGGAACCGAATAAACTGGACTCGCCGGATTGTGACGCGAATTCGTTGGATTTGCCGGAGTGTGCGAGCGGCCCGCGTCGCGCCGGTTCGAAAGGTTGCGTGACCGACCGGCCGTTGACCTGGATTGCCAGCACGGCCGTTGAGGGTCGTCAAGCGTCTCTCACCCTTTCTAATCAAAGTCTTATCGGCACGTTGCCGGGGAGCGCCCCCGTCCGCGCGGCAGTCCTTTGATTCCCGCGCTTTCCCGGCAGTCCAGCCAATTCCGTGCTTTCGAGACTAGCTAACTGCGCGCTAGTCCAACCAATTCTGTTTACTGACAGCCGCCACACTTGATCCGGGCGGCCGTTCAGGCGCATACTGTACATCCATACAGTATTTTGTCCGCACGGACGAGCGCGCTGTTTGCCGCTTGCCCGTGGCGCGTCCGCATGAAAAGCATTGCAATCGAACCGTCTTTTGCCGCCTGGCGCCGCGCGGCGCGGGAACTGCTGCGGCAAGGGATCGAGCCGGAGCGGATCGAGTGGGTGGAGTGGGTGGAGTGGGTCGAGTGCACTTCGGGATCATCGGGCAATGCCGGCCCACACAGCGCCGATATTCCCGACAGCTCCACTGCCGCGCCGCCGGTCGCCGCCCCCGCGATCCCTCGTGAACTGCTCGCCCGGCTGAAAACGGCGGCCTGCTACCGGGCGCCGGACCGCTGGTCCCTGCTCTACCGCATCCTGTGGCGTTGGACACACGGCGAGCGCCATGTCGTCGATCCGCAAGACCGCGACGGCGCGCTGCTCGATCAACGCATCCGGTCAGTGGAGCACGAAACCGCCGATCTGGTGCTGCTCACCCTGTTCAGGCGGCGCGACCCGTCGATGGGCCTGCCGGAATTCGTCGGCTGGTACGAACCGCATCACGATCAGCTGGAACGGGCCGCCGCGCGCTTCGCCGAGCGTATGGGCGATTCCACGTGGATGCTGGCCACGCCGCAAGGCGCGGCATTCTGGAACGGCATGTTGCTGCGAAGCGGCGGGCCGGCAGCGGATAACGGCGGCCACGCCGCGCGCCCTCGTTCCGCGAGCCAGCAGCCGAACCCGCCGGCCGCGCCGGTGTTGCCGCCGGGCGCCATGGCCGGCGAAGCCACGACCAGCGAACCCACCGAGGCGCTCTGGCTCGCGTATTACGCCAGCGTCTTCAACGTCGCGCCGGCACCCGTGCCGCTGCGCTACTGGAGAACGCCGCCCGCGGGCCCGCCGCTGCCCGCGCACCTCGCACGCGAGCGCAGCCGTCTCGGCGCGCAGAGCGGCACCGTCACCGTCCCGGCAATGCCGCCAGTCGAATATTCGGCGGTGACGCCGCCGTTGCGCGAGCCCACCGGCCCGTTGTCCACCTGTCGGCGCTGCGCGTTGTGGCGCAACGCAAAGCAGGCCGTTGCGGGCGCCGGGCCGGTTCAGGCGGCGATCATGGCGGTCGGCGAACAACCCGGCGAGGACGAGAACCAGAGCGGCGCGCCCTTCAGCGGACCCGCCGGTCAATTGCTGGACACGGTGCTCGCGCGCGCCGGGCTCGACCGCGCGGCGCTGTATCTGACTTACGCCGTCAAGCACTACAAGTGGGAAACGCTCGATCAGCAGCGCGTACACCGCACGCCCGCGCCGCGCGAGGTCGAGGCTTGCCATTACTGGCTGGAACAGGAGCTCGCGCAGGTCGCGCCGCGCGTGGTGGTCACGCTCGGCGCAACCGCGCTGAAGGCGCTGACCGGCGCGCACGTCAATCTGTCGGAATATCTGGGGCAAACCATCGATCACGGCGGGCGGCTGATCGTGCCGACGTGGCATCCGTCGTACGCGCTGAAAATGGCCGACGGCCGGCTGCGCGAGGATATCGTCGCGGGCATGGTGGCGGCGTTCGGTCGCGCGGCGAGGTTGGCGATGGAGCCGGCCGCCAGCTTGCCGTTCAGGCTGCGCCAAGGTGAGCAGGTTCAGGAGCCAGTTGGCCCACCACGGTGAGCCTCTACGGGAACCCGCCACCCGAGCGCCGTGCTCAGGCACGCCACTTGCGCGCCACGAACGGGCCGCGCAAGCCACGCCAATTCCGCCTAAGCTGATGTGACGCCGCGCTTTTCCCCACCGGTGCGACGCCCGAGCCTCGGACAACCCTGACCACGGCCCGCGCGTCGCGAACCCATCACACGTCCCATGAGCGAAACCAGCCCACGCCTTTTTATTGTCTCGCCCCACTTCGACGACGCCGTCTTCAGTTGCGGCGCGTTGCTCGCCGCGCATCCCGACGCCGCGGTCTGCACGGTGTTCGCCGCGCCGCCCGAGCAGCCGATGCACACCGAATGGGACGAAAAGTCGGGCTTCACGGACGCACTTCAGGCCATCCACGAGCGCACGCTGGAAGACAACCGCGCACTCGAAGTGCTCGATGCGATCCCGTTGCGCATGCCGTTTCGCGACAGCCAGTACCTGGACTCGCCGTCGATCGGCAAACTGGCGGCGGCGCTCGAAGAAACCATCTACCGCACCACCGCGAACACGCTGCTGATGCCGCTCGGCCTGTATCACGACGACCACGTGCGGGTGTTCGAAGCCTGCTGCGAAATCCTGCCGCGCCTGTCGCATCTCACGTGGTTCGGCTACGAGGAAGCGATTCACCGCCGCACGCCCGGCGTGGTGCAGGCGCGGCTCGCCGATCTCGCGCAGCGCGGCATTGTCGCGACACCGGCTCACCCGAGCGCGAGCCATACGATCGATCTGCAACGCCGCTTGCAACTCAAACGCGAAGCCGTCAACGCTTACGCAAGCCAGTTGCGCGCATTCGGCGCGGGCAATTACGAGGACATTTTCGCCACCGAGCGTTACTGGCAGCTCAGCGTAGGCCGTCGCGTGAAAAAGTAGACGACGCGGCGCGCCGGAAACGGCTACGCTTGAAGAGAACGGCCGGCGCGGGTTCGTCCCTGCCGCCCGCACCGTCCTCTTCTCACCCCAAAGGTACCGTCATGAGCTACGACATGCATACCAGTCCGATTCCCGATCCCAATGCCGATCCGAACCGCGACCCGGAAGCCGATCCGCTGGTGCCGCCGTCGCCCGGCCACCACACCGAGGAACCGCAGCAGCCCGATGGGCCGCCGGACAAAGATCCGGTGTGACCGCGTCGCGCGGCCAGCATCCGGAGGCGCGAATCAACGCGTCAGTTCGGTAAAGCCTTGCAACAGACGCTCGATGTCGGCGGCGTGAATGTTGCCCATCGTCGAGATGCGGAACAGTTCCGCCGACAAGCCGCCTTGCCCCGCGTAAATCACGAAGCCGCGCGCCTTCAGCGCGTCGTGCAGTTGCGGATACGCGATGCCGGCCGGCAAACGGTACGCGCGCAGCACCACCGACGACTGCTCCGGCGGCAACACGCTGCCGATGCCGCGCTCGGCGAGACCTGCCCGCGCCTGTTCGGCGAGCGCCGCGTAGCGCGCATGACGCGCGCGCCAACCGCCTTCGTCGGCGAGTTCGCGCAGCGCTTCGACCAGTGCGTAGTACGCATGCACCGACGGCGTGAACGGCGTGTTGCGCTGATCCTGCAAACGCGCAAGGCGTCCGAGATCGAGGTAGTACGTGCGGCTCGCCGCCTGCTCGAGCGCGGCGCGCCGCACCAGCACGAACGACGCGCCCGGCACGCCATGCAGACACTTGTTCGCCGTGGCGGCCACCGCGTCGAGACTGGTGTCGGCGAAATCGATCGATTCGGCGCCGAAACTGCTCACGCCGTCCACCAGCAAACGCAGACCCCGATCGCGGCACAGCGCGCCGAGCGCCGCCAGATCGTTCAGGCGGCCCGTGGTGGTTTCGTGATGGATCACGGCGACGTGCGTGAACGCCTTGTCCGCGTCGAGGCGCGCGGCGATTTTCTCAAGGTCGGGCGCCTGCATCCAGTCGTGCTTCAGCGATTCATGCGCGATGCCGTACTGCGTGGCGATCTGCGAAATGCGCTCGCCGTACACGCCGTTTTCCACGACGAGCAGCTTGCCGTTCTGCGGCACCAGCGCGGCGGTCATGCTTTCGACGGCCGCCGTGCCGGAGCCGGTCATCAGGACCGCTTGCCATTGCCCGGCATCGAGACCGTACAGATCGACCAGACGCGTGCGGGCCTCTTCCTGCAAATCGAAAAACTCGCTCTCGCGATGGCACAGATCCGTCTGCAACAGGCTGTTGCGAACGCGTTCGGTGAGCGTCACCGGGCCGGGATTGAGTAGCAGCATGAACGCTCCTTGACTTGCGTTAAGCGGCGCCGATGTGGCGCATCAGACGCGTCTTCACATCGGGCGGAGTAATGGTGGGACGCGGCAGCCCGTCGGGCGTGCCGCGGCGAATCGCCAGACGCACGAAGCGCGGGCCGTCGAGCGGCGCCGCTTCGAACAGGTCGTCGATCACGGCCACGTCGTCGCTTTCCACCGCCGACGCATAGCCGCACGCCGCGGCCACGCCCGCAAACGAAACCTGCGACGACACCGTGGCCTGACCGCCGGTGGAATCGTGCGCGCCGTTATCGAGCAGCACGTGCGTGAGATTCGACGGACCGTATGCGCCGAGGGTCGCGAACGCGCCCATGCGCATCAGCGCGGCGCCGTCGCCGTCGAGCGCGACCACGTGCAGATCGGGACGCGCGAGCGCCAGACCCAGCGCGAACGGCGTCACGCAACCCATCGAGCCGACCATGTACAACTGGTTCGGACGGTCGTCGATCGCGTAGAGTTCGCGCCCGCAAAATCCCGTCGAGGCGAGCACCACCGTCGATTCGAGCGGCGTGTGCCCGATCACCTTGTTCAGCGCGTCGTGCCGCGAAGCGAGTTCGCCCGGTGCGAGGTTTGCGAACCGCGACTGCGGCGTAACGGGCTCACGGCGCGCGCTCGCGCCGCTGTCCTTCAACTCGTACGGCGCCACGCTGCCCTTTTGCATCACCAACGCATACGGCCGGCCGGTTTGATCCATATGCGCGATGGCACGATCGAGAGCCGGGCCGATCGCGCCGGCTTCGGTCGGAAACGTTTCCCAGGGGATCTCCATCGTTTCGAGCATTGCGGGGGTGACTGGGCCCATCAGCGCGTGCTGCGGTTCGTCGGCGACACCGGGCTGGCCGCGCCACGTGACGATCAGCAGTTGCGGCAGCCGGAAGGTCCACGTGAGCGAGGTCAACGGGCTCACGGCGTTGCCGAGGCCGGAGTTCTGCATCATGGTGATGCCGCGCCGGCCATTGCGCGCGCCGAGCGTGACGCCCGCGATCAGGGCGACGGCGTCGCCCTCGTTGGCCGCCGATACGTAATGCAGCGACTCGTCCTGCAACACGTAGTTGATGAACGGCGTCAGATACGAACACGGCACGCCCGCATACCAGTCGAAGCCGCGCTCGCGCGCCGCCTCGACGAACTGTGCAGCCTCGATCATTGCGCAGCTCCGCTCGCTGGGTCCGCTGCCACGCCGGTTGCCGTGTCACCGGCCGCGAACGGCGCTTGCGCATGCGCGAAGTCGCCCGCGCGGCGGAAGTCTTCGAGGTCGTTCACGCCGCGCCAATGGCCGTGCACGTATTGCACCTCGATCGATTCGCCCGCTTCGATCAGCGCGTTCAGCAACGCGGGCATATCGAGCGTCGCGAAATCCGGGCGCGCCTGCAAGCGGCTCATGACCGCCTGCAAACGCTCAAGGCCTTCGCCGCGCACGTTCAGCAGGCCGACCCAGCGGCCATGCGGCGTTTGCGACGCGATCGACGAGGTTGCGTCCTGCCCGCTCGATACGTGACGCAGCACGACCTTGTTGCCGAACAGGCCCCGGTCGTCGGCCGCCGAGCACCACGCGAAATCGCGCACGCTGGCGTTTTCCGCGTCGGTCAGCGACGAATCGACCACCACGCTGAACGCCGCATCGCTTTCCACCAGATCGCGCAGGATATAGCTGCGGAACAGCAGATCGCCGTACGAGACGACCGTGTCGCCCGCCAGCTTGTCCACCGCGCAGGCAAGCGACGCGAGTTCGCCGGTGTGCGCATGGCGTTCGTTGACGACGAGCTTGATGCCGGCCGTGTCGATCGCATCGGCGCGATAACCGCCGACCACGGTGATGTCGTTCACGCCCTGCTTCTTGAATGCATCGACGAGCCAGCGCAACAGCGGCTTGCCGGCGATCGGCAGCATGACTTTCGGACGGTCTTCGGTGACGGCTTCGAGGCCCTTGCCGCGGCTTGCCGCAAGCACGACCGCGGAGCCGGCCGCGCGGCCGCTCGACAGGTAGCGGTCTTCGGCTTCCGAGTATTCGTCGGCGTCTTGCAGACGGAAGATTTCGTTGACGGCGGCGATGCTGTCTTCCACGTTGACGAGCGTTTCGCTCGCGTGAATTTCCCTCGCGACCGCCTGCATGGCCGAGGTTGCCGCGCGAATCAGATGGTTCGCCCAGATCACCGTGCTGATGCCGGCTTCGCGGAATACTTCGGTGGGCGTGCTGTAGTACTTGGTCGGCACGATCACGAGCGGAGCACGGCCCGCCCATTCGCGGGCGAACTCGAGAATTTCGTCGGGGCGCGAGAGCTTGCTGTGAATCAGGATCGCATCCGCGCCGGCTTGACGGTACGCTTCCGCGCGACGCAGCGCCTCGTCCATACCCCAGCCGGCAATCAACGCTTCCACGCGCGCGACGATCGAAAAGTCTTCATCCAGCTGCGAGTCTTTACCGGCTTTAATCTTGCCGCAGAACTCGTCCATATCGGCGAGCGGTTGCGCTTCGCCGTTGATGAAGCTGTTGGTCTTGGGAAACTGCTTGTCCTCGATACACACGCCGGCAATGCCGCGCTGTTCGAGCTTGCGCACGAGGCGGCGCACGTTGTTGAAATTGCCGTAGCCGGTATCGCCGTCGAGGAGGATCGGCAGGTCGCTCGCGTCGGCCATGAATTCGAGCGTGTCGACGACTTGCGTCCAGCTTGCTTCGTTGTTGTCGCGCACGCCGAATTGCGCGGAGATCGCGAGGCCCGAGCCCCAGATCGCCTTGAAACCGGCTTCGCGGACGATCCGCGCGGACAGGCCGTTATGGGCCTCCATCATGAATTCGAGTTCGTTGCTGACGAGCATCTGGCGCAGGCGCGCGCTGCGGGAAGCGGAGACGAAAGCAGGTTCGCGGGCGTTCATTTTTTTTACTCCTGGTGGCGGGCTTATTGGTGCTCTTCTGTTGCCCGACTGACGTCTGGAAAATGGCGACTATAGCGGAATTTCTAATTACTCGTCTTTTCCGTGACAATCGCTTTCTCTATTTGCGGATAAGTGGAAAAATGTGTCGTTTTTAGCAAATCGGGTAATGCGCCGGCCGCTTGGATTTTATTGGCGTTTTGTGGAATCCTGCCGCAACCCTTGTCAGGAAGCAGACCAGCATTACCGTTGACCGGCTTCGGCGATAACCAGTTGTGGCGACCGCGACGCTTCAAATACGCAGCCATTTATTGCCGAAGCGTCTTAACTATTAATCCCGATTGAGAAGTGCCGGCATTTGCGATCCCAATGCGGGGAAAGCCCCGCTCGAATCAATATCAAATAAATAAGCCGCGACCAAGCAGGCATCAAAATGCGATCCCGACCGTAAAAACGCTTTTTAGTCAGACGAATAGCACAGTCCGATAGCGGGTTTCCCCTGCCCTGCGGAGCGCATAGCGGCACGCCGTAAACACGGTAAGCGACAAGCCAATCGCCTGAAGCGAACCCCATCCTGACCGACCACTGTGCGAAAGCAAAAACCGCTATGACTTTGAACAAGAAACTGGCCTCGATGGTCGCCGTTCTCTGGATCGGCCTGATCCTGATCGGCGGCTTCGGCGCCTGGCAAAACCGCGCCTCGATGATTTCCGACCGCCGCGATCAGTTGCAAGCGCTGATCGACCAGGCCAACCATATCGTCGGCCGCTACTACACGCTCGCGCAACAGCACACAATGACCGAAGACGAAGCCAGAAAGCAGGCGCTCGTCACCCTCGCGGCCATGCGCTACGGCAAGGACGGCTACATCTCCGTCAACGATTCGCAACCGGTCATGCTGATGCATCCGTTCAAGCCCGAAATGGTCGGCAAGAATCTCGGGCAGTTCGTCGATCCGGCGGGCAACCATCTGTTCACCGATATCGTCACCGCGGGCAATCGCGAAGGCGGCGGCTTCGTCGACTATCTGTGGGCCAAGCCGGGCAGCGACAAACCGGTGGCCAAAACCAGCTACGCGCTGCACTTCGCGCCGTGGGACTGGTACATCGTCACCGGCATGTATATGGACGACGTGCAAAGCGCCTTCTACGCCAGTTTGCTGCGCTGGCTCGTGATCACCGTCACGCTCGGTGCGATCGCCACCGCCGTGATGCTGCTGGTGTTGCGCAGCATTCGCCGCTCGCTCGGCGGCGATCTCGAAGCCGCCGTGGAGCACGCGCGGTTGATGGCGCACGGCAATCTCGCCACGCGCGTGCCGGTGCGCCCGGACAGCGCCGGCAGTCTGTTGCACGCGCTCCAGACGATGCAGGCCGGTCTCGTCGAAACCGTGTCGCGGGTGCGTCTCGGCACGGAAAACATCAATATCGGCGCGACCGAAATTGCCGCCGGCAACACGGATCTCTCGCAGCGCACCGAAGAACAGGCCGCCGCGCTCGTCGAAACGGCGTCGAGCATGGACCAGATGACGGTCAACGTGAAGCAGAACGCGGACAGCGCGCAGCAGGCCGCGCACCTCGCCGGCCAGGCCGCGGATGTCGCCACGCGCGGCAGCCGCGTGGTCGACGACGTGGTGCGCACGATGGGCGAGATCACCACCAGTTCGCGGCAGATTGGCGACATCATCGGCGTGATCGACGGCATCGCCTTCCAGACCAACATTCTCGCGCTCAACGCGGCCGTGGAAGCGGCCCGCGCGGGCGAACAGGGCCGCGGCTTCGCGGTGGTCGCAGCCGAAGTGCGCAGCCTCGCGCAACGCTCGGCCACGGCGGCGAAGGAAATCAAGGCCTTGATCGAGACCTCGACGCATACGGTCGAAGCCGGCGCGTCGCTGGTCGCCAATGCCGGGTCGACGATGGGCGAAATCGTGCAGTCGGTGCGGCGCGTGAACGAGATTCTCGAAGAGATCAGCAATGCGTCGCGCGAACAGAGCGCGGGCATCGAGCAGGTCAATCGGGCGGTCGGCGAAATGGACCAGGTCACGCAGCAGAATGCGGCGCTGGTCGAACAGGCCGCGGCTGCGGCGCACTCGCTGAAGGATCAGGTGGGTGTGCTGCGCGAAGCGATCTCGAGCTTCTCGCTGCCGGCCTGAGTATTTTCAGAGCACAGGCAAGCGCCACAAGCAGTCACGCAAAAAAGAAGGCGCTCGACAGGCGGAGAGCGCCTCTTTAACACGCCGCGTCGGAGTCGACGCATTAATCGAACGAAAGAGCCGCGCGGATTTTTCAAGTCCGCGCGGTTTTTTTGTGCCCGAACGCGGCGCTCGCTCATGCCTCGCCATCCACGGCCCGCGTGGCGCCGCTTTGCCCGGCGAATACCTGCCACACCTGAAACAGCAGGCCGGTCAGGCCGAATCCGGTATTGCACGATCTCGCGCCGCGTCCGGCGGCAGAGCGTTGCGCGAGTCCTGCCCGTTCAATATCAGCTTGCATGGATCTCGCATCCAGATTACGTTCTCATTACAATCAGGGCGAAGTCCGTTGCCGCGGTACGTGCGAAGTGTCCGTGCAACTCACGGTATTCGTCGCTGCCGATTCGGGCGGCACAAAGTCAATCGAGCTGTTCGTTTTCCGCACCCCATGATCCAGAAGAAGAAATCGCAGTCGCAAGATCCCTACGCGCCAGTCGCGAAGAACCGGTTGCTGGCCGCGCGCCTGCCGATGTGGCGTTCGAAATTCATCGTCCTGCTGATGTTCGGCGCGTTCGCCGCGCTGGCCGGGCGCGCGTTCTGGGTGCAGGTGGTCAACCAGGACTTCTATGTCGATCAGGGCCAGAAACGCTACCAGCGCACCATCGAACTCGACGCGACACGCGGGCGGATCGTCGATCGCAACGGCTCGATGCTCGCCGTCAGCCTCGCGACCTACGAGATCTGGGCCTCGCCGAAGCTGATCGACGAGGCCGCGGTCGCGCCGCTCTCCAAACTGCTCGATCTGCCGCTGGCGGAGCTGCGCAGGCGTCTGAACGGCGACAAGACCTTCGTGCTGCTCAAGCGGCAGGTGGATGCCGAGACCGCCGGGCATCTGTCGAAACTAGGCCTCGCCGGCATCACGCAGATCGCGGATTCGAAGCGCTTTTACCCCGAAGGCGAATCGGCGGCGCACGTAGTCGGTTTCACGGATGTCGAGGACAACGGCCAGGAAGGCGTCGAACTCGCCGTCAACGAGCAACTGCTCGGCGTGCCCGGCCAGCGCGAAGTGATCCGCGACAGGCTGGGGCGCGTAGTGTCCGAGACCCGGCCGCTCGTGCCCGCGCAGAACGGCGAAACCATCCACCTGACGATCGACCGGCGGATCCAGCAGCTCGCTTACGCGCAGTTGAAGGAAGCCATTGCCAAACATCACGCCGAAGCCGGCAGCGTGGTGGTGCTCGACGCGCGCAACGGCGAAATTCTGGCGCTCGCCAATTACCCGAGCTTCGATCCGAACGACCGCGCCCGCCTGACCGGCCGCCAGTTGCGCAATCGCGCGGTGGTGGACACGTTCGAGCCGGGCTCGACCATCAAGCCGGTGGTCGTCGCGCTGTCGATCGACGAGGGCAAGGTGCGGCCGCAGAGCATCATCGATACCGCGCCCGGCTGGTACAAGATCGGCCCGGCCGTGATCCACGACACCTCGAATCACGGCGCGATGACCGTCGCCGAAGCGGTGCAGAAGTCGAGCAATATCGCGCTCGCCAAGCTCGCGCTGAATCTGCCGGCCGAAAGAATCTGGACCAAGTATCAGGAATACGGACTGGGCCTGCGCCCCGAGGTGACCTTTCCGGGCGTGGCCTCGGGCAAGGTGCGTCCGTATAAACGCTGGCGTCCGATCGAACAGGCGACCATGGCGTATGGCTACGGGCTTTCCACCTCCCTGCTGCAGATCGCGCAGGTCTACACCGCCTATGCCGGCGACGGCACGATGCATCGCGTGAGTCTGTTGCGCGATGGCGCGGGCTCCGCCGCGCAACCTCCGGCCAGGGGCCATACGGTCACGACGCCGGCCACCGCGCGCGCCATCCGTTCGATGCTGGAAATGGCCACCGGCGTGGGGGGCACCGGGCGCGCGGCGACGGTGGAAGGCTACCGGATCGGCGGCAAGACCGGCACGGCGCGCAAGCAGGTCGGCGCGAGCTACGCGAAAAACCGCTACCGCGCGCTGTTCGTCGGCATGGCGCCGATGAGCGATCCACGGCTGATCGTCGCCGTGATGATCGACGACCCGGCGGGCAAGGCGTTCTATGGCGGCACGGTGGCCGGGCCGGTGTTCAGCGGCGTGACGGGCGGAGCGCTGCAGTTGCTCGGCGTGCCGCCGGATGCGCCGGCGAACCTGAATGGCGTGAGTTGAACGGCGTGAGGTGAATGGCGGGGAGCGCCGGTCAGCCGGTCAATCCGTCGCGTGATCGCTGCCCGCGTTCACCAGTGCTTCAATGCGATTACGGCCGTTGCGTTTGGCCTGATACATCGCGCGATCGGCTTCTTCCATGATCACGCCGCCCAACGTGGCCGCCTCGGCCGGCGTACCGCCGACCATCCGCGCCGCCACGCCGATCGATACCGTCAGCGCGATGCGTTCGCCATGGTCGTCCTGCAAGGCCAGCTTTTCGACCGCGAGCCGCACACGCTCGGCGACGGTGAGCGCGTCGGCCCGGTCGCCTTGCAGCAGCGCGGCGAACTCTTCGCCGCCGTAGCGCGCCACGGTATCGCCCAGGCGCACCTGCTGCCGCACGCACGCCGCCACCGCCGCCAATGCGCGGTCGCCAGTCTGATGGCCGTAGGTGTCGTTGATGCGCTTGAAGCTGTCGATATCGATGAACAGGCACGCCACCGGCATGCGATAGCGGACGGCGCGCATCATTTCCTCCCGCAGCCGCTCGTCGAAATAGCGGCGATTCGCGAGGCCCGTCAACGAATCGGTCATGCCCAGCTGTTTCAGCCGCTCGCGATGCGCGACATTGTCGAGACTCGCCGTCACGATGCTCGCGAAGCGCTCGAGAATGTCGGTGGCCATGCCTTGCGCGAAACGCCCAGGGTCGTCGCTGCCGAGCCAGAGATAGCCGCTGACGGTGGCGCCCGCGGCGAGTGGCAGCAGGATCGCACTTGCCGGCGCTTCGGCCGCGCCGAAGAAAGCGCGCCGCGCCGTGTCGTCCACGTCGCGCAGCTTGCCGAGCCACGGTCGGCCCTCTCCGCACAGACCTTGTGCGGCCAGGCCGCCTTCGCGCGAGGTTCGCAGGCTGGGCTGCTCGAGCGCCTGCAAGGCGACCGGTTCGAGCAGTTCGCGCAGCATCGGCGCGCGGTCGTCGAGCCAGAGCGTCACGCCCGTCAGCGAGAATTCACGTGGCAACTGACTGAATAACGTGTCGAGAAAGGACGGGAAGTCCTGCGCGCCGATCAAACGCAACTCGACGTTCTGGAAGCGCCGCAGCGTGCGCTCGTTGTGCTGCACGGTATCGACGAGCGAGCGAAGGCGCTCGGAAAGCGGCGTTTGGGCGAGATTCGTCACGTTATGAGGTGCGGGCCCGAAGGCGAAGCGGGGTCCACGGCCCCAACCGCTCTAATAACGGCCAGTTTCATGAGGTCTTGAGGGTTCGCGCCGACTACGCTTTTACGCGCTCTTAAGTCTCGCTTAATTCTTTGCTGTAACCATGAGACACAACATCCCCTGTTGAAGCCGCCAGAACATCGGCGGCGCTTTTTCTCCGGGGTGTCGACGACGCGCCAGAAGACGGGCTGCAGGCCCGCGAAGAAGGAGTCAAACCATGAATGAAGACACGGTATTCGAGCATCTGCGCGCCATGCCCGACAACGAATGGGTCGGCCAGATCCACTCATGCAAGATCTCGGACCCGTTGCAGCATCCGTGGGGACGTTCATACCGGCTCGTCGAATGGACCATGAAGCACACGCCCGAATCATGCCGCCGCGTGGTACCCGCCGAGAGCACGCCGCTCGAAATCGCTCAAGCTGTCGTCTCGCACGTTCCGGGCCGCCGCTTCTGCCAGCACGGTGACGAATAGCACGCGAGAACGCCGAGCGCACGCGGCGCAATCACGATTCTAGCCGCGTGTGGCGATCGACTCGCAGTAGTCCAATGCATCGTCCAGCCGGTCGTTGCCCCAGAACATTTCATCGCCGACAAAAAAAGTCGGCGCACCGAAAATACCCCTTGCGGCCGCCACTGCGGTCTGTTCGCGCAAACGCAGTTTGTTCGCGTGGCCTTGCGCCTCGCCGATGATCTGCGGGGCCGGCAATCCGAGTTCGTCGAGCGCCTCGCTCACCACCTCCAACGAACCGATGTCACGGTCATGCGCGAAGTTAAGTTGCATGATCTTGCGGCAGTAGCCGGCGATCCACTCGCGATCCGCGCCGAGCAGCGCCACGCGCATGGCGAGAAGCGCCGCACGTGGAAAGGTGGTGGGACGCTTCAGCGGGATGCCATATTTTCGGCATTGCCGTTCCATGTCCTTCCACACATAGGCGCCCTTCTGCTTCTGCAACACGAATGGCGAGTTGTCGAAACCGAGGTCGCGAAAAACCGGTCCCAGCAGGAACGGACGCCAGCCGATGCGCACGCCCCGTGCCGCCGCCAGCGCCTCGATGCGCATCACGCTCAGGTAACTGTAGTTGCTGCCGAAGTCGAACCAGAACTCGATTTCCGGTGCGCGCGTGCTCGCGCAAGCCGCGGCGTCGCTCATGTTTGCCTCTCGAATCGTACGCAGGCGCATGACGCCCGCTGATGCCTTGCGTCTTGCAAAGCTTAACAGTCGCGCGGTGCGCTTATCCCTATGATGGCTTCACAACCCGCCACGTCAGACGGTCACTCACCATGCGCTATCCCTACGACATTCTCACCGCCACGTGTCTTTTCATCATCGTGGTTTCCACGTCCATCATGCTCGCGTTGTGCTGAGCCATTCGCGCCGCCTCCCGCGAAGGCGGTGAATCTGCGAACGCTCTACGCGATTTCGTAAAAAGACGGGATATACTGTATATATATACAGTATTTTTCGTCTGAGCAATGCGCCTTCCACCCTTCGACCCTCCCACGCTCGCCGAACTGCGTGCCTGGTGGCGCACGCGTGACGAGCAGGCCATCCAGCGGCTCATCCTCGAAATCCAGCGGCAGCGGCTCACGCTGCTGGAGTTGCGCAACCTGATCGACTGCGGCGTGCAGCAAGCGCGCGCAGTGGATCGCACGCTGGTCGAACAGGGCGCACCGTTGATGACACTGCGCATCCGGATCGCCCAGGAGGTGCTGCGTGTCGGCGACATCGACGATACGCGGCAGATGAGCCGCGCCGAACAGGAACGGCTCGCGGTTCGCACCGAAGGTCAGATGGAATACGCGCGTGAAGGCCGCCTCAGGCAACGGCGCCGCAACATCTAGCCGGAACGCGGTTGCGCGAGTCCCGCCGGGACGGCGCGAAATGGGCGCGCGGGTCGTTCAACGCGTTTGGGTCGCCACCCGCAGGCCGAGCGAAATAAACAGCACGCCGATGATCTTGTTCTGCCAGCGCGTCAACCACGTAAGACGCCTGACCAGCTTGCCCAGCGGACGAATGGTCAACACGATCAGCGTCGTATAAAGCGTGCTCATGCCGACAAAGATGAGTCCGAGCGTGGTGAATTGCAGAAACGTGGAGCCATGTTCGGGATGAACGAACTGCGGCAGAAACGCCAGAAAGAACAGCGCCGTTTTCGGATTCAGCACTTCCGCGGGAATGGCCTGGAAGAAGGCTTTCGAGGCCGATACCGGCGCCACGGCCGGCATATGCGCGCTCGCCTGCTTTTCGCGCAATGCGCGAATGCCCAGATAGACGAGGTAGGCCGCGCCGACGAACTTCACCGCGTTGAAGGCCAGCGCGGAGGTCATCAGCAGCGCCGAGAGACCGACCGATGCGCCCAGCGTATGAATGAAATCGCCTACCGCGACACCGAGGCCGGTGAGAATGCCGGCCTTGCGGCCGCCATGCACGGTGCGCGTCAAGACCAGCAGCACGGCCGGCCCCGGAATCAGAAAAAGCCCGAGTACAACGGCCACGAAAGTCCCTAGCGTCGATAGGTCAAGCATGCGTGTCTCCTTGATGACGCGCGAATTGTCGCGGACGAGCGCGTGCGTTCAGCGGAAGATTGTAGACGAACGCGTGCAATTCGATTAACGCGCGGCATGGAGGCGCCAGATCGCGACACACCCTGACCACCGCGGCCGGAATGACGGTGCTCAAGTCGTGCACGCCTGGCAAGCCGAGGCCGTCCGCGGCGGCTGATCCGTTACCATGGCGGGCGCGGCGCCACTTGCGGCCCGAATTCTTTCATTCACCGAAGTCTTTGCCTTGCCCACTTATACCCTGCCCGCGGCGTTGAGCGCGGAACTCGAGATTCGCAAGAGCCGGTTCATCGCGTATGCGATTCCGGTCGCCGACCGCGATGCCGCGATGGCCGAGTTGCGGCGTCTGCGCGACGAGCATCCCGCCGCGACGCATGTCTGCTGGGCGCTGCTGGCCGGCGGCCAGTCCGGCATGTCCGACGACGGCGAGCCCTCCGGCACCGCCGGCCGGCCAATTCTCGAAGTGCTGCGGCATCACGATCTGGACGGCGTGCTGGCCGCGGTCGTGCGCTACTACGGCGGCGTGAAGCTCGGCGCCGGCGGGCTCGTGCGCGCGTATACCGATGCGATTGCGTCGGCTTTGCTGGATGCGCCGCGCGTCGAACGGATCGCTCAGGTTTCGCTGACCGTCGAAGTCAGCTACGCCGACGAAGCCAAAGTGCGCCGATGGATCGACGCCGAAGGCCACGCGCTGGTGGACAGCGCCTACGCGATGCTGGTGAAGATGACGATCCGTTTGCCCATCAACGCGGTCGATGACGCGAGGCGAGCGTTGGTGGATATGACGCAGGGTAAAGCAGGGTTCGACTAGAGACTCGGCGACTCGATAGGAGTCGCCGCTGCCGTGCGCCTGCCTATTTGTTTGCGATCCTTAATACGCTTGAAGGCATGCGCAGTGCAGGACGGCCCACTGTCGAGCCACGCGTTACTGGATGTCATGCATGGCTGTTATTGTCGTGAGATAACACGTGTCGCATCGATTTTCCCCGAGGCGCGCACGCATGCCTGGCAACCGCCGCTCATTGACGCGATGTCTATTGCAAGGCTTGCTGGTTATGATGAGCAGGCCCGTTGAAGCCCTGCGTCAATCCGGGCCGTGACCTCTTTAAGAGATGCATGGGACCGGGTCGCTGTTACCATGTCGTTTATTCTCCGGAATGACTCCATTTAAAAGGGTAACTCCTCTGACCTCGACCGCCGCTTTTTCCAGCACAGCGCCTGAGTCGCCGCATCGGAGCGCGTCTTTGCCGCCATCGCTCAGTCCCATGCATTCGCCGTTGACGACCACCGTGCTCAAGGGATGCGGCTCGATCGCGCTGCCGCTAATGCTGTCCGCCTGCTCCTGGTCGTGGTTTGGCCTGAACAGCACGCCGCGCGCGGCGGCGCATCCCACCGGCTGGCTCAGCGTCGCCCCTGCCCGCGACTTTCCCTACATGCCGGCCCGCAACGGAGAGGTCTCGCCGAACCGCATAGAAAACACGGCGATGACGGGCATCGTGCTCAAAGACGACATCAATGAAACGGTGCGCAACGGCATTGTGAATAGCCTGAAGATCGCGGGCTTTCATCTCGACGCAGGCAAGCGGGTCCTTAGCGGCAGCATCGAAAAATTCACGGTGGACGACACGCGCTCGCCAGCGTTCTGGACGCTCAAAATGCGCTATGTGGTGACCGACGCCACGACCGAGAAGGTTGTGTTTTCAACCACCAAGACGGTCAAGCAAAAATCGCCGAAATTCACCAGTAACACCATCGCCATCGAGGACACGGTCAAGCTGAGCGTCGACGCGCTGATCGGCGATCCGGGGTTTGTCAAAGCGGTGAATTGACGGCGACCCCGGAGGACGCCCGGGTGAGTTCTGACGGGTTTCGCTACAATGGGCCGGGGAGTATCGCACGGTCCGTCGTTCTGCCGTGCGATGGGCCCCCAACGTCCATTCACCGTGCGAGCCGTCATGTCCCTCACCGCCTGGCTATTTTTTCTGCCCGCCTGTTTCGCGATCAATCTGGCGCCCGGACCCAATAATCTGCTGTCGATCAATGTGGCGGCGCGTCACGGTTTCATGGCCGCGTTCATCGGCGGCACGGGGCGCCTGGTCGCGTTCGCCGCGATGCTCGTGCTCGCCGCAACCGGACTCGCGGTTGTGTTGCACGCATCGGAGTGGTTCTTTCTCGCGATCAAGCTGGCTGGCGCGGCTTATCTGATCTGGCTCGCTATCCAGTTGTGGCGCAGCGACGCGCCGACCATCGACACGACGCGGCAGGACGATGCCTCGCTTGCGCGTGTCGCGCGGCGGGAGTTTCTCGTGGCTGCGGGTAATCCGAAGGCTATTCTGGTGTTTACCGCGTTCTTGCCGCAGTTTGTCGATATCTCCAAGCCGATGTTGCCGCAGTTCGCGCTGCTCGGGGCGAGTTTTCTGGTGCTGGAGTGGTTTGCGATCGCGTTGTATTCGTGGGCTGGGATGTATCTTGGGAAGTGGCTCGTGCGTGCGACGGTGCGGCGGTGGTTCAATCGGTGTTGTGGGGGGTTTCTGGCGGCGATTGGGGTGGGGTTTTTGATGGTGAGGCGCGGGTAAGGACACCCGCGCAAGTCGTTCGACCGCTCTACCCCGGCTGGACAATTCGAGCGGGGACACCCACCACCGTGACATGCGGCGGCACGTCGAACGTAACCACGGCATTGGCTCCGATCTTCGCGTTCCGCCCAATCGTCACCGGCCCCAGTATGCATGCGCCCGCGCCGATTAGAACATTGTCCTCAATTACCGGCGCACCCGGCCGGCCACGGCCCCCAATCACCACGTGGGGTGCAATGACGATATCGTTGCCTAGCACCGCGTGCCGGTGCACTACGATACCGAGCCCCTGATAGCCGAATACGACGTTGCGCCCAACTATTACCGAGGGCGGCAAGGATACGGAAAAGACGACGCGGTTAAAAACCTTCAATACCCATGGCAAGAAAGGTACGCGCAGACGATAAAGCAGATTCGCAATGCGATAGATGTACAACATGGACGACTTCCTTGACTAACGTTCAACCGCCGGCCTGCCCGGATTACCGCTGGACGATCAGCGCCTTACCTAACATAAGTGCGAACCTGCTGTTCGTCACCAGATACCGGCGCCACATACGGCGCGGCTCCTGCAGCACTCGAAAGAACCATTCCAGACCGGCCCTTTGCATCCAGCGTGGCGCCCGGCTGACTTTACCGGCCACGACGTCGAACGTTCCGCCCACCCCCATGACGAAATCGACACCAAGCGCCGCCTGCCAGCGGTTGATGAAATTTTCCTTGGTGGGCGAGGTGATTGCCACGAACAGCAGCCGCGCGCCAGACTCGCGGATGCGATCGACAACCGATTGCTGATCAGCGCCGAAATAGCCATGGTGATATCCGGCAATCTGGAGATCGGGATAGCGATCGGCGCATATCGTGGCCACGCGTGCGACCACCTCGTCAGTCGCGCCAAGCAGGTACACCGGCAACCCTGCCCTGCCTGCCTCCGCTAGCAACCGGTCAAATAGATCGACGCCCGCAACGCGTTCCGGCACCTTATGACCAAGCATTCGCGCAGCCCAAATCACACCCATTCCGTCGATACTGATCAGGTCGCAATCTTGAACCGACTTTGCCAGCTCTGTGTCGGTCTGCATATGTATGAGCTTCGCCACATTGACCGCGACGTGCTGGGTGAATTGCCCTGCAACAATGCGAGTTAATATCCGGGCAACCGTTTCGTCCATTGTTGCTGCATCCATCGGACATCCGAATACCTCAATACGCTTCATAACACCACTCTCCCTGCCTGTTCTGTCACATCCACACGTGAATCGTTTGCCACGGATTTGCCTTTATTTCTTCGACACCGAGACCGGTCCGAAAAACAACGTAATCTCGCTGACATCCGAGGCTGAACTTTTCCACCCAGACTTGTACAGTCCCAACTTCAGATAGGCATCCTGAACGCCTATGTAGGCGTTCGGCACCCCTTGTGATGCGAACACCGATCGCCCGTCCTTCCATAGTTGGGTCGAAGCGTGGTGGCCGGAATCGTCAGCGACATATCGCAGCGACCAGTTCACCCATTTTCCCTCGTCAGCGTCGGCGCAGCACAGCCACTTGCCCGCGGAAACGGTCGTGGTATTCGCCCCTCCACGCTCGGATATGGCGTACTGCTTACCTTGCAAACTCAGCGCGATTGTTGGGCCGCCGGTCCATTCGCCCTGGTGCACCTGGGTGAGAATGACCGCTTGCCTGGCGTCGAAATTAAACCCGACCGGTATAAACGTGCTCCAGTTGATCAGATAGTCTGGTCCTTGCGAAAAACTCACTGCTTTCGGGAAGATCAACTCCGCTCGGGGAACACCGTTCGCGACCCTGGAAAAGTCTTCGGACCGGATCATATGAACACGTAAGGCCTTGCGTCCGGCTACCGCTGGATCATCGACCACGGCGATATCACCGGGATTTGCCTGAACCCCAATGCCTGCGTTGATACCGTCCTCCCACTGCGCCGAGAACACTTTGTCGTACGTGCTCACCAATGCGGCCATTTGCGGATCGGTCCATACGACCCCGACATCCTGGGCGTGGGCAATACCCAAGGTTCCTGAAAAACAAATCAGTGCCCATCTGTACCTCATACAAGTCACTCCCCTTTGGATTCGCCCACGTTCCGATAGCAGCGAACATACTGACTGACAATCGCGTCAACCGAATAGCGGCTCGAGGCTCTCGATACGGCTTGCCGCCCCATCGCACGGGCAAGATCGGGGCTCTCCACCAGTTGCAGGATCCTTTCCGCGAGTTCGTCAGCGTCGCCACAACCGACGAGATAGCCAGTCACTCCTTCCTCGACCAGATCGAGGAAACCGCCGACCCGCGTACCGATCACGGGGCAACCGATAAACATGGCCTCCAGGGTCGAGATGCCGAACGCTTCAAAATGACTCGGCATGCAAAACACGGCCGCGTCCCGATAGAACGCGAGCTTTGCATCGCCCTGCAACCAACCGACAAAGTGGACCTGGTCGCACACGCCGTAATCGATCGCCGCGCGAGTCCATCTATTCGTATCACCGGTACCTGCCAACCGTAGTTGAACTTGAAGACCCCGTCGATTCACGGACGCAACCGCCCTCAGTAACTCGTCGAGCCCCTTGCCCTCGGTGAATCGACCGGCAAAAGCGACATAGGGCGTCATGTCCGCGCCCTTGGCGTCATGGGAATCACGTAAGGCCGCACCTGCCGCCAATTGGGCGCCATACGCGGTGTTCCCGATCACATACAGATTGCGCGCCGCGCCCTGATGCCTCTTGAGCTCCGTCGCAATTGCCGATGACACAGCCACCACCGCGTCTGCTCCGCGAACGAAGCACAGCACCGCCTTGCGAGTAGCCCACCCACTACGGGTCAAAAAATATTGGAAATTACCTGCATGCAGATGAAAGATTGTTTTCTTGCCGCAAAGCCGCGCAAGCAGATACAACATGAATTTCCGGTAGAACGAACCTCGAACCGACACATGGAAATGAATCAGGTCGACACCTTTTAGCATCGCGAATAGAAAGCGCGGAATATCCATTAGCAGGAAAGACAGCAGTGATCTTATGTTCTCGAAACCATGTGTTTCGAAGATAGTCACAACTATGCCCGCATGCCGAAACCTTCCCCGTTGCGCACCCAGCTCAGCGAGAACAGAGGCGATGCCGCCTCGCTGACCTTGTCCCGGCCCCACGTGCAGCACGCGTAAAGGGGCTGCGTCATGAGGCAAGTGTGCGTGATTGCCCCGCCGATCACTCATCGTCCGCTCCTCTTGTTAGAGGGTGGCGATCTGCAGCGGCACGTTCGACGAGCACAGCGACCATGGCCAGGTACGGGCTCACGACTGCTGAGACAAGCACGTGCCCCGCGGTGCAAGCCGTTGCCATCAAGACGATACAAAACCACTTTCCAAAGGCCGGCACCGCTCCGTTTCCGCGATGTACAAATGCCTTGCCCACGCCCCAAAGATAGTAAATAGAGACTGGCAAACCCATTGCCAACACCAGATCCGGCACGTCGATCTCAACCAGATAGCGCACTACCGGATAACCGCCCGTTAGCAGCGGCACGAAGCCCTCGCTCGCCACGTCATCCCACACAGTCGAAAACTTGACATCACGGCCGGACAAAACCATGGTGAGCACTCCGCCGTCACCCGCGTGGTCATGCTGATACATAAAATATTGCACACTGAGATCGACGGCGCTTCGTACGCCCGGCAGCGACACGTAGGCGGCCACCGCGGCGCCAATCAATACTGCGATGAGCGCCAGTGTGCGGACGGTCGCCTGAAGCACGCCGTATCGGCAGTAGAAGTACGAACATGTCATGGCAACCGCTCCGACCATCGCGGCTTTGGTGCCTACAAGGCAGGAAGCCAGCACGATGCTCGCTGACAGAGCGCCATTCCATGCCGACCAGCCCGATTTCATCACTTTCAGCAGGGTATAGCCGAGCCCCACGATCATCAGCGCAGAAGCTTCGTTCTGCGCGTACACAATGCCCTTGTAGCCAGCGCGGATCTGCGTTTCAGCCCAGTAGCTACGAAACATATCAATCGAGAACACCGCGCCCGCCACGATTGCCAACGCATACGCAAATAGCGTGAAGCGCACAATCGGCTCGAGCCTCTCGAGTTGCCTGTCACTCATTCGCGAGAGGGCTGCAAGACAGACAAAAAAGGAGAAGACCTTGAGAACAAAAACCGTCTGCTGCGTGAATTCGGCTATCGTCACATCCCCGAATGCGTACGTCCCAGCCGAAGCAATGATCGCCAGCACAGGCAGGAGCGCCGTATGCCAACTTGAAAGCCTGGTGCGACCGCTCGCCAGCAGAAACAGTAGCAGCCCGGTCACCATGCCCCCGCGGACGAACAGCGAGTAACGCGCGTCACCGCCCGCGGTCTCGAATCCGTGCGCTGCCCGCACTGACAGGTAGTCCGCGAAGGGTGACAGCGCGAGACCTCCGGCAAACACAATCCATATCAATGACGGTCGGGGCCGGCGTGTCGGCTTCTGTACCGTCAATCCGCCCCTGCGCTGCAAGGATAGGTCTTCAATCATGACGCACGCTTCCCGCATCGTTGACGAACGAAAGCCGCTGCAGTGCAACCACACTCCAACGAGCCACCGTGCGCGCGAGACGCAGCGGCCAAAGTGCGGCATCGTGCAACGACGCGCGCGACCTTATACGCGCTCTACGTTCCTCATCGATACTGCTTGGCAACCGTTCGAAGTCCTCCCACACTGCATAGGGACGCAATTCGACTACGCGAGCACCGCCCGAGTCGCGATGCCATGGCCAGTCGTCGAGCAAGGCACCGACTGGGCCATACGAGTACGCGAGCGCCTGACCGGCGCCTCGCGCGGAGATCCAGTAGCCCACGGATCCCGACGTCCACTGCTTGAACGGAAGACCGACACGCAGTCCACCAACCCCGGTGACCCGTCTGAGCGGCTCATTAAAGTAGGTCCACGATGCGTCGGCGCGGCGCAACTTGGATCGTCCAAGCAAAACAATGTCGGCAATGGCCGACAACTCCGAGTCGTTCGCACGCAACACGCCCTCGAAAAATGCGGGCTCGAGAATCGCGTCGTCTTCGAGGATCACCGCAGCACGCCCCGACTCGACGATCTTGCGCCACACCGAACGATGGCTCATGAAGCACGCCACCTCTGCGCGGGTCATCGAGCGTCCGTAACGACGGCAAGCCGCCGTATCGTCGTAAGCGGCATCCAGTTCGCTTTGCGTAAGAGCACGCCCATCGACTGCCTCCTCGATGAAATACGTGGCGCCCCGATCGGCGAGTACCCGGGCGATGGCGTCGCGACGGCCGGAACGGGACAGGGATACGATATGAACAGGTACCAGGCTTTGCATCATCGAATCCACAATTGGGTAAAGTGGTGCCGCAGCAATGGTTTGCTCAAAATCATCGACACATACGCGCCAAGCAACGCCGCCTCCGCGGCGAGAAGCGACGCCGCCGCGCCCTCGGCCCCGAAACGCGGCGTCAAAACGATCGCGAGTCCAACGTTCAGCACGCCGGCTGCCAGCATCAGCAACGACCGGACACGGACGTTCCCGAACTGCACCAGTACCTGCAAACCCAGCAAATAGGCGAGATTGCCGAACACGGTCGCAAGGCAAAGCAGCTTGAGCAGCGACGCGGCACCTGTATAGCCGGCACCCAGGATCAATGTAGTCAGCGGTGACGATGCATAGGCGATGACGGCCAGTCCGGCAAGCGACGCCGACACTACGGCGAGCGCGCCAATCGCCGTAAGCCGGGCAGCCGACCGGGGCTGCGCGCGGAACAGCGAAGCGATACGCGGGTAGCAAACCGTGTTGATTTGGGCCGGCACCATGTTGGCAACGGTCTTCAGCTTCTCGGCGGCCGTATAGACGCCCACCTGATACGGCGTCGTCAGCGACGCAAGAATGACTGCGTTCGTTACGCCGAAAAGACTCACAGATGCTGAAGAAATGAACATGTCGGCGCTCTCCCGAATGCGCTGGCAGACCGAAAGCACCGATGCGCACGGAAGCCGCAAAACGCCGAGGCGCCATGCGGCAATCAGGGAAAACATTCCCGTCAAAAGCGCGCTCACCCCCTGGATTGCGGCTGCGAAAGCAACATCGTCGCTATGGCGAACGAAGACGAACGTCAGCGGCAAGGCGCTAATGCGTCCCGCCAACGCCACTGTCGCAAATACCGGGAACCGCTCGAGTCCCTGTAACAACCAGTTCAGTGTAAAAACGTTGCCGACCGCCATCGGCCATGCGGCGAGTACCACGGGAAAGACCGAAGCCAGCTTGCGATCAAAGTAAACGACGACCAGCAGCACTCCGAATGAGAGCGAGCACAGGCACGCTTTCGCGATCATTGTCGACCAGACGAGCTCGTTAAGTGCTCCCGGTTGCCCTCGACGTTCGACCACAGCCTTCGGACCGCTGAGAAAAAATCCCCACTCCGTCACCAGCACACCGTACGTTGCGATCGCCGTCGCATAGCCCAGCACACCGAACTGCGCCGGACCGAGCACGCGCGTCAGATAAGGAAACGTCGCCAGCGGCACAAGATAATTGCCGACTTGCCACACCATCATGGCGAGAAGGTTCGTGCGGATGCGAGACGCTTTCACAGCCGGATCCGCGTGCGTTGCATGTTGATCGCTCACGCGTTTCCTCTGCGTGCGAAGGTTGAAAGGCGCGCCGGACTACGCATGCGCCAGCACGCCGCGCGTGTCGATCACGACCTTCGCCTGGAAGCGAACCGGATCCACGCGCCGGAACTGCGCATGGTCGACCAGAATGACAATGATGTCCGCTTCCAGCAGCGCTTCATTCAGTTCACAAAGCCTCACCTTGCCGTCGAGCGACGCCGGCAAGGTTCTGACGTTGGGTTCGACGACCACCACCTGGCCCGCGAATCGCTCCGCGAGTTCGTTGGCGATTTCGACCGCCGGGCTTTCGCGCAGGTCGTCGATATTCGCTTTGAACGCCAGTCCAAGGCACGCAATCACCGGATCCTTGAAGCGTCGCGCCGCGCGCTCGACGCGGTCGATCACATAGCCCGGCTTGTCGTCGTTGACTGTTCGCGCGGTTCGAATCAGGCGCGCCTGCTCCGGTGCGGAATCCACAATGAACCAGGGGTCGACGGCAATGCAATGTCCACCCACCCCGGGCCCCGGTTGCAGAATACTCACGCGCGGATGCCGGTTTGCAAGGCGGATCAACTCCCACACGTTGATGTCGAGCTTGTCGCAGATGATCGAGAGTTCGTTCGCAAAGGCGATGTTCACATCGCGGAACGA
Organism: Paraburkholderia aromaticivorans; assembly: GCF_002278075.1. NCBI lineage: Bacteria > Pseudomonadati > Pseudomonadota > Betaproteobacteria > Burkholderiales > Burkholderiaceae > Paraburkholderia > Paraburkholderia aromaticivorans. Next base: position 2,856,101 of record NZ_CP022990.1, on the reverse strand, counting down.
GTTCTCGGTAAGCTTGCACATTTCGGCTGTGCGGGCATCCGTCAGGATGCAGTCCCCGCGCACGAAGCTTTGATAGAGTTCACGCGCCAGTTCGCTGCACCGTGGCGTCATGCCGCCGATTACCCGGTCGTTCTCAACCAGCTCCCTGATCACATGCCCCGGCAGCACGCGCTCCGGACAATGAGCGATGCGGATGTCTGATTGCTCGCCCGCCTGTTGAGGGAAAGTGAGATCGGGACGGATCTGTGCCATCCAGGCTGCCATCTGTTCGGTTGTACCGACGGGCGAAGTCGATTCGAGCACCACGAGATCACCCTTCTTGAGTACCGGCGCAATTGCGTGGCTCGCCGCCTCGATGAAGCGGAGGTCAGGTTTGTAGCCGTCCGAGAATGGCGTCGGCACCGCGATAAGAAACGCGTCTGCCGGCTCGGGTGTGATGGTTGCACGCAGATAGCCTTGCGTTACCGCCGCGTGCACCAGCATGTCGAGTTCCGGCTCGACAATGTGAATGGCACCACGATTGATGGTGTCGACCGCGTGCTGACTGATGTCTACCCCGATTACGCGCTTACGGCGCGCCGCAAATGCGGCTGCCGTTGGAAGCCCGATGTAGCCGAGACCCACTACCGAAACAGTTTCAAAATCCATTTATTCTCTTTATCCGTAAACAGTTTGTGTTCGCACAGCTCCCCTGGAGCCGGACCGAATCGTCTTTCAAGTAGCGCAATCCATCACTTGGCCCTATCCGCCCCGTACTCGGAGAACGCGCCGTACGTGCTGGCACGCGGGGGAACGCCGTTCAACAAGACACCGTCAACGGCACGGCCGGCACTACTCAACTGGCGGGCGCTTTCCTGGAGTTCGGCGGCCGAGTGACGTCCGTGACGAACGACGAGCAATCTCAAGCCGGCGTGTTTGCCGACCAGCACCGGATCGGTCACGGCCAGCACCGGCGGCGAATCGACGATCACCACGTCGTACAGCTTGCTGAACTGCGTCAGCAATTTCCCGAAGGAATCGCTCATCAGCATTTCAGCCGGACTGGAGGCCACGCTTCCACTCATCAGTACGTCGAGGTTCGGCAGAACCTGGCGGTGGACAGCACTGGATGCCTCGACTCCGCCAATCACATCGGACAGGCCCGGTTTGCTGGGAAGCGAGAAGTACCTGTGGACATTGCCCCGACGCATATCCGAGTCGATCAGCAGCACGCGTTTACCACCCGCCGATAGCACCGCAGACAAGTTCACGGAGAGGAATGACTTGCCCACACCGGGTCGCGGCCCCGTCAACATCACGATATTGTTGTGCGATTTGAGCAGACCGAATTGCAATGCCGTTCTCAAACTCCGGATTCCTTCGACCGCGATATCGTCAGGCTGAACCGCCGCAAGCACATTCAACCCCGCAGCGCCACCACGCGCGGCCTGCTGCAACGCCCGCTGCCGCGTGCTCCTCGATACAAGCGCGTACACCGGCACGCCAACCGCGCCTTCGATTTCCGACGGGGTCTCGAGCCCACGATTCTGGGTGCTGCGTATCAAGGCGATGGAGCATCCGAGCAGCAAACCGACAATGCCCGACAACGCAATCACCAGGGCTTTCTTCGGCTTGACCGGTCTTTCGGCCACCTCCGCATAGTCGACCGTGTGAACGTTGCCCAACTGGCCCGCCTTCAGAACATGCAACTGCTGCGCGCTATCCAGCAGCTTGGTGTACAGGTCTGTATCGACCTTCACGTCGCGAAGGAGACGCAGTGCCTGCTGTTGAACGTTCGGCAAGGCGGCCACTTTTGCATTGAAGACGCCCTGCCGTCTCTGCAGATCCACGATCTGGGCGTCGATTGCCTGCACGGACGGGTGTTCGGCGGTGTAGCGCTGCGCAAGAGCCGAACGTTGCTGCTGTAGCTCGACTAACTTCGTCTGGCTATCGACGATCGATTGCAACAGAAGCTTGCCTTCGGCCTCCAGATCCACAGTGCCGTACTGGGTGCGGAACGCGTTATATTTCGCCTCGGCTTCGTCGAGGTCGGCGCGCAATTGGGGCAGTTGCTCGCTGAGGAACTGCAACATCTGCTGCGCCTGCGCGGACTTCCTGTCGACATTTCGCTGAACGTAAATGCTCGCAACTCGGTTGACGGTCGCAGCGGTCCTCGCGGCGTCCGCGCCCTCGAGCGAAATCGCGACAATGCCCGACTGTTTCGCTTTCTCGCCGATATCGAGCGTCCTTTGCAGATCCGCTGCCGTCAGTTGCGTCGAAGCCCTCGCCAGATTGAACGACGTACCGGCGCGCGCAACCAGACGATGCACTCTTAGTTGCACCGGACCATACGGTGTCATACCCTGCGCGAGGGCACCGATATGGCCGTGCAGCACCGTGCGGCCGTCGGGATCGCGAAGTTCGAACGCCTGGTCGGCCCCCACCATCAATTTGAAAGACTGCTCGTAAAGCATGGCAGGGACGTCGAATTGCGTCACATCCAGACTTTCGCCACCCCACGCGAAACTACGCATCCCAAACACGGGATTCGCGGGAGTGCTTACGGGAACATACCGTGCCACCAGAGCGCCAATCAGAGGAAGCCGGTACGGCGTTGCCTTGACGTCGAGATGCAAACTCCGGACGGTCTCTTCGACCACACTCCTCGAACGGATGAGTTCAATTTCAGCGTCGGTCGACGCCTTGCTCTGAAACAGCGATGCCAGATCTCCAAGCTTGTCGTTGAGCGTGTCGTTGGCGGGAGCGCTGTCGACCTGAATCATCACGTCGGCTCTATATAACGGCGTGGCCACAAAAGCGTAGGCAGCGCCGAGAAGTAGCATCGCCGCGGTGGTCAGCGCAATCAGAAGCCGATTCTCACCCAACAATGCGATGACGTCGGCCAGCGTGATTTCCTTTTCGCCCGGCGCGTCGGCCGAACGTTCCTGATCAAGTAATTTCATGATTCAGTGCATCAGCCTGGCAATGTCTTCGCACCATTTCAAAACGCTGTGCTCGATTTGCGCGAAGGCGAGTTCAAAAATGACACGATGCCGTTGATACGGATCCACAATATCAAGCTGCTCGTGCTCGCCCAGCCGAAAAACCTTCCCCCTTGCGGACGGAAAGCGATCGAGAATCAGCGCTCGCTGTGTGTTCGTCATGGTTAGCACCACATCCGCTGCGCGCACGTGTTCGTCGTTCAACGCCTCCGCCACATGCCCACTAATATCCACGCCGTGCTCACGCGCAACCTCGACCGCCAGCGGATCCGCATGCCGTCCAACGAGCGCGCGCGTGCCGGCGGAACTCACGACAACGGACGGCAATGCCCGCTCGAGAATTGCCCGCGCCACCGGACTGCGGCAAACATTCCCCTCACACACCATCAGAACCCGGGTCATTTTGCGATCACCCCCGCGGTCAACCCCGTGCTGATCAACGGCATCAACAGACTCAGCACACGATTGAAGCGAACGAGACCGCTTCCGTCCACATACACCACGTCCTTCGGCTGCAACTCGAAATCCTTGGCGAGCAGCATAGCGACCGGCGAATGGCCGTCGAGGTGAAACACCTGCGGCGTGCCCGTGAGCGAGCCGCGTATCACGAACATCTGGGCCGCGTCGGCGGTCGACGCATTCACGCTGCCGGCCTGCGAAAGCGCGTCGGCGAGCGTCATACGCCCTGTTCGGCGCGCAATCGCGGAGACCGGTCTGTTCACTTCGCCCATCACATACGCGTCGTTTTCGTCGCGCGACACGACGCGCAGCAGATCGCCGGGTTTCAGATAGAGGCGCGACGGACTTAATCCCTGAGCAAGCATTTGCGTCAGGTTCACGCGATGAGTCTGCTCGCCACGCACCAGAACGAGGTCGCTCTGGTCGGCTGCGTCACTGAAGCCGCCCGCGCGGCCGACTGCTTCGTAGAGCGTCATGGGCACATCGTTGAAGGCCAACGCTCCGGGGCTGCGCACTTCCCCATCCACATAAACCTGGTGCGCCCGATAGGACGCCATCCGCACCGTCACTTGCGGTTTGACGAAGTACCTGGCGAGCGCGTCGCTCAACCGTTGCCGAATCTCTTCGGTGCGCAGGCCGGCTACGTGCAGCGTGCCTGCATACGGAAATGTCAGGGTCCCGTTCTGATCGACGACGAATCCAGCAAGCGGATCGCCCGGACGCGACGACGACTGGGTCTGCGTAGACCCGAGTGCGGCCGCAAATTCCGGATGATCCCAGACGACGATCTGCAGCACGTCGCCGGGCCCAATCGTATAAGCCTGTGGCGCTTCAGAGAGTAATTGCGACAGTTCGAGCTGTTGCTGTTTCCTGCTTCGAGCCAGTTGCGAGATCAACGCCGCGTCGACCTCCGTGATGGCGATATCCGGCGTGCCGGCCGTTGCATCGGCCTTTTCGCTTGCCACGCTTTCGCCATGCTCGTCCGCAACACTCGATGCACCGGACGCACCCGGCAGGTCCTGCACGCGAGACGTCTCCATTCGCATACCCGGCGCCACCGCGCATGCGCTGGTCAACACGGTTACCGCCGCCATCAAAACCCCAAGCCTGAACGCCGGCCGGGTTGAAAATACCGCTAACATCTTGTTCAACCTATTCAAGAGAACGCGGCGAAGCCACGTTCTCGCTGCCCGCCATGGGGCAGATTTGATTCATATTCCACTGGGACATGCGCCGTCTTTTAAATCAGCTGTACTTCATGATCAGTCTGATTGCACAGAGCGCGTGAAGTCGCACTTCAATACGCATTCCGATGCCGCGCCCCCCTCACCACCGTCGCAATCACAATCCGCATATCCAACCCAAACGACCAGTTACGCAAGTAGTACAGATCGTGTTCCACTCGCGCCTGCATCTTTTCAACCCGATCCGTCTCCCCTCGTAAGCCGTTCACCTGCGCCCATCCCGTGATGCCCGGCTTGACCCGGTACCGATGGATATAACCGTCGACGATGCCGCGGTACTGGTCGTCGTGCTCGATCGCGTGAGGCCGCGGGCCCACGACTGACATTTCTCCACGCAGCACATTCAAGAACTGCGGCAGTTCATCCAGGCTCGTGCGGCGCAGGAACGCCCCCACACGAGTCACTCGCGGATCGTCACGCGTGGCCTGACGCACCACGCCGGGCCGCTGCTCGTGGTCACGCATCGACCGAAACTTGTAGATGCGGAACACACGCCCGTCCGCCCCTTTGCGCCGCTGGGTAAACAACACCGGCCCTTTCGACGTCGCCTTGATGGCCACTGCAATCGACGCCATCACCGGCGCCAACGCCAGCAACGCCGCGATCGCGAACAGCCGGTCGAAAACCGCTTTCTGAACCAACGCGTACGGTGTCATCGGCGAGGCCATCAGATTGATGGCGGGCGCGCCGACCAGATCGACGACGTTCCGATCGAACATCGCGAGACTGCGTACGTCGGGAATGAAGCGCACATTGACGAGGTCGCCGCTGAATTCGTCGAGAATCCGCAGCACGGTGTCCTCTTCGGACATGGGCAGCGCAAGCCACACCTCTTCGATCTGTTCGCGGCGCACCCAGTCGGCGAATTCGCGCAGATGGCCGAACGCCGGCAAGCCGGGAAAATCTGACTCACGCTGCTGCCGCGGGTTGAACGTGGCGGCCATCCGGAAGCCCGCATCCGGCGACCGGTCGATGTTGGCAATCACACGGTCGCGATGCGCACCCGCGCCCACCACCGCCACCATGCGCAGGTTGCCGCCCGCGCGCCTCATGCGACCGAGGACCGCATGTATGAGCAGACGTGAGACGACCAGCCCCGCCGCCGTGATCGCGGTCCAACTCACGCACCAGAGCCGCGACACCGACGCAGTACGGTGAAGCAGGAACAACATGGCAAGACCGCAAAGCTGCACCGCGATCCAGCCGAAGACGATATTCAAACTCAGACGCCATTTCGACCGGCCACGCCACGAGTCATACACGCCGAACCACGGCAACAGCAGAATGGCGAACGCCATGTCGAATGCGACGAAAGCACCCTCGAAAATCGATAGGCCTGCACGAGGCACGAGCGCGAGCGAAGCCAGCGCCGCTCCCAACGCGATCAGCATCACGTCGAGCAGGCGAGCCAGCATGCTGTCCACATCTGCAAAATTGCGGCCAGTGGGTTGACGAATTGCCGTTCGCATTGTGCCGCCCTACCGCGCCACGGGGTGGCGAAGCGGAACACCGGCTTCGACGCCGCGCAGGCAGTTCACCGGTGCTACATACGCGAACATGACGGAATAGTCCAAAACTGTCCTCGGTTCCATGGCATCACTCTCAATACAGTCCGTTTGCAATGCCAACCGAATGCATCACCTTTCGAAGAGATCGCATTCTGCCTGCACCACGATCGCCGAAAGATGGGAAATTTCCCAATCCTGCGCCGCATTCGTCAGCTTGCGAATCCGAGTTTCAGACTGGCTCCGAATGCTCCAAAAACATCGCGGTTACCCTTGGTCCATAACCTATCCCTAATGCACCCACCAAGAAACTTTAACTATCTGCAATCATCGCCTCCCCTTATGCTCAAGCAGTGACCCGCAAACCGTGCACGGCGAGAGACGGCACCGGGCAAACGACTATTCATCGTCAGAGGAGCGGCATCATGAAGATCTGTGTCTTCGGAGCGGGAGCGATCGGCGGCTTGATGGGTGTGCAGTTGGCACGCGCCGGCGCGGATGTGAGTTTCGTCGCGCGCGGCGCGCATCTCGCGGCCATGCGGGAACACGGCGCGCGCTTGATCATGGACGGCGAGACGTTCAGCGCGCCGGTACGCTGCACGTCCGACCCTCGCGAACTCGGCGTGCAGGACTTCGTGATCGTCACGCTGAAAGCGCATTCGCTGCCCGGCGTGGTCGACACCATGCAGCCGCTGCTCGGCAAACACACGGCGATCGTCACGGGCGTCAACGGCATTCCTTACTGGTACTTCTATCAGCACGGCGGCAGATTCGCCGGCACGCGGCTCGCGAGTGTCGACCCCGACGGCGGTCAATGGACGAAGCTCGGGCCTGAACGGGCGATCGGCTGCGTGCTCTATCCCGCCGCCGAAATCGTCGAACCCGGTGTCATCAAGCATGTGTACGGCAAGAAATTCCCGATCGGCGAGCCGAGCGGCGAACGCACGCCACGCATTCAGCAACTGCACGAAATCATGCAGGCGGCGGGTTTCGAAGCACCGATCCGCGACAATATCCGCGACGAAATCTGGCTCAAGCTATGGGGCAATCTGTGCTTCAACCCGATCAGCGCCCTGACGCATGCCACGCTCGACGTGCTCACCAGCGACCCCGGCACGCGCGCCGTATCGCGCACGATGATGCTCGAGGCCAAGCGCATTGCAGATCAATTCGGCGTGCACTTTCGCGTCGATGTGGAAAAGCGCATTGACGGCGCGGGTGCGGTCGGCGCGCATAAGACCTCGACCCTCGTCGACCTGGAGAATCGTCGTCCGATGGAGATCGATCCGCTCCTGACGGTCGTGCAGGAAATGGGCCGCCTCGTCGGCGAACCCACGCCGACTGTCGACGTCGTCCTCGCGCTCATCAAACTGCGTGAACGGATGGCGTTGCAGGGGGATTGAGAGCAGGAAAGGGGAATCGAGAGACCTCGCAGCGGCACGGCAGCAGGCAAAAGAGGCGGCAGACAAAAGAGGATCGAACGCCACGCGCGTCCTATCCTCTTTTCATTTAGCCCTACTGGTCGATCGCGAGCCACACCGCCTTGGGCTCGGTGAAGTTTTCAATCGCAACGTCGCCGTGTTCGCGGCCGAAACCCGAGTCGCCGGACCCTCCCCAAGGCAAACGCACATCGGTATAGCCGTAGGTGTTGATCCACACGGTCCCCGCCCTCAGATCCCGCGCCACCCGGTGCACGCGACCGATATCCGCGCTCCACACGCCCGCGGCGAGGCTATACAACGTGCCGTTGGCAATCCGTATCGCGTCGGCTTCATCGTTAAAGCGAAGCACGCTCGCCACCGGCCCGAAGATCTCTTCCTGCGAAATGCGCATTTCATGCTCGACGTCGGCAAAGACGGTCGGCTCGACAAAGAAGCCGCGCTCGCCCACCCGCGCGCCACCTGTCACGAGCGACGCCCCTTCGGCGCGCCCTGTTTCGACATAGCCCAGCACCGTCTTCATTTGCGCGGCCGAGATGAGCGGTCCCATCGACGTTTCGCGCGACGATGGATCGCCGACCTTGATCGACTTCGCGCGAGCGGCCAGGCGCTCGACCACTTCGTCGTACACATCGCGATGAGCGAGAATGCGCGAGCCCGCCGAACACACCTGGCCGGTGTTGAAGAAGATCCCGGCCGCCGCGGCGCGCACCGCGTTGTCGAGATTGGCATCCGGGAAAATCAGGTTGGCGGATTTACCGCCGAGCTCCAGCGTGACGCGTTTGAAATTGCCGGCCGCACCTTGCAGAATGCCGCGCCCCACGGAGGGCGAGCCCGTGAAGGTCACCTTGTCGACGCCGGGATGCGCGACCAGCGCATCGCCGACCACGCGTCCCTTGCCGGTGACGATGTTCAGCACGCCCGGCGGCACGCCCGCTTCAAGTGCGAGTTCGCCGATACGCAATGCGCTGAGCGGGGTGATCTCCGCGGGCTTGACGATCAACGTACAACCGCACGCGAGCGCCGGCGCGATCTTCCACATGCCGATCATCAGCGGGAAGTTCCACGGCACGATCGCGGCGACCACACCGACCGGTTCGCGCAGCGTGTACGTCAATGCATCGGGGCGCACGGGCACGACCTGGCCGTTGATCTTGTCGCACCAGCCTGCGTAGTATTCGAGCGTATCGATCGCGGCCGGGATGTCCTGGCGCATCACCGCGGCGATCGGCTTGCCGGCGTCGAGACTTTCGAGTGCGGCGAGTTCCTCCAGGTTCGCCCGCATCAGGGCGGCCAGACGCATCAGAATGCGGCCGCGCTCAGCGGTCCGTATCGCGTTCCATACTTTCAATGCGGCGCGTGCCGCGCTTACGGCCGCATCCACGTCGGCGGCGCTGCCTTGCGCGACCAGCGCGATCGGCTCTTCGGTGGCGGGGTTGATATCGACGGAATATTCGCCGGTGCCGGGCGGCAAACGCTTGCCGTCGATCAGCAGATCATGGCGCCTGAGGTCGGTTTCAGTTTCCATCATGAAGCTCCTTGCTTGAGATGCTGGCGGAGAAATCGCATGGGCTGAATGCTTGCGAATCGGTTGGGGATAAGGGGCGTGGCCGGGGCTCCTGGAGTACGGCGTCGCCGCGCGCATCGGTCGATGCCGTTCGCACGGGCGAAGCGAACGGCGACACGTCGTCGGCAGGTGAAGTCACGCAGGCGGGCGCGGAGAATTGCGCCCACGCCGCTGCGGCGTTGGGTCGGAGGGAACGGTTGCGGCGATGCACGAGCAGCGTCGTCAGATTCATGCCGGGCCCGAGCGGACGGCTGACGAGTGACGGACCAATCGCGGGCCAATGCGCGTCAATGGGCAAGATGCCGACGCCAAGCCCCAGTTCGACCATGCGCAACACCGCCGCGACATGCCCGAATTCCTGCACCGGCCTGCGCTTCACGCCGTTCGTATTGAAGGCGAGTTCGAGCGCCGCGCGCACGCCGGCGTCGGCATTCAGGGTAACGAGGGCCCATTCGTGCAATGCGCTCCATGCGACGGTGGCATGGCGTGCCAGCGGATGCGCAGCCGGCATCACCGCGTGGAGCGGCGTCGTGAAAACCACTTGCGCATGCAACAGATCGCCGGCGAGCGGCTCGGCCAGCGAAACCACGCCGAAATCCACCTCGCCTTGCTCGACGCTCGCGAGCACACCACTCTGGGGTTGATCCCTGACAGAGACGTTCAGTTCGGGAAAAGCCGCCGCGCAGCGTGCGAGACCCTGCGCCACCCAGCTCGACGACAACACCGGATTGCTTGCCAGCACCACGACGCCAGTGTGGCCGTCGTAAGCGGCCCGCTCTTCTCGCAGCGTCAGTTCGATTTCATCGAGCAGCCGGCCAATCCTTCGTTCGAGACTTGCACCCGCATGAGTCAATTCAACCTGGCGAGTGGTACGGTCGAACAGTTTCAGTTCGACGGCTTCTTCGAGTTCGCGCACGCAACGGCTCACCGCCGATTGTGTCAACTCGAACTCACGCGCCGCGCGCGTGAAGCTTCGCTCACGCGCAACGGCGACAAACACCTTGAGTTGCTGCAACGAAACATTCATGACATGACTGCCGGGAGCGGGGCGCTCACCCTATTCCCCTGTCTGCTCAGGCCAGTGACTCAGCCGCGAGGCCTGGCCGGCGCCGGCCACCGCCAGCACACCCTGAGGCTCGTTGTGCGTTTCGATCCAGCGCGCGCGCATCGGGGCCAGTATGAATTTGGCCGCGATGCCCGCGGCGATCGTCACCGTGGCGGAGACGATAAAGACGAGGTTCCAGCCGCCCGTCGCCGATAGAACCGAGGCAATCGGCACCAGCAGCGAGGCCGTGCCCTTCGCGGTGTACAAGGTGCCCGCATTGGCCGCCGCGTACTTGCTGCCGAAGGTATCGGCGCAGATCGCCGGGAAGATCGAAAAGATCTCGCCCCAGAAGAGGAAGATCAACGCCGCGAACGTCATGAACGCATACGGGTTGGTGCCGTATTGCATCAAGCCGAGCAATGCCAACCCTTCGCCGATGAAGATCACGAACATCGTATTTTCGCGGCCGAGCTTGTCGGAGATGAAGCCGCACAGCGGACGCGTAAAGCCGTTGCAGACATTGTCGATGGAAAGCGTGGCGGTCAGCAGCGGCAAGGTCATGCCGAAGATCGTCATCGGAATGCGTGCGAGGCCCCAGTCTTTCGCGATCGGACCGATCTGCGCGGTCGCCATCAAGCCGCCCGCGGCCACCGCCACGAACGACACGTAGATCACCCAGAACACCGGCGCCTTGATCATCTGACCCGGCGTGAAGTCCACCTTCGAGACGGCGAACTTCTTCTTCGGAGCGGCTTGCTGGCGCAAATTCGGCTTTTTCAGCAACAGTGCGAGCGCCAGAATGCATCCGCCTTGCAGAATGCCGAAGAAGAAGAACGTGTGCTCATAGCCCGACCGCGTAATCATGTTGGCGATCGGAATCACCGTCACCGCGGCGCCCGCGCCGAAGCCCGCCGCCGTGAGACCCGCCGCGAGACCGCGCCGGTCCGGAAACCATTTCAACGCATTGCCCACGCATGTGCCGTACACGCCGCCCGCACCGATCCCGGCGATGACCGCGGACACGTACAGCATCGGCAAGGTCGTCACATATGAATTCATCACCCACGCAATGCCCGCGCACACGGCGCCGCCCGCGACCACGGGCCGAGGCCCGAATCGGTCGACGAGCCAGCCTTCGAGCGGCACGAGCCACGTCTCAGTCAGAATGAAGATCGCGAACGCAAGCTGAATCGACGCTTCGCCCCAGTGATGTCGCGCGTTCATCGGCGTGACGAACAAGGTCCACGCGTATTGAAGATTGGCGACCAATGCCATGCACACCATGCCGATGACGAGTTGCCACCAACGGTTCGCCCAAAACACGGGGGCTTTGATCTGCTGAGTGATTTCGTCCATGAGCCTTGTCTCCACTATTTATTTAGTGCAGCCGGCCAACGTCCCGAAGGAAGTCCCGCTTGGGGACACGCCGCGCTGTATACATCCCACCTTATGGTTATGACCCGAAAAGCCGCGCCCTCGGGAATATCTGATATTTACGTCTTTAATCCGCTGCTTTAAAAATCAACCGGCTTAAATCATCGCATTTTCGAAAGTGCTTTATTCCGATCAATTAACGCCGCGTATTGCGACCAGGCTCCGGTCGCCCGCTCCACGGGGCCTGAAATCCCAGCGTTAACCCGAGTACTTCGGCCACTTCTGCGGCGGCAATTCCGCTTTCTTATAAGAGTCATGCTAGGGTCATTGCTGAATTACTAATAATTAAAGTTTGTTATTATGTTGATTCACATTTGCTTATACATCGGTCATGACGATGCGAAATGCGACTCTGCGGCAACTGAAGGTTTTCGAAACGGTGGCGCGCCACCTGAGCTTCTCGCGCGCCGCCGAGGAACTGCATCTCACCCAGCCGGCCGTCTCCACTCAGGTCCGGCAACTCGAAGAACACGCCGGGCTGCCGCTGTTCGAACAACTCGGTAAAAAAATCTATCTGACGCCGGCCGGCACCGAAATGCTTCACTACAGTCGCGCGATCATCCAGCAGTTCCACGAAGTGGACGAGGCGATGAGTCAGCTCAAGGGTGTCTCGGGCGGCAAGCTGAATGTCGCGGTGATCAGTGCGGGCGACTACTTCTTTCCGCGACTGCTGGCCGAATTCACGCGCCGCTACTCGGGCGTCGTGCTCAATCTCGCCGTGCACAACCGCGAGGAACTGCTGCATCAGCTCGCGACCAATCAGACCGATCTCGCGGTGATGGTGCGCCCGCCCCACGAAACCGACGCGACCAACGAACCGTTCGCGCCGCACCCGTATGTGATCGTGGCGGCGCCCACGCATCCGCTCGCTCATAAGCGCAACATCAAGATCGGCCAGTTGGCCAATGAAGCTTTTATCGTGCGGGAACGCGGCTCGGACACGTGGAATTCGATGGAAGAGGGTTTCGCCGGGCGCCTTTCCAACCTGAAGATCGCAATGGAGATCAAGAGCACCGAGACGATCAAGCAGGCCGTGATCGCGGGCATGGGTATCGCGTTTCTGTCGGCGCATACGATCAGCCTCGAACTGCAGGTCGGCCATCTTGTCGTGCTCGATGTCGAGAGCTTTCCGGTCATGCTCAACTGGTACGTGGTACACCGCAAGAACAAGCGCCTGCCACCGGTTGCGGTCGCCTTCAAACGTTTTCTCATGGAAGAAGGCGCGAATCTCATCGAGAAGATCACGCGCGTCAAGGAATTGAGCGTGTATAAGCAGTAGGCTATGGAGAACCAATGAAAATTTAACTATTGCATATTCATCAGGACTTCTATGCTGCAAGCGGGTTCCATCACTCGTCTGCCCAGGAGGCCGATCATGAATCACGCTTCGGTTCAATCTCATACGAGCGCGCACGCGGCGCGTGCTGCCGCGATCCATCCCGACGACGCCCACCTGAGCGCATACAACGCCGCTTTCAGCGACCTCGGCCTGCGCTTTCGCTGGGACCGCGCCACGCTCGACGTGCTCAAGGAATTCAACAGCGAAGCAGCCCGGATCACCGCCTACATCGAGCGGTTCCACGGCCACCTTCATCGGGCCTACGACGCGGACTTTCTCGCTCAACTGATTTTGCACAAGAAGTGCCAGTACTTCAGCGAGTTCGCGTCGACCGGCGGCTGAGAACATCGGCTGCGTCGCGAAGCCGCTTTGCGCCGTGCCTGCCGTTCTATCTGCGCGTGCATTCATGAGACACGCCGTGTCGTGGCGCGGGTGGATCGATGGTGAGCGCACATGCGTTGTCGCCCTTCTCCGTTCACGCTGTGTCGCTCGCTTCGACAGCGTGGGTAGGCGGCCGTGCGCACATCGCCTCGCGTGGCGTCGCGCAGCGTCCAGGCCTGCTCCTCGCCGCCGCGCCATTCGATTCGTGCCAGCAGCCCGCGTCTGTCGGTCGTCGGACCATGGCTATGGCAACGCGCCGCAAACGCTAGCGCGCCTGAATCGTGGCCGTACTCGCGGGCATTGGCGCGGGCATCGGCGCGGGCATCGGAATACTCGCGGCTGATCATCAGATGAACACCCATCGCGCACGCCACCGCACTCATCGCGAGTAGCGCGGCGAGTCCGAACGGCTGGGCCTGTTCGGTGACGAAGCCGTAGCCGAGCCAACCACACAGCAGCAGCGCAAGCAGATTGACGATGTCGTGACCGGGTCGCACCACCGCGGCGCGTTCCAGCGCACCGCGCAGTTTGCAGAACGCAATCGCCGATGTGGCGAAGATCAACGCGCCTATGAACACGGCGATACAAAGTTCAACGCGCTCGACGTTCGCCTGCACCGCCGACGATAGATAACGCGCAAAACCGCCCGACATGACGGCGAGCCCCATGCCGCTGCCCATCAGCGCGACGAGGCGCGGCCGCCGCGTCAGGTTGCGTCGGCGCGTCAGCCAGGCGCCGAGCCCCGCGCCCGCCACAGCAGCGCCGGCCACGCCGTTGCCCGCGCCCACGCCGGCTGCGAGAAGCCCCGCAAGCGCGGCCGCCAAAACGCCGGCGTGCCAGTCAGGGCGGCGCCTCGAGCGCCGTTCGAGCTGCAGTTGCCCGACCACCTGCCCGAGCGCGGCAAGCGCAACGGCCAACGCGAAAGCAACCACAACAGCCAGCGAACCCCAGACGGCACTGTCATACGCTAGCGGCATACGAGCTCCTCCGTGTCGGCATGCATGGGGCACGCGCCCCATGCAACGCGAAGTCAGTGAACCGTTCAGATGGCGCCTGCCACGACAGGCTCGGCGCCGGCCGCGGTGCCCGCTCGCGCGGCGCTCAACGTATTGCTCAGGGTGCCGATCCCATCGACCGTGATCGACACCGTCGCGCCATCCTTGATCGAACCGACACCGACCGACGTGCCGCACGCAATCACATCGCCCGGTTCGAGCGTGAGATCCTGCGAGATGAGACTGACCTGCTCGGCGGGCGAGAAAACCATGTCGGCGAGCGGATAGTCCTGCCGCTCCACGCCGTCGAGCGTCGTGACAAGCCGCGCGCGCTGCCAGTCGAAACCGGAGACGATCGCCGGCCCGATACAACAAAACGTGTCGAAGCCCTTCGCGCGGCACCATTGCGGAAAGTGCGGATTCTCGTTCAGCAGATCCGCAGCCGTGACGTCGTTCACGAGCGTATAGCCGAAGATCGCTGCGGCGGCTTCTTCGACACTCGCGTCGCGGCAGCGGCGCCCGATCACGATGCCAAGCTCGCCCTCATAAACGATCTTGCCGGTGTAGCTGAGCGGCCGCCGGATCGGTTCACCCGCGCCGATCACCGACCCCGCCGGCTTGAGCAGAAAGAGCGGGTGAGACGGCACGGGCTTGTCGAGCTTCGCGGCCAGCGCGTGATAGTTATTCCACAGCGCGACAATCTTGCCCGGCGCGCATGGCGCGAGCGGGGTTAGTGCGCGCGTCGACAGCACGGCGCCGGTCGGCACCGCCTGATCGAGACTTTCATATTCGTGCAGATAGCCCCCCTCCACACGGCCGAACACGACGCCGCCGTCGCCCGACATGAACCGCATCCACGTATCCATACGTCGCTCCTTGTGCGCCTGGCCCTAGATCGCGCCGGCAGTGCGCAGCGCGCTGATCTGTTCGGGCGAATAGCCGAGTTCGGCCATGACTTCGTCGGTATGTTCGCCGAGCAGCGGTGAACGCGTGACCTCGGTCGGACTGTCCGACAGTTTGATAGGATTGCCAACCGTCAGGTATTTGCCCCGAGTCGGATGATCCACTTCGACAATCGTGCCGGTTTTGCGCAGCGACGGTTCTTCGGCGATTTCCTTCATCGACAGAATCGGGCCGCACGGAATGTCGTATTTGTTGAGAATCTGCATGGCCTCGAACTTGGTCTTCGTCATGGTCCAGCGCTCGATCTCGGCGAAGATGTCCTTCAGGTGCGGCAGACGCGCGGCGGGCGTCGCGTAATCGGGATCCGTCGCCCACTCTTCCTTGCCGATCACATTGCAGATCTTCGCCCATACCGGCGCCTGCGTGATGAAGTAGATATACGCATTGGGGTCCGTCTCCCAGCCTTTGCACTTCAGGATCCAGCCCGGCTGACCGCCGCCCGATGCGTTGCCCGCGCGCGGCACCGCTTCGCCGAACTCTCCGTTCGGATATTGCGGATACTCTTTCATGACGCCGGTGCGTTCGAGCCGCTGCTGGTCGCGCAACTTCACGCGGCACAGATTGAGCACGCCGTCCTGCATCGCGGCGAGCACGCGCTGGCCGCGTCCGGTGTGCGTGCGCTGATAGAGCGCCGTGACAATGCCGAGCGCCAGATGCAAGCCGGTGCCGCTGTCGCCGATCTGCGCGCCCGTCACGACCGGCGGGCCGTCGTCGAAACCAGTGGTCGAGGCCGCGCCGCCCGCGCATTGCGCGACATTCTCGTAGACCTTGCAATCCTCGTAGGGCCCCGGGCCGAAGCCCTTCACCGAAGCGACGATCATGCGCGGATTCAACTCCTGAATCCGCTCCCAGGTGAAGCCCATGCGATCCAGCGCGCCCGGCGCGAAGTTTTCCACCAGCACATCGCATTTCTGGATCAGCGCTTCGAGCACCTGCTTGCCTTCGGGGTTCTTCGTATCGATCGTGACCGACCGCTTGTTGTGGTTGAGCATCGTGAAGTAGAGGCTGTCCACATCGGGAATATCGCGCAATTGCTCACGCGTGATGTCGCCCGCGCCTGCCCGCTCCACTTTGACCACATCCGCCCCGAACCACGCGAGCAGCTGCGTGCAGGTGGGTCCGGATTGCACATGCGTGAAGTCGAGAATGCGCACGCCGTCGAGTGCTTTGCTCATGTCCTGTCTCCTGAAGGGCGCGTCTTATTTGCACATGGTTGGGTTTGGAGTCCCCGGCGCATGCTCGCGCGGGTCGAAATCGGCGGTTCCCATATCGAACGCGGTCGTGCCGAGCGAGCCCGCGCCGTTGATGCGCGTCTTCCGCTCGAGCACCTCTTCGGTCTGTGTGCTGCCCATCGCTGAAGTCAGGGGCGAAACAACTGCGGACATAGTCGTCTCCTGGTCGGCTTCGACACATACGGTATGTGATATATCAGTTTCGATCAAGCTTGAATTCCAGATGCCGCTTGGATGAGATTTCGCCTCCTTAGGCTTACTCAGCTTGAGTGTTACGACGAGAAACAGCGAACCGGTGAAGGCGGGTCGAGGGAAAACACTGAGGTCTTGGCTCCGCTTGGCACGTTTGATATATCACATACCATATTTCTAAGACCGTCAAGCGAGGTTTATCCCGCACCTCGCCTGGCACGCGCCAGCCCGGCTCGCTGGAAACAAAAAGGCCCGCGGTGTGTCCACCGCGGGCCCTTCCTATCCAGTTCGCCACTCAGACCACTGCGAAGCCGCTGTTAGTCCAGAAAATCGCAATTCGCCTCGACAAACGCGGCGAGATCCAGCGAATGCTGACGCGTAAGTCGCTCGGCGAGTTCGGTATCCCGCTGCTCCAGCGCCTCGATAATGCGTAGATGATCGACGATCGAGCGCGAAGCCCGGTCGCTCTGCGAAATGGTCATACGGCGGATCGCCCGGACGTGGATGAAGATGTTCTTGATCGTGTCGAGAATGATCTGCGACTTGGACAACTCGACGATCGCCTGGTGAAACGCGATGTTGGCGTCCGAATACTCAGCGATGTGCTCGGCCGGCGTGGCGTCGCGGAAGTTGTCGAACATGTGGCGCAGCCGGGCAATTTCCTCGTCCGTGGCGTGCAGCGTAGCTAAACGCGCCGCCATGCTTTCTAGCGCGGCCCACATCTGGATCATTTCGACGATTTCGCGCTTGCTCTTGCGCACGATATAAATGCCGCGCCGCGGCACCATGCGCAGAAAGCCTTCCTGCTCGAGCAGCGTCATCGCCTCGCGCACCGGCGTGCGGCTAACGCCGAGCGATTCGCTCAGCACGCGCTCGTCGAGCCGGATTTCCTCGCGGCTCTGATAGATGTCCGCGTCGGCGATGGCCTGGCGGAGCATGGCATAGGCCTGATCGCGCAAGCTCGCGCTCGCGCCGATCGGCTGCAATGACAACGTCAAAGGTGTAGCCACTGCTTCAGTTTGAAGTTCTGACGACATTCATCGCCTCTTGTTGAACATGCACACGGTACGGTGCCGGCCATGCTGCGCCGCGTTGCTCGCCCAACCCCACGAAGCGGCCATGTTGCGCTGCAAGTTGCGCAACCGGATGCGGAATCCAGCGGGTCAACAGCACCGTGGCGGCAGAGCCCAAACCCACGAAAGCGACGGCCAGCAGCAAGAGAGGAACAACTTCCATTTGTAACTCCGAATGATTGAGTGAACGAATGACTCAATCATATGCTGCAATGCCGCAAAAATCAATATTCGGTATGTAGTATATCAGCAACTGTTGTTTTCGAGATTGAGCCTTCAAGGTAGCACGGGCTGCTCGAAGCGGGTTAGCCGCCGCACCGGAACGCGCCGCACCCCGTGTAAACACGCAAAACGCGCGCTATGCGCTCACGTGCGTCCGATGATCGCGCAATATCGATCGAATGCGGATTGTGGAATCAGGCCTGCGTCATTAATCTTCGGGACATTCTGCAACCGATCGCGAGCGGCCACGCGCCCTTCCCTGCAAGCGACACCAGCAGCCAGCGAGTTCAAGGAGACACTGATGAGCACCACCATCCCGACGGCCGCCATGGCCGACAGCCGCCACGCGCGCAGTCAGGCCCGCAAAGCGGCACTCGGCAGCTTCGTCGGCGCCGTAGTCGACTGGTACGACTTTCTGCTGTACGGCATCGTCGCCGCGCTCGTTTTCAACGCCGAGTTCTTCCCCAAGGTCAGCCCGGCGATGGGCACGCTCGCCGCGTTCGCCACCTTCGGCGTCGGGTTTCTGTTCCGTCCGCTCGGCGGTTTCGTGTTCGGGCACTTCGGCGACCGGCTCGGTCGCAAGCGCATGCTGGTGCTCACGGTCATGATGATGGGCCTCTCCACCGCCGCGATCGGCCTGCTGCCGTCGTTCGCCGCGATCGGCTGGCTAGCGCCAGTGCTCCTCGTGACATTGCGCGCCATCCAGGGCTTCGCGGTCGGCGGCGAATGGGGCGGCGCGGCGTTGATGGCGGTCGAAAGCGCACCGGAGAAGAAGAAAGCGTTCTATAGCAGCGGCGTGCAGGTGGGCTACGGCGTGGGCCTCGTCCTCTCGACCGGACTGGTCGCGCTGATCAGCCGTTCGATGGACAACGCCTCGTTCCTGAGCTGGGGCTGGCGCCTGCCCTTCCTGTTCAGCGTGGTGCTGGTGCTGATCGCGCTGTGGATCCGCTCGAGCATGGAAGAGTCGAAGGAGTTCGTCGAGAAGGTCGGCAAGCGCGGCGAACGCAGCGTGCGTCTGCCGATCGTCGAGGCCTTGCTGCGGCATCCGAAGGCGT
This sequence comes from Paraburkholderia aromaticivorans, assembly GCF_002278075.1. NCBI lineage: Bacteria > Pseudomonadati > Pseudomonadota > Betaproteobacteria > Burkholderiales > Burkholderiaceae > Paraburkholderia > Paraburkholderia aromaticivorans. Next base: position 2,836,975 of record NZ_CP022990.1, on the reverse strand, counting down.
TCCTGCTGATCATCGCGTTGCGGCTTGCCGAGTTGTTCACGATGTACATCGTCACCGCCTTCGCACTGAACTACTCGACCGCCAATCTGCACATGCCGCGCGAGTTCTTCCTGACCATCGGTCTGTTGGTCGGCGCGCTGAGCTGCGTGACGATCCCGTGCTTCGCGGCGCTGGCGGACCGTTTCGGCCGCCGCCGCGTATATATCGCCGGCGCGCTGGTCGGCATGGTGAGCGCGGTGCCGTTCTTTCTCGCGCTCGAAGCGCGCTCGACGTTATGGATCGTGGTGTTCGCCGTCATGCTCGCCAACATCGCGCACGACATGGTGGTGAGCGTGCAGCAGCCCATGTTCACCGAGCTATTCGGCACCGCGTATCGGTACAGCGGCGCGGGCGTAGGCTATCAGGTGGCGAGCGTGGTGGGCGGCGGCTTCACGCCGTTCATCGCGGTCGCGCTGGTCAATTTCGCCGGCGGCTCGTGGCACCCGGTGGCCGCTTATCTGGCCATCGGCTGTCTGATCTCGGTGCTCGTGGCGGCCAAAATGAAAACCGGGCGCAATCTCGCCTGAATGAGTGAACAGTGCCCAAGCGGGCCGGCGTGGCGAAAGATGCCACCGCCGGCCCGTTTCGTTTCGGGTATTCGGTAGCTTGTTCCGGCCGTTTGCGCCGCAGTGCCGCGATTCGACAGATTACGGTCGTGTTTCACCAGGCAAACACCTTATGTCTTTGCATCTCATATTGCAAAGCCCATGATCGCCCCCTATCGTTCGACGATGCGGCCTTAGTCCCGGATTTCCGAATCTCATATGCAGTTCGAATACATATATTGACGTAGCCGAAATCCCGGATTTTGCGCCGAGACGCCTAAAGCATTGTGTATGAAGCGCCGATAACAACTAATTCGTCACCCGGAGACCGACCATGAGCAGCATCACCGAGCCGAGCGGCAATTCAGGCTCCGCCCCCTTCTTTTCCAAACAGGCCACCGTTGCGAAGCCCGGGTTTTCGCGCTGGATGGTCCCGCCCGCGGCCCTCGCCGTCCATCTCTGTATCGGCCAGGCGTACGCCTTTTCCGTGTTCAACGGCCCGCTGACCAAAGTCATTGGCATCACGCAATCCAGCGCGGATGACTGGTCGCTGACTTCGCTCGGCTGGATCTTTTCGCTGGCGATCGTGTTCCTCGGTTTGTCGGCGGCCTTTGCCGGCAAGTGGCTCGAACGCGTCGGTCCACGCCGCACGATGTTTACAGCCGCGTGCTGCTTCGGCGGCGGCTTCCTGGTCTCCGCGCTCGGCGTGTATCTGCATCAGATCGTCCTGCTCTATCTTGGTTATGGCGTGATCGGAGGCATCGGGCTGGGCCTCGGTTACGTGTCGCCGGTGTCCACGCTGATCCGCTGGTTCCCGGACCGCCGCGGCATGGCGACCGGCATGGCGATCATGGGCTTCGGCGGCGGCGCGATGATCGCCGCGCCGTTGTCGGTGGCATTGATGAACCACTTCCGCAGCGCCACTAGCATCGGCGTGGCCGAAACCTTCGTGGTGCTCGGCATTGCGTACTTCATCTCGATGACGATCGGCGCACTCGCGATCCGCGTGCCGCCGGCGGACTGGAAGCCGGCCGGCTGGACGCCGGCCGCGACGAGTCAAAACAAGATGATCTCGCGTAACCATGTGCATATCGACCAGGCACTGAAGACGCCGCAGTTCTATCTGATCTGGCTCGTGCTGTTCCTGAACGTGACGGCGGGTATCGGCATTCTCGGCCAGGCCTCGGTGATGATTCAGGAGAGCTTCAAAAACACGGTGACGGCTGCGGCCGCAGCCGGTTTCGTGGGTCTCCTGTCGCTTTTCAACATGGGCGGCCGTTTCGTATGGGCGTCGGCATCGGACTGGATCGGCCGCAAGAACACCTACTTCATCTTCTTCGCGCTCGGCGCGGTGTTGTACTACCTCGTGCCGGGTTTCGCGGCATCCGGTCAGATCGCCCTGTTCGTGCTCGCCTACTGCGTGATCCTGACGATGTACGGCGGCGGCTTCGCCACCGTGCCGGCGTATCTCGCCGACATGTTCGGCACGGCGTTCGTCGGCGGCATTCACGGCCGGTTGCTGACGGCGTGGGCCGCGGCGGGTGTCGCCGGTCCGGTGCTGGTCAACTACATTCGCGCCTATGAAGTCGAGCATGGCGTCGCCAAGGCGGACGCCTACACGATGACGGTTCATATCATGGCCGTGCTGCTGGTAGTCGGCTTCGTCTGCAACCTGCTGATCAAGCGTGTGGACGACAAGCACCACATGACCGACGCTCAACTCGCCAAAGGCGCCTAAGGAGATTTCCATGTCGACCGTACAAACAGCGAATCAAACGAGCAAGGTCAAGCTCGCCGTCTTCTGGCTGTATGTGATGCTGCCGCTGGCGTGGGGCGTGGTCAACACGCTCTCGCAGGCAATGAAGCTGTTCCGGTAACTGCCGTTCGGCACCCCGCGTTCACACCGCGGGGCGCCCGCAGCGAGCGTGACTCGCCGCCTGTCTGCCGGCGCATCTCACACGCGCCGACCTTCCCCTTCCCGCTACCACTGATACGCCGCACCGGCCGTGACCGCCGTGGTGGCCGAACTGATGCCCGCGCCGAGCTTGACTTTCAAACTCTGCGTGACTCGCGCCGACAGTCCCACCGCCACCGCCTGATAGCCCTTGTACCCAGCCGTCCCGACGCCGATTGCGAGGTTCTTGCTGGCGTCGACTTCAGGGATCGAGGTCAACGCCAACGCCGACGCGGTTCCGGAGTACGCATTGCGCGCCATGTCGCTCAAGCCGCCCTGGAACTGCTGCATGTTCACCGCATCCGTGGGTGCCTGGCCCGGCGCGACGTTGGTGATGCGGCGCTCGCTGCCGGACGACCCCACGGAAACCGTGTTCGTCACATCCGCCACCGAACCCTCGCCGATCGCCACCGAATTCGGCGCGGACGCCGTGGCGCCGCCGCCGATCGCCACGGAGCCATTGCCGATCGCCTGCGCCGCATTGCCCGAACTGTTCACGGAGACGTACGGCGTGCCAGTGGTCTGATTGTTCCGGACTGTCTGAACCAACTGGTTCAGCGTGCTCACATCCTGATTGGTATTCCACAGTTGCGCCCCGGTCACCGCGTCGGTGCTGGTGGCCGACAGATTGGCGTCCTTCAGGTTGGTCAATCGCACCTTCGGCGCATTGGCCGCCGTGCCGCCGAGCGTGATCCTGTCGTGCGCCGAACCGTCGTACTGCACCGCATTCGCGACCGCCCCGTTGAGATTGCCGATGGTGGTTTGCAAGCCGGCGATATCGCTGCTGTTCTGCGTGACGCGGCCATCCAGGTTGGTGATCGCACTGCCGACGTTGTTCACCACCGTGCCGCCCACGCGGTAGGACGGCGCGCTCACCGAACCGTCCGCGTTGACGCTCGCGCCGCCGCCCAGCGCCACCGCCGTGCCCGCCGCCTGCGCATACAGTTGCGAGCCGTTGACCGCGTCGTTGCTCGCCGAACTGACCGTGCCTCGCGCCACGCCGGTCACGACCCGATTGCCGGCCGTGCCGGCCATGTTGATCAGATTGCCGTCCGTCGTGGCACCGACCTTGATGACGCGCGTCGCCGGATCCTGCGTGACCATGCCGATGCCGCCGCTCTCCATGTTCTGCTGCAACGTGGTAAGGCCATTGTCGAGCGAGCCGAGCGCGTCGCCGACCGTGGTCTGCGTGCCGCCTTGAACGTGGTAGCTGGGGCCGGTCAGCGAACCGTCGGCATTGATCTGCGCGCCCCCGCCCAACGCGGCCACCATCGGTCTGAACTGCCCGAGATTCACCGCGGATGCGTTCGTGGTGCCCGCGGCGATCCCGGTCAGCTCGCGGGCGCCGCCGGTGCCGGTGAAATCGACGCGGGCGCCGTCCGTGCCTTTCGCCACGGTGAGATTACGCGAAGCCTGATCCTGCTGCACGAGCCCGATCTCGCCGTTCGTAATCTGATTCGTGATGTTGCTCACGTCGCCTTCGATCGTGGTGGTGCGCTGGTCGAGATGGCTGATGTTGGTCGTGTTGTCGGTGACGCGCTGGTCCAGACGGCTGATGTTGGTCGTGTTATCCGTGACACGCTGATCGAGATTCGTGATGCTGCCGGTGTTCTGCGCGACGGCCTGATTGGTGGCGAACAGTTGCGCGCCGTTGACGGCGTCCGAGCTGCCGGCCTCGAGATTCGCGGCGCGCACGTTGGTGAGCCGAACCGGTGCGGCGCCATTGCCCAACGTGATGATGTCGTGCGACGTGGAATCGTACTGAACCGAATCGGCGCCTGCCCGGACGCTGGTCGTGACGGCGGCCGCGAGCGCGGACCCCACGTCGCTATATGTGCTTCCGCCGACGCTGTACGCCGGCCTTTTGAGCGATCCATCCGGATTGACGCTCGAGCCGCCGCCCAGCGCCGCCGCGCTGGCGGCGTTCGCATAGAGTTGCGCGCCGGTGACGGCTTCGCTGCTGGCCGCGCCGATCGCGCCAGCCGCCACGCCGGCGATCACGCGATTTCCCCCCGTGCCCGTCACGTTGATACGCGTGCCGGTCGTGGCTCCGCCGATCAGAATGTCGTGAGAAGCGGCGTTCTGCGTGACGAGGCCGACCGTGCCGCCGCTAATCTGCGATTGCAACGACGACAGCCCGGTATCGAGCGAACTGAGCGCGCTGCCGACCGTGGTCTGCGTGCCGGCTTGCACGTGATACGTCGGACCTGCTACCGAACCGTTCGCGTTGACCGTCGCGCCGCCGCCGAGCGCTGTCACGACCGGACTGAGCTGCGCCAGATTCACCGCCGAGCCCGCAGCCGTGCCCGCCGCCACGCCGACCAACTCGCGCGATCCGGTCAAGCCGGTGAAGTCGACGTGCTTGCCGTCCGTGCCCTTCGCCACCGTCAGATCGCGCGTGAGCGCGTCTTGCTGAAGCAGGCCCGCCTTTCCGTTACTGATGTTGTTGATGTTGCTGGAAATGTTGGTGATATCCGTGGTGTTCTGCGCGACCGCCTGATTGGTGCCGTAGAGCTGCGCGCCGGTCACGGCGTCCGAACTGGCGGCACTCAGGTTGCCGGCCGCGACGTTGGTGAGCTTGACGGGCGTGACCTTGTTGCCGAGCGTCGCGACGTCATGCGCCGGGGTGTCGTAACGCAGCGCGTCGGCGCTGCCGGCGGCGCCCCCCGCCACCACCGCCGCGAGTGCCGCGCCCACGTCGTGGTAGGTCGCTCCACCGATGGTGTAGGCCGGCGCGACCACCGCGCCGTTCGGATCGATCAGCGCGCCGCCGCCGAGCGCTTCGGCCACGCCTGACAGCTGGCCGACGTTGGCCGCGTCGGTGGGCCGCGTGCCGGCTGCGACATAGGCGATCTGACGGCCTTGCGCGAGACTGCCCACGGATACGACATTGACGCGGTCGGCGATCGAATCGGCGCCGAGCGCGACCGAGCCTTTGCCGCTCGCCGACGCGTTCGAGCCGATGACGAGCGACCCCGTTGCCGACGGGTTGATGAATGCGTTGTAGCCAATGGCCACGGACCCGCTCGACACCGCACTCGCGAAGGAGCCGAGCGCAATCGTATTCATTGCGCCGGCCCGGGAGTTGTAGCCCACCGCCACCGAGTTATTGGAAAGGGCGCCCACGATGGCCGCCGCACCGACGGCGGTCGAATTCACCGAAGCGACACCCGCCGCCGACCCGACCGCGGTCGAGGCGTCGGAACCGGCAATCGAGGCCGAGCCGACGGCCAATGCGTTGAAGCCGGTGGCGGCGGCGGTTGGACCGATCGCCATTGCGTTCAGGTCGGACGACGCACTGGTGCGCGTGCCCTGAACGACGTTTGGACTCACGGCGATGTAGTCGGTCACCGGCGTCGTCACGCCCGCGCCTAGCAAGTCGCTCCGGTTCGAACCGACAATGGATGGCGGCGTCGTGTCGACGGCCGGATTGCCGGTAAATACGCTTGCGTTATTGATTGCGGCTGCCACGTCCGCGGGCTTCATCGCATCGCCCGTGGTAGCCGGCAGCGCGAGGCCGGCTACCGGCGCCTGTGCGATGCTGAGGCAGTCCTGCTCCTGCGACGCGCATTCTCCGGCCGCTGCCGGCTGCGAAAACGCCAGGGCGCTCAACAGCCCCGCACTCGCGGCTACGAGCGACCCACATGCGGAAACCCCCTTTGCACCACGGCTTTTCGCGACCTCGGACGCGGCTGCGTATGTGCGGGTCGTGGTGTTCCAAACGGTCTTATAAGACTTGTTCAACATTCCTCCCTACTCTTCTTATAGAGAACTCAAATACCAGTTATTTATTATGTGATCCTAACTATTCAGCAAGAACCAATAGAAACCTAAGATGACATCGCGCTTCGCCACGCCGCAAAGCCGCGGAACACAAATATACCTTGTAGAGCTATTTTTTAGCTTATATTAGAAAAACGACATAGCCGATTTAAGACGAAAACTGCCAAACGTCTTAAATAGTGCTGACTGTTTTTAGTCTTTTCTAAGACGTTGTTCTAATTTGTCCGAAAACAGCACACGAGATAAATGGGAATCGCGGCCGGATCTCGCTCACGCGGGCGAAACACCGACCGCAATGAGTCTATCCCCGGCGACTAAACGGAAGTCATACAGGAGAACCACATTTGAAGAGGCAAGACCTGATACAGCAGACCCACGCCGTATCAAGATAGATGTGTCAGTCGCCGGCCGGCTGCAAGCGCATGGGAAAGCTGATTTCGAAGACCGTCCCTTTGCCTTCCTGCGAGTCGAAACGAATCTCGCCATCCAGCATCCGGCACAATTCCTTGACGATCGCGAGGCCCAAACCGGCGCCGGGAATGTCATCGGCCGCAGCACGCTCGAATTCCTTGAACACGCGTTCCCGATCCGATGCGTCGATGCCCACGCCCGTATCCGACACACGCAGGCGCCAGCGATCGTCCTGCGCGGCGGTCATGCTCAATTCGATCAGGCCGGCTCTCGTATATTTGGTCGCGTTGGTCAACAGATTGAGCGCGACCTGCTTGAGCTTAAGACGATTGGACACGACCGTTTGCAGGGCGCCGTCGAAGGCCGCGTGAAGGCGCAGCCCTTTCCCTTCGATCGCCGGTTCGCACGAGATCACCAGTTCGTCGAACAGCTCGCGCAGCGCGAAGCTTTCCACCACGAGCGGACTGTTGTCGCCGAGCACGACCGAGTATTCGACCAGTTCGTCCACCAGCGTTTTCATATCGGCGGCCTGACGGTTCGCGAGCGCGAGCGCGGTCTCGATGCGGGACGGCGCGCGGCTGATCAGTTGCAGCGCCATCGAAAACACATTGAGAAAGTTGCGCAGATCGTGGACGACGCTGCGCGTGATTTGCATGCGTGATTCGTACAGATCGCCGACCAGTTGCTGTTTGAGTGTCAGCTCGTGATTGGCGCGCTCGAGCCGCCCGGTGTAGTCGTCGATCTTGCGGTCACGTTCGCTGACGACCTCGCGGATCGAAGTCAACGTGACAAAACTGACGGCTTCGTCGATGAAATGGCGCGCCCGCTCCTCATGACGCCGCGTGAAATACGGCTGGGCCTCGCTGAATTCGACGATCGCGCCGGTCAGCATCTGCCGGAACAGATCGAGCTCGCGTACCAGCTCGTCGATCCGGTAGCCCTGCTTCCAGCGCAATTTGCCGTGCTGGCGCGCGTCGCGCTCGATCGCGCCTTCAGCGTGGTCGAGATCCTGGTTCTCCAGCACGCTGCAGATTTCGTCGAGAATGTTCGGGATGTGATCGGCCAGTTGCTCGTAGGTCAGCCGGTCGGATTCGGTCAATTCGGCGTCGTGAAAGACGGCCTTCATCCACCGTTCAGTCAGATCGACTTGTTGCAGACGCAACTGTGCGGCAAAAGCGGTTAGCGGCAGTACGTGCGAGTCCGTCATGTGGGAGACCTGGCGCCGCATGGCGGCGAAAATAAGGGTTCCGCGCCATCGCCAAGGGGACTTCCTTAGGGCGTACCCGAGGCGACCGCATGGACTGCGAACCGCGCACAGGAGGCACAGGGGAGCGCTTCGCAAGCCGCCCGGACGCCTCCAGTATGCGCGATTTACGGAGCAAAAATTAACCAGGGTTAGGACGCGTCCGCACTGGTGCACGAAAGCAGGATGCCTTGCGGGTACCGTGCCGACGCCTCAGATCTTTTCGAACAGCACGTCCTGTGCGCCTTCCCACAACACCTTGGTGCCGAGCTCGCGCAGCTTTTCCTTGCCTTCGACAATGGTCAGGAAATGGTTGCCCGCGAGCTGCCCCAGCTTGCTCGCGAAGCAGCACGAACCATACGCGAGAATGATCTCGGTTTCGCTGTAGCCGCCGGGATAAAACAGAATGTCGCCAACCGACGGATGGCTCGTGTGATTCTCGAAGCCGACCGCGACGCCGTCGTTCTCGAGCTTGAAGTCGCCTAGCGGCACCCAGCAGCCTTCGCCGCTCCAGCGCACGTGAATGATCTTCTGGCGGTACGGCAGCAGCTTCAGGAAGGCGGCCACGGTATGCGGCGCATCCGGATGGGTTTCGGCGGTAAAGACATGGCCGCAGGAGGTGATTCGGAGTCGGGTCATCGCCAGGTTTCCAGTATGACGGGTGAATGGATCGGTCGGTCGGACGCGCGGCGCAGGCCGGGCCGCGGGCGCACCATTCTGTCGTCCGGTGCAAGGCTTCGACAGAGACAGTTGCCATTTTTCTGGTCAGGCCAGTTGGACCAGTGCCGGCTTCTTGAGCGGATCGTGCCCGCCACGCCGTGACGGCATGGCCGTGCCAGGTCGAACCGCCCGGTCGCCACGAAACTTCGTAGTTTGCAAGCCGCGCAATGCGCAGCACACTGCGCAAGGTGCGTGATTCCCGAGGCTGCTCGTCGCATTGTCCCGCGCGGCGACCCAAGGCGGTCCGCCGTGAGTGGCCGCGAGTGGCCGTGAGTGGCCGCGAATGGCCGTGTGACAGCACGTTTGCAGCACCGCTGGCGGCGCAAGCGGCCAGGCTCCGTGAACCCTCGTCCGGCTGGCATGAACCGTATGCCGCCGTCACGCCACTGCCTGCTGACCAGCCGGCCACTTCCTGCCGCGCAATCCGTACTTCAGCCGCGCAGCCGGTAAGCGAGCGGCGTCACGCCGTAGTCACGCTTGAACTGCACGGAGAAATGACTGGCATTCTCGAAACCAACCGCAATCGCAATCTGCAGCACGGTCTGGTCGGTGGCACGCAGCAGCCGCGCGGCTTCCTCGAGTCGCAGACGCGAGACGAACTGATGCGGCGTCTCACCGGTCTCGCGGCGAAACACGCGCGCAAAATGAAAGCTGCTTAACCCCGCCTGCGCGGCCAGTTCGCTGATCGCCAGATCCCCGGCCAGATTGGCGCGGATGTAGTCGGTGACACGGCGAACCCGGCGCGGCACGAGGCGCTCCGGGTTCGCCGGCAAACCAGCCTGGGCTCCGGCGCGCGCGGAGCGGCCGCGCGAATAATGCTGCAACAGATGCGCGGCGAGCGCGTGAACCAGCGCATCGACATACAAACGCGAGTCGGCCGGATCGGCGGCGGCGCGATGCAATGCAGCAAGCATCGCGGCGACCAGCGGATCACGAAACTGCATCGCGTCGCCGAGCGACAGCTCACGGGAGCCGCCAAGCTCCATCTGATCGGCGACGCGGTCGATCAGGCTGCGCTCGATATGCAGGTGAACGGTCGACAGCGGCTCATCGCTGATCGAACGCCAGCGCCACGAGATCGGCGCGGGCGGCACGAACCACACGTCGCCCACCCGCAGATCGGCGCTCTCCCAGCGCCCGTTCAGGTTGCGCTCGAGGTGCTCGGCGCCGCTCGCAAGCGTCATCAGCGTGAGGTCCTGCAAGCCCGGCGCTTCCAGCAGTTCCTGCTCGGCGGGTTCGAGATAGGAGCGCAGCACCAGGTGCCGCCACGGGCGTTCCACGCTCGAGACCAGTTTCTGGCCCGCCATGTAGCGATCGTAGGCAAGCGTCGTTGTCAGCTTTGGAATTCGTGCCATCACGTCCATTCCCAGGGAGGTGCCATATGAAGAGTGAACCCTGCCATACCGGTGTTGCCAGTCCGCTATCGGAGCAAGAACTCAAAAATGATAGCAAGGAACCGGCTACCGTAATTTTTGGAAATAGCTAATCATTCAGGTTGTCGTCTTTCACGCGTTTCGAACGCCGGAGCTACCGTTTAATGGAACACGAATGCGAAACGCTGCCGCATTGGCTGACCGGCTCGCCGCAAGGTGAAGCCGGGCAGGCGTCGGCGGCTTACAACTCGGCGGTTGCCGCCCAACCGGCCTACCCGGCCGGCACGCGGCAACCCGAGAAATCAGCCCACGCGGCTGAAGCATCCCGGGCACCCCAGCGCACCGCAACAGGCGTCGTGCCCCCAGGCTTTCTGACACTCTTCACAGAGGAGGAAATCGGCACGCCCTCGCCCGCCGCGCGGCGGGCCGCACCGGTCATCAGTCCGCTGGTGCGCTTTGGCAGCGCGCAGGACCGCATCGAATTCGTGCGGCAGCGCATCAAGCAACTGGGCTTCGACTCGTTCAGCTATTCGGCCACGCGCACGTCGGCGCATCACAAGACGATGTTCGTGCTGACCAGCTACGAGTCGCAGAGCTGGCTCACGCGCTATTTCCGCGAGCGTTATTTCGAACTCGACCCGCGCGTCGCACTCGCCTCGCCGACCGGCATGCCGTTTCTCTGGAATACGGTCGACATGCGCGCCGATCTGCCGCGCGCGCAACTGCGCAGCGAACGGCTCGGCGGCCTGATCGACATGCTGGAGGCGACCGGGCGCAAAAGCGGCATTCTCACGCAGATGCCGCTGCCCGAGCCGGAACTGAGCGCGAGCCTGTGCTTCAACTCCGAGATCGGCAATCCGCGCTGGATGACCGAATCGATCGTGGCCGAGACGCTGATGTTCGCGCACACGATCCACGAATTCATCTGGACGCACGCAAAGAGCGTGATCGGCATCGCGCCCGCGCAGCAGCAGCGCGTCACGCTGAGCGAATTGCAGCATGCGGTGCTGCGGGCGGTCGTGCAGGGTCAGCGGGACAAGGAGATCGCTTACTTCCTCGGGCTGTCGCCGCATAACGTCGACTACCACCTGCGTCGTCTGCGGCAATTGTTCAACGTGCGCAACCGCGTGCAGTTGATCAACGTCGCGCAGGGGTATGTGTCGTAGAACCAGGCAGGAAAGCGCGCCGTGGCCGGCATGCCCGTCGGGGTGCCGGCCACGGCGAAACAACCGTCAGGAAACCTGCGGCTTGCCGGTAGCCCACGTGCCGATGATCTCCTCGATTGCACGCGCCGCCGACAGCAACGCCGCCTCGCCGCGCGGCTTGCCGACAATCTGAATGCCGACAGGCAGCCCGCTCGCACTCATCCCGCATGGAATCGCGATCACCGGCATGCCGGTGAGCGTCAGCGCATAAGTGATCGCGAGCCAGTCGATGTAGGTCTCGAAGTGCCGGCCGACCGCGTCGCGGATATCGCGTGCTTCGACCGGGAACGGCAGCACGATCGAAGCCGGACAGATCAGCACGTCATAGCGCCGCAGCAGCGCGTTCGTCTTGTGGAAGAGTTCGGCACGCGTGCGCTGCGCCGCGCGCATGGCGCGGTTGTCCAACTGCAGACCGAATTCGATGTTCCAGATCACGTTCGGATTCAACATGTCGCGGTGCTGAGCCAGCACGTCCTCGTAATTCGTCGCGTAGGCGATGCCGCGCAGCGTGTGGAACGCCTGCGCCGCACTGCTCAGGTCGAGATCGCTCTCGTCCACGCCGACGCCTGCCGCCGCGAGCCGCTCCATCGTCGTGCGGCAAATCGACAGGATCTCCGGCTCGACGGTGGCGATGCCGAGCCCTGCGCTGAACGCAACGCGCGCCGGACGTTGCGGCCGGCGCGCATGTTCGAGAAACGAGGTGGGCGGTTCACGCAGCGACAACGGCACGCTGTCGACTTCGCCGCACATCGCGTCGAGCAGCAGCGCCGCGTCGGTCACGTTGCGCGCCATCGGTCCGTGAATGCCGAGCGTGTCGTAGGGATTCGCGGCTGGCCCGTATGCAACGCGCCCCGGCGTCGGACGCAAGCCCACCACGCCGCAGAACGCCGCGGGCGTGCGCAGCGAACCCGCCAGATCGGAGCCCTGCGCGACCCATGCGGTGCCCGACGCCAGCGCGGCCGCCGCGCCGCCCGATGAACCGCCCGCCGAACGCGACAGGTCCCACGGATTACGCGTCACGCCGAACACGCTGTTATACGTATGGCCGCCGGAGCCGAACTCCGGCGTGTTGGACTTGGCATAGACCACGCCGCCGTGCGCTTCGAGCAAGGTCACGCCGGCATCAGACGTTTCCGGCACACGGTCGCGATAGACCAGCGAACCACGCGTGGTGCGCACCCCGGCCACGTCGGTCAGATCCTTGATCGGCAGCGGCAGGCCGCACAGCACGCCGCGCTCGCTCAGCGGCTTCTTCAGCAGCGCATCGGCATGTGCGTGCGCGCGCTCGAAACACAGCGTGGGCAGCGCGTTGACCTGCGGTTCGACGCGCGCGACCTGCGCGGCGAGCGTATCGAGCAGGTCGTGCGGACTCAGCGCCTCTTCACGCAACAGGTCGACGACTTCACAGGCGCTTCTTTCGATCAGACTCAAATCGACGGACATAATGGCTATCGGCTCCGTGTTGGGATGTCCGTCAGTTTCGCATGCAGCGAAAGTCCGTGGAATGCGCGGTGGCCGGACCGCTCGCCTCACGTGCGAACCCGGGCACAGTCGTGCCGGCTCGCACGCGCCCTGTCAGCTCTTGAGCCGGTAGCCGGTCTTGAAGATCCACGCAACGATCAGCAGGAACACCGCGAGAAAGAGCGCGGTCATGCCGAGGCTCACCTCGACGTTGACGTCGGCGAGACCATAGAAGCTCCAGCGGAATCCGCTCACCAGATAGACGATCGGATTGAAGAGCGTCACGACTTTCCAGAACGGCGGCAGCATATTGACCGCGTAGAAGCTGCCGCCGAGAAAAGTCAGCGGCGTGATGATCAGCAGCGGTACCAGTTGCAGCTTCTCGAAGCTATCCGCCCAGATGCCGATGATAAAACCGAGCAGGCTGAACGTGACCGCCGTCAGCACCAGAAACAGGATCATCCAGAACGGGTGCTGAACTTGCAGCGGCACGAACAGTCCGGCGGTAGCGAGAATGATCAACCCGAGCAGAATCGATTTGGTCGCCGCCGCGCCCACGTAACTCACCACGATTTCCAGATACGACACCGGCGCCGACAACAACTCATAGATCGTGCCGGTAAAGCGCGGAAAGTAAATCCCGAACGACGCATTCGAAATGCTTTGCGACAGCAGCGACAGCATGATCAAACCCGGCACGATGAACGCGCCGTAACTGATCCCGTCCACTTCCTTGATACGTGAGCCGATCGCCGCGCCGAACACGACGAAGTAGAGCGAAGTCGAAATCACCGGCGCGATGATGCTTTGCATCAACGTGCGCCAGGTGCGCGCCATCTCGAACTTGTAGATGGCGCGAATGGCGTAAAGATTCATTGGTCACCTCGGAGCAGACTGACGAAGATGTCTTCGAGCGAACTTTGCGTGGTGTGCAGGTCCTTGAAACGGATGCCGGCGTCGTCGAGCGCCTTGAGCAGCGCGATGATGTCGGTGCGCCCGCCCTCGCCCTCGTACGTGTAGATCAGCTCGTTGCCGCCCTTCGCGACGTCGAGTCGGTAGCCGGCGAGCGAGAGCGGCACTTGTGCGAGCGGGCTTTCCAGTTGCAGCGTCAACTGCTTTTTGCCGAGCTTGCGCATCAGCTCTGTCTTCTCTTCGACCAGCATGATTTCACCGCCGCTGATCACGCCGATGCGATCGGCCATCTCCTCGGCCTCGTCGATATAGTGCGTGGTTAGAATGATCGTCACGCCGCTCGCCGCGAGCGAGCGCACCAGCTTCCACATGTCGCGGCGCAACTCCACGTCCACGCCGGCAGTCGGTTCGTCGAGGAACAGCACGCGCGGCTCGTGCGAGAGCGCCTTGGCGATCAGCACGCGGCGCTTCATGCCGCCCGAGAGGGTAATGATCTTGCTATCGCGCTTTTCCCACAGCGACAGGTCCCGCAATACCTTTTCGACATACGCCGGGTTTTTCGGCTTGCCGAACAGGCCCCGGCTGAACGAGACGGTAGCCCAGACGGTCTCGAAGGAGTCGGTGGTCAGCTCCTGCGGCACGAGGCCGATCAGCGAGCGCGCGCCGCGATAGTCGGTCGCGATATCGCGGCCGTCCACCGTCACGCTGCCTTCGCTTGCGTTGACGATGCCGCAGATGATGCTGATAAGGGTTGTTTTGCCCGCGCCGTTCGGGCCGAGCAAGGCGAAGATTTCCCCGCGGTTGATCGCCAGATTGATGTTTTTAAGCGCGTGAAAACCGGTCGCATAGGTTTTCGAGAGGTTCGTGACCGAGACGATTGGCTGCATGGAATCGACGATGGCAGACACCGTTGTTTGATTAGAGGGAACGGTGTTCAAGCGCCACCGCACCCGCAATGTAATGGAAAGTGCGAAAGCGTGCAGCGCACTGCAGCGCAGCACCGCGAACACGTAGGGTCGAGACGGGGGAAAGATGCGCGCCTAGCGCTGTCCGCCGGGGAAGCGGCCGTTAATCACGCGCTGAATCTCTTCGGGCGACACCGGCTTCACCAGATGGTGGTCGAAGCCCGCTTCGTGCGAACGCTGGCGGTCGGATGGCTGCCCATAGCCGGTTACCGCGATCAGCAGCGCGTGAGCGGTGCACGCGCGCTTGCGCATCTCCTCGGCGAGTTGACAGCCGTCCATGCCGGGCAGGCCAAGATCGAGCAGCACGATCTCCGGCTCGAACTGCGCGGCAACCTCCAGCGCATGGCGGCCCTCGTGCGCGACCCGCACGTCGTAACCGTCCGCCTCGAGCAAGAACGACATTGCCATGACGGCGTCGACGCTGTCGTCCACCAGCAGCAGGCGCAGCGCCGGCCCCGCGAGGCTGGCAGGCGCGGTGTTGTGCGCGGTGTTGTCCGCGGCGATCTCGCCACCGTCGTCGCGCGCAGCGTTCTGCATCTCGTCCTGACCAGGTTGGACGGGACGTGTTCCGTCTAGCGTTTCCATGCGGTGCCCGTAATCGATTTTCCGCGGACGGCGCGTTGTGCCGGTCCGTGCTTTTGCTCGTCGTGGTGTTGCTGCCGATCGGGCGCTTCGGACTCTAGCATGGGCCACCTGCCTTCACAATCCTGCGATTGCTCTTCGCGACTGGCCTTTACTCAATGCGCACGCGGCACAGCACGGATGATCATGGCATCGGCCGCTTTTACTGAATGCAGCGCACGCTGCCGCACGGGGCAAGGTAAGTCTTTCCATCGTTTTGGATCCCTACCTTTTCTTCTCCTCCGGCAATCGGCCGGGAACGGCCCATGCTCGATTTTCTGTGTGCTGCCGTGCCCTTCGCGTTGAAGCCGGCACGCTCAAGCGAGGCACACCGCTTGCGGCAGTCCATGCATGTGAGCGACAAGCGCTTGCGTGATATCAAACCGACTTTATGGAGGTCAACATGAAACACGTTACCAAGATGGTTTTTGCTTCGGCGCTCGTGATGGCATTGTCTGGTGGAGCTTACGCACAGGCCGGCGGTGGAGCGGGTGGCGGCGCGGGCGGTGGAGGCAACGGCGTGGGTGCCGGCGGCGGCACGACGGGTGGCGCGGGCGGGACCGCCACGCCGGGTGTCGGCACCGGATCGATGAAGAGCCCGGGCGATTCCGGCTACGGCCAGCCCGGCGTGACGGGCACCGGCGGCGGCATGGGCACCGGCACCGGCGCGTCGCCGAACAGCCCGTCGACGAACCGTTCCAATAGCGGCATGAGCAACGGCTTGAACAAGGGTACGCGCAGCGGCACGGGTAACGGCACCGGTAATGGCATGAACAATGGGGCCGGCGGCACGATGCAGAACGGCCAGTAGAGCGGATCGCTCATGCGTTGAGTTGCTGAACTGAGTTGCTGACTGAGTTGCTGAACTGAGTTGCTGAGCTGAGTTCGAGCGGGGCGGCGGCGCCGAGTCAAGGCGTCGCCGCCCTTTTCTTTTGTGACTCCGGAGGCACCCGTGTCAGGGCCCGGGCTCGCAGGCCACGCCCACCCGCCTTGCAATCAGCGCGGCGTTTATTGCAAAGCCGCCGTTCACGGCTCAGCACAGACAAAGCTGCTCGCCAGATTCACATTGCCCTTGCCGGCGTAGCGCGGAAACAGCGGATAGCGGCATAGCGGACGCGAACGCCCATTCGTCGCCGCCGCGATATCGGTGGCCGTCAAGGTTTCGGGCGACGCCCCGCGCGTCACCCAGTTATCGAGCGCGCCCAGCAGATCGACCGATGGAATGAACACGCCACCGCCGTGCTGGAATCCCGGCACCATGTACAAGCGCATGAAATTATTGACCTGGTCGACGCCGAACCGGTCGACCAGCGCGTCGTAGTAGCGAATCGTCTGATTCGGGCTGATGACTTCGTCGGCCAGACCCTGGAGTGTGATGAGCTTGCCGCCGCGCGCGATGTAGCGCGCGAGGTCGGGATTCATCGCGCCGATCGTCTGCGACAGCGCGACCAGTTGCGCGCGGTATTTCCCAGGGTGTTGCGCGTCGAACCGGAGCGAGTCGAAGCCGGCGTCCCGCGCGACGAAATAGCGGATGTAGCCGTCGCCTTGCGCGAACAGGTAGCCGTTGGCGAAAAAAGTCGGCACCGGCAGACGCTCAGGCTGATGCGCGAGACCGAGCAGCCCGGTCAGACGCGTGCCCTGAAAGACGTTGTAGCCGCTATAGCCATTGACGTCCCACGCCAGCCGGTAAGGCAACGACAGGCCGTCGCGCATCACGAGCAAGGCGGCGAGTTGCGCGTCGGTGAGGCATTCATCGTGCGACGGCGTGCGCCCGGCGCAGCGCAGCGACTCGATGATGTCCGCTTCGCGCTCCCGGCACGCGGCGACGTCGCTCACGATCCCGTCCGCCGCGCCGTCGAGTTGATCACACACGGCGAGTGAGCGTTGATAGACGTGTTCGAGCAGCAACGGCGGAATGAAGCCGCCGGGCGTGCTGTATTCCGCCTGCCCGAGTCTCACGCCGAGCAAACGCACGCCGGAAAAATTGAGCGCGGGCGAATTGGCGATCACACCGTCGTAATCGTCGGGAAAGCGCTGCATGACGGTGTAGCCTTCGCGGCCGCCGGTCGAGCCGCCGGCGAAATACATGCGCTGCGGCGGCCGGCCATACGCGCGTGCAATCAAGGCGAGCGCGGCGTCGTGCGTCTTCTTCAGATGCGCGAAGCCGAAGTTCGTGACCGCCTCGTCGACGAGGCCGAAGACCGCAATCGACGAATCGCCGACATGTCCGGAGTCGTCGCCGAAGGTCGCGTAGCCTTGCGCGAGCGGCGCGCGGTTCGGCGAAAACGGCATCACGCCGGTGCCGCTCACCACCACGCCGTTATAGCCGCCGCCGCCGATCTGCAGCGCGCGGCCGTTCCAGCGGCGCGGCAGATTCAGATCGAAACGGATGTCGGGCGTGGTGGCGCTGACGCCCTTGATACGGCCGGTGATACGGCAATACTCGCCGCCCTGCTGATTACCGGGCGCGGTGGCGCCCACCATGGTCGCGGTTTCGATCTGCACGCCCGCGCTCGGCAAGGCAATCAGTTCGGCAGGCAGAACGGCGCCCGCGAATTCCGCGCAGCGCAGGGCGAGCGGCGCTTCCTTGGGCGCGGCGAATGCCGGATGCGCGGCGAGCCACCACAACGCGCCGGCCAGCCGGATCGCCGCATGCCAATCTCGCGCAACTCCCATCCGGGCCCAACGCGACCTCATCCGTAACCCGCGCCATTGGCAGCCGTGCGCGTCTGCTGCTCTTTCCAGCCGCTCCAGCCGCGGGCGATCATCAGCACGGCGCCGATGGCGACGAGATCGCCGCCCAGTCCGATCAGCACGCCGCGAAAGCCGTGGAATGTATGCGGCGTCGCCGTATCGACGATCAGCGACACCAGGGTGCCCGCGACGAAACACACCAGCCCCGTGCGGCCGACCGTGACCACGGCGGGCAGCCGCCGCGCGAGCCACGCGATGCTGCCCGTGCGCACGAACTGCGCGGCGACCCAGGCAATGACGATGAAGTTGATCACGCGATCCGGAGAAAGGTTCTGTTTAAACGTGCCCGGCAACGGTTGCGTCAGCACGAAGAGTTTGACGATAGCGAAAGCGACCGCCACCACCACCGCGACCCGCGTGCACCAGCGAGCGGTGCGGGTGGCATGAAAGCGGTCGCTGATGGGCTGCACCCGGCAAAGAATCCCGAGCACGAACATCAGTTGCCATGCAAACGGATTAAAAGCCCAGTCGGCCACGTCGTCAATGCTGAATAACGCGGCCAGCGGCCGGGCGAGCGCCCAGACCGTCAGGCTCAAACCCAGCGCCATCAGCGACGAACGGCGGGCGAGCGGCACCGCGAACGGCACACATAACGCGAAGATCACATACATGGGCAACACGCTCGACAGATACGGCTGGCGCCGCAATAGCATGATATCGAACGCTTCGCGCAGCGGCTCGACCGCGAAAGGCGGCCAGCCGGTGAGGTCGACCATGGGACGGTTCAGGTTCAGCATCGCGAGCACGGCGCCGGACAGCAGCGTCAGCACGGCGGTCAACAGATAGGCGCGGTAGATCTCCCAGCAGCGCCGCACGAAGCGCATCTTCGCCGCGCTCTCGCCGCGCCCCGCGAGCACTGCCGTATAGGCGGCCGCCGACGCATAGCCGCCGAGAAATACGAACACCTCTGCCGAATCGCACAGCGCGTAAGCGTGCAACATCAGATGCGAGAGGGTGCTGCCGGGAATGTGGTCCAGCACGATGACGATCAGCACGACGCCGCGAAAGAAATCCACTTCGATCGAGCGCCCACCAGGGGGGCTTCCTCCGGGATAGCCGCGACGGGTTTCCATTCAGGTTCTCGCAAGATTGGCGCACGCATACCGCGCGCGTTTTTCGTAGGAACACCGTGACAATAGAACGTTCCCGCCAAACCCGCGCGTCCCCTTCGCGCGCGCTGACAACCGCCTTTAATTTCGGATCTCTTAATGGCAATCTGAAATTCGGCTGTCGGCATGCGGTAATACTGAGTCGTCACGCATTCAATTCGCGGCAAGATTTGCGGCTTTGAATCGCCGGCCGCGAATTCAATCGGTAATGGACGAGAAAAATAAATCGCCAGATGCGAAGCGCGATTTTTTTTGCTTTTTTTCATCGTAGGATGGTTTCATGCACGCCCGTCGGGCATCAAAGATCTGGCGCGATGCCGATCTGTCGACGGCGGCCACTCATGTGGACCGGACACGCGCCCGCCGATCCGCGATCGGCAGGCGCGTTGCGCGTCATTGCGACGCCTTCCATTCGCCGCGCCCGACCTGACCGTCGCCGGCGCTCCGGTCCTTCCATTACCGCCCAGAACGGCCGCACCTTGCGCGCCACCTTCGCACTGGAAGACGACCACATGAACACCAGAATTGCCGGCTTCGACGGATTGCGCGCGATCGCAGTCCTGATGGTATTTTTTCAACACCGTCTGTTCGGCGATATCGGCGAGATCGGCCATCTCGGCGTATGGCTCTTTTTCGCGCTGAGCGGCTTTCTGATCATCGGTATTCTTTCCGCTCAACGCACGCGTATTGAAACAGGTGCGAGCCGATTCGGCGCTGAATTGAAGCGCTTTCTGTTTCGCCGCACCCTGCGCATTTTTCCGATTTACTACCTGATGCTGCTGGTGATGTGCGCACTCATGGCGTTCGGCATTGCAAGTCCTGAATTGGCGAGCGGCATGCCGTTTCATTTCGCTTATCTATCGAACATCTGGATCGGCTCCGTGCTGCGCTATTGGCCGGGACGCTATTCGCATTTATGGAGCCTCGCGATCGAGGAACAGTTCTATCTCGTGTTCGCGCCGCTCCTGTTGCTGCTCGCCTCGAGACGGCATCTCGCGGTGTGCCTCGTGATCGTCGCGGCCGGGCTCGTTTCGCTCGTGGCGATGCGCGCGGCGCATTCGCCGGAGATCACCATCTACACGCACCCGCTCACGAATTTCTGGCTGCTGGCCTTGGGAGGAATCGGCGGCTTGATGATCGCGAGCAGAGAGAGCCGCTTACGAGCGTGGCTTGGCCATGGCGCGACCCTCTTCGCGTTGAGTGTCGGGCTCGTGGGTTTCTGCGCGACTGAGCCAATGTGGAGCCGGCTGGACAGCCCCATGCTGTTCACCATGGTCAGCGGCGCCTACGGCTTGTGCATCGCGGCGCTGGTGTGTTCCATTGCCTGTTGCCGCAACGCGGTCGTTATCGGCCTGCTCGAAACGCGCTGGCTGGTGAGTTTTGGACGTATCAGCTATGGCTTTTACCTCTATCACAACCTGATCCCCGACCTCACCCGCAACCATCACGCAGCGGCGCTCTTCGGCGGCACGGTGCCCGTGTGGGCGCACGTCGCGGGTATTGCCGGGTCGTTTGCCGTTTCGCTCGCGATGGCGGTCTTGTCCTGGCGGCTGATCGAGGAACCGATCCTGCGTTTGAAGACGCGGCAAGCGCCGGCACCGGCGCGCACGCCGGCTATGTCGCCGTCGCGTCAGGAGCGAAGCGAGCGTCCGTTGCCGGATGAGCGTGCCGCGTCGGATGCGGCTTGAGGCCGGCGGGCTTACGTTTTGCCTGCAGACGGCGCATGGACGGACCGATGTGCGATCAAGCCGCATCGCACAGGCGAGACGGCCGTGGTACGCGCATTGCTGCGCAATGGTGTGATCCTCACCAACCGGAGAGCCCTCGTGGCAATCATGGCCAATTCCCCGAACGAACACGAGCCCGAGCGCCAGCCCGAAGAAGACCCTGGCGGCCCCCCCACCGAGGTGTCCAAGCCGATCGGCGACGCCATTCCGACGCCAGTCGAACCAGGTCTCGATCAACCACTGCCGAAAAAAGGCGAAACGCCGGCGACGCCTGACGAAACCGGCGACGAAGCGTTAGGCGACACCGAGACGCCTCCCGGCGTACCGCCGCCGGGCCCGTCGGATTTCGCGTAGCGCGGATCATCAAGAACAACGGGCGGCGCCGATTGCCGGCGCCGCCCGCACGCGTCACAGCTCTGCGCGGCCGGTTATCCGTTCAAGCCGCCGCCGGCTCGTGAACGATTTTCAGCGTGCTTTTGTGCTCCCTGATCAACCGGTACACGGTCTCTCCGGGCACCGTCTCCTGTTCGAGCAATTCGTCCGCAATCGCGCGCAGCACCGGCTCGTATGCGTGCAGAAGCCCAAAGCACAACTCATTCAATTCCTTCAGCAGTACGTTCGCGTGTTCGATCGCACTCTTCATTTGCAAACCCGCATACTGCGACGGCAGCGCCGCGAGGCTAAACAGATTACCGTCGCTGTTGAAGCCGAATTTCGACACCATGTCGAGGCTGATGCGCGACGCTTCCTGCAGATCCGAGGCCGCGCCGCTCGATGCTTCGGAGAACATCAGAATCTCAGCGTTGCGCCCGCCGAGCAAAACCTGGATTTCGTTGCGGATCTCGGTCTCGCGATACAGATGCTTGTCTTGCGCTTTCGTAATGAGCGCGACACCCAACGCGCCGCCGCGCGGCAGGATCGTGACTTCTTCCAGCACGCCGGTGCCCAGCAGCGCGGCGACGAGACCATGCCCCGCTTCGTGCACGGCGATGCGCGTGCGTTCGTCTTCGCTCAATGCGCGCTCGGCGCCGCTCACGTCGCCGATACGCGCAATCTTGATCGCCTCCATGAAATGCTTCGCGGCGATTTCCGTGTCGCCGGATTTGCGCGCGACGAGGCCCGCCTGATTCACCACCATCGCGACCGTTGCCGGAGACAGCCCCGTGGTCAGACGCGCCAGCTGGTCATAGTCGATGTCGGCGGATTTCGACTTCAGCTTCTGCGCATAGAAACGGAAAATCTTCGCGCGGTCTTCACGATCGGGCAAACGCACCTGCACGGTGCGATCGAAGCGGCCGGGCCGGCGCAATGCCTCGTCCAGATTGTCGGGATGATTGGTCGCCGCGACGATAATGACCCCTTCGTTCGAGGCAAAGCCATCCATCTCCGCCAGCAATTGATTAATGATGCGGTTGCTCTCGGCTTCGACCGGACCGCTGCCCGTATCCGTGCGTTTGGCGAGGCCGTCGGCTTCGTCGATGAAGATCACCGTGGGTGCATTCTGGCGCGCCAGCTCGAACAGATGCTTGACCTTCTGGATGCCGACGCCGTAGTACTTCGCACTGAAATAGCTGCCCGTGATCGAAATGAAGTTCGCGCCGCATTCGCCCGCCAGCGCCTGGGCGAGCCGCGTCTTGCCGACGCCCGGTCCGCCCACCATCAGAATGCCGCACGGCGCGCGCACGCCCATCGACGTGAACTGCTTCGGGTCCGACAGATAGCTGCGAATGTCCGCGAGCGCCGCCTTCGCCTCGGCCGCGCCGATCACGTCGTCGAAACGCAGCGCGGGCGCGCTGTCGAGAAGCCTCGCGCCGCCACGCATGTCGCGCCGCATGAACCACACCATGCCGCCGATCAGCAACAGCGGGAGCAGCAAGCTGATCGCATCGCGCGTCTGATCGAACAGTTGCGCCCAGCGCGCGCCGCCGCTACGGATATCCGCGTCGGGAAGCCAGACGAGTTGATAGGCGGCGGCCTCGTCGGCCTTGGGTTCACCAAGCAGAAGCGCGTGTGAGAACGTCGCGTTATGGTCCGTGACGAAGTATTTCGTGCCGTCGCGCTTCGAAATCAGAATCGCGTTGGGACTGACGCCGACCGCCGCGACGTTGGCGTCGTGAATATCGCGCAACATTTGCGACGCGTCCTTCTCTTCGTGCGTCCATGCCGAGGCGTCGTGACGCATCTGGTTCGCGACGCCCGTCAGCGCCGGCGCGACCTGCTCCGACCGCTGCTGGTAATGCCACCCGCCGAATGCGAGCAACCCCGCGATGAATGCCGCGGCCACCACCATGGCGGTCTTGCGCGTGCGTCTTTTATCAAGCGAGTTCTTTCCCGGCTTCATGAGTCACTTCCAAAAACGGGCTCGAAGACGAGCCTCGAAACTTGTCAAAATCAGATGGGCAGAGGTTGGCGAAGGGGAATCGACTGAAGACGACACCGTGCGAGACGAGAAGACAGGACACCCAACCTTATGTCCCTTTTAACAGCGTGCATACCGTCCAGTATGCCGTGCCGCCGCTTCTTCCAATTCGCGGAAAAGGCCTAGTTCTACCGTCTATCCGGCGATTCGAGCCGCCGGAATATGGGGAGCGGACGCGGCACGCAGTGCTGGCACATGCTGCTCCGGCGCACAGTTTATCAGCGCTACATTGGTTGCGTATTCTGCATACCTACAATTAACCGCTCCCTAGTTGAAAGCGGTCAGAATTACAGTAGAGCCCTTTTTTTGGCAGACATCCAAAGCGGACGGCGACGGCACGCGAATGTATGCCGCATCCGCTCGCCGGCACTCGTTGGATCGAAACGCGCGATATACGGGCTAACGCGCCGCTCGTCAGCCGCGGCTTCGAAGGCGGCTGCCGCCACGGCCCACGCTGCTACACTTGCGCATCGCCAACCCTTACCAGACGTCAGATACACGCTCCAACCCATGCTTCGTTTCGACAACCTCAGCAAGCGCTACAGCGAACGCCTCATCTTTCAGGGACTGCATCACGACATGGCGTGCGGATGCGTGGCGTTAAACGATGAGTCCGGCAGCGGCAAATCGACGTTGCTCGGCATTCTGGCGGGCACGATCGAGCCCGACACCGGCGAAGTGTGGCTCGGCGGCCATTCGTTGCGCACCGCGCCGCTCGCTGCGCAATCCGCGCTCACCTACGTGCCCGAAGACTGCATGACCTATCCGGATCAGACCGGTCGAGCGTATTTGAACAACGTGGCATCGGCGAGACAGACCGCGCTCACCCGCGATACCCTGGACCTCGCCGAGCGCTTCGGCCTGACGCCGCATCTCGACAAACGTTTCGAGCAGATGTCGTTCGGTACGCGCAAAAAGATTTTCCTGACCGCAGCGGTGCTCGGTGAGACGCGGGTCCTGATTGCCGACGAACCCGTCGGCGGACTCGACGCCGCCGCGCGCGCCGTGCTGGTCGATTTGTTCAAGACCCTCGCGCGAACGCGCACGGTGTTCTTCTCAAGTTACGACACGGTCTTTACTGATGCGTGCGCAGCGCGCAGCGTGAACTTCGCCGACCTCGGCGGGCGCGGCTAGATCGCTCTTGTGCGCGGCCGCGCCGGCCTGCCCCACCGCAAACCACGCGAGCGACAATCGGCAAGCGGGTTTTCATCGGCGCTGACAGACCTTCACGCGCGCACGCGCAGCGGAGCATGCGGCATGCTCAAACCGCCACGCAGATCTTGCCGAAGTGCGCGCCGGATTCCTCGTGCGCAAATGCCTCGCCGAGCTTGTCCAGCGCGAACGTGCTATCGATTACCGGCTTGATACCGGTCGCTTCGAGCGCGCGGATCATATCGCGCTGATCCTGGCGGCTGCCGACGATCAAGCCTTGCAAGCGCTGCTGCCTTGCCATCAACGCCGCGGTGGGCACCGGCCCCGCCCGTCCCGTCAGCACCCCGATCAGCGCGATATGACCGCCGATCCGGCAAGCGGTGATCGACTGCGGCAAGGTCCCCGGACCGCCGACTTCGATCACGTGATCGACCCCGCGCCCGCCGGTCAGCGAGCGGACCTGCTTGCCCCATTCAGGATTCTCGCGGTAGTTGATCGTATGATCCGCGCCCAGACCGCGAAGCCGCGCGAGCTTCGCTTCCGCCGAGGACGTGGCAATCACCGAGGCGCCCATCGCCTTGGCAATCTGCAAGGCAAAGATCGACACGCCGCCGGTGCCGAGCACGAGCACCGTGTCGCCGGCTTTCAACTGACCGTCCACGACGAGCGCGCGCCATGCGGTCAGCCCGGCTGTAGTCAGCGTGGCGGACTCCACATGGCTATAGCCGCGCGGCGCATGGGTAAAGTAGTGGCTCGGCAGCACCACGGCTTCGCGTGCATAGCCGTCGACGCCGTCGCCCGGCGTGGTCGTGAAATCGGCGATGGCAGGCGGCCCGTTCTCCCAGAACGGGAAGAAGCACGACACCACGTGATCGCCCGCCTTGAATTCCGACACGCCCGCGCCGACCGCTTCGACGACGCCCGCGCCGTCCGCCATTGGAATGCGCCCCGCTTCAGCCGGCAGATTGCCGCTTACGACGCCGTAATCGTGAAAGTTCAGGGAGTTCGCGTGAATACGCACGCGAATCTGGCCCGCCCCGGGTTGGCCGGGATCGGCAATGTCGACGACCTGGAGATTGGCGACGGTGGCGGGCGACCCGATTTTGACGGCTTTCATGCGTTCGTTCCTCTGAGAGATGCGCGGGCGCGTTAGACGCCGGCGCGAGTGACCCGCAAAAGAATACCGCAAGCACGCTTCGCGCGTGGTCGCGCGGTCACATGCACGGGTCGGCATGCACGGGTCGGCATGCGAACGCTCACTGCTCGGCGAGCGCCCTTCGCGAACGTGGCGAGAATAGCGCGCGAGGCAAGTCGCCGGGTTGAACCGGGCCGCCACCGCGAACGCAATTCAGGCACGCGCGCCGATGACTCGCGCGTTCATTTGACGGTCTGAACGACCTCGAATCCTTCGAATTCCGGATGCCCGAGATAGAGCACGCGGTTATCTCCACCGGCGTTGCGATGCGCCGCACGAAAGGCCTCGGATTTCGTCCAGTCCTCGAAAGAAGCGTAATCCTTCCATACGGTGTGGCTGGAATACAGAACGTGATCTTCTTTCTGCGGTCCCTTGAGCAGATGAAATTCCACGAAACCCGGCACCTCTTTCAGGTGCGTATCGCGCGTTGTCCAGAGATGTTCGAAAGCGCCCTCGGATCCGGGCGTCACTTTGAAACGGTTCATGGCAATGTACATGCTGAAGGCCTCTTTGCAGTCACGATAGGTCTCGCGGGCTTTGATTATAGGCCCGGCACTCTTCCTGGCGATGCCACGACCGCGAGACGGCGGAACGCACGCGCGTTCAGGCCGCTTTATCCTGCGCGACCTGTTCGAGCCAGAGTCGGCTGTCGGGAAACCAGAAGGCGTCCGGCCGCGGCGGCGACACCAGTTTCACCGGCAGCGACGGGTTGAATATTCTCGACCACGCCGACAGATACGACGGCGTTTTCACGAGATACCCGCAGCGCGATAGCAGCAGACTGGAGAGCAGCGCTTCGCGGCCGATTTCGAGCCCTGGATAGCCGCTGAAATGAACCGGCGTGTTGCCGCTCGCGAGCATTTTCGCGGGTGCCACCTTGACCGGCTTGCGAAATGGCCATGCAACGAAGAAGTCGAGAAACGCCTGTTCGTCGCTTGAAATGAAAACGTCGCTCAGGTGCGGGTTCTCCGCCAGCGTCGTCTCTATGTGACGACAGAAATCGCCCCATGAAACCGGAATGGCTTCCAGCGTCTTGCCCGTGCCTCTGAAATGCGCGCCGAGCGTCGACATGCCGATCTCGAGCCGCTGGCAGATCGCTTCGACTTCACCCTGGATGTGGCCGGCCGGCCGGTAGTGGGCGAAGAATAGCTCGCTGGCGCTCACGAGTTGAAGCCGCGCCTCATAGCGTTGGCGAAATCCTAACTGGACCAGGTCGCGAACCGTCGACTTTCTCACCCTGTGCGTCACCGACGCCGTGGCCTCGCCGTGCCTGCAATCGAAGAAAGCCGAGAACCAGTCGATCTTTCCTTCAGGATCCCCATAGAGACCACCGCGCGCACTGATGCACGGCGTCAGACACTTTTCGTCGCAGTACATCAGAATGAACAGGACCATCTGCATCACGGAGAAAAACCCCGAGTTCTCCTGAATTTCGATGGCAAAAATGCCTCTGTTCAGACGCTGCGTAGCATGAAGTGAAATGCGGCGCGGCGTGGCCACGGAATGCTTGAACCCTTCGCTGCGCCGGATCTTTTTCGCCCGATCGACCACCTTTCTCAGCATGCCCGGCTCCTAATAAGATCTAGGTATTCTTTGAAATCGTCCGCGGCCGTGCACGGTGAAGGTCACGACGCCCAAGCATAACATCTCAAAAACGCGCGCCGAGTAAGTTCGGCTCGACTTGGTGAGCTAGCGCACAAAGCGCCGGTAAGACTTCCCGTGAGATGCGCCGGTCGATTGACGCAATGCCTCGGCGACGCGCTCCAGCACGCCGCCCCAATCGCCTCGTTGCGCTTGCGTGAAGAGCCGCACGCTGGGGTACCAGGGACTGTCGTCCCGATCGCGCAACCAGCGCCAGCAGCCGGCAAAGCGGTTGAGCAGCCACACCGGCTTGCCCATCGCCGCCGCCAGATGCGCGACCGACGTATCGACGGAGATCACGAGATCGAGGTTATCGATTAGCGCGGCGGTGTCGGCAAAGTCCGTTACGTGGTCCATCCAGTCTGTCAAACGCGTGTTCGACACGGCATCGGCACGCTTGGCCGGATCGTCCGTCTTCTGCAGACTGATCCAGCGCACGTCGTGCACCGCGAGTAACGGCGCGATTTGCGCGGGCAACAAGCTACGCGCCCGGTCTTCGGTTAGCCCTGAATGGCCGCCGGCCCACACCACGCCAATGCGCGGCAACTCCGGATCGGACAACGTGGAAAGCCGCGCGCGCCATGCGGCCGAGCGAGCGTTGTCCGCGCGCAGATACGGGGTGGCGGGAATCGTGTCCAGACGGGTGCCGAAGGCCATCGGCAGTGACATCAACGGGCAATGCCAATCCCAATCGCCTAGGTCGAACAGGCCGTCATCGAGCATCACGAGGCCCGCGAGGTGCGCGAAAGATTCCTCGTACAGACGCCGCAACGATGGCGGGCAGATGTAGCCGACCCGCGCAAAGCGTTCGAGCGCCAATGGCAGGTAGCGCACGAACTGCAGGCTATCCCCATGACCCTGCTCGGGAATCACGAGCAGGCGCGCGCCGTATGCGGGCTGCCCCGGTACACCGTTTGCGTTGTCGAGGCGCTCCCCTCTCCATTGAGGCAGCGGCAATGCCGGGCGCTCCGTGGCGGGCCGCCCGTCGGCACCCACGAAATTGGCCCAACGGTCTTCGAAATACGGCCACGCCTCTTCGTAACGGCCGGCGGCCAACAGGATCTGACTGAGGCTGGCGCGTGCTCCGAGGTAGCTCGGCGCGAGTTCGACGGCGTGCCGGAGATGGCATTGCGCTTCATCGAGCAGCCCGAGATCCTTGACGACCACACCCAGATTGGCGTGCGCCTGCGGATGGTCGGGCTTGAGTTCGATCACCCGGCGATACGCGGCGGCAGCCTCCTCCGGACGCCCCAGAACTTGCAGGACCACGGCGCGGAAGAAGTGCAGTGTCGCCGAATCCGGCTCGAGTGCGAGACCGGACTCCGCAGTTTGCAAAGCGCTTGCATAGGCGCACCGTTTGATCTGGACGACACACAAGGTGCCGTAGTACGCGGGATCCGGCCGGACTTCGAGCGCGCGCTCGGCCCAGCCTTGGGCCGATTCGAGCTGGTTCGTTGCGAGTGCAACGAGCGCATGAAGATGCAAAGCGCCGGAATGCCCGGGGGCTTGCGCGAGGATTCGATCGAGGAGCGTTTGCGCCGTTGCGATCTGACCAGCCATGCGCGCCTGATCGGCTTGGGTTAACCAGAGAGCGAGTGATTCTTCATTCGGTACGGGAGGCTGGATAGACATATCGGCGCAATGAGGACGGAACGGGACACGGCCGTATCGCGGGCAATGCTGTCTGCCCGCGATACGGCCGTGCGCGTGGATTATCAGTGCCGCTCGACGCCTCGTCTGTAGGACCGATCCGAAACGTCCGATCCATGCCGGGCGTTCTATCGTTTCTCCAGTTTCACCACCGTCAGCGCCCCGTCCACCTCTTCGGCGATGAAGTCGATTCTGTCGCCGGGCTTGACCTGCGAGAGCATCGCCGGGTCCTTCACTTTGAACACCATGGTCATCGCCTCCATGCCGAGGTTTTCCAACGGACCATGCTTGATGGTGAGCTTGCCCGCCGCCGAATCCACTTTCCTGACCTCGCCGTGCGACATGCCGGCCTTCGCTTCACCGCCCGCTTCACTGCCCGCTTGAGCGCCCTCCGTGCCCGCGGCCGCGCGACTCGCCGGGTCCGCCGCATACGCCGAAGCGCAAACCGTCGCCGTGCACACCATCACCATCGAAACCAAAACGTTCTTCATCCTGCACTCTCCTGAGTCAACCATGATCACCACCCCCATCAACCGTCCGGCAGCATGCCGGTATATTCATAAGCCACTGTTCCCTTGGGATGCCCGAACCAGCCCGGATCGCGGTAATCGTCGCGCCCCAGCCCTTCGCGCACTTTCACCACCGTGAACATGCCGCCCATTTCGAGCGCGCCGAACGGCCCGGTGCCGGTCATCATCGGCAGCGTGTTGTCGGGCAGCGGCATTTCCATCGCGCCCATCGAACCGCCCGTGCTGCCCATCGCCATATAGTCGGGCACCAGCCGGTTGATGCGTTTCGCGAGGTCTTTCTGCGGCACGCCGATCATGTTCGGCACCTGATGCCCCATCGCGTTCATCGTGTGATGCGACTTGTGGCAATGAAACGCCCAGTCGCCCGGACGGTTCGCCGTGAACTCGATGACGCGCATCTGTCCGACCGCGATATCGGCCGTGACTTCGGGCCAGCGCGCGGAAGGCGGAATCCAGCCGCCATCCGTGCCCACCACTTCGAAGTGGTAGCCATGCAGATGAATCGGGTGATTGGTCATCGTCAGATTGCCGACGCGAATGCGCACGCGATCGCCCGCGCGCACCGGCAGCGAATCGATGCCCGGAAACACGCGGGCGTTCCATGTCCACATATTGAAGTCGGTCATTTCGTTCACGCGCGGCGTGAAGCTGCCCGGGTCGATGTCGTAAGCGGACATGATGAAAGCGAAGTCGCGGTCCACCCGCAGCACGCCCGGATCTTTCGGATGAACGATGAACAGGCCCATCATGCCCATTGCCATCTGCACCATCTCGTCCGCGTGCGGGTGATACATGAACGTGCCGTGCTTCTCCAGGCGGAATTCGTAGACGAATGTCTTGCCCGGCGGAATGTGCGGCTGCGTGAGGCCGCCCACGCCATCCATGCCGCACGGCAGCAGCATGCCGTGCCAGTGGACCGTGGTGTGCTCGGGTAACCGGTTGGTCACGAAAATGCGCACCTGGTCGCCTTCGACCGCCTCGATGGTCGGCCCCGGCGCCTGGCCGTTATAGCCCCACAGATTCGCGTTCATGCCCGGCGCCAGTTCGCGCACCACCGGTTCGGCGACCAGATGAAACTCCTTCCAGCCGTTCCTCATGCGCCACGGCAACGACCATCCGTTGAGCGTGGCGACCGGCGTGTACGGCCTGCCGCCCGACGGCGCGCGCGGCGTCTGCATCGCGGCGGTGGCCATCGTGGGCGCTTCGGGCAGCGACGCGGCGCCGGCTTTGCTGACCAGCGCGGCGCCTAACAAAGCGGCTCCCGAGCCGCCGATGAAATGTCGACGTGACACCATGTCATTGACCTTCCGATTCAGTGGACGACGCCGCTTGCGTCGTGGATGCGAGCGGCGTCGCGATAGAGGCAACCGGCAAACGGCCGCCGAGCGCCTGTTGCAAATCGGTTTGCGCGAGCCAGAAGTCCTTCAGCGCGTCGATCGCGCTGTTCACCGCGCCGATCTGCTCGCGAGAATCGGCGAGCAGTTCGAACACGCTCGCGAGCATGCCGTTGTAGCGAAGCAGCAGTTCATCGGAGATGGTTTTGCGGATCGGCACGACTTCGTCCCGATAGTGCTTCGCGAGGTCGTAGCCGGACACGTAGGCCGAATACGATTCGCGCACTTCGGAGCGCGCGTTGATCGCGGTCTCGGCGACGCGATTCACCGACTGCATGTAGATCGCTTCGGACCGCGCCACTTTGGCGCTGCCCCAATCGAACACCGGGATCTCGACGCTGATTTCATAGCCCTGCTCGCGGCCGTCGGAAGTCGTGAAATTGTTCTGATAGCCGACCTCCAGCGCGTTGATGAAACGCGTCGCTTTGCTCAATCCCAGCGCGCCCGCGACGCTTTGCGTTTGCAGCTTCGCGGCCTGGACGTCGAGCCGGTTCTGCATCGCGAAGGTTTCCAGGCCCGGCAGTTCGGGGCGCGTGGCCGGCAGATCGGGCAGGCGCTCAGGCAGCGTGTACTGTGCTTGCGAACCCCAGAGGCCCAGCGCGCGAGTGAGCTTTTCTCGCGCGGACACCGACTGCTGCCGCGCTCTTGCCACTTGCGCCATGGCTTCAGCGTAAAAGGCCTGCTCGCGCGCGTAATCGAGCTTGCTGAAATGGCCCGCCTGCTGCATGCGCGAGGCGAGTTCGGCGCTGGCCTCGGCCGAGTCTTTCACCTGCTCCGCGTACACCGCCGCTTGCCCGGCGGCGACCGCGCCGATATAGGCGCGCCGGGCGTCGGCTGCGACTTTGAGCATGGCGTTCGCGGTGAGCAAGCGGGTCTGCTCGAAACGGCGGCTTTCGATGCGCGTCGCAAGCGGCATCGTCAGCACGCGTAACATGCCGAGCGTGAATGTGCGGCTGATGCTCAAGTCATCTCCGCCATGCGTGCGGCTGAACGTGAAGCCGGGATTCGGCAGGCGTCCCGCCTGAACGAGGTCCGCTTCGGCAATGCCGAGTTCGCTGTACGAAGCCTGCAGGCCGCGGTTGTTCAAGAGCGCGATCTGGACCGCGTCGTCCATGCCGAGCGGGGCGGCGAGCAGTTCTTGCGTGCGGCTGGCGGCGGCGCTTCGGTCTTGATCCGTTTTGATCAGTACGGCGTCTTTGCCGAGCCGCTCCGAGGCCACGCTCGACACGGTGCCGAAGCCGCCGTCCTTTGAAAACGTCGTGCAGCCGGCAAGCAGTGTCGCGGCAAGGGCGACTGAAGCGGCGCGGGCGGAAGGAGAAAGATACGGCCTCATTTTGCCGCCTCGCCGTGGTGAGAGCCGTGGCCGTCGGCTTTGGCGTCAGCTACGCCGGAATGCGCCGGGCCGCGGCTCTTTGCAGTGCCGCCAGATGGCTCGGCCACCTCGCGATTGAGCGCCTGCCAACTCGGTGCCTGCTGCTCGCGGTGCGGCCGATAGCCGGCCAGAGCGGACGGCGCCTCGACCGCCGGCACGGCTGCGCCCGCCTCCGCCGGATCGGGAAATAGGGGCGTGGCGCACGCGAGCGCCGGCAAAGATGCCGCCGCGCCGAGCAGCGCCGCAATGAACATTCGCATGAATAGTCTCGTCATAGGCCGCCCCGACGCGCGGCAACACGGCCGCCATCGAGACGAAATGGAACACCGCAGCGCGGGGCTGCGACAGAACTAGACGAGAGAGATTCGGGGAGGCCGTTCGACGCCGTCCGTCAGAAACGACGCGGCTCGCACAGCGGGAGGCGGAGGCACGGCAAAATGAAGCGCGTTGGCGGACACCGACGCTACCGGCGTGACGGGCAACGCGCCGCCGAAACAACAGGATGCGCAGGTAGAGCACGCATGCGCGTGAGGCTCGCCGCCAGCGGGACCGTGATGCTGGAGGTGAGCACCGGCGAGGGTGCCGGCCTGATCGGCCACCATCGCGGCGTGGTCGTGCCGCCGGGCCATGGGCCCGGCATGCTCATGGCCCGCAGACGCCCCATCGTCCACGGAATGCGAAGACTCGCATTTCATGGAGACGGCCGCGAACGACTGAACCGGAAGGCTCAGTACAAGCAGCAAGACGATGAAGAATTTGCGCCAGCAAGACATGGGAACGGAGTCTAGCATGCGGTTTTGGAAAATCGTAAGGCAGACGCGACGCAGCGTCTGCCCGCTTTTAGTGCGCGATACGGTTTCGGCCAGCCGCAAAAAAGACGCTTGACCTTACCGCCGTGGGAAGGTCCACGCTTCAGTCATGACTTCTCATCGGAGGTAGGAAATGGAATTCAACATCCCGGACATGTCGTGCGGCGGGTGCGCCAACGCCATCACGCGTGCGGTCACGAGTCTCGACCCGGCTGCGAAGCTCGAAGTCGATGTCCCCGTTAAAATCGTCAAGGTCACGTCGACGTTGGCGCCCGACCAATTGATCGAGGTCATCGAGGCAGCGGGCTTTCACCCGTCCTTGAGAGCCTGATAGGCTGACCGGCCGATCACCATGCCGGAGCGCCGTCGGGAGGGCGGTGGGCGCTGTCGCTCCACTTCCGCTTCCCGGCATCGGCGTCGTTCGAGACAACTTTCTTCCAATGGACATTCACGATGAAAAAACTTCGCGCCTTTCGTGCTCTTTGCCTGCTCGGCGGCTTTGCGTTCGCTGTCGCGGCCGCGCCCGTTCATGCCCAGCAACCGGCCGCCATGCCCGGCATGGATATGTCCGGTTCGGCGGGCGCGGACCCCGGCGAATCGACGCGAGCCTTCAAGGCCGCCGACGACAAAATGATGCAGGACATGAGCGCCGACTACACCGGCGACGCCGATAAGGACTTCGTCGCGCACATGATCCCCCATCATCAGGGCGCGATTGAAATGGCGCAGGTCGAGTTGAAGTACGGCAAGGATCCGGAGCTGAAGCGGCTGGCAAAGAACATCATCAAGGCGCAGCACGACGAGATCGCGTTTATGAAAAAATGGCAGGCCGGGCATGGCGTGAAGTAACGGTACGAGGCATTGGAGCCTTAAGGTCTGGTTAACGCTACAGCGTTCGCTCTAGCAATCCGCAGCGCTCGCGGCGGGAGAATCCACGGCGGCACCCGCCATCCCGCCCCGGCTCCGTCTCCACCCCGCCGGCGGCATCCCGAATTCGCGCTTGAAAGCGCGATTGAAGGCCGCCTCCGACTCATACCCCACCTGATCCGCCACCTCCGCTACCGACCTGGTCCCGCCGCGCAACTCCTGCGCGGCGATCTGCAGGCGCCAGTGCGCGAGGTACTGCATGGGCGGCTGACCGAGCAACTGCGTAAACCGCTGCGCCAGCGCGGAGCGCGACAGGCCCGCCGTGCGGGCAAGCTCATCCACGGTCCACGCATACGCCGGCTGCGCATGCATCAACGCCAGCGCTCGACCGACAAACCGGTCCCCCACGCCCGCCAGCCAGCCCTTTCGATCGGGCGGCAGCGCGTCGATGCAGCGCCGCACCGCCTCCACAAAGAGCAGTTCCGATAGCCGCGCGAGCACGAGCGCACTGCCAACGCGCCACTCCGCGGCCTCGGCCGTGGCGAACCGCAACGACGATTCCAGCCACGCGGATTGCGGATCGTTGCGCATGTCAACCTTGAAGATGCGCGGCAATGCGGACAGTACCGGGTTGTTCAACGTGTCGTCGCAGGCGAGAAAGCCGCACACCAGACGCGTGCTGTCGCCACCGCCGCCATAGCTGAGCGCCATCAACTGGCCCGGCGCGCTCCGCAGTTGACTTTCGAGCAGTTGCGCAGTGGGTCCGGGCGTGATGTCGAGCGAGCTGCCCAGCAGGTGCGATTCGCCTTGCGGAACGACGAGCAGCTCGCCGGCATCGACGTGAATGGCGGACGCCGGATCGTCCGCGAGTGCCGCCCAGCAGCTTCCCTCAGTGATCAGATGGTAGGAGACGACGCGTTCGGCTGGCGGAAGGAAACTGCCGCACAATGCCGCGTCCGCCTGACCGAACAAACACCATGGCGCAGTGAATTCGCCATTTAGATACACCGCGCCAGCCAGGCGAACCAGGCGAAGGACGTTGGAGAGAGCATCCATGGAGTACGCCCATGAACTTCGGCGTCCTGCGCAAAATATCTGGACGCCTGGTCATTCATCGAATCAACGCGCGCACCGATACTAGCACCCATGCGAATGGCTTACAACGATGATAAGGAATCTTGAATGTATCGAATACTTAAACCCAATTAAGGAGGCAACCCATAAATTGATAGCGGCGCCGAACTAACTCGGCAACGACACCAGCTTGCATCGCACAATTTTTTCAGGAGCATTTCCATGTCTCAAGTCCAGTCTTTTGCATCGCACACCTCCGCGTTCGCCGACGTCAAAGCACGTCAGCACGCCGCCTGGGAAACGGGCGATTACGCCGTGGTCGGCACGACGCTGCAGATCGTCGGCGAAAACCTCTGCGAGGCGCTCGACCTGCGCGCCGGCAACCGCGTGCTCGATGTGGCGGCGGGCAACGGCAACGCCACGCTTGCCGCCGCGCGCCGCTGGTGCGACGTCACGTCGACCGACTACGTCTCCTCGCTGCTCGAAGCGGGCGCGGCTCGCGCGCGAGCGGAAGGCCTGACAGCGGTGCGGTTCAGTGAAGCCGACGCCGAAGCGCTGCCCTACGCGGACGCTTCATTCGATGCCGTGATCTCGACCTTCGGCGTCATGTTTACGCCGAATCAGGAACAGGCGGCAAGCGAGTTGATGCGCGTGTGCAAGCCGGGCGGCAAAATCGGTCTCGCGAACTGGACACCCGATAGCTTCATCGGGCAGGTGTTCAAAACCATCGGCAAGTATCTGCCTCCGCCGCCAGGCCTCAAATCGCCGGCGTTGTGGGGCACGCAGGCGCGGCTTTACGAACTCTTTCAGGGAAGCGTGAAGCATGTCGCGGCAAAGCGCCGTGAGTTCACGTTCCGTTACCGCTCACCGGCACATTGGATCGAGGTATTCAGGACTTACTACGGTCCAGTCAACAAGGCATTCGCCGCGATGGACGGCGACCGGCAGGCGGCCTTCCAGCTCGACCTCATGACGCTGCTGGCCAATGGCAACCGTTCCGGCGATGAGACACTCGTGCTGCCCAGCGAGTATCTCGAGGTCGTCATGGAGCGGCTGTGAACGGGATCGGCCGCGCGCTGGCCGGCGCGGCGGTCTACTTCCTGAATCGATGGCCCACGCTCAGCGTCGTCGGCATGCGCTGTGCCACGCTGGCTCTCGGCTTGCCGCTTTTTTCTTCCGTTTGTTTTTTCGGCCTGCGGTTCGTTCTCGCCAGCTTCGGGCTGATGTCCTAGGCTTCGCCGTTTCATCCAACCCGGCTTGCTGCCCGTTTCATTCCGGTTTCGTTCCCTGTGGACGAAACCGGACTCTCGCGCCTTCGATAAATAAATCCGCGAATCGGCGCGCTCGCGCCGAACGCTTCATCGTTCCTGCGGCACCCGCACCCAGCCTTCCATCAACACGCGCGCACTGCGGCTCATGATCGCCTTGGTGACCGTCCACTCGCCGCCGTTCTCGCTCGCCTCGGCGCCGACCCGCAAGGTCCCCGAAGGATGCCCGAAGCGCACCGAGGCCTTCGCCCCGCCGCCCGCCGCCAGATTCACCAGCGTGCCCGAAATCGCGGCTGCCGTGCCGATCGCCACCGCGGCCGTGCCCATCATCGCGTGATGCAGCTTGCCCATCGACATCGCCCGCACCAGCAGATCGACATCGCCCGCGCCAATGCGCTTGCCGCTCGACGCCACGTAATCGGCCGGCTTCGCGACGAACGCGACCTTCGGCGTGTGCTGGCGCGTCGCGATCTCGTCGAGATGCTTGATCAGCCCCATGCGCAGCGCGCCGTGCGCGCGAATGGTCTCGAACATCGCGAGCGCTTTTTCATCGCTATTGATGGCGTCCTGCAACTCCGTGCCCTTGTAGCCGATCGATTCCGCATTCACGAAGATGGTCGGAATGCCCGCGTTGATCATGGTCGCCTTCAAGGTGCCGACACCCGGCACTTCGAGGTCGTCCACCAGATTGCCGGTCGGGAACATCGAGCCGCCAGCGCCCTCTTCTTCCGCGGCCGGATCCATGAATTCGAGTTGCACTTCGGCGGCCGGGAACGTGACGCCGTCGAGTTCGAAGTCGCCGGTTTCCTGCACGGCGCCGTTGGTCATCGGCACGTGCCCGATGATCGTCTTGCCGATGTTCGCCTGCCAGATGCGCACGGTCGCCACGCCGTCGCGCGGAATCCGGCTCGGGTCGACGAGGCCCGCGCTGATCGCGAACGGTCCCACGGCGGCCGAGAGATTGCCGCAATTGCCGCTCCAGTCCACAAAGGCCTTGTCGATCGACACCTGTCCGAACAGGTAATCCACGTCGTGATCGGGCCGGCTGCTTCTGGCGATGATCACCGTCTTGCTGGTGCTCGACGTCGCGCCGCCCATGCCGTCGATCTGCTTGCCGTACGGATCGGGGCTGCCGATCACGCGCATCAGCAGCGCATCGCGCGCGGTGCCCGGCACCTGGGCGGCCTCGGGCAAATCCTGCAAGCGGAAGAACACACCTTTGCTGGTGCCGCCACGCATATAGGTGGCGGCAATCTTGATCTGAGGTTGGTGGGCCATGAAAGTCGTGTCCTGATGTAGGCGGACGGTCCCCGAAGGGACTTCCTCAGGGCGCACGGCATGCCGCACCATATCGCCCTGACCCGCGTTAAAACGTTCGCTGCTTCAAGTCTTCAAGTTCGAGCGATCCGCGAACCAGGCGGCCTCAAGCCGCCGCTTTGGTCGATTCGAGAAAGTCCTGCGCAAAGCGCTGGAGCACACCGCCCGCCTCATAGATGGAGACCTCTTCGGCGGTATCGAGCCGGCATGTCACCGGCACGTCCACGCGCTCGCCGTTCCTGCGATGAATCACCAGCGTCAGATCCGCACGCGGCTTGCGCTCGCCGATCACATCGAAGGTTTCCGTGCCGTCGATACCGAGCGTGAGCCGGTTCACCCCAGGCTTGAATTCCAGCGGCAACACGCCCATGCCCACCAGATTGGTGCGGTGAATGCGCTCGAACCCTTCGGCGACGATCGCTTCCGTGCCGGCAAGCCGCACGCCCTTGGCCGCCCAGTCACGCGACGAACCCTGGCCGTAGTCGGCCCCGGCAATCACGATCAGCGGCTGCTTGCGCTCCATGTAGGTTTCGATCGCTTCCCACATGCGCGTGACCTTGCCCTCGGGCTCGATGCGCGCCAGCGAACCCGCCTTCACCTTGCCGTCTTCGAGCACCATCTCGTTCTTCAGCGTGGGGTTCGCGAAGGTGGCGCGCTGTGCCGTCAGATGGTCGCCGCGGTGAGTCGCGTAGGAATTGAAGTCTTCTTCCGGCAGGCCCATCTTCGCCAGATACTCGCCCGAGGCGCTGTCCGGCAGAATCGCGTTGGACGGCGACAGGTGATCGGTCGTGATGTTGTCGCCGAGCACGGCCAGCGGGCGCATGCCCTTGAGCGTGCGCTCACCGGCGAGCGCGCCTTCCCAATACGGCGGACGGCGAATGTACGTGCTCATGGGGCGCCAGTCGTAGAGCGGGCTGGCCTTCTCGCCCGTGTCGACCGTGACCGCGAACATCGGCTCGTACACCTTGCGGAATTGCTCCGGCTTCACGCTCGAGGCCACGATCGCATCGATCTCCGCGTCCGACGGCCAGATGTCCTTCAACGTGACGGGGTGACCGTCGGCGTCGATACCGAGCACGTCTTTCTCGATGTCGAAGCGGATCGTGCCGGCAATCGCATAAGCCACCACCAGCGGGGGCGACGCGAGGAACGCCT
This sequence comes from Paraburkholderia aromaticivorans, assembly GCF_002278075.1. Classification (NCBI taxonomy): domain Bacteria; kingdom Pseudomonadati; phylum Pseudomonadota; class Betaproteobacteria; order Burkholderiales; family Burkholderiaceae; genus Paraburkholderia; species Paraburkholderia aromaticivorans. The sequence continues at coordinate 2,798,310 of NZ_CP022990.1, read as the reverse complement.
GCTTCGCGTACGGATGAATGCGGCCGTCGAAGTTGCGGTTGCCCGACAGCACGGCGGTCGCATACAGATCGCGCTCGACGATCTCCTTCTGGATCGCCGGATCCAACGCGCCGGACATGCCGTTGCACGACGTGCACGCATACGCGACCACGCCGAAGCCCAGTTGCTCCAGATCGTGCAACAGCCCGGCTTCTTCCAGATACAGCGTGACCGCCTTCGAGCCCGGCGCGAGCGAGGTCTTCGCCCACGGCTTGCGCGTCAGTCCACGCCGGTTCGCGTTACGCGCCAGCAGGCCGGCCGCGATCATGTTGCGCGGATTGTTGGTGTTCGTGCAGCTCGTGATCGCGGCGATGATCACCGCGCCGTCCGGCATCAGGCCTGGCTCGTTCTCCACCTTGCCGCTGATGCCGCGCGCCGCCAGTTCCGACACCGGCAACCGGCGATGCGGATTGGACGGGCCAGCCAGCGTGCGCACCACGGTGGACAGATCGAACTTCAGCACGCGTTCGTACTCGGCATGTTCGAGGCTGTCCGCCCACAGGCCGGTTTGCTTCGCGTAGGTTTCCACCAGCTTGACGAGCTCGTCGTCGCGGCCGGTGAGCTTGAGATACTTGATGGTCTGTTCGTCGATATAGAACATCGCGGCCGTGGCGCCGAACTCGGGCGCCATGTTGGCGATGGTCGCGCGGTCGCCGAGCGTGAGGCTGGCCGTGCCGGGACCGTAAAACTCGAGGTACGCGCCGACCACTTTTTCCTTGCGCAGGAATTCGGTCAACGAGAGCACGACGTCGGTCGCGGTAATGCCTTCAGCCGGCTTGCCCGTCAGTTCCACGCCGACGATATCCGGCAGGCGCATGTACGACGCGCGGCCCAGCATCACGCTTTCCGCTTCGAGCCCGCCCACGCCGACGGCGATCACGCCGAGCGCGTCCACCATCGGCGTATGGGAGTCGGTGCCGACCAGCGTATCCGGGAAAGCCACGCCGTCTTTCACCTGCACCACCGGGCTCATGCGCTCGAGGTTGATCTGATGCAGGATGCCGTTGCCCGGCGGAATCACGTCGACGTTCTTGAACGCGCGCTTGGTCCAGTTGATGAAGTCGAAGCGGTCTTCATTACGGCGATCCTCGATCGCGCGGTTCTTCGCGAACGCATCGGGATCGAAACCGCCGCATTCGACGGCGAGCGAATGATCCACCACGAGTTGGGTCGGCACCACCGGATTGACCATGGCCGGGTCGCCGCCTTGCGCGGCGATCGCGTCGCGCAGACCGGCGAGATCGACCAGCGCGGTCTGGCCGAGAATGTCATGACAGACCACGCGCGCCGGGAACCACGGGAAATCCAGGTCGCGCTTGCGCTCGATGATCTGCTTGAGCGACGCGACGAGCGTGACGGGGTCGCAGCGGCGCACGAGGTTCTCTGCCAGCACGCGCGACGTGTACGGCAGCTTGTCGTACGCGCCGGGCTGGATGGCGTCGATGGCGGCACGGGTGTCGAAGAAATCGAGCTGGGTGCCGGGAAGGCGTTTGCGGTTTGCGGTATTCATGGCGTAGGGGACAAAACAGTAATGATCCGGGAACGATGGCGGCGGCCGATCGCAGTCAGCTGCCCCTGGTTTAGCGCTTCCCTGGCGGGCCAGTCAGGTACGTGTAGTTTAGCTCCGGGCGGCGTGCCGGCCGGGTTTGCCGGCACTCGGGCGGACGCGCCGCAAAAAGCAGCCCTGGCCCGGGGTTCCAGCGAGCCAAGGCCCAATTTCATCGCGCCGCGCTCTCGAGACGCAATGAAGGACAAACCTCTGCATGGGCGCGCCGGTACTGTGACGCGCCGCACAGGTTTCAGGACGTCTTCAAACGCCCTCAAACACGCTTTGCGAGCGGCACGAACGGCAGATCATCAGGTCCGGTGTAATTCGCGCTCGGACGGATGATCTTGTTGTCGATGCGCTGCTCGATGATGTGGGCGCTCCAGCCGGCCGTGCGGGCGATCACGAAGAGCGGGGTGAACATGGCCGTGGGCACGCCCATCATGTGATACGAGACCGCGCTGAACCAGTCCAGATTGGGGAACATCTTCTTCGCCTCCCACATCACCGACTCCAGCCGCTCGGCGATGCTGAACAGCTTGGTGTTGCCCGCTTCCTTCGAGAGCTTCTTCGCGACTTCCTTGATGACCTTGTTGCGCGGGTCCGAAATCGTGTAGACCGGGTGGCCGAAGCCGATCACCACTTCCTTGTTCTCGACGCGGCGGCGGATGTCCGCTTCGGCTTCGTCGGGCGTCTGGTAGCGCGACTGGATCTCGAACGCGACTTCGTTGGCGCCGCCGTGCTTCGGCCCGCGCAGCGCGCCGATCGCGCCGGTGATGGCCGAGTAGATGTCCGATCCCGTGCCCGCGATCACGCGGCCCGTGAAGGTCGACGCGTTGAACTCGTGCTCGGCGTACAGGTTCAGCGACACGTGCATCGCGTCGACCCACGCCTTGGACGGCTCCACGCCGTGCAGCAGATGCAGGAAGTGGCCGCCGATCGAATCGTCGTCGGTTTCGACTTCGATGCGCTTGCCGTTATGCGAATAGTGATACCAGTAAAGCAGCATCGAACCGAGCGAGGCCATCAGCTTGTCGGCGATGTCGCGCGCGCCCGGCAGGTTGTGGTCGTCTTTCTCCGGCAGCACGGTGCCGAGCACCGACACGCCGGTGCGCATCACGTCCATCGGATGCGCGGCGGCCGGGATCCATTCGAGCGCGGCCTTGACGTTCGCGGGCAGGCCGCGCAGCGCCTTGAGCTTGGTCTTGTAGGCGGTGAGTTCGGCCTGGGTCGGCAGCTTTTCGTGGACCAGCAGGTAGGCGATTTCTTCGAATTCGCAGGCACCCGCGATATCGAGAATGTCGTAGCCGCGGTAATGCAGGTCGTTGCCAGTCTTACCGACCGTGCAGAGCGCCGTGTTGCCGGCCGTCACGCCGGACAGGGCGACGGATTTTTTCGGTTTGAACGCGCCTGTGTTCGGCGTGCTGTTATCTGCTTCGCTCATGACTTCGTCTCCAGATGCATGGGGGGATACTTTTCACCGCATCTCAAAACGCAAAGAACGGGCCAGCTGCACCCACACGGGCTAAGTGCCTGATTTAACGAAAAACTTTCGCCCGCACCGGATTGCACTCGATTTCAGAAATGAAATGTGAATTTCAAATTGGAAATGGATGCGCGCATAATAGGCGGACATGTCCAGCCCCGCCGCGAGCCGCCCCGCCTTGAGCACACCTCTTTTCGAACCGGCCCAGCGCCCCCGCATCTGGGCGCTCAGCATCAGCCGCCTGCGCGATCTGTTTTTCGATATCGCCGGCGAATACGTGGAACGCGCGGACCTGCGCATCGTCTCGCACGGCTTCGAAGACGCCGTGCGAGAAGTCGAGGCCGCGGGCACGGGTCGTCCGGATGTCGTGATCGCCGGCGGCTCGAACGGCGCGTATCTGAAGAACCGCGTGTCGGTGCCGGTCGTGCTGATCGGCCCGACCGGTTTCGACGTGATGCACGCGCTCGCGCGCGCGCGCCGCGACGGCGCGAAGGTCGCGCTCGTCACGCACGGCGAGACGCCTGACGAAGTGCGGCGTTTCACGGCCGCCTTCGCGCTCGACGTCACGTTCGCGTCCTATCAATCGGCGCAGGACGCCGAGAGCCTGGTGCTCGATCTGCGCGATCGCGGCATCGACGTGGTGGTCGGCCCCGGACTCGTCACGGATCTCGCCGCCAACGCCGGCATGGGCGCGGTGTTTGTCTACTCGCGCGCGTCCGTGCGCGCGGCCTTCGACACCGCGCTCGAAGTCGCCCAGGCCACCCGCCGGGAAACGGTTCGGCGTCAACGGCTCGACAACCTGCTGCAGCATCTGCGCGACGGCGTCGTCGCGCTCGACGCGCAAGGCCGCGTCGAAGCGATGAACCAGCGCCTTGCGAGCGTGCTCGGCCTCGACGCGGCGCATGCGGTGGGCCGCGTGCTGCTCGAACTCGCGCCCGATCTCGCGGGCAGCCTGCCGGACGCGGACGGCGACGCATTCTGCACGGTGCGTGGCGCGAGCTATGTCGTGCATCGCGGGCCGCTGGCGAGCAGCGGCTCGGCGGCGGGCACCGTGCTGACGTTCCAGGAATCGCGCGCGGTCGAACGGCTCGACCGGACCTTGCGCTCGCGCCAGCGTGTGCAGCAGTTCAGCGCGCGTTACCGCCTCGACGATATCGTCGGCAAGTCCGAATCGATGGAACGGGTGCGCACGCTCGTCAAGCGCTATGCCCGCTCGGATGCCACCGTCCTGATTCTCGGCGAAAGCGGCACGGGCAAGGAGATGGTCGCGCAGAGCATGCATCAGCTGAGCGCGCGGCGCGACTTCGCGTTCGTCGCGATCAACTGCGGCGCGTTTCCCGAGGCGCTGCTGGAGAGCGAGCTGTTCGGCTACGAGGAAGGCGCGTTCACCGGCGCGCGCAAGGGCGGCAAGGCGGGGCTGATCGAAGTGGCGCACCGCGGCACGCTGTTTCTGGACGAAATCGGCGAGATGCCGCTGTCGTTGCAAAGCCGGCTGTTGCGCGTGCTGCAGGAACGCGAAGTCGTGCGTCTCGGTTCGACGGAGCCGACGCGGGTCGACATTCGCGTGGTCGCGGCGACCCATCGCGCGTTGACCGAGGGCATCGAAGCAGGCAGCTTTCGCGCCGACCTCTACTACCGGCTCAACATTCTGAGCATCGCATTGCCGCCGTTGCGCGAGCGGCCGACCGACCTGCTGCCGCTCGCCGTGGAACTGCTGCTGCAGGCCACGGCGCGTGAACCGAGGCTCGCGGCGCGTCTGCCGGACGCGGCCGCCGCCGAACACCTGCTCGCCGCGCTCGACGAACCGCTCAAACGTTACGCGTGGCCCGGCAACGTGCGTGAACTGCAGAACGTGATCGAACGGATCGCGGTGGAACTCGCCGACGCGGACGCGATTCCCGCAGGCGCCACCGAAGCCGCCTTCACCCGCGACATGCTGCGCACGGTCGCCCCCGAAATCGTCGAACCGCACGCGCGCGCGAAAAAGGCCGCGTTATCGTTGCGCGAGCGCAGCCGTCACGTGGAAACCGACGAAATCCGCGCCGCGCTCGCCGCGCACGACGGCGACCGCGACGCGGCCTGCGAGGCGCTCGGCATCAGCAAGACGACCTTATGGCGGAAGCTGAACGCGGCGCAGTAGCCGCGCCGCTCGAACTGCCGGCGCCGCCATGCCGCGCCGCGTTGGCGGCGGCGCGCGCGATGAACATGCTGGGCGTCATGCCGCAGCAGCGCTTGAAATGGCGGCCGAAGTGGCTTTGGTCGAAGAAGCCCACTTCGGTCGCGACGACCGAGCCCGGTACGCCTTCGAGCAACAGCGTCTGCGCGCGCTGAATCCGCAGGCCGCACAGATAGCGGTACGGCGACGATCCGTACTGCTGCCGGAACACGGTGGCGAAACGCGACACGCTGAGCGCGGACAGCGCGGCGAGTTGCGCGAGCGTCACCGGTTCGTCGAAATGGGCTTCGATGAAAGCGCGGGCGGCATTGAGGCTGATGGACTGTTTCATGACGTCACGATGGTCGAGCGAGGCGCCGGTTGTTTCGCGAAACGCCGGATGGAAAACGGGTCGAGAGGAATCGGCGTGCTGCCCGTATCGACCAGTTCGGCGAGCGTCTCGCCGACGCCGGGGCCGATCTGGAAGCCCGAACCGCTGAAGCCGAACGCGTAGAACAGGCCGTCGACCTGGCCGCTCGGACCGATCACCGGCTCGCTGTCGGGCAGATAGCTTTCCACGCCGCTCCAGACGCGAATCACATGCAGCGGCGCCAACGCGGGCACGAGCCGGCGCATCTGCGCCAGTTGCCGCACGGTGTTGACCGGCAGGACGGAGGCGCGGCTCGTCACGGCGTCGGCGGGTCCGGCGGGACCGCCGCCGACGATGATGTTGCCGCGCGGAATCTGGCGGAAGTAGATGCTCTCTTCCTTGATCGACGTGAACACGCCCATCGACGATTTGAACACGTAGGGCACCGGCTCGGTCACGCACATTTGCGGACCGCGCGCGGTAAGCGGCACGGGTTCGCCGAACTGCTCGGTGAGCCGGCTCGCCCACGCGCCCGCGCAGATCACGAGCTGCGCGGCCCAGTAGACATCGCCGCCCGCGCTCTCCACGCGAAACCGGCTCGCGTCTTTTTCCACCCGAACGATCTCCGTGCCCTCGATCACCTGCGCGCCGCGCCGCGCCGCCGCGCGCCCGAACGCGGGCGCGGCGAGGCGCGGGTTGGCGTGGCCGTCGAGCGGCGAGATCGAGGCCGCCAGCACCTCGCGGCCCAGAAACGGGAATCGCCTGAACATGGCTTCGCCGTGCAGCACGTCGAGTTCGAGACCGTAGGCGCGCGCGTCGATTGCGTATTGATCGAAATTCTCGACATCTTTCTCGTGGTAGCACACACGCGTGTGACCCGACGGCAGAAACTCGACGTCCTCGCCGAGCAGTTCCGCCGCGCGTTGCCATGTGCGCAGCGCCCGGTTGGCCATCGCCAGTTGCGGCAGCGCGCGGCCTTGCCGGCGAATGCCACCGAAGTTCACGCCGCTAGCCTGCTGGCCGGTCAGCCCGCGTTCGAGCAGAATCACCGAGCGGTTGCGCTGACGCAGGAAGAACGCCGTCGTGGTTCCCATGATGCCGCCGCCGATCACGATCACATCGGCTTCGTTGCGGGTCGTCGCGCTCATTCCCTCACCTCGCTGCTCACCTCGCCCATCACTTCAGCGCCCGCCTCTTCGGTCAGCGCCACCGGCAGCGGTTTGACCGGCGCCTGGCCGCGCAGCCGTCCCACCGACGCCAGCGGCACGCATGCCGCGGCCGCGATGATTTCCGCCCCGGCGTGGCCGCAATAGCGCCCCTGGCAGCGGCCCATGCCGACGCGCGAAAACGCCTTCGCGCGATTGGCTTCCCGCGCGCCGGTCGCGCTCACCACGCGGCGCAATTCGCCAGCGGTGATCGCTTCGCAACGGCAGACGATCGTTTCGTCCGGCAGCGACGCGGCGAATTTCGCCGGCCACGGGAAGGCTTCGCGCAAGCCCGCGGCAAACCGCGAGAAGCGCACGAGTTCGGCACGCAAGGGTTCCACGCCGTCGACCGCCATGCCGTGATCCTGCATCGCGGCCAGCGCGGCGAGACGGCCCGAGCGTTCCGCCGCGTCGGCGCCGCGCACCCTGGCGCCATCGCCCGCCAGATAGACGCCCTTGATGCTGCTGCGGCCGTCGGCGTCGATTTGCGGCAGCCACTGCCGGGCGTCCTCGTCGAACAGGAAGCGGCAACCCGCGAGGTCCGCGAGTTGCGTCTCGGGACGCAGGTGATAGCCGAGCGCAACGGCATCGCAAGCCAGTTCGAGACGCTTGCCGCCGGGCAGCGCGAACTCGACCGCGCTCACGCCGTCTTGCGGCGAGCCTTTGATCTCCAGGGGCTGCACGCCGCGATGAACCGGTACACGCGCCGCGGCCAGCACGCGCGTCAACGCGATACCTTTTCTGAGCGCGGCGGGAATCGCCAGCAGGCGCGGCAACGCGGCCACGCGCTGTATGAAAGTCGACGTATCGAGCACCGCCGCCACCTGCGCGCCCGCCTTCACGTACTGCGCGGCCACGAGGTACAGCAGCGGACCGCTGCCCATCATCACGACGCGCGAGCCGATCGCGCAGCCTTGCGATTTCAGCGCGACCTGCGCGCCGCCGAGGCTATAGGCGCCGGCCTGGTGCCAGCCCTTGACGGGCATCAGCCGGTCCGTCGCGCCGCTGCAGACGATCAGCGCGTCGAATACGAGCGTGCGGTAACGCGTGCCGCTCACCAGATGCAAGGTGTTCGGCGAGATGTTCCAGACCAGCGTTTCCGGCAGATAGTCGATTTTGCTTTTCAACGCGTCGAAGCTCTGATGCAACGACTCGGCGCGCGCGGCCTCGGTGCCATAGAGCGTCTCGTAGCTGCGCGAAAACCCGTCCGGCTGACGTCGATAAATCTGCCCGCCGTCGCGCCGCCCTTCGTCGACCACCACGGGCCGCAGCCCCGTTTCGACCAGCGCCTCAGCCGCGCGTACGCCCGCCGGCCCGGCCCCGATGATGGCTACACGCGGGGCCATACACCCTCCGCGGCTTGCGCCAGACTGGTGACGATCGACATGCCGGGCATGGCGGGCGTACTGCAGGCACGCAGGCGCTCGCCTTGCGCGGTCCACACCCAGCAGTCCTGGCAGGCGCCCATCAGGCAGAAGCCCGCGCGCCGGCCGTCGCCGAATTCGGAATCGCGCAGCGCGCCCACGCCGGTGAGCAGCGCGACCATCAGCGTGTCGCCTTCGGCGGCTTCGCGCACCACTCCGTCCACGGTAATCGGAAAGGTTTTGCGGCCGGCTTCCGCGACGCGCACAAATCGTCCGCTCATGCCGGTGTCGCCTCCACGCTCTGCAGACGGTTCAGTTCGGCGGCCGGATGGTGGCACAGAATCTCCGCGCCCGACGGCAGCTTCTTCAGCGAGGGCGGCGTCACGTTGCACTTGCCGTCGATCCGCACCGGACAGCGCGCGCGAAACGAGCACAGCTCGGCAATGTCCGCGCTCTCGCCCATCGCCGGCAAGGCGGTGGCGACGATGTCACGGCGCGCGTCGAGCCAGCCGGGTTTGAGCGCCGGCACCGAATCCACCAGCAGACCCGTGTACGGGTGATACGGCGGCGCGGCGAGCACGTCGCGCTGCCCTGCTTCCACGCGATGCCCCGCATACAGCACGATCACTTCGTCGCAGATCGCGCGCACCGTCGAAATATCGTGGCTGATGAACATGTACGACACGCCCAGTTCGCGCCGCAGTTCGGCGAGCAGATCGAGGATCGCCGCGCCGACCACCGTGTCGAGCGCGGAGGTCACCTCGTCGCACAGAATCAAGGCGGGATCGGCGGCGAGCGCGCGCGCCAGATTCACACGCTGCTTCTGCCCACCGGAGAGACCGGCCGGCGTGCGGGTGGCGATGGCGGCCGGCAGCTTCACCAGATCGAGCAGTTCCAGCATGCGCTTTTTCGCCGCCGACCCACGCAGATGGTGATAGAACGCGAGCGGCCGGGCGAGGATATCGGCGATGGGGTGGCTCGGGTTCAACGCCGTGTCGGCGTTCTGGAACACGATCTGGATCTGCCGGTACTGCTCCGGCGTGCGGCGCGAGAGTTGCGCCGGCAGCGGCTGGCCGTTGAACAGCACCTCGCCGCGCGCCCGGTCGACGAGACCCGCCACCACGCGCGCGAGCGTGGTCTTGCCGGAGCCGGATTCGCCGATCACGCCGAGCGTGCTGCCGCGCGGGATCGACAGACTGACGTCGTCCAGCACGCGCACGGCGGGCACGCCGTCGCGGTCGACGCGGCCATAGCCCGCGGACAGTCCGCGAATCTCCAGCAGCGGCGGCACGTGTTTGCCGAGGTTCTTCGGCAACTCCAGCACCGCTTCCGGACGGCGCGTGGCGGCCAGCAGCTGGCGCGTGTAGGCGTCCACGGGCGCGTCGAGCACTTGCGCGACCGCGCCGTTTTCTTTCACCGCGCCGCCGTTCAGGACGACGATGCGGTCCGCCATCTGCGCGACCACCGCCAGATCGTGCGAGACGTAGACGGCCGTGGTGCCGAGTTCGCGAATCACCTTCTTGAAGGCCGCGAGCACTTCGATCTGCGTGGTGACGTCGAGCGCCGTGGTCGGCTCGTCGAACACGACGACGGCCGGATCGGTGATCAACGCCATGGCCGCCATCAAACGCTGCAACTGGCCGCCGGACACCTGGTGCGGATAGCGCTCGCCGATGGTTTCCGGCGCGGGCAGCGCGAGCGAGCGGAACAGCCCGATCGCTTTGAGGCGCGCCGCCTCTTTCGTCATCAGGTGATGCAGCAGCGCCGGCTCGGTGACCTGATCCATGATCGTGCGCGCCGGATTGAAACCGGCCGCCGCGCTCTGCGCGACATAGGCGACGGTGCGCGCGCGCAACGCGCGGCGGCCCTTCGCGTCGAGCGACAACACCTCGACCTCGCCGATGCGCACCGACCCGCCGCTGATCGCACAGCCCGAGCGCGCATAGCCGAGCAGCGACAACGCGATGGTGGTCTTGCCCGAACCGGACTCGCCGATCAGCGCGAGCACTTCGCCCTTCTTCACCGAAAAATCGACACCCTTGACGATCTCCGTCACCGGCCCCGGCGCCGCACCCGCGACGACTCTCAGGCCCCTCACTTCGATCATGTCCCGCTCAGCCATCACGCACCTCCGTGGCTACGGCCGCGACGCCGCAGGTTGTCGATCAGCAGATTCATGCCGATGGTCAGCGTCGCAATCGCGACGGCGGGCATCAGCACGGCGGGCGCGCCTTCCGACAGGCCGCCGATGTTCTCGCGCACGAGCGAACCCCAATCGGCGTTCGGCGGCTGCACGCCCAGACCCAGGAAGGAGAGCCCGCTTAGCAGCAGCACGATGAACACGAAGCGCAGGCCGAAATCGGCAAGCATCGGATGAATCATGTTGGGCAGCACTTCGACCCGCGCGATATAGAAAATGCCTTCGCCGCGCGCCCGCGCCACCTGCACGTATTCGAGGCCCATCAGGTTCACCGCGAGCGAGCGCGAGATCCGGAACGCGCCGGGAATGTAGGCGAGCGCTGCCACCGTGGTCAGCATCGGAATCGACGAACCGAACGCGGCGATCACGACGAGCGCGAGCACCTTGCTCGGAATCGAAATCAGCGCGTCGAACAGACGGCTCAGGGTTTCATCGACCCAGCGCCCCGACACCGCCGCGAGCAGGCCGAAGAACGTGCCGATCACACTGGCAAGGACCGCCGCGGCCAGCGCGAGGCCGACCGTGTAGCGCGCGCCGTAGAGAATCCGGCTGAGCATGTCGCGGCCGAGATAGTCGGTGCCGAGCGGATACGCCGCGCTATAGCGGCCGAAAATTTCCGTCGAGGTCAGCGCGCCGCCCTTGTACGGTGCGACGAGCGGCCCGATGAACGCGACCAGCAGCCAGAACGACACCATCAGCAGGCCGATCAGGCCGAGTATCGAGAAGCGGTGCACGAGGCGTTTGAACACGCCGTGTTTCAGCGCCTGCGCTTCTACAGGCGCGGGCTCGACGACCAGTTCGTCACGGCGCACGTCATACAGCTCCGTGCCGGCGTGAGGAATATGGTGGGGATTGGTAGGTTGGCTCATCATCGACGCAGCCTCGGGTTGGAGACGATTTGACACAGGTCGGCGATCAGCACGAGCGCCAGATACGCCGCGCAGAAGACCATCACGCAGCCTTGCACGAGCGGCATGTCGCGGTTGGTCACCGCGTCCACCATCAGGCTCGCGAGGCCCGGATAGTTGAAAATCGATTCGACGATCACCACGCCGCCGAACAGGTACGAGAGGCTCAGCGCGACCGCGTTGGCAATCGGCCCGATGGTGTTCGGCAACACGTGCCGCCACACCACGCGCACCGGCGAGGCGCCCTTGAGCAGGGCCATTTCCACGTACGACGAATTGAGCTGATCGAGCACCGCGGCGCGCGTCATGCGCGCCATCTGCGCGACCAGCACGCAGCACAGCGTCATCACCGGCATCGCGTAGATGCGCAGCAGCGCGCCGAACGAATGCACTTCGGACAGATACGACAGTGCCGGCAGCCAGCGCAGCTTCACGGCGAAGATCAGCACGGCGATCGTCGCGATGAGGAATTCCGGCACGGCGACGGTCGAGAGCGTGAGCACGTTGAGCGTACGGTCGAGCAGCGAGCCGCGAAACATCGCCGACGAAATGCCGATCGTCAGCGCCACGGGCACCGAGACCAGCGCCGTCAGACCGGCCAGCACCAGCGAGTTCGGCAGGCGCGTCGCAATCAGGTGGCTGACCGGCAGATTGTTAGACAAAGAGGTGCCGAAGTTGCCGCTGACCACATGCAGGAGCCACACGAAGTAGCGTTGCAGCGCCGGCTGGTCGAGGCCGAACTGATGCCGCAAGGCGGCGACGGCTTCGGGGGTCGCCGCCTGGCCGAGCGCCTGCTGGGCCGCATCGCCGGGCAGCAGCCCGGTGATGGCGAACACGACTGCCGACACCAGCAGCAGTGTGAGCAGCGCGAGGCCGAGGCGCGCGGCGATGAGACGTTGCGCATGGGCTTTCATCGAGAGTCGCCTCCTCAGTTGAAGCTGCGCGCCGCTCGAGCAGCGGCGCGCGTGTTGCGGGGTGTGCCCTGAATCCGGCTCAGGTTTCGAGCCAGACGTTCTCCGCGAACATGAAGCCCATCAGGCCGGCGAGCGGAATCGAGCCGAGGCCCTTGAGCTTGTCCGTGTACGCGTCGAGCGAACTCTGGAACAGAGGAATACCGACGCCGCCGGTTTCATGCACCAGCACCTGCATGTCGCCGTAGATTTTTTTGCGTTTGGCGTCGTCCGGTTCGCCGCGCGCCTGAATCAGCAGTTGGTCGAACTTCGGGCTTTTCCAGTTCGCTTCGTTCCACGGTGCGTCCGACTTGAAGAACTGCGTGAAGATCACGTCGGCGCTCGGACGCGCATTGACGTTGCCGAAACCCAGCGGATGCTTCATCCAGTGGTTCGACCAGTAGCCGTCGGCCGGCACGCGCGACACTTGCAGATTCAGACCGGCTTGCGGCGCGACCTGCTGCAGGAACATCGCCATTTCAACCGAGCCTTCGGCCGCCGGCGACGCGAAAATCTGGATCGGCGCGCTGCCCACCTTCGCCTTCTGGAAATGGAACTTCGCCTTGTCCGGATCGAAGGCGCGTTGCGGCAAGCCGGCCAGGTAGTACTTGTTGGTCGGATCGATCGGCTGGTCGTTGCCGATGGTGCCGTAACCCTGGAAGATCGCGCGGCGCATCTGCTCGCGGTCCTGCAGGTACATCATGCCACGCCGGAAATCGTCGTTGCCGGTAATGCCGCCTTCGTCGCGCACTACGAGGTCGGTGTACAGGCCGGTCTTCGTTTCCAGCACCGAGAAGCCGCCCGCGCCCTTGATCTGGGTCGTGGAACGCGGGCTCACCGCGTTGATCAGTTGCACGTCGCCGGAGAGCAGCGCGTTCACGCGCGCCGATTCGTCGCCGATGCCGATCAGTTCGATTTCGTCGAGGTGCGGCATGCCCGGCTTCCAGTACTTCTCGTTTCGCACGCCGACCGTGCGCACGCCCGGGGAGAATTCCTTGACCTTGAACGGGCCGGTGCCGATCGCCGTTTTGAAGTCCTTGGTGCCGTCCTTGATGATCTGGAAATGCGAGGTGGCGAGAATCACCGGCAGATCGGCGTTCGGACCTTCGAGCGTGATCGTCACTTCGTTCGGGCCCGTGGCCTTCACTTCCTTGATCTGGTCGGCCAGCGTCTTCGCTTTGGAGGCGGTGGCCGGGTCCTTGTGGCGCATGATCGAATACACCACGTCGGCCGGCGCGAGCGCTTTGCCGTCGTGGAACTGCACGCCGCTGCGCAGCTTGACGACCCACACGGTGGCGTCTTTTGTATCCAGCGACGTCGCCAGCGACATCTTCGCGCCGAGATGCGAATCGAGTTCGGTCAGGCAGTTGTAGAACATGAAGCCACGGACATAGTCCGTACCGAGCGCGCCCTTCGCGGGGTCGAGCGTGTCGGCCGCGGAAGCGGATTGCGTCGCCACACGGATCCTGCCGCCCTGCTTCGGTTTGGCCTGCGCGAGCGCCGCGCCGCTTGCGGTGAGCAAGCCGGCGCCCGTGACCGACATCATGCCGGCCGCGGCCATCGCGCGCAGCACGCCGCGACGCGACGCGCCTTTGGCAGTCAATCGCTCCAGCTCGCTTCCGAGTCCAAGAGCGCCATGTTGCGAGTTTTCCTTATTCATCGAACTTCTCCGCGAGGTGAGCAACGAGGTTAAGCAGGCATGGCTGCGTGGTTTTAACTGCCAATCGAACAACGAACGATCAATAAAAAATGTCTTTGATGCGGTAGTACGTCCCCACCAGCGGCAGGAACCACGGCTTGCCGGTGTGGCCGGGAATCGCGGGCCACTCGGACTCGCGCCACGGATTGCGGTCTTCGCGGCCGTCCATCACGTCGGCCATCACCTGGCCCATGTGCGTCGACATCTGCGTGCCGTGGCCGCTGTAGCCCATCGAGAAATAGACGCCGTCGTGCTGCCCGGCATGCGGCAGACGGTCGGCGCTCATATCCACCAGACCGCCCCAGCAATAGTCGATGCGCGCGCTCGCGAGCATCGGGAACATCGAAGCGAGCCCTTCCTGCAGGATGCGTCCGCTCTTCGCATCGGACGGCCGTTCGGACGCCGTGAAGCGCGCGCGGCCGCCGAACAGCAAGCGCGAATCGGGCGTCACGCGGAAGTAGTTGTGCATCAAACGCGTGGTGGTGTACGCGCGCCGGTTCGGAAACACTTGCGCCAGCAAGGCCGGGGCGACGGGTTCCGTCACGACGATGAACGAACCGACCGGTGCGAGGCGCCTGCGATACCAGCCGAACGGGCCATGCCGCGACGGGCCGGTTGCGATCAGCACCTGCTTCGCGCGCACTTCGCCGCGCGCCGTGGTGATCCGGAAGCCGCCGCCGTCTTTCGCAATGGCGGTGACGGCCGCGTTCTCGTACAGCTTCGCGCCGCGGCGCACCGCCGCCTCCGCGAGGCCGACCGTGAACTTGCCCATATGCATCTGACCGCCGTGCCGTTGCAGCAGTCCGCCGTAAAAACTGTCGGACTGGATTTCGCTGCGGATACGGCTGCGGTCGATCAGTTCGATATCCGTATCGACCGCACGGCGAATCGCTTCAGCCGTCTTCTCCAGATGCGCGAGGTGATGCGGCTTGGACGCGAGTTTCAGCTTGCCGGTCGCCATGTAGTTGCAGTCGATGTTTTCCTCGCGAATCAGGCGCTCGACCGTATCGACCGCATCCGAGAACGCGCGGTAGCAGGCGCTCGCCCGCTCCACACCGAGTTGCGCGACCAGCGCGGCGAAGTCCTGCGCGACCCCGGTATTGACCTGCCCGCCGTTGCGCCCGGACGCGCCGCCGCCGATGCGGCCCGCGTCGAGCACGCTCACCGCGGCGCCGCGCTTGCCCAACGCCTGCGCCGCCGACAACCCGGTAAAGCCGCCGCCGATCACCACCACATCGGTCTGGCCGTCGACCGGACCCTCGCACGCCGAAAGCAGGGGCGGCGCGGTGTCGAGCCAATAGGAATCGAGCTTCATCCGGTGGGTCCTTGTGATGGGCAATGAGCGAGGCGGCGGGCAGCGTTAGCGCGTGAACGAACCCGCGCTTACAGGCCGAGTTCCGAAGCCAGATGCGGAATGTCGTTGACCTCGTAGTACTGGTAGTACGGCGTCGACGGTTCGTGGCCGCGCTTGACGAAAACCTTGTGCTTGATGCCCAGGTCGTGCGCGGTCATCAGGTCGTAGCGCAGGCTCGACGACACGTGCAGCACGTCTTCCGGGTTGCAGTTGAGCTGGTCGAACATGTATTCGAAGCCTTGCATGCGCGGCTTGTACGACTGTGCCTGCTCGGCCGTGAAGACCTTGTAGAACGGCGCGCCGAGCTTGTCGACGTTGCTCTGGATCTGGTTGTTCGAAGCGTTCGAGAGAATCACCAGCTTGTACTTCTTCGCCAGACGGGCGACGCCTTCCGGCACGTCCGGATGCGGACCCCAGGTCGGCACGGCTTCATAGATGCTTTGGGCACCCGCTTCGTTGAATTCGACGTTCATACGCTTGCAGGCGCGGCGCAGCGCGTTGACCACCACATCGCGGTACGGCTTCCATGCACCGAGCACTTCGTCGCGACGATAGCCCGAGTAAAACGCGACGAGCTTTTCCAGGTCTTCGCCGTTCAGCAGGTGGCCGTACTGTTCGCGCGTCATGTCGGCCATGTGGAATTTGGTCAGCGTGCCGTAGCAGTCGAAGGTGATGTATTTCGGTTCGAATTCGATCATGGTGCAGTCCTATCGTGATGGTGAGCCCGCTGTCGGAGCTCATTGGCAAAAACAGCAGCTATCGTGCTTGGGATCGGAGTCAGTGTTTTGCAGCCACTCCGATCGACAGGAAAAGCGCATTCCTGTGAAAGATTTAATCAGCGCAAAAACATAGATGTTCCTGATTAGGGCGCTGCCGGTGACACAAACAATGCGTTTTTGAGGCCGCTGACAGCACAGAATGCGGCGATCAGGCGTAACCCTTATCCCTGTTGGGTTTGCGGCCGTTCACACGCGGCGGCCGGGGCCTGCTCAGGGCCGCAGGTCGATCAGCACGCTCTTGAAACGCAGGTTGGCCTCGTAGGCCTGGCGGCCCAGATCCTTGCCGATGCCGGAGCGCTTGTAGCCGCCCGTGGGGATCATGAAGTCCGAGGTGCGGCCATAGCGGTTGACCCACACCGTGCCCGCCTCGAGCCCGCGCACGAAACGCAGCGCGCGGCCAAGGTCGGCGGTATGCACGCCGGCCGCGAGGCCGTACTCGGGATGCTGTGCGAGCGCGAGCGCTTCTTCTTCGGTATCGAAGGTCTGCAGCGTCAGCACGGGCCCGAAGACTTCTTCGCGTACCGCTTCGGAGTGCGCCGTGACGTTCGTGAGCAAGGTGGGCGCGTAGAACGCGCCGTCCGCGCCGCCGTCGGCCCTGACGCCGCCGTAGCGCAGCGTCGCGCCGGCTTGCAGCGTGCGTCCGACGATACCTTCGATGCGCGCCGCCTGCGGCGCCGAGATGATCGGCGAGAGCGTCGTGCCCGCGGCCCATGTCGCGCCGGGCTTCAATTCGGCAAAGAACTTGCCGATCCGTTCGGCCAGCGGCTCGGCGAGGCTGCGCTCGACCAGCAGGCGCGAGCCCGCCACGCACACCTGCCCCGCGTTGCCCGTGATCGCGCCGGCGATGCGGCGCGCCACGTCGTCCAGACGCGGCGCGTCGGCGAACACGATTTGCGGGCTCTTGCCGCCCAGTTCCAGCGTGACCGGCTTGGTGCCGCTGTTGGCGCACGCCGCCATGATCGACGCGCCGGTGCGCGTGGAGCCCGTGAAGGTGACCTTGCTGATCTTCGGATGGCGGACCAGTTCGTCGCCGGTCACGCGGCCATCGCCCTGGATCACATTGAAGATGCCCGCGGGCACGCCCGCCTGCACGGCGAGTTCGGCGAGCCGCAAGACCGAGAACGGCGTCATCTCCGACGGCTTGAGCACCACCGCATTGCCCGCCGCCAGCGCCGGGGCGATCTTCCACGACGCCATGACGAGCGGAAAATTCCATGGCGCGATCGCGCCGATCACGCCGTAGGGCTCGGCGATCGTCATGCCGAGATGATCGTGATCGGTGGCCGCCACGTCGCCGCCCAGCTTGTCGGCGAACTCGGCGTAAAAGCGGATGCCCTCGGCGGTGAACGGCACGTCCCAGCCGATCGCCTGCGCGATCGGACGCGTCGAACCGAGTGCTTCCAGGCGGCCGAGCGTCGGCGCGTCGGCTTCGACCAGTTCGGCGAAACGGCGCAGAATCTTCGCGCGTTCGCGCGGCGCCATGCGCGCCCAGCCACTGCGTTTGAATGCCTGCCATGCGTTTTCGACCGCGCGGTCCACCATCGCGGCATCGGCGAGCGGCACCGACGCGTACACCACGCCGTCCGATGGCCGCGCCACCTCGATGCGGTGCCCGCCCGCCTCGACATATTCACCGCCGATGTAATGGCCGCTGCGAATCGCGACGTCGTCCGGATTGAAGCTGTCCATGAGAGAGGTTTCCTGTGTGACTGGCTGGGGGTCCCGTGCGGCGCGGCCTGGACCGCCGCCGCCATGACGAAATCGTAGAGCCGGGGGCGTGGCATATGTCGCCGACAAAAATCGCCGCGCAGCAGAACCCACCTGTAATGCGCGCCCAGACCTGGCGTTTTGCATCGAATCTGGCTGCGGCTCGTTCCGGAGCCCGCGATAAAAAGATCGTCCTAGTCATGTCGCGCACCGGATGACAAAGTGACGGCGTAAGCCTTCAGTCAATCAGGGAGTACGGCGTGTCCGATTCGATTACCGATTCGATTACCTATAGACGCTTCACCCTCGAGGACATCGCCGCCGCTCACGCGTTGACGGTCGAACTCAAATGGCCGCATCGGGCGGACGACTGGAGATTCGTGGCGCTGCTGGGCGTGGGTTTCGTCGCGCAAGACGCGAGCGGCGTGATCGGCACCGCCCTGTGCTGGAAATACGGCGCGGAGCATGCGTCGCTCGGCATGGTGATCGTGTCGCCCGCGCACCAGGGGCGCGGCATCGGCAGGACGCTGATGGAACTGCTGCTGGAAGAACTGGACGGGCGTGTCACCTTCCTGCACGCCACCCCCGCTGGCCAGCCGCTCTATGAGAAGCTCGGTTTTCGCGCGATCGGCACGCTCGACCAGCATCAGGGTGCGGCGTTCCAGCCGCCGCTCGTGTCCTTGCCGCCCGGGGAGCGCTTGCGCCCGCTCGGGTCGAGCGATACCGCGCGGCTCGTCGAACTGGCGTCGCGGGCGAGCGGCCTGGACCGCGGCGAGGTGTTGCCCGCGCTGCTGGGCGCCGCCGACGGCATCGCGCTCGACCGCGACGGCGAATTGATCGGCTTCGCCCTGTTCCGCCGTTTTGGGCGCGGCTTTGCGATCGGTCCGGTAGTCGCGCCGGACTCGGAAGATTCCAGCCGCGCCAAGGCGCTCATCAGCCACTGGCTGGCGCTGAACGAAGGCGTGTTCGTGCGTATCGACACCCCGGCCGACAGCGGTCTGACCGAGTGGCTGGAACAACTGGGCCTGCCGCGCGTGGACTCGGTCGTCAAAATGGTCCGCCCCGTCAGGCCCGGTGAGCCCGCGAACGGCGGACAGGATACGCATTACCTGCAATACGGCATCATCAACCAGGCAATCTGCTGACCATCATGGCCTTCCTCTATAAAGCCGACCCGGCGCGCGGCGCCCAGTGGGCGACCCTCTTCGCGCAGAAAGCGCCGGAATTGCCGTTTCATATCTGGCCCGATCTCGGAGACCCGGCCGCGATCCGCTATCTCGCCGCCTGGCAACCGCCTGAAGATCCGACCCGCACCTTCCCTAATCTGGAAGTGGTGTTCTCGGTCGGCGCCGGCATCGATCAGTTCGATCTGTCGGGCGTCCCGGACCACGTGCCGGTGGTGCGCATGATCGAACCGGGTATCGTGGAAGGCATGGTCGAATACGTCACGCAGGCTGTGCTGACCATTCATCGCGATCTGTTCGATTACGGTCTCCAGCAACAACAGCAGCTCTGGTGCGAGTTGCCGCTCAAGCCGGCCAGTCAGCGTCGCATCGGCGTGCTCGGCCTCGGCGTATTGGGCACGGCGGTGCTGGAAAGGCTGCGCCTGTTCGGCTTTCCTTGCGCGGGATGGAGCCGCTCGGCGCGCGACATCGAAGGCGTGGACTGTTATGCGGGCGAAGGCGCACTGGATGCGTTTCTCGCGCGCAGCGATATCCTGATCTGCCTGTTGCCGCTCACGCCCGCCACCCGCGGGCTGCTCGACGCGCAGCTGTTCGCGAAGCTGCCGCGCGGCGCGTCGCTGATTCAAACCGGGCGTGGTCCGCATCTGAATCAGCAGGATTTGCTGGCCGCGCTCGACAGCGGTCAGTTGCACAACGCCATTCTCGACGTGACCGATCCCGAGCCGCTGCCCGCCGGCCATGCGTTGTGGACGCACCCGCGCGTGCGCGTCACGCCGCATATCGCGAGCGCGACGCGCCCCGACACCGCTGTCGACGTGGTGCTGGAGAATCTGCGCCGCCATCGCGCCGGCTTGCCGATGCTCGGCCAAGTCGACCGCGCTCAAGGCTATTGAGCGTGGCGCAGGGCGCCCACCGTGCGACGCGGCTTTTCAGCGGCCGCAGCATAAAATGCTGAGGCTGCGCATCAAAACGCGTCGCGCGCGCTTTTCAGGCAATTGTTTAGGTGAGCAGGCAATCGCCGCTGATCAGTAGTATGGGACGGTCAACAGCCCCTTCCGCGACGAGAAACCATCATGCCGATTCAATCGCTCATTGAAGCCGACCGTAAGCATCTGATTCACCCGGTCATCAACTACCGCGCGCACGAAGCACGCGGCGTCACCGTCCTCGAGTCCGCCAGCGGCGCGTTTCTGCGCGACGCGGCGGGCAACGAACTGCTCGATGCGTTTTCCGGACTCTGGTGCGTGAATGTCGGCTACGGCCAGCAGAGCATTGTCGAGGCCGCCACCGCGCAGATGCAGAAACTGCCCTACGCGACCGGTTATTTCCATTTCGGCTCCGAGCCGGCCATCGAACTCGCCCAAAAGCTGGTCGAGGTGTCGCCCGCTTCGCTGCAGCACGTGTACTTCACGCTCGGCGGTTCCGACGCGGTGGATTCGGCACTGCGTTTCATCACGCATTACTTCAATGCGACGGGGCGCGCTTCGAAGAAGCACATCATCGCGCTGCAACGCGGCTACCACGGCTCGTCGACGACCGGCGCCGGCCTGACCGCCCTGCCCGCGTTCCATCGCAACTTCGATCTGCCGCTGCCGAACCAGCATCATCTGCCGTCGCCTTACGCTTACCGCAATGATTTCGCCGACGACGCGGCGCTGATCGCCGCCTCGGTGGCCGCGCTCGAAGCCAAGGTGGCCGAACTCGGCGCGGATAACGTCGCCGCGTTCTTCTGCGAACCGATCCAGGGCTCGGGCGGCGTGATCGTGCCGCCGGTCGGCTGGCTCACGGCGATGCGTGAAAGTTGCCGCAAGCTGGGCATTCTCTTCGTCGCCGACGAGGTCATCACCGGCTTCGGCCGTACCGGTCCGCTGTTCGCCTGCCAGGGCGAAAACGTCGAGCCGGATCTGATGACGGTGGCCAAAGGACTGACCGCGGGCTATGCGCCGATGGGCGCGGTGCTGATGTCGGACGAAATCTATCAGGGCATCGCGGACAGCGACGCCGAAGCGGTGGTCGGTCACGGCCATACGTATTCGGCGCATCCGGTGAGCGCGGCGATCGGCCTCGAAGTGCTGCGCCTCTATCACGAAGGCGGGTTGCTGGCGAACGGCGTGGCGCGCTCGCCGCGTTTCGCGCGCGGGCTCGACGCGCTGCTCGCGCATCCGCTGGTGGGCGATTCGCGCCACCGTGGCCTGCTCGGCGCGCTCGAACTCGTCGCCGACAAGGACACCAGGGCGGGCTTCGACCCGGCCTTGAAACTGTCTGAGCGGATCGCTGCCGCCGCGTATGAAAACCGGCTGATTTTCCGCGCCTTCGGCGACAACATTCTCGGTTTCGCACCGGCGCTCTCGTACACGGAGGCCGAGTTCGATCTGATGTTCGAGCGGCTCGAAAAGACCCTTGACGACGTTCTCGCACAAGCCGACGTGCGCGCCGCGTTGAAGGCCAAAACTCATGCCACCGCATGCTAGAGTAGAGGGCCACCTGAGCCCCTTACATTGATCGCCGGAGCGATAACGTTACGATGAGCAGCGACTGCAAGCTAGACCGGATTGACCTGCGCATACTTTCCCAGTTGCAGAAGAAAGGCCGCATAACCAACGTCGAGCTTGCCGACGCGGTCGGCCTTTCGCCCAGTCCTTGCCTGATCCGGGTCAAGCGTCTGGAGAAAGCCGGCTACATCATCGGCTACGGCGCGCAGATCCAGCTCGAAAAGCTCGGCGACGTGCAGATCGTTTTCACCGAAGTCACGCTCGCCGATCATCGGCGGGAAGACTTCATCAAGTTCGTGAATGCGATCCGCGACGTCGACGAGATCGTCGAGTGCCATCTGGCGAGCGGCGGCTACGACTATCTGCTGAAGTTCGTCACGCGCAGCGTGAGCCATTACCAGAGCATCGTCGAAGGGCTGCTGGAACGCGACATCGGTATCGAGAAGTACTTCAGCTACGTGATCATCAAGTCGCCGTTCGTGAAGAGCCACTACCCGCTCGAAACGCTGTTCTCGCAGAATCATCACTAGGCCGTATCGGCAAGCTGGCTTGATCGGCTCAGCATGAACGAACATGAGCATGTCGAAGACGACGAAATCGTGTTTGGATAAGACGGGATCATCGTGCGCGCGATCCGCGAAAAATAGGCGTAAAGCGCCGAGCGATTAGAGACGCTCGGCAAATCCGGCTATGTCCACCCCGGCCCCGCCGTCGGCCGGCGGACTCCACTGCGCAAACTCCTCGCTCAGAAAGTCGACGCACACCCGCACCTTCGCCGATTGCGCGAGCCGTGCCGGATACACCGCCCACAGATTCGCCGGCTGCGTGACCTCGGGCAGCACCTGCTGCAACTGGCCGCTTTCGAGCAGCGGCCGCACATCCCACATGGAACGCAGCACGATGCCGCGCCCGGCCAGCGCCCATTGCACCGCCACCTCGCCATGATTGGTCGACAACGGTCCCGTGACCTTGATCGAGACCGTCTCGCCACGCACGCTCAGACGCCAGAGCCCGAATGGATGGTCGCGCTCCTTGATCGCCAGACACGCATGCGAGGACAGTTCGGCAAGCTGGCGCGGCGCGCCATGCCGCGCGAGGTAGCCGGGCGACGCGCACAGCACGCGATGATTCGACGCAAGCCGCCGCGCGATCAGATGCGGCGCGATTTCGTCGCCGATGCGCACATCCAGATCGAAGCCTTCACCGCCCACATCGACGAGACGGTCGAACAGGTCGAGGCGCACGCTCAATTGCGGATAGCGCTCGGAAAAGCGCGCGAGCGCGGGCGCGACGAAACGGCGGCCAAAGCCGAAGCTGCTGGAAATGCGCAGCTTGCCGCCGGGAATGCGGCGCGTGGTGGAGACGTCTTCGACCAGTTGATCGACATCGTCGAGAATTTTTTCGGCCCACGTGTAGACGCGCTCTCCCGCTTCCGTGATCGCGACGCGGCGCGTGGAACGGTGCAATAAACGCGTACCGAGCGTAGTCTCGAGCACGTTGATGCGTTTGCTGACGTACGCCGCGGACACCGACAAGGCCTCCGCCGCCGCACTGAAACTGGACTTGCGCGCGACTTCGCAAAACACGCGCAAGTCGCCGAGATCGGGTGATGGGGCGGCGTTCATAGGCGAATGGAGGGCATAAGTTTGTACACGAATCGTGCACAGTGGCTTAACTAAAGCGACTATTTTAGTCTCAAACAGCAGGAATAAAATAGCCGTCATCGCATCGTCCGGCAGCCCCGGAACAGTCCCAAACAGTCTCAAGCGGAGGAGCACAACATGTCGAAGAAATATCGGATCGCAGTCATACCCGGCGACGGCATCGGTGTCGAAGTCATGCCGGAAGCCATTCGCGTGCTGGAGGCGGTGAAAGCGCGCTTCGGCATCGAGCTGGAGTATCAGCACATCGAATGGGCGAGCTGCGAGTACTACGCGAAGCACGGCAAGATGATGCCGGACGACTGGAAAGCGCAACTGCAGTCGGCCGACGCAATCCTGTTCGGCGCGGTGGGCTGGCCCGACACGGTGCCCGACCATATCTCGCTGTGGGGGTCGCTCTTGAAGTTCCGCCGCGAATTCGACCAGTACATCAACCTGCGCCCCGCGCGCCTCTTTGCCGGCGTGCCTTCGCCGCTCGCGGGCCGCAAGGCGGGTGACATCGATTTCTGGATCGTGCGCGAGAACACCGAGGGCGAATACTCGTCGGTGGGCGGCGTGATGTTCGAAGGCACGGAACGCGAATTCGTGCTGCAGGAATCGGTCTTCACGCGGCACGGCAGCGAGCGCGTGCTGAAGTTCGCGTTCGATCTCGCGCAGCGGCGCGAGCGCAAGAAGATCACGGTGGCCACCAAGAGCAACGGCATCGCGATCAGCATGCCGTGGTGGGACAAAGTCGCGGCCGGCATCGCCGCGCAATACCCTGACGTGGCGTGGGACAAGCAGCACATCGACATTCTCTGCGCGCGCTTCGTGTTGAACCCGGACCGCTTCGACGTGGTGGTCGCCACCAATCTGTTCGGCGACATCCTGTCCGATCTCGGCCCCGCCTGCACCGGCACGATCGGTCTCGCGCCGTCGGGCAACCTGAATCCGGACCGCAAGTTTCCCTCGCTGTTCGAACCGGTGCACGGCTCGGCGCCGGACATCGCGGGCAAGAACATCGCCAATCCGATCGCGATGATCTGGTCGGCCGCGATGATGCTCGACTTCCTCGGCAATCACGCAGGCAAGGAGCGCGAGGCGCACGACGCGATTCTCGCCGCGATCGAGGCGACGCTGGTGGAAGGCCCGCACACCGGCGACCTCGGCGGCAAGGCGAACACGACCGAAGTCGGCCAGGCGATCGCGGCGAAACTCGCCTGAGCTTGCCGGTCAATCCGTTCAACTCTCTGCCAGGACACATTCGCATGAGCTTGGAAGCCTATCCCATCGAAGTCGAATTCCCCGATATTTCGGCGCACGAACAATCGGCCTCCGGTATCGCCTACGTCCATACGTTCGACTCGGGAGCGCCGGGTCCGCACGTGATGATCAACGCGCTCACGCACGGCAACGAGGTGTGCGGCGCGATCGTCGTGGACGAATTGCTGCGGCGCGCGCTGCGGCCGCGGCGCGGGCGGCTCACGCTGGCGTTCGCGAACGTCGACGCTTATCGGAGCTTCGATTCCGCGCAGCCGGACGCGGCCCGCTTCGTCGATCAGGATTTCAATCGCGTGTGGACTGGCGCGGTGCTCGACGACACCTCGCGCACCTCCAGCGAGCTGGCACGTGCGCGCGTGATGCGCCCCGTGATCGACACAGTCGACATTCTGCTCGATCTGCATTCCATGCACGAGAAGAGCAAACCGCTGATCGTGGCGGGGCCGCTGCAAAAAGGCATCGATCTCGCCGTGCGGCTCGGCACGCCCGCGACCGTGATCTGCGACGAAGGCCATCCGGAAGGCCGCCGCATGCGCGATTACGAAGGCTTCGGCGAGGCCGCCAGCCCGAAGAACGCGCTCCTGATCGAATGCGGACAGCATTGGGAACGCAGCGCGGTTGCGGTCGCGCGCGACACCACGGCGCGCTTGCTGTTGCTCGCCGGCGTGGTGGATGAAGCAGATCTGCCGGCCGGCTGGCTCGCGCCGTTGCCGCCCGTGCAGCATATCGTCCGCGTGACGCAGCCGGTGGTGGCCACCAGCATGGATTTTCGTTTCGCGGCGCCGTACACGGGCCTCGAAATCTTTGCCGAGGCGGGCGCCGTGATTGGCTGGTCGAACGGCGAACCGGTCACGACACCCTACGACGACTGCATGCTCGTCATGCCTTCGTTGCGGCAACTGCGGCCCGGCGTGACCGTCGTACGGCTGGGCAAGGTCGAGCAGACCGTGACGAACACCGCAACCCCCGGCCAATGAAACGGCCCACGCACACTCAAAGGTAACGTAAAGATGAAGGTACAGCAGCTCAAACAAAGCGTGAATCTGCAGAATCTGGAGGACTGGGGCAAGGCAGGCCTGCCCGGCACGACGCCGATTCAGGTGTCGGGCGTGCAATGCGTCATCAAGGGCAGCGAATCCGTCGACACCGGCATTTTCGAATGCACCGCCGGCACGTATCGCCGCTCGGTCAAGCAGGCCGAGGTGATGCACTTCATCGCCGGACGCGGACGCTTCACGCCCGATAACGAGGAGACCATTCACTTCGAGAGCGGCGACACGCTCTTCTTCGAAGCCAATACCGAAGGGCTCTGGGAAGTCGAGGAAACGATGCGTAAGGTCTACGTCATCTTCTGAGCGCCGCGCCACGTTTTATCCCGAGCGCCGCGCCGCACCATGCCGCGCCTGCAAGGCCGGCGCTCCCCCTCCTGCCACTCCCCCCGCCTCATCATCCCGGCGCCGCGACCCGAGCCGCGGCCTCGCCGTTTCTTCGCGCTGTCCAGCGCCTTTTCCAATCGATGTGCATCTGCAACAGAGTCGGGTAATCCCGCGTTGACCCTGCGTTGTCATCTTACTTACAGTGCAGCCTTGTTCGCACATAGAAACGATGTTCTATATACGAACATAGCAGGCAAACAATTAAACGACGACCGGGTCGCCAAGAACTCTCACGTCAGTCGAAGCAGGTCGAATTGGAGAACACCCTCATGAATCGCAATATCACTATGACCCGGATCGCCTGCGCGATCGCCGCTCTCGCCAGCGCACCGGTTTTCGCGCAAAGCAGCGTCACGCTGTACGGTATCGTCGATGCCGGCATCGGCTATCAAAGCAGCGCCAGCTCGCTCGGCTCGACCTCCGGCGGCAAGTCCAAAGTGAACATGATCAACGGCGTATGGGCCGGCAGCCGCTTCGGCTTGAAGGGCGGCGAAGATCTCGGCGGCGGCACCAAGGCCATCTTCCAGCTGGAATCCGGCTTCAACTCGAGCACCGGCGCCCAGCAGTACACGAACGCGATGTTCGGCCGCCAGGCCTGGGTCGGCGTGACGAACCCGACCTACGGCACGCTGCAGGCCGGCCGCCAGTACACGGCGTACTACTCGATGCTCTCGCCGTACAGCCCGACCACGTGGCTCACCGGCTACTACGGCGCGCACCCCGGCGACGTCGACGCGCTCGACACGATTTACCGCGCGAACAATTCGCTGGTCTATACGTCGCCGAAACTGTATGGCTTCACGTTCAGCGGTTCGTACGCGCTCGGCGGCGTGCCGGGCAGCCTGAACCGCGGTTCGACCTGGAGCGGCGCGGTGCAGTACATCAACGGCCCGGTCGGCCTCGCGGTCGGCTTCATGCGCATCAACAACTCGACGCTGGGCGGCGGCGCCTACGGCGCGGATTCGACCGTGTCGAACAACGGCGCACAGCCGGGCGTGTCGGCCGTGACCAACGGCTATCAAACGGCGCAGGCGCAGCAGCGCTTTGCCGTGACCGGCGGCTACAACTTCGGCGGCGGCTGGGACGTGTCCGCGGCCTACTCGAATGTGCAGTACATTCCGGGTATCAACTCGAGCTTCCGCGATACGGCGATCTTCAATACAGGCGGTGTCGTGCTGCACTGGAAGCCGACTGTTTCGTGGGACTTCGCGACCGGCTACAGCTACACTCGCGCTACCAAGGCGAACGGCATCACGAGTTCGGCGCAGTACCAGCAGGTCAATCTGTCCGAGTACTATTCATTGTCGAAGCGCACCGGCCTCTACGCGTTGCAGGCATTCCAGCGCACCAACGGCAATACGCTGGGAACGGCCGGTTCGGGCCATATCATCAGCGCCACGGCAACCATCGGCGACGGCTTCCAGAGCGCGCCGTCGTCGTCGCGTAGCCAGTTCGCCGCGGGCGTGGGCATCGTGCACCGCTTCTAAAACGGCGCGCGACAGTAAAAAAGAGGAAGGCTCGTTACGGCGGGCCTTTCCGTATTCCGCAGTCAGGAGACACATCATGAGCCGCAGCAACGCTGTGAACGTTCAGACCTTCCTCAACGAACATCCCTTTTCGCCGTTCCAGTGGCTGGTCTTCTTCATGTGCTTCATCATCGTCCTGCTGGACGGTTTTGACACGGCCGCGATCGGCTTCATTGCGCCGTCACTGATCGCCGAATGGGGCATTACCAAGCCGGCGCTCGCGCCGGTGCTGAGCGCCGCGTTGTTCGGCCTCGCCTGCGGCGCGCTCGGCTCGGGACCGCTGTCCGACCGGCTCGGACGACGCTCGATGCTGCTCGGCTCGGTGTTGCTGTTCGGCGTGGCGTGTCTCGGCTCGGCCTTCTCGAACGGCATCGGGCAGTTGACGACGCTGCGCTTCATCACCGGCGTCGGCCTCGGCGCGGCCATGCCGAACGCCGTGACGATGATGGGCGAGTACTGCCCGGATCGTCGCCGCGCCACCGTGATCAATCTGATGTTCTGCGGCTTTCCGCTCGGCGCCGCGTTCGGCGGGTTTCTCGCCGCGTGGATGATTCCGCATTTCGGCTGGCGCAGCGTGCTGCTGCTCGGCGGCATCACCCCGCTGCTGCTGATGATCCTGCTGATGATCAAGATGCCGGAGTCGGTTCGCTACATGGTGGCCAACAGCCAGCCGGTCGAACGGATTCGCGCGGCGCTCTCGCGCATTTCGAGCGAAGCGGCGCAAGCCGGCACCTTCATCATGACCGAAACCGCGCCGCAAACCGGCGGCAAGGGCGCGGCCGTGGTGCTGTCGCGCTCGTACATCATCGGCTCGGTAATGCTGTGGATTACCTATTTCATGGGCCTCGTGATCTTCTACGCGTCGATCAACTGGATGCCGATCCTGCTGAAGGACGCCGGACTCACGCCGCAACGCGCGACGCTGATTTCCGCGCTGTTCCCGCTCGGCGGCGTGGGCGCCGTGCTGTGCGGCGTGCTGATGGACCGCTTCAACGCGAACCGCATCATCGCGGCCTGCTACGCGTTGACGGCCGTCAGCGTGTATTTCATCGGCCAGGCGGTGGGCAACGTGGGCGCGCTGGTATTCGTCGTGTTCGTCGCCGGCGTGCTGATGAATACCGCGCAATCGTCGATGCCGGCGCTCGCCGCCGCGTTCTACCCGACCGAAGGCCGTGGCACGGGCGTGGCGTGGATGCTCGGCATTGGGCGCTTCGGCGGGATTGCGGGCTCGTTCCTCGTGGCCGAACTGACGCGCCGCCACTTCTCGTTCGCGGGCATCTTCGCGATGGTCGCGGTGGCCGGTCTGATTTCGTGCGTGGCGTTGCTGATCAAGCAGGCGGCGCGGCCGCATGTGGCGAACGCGGGCGCTTCAAAAGCGGAGTCGTTCGGGCACTGAACCTGCGGGGTGCCGGCATTGCGGCGGCACGGCCGGCCGCGGATGCGCCCGATGATCCGATGGTTTTTTGAAACCGCCCGCAGGGCGGCTTTTCTCTTTGGCGCGTCGAGTGAAAAAACGCGGCGTGTCACTTCCCGATAAACTACGCGCTTGTTGACCCGTTCGGTTGCCGCGGTGGCGGATGCCAGCGCTTTCGCAACGTTGCTCATCTCACCACAGGATTCAAGGAATGAAACGCGTAGCCGTAACCGCGCTGCTCGCGGTGTGCCTCGCGCAAACGGCCGCTCAGGCCGTTGCACAAACCGTCAGCGATCAATGTTTTGCGATCGGCGATATCGCCGGGCAGGTCGCATCGTGGCGCGCGCACAAAAAGACCAAGGCGCAAGCGCTCGACCAGGCAGCCAGGTACTACAGGAACGCGGCTGACCGGCAAGCGGTCAGCGCCGTTATCGAAAAGATCTACAGTCCCGACGCGCCGCACATGACGCCGGATCAGGCCAGCATGGCGTTTACGTCGGACTGCGTGAACCGTCAGGCGCAGGCACCCGCGAAGTAGCACCCGCCGCGTTCCATTAGCCGCTAACGCTTGCGAAAGGCATCCAGCGACGTCAGCGCGTTGCCGTGGAAATCGAACAGGGTGTTGTTGTCCCACTGATCGCCGGCGCCGAGCTTCCATCCGACATTGGGCGTCGGAATCCATTCCGGCTCCCACCAGAACACGCCTTTGCCGTGGCCGTCCGGTATCGCCTCGACGATGTCCGTCAGCGCGCCGAGAAACTGCGCCTGGCCCGCCGGCGTCTGCGGATAAGTCGCCGACCCCACGTTGGTCATCGCGTTCGGTTCGGAATCGCCGTCGCTGGTGGTCCATGGATAGGCCGTCTCGACCACCATCACGTCCTTGTCGTAGCGGGTCGCGAGATCGTTCGCGTTGTTCTGCAGATCGCTCAGCGAGCCTTGCCACTGCGGGTAATAGGACAGGCCGATCACATCGAACGTGACGCCGCGCTGGGTCGCGCTGTCGAACCACCAGCGGCTCGTCGCGTTGTTGCCGCCGCTGTCGAGATGCAACATGACCTTGATGCGTTCATCGACGGATTTGACCGCGTCGTGTCCCGCTTTCAGCAATTGGGCGAGGTTGTCCCACTGATCGTACTTGCCGAGCGGCCACAGCATGCCGCCGGTGATCTCGTTGCCCACTTGCACCCACTCCGGATGCACGCCGTCGCGCTTGAGCATGTTCAGCACATTCGACGTGTACTCCGACAGCAACGCGCAGGTCTGCGCGATATCCTTGCCGGCCCACGCGTGCGGCGGATACTGCTTGCCCGGATCGGCCCACCAGTCGCTGTAATGGAAATCGATCAGCACGCGCATGCCGAGCGCGGCCGCGCGGCGCGCGAGTATGCGCACATGTTCGGCATTGTTGTAGCCGGCGGCGGGACTCTGATCGGCCGGGAAAAAGTTCGGGTTGCCCGGATCGTTCCAGACCTTGATACGAATCGAATCCACGCCGTGTTTTCTCAGCAGCAGCAGACAGTCGTGCGGCACGCCGTGCTCATAGAACTTCGCGCCGTTCGCCTCCAGTTCGAGCAGCGTCGATACGTCGGCCCCTTTCGCCAAGCGACCGCCACGACCTGAAGCCTGCAACTGCGCCGCGAGCGCCGGCGCGCCGGCCGTTGCGCCGACGCCGGCCGCGATCGCCGTGGACGCGAGCCAGCCGAGCATTTCTCTTCTGTTCATCTGTCATCCTCCATCTATTGATGGGCGGCTCTTTTGAAGGCCGCCTGGTCCCAGGTTGAAGCGCTTGAGTGTCACCCTCCGATGACACACACTGCTGGATGCGATTGCGCCGAACAGCCCGTCGGTTCAGACGTCCTTCCATGCGCAGACATCGCCGGTTTTCAGCAGCGCATTGCCGAGCACGAACGTCGCATCGGCCGGCGCCGGCACGTGCACGGACTGCGCGCCGAAATTGAACGCAAAGGTCAGATCGCCGCGCCGCCGGATGCGCAGGCCTTCCGCGAGGCGCTGCGTTTCGATGCCGGCATCGCGCGCGGCCTGCTCCAACAGCGTGCGATGCAATGCATGCGACAGCCACCCCGCCACATAGCGCACCTTGCCGCGCGAGAGAACCGCCGGCCACGTGTCGTCGAATTGCGCGTCGACATGCGTCTCGCCGTTGGCCCGCACGTGCTCGCGCCAATGGATTGCCACACCCCGCGCGCCGTCGATCGACAGCGCGGGCGCCAGCGTGGGTCGCAGCGTTTCGACCTCCAGCACCTGCATCGGCAGAACGCGTTGCAAGGCGCCGGGCGGCAGCGTGGAAGGAATCGCGAAGCTATCGGTTTTCGAGCCGCTGCGCGGGCCGAAGACCCATTGCGCTTCGCTCCGCTCGATCTGATTCACGAGGGCGTCGTCGATCACGGCGATGCTCGGCACGACCACCAGCGCATAGGCCGATAGATCCACGCGGCTCGACACGATATCCACGTCGAGCCCGAGTTCGCGCAACGATTCGTAGTAGTCGAACACCAGCGTCTGATAGTCGAAGGTCTTGCCGTGACGCTGAATCTCGAACATCCATTGCGTTTCGTAGTCGAAGACGACCGCAACCGTTGCCCGCGCGGGCGCGCCGAGTGCCGACAACGCGGCGCAGGCAGCGATCTCACGCGCCGCCTGCTGCACTTCGAGGCCGCCCGGCGACAGTTCGTTGTTCGGCAGATTAAGCCCGGAATGCATCTGCTCCTGCGCATACGGGCACTGACGCCAGCGGAAATACGACACCAGTTCAGCGCCGTGCGCGAACGCTTCATAGGCCCACAGACGGACCATGCCTTTGGCCGGCACCGGATTCCACGGTGCCCAGTTGACCGGCCCGGCCTGCTGCTCCATCACCCAGAAACGCCCGCTGCCGATCGCGCGATAGCGGTCGTGATCGAATGCGGAGACATCGGGATGCGCGGTGCGCGCGTAACGCGCCTTCTGTTCGTCGGGCAGCGCGATCGATTCGGTGCGCGCGATCGGATAGCTGTCCCATGCGGCGACGTCGATCGCATTGTCTTTGGCGAAGCGGTAATGGTCGAAGGTCGTGAAAAAGCCCATGAAGTTGTGCAGCAAGTCCGCAGTCGGCGCATGCTCGCGCAACACGTCGATCTGCTCGCGATGAAACTGCGCCACCTCGTCAGACATGAAGCGGCGGAAGTCGAGCAGATGAATCGGATTGGCGTCGGTGGGCGTGAGATTGGGCAAGCCGATTGCCTCGAACGACGGATACTCCATGCTCCAGAACACGTTGCCCCACGCGTCGTTGAGCGCCTCGACGGATTCGTGGCGCCGGCGCAGCCACGTCTGAAAACGGGTGAGCGCCGCAGGCGAATAGCTGGGCACGGTATCGTGACAGCCGAGTTCGTTATCGGTCTGCCACGCGACGATGGAAGGATGCCGGCCGTAGCGCTGCGCCATTGCCGTGACGACCCGCAGGCACTCGCGCCGATAGGTTTCGCTGGATATGTCGTAGTGACGGCGCGAACCGAAATTCCAGCGCGTGCCGTCGGCGCGCACCGGCAGCACGTCCGGATACGCGTCGATCAGCCACTTCGGCGGCGACGCGGTCGGGGTGCCGAGCACCAGTTTCAAGCCCGCGCCCGCCAGCGTTTCGACGGCTTCATCGAGCCATTCCCACGCGAATTCGCCGGCGCGCGGCTCCATCCGGCTCCACGCGAATTCAGCAATCCGCACGTGCGTGATGCCGAGCTCGGCGATTCGTTTCGCGTCGTCGGCCCACATCGTGCGCGGCCATTGTTCCGGGTAATAACAGACACCAAGTTGCATGAGAAAGTCTCGTGGTTAGATGACGTCGAACGGGCGCTCAGCCCTTGCTTGCACCGAAGGTCAGACCGGCGACGAAGTGCTTCTGCATCAGGAAGAACATCAGCACGGAAGGCAATGCGGCCAGCACCGAGCCCGCGGCGACCAGGTTCCACGCGGTCGTCCATTGCCCCTTGAGCGCCGCGACGCCCACCGTGATCGGCGCGGCGTCGTCGCCTTGCGTGAGACACAACGCCCAGAAGTAGTCGTTCCACACGAACGTGAACACCAGAATGCCGAGCGCGGCGAGCGCGGGCCGGATCAGCGGCAGCACGATGCGCAGGTAGATGGTCCACTCGCTCGCGCCTTCCACGCGCGCGGCCTCGATCATTTCGAACGGCAGCTGCTTGATGAAATTGCGCAGAAACAGCGTGCAGAAGCCGGTCTGAAACGACACATGGAAAATCACCAATGCCCACACGCTGTTGAAGAGTCCGACTTTCAGCGCCATGTCGCGCACTGGAATCATCAGGATCTGGATCGGCACGAAATTGCCGGCGACGAACGCGAACAGCACCGCCGTATTGCCAGGAAACCGATATGTCGCCAACGCAAAGCCCGCCATCGACGCCAGCGCGACTGCGCCGATCACCGAAGGCACCGTGATCAGCACGCTGTTGGTGAAGTAATGCAGCATCGGCGTTTGCGTGAGCGCGGCGCCGTAGTTTTCGATCAGCGCGAAGTGTTTCGGCCAACCCCAGTAATCGCCTTGCGAAAGCTCGTCCGAAGAGCGAATCGACGTGACGAGCACGGCCAGCATCGGCAGAAGCCAGATCAGCAGCGCGATGGGCAACGACGCTTTGTAGAGCGTGCGATTGAGCGGTTTCCAGCGTTCGACGGGAAGCGGATACATGACGCGTGACTCCTGAAGATCAGCGTTCTTCGCGCAGCATGCGGCGCAAATGGAACACGATGTAGACGAGCATGATGGCGAACAGCACGACGGCAATCGCCGCGGAATAGCCTTCGCGGTAGTACTTGATGGCCTGGTCGTACATGTAATAGGCGAGCACGGTGGAGCTGTCGAACGGACCGCCGCCGCTCATCACCGCGATCAGGTCGAAGCTGCGCAGCGCGCCGATCACCGTCAGCACCACGGCCATGAAGGTGGCGGGCCGCAGCTGCGGCAGAATCACGTGCCACAACAGCTTCACGCCGCTCGCGCCTTCCATGCGCGCCGCCTCGACCACTTCCGGATTGATGCCGGTCAGGCCCGTGAGATACAGCACCATGCAGAACGGCGTTTGCGGCCAAAGCGCCGCGAACACGATGCCGAACGTCACGGTGTGCGGGTCGCCGAGCACGGGAATGCCATGACCGACGATCAGGCGCAGCAAGCCGAAGCCGGGGTCGTAAAACCAGCTGAACACGAGTCCGACCACCACACCCGAGAGCACGAACGGCGCGAAGAACAGCGACTTCACGACGCGCATGCCACGGATATGCTGGTTCAGATACAGCGCGAACAGCAGGCCGAGCGGCGGCGCCAGCAGAAACAGCGCAAGCCAGATGAGGTTGTTCTTGAGCGCCGTATAAAACGTGTCGGCATGGAACAGTTCGACATAGTTGTCGAAACCGGCGAAGGTCTTCGGCGTCATGCCGTCCCAGTGATAGAAACTGAGCGAAATGCTGCTGATGATCGGATACACCACGCACAGGCAAAACAACGCACAGCCCGGCAACAGGAAGAAAAGCGCGGCGCGGTGCTGATGACGGCGCGTGGTCGAGACGCGACGGTGCGAAGCCGCGGGTAAGCGGCGCGCTGCGGAATGAGACATGGATCGGGCCTCGTCGAAAAGCGAAGGCGAATCGAAGACGGGCGCCGGCCGTTGCTATGCCGCCGGCGCTCCGTGACTGGCTTCCTACTTCTGGTAAATGCGCTTGCGGGTCGCTTCCAGACGCACGAGCACGGCGTCGAGTTGCGACGGATCGCTGTAGAACTGCTGCATCGCTTTCATGCCTTCGTCGGCCATTTCCTTTTGCATGTCGCGATCGTAGAACTGCGCGATGCCGCCCTTGGTGTTGGCAAGCGTCTGGAAGCCGACCTTGGAGATCGCGTCTTCAGGTTCGGCCGACTGGCTGTTCGACGGCAGCTGGCCCCAACCTTTCGCGAGATCGGCGTTGATCTGCGGCTGTTCCATGAAAGCGAGCAGCTTGCGTGCATCGGCCTTGTTCTTCGCTTTCGCAGGAATCAGCAGCACGTTGACCGGACCGTCTTCGGCCATCGGCACATTGGCGTCGATCACCGGGAAGCGGAAGAAGCCGGTTTGCGGTTTGAGGTTCGCCGGAATGCTCGCGGAGAAGAACGTGCCCATCAACATCATCGACGCCTTGCCGTTCACGAGAAACGGCGCGATCGAATCGAGGTCGTAGGAGAGCGCGTTATCGATGAAGTAGTGATCGTCGATCAGCGTTTTCCACGCGGCGTAGACCTTTTTCACACGCGCATCGGTGTACGGAATGTCGCCCGCCATCAATTGCTGGTGGAATGCGTTGCCGTTGATGCGAAGATCCAGGTAGTCGAACCAGGCGGCGAGCGTCCAGCTGTCGCGCGCGGCCACGGCGATCGGCGCCACGCCGCTTGCCTTCAGCTTCTTGCAGGCGTCGAGAAATTCATCCCACGTTTTCGGCTCGCTCCTGATGCCGGCTTTCTCGAACAGATCCTTGCGATAGAAGAAACCGTAGGCGTCGTAGCCGAGCGGCGCCGCGTACTGCTTGCCCTTATACGTCGACGCCTCCTTCACCGATGCATACTGCTGCGACCAGCCATTCCTGCTCCAATCCGGCGACAGGTCTTCGAGCAGGCCGCGTTGCGCGTAATACGCCATGCGCTCGCCGTCGTGCCACGAGACGACGTCGGGCGGATCGGTGGCGAGCCAGCCGCTCATCTGCACCTTGTACGCTTCCTCGGTGATGTAGGTCACCTTCAGATCGACATCGGGATTGGCTTTCTTGAACTTGTCGAACGCGTCCTGCCATGTGGAGCGCTGATTACCGCGCGCCGATACGTTGACGTTGAGCGTGGCGGCGTCGGCTGCGGCACAGCAGAGCGAGCCCGCGACCAGCGCGGCTGCGATCGACACGTGTGCAAGACGGCGAAGGCGAAGAGCAATCATCTTGTGTCTCCTTGATACCTTGTTGGCCGGCAGCGAGCAGCCGCCGGCGATGTAACCCGCTCTGTGGCGGAATTCGGCTTTGATGAAATCAGTCGTTGCCCGGAGTGATCACGCCCGAAAACTCAAGCGGCGGCCCGTTCGGGCTCGAACGCGCTGCGCCGCAAGGCAAGCCCGTCCGCGTCGAACAGGTGGCACGCGGAAGGCGGCACGTGAATGGCGATACGCTCGCCGGAGCCGATCGGCGTATCACCCGCCGCCTTGGCGATGAGCGTGCCCGCGGCATGATCCGCGTGAATATAGCTATGCTCGCCGAGCCGCTCCGACAATACCGTCGTGCACTGCACGACCTGCCCGCCGCCGTCGAGGCGCAGATGCTCCGGCCGCACGCCGAGCGTGACCGGCTGACCGCGCTGCAAACGTTGACCATCCACGTGCGCGGTCAAACGCTCGCCGCTTTGAGCCAGCGTGACCGTCAGGCTGCCCGGCTCGATCGAATCGACCACGGCGTCGATGAAATTCATCCGCGGCGAACCGATGAAGCCCGCCACGAAGCGCGACTTCGGATGGTGATACAGCTCGAGCGGCGCGCCGCTTTGCGCGATGCTGCCGAAGCGCTCCGCATCCGCGCCGGCGTGCAGCAGTACGATCCGGTCGGCGAGCGTCATGGCTTCGACCTGATCGTGAGTGACGTAGACCACGCTCGCGTTGGCAAAGCGCTGATGCAGACGAGCGATTTCGACCCGCGTCTGGCCGCGCAGCGCGGCGTCGAGATTCGAGAGCGGCTCGTCGAACAGGAACACGCCGGGCTCGCGCACGATTGCGCGGCCGATCGCGACGCGCTGCCGCTGCCCGCCCGACAGCGCCTTCGGATAGCGCTGCAAAAAATCGTCCAGTTGCAGAATCCGGGCGGCTTCGCGCACCTTGCTGTCGATCACATCCTTGGGCTGTTTCGCGAGCTTCAGACCGAACGCCATGTTGTCGAACACGGTCATGTGCGGAAAGAGCGCGTAGCTCTGGAACACCATCGCCACACCGCGGCCGGCGGCGGGCACGTCGTTCATCAGGCGCCCGCCAATGTGCAACTCGCCTTCGCTCAGGTCTTCGAGTCCGGCGATCATTCTCAGCAGGGTCGACTTGCCGCAACCCGATGGGCCCAGGAATACGCAGAACTCATGCTGCGCAATCTCCAGATTCACGCGCCGGATCACCGGCGCATGGTCACCATACGACTTCTGCACGTCCGTCAAACGAATGCTTGCCATGCTGCCCCCTTCGGATTTAACCGCTTAAATTTTCTGGAAAAATAAGTGGCCAACCCTTGTGCGGCAGGCATTTAATCGCTTAAATTCGGGTTTGAAGGAAAAACTCATGTTGATGTCTCCGCTGTGTGTTTTCCAGCAAGTTATCAACCTCGCCCACGGCTTGCAACATTTGAATCGCATTCCCTGAATCTGGGATAAAGAGCTTATGGTCACTCTCACGGAAGTCGCGAAACGCGCTCACGTCACCGCCGCCACCGTCTCCAACGTGCTGCGCAACCGCGAGAAAGTGCGCCCGGAAACGGCTGAACGCGTGCTCAAGGCGATCGCCGATCTCGGCTACCGGCCCAATCTGAACGCGCGCGCGCTCGCCGAGGGCCGCTCGTCCACGCTCGCCCTGATGCTGTCGAACATCTCGAACCCGTTCTACCCCGAGTTCGTGCTGGCCGCCGAGCGCGCCGCGCGCAAAACCGGCCACTTCCTGATGGTTTGCAATACTGACGACGATGCCGAGATCGGCCGCGCGTATCTGAACCAGATTGCGGGCACGCTGGCCGACGGCGTGCTCGTCATGAACACGGATATCGCGATCAACGACCTGTGCGCTTCGGCCATGCACAGTGCGCCCATTCTGCTGGCCATGTGGGAGCACCCGGAGTCGCCGCCCGCGCTGCCCTGCATCGCCGTGGATTTCGCTCGCGCGGGCGAGCTGGCCGCGCGGCATCTGCTCGAACTCGGCCACCGCGAAATCGGCCTGCTGATCGGC
The DNA here is from genome assembly GCF_002278075.1 of Paraburkholderia aromaticivorans. Classification (NCBI taxonomy): domain Bacteria; kingdom Pseudomonadati; phylum Pseudomonadota; class Betaproteobacteria; order Burkholderiales; family Burkholderiaceae; genus Paraburkholderia; species Paraburkholderia aromaticivorans. The sequence continues at coordinate 2,760,585 of NZ_CP022990.1, read as the reverse complement.
GACGGTTGCGGCGGCTTGCAGGATGCGCGCTCCAACGGTTTTCGCGCGGCGATGCACGCGGCCGGTATCGAGACCGATGCGGCGGCGGTGCTGCAGATCCGCGACTCGATCGACGCCGGCTACGCCGCCTGCATGCAGTTGATGGCAAACCGGCCGCACCTCACAGCGATCTTCGCGACCAACGACCTGCTCGCGATCGGCGCGGCACAGGCTCTGATCACGCTGGGCCGCGCGGTGCCGGACGACGTTTCGGTCATCGGCATTACGGACATTCAGCTCGCGCACCAGGTGCACCCTGCCCTGACGACGGTCGCGATCCAGACCGCCGCGATCGCGGAGTTGTCGATCGAGAGTCTGATCCGGCTGATCCAGATGCCTGACCAGCAGCCGTCGATGGTGCTCGCCCCGCCGCCCACGCTGGTGGTGCGCGCGTCGACCGGACCGCGGCGGCTGAAATGAATTCGCAAGCCAATCAGCAGAAAATGCTGTCAGCGCCGCAAAAAAACGGTGTGCAAACCGCCAACGCCCCGATTCGCCATTTCGTCGATTGCGGCGCAGGCGTAGCATCGATTCATTAATCGACCCACGGTACGCGGCCGCGCCGCCGTGTGCCTCGCCGCATCAAGGGCAACCTGAAGGAGCAACCCGATGTCTCTCACATTGACGCGCAGTGAACTGATTCGCCCGCAGAACCTGATCGACGGAACATGGACCGGCGCCGCCGACGGCGCCCGCTTTGCCGTCACGAACCCGGCCACCGGCGAAACGATCGTCGAAGTCGCGGACAGCGGCGCCGCGGATGCGCGCGCCGCCACCGACGCCGCAGCCCGCGCGTTTCCCGGCTGGCGCGATAAGCTGCCGCGCGAGCGCGCCGAGATTCTGCGGCGCTGGCACGCGCTGATCGTTGCCAATACCGACGACCTCGCGAAGCTGATGTCGACGGAACAGGGAAAGCCGCTCGCGGAAGCCCGCGGCGAGGTCGCTTACGGCGCGTCGTACGTGGCATGGTTCGCCGACGAAGCAACCCGCATCTACGGCGACCTGATTCCGCAGCAGCAGCGCGGCAAGCGCATGAGCGCGGTGAAGGAGCCGGTCGGCGTGGTCGCGGCCATCACACCGTGGAATTTCCCGCTGGCCATGATCGCCCGCAAGATCGCGCCGGCGCTCGCGGCCGGGTGCACCGTCGTCGCCAAGCCCGCCGAGGACACGCCGCTCACCGCGCTCGCCCTCGCCGCGCTCGCGCAGGAAGCCGGCCTGCCGGACGGCGTGCTGAACATGCTGTCGGCGTCGCGTGAACAGGGCATTGCCGCGGTTGCCGATTGGCTCGCGGACGCGCGCGTGCGCAAGATCACCTTCACCGGCTCCACGCCGGTCGGCAAGCATCTGGCGCGGGAATCCGCGGGCACGTTGAAGAAGCTCTCACTGGAACTGGGCGGCAACGCGCCCTTCATCGTGTTCGACGACGCCGACCTCGACGCCGCCGTCGCCGGCCTGATGGCGGCGAAATTCCGCAACGGCGGCCAGACCTGCGTATGCCCGAACCGCGTCTATGTGCAGGCCGGCGTCTATGGGCGCTTTGCCGAGCTGCTCGCGCGACGCGTCGCTGCCTTGAAGGTTGCGCCCGCAACGGACCCGGACGCGCAGATCGGCCCGATGATCAACGAACGCGCGATCGAGAAGATCGCCCGTCACGTGGAAGACGCCGTCAAGCACGGTGCAAAGATTCTGACGGGCGGCAAGCGTCTGACGGAGCTCGGCCCGAACTACTATGCGCCGACCGTGTTGGCGGACGCGCGCGACGACATGCTGGTCTGCTGCGAAGAAACCTTCGGCCCGGTCGCGCCGCTCTTCCGTTTCGAGGACGAAGCCGAAGCGATCCGTCTCGCCAACGACACGCCGTTCGGCCTTGCCGCCTACTTTTACACGCAGGACGTGCGGCGTATCAATCGCGTGGCCGCGCAGCTCGAAGCGGGGGTGATCGGCATCAACGAAGGCGCGGTGTCGAGCGAAGCGGCGCCGTTTGGCGGCGTGAAGGAATCGGGCTATGGCCGTGAAGGGTCGAAGTATGGACTCGACGACTACATGTCGATCAAGTACCTGTGCCAGGGCGGGCTGGATTGACGAGCTGCAATCCAGCGAATACCTGACTGCGTGAACGCTCTGCCGCCGAACGCCATCGCCTCCAGCTGCAAGGAGGCACTGCGCCGAGGCGGCAGGTTTCGTTCAGACGCTACTTTGCCTCCAGAGCCTGCTGATGCGCTTTCACCAGGTCGGCCATGCTATTGAAGCGAAAATCGACGCTGGGCTGTGAGCCCGGATCCATCGTCGCGCCGAAGCCCTGCTTCGCGTGCCGGCGATAAATCCAGCACGACGCCAGGCCGAATTCGTTCGCCGGTTTATGGTCGTGGAACAGGCTTTCCGCCGTGTGCAGAATCGTCTCCTTCGTGATGCCACGCTCCCTCAGTTTTTCCAGCATGTACTCGAAATTGCGCGGCGACGGCTTGTAGGAACCGATGTCTTCGGCCGTGAAGACCGCGTCGAATTCGACCTGCAGTTTCGCGTTGCTATAAGCAAAGCTTTCGTTGTCGACGTTCGACAGAATCACGAGTTTGTAGTGCTGCTTCAGGTAGTGCAACGCGGCGGCCGAGTCGTCGAACGCAGGCCAGTTCTGAATGGACTTGCCGTAGGCCACGCAGTCGGCGAGCGTACACGGCACCCGCCACTCCTCCGCAAGGCGCTTGTAGACAATCGGTAGAAGCTCCTGATATCGCCGCCCCGGCGTGTACTTCTGCTGCGACGACTCGTGCCGTGCGTGCGCTTCGAGCACCTGGTCACGCGTCAACGGCGGCTCGACGCGCGCGAGCAGCGGCCGCAAGCCTTCGAAAATACCCGTTTCCCAGTCGATCAGCGTCCCATAGCAATCGAACGTCAGCGTATCGAAGTCGGTCAGTCGCATTGCGGTTCTCTCCGTGGTTCGCGGGATAAGTCCACAGTGTAGAGGCGCGCCGCGCCGTTCGCCAAATCTCAGTTGCCCGAAGCAAAACCCACAGTGCTTCGTTTCAGACGCGAACACAAACGCAGACGCAAACGCATCCGTCGGCCCGGCGGCTTCGCGCGAAGTGGCGCAACCGTCATGCACGCGATTCATGACGGCCATTTTTGGCCCGAATTTGACCGCATTTTTTCACGGTCCTATCGTTCGACATGCCTGCCGGGCTCGTCTCGCCGCTCCTGCCGAAACACATGGCGAGAACGCGCGACCCTCCACATCGTGACCCTCCACCTGCCATGAATTCTGACGCGACAGCTGTTCTGACACCCGTGCCCGCCATCCGGCCCACCAGCAAGGTTCGTCGCGCGGTGACGACCGCCGTGCTCGGCCAGGTTCTCGAATGGTACGACTTCTTTCTCTACGGCACCGCCGCCGCGCTCGTGTTCGGCAAGCTGTTCTTTCCGGTCGGCAGCGATCCGCTCACGGGCACGATCGCGGCATTCGGCGGCTTTACCGTGGGTTTCATCGCGCGGCCCATCGGCGGCGTGTTGTGCGGCCATATCGGCGACCGCTATGGCCGCAAGACGGTGATGATGCTGACGCTGCTCGTCATGGGCACGGCCACCGCCTGCATGGGTCTTTTGCCGACCTATCAGCAGATCGGCCTCGCGGCGCCCGTCATGCTGGTGCTGCTGCGCATTCTGCAGGGCCTCGCCGCCGGCGGCGAATGGAGCGGCAGCATCCTGTTGATTCACGAAAATGCGCCCGCCTCCCGGCGCGGCGCGCTCGCGGCCTGGAGTCCGTGCGGCGCGGCGTTCGGATTCGTGCTGTCCACCGCCGCGTTTCTGCTGGTGCAAACCCTCTCTCCCGCCGACTTTCATAGCTGGGGCTGGCGCGTGCCGTTCCTCTGCAGCGCCGTGCTGGTCGCGCTCGGCCTGTGGATGCGCCGCTGCGTCGACGAAAGCGCGGAGTTCGCCGAAGTCAAGGCAACTCGCCGCGACGCCCGCATGCCGATCGTCGAAGTGCTGCGCCAATGCCCGCGCCAGGTGCTGACGGTGTTCGGCCTACGCTTCGGTGAAGGCGCGGCGTCATACATCTTCTTCGCGTTCTCGATTGCGTATGGTCAGTTCGTCGGCCTCAAATCGAGCTGGGTGCTCGGCGGCCTGACGTTGTCGATGCTGCTGATGATCCCCGTGTCCCTGTTGATGGGACGTCTCACTGACCGGATCGGCCGCAAGCCGGTCTATCTCGCCGGCGCCGTGGCGATGGTGCTGGTGGCCTACCCGTATTTCACGCTGCTCGGCTCCGGCGTGCTGTGGAAAGTAATCACCGCGCTCGTGCTCGCCAACAGCATCACGCTCGGCATTCTCGAAGGCGCGCAGCCCGCGTTCATCAGCGAGTTGCTGCCCGTTCATCTGCGCTTTTCCGGACTCGGCATCGGCCGCGAGATTTCGTCGGTACTCGGCGGCGGACTCTCGCCGATGGTGGCGACGGCGCTGCTCGCGCATTACCGCAGCGCCGCGCCGGTAGCCGTGTATTTCGTCGTGCTCGGGTTGATCACGGTCGTCGCCACCTGCCTCGCACCGGAGACCTTTCCAAAAGCAATGCGGCTTCAGGCGAAGGCCAAAGAGCATGCAGAGCACGAAAGTGCGTGATATCGCGTCGACGTCACGTCGCCCAATCTCACTCCCCCCAATTCTCAAGCCGTCATCATGCAAAGCCTTCAGATGAGCAGTCTTTCGACCTACACCAACGAACCTCGCGCGATCGATCACGCGGAGCCGTATCCCGAGTACGCGGGCCCGATCACACTCGACGCGCTGATCAGCGAGATCGAACGCCGTCGCGACGAGTTCGATCAACTCTCGCATGTCCCGCGCGACATGATTGCGAAGATGAAGCGCGCCGGTATCTTTCGCGCGAGCACGCCGCAACGCTTCGGCGGCGACGCCCTGCCGCCCGCGCAATTTCTGCGGATGCTCGAGCGCGTTGCGATCGCCGACGGCTCCGCTGCCTGGGTGGCCGCGTTCGGCTCGGCGAACACGTATCTCGCCGCCTTGCCGATCGAAACCCAGCAGCGGATTTACGCCACCGGCCCCGATCAGGTGTTCGCTGGCGGCCTCTATCCGCTGCAACCGGCCACCCAGGCGCCAGGCGGCTTCCTGGTCAGCGGGCAGTGGCGCTTCGCGAGCGGCTGCAAGGGCGCGGACTGGATCGGCGTCGGCATCGGCGGCGCGCCCGCCAATGCCGGCGAGGCGGGCGCGGGCAAGCCGTTCACCGCGGTGTTGCCCGCGCGTGAGGTCGAGATCGTCGAAAACTGGAACGTGGTCGGCATGCAGGGAACCGGCAGCCACGATTTACGGCTGCGCGAGAAATTCGTCCCCGCGCAATGGACCTTCGTGCGCGGCGGCGCGGCGCTGATCGACGAACCGCTCTACCGCTACCCCGCGGTCGCCTATCAGGCGCAGGTGCATGCCGCCGTCAACATCGGGCTTGCGCGAGCGGCGCTCGATCTGCTCACGGGCATGTCCGGCTCGACCAGAACCACCACCGGCGCGCCGCGCCTCGCCGACCGTGGCTATTACCGCTCGGGCCTCGCGAAAGCGGAGGCCAGCTGGCGCAGCGCGCGCGCGTTCTTCTACGAATCCGCCGAGGCCGCATGGCGGACGATTATCGACGGCGATACCGTCTCGCAGGAACAGGCGAATCTGTTGCGCCTCAGCGCGACCCACGCCGCGCAGACGGGCGCCGACGTGGTGATGCAGGCCTATCAGATGGCGGGCGTCGCCGCGATCTATCGCGAGAATCGCTTGCAGCGTCTGGTGCGGGATTCGATTGTCGTGACACAGCATGCGTTCCTGGGCGAAGGCACGTACGACGCATCCGGCGCATTGTTCGCCGGCGTGCCGCCGGTCACGCCGTATCCGTAAGCGGTGCGCCCCGCCTCACGCCATGCAAAAGGAAGAGAACGTGACGATCGACGACACCCGAAAGCGTTTCCGCGACGCGATGGCTTGCCTGCCAGCCGCCGTCAACATCATCACCACGAATGGACCGGGCGGCCGCTGCGGCATCACCGCGAGCGCGGTGTGCTCGGTGACGGACGCGCCGCCTACCATGCTCGTCTGTATCAATCAGGCCAGCTATGTACATGACGTACTGCATCGCAACCGCAGCGTGTGCATCAACGTGCTCGCCGCGGAATGCCAGGAGCTCGCGCGCGATTTTGCCGGCATGACGGCGTGCTCGATGGACGAGCGCTTCGAACGCCACGCATGGACGGGGGGCGCGTCGTCGGCGCCGGTGCTCGCGGATGCGATCGTCAGTCTCGAAGGCGCGATCGTCGACATCAAAACGGTCGGGTCGCACTCCGTGATGTTCGCCCAGATCCGCCATATCGCGCTGCGCCAGGATGGCGACGGCCTGATCTACTTCGGGCGGCAGTTTCATCGCCTGGCGCGGCCGCCAGCAGCGGCGCCGGTTGCCGCGCAAGCCACGAGGTGAACGTGGAAGTCTGTTTCTTTCTGATTGGCCACGGGGCGCCCGCGCGCGACGCACAGCACGCCGATCTGGCGCGCCTCGAAGCGGCATCGCAGGACACGGAGGGATTGCGCCGTTTCGCGATCCACGTGCCTGCGGAATCGCACGACTGCGATCCTTTGTCGAAGACCAACGCTGCCGCGCGCCCCCGCTGCGTGCTGCAATGGTATTTCGACGAACTCGAACTGCTTGAACAGGCGCTTCGCCCCGGGAGCGCGATGCACGATATAACGGACGGCTCGTCGAACACGGGTCTTACCTTCACCCAGCAGACCATGGCGGTCAGGAAATACGCCACCCGGGATCCCGGCGTTCCTGCCGCTCGCGTCGAACGCTGCACGTATCTCGTCAGCTACGAAGGCGAAGCGCGGGACTTCAACGCGTGGCTTACGCATTACCTCGCGCACCATCCACCGCTGATGGCGCAACTGCCCGGCATTCGCGAGCTCGAAATCTACACGCGGCTCGATTGCCGCTCGGGTCTGCGCGCCGAGCGCGCCATGGCCATGCAACGCAACAAGGTGGTCTTCGACGATCCCGCGTCGCTGGCCGCTGCTCTCGCGTCGCCCGTTCGGGCCAGCATGAAGCGGGACTTCGACGCCTTTCCGCCTTACAGCGGCGCGACGCTGCATTTCCCTATGCGCAGCATTTACGGTAATCTGAAACCCAAATAAATGCCCTTCCTCGCCGCGATCCGAACGTCATGACCAAGTCGCACCCCGGCATTACGGATTTGAACCTGCTGCGCGTCTTTCTGGCCATCTCCGATTCGCGCAGCCTGACCGCCGCCGGGGAGCGTCTCGGACTCACGCAGCCGGCGGTCAGCCACGCGTTGCGCCGGCTGCGCGTTCTGTTCGACGACCCGCTCTTCGTTCGAACGCCCGCCGGCATGGTTCCCACCGACGCCGCCTTGCGCCTGCATGCGCCGCTCACGCAGGCATTCGGGATCATCAACGTCGCGGTTCAGCAAATCGCCAGGTTCGATCCCGCCACGGCGCAACGCGTGTTTCGCGTGTCCATGTCGGATATGTCGGAGTTCTATTTCCTGCCGCCCCTCCTGTCGATGCTCGATCGCAGCGCGCGTGGCATTCGCCTCGAAATTGCGAATGTCTCCGTCGACTCGGTGAGCGCGGCCATGCGCAGCGGCAAGGTCGATCTCGCGCTCGGCTATGTGCCCGGTCTCGATCCAGGCTGCGTGAGCAGAACGCTCTTCGTCGACGAACATGTTTGCGTGGTGCGGGCCGGCCACCCGCTGCGCAAACAGAAGCCGACCAAGGAAGATCTCGCGAGCCTTCGCTACGTCTATGCCAGCACCAACGCGACCGGCCACCGGATGGTCGAGCAGTGGCTGGAAGAGTTGAATCTGCGTCGCGATATCGTGCTGCGCCTGCCGCATTTCGTGGTGGCGCCGGAGATCGTTCAGCACACCGACCTCGCCGTGATTTTCCCGCGCAGTATCGCGCAGCGCTTTAACCGCAACAAAGCGTTTCGCATCCTGCCTTTGCCGTTCGCGCTGCCGCCCATTGAAATTCAGGTCCACTCGCACTCGCAATTTTCCGCGGATCCGGGCATTGCGTGGCTGCTCGACGCGATTTACGACATGTTCCACCAACCGGCGATCGGCGCGCAGACACCTGACCTCGCACTGCGTTAGGCCCGGAGGAAATAACCGATATGAACCTCAGAGCCCTGCAGTGCTTCGTGATTCTCGCCGAGGAGCTCAATTTCAGCCGCGCCGCCGAGCGCCTGCATATCGCGCAGCCCGCGTTGAGTCAGCAGATCCGTTCGCTCGAAGAACGGCTCGGCACGCAACTGGTGGACCGCGCGAGGCGTCCGCTGAGCTTGACCGAGGCGGGCCAGTATCTGTGCAGCGAGGCGCGGCAGATACTCGGCAATCTGGAACAGATGACGCTCGCCGCTCAGGAAATCGGTGTGGGCCGGCGTGGCTGGCTAAGCATCGGCTTCACGCGTTCGTCGATGTACAGCATCCTGCCGCCCGCGCTCAAAGCGTTCCACGAGGCGTATCCGCAGGTCGAACTCAAACTCTTCGAGATGCTTACCGAAGAACAGACCGATGCGCTGCGCGACATGCGCATTCACATCGGCATCGGCCGGCAGCCGCTGACGGTCGAGGGCTGCACGTCGTACCCGTTGCTGCGCGAGCGCGTCATGGCCGCGCTCGCGCCGGGCCATCCGCTCGCCGCGCACAAGAAAGTGCGCATGGCCGATCTCGCCGATACGCCGTTGATTCTGTATCCGAAGCACCAGAACGCCCAGTTCAAACGCTCGGTGCAGTCGCTCTACCGCGACGCCGGGATCACCCCGGTCGTCGCGCACGAGGCTTATGAAATCCAGACCGCGATTGCCCTGGTGGCCGCGGGTCTGGGCGTGACGTTCATCGGCGAATCGGTGGCGCGGCACGGGCGCACCGACGTGGTGTTCCGCCACCTCACCGGCCCGGGTTCGTCGTATCGCTCCACGCTCGCGGCCACCTTCCGCACCGACGATCCTTCGCCTCATCTGCGTGCGTTTCTTGCCTGCCTCCCCGCGCCGCTCAAAGACACCACACTATAAGCAGAAAGTTATAGAAGCATAAGCAAGCAGTCTTGGACTCCCTGCGCGCGCGTTCTTATCATTGCCTCACACATGATTAGAACGCAGCCACGGTTACGGCCGTCGCCGCCAGGGAGGAGACAGGATGAGCGTGATCAATGAAGCCGCAACCATGCGAAAAGTCTATGGGCGCCTGATGCCCCTGCTCTTCGCGATGATGTTCTTCAACTATCTCGACCGGATCAATATCGGTTTCGCCGCGCTGGACATGAACAAGCAGCTCGGTTTCAGTCCGGCCGTGTTCGGATTCGCGGGCAGTATCTTCTTCGTCGGCTACATGCTGCTGGAAGTGCCGAGCAATCTGTTGCTGCATCGCGTCGGCGCGCGCCGCTGGATCGCGCGCATTCTTCTGACGTGGGGCGCGGTCGCCGCCGCCACGGCGTTCGTATTCAACGATTCGAGCTTCTACGCGCTGCGCTTTATGCTCGGCGTCATGGAAGCGGGTTTTCTGCCGGGCGTCGCGGTCTATCTGACCAAATGGTTTCCCGTGCGCTATCGCGCACGCGCGGTGGGCGGCTACATCATCGCCGGTTCGTTTTCGGCGGTGCTGGGCGGTCCCATTTCCACCGCATTGATGACCTACGCGAACGGCATTCTAGGCTTGCAGGGCTGGCAGTGGATGTTCATTCTCGAAGGCGTGCCGGCCATGCTGCTCGGCCTGCTGACGCTGCGCATCATGACCGAGCGTCCCGCCGACGCCGACTGGCTGTCCGGCGACGAAAAACGCTGGCTCGAGTCGACGCTCGCCGCCGAGCGCGAAACGCTGGGCGGTAACGCGCATTTCCCGCTGTTGCGCGTGGCGGCCGACATCCGCGTCTGGAGTCTTGCGTGCCTGTTCGGGTGCGCGCTGGTCGGCATTTACGGCCTCTTTCTCTGGCTGCCGCAGATCGTCAAGAGTCTCGGCCATCTGACCAATCTCGAAGTCGGCTTTCTGTCAGCCGCGCCGCCTTTGCTCGGCGTGCTGGGCACCTTCCTGATCAGCCGCAGTTCCGATCGCACCGGCGACCGCAAAAAACACCTCGCCTTCGTGTACGGCATGAGCGCGGCCGCCATTGCCGGCAGCGCCTACGCACCGAACCCCATGGTCGCCTATGGGCTGCTGTGCGTGACCGGCTTGTTCATCTATGCGGGCAACCCGTTGTTCTGGAGTCTCGCGTCCTCATTCAGGACCGGCGCGGCGGGCGCGGCGACGATCGCGCTGATCAACACCATCGCCCAGTTCGGCGGCCTGGTCGGGCCGTGGAGCATCGGCCTCGTGCGCAATGCAACCGGCAACTTCAAGCTGGCCTTGCTGACGATCGCGGCTTTTCTGGTTGTCGCGACGATCATCGCGCTCGTCATGCGCGTCACGCCGGCAGAGGACGAAGCAAGCTCGCTCGCCACCGGCGAGGCCGCCCCGCGTGCCTGAGAAGCGGCCCAACGAGCGGATGGAACACAAGTGATCGCATCAGCGGACACACCACGCGCACGCGCGGCGACAACTCACAGGATTGGCCTACCATGATCATCGATTGCCACGGTCACTACACGACCGCCCCGCGCCAGCACGAAGCCTGGCGCGCCCAGCAGATCGCCGCGCTCAGGGATGGCGGCACGCCGCCACCACGGCCCGTCATCACCGACGACGAGATTCGCGAGAGCATCGAAACCGGCCAGCTGCGCATTCAGCGCGAGCGCGGGACCGACCTCACGATCTTCTCGCCGCGCGCCGCCGGTATGGGCCATCACCTCGCCGCCGCGGACGCCAACGCGCTCTGGTCGAGCGCATGCAACGACCTCGTGCATCGCGTGTGCGAGCTGTTTCCGCGCAACTTCGTCGGCGTGTGCCAGTTGCCGCAGGCGCCCGGCGTGCCGCCCGCGAACTGCATCGCCGAATTGCGGCGCTGCGTCGAAGAGCTTGGTTTTATCGGCTGCAATCTGAATCCGGATCCGTCCGGCGGCCACTGGTCCGGCCTGCCGCTCACGGACCGCTCGTGGTATCCGCTCTATGAAGCGATGGTGGAACTCGACGTGCCCGCGATGATTCACGTCTCGTCGTCGTGCAATCCGAATTTCCACGCGACGGGCGCGCATTACATCAACGGCGACACCTCGGCGTTCATGCAGTTGCTGCAGGGCGATCTGTTCGCCGACTTCCCGACGCTGCGTTTCATCATTCCTCATGGCGGCGGCGCCGTGCCTTATCACTGGGGACGCTATCGCGGCCTCGCGCAGGACATGCAGCGCCCGCTGCTCAGCGAATACCTGCTGAACAACGTGTTCTTCGACACCTGCGTCTATCACCAGCCGGGCACCGAACTGCTCGCCAAGGTCATTCCAGTCGGCAACATCCTGTTCGCGTCGGAAACCATCGGCGCGGTTCAAGGTATCGACCCGGAGACCGGCCACTATTACGACGACACGCGCCGCTATATCGACGCCATAGACTGGCTCAGCGACGCGGACCGTCAGCGCATCTACGAAGACAACGCGCGCGCCGTGTATGCCCGGCTCACGCGTCAACTCGATCGACAACTCGCTACGCAAGGGGCAACAGCATGAATCCAATCGGTTGGCGCGAATACGAGTCCGCGCCGCAGGCCAACGCGGCCACACTCGACGCGTTGCGTGAGCTGGCCGTGTCGCTGCTGAGCGACAACATGGCGCGCGCGAGCGGCATGGTGGGCTTGCGGCCCTACCATCAGCCGAGACCCATGGCCGGCACCGCCGTTACGGTCCACACGCGGCCGGGCGACAATCTCGCGATTCATCGCGCGTTCGACTTTTGCCGGCCCGGCGACGTGCTCGTCATCGACGGCGCGGGCGAACTCACGCAGGCGCTGATGGGCGAGATCATGGCCAGCTTTGCGGAAAGTCTCGGCGTGCAGGGGCTCGTGATCGACGGCGCGATCCGCGACGTCGGCGCGCTGCGCCAGCGCGATTTTCCGGTGTACGCGCGCGGTGTGACGCATCGCGGGCCGTACAAGAACGGACCGGGCGAAATCAACGTGCCGGTCACGGTCGGTGGCATGGTGGTGCATCCTGGGGATATCATTGTCGGCGACGAAGACGGCCTGCTCGCCATCGCACCCGCCGACGCGCAAGCCGTGATCGAAGGCGCGCGTCGCCAGCATGCGAAAGAAACAGCCGCGCTCAAGTCGATTGCCGACGGCAGCTTCGACCGCTCGTGGGTCGTTCCGCACCGGGAACGGATGATGAACAACTGATTGTGAGCCTCATGGCGCAATATCTGAACACGCCAACACTCCTCGAGCTCGCGCACGCCGCGCAGGCGCGCGCCACCGCCCCCTGCTCGTGCACGAAAACCCCGCTCGACGGCTGGCAATCGCAACCGTTGTCGCTCGATGAAACGCAGTTCGAGGAAATCGGCACGCTGTTGCCGGAGGACGATCCGGAGCCGACGTTCAGCGAGTATCTGCCGGGCAAGACCAGTTATTGGGCGGCGGACGCGCCTATCGCGCCGAGATACTTTCCCTATAACCGGTGCGCCGTGTGGCAATGCTCATTGTGCGGACGGCTTTATCTGCGTTATGTGGAGGGCGGCGGGTATTTCGTCGACCGCAGGATTCGGGCGGTGCGGGCGGCGCTGATCGAGGACGTGCCTTTGCCGGCGTGAGCGCGGCGGCGAATGCGCCGCTCAATGCCCCGGCTTTAACGCCGCGTACGCACCAGGCGTAATGCCGTATGCGCGCTTGAACAACCGGTTCAGATGACTCTGATCGTAGAAGCCCACGGCCGCCGCAGCCGTCGCCGCGGTGTGGCCGGCCGCGAGCATGCGCTTCGCCGCCAGCAGCCTCACCTGTGTCGCGTACGCGTGCGGCGGCAGGCCGAACGTCTTGCAGAAGGCCCGCGTGAGGTAATAGCGGCTCAGTCCCACCAGCTCCGCCAGTTCGTCGACCGAAATATCCCGTTCGTAATTGGCGGCGACGTACTCACGCACCTGCTCCATCTTGCGCGCTTCGCGCCGCGTTTCGACCGGCTCTTCGGCTGGGCGGCCATAGCGCCCGACCAGCATCCCCATCGCGGCCCACCAGTTCGCCTGACGCTCCATCAACGACACGCAGCCCCGTTCGTCCAGGCTTGCATGCGCCTTGACCAGCAGGCCCGCGAGGTGCGGATCCTGATAGAGTCCCGGCGGAATCAGCAATGGCTTGTCGGCGCGCGCGTCGGGAGAAAACACCGCGCTGAGCGCACCGATGCCTTCCATGTCGAGATAGATCGCGCGATAAATCCATTCGCGGCCTTCCCAGACCTCGCCGCTATGGTATTCACCCGGCCCGAAAACCAGCACACTGCCGGGCCCCGCAATCTCGCTGCCCGCGCGCGTATGGCATTGGCCCGCTCCGGCTTCCGTCATGACGATGACGAGTTCGTCGTGCAGGTGCCGGTCGAACTTGTGATTGCCGTAGCGGGCGCTGGCGAGACATGCGCCGTCGAGCGCGCCGTCGCGCCAGCAGACCACTTCCGGCTCGCTTTTATCCGATGTCTCCATAGCTCGCGCTCCGTCCGAATGCCCTTCACACCAGCTCGATTCTGACCCGGCGATTGCGGCGGCCCTTGTTTTCGATCTTCGCGATGCGGATGGGCCGCGACTGCGCCGTATTGGTCAGATGCGTGCCGCCGCATGCCTGCCGGTCCAGATCGCCGATCTCGACGATGCGCACCGTGCCGTCCGGCGTCGGCGGCGGCGCCACCGAGAGGCTGCGGATCAGACCCTGCGTCGCCTTCGCTTCCGCGGCGCTGACATAGTAGGCGCGCACCTCCATCGCCTCGCGGATCACTTCGTTGGCCGGTTCTTCCAGCAAACGCAGAGCGTCGTTATCCGCGTCGGGCAGATCGAAATCCATCCGCGCGGTGCCGTCCGCGTTGATCTGCGCGCCGGTCACGAGCGCGCCGGCAAAGCGCTGATACACGAGCGCGTTGAGAATATGCGTTGCGGTATGGAGCTGAGCGACCGTGGCGCGGCGCGCCGCGTCGATCGCCACATGCACGTTGCCGGCCAGTTCCAGCGGCTCGTCGAGCAGATGCCACAGCATCTCGCCTTCCGTCGCGACGCCGGTGATGCGCACCGCGCCGTTCGCGTGCGTGAGCGTGGCCGCGTCCGACACCTGGCCGCCACCGCCCGGATGCAACGCGGAACGGCCCAGCACGACCGCGCCCGGCCGCGCCGCGATCACGGCTGTTTCAAAGTCCAGCAGGTCCGGCTGCTCATGGCAAAGATAGTGCGGCACCTTGGTGTCCTCGCAGGAATTGACTGAATTCGCCTAGCATACCCAGTCCCGTGCGGGACCGTCTTGGTTAAAAATGCCCTCCGGACGGCCTGCGCTTCAGCGAAAAACCTTGTGCCATGCAAGGCCTCACCGTTCCAATTCGGCAAACAGCCAATCATGGAAGCTGCGCAGCTTCGGCAAATCCGCACGCGACTTCAACAGATTCAGCGTATAGCCGTTCACGCTGAGTCCGTCCACACCGAATGGCGCGACGAGCCGCCCGGTTTCCAGTTCGCGCTGCGCGAGCAGCAGGCTCTCCAGACACACGCCCAAGCCGTCGACCGCGGCGCTCAACGCCATGAACGAGCGGTCAAAGCGCGGCCCGCGTCCAATATCGATCCGCGTCTTTCGATGCAAACGCATCCAGTCCCGCCAGCCGACCAGACAGCCCTCGCTATGAATCAGCGGATGGTGCTGCAAGTCCGCGACGCTGCGCAGCGGGTAGTCGCCGCTCATGAGCGCCGGCGCGCACAGCGGCACGATCGTCTCGGGCGGCAATTCCAGCACCAGCGTGCCGGCCGGCTGCAGCTTGCGCGGACCGTAGCGGATGTCGATATCGACCGCTCCAGAAATCAGGTCCGCCGCTTCCGACGACGCATTCAACCGCACGTCGATATCCGGATGCGCCGCGCTGAAACGCGCGATGCGCGGCATCAGCCATTGGGTCGCGAAACTCGGCGTGCTGTGAATCGTGAGGATGTCGCTCTTCGCCACCCGGCCAATCTCGCGCGTCGCCGCGTCGATGCGCGCGAACGCCGAGGTGATTTCCTCAGCGTATTGCCGACCCGAGTCCGTCAACAGCACCGTGCGATGCAGCCGATGGAACAGACGAATGCTTAATTGCTCTTCCAGCAGCTTGATTTGATGGCTGATCGCCGAGGGCGTCACGAACAGTTCTTCTGCTGCGAGCGCGAATGACGAAAGCCGTGCGGCCGCTTCGAAGGCTTGTATCGACTTGAGCGTGACGCGATTGTGCATGGCAGCATCCACGTGAATTCAATTCATCTATCGGCCATCTTAATTCGTTTGAGCGTTGCTGGGGAGGCGATTACGCTTGTCATCACTGGCTGCGGCGTCGATGCGGCACACAAAAGACCTATGGAGACGACAACAGTGAACACAAGCGAAACCGCGCCGTATCCGCAACTCGCGGAGCACGCCTACCAGATCCGCCGCAACGCGCTGCGCATGGGCGAGGTGCAAGGGCAAGGCTATATCGGCCAGGCGCTCGACATCGCCGACGTGCTGGCGGTCGCCTACTTCCGCGCCATGCGTTATCGCGCCGACGATCCCGATTGGGAAGGCCGCGACCGCTTCCTGCTCTCCAACGGCCATTACGCGATCGCGCTGTACGCGGCGCTAATCGAAGCCGGCATCATCGCCGACGAAGAACTGGAGACCTACGGCAGCGACGACAGCCGCCTGCCGATGTCCGGCATGGCGAGCTACACGCCCGGCATGGAAATGTCCGGCGGCTCGCTCGGCCAGGGGCTGACGATCGCGGTCGGCCGCTGCCTGGGTCTGAAGCGCAAGGGTTCGGACGCCACCGTCTACACGCTGTTCTCCGACGGCGAACTCGACGAAGGCGCGGTGTGGGAAGGACTGATGTCCGCCGCGCACTGGAAACTCGACAACCTGATCGCGATGGTCGACGTCAACAACCAGCAGGCCGACGGGCCGTCTTCAGCGGTCATGGCGTTCGAGCCGCTGGTCGAAAAACTGCAGGCGTTCGGCTGGTTCGTGCAGCGCGTGGACGGCAACGATCTCGCGGCGGTGGTCGCCGCGTTCGATGCGGCCCGCGCCCATCCTGAAGCGCAGCCGCGCATCATCGTCTGCGATACGCGCATGGGGTACGGCGTGCCGTTCCTCGAAGCACGCGAGAAGAACCACTTTATCCGCGTCGACGCGCACGAGTGGCAACTCGCGCTGCAGGCGCTCGAAGGCGGGAGAACCGTATGAGCGCCGCCGCCCCGAAACCGCGCCTGAAAACGTCGGCGATGATCGCCTCGATCGCCGGTGAAGGCCAGATCACCCGCTCCGCGCCGTTCGGCCACGCGCTGGTGGAACTCGCGCGCAACCGGCCCGAGGTGGTCGGCATGACCGCCGACCTCGGCAAATACACCGACCTGCATCTGTTCGCGAAGGAATACCCCGAGCGCTACTATCAGATGGGCATGGCCGAGCAGTTGCTGATGGGCGCCGCGGCCGGCATGGCGCACGAAGGCGCGCAACCGTTCGTCACCACCTATGCGGTGTTCGCCGCGCGCCGCGCTTACGACTTCATCCACCAGGCCATCGCCGAGGACAACCTCGACGTCAAGATCGTGTGCGCGCTGCCCGGCCTCACGACCGGCTACGGTCCGAGCCACCAGGCGGCCGAAGACCTTGCTCTGTTCCGCGCGATGCCGAACCTGACGGTGATCGACCCGTGCGACGCGCTCGAAATCGAACAGATGGTGCCGGCGATCGCCGACCATCGCGGCCCGGTGTATGCGCGGCTGCTGCGCGGCAACGTGCCGGTCGTGCTCGACGAATACGACTATCAGTTCGAACTCGGCAAGGCGAAGCTGCTGCGCGACGGCACCGAGGTGCTGATCATCTCGTCCGGGATCATGACGATGCGTGCGCTCGAAACGGCCAAGGCGCTCGCCGCCGACCGCATCGACGTGGGCGTGCTGCACGTGCCGACCATCAAGCCGCTCGACGCCGTCACGCTGCTGCGCGAAGCGCGCCGGCCGGGGCGCCTCGTGATCGTCGCGGAGAACCACACGGTGATCGGCGGGCTCGGCGAGGCGGTGGCCACCGTGCTGCTGACCAACGGCGTCACGCCGCCCTTCCGTCAGATTGGCCTGCCCGACGCGTTTCTCGACGCCGGCGCGCTGCCGACGCTGCACGAGCGCTACGGCATTTCCACCGAAGCGATGTGCGACACCATCAAAGGCTGGCTGCGCTAGACCCGGCCAGGGCCGGCAGGCGCAGTCACCGTTAGCCAACGACGCAGCAAACCATAAGCATTACTTTCAGGAGATCCGCATCATGTCAGAGTCACGTCTTCTCGACGGCAAGGTCGCCGTCATTTCCGGCGGCGCCTCGCCGCGCGGCATCGGTATGGCGACCGCGCGCAAATTCGCCGCTCATGGCGCGCGCATCGCCATTTTCGATCTCGACGAAAAAGCCGCCGTAGAAGCCGCCGCTTCGATCGGCCCGGAGCATCGCGGCTATGTGTGCAATGTCACCGACCGCGCTGCCTGTCAGGCCGCTGTTGAACGTACCGTGGCCGATTTCGGTTCGATCGATATCCTGATCAATAACGCCGGCATCACCCAGGCGGCCAAGCTGCTCGATATCGACCCGCAAAGCTGGGACCGCATTCTGGACGTCAACCTGCGCGGCGTGCTGTATCTGTCGCAAGCGGTCGTGCCGCAAATGAAGAAGCAGAAGAGCGGCTCGATCGGCTGCATGTCGTCGGTGTCGGCGCAGCGCGGCGGCGGGATTCTCGGCGGCCCGCATTATTCGGCGGCCAAAGCCGGCGTGCTCGGCCTGGCGAAAGCGATGGCGCGCGAACTCGGCAACGACGGCATTCGCGTGAACTGCGTGACACCGGGCCTGATTCAGACCGACATCAACGCCGGCAAGATCAGCGACGACAAGCGCGTCGAGATTCTCGCGGGCATTCCGCTGAATCGTCTCGGCGTGCCCGACGACGTGGCCGGCGCATTCCTGTTCCTCGCGTCGGACCTGTCGTCGTATATCACCGGCGCGGTGATCGACGTGAACGGCGGCATGCTGATTCACGGCTGATCGGCTCCGGCAGGACGGGCCGTCTGGCAGAAGGCCGGCGGCGGCGATGGAGACCGAGCAGTACCAGGCAAACGGGCGCGGCGCATAACACGTGCGGCCGCCGCGCTCGAGATTCCAGCATAACCATAACGACACGCCATATTGGAGGAAGACACCATGACTACCCGTTCGAACGCCCCGCAGGGCATCAGCCGCCGCACTTTTCTGAAAGCCGGCGCCACCTTGTCCGCAGCGGTGCCTTTGTGGAGCATCTCGCGGCGCGCCATGGCGGCGCCCGAGTTTTCGTACAAGCTCGCCACCGGCCAGGATCCGACTCACCCGGTGAATATCCGCGCCCAGGAAGCCATCAACCACATTCGCGAAGCGACCAACGGCCGCCTCGACATCAAGCTGTTCCCGCAGAACCAGTTGGGCTCCGACACAGACCTGCTCTCGCAGGTGCGCAACGGCGGCGTGGAGTTCTTCAACCAGGCCTCGTCGATTCTCGCGACGCTCACGCCGGCCGCGGGCATCGTCAACACCGGTTTCGCGTTCAAGGACTACGACGCCGTGTGGAAAGCCATGGACGGCGAGCTCGGCAATTACATCCGCGCGCAGATCGCCAAATCCGGCATCGTGTCGGTCAGCAAGGTGTGGGACAACGGCTTCCGGCAAATCAGTTCGTCCACCCGCGCGTTGCGCACGCCGGCCGACCTGAAAGGCTTCAAGATCCGCGTGCCGCAAGCGCCGATGCTGACGTCGCTATTCAAGGCGCTCGACGCGGGCCCCGCGCCGATCAACTTCAACGAGCTGTATTCGGCCTTGCAAACGGGCGTGGTGGAAGGCCAGGAAAATCCGCTGCCGATCATCGCCACGGCCAAGCTCTACGAAGTGCAGAAGTACATCAGCCTCACCTCGCATGTGTGGGACGGCTACTGGATTCTCGGCAACCGCGCCGCGTGGGAACGGCTGCCCGCGGATATCCGCGCCATCGTCACGCGCGAATTCGAAAAGGCCGCGATGCTGCAACGCGCGGACATCGCGAAGCTGAGCAGCTCGTTGCGCGACGATCTGAAAACCAAGGGCATTGCCTTCATCGACGTGGATCGCGAGGCATTCCGCGGCGCGCTGGCCAAGACGAGCTTCTACCACGACTGGAAGAGCAAATACGGCGACGAAGCCTGGGGTCTGCTGGAGAAGTCCGTCGGAAAACTGGGGTGATGCGATGATCTCGATCTCTTATTCGCACGAGCGGCAGCACCGCTTCGCCTGTGCGCTCGATTCAGCGCTCGGGCACCTGGTGGAAATTCCCGCCGCCTTGCTCGTGCTGGCGGAAATCGTCGTGCTGCTGGCCGGCGTGGCGAGCCGCTATATCCTGCACGCGCCGCTCGTCTGGTCCGACGAGCTCGCCTCCATGCTGTTCCTCTGGCTCGCCATGCTCGGCGCCGTGATCGCGTTGCGGCGCGGCGAGCATATGCGCATGACGGCGCTGGTCGGAATGGCGCCGCCGGGTGTGCGCGCGTTTCTCGACGTGGTGGCGATCGCCGCGCCCATCGCGTTTCTCGCGATGGTGATCGGCCCGGCGATCAGCTTCGCGCAGGACGAGTCGTTCATCACCACCCCCGCGCTCGAACTGTCGAATTCGTGGCGCGCCGCCGCGCTGCCGATCGGCTCGGCGCTGATGCTGCTGGTCGCCGTGGTGCGGCTCGCGCGCCTCGGCGACTGGCGTCTCGTACTGGGTGCGCTCGCAACAGTCGGCGCGCTGGTCGGCGCCTTCATCGCGCTCGGGCCGGTGCTGCGTGAGCTCGGCAATGTGAACCTGCTGATCTTCTTCGTCGGCCTCGTGGCGCTCGGCGTGCTGAGCGGCGTGCCCATCGCGTTCTCGTTCGGACTCGCGACCTTCGGCTATCTCGCGCTGACCACGAACACACCGATGCCGGTGGTGGTCGGCCGGATGGACGAAGGCATGTCGCATCTGATCCTGCTGTCCGTGCCGCTCTTCGTGTTCCTCGGCCAGTTGATCGAAATGACCGGCATGGCCGCGGCAATGATCGCGTTTCTCGCGAGCCTGCTGGGTCACGTTCGCGGCGGCCTTTCGTACGTGCTGGTCGGCGCCATGTATCTGGTGTCCGGCATCTCGGGATCGAAAGCCGCCGACATGGCGGCGGTCGCTCCGGTGCTGTTTCCGGAGATGAAAGCGCGTGGGGCGAAACCGGGCGACCTGGTCGCGCTGCTCGCCGCGACCGGCGCGCAGACCGAAACGATTCCGCCGAGCCTCGTGCTGATCACGCTCGGCTCGGTGACCGGCGTGTCGATCTCGGCGCTCTTCACGGGCGGCATGCTGCCGGGCATCGTGCTGGCGATTACGCTGTGCATCGTCGTGCAGTGGCGTTATCGGCGCGAGGACATGTCGAACGTCAAACGTGCAACGCGCGGCGAGATTCTGCGCAAACTGGTGATCGCGTTTCCGGCGCTCGCCCTGCCGTTCGTGATTCGCGCGGCGGTGGTCGAAGGCATCGCGACGGCGACCGAAGTCTCCACCATCGGCATTGCGTATGCGGTGCTGGCCGGCCTGCTGATCTATCGCCGTTTCGAGTGGAAACGCCTGAAGCCGATGCTGATCGACACGGCCACATTGTCAGGCGCGATCCTGCTGATCATCGGCTCGGCCACCGCGATGGCGTGGGCGTTGACGCAATCCGGCTTCTCGGGCCAGCTCGCGCAGACCCTGGGCGCCTTGCCGGGCGGTGCGGCAATGTTCATGGCGGCCTCGATCTGCGTGTTCGTGATTCTCGGCAGCGTGCTCGAAGGCATTCCGGCCATCGTGCTGTTCGGCCCGCTGATGTTCCCGATCGCGCGCGCCATGCATATCCACGACGTGCATTACGCGATGGTCGTGATCCTCTCGATGGGTGTGGGCCTCTTCGCGCCGCCGTTCGGCGTGGGCTACTACTCCGCGTGCGCGGTGAGCCGCATCCATCCCGACGAAGGCATGAAGCCGATTCTCGGCTACATCGCCGCGTTGATGGTCGGCCTGATCATCGTGGCCGCCGTACCGTGGATTTCGACGGGCTTCCTGCATTGAGCCGTTGATCCGTGAAGCGCGAGGCATGCGCCGCCTCGCGCGATGTCCTTCCGCCCGCAACGTCGGGCCGGTTCGTCAGATTTGTCTATTGCCGCCCGCTGCGCATGACGCAGCGGCGTAGAGGAGCCTTTTGCCATGTCCACCACCGAAGCCCCGTCTGCCGCACCGAACGCTTCGCCCGCATCAATCACGCCGTTGCCGCGCATGGCGCCCGCCGCCGACGTGCCCGCCGTCACTCAGGCCGCGCCCTTGCCGTTGGCCGACGCGATCCGCTTCCTTTCGATCGACGCGATTCTGCGTGCCGGCGAAGGCCACCAGGGCGTGCCGCTCGGCATGGCCGAAATCGCCACCGCGCTCTTCACCCGTCACCTGAAGTTCAATCCCGCCGATCCGACCTGGCCTGATCGCGACCGCTTCGTGCTGTCGAACGGCCACGGCTCGCTGCTGCTCTATTCGCTGTTGTATCTGACCGGCTATGACGCCATCGGACTCGAGCAGATCAAGACCTTCCGCGAGCTCGGCTCGCATTGCGCCGGCCATCCCGAGTTCGAGCCGGCGCACGGTATCGAGGCCACCACCGGCCCGCTCGGCCAGGGGATCGCCAACGCGTTCGGCATGGCCATCGCCGAAACGTATCTCGCGGCGAAATTCGGCAGCGACCTCGTCGACCACTACACCTATGCGTTCGTCGGCGACGGCTGTCTGCAGGAAGGCATTGGCCAGGAGATGATTTCGCTCGCCGGGCATCTGCAACTGGGCAAGCTGATTCTCTGCTGGGACGACAACCAGATCACCGACGACGGCAGCACGTCCCTCTCGATCAGCGAGGATGTCTGCGCGCGCTTTCGCGTGGGCGGCTGGCATGTCGTCGAAGTCGACGGGCACGATCTCGAAGCGGTGTCGGCCGCGCTGACGATCGCCCGCGCGGACCCGCGCCCGTCGATGATCGCGTGCAGGACCGTGATCGGCCGCGGGATTGCGCGTCTGCAGGGACAGCGCGGCGGCCATAGCGGCAAGCTGTTTCAGGCGGACGCCGACGCGGCGCGCGACGCGCTCGGCTGGCCGCACGCGCCGTTCGAGATACCCGCGCAGACTCTCGACGCATGGCGCGCGGCAGGACGGCGCAGCGAGCGGCAGTATTACGCATGGCACGAACGTCTCGCCGCCTTGCCAGCCGCACAGCGGGACGAGTTCGAACGGGTTCTTTCAGGCCACCTGCCGCCTGGCTGGCGCGGCGTGCTGGACGACTACCGCAAACGCGCCGTGGAGCGTGACGAGCCGCAGCCCGGCATCACCGTCTCGGGCGAGATCAGCGATCTGCTCGCGCCGCTGTTGCCGGAACGCATGGTCGGCTGCGCCGATCTCGAAGCGCCGACGGGCCATAAGCGCCAGTTGCACGCCTTCACCGCCGCCGACCGCAGCGGCGCCTACGTCCACTGCGGCGTGCGCGAACACCTGATGGGCGCGATGGCCAACGGCATGGCGGCGCATGGCGGCGTGATCGCGACGAGCGTCACCTATCTGGCGTTCTCGGACTATCAGCGCCCCGCCATGCGCATGGCCGCGCTGATGGGCCTGCCGGTGCACTTCGTATTCAGTCACGATTCGATCGGCGTCGGCAAGAACGGTCCGACGCATCAGCCCGTCGAGATTCTCGCCTCGCTGCGCGCGATGCCGAACATGCGCGTGCTGCGTCCCGCCGATGCCGTCGAGGCCGCAGAGTGCTGGGCGCTCGCGCTCGGGCATCGGCGCGGGCCGAGCACGCTGGTGTTCGCGCGCCAGGCGCTGCCGCTGGTGCGCCACGCACATAGCGCCGAACCGTTGTCGCAACGCGGCGCCTACGTGCTGGCCGAGGCCGAAGGCGGAGCGCGCGCCGTGACGCTGCTCGCAACCGGCTCCGAAGTCGCGCTGACCTTGCAGGCACGCCGCCAGTTGCAGGACGAGGGCATTGCGACAGCAGTCGTGTCCATGCCGTGCTGGGAGATTTTCGACGAACAGGACGACGCCTATCGCGCCGCGGTGCTCGGCTCGGGCACCGTGCGAATCGGCGTGGAAGCGGCGTTGCGTTTCGGCTGGGACCGCTATCTCGGCGAACGCGGCGGCTTTGTCGGCATGACGGGCTTCGGCGCGTCCGCCTCGGCGGAGACGCTGTACGAGCATTTCGGCATCACCGCGCAGCATATCGTCGCTGAAGCGAAGCGGCATCTGTAAATTATCGGATACCTAACCATGCATAAGATCGTTTTTCTGGACCGCGCGACCCTCGCGCCGCAGATCGTGCTGCGCGAGCCGCGCTTCGAGCATCAGTTGATCGAGCACGAGCGCACCACTCCGGATCAATTGCTCGAGCGGCTCGCCGGCGCGTCGATCGCGATCACCAACAAAGTGCCGCTGACAAGTGAGGTGCTGGAGCAATTGCCGGCGCTGAAACTCGTCGCGGTGGCCGCGACCGGCACGGACTGCGTCGACAAGGCGGCCGCCCAGCGGCTCGGCATTGCCGTGAGCAACATTCGCGGCTATGCGATCAACACGGTGCCCGAGCATACGTTCGCGCTGATCCTCGCGCTGCGGCGCAATCTGGTCGCCTATCGCGACGATGTGCTCGCCGGCGAGTGGCAAAAATCCGGGCAATTCTGTTTCTTCACGCACGCTATCCACGATCTGGCCGGTGCGCGCCTGGGCATCATCGGCGAAGGGGTGCTTGGGCAGCGCGTGGCGGAGTTGGGCAAAGCCTTCGGCATGCAGCCGATGTTCGCCGCGCACAAGGGCCGCGAAGGTCTCGGCCCGCTTTACACGCCATGGGACGAGGTGCTCGCGAGCAGCGACATCATCACCGTGCACAGCCCGCTCACGCCGCACACGCGCAACATGCTCGCCATGCCCGAGTTTCGCGCGATGAAGCGCCGGCCGCTGATCATCAACACGGCGCGCGGCGGCCTCGTGGATGAAGCCGCGCTCGTGCAGGCGCTCGACGAAGAGCTGATCAGCGGCGCGGGTTTCGACGTGACCGCGGGCGAGCCGCCCGCCGACGACAACCCGCTACTGCGCGCGGCCAGCCGGCCAAACGTGATTCTGACGCCGCATGTGGCATGGGCGTCGGATGAGGCACAGCAGAGTTTGGCGAATCAGTTGATGGACAACATCGAGAACTTCGTGAGCGGTGCGCCGACGAATCTGGTGAGCGGCGCGTATTGAGCCCCGGCCACGCCGCCGATTAATCGTGCGGCGCGGCGACTCACCTGCGACGTTGCCTCAACCCTGACGGAAAATCGGCGCGCCCCACGGTGCGCCAGTCGTGCCGCCATCCACCACGATCTCCGCGCCGGTCATTCCCGAGGCGTCGCCGGAAGCCAGGAACAGCACCGCTGCCGCGACTTCTTCCGGCGCGGCGAGGCGCGCCATCGGCACGCGCGGAGCCAGCGCCTGCTCGGTTCCGTCGAGCGTGGCGCCCGCGCGTGCGCCGCGAGTCCAGATCGGCGTGCGCGTGCCGCCGGGGATCACGGTATTCACGCGAATGCCGCGCTGCACCAGTTCCGATGCGAAGACCTTCGCCATGCCTGTGATGCCGGCCTTGGTGGCCGAATACGCCGCCGAGCCCGGCGAACCGAGTTCGCGCATCACCGAACCGTTCAACACGACCGCGCCACCCTCGCCCATCAACGGCAATGCGGCTTGCACCGTCAGAAAGACCGCCGTCAGATTGGTGCGAAGAATGGCCTCGAACGCCGCGGCCGTGGTGCCGCCGAGCGGCGTCGGACCGGAGATCCCGGCGTTGGCGAACACGATATCCAGCGACCCGAACCGGCTCTTGATCTGTTCGAACAGCGCGCCGATATCCGCTTCGTTATCCAGATTGGCCTGCACGCCCAGCGCGTTTTCGCCGAGTTCGGACACGGCCTGATCCAGCTTCGCACTGTCGCGGCCGGTGATCACCACCTGCGCGCCTTCGGCAATCAGCCGCTTGGCCGTGACGAAACCAATGCCGCTATTTCCGCCGGTAATCAACGCGGTTTTTCCATTGAAACGCATCATCTCTCTCCTTCAGCGCGCCGCCAACGGGCCGGAAATCACGGCCGTGCGACGCCGGTAACGGTTAAGCGGCCCATCGGCGCCGCCGCAAACGGGCATCCGCGAAAGATGCCGTCATCCAGCAATCTGCATGTTGATCATCATGCACATTTTCAGTATTATGCCCGTCATGCAGATTGTCAAGAGGGGGGACGGAAATGGGCTACTCGCAGGCGCAAAAAGCAGAAAGCCGTCAGCGTGTGCTGGAAACCGCGGCGCGGCAGATTCGGGAAGACGGGATCGAGGCGCTCGGCGTGGCGGACTGCATGCGGCGCGCGGGTCTCACGCATGGCGCGTTTTACGGCCACTTCGAGTCGCGTGACGCGCTGATCGTCGAGGCGCTGGAATACGCGGTCGCGCAGAGCGAGAAACGGATCGCCGCCACACTCGCGGCGGCGAATGCGAACGGGTCTGCAAACAAGGAACCGTTGCGCACGATTGCCGAGATGTTCCTCAGCGAGAAACACATCAGAAATCCGGGCACCGGCTGCGCGTTGTGCGCGCTTGCCGGCGAGGCACGCCACGCGGCGCCGGAAGTGCGCGAGCGGCTGACGCAATATGTGCACACGCTGGCATCGCGAATCGCGCAGACCTTGGCGGGCGACAGCGAAAATCTGGCGCTCGGGATCGTCGCGACCATCGTCGGCGCGGTGACGCTGGCGCGTGCCGTCGACGACCCTGAACTCGCTAGATCGATCCTTGCCGGCTCGCTCGATCTGATCGTCGCGCAAGGCGCTGACGCCTAGCTCAATGCGGCGGCGCCGGTAGAAGCCGGCCCCGCGACTGTGGCTTCAACGCGCGCGGGGCGCTAACCGGCGCGCGTCGGCGGCTCAATGATCGTCGTCGCGATCAGGACCGCACGTCTCCCCCGACTCGCCGTGGTCACGGCGGTGATCGCCGTGATGCGCGTCATCCACGCCGGGCAGTTTTTGCGCAACATACGCCGGCAAGTCGCTCGGGTCCCACGCGAAGGCGAAAAACTGATTCGGGTTCGCGATGCCGGCCGGATGGTGGGTATCGGTGATCGTGCCCAGAAAGTCGTTGTCGTTGGCCACAAACAGCGTGTGCTTTTTCACGCCGCCGACCACGACATCCGGACCGAACGCGAGACCCTCCAGCTTCGCCGGAATATCGTTCGCGTTGTAGCCGTGCGCGACGAGCGTGGCGACCACATCCAGAAACAGCGTCTTCTGCACCGCGTAAGGCGCGAGGCCGGCCTCGCCGCTCGCGTTGCTCACGTCCTGAGCGCCGTTCAGGTCGATATGGAACACCTTCTTGAACGCGGCCGTCGAATCGTCGCCCAGCCCCTTGCCGTCCCGCTCGTCCATCAGCAGTTCGTGATCGTTGACGGCGAGCACGTCGCTGATGGTCGGATACTTGGGCTTGGCCGCCGTGCCGATGTTCGTCAGCGGATACGCGAACTGGGTCGTCCTGCCGGTGCGCACGTCGATCCTGACGATGCGCGTATACCCGCCGTTCGTGCCGCCATCCTGGATCAGCGGGCTTTGCATCGCGCCGAACAGCGTGTTGCCGTCCGGCGAGATCGCGAGACCTTCCATGCCCTTATTGGCGACGCGGCCCGCGGTGTTCTGCGATATTTCGTCGTTGCCGACCGAGCTCAGCGTGGCGACCGCGAACGCGTCCGGCAGCTTGTACGTGTCGATGCGACGGCCGCTGCGGCGATCGAAACGGTAGACGTAAGGGCCGTACTCATCCGAGATGAAGACGCTCTGGCCGTCGTTGCTCACACGCACGCTTTCCGGATCGAAGCGCGCGTCGCGGTCGTCCGTGGACAGGTGTGCCGGATCGAAGTTGTCCGAGCGGCCGGTGAAGTAGTGGGTGCGATTGCGGCGGTTGAGCGCCGGTGCGCCGTTGGGCACGCCCGCGGCGGCGCCCGTGCCGTAGACCAGCGTGTCGCTGGTGTGGAGCAGCGTGGTGGCGAGCAGGGCCGGCGTCATCGTGTACGGCAGCGAGGCGCCCGCCGCGCCGGGTTTCAGGCGCAGGCGCAGGGTCTGGAAACGGTTGATATACGAGGCGGTGTCGTCGATTGCGGCGTTATACGACACGGCATTCGGGCCGCGGTCCGGCACGGCGACAAACGTGTGGCATCCCGCGTAAGCGATGCCTGAACCGAGGCCGCCGAGCAGATTGCCCGCCACGCCGTTCTCCAGCGGCGCGGCGGTTTCCTTCGACAGATCGCCGGTAAGGCCGCTTAATTGACCGACCGCGATGAGATCGACGCCGGCGTGCGCGACGGTCGTGACGAACAGCGCCGAAGCGATCGCCGTCAGAGCAAGGATTCTTGAACGAGACACGGTGTCTCCCTGAGTGGAATGCTTGTTATCGACGGACCGGGCGCCCAGCGTCGTCCATGGGCGCCGCGCCCGCGTGGCTGGGTGAAAGACGTGAAAGGGGCCGGCCCGCGGCTCGTTGGCCGATTGAAGGCCGCCGGTAATACTGCGTGAGGTTCGTGACCGATTAATGACGTCGGTAACCGGCGGCGGCGGCAGCGCGTTGCACGCTGCAGCGATCCACCTGAAAGTGGATGAACGCGCCCTACCCTATCGCCAATCCCGCCTCGCTCAGCGAGCGCCGCAAGCCGAGCTTCGGATAGGCGCGATCGACCGCGCGCACATCGGCGCGCGTTTCCTCGATGATCCAGTCGCGCACGTCGGCCGCGGCCGGCCGCAGTGGGCGGCTCTCCGGCCATACCAGACAGCAGCGCCGGTTCGTGACGATCAGCTCCTGTTCGGCCGGCTGGAGCGCGCCTTCCAGCAGCCAGTGCGACACCACGTTGAGCCAGCCGAGCGCGACCCCCTGGCCGAGCAACGCGGCCTGCACGACGATCGCGTAGTCGTTGAAGCTCAGCATGCTCGCGGCGTGCCGCCCGTGTGCGGCGAACGCTTCGAAGCGCTCATGCCAGCCGCGTTCGCCGTCGTCCATGACGATCACCGTGTCGCCATGCGCGCGCCCCGCCTCGGTGGCCGCGGTCTCGTGATAACGCCGGTTGCACACCGGCAGCAGCGTCTCCGGCATGACCAGCACGCTGTGCTCGCCGATCTCGTCCTCACGCCGAAAGCGCATGCCGAGGTCCACGTCGACGAGCGGCCCGCCGATGCGCCCCGAGATCAGCTGAAACCGCAAGTCGACGTTCGGAAACGCCTGATTCAGCCGGTTCATGCGCGGCATCAGCCAGTGCGTGGTGAAGGCCGTGGACACCGACAGCGTGACCGACTCGACGCCGGTGGCGCGCGCCTCGATCTCGCGGATGGCGCCTTCAATGCCGTTGAAGCCCTCGGAGATCTTCCGGTAAAGGATCTTGCCGTTCTCGGTCAACTCGATGCCGCCGCGCACGCGCTCGAACAGCCGCACGCCGAGGTGGTCTTCCATGCGCGCCAGCATGCGGCTCACCGCGGGCTGGCTCACATATAACTCCTGCGCCGCGCGCGTGAAGTTGCCGCAGCGCGCGGCGGCTTCGAACACGAACAGCGCATTGGCGCTCGGCAGTTTCTTGCGAAGGTTGGGCATGACCTGATGTTATGCCTTCTCCAACAATTTGGGAATTGCCGCCAAAAATGGCACGGCCTATATTTTCCCTGACGCAGGCCTCTTCAGCGAGACAGAACGCAATGGACGCACGAGCGAAAACAGGTGTTTCGATCCGATCGGCAGCGAAACGTTATGGCCATGTAGTGGCTCTCGACGACATTTCGCTCGACATCGCCCCCGGCGAATTCGTCTCGCTGCTCGGCCCCTCGGGCTCGGGCAAGACCACCCTGCTCGGCATTCTCGGCGGCTTCGTGCAGCCGAGTTCGGGCGCGGTCTGGGTCGGCGAACGCGACATTACATTTGCGCCGCCGCATAAACGCGACATCGGCATCGTGTTTCAGAACTACGCGCTGTTTCCGCATATGACGGTGGGGGAGAACGTGGCGTTTCCGTTGCGCGCGCGCCGTCTGCCGAAAGCGACGTGGGCGAAGAAAGTCGCCGACGCGCTCGCGATGGTCGAACTCTCCGGTTACGAAAGCCGCGGCATCGGCCAACTGTCCGGCGGCCAGCGCCAGCGCGTGGCGCTCGCCCGCGCGATGGTGTTCGAACCGCAACTGATCCTGATGGACGAGCCGCTCTCCGCGCTCGACAAGCAACTGCGCGAAACCATGCAGATCGAACTGCGGCGGCTGCATCGCAAGCTCGGCGCGACGATCGTCTATGTGACGCACGATCAGCGCGAGGCGCTCACCATGAGCGACCGCGTGGCCGTGCTGAAGAACGGCCGGCTGGTGCAGATCGACACGCCCGAGCGGCTCTACGACCGACCGTGCGATGCGTTCGTGGCGAGTTTCATCGGCGAGGCGACGCTGCTCGACGTGACGCGCGCCGGCGACGACGCCGTGCGTCTCGGCGATACCGTGCTGCGCACCGCGCATCCGCTGCCGCACGGCAACAAACTGCTGCTCGCGGTACAGACCGAAAAGCTCGTGATCGACGGCGGCGACGGCCGGCATGACGGCGTGAACCGTCTGTCGTGCCGCGTCACCGAGGTGCTGTACCAGGGCGAGAGCCTGCGCGTGTTCGCCGAACTCGCCGACGGCACCGCGATCAGTCTGCGGCAACCCGGCGGCTACGACGCGCGCCGCCGCATTCCGCAACCGGGCGCACCGATGAGCGTGATGCTCGACCCGCAGGACACGATCGTCGTGCCCGCCTGATTTTCTCCGCCCACGCGTGGGGCACTCCCTCTCCGACTTACCGCACATTGCAAAAGGATGATTTCATGAAGCTCACCGATTTCAAGGTCCTGACGTTCGACGTCGTCGGCACACTCATCGACTTCGAGCGCGGCGTGCTCGCCTCCGTGCGGCGCATTGGCGGCCCGGCGGCGAAGGACCTGACCGACGACCAGATCTTCGAGCCGTACATGCGCGGCCGCGCCACCTATCCGGGCCGTTCGAGCCACGAAATGGCGAACGTCTATCTCTCGCTCGCGAAAGAACTCGGCCTGCCCGACGACGCGCAATCGGCCGCCGCCTTCCAGCGCGACGTGCTCGAATGGCCGGCGTTCGCGGATTCGGTGGCCGCGCTCAAGCGTCTGCGCAAGCACTTCCGCCTGGTGGCCATGACGAACGCGGACCGCGTGGCGCTTTCGGCCTACGCACACACGCTCGGCGATCCGTTCGACGACACCGTCTGCTGCGACGAAACCGGCGTCGCCAAGCCCGACCCGCAATTCTTCGCGTACAACCGCGGCCGTCAGGCGGCGTTCGGCTACAAGTTCGGCGAGATCCTGCACACCGCGCAAAGCCAGTATCACGACATCGGCATCGCCACGAAGCTCGGCTACGCGACCTGCTGGATCGAACGCCGTCAGGGCGCGAAGGGTTTCGGCGCCACGCCGGTGCCGGAAGCCGTGACCACGCCGACCTTCAAGTTCGCGACGCTCGGCGCGCTCGCCGACGCCGTCGAAGCCGAAGCACGTCTGGCCGCCTGATCCGATGCTCGCGCCGACGGCACGCCCCATGCCCCAGCCCGACTCGCTCTGGCAAGCGCTCGCTGCCGCCTCGCCCGACGCGGGCGCGGCCGTGAGCACCGGCGCGCCGCTCGCGCGCGATCTGGACACCCAAGTCGCCGTGATCGGCGCGGGCTACTCGGGTCTTGCCGCCGCTTATGCGCTGCAAAAGCGCGGCGTGGACTGCGTGGTGGTCGATGCGAACCCGGTCGGCTGGGGCGCGAGCGGCCGCAACGGCGGCGTGGTGTCGTCGAAGTTCAGACTGTCGTTTCCCACCATCGACAGGTTGCACGGCCTCGACACCGCGAAGCGCATGCATCGTCTCGCGCATGAAGGCGTGCGGGTCGTCGAAGCGCTGGTCGACGAGTTCCAGCTGGCGCGCGCCCGTTTCGAACCGACCGGCAGCTTGCGCTGCGCTCACACCGAAGCGGCATTGGCCGCGATTCGCGCCGAAGCCGACTGGGTGCGCACGCAACTCGGCGATACCACGATGACCGCGCTCTCGCGCGCGGGCATCGAGCACGAGACCGGTTCGAAGGGCTTTGTCGGCGGCGTGCTGAGCGCGGACGCCGGCACGATCCTGCCGCTCGAATATGTGCGCGGACTGGCGCGCGGCCTCACGCTGCGCGGCGTGCCGATCTACGAATCGACGCCGGTGCAGCAGATGCAACGCGCGTCCGGCGAGACGCGCGTGACGCTGCGCACGCCCGGCGGCACGGTGCGCGCGAGGCAGGTCATTGTCGCGACCAATGCATATTCGGACCTCACCACGGCGACCGCTGCGTATCAGCGCGAACTCGTACCGTTTCGCAGCGCGATGATCGCCACCGAGCGCCTGCCCGCCGAGCTCGATGCGCGCCTGATGGTCGAGCGCCGCAGCTACACCGAAACCCGGCGCATGATGAAGTGGTTCCGCAAAGTGGACGGCCGCATGCTGTTCGGCGGACGCGACGCGTTCGGCAAGGAAGGCCAGACCACCGGCTTCGAAGCGCTGCGGCGCGCGATGATCGCGCTCTTTCCCGATCTCGCGGACCTGCGCGTGGAATACCGCTGGTCGGGCTATGTGGGCATGACGTTCAATTCGCTGCCGCATGTGGGACGCAGCGACGACGCCACGACCTTTTGTCTGGGGTATAACGGAGCAGGGGTCGCGATGGCGAGCCTGCTCGGCCAGCATGCCGCCGCGCTCGCGCTCGGCGAAACGCCCGAGCTCTCGCTGCTCGGCGCGCCCGGCCTGCGGCCCGTGCCCTTTCATTCGCTGCGCGCGCCGGGTGTGAGACTCGTCGCGGCGTGGTATCAGTTTCTCGACGCCGTAGGTGCATGATGACAACCGCCAAACGGATGCTCCAGGGAACCACCTTGATGCAGGCCACCGAGTCCGATCCCGCCGTGCGCTATCAGCGCCGTGAGGATCGCACGATGCTTCTCCTGATGACGCCGGCGCTCCTCGTGATCGTCGTGCTGCTGGTCGTGCCGCTTGCGTGGCTGTCGTGGCAGTCCATCTATCACGACGGCTTCACGCTCGAGAACTACCGGCGCATGTTCACCGGCGCTTACCTCGAAACCTTTCTGCTGACCTTCAAGCTGAGCATCGTCGTGACCGTCATCACGCTGCTGCTGGGCTATCCGGTCGCCTACTTCGCCGCCGCGTTGCCGCCCAAACTGAGCGCGCTCGTGCTCGGCATGGTGATCCTGCCGTTCTGGACCAGCGTACTCGTGCGCACCTACGCGTGGCTCGTGCTGCTGCAACGCACGGGTCTGGTCAACAAGGCGCTGATCGCGTCGGGTCTCGTGGACCGGCCGGTGCAACTCGCCTACAACCAGTTCGGCACGATCGTCGCGATGGTGCATATCCTGCTGCCGTTCATGGTGCTGCCGCTCTATTCGGCGATGCAGAAGATCCCGGCGAATCTCTCGCAAGCCGGCGCGAGCCTCGGCGGCTCGCCGCTGCACGTGTTCCTGCGGGTGTTCCTGCCGCTCTCGATGAGCGGCGTGTTCGCGGGCGTCACGCTCGTGTTCGTGCTGTGCCTCGGCTTCTACATCACGCCCGAACTGATGGGCGGCGGCAAGTCGATCATGGTGTCGATGGTCGTGAGCCGCAATGTCGAGATCTACAACAGCTGGGGCGCGGCGAGCGCGGTGAGCGTCGTGCTGCTGATCTGCGTGTTCGCGATTTTCTATGCGGCGAGCCGCGTGGTGCCACTCGAAAAGACCCTGGGCGCGAAATGAACAAACTCCCGTTCGGACGCATCGTCCTCGGCGCGAGCGTCGTGCTGATCCTGCTGTTCCTGATGGTGCCGGTGCTAATCGTGGTGCCGCTGTCGTTCTCCGACACGCGCTTCATGACCTTCCCGCCGCCCGCCTACTCGCTGCGCTGGTATCACGCGTTCTTCGACAACCCCGCCTGGATCGACGCCGCGCGCACCACGCTCACCGCTTCGATTTGCGCCGCGCTGATTGCCACGCCGCTCGGCGTGGCCGCCGCGTACGCGATCCAGAACGGCAGCCACTGGATCATGCGCTATCTGCGCACGCTGCTGATGCTGCCGCTGATGGTGCCGATCATCATCGTCGCGGTAGGCGTGTTCTTCGTGTACTCTCAGGCGGGCTACGTGAATACGCTTGGCGGCCTGATTCTCGCCGATACGATGCTCGGGCTGCCGTATGTGCTGATTTCGGTCGGCGCCGATCTGCGCACCTTCGACCGCACGCAGGAAATGGTTGCGCGCAGCCTCGGCATGAATCGTTTTCGCAGCTTCATGACGGTGACGCTGCCGCAGATCAAGGCCAGCGTGATTTCGGGCGCGGTGTTCGTGTTCATTCAGGCGCTCGACGAAACGGTGGTCGCGCTGTTCGTGTCGGGCGGTTCGAACCAGACGCTGACGCGCCGCATGTTCGTGACGCTGCGCGACGAGATCGATCCGACCATTGCCGCGATCAGCACGATGCTCACGGCGCTCACGCTGTGCCTCGTGATGATCGTCGTGGTAAGCCGCCGCTCCGGCGCGGCGCGCGCCTAACTTTTCTCTGACAACAGCAATAACATGATCAATGCACTGAAGTTCTATATCGACGGCGCCTGGGTCGAGCCGTCGGGCAACGCGCGCCGCGCCGTGGTCGATCCTTGCACCGAGCAAGCCTTCGCGGAAGTGGCGATGGGTACGCCCGCCGATGCCGATCGCGCGGTCGCCGCCGCGAAACGCGCATTCGTGTCGTTCTCGCAGACCACGCCGGCCGAGCGCCTCGCATTGATCCGCCGCATTCTCGAAGTGTTTCTCGAACGTCAGGATGAAATGGGCGACACCATCTCACGCGAACTCGGCGCGCCACGCGCGATGGCGCGTGCGTGGCAGGCGGGCATCGGGCGGCGGCATCTCGAAGAGCTGATCCGCACGTGCGAAACCTTCGCATGGCAGCGCAGAAAGGGGACCACGCTCGTCAATCACGAACCCGTCGGCGTGGTCGCGCTCATCACGCCGTGGAACTGGCCGATCAATCAGATCGTCTGCAAGGCCGCACCCGCCATCGCGGCGGGTTGCACGATGGTGCTCAAGCCCAGCGAAGTCACGCCACTCAATGCGTTGCTTTTCGCGGAGATACTCGACGCGGCGGGCGTGCCGCCGGGCGTCTTCAATCTCGTCAACGGCGACGGCCCGACTGTCGGCGCGGCGCTCGCCGCGCATCCCGATGTCGATATGGTGTCGTTCACCGGTTCGACACGCGCGGGGGTCGAGATTGCGAAGCTCGCGGCGCCGACCGTCAAGCGTGTGCATCAGGAACTGGGCGGCAAGTCCGCGAACATTCTGCTGGACGACGTCGATTTCGAAGCGGCTGTCACGGCGGGCGTGAACTCGTGCTTCAACAACAGCGGCCAGTCGTGCAACGCGCCCACGCGCATGCTCGTGCCCGCGGCGCGCCATGATGAAGCGGTGGCGATCGCGCGGCGCGCGGCGCAAGCGCAGCGCGTCGGCCCGGCCGACCACGAGCGCACGACCATGGGTCCGGTTGTCAGCGGCGTGCAGTTCGAGCGCGTGGAGCGGCTGATTGCGGCGGGCATCGACGAAGGCGCGCATGTCGTGACGGGTGGCCTCGGCCGCCCGCCGGGTCTGGAACGCGGCTATTACGTGCAACCGACCGTGTTCGCCGATGTGCGCCCTGCCATGACGATCGCGCGTGAAGAAATTTTCGGCCCGGTACTCGCGATCATGCCGTACCGCGATGAGGAAGACGCGATCGCGATTGCCAACGACAGTCCGTTCGGGCTCGCGGCCTACGTTCAATCCGCCGATCTGGAGCGTGCGCGGCGCGTGGCGTTCAGGCTCCGCGCGGGCAGCGTGTATCTGAACTATCCGTCGTGGGATGCGGGCTCGCCGTTCGGCGGCTACAAGCAGTCGGGCAACGGCCGCGAATACGCGGAATGGGGGCTCGAGGCGTTTCTCGAAGTGAAGGGGATCGTGGGGTTTGGCGACTGAGCTTGCGCGGGCCCTGCTGGGTCCGGCTGGCCGCTCATCACTTAGCGCTTACCGCTTGCCGGGTCGCCACGTTGCCATGCGGCGGCCCGGCATCGCACTCAGGCACGGCCGCGCAACATATCCGCGATACGCTCCGCGATCATGATGGTTGGCACATTCGTGTTCGCACACGGTATCGACGGCATTAGCGACGCGTCGCACACATAAAGTCCGCTGACGCCATAGACCGCGCCGCGCGCGTCGCATACCGCGAACGCATCGTCGGCGGCGCCCATGCGGCAGGTTCCCGACGGATGCCAGGTGCCGCCCACCGAGCGGGTCACGAATCGCGTCAACGCGTGATCGTCGGCGAGCAGTGCGTCGAGCGTCACACCTTGCGTGACCACACGCCGCACCAGCCATGCCCGCAACGGCCCGGCGAGGTCCAGCAGCGCGCTCAGCAGACCGCGCTGCAATGCATTCCACGCCCCCGGCACCGCCACGCTCGCGACGCGCGGTGAATAGCTCGACGGCAGCAGCGTGGTGCGGTGCCGCGCCATCATCGGATCGGCAAGCGTGCGGGCGCCGAAGCGCAGCGCGAGCTTGAGGCGTTCGAGATCGCGTGCGTCGGAGAGCATGTTGAAGTCGACAGCGGGCTCGTCGCGCGGATCGGCCGACGCGAGCGTCACACGGCCGCGCGAGTACGACTTGTTCACCCAGAAGAAGATCGTGCCGAGCCGCAGGCCGACCGAATGCCAGCCCGAACGCGAGAGAATCGCGCCATGCATGTCGCCGGGCAACGCCCCGCTCACGCCGGACGAAAAGCGCACGATGGCCTGCTCGTGATGCTCGTCGGGATATAACGCGCGGGCCGCGCGCGGCAGAACCGCCGACACCGCAATCGACGGATGCTCCATCAGATTGCCGCCGACACCGCCTCGATCCGCCACCACCTCGATACCCAGCGCGGCGAGTTCGGCAGCGGGGCCGATGCCGCTTCGCATCAGAAGCGCCGGACTGTGGATCGCGCCCGAGCAAACGATCACATGTTTCGCGCGCAACGCTTCGCTCCGGCCGTCCTCACCAATGACGCGCGCGCCGATCACCTGCTTGCCGTCGAACAGCACGCGTTCGACCAGCGTTTGCGTGCGGATCGTGAGATTCGGGCGCGCTCGCACGGCGTCGTCGAGATAGCAGACCGAAGTCGGGATCCGCTCGCCCGCTTCGCTCACAGCGATCGCGCCAATGAACGTGCCGTCCCGCCACTCGCCGTTCTGGTCGTCACGCCGCGTGTGGCCGCGCGCGTCGAGCGTGGCGAGCACGGCGCGCACGAATGGCGAGATGCGCGTCCACGGCGTGCGCTGGATGCGCACCGGCCCGCTCTCGCCATGCAGCGCGCCGCTGAAATCGCAATCGGTTTCGAGCTTGCGGAAGTACGGCAGGCAGGCGCTCCAATGCCAGCCGTGCGCGCCGAGTGCGTGCCATTCGTCGTAGTCGGCCGGCGCGCCGCGATTGGCCATCAGCGCGTTGATCGCCGAGCCGCCGCCGAGCAGGCGTGCCTGCTCGTAACGGCGCGTCGCGCTCGACGTGCTCATGCGTGCTTTCAGCCGCTGCCAGATGTTCGCGGTGTCGAGATAGGCGCGGCCGGGATAGCGGCTGCGCACCGCCGCGGGCATGTCCGTCCGCGAGATATTGCGGCCCGCCTCGACGAGGCAGACGGTCTTGCCGGCGTCCTCGGACAGGCGCGCGGCGAGCACGCAGCCGGCCGAGCCGCCGCCGAGAATCAGATAGTCGATCACGTTGGGAATGCGCAGACGTTAAGCCGTGCGGGACGCGCGAAAATGCGCCGGGAGTCGAACGCGGCGGGATCCTGGCGTGCAACGGCCTCGGGTCCCGCACACGACGCGCACAAGAAGACGCTGGGCTTACTGCATGAACTTGAGCCAGCGCGCTTTCGCCTGAACGCCGGCATCCGACGCCCACCATTCCTCCGACATCAGCGCCTGCTTCGACGCATTCTCCGGCGAGCTCGGCAACTCGCTCGCGCGCTTCGCATCGATCTTGCCCGTCTTGAATGCCGCCGGATTGCCCGGCCCGTAGTCGATATAGAGCGGCAAGTTGGCCTGCAACTCCGGCGAGACCGCGGCGTTGATGAACTTGATCGCGTCGGGCAGATTGGGCGCGTTCTTCAGCACGCACAACTGCGTGTTTTGCAGAATGCCGTCGTTGTACGTGAAATCGACATCGGGATTGTCCTTGCGCACCGCGCTCGCGCGGCCGTTCCAGATCATCGTCATATCGACCTCGCCGTCGTGCAGCAATTGCGCTGACTGGCCACCCGAGGTCCACCAGACGGTCACGTCCGGCTTGATCTGCTGCAGCTTCTTAAACGCGCGATCGACGTCGAGAGGATAGAGTTTGTCGCGCGGCACGCCGTCGGCGAGCAGCGCCGCTTCGAGCACGGTCTGCGGATCGTTGCGCAGCGCACGGGTGCCGGGGAACGCCTTCACGTTCCAGAAATCGGCCCAGCTCTGCGGCACCTTCTTCAACGTCTTCTTGTTGTAGCCGATCACCGTCGAATAGAACTCGTACGCGACCGAGTACGGCGTCCGGTATTTCTCCGGCATGGCCGCGCCATTCGGGATCTTCGAGAAGTCGAGCTTTTCCAGCAGTCCTTCCTTGCCGCCGCGCAGGCAGTTGGAGGTCGGCGTGTCGACCACGTCCCAGATCGGCTTGCCGGTGGCGGCCTGGGCTTTGATCTGCGGCCACGCGTCAGGAATGCTGTCCTGGTTCACGGTGATATTGAGCAGCTTCGCGGCCGGGTCGAGAATCGCCTTGGTCTGCGCTTCCTGATAGGTTCCGCCTTGCGAGACGAAGGTAATCTTGCCGGCGGCGGCAAACGCGGACGTCAAACCTGCGGGCGCGAGATTCGCGACGCCGAGGATCAGAACAGCGGCAAGCGGGCGCAACATGGGCTTTTTGATCACGACGGGGTCCTCGAAACGGTTGAGCGAACATATCGTCGATGTCATGCATCGTCGAGCCCAATATAGTGAGTCTAATTATCCGCGACAACGCCCGAATTGTTTGAGGACCCATGACGTCACGTTATGCTCCGGTGAAACCCCAATATGCCGTGAACACGCCGGCAGCGTGAGCGCGCCGCACGCCCGGCCCGCTCATGTCAGGTTATCGGTGCGCGCGTGTCACCCGTTCGCAATATGGGTGTCGGAAATCGCGCGCACGTCGATGCGCCGCGGCAGAATGGCATCGCGGCTGGCGCTGTCGGCGACCTTCTGCAATGCGCCGATATCCGTCTCGTCGACAAAGTGCTGTTTCAGCGCCGCGCGCTGCGTGATGCGCTTTGCGGCATCGAGCGGCGCACGTGTCAGCGTCGCATAGATTTGCGCGTAGGTGTCGGGATTCGCGAGTGCCCAATCGCCCGCGCGCTGGAACCGCAGCAGCACATCGGCAATCGCCGCGCGCTTGCGCGGTTCCGCCAGGGCCGTGCCGGATGCTGTGATAAAACCCAGTCCGCTATTGATGCCGGCGCCGTCGCGCAGAATGCGCGCGCCGCGCTGCACGGCGATGCCGTAATAAGGATCGAACGTGGCCCACACCTCGATCGAACCGGACGCGAACGCGGCAAACGCATCGACGGGGAGAATGAAACGGACGTTGACGTCCTCCTTCGAGAGACCGGCTTCGGCTAGTGCACCGTAGAGCTGAAACTGCGAAATGCTGCCCCGCGCCGATGAAACGAACACCGTGCGTCCTTTCAGATCCGCGACCGTGCGAATCTTCGAGTCCTGCGCGACCAGAATGCCGAGTTGCTCGCCGGAACCGACGCGCGTCGCGACGATCTTCAGCGTCGGGTCGCCGACGGCTGCGGCAAGCACCGGCAGATCGCCGGCCGGCGCAAGATCGACGGCGCCCGCGCGCTGCGCTTCGAAGAGCGGCGCCGCGCCCTGAAAGTTGGCCCAACGAAACGCGTACGGCGCGCCGTCGAGCACCTTGGCGGCTTCGGCCAACGCACGCGTACCGCCCGCCTGATCGCCGAGTACGAGTGTGACCGGCGCGAGTTCGGCGGCATGAGCAGCGAGCGAATCGAATGCGCCTGACGCGGCGAATGCCGGCACAGCGCTCAGGCGTTTGAGCGCGCGCCGCCGTGCGAGAAACGACGTGGAAGTGGAAGCGGCCATAGGTCCTCTCTGACGATATGCCCGCAAGCGTAGCGATCAAGACGGCCCAGGAGAATTATTCTCTTTCGATATGTTTATATCGAATCAATATTTATCTTTTGCATTCAATGGCCGATGCGATTCGTCACGCCGGAGCCGGCTTCCCCACGCATCGCCGTGCTTATGCGCTGGCCTTCGATGTTTAGCTGAAACGGTCAGTTCGCGCAGCGCAGGGTCGTTGCCAGGATGGTCGATTGGCCTTCCCTTCAGATTCGACTCAAGGACTATGAACCATGGCGCTCCTCACCAGACGGGCTTTTATCCGCGTCGCGCTGGCTTCCTCGCTCAGCACGCTCGCGCCGCGCGGCTACCCGCAAACGTCGGCCACCAACGCAGAGCCGACCGCGCTGCGGATCGGCTATCAGAAGTCGTCGACGTTGACCACGCTGCTCAAGGCGAGCGGGTCGCTCGACAAGGCCCTCGCGCCGTTGGGTGTGCGCGTGTCGTGGAATGAGTTTTCGAGCGGTTTGCCCTTGACCGAGGCGCTCAATGTCGAGGCCGTGGATTTCAGCGCGGACGTCGCCGACACCGTACCGATCTTTGCTCAAGCCGCGCATGCGCGATTCGTCTATGTCGCGCAGGAAGCGCCGTCGCCGGGTGCCCAGGCGATCATCGTCAAACAGGATGGCGCGCTGCATACGCTCGCCGATCTCAAGGGCAAGCGCATTGCCGTGACCAAGGCCGCCGGCAGCCACTATCTGCTGCTCGCGGCGCTCATCAAGGCGGGGCTCGCGCCCGCGGACGTGCGGATCAGCTACCTCACGCCGGCCGACGGCCGCGCGGCCTTCGAGCGCGGCAGCGTCGATGCGTGGGTCACCTGGGATCCGTACGTGGCATCCGTCGACCGCGATGCCGACGTGCGCATTCTCGCGGACGGCAAGGGACTCGCGTCGTACCAGCGCTACTACCTCGCGTCGAACCGGTTCGCGGCGGCGCATCCCGAGGTCATCCAGATCGTGTTCGACCAGTTGACGCAGGCCGGCGTCTGGTTGCGCGCGCATCCTCAGCAGGCTGCCCAGACACTTGCGCCGATCTGGGGACTCGACGCCGCCACGATCGAACGTGCGAATGCCCGCCGGAGTTATCTGGTGCGTCCCGTCGTTGCACAGAATTTCGGTGAACAGCAGAAGATCGCGGACACGTTCTTCCAGGCCGGATTATTGCCCGCCAAAGTCGAGACCGCGCAGGCGCAACGCTGGGACTTCGCGGTGAAACGCGCGGAGCCCGCCGGCGCTTGACGAACGATTTGATGAACTCACTAACGAAGGGTGTCAGAACGGTGTCAATACGTGTGGAGAAAACCGCATAAATCGCATTGCAAAACGCCCGCGCAGAATGTTTTTTGGCGTTCGATTATCATGACTCGATCATCTCACTCGAACGACTCGGTTTTGGATATGACGAATACAGGCAAGGCGTTGATTATCGCGCTGGTTCTGGTGGACGTGGGATTCATCTCTTACCAGCTTCTCCCTAAAGGCGAGCACTCCGACGCCGCGCCAGACGCGGTGACGACCAACTCCGTCACGACGACGGCCGTGGGTCCGCGCGTGGACGGCACGCACGTGATCGCAGGCAATGTGGTTCCCACTTCGCCCTCCGCGAACAGTACGGGTCAGATCGCGGCGGCGGCGCCGTCCCCGTCCATACCGGCCCCCATTGCCACCGACGCGCAAACGGAAGCGCGTCCGCAAATCTCACGGCATAAGCAGCCGGGCCACGCGAGCACATCGGTGCAAACACGCGAACCTGCCGCGGCGAAAGCAGACACGGCGCAGCCTGTCGGCCGTGCGCGCGACGATCTGAGCCGGCACGGCTCGAATGCCGTCGCGGCAGCCATGACGGAACAGCTCGTCAAGGAATCTTCCAAACCCGACCCGTCGCTGCCGATGCCGCCG
Organism: Paraburkholderia aromaticivorans; assembly: GCF_002278075.1. NCBI lineage: Bacteria > Pseudomonadati > Pseudomonadota > Betaproteobacteria > Burkholderiales > Burkholderiaceae > Paraburkholderia > Paraburkholderia aromaticivorans. The sequence goes on along the minus strand of NZ_CP022990.1, from coordinate 2,719,141 downwards.
CCCATGCAGACCGCCCCGGTCAGCCAGGACCACCGCGGCTCGAACCCCGTCGGCGCAGCAATGACACAGGAACTGGTGCGGCAATCGGCGCGGGTCACCCCGGCTCCGCAGGCACCGGCGCAGACCGGTACGCAATAAGATCGCAGTCCGGAACACTTTGGCGCTCGCGTGTCTGCACGCGGCGCCTGTCGATGCCCATCGGCGCCGCGCCTCAGTGCGCCAGAAAATCCACCACCATGCGGTTGAATTTCTCCGCATGCTCCCACTGCGCCCAGTGACCGCAGCGGCTGAAAATATGCATCTCGGCATTCTGCATGCCGGCAACCAGACGCAAACCCACATCCATCGGCACGAAGCGATCGTCGCGCCCCCAGATCACCAGCGTCGGCGCCGCAATTTCGCCCAGGCGCGGACCGAAGTCGTTGAACTGCTTCGGATTCGCCGCGAGACTCTTCACGAAGTTTTCCAGGTGATCACGACGCGCGAGCATATTGTCGAGCCGCGCCTGCATCAGATCGTCGGTCAATGCCTGGGCGTCGAACACGAACACGTTCATCATCCGCTTCAGGTTTTCAATCGTCGGTTCGCGATACAGGCCTTGCAGCAGCTTGATGCCTTCCGTCGGCATCGGCACGAACTGGCTCGGGCCGCCGGTGCCGCCGCCCATCAGCACCAGTTTGCCGACACGCCGCGGATTGGCGAGCGCGAATGCCACGGCGCTATGGCCGCCCATCGAGTTACCGATGATGTGCACGCGTTCAATGTCGAGCGCGTCGAGCAGGCCTTGCAACGAACGCGCGTTGAGTTCGGAACGCGAGCCGTCGCACACCACCGGATCGCTTTTGCTCCAACCCAGGCAGTCCATCAGGATGACCCGGTAGCCCGCGGCGACGAGCGGCTCGACATTGCGGTTGAAGTTCGCCCAGCCGCTCGCGCCGGGGCCCGAGCCGTGCAGCATCACCACGGTTTCGGCGCCCTGTCCGGCGTCGTTGTAGTGCAACTGCACGTCGCGATCGCCCTCCTTGATACGCACGAATCTGCTGGTCGATGCTTCGGTGATGGCCGATACATTCGAGGTCATGGTGCTTTCCTTTGTCTGAAGAGAGTTGGTTGAGCGCGCACGCTACGCGGGGGCGCGCGATCCGGATTCGATGGCGCTATGCGACGGTTGCGCGCTTGCGCCCTTGCGCTATTGCGCGGTCGCCGGCGCATAAACAGGCGCGGACTTGTCCACCACGAGCCACGCCGAGATCGCCGCGACGGCGATCAACGGAATGCTCGCGCTCAGCAGCACGGACGCACTCTGCCCGATCGCCAGCAACTGCCCCGCGATCAAAGGCCCGAGAATCGAGCCCATGCGCCCTACCGCCACCGCCGCGCCCACGCCGGTGCCACGCACGTGGGTCGGATAGATGCTGCTCGCGAGCGCATACAACACCGACTGTCCGCCGACGAGAAACAGCCCCGCGAGCAAACCGCCGCACGCCATGGACACGCCGCCGTTCGCGGCGACGAGCGCCGCCAATGCCGCGGCGATGCCCAGATACATGCCGGTCACGGTGCGCCGCTTGCCGATGCGATCCATCAGGCTCGCGATCACGATCGCCCCGATGCCGCCGCCGATGTTGAACATCATCTGCACGACGCTGGATTGCACGCGCGAGAGCCCACGGCTCAACACCAGCGACGGCAGCCAGTTGATCAGGAAGTACAGGACGATCAACGTGCCCAGATAGCTGATCCACAACGCGACGGTCGTACCGGCCCGCCCTTCCTTCCACAAGGCCTGCGCGATGCCGGACGGCGCCTCGCCCATCCCGCGCGCGCCGCCCGCGGCCGGGCGCGCGGCGACGAAATGCGCCGACTCGCGCATGTAGAGCGCCAGCAACGGCAGCACCAGCAGCGGTCCCACGCCGCCCACGTAGAAGATATGCCGCCAGCTCGCATCGCCCGGACTGACGATGCCGATCACCGCCGCGAGCGCCGCACCGAACGGCATGCCGCAATACATCGCGCCCACCGCCGTGTTGCGTTGATCCGGCGACGCCGCTTCCGAGCACAACGCGATCAGGTTCGGCATCGCGGCGCCGAGCCCGAGCCCGGTGAGAAAGCGCGCGGCCAGCAAACTGTTCAAGTCCCACACCTGCGTAGTGGCGATCGAGAAGATGCCGAACAGCGCGACCGACAGCATCAGTACGCGCTTGCGGCCGAGCTTGTCGGCGAGCCGTCCGCCGATCGCGGCGCCCGGCAGCAGGCCGAGCGCGCCGATGCTGAATGCCCAGCCCATCTGCGCGACCGCGAGATGGAATTCGCGGGCCATGCGCGGCGCGGCGACGCCGGTCGATTGCAGGTCCAGCCCTTCCAGTAACGCGACGATCAGGCAGAGGCCGATCGTGACGGCACCGGTGGGGCGAGTGTTGGTTGATCGCTGCATAAAAAGTCTCCAATGTGTTTTCAGCATCGCTCTTGCCGGCGATAACGCTGGGTGGGGTGGACGACGCGGACGGCCGCCCGGCTTCTGAACCAATGCGCTAGACGCTGGCCGCGCGTTTCAGGTCGAGCGCCACGTCGACGATCATGTCTTCCTGGCCGCCGACCATGCGCCGCTTGCCCAGTTCGACGAGAATGTCGACGGCTTTCAGCCCGTACTTCTTTGCGGCCACTTCGGCGTGCCGCAAGAAGCTCGAATACACGCCCGCATAACCGAGCGCCAGCGTTTCACGGTCCACGCGCACCGGACGGTCCTGCAGCGGCCGCACGATCTCGTCGGCGGCATCCATCAGCGTGTAGAGATCGGTGCCGTGGTGCCAGCCGGCGCGTTCGGCCGCGGCAATGAACACTTCCAGCGGCGCATTGCCCGCACCCGCGCCCATGCCCGCGAGACTCGCATCGATGCGGTCGCAACCTTCTTCCACGGCGACGAGCGAGTTCGCGACGCCGAGGCTCAGGTTGTGGTGCGCGTGCATGCCGGTCTTCGTCTGCGGCTTCAGCATGGCCTTCAATGCGCGAAAGCGCGCGCGCACATCGTTCATGTTCATCGCGCCGCCGGAGTCGACCACGTAGATGCAGGTCGCGCCGTACTGTTCCATCTTCTTTGCTTCGACGGCGAGGTTCTCCGGCGTGGTCATGTGGCTCATCATCAGGAAGCCGACCGTGTCCATGCCGAGTTCGCGCGCGTATTCGATGTGCTGCTTCGAAATGTCCGCCTCGGTGCAGTGCGTCGCGACCCGCACGATGCGCGCGCCGGCCTGGTACGCCGCCTTCAGATCGTGAATCGTGCCGATGCCCGGCAACAGCAGCGTGGCGATCTGCGCGTGCTCGACCACGTCCGCGACCGCCTCGATCCATTCGAGGTCGCTATGCGCGCCGAAGCCGTAGTTGAAACTCGAGCCTTGCAAGCCGTCGCCATGCGCGACCTCGATGCTGTCCACCTTCGCCTTGTCGAGCGCGCGGGCGATCCGCTGCACGTTGTCGATCGAATACTGATGACGGATCGCGTGGCTGCCGTCACGCAGCGTCACGTCGGAGATATACAGTTTCTTGTCCATGAGAAGCGTCTCCTTATGCCTGCACGAGGGATTGCGCCATGCGCTCCGCGGTCGCGAGCGCGGCCGAGGTCATGATGTCGAGATTGCCCGCATACGCCGGCAGGTAATGCGCCGCGCCTTCCACCTCGATGAACACCGAGGTCTTCAAACCGCTGAAGCGGCCAAGGCCCGGAATGTTCAGCGGCGCGTCGGCGGCGATCTCGTCGAACTGCACCTTCTGCTTCAGGCGATAGCCCGGCACATACGCATGCACGGCGGCGGCCATGGCTTCGATCGAGGCTTCCACTTGCGCCTGCGCGGCGAGATCCGACAGCACGTAGACCGTGTCGCGCATCATCACCGGCGGCTCGGCCGGATTGAGCACGATGATCGCTTTGCCTTTGGCCGCGCCGCCCACCGCTTCGATCGCCTTCGAAGTCGTTTCGGTGAACTCGTCGATATTCGCGCGCGTACCGGGACCGGCCGACCTGCTGCTGATCGACGCGACGATTTCCGCGTAATGCACCTTCGCCACGCGCGAGACCGCGGCCACCATCGGAATCGTTGCCTGACCGCCGCACGTCACCATGTTGACGTTGCGGCTGTCGATATACGCGTCGAGATTCACGACCGGCACGCAATACGGACCGATCGCGGCAGGCGTCAAATCGATCAGGCGGATGTCCGGTTTCAGCGCGCGCAGGAACGCGTCGTTTTTCACATGCGCGCCGGCGGAGGTCGCGTCGAACACGAAGTCGATGTCGTTGAACACCGGCAGACGCGTCAGCCCTTCCACGCCTTCGTGCGTGGTCGCGACGCCCAGCCTCGCGGCGCGCGCGAGACCGTCGGACGCCGCGTCGATGCCGACCATCGCCGCCACCTCCAGATGCTCGCCGTGCCGCATGATCTTGATCATCAGATCGGTGCCGATGTTGCCGGAGCCGATGATCGCGGCCTTGAGTTTTTCGCTTGCCATGTCAGTCCTCAATCGGGTGAATGCTTATGCGGAGAAAGTCGCGCGAACGCTGCCGAGGCCTTCGATCTGCGCGCTGAAAGTGCCGGGCTGCGTCACCGCGACCATCGGACCGAGCGCGCCGGTCAGGACGACATCGCCGGCTCGCAGCGGCGTGCCGAGCTGCTGCATGCGGTCCGCGAGCCACACGGCGGCGTTCAGCGGATTGCCCAGGCACGCTGCGCCGTTGCCGCGCGAGAGCGCTTCGGCCTCGTTCGAGAGGGTCATCGCGCACGCCGCCAGATCGACGTCGCGCAGCAGCACCGGGCGGCTGCCGAGCACGAAGCGCGCGCTCGACGCGTTGTCCGCGACGGTATCGACAAAGCGGATATTCCAGCCCTCGATGCGGCTGTCCACGACCTCGATGGCGGCGACCGCATAGGCGGTCGCGCGAATCAGGTCGGCGTAGGTGTGCTTTTCATGCGTGAGATCGTGTTCGAGCACGAGCGCGATTTCCGCCTCGACCTTCGGCTGAATCAGTTCGCCGAGCGGGATCGGCTGGCTGTCGCCATAAGCCATCGACGCGAACAGCGCGCCGAAGTCCGGTTGCGCGACGCCGAGCTGGCGTTGCACCGCGGGCGAGGTCAAACCGATCTTGCGCCCGACGATGCGCTCGCCGGCGCCCACGCGCGCCTGGACGTTGGTCTGCTGGACGGCGTAGGCGAACCCGGCGGCGTCGGCTGCATTCAGTTGGACGAAGCGCTCGTCGTCGCGCAACGGCGCGATGGTCTGACGAGTGCGCTCGGATTCGCGCAGCCGCAGGGCTAGCGCTTCAGCATGGCTTTGGTGGTTCATGGCGGGTTCCGTGATTCGTCAAACGGTTTCGGCAATGGGCCGCGCGTGCATCGCGCCGAAGCCCGCGATCCACTCGGGGATCGGCCGGTAGTAATCGAGCGTCGCGCGATAGGGTCCGTGCGCCTGCAACGCGCCGAACGCGGCAATCCACGTGCGCACCTCGTGCGCGGACTTGCCGGCGGCGCGCGTGATCGCTGTGTCGGTGAAGCCGTCGAGTGCGGGCAACTCCCCTTCTTCGAGCAGCCTCAGGAACGCGCGGTCCCACTCGGGATTGAGCGGATGCAGGCGGCTGTCGCCCGCGGCGAACGCGCGGGCCGCCGCGACGGTGCGAGCCTCGCGCGCCGCCCGCGCTTGCGCCGACGGATTGCGGCCGGCAATCAGCCGCTCGGCGACTTCGTCCGTTGCGCCCGCCAGTTCCGGCACCGGCGGTTCGTGCGAAATACCGCCGGAGCCGATCAACAGCACGCGTTGATTCATCAGCGCGAGGCGGCGCCCCAGCGCGTCGCCGAGCAAACGCGCACGGCGGCACGACGCCATGGGCGGCGCAACCGAGTTGATGAACACCGGCACGACCGGATAACGATCCAGTGCGCCCGTGAGAATCTCCAGCGCCTGCGCGCAACCGTGATCGACCTGCATGCGGTACGACACGGCAACGTCGACATCGGCTTCGAGCGCGGCTTGTGCGAGATCGAGCGCGGTGCCGGCGGGTACCGCAAGCTGACCCGCCAGACTGCCGAAGTCGCCGATCGCGCTCGCCGAGGCGCCGATGCAGAACGGCGGCATCACGTCGTAGAAGAAACCGTTGTAATGGTCCGGCGCGAACACGACGACCAGTTGCGGGTCGAAGGCGGCAACGCGTGCGCGCGCCGCGGCGTGAATCCGCCCGACTTCCGCGACGATCTCGGGCGCCGGGTCGCAATAGCCGGCGAGCGGCGTGTGGGAAAGACATTCGAGCAACATCGGCATGTCAGGCTCCCGCCGCCACGGCGACATCGCTTACGGACGCCTCAGCCGGGTTGCTCGCCGCGACCGTGGCGGCGGCACGCTCGCCGGCCTTCAATGTCAGCTTGAGCGCGAGTTCGCCGATGCACGCCGACACCTGCTGCGGCGTGCACATGCCCGCCACGAAACGATCGGGCCGCAGCAGCACCACGGATTCCGGCACGCGCGCGAACCACTCCTTCAGACGGCCCTGCACGTCGCCGATGGCGATCACGCCGTCAGGCACGTCGTCATGAAAAGCGAGCTGGGTATCGGGCTTGGCGAGCACGAAGCAGCCGCCGAGGCGCTGCCAGGTTTCGCGCGCGAGCGGCGACAACCCGAACGTGGGATCCGAACCCCAGCCGATGATCGCGAAGCGATTGCCGAGCACGTCGTCGAGACGCGTGACGCCGCCGTCCACTGTCCGCACACGCGGCTGAATGAACATGCGCCCGACCGGCGAATGACACAGCGGATCACGGCCATAGACGAGGCGGCCGAGCAGGGACTCGCGCTTTTCGCTCATCAGGCCGAGCAGCCGGCCGGGTGCGGAATGGCCGGAGCGCTCCAGCACGCGAGCCAGCACACCGTGCTTGCGTTTGCGCTCCGTGAGCAATACGACGCCCGTTTCATAGCGCGGCATCGGCTTGAAACGCATCTCCACGAAGTAGCGCTTCATGGCGGGGATCACGTTGAAGGTGCGCACGAAGGCGTCGCGGAACTTGATGCCGAAGCGGCTCGTCGGCGCGAAGATGTCGCCGGCCACTTCCGAAAGATGGATCATCGAGCGGGCGTGCGCGCGGCGCTCCGCCGTGTAGGTGTCGAGCAATGCCTCGCCGGCGAGTTGCTTGACCACCATCGCCAGCTTCCAGCCGAGATTGCTCGCGTCGCGAATCCCGCTGTTATAGCCCTGCCCTTGCCAGACCGGCATGATGTGCGCGGCGTCGCCGGCCAGCAGCACGCGGTCCACGCGAAAGCGGCTCGCGAGCCGCGCATTGTGCGTATAGACGCGCTTGCGGATGTAGTCCACCTTCTGCGGATCGGCCACCACCTTGCGGATCAGCGCGGCCATGTTCTCCGGCTTGGACAGTTCCTCTTCGGTTTCGCCCGGCATCACCATGAATTCGAAGCGGCGAATGCCGTGCGGCAACGCCGCCGATACGTACGGCCGCTGCGGATCGCAATGCATGTACACGTGCGGCGAGCCGATCGGATCGTTGCGCACGTCCACCACGATCCATTGATTCGGCTTGGTCCTCCCCTCGAACGGCACGTCGAGCATGCGGCGCACGAAGCTGTTGCCACCGTCCGCGCCGACCATGTACGACGCGCGCACCGTGCGGCGGCCGCCTTTCGCGTCCTCCGCCGCGATCGTCACGCCGCTCTGGTCCTGTGTGAACCCGCTCACGTTCGTGCCGAACAGCACCCGGACATGCGGGAAGCGGCGCAACCCTTCGTACAACACACGATCCGCGAGCGGCTGAATGAATGCATTGCGGCGCGACCAGCCGAACTCGTCGGTGCGCGGTTCGATCGACGCGAAGCAATGCCCGCTGTGCGTGACAAAACGCATCCAGTGGTCTGGTGTGGTATGCGGCAACAGCACGTCGGCCAGGCCGACGGACTGGAACACGCGTAGCGCTTCATCGTCGAGGCCGATGGCGCGCGGATAGTCGATGATCTGTTCGAGCTTTTCCAGCAGCACCACGCGCACGCCCTGCAAGCCCAGGTAGTTGGCGATCATCAAACCGACGGGTCCGGCGCCGATGATCGCGACATCGGCGCACACGGTTTCACTGCGACCGCTTGCGGTCGCCGGATCATTGGACGGGTACATACTGTCTCCTTTGACGCGAGCGGCACGGCGCGCCGCCGCTTCAGATAGCGGACTTGTGTGAAATATCCAGGGAGAGCACGGGGACGATTGCGTATCGCCATGGCGAAAAAGTCGCGCATGGGATGCGGCCTCTCGCGTCTCCTTGAATTGTTGATTTGCTCGCAGTCTAGGACTCGCGCCGGATGCCCTCAACAATTTGTGAAAAATGTGCATACAATGCACATAGTTGATTTATCGAGGTTTTTTGGTGACAAAGTATACGAATGTGCGGGGTCTCGCGCGTGGCTTGCAAGTGCTCCAGGCGCTCAATTCCATGGACAGCGGCCGCGCCACCAGCCAGCAGATCAGCGAGCTGACGGGCCTGCATCGCACCACCGCGCGGCGGCTGCTGGAGACGTTGATGGAAGAAGGCTTCGTGCGGCGCAGCGCGTCGGACGACAGTTTCCGATTGACGCTGAAGGTTCGTTCGTTGAGCGAAGGTTTTACGGATAACGAACGGATTGCGACGATCGCGCCGCCGATCATGGGGCAGTTGCTGCAGCGCGTTGCGTGGCCTTCGGATCTGACCACGCCGGACGGCGACGCGATGATCATCCGCGAGACGACGCACCGCTTCAGTCCGCTCTCGTTTCACCGTTCAATGGTGGGCCGCCGCTTGCCGATTCTGCTGACGGCTGCGGGGCGCGCCTACTTTGCAATGTGTCCCGACGAGGAGCGCGAGGAGATTCTCGACTTGCTGCGCTCCGGTGCCGGCGGTGAAGAACAGAAGGCGCTCGCCGCGAACGACAGGTTGATAAAAAGCCTGGTCAAGCGGGTGCGCGCGGACGGCTTTGGCTCCAATCACGGCGACTGGTCGGCGCAGAGCAAGATCGGTGCGGTCGCCGTTGCGATCGTTTCGCGCGAGCGCGTGCTGGGGAGTCTGAACGTGGTGTTTCTGTCGCGGGCAGTAACGCTCGCGGAGGCGAAACGGCGCTATGTGCCGGAACTTCGGACCGCGGTGCGGGAGATGGTTGCCGCGCTGGAGTCGCAGGATGGGCCGGGCGGAAAGAAGCCGGAGTGATGGACGAGGAAGGACGGAGCGCCGGCGGCGCCGCACGGGTTGATTGGCGGCCGCCGGGCGAGTATTCTTCAGCGGAATACTTCGATTTCCCAACTACCGCAGATTGACCAAAAAACAGGCTTTTGTTCGACCGATTGAAACCCCGCGTGCCAGCGCACACTCACAGCGTGCCCATCGAGCAAGGAACCTACAATGTCTTCCCGCCACGACCAGGATAACGAGTTCGAAACCGGCTTGCCGCCCGTTTCGACGACCGAATGGACCAGCCCGGTGCCGGGCGCCGACGCCGGAACGATGCGCGGGTTGCACCTCGCGTCGGAAAGCGTGTTGTGCCTTGCAACTCAGGCTCACGACGCGGTTGCACGCGGCGACGCGGCGGGCGCCGAAGCCGCGCGCGCATCGCTCGAACAGCAACTGGCACTGGCCACGCGCCTGATCGACGAACTCCTGTTCGACGGCAGCGGCCCGCATACGACGCATTGACCGGCCGGCAGGCCGGGCAGCCCCAATCGCAGTCTCCACCCCGAAAACTGAAATGAGCACTTTGACGGTCATTCTCTGCATCTGGTCCATGCTGGCCATTTGCGCCATTCTCTTCATTCGCGGCGCCACCGCGCGCGTGGAGCGTCCCACCAAGGCGCCGCAAAAGCGCCCGGCGCGATTCTCGATCGCAGAATAACGGTCGAGCGGCGGCGTCGGCCCGTTTGCGCCGCCGCTTCATTTGAGGCCAAGCCGTTTGGCCAGCCGGTTCAGATTCGCCCGATCGAGGGCGAGCTCACGCGCGACAGCCGCCCAATTCTGGTGATGGCGCGCGAGAGCGTCGAGCACGGTGGCCCGCTCGAACTCGGTTACCGCGCTGCGGAAGTCCTTCGTTCCGGCACCGGTTGTCTGCACGGGCGTCTGGTTGCTCGTCTCGTCCGGTGTGGACGACAACGCCAGGTCGGCGGCGCTCAGCGTCAGGATCCGGCGGCGCTCGCGATTCGCGGCCAGCGCCTTGAGCGCGCTGCGCCCGATCAGGTGCTCGAGTTCACGCACGTTGCCCGGCCACGGGTAGCGCAGCAGCATGGCTTGCGCATCCGCCGCAAGACGCAGGCTCAGCAGGCCGAGCCGGGAACGATTCTCCTCGAGGAAAAACCCTGCGAGCAGCAGCACATCGCGGCCGCGTTCGCGCAGCGGCGGCACGCGTAGCGGATAGACGCTCAAACGATGATAGAGGTCGGCGCGGAACCGTCCCGCGCGCACCTCTTCGGCGAGATCGCGATTGGTTGCCGCGATCAGCCGCACGTCGACCTTGTGCTCATGGTCCGAGCCGATTCGCTGCAACTGCCCGTTCTGCAGCACCCGCAACAGCTTCGCCTGCACCTGAAGGGGCAATTCTCCCACCTCGTCGAGAAAGATCGTTCCGCCGTCCGCCAGCTCGAATTTGCCGCGCCGGTCCGACGACGCGCCGGAGAACGCGCCGCGCACATGCCCGAACAGCTCGCTCTCGACGAGCGTGTCGGGCAGCGCGGCGCAGTTCAGACTGACGAGCGGCTTGTTGGCCCGCGACGAGAGCGCATGAATCGCGTTGGCCACGAGTTCCTTGCCGACGCCGGTCTCGCCGGTGATCAGCACGGTCAGGTCACTGCCGGCCACGACCTCGATTTCCTGAACCAGTTGCGTGTGAGCCTCGCTGCTGCCAACCATCTCGCGCCGGCTCTGGCTGCTCGCCTGCCGGTAAGCTTCCGCGCGGCGCCGCTCTTCCTCGCTGCTGCGCGCCAGCGTATCGATTCGCTCGACGACGCTCACGGTGGCAGCGGCGAGACCCAGAAACGCCTGCAGCGAGGCCATGTCGATGCTGTCGAAGCGCGCCGGATCCAGCGCGTCGAGCGTGAGCAGACCCCATGGACGGCCGCGAACGAACAGCGGACAGCCCAGGCAGTCGTGAACTTCGAGGTGCCCGGCCGTGCCTTGCACGAGGCCGTCGTAGGGATCCGGCAGGTCGGAGTCGGCGGCGAAACGCGTCGGCTCCGGCCGCGACAGCAGTTGCTCGAAGCGCGGGTGGTCGCTGACACGGAAACGCCGTCCAAGCGTGTCGCTGCTTAACCCGTCGATCGCGAGCGGCACCAGCGTGTCGCCTTCCAGCCGCAGCAAAGCGGCCGCATCGCCCGGAAACAGCGCCCGCAAACTGCTGAGCAGGCGCCGGTAACGCTCGCGGTCGGACAGGTCACGCGAGAGATCGAGGATCAGGGGCGTCAGGACGTCGAGCAATGCCCGCGCAGTCAGATTGACTCCGTCTGGAGTCTTTCCGACCAAGGTCGAAGTGACCATAGTTAAATTCAGATCGTTGATTTAATTGCATTTTATACCTGGCACGAAACATGGATACAAAAGCACGACAGTCGAAGCCCGACTGGCTATCCACTCACTACCAGGACTTCCTATGCTTTCCGCCGAACATCGCGCTATCGTCAAAGCCACCGTTCCCCTTCTCGAAAGCGGCGGCGAAGCGTTGACCACGCACTTCTACAAGATTCTCATTAGCGAGCATCCCGAGGTGCGGCCCATGTTCAACCTCGCGAATCAGGCAAGCGGTGCACAGCCACGCGCGCTCGCCAACGGCGTGCTGATGTACGCACGCCACATCGATCAACTGGAACAACTCGGCGGGCTGGTCTCGCAGATCATCAACAAGCACGTCGCGCTGAATATCCTGCCGGAGCACTACCCGATTGTCGGCCAGTGCCTGCTCAGAGCCATCCGCGAAGTGCTCGGCACCGAAATCGCAACCGATGCGGTCATCGAAGCGTGGGCCGCCGCCTATCAGCAACTCGCCGATCTTCTGATCGGGCTCGAAGAGAAAATCTACTCCGAGCGGGAAGCTGCGCCGGGCGGCTGGCGCGGCACGCGGCTCTTTCGCGTCGCCCGTAAAGTGCGGGAGAGCGACGAGATCACGTCGTTCTATCTGCGCCCCGACGACAACGGCGAGTTGCTCGCATTTCATCCGGGACAATATATCGGCGTGCGGTTCCATATCGACGGCGAAGAAGTGCGGCGTAACTACTCTCTCTCGGCCATGTCGAATGGCCGCGAATACCGTATCAGCGTGAAGCGCGAACCGAATGGAAAGGTGTCGAACCATCTGCACACGCGCGTCAACGAAAACGACACCCTGGAACTGTATGCGCCGGCCGGCGACTTCAAGCTCGAGCACAACGACAAGCCGCTGGTCCTGATCAGCGGCGGCGTGGGCATCACCCCTACATTGGCGATGCTGCAAGCCGCGCTGAGTACAGATCGCACCGTGCACTTCATTCATTCGGCGCGTCATGGCGGCGTTCATGCGTTCCGCGACACGATCGAGCAACTGGCCGCCCGTCACCCGAAGCTGAAGCGCTTCTATTGCTACGAACAGCGCCGCGCGGACGATGCCGACGCGCACGGCATCGGCTATCTCGACGAAACGCGTCTCGATGCGTGGTTGCCGGAAACGCGCGACGTCGACGTCTATTTTCTCGGACCGATCGCGTTCATGAAAGCCATCAAGAAGCACCTGAAGGCGATCGGCGTGCCGGAATCGCAAAGCCGTTATGAATTCTTCGGCCCGGCTGCGGCGCTGGAATAAGCCGTCGTACTGGTCACGGTTGCGCTGAACACATCGCTCAGCAAAGCGTCGCGCTCGTCACCCAGGGCATGCTCCTGAAGCGCGCGATCATCGCATCCACCAACTCGCGCTGCGCCTGAGCGAGTGCGATCGTGACCTCTTCAAAACCGCCGCCGGGAGGCGTGGTGACATCGAGTTTTTCGACGTTTCTGGAAATCGGCATCAGCACCTGCCAGATGGCGGCAATGCGCATACCGTGAAGCGCCGCGCGCACGACGAGTCGATGACGGCCTGAAGCGTGGGCCGACAGCACGTTCAAGCCGCTCTCAGAATATTCATGAGTCATGTCTTTCCCCTGTGGACTGGCTGATCCGCGTTTTCCGCGGCCCTCGGATGTCCGTTTTATTTTTCAGCGTTACGCAGACGTCTTCACGATTCCGTGCAGCCGTCTGAGCAACGCGCCCGCATGCTCGCGATCTACCCTGGATATGTCGCGCTGATTCAGTATCGTCTCGATCCGCCGACGCCAATAACCCGGCTCGTTCACCAACGACGTACACGCCATCGAATCACCTTTGGAAGTTAATCTCTCAAGTGTCGTGACTATCGTTTCGATATGCAAAAGATCGTTCTTAAAAGAAGCGTGACTTCCCATTACATTCCCGGCTATTTTCTTGAGCGCCCTCGGATCGCCCGTCGAACGAATTGGCAAGCAATGCGATATCCATTTCGTCTCCGAATCGGCCGATCCGTCCTGCTTGCAGGAAAGCGAAACAACAGCCTTGAAGCATTCGCGCCAGGCTGCCTGAGCATTGCTGTTGGTTGATTGCTTTATTTGGCCCGCGTCGGCACAGGGATTGCCGATTGACCTGCCTGCGCCATGGCAATGGCTTGCGCGGTGGCCTTGCGCATGGCGTCGTAGGCCGCGCCAGCACTGGAAACCGCCGACTTGAACACCGTGACCGCGACCTCGGAACCTGCCGGAGCATGACGCGCAAGGTCGTCCACCACCGTCTGCATCCTTGCATTGGACTGTGCGCAGCGATCTTCGAAAACCTTCATAAACTCGGCTTGCGCGTTTTTCGCAATATCCAGTACATGACTGTTATACGACAGCATTTTCTCCGCCACCGGGCGCGCATTGCCGGCTTGCTGAACGAACAATTCGACAGGGGTCTTGCCCGAGATTGCCTGTTGCCAGGCCTGTTCACTTTCAGCGAGCGTGACCTTGGCGGCTTGCAGGTTAAGCCTCGTCAGTGCTTCAAAACAGTGGAATGTTTGCTGTGCCAACGAAAACGCGACCGCAACATTGGCACTTTGCATGGCGATAAATTGATCCGGCGTCGTAAAAACCACTCTGCACTCCTTTCTTAAGCCCACAAATCGCTCGAAACGAGTAGGCGAAAACAGCTCGCAAGCATGCAGATGCTGACACAACCGCTCCCGGCCCCCTCGATTCGCTTCTGCCGCGCAGAATTAGACGAAACATTCTAACTTTGTTAAACCAGCCTCTGGCGTACTGTTTTGTAGGTAAATACCCCTGGTCAATCAGGGTTTAACTGAGGAATCGAGCGACTTCGAAAGATGCGGAGTGCTGCTGATTTGCCGCCGCGGTCACTTTATTAGCGGCCTCGGGCCAGGGCACCAATGCGCGCAGTGAGTATCGGCGACGAATGTGACAAGCACTGTCGCCGGGTGCACGGGATCGGTATTTTCGGCGAATAGATGAGGTGCGCGCGCCTGGTTCGAATCAGGTCTGTTCCGCGGCTGGCCAGTCGATTGCATGGCGCGGCGCCGCCCGCCCGGGCGCCAGCATCGTCATCGCCAGCAAGGCAAAAGGTGCGGGCTTGCGAAAAGATCACGGCGAAGTGAGCGGGTTCATACTCGTGCCGCCGAGCGCATGTCGGGCGACCAGCCCAGATCACGGCTCAGAACCTGGCGACGTCGATGATCGCATCGGCGAACGCCTTCGGCGCCTCCTGCGGCAAGTTGTGCCCGATGCCGCCGCCAATGTTCCGATGCGCATACTTGCCGGTGAACTTCTTCGCATACGCAGCCGGTTCGGGATGCGGCGCGCCGTTCGCGTCGCCCTCCATCGTGATGGTCGGCACGGTAATGACCGGCGCCTGTGCGAGGCGCTTCTCCAGCTCGTCGTACCGCGGCTCGCCCTTGACGAGGCCCAGACGCCAGCGATAGTTGTGGATCACCACCGCAACGTGATCCGGGTTATTGAACGACTGCGCCGAGCGTTCGAACGTTGCATCGTCGAAATCCCATTTCGGCGATGCCGTGTGCCAGATCAGCTTGTTGAAGTCGTGGCGGTTCGCATCGTAGCCCGCATAGCCACGCTCCGTGGCGAAATAGAACTGATACCACCAGGCCAGTTCCGCTTTTGGCGGCAACGGCGTCCGGTTGGCTTCCTGACTGCCGATCAGATAACCGCTCACCGACACCATCGCCTTGCACCGCTCGGGCCACAGCGCCGCAATGATGTTTACCGTGCGCGCACCCCAGTCGAAGCCGCCGAAAATCGCCTTGTCGATCTTCAGCGCATCCATCAACGCGATGATGTCCACCGCAACGACCGACTGCTGCCCGTTGCGGGGCGTGTCCGCCGACAGGAAGCGCGTCGAGCCGTAGCCGCGCAGGTACGGCACGATCACCCGGTAGCCGGCGGCGGCGAGCAACGGCGCGACTTCGACGAAGCTGTAGATGTCGTAAGGCCAGCCGTGCAGCAGGATCACCACCGGACCATTGCTCGGACCCGCCTCCGCATAGCCCACGCTGAGCGTCCCGGCGTCGATCTGCTTCAGCTGATCGAAGGCAACGACCCGCGATCCCGGCTTCGTGCCGCTCGACTGCGCCCGGGCGAGTCCGCTCAGTCCGAGTTCCATCAGGCTGATGCCCGCAACCGCCGTGCCGAGCAAACGGCGACGCCGATCATTAATCTGGTCCGACATGGTTCTTCTCCTTTTATGCGCGAGGGCGTTGAGCCAGACGATCCGGCCTGAAAGCATTAGACCCGGCGCAAGTATCTGGCTTATGTCGCCAATGCACGCGGATGAAACGTCATGTATCGGACTGCGGGGTGGATACATTGCGATACAAAGCAAGCCGCCCTGACCTGTCCGTGTCCGGATGATCCAGATCAAGTTGTCCCATCCATGGCGTCGGTTATAAGTACTTGCAGCATAAGCGTTGCCGGGGTCGGCTCTGGGTCGCCGCCGTGTCGGATCGTCGGACACGCCGCGCGCCGCGGGCTCGAATGCAATCGCCTGCGCGCGGCGCAATGCGTAATCCGTAATGCGTCGCCGATGCCCGGCACAGGTCATCGCCTTGATCGAAGCATCCCATCGAATTCACCACACGCACTCATGTTCTCATCGTCGCACTCACGACCGCCGCCAGCAACACGCCGCTCGCCACGCAGCGGCACGGGGTTCGCCTTGGCGGTCGTACTGGCCGCGGCGCTCGGCGTGGGCGGATGCATCTCGCTCGCGCCGTCGTATGTGCGCCCCGCGCTGCCGGTTCCCGATACGTGGAGCGCCGATTCCTCCGCCGCTGCGACATCGTCCTCCGACGGCCCATCGACCACGGTCCAACCCGACTGGCGCAGCTACTTTCCCGACGCCCAATTGCAGGCCTTGATCGAACAGGCGCTGAGCGCAAACCGTGATCTGCGCATTGCCGTGCGGCGCGTGGAGCAAGCGCGCGCCACGTATGGCATCCGGCGCGCCGACACGTTGCCGACGATCGCCGCCGCCGGCGCCTACGTCCATTTGCATGCGCCGGGCGTGCTGCTGCCAGGCGGAAGTCTCGACGCCGACGCGTATCAGGTCGGGTTGACCGAAAGCAATTGGGAACTCGACTTCTGGGGCCGCGTGCGCAACCTCAAGGACGCAGCCCTCGAAGAATATCTGGCGAGCGACGCCGCGCGCCGCGCGGCGACCCTCAGCGTGATCGCAAACGTAGCGGACAATTATCTGCTGCTGCGCGAACTCGATGAACGCATCGCCGTTGCCCGCGAAACGATCGCCAGCCGCTCGGAATCGCTGCGCATCTTCCGCCGCCGCTTCGAGGTCGGGGCGATCTCGAAGCTGGACCTCCGGCAGTCGGAAATTCTGCTGCAGCAGGCGCAAGCGTTGGTGGCGCAGCTCGAACAGTCGCGCGCCACTCAGGCCCACGCGCTCGCCGTACTGGTCGGCGCGCCCGCGCAACTGCAATCGGCGCCGCTCGCCGACGCGAGCGTGTACCCGGATCTGCAGGCCGGGCTGCCTTCGTCGCTGCTGGAAAGGCGTCCGGACATCGTCGCGGCGGAACACCGGCTACGGGCCGCCAACGCAAACATCGGCGCGGCGCGCGCGGCGTTCTTTCCTCGCGTCACGCTCACCGGCGCCGTCGGATCGACGAGCACCGATCTGCACAGCCTGTTCGCGTCGGGTAGCGGCGCATGGATTTTCACGCCCAACATCTCGCTACCCATCTTCGATGCCGGGCGCAATCGCAGCAATCTCGAACTCGCCAGGGCGCGCGAAGGCGAAGCGGTGGCGCAATACGAAAAAACCATTCAGGAGGCCTTTCGCGACGTGGCCGACGCGCTCTCGGCGAGAGAGTGGCTCGCCGCGCAGGTTCAAGCGGAAACCGACACGCTGGCGGCGCAGTCCGAGCGGGCGCGCCTCGCCAGGCTCAGATACGACAATGGCGCGACGCCCTTTCTGGAAGTGCTCGACGCGCAGCGCGACCTGCTTAATGCGCGGCAGCAGCTGATACAGACCCGCCGCGCCCTGCTTTCGAGCCGCGTCGCGCTCTATGCCGCGCTCGGCGGCGGCGTGCAGGATGAGCAACCGGCCGCCACGCCCTCGGCCGCCGACATCACACACCAACAAGGCCCATTGCCATGAGCCCCAGCAGAACAAAACTGATACTCGCCGTCGCCTCTCTGACCGTGATCGTTGCGCCCGCCTACTACGCCTGGACCAGGTTGCACGACTCGGGTCCCGCTGCGAGTTTCGTCAGCGGCAACGGCCGGATCGAGGCGACGGAAATCGATGTGGCGACCAAGCTGGCCGGCCGTGTCGAAACGATTGCCGTCGACGAAGGCGACTTCGTCAAGGCGGGGCAGCCGCTCGCGACCATGCAGGTGAGCGTGCTCGACGCGCAGCTCGCCGAAGCGCGCGCGCAACATCAGCAGGCGATCAACACCGCGCTCAGCATCGAAGCGCAGGTCGTGCAGCGGCAGAGCGACAAGGCGGCTGCCGAAGCCATTGTCTCCCAGCGCGAAAGCGAACTGGACGCGGCGCGCCGCAAGCTCGCGCGCTCGGAAACGCTGTCGCGCGACGGCGCATCCTCCATGCAGGAACTCGACGACGATCGAGCCCGCGAGCGCGGCGCGCAAGCCACGGTCCGCGCCGCGCAAGCTCAGGTCACAGCCGCCCAGGCCGCCGTCGACGCGACCCGCGCGCAACTGGTGGCCGCGCACTCCGCCGAGCATGCCGCGCTCGCGACCGTGGCGCGCGTGGAAGCCGACATCAGCGACAGCCAGCTGACGGCGCCGCGCGACGGCCGCGTGCAATACCGCATTGCCGAGGCCGGCGAAGTGCTGCCGGCGGGTGGCAAGGTCCTGAACATCGTCGACCTCTCAGATGTCTACATGACGTTCTTCCTGCCGGAGACGGTGGTCGGCAAGGTCGCGCTGGGCGCCGAAGTCCGCGTGATACTCGATGCGGCGCCCAACTATGTGATTCCCGCCACGGTGTCCTTCGTCGCCAGCACCGCGCAATTCACGCCGAAGACCGTGGAAACCTCCAGCGAGCGCCAGAAGCTGATGTTCCGCGTCAAGGCACGGATCAACCGCGAACTGCTGCTGCAGCATCTGAAGCTGGTCAAGACAGGCCTGCCGGGCGTTGCGTGGATCAGGATCGATCAGCATGCCGCGTGGCCGGCTTCGCTCGCGATCAAGGTGCCGCAGTGAGCGGCATCGCGACGGCTGAAGCCCCGCCTGTCATCCGGCTGCGCAACGTGGTGCTGCGTTATGGGAAGACCGTTGCGCTCGACAACCTCACG
The DNA here is from genome assembly GCF_002278075.1 of Paraburkholderia aromaticivorans. Taxonomy (NCBI): domain Bacteria; kingdom Pseudomonadati; phylum Pseudomonadota; class Betaproteobacteria; order Burkholderiales; family Burkholderiaceae; genus Paraburkholderia; species Paraburkholderia aromaticivorans. Next base: position 2,700,280 of record NZ_CP022990.1, on the reverse strand, counting down.
CTGGATTTTCCTGCCGGCCGCATGACCGGGCTGATCGGCCCGGACGGCGTCGGCAAGTCCAGCCTGCTGGCGCTGGCGGCCGGCGCCCGCGCGATCCAGCAAGGCAGCGTCGAGGTGCTGGGCGGCGACATGCGCTCGCGCCGGCACCGCGCGCTCGTCTGCCCGCGCATCGCCTATATGCCGCAGGGTTTGGGAAAGAATCTGTACCCCACGCTGACCGTCGAGGAGAACCTGCAATTCTTCGCCCGGCTGTTCGGCCACGATGCTACGGAGCGCCGCCTGCGCATCGACTCGCTGACCGCCAGCACCGGCCTGAATCCGTTTCTGGCGCGACCCGCGGGCAAGCTCTCCGGTGGCATGAAACAGAAGCTGGCGCTCTGTTGCGCGTTGATCCACGACCCCGATCTGCTGATTCTCGACGAGCCGACCACCGGCGTCGATCCGTTGGCGCGCGCGCAGTTCTGGAATCTGATCGCGCGCATCCGGGCCGGCCGCCCCGGCATGAGCGTGATCGTCGCGACCGCGTACATGGACGAGGCCCAGCGCTTCGATTCGCTCGTCGCAATGGACGCAGGCCGGATTCTCGCGACCGGCGAGCCGCGCGCGCTGCTCGCGCGCACCCATAGCGACACGCTGGAAGCGGCGTTCATCGCGTTGCTGCCCGAGGAGCGCCGCCGCGGTCATCAGCCCGTGGTTGTCGAGCCGCTGCCGGCCGGCGCCGCCGGCGAGCTCGCCATCGAAGCGAGCGATCTGACCATGCGCTTCGGCGACTTCGTCGCGGTCGACCACGTCAGCTTCCGCATTCGCTGCGGCGAGATCTTCGGGTTTCTCGGCTCGAACGGTTGCGGCAAGTCGACCACGATGAAGATGCTGACCGGCCTGCTGCCCGCCAGCGAAGGGTCGGCCAGGCTGTTCGGGCGCGCAGTCGATCCTCACGATATCGATACGCGCACCCGGGTCGGCTACATGTCGCAGGCGTTTTCGCTCTATGGCGAGCTGACGGTTCAGCAGAATCTGATATTGCATGCGCAGCTGTTTCACGTGCCGCCGCAAGCGATTGCCGCCCGGGTCGACGAGATGGTGGACCGCTTCGGCCTTGCCGAAGTACGCGACGCGTTGCCCGACAGCTTGCCGCTCGGCATGCGGCAACGCCTTTCGCTCGCGGTCGCCATGGTGCACAAGCCGGAATTGCTGATTCTCGACGAACCGACGTCGGGCGTGGACCCCGTCGCTCGCGACAATTTCTGGCAGCTGATGATCCAGCTTGCCCGGCGCGACAAGGTGACGATCTTCATCTCGACGCACTTCATGAACGAGGCGCAGCGCTGCGACCGCATCTCGCTGATGCATGCCGGCCGCGTGCTCGCGACCGGGTCGCCGGCGGCACTTGTGCAGCAGCGCGGCGCGGCGACGCTCGAGGCGGCCTTCATCGGCTATCTGATCGAAGCCGGCGCCGAACAGGCGGATGGAGGCGGCAGCGCCGAAGCGACGAGCGAAGCGCTGGCCAGCACGAACGATTCCGGCACGCCCGCGCTGGCGAGGCCGCCGAACCCCGCGCGCCCGCGCGCGTTCAGCCCGCGCCGCGCCTTGACCTACATGTGGCGGGAGGCGCTCGAGTTGCGCCGCGACCCGGTGCGTGCCACGCTCGCCCTGCTCGGTTCACTCGTATTGATGCTCGTGATGGGCTATGGCGTGAGTCTCGATGTCGAAAGTCTCACCTACGCGGTCCTCGACCGCGACCAGACCGAACTGAGTCACGACTATGCGCTGAACATGTCGGGCTCGCGCTACTTCGTGGAACAGGCGCCGCTCGCCGACTACGACGATCTGGACAGGCGCATGCGCAGCGGCCGCTTGTCCCTCGCGATCGAAATCCCCCCGCATTTCGCCCGCGATCTGCAACGCGGCACGCCCGTGCAACTCGGTGTGTGGATCGACGGCGCGATGCCGCAGCGCGCGGAAACCATTCGTGGATATGTGCTCGGACTGCATCAAGCGTGGCTGATGGAGCAGAGCATCCATCGGCTCGGCATGACGCCGGCTCCGCAGGTCAACATCGAGACGCGCTTTCGCTACAACCCCGACGTGAAGAGCGCCCCGGCGATGGTGCCCGCGATCATCCCGCTGCTGCTCCTGATGCTGCCGGCCATGCTGACCGCGCTGGCGGTCGTGCGCGAGCGCGAACTCGGCTCGATCATCAATCTGTATGTCACGCCGGTCACGCGCAGCGAGTTTCTGTTGGGCAAGCAGGTGCCCTATGTGTTACTGGCCGTGCTCAACTTCCTGCTGATGACGCTGCTGGCCCGGATCGCTTTCGGTGTGCCGGTCAAAGGCAACTTCGTGACGCTGCTCGCCGCGGTGCTGATCTACAGCATCGTCGCGACCGGTGTCGGCATGCTGGCATCCACGTTCACGCGCAGCCAGATCGCCGCGATCTTCCTGACGATGATCGGCACGCTCATCCCCGCGATCCAGTTCTCCGGCCTGATCAATCCCTTGTCGTCGATGGAAGGCAGCGGGCGCCTGGTCGGCTCGATCTATCCGGCCACCTACATGTTCACGATCAGCCGCGGCGTGATCAACAAGGCGCTCGGCTTCACCGACCTTCAGGCGCAATTCTGGCCGCTGCTGGCCGCCATACCGGTGGTGCTCGGCCTGACCACGGCGCTGCTCAAAAAGCAGGAAACCTGACCATGCGCCGCCTCGCGAACATCTACCGCCTCGGCGTCAAGGAACTGTGGAGTCTGTGGCGCGACCCGACCATGCTCGTGTTGATCGCCTACACCTTCACTGTAGCGATCTATTCCGCCGCCACCGCGCAACCGGACACACTGCATATGGCGCCCATCGCGATCGTCGACGAAGACGCCTCGCCGCTATCCGCCCGCATCGTGTCCGCGTTTTTCCCGCCGCAGTTCGGCATTGCGCGCCTGATCGCGCCCGCGCAGGTCGACCATGGGCTCGATACGGGCGAATACACGTTCGCGCTCGACATTCCGCCGAACTTCCAGCGTGACATGCTGGCCGGACGGCCGGCGTCGATCCAGCTCAATGTCGACGCGACCCGTATGAGCCAGGCGTTCACGGGCAGCAGCTACGTGCAGCAGATCGTGACCGACGAGATTGCGGGATTCGTGGCGCGCTACCGGGACACCGCGGCGCCGCCCGTCGATCTCGCCGTGCATATGCGCTTCAACCCGAACCTCGATCAGACCTGGTTCGGCGCGCTGATGGAGATCATCAACAACGTCACGATGCTGTCGATCATCCTCACGGGCGCCGCGCTGATCCGCGAGCGCGAACACGGCACGATCGAACATCTGCTGGTCATGCCGGTCACCCCGGCAGAGATCATGCTGGCGAAAATCTGGTCGATGGGGCTCGTGGTCATGGTGGTGGCGACCGCCTCGCTCACCTTCGTGGTGCGCGGCGCGCTGCATGTGCCGATCGAGGGCTCCGTGGCCCTGTTCATGGTCGGCACGGCGCTGCATCTGTTCGCGACCACGTCGATGGGCATTTACATGGCGACGCTTGCGCGCAGCATGCCGCAGTTCGGCATGCTGGTGGTCCTCGTGCTCCTGCCGTTGCAGATGCTCTCCGGCAGCATCACCCCGCGCGAAAGCATGCCGAAGATCGTTCAGGACGTCATGCTGCTCGCGCCCACCACTCACTTCGTCGAACTGGGGCAGGCCATTCTGTATCGCGGCGCCGGCCTCGATGTCGCGTGGCGGCCGTTCCTGATTCTGATCGCGATCGGATCGGTGCTGTTTGCCATGGCATTGCGGCGTTTTCGCTCAACCATCGGTCAGATGGCCTGACGTGCATGCGTTGGCCAACCGGCGCGAGACGTCCATCACGCGTCCGAACGCATGTTCGACCGGGCATGAACGGTCACGCGCGATGCTTTTCCTCGAAATGCGGCTGTCGCGCAGTCACTAGCGAGAGTTCGGCGAGGAACGCGCACGCCGCATCGAGAAGATCGTCGAACGAAAGCAGCCCCACCAGTTCACCCGTGTCGCTGACCACCGGCATGCGCCGTATCGCATGCAGTCGCATTCGCTTCACGAGCTGCCACACGTCTTCCCCCTCGTATGCGACGACGAGCGGCGTGGTCATGACATCGCCGACGAAAAGCCCGAGCGCGTCGACTTCGCGAGCGAGAACCGCGAGCACGATATCGCGGTCGGTCAGCACGCCGCGAGCATGGAGCTTTCCGTCCGCGCCCTTTTCCACGGCCACCACGTCGCCGACGTGACGATCGCGCATGAGCTGGCATGCTTCCAGCACGGTCGCGTTCAGGCCGCACGTCACAACGTCTCTCGTACAGATATCGCCCGCATTCATATCCCGTCTCCTCCGTGAAGAAAGCCCCTGACCAGCCGGGACTCGATCAACATTCAGATTAGAGGGATCAGCGCGACGACCGTTGACTACCGTCAACTGGCACGTGGAATGACGGGAAGCCGGGCCTGGCTTCGCGGAGCCTGCACGCAAGCCGCACTCGCGACGACATCGTCGGGGTCGCGCGACGGCCGCGCAGCGGATAATCACACGCGCGCGCGCCTAGCTCCCACGGGCGCGCTTGACATGCGAGCGCAGCAAGTCGATCTCGTCGAGCAGATCGAGCGCCAGCGCTATGCCGGGAGGATTGATCTGAAAGTCGTGCGCGAGCCGCTGCGCAGTCTGCACGCGCCGCAGTACCGTACCGCTGAAGCGCCACTCCTGCGGCCGCTCGCCTGCGGGCTCGACCACGCCTTCGGACACCCACAGCGTCAATTCTTCTTCCGACGCCCCACTCACCCGGCTCAATTCAACCAGAGTGAACTCCACGTTCTCATCGACAATCTGGCCTTGCAGATAGGTCGTTGTACTCGTCTCTTTCACGATGATCACCGATAGAAGTTTGCGCGCGCATCGAAGTTGAACGCCTGCCGCATCGCCACGTAAGCCGCCTTTGCAGCATCGCTGTCCGCAGGCGGCAGAACGATGTTCAGAACCACGTACAGATCGCCGGGCGGATTGGCCGGAATGCCCTTGCCCTTGAGCCGCAAGCGCCTGCCGTCGGCTGAACCCGCCGGCACCGTCATCTCGACCGAACCGTCAGGCGTGGGCACCGTAACCTGCGCGCCAAGGGCCGCCTCCCACGGTGCGACCGGCAAGTCGAGCGAGACGTCGCGGCCGTCCACGTGAAAGCGCGGGTGTTCGCGAAAGGCGATTTCCAGGTAAAGGTCGCCGGCCGTTTCGGGCGTGGCGCCCGCGGCCCCCTGGCCGGCCAGCCGCAGATGCTGGCCCGCGCGAATGCCCTTCGGAATGGTGACATTGAGCGTTCGCGTTTCCAGCGAAACATGGCCTTGCGTATCGATCACCGGCATTTGGAGCGAAATCGACCGCTGCGCGCCGCGATAGGCGTCTTCGAGCTCGATCAACACCTTGGCGTGATGATCTTCGCCGCGCGCATCGAAAGCCCGTTGCCGCGCATGCGCGCCACGCGCTCCACGCCCACCCCGCGCGCCGCCGAACATCTTCTCGAAGATGTCGTGAAAATCGGTTGGCTCGCCGGACTCGTTGCCCGCGCCGCTGAATTCGAAACCCTCGTCCCAGTTCGGTGGCGGCTGGAACTCCTGGCCGTTGCGCCATTCGCTGCCCATGCGGTCGTAGGCCGCGCGCTTCTCCGGATCCTTGAGCACCTCGTAGGCTTCGCCCAGCTCCTTGAAACGATCTTCGGCGTCGGCGTGCTTGCTGACGTCCGGGTGATACTTGCGCGCGAGTTTCCGATACGAACGTTTGATGTCGTCCTGCGACGCGCTTCGCTCGAGACCCAGGATTTCGTAATAGTCTTTGTATTTCATGCTGGCGGCAGACCCATGAGGGATGGGGGCGGCAATGGGCATCCATCGCGTGGCAATTACGGATTGACTTTATACCAATCCGGCCGGGCCAGCAAAATTGCGCGCCAGGTATACCGCTTCACGTCAAAGCGCGAACGGCGGTCAGGAAAGAGTACGCGCGTCGCCGCGGTCTCATTCAGCGAACACCGTGGGAGCGCTCAAAGACGACCACTCACCTTCAGCGTCGCAATCAGTCCAGGCGTATTGTCCGTAAACTCCAGCGATCCGCGGTGAAGTGTCGCCACCGACTTCACGAGCGCCAGGCCAAGCCCCACACCGGGTGTACCACGGCTCGCGTCGCCACGATAAAAACGCTCGGTTGCCTTGGGCTTTTCCGCATCCGGAATGCCAGGTCCGTCGTCCGCCACCGAGATCGAAATCATGTCGCCGTGACGAATCGCGACAACCCTGGTCTCACCACCGTCCGGCGCAAACTTCAACGCGTTGTCGATCAGATTGCCGATCGCTTGCGCGAGCAAAAGCTGGTCGGCCACGGCCGTGAGATCGCCCACGCACTCCAGCAACAACGTGACGTTACGTAATTCAGCCACAGGCTGATAAAACTCGACGGCATCCGAGACAATCGCGCTCAGGTCGCACGGCGCAAAGCCTGAGCGCCTCACGCCCGCGTCGATTTCGGCAAGACGCAATAGCGCATTGAAGATACTGATCACGCGATCGACATCCGTCAGCGCGACCTCCAGTTCCGGCAATATCTCCTCATTGCCCACTCGTCTGGACGTGATAGTCAGCACTTCGAGACGTGAGCGCAATTCGGTCAACGGTGTGCGCAAGTCGTGAGCAATTGCGTTCGACACGTTGCGCACGCCGTTAATCACTTCGATCAGCGCCTCTTCTGCCTGCTTGCGCGTCTTCACTTCCTGTTGCAACTGAACATTGTGCTTTTCCTGCAATTGCTGCAAGGCACGCAGTTTCAGATGCGTATCCACTCGCGCGGCGAGTTCTTCCATCTGCAACGGCTTGGTAATGTAGTCCACCGCGCCCGCACGAAAGCCCGTGATCTTTTCCTCCGTGCGTGTCAGGGAAGTCATGAAGATCACCGGAATGTCGCGGGTTTTCTCCATCGCCTTCAACCGCCGGCACGTTTCGAAACCGTCGAGTCCCGGCATCATCACGTCGAGCAGGATCAGATCGGGCTGCGCCAGCTCGGCGCGGCGCAACGCCTCCATGCCGTCGCGGGCGATGGCCACTCTCAGGTTATTGCTTTCGAGGCATTCGACCACCAGCCCAAGATTGGCGGGCGTGTCGTCAACCACCAGAACGATGGGCGCACCGGTATCGAATGGGTCGGTCGAGCTCACGAGTTCAGATCCAGATGTTGTTCTATCAGCGATAGCAAGGCTTGCGACTCGTAGCCCGCTGCGAGACGGCGCAACTGCGCCGCAAAGGGTTCGTAACGGCTGTCGCGGCTCACGAGATAATCCGCGTGACGCACGATGTCGCGCATCGACCCCAGCAACGCATAGCGATGCAGCACCGCCACTTCATCGCGCGGTGGCACGATCGACGCGGCGTTCATGCTGACGGGCGCCGGCCGGATCGTGCATTTCAATGCGAGTAGCGCGGCGATCTCCTTGAACAGGCGGTCGAGATCGAGCGGCTTCTCGAGAAAGACGTTGGCGCCCGCGTCGAGGTTCGCCTGTGCATTGCGTTGCGAGGCGTCCGCGGACACGGCGATCACCGGCACCTGACGCAACACATCCGAGGCGCGCAGATGGCCGAGCAACTCCAGACCGCCCATCACCGGCATGACGGTGTCGAGCAGGATCAGATCGGGAGGACAGGCGAGCGCCTTGTCCAACGCATCGCGTCCGTCGCCACTCTGCGAAACTTGAAAACCGCAACGTTGCAGCGCGTCGACTATCAGTGCGCGATTCGCGGACACATCGTCGATCACGAGCACATGCCGCTCATTGCCCGCTATCTCCAGCGCCGGAGCGCAATTCAATGTCTGCGCATAAGACACCGGCGCATCGAGTTCGAACCAGAACATGCTGCCTTGACCCACCACGCTCACCACTTTGATTTCACCGCCCATCATGCGCACCAGCTGACGGCTGATCGCCAGCCCGAGACCCACGCCGCCCGTGCGCCGGGTGAAATCGCCGGCCTGTTCGAACGGCTGGAAGATCGTCTCGAGCCTGTCCGGACTCACGCCGACACCGGTATCGCGCACCTCGAAACGCAGCCGTGCGTCGGCAACCGTGCGCACGGCAAGCGTGACTTCACCCCGGTCCGTGAACGTGACCGCGTTGGCAAGCAGATTCAGCAGCACCTGACGAAGGCGCTTTTCGTCGACGCGAATCACCTTCGACAGATTCGACGGCACCTCGTAGTTCAGCGTCAGTTGTTTCTGCTCGGCGCGAACCCCCACCATCTCGGCGATCACGCGCAAGAAAGGCCCGAGCGGCACGTCCGTCACGTTCAGTTCGAGCTTGCCGGCCTCGATGCGCGCGAAGTCGAGAAGGTCGTTGATCAGCATGAGCAGATGCTCGCCGCTCTGCTCGATAACGCCGAGACTCGCCAGTTGCCGCTCGGTCATCGCCGCATCGCGCCGCAAGATCTGCGCGTAACCGAGAATGCCGTTCAGTGGCGTGCGCAATTCGTGGCTGATGTTGGCAAGGAATTGATCTTTGGCACGGTTCGCCGATTCCGCGGCGTCTTTCGCGACCCGCACCGTATCTTCGAGCGCCTTTCGCGCGGAGATGTCCTGGAGAATCGCAATGGTGTGGATCGCCCGCCCGCTCGCGTCACGCTGAAGCGCGACCGACACGCTCACCCAAACCCGCAAGCCGTCGCGTCTGAAGAGCGGCATCTCCTCCGAATAGTGCGAGAGTTGGCCCTCGCTCAGGCGGCGTAATTTCTCCGCGCTCGCCGTGAGAAAATCCGCATTGGCGATTTCATGGAAGCGTTTGTGCAACAGCGTCTCACGCTCATAGCCGACGATATCGCATAAGCGCTGATTCACACGCAGGAACCGCCCGTCGAGATCGCAGTGCGCGATGCCGACCGCCGCGTTTTCGAAGGTGCCCCGAAAGCGAGCCTCGCTCGAACGCAGCGCCTGTTCCGTGTGTTTCAGCTCGGTGATATCCACCAGGCTGCCGACGAAGCGGATCGGCTTGCCGAGCGCATCCCACGTCGCCATGCCGCGCACGAGAACCCACCGCACGGTTCCGTCGCGATGGCACAGGCGGTTCTCCACTTCGAACACATCGATTTCCTTGCCAAGGTATCGAAGCATCTCGGCTTCGGTGCCCGCGCGGTCCTCCGGAAGCACGATGCTCATATACGCGTCGTAGTCCAGCAGCGTCTGCGGACGGGTATAGCCGAGCCACTCCCAGATGTTCGAGAAGCGCGCGAAGCCCCGGCGATGATCGCCCTCGGGCATGTCGATTTCCCACACGCCGACGTTGGACCCGTACATCGCCGATTCGAGGCGTGCATTCGTCTCGCGCAGTATTTCGGCCTCTTCGGCGCGGCGCCGCTGTGTCACGTCGCGAAACACCAGCACCACGCCGCGGATTTCGCCGCGCTCGTCGACGATTGGCGAACCGCTGTCGTCGATGGCGATCTCGCGCCCGTCGCGCGCCAGCAAGACCGTATGATTCGCGAGCCCGACGATCGTCCCCGCAGCCAGCACGGCCGCCACCGGATCTTCGGCCGGCGCGCGGGTCGTTTCGTTGATCACGCGAAATACGTCCGCGAGCGGCCGCCCCGTCGCCGCCTCGCGTGACCAGCCGGTCAGCGCTTCGGCGACCGGGTTGATGAAAGTGATCAGCGACTCCCGGTCGGTCGCGATCACCGCGTCGCCGATACTCGAAAGCGTGACGGCGTAGCGCTGCTCGCTTTCGCGCAGCCGCCGTTCGGCGCCGTGCTTGTAGAGCGCCATTTCGACGACCGTCGTCAATTGCGTGTCGTCGAACGGCTTCAGAACGTAGCCGAACGGTTCGGCAAACGTTGCGCGCCGCACGGTGTCCTCGTCGGCATACGCGGTCAGGAAGACCACGGGCAGATTCAGATTCTCGCGAAGCAGCCGGGCGGTGTCGACGCCGTCGAGCTCGCCCTCCAGCCGTACGTCCATCAGGACCAGATCAGGCGCGGTTTGCGCGGCGAGCGGCAAGGCGTCTTCGCCGCGCGCGGTGATGCCGACCACCGTGTGGCCCGCGCGGCTCATCTGCTGCGCCAGGTCTCTGGCGACGACGCGGTCGTCTTCGACTACAAGAATGCGGGCGGGCGCCATGGTCTATGCTTATCCACGTCCGGTTGGGTTGAAAAGAATGCTGCAGATCGTGCCGCCGCCGCGGCTCAGCTCCACCGTGCCGTGCAGTTGGTGGGTCAGGTCGTGAACCAGTTGGAGGCCCAGCGAGTCCGCCTCTTCCAGTGAGAATTCCGGCGCGATGCCGACGCCGTCGTCGGCCACGGCCAGTCTGCACCGCTCGTTGTCGACCATGCCGAGCTCGACGCGCACACAACCGCCGCGCCCGTCGGGAAACGCGTGCTTCAAGGCGTTGGACACCAGCTCGTTGACAATCAGGCCGCACGATACGGCGCGGTTCATATCGAGCTGCATGTCGTCGACCTCGACCAGCAACTCGACCTCCATCTGGCGCATGTCGTAGGCGCGCGCCAGATGGCCGCACAGATTCTTCACGTGGGTCGCCATCGCAATGCGCGCAAAGTTGCCGGCCCGATACAGATTCTCGTGCACCAGCGCCATCGACCGCACCCGGTTGCGGCTGTCGGCGAAAAGATCAGCCACGGCCTTGTCGGTCACGCGCGCCGCCTGCAAGTTGAGCAGGCTGCTGATCAGTTGCAGATTGTTCTTCACCCGGTGATGCACTTCGTGAAGCAACGCCTCTTTCTCTTCGAGCAACGCTCCTTTCTCTTCCAGCGACGCGTTTTCAAGCGAAATCGCCGCCTGCGACGCCAGAAGCGTGAGCACCGCGAGCCGCGGCGGCGTGAACACCCCCGGCGCGAGATCGTTTTCCAGGTACAACACGCCGATCAGTTTTGCCTGCTTCACGAGCGGCAAACACAGAACCGCGCGAGCAGAGGTCGTGCGGAAGTAGTCGTCCGTCGAGAATGGATTGGGCAGCGACGCGTCGTCGAGCAGCACGCGCTCCTGCGTGCGAATGCTGGCATGCAGAATCGAGGCCGGCAAATCGCGCGGCGTCACGACAGCGTTATGCAGCTGCACCTCGATACCCTCGCGATTCGCGAGCGCCTGCGCCTCGATCCACAATTTCTCGTCGCGCGGCAGAACGAGCAGCGCTCGCCCGGCGCCGGCATGTTCGAGCATGATGGTCATCAACGTGCGGATCAGTTTGTCGAAGGCAATCTCGCCCGAAATGGCTTGCGACGCTTTCACCACCGTCTCGACATCGAGTTGCTCCGCGACGATGCTGCGCGTCGGCGTATCGGCCGCGGGTTCGTGGACCAGGTTCGGATAGCGCCGGTCGAGCGCCTCGACCTTCCCTAGCGCGCCCCACCTAAGGTACGCGAGCCGCGCGTTGCCGAGATAGACGAACGCGATGGTCGTGAATCCGCGCGCCAGATAAAACGTGCCGGCCACTTCATGAGCCAGCCCTTCGACCAGCGGCAACTCGTGCTCGCGGGCGAGACGGATCGCGCTTTCGTATTCGCGCATCGCCTCGAATTCATTGCCGTTGATCCGCGCGATCTCGCCGGCAACGAGCGCCGAACGGCAGGCGAAATTGCTCGGACAATGCTTGGCCCAGGTAACGAGCCGGGCTTGATGCCCGGCCAGCATCCGGTATTGCGCCTCATGCAGATAGGGCGGCGCCTCGTCGTACGCGCGCGCGCATGCCAGCGCCGCGTAGAAATGATATTCGGCGATCTCGAAGTGACCGGACGAGGTCCACAACAGCGGCGCGGCTTTCGCGGCGGCCGCCAGCGCCGCCGTGACATCTCCGGCGAAATAGCGCGCTTGCAGCTTGCGAATCCAGTACCAGCAGGTCGCGATCGCGAGACAGGGGTCGGCTTCGAGATGTTGCTCGAAGGACGTTTCGTCGAATGCCTCGTCGCTGAAGGAGCCGAATGAACGTGTCAGCCCCCGCAGGGTCCGAATCAGCTGCAGCTGCGAACCGATGATGTCGACGATCAGGCCGAATTTCCCGGCCTGCACCACGCCTAAACGCTGCTGCGCCACGCGCTCGACATCGGCGAGCGGATCGCCCGCGGCCAGCAGGCTCGTCACGAGAGTGCAACTGCTGAAACCGGTGTAAGTGAGGTCGCCGCTCTCGCTGGCGGCATCGAATGCGCGGCGCAACAGCGGCAAACCGGTGCGAATGTGCTTCGTCCACGGCATCACGTGATAAGCGAAGCACATATAGACGCGTGGCCGGAAACGGTGCAGCCCGCGTTCGTCGACCAGCGCGAGGCCGAGCCGGCCGAACTGGAACGCGGCCTCATAGTCGCCGAACACCGGGCCGGCCACCATGCCGAGGTAGGCATAGCCGATCGACGACGCGTCGCTGTTGCCATATTCGAGGCTCAGGTTCGCCATGCGGCACAGCACGAGGCAAACGAGATTCTCGTCGCTGAAAAAAGCCGGCGGCAGGACCGCGGTCAGCACGTCGAGCGTGGCGCGCCGGTCGCGATGGGTGAGAAGCGGCAGATCGATCAACGACTCGATCGGAGAATCGCCGATCTGGGCGAGCAGCCGGTCGTATTCGCCACGCGCCTCCTCGCGGCTGGGATGCGGCTGCCAGTCGATGCCGACATCGCGCAGATAATCGAGGCAAATCTGCACCGCCAGATCGCTCTGGTCGAGCGCGGTGAAAAGCGTGACACGCAACCACGCCACCGTTGCCCGATCGGGCAGATCGACGGCGCGCCGCGCGAGGTTCGCCAGCCGTTCCTTCGCCGGGCCGGTGTCGCCGGTCAGGAACTCGCACTCCGCGAGCCCGCTCTCCAGCGCGAACTTGAGCGCGTAGCAGGTCTGCCAGCCCGCGTCGCCGAGCATGGCGCTGCCGGTCGACAGATACGTCGCCGCCGACGCGTAAGCGGACGAGGCCTTGGCGCGCCGCCCGGCAATCAGATTGAATTCCACCACGCGCCGGCGCTCGGCGGGGTCGTCGACGATCCCGACCGCGCGGTTGTACTGGTTGACGATCTCGAAGATGTTCTGCTCGATCTCCTCGGCGCTCGCGTGGGTCGCGAACATCCGGCCGATGCTCAAATGAGCGGCCGCGCGCTCGCTTTCGGGAATCAGCGCGTAGGCCGCTTCCTGCACCCGGTCGTGCAGAAACGCATAGCCGCGCTCGCGCCGGAACACGAGGCCCGCCTCCACCGCAGCGGCCAGCGCACGCTCCACCTGCGCGTCCGAAGTGCCGCCGACGCGCGCGAGCATTGCGCTCGCCGCGCTATTGCCGAAGCAGGCGAACTGCTTGAGCGCGACCTGCGTGGCATCCGCGACCCGTTCGATCTTGCCGACCATCAGGTCGACGACGCTGTCGGAAAAGTGCGTCTCGCGCAGGGCCGCCATGTCCCATTCCCACACCCGCCGCGCCGGATCGAACGCGAGGTGCCGGTCCTCGGCGAGCATCTTGAGAAATTGCACCGTGAAGAAAGGATTGCCGCCGGTTTTCTCGACGATGAATTGCGCGAGTTGCGCAACCTCGGCCGGCGCGGCATGCAGCGCTTCGCCGCTCAGGCGCGCCACATCGCCGACCTGCAGCGGCGTGAGCACGATATCGTGGACCGGCACACCCTGCTCGCGAATCGCGACGAGCGCGCGGGCGAGCGGATGGGCGGGCCCGACCTCGTTGTCGCGATAGGCGCCGACGAGCAGCAGATTGCGCAGGTTCGGCGCGGCAAGCAGGCTTTCCAGCAGACTGAGCGTGCCGGCGTCGAGCCACTGCAAATCGTCGAGGAAGAGCACGAGCGGATGCTCGGGGTCCGCAAAGGCGCCGATGAAGCGCCCGAACACGCCTTGAAAGCGAACCTGTGCTTCCTGCGCCGGAAGCTCGGGCACCGCCGGCTGCGGGCCGAGAATCCGTTCGAGTTCCGGAATCAGGTTGACGATCAGCTGTCCGTTCGTGCCGACGGCTTCGGCGAGCCGCCCGCGCCAACGTGCGAGTTTCTCCGCATCTTGAGTGAGGATCTGCTGCGTGAGGCTCTGAAACGCCTGGCCGAGCGTCGCATAGGGGATATCGCGTTTGTACTGGTCGAATTTGCCCGCGGCGAAGTGGCCGCCGGACGGCCCGAGCCTCGTGTGCAGTTCGTTCACCAGCGACGATTTGCCGATTCCCGAATAGCCCGACACGAGCACGAGTTCCGCCGCGCCTTGCCGCACCACGCGATCGAACGCGGCGCTCAACGCCCGGGTTTCCGCTTCGCGCCCATACAGGCGCTCGGGGATGACAAGACGTTCGGGGCAGTCCTGAGCGCCGAGCGCGAACGGTTCGATGCGCCCGCTTTGCTCCCAGGCGTTCAGGCAGCGACGCAAATCGTCTTCCAGGCCCTGCGCTGTCTGATAGCGATCCTCGGCGGCTTTCGCAAGCAGCCGCATGACGATCGCGGCCACCTGATGCGGCACATTGCCGGCCAGCTCGCTCAATGGAATGGGCGTCCTCGCGATATGGCAGTGAATCCACTCGATAGGCGAGTTCGCGCGATACGGCAACGCACCGGTCAGCATCTCATACAACGTGATGCCGAGCGAATAGAGATCGGCGCGCGAGTCGGTCGCACGATTCATGCGGCCGGTCTGTTCCGGTGCGAGATAGGCGAGCGCGCTCGCGCTGAAGTCGGGCAGCGCGCCGGACTGCGCCTCGCCGCTCGCGTGCGAGGCAATGCCGAAGCCGGTCAACGCCACGTCGCCCGTGTCCGGATTCACCAGGATGTTGGCCGGCCGGATGTCCTTGTGGATCAGACCGCGCCCGTGCAGCGCGCCGAGCGCGGCCGCAAGATTGGCGGCGACGCGCAGCAGGCGGCCAAGCGGCCAGGAGCCGTGCGGCAGCGCGGCGAGCGACACGCCGCCCGGGTCTTCCAGCACCAGCGCCGTGCTCCCGCGGTGCTCGATCAGTGCGTGCGGGCGGGTCGCGAACCGGCCGTCGAGCAGGCCGCGCAACTCATACGCATGCTCGAGACGCGCCTGACTATGGGCGCTGGGTTGCTGCGCCGGCAACGTGACGGTCAGCCACGTTGGCGCACCGTCGCGCCGGTCGATACGGGACAGGAGGAACTCGCCGTCATCGCAGAGCGTTTCGAACCCGAAGCCTGACAACTCGATCATGCCGCCCCCGCCTGCCCCTTTCGCGCTATTCGTTTGCCGTCAGCATGTAGCCGGCGTTGCGAACCGTCCTCAATAAAGACCGCTCGAAATCCGCATCGATCTTGTGGCGTAACTTGCTTACATGCACGTCGATGACGTTCGTTTGCGGGTCGAAATGATAGTCCCAGATATTTTCGAGCAGCATGGTGCGCGTGACGACCTGGTCGGCGTGGCGCATCAGGTACTCCAGCAGCTTGAATTCGCGCGGCTTCAGCGCGATCGGCTTGCCGGCGCGCGCCACCTTGCGCGAGAGCAGGTCGATCGAGAGATCGCCGACC
Organism: Paraburkholderia aromaticivorans; assembly: GCF_002278075.1. Taxonomy (NCBI): domain Bacteria; kingdom Pseudomonadati; phylum Pseudomonadota; class Betaproteobacteria; order Burkholderiales; family Burkholderiaceae; genus Paraburkholderia; species Paraburkholderia aromaticivorans. The sequence goes on along the minus strand of NZ_CP022990.1, from coordinate 2,684,795 downwards.
TTCAGCGTGGTTTCCGCGTAGCTTTCATGCGCCCGCCGGGTCAGCGCGTCCAGGCGTGCCAGCACCTCGCCGAATGCAAACGGCTTGACCACGTAGTCGTCACCGCCCGCCTTCAGGCCGCGAATCCGTTCGTCGACGTCGTCGAGCGCGCTCACGATCAGGATAGGCACCCGGTTGCCGGTTGCGCGCAACGCCGCGATGATCCCCAAGCCGTCGATACCGCCCGGCAGCATGCGATCCATGATGATGGCGTCATAGGTCTCGCTGGCGGCGAGGAACATGCCGTCCCGGCCGTTGTCGGCCGTATCGATCACATGCCCTTCCTCGACGAGGCCCTTCTTCAGAAATCCAGCGACCTGTTCGTTGTCTTCGACGAGCAAGATTTTCATTTAAGGCTCGTGCCTTCCCATCGTCATTTGATGCACCGCCCGCGCTCACGCGTGTCCTCGGGCGAAATGCTCGCTAATCGGCCGATTATCCGCGAAAAGCACGACATCCGATTGACCCATGCCATTAAATTTTTTTAATCTTTGAGCGGACCGCCCCCGCTAGAGTCACGGCTGTGAAAAAAGTCACCGCGTCTTGCGCGGCAAGCGGGCTTTCGGGCTTTCGGGCTTTTCGAACCGACGTATTAACTAAGGTTAACGATTCCCCCATCCTGAGGAGATCGCGCGACTCATAAGATCGTCTCCATTGCCTCGATGCACGCTCACGAAACCCCAAGCGGAATGGTCATGATCAAGATCGGACGAGTCGACGTTTCGCTGGAGCGCCGCCAGCTTTTTCTGGAAGACCGGCCATTGCGCGTCGGCGCGCGCGCGTTCGACATTCTCGAAGTGCTGATCGAGGCGGGCGGGCGGCTGGTGAGCAAAGAGACGCTGTTTCAGCACGTGTGGCCGGAAACGGTGGTGGAGGAAAGCAACCTGCAGGTGCATATCTCCGCGCTGCGGAAACTGCTCGGCGAAGACAAGGACCTCATCAAGACCATCCCCGGCCGCGGCTATCGCCTGATCCGCTCGCATGACGCGAAGGTCTGCGCGAACGAAGCGCCGGCCCACCCGCCACGCCCGGCCGAGGCCACCGCGTCGAGCAACGTGCCGCACTCCTGCACGCCCCTGATCGGGCGCGAGCAGGCGCTCGCCGACGTGACAGCCGCGCTTGGCCGCGCGCCGCTCGTGACGCTGGTCGGCACCGGCGGCATCGGCAAAACACAACTGGGCCTGGAAGCGGCACGCGGCCAGATAGCGTCGTTCGACGAGGTCCGCTTCGTCAGCCTTTCGGCCGTCGAGCGCCCGGAGTCGACCTTGCGCGCAATCGCCGAAGCGCTTGCGCTGGATGCGGTGCATGCCGGGGCCAGTGCGGAGCGCCTGATTCAAGCCATCGGCGCACGCAAGCTGCTGCTCGTGCTCGACAATTGCGAGCACGTGATCCAGGAGGCCGCGACGATCTGCGAGCAACTCGTTCAGGCCAATCCCCATCTCAGGATCCTCGCGACGAGCCGCGAGCCCTTGCGAACCCGCATCGAACAGGTTTACTGGGTGGCGCCGCTCGAGGTGCCCGGCGAAGACCTCGTGCCCGACGAGATTCTCAAGTACAGCGCGGTCCACATGTTCATTGCGCGGACTCGCGCGCGTGATCCGCACTTTCGGGCCGACAGCGAGAGCGTCCGCCTGATCGGCACGATCTGCCGGCGGCTCGACGGCGTGCCGCTCGCGCTGGAACTGGCGGCGGCCCGGGTCACCGCGCTGGGTATCCGCGAACTGGTCGCGCAACTGGACAATCGCTTTCGCGTGCTGACCGGCGGACTGCGCACCGCGCCGGCGCGCCAGCAAAACCTGAAGGCGGCGCTCGACTGGAGCAGTCAATTTCTGTGCAAGCGCGAACGCACGGTGTTGCGCCGCCTCGGCGTGTTTCACGGCAGCTTCCAGCTCGGCGAGGCGTGTGCGATCGCCGCATGCGAAGACCTGTCCATGGGCGAGGTGACCGACGCGATCGCCGGTCTGGTCTCGAAGTCGCTGCTGATGTTCGGGCCCTGCGGGTCGGCCATGCGCTATTACCTGCTCGAAACGACCCGCGCCTATGCGCTGCAGTTGCTCGCTGAGGCCGGCGAGAGCGAAACGCTCGAGCGCTGGCACGAACGCTACGTTCGCACGCACAGTACGCTAGAGGACGAGGCGGAGGCGCCGGCCACGCGCTACGGCTGATCGGCTCCCACGATCCCGGACCGTCGAACGGACGCCGCGCTCACGCCTGCGCTCAGTGCGCCCCGTGCTTGCGTCCAATGGCGAGCTCGATCGAATCGAGCAGCACTTCTTCCTCGAACGGTTTGCGCAGGAAGCCGACCGCGCCGTGCCGCAAGGCCCGCGCGACGGTGTCGTCGTCGTCATGCGCGGACATGAACACCACGGGGATATGTCTGCCCTGCGCGTTCAGTTGGCGTTGCACTTCGAGGCCCTGCATGCCTTGCATTCTGACATCGAGCAGAACGCACAGCGCATCGTCGACCACCGTGGAGGCAAGGAATTCCTCTCCCGAAGAAAATGTCACAGTCGTATAACCGACCGCTTTCAACAGGTTGCCGACGCCACTTCGGACCGAGGCGTCATCGTCGACGATGCAAACAAAGCTCATAGCTGCCAATACTCCAATTGCGCCGACGTAGTCACAGAAAAAATATCCGGCGCGATATTCACTGCTTCAGGAGGCTCATCGCGTGCGACGGATCACTTCCCACATCCTGGCCAGTTCGATGAGCGTCTTCGCCTGCATCTTGCTCATCACCCGCCGTTTGTGCACTTTCACCGTCACCTCCTGGGTGCCCAGTTCGTGCGCCATCTGCTTGATCATCCTGCCTTCCACCGCCAGTTCGAACACGTCCATCTCGCGCGGCGTCAGCGCCGCGGCACGTTGCAGCACATCCGCATGGAATGCGCGCTCGGCGAGGTTGGCCTCGTCCTGGGCCAACGCTCGCCGGACCGCTCCGAGCAGTTCTTCGTCGTCGATCGGCTTGGTGAGGAATTCATGCGCCCCCGCCTTGATCGCGCGCACCGACATCGGAATCGATCCATAGCCGGTCAGGAAAATAATCGGCACCTGCACGCCCTTGCGCGCGAGCTGGCTCTGCACGTCGAAGCCATTCGTGCTCTTCAGGTTCATGTCCAGCAAAATGCACATCGGCACGCGCGGCCATGCTTGCGACAACACCCCGGCGGGCGACGCAAAGCCGTGTGCATCGAAGCCTGCCGAACGCAGCAGGCGCACCAGCGCGTCACGCACCATCTCCTCATCGTCAATCACATACACCATCGGTTCGAGTTCCGAAGGAACAGGCATGCCAGATTCCAGAAAAATGGGGCTTCGCGTGCCGTCAAGGTACATAAGGCCCACCGCGGGAAGCATCTGCGCGAACCGCGGTCAATCCCGATCTCATCGCGAGGCGACGGCTTGAACCGCCCGCTTGCCGCCGAGCGCCGCCGCGCCGAAAACGCGCGCATACGGCTCCTCGTAAGCTGGAGCGAAGTAGCTCGCCCGTCTGCTCATCACTTCATCCGCCTCGTCCGATTCGTGCAGCTTGCGCAACGCATATTCACGGGTCGTTTCCAGCAGGAAATATTCCTTGGTCTTGCTGTCGACGGTCGTCATGAGAAAGCACTTCGAGGCAAGGCCGACAATCGCTTCCGTCACTTCGTTGCACGACAGCCGGGCGCACGCGGCGACGGCGCACGCGGCTTCGAGTGAAAAGCGGGCCGGAAAAACACCGAGCCGCTGCAGCACCACGCGCTCCGTCGTGCCGAGGAGCCGATAGCTCCAGTCGAGCGCGGCCGCCAGAGTCTGCTGGCGCGGCGGCGCGGTGCGGCGCCCACCGGTGAGCGACTGGAAGCGGTCGTCGAGTTCGGCCATCAGCTTGCGGATGCCGAACACCGCGGCGCGGGCCGCCGCCAGTTCGAGGGCGAGCGGCACGCCGTCGAGCCGGCGGCAGATCGTCGCGACCATCTCGAGGCTGCCGCGGTCGCTGTCGACCACCGTGTTGAGCGCATGCATCTGCGCGAGGAACATCCGCACCGACGCACAGGCGAGAATCGCCTGGGAACCGGCGCCCGCCTCGGGCATGTCGAGCGGCGCGACCCAATAGAACTTTTCGTCGCGCGTGCGCAGCGGCTCACGGCTCGTCGCCAGAATGCGAAGATCCGCGCTCGCCTGCACCAGCAGTTCGCAAATGGCTGCGGCCGACTCGATCACATGCTCGCAGTTGTCCAGCAGCACCAGCAGCTTGCGGCCTTGAATCGCGGCGACCAGCGACTGAAGCGGAATATCGGCGGCCGCGCGCTCCACGCCGAGTGCGTCGGCGACCAGGTTGATCGCGGCCTGGCCGTTCTCCACCGAGGCCAGCGTGATGAAACACACCTCTCTGTCCGAGAGCGCCGCGATCGAGCGCGCCACCGCAATGCCGAGCTGCGTCTTGCCGATGCCGCCCGAGCCGAGCAAGGTGACGATCGGCGTGCTCTTCAGCGCGCGGGCAACGTCGGCAATCGCCGCGTCACGCCCGATCAACGGCGCGTGGCAAACCGGCAAGCTGCTGCGGCTTGCGGCGCCCGCCCGGCCGGCCGTGCCGGCACCGTGCGAGCCGGCCGGCTCGGACGCGTCGACGGGAATGGTCAGGCGGTAGCCGCGGCCGGAGATCGTGCGAATCACCTGGCTATCGGCGCCGAAAATCTTCCTGAGCGCCGACAACTGCACGTGGATGTTGTTTTCCTCCACCACCGAATTCGGCCAGACGTGCCGCAAAATCTCGTCTTTCGTGACCGTCTTGCCCGCCGCGCGGATCAGCAATTCGAGAATATCGAACGCGCGCGAGCCGACCTGGAGCAATCGATTCTCCAGGTACACCTCGCGCATTTCCAGAGACACTATGACTCGACCGATCTTGATCATGCTGCGCTCACGCCTGGTTGATTAGCGGGACAGGCCCGTTATGGCAATGTCGCCCGTTGCACCGACGCAGTCCCTGCCCGGCTTGCGTCGTCCATCCCATACTAAATGGGAAAGTCATCTGAAACTATTATCCATAGGGATATGAGGCGGGCCGCCGGTGCCCGCTCGCCGCGGGCTCAGCCCTGCTGGCGGCGCAAGCGCCGCCCCCCGCGAGCCCGTCGCGCATCACACCAACGTATGAGCCCGTCATGCGCCGGGCGGGGACGGGCCATCCAGCCGGCTTTCCCCGCCTGGCGCGGCATGGCGGGCCGGGGCCGTCTCATGCGTGCGAATCCGCAAGCCACCGTGCCGCAGTGAAAGATCGACGCCGCGCGGACCACGATACTGGGCCCCGTCAGTCTTCCCTCACCCGATTCAGTTGCGCAGCCCTTCGCGGCCGGCGCCCGGAGAACCCATCATGCGCGCCGAAAAAGCGTTCTGGAATCGACCCGCTTACGGCTATGCAGTCGCCGCCGTCTGTGTCGCGCTCGCCGCCTGGAGCGCGGCGAGTCCGCCGCCCACGCTCGGCATCGTGCAGGCGCTGGACCAGACCGACCGCGACACGCAGTTGCCGCTCGAACGGTTTGCCATCGAAGCAGGCAACGCGGCCGCCTCGCCATCGCGAGCGTTGCGGCAGGCCGAGGAGTCGTTGCCGCGTCGATCGCCCCGGCACGCGGTGCGGCCTTCGCCGCAGGATCGAAGCGTCGGTGGCGACACGCGCAACCGGAAAGCCGGGACGGACAACGGCTTTGCCAGGCTGACCACGCCACGCCGCACGAGCGGCGCGCGCGACGACGAACGGGCGATCAAAGACTGGAAGAACTGGACGTGACCGCGTCAATCCCGCTCGCCCTACCCGCCGCTCCTCATCGGAGGTATCTCATGATCGACCCATCGCAGCGACCAGCCGTGCCCATGCCCACCAACGTCAATCCGACGGCCGCCTGCGCGGACCCGAAAGTGTGGCGCTGGTATGCGGACCTGCTGGACGACCGGCGCCTTGTCTGCGAGCACGACGGCGCACGCTGGGTGGTCGCGGTCGACGGCAGACGCCTCGCCGACGAGCGCGCATTCGAAGCCGCGGTGCGCAGCGCCTATGCAATGACGCGTGCGCTCTCGGCGTTGGATCGGGCACGCGCGGCCTGAACCGCTCACAAGGCGCCCGTAACAGGAAATACGAAGGAAAGAACCGGAGCGAACACACGAAAGCGCCGCCGCGGCGGCGCCTGCCCGATCATTCGTCGTCGGGATGCACCCCGGCCGACACGAGGCACACGAAGGCGGTCGCTTTCAACACGCATTCCACCGAAGACAGCACGAATCCCAGCGGAAACACGCGATATTCGACCGGCAGTCCGAAGGCGACCGCCATCAGGCCGATCGTGCAAAGGAACGCGTAGGCGATCCGCGCCAAGCGGCTGCCGGCCAGAACGAAGCCCACCAGCGCGACCCACAGCAGTTTGGCGGTGATGCAGGCGAGCGCATCGCGCATGGACGTGCTGACCCAGATCTCGAACGGCAACTCGACAACCGACCAGACGGCGGTCGCGACAACGACCCGGCGCGTCCAGCGTCCGAGCGCGGCGGGTTCGGCCGGCGCGCCTGACCCGGCGCGCCAGTCCATGGCGTCGGCGCGCTCGGCGGCCGGCGGAAAACCCCGATCGCCGCCGGTCATGTCGCGGTGTGATTCGTCCAGATATCGCATGTTGATGCTCCGGTGGTGCTCAGATGTCGGCGCGCTGCGGACTTGCGAGGAATGCGGCGCCGCTGCGCGGACTTCGCGCGACCTCGCCGGGTGGAAACCATTATTTGCCGCCCCGTTGCGCCGATCTTTTCAGAACGCCTGCGCGCTTTCGAAAACGCACGGCGCGCGCCGCGGTGTCGTGGATACCGGCCTGATCCGGCGTGCGAATCCGAAACGGACGGGCATTTAAACAAGACCCGTGTGCGGCCGGGGACCATCCTTCCGATTCATGTTCCTCAACCCAACACCTGGAAACGGTCATGTCCAAACGAAAGACAATCCGCGTCTACAGCGAGCCCGCGGGCGGCTGGGGTGCGCTGAAGGCAACCGGCGAGGCACTCGCGCTGCAGGGCGTCGCCGTGTCCGGCGCGAAGACGCTGTTGCGGATGAACCAGCCGGAAGGCTTCGACTGTCCGGGCTGCGCATGGCCGGATCCTAAGCACACATCGTCGTTCGAGTTCTGCGAGAACGGCGCGAAGGCCGTGGCGTGGGAGGCCACCGCGAATCGCTGCACGCCCGGCTTTTTCGCAGCGCACAGCGTCTCGGAGCTCGCCGCCTGGGACGACTACGACCTCGAAATGGCCGGCCGCCTGACCCACCCCATGGCATACGACACGGCCTCCGACCGCTATCTGCCGATCGAATGGGACGACGCCTTCGCGCTGATCGCGCGGCATCTGAACGGTCTCGACAGCCCCGACCAGGCCGACTTCTACACCTCGGGACGGGCGTCCAACGAAGCCGCGTTCCTCTATCAGATCTTCGTGCGCGAATTCGGTACGAACAACTTCCCCGACTGCTCGAACATGTGCCACGAGGCGACCAGTGTCGGCCTTCCCGAATCGATCGGCGTCGGCAAGGGCACGGTCCTGCTCGAGGATTTCGAGGAAGCGGATGCGATTTTCATCTTCGGTCAGAATCCCGGCACCAACAGCCCGCGCATGATGAGCGATCTGCACAGCGCCTCGCGGCGCGGCGCGAAAATCGTCTCGTTCAATCCGTTTCGCGAGCGCGCGCTGGAGCGCTTCGCGTCGCCGCAGAATCCGGTGGAAATGGCCACGCTGGGCTTCACGCAGATCAGCTCGTTTCTGTATCAGGTGCGTGTGGGCGGCGACGTCGCCGTGCTCAAAGGCATGATGAAAGCCGTGATCGAGGCCGACGACGCGGCGCTCGCCGCCGATCAACCCCGTGTGCTCGATATTGCGTTCATCGAAGCACATACCCACGGACTCGACGACCTGCGCGCCGATCTGCGCGCCACCAGCTGGGAGGCGATCGAACGGCAAAGCGGGCTGTCGCGCGGCGACATCCAGAACGCCGCCGACATCTACATGAAGGCCAGCAACGTGATCCTCGTGTACGGCATGGGGCTCACGCAGCATCATCGCGGCACCGAAAATGTCCAGCAGATCGTCAACCTGGCACTGCTGCGCGGCAATATCGGCCGGCCGGGCGCGGGCGTGTGCCCGGTGCGCGGACACTCGAACGTGCAGGGCAACCGCACCGTCGGCATCACGGAGAAGCCCTCGCCGGCATTGATCGACGGGATCGAACGGGCCTTCGGCTTCCGGCCGCCCGCGGCGCACGGCCATGACGTGATCGCCGCGATCGACTCGATGATGCGCGGCGACGCCAAAGTGTTCATCGCGCTCGGCGGCAATTTCGCCGCCGCCGTGCCCGACTGGATCCGCGTGCAGGCGGCAATGCGCAAGCTCGATCTGACGGTTCACATCGCTACCAAACTCAATCGCAGCCACCTCGTGCATGGCAGGAACGCGTTGATTCTGCCGTGCCTCGGCCGCACCGAGATCGACATCCAGGCCGACGGTCCACAGTCGATTACCGTCGAGGATTCGATGTCGATGGTGCACGCGTCCGGTGGCCGCAACGAGCCCGCGTCACCGCATCTGAAGAGCGAACCGGCGATCGTCGCGGGCATCGCGCGCGCCACGCTCGGCCCGGACTCTCACGTCGAATGGGAACATCTCGTGGCGAGCTACGACCGCATTCGCGACAAGATCGAGATCGTCTACCCGATCTTTGAGGCGTACAACGAACGGATTCGCGTGCCGGGCGGCTTCCATCTCGCCTCGAGCGCGCGCGAACGCGTCTGGGCCACGCCTACCGGCCGCGCCAATTTCCTCGTCTCAACGGACTCGACGAAAACCCGGATCACGACGATCCCGACGCGCTATGGCTCACCACCATGCGCAGTCACGACCAGTACAACACCACGCTCTACTCGCACTCGGACCGTTACCGCGGTGTGTTCGGCCAGCGCGACGTGATCTTCATGAACACGCGCGAATTGCAGAAACGCAATCTGCATCCCGGCGAGCGGGTGGATGTGTACGCGCTGTCCACCGACGGGATCGAACGCGTGATCCGCAGTTTCAAGGTGATCGACTATTCACTGCCCGACGGCTGCTGCGGCGCGTATTACCCCGAGGCCAATCCGCTCGTGCCGCTCTACGCGTTCGATCCGAAAAGCCGCACCCCGTCGTACAAATCCGTCCCGGTGAAGATCGCGCGCGCCGCGGCGGTCGGCCCCGACTCCACTCATCAGGCGGCCATTACCAGCGCCGCGGGAGCTCATCATGCATCTCAGTGACGTCCTCGATCTGTCTCGCGCCCAGTTCGCGATGACGGCCATTTTTCACATTCTGTGGCCGATCCTGACCATCAGCCTGTCGGCCTTTCTCGTGCTGATCGAAGTGCTCTGGCTGCGCACCGGCAACGTCGGCTATTACCGGCATGCGCGGTTCTGGAGCAAGCTGCTGGTGCTCAATTTCGCGGTGGGCGTGGTCAGCGGCATTCCGATGGAATTCCAGTTCGGCACCAACTGGGCCGGCTTTTCGCGTTACAGCGGCCAATTCTTCGGCAATATTCTCGGCTTCGAGGGCGCGATGGCCTTCATGCTGGAGGCCGGCTTCATCGGCGTGATGCTGCTCGGCTGGGGCCGCGTGCCGCGCGCGGTGCATCTGTTCGCCACCTCGATGGTCGCGCTCGGCTCCAGCATCTCGGCGTTCTGGATCATGGTCGCCAATTCGTGGATGCAGACACCGGCCGGCGTGACGGTGGAGAACGGCAGGATCGTCGTAACCGACTATGCCGCGGCGATCTTCAATCCGGATATGGTCTGGGGTGTCACGCACATGTGGGTGGCGGCGATCGAAACCGGCATGTTCGTGATTGCCGGCATTTCCGCGTGGAACCTGTTCAAGCGCCGCAATCCGGAGTTCTTCGCGCGCTCGTTCAAGATCGCCTTGCTGGTGCTCGTATTCGTCGCGCCGATCCAGATCTGGCTCGGCGATTCGAGCGGCGGCAGCGTGTTCGCGACGCAACCGGCCAAAGGCGCCGCGATCGAAGGACACTGGACCACCAACCAGCCCGGCACCGCCGCGTCGTGGTCGCTGCTCGCGTGGCCGAACCAGACGACGCAACGCAACGACTGGTCGATCGAAGTGCCCGGCATGCTGAGCATTCTCGCCACCCATACGCTGCACGGCGAGGTCAAAGGCCTTCGCGACTTCGCGCCGGCCGACCAGCCGCCGATGCTGCCGCTGCTTTACTACGCCTTCCGCGTGATGGCGGGCATCGGCTTCGCGTTCATGGTGCTGGCCTTCTGGAGCGCCTACGTATTGCGCAAAACGCGCGGCAATCTCGAACGATTGCTGGAGCAGCGCAAGCTGCTGTTGGCCTGGGTGCTGTGCATTCCGCTGCCCTACGTCGCGGTCGAAGCCGGCTGGATCGTGCGCGAAGTGGGACGTCAGCCGTGGGTCGTATATGGCTTGCTGCGGACGAAAGATGCCGTGTCGAGCGTGGCGGCCTCGTCGGTGACGCTGAGCATGGGGATGTTCTTCTGCTTCTACGTCGTGTTGCTCGGCACCTTCTTCGTACTGGCGCGCAACTGGCTGCGCGCCGGTCCCGACCTCACGCTGAATCCGCCCGCGGCCGTCAAGGCCGAGGCGGCGGCCACCGTCACCGAGTACTAATCCATTCGCGTCGCAAGGAAATCTCATGGACCACTCCACTCACACGATGCTCGCCATCACCTGGTTCGGCCTGATCGGCCTGATGCTGGTGTTCTATGTCGTCACCGACGGCTTCGATCTCGGCGTCGGCATACTCAGCCTGCTGCGCAAACGCCGCGAGGATCACGACGTGATGGTGCAGACCATCGGCCACGTCTGGGACGCCAACGAAACGTGGCTCGTCGTGCTGGGCGGCGCGCTGTTCGGCGCCTTCCCGGCGGCGTATGCGCTGCTTCTGGAGGACCTGTATTTGCCGGTGATGCTGCTGATTGCCGGTTTGATCATGCGTGGCGCCGCCATCGAATTTCGTCACAGCGTGTCGCACGGCCCGGCCTGGGACAAGGTGTTCGGCATCGGCAGCCTGGTGGCCGCGCTCGCCCAGGGCGTGATACTCGGCAAGGTGATCACCGGGTTGATTCCGGGAGAGACGAGCGGCGTGTTCATCGCCGTGTCCGCTATCGGCGTCGTGGCGGGTTATACGCTGCTCGGCTCCACCTATCTCGTGAAGAAGACCGTGGGTTCCATCGAGCAATGGTCGCGCCGCCTCGCGCTGCTGAGCGCGTTCGTCACGGTGGCGGCGGCTGTCGTGCTGACCGCGGCGACGTGGTTCGTCAGCGAGGTGGGGCATGATCGGTGGACCGAGCACGGGGTGTTCCATGTGCTGGCCGCGCTCGGCGTAGCCTCTGCTCTGGCCTTCGCTTACATCATGGGGTCGCTGTATCTCGGGAGTATGCGCGGGCCGTTTCGCGGGGCGGTCGCATTGTTCGTGCTGTCGTTCGTCGGGCTGGCCGTCAGCCTGTTCCCGGATTTCGTGCCGGGCAAGCTGGGGATCGTCGAGGCGGCGTCCGATACCTCCACGCTGGTGTTCATGCTGATCGGAATCGGGCTGATCTTCCCGGTGATGATCGGATATAACCTCTACCAGTACTATATTTTCCGCGGGAAGGTGATCGGCGAGGCACGTGCCGGCGAATGACGCGGCGGCCTTCGCGAGGACGGCCGGGGCGGTGCTGTGAATCTCCTCTACGCCCTGCGCTCCAGAGCCAACAAAAAAGGCGCGAATCAAATTCGCGCCTTTTTTTGTTTCTCTCCCTGCCGCATAAAAACCTCGATCAATCCAGCACCGCCTCATTGACCACACGCTGCAGAATCATCGCTCCGGCATTGAGCGGCGCCGGCTTGCAAGGCCTGGGTTTATAGATCGCATCGCCGGGCCGGATAGCCCGCCCGCTCATCGCACAAACGCCGGCCACCCGCGCACGGCTCGCGTGCCAGACCTGATCACCGTACGAGCAATGCGTCGCGTCGCGCCACACCACCGTGGCCGTGGTTTGCGACGGCCGGTCGATCACCAGCACCTGAACCTCGAACCGCTCTCCCATCACCGGCAGGTGCGCCTCGTTGCGCCCGCTGCAAGCCGCGACCGCGGCCACGTCGACGGCAACCGCGTCGCTATTGCCGGACAGGGCGGACAGCAACCCGAGGGTCTGCAGCCACGGGTCGGTAAAACTCGCTTTCATCAGCATGATGGCACTCCTCTTTCAGATAAACGCATCGATCATCGAGACGGTCCCGCCGGCCACTGCCGGGGCTGCCGTGTCTCGCTCAGTTCCAGAAAGGCGTGATCGCGCTTACCGATCGACATTCGCTTTGGTCCGCCAGCAATAGGGCGTGTCGCCCACGATGCGCTTGAACACCGTCGTAAAGTGAGCCTGCGAACGGAAGCCGCAACTCAATGCGACGTCGAGCACGTTGTATTTCGTCTCGCGCAAGAGTTTCTGGGCATGGTCGATCCGGCGACGCAACAGGTATTCGTGCGGACGCATGCCGGTCGCGCGACGAAACTGCGAGGCGAAATGCATGCGGGTCAGCCCCGTGCTGTTGGCGATATCGGCGAGTCCGATCGGCTCGGCAAGATGGGCTTCGACGAATTCGACCGCGCGGCTCAACCGCCACGCCGGCAACGCACTCGCCTCGCGCGTCTGCCGCTCGCTCACGGTGAAATGCCGTGCGATCACGCGCGACACGATTGCGAGGCTCACGCTGTCGGTGAAAACCTTGCCGAGCGCGGCGTCGTCGGATTGCGACACGGCCAGCGCCTGGCCAAGACGTTCGAGCGCGGGATCGCGCACGAGCCGCGGATCGTCGATGCGGATGTCGCCGGCATGCGGCCGGCCGAACGTGTCCTCGAAACATTCGCCCAGCACCTGTTGCGAAACGAACAGGTGCAGCACGTCGCCGGGCGACTCGAACGTGGCGCGGCATGCCACGCCCGGTGCGGTGATCTGCAATGCGCCCGCGGTCACTCTGCCGCGCACGAGCGTGCGCCCGGCATGGGAGAACGTCAGCGACGTGCATTTGAGATTCATCGCGATGCAATGATGCGCCGCGCTGCCCGGATTGACGACCTCGAGCGCCTGCGTGTCGTTGCGCGTCCAACGCGACACGAGGATGTTGCCGCGCTGGCGCGCACCGGCATCCTCATCCACCGGACAGCGCCATTGATTCTCCGTGCCGATCCGGCTCACCAGCGTCTTCCGGACGACGTCCGCTGCGGGTTCGGGATACGACGTCGACGAACTGATCATGATCTGGTCATCCGAGTAAGTGTTAAGACAGGGCCGGGTAAGAGCGGCGCTGCATGGACTCCAAGGTATCGCACGGCGATTGGCCCAACTAGCCCTACATACGGTTGTCTGAAATGACCAATGGTTGGGTCGTTTCATATCCAGGTTTAGTCGTGCCGCGAACCGCACGCGCAGCGCTACGCCGCGCCTGGCGGGAGCAAGCGCCGGAGCGTGTCGGAATGGGTGGGACTGCCGCGCTTCCTTGAACAGAAGCGGTGAATTACCTATACCTGCGTATGAGTTCGCCAGCCTCGAGGCGCGCGGACCCTACACACGAACTGCGCGGCCGCGCTCAACCGCGCAAACCGCGCGCCGGCGTTGCCATGCCTTGCGGCGCCTTGATGCCGAGCGCCTCGGCCTTCAGCACGAAATCGGCAAGCGAGCGCGCGCCCATCTTGCGCATGGCCTGACCGCGATGAATCTTGACGGTGATTTCACTCAGATTCAGCTCGCCGGCAATCTGTTTGTTCATCAGACCGGCGGCGACAAATGCCATGACTTCGCGCTCGCGCGAAGTCAACGATTCATAGCACCGGCGCAGGTCCGCCACGGAGCGGTTGGCCGCGCGGCGCTCCTCGTCGCTCGCCAGCGCGTGCGCGACGGCGTCGAGCATGTCCTGATCGCGAAACGGTTTGGCCAGAAAGTCCTTGGCGCCGGCCTTCATTGCCTTGACCGTCATCGCTATGTCGCCGTGCGCGGTCATGAAGACGATCGGCAGACCGAGTTCGCTCGCGGCGATCTGCTCCTGCACCGCGAGGCCGCTTTGTCCTTTGAGGCGCACGTCGAGGATCAGACAGCTCGGCACGTCGGGCATGTCGAAAGCGAGAAACTCCTGCGCGGAGCCGAAGGTTTCCACGTTCAGACCAACCGAGCGCAGCAGATTCCTGACGGCATCGCGCATCGACTCGTCGTCGTCCACGACGTACACCGTGGCGCTGATTGCATGACTGCCGGTGTCGGCGCTCGCATCGCCGTGCGCATCACTGCTCATGACTTCTCCCTTCGTCGACGGGCAGGACGAACTTCAGCACCGCGCCGCCGGTTGGCGGTGACTCGGCCCAGATGCGGCCGCCGTGTGCTTCGACGATCGAACGGCAGATCGACAGTCCCATACCCATGCCGTCGTCCCTGGTCGTAAAGAATGTGTTGAACAAACGCCCGGCGTGTTCGTCGCTGATGCCCGTGCCCGAGTCCTGCACGATCACCTGGGCTTCTTCGCCGTCGAGGCGGCGCGCGGCGATCAGCAGCGTGCGCGGCCCGGCCACCTCCGCCATGGCCTGGACCGCGTTCATGATCAGGTTGATCAGCACCTGCTGCAGTTGCACGCGATCACAGTAAGCGGTCAGCGACGGCTCCGCGAGCTCGACGCGCAAGTCGATGCGATGACGCTCCAGTTCGCGCCGCACCAGTTCGATCGACTCGCCCACCATCCCGTTCAGATCTACCGGCGCGGGCAGACGGTCGCGCTTTCTCGCCATCGCGCGGATTCGCTGGATCACCTCGTCCGCGCGTTTCGCGTCGCGGATCATCTGCGCGATGGACTGCGCAGTTTCGCTGATTTCCGGCGTCGGACGGTTCAGCCAGCGCAACGCCGCGCCGCCGGATGTCACGATCGCCGCGATGGGCTGCGTGACCTCGTGCGCGATGGAGGCGGCCAACTCGCCGAGCATGGTGATCCGCGTCGCGTGAGCGAGTTCGTCGTTGGAACGGGCGAGCGCTTCCTGGGCGCGCCGGGTCCCGGTGATATCCATCAGCGCGCCGACATACTCGCGGTGGCCCGACTGCCGGGTCGCGAGGCGGGCGACGTAATGGACGTACTTGACGCTGCCGTCCGGCATCGAAAGCCGATGCTCGATATCGACCAGCGTTTCGCCGCCGGCGGCCTGTCCGAATACGCCACGCACCAGCGCGAGATCGTCGGGATGCGTGCGCGCGAGCACTGCGTCGATCGACGGCACGGTATCGCGCGGGTAGTCGAAAATGCGGTAGGCCTCGTCGGACCACCACATTTCGCCATCCGGAAAGCGCACGGCGATGCTGCCCGTGCTGCTCAGCCGTTGCGCGTCGCGCAGGAACGCCTCGCTGCGCTCGAGCGCCTGCTCCGCCTGCTTGCGCCCGGTGATGTCGTTGTTGGTCGCGAGCACTGCGCGCGGGTTGCCCTTCTCGTCGCGCCACAGCGCCGCGCGGCTGGAAATCACGACGGCACTGCCGTCCTGCCGCACGCGCGTCAGCTCGCCATGCCAGCGGTTCGTGCGCAGCAGCTCGGCGCGAACCTCGTCGTAGGGGACCGGAAAGACCGTCTGCGTCATGTCCTGCAGCGACTGTCCGAGCGCCTGCTGCGCGGTCCAGCCGTACAGCGCCTGGGCGCCGTGGTTCCAGAAGGTGATGCGATCGTTCATGTCGTGCACGACGATCGCGTCGTGCGCGAGGTTGAGCAGTTCCAGCTGCTCGCGCAACGTCGTGGTGGCGGCCTGGTTTCTCAACGCCAGCATCGACGTGGTGGCGATCGCCAGCAGACTCACCGCGCAGCGCGCGGCCGCGCCGCTCGAGTAGGCTTCGTCGTGCGACATCACGAAACCCAGCAGCGTCAGCACGACGCAACCCCAGGCGGCCGCGACCGTGGACGAGCGGTTGCCGGTCGAAGCGACCAGCAGCACGACCACGACGTAGAAGACGGCGATCGCGATATCGAGCGGCGTCAGCGCGTCGATGATGAACACGACGAGCGCGATGGCGCCGGCCAGCATCGACACGACATTGGCGTCGAGCGGCACCGTGGGGAGAGCGCGGCGGCACGCCTTCATGACGGCCGGTTCAACGGGCCGCGCGGCAACGGCGCGCAGCGGAAGGGGGAAGCGTGTGCATGGCGTTCGAAACGGGCATTCGTTGACGAATACCGGCAGCCTGCCCGTCAGGTTGACAGCCAGCTTGGCCGTCAACGCACATGACTTTCAGACCTACCGGCGAGCGGTAGCTTTCTATCTGAAATAGATCATGCGCGAGCCCGCGTCAATGGCGGTACTTATTTTTCCTTAATCCTTCCAAAAAAACTGGCCGCGACAGATCCCCGCGTTCGGGCGGAAAGCGCCGTCACACGGGGGGTTTTGGGGCGCCGCCGAGGCCGGCTTGCGGTTGCTGCGCGGCGGGGCCGCCGCAGCGCACTCGCCGCTTAGTGGTGGCCGTAGTCCTTGCGGGCGATAGGAACCGCGCGCACCTTCGAATACACGAAGGTGGGCAGCGCCTTCACCACGCCACGGGTGGCGCCAGCCCAGACGAGCTTGCCGTTCACATAGTCCAGTTGCGACATCGGAATCGCCACGTCGTGCTGGGACACGCCGAGGAACTGATGAGCCGCCACGATCCCGAACGATACGGCGTTGTCCGGCGCGATGATGATGTCGTGAAGCACGCCGACCTTCTCGCCGCTGTCGTTGTAGATGCTCTTGCCGAGCAGGCTCTTCTTGACGCTCCAGCCTTCGACAACGAGTTCCGCCTGTTCGACGCTGATGCCGATCGGCTGCGCGCCCGCCACCTGTGCGCTAGCCTGCTGGCAGACCGCGCCGAACGCCGACGCTGCCAGAAACACGAGTGCCCACTTTGCCTTCATGATGATTTTCTCCACGAGATGCGTTGATTGGAAACGATGAATCGCGGCCCGGCGACGGCCTCTGACGTGCCGGCTGCCGGGCTCACGCCGACCGTTACTGTGAACCGGTTACCGGCGAGACGTTTTCGAATTCGCACGGTGACGAAGCACGCGCGCCCGGCGCGCGGTTTCCGCGAGAATCCATGCGCCGGCGCGAATCGCGTCGCGATCAATGGCCGGTCCGCGGCCGCAGCGTGACCGTGCAGGTCATGCCCATGGCGAGCTTGACCCCGGCGGGAATCTGGTCGAGGTGGATCCGCACCGGCACTCGTTGGGCGAGCCGCACCCATGTGAAGACCGGGTTGACGTCCGCCAGCAGATCGCCGTTGCTGGTCGGGTTGTCGCGATCGGCAATCCCGCTCGCCAGACTGTCGACGTGCCCCTGAATGTCCTTGCCGCCCGACATCAGCCGCACCACCGCGTGATCGCCGACCTGCACCTGCGGCAGTTTCGTTTCTTCGAAGTAGCCGTAGACCCAGAACGAGTGCGAGTCGATCAGCGCCATGCGCGCGGTGCCGGCCGTGGCGAAATCGCCCGGATACAGGTTCAGGTTGGTGATGAAGCCGTCCGACGGCGCGCGCACCTCACTGCGCGTCAGGTTCAGCACGGCCGTCTGCTGCGCCACCACGGCCGCCTTGACCGCGGCCTGCGCCGCGTCGTAGGCGGCGACGTCGGCGGAATAGTCGGCGGCGGACTGTTTGGCGAGCGAGGCCGAATCCAGCCGGCTTTCGTCCGAGATCACGTCGCCGGCCAGGTTGGCGCGGCGCGCGGCCTGGGCGCGCTTCATCGCGAAACCGGATTCGCTCGCCGCCATGCGCGCCTTCGCCTGCGCCAGTTGCGCCCGGGCGCGCAGCAGATCGGCGTCGGCCTGCGCGAGCGCATAGTGGAAGCGGGCCGGGTCGAGCACGAACAGAATGTCGCCCTTGCGCACCAGCTGGTTGTCCTTGACGCGCACTTCGCTCACCAGCCCCGACACGTCGGTGGCGACCTGAACGACCTGCGCGCGGACGCGGCCGTCGCGCGTCCACGGCGAGAACATGTAGTCGAGCCATAGCATGCGAACCAACGCGATCGCCACCACGAGCAGCGTGAGCGTAAAGAGTGCGCGCAGGATGGATTGCGTTTTCATCTTGGTGACCTGGCGTGAGCGTGAGCGTGAAAAGCGACTGGGTTCATGGGGAGAGGAAAACGGCGGCGTTCATCGCCACAGCAGCAGCGAAGCGCCGCTGAACAGCGCGGCGAAGAGCGCCACCCGGAACAGGCTCGGGTGCCACGTGTAGCGATAGATGCCAAGCCGCGCCAGCACCAGGTCGAGGACGGCGAACAGCAGCGCGCAAGCGGCGAGAATCGGCAACAGGCCGGGCACGAGCAACGAGAACAGATCAATTTCGCCCGGCATCGGCCACTCCTTGCGGCGCATGATCCGGCGGCGGCGCGCCGAAACCGCCGCCCAGCTCCTTCATCAGCAGCGCCCATGCATCGAGCCGTTTGGCCTGAACGGCCGCGAGGCTTTCCTCCTGCTGCAACTGGGCGGCCTGCGCCGTCAGCACATTGAGGAATTCGGTGATGCCGCTGCGATAGCCGGCGTCGGCGAGCTGAAACGATTTGCGCGCGGAATCGAGCGTGTTTTCGATCGACGCCTGCTGCTGTTCGAGCGAACGCAGCGACACGACCTGCGCCGCGACGCCCTGCATCGCATTCACCACGCTCTGGTTGTACGCATCCACCGCGGCATCCCGCGAAGCCACCGCCACGCCGTAATTGCCGCGCCGCCGGCCGCCGTCGAAGATCGGCAGCGAGATCGCCGCACCCACGCCATGCCCCACGCCGTCGCTGTTCAGGAAGTTGAAGAAGCCGCCGAAGGTCGCCGCCGAGCCGAGCGACGCGGTTGCCAGCAAATTGATGTCCGGATAGAAATCGGCGTGCGCCGCGTCGATGCCCTTGTCCGCTTCGAGCACGCGCCAGCGCCCCGCCACCACGTCCGCGCGGTGGCCGATCAACTCGGCCGGCAACGATGCCGGCAAGTCCACCGGCACGCTCAGCGCGAGGCTCGGACGGCGCAGCGCATCGCCATAGCCGGGCCCCTTGCCGGCGAGACCGGCGATGCCGATGCGCGCCAGCGCGAGCTGTTGCTGCGCCTCGCGCACGCGCGTCGTGCTCATCGCGAGCTGGGTCTGCGCCTGGCTGACTTCGAGACCGCTGCCGACGCCCGCGCGCCAGCGGCGCGTCGCGATGTCGACGGTGCGCTGCTGTTCGCTTTGCACTGCGTCGTAGACGTCGAGCAAGGCATACGCCAACGCCAGCTGCACGTAGCTGCGCACCACGGCGGTCTGCAGTTCGACTTGCGCGAAGCGCGCGTCCGCCGCCGCGGCGTGCACATTGTCCAGCGCGCCTTCGCGAAGCGCGCGCGTCTTGCCCCACAGATCGAGGTCATAGGAAAGGTCCGCCTGGATGGTGTTGCTCCACACCGTAGTGCCACCCGGCGGCGCCGGCGTCGTATAGCGCGCATAGCGCCGCCGCTCGAAGCTGCCGCCCGCATCGAGTTGCGGCCACTCGTCGGCGCCGGCGATCTGCGCCTGGAAGCGCGCCGCGTCGATCCGTTGCTCGAGCGCGCGCAAGCCGGGGTTGCCTTGCGTGGCGTCCTGCACCAGCGTATCGAGCTGCGGGTCGTTCCATTGCCGCCACCACCCGCTCGCCGGCCAGTTCGCGTCGGCCTGGGTGGCGCGCAGCGCCGCGCCCGGGTCGAGCGTCGTGGGGTCGAGCATCGATTCGTGCGTATGGATGCCGCCGCTGTCGATGCATGCCGGGAGCAGCAACGCACAGGCAAGCGCGGCCGCCACCGGCCGGCAAATCGCACGCAGGGGCTCGGACAGGCGAAGTGGCTTCATGCCCGCACCCCGCTGGTTTGCCATAGCGCGAGGCTCTCGTCGCGCAGCGTCAGTTCGGTGAAATGCAGCAGCGCGCGCATCCGGTAGCGCGTCAGCGTCGGCGCGTCGACCGCGATGTTCGGCCCGAGCGGCAGCAGGTCCAGCGCCTTGCGCGTGGCCGCCAGCGCGCGTTCGGCGGCCTGCGGCGTGGCGGCCTCGAACACATCCGCGAGGGCCGCAAGCCACGCCTCCTGCTCGGCGGGCCAGCCCGGCGGCAAGGTTGCGGCGAGCTGTTCGCTGTCGAGGCGCAGCTGGATCATCGAGCGGCCGATTTCCAGCGCGGCGAACGCCCAGCCGATCAGATGATCGCGGTCCACGCGCGCGTCGACCGGCGCCGACGCGATCTGCAGGATGAAGTCCCGCAGGCTCAGTTCGAAGGTGTAGAGCAGATCGTCGAGGGCGCCGTCGCGGGCGTCGTGCGAGATCAGCCCGCGAATCTGCTTCATGTATTGCGCCGAGATCCAGTCGCCCGCGCGCGGCACGAGCACCGAAAACGCGACGGCGGCCACCGCGATGCCGCAGAGCAGCGCAAAGCCGGTGTCCAGATAGGCAGTCGGGTTATAGACGGTGGGATTCGTGATGCCGACGATGAAACAGAAATACAGGCTGAAGCCGAGTCCGAGGATCGCCGTCTTTGCGAACGTATTCACGTAACTGCCCACCATCACGACGATCGCCATCGACGCGGCCAGCAACTCGAACGTATCGATACGCGGCAGCACGAGAAAGTTGAACGCGAAGCCGGTGAGCCAGCCGCCGAGGCAGCCGCCGAATATCTGCCAGCTCGCCACCGCCGGATTGGGCGCGAGCGTGAACAGCGCACTCGTGATCGCCACGGCGACGATCGCGCTCGCTCCGCCGACCCAGCCCGAGCCGATCCATACCGCACCGACCACCAGCACCGCCACGGCCGCGCGCGCGCCGGCGATCGTCGCAGCGGTGCGGTTGGCCGTGGCGCGGGTTCTGCCGATGCGGGTCATGGCCTGCCACACCGATTGCGACCAGGGCAGCTGGCCCACCGTGCGTGCGTCGATGTAGCTTCGGCACATCACGCGCAAATCGGCGATCGAGAAGAACAACGCCGCGCCGGTGGTCGCCACGAACTGACGCTGATGCGGCGAGAGATCGGCGAGCGAAGCCAGCAAACGGCCCAGAAACGCCGGCAAATCCTGCTCGAAGGTGTCGAGCCGGCTCAACAGGGTCTCGACCTGTTTCAGCGTGACCAGCGCCGGCGGCGCTTCGTTCGGCACGAGGGCGAGCAGGCCGCCGATCAGTTCCCCGACCGCCGCGCACACGCGCGGCTCGGCCTCGGCGGTGACCCGCGCTTTCAGCTGATGCAGCGCATGAATCCACGTGACGGTGTCGAGAAAGCTCCGGTCCAGATCGAGGAAGACATGGTTGTGCAGACGCACGGACGGGTCCTCGAACACGGCGCCGCTGCGCAGACTCTCCACGCCCACGCGCTCGCGGATCAGATCGAGAAAGGTGTCGAATCCCGCGACGCGCGTTGCGCGCTCGAGCATCGTATGCATCGCGTCGAGCAGGTTCGTGAAATTTTTGCGGCTTGCCGCGTAGAGAGCCGGCGCGACCGGCTGCGGGAACACCACCGCGCTCACCACGCTCGCGCATACCACGCCGATCGCCACTTCGCTGACGGTGAACACGACGTTGTCATAGACGCCGTAAGGATTGGACCAGACGGGTATCGCCGTGATCGCGGTGCCGTAGCCGGTCAGCACGAATCCATACGACTGGAAATTGCGGTAGTAGGCGGCGCCGAATACGCACACGCCGATCCACACCGCGAGCGCGGCAAGGAACAGCAGCGGCTGTTGCGGGAACAACGCAATGAGCAGCAGCCCCATCAAGCTGCCGCCCACCATGCCCAACCCGCGATAGAAGCCCCGCGCGATCACCATGCCGCTTTGCTGATGCATCATCACGATGACGCACGAGACCATCGCCGTGGCCGGCGTGCGCAGTTCGAGGCGCATGCACAGACCCATCGCGAGCGTCATCGCGACGGCCACCTTCGCGATATGGCGAAAGCGCGGGCCATCGTCCTTCCAGTAGGTGGTCAGCTCGTCCCGCCATCGAGGCAGGGTCGCGCCGCCGGCATCCGCTTGCTGGGTCATAGGGTTCTCGTCAGTCGCTCGACGCGTTTGTTCGTGCGCGGGTTGGTGCGTTTGTTGGTGCGCCCGTGCGCTGGTTCGTCATTGGTTCATGCGGTTGCTTTGTTGACGGTTCCGCCAGCTCTCTCGCGCGTTGCGAATACCGCTACATGCCGACTTTGCGTAGTCTGCGATGGACGACGGCGGCGTATTTGCGCAATCGCACGCTTTTTGCGCATGCGCTGTGTGGTGTACGTCCTTGTGGCATGGACCCGCATAGACCCGCATGCATCCGGGTCCATGCATCCGCACCCCCGGAGCGGCGCCAGTCCGCGCGCCGCGCGAGGGCCTTCGCCACACGCGGACGTTACTCAACCGGCGCCCGCCACCCCGGGCGCCTCGCGTCGCCGCTACATGGTTTGCGCGGCTAGCGCAGGTTGGTGCGCGCCAGTTCGACGATCTCGTCGCCGCGTCCGTTGAGGATCGCGCGCATCATGTAAAGGCTGAAGCCCTTGGCTTGCGCGAGCTCGATCGTCGGCGGCATGGCCAGCTCGTGCTTCGACGTGACCACGTCCACCAGCGCCGGGCCGGGATGGTCGAACGCCTGCTTCAGCGCGCCCGCCACGTCTTCCGACTCCTCGACGCGAAGGCTGAAAATACCCGCCCCTTTCGCGATCGCCGCGAAATCGGTTTTGGCGAGATCGACGTTGGTGTCGAGATAACCGCCCGCCTTCAACTCCATCGAGACGAAGCCGAGCAGGCTGTTGTTGAACACCACCACCTTGATCGGCAGATCGAGCTGCCGCGCGGTGAGCAAGTCGCCGAGCAGCATCGACAGGCCGCCGTCGCCCGACAGCGACACGACCTGGCGTCCCGGATGCGCGCCTTGTGCGCCGAGCGCCTGGGGCATCGCGTTGGCCATCGACCCATGGTTGAACGAGCCATGCAGCTGGCGCTTGCCATTCATGGTCATATAGCGCGCGGCCCAGACGGTCGGCGTGCCGACGTCGGCGGTAAAGATCGCGTCGTCGCTGGCGGCCTCGTCGATCATCTTCGCCAGATATTGCGGATGGATCGGGCGGCCCGCGCCGGCCGGCGTGGCGAGATCGTCCAGCCCCTTGCGCGCGGACGCGTAGTGCTTACGGGCGTTATCGATGAAACCGCGGTCCGTCTTGCGCTGCAGCTTGGGCAACGTGGCGGCGACGGTTTCCTTGACCGTGCCGACGAGGCCCAGCGCGAGCGGCGCGCGGTGGCCGAGCTGCGAGCCCTTCCAGTCGATCTGGATGATCTTCGCGTCGGCCGGATAGAACGGCCGGTACGGAAAATCGCAGCCCAGCAACAGCAGCGTGTCGCACGACATCATCGCGTGATAGCCCGAACTGAAGCCGATCAGCCCGGTCATGCCGACGTCGTACGGGTTGTCGTACTCGATGAACTGCTTGCCGCGCAGCGCATGAACCACCGGCGCGCCGAGCGTATCGGCAAGCGCGACCACCTCGTCGTGCGCGCCTTGCGTGCCGCTGCCGCACATGATCGTGACCGCATCGGAGCCGTTCAGCAGCGCCGCCAGACGATCGAGATCGGCTTCGGCGGGCACGATCCGCGGCGGCGCGCTTTCGGTCCACGCCGGCGCTTCAGCCGGTCCCTCGCTCAAGGCCACGTCGCCTGGCAACACGATCACGGCCACGCCGCGCTCTTCCACCGCGGTGCGCATCGCGCGCGCCAGCACGCGCGGAAACTGCGCCGCGGAGGACACCAGTTCGACGTAATGGCTGCACTCCTTGAAGAGCTCCTGCGGATGGGTTTCCTGAAAGTACCCAAGGCCGATTTCCGTCGACGGGATATGCGCCGCGATCGCGAGCACCGGCTGGTGATTGCGATGGCAATCGAACAGACCGTTGATCAGATGCAGGTTGCCCGGGCCGCAACTGCCCGCGCACACCGCGAGACGCCCGCTCGAAGCCG
Source organism: Paraburkholderia aromaticivorans (assembly GCF_002278075.1). Taxonomy (NCBI): domain Bacteria; kingdom Pseudomonadati; phylum Pseudomonadota; class Betaproteobacteria; order Burkholderiales; family Burkholderiaceae; genus Paraburkholderia; species Paraburkholderia aromaticivorans. Next base: position 2,660,770 of record NZ_CP022990.1, on the reverse strand, counting down.
CGTCGGCGCCGGCCGCGAAGGCGGCGGCTTCCTCGTGACGGGTATGCATCCAGCGGATCGAGCCGACCTGATCGAGGCTGTAGGCGAGTCCGTTCAGACTGTCGCCCGTCACGCCCCAGATCCGCTCGACGCCCGCTGCGGCGAGCGTGCCGGCGAGAAAGGCGGCAATGGTGTTGTTGGCCATGCTTGACTCCTTGTCACAGTAGTTGGAGATCGACCGGGCGCTGAGAGTGGGGACCGCGTCCGGGAAGAACACACACAACGCGTGGAAACACGAAGCGCCCGAATCAGGGCGCCAGAAGACAGGGTTGCCGGAAAACGGCGCGGCACGGCTGTGTCGATCCCCCTAAACTAGGCGAGTGCGGGGCAAATGTCCTGAAGCAGCCCTGAAAACACCTGAATCAAGCCGACACCGTGCCGCCGGCCGTCGCGCAAGGCGCGCGAAAAGCCGCGATTCCAGTATGCTGACGTACCCATCACATCCGGCTGTACGACATGAATCTCTCGTTCGAAGTTCTGCAGGTGCTCGATGCCATCGATCGAACCGGCACCTTCGCCAGTGCGGCGGAACAGCTTCACAAGGTGCCGTCGTCGCTGACGTACCTGGTCCAGAAGCTGGAACTCGATCTCGGCGTCAAGCTGTTCGACCGCAGCGGCCGTCGCGCCATCCTCACGCATGCGGGACGCGTGGTCGTCGAGGAAGGGCGGCGTCTTCTGGAAGCCGCGGAAGATCTGGAGTGCAAGGCGAAACGTATCCAGCACGGCTGGGAGTCGGAGCTGCATATCGCCATCGACGAGATCATTCCGTTCGACCTGCTGTGGGATCACGTCGATGCGTTCTACAAGCTGAAGCTGGACACGCGGCTGCATCTGTCCAGGGAAGTGCTGGGCGGCTCGTGGGACGCGTTGCTGACGCGCCGCGCCGACCTGGTTGTCGGCGCCGCGGGCGAGCCGCCGCAGATTCCCAATCTGGTCGCGAAACCGATCGGCACGCTGCGGCATGTGTTCGTGGTGGCGCCGCATCATCCGCTTGCCGCCGCACCGGGGCCGCTCACGCTGGAGACGGTCGCGCGGCATCGCGCAGTGGCGATCGGCGATACGTCGCGCAAGCTCGCGCCGCGCACCATCGCGCTCGCCGCCAATCAGGAGGTCATGACAGTGCCGACGCTAGAGGCGAAGCTCGCCGCGCAGGTCAAAGGGCTCGCGGCCGGCACGATTCCGGAGTGTCTCGCCGCCGAGCTGCTGAGCAGGGGCGAACTGGTGCAGAAGGAGGTGCTGGGCATGCGCGACGTCACGCATTTCTTTCTCGCGTGGCGCAGCGACGAAGCCGGTAAAGCCCTGAACTGGTGGGTCGATCAGTTGGACCGGCCGGATCTGATCGACGACGTTGCGCAACAGAGAATGTTGCACGGCTGAGCGCCGCTTAGCCGCGCGCCTTGATTCCGCGGAGCGGCGGGAGGTCGAGCGAATCCTCCGCGCAAGGCGATCCGGCTGGACGGTCCATCGCCGCGGCAGCGCCCGCGTCGCCATGCGATGCCGTCATCCGCAGCAGGTGCGCGGCGGCCTGGTAGTCGTCCCAGTCGAGGCCTTCGGTGACTGTCGCGCAGGCGGATTGCAATAGCTGCGCGGCGTCCGCGCTTCGGCCTCGCCTATGCCAGAGGCGGCCCAGACTGGTTGCGGCGCGCAGCTGCAACGAGCGGCAGCCTTGCTCCAGCGACAGTTCCAGCGCCGCGACCAGACAGGCCTCCGCATCCCGGTTCACCGTCTCGGACTGCGCCATGTCCGCCTGCCCCATGAACAGCAGTTCGCCGTGAACGCGCCGCAGTTCCGCGACATACCAGTGGTCGCCGGTTTCGTCGCAGCGCGCCAGCGCGCCGACCACGGTCGCGATGCCCTCTTCCCGCCGCCCCGCGCGCCCGAGTGCGAGGCTGTATTGCGCGACCAGCATCGCGCGCGGCGCGCCGAAGTCGAGCGACTCCAGATCGTCCAGCGCCGCGCGGAACGCCGGCAGGTGCTGCGCGCCGTCGTCGCCGATCGAGCGCAGATATTCGTCGAAGCAGCGGCAGCACGCTTGCGCCACGCTCAGGCCGGCGCGCGCGGACGCTTCCTGCAGCAATGCGATGGCCTGCGCCGCGCGCGCCCATTTGCCCGACAGCAGCATCAGCGGCACCAGTGCCTCGACCAGCACATAGCAGGTGACGATGGCCTGTTGCTGATCGCATGCGGCGATGACGCTGTCTTCCGCGAGCGCGAGCGCCTGATCGCGCGAGCCCTGCAGCCAGAGCACCCGCGCCAGCGTCGCGTGGCCGACGATGCGCTGATCCACGGACTGCCCGAGCGGCAGGCCATGCTGCAGGTCCTCGCTGTGTTTCAGCAGTTGTTCGAGCGACGCGCGCGCCTGCTGCTGATCGCCGCTGTAATGCGCCGCGATCCCGAGCAACCGGTAGGCCAGAATCGTTCCGCTCGTGTCGCCCACCTCGGAGGCGAGCAAGGCAAAGCGGCGTGCGAACGCCTGCGCGTTGCGCGCCGCGCCGGCCGACTGGCTCGCATTCCACATGCCCCATAAAGCGCGCGCCTCGAACACATGATCGCCGAGCGCGATCGCCGACGCGAGAATCTCCGACCAGATGCCGAAGGTTTCCCGATTCGGTCCGTTGAGATAGACGAGCGCCGCGGCGAGCGCCGCGTGAAGCTGCATGCGCACGCGCAGATGACGCGTCGAACGCGAACCATGATGCGCCGCGTCCACCGCGCCGAGCGCCCGTTTGGCCCACATGCGGCATTCGTCGACGAGCGACAGTTCGTAGAGCAGAAAGACGAACTTCACGGCCAGCGTCTCGCCGAGCACCTCGTCGCCCTTCGGCGACAGAGCCCACGCGAACGCGGCGCGCAGGTCGTCGAGCAATGCGCGCATGCGCTGGTTCCAGCCCTCGTGAGGCGTGAGCGCGGGCTCGGCGCGACGCGGCGCATCGCGCTCCAGCAAGTTCAGGAAGTAGCGCGCATGCTGCAGCGTGACGAAACGCCGTTCGCCGTTATCGTCGAGCTTCTGCGTCGCGTAGGCGCGTGTGGTCTCCAGCAGCCGGTAAGCGGCTCGGCCGCGCTCCATGCGCGTCACCACCAGCGATTTCTCGACCAGTCCCGACACCGCCGCGACCACGTCGATTTCATGCAACGCGCCGTCGCCGGCGACGGCGATCGCCGCTTCCATCGTAAAGCTGCTCACGAAAACGCCGAGTCTGCGCAGCGTGGTGCGTTCGGCGTCGTCGAGCAGCGCATGGCTCCAGTCGAGCGTCGCCTTCAAGGTCTGATGCCGTGGCAACGCCGTCCGGTTGCCGCCCGTCAGCATGTTGAAGCGGTCGTCCAGATGGCCGGCCAGCGTTTCGATGCCGAGGATCGCCGCGCGCGCCGCCGCGAGTTCGATCGCGAGCGGGATGCCGTCGAGCCGGCGGCACACCATGCCGGTCAGCTGAATGCTTTTTTCATCGGAGGAAAAGCGCGCGTCGATCGCGCGGGCGCGCGACAGGAACAACTCGACCGCGCTACATTGCAGGACATCCTGGCTCTGATCGTCCTGACCCGGCACCTGCAGCGAAGCGACCCAATACAGATGCTCGTTCATGATGCGCAGCGGCTCGCGGCTGGTCGCCAGCACGCAGATGGCCGGACCGGCCCCGAGCAGCGTCTCGGCAAGTTGGGCCGCGGGGCCGAGCACATGCTCGCAGTTGTCGAGCACGAACAGCACGCGCCGCTCGCCGAGTTCTTTGCTCACGCGCTCCAGCGTGAGCGGACCGATTGCCGGATTCACGCCGACGCTGGCCGCGAACGCCGCGAGGACGCTGGTTGCGTCGGAGGTGGACGCGAGTTGCACCAGATAGACGCCGTCCGGAAAACGCCCCAGCAAGCCGCGCGCAACCTCCACAGCGAGGCGCGTCTTGCCGATGCCGCCCGAGCCGACGAGCGTCACGTGGCGCACGGCGGCGAGTGCCTGCGAGATGTCGTCGAGCGCCTTGTCGCGCCCGATCAGCGCGGAGAAATGAACCGGCAGATTGTTCTGGACGTGGCGGCCCGGCGCGCGGTCTTCGGGTTCGTCGCGATCGTCCGCTTCACCGGCGCGCGCTCTGCCGGCGCCCACCTCGCCGGCCGCGCTCGCCGACGCCCCACTCTGCACCAGCCTGTAGCCGCGTCCGGATACGGTCTGGATCAGCCCGCGGTCTTCGCCGAGCATCTTGCGCAGCGTCGACATATGCACCTGCAGATTGTTCTCTTCGACGACCGCATTCGGCCAGACCTGTTTGAGCATCTCGTTCTTCGACACCAGGCCGCCGTTCGCCGCGATCAGCACGGCAAGCATGTCGAAGGCACGGCTGCCGATCCGCACAGGTGCGCCGCGCAGAAACACTTCGCGACGGTCGATGTCCACCTGAAGCGGGCCAATGCAAATCATGCGAAATATCCAGAACGCGACGATTAAAAAAAGAACGGAAGAAGAGAGAAACGGCGGAACCGCTGCCGGGCGTCGCGTCCCAGAGTCTAGATCAACGCGTCTTCAGCGTGCGCGGAAAAAACTGAACCTATTGTTCAAATTTTTTGGACTAAGCGCTCACCGCCCGGACACCATGAAGGTCCCTCCACGCACCGCGCCACCCTGACCGAGGCGCACCGCGCGCGCGCCTGCCGCGCTGCCGCCGGCGCACCCTGCCCTGGTTGCCTAGCCAGACCATCCTAATCTTTGTATGATGCGTCCCAACATACTGGGTACCGAACAAGCCATGCCGAGAAAAGTACCGTCGGTCGACACAGCGTCGAAGCACGAGGTGCCCGACATCGAGAAGACCGTCACCCGCCGGCTCGCTCCTGAAGTGCGAGAACGCCAGATCGTGCTGAAAGCGGTCGATCATTTCGCCACGCATGGCTTTTCCGGCAGCACCCGAGAACTCGCGCGTCAACTGGGCGTGACCCAGCCGCTCCTGTACCGCTACTTTCCCAGCAAGGAAGCGTTGATCGACCGTGTGTACGAAGAGGTCTATCAATGGGACACGAGCTGGGAGAAACTGATCAAGGACCGCTCCATTCCGATCCAGCAGCGCATGGTCAGGTTCTACTCGTCGTATGCCGAGGTGATCTTGCGGCGCGAGTGGATCCGCATTTTCATCTTCGCCGGTCTGACGCGCGAAGGCATCAACTCCAAGTATCTGGCGCGCCTGCGCGAACGCGTCTTTCTGCCGGTCATGGCGGAAATACGCTCGGCCTACGATCTGCCGGCGCCCACCGGCGCGAAACAACGCGAGATCGACCTCGAACTGATCTGGAGTCTGCACGCGAGCATCTTTTATCTCGGCGTGCGCAAATGGATCTACGGCCTGCCGGTCACGGACGATATCGAAGACCATATCGCCCGCCAGGTCGACGCGTTTCTCAATGGCGTGCCCGCCGCGCTCCAGCACGCGGCGAAAGAATCCACGCGCGCGAAAACGGGCTCGAAGGCCTGACAGCGGCCGGCGGCAAGCCTTGCAACAAGGCTCGCGATAAGTCCGGCCGGCGAGCCGGACGCTCGTTTCATCTCCCATCGTACGACTCCCGCGTTACGCGTTTTCCAGGGTAAACACCGGCGATACGCCACTTTCTCCTGCCTGCTCATTCACCTACAATTTATCCATCGATCACTAATCGATCGATAAATAGCATAGCAGGAGTCGAACATGCCCGTTTCAAAACTTGCCCACTACTCGATTCGCACCGCCGATCTCGAGCAATCCTGCCGCTTTTACGAGCGGATCCTCGGATTCAAACAAGGCTACCGTCCGCCCTTCGATTTTCCGGGCGCGTGGCTCTACAAAGGCGGCGATGAAGCCGACTTCGGCACAGTCCACATCATCGCTGTCGATCCGCACAATCCCGCCGGGCTCACCGCGTATCTCGGCGACAAGGCCTTGCCCGCGAGCGGCACCGGCACGGTCGACCACATCGCCTTTCTCGCCACCGGCGTCGAAGCAATGTGGACGACACTGCGGACCGAAGGCGTCGCCTGGCGCGACCGCACGGTGCCGAGCCTCGGCTTGCATCAGGTGTTCATCGAAGACCCCTCCGGCGTGACGATCGAATTGAACTTCCCCGCCGAAGAGATCAGCCGCATCAACGAAGCAAAGGCGGCCATCGAACCAACTTCCAGCCGGGCAGGAGCATAACCATGACGCAGACTTCTTCACGCGCGCGGGCGATCATCGTCGGCGGCTCGCTGGGCGGGCTGTTCGCCGCCAATCTGCTGGTTCGCAACGGCTGGGATGTCGACGTGTTCGAACGCGTCCCGGATGAACTGGCAGGACGCGGTGCCGGCATTGTCACGCACCCCGAATTATTCGATGCACTCGCGGCGGCCGGTATCGAATACGACGACTCGATCGGCGTCAAGGTGCAAGCGCGCGTCACCTTCGCGCAGAACGGCACAGTGCTGTCGGAGCGCGAGTTGCCGCAAACGCTGACCGCGTGGGGCAAGATGTATCACGTCCTGCGCGCCGCCCTGCCCGACGTGCATTACCACGCCGGCTGCACCGTCGCGTCGGTGCAGGACGGTCCCGACCAGGCGGTCGTGACGCTCGGCGACGGCACCGTGCTGCACGCCGATCTCGTGATCGCCGCGGACGGCTTCAAATCGCCGACTCGCGAACGTTTGCTACCTGAGGTCAAACTTCAGTACGCCGGTTATATCGCCTGGCGCGGCCTCGTCGAAGAAGCCACGCTGTCGCGCGAAACCCGCGAGGCGCTATTCGACAGATTCGCCTTCTGCCTGCCGCCGCGTGAGCAGATTCTCGGCTACCCGGTCGCCGGCCGGGGCAACAGCACGACGCCGGGCGAACGCCGCTACAACTTCGTCTGGTATCGCGCAACCAGTGAGGACGTGCAGTTGCCGAACCTGCTGACCGATGCGGCCGGCAAGCGTTGGGAAGGCGGCATTCCGCCCACGCTGATCCGCGAGGACGTGCTCGCCGACATGGAAGACGCGGCGCTCACGCTGCTCGCCCCGCAATTCGGCGAAGTGGTGACCAAAGCAACGCAGCCTCTGTTCCAGCCGATCTTCGATCTCGAAGTGCCGCGCATGGCGTTCGGCCGGATCGCCCTGCTCGGCGACGCGGCGTTCGTCGCGCGTCCGCATTGCGGCATGGGCGTGACCAAAGCGGCAAGCGACGCGATGGCGCTCGTCAAAGCGCTGAACACGCACGGCAGCGTGCAGGACGCGCTAGCGGACTACAGCCGCGAACGCACCCAGGTGGGCGCGGCGATCGTGCAGCACGCGCGTCATCTCGGCGCCTACATGCAGGCCCAACTGAAAACCGACGTGGACCGTGAAATGGCCGAGCGCTATCGCACGCCTGATGCCGTGATGCGCGAGACCGCGGTGCCCGCGCGCTTCTGATACTCGCGGTGATCGCAGCGGATCCGCTGCGCTGCCGGAACACAGCAAAGAGTCGTTTCAAAGGAGACAAAGTGGAACCTGGCGCCCCAACCTATTCGATGAGCGTGCAGTACGCCGCCACCGAGCCGCCGCCCGCGGCGAATCCGCTGCTCGACGATCCGCGCTTTCGCGCGCTCGTACGCGAGCGGCGCACCTTCTCGTGGATGCTCACGATCCTGATTCTGGCGGTGTACTTCGCCTTCATTCTCACGCTCGCGTTTGTCCCGGCGCTGCTCGGCCGGCCGATCGTCGAAGGCTATCCCGCGACCTGGGGCATTCCGGTGGGCTTCGGCATGTTCGTCTTCACGTTCGTGATCGTCGCGGTCTATGTGGCGCGAGCCAATACTTTCCATGACCGCGCCGTGAACGAAATCCGGCAAGGAGCAACGTCATGACACGCATCTCTCTGCGGCGCGCTTTGGTCATTTGCGCCATGCTGGCCGGCGCGCTCACCGGCCTGCCCGCCGTCGCCGCCGACACCGCGGCGCCGGCGCGTTCGCACAACCCGATCGCGATCGGCATGTTCCTGCTGTTCGTCGCGTCGACGCTGTTCATCACGCGCTGGGCCGCGAGGAAGAACCACAGCGTATCCGACCACTACGCGGCGGGCGGCAAGATCACCGCGTTCCAGAACGGCTGGGCGATCGCCGGCGACTACATGTCCGCCGCTTCGTTGCTGGGCATTTCCGCGCTGGTCTTCACGAGCGGCTACGACGGCCTGATCTATTCGATCGGCTTTCTCGCCAGCTGGCCGATCATTCTCTTCCTGATCGCCGAGCCGCTGCGCAACCTCGGCCGCTATACGCTCGCCGACGTGGTGTCGTACCGCTTGCAACAGCGGCCGATCCGCGCGTTCGCCGCGTCGAGCTCGATCGTGATCGTGCTGCTCTACCTCGTCTCGCAGATGGTCGGCGCCGGCAAGCTGGTCGAATTGCTGTTCGGCTTCAACTACACGGCCGCGGTCGTGATGGTCGGCGTGCTGATGGTGGTGTACGTGTTCTTCGGCGGCATGCTCGCCACCACGTGGATCCAGATCATCAAGGCGGTGCTGCTGCTGGCGGGCGCCGCGTTCATGGCGTTCATGGTGCTGAGCCGCTTCGGCTTCAGCATGAATGCGCTGTTCTCGCAGGCGATCCTCGCGCATCCGAAACACGCGGCAATCATGAGCCCGGGCGGTCTCGTATCGGATCCGGTTTCCGCCGTTTCGCTGGGCCTCGCGTTGATCTTCGGCACGGCCGGGCTGCCGCACATCCTGATGCGCTTCTTCACGGTGGGCGACGCGAAAGCCGCCCGCAAGAGCATTCTGTACGCGACCGGAATAGTCGGCATCGGCTACGCGCTGATCATCATCATCGGCTTCGGCACGATTGCGCTGGTGGCGACCGATCCGCAGTATCACACGGCCTCGGGCGCGATAGTCGGCGGCGTGAACATGGTGGCGATCCATCTGGCGCACGCGGTGGGCGGCAATGTGTTTCTCGGCTTCATCTGCGCGGTGGCGTTCTCGACGATTCTCGCCGTGGTCGCGGGTCTGACGCTCGCCGGTTCCTCCGCGGTGTCGCATGACCTCTACGCGAACGTGATTCGCCGCGGCGCGGCCACGGATCGCGAGGAAATGCACGTGTCGCGGCTCACCACGCTCGTGCTCGGCGTGCTCGCGATCCTGCTGGGCATCGCTTTCGAGAAGCAGAACATCGCGTTCATCGTCAGCCTGACGTTCTCGATCGCCGCCAGCTCGAATTTCCCGGTGTTGCTGCTGTCGATCTACTGGCGCGGGCTGACCACGCGCGGCGCGGTCCTCGGCGGCTCGCTCGGCCTGATCTCCGCGGTGACGCTGACGATTCTCAGCCCGACGGTCTGGGTCCAGGTACTCGGCCATGCCCATGCGATCTATCCGTACGAATATCCCGCGCTGTTCTCGATGATCGTCGCTTTCGCCGGTGTGGTGTTCTTCTCGATCACCGATACCTCGGCGCGCGCCGCCCGTGAACGCGCGCTGTACGGCAACCAGCTCGTCGACTGCGAACTCGGCATGGTCAAGCACGGATAAAAACCGGCATACCAATCAATCAAGGAGACTCACGCATGGATTGCAGCTGCTGTATTTCACCGAAACGCCGCCGCTTGCTCGGCACCATGGCCGCACTGGCGGGCGGACTCGCCTCGGGCGTGCCGGCCACGGGCGCGAGCGCCGCCACGAACACGGCCGCGGGGACGGCCGCGACCGCCGGCGCTTCCGGCAAAGGCCGGTCGATCGACATTCACGCGCACTACTACCCCGAAAGCTATTGCGACCTGGTGGGCAGCGAAGGCCAGAAGTTCGGCGGCAAGTTCACCTGCGACGCCAAGAGCTTCAGCTTCCAGACACCGGCGGGCGGACTCGGACCGCTGCCGCTCAAGTTCATCAACATCGACGAACGGCTCGCCGACATGGATGCGTCTGGCGTCGACATGCAGGCTTTGTCGTTGAGCGTGCCCATGGCCTATTGGGCCGACCGCGACTTCAACGCGAAGCTGGCGAAAACGTGGAACGCGGCGGCCTCGGCTGTTCATCTGAAGCATCCGGAACGCTTCGTGGTGCTGGCGACACTGCCGATGCTGAACCCGCACGACGCGATCGACGAACTCGAACGTGCGTCCGAATTGCCCGGCGTGCGTGGCGTGTACATGGGGACCAACATCAACAACCGGGATCTCGACGATCCGCTGTTCGAACCGGTCTTCGCACGGATCGAACAGCTGGGTCTGCCGGTGTTTCTGCATCCGCAGCAGACGGTGGGCGGTGCGCGGCTGGGCGACTTCTATCTGAGCAACCTGCTCGGCAATCCCTTCGACACCGCGATTGCCGGGTCGCATCTGATCTTGGGCGGCGTGATGGACCGGCATCCGGAACTGAACATCACGTTGCCGCACGCCGGCGGCGCATTGCCGATCCTGATGGGCCGCATCGACGCGGGCTGGACGGTGCGCCCCGAAACACGGCGCCTCGCGCGCAAACCGAGCAGCTACCTGCGCCGTTTCAACTACGACACGGTCTCGCATTCCGGCCCGGTACTGGACTTCCTGATCCGGAACATCGGCATCGACAGGCTGGTGCTCGGCAGCGACTACTGCTTCGACATGGGCTACGAGCAGCCGGTCACCTTCCTGGATCGCCTGAGCCTGCCGCCCGAGCAAAAGAATCTGATTCTCGGCGGCAACGCGGCACGCTTGCTGAAAATCTGACGCTAATCGCCCGCCGCCATCATGGCGGGCATTTGCTCGACCACCGAGGCGAGAATCATCGCGGTGGCGTTGGCCGGCGTGCTTGCGCGGATTCTCGGCTTGTAGATCAGATCGTCGCGGCGGATCACCGTACCGCTGAGCGCGCAGTAGCCCTTCAGGCGGGCGCGGCAAACGATCCAGACCTGGTCGTCGTAGCGGCAGCGGGTTGCGTCCTGCCACAGCACCGCCACCGACGTATCGGACAGACGCTCGATCACTTCCACCTGCACATGCGGCGACGGCACGCAGGCGGCCATGCGGGACGCCCGCCGCGCGCGGGACGCTTCGCCGCCCGCGCTGCGATAGGTCGGCAACAGCCCGTGAATCACGTGGTCCCACACGGAGGCGCGCCGTCCGTCCGGGGTCGTGTCGGCCTGCTCGGCCGCTGCGCAACAGGCCTCGCGGCTCGCCTCGACGCGCCGCTTCAAGTGGGTTTCGCTATGCATCATGCTGACTCCCATTGCTTGTTCCGATCGCTTGTTCCGATCGCCTGCTCCCATCGACTCGCAGTGGACATCGCGCCCCCGCCGACCATCGCGGCCAGTCGCCACCGCCCGCCGTTGCCCGGCCCGACTTGTCCGGTGTCCCGTCACGCGCCCGTCCAGCCGTGCAGAAAATCCACCAGCAGTTCGTTGACCCGCGCCGGCTGCTCTTCCTGCGGCAGATGTCCGCATTGCGCGATGGGTTCGGCGCGCAGATGCGTCGCCATTCCTTCCCACACCGCCTTCATGTCGAACAGACCGCCGACCGCATAGAAGTCCTCGCCCCAGAGCGCCATGGTCGGACAGGCGATCTTGACGTCCGCGTCGAGCAGATCCTGCGCGACGTCCTCGGCATTCGCGCGATAGTCCGACATCGCGCCGCGCACCGCGCCCGGCCGCTTGTACGCTTTCACATAGGTCTCGAAGGCCGCGCCCTCGATGGCGTGCGGGTTGTAACACCAGTCGGCGAAAAAGTGGCGCAGCCACTCCGCCTCCTTCCCCGCGATCAGCGTTTCCGGCAGGTCCGATACCAGATGGAACAGAAAGAACCAGTAGGCGCGCGCCGTCTGCGGATTCATGTTCTGCGCGACCACGCGCGTGGGTACGTTGTCCATCACGACGAGCCGGTCGACCCGTTGCGGATGATCCTTGGTGAGCCGCGTCGCCACCCGCGCGCCGCGGTCGTGGCCGACCAGCGCGATCTTGCCGATGCCGAGTTCATCCAGCAGCCGCACGATATCCAGCGCCATGTTGCGCTTGTCGTATCCGGAACTCGGCTTGTCGGTTTCGCCATAGCCACGCAGGTCCGGCGCAATGACCCGGTAGTGACGCGCGAGCACGGGAATCTGAAAACGCCATGCGAAGCTCGTTTCGGGAAAACCGTGCAACAGCACGACGACCGGACCATTGCCCGCATCGAGATAGTGCTGCCGGATGCCGTTCGCCCGGCGCGTGTGATGCCTGACTTCGATCGCTTCTGTTGCCGCTTCCATCGGGTGGTTCCTCGAATGGCTGAATCGTCGGGCGCGAGCCGGGTTCAATGCCCCGGTTCGGCCTCGTAGTTGACCGGTACCCAGTCGTACGCGTCGCCGTTCTTCCTGATATGCCCCAAGCCAGGAAAAGCAATATGCGCGGCGCCGACCAGATAATGTTTGTCCGCCGCGAGCTTGAGCGCATAGCGGCGCGAGCGACGCGCCGCGGCGGCGTCGGTGTCGTATTCGACGGATGCCGTGGGGTTTTGCAACTGGATCGCCGCGACGTGGATGACGTCGCCCCACACCAGCAGATCCTTGGAATCGCTCTGCACGAGATACGCGGTATGGCCCGGCGTATGACCGGGGAGCGCGATCGCGCGCACGCCCGGGTCGAGTTCGACGTCGCCGCTGAACGGTTTGAAGCGGCCGGCCGTGACATACGGTGCGACGGACGCGATCGCGGCGTCGAAAAACGAACTAAGGAAAGCGGGGGCTTTCGATTGATTAGCCGGGTTCAGCCAGTAGTCCGATTCGGCCTGGCTCACCCGCACGACCGCGTTAGGAAACGCCATCGCTCCATTGACGATGACACCGCCGACGTGGTCCTTATGCAGATGCGTGAGCAGCACTTCATCCACCTGCTCGGGCTGATAGCCCGCGGCCCGCAAGTTGCCGGCGAGTCGGCCGCAACAGTCGCCATAGAGCACACCCGCGCCGGTGTCGATCAGAATCAGCTTCGCGCCGGTATTGATCAGGAACGCGTTGATCGACCCCTGCACCGGCGCCTGCAGAAAATCGCGCGACAGGTCGTGCGCGATTTCAGACTTCGGTACGCCTTGAACGACGGTATCGATCGGAAAGGGGTGCGTGCCGTCGAGCAATGCGGTCACTTCGAAGCCGCCGACCATGATCCGGTAAAAGCCCGGGCCCTGCGTCCCGACCCGCGGCGCGGCGGCCCATGCGGCGCGCGGCCATAGGCTCGCGCCAACGCTCACGGTGAGTGCGCACCACAAGCCAAAGTACATGAGCCATCTGCGCTGAATCAGTTCCGACATTGCGTTTCCCGTGCCTCTTGCGATCGTGAAAAAAGCATACGACGGCACGTGCAAAACCGTTGCTAATTTTTATTAATTGTCCTGAGTGCGCGTAATCAGGGCCACGGCCGCATGCGGGCCAGCATCCCATGCCCTATACGAGTGGATGAGAAGCGTGAATGGATGGTTGAACACGCCACCCGTATGTAGGGATGGCGCCAGTCCGCGGCGGGCCGTATTGTTTCCACATCGGGCAAGACATGTTGCCGGATTCAACCGGATCAAGAGGTCACAGCGGCTATGGACAGAATCTTATGCATGCGCGTGTTTTCGCGGGTGGCGGAAACCGGCAACTTCAGCGAAGTTGCAAAACATATGGAACGCAGCGCCGGCAACATCTCCCGTGCGGTGGTGTCGCTCGAAGAGCATCTGCACACGCGGCTGCTACAGCGCACCACGCGCAGCGTATCGCTCACCGAGTGCGGCGAGCGGTACTACCGGCACTGCAAGAAGATCCTCGCGGATATCGACGCCGCCGACGCCGAAGCCAGCAACGCGCACACGCTGCCGCGCGGCAAGTTGAGGGTTCACGCCGTGCCCGACATCGGCCTGACACAACTGACGTCCACCATCGTCGAATACCGGCACGCCTATCCCGCGGTCTCCGTCGATCTGAAGCTGCTGCCGCAGATGGCCAATCTGATCGAAGACGAGTTCGACGTATCGATCGTGTCCGCCTCGTCGTTGCCGGATTCCCGCAATGTGAGCAGGCTCATCGCCCGTTGCGAGCGCATTCTGGTCGCCGCGCCGGACTATCTGCAGCGGCATCCCATCCACAGCGTGGACGACCTGCCGAACCACACGCTCATGCAGACCAGTTCGTCGTTCGACCCGCCGCCGGAGTGGCCTGCCGAACTGCCTGGCCATGCCGCCGGCAACCCGGCGCGGTGCGGGCAGTTCGTCGTCAACAATATGCAGGCGCTCAGGGTCGCCCTGCTGGCGGGCGCCGGCGTGGGCGCCGTGCCAACCTATTCGGTCGCGGACGAACTCCGCGAAGGCAAGCTGGTTCGACTGTTTCCGGACTACCCGCTTCAAACCACCAACGTATTTGTAGTTTATCCGTCGCGTCAGTTCGTCGATGCAAAAATAAAAACGTTCGTCCAGTTCCTGATACTGGCGCTCAAACAGAAACTCGATTTGCGAATTGCGAATCTGGCTCCGGCATCGTCGCCGGCCGCCCCGCCGTCAGCCTCGCCAGGGCAGGCCGAGACCGTGTTTCGAACTTGAACGGCACGCTCCGGCGTGCGCTGCGTGGTTAATTTTTCGCCTGTCACGTTCGAACCTGAACGAAAATTAATATTCAACTGAAATAATTTCCAAGATAATCGGGGCACTCCGCCGGTTATTAACATCTTCTGATTTTGGCAACGCGAACGGGCTTGAGCATATAGCGCGACGACCAGAGGTGACGGATCATGTTGAATCAGACTGAAATTGCCACCCCCACGGCTGCACGCAGGAAAGACTCGCTGGGCTGTCTTTCGAACCAGTTGCACAAAGACCTCGAACGCGAGGCAGGCGACTTCACGTTTTATCGCAAGTGCCGTCGTCAGGACAACACCAGCGAAGTGGCCACGCCCGCCTCCGACCGCGGCGTGCTGATCGGTGTTTCGCTTAGCGCCGGCCATCGCCGGCGCATCATCTCGGGCAGCCGTTCGGCCATGCACGAGTTCGACAAGGACTCGGTCTACATTCGCAATTTCGAAGACGACTACCGCGCCGATCTGCACGGCGCGTTCGATTTCGTGCTGGTGGAGTTCTCGCGTGCATTCATCGCGAACACCGGCTACGAACGAAGCGGCACGAACATCGCCGGCTTCTCGGCGCGGCCGGGCAGCAAGGATCCAATCTTCGGCCACCTCGCGCAGGTCCTCGCGCTGGCGCTGGATCGCGAGAGCGAAGCGAGCCCGCTTTTTATCGAGCAACTCGGTGTGGCGATCGGAACGCATCTGGTCGATCGTTACGGCAGCGCGCCCGCTCAATCGATCAAGCCGGGCCGGCGGCTGCTCTCGAGTCTGCACGAGGCGCGCGCCAAAGACATGCTGCTCGCGAAGACCGAAGGCAATGTCTCGCTCGAAGAGATCGCGAACGCCTGCAACCTGTCGCGCAGCTATTTCATTCGCGCGTTTCGCGAGACCACTCATCGCACGCCGCATCAGTGGCTGCTGGAGCAGCGCATCGAACGCGCGCGCCACCTGCTGCGCAGTTCCGATTCGTCGCTGTCGGAGATCGCCATCGCATGCGGCTTCGCCGATCAGAGCCACTTCACACGCACCTTCACGCAACTGGTCGGCACGCCGCCGGGTAGCTGGCGTCGACGCGCCGGCAACTAAGCGGATCGCAGCGCGCCTCGCTCGCGCGTTGGAGGGCCGCGCCGAGCGGCCATGTTCATGCTTATGTTCATGCTTATGTTCATGCTTATGCTTATGCTCACGGCCATGAGCATGGCGCCGGCCACAGCCATCTCCGCAGCTACACCCACACCCGCAGCAACCCCTCAGCCTCAGCCTCAGCCTCAGCCTCAGCCACGACCACGGCCACGGCCACGGCCACGGCCACGCCCTCATCAATAGACTTTCCTACAAAGCATCGCACTAACGTGCAAGACACACAGACCGGAGGCGCGATACCTTCCCTCCTACCAGGTCCGGCGCGCGCAACCTCTCTCTCATCTGCGTCGGTCCCCCGACGTCACCTCCGTATTTCGCTCGATATCCTCAACCCGGCACCGCCATGATGGAAATAGGCAGCTTTCAGATCGACATGGAGATGCGCACTTTGCGGCGAAACGGCGAAGTCGTGCGTCTCGGATCACGCGCCTTCGACATTCTTGCCGTGGTCGCTTCAGCAGCTGGCCGTCTGGTCACAAAAGACGAGTTGATGAACGCGGTGTGGCCCGACACCATCGTCGAAGAAAACAACATACAGGTTCATCTGTCGGCGCTGCGCAAGGTGCTCGGAACGGAGCGCGACCTGATCCTCACCGTGCCCGGCCGCGGCTATCAGCTGTTGCAGCGTACGAAATATCCCCTGCTCGACGAGGCCCGTTCGCCGAGCGCGGGTGGACGCCGCCTGCCCCCGCCCAAATCCGGCTTGCTGCGGCGCGACGCCGAGCTCGAACTGATCCGCTCGATGCTGCGGCGCGCGCATGTGCTGACGCTCGTCGGCGCCGGCGGCATCGGCAAAACCCAACTCGCCATCGAGGCAGCTCGTCATAGCGCGGCGGACTTCGCCGAACCGGTCTGCTTTGTGGAGCTCGCCGCGTTGACGACCCAGGAAGCCGTGCTCTGCGCGATTGCCGAAAGCTGCGGGCTGGTCCTCCCCGGTGCGCAGGCCGACGTGACGCCGACGCGCCTCGCCGCGATGCTTGCCGGCAAGCCCAGGCTCCTTCTGCTCGACAACGCGGAGCATGTGATAGGCGCCGTGGCGCAAATCGCCGACGCGCTGGTGGCCGGCAACGAACGTCTGCGGGTGCTCGTGACGAGCCGGGAGCCTCTGCGCATCATGGCCGAGACCGTGTTCCGGGTCGAGCCGCTGGATGTGCCGCCGCCCGATGCGGGCGACGCGGACATTCTGCGCTGCGCCGCGGTCAAGCTGTTTTTTCAGCGCGCCAATTCGCTGCAGGAAACCGTCGCCACCGACAGCGCGGAGCTCCGGCTCGTCGGCGAGATCTGCCGCCGGCTGGACGGCATTCCGCTCGCAATCGAACTGGCGGCCGCGCGGGTCGTCGCGCTCGGTGTGGAAGGCGTGTGCCGCCGGCTGGACGACCGCATGGCGATTCTGGCGGGCGGCTACCGCACCGCGCTGCCGCGCCATCAAACCTTGCGCGCCACCTTCGACTGGAGCTTCGCGCTGCTCGACCTTCCGACGCGGGCCGTGTTCCGCCGTCTCGCGCTGTTCAGCGGCACGTTTTCTTTCGAGTCGATGTGCGCGGTGGTGTGCGACGAAGAACATACGACCGCGAATGCGATCGGCGGCATCAGCGAACTGGTGGCGAAGTCGCTGGTGAGCGTCGAGTTCGAAGGCGCCGCGGCGAAATACCGGCTATCGGAATCGACCCGGGCCTACGCGCTGGAACAGCTCAAGGCCGAAGGCGAACTGCGGGAAATCATTGCGCGCAACGCGCGCTATGTATCGCGCTGCTTCGAGGGCCGGCTGTTCGGCGAGACGGGACACATCGGCAACGAGCCCGCCAGTCCGCCGGATCGCCAGCAGACGCTCGAAGACGCGCGCGTCGCGTTCGACTGGGCGTTTTCCGCCGACGGCGACCCGCGAATCGGGATCGAGCTGGCTTCGGACCTGGTCGACGCACTGCTTGAAGCCGGCCTGTTCGACGAGGGCCGCGCTCGCGCCGCACAAGCCATCGAAGCTCTCGACAAGCTGCCTTCGGGAGCGGTGAACGCAGCCCGTGAGAAGCGCGTGCGGGCCGCGCTCGCCGAGGCCGCGCACCCTCTTCGCGAACCCCTGCCGCCGCCCGCCAAACCCGCACGCGCACGAGCGTCCAGGCAGCCTGCGCCGCACGCGCCGACGGCCGCCGCAACGGCGCCGCCGGCCTGCTCCATTACGACTTGATGAACTCCAGCAGGTCCGCATTCACGCGGTCGGCATGCGTCGTGCACATACCGTGCGGCGCGCCTTCGTAGATCTTCAGCTTCGCGTTCGGCATAATCTTCGCCGACAGCTTGCCGGAATCGTCGAGCGGCACGATCTGATCGTCGTCGCCTTGCAGCACCAGCGCGGGCACCGTCACCTTCTTCAGGTCTTCGTTGAAGTCGGTTTCCGAGAATGCCTTCACGCAGTCGTACAGCCCCTTGATCGAACCCAGCATGCCGATCTGCCAGAATGAATCGATCGCGCCTTGCGAGACTTTCGCACCCGGGCGATTGAAGCCGTAGAACGGCACGGCCAGATCCTGGAAGAATTGCGAGCGGTCATTCTGTACGCCCTCGCGAATGCCGTCGAACACCGACATCGGCAGACCGCCCGGATTCGCTTCCGTCTTCAGCATGATCGGCGGCACGGCCGCGATCAGCACGGCTTTGGCGACACGCTTCGTGCCGTGACGCCCGATATAGCGCACCACTTCGCCGCCGCCGGTCGAGTGGCCGACCATCACGATGTTGTTCAGATCCAGCGCCTCGATCAACTCCGCGAGATCGTCCGCATAGGTGTCCATTTCGTTGCCGTTCCACGGCTGCGACGAGCGGCCATGGCCGCGCCGGTCATGCGCGATCACCCGGTAGCCTTGTTCGGCGAGGAACAGCATCTGCGCGTCCCAAGCATCCGCGTCGAGCGGCCAGCCGTGGGAGAACGTAATCGGCTGGCCCGTACCCCAGTCCTTGTAATAGATCTGCGTACCGTCTTTGGTGGTGATATAAGCCATTGCTCATGCTCCAGTTGAGGTGATTGACCGGCGTTTGCCGGCGTCCTATGCGTCAACTGAGTATTGCTGATCGTCAGTCTTCGCTTCTTTCTGATCGCCCACATTTTTCAGATTCGCACGGCCGGGCGCGCGGCACGCGCATGCTAGGCGGCGACCGGCAAAGTGAACACGAAGATCGTTCCGCGCGGCTGCGCCGGCCCTGCCGACAGCGTGCCGCCATGCGCTTCGACAATCGACCGGCAGATGGCGAGCCCCATGCCCATGCCGGTCGATTTCGTCGTGAAGAACGCATCGAAAATGCGCGGCGCAATCTCCTCGCCGATTCCACTGCCGTTATCCTGCACGGACACGACCGCCGCGCCGCGATCGTCGAGCCATGAAGTGACGGTGAGCAGGCGCTGGCGCGCGTCGAGATGGCCCATCGCATCCGCGGCGTTCATGACGAGATTGAACAGCACCTGCTGTAATTGCACCCGGTCGGCCAGCACCGGACGGCTGGCGGCGAGATCGAGCCTCACCACCAGGCTGCGTTGTTCGATTTCGGCCGCCGCCAGTTCGAACACTTCGCGCACGACATTGTCGACATAGGTCGGCACGAAGCTCGGCTTGGCT
This sequence comes from Paraburkholderia aromaticivorans, assembly GCF_002278075.1. Classification (NCBI taxonomy): domain Bacteria; kingdom Pseudomonadati; phylum Pseudomonadota; class Betaproteobacteria; order Burkholderiales; family Burkholderiaceae; genus Paraburkholderia; species Paraburkholderia aromaticivorans. Next base: position 2,641,511 of record NZ_CP022990.1, on the reverse strand, counting down.
TCCTTCGCGAGCGACTGCAACGCGCGAATGATTTCACCCGCGCGCTTGCCGTCCTTCACGATATCGCGCAAGCCACCCAATGCTTCGGGAATATCCGGCACCGGCCGGTTGAGCCAGCGCACCCCCGCGCTTGCGTTCGACACGATCGACGCGAGCGGCTGATTGATTTCGTGTGCGATCGACGCCGCGAGTTCGCCCATCGTGGTCGCCCGCGACGCTTTCGCCAACTCGAGCTTGGCGTTCTGCAAGGCGAGTTCGGTCAGGTGCCGGTCGGTGAAATCCGTGACCACGCCGACAAAGCTGCTCACACCCGAGGGCTCGCCGAGCACTTCGAGATACTTGACCGTTCCGTCCGGCACGACGACCCGGAACTTCTGCCGGAACGGCGTGCGGTGGCGCGCGGCGTACTCGACGGTCTCCTGATACGAGACAACGTCTTCCGGGTGAATCCGGTCGAGGATCGCCTGGGCGCCGGGCCCCACGTCTTCCTGCGGCAGGCCGAACACGTTATAGAGTTCTTTGGACCAGTAACGTTCGCCCGTCAGACTGTCCCAGATATAGCTGCCCGAGCGGCTGATCCTTTGTCCGAGCGCGAGCGCCTCTTCGCTCATGCGCAAGGCCATTTCCGTTTCCTGGCGACGCCTGTTTTCCTCCAGCAACTCGGCATAAAGGCGTGCCGTTTCCAGTGAAATGGCCGCTTGCGAAGCCAGCATGTCGAGCATCGACGTGCGGCTTTCCGTGAAGACGCCCGCGCTCAGATTGTTCTCCAGATACAGCGCGCCGATCGCATGGCCTTGTTTGACGAGCGGCAGACAGCACACCGAACGAACCCGCCGGTTCGAAAAAGCCACGTCGAACGAGAAGCGCGGATCGCGTTGCGCGTCTTCCACCACCACCTGCTTGCGCGTGCGCAGCGCCGTGTAGTACACCGAGGCCGGCAGATCCTCACGCGTGAGCTTGTTGCCGCCGAGCGTCACCTGAACGCCATCCGCCGTGTCCCGTCCGCTCGCCTCGATGACCGGCACGTTGCCCTTCGCGAGGATCAACATGCCGTTCTGCGCGCCGGCGTGAACGATGGCCAGCGTCACGAGCGTACGGATGAGTTTCTCGAGCACGATCTCCTCGGACAATGCCTGCGACGACTTCAACGCGGACATGAGGTCGAACTGATGCTGGGCATCGGCGATTTCAATCGAGGGGCGCGACGCCACCGGCTGCTCGAGCGGCAGCCGCGCCGGCCGGTCGGCGCGTTCGAGCTGCTCGACCTTGGCGAGCGCACCCCAGCGCGTATAGCTGCCGACCGCGCGACGGCGATGATGACGCGCCGCGCTGAACAGGCCGTTCGCCTCGCAACACACGGACGCGAGTTCGTGAGCGAGCGCGTTGCTGTGATTAAAGCCGCTTTCCGATGCCGCCGCGGCCGCCTGTTCGTATAGCGCCATGGCGGCGAGCGGCGCACCGTTCAGGCGCGCCACTTCGGCCTCGATCAATAGCATCTTGTCGCGGAAGGTGGCGGGATTGAGTTGCGCCCAGCTTCTCAAGGTCGCGAGATGCGGCTCGATGCGCGCCACGGCGCCGGCCGCGCCGTCCTCGCCGGTGTATGCCCTGGCGAGAACTAGCGCGGTATAGAAGTGATAGTCCAGCAAGTGGATATGCGCGGGAGTCGACCACTTCAGCTCCCCGGCTTCGGCAAGGCAATATAGCGCATGCTGATATTCGCCGTGGAAATAGCAGGAGATGCCTTTGAGCAGCCAGATCCAGAAGCGCAGCGTCGTCATCTGGGTGTCGAGCAGATCGGCGTCGAAGGTCATGCGGCCCTCGACCGCCACGCCGAAGTTGCCAGGCAGTCCGGGGCCGCCCGTCAAGCTATGGACATAGCGCTTCTGCAATTCGAGAATGTCTTCCACGTCCTTGAAACGCACCCGCCGCGCGAACGACAAGCCGAGATCGATTTCCCTGTCGACCTGCTCCAGCGGCGCGCCGATCGTCAGCAGATCCGAGACGATGTGGTTGCACGAGTAGCAGCTCATGGTCAGGTCACCGCTCGGCCGCGCCGATTCGAAGGCCTCGCGCGCGCATTCCAGCACGTAGGGCAGCGGCTGGGTCCAGACGGCGACCGTGTCGAGCGCGACCAGCACACTCGTGGCCACCGTGTTGAAACCGCGCTCCTTTACCAGCGTGCGCGCGAGACGCGAGAACTCGAAGCCTTCCTCGTAGCGGCCGAAAAATTCTGCCACGCACACACCGAACCACGATAGACAATGCGCGGAAGCCGCGGTGATGCCGTGATCGACGGTCAGCTGCACCATCCGGCACAGATGCAGGAAGCCCAGCCGCTCGTTCACGAACGATGCGGGCGCATAGACGCTCGCCAGCAGATTCATTTCCGATTCGATTTCCTCGTCGCGCAAAGTCGGCAAATCCGCGAGCGAGGCGATGCTGCGCGTCTTCAGCGATTCATTGAGCCGGCTGTACGCGGCGTCGACATCGGTGGCTTCCGGATAGCGAGGCAGACACGTGCCGAACAGCCTGACGCCTTCGAGCGCGGTCTCGACCGCGGCTTCATAGTCGGACAGATGCTGCTGCATGTCGACTTTCAGCTTGTAGACCGACACGCGTGCGACGATCGGCAGATCCTCGCGCAGCAGCCTGGCGATCTCCGTGCCGGCCGCATCGAAGTTCGCGTTAAGGATGTGGCACTGCACCCGCAACACCCCGATTTCGTAGCCGAGCGACTGCGCATAGTCCGCCTCGCTCGCGTCGAGCAGCTTCTGCGCGACGTCGAGATAACTCAGCGCGGACTGGATGGCGATCGCTTCTTTTGCGTGCCGCGCCGCCTGCAGACAGATCTTCGCGAAGAGAGTGGTTTCGTCCGGATCCAGACCGCGCAGCGCGCCGGCTGCCTGGGCCCGTTCGAGATGGTGCGCGATCTCGAAGGCCGACGCGCTCACGGCCCGCACGTCGAAATCTTTCATCAGGATGCCGGCGATGCGGGCGTGTTCGATACCACGCTCATTCTCGAAGGTCAGCGCATACGCGGCTTCCTGAACCCGGTCGTGGGCGAACGCGAAGCCCGTCCGGTCGGACACCACCAGACCGGCTTCGATCGCCGCATGCAGCCGCCGTTCCAGCTCCGCGCCGCCGGCATGATCGATGCGCATCAGTGTCGAGCGGTCGAGCCGGCGGCCCATGAACGCCAGCAGCTTGAGCACGGCCTGGGCCTCGCGCGGCAAGCGCGACAGACGCGCCACCATCAGCTCGACGACGTTATCGGACGATTCGTATTCGCCGATCCGGTCGATATCGTAGGTCCATCGCCCGGCCATGCCGTCATACGCGATCAGTTGTTGATCGGCCAGCGCAAGCAGCAGTTGCTTGATGAAAAATGGATTGCCCCCGGTCTTCTCGTGGACGATAGCCGCCAACGGATGAACCTGCGCGGCGTCGCAATGCAGCGCGTCGGCGAGCAAGGCCATCACGTCCGCGATATCGAGCGGCGCGACGGCGAGCGTGGCGACGCGCGCACCGGCGCGTGGCAGCGAGTTGAGAAAGGCCTTGAACTTCGGCGAGCGGTCCACCTCGTTATCGCGATAGGCGCAGATCAGCAGCACATGGCGGATCTCGACGGTCGCCACGAAATGGGCAATGAAATTCAAGGTGGCGTCGTCGAACCAGTGCACGTCGTCGAAGAACAGGATCAGCGGATGCGCTTGCGTCGCGAACACCGATACCAGGCGCGTGATCAGCGCCTGGAAACGCAGTTGCGCTTCGACCGGCGGCAGATCCGGCAACTCGGGCTGCTCGCCGAGCACCAGCTCCAGTTCCGGAATGAAGCTCACGATGAGTTTGCCCTGCACCCCGACCGCGTCGCGCAGCACGTCCCGCCAGCGCTCCAGTTCACTGTCGCTTTCGCCCAGAATGCGTTGGAACAGCGACCTGATCGCCTGCATCAACGGCGCGTAGGGCGCATTCTGCCCATACTGTTCGAGCTTGCCCGAAGCGAACAGCGTGGGCGTTTGCGCGGTCGCGCGGTGCACGCTGCGCACGAGTTCGGACTTGCCCGCGCCCGAGTAGCCGGACACGAAGATGAGCTGCGCCGTGCCCTGCTGCGCATTGCGCTCGAAGGCTTCGAGCAGCGCTTTGTATTCATGAGCGCGGCCGAATAGACGATGCGTGACGGCAAGGTTCCTGACGTTGTCCTCGGCGGCCGGCTCGAACGGCACGATGTGCTGCATCTCGTTCCAGTCGGCCAGACAGCGGCGCAAATCGGCCTCCAGACCCGAAGCGCTTTGATAACGCTCCGCCGGGCTTTTCGCCAGCAGCTTGAGGAGAATCGCACTCAGCACCGTGGGCAGCGATTGACGATATTGCCGCGGATCGGCCGGCTGCCGGGCGACATGGCTGTAGACCCATTCGAGCGCGTCCGCCGCTTCGAAAGGCAGGCGGCCGGTCAGCAGTTCATACAACGTCACGCCGAGCGAATAGAGATCGCTGCGCTCGTCGGCCTGACCTTCGGCGCGCCTCGCCTGTTCCGGCGACATATAGGCGAGCGTGCCGTACAGCGTATCCGGCGACTCGGCGCAAGGGTCGGCCGCGAGATGGAAGGCATCGCGAAAGCCCAGCAAGCGAACCGTACCGTCAATGCCTTCCAGCAGATTGGACGGCTTGATATCGCGATGCAGGACACCGCGCAGATGAGCGAGCCGCAGCGCGCGCGCGGCGCCGACCGCGATGCACAGGAAACGGCCGAGCGCGATCGTGCCGTCGGCGGGTGGAAGAATCAGCGCGCCGCCGTTGTCTTCATAGACGAGTATCGGGCCGCGCGCGAGCTGAACCAGCGCGAGCGGCCGTACGCCCCACGCCGAATCGAGTTTGCCGGCCGGCGCGAACTCCTGTGCAAGACGCCGGAAATCGGCCTCGGAGGGCAGATCGGTGGGCACCGCGACCAGCCACGACTGTGCGCCGTCCGGCTTGCTCGCGCGATAACGCACGATGTTGCCGTCGACCAGCAGCGCCTCGAGGTTGAGCTGATCGAACCACACCTGGTCGAAATGTGCCGTGCCGCCGGCATCGGGAGGCGCTGCGCGGCATCCGTCGGCAATCGCATCAGTGCTCAATTGAGTTCTCCCTTCCTTCCAATGGCAAGCTCGATCAACTCCAGCAGCGCGTCTTCCGCAAAAGGCTTGCGCACGACACCCACTGCGCCGAGTTGCATCGCGCGCTGAACGGTTTCGTCGTCGCCGTGCGCCGACATGAATACGACGGGAATATTCCTGCGCGCCTCCTGCAGATGACGTTGCACGTCGGAACCCTGCATGCCGTGCATTCTCAGGTCGAGCAACGCGCACAACGCGTCGTCGACAAGCGGCGAGGCGAGAAACGCCTCGCCCGATGAAAACGTCATCGTCGTATAGCCCACCGACTTGAGAAGGTTGCCGAGCGCGCTGCGTACCGAGGCGTCATCGTCGACGATGCAAACAAAGCTCATAGCTGCGGATACCCAGATGCACCCACGTCATCTCGCGGCTTCATGTCTGGCGCGATCTCCAGGGCTTCATGAGCGTCCGGGTCGGGGCCGTGCCGAACTTGCGCCGCCGTTGCGCGAGAGGGACGGTAGCGGCATGAACCGATCCCCTTGCATGTTAGGGTCCGGCCGGGGCCTCGCACTATCACACTTAGGTATGACAACACCGTCACATCAAGCGGCCGCTTTGGCGAGCTGGCTCAGATACGCGTGAATCTGACTCACCACCGCCGCGCCGTCGCCCACCGCCGCCGCGACCCGCTTCGCGGATTCCGAGCGCACGTCGCCGACGGCGAACATGCCCGGCACGCTGGTTTCGAGCGGATAACGCGCGCTCGACTCGGACAAGCCATGCTCGCTGCGCGCGAAACCGGTCACGACGAAGCCCCGGTTGTCGAGCTCCACGCCGCTCGACCCGAGCCAATCCGTCTTCGGGTCCGCGCCGATAAACAGAAACAGGTGGCGCGTGGGAATCACCTCGTCGGTGCCCTCGTCCTCATGAAAGATGCGCAACCCGGTCAGGCCGCTCTCGTCGCCGCCGAGTTCGCGCAACACGCAACGCGTGCAAAGCGACACGTTCGGCAAGGACCCGATCCGGTCGATCAGGTATTTCGACATGCTTGCATTGAGGTCCGCGCCGCGAATCAACACGCGGATGCTGCGCGCGAAGTTCGCGAGAAACACGACCGCCTGGCCCGCGGAGTTGCCGCCGCCCATCAGCACGATGTCTTGCCCTTTCACCAGCTTGGCCTCGATCGTCGATGCCCAGTAGAACGTGCCGCGCCCTTCGAACCGGTCGAACCCGGGCACCGTCGGCTTGCGGTACGCGGCGCCGCTCGCCACCACCACCGTGCGCGCGCTGATGCGCTGCTCGTCCTGCAGCGTCAGCACGAAAATGCCGTCATGGCGGCTCACGTCCATGACCTTGCCGGGAATCGCCAGATGCGCGCCGAACTTCAAGGCCTGCTGGAACGCGCGGGCCGCGAGCGCCTGGCCCGAGATGCCGGTCGGAAAGCCCAGATAGTTCTCGATGCGGGAACTCGCGCCGGCCTGGCCGCCCGGCGCGCGCTGATCGAACACGGCAACCGACAGACCCTCGGTGGCCGCGTACACGGAGGCAGCCAGTCCCGCCGGTCCGGCGCCGACGATCGCCACGTCGTAGACGCGCGATTGCTCGAAGGTCGGCACGAGCCCGAGGCACGACGCGAGCTGCGCTTCGTCCGGCGCGCGCAGCACGTAGCCGTTCGGGCAGAACACCAGCGGAAAATCGCCCGGCCCGGTGGTCATGCCGCCCAGCAGCTTGATCGCTTCGGGATCGGTGCGGGCGTCGATCACCATCGCCGGATAGGCATTGCGGCGCAGGAAGCCTTGCAGCCGGATCAGCCGCGCGTCGTCGCCATTGCCGACGATCACCGGCCCGAGCCCCTGCTCGATCAGCCCGAGCCGCCGCAGAATCAACGCACGCATGATGTGCTCGCCGAGTTGCGCATCGGCGACGATCAGCGCGCGCAAGCGCTCCGGCTCGATCACGAGCGTCTCGACATCCGTCAGCGCGATGCCGTCGATCAACGCCGGCTTGCCGGAGAGCTGCGCCATTTCCGCCATGAAGTGGCCGTCGTCATGTTCGGTGACGACGGTCGAGCGCCCGAAGCTGTCGCGCGACTCGATCCGCACGCGGCCATGCAGCAGCACGAACAGGCCGAGCGCCACATGCCCGGTCTGGAAGATCAGTTCGCCGGCCTTGAACGACATGGGCCGCGCAAAGCGCCGCAGGCTCGCGATTTCGGCGGCGGAAAGACGGGGGAACATCTGATGCCTGCGGTATTCCAGCGAGGAATACGGAAACTCGAGTTCCGAGGGCGTGGTTGCGTCGACGGACATGTCGGGTGTGCTCATGGCTTGACCTCATCTAACCCGTCGTCGTGACGACGGTTTGCCGATAGCGCTCGTGCTGCCGCTTCAATACTTCTACCAGCCGAACTTGAGCTCGGCGCCCACATAGTCGGCATTGCGCGCGCCCAGTTCGCGCAGCGACGGGCCGACCTGAAAATGCACGGCTTCCAGCGCCGCCGCGAGATTGGCGGTGACCGCATAGTCGGCGCGCAGCTGCGTATAGAAACCGGTCCACGGGCTGCCATGCCCGGCCGTTCCCGGCACGACCGACGAGCCCTGCCCGTACACGGCGTCCGCGGTGGTCTGACGCCATTGCAGACCGACGCCGGCCAGCAGCGTGAGCTTGGCGCTCGGCTTGAGGATGAGCGTCGGCTTGACGTGCACGAGGTTCGTGTAGCCGGTGTAGCCGGCCAGCGCGAAGTAGTAGCCGTTCGGAAAGAGCGGATTGAAGGTGCCGATGCGCCCGTCCCCCGGATGGCTGTCGCCCGAGGCGGCGTCCACCTGAAGGCCGAGGCGCGGCGTCCACGGCAGGGAGGCCAGCGTATAGCCGGCGAGCGACCCCACCGCCCACGCGCCGATCGTCTTGCTGCCGACATGGCCGGACTGATACATCGCCTCGACGTCCCAGTCGAACGGGGCGACATTGCCGGCGTAGCGCGCGTCGAACACGTCGCGATGTTCGTCGCCGCGCGCGTCGAGGAACTTCGCGTTGCTGCGGTTGTAGCGCGAGTAGTACGCGGACAGGTCGCCTGGCCCGACGTTCTTGCGCTCCACGCGCACGCCGCTGAACGTCAGGTCGCGATTGGAGACGTCGTCGAAATCCGAGTTGTCGCGGTATTGAACCGGCTGTGTCGCGTAGGCGATCCAGCGCCACGGGCCGGTTTCATAGTCGGCCCAGATCGCGTCGAACGCCTGACGCACGTTCGGGCCGTCGCGCACGGAAACGAACCGCTGCAAGTCGAACGCCATTTCCTGGCGGCCGACGCGAAACTTCACCGTGCCCGGACCGAGCGGCTCGGTAATCGCGACGAACGCCTGGCGCAGATCCAGCGGGTTCTTATCGACCGGCGTCACCATGTCTTTGCCGTAGGGCCGCGCGTCCTCGAACTGCGTGAAAATCTGCACATGCGGGCCGAGGCGCACGTCCGCGTGGACTTCGAGCCGTTGCAGCAAATAGGTGTCGTCGTGCGCGGCGCCGAGGCCGAACAGCGGCGCGTCGTTGATTTCGAGGCGCTCGCGCAGCACCATGCCGAGCGAGATATACGCATCCGGATTGCCGAACAGCGGAATGTACTTCAGCGAATCGAAGGGTTTTTTCGGCACGCAGGGATTGGCCAGCGCCGACCAGTTCTCCTGCCACCGGTTGAACATGATCGCGGGCCGCGCGCACGACGTCGCCGCGGCGCCGCTCGTGGCCGTGGCGGCCGCCGCGCTGCCGGTGGTGGACGTATCGTCCGCGCCGCCGAGCGCGGTGTCCGCCGCCGCGGCCGGCAGCGCGGCCGCCAGCCCCGCGCTGATCAGCAACGCGCGAAGGGCGTGCCGCGCGCGCCGCGATCTGAACGACGGCACGGCGTTGGCCTCACTTGCCATCGTGCACTTCGGCGATGTACGCGCCCGGGAATTCGAGGATCGCGGTCTTGCCCGATCCGCTCGCATATGCCGGGTACAACACCTTCGCGCCGGCCGCTTGCGCGCGCTCCAGCGTCTGCGCCACGTCGTCGACGCCGTAGCCGGTGGTTTCACGTCCGAACGGGAACGGCAGCTTGCCGTCCGTCACGAACACGATCATGCGGCCGAAGCCCGACGTGATACGAATCTCGCGCATCGTCTCACCGGGGCGGCCGATCACGCCGGCATCCGCATGCGGGTTGTCCGACACCACCTTGCCGTGCGAGAAATGCAGCCAGCGGCGCACGAAGTTGTTCGCTTCGTAACGCGACACGTATACGCGGTTATCGGGCACGCTTTGCAACGGCGCGTAGTTCGGTGCCTTGGTGTGCCAGTAGAGCTGCATCGTCAGGCCGCCCGGCCACTGAATGATCGCGTCCTTGCCGATCGGATCGTCGAACGGCTCGACCAGCACGTCGGCGCCGGCTGCGCGCGCCGCTTTCACGCCCTGATCGATATCCGTGACGAGGTAGCCGGTGCGCTCATTGCCGAACGGATAGGGAATCGGCGTCTCGAAGCCGAACACCGACAGCATCCCGACCGGTGTCTGCACATATTGCGAGGCCGTCTTGCTCGGCGTCGGCGTCACGGTGAAGACCGCACGCGGCGAGGCCTTGCCGCCGAAGGTCGCGACAAAGCTGTTGACGAACGCGTCGAGGTCGGCCGAGGCGACGTACACATGGGTGGTGTCGTACTGCGGGCCCACCGCCACGTCGGGGTGTTTGACCAGCGCTGTTTTACCGCCCGGCACTTCCGGCGGCCCCGCATCGGCGAAGGCCGACGAAAGCGGCGCCGACCCGATCAGCAGCGCGGCGCAGACGAGCGCAATCGAGCGGTACTTATGAAGCGACTTGAACATTTGACTTTCCGTTTGAGTTGGCAAAATTTGAATGGCGGCCTCCGGAACGGCAGCCCGCCCGGCGCACTCCGCGCAGCTTCGGTATCAACCGCCTTCCTTGGTCGCGCCGGGCTTTTGCACCGCGGCGCCCTTGATCGGTTCGGCCACTTGCGCCGTGGCCGTCTGCGTGAAGAATTGCGCCTTCACGACCGGTATGGCGTGCTCGCCCAGCACCATGCCGAGCAGGCCGGCGAGCGCGATCAACGGCGGCGCCGGCGACTGAACCTTGAGCAGCCAGTAGAGGAGCCCGATGCCGAAGCCCACTCCTAGAGAAATGATGTAGCCCATGTCGATCGTCCTTTGTGTCAACCATTCATCAATTCGGCCAGTCCGATCCCAGCACCAGTCCGCAGAAATTCAGGCGGCGATAGTTCGGATCCCACCGGTCCAGCACGTCGGCATTGACGGTCCCGAAGGTCGTCTCGGGACGATGCGCCATGCCGTGCGCGTATGCTTCGATCAGCTTCTTCTTGAAGCCGGATTCGCGCGGATACGCCTGGGCGATTTCGTCGCGCTGGTGCGCGGTGAATTCGTCGTAGCGCGCGCCCCGCACGTCCATCTGCACCCCGGCGCTAATGAGCGCGACGAGCGCCGACAGGTGCTCGGGAATGCCCGGCGTCGTGTGCAAGGCGATCCCCACCCAGACCTCTTCGATCTCGCGCTCGGCCACGCCGTGCTGGCGCAGAAAATCGCGCGCGGCGTTGGCGCCGTCCACCTCGAAGCGGTAAGGCGAGCGCTCGTACTTCGCGTTCAGCCCCACGTTGTGAAACATTGCGCCGATATACAACAGCTGCGCGTCGAATTTCAGGTTCTCGCGGTAGCCGGTCAGCGCGGCGAACAGGAAGGCCCGCAACGCGTGGTGAAACATTAATTCGGACTCCATGCTGCGGATCAGGTCAGTCGCCGCCTGGGCCATGACACCGTCAGGGATGTCAACGCCGGCAATGGTCTTCTTCATGTCAACTCCTCCGTGTCAGCCCCTTCCCGACGCGCCTTCGCACATGCCGACCGGACGCCATGACCCGCCCGCGTGGCGAATCGATGACAGCCCAGGGACCATCCACCGCAGCGTAGCGAAATAAATCTATTAAGACTTTGGCGGATTCTTAAAATCCCTTAATCGCCACGCGACTTATGCCAATCCACTTAAAGCGTCAGTTCATGGATGCGCCGCACGCCGTCGCGAATCCATTGCAGCAAGCCGCCGGGGCTCTCCTCCAGATTGCCCGGTGCGGCCAGCAGCATCTCCTCGGTGGCATGGTGTTCCGACAGCAGCCGGCACATCTCCTTGGCCACCTCCGGGCGTCGCGAGAGAACCGGCGTCAACGCGCTCCTGTCGAGCCGGAAAACCGTGGCGCGCGTCAGCGCCCGCACCACCACCGCCGTTCTCACACCGGCGAGAATCCCCGACTGGCCGATCGAGTCGCCCGGCGCGAGCCGGCGCAGCTCGATCTCGCCGCCGTCTTTCGCCACGACCGCTTTGGCCACGCCCTGCGCCAGAATGTGCAGTTCGTGGCCGCTTTCATCCGCTGCGGCGTAGATCGTGTCGCCGGCGTCGAACTCGTGCTGCGTCAGCTTCGCGGCGAGCTCGGCGAGCTCGTCGCGCGCCAGCGTCTGGAAGATCAGCACGTTGCGCAGAAGCCGCAGCTTTTCGTCCGCGGTGCCGCCGGTCACGGGCTCGGGCACCGACAGTGGCCGCAAGACCACTCCGCGCGAGAGCAGATGGCGGTGCGCGAGATCGAACAGCTCATTGCGCACGGCGATCTTCCTGCCCAGTTCGCTCACGTAGCAGACGATCTCGTACTCGATCGCGTCGTTGGTGGCGCGCCGCACGCTCACCACCGGCTTCGGATCGTCGAGCACATCGCGTGAGCTTTCGGCCGCGCTGGCGAGCGCCTCCAGCACCAGCGCCGGACGGATCGACGGCTTGATGGGCAGCACCACGCTGATGCCATGCGTATGCGACGGTTCGTTGGCGTTGACGATATGGGCGCGCGCCGCCACGCTGTTCGGTATCACGACGATGTTGCCCTGACCGTTGAGCAGGCTCGTCGCGCGCCAGTTGCTCTCCACCACTTTCCCTTCCACGTCGCCGATCGTCACCCAGTCGCCGAGACGAAACGGCTCGGTCGCGTTCAACACCACGCCGGAGAACACGTCGTTCAGCGTGCTCTGGATCGCGAGGCCGAGCACGACCGCGAGCGCGCCCGACGTGGCGAGCAGGCCGCGCACCGGCAGCTCCAGCACGAAAGCGATCGCGCCCACCGCGGCAGCGAGAAACACGAGCGCGCCGAACACGTCCTGAAACAGCCGCTCCTTGTGCCATGCTTCGGGCAGCACCACGCGATCGAGCAGAATCGTGACGAGACGCGCCCCCTGCAGCCACCACACGATTTCCAGCACCTGCGCGAGCAGATGACGCAGCGGCTCGCCCGGCCAGGGCGCCGCGCGCAACGGGTTCATGCCGTAACTGAACAGCACGCAGCTCGACAGAGCGAACATCAGCGCGCGAAACGCGAGCCGGGTCTGGTCGCTCTTGCGGCTCATGAAACGCCAGGCGAGAAAATCCAGGACCAGAATGGCCAGCCCGAACAGCACGCCGTCGGTCAGGGTCGGCATAAAGGTCCTCGCTCGCCTCGCGCTACGCGGCCAGGGTGATCAGAACGCGAAACAGCTGCATCCCAACGCGCCCCAGAAGCCGTTCGAATCGCTGACCGGCACGTTCTTGCGCCATGCCCAGCCGTGCGCATGCGCATGCACGCCGCACAGATTCACGCAGCCGTCCACGCACGCCACCGCCGTCGGCTTATAGCGGCTGTAGCCGCCGAATTCCGCCACCGGCGACCATGACGGGCTGACCGGCAGATCGGGCGGTGCGAGCGGCGCGAATTCGTCGTCCGCATAGACGACCTTGCCGCCCACCACCGTCATGTTCGAACTCAGGTACTTGATGCGGCTCTCGTCGACGGTGAAATAGTCTTCGCTCAACACCGCGAAGTCGGCGAACTGGCCCGGTACCAGCGCGCCCTTGCGTTCCTCTTCGTTCGAGAACCATGCACTGCCCACCGTATAGCGGCGCAACGCCTCCATTCGGTCGAGCTTGTTCTCGCTCCCGTACATCGCGGTGCCGCCGACGGTCTTGCCCGACACCATCCAGTACAGCGACACGAACGGGTTGAAACTCGCGACGCGCGTGGCGTCCGTGCCCGCGCCGACCGGCAGGCCGGCGTCGAGCATGTGGCGGATCGGCGGCGTGCGCTTGACCGCCTCTTCGCCGTATTGATGAATGAAGTACTCGCCCTGATACGCCATCCGGTGCTGGATCGCAATGCCGCCGCCGAGCGCCTTCACCCGGTCGATGTTCTTCTGCGTGATGGTCTCGCAGTGATCGAAGAACCAGCGCAGGCCGTCGAACGGAATATCGGCGTTCACGCGTTCGAACACGTTCAGGAAACGCTCGATCGATTCGTTGTAGGTGGCGTGCAGACGGAACGGCCAGCGGTTCGCCACCAGCAGCCTGACGACCGCTTCCAGTTCGGTCTCCAGCGACTCGGGCAAGTCCGGGCGCGGTTCGAGAAAGTCTTCGAAGTCCGCGGCGGAAAACACCAGCATCTCCCCAGCGCCATTCACGCGCAGGAAATCGTCGCCCTCGCCGGGCTTGGTCATCTTCACCCACTTGGCGAAGTCCTCGATTTCCTTCTTCGCATTCTGTGTGAACAGGTTGTAGGCAATCCGAACGGTCAGTTCGCTCTTCTTCGCCATCTCCATGATGACGGCGTAGTCGTCCGGATAGGCCTGATAGCCGCCGCCCGCGTCGATCGCGCTCGTCACGCCGAGGCGGTTCAACTCACGCATGAAATGGCGCGTGGAGTTGCGCTGGTCTTCCGGCGCGAGCTTCGGGCCTTTTGCGAGCGTCGCGTACAGCAGGCCGGCGTTGGACCGGGCGATCAGCATGCCGGTCGGATTGCCGCGCTTGTCGCGCTGGATCTCGCCGCCCGGCGGGTTCGGGGTGTCCCTGGTATAGCCGACCGCGCGCAGCGCCGCTGCATTCAATAGCGCGCTGTCGTACAGATGCAGGATGAACACCGGCGTGTCCGGTGCGATCGCGTTGATTTCTTCGAGCGTCGGGCCGCGCCGCTCGGCAAACTGGAATTCGTTCCAGCCGCCCACCACGCGCACCCACTGCGGCGCCGGAGTGCGCGCCACCTGTTTGCGCAGCATGTCGAGCGCGTCGGCGAGCGACGGCACGCCGTCCCAGCGCAACTCCATATTGAAGTTCAGGCCGCCGCGAATGATGTGCAGATGCGAGTCGTTAAGACCGGGAATGACCGTGCGCCCTTTGAGGTCGACATGGCGCGTGTTGCCGTTGGCGTGACGCATTACCGTCTCGCGCGGACCCGAAGCGAGGACCCGGCCGTTCGCGACGGCAAGCGAGTCGGCGAATGAACGCTTGTCGTCCTGCGTGGCGATCTTGCCGTTGAAGAACACGACCTCGGCCGGCGTCAATTCGGAAGTACTGGAATTCATGGCGATCCTCATAGGGAGCGCTCCGCTTTCAAGCGCGGAGCTATTCATGGGAAGCGGGCGCTCGTCGCTGCTTACTTCTTTGCGGGCACCGGCGCCAGAACCTCATGCGTCCCCGCCGCGCGCTGGGGAGCCTTGTGCACCATGGTGTACGCGTAGTCCACGCCCATCCCGTACGCGCCCGAATGCTCTTTGGCAATCGCCATGACTTCGTTGTAAGTCTCTTTGTGTGCCCAATCGCGTTGCCATTCGAGCAGCACCTGTTGCCAGGTCATCGGCACCACGCCGGCCTGAATCATCCGCTGCATCGCGTAGTCGTGCGCGTCCTTCGAGGTCCCGCCCGACGCGTCGGCGACCATATAGATTTCGTAGTCGCCCTCGGCCATGGCGCACAGCGCAAACGTGTTGTTGCAAACCTCGGTCCACAGACCCGCCACCACTACCTTTTTTCGGCCATTCGCAGCAAGCGAGTCACGAACCTTCTGGTCGTCCCACGAGTTCATGGACGAGCGTTCGAGCACCTTGTGCTCCGGAAATACGTCCAGCAATTCCGGGTACGTATAGCCAGAGAAACTTTCGGATTCCACGGTCGTGATCGTGGTAGGGATGTTAAACACCCGCGCCGCCTTCGCGAGTCCTACTACGTTGTTCTTGAGTACCTGACGGTCAATGGACTGGACTCCAAAAGCCATTTGCGGCTGTTGGTCGATGAAGATGATCTGCGAGTTTGCAGGCGTGAGGACTTCAAGTTTCGGATTTGCCATGGCTTTGTACTTCCTAAAGGTTTGGTGAACATGGGAGGACAGGCCGCACTCGCTTGAAGTGCGAGAAAAGCTGGAGCCCATTCTAGCCACGGGTTTTTGCCGAGTCCTTGGCGAACGACCTTAATAGTTCTTAAACAATATGGTCGGCAAAGCGCGTTTGGGCGCGCGGCCGAGCGCCGGCGCCCGCTCAGAACATTTCATGTTTTCTGCAGGACTTTATGTGCGCGGCATTCCTACACTGCAATCAGCCTTGAATCACCCTTTCGCGACTTCGATCAGTCAGACCGGTGGAATGCGCGGTGAAAGACCCACTAAGCGAGCGCGGCGCGCGCCGCCGTTCAACCTTCGAGCGACGCGCGAAGCCGCGTTTCGAGAAACCGAACCAGCGCGCGCACTTTGCTGGACTGGCGGCGATTGGGGAGATACGCCGCATAGACGACGGCGTCTCCCGCATGAGGACTCGCGTCGAAGTGTTCGAACAGGCGCAGCAGACGGCCCGCGCGAATTTCGGCCGCGACCTGCCATTCGGGCAGCAGTGCGATGCCGCGTCCCGCCATCACCGCTTCGAGCAGGATGTCGAGATTGTTCGACAGCAGATGCCCGCGCACGTCGACGCGTTGCGCCGCGCCCTCGCGCTGGAAGGTCCAGACCTGGCGAGTGCGATAGCCGCCGCCATAGGCGAAGCGCAGGCACTCGTGGTCGGCGAGATCCTGCGGCGTGGACGGCGTGCCGCTGCGTTCGAGGTAGTCGTGGCTCGCCACCACGTAGCGCGGATTGTCCGCCAGTTTTTTGACGATCAGGTTGGCGTCGCGATCGGCAAGACCGATCCGGATCGCGACGTCGATCCGGTCGAGCGCGAGATCGGCAAAGTGGTCGGCGACCACGACGTCGAGAAATACGCGTGGATTGTCGGAGAGAAAGGCCGCGAGGTGCGGCGCGAGGCGCAGCCGGCTGTAGGTGGACGGAACCGAAATTCGCAGCGCGCCGACCGGCGACGCGCCGCTGTCGAACACGCTCTCGTCTGCCTCGGCCAGATCGTCGAGCACCTTCGCAACCTGTTCGACGTAGGCGATGCCGGCGTCCGTCAAGCTGACCTTTCGCGGCGTGCGCGTCAGCAGCGCGGTGCCGAGGGAGGCCTCCAGCGAGTCCATCAGGCGCGTGACCGACGAAGTCGCCACGCCCAGACGTTGAGCAGCCTTCGAAAAGCCGCCGGCGTCCGCCACTTCGAGCAAGGTCTTGACGGCGAGGAATTTGTCCATGGTCGGTCTCATCCACAGTTTGGTTGCAAAAAACGCAACGCCAGCTTGCATTTTATCCATATTCACCGCCGGCAACGCAACAGATAAGCTGCATCCGTTGCCTAATGAGGGATGCGACATGCAAGCCATTCAGGTCGAGATCAATTACGACTTCATTTGTCCGTGGTGCTGGATCGGCGAGCGCAATCTCGCGTCGGCGCTGACGGATGCCGGTGCGGACACGGTTGTGTCGATCCGCTATGTGCCGTTCGAGTTGAACCCGGCCATGCCGGCCGAAGGCATGGACCGGCGTGCCTATCGCAGCCAGAAGTTCGGCAGCTGGGCGCGCTCGCAGAGCATGGATGCGCAGGTCACCGCCGCCGGTCTGGCGGCCGGCGCGCGCTTCCATTACGACAAGGTGCTGCGCACGCCCAATACGCGTCTCGCGCATCGTCTGATGCAGTTCGCGCAGCAGCGCAACGAGCCGCGCGCGACGGCCGCGTTGTATCAGGCGATCTACGCCGCTTACTTCTGCGAAGGCCGCGACATCGGCTCGCTCGACACGCTGGTCGCGCTTGCCGCGCAACAGGCCTTCGACGCGGACGCGGTGCGCGCGTATTTGCTGAGCACCGCCGGCAATCAGGAGATCGATGCGGCGCGCAAGCGGGCCGACAGTCTGGGCGTTCAGGCCGTGCCGACCATCCGCATCGACGGCGATGTGATCAGCGGCGCGCAGCCGCCCGCGGTCTTCATCCACGCGCTGCGTTCGGCAGGGCAAAGGAAGGCAGCATGAGAGCGCTGGAGAAACCGCGTGCCGTCGTGATCGGCGGATCGCTTGGCGGCTTGCTGACGGCTAGTACATTGCGCGCGGCCGGCTGGGACGTGGACGTGTTCGAGACCTCGCCGAACCAGCTCGAAAGCCGTGGCGGCGGCGTCGTGCTGCAGCCGGACGTGCTGGACGCGCTCGCCTTCGCCGGCATCGAACTGCCGGACCCGCCAGGCGTGGCCTCGGGCGATCGCATCTACCTGGACCGCGAGGACCGGGTGGTCGAGCAGCTTTACATGCCGCAGATGCAGACCTCGTGGGGCCTGCTGTACCGCGCCATGAAAGACGCGCTGCCCGCGCCTCATCTGCATGCCGGCGAGACCTTTGTCGACTTCCACATGGAAGGCGAGCGGATCGTCGCGCGGTTCGAGAGCGACCGCAGCGAGCAGGCGGACCTGCTGATCGGCGCCGACGGCATCCGCTCGGCGCTCAGGCAACGCCTGCTGCCCGAAGTCGCGCCGCAGTATGCGGGCTATGTGGCATGGCGCGGCCTCGTCGAGGAACCGGATCTGCCCTTGCACGCGGCGGACATGCTGCGCGGCCGCTTCGCGTTTCAGCAAGGCGACGGGCATTCGGGCCTCTCGTATCTGATTCCGGGCGAGAACGATTCGACCGTGGCCGGCGAGCGGCGCTTCAACTGGGTGTGGTATCGCAAGTACGACGAGGCAACGCTCGAGGAATTGCTGGTCGATCGTCACGGCATCCGGCGCGCGTTTTCACTGCCGCCGGGCTCGACCAAGCGCGCCGACATCCTGCGGCTCCGCGAGGACGCGCAAGCGTTGCTGGGCCCGACGTTCCGCGCCCTCGTCGACGCGACCGACGCTCCCTTCATGCAGCCGATCGTCGATCTGCGCTCGCCGAAGATGGTGTTCGGCCGCGCGGTGCTGCTCGGCGACGCCGCGTCGGTGCCGCGCCCTCACACGGCGGGCAGCACGGCGAAAGCGGCCGCCAATGCGCATGCGCTGGCGCTCGCGTTGTCCTCGACATGGCCAGGCGGCGCGACGATCGATTCAGCGCTGAAACGTTGGGAGAACCAACAGTTGCAGCGCGGCAGGCTGATGACCGATCTGGGCATCTCGCTCGGCGACCGCGTGATGAACCTCGCGCGCTGAACCCGCGTTTTCCGTTTCTCTTCTTCAAGGAGTCGTCATGTCAACCCAGGCATCCACCGCGACGGGCGCCCGCAGCCCCGTCAAGCTGACACGCGGACTGATCGCGTTGTTCGCGTTCTGCTGCGGCGCTATCGTCGCGAACCTGTACTACGCGCAACCGATCACCGAACTGATCGCACCGGCGATCCACATGTCCGGCGGCACCGCCAGCCTGATCGTCTCGCTCACGCAGATCGGCTATGCATTCGGTCTGTTCTTTCTCGTGCCGCTCGGCGACTTGCTGGAAAACCGCAAGCTGATGATCATCACCGCGCTGGTGTCGATCGCCAGTCTCGCCGCCGCGGCGTTCGCGCAGCAACCGGCCGTGTTCCTCGGCATCTCGCTGCTGGTCGGCTTCAGTTCGGTTGCCGTGCAGATCCTGATTCCGCTCGCCGCGCATCTCGCGCCGGACGAATCGCGCGGCAAGGTGGTCGGCACCATCATGGGCGGCCTGCTGCTCGGCATCCTGTTGTCGCGGCCGATCTCCAGCGTGGTGGCCGGGCACTTCGGCTGGCGCGCGGTGTTCGGCTCCGCCGCCGTGCTGATGGCGATCGTCACCAGCGTGCTCGCCCTGACGATTCCGCGCCGTCAGCCCGATCACCAGGCCACCTACTTCGAACTGATCGGCTCGCTCGGCCAACTGGTCCGCACGATGCCGGTGCTGCGCCACCGTTCGTTTTACCAGGCGCTGATGTTCGCTTCGTTCAGCCTGTTCTGGACCGCGATCCCCGTCGAGCTGACCCGCCAGTTCGGGCTTTCGCAAACCGAGATCGGCATCTTCGCGCTGGTCGGCGCGATCGGCGCGACCTCGGCGCCGGTAGCGGGCCGTCTCGCCGATGCCGGCCACACGGTGCGCGCGACGCTGATCGCGCTGGTGGTGGGCGCGTTCGCCTATGCGCCCGCGTTGATCCATCCGGCGTGGGGCGTGGTCGGCCTCGTCGCGACCGGCATCGTGCTCGATTTCGCCGTGCAGATGAACATGGTGCTGGGGCAACGCGAGATCTACGCGTTGCATGCGCCGAGCCGCAATCGCCTGAACGCGCTGTATATGACGAGCATCTTCGTGGGCGGCGCGTTCGGGTCGGCGCTCGCCAGCCCGCTTTACGAACACGGCGGCTGGCCGCTCGTCGCGGCGGTCGCCACGGCCTTTCCGCTCGTCGCGCTGGCCCATTACCTCGTGATCGGCCGTCCGTACGCCGCCCGTCACGCCTGAGCCACGCGTATCGCGCCATGACTGGATGGCTCGCGGTCCGGTTTAACAACGTTTCAGCGTGGCTTCAGGAAAATTCGCGGGCTTGGCGATACGCTGATCCGCATCGTCATTCACCTGAACGACGCCCGATTGCTCATTAAGGAATCACCATGTCCTCCCTTTCGCCCCTGCTCGACGGCTACGATCTGTCGGGATTGCACTTGCCGAACCGCGTCGCGATGGCGCCCATGACCCGCTCGCGCGCGCCGGTGCGCGGCCGCCCGACCGAGCTGATGGCCGAATACTATGTGCAGCGCGCGTCGGCCGGGTTGATCATCACGGAAGCCACCAATGTCAGTGCGGCCTCGGCGGCGTTCGACCTCACGCCCGGCATCATTACGGCAGAGCAGATCGAAGGTTGGCGCCATATCACGAGCCAGGTGCACGCGGCGGGCGGACGCATCTTCATGCAGTTATGGCATGGCGGACGCGTCAGCTCGTTCGCGCTGCTCGGCGGCGAAGCGCCGCTCTCGCCTTCGGGCGTGAACGACGACCTCGAACAGCTGCAGGTGTGGGCGCAACTGCACAACGGCCAGTACACCAAGATCCACGCCACGCCTTCGCGCGCGATGTCGCCCGAAGAAGTGCGGCTCGCCATCGGCGCCTTCCGGCAGGGCGCGGCCAACGCGATCGCCGCCGGTTTCGACGGCGTCGAAGTGCACGCGGCGAACGGCTACCTGCCGCATCAGTTCCTCTCGTCGACCACCAATACGCGCGACGACCGCTACGGCGGCTCGGTGGCGAACCGTGCCAACTTCCTGCGCGACATTCTCACTGAGATCGGCTCGGTGGTCCCGCTCGACCAGGTCGGCGTGCGCATCTCGCCGTACGCGCACTACAACAACGTGCGCGACGCGGACCCGGACGGCACCTACGACTACGTCGGCAGGATGCTCGACGAGTTCGGCGTCGCCTACGTGCATGCGGCGGATACGAACGGCTGGAGCGGGCAGCCGGACCTGCCGCGCATCATCGAGCGCATGCGCCGCGTGTTCTCCGGCACGCTGATGGTCAACGGCGGGATCTCCGTCGATCATGCCGAGACCTTGATTCGCGAAGGCCAGGCCGACCTGGTGGCGTTCGCTCGCGCGTATATCGCCAATCCCGATCTGGTCGAGCGCATCGCGGCTCGCGCACCGCTCGCAATCGCGAAGCCGACCGGCTGGTACGGCGGCGACGCGGCCGGCTACATCGACTACCCGTTCCACGGCAGCGCCGGCCAGGGCGCGCAAGCAGGCACGGCGCAAGCATGATCCAGGCGCTGCGGCAAACATATGGCGCGCGACGCGCGGCCGGTTCGATTCGCGACTTTGGTGAGGGGTGCGTGAATGACTCGCAAGTCTAGACTGCTGGCGGGAGGCGGCGTGCTCGTCGTGGCCGCGCTCGTCGTCGCCGTCCTGTTGATGTGGAAGCCCGCCATCGCGCCGGTCAGCCCGCCGCCGGCGACCTCGTTCGATGCGCAGACGCGGCTCGCGGGCGCGCGCGTGGTCGCGCTGGGCGACTGCGTCGTGTGCCACACCGCGAAGGGCGGCCAGCCGTTCGCCGGCGGCCTGCCGCTCGCCACGCCGTTCGGCACGATCTACGCGACCAACATCACGCCGGATGCCGAAACGGGCATCGGCAACTGGTCGCTCGAAGCCTTCACGCGCGCGCTCCGTCATGGCGTCGCGCGTGACGGGCATCTGCTGTATCCGGCGTTTCCGTATATTCATTTCACGCGCATGTCCGACACGGACATTTCGGCCGCCTACGCGTATCTGATGACCCGTGAGCCGGTCAACGCGGTCGCGCCCGCCAACGAACTGATTTTCCCGCTCAACTTCCGGCCTTTGCTGGCTTTCTGGAACGTGCTGTTCCTGCATCCCGGCGCGCAGCAGCCGGATGCGTCGAAGGACGCCGTGTGGAACCGCGGCAAGTTGCTGGTGGATGGCCTCGGCCACTGCGCATCGTGTCATTCGCCACTCAATGCGATCGGCGGTGAACAGTCGGGACGTGCATTCGACGGCGGCGTGGTCGACGGTTGGGAAGCGCCCGCGCTCAACGCGCTCGGCGCGGCGCCCAGGCCGTGGACGAAAGATCAGCTCGTGACCTATCTGCGTACGGGCCGCGCCGACGAACACGGCGCGGCAGCCGGCCCAATGCTGCCCGTCACGCGCGATCTCGCCACCGTGCCCGTGGAGGACGTGCAGGCCATCGCCACTTACCTGCTGTCGATCCAGAAACCGCAACCGGCCCCTGCGAACGCCCCTGCCGCTGCCGAGGCCGGGAGTACGCCGGGCGCGCAACGCGGCGCGACGCTGTTCGCCGCCTCCTGCGCGCAGTGCCACGGACCCGCCGCGCCGATGCAGTCGATCGGCGAGCGCCCCACGCTCGCGTTCAGCACCGCCGTCAATGCCGCGACGCCACGCAACGCGATTCAGATGATGCTGAGCGGCAACGGCTGGCACGGCGAAGACAGCGAGAACTATATGCCCGCCTTCGGCCAGATCTACAACGACCAGCAGATCGCCGATCTTGCTGCCTACCTTCGCGCGACCTATTCGCAGCGGGGCCCATGGCAGGACGTCGAGGCGATGGCGGCCAAGCTCAGAAAGGAGAACCACGCGCGATGATCAATCTGACTGTGAATGGCGTGCAGCACGCGCTCGATATCGATCCTTCCACGCCCCTGCTTTATGCGCTGCGTAACGACTTGCAACTGCATGGCGCGAAGTTCGGCTGCGGCCTCGGACAATGCGGCGCCTGCACCGTGATCGTGGAGGGCGAAGCGGTGTTCTCGTGCCTGGTTCCGGTTTCGTCGATCGGCAAGCGGCCCGTGCGCACGATCGAAAGTCTCGGCACGATCGAGCACCCCGGCCCGCTGCAAAAGGCGTTCATCGATCATCAGGCGGCGCAGTGCGGCTATTGCATCGCCGGCATGATCATGCGCGCGCAGGCGCTGCTCGATCGCAATCCGCGGCCCACCGAGCGCGAGCTGCTCGACCATATGGAGCCGAACCTCTGCCGTTGCGGCACGCACACCCGCATTCTCGCCGCGATCCGCGAGGTCGCGCATCTGCCGGCCGGCGATGCCGCAGCAACGAGGCCCCAGGGCGCAGCGAGTCACGGAGGCGCGCAATGAGCATCAAGGACGAAGAAATCAACGAAGGACGCCGCCGCTTCATGCTCTCCGGCGCGCTCGTCGTAAGCTTCAGCATGGTTCCGGGTGTGAGCGCGATGGCTCAGGAAGTGATCGCGGACGAAGGCGCCGCCGTGCACATCGGCAAGGAAACCCAGACGCTCGCCGGCAGCCTGAAGACCAATCCGTACCTGGATTCGTGGATCAAAATCGATCGGACGGGCAAGGTCACCGTATACACCGGCAAGGTGGAACTGGGCACCGGCGTACGCACCGCGCTCTTGCAGATCGCCGCGGAAGAGCTCGACATGGCGCCCTCGCTGATCACGTTCCTCACCGCCGACACTGGCGCATCACCCGACGAAGGGCTCACGGCGGGCAGCCACACGATCGCCGACAGCGGCAGCGCGCTGCTGAACGCCTCGGCTCAGGTGCGGGGGCTGCTGGTCGATGCCGCCGCACGGCACTTCGGCGTCGCCAGCACCGTGCTGAGCGTGCGCAATGCGGTGATCAAGGCGCCGGATGGCCGAAGCATGACCTATGGCGAAGCGGTTGGCCTCGTCGACCTGCATCGCATGGCCTCGCCCGTCTCGCCACTGAAGAATCCCGCGACGTTCGACATGATCGGCACCTCGTTGCCGCGCGTCGACATTCCTCGCAAGGTGACTGGCGGCGTGAGTTACGTCCAGGACATGACGATGCCGGGCATGGTGCACGCCCGCGTGGTCATGCCGCCCGTCTACGAGGCGCGGCTCCTGCAGACGGACACACCCGCGATTCTGAAGATGCCGGGCGTCCTCACGGTGATCCGCAACGGCAGCATGCTCGCCGTGGTCGCCAAAGGCGAATGGCAGGCGGTGCAGGCGCAACGCGCGCTCGCCGCGGCAAGCCGGTGGACGGCCGGACGCGCGCTGCCAGATCCCGCCACCGTGCATCGCGATCTGAAGGCGATCGCCACCGAACACATCGAGATCGCCAACACGCACACAGCCACCGGCGCGGCCGTCAAAACGCTTCACGCGACATACACCAAGCGCTACATGATGCACGGCTCGATCGGGCCGTCCTGC
The DNA here is from genome assembly GCF_002278075.1 of Paraburkholderia aromaticivorans. Taxonomy (NCBI): domain Bacteria; kingdom Pseudomonadati; phylum Pseudomonadota; class Betaproteobacteria; order Burkholderiales; family Burkholderiaceae; genus Paraburkholderia; species Paraburkholderia aromaticivorans. Next base: position 2,617,585 of record NZ_CP022990.1, on the reverse strand, counting down.
TCGGTCGCGCTGTTCAAGGACGGCGACCTGACCGTCTGGACCCATTCGCAAGGGGTCTATCCGCTGCGTGACGGGCTCGCCGAGATGCTCGCCATGCCGAAAGACAAGGTCCGCTGCATTCATGTCGAAGGCTCGGGCTGCTACGGCCACAACGGCGCGGACGACGTGGCCGCGCACGCCGCGTTGATCGCGCGCGAAATGGACGGTCAGCCGGTGCGCGTGCAATGGATGCGCGAACAGGAACATACCTGGGATCACTACACACCCGCGATGGTGACCGAAGTCGGCGCTTCACTCGATTCGGGCGGCAGCATCGTCGATTGGAACTACGCGCTGTGGAGCAGTTCGCACAACGAGCGGATCGTCAATGCCGGCCGGCTCATACCGGCGCAGATGCTGGAGCAGCCTTTCGCGCCGGCGCCCTCGGTGCCGATGGTGCAGCCCGAAGGCGGCGGCGATCGCAACGCGATCCCGCTTTACGCATTGCCGAACCTGCACGTGATGAACAACTTCTCGCCGACCATGCCGCTGCATACGTCGGCCATGCGTTCGCTGGGCGCGCACATGAACGTGTTCACGATCGAGACCTTCATGGACGAATTGGCCGCCGCGGCCGGCAGCGACCCCGTCGCGTTTCGGCTGAAGCACATGCAGGACCCGCGCGCGCGCGACGTAATCAAGCTCGCCGCCGCGAAATTCGGCTGGCCGCGTACGCCCCGCAAGCGCAATCACGGCGTAGGCTTTGCGTTCGCCAAGTACAAGAACCTGATGGCCTATGTCGCGATCGCCGTCGAGGTGTCCGTCGTGCCCGAAACCGGCCAGGTGGTGCTCGAGCACGCTGAAGTTGCGGTGGACTCCGGACAGATCGTCAATCCCGACGGCATCCGCAATCAGATCGAGGGCGGCGTGATTCAGTCGGCAAGCTGGACGCTGTATGAGCAGTTGCAGTTCGATACGAAGCGCATCCGCAGCTTCGACTGGAGCAGCTATCCGATTCTGCGCTTCTCCGCGGTGCCGCGCAGCGTCAATGTGCATTTGATCGACCGGCCCGGCGCGCCGTTCCTCGGCGCGGCGGAGGCGTCGATGGGGCCGACCGCGGGCGCGGTCGGCAATGCGCTGTTCGATGCGACCGGCAAGCGCCTGCGCGATCTGCCTCTTGCCGGCGAAAGCCTGCGCAAGCTGATCGACGTTTAGCGGTCCGGGAGATTCGTCATCCGCATCGCGCAACGCGTGCGGATGAGCTTCGTTCGCCAGGCTTCGCGTAAAAAAGGGCGGCAAGGTTGACCTTGCCGCCCTTTCCTCAATCCGCCAACTCACGCGTGACGGGCAGCCGCACGCAGCGCTTCGAGCAAAGTTTCAGCGTCTCGGTCGCCGTCATAACGCTGGCCGTTGATGAACAACGTGGGCGTGCCGTTCACGCCGCTGCGCAGGCCGCTGTCGAAATCATGCTGGATACGCTCGTCGTAGGCGCCTTCGAACGCCGTGTCCAGATCAGAGGCGTGCAGACCGAGTTGCGCCGCATAGCGAGTTAATTCCGTGTCGCTGAGTGCCGTCTGGTTTTCGTACAGGACGTCATGCGCTTCCCAGAACTTGCCTTTCGTAGCCGCGGCTTCCGAAAACTGCGCGGCGTGCAGCGCGTGGGCGTGCATATCCGTCAACGGGAAGTGCCGGAAGACGAAACGGAGTTGCGCGCCCATGGCTTGCTGCACCGCCTTGACCACACCGTACATCGCCCCGCAATAGGGACATTCGAAATCGCCGTACTCGACCAGCGTGACGGGCGCGTCGACGGCCCCCTGGGTGTGGTCCAGGGATCCGACCGGCGGTGAAAGATGGCTCATGGCGTGTCCTGTTTCGTGGCAGTGTGCAGTTGCTCGAGTGCGCCGAGTATTCCGTCGACGCCGGGGTTCACCGTAATGGGAGAGACATAGGCCCACCGGACAATGCCGTCTCCATCGAGTACGAACAACGCGCGCTCGCACACGCCTTCCTTCGCGCGGTACACGCCATAGCTGCGCGCGACTTCGCCCTTCGGCTCGAAGTCCGCGAGCAGCGGAAAATGAAGCTTGCGTTCGGTCGCATACGCCGTATGCGACCACGCACTATCGACGGAAATGGCGATCAGTTGCGCCCCCAAACGGTGGATCGCAGCGAGCGCGGCATTGAACAGGCCAAGTTCGTCGCCGCAAACGGGGCTCCAGTCGGCCGGATAGAACGCAATGACCACCGGCGCGCCGCGTAGCTCGGATAGTGAGATCTTCTGGTCGGGCGTGGCCTGCAACGTGAAATCCGGCGCCTGCATGCCGGCTTCGAGAATCGGAATCGCGGATGGGGACAGCGGGTCAGTCATGTCGGTAACTCTCCACTCGAAGCGTTGCGGACCGCCGCTTCGCTGCGGCTCGATGTATTCAGCAGAATAGGCCGGAACGGATCGGTGCAACAGCTATGCGTTGGGATCGGTGGATCACGAGAAGGGAGGAGCGGATAACACGTTTGTATGGCGGAGTGTCGAGTATAGGGCCTTCTATCCGGGTGGCCGGCGTTCGCAATGCGCTCCCTGCCGGCCTTTCACACGGGCGCATGGTCACGCAGCCGGCTCGCTCCGGATGGAGCGCTGCGGAATCAGCACGATACACGCCACAATAAACGCGAGCAGCAGAGCGGACGCATACAGACGACTCACGTGCAGTCCGCCCTGCGCCACCGGCTTATCGAGGAAGTCCCCCAACGTCGCGCCGAGTGGCCGGGTCAAAATAAACGCTGCCCAGAAGAGCGCCGTGCGCGAGACACGCGTCCAGAAATAAAGCGCGGCGACGACGATCAGGCCGGCTCCGAAGAGCATCGCGCCGTATTCGTAGCCAATACCGAGCCCGCCGCGGTCTTCACCCGCTACCCAGTCGCCGAGCGCCGTGCCGAGCGTTTGCGAAAACAGGATCGTGATCCAGTAAAACCATTCGGCCTTGGCGGTAACGATGCTCTCGACCGAGACCGTGCCCTCCGACCGATACCAGATGGCCAGACTGCCGATCAACAAGGCAACGACAACGGTGGTGCCGCCGGGATAACCGACTCCCAGCGACCGATCCGCGAAGTCCGCCAGTGTCGTGCCCAACGTGGTGGTGGCGACAATCGTCGCCCAATACAGGAAGCGATGGAACTCCGCTGCCTTGACCTGTGCGGAAACGAGGCCAATGAACAACACGAGGAAGATCGCCGAGCCGACCAGGTAGCCGAGATTCAGCGACATCGATACCCAATCGCCGCCGGTTTCACCCAGCGTCGTCGCGGCCACCTTGATCACCCAGAATCCGATCGTCACTTCGGGAACCTTGCTGACAGCCTGGCTGGCAAAGCTCACAGTGCTTCCTTTCATATCACACTCCTTTTCATTGAAGGCTGCTCATGCGTTCGCGCCCGACGAATATGGACCGGCAAAGGTTAACACTCGCTTAACCAGGCCGATCGAGCGACTTAACACACGAATGTCATGCCGAACGCCCGCGCAGAATCTGAAGCCGTCATCACGGAAGCCGGATAAGCGTCACCTAAGGTAGAACACGTACTCTGACAATGACGTCTCAAGACACCGCGACGTGGAGGTCCAGATCTGCGCGCAAGACTCGAGGCGTGAAGCTCTGGCTTGTCCATTCAGACTCCGAAGGAAAATTCACCATGAAACGCTTCCTCTCCATCAGCATGCTTGCCATTGCCGCCACAGTGCCTGTCGCGGCCGTCGCACAGACGACGAACGGTCCGCTCACACGCACCGAGGTGCAGGCGCAGACAGTTCAAGCCGAGCAAAACCACACCCTGCATCAATCCAAGATCGGCTATCCGGGTACTCAGCAAAACGCAAGCCTGAACGAATCGGCCAGTGCGACGGGTTATGGCCCGCAATCGGGCGGATCGTCAGAATCGCGCATGCCGGCCGGCCATGTTCCGTCATCCGGCACGGCAGCCGGGCTTTTCACCCACCACTAGGCCGCGCATGCACAGTGTGCCGACCGGCGCCTCGCCTGTTCCCGTGCCGCTTTCTCCTGGCCCGCAATGCGGCGGCGTGCACGGCGCCCCAACGCGTCTTCTGACACAGAACCGGATAATATTGACCGAACGCTTAACATTCGCTTAAGGAAACGTTAATTCCGGATGCGCGACAATGTCGGATGGTGACAACGCAAGGGGGGCCGATGCGTCTGCTTCTGGTGGAAGACGATGAAATGATTGCGGAAACCGTGCTCGAATCGATGGGGCGCGAGGGATATGCAATCGACTGGGCGCAAGACGGCCGGGCGGCCGAGTTGTCGCTTGGCAATGGCGTGTACGACCTTGTCCTGCTGGACCTCGGCCTGCCAAAGAAAGACGGTATCGACCTGCTCAATAGCTACCGCAAACAGGGAGGCCAGGCGCCCGTCATCATTCTGACGGCACGCGACTCCGTGACCGAGCGCATTCGCGGACTCGACGCAGGCGCCGACGACTACCTGATCAAGCCCTTCGATCTCGATGAGCTGGCAGCAAGAGCACGGGCATTGCTGCGGCGGCGCACCGGCCAGAAACAGCCCGTCTATTCGCATGGCGAACTGACGCTCGATCCAGCCGCGCATGAAGTGAGCAAAGGCGGTGTGCCGGTGCCGCTCGTGCCGCGCGAGTTCGCGCTGCTGCAGGCGCTGATCGAAGAGCCCTCGCGCGTGTTCACCCGGTCTGAACTCGAAGACAAGCTGTATGGTTGGGGCGAAGAAGTCGGCAGCAACACGATCGAAGTGCACGTGCACAGCCTGCGGCGCAAGATCGGCGCGGAGCAGATCGTGACGGTGCGCGGCGTCGGCTATCGTCTGAAGAGGCGTGAATGACGTCGATCCGCCGCTGGCTGCTCGGCTGGCTGATCTGCGGCCTCGCCGCCGCCTCCGCTATTGCCGCGTTCGGCATTTTTCATACGGCCCGCGAGGAGGCAAATGAACTGTTCGACTATGAACTGCGGACCGTCGCCCTGTCGTTGCCGTCGAATCTCGAAACCGCGGAAACAGTCGACCGGCAAGGTGCGGAGTTCGAAGGTATTTCCGACGACCGGATTCTGATCGAGATATGGGACAAAGGCGGCGCGCTCGTTTACCACTCGCGGCACACGCCGGTCCTCGCGCGTCTGCCGGCGGGTATTCGCACCATCGAACGGGGCGAGGGTCACTGGCGCGTGCTGGGCTTGCAACAGTCGGATCGTTTCGTGCAGGTGGCGCAACCGGTCTCTGTACGAGAAGCACTGGCGCTGCATCTCGCGCTCCATACGTTATGGCCGCTGGGTGTGCTAATGCCTGTCACCATCGTACTCGTGCTGCTCGTCGTTGCGAGAGGCCTCGCGCCGATTGGCGGATTATCGCGTTCGCTCGCCACGCGTTCGCTCGATTCTCTCGAACCATTGCGTATCGACGGCAATGTGCCTGTCGAAATCCGGCCGCTCGTCGATGCATTGAACGACCTCCTGCAGCGTCTGAACGCCGCCTCACAGGCGCAACGCACATTCATTGCGGATGCCGCCCACGAGCTTCGCTCGCCGCTTGCCGCGCTGAAACTGCAGTTGCAGGCAGCGTCGAACAACGGCACGCTGAAAGACGATGGCCGAACCATCGAGCGCATCGACACGCGGCTCAATCGCATCATCCGGCTCGTTCAACAACTTCTGACTCTTGCGAGAGAAGATGCGCAGCCTGCAAACGAAGGCATAACGGTCAGCTTGAGGAGAATCGGCGAGCAGGCAGTCAGCGATTTTTCCCTGTTGGCGGAAGAGCGGCAAATCGACCTGGGCCTGGAGTTCCGGCCTCCGGTGACGCAAAACGATACATGCGACGTGCTGGCGGATCCCCATGGGGTAAGCGTGCTGCTGAATAATCTGATCGACAATGCGATCCGCTACACACCGCGAGGAGGCAAGGTCGACGTCGTGCTCACCCTCACCGCGGATCGCCTCGGCTTCGACGTGGTGGACAACGGGCCCGGCATTCCCGAGCACGACATGGAGCGTGTGCTCGACCGCTTCTACCGCGGTGAGCACACGAGGGGAACAGGCAGCGGATTGGGACTCGCCATTGCGGCCCGTATCGCTCAGCGACAAGGACTGACGCTCTCATTGTCAAACAACGCCGGTGCAACGGGTTTAACGGTGTCGGTGAGCGGATTTGTCAGAGTGGCGAAGCACGTCGCCGCAAGCAATGGCTGACTCCGGCGCGCGTTGCCCGGTTATCGCATTACAACGGCCAATTCGCTCGCGCCCAGTCGACCAGGTTGACCAGGTTGTCTCCCCCGCTCACCGAATTGTCCGCGTCGCCATTAAAACTCACTTCGCTCGATACGACTCCGCACGCGCGAACCTGGCTTCCATTGTCGAACCATGCGAAGAACGGGCCACCGGAGTTACCGTGATTCAGGCTCGCCTCCGTTTCCAACGTCTGTCCGTCGTCGTCTTCGTAGTCGTCTTCGAACGATTGCCAGCTTTGCACCGCAGGTCGCTCCCCGCCCGCGACATCGAATGGGTAGCCCACGTTCTCCCATACGTTCAGCCCGCGCCATCCGTCGTCGAAACTTGTCGTGCCGATATAGCCTAACCGGTTGCCCAAAGGCTCGTACAACCGCAAAACCGCGTAGTCATGCGACAGGTTGAAATCCGTGTCGTCGGTTCCATAGTGGCGGGCGTCGCTGACGTAAGATGACCCGAACGGCTCGGTACCGTCAAAATAGTACGGCGTGAATTTCATCCACCAGTTGCCGGTTCCGATGCTGTTCCAGGGCATGACGTGGCGAGCGGTCAGAACGAGGCGGTCACCGATCAGCACACCGGAACCGGATGTGCCGTCGCTCGTGACAATCTTGCCCGTCAGTAGCCACGGCCAGCTCGTATCGAATAGAACCTGGCGCGCGTCGCCAGGAAATACCGTGAGCGGTTTGACCTTGCGCCCTTTTCCGTCTCGCATCTGCGGCTGCGGCCGGCGAATCCCGGTCTTTGGAATGAAGCGAACGTCCATCCATTCCGGCCTGAAGGACGGGTGGCCGGAAATCTGTCCCATCGTATCGGTCCACTCATGCCGCTGGACCGTGCAGCCCATGGGCAGTCCGGGAGACGATCCGGCGCTCATCTCGACGCCGATCTTCCATAGGCTCTGGCCATCGGCACGCACATCGACTCGCTCGCTTTTCACTTTCGGCGCCAGCTCCACGCCGGCGGGAACCGTGACGTAGGTAGTGGACCAGATGGATTTCGCGGTCACACGAAGGTTTTCTTTGGTTGCCTTGAGAGGACTGAGGACTTCCAGCTCCTGACGGGTCAACGGCCGCGGACGGTTCGCATGATAGGGCATCTCGACTCTCCTGAAGTAGTTGAGGGGCTCAAGCAAACAGACAATTGCGCATCGCTTCCATGGCACGTCAGAAACGCGGCGTGACAAGGCGCCTTCCACTAAAATCCAGCCGCCTCTGTTTCAGAAAACGGCCAGGAAAGTCTTCTCTGTATCTAGAACGAACCGTACGCCTGCGTTTTAAGTACGGAAAGCGAGTCCGGGAAGGCCGGTTCTGTTGGGTCCTGCTGCTAGCCGCGCCTCCACTGGCACACCTTTCCGAAGGCGTGGACCCGCGCGCAAATTCACGGCGAACAAAAAAGTACGGCGGCAGGCCCGTGCGAAAACGTGCGGTGCCTGCCGCCGACAATGGAAGACAATAAGCGCGCGAATCTACGCGTTCTTCATACCCGCCTGCGCTTCTGGCGGTGCATCGACGCGCGGCGGCGTTGAGCCGCTCAGCATTCGCCCTTCTTTGCGTGTCCAGGCGGACAGTGGCCGTCCTTATGTCCATGGTGATGATGGTGTTCCTCCCATTCGTCGCGATCCCAATAGCGATGGCCGTCCCAGTAGCGGTCCCCGTGCCATCCAGGCGACACGACGACTACCGGGGCCGGTGCGACAACGACAGGTGGCGCGCCGATGTTGATCCCTATGCCAACATCCGTCGCATGCGCCAATCCCGAGGCGGCGATGCCGATACTCACAAAGGCTGCGCCAACGAAGAAACTTTTCATGTCACCCCCCATTTCGCGACGCTAGCGCCGCGTATCAGCCACGTAGTTCGTGGCCACTGTTCAAGATCGCCCGCACCGCGATTCGGCACGTTGCCGCGGTCAACGGCAACGTGTACCGAATCGTTTTGGCGAACCGGCGAATCCCATCCTTGTCCATCAGGCAAACTGGCGGTGCTTCCGGATCACGCCGGAAAGTCACAACGGGAACTTACAGGTTTCTATGACACGGGTCCAGCCGGTTCAGTGCGCTCGGAGGCGAGGACATGCTCGCGCTCTTCGTTCAAGGCGTCCATTAATGCGGCAAACGTCATTGGCCGCCCCGTCAGATAACCCTGAATGTAGTCGCACCCGCTATCGCAGAGCCAGGCCAGCTGCGCCGGGTATTCGACCCCCTCGGCAACGACAGTGAGGCCGAAGCTATGCGCCATCGAAATGATGGCGGTCACGATGGGCTGCCCCGAGTGCGGCAGCGCCTTGACAAAGCTGCGATCGATTTTCAGTTGATTGAGCGGAAACGACTGCAAGTACGATAGAGAGGAATAGCCCGTGCCAAAGTCGTCGATCGACAGGCGCACACCTCGCGCGCGCAGCGTTCGCATGACCTCCACCGCCGCCGTCAGATTCGCCATCAACAGACTCTCGGTCAACTCGAGTTCGAGCAACTCCGGCCGCAAGCCGCTCTCCTCGAGTGTCGCAAGCACATCGGCCCCGAAACTGTGATGCCGGAGCTGGCGCGCCGAGACATTCACAGAGACGCTGACAGGTGCCGATGCATCGCGGTTCCAACGCACGGCATCGCGGCATGCGCGGTTCAGGATCCATTGCCCGAGTGAAAGAATCAGTTCGCTACTTTCCGCGATCGGCACGAATTCGGCGGGAGAAACATCCCCCTGCACAGGATGATTCCACCGCGCCAGCGCTTCCACGCCGACTAACTGCCCGGTCCGGCAGTCGAATTGAGGTTGATAGGCGATGTCCAGTCGATCGCGCTCGATCGCTTCGCGCAGGTCGCGCTCCAGCAACGCGCGCCGCTGCGCCTCTGCCGTCATTTTCGGCCGGAACTCGAACGCAAGATTTTTTCCGCCACTCTTGGCCGCATACAGGGCGATGTCCGCGCTGCTCACGAGCGACGCGATATCGCCGGCATCGTCCGGAAACCTGGAAAAGCCCACGCTGACGGTGACGGGCACCATCGTTCCCTCGAGTTCGAACGATCGCCCAAGGCTGCGGACAATTTTCTCCGCGGTCCCCCGGCTCTGACTCCGGTCGGTGTCCGAGGTGGCCAGCACCGCGAATTCGTCGCCGCCGATGCGGCTGACGATGTCTCGTTGCCGAACCGTACCTCGCAGGGTGTGCGCGACCGCGCGCAGCAGTTCGTCCCCGGCCCCGTGCCCGAGCGTATCGTTGACCGTTTTGAAATCGTCGAGATCGATCAGGACGAGCGTCACCTGCGGTAAAACGCCAGCAGACGGACGCAGGCAGTGGGCGAGTTCGTCGTAGAAGGCCCGACGATTCGGCAGATCGGTCAGCGGGTCGGTCAGCGCGTAATACTCGAGTCGCCGCTCCGCCTCGATGACGCGCGCTTTCGTACGCGACATGACGAGCGACGCGATCCACAAGGCACACGCCGACGCTAGAAACAGAAAGCAGGCATAGCGCGTGAACTCCGACTTCATTCCCCCCGTCGTCGCAACCAGGACCACTGTGCCGACCCGCGCGCCACCCTGGACCACGGGCACCGCGACAATCACGTCCTTGAAAGAAAGGCGCACGTGTTCTTGCGCGGCTGCCTCCGTGCCTTCGTTCTGTTCCTTCTCCGATAGGCCTGGCTGAGCGTAGCGCGCAAAGCGGCGGCCCTTGGCGTCGAACACCGCGACACTTTCGACGTAGGGCAAACTGCCGAGATGCGTCAACACCTCGCTCGCCACCTCGGCGTCATTGAAGAGCAGTGGCGCTGACATGTTCTCCGCGACCATTGCAGCCTCGAGCCCGGCGTTGTCCGCGAGCGCAGCCCGCAGCGACACCGCTTCATAGACAAGCAGGACGACACTCGAAATCACCAGCGCGACGGCCACTCCAATGACGTTGACCCGTCCTAAAGCACGGGTCAAACTCGGCTTGTTGCGTTCGATCACGCTCATAGGACCGTCCTTGCCAGTTGAAGCAGCTTCGAGCTGAGCGAAAGGTGTCGCCGCGCTGCCTCGCGGTTGTTGATATCGAAACGCAAATGGTTTCCTTCGGTGTACAGCCGGATCACGGTGCCCTGTGCATCCAGCGCTGAAGTGGTAATGACGAGCACGGACCGGTCCGAACCGAGCATTTCTCTTGTCTGCCTGGACACCGGCTTGCCCTCTTCGAGAAAAATTACGTTGCATCCTGACGGATCGTCGCCGCGGCTCAGCGAGGCGGAAGTCCAGGTGCGTCCGCTTACGGTCTTTCCATTGAGACCGGCGAGCGCAGCGCCCGGAGCGCTATCACCGTTGGCGCAGACAACCAGCTTCGAATCGGAGAGCCCCCCTGGCGGCCAGGTGGTGAACTGGATGAAGTTGTAAATGTAGGCGGCACTCAGCATCGCTTCGTCAACTTGCGCGTTCGACGGCCCGGCAATGATCGCGAGGCATACGGAGCCCAGCATGGCGGATGCGCGGAGTGTGCGATTGAACCGCATACTAGAATCCGTACACCATTTTGAGGAAGAAGGTACGGCCTTGCTGCGCGATGACCTCCTGCGTGTAGCCGGGTCCCGCCGGATCCGCATACTGTGTGTTGGCTACGTTGTAGACCGAGAAAGACACATCGGCATGCTGGATCAGGCGCGTCGAGCCGACGGACAGATTGCCGAGGCAGTATCCCGCGGCGTGGCCACCTTCGGCGAGCCGGCTCGATACGCAACGCAGCTCGGTGCCCAGTCGCGCGGCATTGCCGAAGAGCGGCAGCACCAGGTTGAGTTTCGCGAGGTGGCGTGGCGAGTTTTGCAGTATGTCTCCCGTCGCGCCGTCACGGGCGATTTGCCACGAATAGCTGGCCCGGATTCTGGTTTCGCCGAAACGCTGTTCATAGCTCAGCTCGGCGCCATTCGCCTTCGCCCGATCGAGGTTCTCAAAAACGTACACCCCGGCAGGCGTGGTCGTCTCCGAGATCAGGTCGCGGATGTCGTAATGGAAGAGAGAAAGTGTCGCGCGGCCCGTCGCGCCGAACTGTCGCTGGTAGATCAATTCGACGGTCGTAACGTGTTCGGCCTTCAATGAAGGATTGGCGGACTGCCCGCCCGCACCCGGTACTGCGTAATAGAGCTCGTAGGCGTTCGGCGCGCGATAGGCGCGACCATACACCAGCTTCACCGTGTCGTGGCTGGTCGGCTTGTAGGCAAGCGCCACGCGTGGACTCACATTGCCGCCCGCCGCTGTCTCCACGTCGTAACGCAGTCCGACATTGAGCGAAAAGTTCGCGGACAATTGCAGCTCGTCTTCGCCGTAAACGCCCGTGCGGTTACCCGAGCGCCGGTCGTCGAGCAAACTCGCGTAGGGATCGACGTTGAAGTTGTACTGGTCACGGCGTGCATCGCGCGTGTAGTCGAAACCCAGCACGACTTTGTTTCTCGGAAGGGACGTGAACGTGGTGTGAACATCGACGCCGTACCAAAGCGCGTGATCGCCATCCACGTTCTCCACCGGCCCGGGCGCATACAGACTCGGACTGCGGTAGTCGTAGCGCCCCCAGTAGGCGCTCGAGGCCAGTTGTATGCCTTGCGCGATGGTGTGCTGAAAAGTGCCGTCGATAAAACTATGCGTATCGGTCGTGCTGAACGGCGCATTGAATATCGCGCCATACGGCGCGCCGGGAACGCCCTTCGTCCGGTTCCCATAGCCCATGCTGAGGCCGAAGTCGCCGTACGCGAATTTCGCGAGCAACTTCTGACTGCGGTCGTAATCGAGCCCTTGCGCTACGCCGTTGTTCTGATCGGGCGTATCGAACTCTGGATAGAACAGGCTCTGCCCGTTGCTGACAAAAGAACTGGCGGACAGCAGAACGTCCGCGCCATGCGTGCCATGCCAACCGTACGTAGCGCGGGCCTGCTTCTCGCCGAAACTCCCCGCCGCAAGCGCGACCTGGGCGCCGCGCAGACTCTCTCCGGTCTTCGTAATCACGTTCACGACGCCAAACAGCGCATTCGAACCGTACACAGCCGATCCCGGCCCCGGCACATACTCGATCCGCTCGACAAGGTCCATGTCCACGGGAAAATCCGTGCCGATGGCCGCCTGATCGAATACCGAGTCGTTGGTTCTGACGCCGTCGATGAGCAGCAGAAACCGGCTGTTGTAGTCGCCCGGGCGCTGAAAGCCGCGAGCGCCGAGATAGGAATAGGTCCGGTCGTAGGTGGTGTACAGCCCGGGAAGCGACGCGAGCGCATCCGCGAGCGTCCTCCACCCGAAGTCGCGAATATCCACGGCAGTCAGAATGTAGACCGCGGCCGGTGCGTCGGATATCGGCTGAGCAAGGCGGCTGGCGCTACTCACCGTTACTTGCATCAACGTCTCCAGCGGTAGTGCGGTGAGATCGCCCGGCGCCTGCTCACTCGAAGAAGGGTCCGGCTGCGCGACCGCCCGAGCGGTGTGTGCCGGTACAACCGTGGACGCTGCGGCAAGCAACGTGAAGCGCAACGTGCACATAGCACTGCGCGCGAAGTGACGCAGATCTGACATAGGGGTAATACTTACTCATGGAGCGCGGCAATGGTGCATTCATCCTGCTTCTTATCGGCGCAGCGCGTGCAAACTTGAATCGGGTAAAGCTCGGGCTTGGAGCGATGGGCCGGGTATGGAAAGGCTGGAATGCCGGGTTGAATTCGTGGGGACCGCGTTTTCCGGGTTGCCACGACTGAGCCGGGGGCCTGTGGGCGAATCCACAGAACCGGAGAGTTCGATGTCAGGGGGAAGATAGGCGCAGAAGTTGTGATGCTCGCGCAGCGTATGCGCTCAAGCGTGCAAGGAGGTGTTCGTATATGGGCAGCAGGCTAACGTCGGCGACGCGCAGCCGTGCCGACAGCGGCGTGCTCGTCGAATTGCGCGAGCCCTATGCGGATCGGCAACCCGCATCGCTTAACAGCTTTTATCCCGCGGATAACAGACGAGCCACCTGATCGGATTTTGTTTGCACGGCGATATCTCTTGCCGTCATTCCCCGATTTTCCTTCAGCGCCCGATTCGCACCGCGTGCGATCAGCAGCCGGACGGTATCCGCACGATCGTAACCCGCGGCCCACATCAGCGCGGTCAGATCGTTCTTGTAGGAGCGGTTCACGTCGACGCCGGCATCGAGCAGCTGATTCACGACCTTCGTTTGTCCCTGACCGGCCGCGTACTCCATGGCCGTCTTGCCGATGCGATCCGTGGCGAGAGGATCCGCATCGTGCGCCAGCAGGAGCGCGACGATTTCGTCAAAGCCGCCGTACGCGGCGGCCATCAATGGCGTGACGCCCGGCGCATTCGCATGCCGGACGTTCGCGCCATGTTCGATCAGCATGCGCGCGGTTGCCACATCGCCTTTCTTGCAGGCGGTAATCAGCGCGGTGTCGCCGATGCGGTTCAGGGCGTCCACTGCCGCCCCGCGCTGAAGCGCCGAAAGAACCGACGGCGGGTCTGCGTCTTTCGCGGCGGCGAGCAGTTGCCTGTTCGTTTCCCCGTCGCCTTGCGCATGCACGGGCACACATGCAACGAATGCGCCCGCAACTAGAACGACCGTCGCCATGGCGCGGGTCAGCGTCTCTTTCATCGCAGCTCCTCCCTGCTATTGCAGATTGTTGATGTAGGCGGCCAGATTGCGGATGTCGTCGTCGGTCAGATTGCGCGTCACGCTCGCCATATTGCCGGCATCGTTGGTCCGCGTGTGCGAGCGGAAGTCCTGCAATTGCTTGACGATGTACGGATACAGTTGACCCGAGACGCGCGGAATTTCATTCTGGCCGGAAAAGCCGCCCAGGTGGCACATCGTGCACAACACCTCGCCCGCTTTCTTCCCTCCCGCTTCGATGCTCGCGTTATCGGACTTGAATGGAACGGCCACCAGCTTTTGAGCGGCGAAGTAATCGGCCAGATCCTGCATGTCCTCGCGCGAGAGGTTGGCCGCCATCGGTGACATGCGCGGGTCGCTGCGCCGCCCTTCCTTGAAGTCCTTCAACTGCAGATAGATATAACGCGCAGTCTGCCCCGCCAGAATTGGATAGTCCGGATTGGTCGAATTGCCCATCGGCCCATGACAGGCCACGCACACCTGCGCTTTCGCCTTGCCCGCCTCGGCGTCGGCATGCGCGTGCAACGGCAGCCATGCGGCGGCGAACCAGCCGCATAGCCATACCGTCCACGAGCGGCGCGCCGGCCGCCGTGTTGTCCGCGGCATCGGCGTCGTCATGGCAGCGCGAAGACGAGCACGGTGTTGCCGCGCTTGAAGTCGAGTTGCGTGTTGCCGCCCGCCGCAACCGCGATGTACTGCTTACCGTGCACCATGTACGACACCGCGGGCGCATTGACGCCTGCGCCGCACTGGAACTCCCAGAGCTTCTTGCCGGTGGCCGAATCGAATGCGCGGAACAGGCCGTTGCCTTCGCCATTGAATACCAGTCCGCCTGCCGTCGCCAGCACGCCGCCAATGAGCGGTTCGTCGGTCTTAAAGTCCCACGTCACCTTGCCCGTGTCGACGTTGACGGCGGACAGCTTGCCCCATTGCCGCTCGGCCGGGATCGTCTTGAACGCGCCGCCCAGCCACAGCTTGCTGCCGCCCGGATAGGCGGCGTCCTCGACCTGATACGTCATCGGCTGATGCAGATTGGCCGCATACACGAGGCGCGTTCGCGGATCGAATGCCATCGGCGACCACTCGACCCCGCCGTTGGCGCCAGGCAGCATCCGCGCGCCGGCGGCGGTCGGCAGCGTCCACATGTTCTCCTGGGGAATCATCGCCTGCGAATAGCGGATCAGCCGCCCGGTGGCGCGATCGTGAACGTACACGTGGCCGGTCTTGCCGCCGTGCACCACACCCGGAATCATCTTGCCGTTGGTGTCACGCACGTCGATGAGCATCGGCGGGCTCACGGCGTCCAGGTCCCACACGTCATGCGGCACATACTGGAAGTGCCATTTGTATTTGCCGGTGTCCAGGTCGATCGCGACGAGCGAATCCGTATACAGGTTGTCTCCCGGCCTGATTGCGCCGTACAGGTCCGGCGAAGGATTGCCGACCACGAAGAACACCGTATGCGTTTGCCGATCGACAGCGGGCGCCATCCACACACCGCCGCCGAGCGTCTTGTAGAAGTCGCCACCTTTTGCGGCGAGCTGTTTTTTCTCCGCATCGATGTCGCGTTTCTCGTCGCGGCCGGTCGCGTCCTTCGTGGCCCACACGCCTTCCTGGCCTGTTTCCGGAATCGTATAGAACGTCCACAGCAATTGACCGGAGTTCGCATCGAACGCCTTGAGGAAGCCGCGAATGCCGTATTCGCCGCCGTTCGTGCCGATCAACACCTTGCCGTCCACAACCGTGGGCGCCATCGTTTCCGAATAGCCCGCATCGGGGTCGGCAATCTGCGTTTGCCACAGCACGTTGCCCGTTTTTGCGTCGAGCGCGATGAGTTTCGCGTCGAGCGTGCCCATATAGAGCCGCTCGCCGGCGATGGCTACGCCGCGATTGTTGGGCCCGCAACAAAACGTCGTGACCGAGCCCATCTTGTGCTTGTAATGCCAGTATTCCTTGCCCGTCACCGCGTCGACCGCATACACATGGTTGAACGAGGTGGTAATGAACATCACACCATTCGATACGATCGGCGCCGTTTCCATCGACTCGTTGACGGCTGTCTGGAATATGAAAGCCGGCCTGAGTTTCGACACGTTCGTCTTGTTGATTTGTGCGCCGCGGTAGTAGCGCGTCTGCGCGTAGGAGCCGTTCGAAAGCAGCCAGTCGCTCGACGTGGTGGCTGCCGAATCGAGCTGCTCCTGGCTCACGGGCTGCAGCGTGGAGGGCACGGGCGAACTCGTCGTGGTCGAACTGTTTTGAACTTCGTCCGCGGCGTAGGCGGCAGGCAAGCCGAATACGACCGCGAGCAGGGAAAGACCAATAGCGTCTGGAATCCGAATGAATGGCATGAGTGTCTCCTTGGCTTTTTATTGTTCAAGAATTTCAGCGCTGGAGTGCGGCATTCATCCACGCCACCGACGGCGTAGAAAAGCAGGATGGCACAACCCTCTCAAACAACAAAAGCGTACGATTTTGAACCGTTGATTGCTTTGTCAGGATGGGTCGGCTGCGCACAGACGGGCGGAGGCAATGCCTTCGTCCCCAAAAGGCCGGCTCGCTTAAGCGTAGGCTATCCGCTGAAGTTTTTCCAGACCCTCAATAGGTTTTGAAAAGCGCTGTGAGAAACGCTGCTTCACACATATGAAGAGTGCGCGCGTGCGCCGCTCGCGCGACGCCTCGTCCAACCGAAGTCAGGCGCGAATCGCCAGGCGAGCAGCAGCAACGCAAGCAGCGCGGGACACCAGCGCAAATCGGTCGGCACCGGCTCGCGGTGAGCGAACCGCGCATCGAGCATGGCGTCGCTCAAGGATGTCGCGCTCGACAGGCGGCGGTATCCGAAGCCGATCTGTTCGGCCACGGCGGCGAGGTAGTGCCCGTGCAATTCGGACAGCTCCTCGTGGCTTTCCGCCTGTGATGCGGCGCCCGGCGGTGTCGGAATCTGGATCACATCGTCGGCCTGCCAGTAGCCGCTACGTCGGCCGTCGGCATCGCTGTGCGGAATCGGCGCGGCTTGATCGCCGCCCACGCCGATCAGCCAGCCCTTGACCTGAGCAGGGTTGATGTCCCGCGCCGGCGCTTCGGAAGGCAGGATTGGCGGCGCCTCCTGGCCATCGGTAACGAACACGACGGCCGCGCCATGGCCGAGGTCATGCGCTACGCGAACCGCGGAATAGACACCGCCCTCGGCAATGCGGCTCCAGTTGGTCCAGCGCATCCGCCAGTCGATCCTGTCGAGCGACGACAGCAGCGCGTCATAGTTGCTGCAGACTTCGACGGGCGCCAGCAACAGCAGTGTTCTCTGACCGGTGAACACACTCCAGCCCACCTTCGAGCCGCACGGCAATCGCCCTATCGCGTCGCGTGTCGCCGCCCGCGCGAACGCCAGCCGGCCCACCGGCGCGCCATCGAGCGCGACGTCCTCGACGTCCATGCTTTGCGTAATGTCGAAGGTGACGATGTAGCTGAACGTATTGCGCGGCAGTATCACGCGGGGCATGGCGACCGCCGCGATCAGCAGCAGGAGCGCCACGGGTGTCGTCCAGTGCCGCTTGCCGGAGAACCCTCGCATCAGCGCGCCGAAGTTCATGGCAGATCCTTGCTTTGCGGATCGCTCACCTTGACGTTGTGCTGCGACTTGACCTCGGGCGCGTCGGCCGCGGAGCGCGTTTCAGGCGCAAGCCACAGCGCGCGCTCCAGGTTGTAACGCGCATCCCAATCATCCGGCGCCGCGCGCAGCAAGGTCCGATAGCGCGCCTTGGCCTCCTCGATCATGGCCGCCGAGCGAACCGTGCCGGACCGGCTGTCGCCCACGCCTTCACGCAGGTACATGTTGCCCAGATCGAACAGCGCCGCGCGCCCCACCTCGCCAGCATGCTCATCGCGGATCAGGTCCTCGAAGAGCAGGCCTGCCCTATCGTAGACACCCGCTTTCGACAATGCGATGGCGCGCGCGAGCCGGACCTGGGCCTCGTTGCCGTCGTCGCCCTCGTTGCGCTCGTTGCCGTCGTTGCGCCGAGCCCCCGCCGCGCCCGTTTTGCCCGCCGTCCTGCCTGTTTCAGCCGCGGCCGCGGCCACCGCCTGATTGACGTGCTCCGCGTGCCGCAGGCGAACCCAGTCATACGCCGCGACGCTGGCGCAGCACAGCGCGACGGCCGCGAAGATGACGTGAATCGACGCGCGCTTCACGACCAGGCCCTCACCTGAAACACCCGCAAGGCCAGCAACAGCGCACAACCGGACAGCGCCATCGCGAAACAATATGGACTGAGATCCTGCCGCGGCAGATGCTCGACAAACGAGGTCCGCGCGTTTTGCTGCCGGTTGATCTCCGCCATCGCGTCCTTCATCGCTCGCGCATCGCCGGCCTGGAAAAGCCGGTAGGGTGTCTTCAGCGACAGGAAGAAGCGATGCAGTTCGGCTTCGGCCGAAGACTCGTTCGCCGGCACCGCGGCGTTCAGATCGGGGCTGTAGGTGCCGCTGCGCAAGTAGATAAAGTAAAGCGCGATCTCGTGGCGCGTCAGTCCGTCCTGGATGAGCCGCCGTACCCGCGCGTCGAGTCTCGCGCCACCGTCTGAAACGAGAACGATCGCTCGCCGGCCCGAAGACGCCCCTCCATTGAACTCGCCAATCGCCGCCAGCAAGCCGCGGTCGAGTTGCGTGTCCGGCATGCCGCGACCCACCGCCGTGCCCGCAATCGCCGCCTCGATCGCACGGGCGTCGTAGGTGAACGGCATCGCCAGCACCGAACTCGTGCCGAACATCATGAACGCGAGCCGGTCGTTGGGCCGTTGCGCCACGAAGTTCGTCAACGAGGCGCGCGCCACCTTGTTCTTCGACTCGCCGGCCGGCGACTCCACGCCTTTGCTATTCATCGTTTCGTCCATGCTCGCACTGCGATCCATCAGGATCAGAATCTGCGCCCCGCTGCCCGTTCGCAGCACCTGCCTTTGCGAGCGCCCCGGCCCGGCGAGGCCCACGACGATAGCCGCCATCGCCAGCGCCGCGCTGCCCCGCCCGATGAAGCCGATCCACCGCCCGAGGCGATCGTCCGGAAGCCATGCGACCCAGGAGAAGACGAGCGTGTCGCGACGCCGCGGCCACAGCGGCAGCGCGGCCAGCGGCACGAGCACGAGCAGCCACGGATAGGCGAAATCGAACGCCGTGTTCATCGCTGATGGCGCTGCTCGGCGCGATATAGTGCGCGGCACAGCCCTCGCAGTGGGTAAGGGGTCGCCGCCGGTTCAGGCGTGAAAAAGCGCACGGTGGAGTGCTGATAGAACTGTTCGAGTTGCGCGCGCAGCGGCTGCAGGTAGGGCGCCCCCGCGAACAGGCTGGGCAGGGAACCCGCATGAACGACGTGGCCCGCCGTTTCGTTCAACGCGCGGTGCAGACAGAGCCAGGCATCCGCGGACGTATCGACGCTCGGCCCGTCGAGCCGCCGCATCTGCCGCCAGGCGCGCGCGAAGGGCAAACGCGCCGACTCACGCCAGTTGCGCCACAGCCACCAGCCGGCCCACGAGAGCAAGGTCAGCAGCAACAGGCCGAGTGCAACGCTTGCCTGCCGCCGCAACGGCGCGCTCGGGATCAAAGGCGCCTGCCGGTCGGGCCGCATCAGCTGCAGCTCACCGGTATCGAAGGGTTCCACGGGCGTCATTGGAGCGATGCTGAGCGGCCACTCCGCAACCTGCAGCGTCGCGCCCGACGGCGAGGTCAGCGTCAACGCCGGCAAGGCCGTCCTGGTGAGCGTGGGCGCGACGTTGACGACCTGGTAGTCGATGACCATCCAGCGGCGACCGTCGGCATCGGTCTCGAACCGCGCGGGCCGCCGCTCGAGCCATTCGCCGGTGCGCCCGACCGAAGGCGGCGCCACCGAACCCATATCGTTGCCGGCGGGCAGCAGAATGCGTTGCGTGAGGATATCGCCGAGCAGATGGCCGAATGCGCGCGGCTCGTCAACCGTGGGCTGAGGGACATCGCCCGGGGCCGCAGTGACCTCCCTCACCGGCATCAGGATAAGCATCGGCACAAACGCCAACGCCAGCACCAACGCTCGCGAGCAGACCCGCCTCGTGGCGGCCGATGCCCCGCGAAGCCAACTATGCGAACCGCCAATGCCGCACCCGTCAAGTCTCATGCGATCGTCTCCAGGAAGTAGCGCGACATCGCCTCCGGATCAAAAGCGCTCTCGACATAAAACGGCTGCATGCCACGCTCGACGAACCTCCGCGCGAGTTCCGCACGCCGTCGCGCGACGGCTTCGCGCCAATGCTCGCGCACGCTGCCGCGCAGCCAGAGCGTGCGCTGCCGGCCGGACTCCGCGTCGTTGACGGCCAGCAGCGGCCCGCCGCTCGGCGGCGCGATCTCAGCGGCGTCCCAGACCACTATCGGCACCACCCAGGCATGGACCAGCAGGTCGAGTACGGCGGGCAATTCCGCAAGCGGCCAATGAAAATCCGAAACGAGGAAGATCAGCGCCTGGCGTCCGGCCAGCGCGGTCGCGGCGCGCTTCAGTCCGGCCATCCCGCCGGGTCCGGCCGCGTCGCTCGCGCTCTCGCGCAACATCGTCGCGAGCAGGTTGCCGACGCCGCGGCCATATCGCGCCGGCATGAAAAGATCGTCGCACGCATGGGTATCGAAGGCAAGCATGCCCAACTGATCGCCGACACGGAACGCGCTATATCCCAACGCTTCGACAAAGTCCGCGGCAACCTGCAACTTGGTCCGGCGCATCCCGAAGCGCATCGACCCGGAGACATCGACGATCACCTGCACCGGCACCGCGGCGCGCTGCAGATGCACCCGCACCAGCCACTCGGAGCGTGCCGCGCGCACGCTCGCGCGCAGGTCCAGGCGGCGCGGATCCGGGTAGTCGAAGAGGCGCCCGTGCATCGCGAATTCCTGACCGGCGCCGAAGCTCGACCCCGGATGCGAGCCGGGACGAAATCCGCCCGCGCGCATCGGCAAACGGTAGTGAAATTCCGTTGTCCCGTTCATGGCTCAGGGTACGGCGAGCCTGTTCATGATTTGCGCCGTGAGCGCTTCGGCGAGTTCCTGGCGGCGCAGTTCATAGATCGGCGTGAAAAACACGCGATGCCCGAGCGCCGGCAACAGCACGGCATGAATATCCTCCGGGACCAGATGCGCGCGGCCGGCCAGCCACGCCACCACGCGCGCGGCGCGCAGCAGCGCGCTCATGCCCCGCGGGCTTGCGCCCGCCAGAATCAGGCGCTCCATATCGACGCCGTCGAGCGCAATGCCGAAACGCTGCGGCGTTTCCGTGGCCTGCCAGATGTCCAGAACATAGCGCTCGATCGTTTCGCTCGATTGCACGCTCTCCTGAATGACCGCGCCGACCTGATTCAACTGTTCCCACGGCACGATCCCGGGCGAGAGCCGCGCCAGCAACAGGTCGACGTCATGAAACGTCGCGTCGAATACCAGCGCCCGGCGCACGTCGGGCTCGGTCGGCGTGGGCATGCCCAACTCGAACAGAAACCGATCGCGCGCGGCCGATGCAAGCTCGAAGGTCTCTTCCTTCTCGACCTTGTTGCGGTCGGCGAATACCGTCATATGCGGGAAGCGGTATTCGCGGTCGAACGCCCACACCGAACGCTCCGCCATCGCGCGCAGCAGGAGCGACTGAACCTGGGGACGGGCGCGATTGATCTCGTTGAAGAAGAAGGTGGTCAGCCGCTCGCCGTGGCGAAGCAGCGGCCCCGGATCGATGCGCGGTTTGCCCTCGGCGTCCACATAGGTGTGATAGACGAGATCGCCCGGCATCAGATCGATGGTGCCCTCCACGCGCTCGAACTCGCCGCCCACGACCCGCGCGAACGCGCGCAGCACGGTTGTCTTGCCGACCCCGACACCTCCTTCGAGGAGCACGTGACCGCGCGCGAACAAGGCGACGGTGATAAGACGGATGATCTGCGACTGACCGATCACGACTCGCGAGACTTCGTCTTCGATCTGCAGTGCGTGCACACGCCAGTCCTGAAGCAGTTCGCCAGCACCCATCGATGCAATCCCCTATAGCAGACAATCAGGCGCGGGCTCGTCGTGATCCCGCGAGACGAATGTGCATTCCCATCGCTATGCGCGGACGTCGCCGCATACTCCGTGCCAGTACGCGCCCGGCTCCAGCGGGCGTGCTCGCGCGAACAACGATGTCAACCTGTTACGTATTTCGAGTACACAGTGTGCCGCCGCCCGCAATTCAGGGCACCCTCACGGGGAGGCGCCGCTCCCCGCCGAAGCCGCTGCCGCGCCGTCGGCAAGCAGCCTCGCCAGCGCAGCCGCGCCACGTCGCCAGGACAGGTCGGTATTGCCGCGGATATCGACCGAGCGCTGGAACACGGTTGCCCCGCCGGCGACGTCTTCGATATGCAGGTTGATGTTCAGAATCAGGTTGCTGACTTTCTGCACCCAGCACCTACCGATCTGTTCGACGCCGAGTTTCCGCCCCACCTGGCGCGCGCAGTCGGCGCATGCGTTCAGATCCTGCGAGGCGCCGAGTTGAGCGATCAGGCCGGCCGCAGGCGCATTGTCCGCGACACGAAAGCGCCGGCTCGCGCTTAACTGCTCACGCAGCGCCTCGCTGACCATCTCGATGCGCGCCTGCTGGAGGCGGTTGGTCCCGGCATCGTTATAGGCCGCGTTATCGTCGATCAACACGCAGTCCATCAGCGCGATCGAGGTCGGCGCAGCGTTCGCCTGCGAACAGGCGAACGCCACGCAGATCAGACCGACGGCCCGCACGTCGCGCACGAGGTATCGCACGTGGCATCGCACGTAGCGGCGCACGTAGCGGCGCACGAACGCCGCATGTCCTGCCAGGCTCATGTCAACACTCCTGATTTTGCGGGCAAGGTGGTGAATGGCGAGTACTCGCGCTCCAGATAAGGGGCTGCCTGTTCGAGCAGAAACTGCCGGAACACCGTGCAGGTCGGCGACAGTTGCTTGGCCCGCAGATGCACGACTTGCCACGTGCGTTCGATCGGCGTGCCGTTCACGTCGAGCAACGCGATTTCCTTGGTACGCAGCTCCAGCAGCAGCGTATGCAGCGAAATCAGGCTCACGCCCATGCCCGCCATCACCGCCTGCTTGATCGTTTCATTGCTGCCGAGCGTGACGACCTTCGCGGGCGTGAAAAGATGCTGCCTGAACATTTCCTCCGCGGCCATGCGCGTTCCCGAGCCGGGCTCGCGCAACAGGAACGTGTCGCCGCGCAGTTCCTGCAGATCGAAGCGCCGCGCGCCGCATAACGGATGATCGAGCGGTGCGATCACCACTTGCGGGTGCCACGCAAGCGGCTCCGTCGTGGTGTCGAGCTCCGGCGGCGGCCGGCCCATGATGGCCAGGTCGATCGCATTGTCCTGCAGGAGGCGCAGCAGCCCGTCGCGATTGCCCACCGAAAAGTGCACGTCGACCTTGGGATACAGGTGCGAATACATGGCCAGCAGCTTCGGCGCGAAGTACGTCGCGGAACTGACGATGCCCACCGCGATCGAGCCGCTATCGGCCTGCTTGAGCGATGTCATCGCGTCTTCGGCATCCTTGATCTCGCCGAGAATCCGGCTCGCATGATGGCTGAGCATTTCGCCCGCTTCGGTCAACGTGAGTTTGCGCGCGATGCGTTCGAACAGACGCAGGCCCACCGCCTCTTCGAGTTGATGAATCTGCATCGACACCGCCGGCTGGGTCAGATGCAACTCCTCCGCGGCGCGGGCGAAACTCGTGTAGCGGCTCGCCACGACAAAGATCTGCAACTGGCGCAAGGTCAGCGAACGGATGAAATTCACCTTGGCGCGGCCTCGCTAACGGCTTGCACGAGGCGCGTCGGAAGGCTTCAACGGCGTGTTCGGCGTGTTCGGCGGCGATAGTTTGCGCAGCGCGGCCTGGAAGCTCAGCGTCTGGGTCTGCACCGGATGCGCGAAATCGTTGTTCGCACCGGGCACGTCGGTGCGGATCAGCGCGACCTCGCCCGGCACCGTATCGGCGATCAGGAACGTATAGCGCTTGCCGGTGTATTGCGCGAAGCGTTCCGAATTGGGATCGCCCAGATACGGTTGCACGACGATCTGCCGGGCCTTTACCGACTTGCCGCCAATCTGGCTCGTCACCGTCTCGATCTTGGGCCCCGCGGCGAGCGCGAGCCGCAGACGCTGCTGAAAATAGCGGCGTTGCCCGCCGGTCAGGTGCTGCATCTCCGTGATATCGCGTTCGAGGAAATAGATGATCACGGGATTGCACTGCAAGCCGGCGTTGGGCAATGGCACGGCTCCGCTGTGATCGGACACCTGGGCATCGCCCTTGGCATTGTCCGCGCTGAGCACCAGCACCTTGACGACATCCGTGCTGTGCGCCGGTTGGTCCGAGCTGAGGAACGCGTAGTCGAGTTCGGTTTGCCGCTGGACGCCGTGCAGATGATCCGTCGTGAAGATGAGCCGCTCGGCGGCCGAGATCTCGTCAGTGCCCGCGGCAAACGCGGCGGTGTGCGTCGCGCACGCCGCGCACGTGACGCACACCGCAAGCACATGCCGCCATACGCGGCGCAATCGCATTCGCGCACTGCTCATGGCGACCCGTCCGCGGGCTTGCCGGCCGGCGTGTCGACGGGCTTCAGAAGCGGCACTTCGTAACTCGTGAGAATGCTGTCGATCTTGTCGTGGTTCGCGCCGATCCATTGATCGACCTTGTCCTTCCACGCTTTCTCGCCGTAGCGCACGCCCATCGAAATCGTATAGTCGAAGCGGATCCCCGGCGTGGCCGGGAACGGCACCAGCTTGACCGTATCCCCCGAGCGCTTGGCGAAGTAGCCCGCAATCGGTCCCCACAGGAACACCACGTCGACGGTGCCCGCCCGCAGATCCTTTTCGATCATCTGGCCGGGATACTCCTGCGGATCGCCGCTTTGCACCTGATACGAGACCGCCTGATCGATCAGCCCATGACTGAGCAGCCAGTCGACCGCGGGCGTCTGCGAAAAGATGCCGAAGCGCAGTTTGTGCAATTGATCAGGCGGCAGTTTGAGCAGATCGTCCGGCGTATTGATGCCGGCCAGTTCGGGACGCTTCGTAAATACCATCGCATACGTGGAGCGCAGATAAGGCTGCGTCGTCGAGGTCATGTCGTAGCCTTTCGGCACGCCGATGATCAGATCGCACTTGTAGCGTTCGGTGTCCGGCACCTTTTCGCGCAACGTGTGGCGCACGAAGCCCATGCGCTGCGGAAAATAGGTGTATTCGAGCTTGTAGCCGAAGTCGCTCGCCATCTGGCTCGCAATGCGGTTTTCGTAGCCCTCGCCCTTGCTGTTGGACAAGGGCATGTTGTTCGGGTCCGCGCAGACCCGCAGCACGCCATCGGCGCCATCGTTATTGGGCATTGCGGCGCCTTCGGCGCGCACCGCGCCGCTTGCAATCGCCGCGTAGCACAGCGCGGCGGTTACGAGCGCGGCGTGCGCGGGCATTCGTTTGCCATGACGCATCGATAACCTCCTGAGTGAGAGACGTGGGCGCTATTTCGCGTCGATGGCCTGCAGATCGCCCGGCTTGATCTGGCCGTCGGAGCGCCCTTTCAGATAGGCGTACAGGTTCTCCCAGTTCTTCTGCATCATCTGGCTCGAACTGAAGTCGGGCATGCCCTTGTCCACCCGGCCGCCGAAGACAGTGCGGTGAAACTCCGTCTTGTCGAGCGTCTTGAACGCCTCGACCAGCGACGGTCCCACCATGCCTTGCTGCTGCGCGCCGTGACAGCGTTCGCAGGCCAGCGCGCGCCATGTCTTCCATCCTTGCAGCGTATTGCTGTCGACCTTGCTGCCGTCGACCACCTTGTACGCCACCTGGGCAATCGCGGGATTGGTCTGGGCGAACGCAGCGGGCAGTACGACGAAAACGGCGGGCAGTGCCGCCCGCAACAAGATTGATCGGCCTTTCATATGCACATGTCTCCTTCAAAGTAAGGCCGCGCCCGAATGCGTTTCATCGACGCATCTGCAAAACGGCGCGGGCCCGATGACTCATAGACGACTGGTATGACTGAAGGCGCTGCCGGCCGCCCCGATCCTCCGCAAGGGCAACCGGCCGCGCGCTTCAATCTGTTCCGGCTAGTCAGCTGTTGCCGCCGGGAATGGCGAACACGAAGAGCGTGCCGCCCAACGCCGTGTACTTCGCGAGCTCACGATAACCGCCCACCGCGCCGAGACCTTCCGTCGACTTCTCGAGGCCAGCCGCCATGCCGATGCCGGCCCAGCCGCCGATCCCGGAGTAGACGCCGATGAACTGCTTGCCCTGATACTCGTAGGTAAACACGTTGCCGATGATTCCCGACGGAGTCTTGAAGCGCCACAGTTCCTTGCCGTCCTTGATGCGGACTGCCTTGATGTAGCCTTCCAGCGTGCCGTAGAACGCCACGCCGCCCGCGGTCGCCAGCACGCCCGACCACACCGAGAACCGCTCCGGCTTGGACCAGACGATCTTGCCCTTCGAAGCATCCCAGGCAATGAAATTACCCATCGAGTTGTTGTCGTTCGGGCCCGGATACATCGACAGCGTGGCGCCCACATACGGCTGGCCCGACACGTAGTCGACATCGAACGGTTCGTAGTCCATGCAGACGTGGTTGGTCGGCACGAGGAAGAGACTCGAACCCGGGTCGAACGCCGCCGGCTGCTGGTCCTTCGAGCCGAGCGCCGCCGGACAGATGCCCTTCACGTTGTGATCCGAGCCGGCTGCCTGGGTCGAATAAGCCGCGTTGCGAATCGGCTTGCCGCTCTTCATGTCGACACGGTCAGCCCAGTTCACCGCCGGATCGAACTTCTGTGCAACCAGCAGTTGTCCGGTCTCGCGATTCAACGTGTAGCCGAAACCATTACGGTCGAAGTGAACGATAGCCGGAACCTTTTTGCCGTCGATCGACAGGTCCGACAGGATCATTTCATTGACGCCGTCATAGTCCCACTCGTCGTGCGGGGTCATCTGGTAGACCCATTTGGCTTGACCGGTATTCAGATCGCGCGCGAAGATCGACATCGACCACTTGTTGTCGCCCGGACGTTGCGTCGGATTCCACGTACCCGGATTGCCGGTGCCGTAGTAGACAAGGTTGAGTTTCGGATCCCATGCGTACCAGCCCCAGGTGGTGCCGCCGCCCAGTTTCCACTGGTCCCCCTTCCAGGACTTCAGCGACGAGTCCGCGCCTACCGGCACCATCTTGCCTTCGGCATACGTGGTGGTCTTGTCGGGGTCGATCAGCATGTCCTTGTCCGGACCCGTGCTATAGGCCGTCCATGCCGGCTTCCCGGTCTTGATGTCGTACGCGATGAGACGCCCGCGTACGCCGAACTCGCCGCCGGAGATGCCGGTCAGCACCTTGTCGCCGAATACGTGCGGCGCATTGGTGTTGGTTTCACCCGCCTTCGGATTGCCGTTTTGCGCGGTCCAGACCACATCGCCGGTTTTCGCGTTCAACGCCACGAGCTTGGTGTCGGCTTGCTGCAGGAAGATCTTGCCGTCGCCGTAAGCGAGCCCACGGTTGACGGTATCGCAACACATCACGGAGACCACCGATTCGTCCTGCTTCGGCAGGTACTGCCAGATGAACGTTTGATCCTTCAGGTTGATGGCGATGACCTTGTTAGGGAACGGCGAGTGGATATACATGGTGTCGCCGATCACGAGCGGCGCGCCTTCGTGGCCGCGCAGCACGCCGGTCGACATGGTCCAGGCGACCTGTAGTTTCCCGACGTTGTTCTCGTTGATCTGCTTCAGTGGGCTGTAGCGTCGGTTGGCGTAATCACCCGCCTGCGCCGCCCAGTTGGACGGATTCTTCATGAGCCCGTCGAGCTGCGAATCGGCCTGTGCAACTAAAGAACTCAAGGCTGCCGACGCGAGGATCGCGAGCCCAAGAACCGTGGTGCGTAAGTTCATGTCTCCTCCAGAATGGTCTTGCTGTTCAACTCACGAATGACCCACGCTACCTCGTCGCATCGGGCGCGCCTCCTCGAATGCGGGTAACGATCAGCGCCGCGTCCCGATCGTTGCCGGGCTTTCTGGCGCATGACGGCCAACGCATATTCCATGCCGGAATCGAACCACCGTGCGCATCGTTCGCCGCCAGAAGCTCGTCCGCGCGCGCCGCACGGCGCGGCGCGCGGCGTGTCGGTGTCGCGGCCGTGACGGCTGCGCCGCGGCGTGTGGGACATACTGTGTCACCGGCCGGTACGAACCGTGTCCGTCGCGAAGCAGGTCATAACAAAACGCCCGCGCTCACGGAAAGACCCGATGACTGGCCCGTCAATTGCGGCGCATCATACGGTTAGGGACGGTTCCAACACGCGTGGAGCAACGGTCATGGCAAACGCAGAGCAGGTCTATTCCGACGAGGAGATCCAGCAACGCCTCGTCGGTCCGCTACAGCACTGGTATATGGAAGATGGCTGGCTGCGGCGCAAATATCGCACCGAAGGCTGGAAAGGAACCTTGATGGTCGTGAACGCGGTGGGCCACCTCGCGGAAGCCGCCTGGCATCACCCCGATCTCACGGTCTCCTATGCATTCGTGATCGTGAAACTCAAGACGCATTCCGCGAAAGGCATCACGGACAAGGACTTTGCGCTCGCCAGCAAGATCGAGTCGTTCATTCAGTGGCAGCCGGGCACCGAAGGCGGCCCGCTCGAAGGCACGCCGACGGACGATCAGCGCTTCCGCTACATCAAGTACGACAAGCCGAAAACCGCCGAGGGCGATTGAAGCCCGGCGCCGCGCTTCGCGCCTGGTACGGCTTTCGCTTGAAGTCCCCCGCCGGGCCGCCGCGCGCCGCGGCTCGCGCCATCGCAGCGGCAGCCCTCAGGGTTTGCCCGCTGATGCGCGGCAATTCATGCACGGCAACTCAAGCACGAACAAGGACACTCGCGATGCAGCTTCACGTTCGCCGCCTTCCGCCTCAAGCCACCGTGACGGTCGACGCGCCCGCGCGCCTGCACCTCGGCTTTCTGGATCCGAACGCCTCGCTCGGGCGCGCATTCGGCAGCCTCGGGCTGGTCATCGACGGCGCCGGCAGCCGCGTGGAAGCGCGGCTCGCCGAGCGCGACCGGATCGACGGCGCGGTGACCGAGTCGGAACGCGAACGCATTGCAATCTGCCTGGAACGGCTGCATGCCGCCTACGACCCGACACCCGTCGCCATCGAAGTGGCCCGCACGCCGCGCGCGCACAGCGGCCTGGGATCGGGTACGCAACTCTCGCTCGCCGTCGGCAGCGCGTTCGTTCGTCTGCTCGGCCACGTCGCGACCACCGCCGAGCTCGCCAGCCTGCTCGGACGCGGCGCCCGTTCGGGCATCGGCGTCCTCGGCTTCGATTCCGGCGGCCTGCTGGTGGACGGCGGACCCTCAGGCGGTCTGCATCAGGGTGTGCCGCCCCTGCTCGCGCGCCAGCCGTTTCCGGATAGCTGGCGGGTGCTGCTGGTCAGCGACAACGCCCGCGAGGGTCTGCACGGTGCCGAGGAACGCCGCGGCCTCGCCGCGCTCGCCCCGTTTCCGCAACGGCTCGCCGCGCATCTGTGCCACCTCGTGCTGATGAAGATTCTGCCCGGCGCCGCGGAGCGCAACATCGTGCCCTTCGCGCACGGCCTGACGGAGATGCAGCAAACCATCGGCGAATACTTTGCGCCCGTGCAAGGCGGCGTGTTCGCGAGTCCCGACGTCGAGCGCGCGTTGCGCGCCGTGGCCGAGGAGCGAACCGCCGGCATCGGCCAAACCTCCTGGGGACCGACGGGCTTTGCGATCGTCGCCAACGCGCGTGAGGCCGAAGCTGCGCTCGCCACGGCGCGCGAGGCCACGCGCGGACGGCCGCACATTGCATGCGCGATCGTCACGGGACGCAATCGCGGCGCGACGGTGCGCTGTGCCGAAGCACGGCAGCAACAGCGTATCGATGCCGCATGACGCGCCCCGGTCCCGCGCCGCGGTCTGCTGATCCGGCAGCCCGGATAGCCCAATGCCGCCACGCGCCCGTGCCGTGCGCCTTGCATGAGACACATGAGAAACGCCACTGAAACGAGCCTCCGCCATGTCCGATACCACTGAGAAACCCGCTGACAAAGCCGCTGAAAAGCCTGCTGAAAGGCCGTACATCCTGCACATGTTCACGGCCACGCCGCAGATGAGTCCGTTCGACGTGAACATGGCCGCCGACGCCGGCTACCAGATCATCGTGCCGTATTGCGGCGTCGACGCGGGCATGGTCGCGAACCTGACGCAGGACGCGATTTTTTCGCGCGGGCCGAAGGGCGTGTCGCGCACCGGCATCTTCATCGGCGGGCGCGACGTGATGCTCGCCGCCGACATGCTCGACAGCGCGCGCAAAGCCATGGTCCCGCCTTTCGAGGTCTCGGTGTTCGCCGATCCGAGCGGCTCGTACACGACCGCTGCGGCGCTCGTCGCACTGGTGGAGCGGCATCTGGCCAAGGCATTCGGCATGGAACTGGGCGGCAAGCGCGTGCTGATTCTCGGCGGCACGGGCGCGGTCGGGCGTGTGGCGGCCGCCATGGCGGCCTCGCTCGGCGCCGACGTGGCGATTGCAAGCCACACCGGCCAGGCGCGCGCGGCGCATGTCAGCGACGACCTCAATCAGCGCTTCGGCATCGTGACCAAGGGAGTCAGCACGGCGACGCCGCCGGAATTGCGCGCGGCGTTGGGCGAGGCCGAAATCGTACTCGCCACCGCCCTCGCCGGCGTGCAGGTGGTCCGCAGCGACGATCTTGCGCACGCCAGACATCTGCTGATTGCCGCGGATGTGAACGCCGTGCCGCCGGAAGGCATAGCGGGCGTCAACGTGATGAACGACGGCAAGCCGATCGACGGCGTGGCGACGGCCGGCGGCGCGATCGGGATCGGCGCGCTGGCGATCGGCAATGTCAAATACCAGGTGGAACATCGTCTGTTCATCCGGATGCGCACGGGCGGCAAGCCGGTCTACCTGGGATTCCCGCAAGCCTTCGACGAGGCCCGCGCCGTCGCGGCCGGCCTCGGTTGAGCGCGCCGCGTTGCGCCTGCGCGCTGCCCCTGCCCGAGTCGCCATGACATCCCGCCCATTGCTCCCGCACGCGCCTTTCGTCGCCGTGGCGGGGCTGTCCGCCCGCATGCTCGCGCAGTCCGCCGCGCGCGCGGGCCTGCGCGTCGCCGCGCTCGATATATTCGGCGACCGCGACACCCGCGAGGCGTCTGAGTTGTGGTTCGACATCGGCGGCGGCCCGTTGTCGATCGACGGCCTGCAACTCGCCGCGGCGCTCGAACGCATTGCGCGTTTGCCGGGGCTCATCGGCTGGATCGACGGCAGCGGGCTCGAGCCGTTCGTCGCGCAGTTGTGCGGCATGCCTGGCCTGCCTCGCTTCATCGGCAATCCTGTGGAAGCGAGCGCGGCGGTGCGCGAGCCGCGGCGTTTCTTCGCGCTGCTGGACGCACTCGATATTCCCCATCCACCGGTCGCGTTCGCGCCGCCCGCCACGCCGCAAGGGTGGCTGGTCAAACGCGCGGACGGTTGCGGCGGCACGCATATCGAACCGGCCACGGCGCGCGGCGATCCGCGTGTTCCCGCGCAAGCCTACTTCCAGCGCCGGCGCAACGGACGTTCGCTATCGGCGCTGTTCATCGCCGCGCGCGGCCGTTCGCGCGTGGTCGGCTTCGCTGAGCAACTCACCTGCGAAATGGGCAATCTGCCGTTCGTGCATGCCGGGTCGATCGGTCCGATCGATCTGCCACCCATCGTGACGCAACGCGTGAGCGCGGCCATCGCCGCGTTGTGTGCGCGCACCGGTCTCACCGGCCTCAATAGCTGCGACTTTCTGCTCGACGGCGACGCGTTCGACCTGCTCGAAATCAACACCCGCCCCTCGTCGACGATGACGCTCTACGAAACCGCGTCGCCGCATGCATGGCCGCGCGGGCTGCTCGCGTGTCATATCGAAGCCTGCCGTTACGGCCGCCTGCCGGCCGCGCCAACGTCCGCCGCGGCGCCGTGGCGAGCCGGTCAGCAGGTGCTGTTCGCACCGCACCCGTTCGCCGTCTCCCAGTCGTTCAGCGACGCCTGCCTGCACGACCCGCGCTGCCGCGACGTGCCGATGCCCGGCGTGCGCATCGAAGCCGGAGATCCGGTCTGCACGTTGCTCGTGCGCGCGGCTTCGGTGGACGCGGTGCGGCCCGCGCTCGACGCGCAGCGCGCGCTCGTTGTGCAACGAATCGAAACCTGTCATGAGACCGACCATGCCCTCATCCCATGCCACACCTGATGCGCCCCAGCCGCCGCTCGCCGGTGCCGCCGCACTGAGCGTCAACGCGCTCAGCGAGCGTCTTGTCGCCCGTCTGGTCGACGACGCCGCGCGCTTCGGCGCGATTGTCAGCCACGCGGAAAACGGCACCGTGCTGGTCGACGCGGGCGTCGTGGCGCCCGGCAGCGTCGCGGCAGGCGTGCTGATCGCGCGCATCTGCATGGGCGGGCTTGGCCACGTCACGGTGCGCGAAAGCCTCGACGCGCAGCCGTTGTGGCCCAGCACGATCGAGGTGCGCACCTCGTGGCCCGTGCTGGCTTGCCTCGGCAGCCAGTACGCCGGCTGGAGCCTCGCGGCGACCAAGGAACAGACCGGCGGCAAGAAGTTTTTCTCGCTCGGCTCGGGCCCCGCGCGCGCGCTGGCGGTGAAAGAGCCGCTATTCGCCGAACTCGGCTACCGCGACACGCACGAGCGCGGCGTGCTGGTGCTCGAGGTGGACCGCCTGCCGCCCCAGGTCGTGATCGACAAGGTGCTGCACGATTGCGGCCTCGCGCCCGAGCGGCTGACCCTTGTCACCACGCCGACACACTCTGTCGCGGGAACGGTACAGGTGGTGGCGCGCGTCGTCGAAGTTGCGTTGCACAAAACGCATGTGCTCGGCGTCGCGCTGGACGAAGTGGTGGAAGGCGGCGGCTCGGCGCCGCTGCCGCCGCCCGCGCCGGACGGCATTCAGGCAATGGGGCGCACCAACGACGCGATCCTGTATGGCGGCCGCGTGCATCTCACCGTGAAGCACGATGCAGTGGCGAGACGACTCGCCGCGGAATTGCCCGCTTCCACCTCGCGCGATTACGGCCGACCATTCGCGGACATCTTCACGTCGTTCAATTACGACTTCTATCAGATCGATCCCGCGCTGTTCGCTCCGGCCGAAGTGTGGGTGAGCAGCCTCGAAAGCGGTGCGACGTATCACGGCGGGCGTGTCGACGCGGCGCTGCTGCACGACCAATGGAGCGGCAAGCCATGAGCATGCCGGTGCCTGACGCGGACGCCGCCGCCCCGCGAGCGTCGCTGCGCATTGCGATCATGACCGACGAAACGGGCTGGCACACCGGCCGCCTGAAGAAGGCCTTCAGCGCGCGGGGCGCGCAAGCGCGCTGCATCGATCTCGCAGACTGCCGGATCGACACGACGTGGGAACCGCATGGGCTGGTCCTGCCGGGCTTCGGCCACACGCTGCCGGACGCGGTTTTCGTGCGCGGCATTGCCGGCGGCACCTTCGAGCAGGTCACGCTGCGCCTCGGTATCCTGCATGCGTTGCGCGAGTCCGGTGTGCCGGTCTACAACGACGCGCGCGCGATCGAGCGCAGCGTCGATAAATCGATGACGAGTTTTCTGCTGCATCGCAACGGCGTGCCGACGCCGGCGACATGGGCCGGCGAATCCGCGGCATTCGCGCAGCGCGTGCTGATGCGCGAGGCGGCGGCCGGACGCCAGGTCGTGCTCAAGCCCCTGTTCGGTTCGCAAGGGCATGGACTCAAGCGGCTCGGCGCGGGCGGCGCCCACCCAGGTGCGCTGGCGCCTCTGCCTTCGCTCAAACCGTACCGGCAGGTCGCGTATCTGCAGCGGTATATCGACGGCGGCCATCCGGGCTTCGACTGGCGCGTGCTGGTGATCGGCGGCCGTGCGGTGGCGGCGATGCGGCGCGTCGGCGGCAAGGGCTGGATTCATAATTTCGCGCAAGGCGCCACGTGCGAAGCGGCCGAACTCGATCTGCCGCTCGCGCAAACCGCGGTGCGGGCCACCGAGGCGCTCGGACTCGACTATGCGGGCGTCGACCTGATTCCCGACCCGCACGACGCGACCCGGCCGCTCGTGCTGGAAGTCAACGGCGTGGCGGCATGGCGCGGCCTGCAGTCGGTCACCTCGGTCGACCTCGCGGCGGCGCTCGCCGACGATCTGCTGCAGCGCAAGCTGCCCGCGCAGCGCCGCGCCGTCAGCGAGGCCGCGCAAACCGCCGAGGCCGCCGTCGTAGGGTTGCATGGTCGTCATGGCTGAGCCGCCCTGTTGCGTCGCACCCGAGCACGTTCACGCCGCGTTCCTCGCGGCCTGCCGGCTCGACGTGGAAACGCCCAAGCCCGGCAACGTCAGCGTGCAAAGCGCCGGCCACGGTATGCGCGCGGCCCAGTTCATCACCAGCGCGGAGGCGGCCGCCGACGCGCTGCTCGCACGCGGCGCGCCGGTCGGCCAGCGGGTGCTCGACGCGCTCACCCGCACGCGCGACGCGGTCGGCTGCAATACGAACCTCGGCATCCTGCTGCTGGTCGCGCCGCTCGCCGCCGCGCTGGAGGACGTTGCGTCCCCGCTCTCGGCCGACGCGTGGCGCGCCGCGACCGGGCGCGTGCTCGCGCGCCTCGACATCGACGACGCGCGCCTCGCGTACCGCGCGATTGCGCTCGCCAATCCCGGCGGTCTCGGCGACGCTCCCGAGCAGCCGGTTCACAGCCCGCCCACCGTCAACCTGCGCGACGCGATGAGGCTCGCCGCCGGGCGCGACAGCATCGCCCGCCAATACGCGGAGGGCTTTCGCGACATCTTCGAGACCGGGCTCACCGCGTTTCGCGAAATGCCTGCCGATCAGCCGCACATTGCCACGCTCAATGTCTTTCTCACGTTCCTCGGCACGCGGCCGGACTCTCTCATTGTGCGTAAGCAGGGCATGGCGGTGGCGCAGAGTGTCACGCTTGCGGCACGCGAGCAGCACGCGCAATGGCGCCACGCGCTAGCGCAAAAGGGCCCCGCTACGGCCGCTCGACCGCTCGATGCGTGGGACGCCGAACTGAAGGCCAGTGCGATCAATCCCGGTACCAGCGCGGACCTGACCGTGGCGACGCTGTTCGTCGCCGGCTGCCTCGCAGCGGCCCGCTGCGGCGCCCCGATACCACCGCAGCGGCGCGAACCTCGCACTGGCACGGATCCTGTTAGTTAGTGCCACCGTGCATCAACAGCCGCCGGGGATCGGGCAACACAATCGTCACCGGGGGCATGTCAGTCAGCAAGTCCGTATTCCACTCATCGGAGGAACAGAATGGCCAAGATCAATCGCGTCCTGATAGGAGAGTCGCTCGTCGGCGACGGCAACGAGGTCGCACACATCGACTTGCTGATCGGACCGCGGGGTTCGGCTGCGGAAACCGCATTCTGCAATGCGCTCACCAATAATAAGGATGGCTTCACATCGCTGCTTGCCGTCATCGCACCGAACCTCCTCACCAAGCCGAACACGATCCTGTTCAACAAGGTGACCATCAAGGGCGCCAAACAGGCCGTGCAGATGTTCGGCCCCGCGCAGCACGCGGTTGCGCTCGCCGTCGCGGACAGCGTCGAGGACGGCACGATCCCGAAAGACGAGGCGGACGATCTGTTCCTGTGCGTCGGCGTCTTCATTCACTGGCAGGCGGACGACGACAAGAAGATTCAGGAGTTCAACTACAAGGCGACGCGCGAGGCGATCAAGCGCGCCGTCGCGGGTGAACCGAGCGCCGCGGAGGTCGTGGCGAAAAAGGGCACCGTCGCCCATCCGTTCGCACCGAACTGAGTGCGCGCGAGTTCGCGTGGATGCGACAGGGGCCCGCCGTTGCGCGGGCCTCGGGGTTGAAGCGCGAACCCTTCGATAGAGGCATGAGATGACCATACGATG
Organism: Paraburkholderia aromaticivorans; assembly: GCF_002278075.1. NCBI lineage: Bacteria > Pseudomonadati > Pseudomonadota > Betaproteobacteria > Burkholderiales > Burkholderiaceae > Paraburkholderia > Paraburkholderia aromaticivorans. The sequence continues at coordinate 2,581,775 of NZ_CP022990.1, read as the reverse complement.
TCGTGCGCTCGCGGCCTGTGCGTGCGTCGCGCTCGCGGTGCCGCTCGCCTGGGCGGACGGCGACGCGCCCACGGCGCCGGCTCCGGCGGGGGGCTACAGCTACCCGACGCAGGGCCGCGTCGAATACGTGTTGAGCTGCATGGACGACAACGGACACGATTTCGTGAACGTCTACAAATGCTCGTGCGTAATCGACAAGATGGCCGCCAGGCTGTCCTACGACGACTTCGTCGCGCAGTCGACGTTCTCGAAGTACGCCACGTTGGGCGGCGAAGGCGGATCGGAGTTTCGGGTGGACCACGCGAAAGCCCAGACGAAGAAATTCCGCGCGTTACAGGCGGATGCATACGGCAGTTGCGGACTAGGCTCCGACAAGACGGCCGCGGCGAAATAGTTGGCGGCGTGAGAGATGCGGCTTGAGACGTGCGGCGCCAGCAAGAGCGCCGCGCCGCCGTCTTGCGCTCAATTCGGAATCAGCCCCGCCCCAAGCGACGCATAACCCACGAGACCCGTGGCCGCTTGCCGCATATCGCAACGCTGCCGCTCGATCTGCACGCCGACGGCCGTCACGTCGTCGAACTTGGCGGGTTTGGCGAGCGTAACCCGCACCCAGTGAGCACCGAAGTCGTTGATCAGCAGGCGCGCCACCGCTTCGGCAAGCGCTTCGAGCAGCCGCACGCCGTGCGAGGCGAGCAGCGCATGCAACGCACCACGCACCGCCGCGTAATTGATCGTGTCCTCGATGCGATCCGTGGTGCACGCACGAATCGCGGGAACCCCGATGGCGAGATCCATCCTGACCGGTTGCAGGACATGCTGCTCGCTGCTGTCGATACCAATAATCGTCTGACCGATAAAGTTCTCAATGAAGACGATGTCCATGCGCCCGGACAACGTGCCGGTGGAGGGCGAGGCGGACGGGGCAGTGGCGTCCGGCGCGCCGGCAGCGGAAAAACTGGCAAGGCGAACGGCATCGATACGGTCCATGGTGTACTCCGCCGCAGTGCGGCAATGAATGAGTCAATGGGTTAGCGGACGGGATTCGGGTAAACACAAAGGGGTAAACACAAAATAGGCCAGAGTGACAGGACGCGAAGCACTCTGCGCCGAACCTGCAACACTCTCCTCACCGCCGGCAAGCGCGAGACGCACAGGTCGGCATGGGTTTCGGAAAAGCAAAAATCGGGCACGCCATGTAGGGTTATCGCGACTTCTTATTGAACGTCGGCGACATCCGGCGTAGAGTTTTAAGCCGACGCCTGATATAAGGGCACATCACTCGGTGCGCATACGGACCGCAGAAGCCGCAGCGCGAGGGGAAGACAGTATCGATAAAGTAAAGCGGCACTCGTGACGCGCAGGGCGCATGCAGACTAAACGCAGCGCAATGCGAACCGGCGCGCACGAACTGACGCAACGGAGACAAGCCCCATGTCGTTGCTCACTGACAGCACTATGCACGTCCGTGAAGTTCTGAATGTCGTCAACCATCAGTTGGCCACGCGTCCAACGAGCGAGCCCGTCGCTCAATCGTGGGCGCGCTGCATGAACGAATTCCAGCTCGACCCTTCCCGTTTTGTCACACCCCCTGTCCTGACGGACTACGAACTGAGTTCGCGCCGCGATGCCGTGGGCGATCTGATCGCGTGCTCGAAGCTCGAAATGACCACGCTCTATCAGCAACTGGCCGACCCCGAACTGGCGGTCGTGCTGGTCGATGCGGGTGGCATGATCGTCCATCAGGTCTCGTCGGTGCCGTTCGCGGAAGCGGTCGCGGCGGACGGCTTTCGCGTCGGCGCCTTGTGGAGCGAGCGCGAAGCCGGCACGAACGGCATGGGCACGTGTCTGGCCGAACGCGACTGCATCGCCGTCTGCCAGCACGAACATTTTTATCCGCGCTATACGTCGCTCACCTGCTCCGCCGCACCGATTTTCGACGACCGCGGCGAGATTGCCGCCGTACTGGATGTGACGAGCCGCTCGAAGCTGTTGCAGCAGCATTCTCTGGTGCTCGTCGGCATGTCGCGGCAAATGATCGAAAACCGCCTGCTGGACGCGCGTTACCGGCACGCGAACATGATCCATTTCCATAGCCGCCCGGAATTCGTCGGTACGCTGCACGGCGGCAAACTGGCGGTGGCGGACGACAGCACGGTGCTCGCCGCGAACCGCAGCGCCCTCTTTCAGCTGGGCTTTCGCACGCTCGGCGAATTGCGCGGCCGGCGCATCGAGGAAGCCTTCAATGCATCGCTCGAAGACATGATCGCGCGCAGCATTCGCGGCTCGTTTCATCCTGTCACCGTGTATAGCGCGAACGCGACCAATCGCTTCTTTCTGGTCGCGCAAACGCCGCAAAACAGTGCGGGGCGCGGCACACGGGTGATGGTGTCCGCGCCGGCCGCCCGCGCCAGCGTTTCCGACAAACGGCCGGCGCCGGCCCGGCTCGACGAAATCGCGCACCTCGAATTCGGCGACCCGCGCATGGCTTCGCAGATCCAGCTCGCCGCGCGCGTGGTCCAGCGCAAGATCCCGATCATTCTCAGAGGGCAAACGGGCACCGGCAAGGAAGTCTTCGCGCAGGCGCTGCATAGCATCAGCCCGCACGCGTCGGGCCCGTTCGTGCCGGTGAATTGCGCATCGCTGCCCGAAAACCTGATCGAAAGCGAACTGTTCGGCTATCGTGCCGGCGCGTTCACCGGCGCCCAGCGCGAAGGGCGCCGCGGCAAGATCGTGCAGGCCAGCGGCGGCACGCTCTTTCTCGATGAAATCGGCGACATGCCGCTTTCGTTGCAGGCGCGGCTCCTGCGCGTGATCGAGGAACACGAGGTCACACCGCTCGGCGCTGAAACGACCATCAAGGTCGATTTTCAGCTCGTCAGCGCGAGCCACCGCAATCTGCTCGAACTCGTGCACGGCGGGCAGTTCCGCGAGGACCTGTACTACCGGCTCAAGGGCGTCGAACTGACTCTGCCGCCGCTCGCCGAACGGATCGACAAGCTCGCGCTGATTCATCATCTGCTCGAAAACGAGTCCGACGACGATCCGCCCGAGCTGACCCCGGAAGCCGAACATGCGTTGCTGACCTATGCGTGGCCCGGCAATATTCGCCAGTTGCGTCACGTCTTGCAGATGGCCATCGCGCTGTGCGACGGGCAACCGATCCGCTGCGAAGACCTGCCCGCCGAAATCACGCAACGGGAGCCGGAAGCGGAAATGATGGCGGTGTCGCGCACGGCGGCGGCCCCCGAGCCGCATCCGGTCGACGAAGCGGATCTCTCGGCGCTCAATGCGATCCAGTTGAACGAACGCGGCACCGTTCTGACGCTGCTCGACGAGCATCGCTGGAATGTCAGCAACGTCGCCAAGGCGCTCGGCATCAGCCGCAACACGCTGTACCGCAAGATGCGCCGGCTGCATATCCGTCTGTCGCACGACGGCTCGACGCTCGACGGCGCGCTGCCCGACGAAATGCCGCCCGACGATTCGGGATCCGAAGAAGCGCCGCCTTCGAACGCATGACCCAGGCGCCCGCTCGCAAACTCGCGGATTTCAAGCCCGATGCGCGCTTCGCGTGGTGCGTGACCGGCTCCGGCCATTTGCTCGAGGAGTCGATCGCGCTCGCACTCGAGTTGCCGCGCGCCGACCTTTTCCTTTCCTCGGCCGCGGAAGAGGTCCTGCCTCTTTACGGCTGGCCGCTGCCGAAGCTGCGCAAGCACTTCCGCGTGTTTCGCGACAACAGCGCGAGCGGCGTGCCGGTCGGCATGCTCTATCACGGCATGTATCACACGGTCGTGATCGCGCCCGCCACCAGCAACACCGTGGCCAAATGCGCGTTCGGCATTTCCGACACGTTGCCCACCAATATGTACGCGCAGGCCGGCAAGCAGTGCATTCCGGGCATTGTCTTTGCATGCGACACGGAACCGACTGTGCTCACGCAGAGCCCGAACGAATGGGTTGAATTGCGGCCGCGGGCGATCGAACTCGACAACGTTGAGCGCTTGTCCCGCTTCGAATACACCACGCTCGTCCGCTCGCTGGATGAACTGAAGGTGGCGCTCGCTGAACGCTTGTCGACACTTCAACTCGCATGAAACCGCCTCCACGCTCGCTACGGCCGCATTGCCCCGCTCGGCACGCCGATCGGCAGCCACTACGCGTGGGGCCGCCCGGCGCGCACTGACATGGACCACATCGTCTTCCTGACCGGCCGGCTCGCCGAAAAGAGCCTGCTCCGCGTGCTCGAGAGCATGGCGCCGACGCCGTTCAGTTGGGAAGTGCGCGAAATCGGCCTGCAGGTCGCGGCGCTCATGACGGCCGACATGATCCGCCGCCGGGTACCCGCCCCGCTCGCGGCACAGCGCGTGATCGTGCCGGGCCGCTGCCGTGGCGATCTCGCCGCGCTGGGCGAACACTACGGCGTGCCGTTCGAGCGCGGCCCGGAGGAGGTCAAGGATCTGCCGCAATTTTTCGGCCGCGAGGCGCAGCCTTTCGATCTGACGCGTTACGAGACCGACATTTTTGCCGAGATCGTCGATGCGCCGCGGCTCGATCTGGACGGCATCGCCGCGCGGGCGCGCGAGTACGCCGCGCAGGGCGCCGATGTGATCGACATCGGTTGCCTGCCCGAAACGCCGTTTCCGCATCTGGAAGACGCGGTGCGCCGGCTGAAAGACGAAGGGTATCGAGTCAGCGTCGATTCGATGCGCAGCGAGGAACTGCTGCGCGGCGGCCGCGCGGGCGCGGATTATCTGATGAGCCTGAACCTCGATACGCTATGGATTGCTGACGAGGTGCCGTGCACGCCGATCCTGGTCGCCCGCGAGCCCGGCGATCCCGCCTCGCTCGATGCCGCGATCGACCTGCTCACCGCGCGCGGACGCGCGTTTCTCGCCGACCCGATTCTCGATCCGATTCCGTTCGGCCTCGCCGCATCGATTGCGCGTTACGTCGGACTGCGCGAGCGCTACCCGGATATCGCCATCATGATGGGCATCGGCAACGTGACCGAGTTGACCGAGGCCGACACCAGCGGCATCAACGCCGTGCTGCTGGGCATGGCCGCGGAGCTTCGCGTGAGTGCGGTGCTTACCACGTCCGTGAGCCTCCATGCGCGGCGCGCGGTGCGCGAAGCCGACGTCGCACGCCGGCTGATGCACGCCGCGCGCGAAGCGCAGGTGCTGCCCAAGGGCATCAACAGCGATCTCGCGACCGTGCATGCGAAACGCCCGTTTCCGTACAGCGCCGCCGAAATCGACGAGCTGGCCCGCGAGGTGCGCGATCCCAACTTCCGTGTCCAGGTCAGCGCCGACGGCATTCATGTCTACAACCGCGACGGACATCGCCAGGCAGGCGACCCGTTCGCGCTCTACCCCCAGTTGCATCTCGAAGCCGACGGCGGCCACGCATTCTATATGGGCGTCCAGCTCGCGCGCGCGGAGATCGCATGGCGGCTCGGCAAGCGTTTCGATCAGGACCAGCCGCTCGACTGGGGTTGCGCGGTCGAGCGTACCGAACAGGATCTCACGGCGTGGCAAGCGCCGGGCGAAACGATGAAAAAACGCTGAAGGCCCAAACCGCCATGCCCGTTCATCGGGCCATCGCCAACGCGCCGGCGTCTTCGCTGTCTTCGTTCATCTGCTCGAGTTCGTCACGCATCGCGCCGATCGCCTGCGCATAGTCGCCAGCGCCGAACACCGCTGAACCCGCCACGAATACGTCCGCGCCCGCCGCTGCGATCCGCGCGATGTTCGCCGCCTTCACGCCGCCGTCCACCTCGATCAGCAACGGCCGTCCCGTCCGCTGCATCGTCGCATCGACCCGTTCGCGCAGGGCCCGCAGTTTATCCAGCGTTTCCGGAATGAATGCCTGGCCGCCAAAGCCCGGATTCACCGACATCACGAGCACCACATCGAGCCGCTCGATCACATGGTCGAGCACCGCGAGCGGCGTGGCCGGATTGAGCGCTATTCCCGCGCGCGCGCCGCTCGTCTTGATGAGCTCGATGGTCCGGTGCACGTGCAGCGACGCCTCCGGATGAAAGCTGATCGTATTCGCGCCGGCCTCGGCAAAGCTGGCCACGAGCGGATCGACCGGTATCGTCATCAGATGCACGTCGATCGGCAAGAACGTGTGCGGGCGAATCGCCGCGCAGACGAGTGGGCCGACCGTGAGGTTCGGCACGTAGTGGTTGTCCATCACGTCCAGATGGATCCAGTCCGCGCCGGCCGCCGTGACGGCGCGAATCTCTTCGCCAAGCCGGGCAAAATCCGCCGACAGCAGCGACGGGGCTATCAGGAAATCGCGCATGGCCGTCTCCTTGCGAACAGTTCAGTGGGTTAGTGGTAACGGCGCGCCATCGCGTCGAGCGGCAACGGCTTGATGCGCGAGGCGTGGCCCGCACAGCCGAACGCCTCGAAACGTGCGACGCACAGCGCGCTCGCCGCCGCCGTCGCCGCCTTCAACGCGGCGCGCGGGTCGAATTCGGCGCGCGCATCGGCCATCGACTTGCGCATCGCGCCGCTCATCGCAAGCCGGATGTCGGTGTCGATATTGACCTTGCGCACCCCATGCGCAATGCCGCGCTGGATTTCTTCGACGGGCACCCCGTACGTGGTCGGAATCTCGCCGCCGTACTCGCGGATCACCGCAAGCCACTCCTGCGGCACGGACGAGGAGCCGTGCATCACGAGGTGCGTGTTCGGAAGCCGCTCGTGAATTTCGACGATCCGGTCGATGGCCAGAATCTCGCCGGTCGGCTGGCGGCTGAATTTGTACGCGCCATGCGACGTGCCGATCGCGATCGCCAATGCGTCGACGCCGGTCGCCTCCACGAAAATCTGCGCCTCGCGCGGATCGGTGAGCAGCTCGTCGCGCGAGAGCCGGCCTTCGGCGCCGACGCCGTCCTCGTCGCCCGCCGTACCGGTTTCGAGCGAACCGAGACAACCCAGCTCGCCTTCGACGGACACGCCCACCGCGTGCGCCGCCTCGACCACGCGGCGACTCACGTCGACGTTGTATTCGTAGCCGGCGGGCGTCTTCTGGTCGGGCAGCAAGGAGCCGTCCATCATCACCGACGTGAAGCCCGAACGGATCGCCTGCTGACAGACCGCCGGACTCGCGCCGTGATCCTGGTGCAACACGAGCGGGATATCCGGATGCGCCTCCAGCGCGGCGAGCACCAGATGGCGCAGATACGGCTCGCCCGCATACTTGCGAGCCCCCGCGGACGCCTGCAGGATCACCGGACTGGCGGTCGCCTCGGCGGCCTGCATGATCGCGTGGATCTGCTCCATGTTGTTGACGTTGAAGGCGGGCACGCCGTAGCCGTGCTCGGCCGCGTGGTCCAGCAGTTGCCGCAGTGCTATGAAGGCCATCGCAAACTCCTCAAGGTCGAATCAGGTGCAATCGGGCACAATCAGGTCGGATCAGGTCGTGGCGCCCCGGGCGTGCCGCATGGTCGGGTCTATCGCGCGAGTTGCGCGCGTTGCGTGACACGGCGGGCTTCGTCCGCCACCGCCCGCGCGGTCAGATCGAAGTGTTCGAACAGCGCGGCAGCCGGGGCGGATTCGCCGAACGTATCAATCCCCACCACGCCACCTTCGAGTCCCACGTATTGCCGCCAGAACGCGCGCACGCCCGCTTCGACCGCGACGCGCGGCACGCCCGGCGGCAGCACCGCGTCGCGCCACCCGGCGGGCTGGTGGTCGAACACGCTGGTGGACGGCATCGACACGACCCGCGCGGCGATGCCGGCCTCGGCGAGCAGCGCGACGGCGTCGAGCGCGAGCGCGACTTCCGAGCCCGTGGCGATCAGCACGACCCTTGCGTGGCCTTGCCCGGCCGGCCAGTCCCGCAACACATAACCGCCGCGCTCGATCGCGTCGATCTGTTCGCCGCTGCGCGCGGCGAACGGCAGGTTCTGGCGGCTTAACAGCAGGCACGACGGTCCGTCGCGCTCCACCGCGCTCGCCCACGCCCGCGCGGTCTCGACCGCGTCGCACGGACGCCAGACGTCGAGTCCCGGAATGAGCCGCAAGCTCGCCGCGTGCTCCACCGACTGATGGGTCGGCCCGTCTTCGCCGAGGCCGATCGAGTCGTGCGTGAACACGAAAATGGAACGGGTCTTCATCAACGCGGCCATGCGCAGCGCGCTGCGCGAGTAGTCGGAGAACGTGAGGAAGGTACCGCCAAACGGAATATGCCCGCGATGCAGCGCAATGCCGTTCATCACCGCGCTCATGCCGAACTCGCGCACGCCGTAGTGCAGATAGTTGCCGCCTTGCAAGCCGTTGTCGTCGACATGGACGTCGGCGGCGGTCTTCCAGTTGGTGAGGTTCGAACCGGTCAGGTCGGCGGAGCCGCCCAGCAGTTCCGGCAATGCGCGAGCCAGCACGGCGATCGCCTGTTGCGAAGCCTTGCGTGTCGCGATGGATTCGGCCGCGTGGTCCGCGTCGCGCACCATCGCGCGGACCGCATCGCCCCACTGCGCGGGCAGCGTGCCTTGCGTCCTGCGCGCGAACTCGGCGGCTTCATGCGGATAATGCTTGCGGTACGCTTCGAAGCGGGTGTCCCAGTCCGCTTCGGCGGCCGCGCCGCGCTCGCTCGCGTCCCACAGCGCGCGGACCTCCGCCGGCATCGCGAACGGCGCATGCGGCCAGCCGAGCGCGCGCCGCGTGTTCGCGACTTCGTCGGCGCCGAGCGGCGCGCCGTGCACATCGTGCGTGCCCGCCTTCGACGGCGACCCTTTGCCGATCACCGTGCGGCAGCAGATCAGCGTCGGCCGGCCGGCCGCGCGTGCGCGTTCGAGCGCCCGATCGACCGCGTCGACGTCATGGCCGTCCACTTCGCGCACGACGTGCCAGCCGTACGCCGCGAAACGCGCCGGCGTATCGTCGTCGAACCACTGCGAGACGTGGCCGTCGATCGAGATGCCATTGTCGTCGTACAGCACCGTGAGCTTGTCGAGCTTCCACGTGCCGGCGAGCGAAGCCGCCTCGTGCGAGATGCCTTCCATCAGGCAGCCATCGCCGGCAAACACGTAAGTGCGGTGATCGACAATTGAATGGCCGGGCCGGTTGAATTCGCGCGCGAGCAGCGCCTCGGCAAGCGCCATGCCGACCGCGTTGGCGAGCCCCTGCCCGAGTGGACCCGTGGTCGTTTCGACGCCGGGGGTCACGCCCACCTCGGGATGCCCCGGCGTCCTGCTATGCAACTGCCTGAAGCGCTTGAGCTCGTCGATCGGCAGGTCGTAGCCGGTGAGATGCAGCAGCCCATACAGCAGCATGGAACCGTGCCCGTTCGAAAGCACGAAGCGGTCGCGGTCGGGCCACGCCGGATGGCGCGGATTGTGTTTCAAATGCCGGTCCCACAGCGCGACCGCAATCTCGGCCATGCCGAGCGGCATACCCGGATGACCCGAGCTGGCCGCTTCGACCGCGTCGATCGCGAGCATGCGCAGCGCGTCGGCCATCAGCCGGGTTGCGGGTGTTGCAACGGTTTCTGCGACGGCACTCATCGAACCTCTCCTTGCACGAAATAGACAGACCGTTTGCCGCGGCGCCTCAGGCCCGCGCCCGCCGGTCGACCAGTTGCAGAATCATCGGCGTGAAAATCAGTTGCATCGCGAGGCCCATCTTGCCGCCCGGCACGACGATCACATTCGGGCGCGACATGAACGAGTCGTGCAGCATGGTCAGCAGATACTGGAAGTCGATCCCCTTCGAGCGCGCGAAGCGGATCACGACGAAGCTCTCGTCGGGCTGCGGAATCTCTCGGGCGATGAACGGATTCGATGTATCCACGGTCGGCACGCGCTGGAAGTTCACATGCGTGCGCGAGAATTGCGGGCAAATGTAGTTCACGTAGTCAGGCATGCGCCGCAGGATCGTATCCACCACGGCCTCGTGCGAGTAGCCGCGCATGGTCTGGTCGCGATGCAGTTTCTGGATCCATTCGAGGTTGATGATCGGCACGACGCCGATCAGCAGATCCGCGTGCCGCGCGATGTCGATGTCGTCGGTCACCGCCGCGCCGTGCAGGCCTTCATAGAACATCAAGTCGGTGTCGGGCGTCACGTCCTCCCATGGCGTGAAGGTGCCGGCATCCTGCTTGTAGAGCCTCGTTTCGGCCTCGTCATGCACGTAGTGGCGCAGCCTCCCGGTGCCGCTCTCGCCATAACTGGCGAACAGGGTTTCCAGTTCCTCGAGCAGATTCGCTTGCGGTCCGAAATGACTGAAATTCGGCGCGCCGTCCCGCTCGTGCTGCTTCATCGCCTCGCGCATGCCATTGCGGTCGTAACGATGAAAAGCGTCGCCTTCCACGATCTGCGCATTGATCTTTTCGCGCCGGAAGATATGGGTGAAGCTCTTCATCACGGTCGTGGTGCCGGCGCCGCTCGAACCGGTCACCGCGATGATCGGGTGTTTGACTGACATGCGCTTGTCTCCGGATAGTGGTGTTCTGATCGGCCGCTGTTCGCGAGCCCGGGTTCTCAGGCTGCTAGGCCGTGAAACCCGGCAGGAACAGCGAGCGCCGGCTAAAGAGCGGCGAGGTGAACGGCTGATCCTCGCCGCGGTCGTATTCGCCGTGATAGCGGCCAATGCGCTCCACCTCGTTTTTCGAGCCGAGGATGACCGGCACGCGTCCATGCAGCGCGCGCGGCACCACGTCGAGAATCCGCTCGCGCCCGGTGATCGAAAGACCGCCCGCCTGCTCGATGAGAAAGCTCATCGGGTTGGCTTCATACAGCAGCCGCAGGCGCCCTTCCATGGTCGGCGTCTTCGAGTCGCGCGGATACATGAACACGCCGCCGCGCATCAGGATGCGATGCACCTCGGCGACCATCGAGGCGATCCAGCGCATATTGAAGTCGCTCGCGCGGCAACCGCTGCGCCCGTCCTTGCATTCCTGCACGTAGCGACGCACCGGCGGCTCCCAGAACCGTTCGTTCGACGCGTTGATCGCGAATTCGGCGGTGTCTTCAGGAATGCGGATGTTCGAATGCGTGAGCACGAAGTTGCCGATCTCGCGCTCCAGCGTGAAGCCATGCGTACCGTTGCCCACCGAAAGCACGAGCATGGTCGAGGGACCGTAAACGGCGTAGCCCGCCGCCACCTGCTCGCAGCCCGGCCGCAGAAACGCGGACTCGCCGACCGTGCCGTGCGGGTCGCCTGGGTCGGCGGGGTTGCCGTTGCGCAGCACCGAAAAGATCGACCCCACCACGCCGTTGATGTCGATATTCGACGAACCGTCCAGCGGATCGAAGGCGAGCAGATAATCGCCGCGCGGGTAGCCGGGCGGAATGGTATAGACGGTTTCCATTTCCTCGGACGCCATCGCGGCAAGCAGTCCGTCCCACTCGCATTGCTGCACGAAAATCTCGTTGGTCGCGACGTCGAGTTTTTTCTGCTCCTCGCCATGCGTGTTCAGGCTCTGGGCGGAGCCGTAGTTGCCGCCGAGCGCGCCTTTGGTGAGCATCGCGGAGATCGACTTGATCGCGGCGGCGACGTCGATCAGAAGCGCCGAAAGACCGGCGTTGCGCACCGTTCCCGCCGAACCAGGCTGGCGATCGAGGGTATCGATCAGAAACTTCGAAAGAGTCGTACGTCCGTCTTGCATGGCGATCTCCTGAGGATTGTTTTCGGTCAGCCTGGCGGCGCCAGCACGGCGCGCGTTGCATGAGAGGAGGACGCCGGCGCCCCGGCGCTCGCCGCGAGCGGTTCCGTGAACACGCGGCTCGCGCGCACGTCGGCGGCGGCAATCAGCGTGAGCGCGGCGGCGTCGATCGGCGCGCCGCCTCGCATCGCCGTGGCGAACAGACGATTGGCCTGGCGCAGCCGTGAGCGATCCAGCGCATTGCGCACCGAGCGGGCGTTGGCGAAATTCGGCTGTCTGGTGCGCAGGGCGAGATAGTCCGCGAACGCGTGCCGCGAGTCGGCGTCGAAGCGGTAGTGCATCGTCGCGAGCATGCGCTCGGCGATGTCGAGCAGTTCCGCGCCGTCGTAGTCGGGAAACGTGATGTGATGCGCAATGCGCGAGCGAAAGCCCGGATTGCTCTCGAAGAACACTTCCATGCGCGACGCGTAACCGGCCAGAATCACCACCAGATCGTCGCGCTGGTTCTCCATGGTCTGCAGCAGGATCTCGATCGCTTCCTGACCGTAGTCGCGTTCGTTTTCCGGCCGATACAGGTAGTAGGCTTCGTCGATGAACAGCACGCCGCCCATCGCGCGTTTGAGCACATCGCGCGTTTTCGGCGCGGTGTGGCCGATGTACTGGCCGACCAGATCGTCACGCGTGACCGAAACCAGATGATTGCGGCGAATGTAGCCGAGCCGGTGCAGCACTTCGGCCATGCGCAGCGCAACCGTGGTTTTGCCCGTGCCGGGATTGCCCGAGAAACACATATGCAGGGTCGGCGCGCCGCCCGCGAGACCGAGCGAATCGCGCGCGCGCTCCACGAGCAGATGCGCCGCGATCTCGCGAATGCGGGTCTTCACCGGGGCGAGCCCGACCAGATCGCGATCGAGTTCGGCAAGCACGTCGCCGATGCCGGAGTCGCGATAGAGCGCGGCGAGATCGATTTGCTGCGCCGGCGCGCGGCTATCCCGCGGCGCGCAAGCGGCGGCGTCTTGCTCTGCGGAAAACGGCGCGTTGGTGCGCGGCGCGTTCGCGTCGATGGCGGCAGCTTCGGTCATGGCCCCTCCCTCTTCTCGTGGCGGTTGATCGAGCCTCGCATCGCGAGGCCATCTTCTAGCGCGCCGGTTCGTACCGCTCACCCGACGGCCGGTCGCCCGCGTAGCCCGCCAACCCGTAGCGCTGCACCCGGCCCGGCCCGTCCTGACGCGTCAGGCGGAAGCCCGGCTCCCCGTCCGGCCGGTTGACGATGAACGACAGACGCATCGTCTCGAAGCCGCGCACCGAGTCGAACGCGTTGATCTTGATGTAGTGCTGCGGCCGCGCCTCGCGGCATGCCTTCACTTCCTGCAGCACGCCGGCCGCATCGTGGAGATCGAACATCGGCAGGCCCCACATGTCCCAATAGGTGTTGCGCGGATGCGGGTCGTCGGTGAATTCGACCGAGCAGGCCCAGCCCTGGCTCAGCGCGTAGTCGATCTGCAAGCGGATCTCCTCGTCGGTCAATTCCGGCAGGAAGGAAAACGTGCCCTGTGTAATACGCATGACGCACCTCGTTGATGAATGCGCTGTTCGGAACGGCGCCGACAGTCTCCCGCGCAGTGCGGCAGCGCTGCGGTCGAGCCAGCCCTGAGAATTGCTGAATGCCCGCCGCTCAGGCCGCGGTCGGCGTGGCGGCGAAATCCGGCGTGTCGGTGGACGCGTAGTTGAAGGTCACGTCCCGCCACGTATCGAGTGCCTGCTTGAGCGGCGTGCACCAGCGCGCCGCGGCTTCGAGAATGTCCGGCCCTTCGTGAACGATGTCGCGGCCCTCGTTGCGCGCCTTCACCATCGCTTCGAGCGCGACGCGATTCGCCACCGCGCCCGCCTGAATACCGGCCGGATGGCCGATCGTGCCGCCGCCGAACTGCAGGATCGCGTCGTCGCCGAACAGATCGAGCAGTTGATGCATCTGGCCCGCATGAATGCCGCCCGAGGCCACCGGCATCACTTTGCGCAGGCCGGCCCACGGCTGGTCGAAGAAAATCCCGCGCGACAGGTCGACTTCGTTGTGCGACTCGCGGCACACGTTGTAATAGCCCTGCACCGAGAGCGGATCGCCTTCGAGCTTGCCGACCGCCGTGCCCGCATGCGCGTGATCGACGCCCGCCATGCGCAGCCACTTCGCGATCACGCGAAACGAAATGCCGTGATTGCGCTGCCGTGTGTAGGTGCTGTGTCCCGCGCGATGCAGGTGCAGGATCATGTCGTTCCTGCGCGCCCAGCGCGCCATCGACTGAATCGCGGTCCAGCCGATCACCAGATCGATCATCACGATGCATGAACCCAGTTCCTTCGCGAATTCGGCGCGCTCATACATGTCCTCCATCGTGCCGGCCGTCACGTTCAGGTAGTGGCCTTTGACCTCGCCCGTCTCTGCCTGCGCGCGATTCACCGCTTCCATCGAAAACAGAAAACGGTCGCGCCAGTGCATGAACGCCTGCGAGTTGATGTTCTCGTCGTCCTTCAGAAAATCCAGACCGCCCCGCAATCCTTCGTACACGACGCGGCCATAGTTCTTGCCCGACAGACCCAGTTTCGGCTTGACGGTGGCGCCGAGCAGCGGCCGTCCGTACTTGTCGAGCCGTTCACGCTCGACGACGATGCCGGTCGGCGGCCCCTGGAAAGTCTTCAGATAAGCAACAGGTATGCGCATGTCTTCGAGACGCAGCGCCTTGAGCGGTTTGAAGCCGAACACGTTGCCGATGATCGACGCAGTCAGGTTGGCGATCGATCCCTCTTCGAACAGATCCAGCTCATAGGCGATATAAGCGAAGTATTGCGGCTCGCCTGCGTTCGCAGATGGCACCGGATCGACCCGGTAGGCTTTCGCGCGGTACATGTCGCACGCGGTCAGCCGGTCGGTCCACACCACGGTCCAGGTCGCCGTCGACGATTCGCCGGCCACGGCCGCCGCCGCCTCTTCCGGATCGACGCCGGGCTGCGGCGTGATGCGAAAGAGCGCGATCACGTCGGTATCTTTCGGCGTGTAATCCGGCTGCCAGTAGCCCATCTCGCGATACTTCATCACGCCCGCGGCGTACCGTTCGCGAGGCTTCCCCGCGTCGCGCGGCTTGGGTATGGAATCGATCACCGGTTGACTGAAATCGTTCATGACGTATCCTCGAGTGTGAACAGGCGCGCTGCCGGAAGAACGAAGCGCTTGGATGCACTGTAGGCAGGAACGCATTCATTGAGAATTCACGATTTTATTTGGCAGACTTAACCGATCCGTTATCGATCGCGGAAACGCGAAGCGAAGTTTCAGCACACGCGCGCCGATGGGTGGACAATCATCCACACGGGAAAGGCAAATAGCGCGTGACAGGAGGACAGCAGCCGTCCCCCTGTCATGGAACACTTTGCTGCATTCCCGGAACAGTGCGCGGCATGGCCGTAACGAACCGCGCGCCGGGTCGCCGCGCCGGCGCAATTCGGCAAACGCTGTATTGCGGCGCGTCAGTGCGCTGTCCACGCCGCGTCGCCGAAAGCCCGGCATGGAGCTTGCGTAGATATCAACGCCAATGCAGTCCGGCATCGCGC
Source organism: Paraburkholderia aromaticivorans (assembly GCF_002278075.1). Lineage (NCBI taxonomy): Bacteria > Pseudomonadati > Pseudomonadota > Betaproteobacteria > Burkholderiales > Burkholderiaceae > Paraburkholderia > Paraburkholderia aromaticivorans. Next base: position 2,566,556 of record NZ_CP022990.1, on the reverse strand, counting down.
CGGACCGACGGCGCAACGCTGTACCACTACATGGAGGAAGCACCTATGCAATGGACAACTCCGAGCTACACCGATATGCGTTTTGGTTTCGAAATCACGATGTATATCGCTACGCGTTAAGCCCCGCAGGGGCCGCGAGCCGCGGCCCTTCTGCGGATTAGTGGTTAATCCCTAGCTAGACGGCCGGCCTTTCGGCGCTGCCAGAACACGCGTTCCCAGCCATGATCCACGAAACGATCGTCACCACGGCAGCGGGCGATGGCCGTCCTCATATCGCGCCGATGGGCGCCCGTTACGAGGGCGACTTCGTCATCCTCTCGCCTTTTCGTCCGTCCGTGACGCTCGACAATATCGTCGCGTCGCGCGCGGCGGTGCTGAACTTCACCACGGACGTGCGCGTCTTCGCCGGCTGCGTCACGCATTGCGCAACCGACTGGCCCACGCTCGCGGCGAGCCGGGTGGCAAGTGTCAGGCTCGCCGAGTCGCTCGCGCATGCGGAACTCGAACTCGACGAACTGCGCGAAGACAGGGAGCGCCCGGTGCTGCGCATGAAATGCGTGCACCGCGAAAACCATGCGCCGTTCGGCGGCTTTAACCGCGCCCAGGCAGCGGTGGTGGAAGGCGCGATTCTCGTGAGCCGGCTCTTCATGCTGCCCGCCGACAAGGTGGACCGGGAAATGGCCTACCTGCAGATCGCCATCGACAAAACCGCGGGCGAGGCCGAACTCACCGCCTGGGGCTGGCTGACCGCCGCGATCGCGCGGCACCGCGAGAATCTCGCGGCTTCCGGCGGTTCGGCCGCCGAACTCGTATCCCACTAGTTTTTCCCGTCTTTCGGAGAATATCGATGACCGCATTGCTCGCGAGCGTCCGCTCGGACGAGGAGGCGTTCGACGCCGCCCAGGCCGGCGCCGAACTGATCGACCTGAAGGAGCCGAACGCGGGCGCGCTCGGCGGCTTGTCGATCGGCGACATCACGCAGATCGCGCGCCGGCTGCGCGCCCATTACCCGGTCAAGCCGATCAGCGCGACGATCGGCGACGTGCCGGCGGACGCGCTCGACGAAATCACCGCACGCGTCATCGAAGTCAGCGACGCGGGCATCGATTATGTGAAAGTCGGCGTGACGCCCGGACCGGCCGCGCGGCGCTGCCTCGAACAACTGGCCACGCTGCCGGCGGCGGTCGTGCCGGTGCTGCTCTGCGACGGCGGCATGGACGGCGAGCTGGTCGCCTACGCGGCCACGCTCGGCTTCGTGGGCGTGATGTTCGACACCGCCGGCAAGGACGGCAGCACGCTGTTCGATCACGTGGATGGCGACACGCTCGCCCAGTGGCTGCGGATCACGCGCGAGCGCGGCGCGATGAGCGGCATTGCCGGCTCGCTCGGCTGGGCGCAGTTCGAGCAGATCCGTGCGCTCGCGCCGGACGTCGCGGGTTTTCGCACCGCCTTATGTGTCGACGGACGGCGCTCGCGGCTCGATCCGCAGCGCGTCGCCCAATGGGCTGCCGCGCTGCACCGTCCTTCGGGCGAGCTCAGCGGCGCGCTCGCCGCGGCCGACGCGCGAGCCCCGGGCGCGGCCCGCTTCTGATCCCGCTGGCCCCCGCTGGCCGCTGCATGTCGTTGCAGGTCGCCGCTTACGTGGTGACATGCAACGCGGCAAAAAACGTTAGCTCACCGGCGTATTCAGCAGCCGGTCGCGCATCAACGCGACATTGTCCTTGTTGAACAGCTCGACCACGTAATTCGCTTCGTTCACGTAGTCGACGAAACACCGGTCGACCACACCCGTGGCGGCTAGCGTCTCGAGCCGCTGGTCCTCGGAGATCGGGCACGACTTCACCACGATCAGCCGCTCGGCGTTGAGCATGGTCGAAAGCCACGCGGCGAGGCTGTCGGAAGTGGTGTCCCAGTTGCTCATCGCGTCCGGCGTGTCGCGCATCAGCGCGGTCGGCACCCACACGGCGACATGGCCGTCGCGCAGCGCGCGGCGGATCTTCGCCTCGCTCGAGGCGAGCACGAGTTCGGGCAGGACCCCTTGCATGAGAATCGCGTACTGCGTCATGGCGAGCAGACACATGTTGTGCGCGGCGAGATCGTCGAAGCGCCACTCACTCTGGTATTGCCGCACCTTGTCCGCGAAATCGCCGCCGCCGGGCACGATAACGACGCGCCCGCCCCCCACTTCACAGAGCTCGGTGAGCCAGTGGCGCAGCGTCGGCTCGTGACTCAGGCTGCCCCCGATCTTGACCACCCACATGACCGTTGTCCTCGTTTCCGATTAACTGCATTGGCCTGCCGTTTGTCCGATTGCGTGCCCGGTTGCGTGTCCGTCCGCTTGCTCCGTCACGCCCCACAGCCGCTTTTCCACCTCGCGCGCCAACTCGCGCCGCGCCGCGCCGTTCGCATCAAGCCGCTCGCGACGCCACACTACGGTTTTCAGCGGCGGCTTCGCCGTGGCGCGTTACCGCCAGCAATGCCACCGCCACACTCGGCGCGCACGTCGCGGCCCAGTCCGAACAACTCGCCGGAACGCCGGCCAGCATGCCGAAATCGACGTAGCCGCGCGCCTCTTCTCGCGCCAGCGCCGCCGCGAGAAAACGTCCGCAGCCGGCGCCCACCAGCGGCGCGGCGGCGAGTTCAGGGTGCGCCGCCGTCACCCGCGCGAGATTGACGCCGATTTCGCGCAGTTGCAGTTCGCGCCAGCGAAGCGCGAACCTGCGCCACTCGGCGGGATCCGTTTCATGGGCGTCCCGCCCAATCATCCGCGCGAGCCGCGTGCGGCTTGCGCTTTCCGTCTTCGGTCCCTGGTCGGCGCACGGATACAGGTCGTACTGCGGCGCCAGTTCACCCGTGAGCCGGTAGACGTCCGCCGTGGTCGCAAACCATTCGTTCATCACGTTGACGGCCGCCCCGGCGAATTCGATGCGCTGCGCGACGCCGCACAACGGCGTGCGCACCACCCCCTGATACACGAGTTCGCCAGTGGCGAGCCGCCCGGCATCGGTCGCGGCGCGCGCGACGACCCGGCCGCCCGCGAGCGGAATGATGTCGGTGGTCGTGCTGCCGATGTCGATGAGCAGCGCATCACCCACGCGTGCCGCGACCCAGCGCGCGGTCGCGAGCCAGTTCGCCGAGGCGACGCTGCGCCAGCCGGCCGCGCAGGTCTGCGGCGTGAGCCAGCCGGCGTCGCCCGCAAAGAAACGCAACTCTGGCCCGAGCCGCTGCGTGAGCGCGGCGGCGATCGCCCGCACGCCTTGCGCGCGGTCCTCGAAAAGATCGACCATTTCGCCCGTCATCGTCACCGCGTGTTGCGCGGCGCGCGTCTGCGCGGCCGGCCAGCGCTCGAAGACGAGGTCGATGGTGCGCTCCAGATGGTCGAGCCCCTGCCATAGCGGACACGCCCATTGCGCGATGTCGAGCACGGCGCCGCCGGCATCGGCCATCGATACCTTCACATGCGCGCCGCCGACATCCCAGCCGAACACCGTCCCATCCCCCGCCGCCGCGGAGCTTGCCTGCGTGACGTGCGCGGCGCTCATGGCCGGGCTCCGCAGGCGCACGGCGCGCCATGGCTGCGCGCCGCCGGGCCGGATCGCTCGAGACGCACCCCGTGCGCCGCCAGCAGGGCGCACGCGAGATTGCGGCCCAGCGCGGCGGACAGGCCGGCATAGGCGACGGTCAGACGCGGATTGACCTCGATCACCACCGGCCCGAGCAGCGGATGCCACACCACGTCGATACCGACAAAGCCGCGCAAGCCCGGCATCGCCTTTGCAACCCGCTGCGCGAGGGCGTCGAGCACGCGGCCCTGGTCGCCGGCCGGATCGATCTGGTTGACCGTCACGCCGTCGAATTCGACGATGCGCGGTTGCTGCCCCTCGTCGCCTGCGCTCAGACTGATTTGCTGGCGGTTGATGCTGATGAGTTCCGCGCCCTCGGCGCGGCAGATCAGCGAAAGGCTGAGCGGCTCGCCGTCGACCCAGGTCTGCAGCACGGGATTGCGTGCGGCGGCCGCGCGCGCGTCGTATTCGGCACAGGCATCGGCGAAGTTGTCGAACACGAAGGTATCGAGACCACCCGCGCCGTCGTCCGGTTTCACGACCCAGCGCTCGCCGCGCTGCGCATCGGCCTGGCCGGGTTCGATAGCGGGCGTCGTGGCGATGCCGTGCGCCATGAGGCACGCCGCTGTCGCGCTCTTGCTCGACGCCACGCGGATCGCTTCTTTCGCGCAGCCGAGCCAACGCGCCGCGCCCACCGCGTCGTACAGATGCAGCAGCAGGCCGTCGCATTCCGGCGCGATGATCCACGCGTAATCGTGTTCGCGCGCCACCCGTGCGACGAAGGCCGTCATCGACTCTCCTTGCACGGCCCTACAATGGGCGAGCGCCGGGTCGACGGTTTCAAAGCGCGAGCTCGCGAAGCTCACGTCCACTGCGTCGAGCTCACGCAGATCCCTCGCCAGCGCGTCGCGCATCACCCGGCCTTCGACGATCAGCGCGCTCAGGTCGGCAAGACTCGCCGCGCCGGCATGCGCCGGGTCGATGCCGCCGCCGGTGAGATACTCGAAGACAAAGATCTTGGTCAAAGGAACGCGCCCCCATGCAGGTGATACCGGTTCTCGATCTGCTCGACGGCCACGTGGTACGCGCGGTGCGCGGCGAACGGACAGCCTATCGGCCGATCCGCTCGTCGCTCGCCGCCACCAGCGAGCCGCTTCACATCGCCCGCGCGCTGCTTGCCGCAAGCGGCGCACGCACGCTCTATATCGCCGACCTCGGCGCGATCCTTCAGCAAGGCGCTCACGTCGAGACGCTTGCTGCATTGCGTGCCGCCCTGCCCGGCACTGACATCTGGCTCGATGCGGGCTATGCCGACTATGCATCGATGCATTCGCTGTTCGAACGTATCGAAGAAGCCGGCAAGCGCATCGGCAACATCGACAGCCAGCCTGTTCCTCACGACCTCGCGACGCTCGTGCCCGTGTTCGGCACCGAGTCGCTGCACGACATCGACGCGCTGCGCGCCGCCGACACGGCCGGGCTTGCGCCGATCCTCTCGCTCGACCACCGCGCCGGCCGGCTGCTCACCGCCACCGCATTCGAGCGCGCCTCTGCCTGGTGGCCTCAGCGAGTGATCGCAATGACGCTCGATCAGGTGGGCAGCTATGACGGCCCCGATCTCGCCACCGTGGAACGCATTCGTGCCAGCGCCCCCGCAGAGACTGCCGTAATCGGAGCGGGTGGCATCCGCCATCGCGACGATATGACGGCGGCGACCCGCACCGGTGCTTCAGCGTGGCTCGTGGCTTCGGCACTGCATGATCGCCGGATCGGCGCGCCGTTCACCGGCGAGACCACCTAGGCGAGCCATACAAATTCCATGCCAATCGCTGGATAGGGTGTGGATGTAAACGAACGGCAAGCTGCTGTGGCAGTTCGTGACACTCTGCTCCAGATTGACACACAACCTGTGCGGTGCAGCCGGCAGGCGCGCCGCCGATCCGGCGCAATGAGCATGCAGCGGCGCGCGGACGGCGACCGTATCGGCTCCTTCAGGCGCAGCGCCGCATAAGCGGTGCACCATGCGCCGCGCACCCGCGCCACGGCCGGCCGTTCAGATCGGCATGGAGCTTGCTAAAAATGCGGCCATGCACCTCACGCCCATCGATCCATCGTCCACGAGCTCCTCGGCTCCGGCCAACGTGCCCGCCTCGTCGGTTACGCGCGATTGGATCTGTCCGTTCTGCCCGCTGCTGTGCGACGACCTCGTCGTCGAGTCGCGCGAAGACGATACGCTCGCGGTGCTCAATACCGAATGCCCGCGCCTCGCGCAGGCGCTCGCGTGCTACGGCAAGCCGGATGCGCAGTGCAGCAACAGCGTGGACGGACACGACGCGGATCTCGATACCGCTCTCACGAGCGCGGCGCGGATCCTGTCCTCGGCGCACCGCCCGCTGTTCGGCGCCCTGACCACGGACGTTGCCGGCGCCCGTGAGCTTTACACGCTCGCCGCGGGTTGCGGCGCGATCCTCGATCATTTGCATGGCGATGCGATGAGCGCCACCACATTGGCCTTGCAGGATCGCGGTTCGTTTTTCACGACGCTTTCCGAAGTGCGTTCACGTGCGGACCTGCTGGTGTTCTTCGGCTGCCAGCCGTCGCAGCGTTATCCGCGATTTTTCGCGCGTACGCTGGAAGGCACGCCGCACAAACGCGAACTGGTGTTCGTCGGTTGCGCGCCCGACCCGGCTGCGAGCGGCCTCGCGACTACGCGAATCGAAGCGCTCCTGCCGGACGCCGATCCCTTCGACATACTCGCCCTCTGGTCCGCGCTGAGCGAAGGCCGTGCGCCTCGCGCATTGCGGGACGACGGCACGGGTGCGGCAGAGGCACTCGCCGCGCTGCAGGCGCGCATCGCCGCCGCGCACTACACCGTGCTCGTCTACGAACCGGCCACGCTGCCCGGCCCGCACGCGGCGCTCCTCATCGAAGCCTTGAACCGCATCGTCAAAGCGGCAAACCGCACCGTACGCGCGGGCTGTCTCGCGCTCGGCGGCGACGATGGCGCGTTGAGCGTCAACCAGACCGTGACCTGGCTTGCGGGTTTGCCGCTGCGCACGCGTGTCTGCGCGCCCGCACGCGTCGCGGGCACGGCGCCGCTCGATTACGATCCGTATCGCTATCGCACGGCGAGACTGCTTGCGAAAGGAGAGATCGATGCCTTGCTGTGGGTCGCCAGCTTCGCGCCGCCGGCATGGCCGCAAGCGCTCGACCCGAACGTGCCCGCGATCGTGCTCGGCCACCCCGCTTTAGCCGAAGCCGCGAAAGCACGCGGCGGCGCCACCGTCTTCATTCCGGTTGCCACGCCTGGCATCGATAGCGGCGGCCATCTGTTTCGCGTCGACAGCTCGGTCGTGATGCCGCTGTCCGCCGCACGCGGTGCGGCGCTGCCCTCAGTGGCGACGATCGCATCGCAACTGGCCGCGCGCCTCAACGCTCAGCCCGCCAAACAGGTGCAGCCATGAGTCTCATCCGGCTCACCGGCGGCACGATCTTCGATCCGGCCAACGGCGTGGACGGCGTGCGCCGCGATCTGGCGATCCGCGACGGCCGCATTGTCGACGTGCCCGCCGCCACGCCGGCCGATCAGGAATACGATGCCACCGGCATGATCGTGATGGCGGGCGGCATCGACATGCACTCGCATATCGGCGGCGGCAAGACCAATCTTTCGCGCCTGCTGCTGCCCGAGGATCATCGCGAAGATCCGGTGCGGGACGCCGCCTACGAATCGGCGCGGGACGCGAACGGCCGCTACCTGCGGCTGCCGTCGTGCGGCGTCTGCACGCCCGGCACGCTCGCAACCGGCTACCGCTACGCCGAAATGGGCTACACGGCCGCGTTCGAACCGGCCATGATGCCGTCCAACGCGCGCCACACGCACCTCGAAATGGGCGACACGCCGATCATCGATCACGGCGCGTACGTGATGCTCGGCAACGACGAACTGTTCCTGCAGATGCTCGCCGCGCGCGACGACTTCGAGCGGCTGCGCGACTACATCGGCTGGACGATTCACGCGAGCAAGGCGCTCGGCGTGAAGGTCGTCAATCCGGGCGGCATCTCCGCGTTCAAGTTCAACCAGCGCTCGCTGAACGTGGACGAGCCGCACGTGCATTACGGCATCACGCCGCGCGAGGTGCTGCACACCCTGTCGCGCGCGTTGACCGAACTGCGCGTGCCGCATCCGCTGCACGTGCACGCGAGCAATCTCGGCGTGCCCGGCAACATTGATTCGACGATCGCCACCATGGACGCGGCCGACGGCCTGCCGATCCATCTCACGCATATCCAGTTTCATAGCTATGGCACCGAGGGTCCGCAGAAGTTTTCGTCGGGCGCGCGGCAGATCGCGGAAGCGGTGAACGCGCGGCCGAACGTGTCGATCGACGTCGGCCAGATCATCTTCGGACAGACCGTCACGGCCTCGGGTGACACCATGATGCAGTTCCGCAACGCGCCGCTCGCGCGGCCGCACAAATGGGTGGTCGGCGATATCGAATGCGACGCGGGCTGCGGCGTGGTGCCGTTCCGCTATCGCGAGCAGAGCTACGTGAATGCCTTGCAGTGGATCATCGGCCTCGAGATCTTTTTGTTGGTGGACGACCCGTGGCGCGTCGCGATGACCACCGATCATCCGAACGGCGGCCCGTTTACGAGCTACCCGCATCTGATCCGTCTGCTGATGGACAAATCGTTTCGCGACGAGCAACTCGCGAAGCTCAACACCGACGCGCAAGTGGCGAGCGCGTTGCCGCAGTTGCAACGCGAGTTCTCGCTGTACGAGATCGCGATCATCACGCGCGCCGGACCGGCACGCCTGCTTGGACTGCGCGACCGGGGCCATCTGGGCGTCGGCGCGGCGGCGGATATCGCCGTCTATCGCGACCACGCGGACCGCGAGCGGATGTTCACGTCGCCCGCCTATGTGTTCAAGGACGGCGAACTGGTCGCGCGCGACGGCACGCTCGTCGCCACGCCCACGGGAGGCATCCATTTCGTTTCGCCCGACTTCGACCGGGGCATCGAGAAGACGCTGCGCGCCTACAGCGACGCCAATCTCGCGAGCAACTTCGCGCATGCGGCCATCAGCGACGACGAGATCTGCAACTGCTGCCGTGGCGGCAGACTCCTGCCGGTCGACTGTTTCGCGAACGGCTGAGCACAAGGTAAACCGCACACAATGAGCGACACGGCGACCCTGCGGATCAACGGCACCACGATCGACGCCACCTTTGCGGAAGCGTTTCCGATGAAGGCGACCCGGCTCGTCATCACCGCCCATACGCCGGCGTGGGCGATGAACGCGGCGAACTCGCTGACGGGTTTCGCCACGTCGGTGATCGGCTGCGGCTGCGAAGCGGGCATCGAACGGACGCTGCCGGGCGCGGAAACGCCCGATGGCCGACCGGGCGTGACGGTGCTGCTGTTCGCGGTCTCGTCGAAGGAACTGGCCAAACAGATCGAACGGCGCGTCGGGCAATGCGTGCTCACCTGTCCGACCACCGCCGTGTATGGCGGCATCGATGCCGCGACGAGCCGCGCACCGCTGTCGGATCGGGCGTCGCTCGGCAGCGGTCTGCGCTATTTCGGCGACGGCTGGCAGATTTCGAAGATGCTCGGCGACACGCGTTACTGGCGCGTGCCGGTGATGGACGGCGAGTTCGTCTGCGAAGACACCGCGCTGACCGTCAAAGCCGTGGGCGGCGGCAACCTGATTCTGCTCGCGCGCGATATCGACGCCGCGCTCGCCGCCTCCGAAGCGGCGGTCGCCGCCATGCGCAGGCTGCCGAACGTGATCATGCCGTTCCCGGGCGGCGTCGTGCGCTCGGGTTCGAAAGTCGGCTCGAAATACAAAGGTGCGAGCGCGTCCACCAACGACGCGTTCTGTCCCACGCTCACAGGTCTCTCGGCGCGCGGCGAACTGGGCGCGGAAGTCGGCTGCGTGCTCGAAATCGTGATCGACGGGCTCACCGACGCGGACGTCGGCGCCGCGATGACCGCGGGTATCGCCGCGGCCGCCGGGCTCGGACAGGCGGCGGGTCTGCTGCGGATTTCGGCGGGCAATTACGGCGGCAAGCTGGGGCCGTACCACTTCCATCTTCACAGCCTCGCAGCCGGCCTCGACGGGAGCCGCGCATGAGTGTTCGCACAACGCTGCGCGTGAAAACGCTCCCGGGTTTCCGCGTCGACGCGTCCGCCCTGCTGCCGGTGCCGCTCGCGACGATGAGCGTGGCGGACATCGAGCGCATGGTCCTGCCCGCGGGCAACGACAGGTGTATCGTAGGCGATGTGTTCGACGTGTCACGCGATGACGGCCCCGCGGCATCCGCGGCGCCTCACGCCAGCGCCACCCTGGTGATCGAAAACGCGGCGCCGTGGCTCGACCGCATCGGTGCGCGGATGACGGACGGGCACCTCGTCGTCCAAGGTTCGGCCGGCGACCTTAGCGGTTTCCAGATGGCGGGCGGCAGCTTGCATATCGGCGGGAATGCCGGCCATTTCACCGCCTGCGAAATGCGCGGCGGCCGCCTGACGGTGACCGGCCATAGCGGCGATTTCGCCGCCGGCGCGCTCGCCGGCGACATGGAAGGCATGACGGGCGGCACGCTGACGATTCATGGCGACGCAGGCGTGCGGCTTGCTGACCGCATGCGCCGCGGCCTCGTGCTGGTCGGCGGCAACGCGGGCGATTTCGCCGCGTCACGGCTCGTGGCCGGCACCATCGGCATCGCCGGTCAGCTGGGCGCGCATTATGCGTACGGTATGAGGCGCGGCACCCTCCTGCTTGCCCAGCGGCCCATGCAACTGCCGCCCACCTTCACTGAAGGCGGTCGCGGTTTCGACGTGTTCTGGGCGCTCCTCGTGCGCAGTCTGGCCGATGAAATCGCGCCCTTTTCGCAGTGGCGCGCGGCGCGTTTGCCAACCCGCCATACGGGCGATCTCGCGGTCGACGGGCGAGGCGAAATACTGATCGTGAGCTAGCCGCCGCACCCGGCCGGCTCGCCGGACAGCCAATCAAACGGTGTTCGACAGAAACACCGGACAACGAAGGAGACAAGCATGCCGATGGTGCATTCTCCCCATCTATCGCAGGGCGCCCACGCGCCCGCGCCGCGCTATGCCGGCGCGATGATCGCGCTGCATTGGCTGATTGCTCTGGGCATCATCGGTCTGCTCGCGCTCGGACTCTACATGGTCGGACTGCCGAAGGGGCTGCCTCTCAAGGCGACGCTGCTCAACCTTCACAAGTCGGTCGGACTGACGGTTTTCCTGCTGGTGCTTCTGCGCATCATGGCGCGTGTGGCCTTTCTTCGGCCGCCCTTGCCGCCGATGCGACCGTGGCAACGCGCCGCCGCGCGCACTACGCAGGGCCTTTTATACGTAGCCATGGTCGCGATGCCGTTGTGCGGCTATCTCGGTTCGTCGTTCAACCGTTACGGAACGCGTTTCTGGGGCATCGCGCTGCCGAAGTGGGGCTGGGACGACGCGGGGTTGCGCGACCTCTTCTTCGGCCTTCACCAGGCGATCGGCTATGCGTTGATCGTGCTGATCGTGCTGCACGTGGCGGGCGCGCTCAAGCATCAGTGGATCGATCGCGACAATCTGCTCGCGAGGATGCTGCCATGACACGGCGCGCTTCGAGGCCCAGGTCGACGCCCGGATCAACGCCGGCTTCACCGCACGGTTCGCCGCCGGCGACGCTGACGGTCGACACGCTGCGTACGCGCGACGGGCATCGGGTGTCGTTCACGGTGGCCGGCGCGGCTGACGGCGTGCCGGTGGTCGTGTTGCACGGCGGTCCGGGCAGCGGCAGCCAGCCCGGCTCGCTGCGGCTCTTCGATCTGGCGCGCTTCAGGGTCGTGCTGATCGATCAGCGCGGCACCGGCGCCTCGACGCCGCACGGCAGCGTGCGCCATAACCGCACGGATCGGCTGATCGAAGATATCGAAGCGATTCGTGTACGGCTCGGCGTTCAACGTTGGGGCGTGCTCGGCGGCTCGTGGGGCGCCGCGCTCGCACTCGCGTATGCCGGCCAGCATCCGCAATCTGTGACGGGCGTGGTGATGCGGGGCCTCTTTCTCACTTCCCCGCGTGAGGTCCGTGGGCTGTTCGTCGCCGCGCACAAGCGCGCGCCGCGTGCGTGGGCGAGATTGTGTGCCGCCGCGGATTGCGCGCGGCCCGCCGCGTTGCTGGCAAGCTGCCATGGCCGCCTGCAACCGCGCGGCGGCGCAAACGAAGCGCGCCAGCACGCAGTCGCGCTCGCGTGGCGTGGCTATGAGAATGCGGTGCTCGCCAGCGCCGACTCGCGCCGCTCACGCTCGCCGGCAAGAAGTTCGCGACGAGACGCGTGCAAGCTGATCGGCAAGTACCGCATTCAGGCCCATTACCTCATGCACCGCTGCTGGCTCGGCGAAACGCGCCTGCTCTCACTGGCACGCCGCGCCGCTGCGGCCGGCGTGCCGCTTGCCGCCGTGCATGGCTCGCGCGATCCCGTCTGCCCGCCGGGCAATCTGCGACGTCTCACGCGTGCCGTTCCCGCTGCACGCGTCGAATATGTGCGCGCCGGGCACCTCGGGAGCGACCCGAGACTGCACGAACGCGTGGCCCACGCGCTCACGGCGATGTTCCTTCCACCCGCTCACGAGGGGCGCATCCTGCGCCGCGCTGCATGAAGATCAAGGTACTCGGCTCATCGGCGGGCGGCGGTTTCCCGCAATGGAACTGCAATTGCCGCAATTGCGACGGCGTGCGGCGCGGCACGTTGAAGGCGACGCGCCGCACGCAATCGTCGATCGCGGTGAGCGCGAACGGCGAGGACTGGCTGCTCGTCAACGCGTCACCCGACCTGCTCGCGCAGATCGCCGCCCATCCGGAATTGCAGCCGGCCCGCCGCGTGCGCGACAGCGGCATCGCCGCGGTGCTGGTCATCGACGCGCAGATCGACCACGTCACCGGCCTGCTGATGCTGCGCGAACGCGACACGCCGTTGCCCCTCTACGCGACCGATGCGGTGTGGCAGGACCTGTGCAGCGGCTTTCCGGTCGCGCCGATCCTTTCGCACTATTGCGGCGTCGAGCATCGCCGCATCGCGCTCGACGGCACACCGCTCGCCGTGGATGCGCTCAGCGGCGTGCAGATCGACGCGCTGCCGCTGTCGAGCAAGGCGCCGCCCTATTCGCCGCATCGCAACGCCCCGGAGCGGGGTGACAATATCGGACTCGTCATCACGAACCTGCAGACCGGCAAGCGCGTGTTCTACGCGCCCGGACTCGGTGCGATCGAAGCGCATGTGCACGCGGCGATGCGCGAGGCCGATCTGCTGCTCGTCGACGGCACGGTGTGGACCGGCGATGAAATGATCCGCCTGGGTCTCTCGAAGAAGACCGCGGCCGATATGGGCCATCTGCAGCAATCCGGACCGGGCGGCATGATCGAGGTGCTGGACTCGCTCGAAGCGCACGATGTCCGCAAGGTGCTGATTCACATCAACAACACCAATCCGATTCTCGTCGAGGATGGCCCTGAGCGCCGCATCCTGAGCGAGCACGGCATTGAAGTAGCGTATGACGGAATGACGTTTGAACTATGACGTGGCGCTGCGAGATCGGGCTTTGAAGCAGGGCTTTGAAGCAGGCCTTTGAAGCAGGGCTGTAAAGCAAGCGATGAAGCGCCGATGTAAAAGCATGGCCATCAAGCAAGAAACGGAGACGAGACGGTATGAACGCGAAAGACACCCTGGGCACGGCGCCGCAACACACTGCGCAGACTAACGGACACGGCGACCGCCCCGCCTGGACCCGCGAGGAATTCGAAGCGCAGTTGCGCGCAAAAGGCGTCGCATACCACATCCATCATCCGTTCAACGTGAAGATGAATAGCGGCGGCTGCTCCCGCGAGCAGATTCGCGGCTGGGTCGCCAATCGCTTCTATTACCAGATCAACATTCCGCTAAAGGATGCGGCCGTGCTGTCGAATTGCCCCGATCGCGAGACGCGCCGCCGCTGGGTGCAGCGCATTCTCGATCACGACGGCTACGGCGGCGAGGAAGGCGGCATCGAAACATGGGCGCGCCTCGGCGACGCGGTCGGCCTGTCGCGCGACGACCTGTGGTCGCTCAAACAGGTGACGCCCGGCGTGCGCTTCGCTGTGGACGCCTACGTGAATTTCGCGCGCCGCGCGCCGTGGCAGGAATCGGTCTGCTCGTCGCTCACGGAAATGTTCGCGCCGCAGGTTCATCGCGACCGGCTCGCGAGCTGGCCGGAACACTATCCGTGGATCGAGCCTTCCGGGCTCGCGTATTTCCGCTCGCGCATCTCGCTTGCGCAACGCGACGTGGAGCACGGCCTCGAAGTCACGCTCGATCACTTCACGCGGCGCGACCAGCAGGAACGTGCGCTCGAGATCCTGCAATTCAAGCTCGACATCCTGTGGACCATGCTGGACTCGATCGAAAAGGCCTTCCCGCAATGAACGACCTGCCACGCGCCGGCGGCGCCATGCAAACCGCCGAACGTCCGACGATCAGCAAGCTCTTTCGTCTGCAATGGGAGCCCGCTCAGAACGCTCACGTCCTGCTCTACCCGGAAGGGATGGTGAAGCTCAATCAGAGCGCGGCGGAAATCCTCAAACGTTGCGACGGCACGCGCGATATGACCGCGCTGATCGCCGACCTGGAGCAGGCGTTCAACACGACCGGGCTCGGTCCCGAAGTGCGGGCGTTCGTTGCCGACGCACAGCTACGCGGCTGGCTGGAGTAGCGCGATGACAGACCTCTCACAACCCGCTGGCGCCGCACAGCCACAAGCGACTCCGGACGCGGTAGCGCCGCCGCTCTGGCTGCTCGCGGAGCTGACGTATCGCTGCCCGTTGCATTGCGCGTTCTGCTACAACCCGGTCGACTATACGGACCACAGCCGCGAGCTGAGCACGGAACAATGGATCGGCGTGCTGCGCGAGGCGCGCGCGCTCGGCGCCGCGCAGCTGGGGTTTTCGGGCGGCGAGCCGCTCGTGCGCGACGATCTCGAAGTGCTGGTGGGCGAGGCGCGCAAGCTCGGCTTTTACACGAATCTGATTACCTCCGGCGTCGGCCTCACCGATAAACGGCTCGGCGATCTGAAGGCGGCGGGCCTCGACCACATCCAGTTGTCGTTCCAGGATTCGACGCAGGAACTCAACGACTTCCTGAGCAGCACGCGCACCTTCGATCTGAAGCAGCGCGTCGCCGCATCGATCAAACGGCACGGCTTTCCGATGGTGCTCAACTGCGTGCTGCATCGCTACAACCTGCCGCACGTCGACAAGATCATCGACATGGCGCTCGCGATGGGCGCCGAATACCTGGAGCTCGCCAACACGCAGTACTACGGCTGGGCGCATCAGAACGAAGCGCAGTTGATGCCGACACGCGAACAGCTCGAGGAAGCCGAAGCGGTCGTCGAGCGTTACCGCCGCACGCAGGGCGAGCGCTGCAAGATTTTCTTCGTCGTGCCGGACTATTTCGAGCGACGCCCGAAGCGCTGCATGAACGGCTGGGGCGCGGTGTTTCTCGGCGTCGCCCCGGACGGCGCGGCGCTGCCCTGTCACGCCGCGCGCAGCCTGCCCGGACTCGTGCTGCCGAATGTCAAAGAGACGCCGCTGCGCGAGATCTGGTACGAGAGCGACGCATTCAACCGCTTTCGCGGCCTCGCCTGGATGAAAGAGCCGTGCCGCAGTTGTGACGAAAAGGAACGCGACCTCGGCGGCTGCCGTTGCCAGGCCTATCTGCTCACCGGCGACGCGGCCAATGCCGACCCGGTTTGCGACAAGTCGCCGTCGCACGACACCGTGGTGCGCGTGGTGAACGCGGCACGGCGCGCGGCCGCCGCGGCTGAACCGCGCGAGCAGCCGATCCTGTTCCGCAACGACGCGAACTCGCGCAAGCTGGCCGCTAGTGCGGCGAGCCGCACGGTGAGCGGCGACCCAGGTGGTGAAATAAGCGGTGCAACAAGCGGCGAAGCAAGCGGCGCAACAAGCTGTGACACCAGCGGCCACGACCACGGCCGCACAGGAGGCTGACCATGGCAGCGGGCGACATCTCCGTCCTGCTCGTCGACGATCACGCGGTGGTGCGCGAGGGTTACCGGCGTCTGCTCGAACTGAATGCCGACGTGCACGTGTGCGGCGAAGCGGCCGACGCGGCCCAGGCGTACCAGCGTTTTTGCGCGCTGCGCCCGGACGTGGTGGTGATGGACGTCTCGTTACCGGGCGCAAGCGGTATCGAAGCGATGCGGCGTATGCTCGCGCGCGAGCCGGACGCACGCGTGCTGATCTTCAGCGTGCACGAGGAGGCGATTTTCGTGCGCCGCGCGCTCGACGCCGGCGCCCTCGGCTACGTGACCAAGGCCAGCGCGCCCGACGTGCTGGTGGAGGCCGTGCGCACCATCGCGCGGCGCGCGGGTTATCTGAGCCCGGATATCTCGCAGGCGCTCGCGCTGCGCAATGCGTTCAGCGAAGGCCCACCCGGACGCCAATTGTCCGCGCGCGAGTTCGAGGTGCTGCGTCTGCTCGTGCAGGGTTATACGCTGCCGAGCATTGCCGAGAAACTCGGGCTGAGCCAGAAGACCGTGGCGAATCATCAGTCCGTGATCCGGCAGAAATTCGGCGCCGACAACGGCGTGCAGCTCGCCCAGATGGCGACGCGACTCGGGCTTCAGTTCACGGGTTCGGCAAGCCCTGCGTGAGCGGGCACCCGCGCGCAGAACAGGAAACCGCCTTCCGGCTTGCTCGCCACGTGAAATTCGCCGCCGAGCGCCTCGACCCGCTCGCGCATGCCGATCAGGCCGAGTCCGCCGCGCGGCTGGTCGAGATCGGCGCCAGGGCCGTCGTCGGCCATGGTGACGACGATTTCATCGATGCACCTGCCGTCCTGCCGCTCCCGCGCATCGCGCGGAGCACGCACCATGAACACTTCCACGCGGGCCGTGCGGGCGAACTTCGAGACATTGGTCAGCCCTTCCTGCACGAGCCGGTAAAGCGTGATGGTCAGCGCATCGCTCAGGTCCGCGAAGTCCCCTTCGATCGTCAGTGAGAACGACGCGTCCGGCAGCCGCTCACGCCAGCCGTCGACGCAATGCTCCAGCGCGCTCGGCAGACCGAACTCGTCGAGGCCGATCGGCCGCAAACGCCGGATCATGCCGCCAATCTGCCGATAGACGTGGCTCGCGCTCTGCATGAGGCCGAGCGACACTCGATGTATCTCCGGCTCGCGTGTGCTGGACAGATCGCGGATGCGCGCCGCGTCGAGCGAGATCGCATTCAGGTACTGGCCCAGTTCATCGTGCAGTTCGCGCGCCAGATGGCGGCGCTCGAATTCCTGCGCCTGCAGCGCCTGATTGGCCAGACGCCGGTTGTCGGCGAGCAGGCGTTCGGCCTGCTCTTCCAGCGCGCAGCGCCGGCTCAGCTCGCGGCGCGCCTCGCGGTAACGGCGCCATGCGAACCAGGCGAGGCCGATGGAGAGCACGCACAGCGTGCCCGGCAATTCGTCGAGCTGAAAGCGCTCGAGACCCCGTGTCCAGCGGTATGCGTTCTCGCTGAAGTCGAACCTCGCGCTCAACACGGCGGCGAGCACCGTCAGCGCAAGCACCCATGCAAGGTCGCGCCGCACCGTCGAATGCGGCGCAACGGAGCGTGCTGAAGAAGGGGTCGAGGAGTCGCTTGCCATCACGTTTGCATTCGTCACGTTCGCATTCTACTCAGACCGGGTCCGCACAGCGGTTTGTTGCTGCGCGTTTGGGAACGCTTCCCCGCGATATCGGGAAAACCTCCCGGGTTTCGCGCGCCGGCGTATGCGAAGCTTTGCACACACAGAACGAAAGCGCTACGCACGCCGCAACGCGGTGGCGCTAGCGAAGATAGCGTCGATACGGCCGGAGACAAAACGATGAACACGCCATCCAGCGCGCACCGCGCATCTCGCTTACCGGACTTGCCCCGTTTGCGCCGCCGTGCCGGCCTCACCCTGTGCTTCGGCGGCGCCCTCGCGAGCCTGTCCATTCCGGCGTGGGCTCAGGCAGAAACCGCCGCGCCCGCCGTGGCGGCATCGTCCGCCGCGCCTGCCGGTGCGAGTCCGGATACCGATGGCGCCGACGCGGTGAAGCTTGCGCCGATCGTCGTCGTCGGCACCACGCCGCTGCTCGGCATCGGCACGCCGCTCGCTCAAGTGCCGGCCAATGTGCAGACCGTTCACGCCCAGGAGCTGGAACAGCAGCACCGCAGCACGCTCACCGACTACTTCGCAAAGAATCTGCCGAGCGTCGATATTGCCGATGCGCAAGGCAATCCGTATCAAGTCAACATCAACTATCGCGGCTTCACCGCGTCGCCGTTGCTCGGCACGCCGCAAGGCCTCTCGGTGTTCGTCGACGGCGTGCGCGTGAACGAGCCGTTCGGCGACGTGGTGAACTGGGACCTGCTGCCGCAACAGGCAATCGACACGATCCAGCTGATTCCCGGTTCGAATCCGACCTATGGCCTCAACACGCTGGGCGGCGCGCTCGCGATCACGACGAAGAACGGCAAGACGAGCCCCGGCGGCGAAGCCGAAGTGCAAGTGGGCTCCTGGGGCCGCAAGTCCGCTCAGATCGAACAGGGCGGCACCATCGGTCAGAATCTCGACTACTACGTGACCGGCAACGCGGCGAACGACAACGGCTGGGCGGAGCAGAATTCCAGCCGCGTGCGCCAGGCGTTCGGCAAGCTGCGTTATACCGATGCCGATACCACCCTGTCATTCTCCGGGGGCGGCGCGGACAACGATCTGCACGGTTCGCAGACCATTCCGCGCTCTTTCCTCGGCAATCCGAAGCAGCCGTACACTTATCCCGACCAGAATCAGAACAGCGCCGCCTACGCGACACTGTCGGGCGATCATTACTTCAACGACCACGTCGAACTGAGCGGCAACGTCTATTACCGGCACTTCCGTAACGACAACGTGAGCAGCAACACCAACCCGAATTTCGGCTCGGTGGACGCTGAAGGCAACATCGATACGACCCAGGCAACCAACGAACGATCGATCGTCTCCACCGACAGCTATGGCGCGAGCCTGCAACTCACGCTGCTCGGCAAGCTCGCAGGGATGGAGAACCAGTTCGTCGCGGGCGTGTCCGCGGATATTGCCAACTCCCGGTACACGCAATCGTCCCAGGATGCGGTGTTCACCGCCTCCCGCGCGACCGTCGGCATCGGCGATTTCGAGCAGGAAACCGCGGCGAAAACCCATAATGGAAACTACGGCATCTATCTTCAGGATACCTTGTCGCTTACCAGGCAATGGACGCTGACGCTCGCCGGACGCTACAACTGGGCGGACGCCACGATCGGCGACTCGAGCGGCACGCAGCCCCAGCTCGACGGCCACCATACGTTTTCCCGCTTCAACCCCGCGATCGGCATCAACTGGAACCCGACTTCCGCGTTCACGGCCTATGCCACCTATAACGAGGGCATGCGTTCGCCGACCGCCATCGAACTGGCCTGCGCGGATCCGGCCGCGCCCTGCTCGCTGCCCAACGACTTCGTGTCGGATCCGTCGCTCCAGCCGGTGATCTCGAAGACCTTTGAAATCGGCGCACGCGGACGCATAGGCCGGGCGACGACATGGAGCGCCGCCGCCTACAGCACGACGCTCGACAACGATATCGAGTTCATCAGCACCAATGGCGCCACCAGCAACCAGGGCTTCTTTCAGAACGTCGGCCGCACCCGCCGGCAAGGCGTCGAACTGTCCGGACACAGCCAGTTCGGGCCGCTCGCCGTCACCGCCAGCTACAGCTACGTCGACGCGACCTACCGCTCGAGCTGGACCGAAAGCAGTCCGAGCAACTCCAGTGCGGATCAGAGCGGCAACATCACCGTCAAGCCGGGCGATCATATTCCCAGCATCCCGGCGAACACCGTCAAACTGCAACTCGACTATGCGGCCACCGCGAAGTGGAACATCGGCACGAACCTGACCTGGCGCGGCGGCGTCTATGCACAGGGCGACGAAAACAACCAGGACGTGAACGGCAAGATCGCCGGCTATCTGCTGATTGATCTGGACACCTCGTACCAGGTGACCAAACAGCTTCAGGTCTTCGCGAGCATCACGAACCTGCTCGACAAGCGCTATGCGAGCTTCGGCGCGCTCGGCGAGAACTTCTTCAACGGCCCGAACCATACGTTCGACGGCGCCAACCCGATCAACGAACAGTTCGTCGGGCCGGGCGCGCCGCGTGGCTTCTGGGTCGGTTTGCACTACGCATGGAAGTAGCGCGGTGAGCGGGATGAGCGCGAATCGATCGGCGTGTGGTCGACGCCCATATCCCGCACGCTCAATGCGATTCGATCGAGCCGTCGCTATGCGGATACGTGACGATGCCCCAGGCAAGCGGCAGTTCGCCGATCTGCTTGATGGGCTGATAGCTCTGCGCGTCCAGCACATACACCGCGTCGGAGCGCCCGCACGCCACCAGCAGCTTCGCGCCGTCCGGCGTGAAGCTGAAGTGCCAGCATCGCTGTCCCACCGGTACGTCGGCAACATGCTCGTAACTGCGGCCGTCGAAAACCTGCACCGTCCTGTCGCGCGCCGCGGCGACGAAAAGCCGCTTGCCATCCGGCCCGAATGCCACCCCGTACGGCCCGAGCTTCGTATCGACCGTCTTCACCACCTGGTACGTGCGCGCATCGATCACCACGAACTTGCTTAGCGATTCGAGCGTGACCACATAGTCCTTGCCATCGGGCGACAGACGGATGCCGCGCGGGCGGCCGCCTGCCGCGAGCTTCACGGTTCTGAGCGGCGCGCCCGTGCGCACGTGATAGATGGAGACCGTATCGTCGCCCTCGTTGGTGACGAGCATCGCGTTGCCGTCGCGTGAGAATTCGATGCCTTCGGTTTCGTGGCCGCTCGTGACCGAACGAATCACGCGCCAGGTCTTCATATCGACGATCGCGATTTGCGCGGGCGGCTTGTTGGCGTCATCGTCGTCGGCACCCGGCTTGGCGTTGGCGGCGGGCGGGCCGTCCGCACTCGGCTTGCCGTTCGCGGCGGGCGGGCCGCCCTCTTCGCCGGGCTCGTAGGTGATGTACGCGTAGCCGTTGTGCACGCGCACATACTCGGGGTTCTTGCCGATCTTGACACGCTGCACGACCTGCCCCGAAGCCGTGTCGATCACCGCCAGG
The DNA here is from genome assembly GCF_002278075.1 of Paraburkholderia aromaticivorans. Classification (NCBI taxonomy): domain Bacteria; kingdom Pseudomonadati; phylum Pseudomonadota; class Betaproteobacteria; order Burkholderiales; family Burkholderiaceae; genus Paraburkholderia; species Paraburkholderia aromaticivorans. Next base: position 2,545,785 of record NZ_CP022990.1, on the reverse strand, counting down.
TCGCCGGTATTCTTGTTGGCCACGAGAAGCCGTGTGCCATCCGTATTCAGACTCAGGCCGCGCGGGCCGTCGGCGCCGACCGGAAACGTCCTGGTCAGCGTCATCTGCTCCAGATCGATCACGCCGACACCGGCCTTCTCGCTGGTCACGTAGGCCATCGGCGCGGCGGCGTAGGCCGTACTCACGGCGAGGGCGATCGCCGTGGCGGCGGTGGCTAACGTGGTGACAGCGAGAGCGAGCGAACGCCCTCGCGTCGTGATGCGAAACCGTGTCTCCGGCATTGTCGTACTCCGTAGTGAAATTCCTGCGTCGCGAGAGGTCGCGCCGTTCAAGCAAAGTAGTCCATTGGAGGATCGTTTGACAACGAACATCGGGCGGGAGATTTTCCCGAATTGACGCGGTGGGATCGGCGGCAGTACTAAAACACGCTGGAGGGGTGGAAAATGAGCGCGGAGGTGGCCAATGCGAGGCCGCGACGGTGATGCTGGAACGTGCAATGGCGACGGCTGGATATAGCGCGAACAATGCGGCATGGCGTAGCCGGAGCGTCCTCGCGCTGAGCGCCGTAATCGCCGCGCATGTGGGCTTGCTCGTGTGGGTGTCGGCGGCGCGGGACAAGACGGTCGAGCGGACGGTGGAAGCGCCGCCCATCATCGCGATGTTGTTAAAGGATGAGTCGGCGGTCGTCGCACCTGCCACGCCTGATGTGCCCGCTCCGGCCGCCGTGGTTGCAGCGCCGCAAACCACGCAGCCTCCGGTACGCAGCAAAGCGCCGCCGCCCCGTCCCAAGCCGGCGCGCAGCGCGGCGCCTGCTGCGGGCGTGCCGGCCACGCCGTCGCCTTCCCGGGACATGGCGTACTCGCCTGAACCAGTGGCTGCACCCATTGCTGCCACACCCGTGCCCGCGGCACCCGCAACGATTGCCTCGGCGGCCGCCGCCGAACGCACGGCGCCTGCATCGAGTACGCCGAAAAGCGTATCGCACGTCGACTGCGATATCCCGAAGCCGGACTATCCCGACGTCTCGAAGCGCCGCAGCGAAAGCGGCACCGCGGTCGTCCGGTTCGTCGTGGGCCTCACCGGCCATATCGAAACCGCGCAGCTGCAAAAGAGCAGCGGCTATCCCCGGCTCGACGACGCAGCGCTCGCGGCCATCCACGCCGGGGTTTGCCAGCCATACAGGGAAAACGGCGAAGTGGTTCGCGCCGCTTATTCGGAATCGTTCGTGTTCGGATTGACCGAGTAACTTATCGCCGAGTCAAAGGAAACCACCATGCAACACTATGGCCTTGCGAATGTCTGGGAAAACGGCGATATCGTCACGCGCGGCATTCTGAGCGCGCTGCTGATCATGTCGGTGCTGTCGTGGACGGTGATCCTCGTCAAGCTATGGACCATCATGCGGGTGAAGCGCGTGACGCGCCAGGCCGAAGCGCAGTTCTGGCGAGCCGATCGCTTCGAAGACGGATTGAGAAGCCTCGGCGCGCAGGCGCCGGGGTCGTCTCACCGCGACAATCCGCTTCTCGCGCTCGCGCTGGCCGGCGAGGAAGCCGCGGCCCATCATCAGCAAACCCAGTCGCATCTGCATGACCGCATCGACGTATCCGACTGGATCACGCGCCGCCTGCAGGACACGATGGACGACGCCATCGCACGCATGCAAAGCGGCCTCGCGGTGCTGGCGTCGATCGGCAGCACCGCGCCCTTCGTGGGGCTGTTCGGGACCGTCTGGGGCATTTATCACGCGTTGATTCTGATCGGCGAAACGGGCCAGACGTCGATCGATCATGTCGCCGGACCGGTCGGCGAGTCGTTGATCATGACGGCCTTCGGCCTCTTCGTGGCGATACCGGCGGTGCTGGGATACAACGGCCTGACCCGCGCCAACAAGTCGATCGTGACGCGGCTCAAGCGTTTCGCGCATGGACTGCACGCGTATTTCGTAACCGGTTCGCAACTGCCGTCCAGCAGCGGTCCTGACATGCGCCTCGTGCCGCGCTCCGTTCCCGCAGCAGAGGGCGAAGCTCATGACGGCACGAATGACGGAGCGCTCAAATGGCAATGACCCCGTTCTCCGACGACGACGAAAGCGGCCTGATGAGCGAAATCAACATGACGCCGCTCGTCGACGTGATGCTCGTGCTGCTGATCATATTTCTCGTCACCATTCCGGCCATGCAGCACGCGGTGAAGATCGACCTGCCGCAGGCGAGCAGCCAGCCGGACACTGTCAAACCCGCGCATCTCGACGTCGCCGTGCAGGCGGACGGCTCGATTCTTTGGGACGGCCATCCCGTGGCCGACGACGCATTGCGCGCCCGGATCGCCGAAGCCGCTCGCGCGAAGCCCCAACCCGAGTTGCATTTGCGGGCCGACCGCAAAGTGCCCTATGAGCGCGTCGCCGACGTGATGTCGGCCGCGCAGGCCGGCGGCCTGACGAAAATCGGTTTCGTCACGGATCCCCGGGCGAAAAAGTGAGTGCTGCCGCGTTTGCGTTGCGCCGCCACCGCCCGGCGCGTGCTCGCCACGGCCACATAAACGATGTCTTACCGGAGCCCAAAGAATCTCTGAATTCAAATCGGTATCGGGCTCCGCTATCGTGGCTGCATGCCCTGAGGAGAGCACCGGACCATGCAAGCCCTGATCTTCGACGTCGACGGCACGCTTGCCGATACCGAGACCGCTCATCTGCAGGCCTTCAATGCGGCATTCGCCGAAGCGGGTCTCGACTGGGTCTGGGACGCGCCGCTCTATACGCGTCTTCTCAAGGTCGCGGGCGGTAAGGAGCGCCTGCGGCATTACTGGCACGTCGCCGATCTGGAAGAAGCGGACGGCATGCGCGTGAACGAAGTGATCGAGGCCGTGCATGCGATCAAGACCCGTCACTACGCAGCGCGCGTGAGCAACGGCGGCTTGCCCTTGCGGCCGGGCATCGCGCGTCTGATCGCCGAAGCCCAGGCGGCCGCCATTCCGGTGGCGATCGCCACGACCACCACCCCCGCGAACCTCGACGCATTGCTGCAAACGCCATTCGGCCCCGCGTGGCGCAGCCGCTTCGCCGCGGTCGGCGATGCCGGCACGACCCACGTGAAGAAGCCTTCGCCTGACGTGTACTTCGACGTGCTTCGGCAACTCGGGCTGAAAGGCCCGGACTGCATTGCCTTCGAAGACTCGGCGAACGGTCTGCGCGCGGCACGTGCGGCCGGTGTCCCCACCATCGTGACGCCGACCGCGTACACGTCTCACGACGACTTCGACGGCGCGTTGGCCGTGCTGCCCCACCTGGGTGAACCGCACGCGCCGATTCCTTCGTCTGTGCCGAATGAACAGGCCGGTTGGGTCGATCTGGCCACCTTGCGTCATTGGCACCGCCACGCGCTGAGCGAGTCGGCTTGAGCATGCAACAGAAGTCTCCCGTGACAGGTATGCGTTCCCAAGCCGTGCTGATCGATCTCGACGGCACGATGGTCGACACCGCACCGGACATCGTCGAGGCGGTCCGCCAGATGCTCGGCGAATTCGGTACCGCACCGCTGCCGTTCGCGACCGTCAGCGGCTTTATCGGCAAAGGGGTGGCCAACCTGGTTCGCCGCTCGCTGGAAGCAGCCGGTCTGGATCGGCGCGTCGACGCCAGCCATGCACTCGATGTGTTCCATCGCCACTATGCGCAAACCAACGGACGCCTCGGCCGCGTGTTCCCTCACGTGGGGAGCGGTCTTAGCGAGCTGCAGCGGCTTGGATACCGGCTCGCCTGCGTCACCAACAAACCGAAGGAACTCGCCGCGCCGCTCCTGCTTGCGACCGGGCTTGCCCGCTACCTCGACGTGCTGGTCGCCGGGGACTCGATCGCGAGAATGAAGCCCGACCCCGAACCGCTGTGGCACGCGTGCCGGTTGCTCGGCGTGGAGCCCGAACACAGCGTATTGGTCGGTGATTCGCCAGTCGATGTGAGGGCCGCGAGGGCGGCCGGTCTGCCGGTCTTCATCGTGAGCTATGGTTATGCGGGGCCGGGCGGCCCGGCCGCGTTGGAGTGCGATGGCCTGATCGATTCGCTCGCGGCCATGCCCGCGATTCTTGCGGCCCGCGGCGCTTGACATCGCTTACATGGCCGTGTCCCGAACGCTAGAGCCGATACACGCGCGCGGCGTTGTCGTGAAATAGCGCGCGCCGCTCGCCGGCCGAAAAATCCCGCGTGATCGACTTGAATGCATCGAACACCGCGTCATAACTGCTGAACAGTTTGTCGACTGGAAAGTTGCTCGCAAACATGCAGCGCTCTACCCCGAACGCTTCGATCGCGTGAAGAACGAACGGCCGGATGCTCTCCACCGTCCATTTCCAGTCGCCCATTCCCAACCCGGATATCTTGCAGGAAACGTTCGGCGCCGAGGCGAGCTGTTTCATACCCTGCCGCCAGCCTTCAATCTCTTCCGGGGTTCGATCGACCGGCATGCCGGTGTGGTTGAGCACCATCGGCGTATCGGGGAACTCCCGCGCAAGCGCCAGCGCCTCTTCCATTTGCGTGTAGTAAAGCTGCAAATCGAACGACAGGTCGTGGCGCTTGAGCAGCGCATAGCCTCGACGCCACTGCGGATCGCTCATCAGATGCGGGTTGCCGATAAATGTCTTCACCGGATCGCGATGGAAGTTCAGACACTGACGGATGCCCCGCACGTTGTCGAACTGGCAGTGCTCTTCGATCACAGCCTGTGCGTTCGGCGCAGCGAGGTCCGCGAATCCGACAATGCCGTGAGGATAGCCGTGCACGTCCGCCACGCCCTGCAGCCAGCGTGTTTCGGCGACCGGATCATTGTGGTCGTACTCGACCTGCAGGTGCACCGTCTTCACGACATTCTGATTCCTGATGTCGGCGCGGAACTCGTCGATCAGATAGTCCCGGCGGATCGCCGAGTAATCGCCGAATACGCGGTCGAGCATCGGCCCTTGCAGCCAGGGATAGTTGCCCGTCTTGAGATCGTAAAGATGATGATGCGGGTCGATGATCGGCAAATTGTCCATGGTGTCTCCGTGTTGTGTAAGCCGTGCACGGCGCCGCTCGCACCGTGCAACGGCGGCGCCCTCTTCACCGGTCCATCAGTAATTGCCGGCTGACGGCGGATAGACGCGCTTGACCGTCGCCTGCGCTTCAGGATGGTCGATCGTCTCCTTCGTAACGAGCGGCTCCTTGAGCGCCAGTTCCTGCGTGGTCGGCTTATGGTTCAATGCATTGAAGACCTGCGTGGTCGCATCGATTCCCTGCCCCACCGCCTCCTGCAGGAAAATCCCCTGAATCGCGCCATCGCGCAAAAGCTTGATCGTCGTCGGGCTGCCGTCGGCGGTCACGATCGCCACCTTGCCGACCATGCCACGCGTTTGCAACGCCTTCGCGGCGCCCGTGGCGGCCTCGTCGTACATGCCGTAGATCGCCTTGACCTCCGGGTGCGCGGTCAGCACGTCGTTCGCCTGAGTGACGGCTTCGTTGACGGTCAGGCCGTGTGTCTCCAGTATCTGGGCGACTTCGCAGCCATCGGCCTTGAACGACTCCTGCGCGCCCTTCAGATACTTCTGCGCGTTCTCGCGATCCTGCGGCAGCGACAGCACCGCCACCTTGTTGCTGCCACGCTCCTTCGCGAGCTTGCAAACGTAGCTGCCCTGCGCCTTGCCGGTCTCGTAGTTGTTGGCGGTGACCGCCGACGTATAGTCTGTCTGACCGGCTTGTGGCCCGATGCCGGTGAACGCGACTGGCATCGACTTCGACTTCAGCAGACGCAGCACCGGCGGCGTGCTGGTCGAACTGACCGGCCCCATGACGATCGCGCTCACGCCGCGGGTCATTGCGGTGCGAACGTTGTCCATCTGCTTGGCGGGGGAATTCTCGGAGGTGAATTCGACGTAGTCCATGCCGAGTTCCTTCGCCCTTTGTTTGACGCCATAGGCGACCCACTGCCAGTACGAGATATCCAGCGAAGGCGCGATATACGCGACCGTCTGCCGGTCCGCGGCGAGCGATGCCTGCGACGCGAGGGCCATGCCGAGTGCCAATGCCGACGCCCCGATCAGCCGTCCGAGCGGCCGGCCTGAAAACCTGCTTGCCGATTGCAATGCGCGCTTGTTCATTTCCGTCTCCTGAATGGGCCCGTGCTTAACGCCGGGCCTTGGTAACGCGGTCGACGAGGACCGCAATGAGAATGACGACGCCTGTCACGGTGCCTTGCCAGAAACTGTTGACGCCGATGAGGTTCGCGCCGTTCTGAATAATGGTGATCATCAATGCGCCGAGCAGCGCGCCGATCGCCGAGCCCGTTCCGCCGAACAGACTCGCGCCGCCGATCACGACCGCGGCGATGGCCTGCAGCATCAGGCTCGATCCCGCAGTCGCTTCCGCGTTGCTGATGTAGGACACGCTGACGATGCTCGCGAACGAAGCGAACAGCCCCGACAGCAGATAGGCGCCGAGCCGGACGCGATTGACCGGAATGCCGATCACGCGGGCCGATGAACTGCTGCTGCCGATCGCATACAGCCAGCGCCCGGCGACGACCTTACGCAGGCAATATTCGATTGCGACGAGCAGCAGCACGCACCACAGCGCGTAATTCGGAATGCCCGGAATCAAGGTCCCCGAATTGAGCAGGTAGTAATCGGGATCGGAGATGGGCAGCGAATGGCCATCGGTGACGATGAATGAAAGGCTGCCCGCGATCGCATAGGTGCTCAGCGTCACGACAAAAGGCGCGAGCCCGACGAAGGTCACGAGCGCGCCGTTGAGTGCGCCGATCATCAGTCCAACCGACAATCCCGCGAGACTGCTGACGAGCGCGCCGTGACCGTGCGCCATGGCGAGCCCCGTGACCATGCCGGTCAGCGAAAACACCGAGCCGACCGACAGATCGATCCCGCCCGTGATGATCACGAGCAGCACGCCGAACGCCATGATCACGAGCGGCGCGGCCGCCTGCGTCACATTGGAGATGTTGCCGCCGGACAGTGCGGCCGGCACGATCACGCCGACCGCGAGCTCGATCACGATAATGGCGATGGCAATGGCGATTTCCGTGCGATACGTCGACAGCAAGCGGCGCAGCGCGCCGCCAGGCGGCCGATGCCCGTCCGCGACCGCGTGAGTGACTGATTTCATGACTGTCTCCAGATAATTATCGTTCGAGTGAAAGGCGCTTCAGGCAGCCATGCCGGTTGCGGCGGCCAGTTGCGTTTCATTGACATCGGCATGACGCAGCACTTCGGTCGGCTTGCCGTCGAGGTCGAATGCGAGCACCGTGTCGCACAACTCCACGAGCTCGATGTATTCGGTCGACCACCAGACAATCGTCGTGCCCTGCTGCGCCATCTTGCGGATCAGCGCGTAGATCTCCCGCTTGGTGCGGATATCCACACCGCGGGTCGGTTCTTCGAGCACCAGCAACCTGGGTCGCAGCAATAGCCAGCGGGCGACCAGCAGCTTTTGCTGGGTGCCGCCGCTCAGCGTCGCCGGCAGGTCCCACAACGAGCCGGCGCGAATTTTCAGCGCCTCGAGCAGTTGGGTGCTCTGTACCACTTCAGCGCGACCGACCACATGCCGCCGGTTGACGACGCGCGCCGCCGCGACGAGGTTGTCGACGATCGGCAGCGTGGCAAGAATGCCTTTGCTGGAACGGTCGCCGGAGACGAAGCCGACACCGTCGCGCGCGCCAGCCGAGGGATGGGCGTAGCTGACGCGGGCACCGTCACGCGTGATGGCCCATGCACCCGCGGGGGCGATGCCGGTCAACGCGTCGATCAGGGAAGACGGCCCGACCGGCGCGCCCGCGAGGCCGACAATCGCGCCTTGCGGAACCTCGATCGCCACGCCGTCACGCTCGATACGCAGCACGCCCGCGGAGCGCGGCTCAGCGCCGCCGTGGCCGTCGTGCTCCACGAGCGGCGCGCCCTGCGTCGACTCCGCATGCTCCGCGACGCTTTGCGCCGCTTCGTCGACAAGGACACTCTGCCCCATGCATTCGATGATCTCGCGGTCCGTGATCGTGTCGAGCGCGGCACGGTCCACCGCTGTCCTGCCGTCGCGGATGATGGTGCAGACGTCGGCGATCTGGCGGATTTCGCGCATTCGATGCGAGACGAACAGCACCGCGAGTCCCGTGTCGGCGATCAGCCGGCGTATCACCGAAAACAGCCGCGCCGTTTCGGCGGCGGTCAGGTTGGCGGTCGGTTCGTCGAGCAGCAGCAGCTTCGCCCCCGAGCCGAGCGCGCGGGCAATCTCCACCAGCTGACGCTCGTGCAGCGTCAGGCCGCTGACCAACCGCCCCGCCGATTCGCGTGCGAAGTGAGGATCGATCAGCGAGAGCGCTTCGACGGCGACGGTCATTGAAGCGCGTTCGCTATAGCGGGCCGATCCGCGCCGCAAGCGCGGCATGGCAATGTTTTCAGCGACCGAAAGATGCGGCAGCAGCGCCAGTTCCTGATTGACAACCGCAATGGTGCCGGCCGCGACATGGCCGCCTGCGGATGCGCCGATGTCCTGACCATCGAATTCGAGGGTGCCGCCGTCGCGGTCGAACTGGCCGGAGATGATTTTGATGAGCGTCGATTTGCCCGCGCCGTTGCCGCCGAGAAAGGCGTGCACTTCGCCTGCAGCGATCGAAATATCGAAACCCTTCAACACGCTCGTCGGCCCGAAGCTTTTGACGATCGAACGCGCCGTCAGCAGAAAGGACGGATAATTCATCGCAGTCTCCTGCGCAGTTGCTGCTGCGCAATATATGTCTATGGTTTGCCGCGGTACTGCCCTTTCATCGCCAGGGGCAGCATCAAGACAACTTGAGCGCCGCTGTTACGCGGTTTGCCCACAGAATGGCAGTGCGGGCGGCAAGCGAACAAGGCGGTTTCATTCAACTGCGACTGAAATAAATTTCACTATGCGCATCCCACCCGTGAAAGCCATCGTCGCTTTCGAGAGCGTGGCCCGGACCAAAAGCGTCAATCGCGCGTCCGAGGAACTTGGACTGACCGCTTCGGCGGTGAGCCATCAGATCAGCAACCTCGAAGCGATCATCGGCCAACCGCTGTTCTATCGATCGGGCCGGGGGCTCGTGCTGACGCCCACAGGCGAGCGCTATCTGTCGGACGTGACGGGCTCGCTCGCCGATCTGAGCCGCGCGACCGAACGCGCGTCGAGCCGCGCCGATGTCGATATCCTGCGTGTGCATTCCAGCCCCAGCTTCGGGCTCATGTGGCTGTTGCCGCGGCTCGAATCGTTTCAGGCCGCCAACGACGACATCCAGCTGAATCTGGCGTGCTCCTATGAAGACGTCTCGTTTACCAGCGGCTACTACGACATCGATTTGCGGCACGGCTACGCCAACTGGCGCGATCTCGAGGTCAGGACGCTGCGCAATGAATTCATCGCGCCGCTAGCCTCGCCGAGATACCTGGAAAGCCATCCGGTCAGAACGCCGGAAGACCTGCTGGAGCACCGTCTGATCTACTCGGAGACGCCCTTGGTCCAGTGGAAACAATGGTTCGGACGCACCGGCGTGAGCGCTGCCCAGAAGACTTTCGATTTCTCTTTCGACCGCTCATATATGTCGCTCGAGGCAGCCGCGCTCGGCCTCGGCATCGCGCTCGAGAGCCAGATGCTCGCGTCGGTCCGGATCAAGGAAGGCCGGCTCGTGCCGGTATTCGACGCTACACACTCGGTCGAAGTGGGCGCGCATCATCTGGTTTACCCGCCTCAGAACGCCGAACTGCCGCGCGTGGCGCGGTTCATCGCCTGGATCGAACGGGAAATCGGTCACCCGAATCGGGCGGCGTAGCGTCACCTGAAAATTTCTCAAACATAGTTGAGCGCCAAGGTGTTGATGCGAGTGGCCGCGCGGCGGACACTGCGCCATCACATCAACACTCAGGAGACAAATATGCTGCTCGACAACAAGGTTGTGATCGTCACGGGCGCGGCTTCGCCGCGCGGCATCGGCAAAGCCACCGCCAAAGCCCTGGCCGCGCAGGGCGGGCGCATCGTCATCCTCGATCTGCGCGAAGCGGACGCGAAGCAGGCCGCCGCCGATCTCGGCGACGCCCACCTTGGGCTCGCCTGCGACGTCACCGACAAAGACGCCTGCGTGAAGGCCGCCAAGGCCACGCTCGAACGCTATGGCCGCATCGACGGACTCATCAACAACGCCGGCATCACCCAGCCGGTGCGCACGCTCGACATCACCGCCGAGGGCTTCGACGCCATCGTCGACGTCAACCTGCGCGGCACGCTCTACATGTCGCAAGCCGTATTGCCCGCAATGAAAGAGCAGAAAGGCGGCAGCATCGTCTGCATGTCGTCGGTGTCCGCCCAACGCGGCGGCGGCATTTTCGGCGGTCCGCACTACAGCGCCGCGAAAGCCGGCGTACTCGGCCTCGCACGCGCCATGGCGCGCGAATTCGGTCCCGATAGCATTCGCATCAACTCGATCACGCCGGGTCTGATACAGACCGACATCACCGGCGACAAACTCACCGCCGAGATGCGCGTGGATATCATCAAAGGTATCCCGCTCGGCCGCTTAGGCGACGCGGCCGATGTCGCGAACGCGTGCCTGTTCCTCGTGAGCGACCTGTCGACTTATCTCACGGGCATCACGCTCGACGTGAACGGCGGCATGCTCATTCACTGACGGAGTCCGTCCGCGAGGGCGACGCCGTATCCCAGGCACCCGGGACCAACCACGGGGCCATGGATGGAGACAAAGATGAAATCGAAATACACCGCTTCGCCCATTACGGGCGATATGTCGGCACCCACGGACTCGACCAGCTTCGAGTCGAAGACCTATGCGAAAGTCAGCCGCAGGCTGATCCCCTTCCTGATGCTGTGCTACCTCGGTGCGTATCTCGACCGGGTCAACGTCGGGTTCGCCAAGCTGCAGATGCTGAACGATCTGCGCTTTAGCGAAACCGTGTACGGCATGGGCGCGGGCATCTTCTTTCTCGGCTATTTCCTGTTCGAAGTGCCTAGCAATCTGGTGCTTCACCGCGTCGGCGCGCGTAAGTGGCTCGCGCGAATCATGCTGACGTGGGCGGTGATCTCCGCCAGTTTCATCTTCGTGAAATCGCCCACGGCCTTCTACGTGCTCCGTTTTCTGCTGGGTGTCGCCGAAGCCGGCTTTGCCCCGGGCGTGATTCTCTATCTGACCTACTGGTTTCCCGCTGCGCGGCGGGCGAAAGCGTTGTCGCTGTTCTTCATGGCGATTCCACTGGCGGGCATGATCGGCGGTCCGCTGTCGGGCTGGATCATGCACTCGCTCCAAGGCGCGATGGAGATGGCCGGATGGAAATGGCTGTTCCTGCTCGAAGCGCTGCCGTCGCTCGTGCTCGGTATCGCGATCCTGCTCTATCTCGATGACGGCATTGCCAAAGCCAAATGGCTCAACGAATCGGAAAAGACCCTGCTCGCCCGCAATGTCGCCGCCGACAATGTGCACAAGATTGCCCACCTCTCGATCAGGTCGTTCATCGGCGATCGTCGCCTGTGGCTGATGGCCGCGATCTACTTCTGCGTGGTGCTCGGCCAGTACGGGCTGACCTTCTGGCTGCCCACGATCATCCGCAAGTCCGGTGTCGCGGATCCGCTGTGGGTGGGCTTGTTCACCGCCATTCCGTACCTGTGCGCGATCATCGCGCTGCCGTTGATCGGCATGAGCGCCGACCATCACCGCGAGCGTCGGCTGCATCTGGCGATTCCGATGCTGGTCGCGGCGGCAGGCTTCGCCGTGTTGCCTGCGCTCGGTAGCGTCGCGGCTTCGATCGTCTGTTTGAGCGTCGCGGCAGCCGGCATCCTCGCCGCGTCCTCGCAGTTCTGGTCGCTGCCGACCGCGCTGCTAGGCGGCATGTCAGCCGCCGCCGGGATCGCCGCCGTGAACTGCGTCGCCAATCTCGCCGGCTTCTTTTCTCCGGCGATCGTGGGGTGGCTGAACGACCTCACGGGCAAATCGACCGCGGGGCTGATCTTCATCTCCGCCGCCGTCACACTGGGTGCCTGCTTTGTCTTCCTGGTGCCCGCGAAATCGGTGAACCGCTGATTCTCTTTCAACCATTCCGACCAAACCCAGGAGACGACATGAACAGTCCATCCAACGCATCGACGGCAGCACTTGCCGAGCACGCTTACCACATCCGCAGAAACGCCCTGTTGATGGGCGAGGTCCAGGGGCAAGGCTACATCGGCCAGGCGCTCGACATCGCCGACGTGCTGGCCGTCGCGTACTTCGGCGCAATGCGCTATCGCCCGGAAGACCCCGAGTGGGAAGAGCGTGACCGCTTCCTGCTTTCCAACGGACATTACGCGATCGCCCTGTATGCGGCACTGCTCGAAGCGGGCATTCTGCCTGCCGAAGAGCTTGAAACCTACGGCAGCGACGATAGCCGCCTGCCGATGTCCGGCATGGCCAGCTATACGCCCGGCATGGAGATGTCGGGCGGCTCGCTCGGTCACGGGCTCACCATTGCCGTGGGCCGGTGCCTCGGTCTCAAGCGCAAGAACTCGAAAGCGTTCGTGTACACGCTGTTCTCCGACGGCGAGCTGGATGAAGGCGCGATTTGGGAGGGCATCATGTCCGCGAGCCACTGGAAGCTCGATAACCTGATCGCGGTGGTCGACGTGAACAACCAGCAGGCCGACGGGCCGTCGACGCAGATCATGGCGTTCGAACCGCTCACCGAAAAAATGCAGGCATTCGGCTGGTTTACGCAACGGGTCGACGGCAACGATATCGCCGCCGTGGCCGCCGCGTTCGATGCGGCCCGCAACCATCCCGTCGCGCAACCGCGCATGATCATCGCCGACACCCACATGGGGCGCGGTGTGCCGTTTCTCGAAGAACGCGAGAAGAATCACTTCATCCGCGTCGATGCCCATGAATGGCAATTGGCGCTTCAGGCACTCGAAGCAGGGAGACAAGCATGAGCAACGCAACGATCAGCAAGCCGCGTCTGAAAACCTCGGCGATGATTGCATCCATTGCCGGTGAAGGACAGATCACGCGCTCGGCGCCTTTCGGCCACGCATTGGTGGAATTGGCCCGGCAGAAGGCAAATGTCGTCGGCATGACGGCCGACCTGGGCAAGTACACCGACCTTCATATCTTCGGCAAGGAATTCCCGGAGCGCTACTACCAGATGGGCATGGCCGAGCAACTGCTGATGGGCGCGGCAGCCGGCCTCGCGCACGAAGGCGCCCAACCGTTCGTCACCACATATGCGGTATTCGCAACACGCCGCGCCTATGACTTCATGCATCAGGCGATTGCCGAAGACAATCTGGACGTGAAGATCGTCTGCGCGCTGCCGGGCCTGACGACCGGCTACGGGCCGAGCCACCAGGCGGCGGAAGATCTCGCGTTGATGCGCGCCATGCCGAACATGACCGTGATCGATCCGTGCGACGCGCTCGACATCGAGCAGATGGTGCCGGCGATTTCCGCCCACAAAGGACCGGTGTATGCGCGCCTGCTGCGTGGCAACGTGCCCGCCGTGCTCGACGAATACGACTACACCTTCGAACTCGGCAAGGCAAAGATGCTGCGTGACGGTGCAGACGTGCTGATCATCTCGTCCGGCATCATGACGATGCGCGCGCTCGAAGCAGCCAAAGCGCTCGAAAAAGATCGGGTCGAAGTCGGCGTGCTCCACGTGCCGACCATCAAGCCGCTCGATACCGAAACCATTTTGCGCGAAGCAAGGCGCTCGGGCCGGCTCGTGGTGGTGGCGGAGAACCATACGGTGATCGGCGGTCTGGGAGAAGCCGTCGCCGCGGAATTGATGCGCGCGGGCGTGTCGTGTCCGTTCAGGCAGGTGGGACTGCCGGATGCGTTCCTCGCGGCCGGGGCCCTGCCCACGCTCCATGACCGCTACGGCATTTCGACCTCGGTCATGGCGGAGACGATCAAGGGGTGGCTGGCGTAAGCGAACATGCGTAACCGGGGGTGGAGTCCGGCTCGGGGCATCGGCTTCGAGCCAACCTCATGGACTTCACCGCCCCGGCAAAGCACGCATGTTCATGACGCGCTTGAAGCTGCCGGGGTGCCGATCTCAATCCGCTGCGATATTCAACAATTCGGCTTTACTTGGCCGCGCTGGCTTGAGCCGCTGGCGCGACTGTCAGTTTCGATTCCTTCACGCCGCCCTGGCCGGTTTGGTCGTCGACCAACTGCAGCTTGCTGCGCGCATACAGAATACCCATCTTGACTTCTTGCCAGACGTAATAGTTCTTACCGGCCACCGTGTCGATTTTGAGCGTCGAATCGTTCTCCGCTTTAGACACCAGTTCATGTGAACCCGGTTCGACTTCCGTGTACAGATAGGTTTTGGCTAACGTGTCGCCGAGAACCTGGCCATCCACGGTGACCGGCATCTTCACCGCAGCACCCATGCTCTCGTTCCGATATACATAGATCGCCGCTTTATTCTGCGGGGCATTGAAAGTTTTCAGTGCCGCGTCCTTCTGCGGATCGCCCATCGGCACGGATGCGCATCCCGCCATCACCAACAACGAGACGCACAGCGGAATCAATTTCTTCAACTTCATTTCTTATGGCTCGTCGGCGGAATCTGTGGGTGGTTTGATGCGATTCATGAGGGACAGAGGAAGCGATAGAGTTTCTTGCAGGTAGCGTCAAAGGCGTTCTGCTCGTGCTCGGAGAGGTGCCTCGAAAGCGGGCCACCGAACTCGTGGATCTCATTGAGAAGCAGTGTGCGGGCATCCATGGCGGCTAAGTCCGGATCGACGTGACGGACTTCGATGAGATGGCCACCAAGCATCCAAAGGTGATCGCGGTGGCGGTGCAACGTTTTGCGGGCATAGCCGTGGGTCAGCAGGTGTTGCAGGAAAGGTGTGAAGACCTTCACGAGCGCCTGTCCGAATGGGATGTCCTCGTCCTCGAAGCGCCATGAGGCAGGCCAGTTCTGCAAGTCCGGGACGTAGCGCTCCAGTGCGTGCGGATCTGAGGTAACAATAGCGTCTTTACTGATTCCCGCGCGCTTGCTAACCATGTTGCTGACCCGCCTGCTCAATGCCTGCCATCATTTTCCCGGCTTCGTCTATGAAAGTGCCCGACTGTGCGAGCAGTCCAAAACCATCGAGATCGACGTGCGGCCACGCAAGGGTTCGAAGCCGATCTGTTCGTGTTGCAACCGGCCTGGCAGCGGCTATGACACGCTCGCATCGCGTAGTTTCGAATTTATTCCGATCTGGGGCTTCGCGGTGATTTTGCTGTACGCCATGCGCCGCGTCGACTGCCGTGAGTGCGGCGTGAAGGTCGAGACGGTGCCGTGGGCCATCGGCAAGCACACGCTGACCAAGGCCTACATGCTGTTTCTCGCGCAGTGGGCACGCAAGCTCTCCTGGAAAGAGACAGCGCAAAGCTTTCGCACCAGTTGGGAGAAGGTTGCCCAGGCGGTGGAGTGGGTGGTCGACTGGGGGCTGGCCCATCGCGAACTCGGCACCATCCGCGCTTTGGGCGTCGATGAAATCCAGTATGGCCGAGGGCACAATTATCTCACGCTGGTCTATCAGATCGAGGCCAGCTGCGTGCGCCTGCTTTGGGTTGGCCAGGAGCGCACGAAGGAAAGCTTCGCAAAGTTCTTCGTCATGATCGGCAAACGGTTGTGCGAGCAGGTCGAGTTCGTCTGCTCGGACATGTGGCGGCCCTACATCGAGATGATCGCACTACATTGCCCCAACGCGCTGAACATCCTCGACCGCTTCCACATCGTTGCCAAAATGAACAAGGCGATCGACGAGGTTCGCGCCGAGGAAGCTCGCCGCATGACCCGCGACGGCTATGAGCCAGTCCTCAAGAAGTCCCGCTGGTGTTTGCTCAAGCGGCCAGAGAACCTTACTGACAATCAGCGACTGCGCCTGCGCGATCTGCTGCACTACAACCTGCGCAGTGTCCGCGCCTATCTTCTCAAGGAGGAGTTCCAGCAGATCTGGGATTACATCTCGCCTGTCTGGGCAGGCAAGTTCCTCGATCAGTGGTGCACCCGGGTCATGCGCTCACGCATCGAACCAATGAAGAAGTTCGCACGCACCGTGCGCGCCCATCGAGAACTGATTCTCAACTACTTTCATGCGCGCAAGCAGTTCTCCAGCGGAATCGTCGAGGGTTTGAACAACAAGGCCAAAGTCACCATGAGAAAAGCGTACGGCTTCCGGACGTTTCGAACGACGGAAATCGCGCTATATCATGCACTTGGCAATTTGCCCGAGCCGCCGACAACCCACACTTTTTACTGACGAACCTTTCTTATTTTTCCTTTTCGGTGCTGAATACGAGTCTTGAACGGTCAAGCCCTTGAACGAGGCCAGCCGGCGTGGGATCAGGGTCAATGCTCGATACGGCCGGCAGGCCGTCGAATCGCCCGGATGCGTCACGCTTCAAGCAATGCGCATCCGATCACGCTTACCTCGCGTGTACGGCGATTCTCTGCATCTTCCTTTGGGTTATATCGGCTTTTTTATGGCGGACTTTAACCGGACCGTCCGCCTTGCTTTGGCCTTTTCACTGTCGACTGGCGTCGGCGCAGATTGGTTATATTTATGGTTCGTCAGTAAAAAGTGTGGGTTGTCGGCGGCTCGGGCAAATTGCCAAGTGCATGATATAGCGCGATTTCCGTCGTTCGAAACGTCCGGAAGCCGTACGCTTTTCTCATGGTGACTTTGGCCTTGTTGTTCAAACCCTCGACGATTCCGCTGGAGAACTGCTTGCGCGCATGAAAGTAGTTGAGAATCAGTTCTCGATGGGCGCGCACGGTGCGTGCGAACTTCTTCATTGGTTCGATGCGTGAGCGCATGACCCGGGTGCACCACTGATCGAGGAACTTGCCTGCCCAGACAGGCGAGATGTAATCCCAGATCTGCTGGAACTCCTCCTTGAGAAGATAGGCGCGGACACTGCGCAGGTTGTAGTGCAGCAGATCGCGCAGGCGCAGTCGCTGATTGTCAGTAAGGTTCTCTGGCCGCTTGAGCAAACACCAGCGGGACTTCTTGAGGACTGGCTCATAGCCGTCGCGGGTCATGCGGCGAGCTTCCTCGGCGCGAACCTCGTCGATCGCCTTGTTCATTTTGGCAACGATGTGGAAGCGGTCGAGGATGTTCAGCGCGTTGGGGCAATGTAGTGCGATCATCTCGATGTAGGGCCGCCACATGTCCGAGCAGACGAACTCGACCTGCTCGCACAACCGTTTGCCGATCATGACGAAGAACTTTGCGAAGCTTTCCTTCGTGCGCTCCTGGCCAACCCAAAGCAGGCGCACGCAGCTGGCCTCGATCTGATAGACCAGCGTGAGATAATTGTGCCCTCGGCCATACTGGATTTCATCGACGCCCAAAGCGCGGATGGTGCCGAGTTCGCGATGGGCCAGCCCCCAGTCGACCACCCACTCCACCGCCTGGGCAACCTTCTCCCAACTGGTGCGAAAGCTTTGCGCTGTCTCTTTCCAGGAGAGCTTGCGTGCCCACTGCGCGAGAAACAGCATGTAGGCCTTGGTCAGCGTGTGCTTGCCGATGGCCCACGGCACCGTCTCGACCTTCACGCCGCACTCACGGCAGTCGACGCGGCGCATGGCGTACAGCAAAATCACCGCGAAGCCCCAGATCGGAATAAATTCGAAACTACGCGATGCGAGCGTGTCATAGCCGCTGCCAGGCCGGTTGCAACACGAACAGATCGGCTTCGAACCCTTGCGTGGCCGCACGTCGATCTCGATGGTTTTGGACTGCTCGCACAGTCGGGCACTTTCATAGACGAAGCCGGGAAAATGATGGCAGGCATTGAGCAGGCGGGTCAGCAACATGGTTAGCAAGCGCGCGGGAATCAGTAAAGACGCTATTGTTACCTCAGATCCGCACGCACTGGAGCGCTACGTCCCGGACTTGCAGAACTGGCCTGCCTCATGGCGCTTCGAGGACGAGGACATCCCATTCGGACAGGCGCTCGTGAAGGTCTTCACACCTTTCCTGCAACACCTGCTGACCCACGGCTATGCCCGCAAAACGTTGCACCGCCACCGCGATCACCTTTGGATGCTTGGTGGCCATCTCATCGAAGTCCGTCACGTCGATCCGGACTTAGCCGCCATGGATGCCCGCACACTGCTTCTCAATGAGATCCACGAGTTCGGTGGCCCGCTTTCGAGGCACCTCTCCGAGCACGAGCAGAACGCCTTTGACGCTACCTGCAAGAAACTCTATCGCTTCCTCTGTCCCTCATGAATCGCATCAAACCACCCACAGATTCCGCCGACGAGCCATATTTATTTGCGCGAGCTGCAACGGAAAGGCCGGGCCGCTATTGAATCTCGTTTCAACACCATCGCCGCCAAGTAATACACGACTTCTCACCCGGACGTTTCAGAACGGTACGTATGGACAAACCACGCCGCTTCCATCCCCCGCGGCGCTCAGAATTGCTCGATCCACGCCGCGAGGCGGTCGGCGGGAAACTCAGTTCGATATTGAGCGGGCCGGAACGCGACGGCATCCCCTTCACGTCGCGGCTCGAGTGCAAAGCCATTCTCGTCGAGCCAAAGCAGGCTTGCCAACCATGCCGCATGGCCGGTCGACACGGCCTGATTAACCGGTTCGCCCAGAAATTCGGCGAGTGCGGCAAG
Source organism: Paraburkholderia aromaticivorans (assembly GCF_002278075.1). Classification (NCBI taxonomy): domain Bacteria; kingdom Pseudomonadati; phylum Pseudomonadota; class Betaproteobacteria; order Burkholderiales; family Burkholderiaceae; genus Paraburkholderia; species Paraburkholderia aromaticivorans. The sequence continues at coordinate 2,527,131 of NZ_CP022990.1, read as the reverse complement.
CTCCTCCCAGACCAGAGCATCGGCTTCGCGCCTGACCTTGATGCCCGCCTCATTCAATGACTGAGCCACCGCCGCGACCGCGTCGCCGGCCGTGGAACCGGCGCCTCGGTTACGCAGCTCTGCAAGCTTTGCCGCCACCATGTTGCCAAAAGCGCCGGCCCGGCTGCTCTCGGCCGCGACCAGATCGGAGTAGTCCAGCAGCAGCCAGTCCGGTTCGGAATTCCGCACATCGGCGAGCACTGCTGCTGCCAGATAGGTCTCCACCGGCTGGAAGCGCTCGGTGCCGATCAGCGTGGCGGACAGCGCGCGAATCAGACCGATCCGCGTGGCGAGAGTCTGCTTTTGCAGCACCCCCAGCTTCTCACGCAGCAGGTGGTCGCGTTCCTTGCGCAGGTCGGACAGTTCGAGCGCCTGCTTCAGTTCCATGCGCAACGCGGCAATGTCCCACGGCTTCTTGATGTAGCGGTGGATATGACCGAGATTGACAGCCGCGACGGTCTGGTCGATCTCCGAATAGGCGGTCGTCAAGATCCGTACGACATGCGGATAGCGCTCGCTTGCATAGCGCAGCAGCTCGTTGCCGAATTCGCCGGGCATGCGCTGGTCGGAGACAAGAACGCCCACCCTGTCGCCGTGTGCGTCGAGAAGCGCCTTGCCCTCTTCCACCGAGCCGCCGGTCAGGACTGGCGCCAGGCTTCCGATGGCGCGCTGGAAGTATTTCACGGCCGTGGCCTCGTCATCGACGAAGATGATCGCCGCCGACGACTCCTGTGTGGCTTTCGCTTCGTTCATCAATAACTCCTGTGCGTTTGACCTTTAATAGGGGGGAAATCCAGCAAGACGGTGGTGCCGACTCCCGACGTGGACTCGATCTGGAGTCCGCCGCCACAGGACTGCATGACGCGGTCGCATAGAATCAGGCCCAAGCCGTTCCCACCGGATTTCGCGTGCGTTGTAATCGGGTCCGTCAACAGGCGGGCCTTTATTTCAGGGGGAATTCCCGGGCCGTTGTCGCAGATGCGGATACGGGGGCCGGGGTCTGCCGTCACGGTAAAGCGCACCGACGGAGAGGGCACATCCGCAACCGCGCGTAGCGCGTTGGACAATAGCGAAGAGAGCACGAGCGCCACGCAGTTGGGCTGCGTCACCACGGGAAAATCGCCATTGATCTCGACCTGTACCCACGACCGCTGCGCCGCTGCGAACGGATAGGTATCGAGCAAAGCGGAGATCAGGCCGTGCGCCGTGATCTCGCTGCGGGCGTCGCCCTCCGCGAGTTTCCGGTGTCCATTGTGGACCGATCGCCAGAACGACGAGACCACCGCTATGCAATACTGCGCGCTCTCACGCATCGATCTGGCGGCGCCGATGATCTCCTGCGGCGAATCGTGTTCCACGTCACCGCGATTTTCGATGCTGCTCGCGTTCAACGCAATGGCAGCGAGCGGCGTGTTCAATTCGTGCGCCAGAAAGGCCAACGTCTCGTCGATTGCCATCAACCGCTGATTCTGGATGGCGCGTTCGCGATAGCGCTCGATCGCCATTTGAAGCGTTTCGCGCACGGAAACCGGCCTGAGCGGTTTTTCGAGGATGCGGAACACCTCACCGGTATTCACCGTCTGCAGCAGCACGTCGACGTCTGCATAAGCAGTAACCAGAATCCGCACGATGTGCGGGTATTCCTGCGCCACCTGTCGCAGCAGGTCGCCACCATCGCGGCCCGGCATGCGGAAGTCCGTGACCAGCACGGCAATGCGCGCGCTGTCCTGCTGAAGGACGGCGATCGCCTCGTCACTGCTTCTAGCGAGCAGGACTTCATAGTCCGCATCGACAGCGCGTGCGAAATATTTGCCCGCCAACTCTTCGTCGTCGACGTAGAGAATAGTGGGCTGCGTCTGCCGGATGTCGTTCATGGGGTTCTCACGGGGCGCGGGACAGATCGAAGCTGAATGATGCCCAACTTCCCAGTTCGCTCTCAGCGTACAGCAGACCGCCATGGCGCTCGATCACGGCATAACTGATCGACAGACCCAGGCCCAGGCCCTGCCCGACGTCGCGGGTGGTGAAGAACGGCTCGAACACGCGCGCCAGGTGCTCATCCGCAATGCCCGGTCCGTTGTCCCGTACCGTCACGTGCAGGCGTTGGTCCGACCACTTGACCGAGATGTGAATCGTCGGTCCGGCGGTGCCCGCCTTACGCATGGCCAGCACCGAATTGGAAAGCAGATTGATCAACACGCCGATGATCGCCGCTTCGTCGCCCAGCACCAGGGTGTCCGCGGGAAGCTCACGCGTCACGGTAACGCCGCGCAACTCATGCGCGATGAGCCGGATCGCCGAATCGAGTGCCTTCTCGAACAGGAACGGTGTGCCCGCCTCCGCTTCGGCGCCGGGCTTGCGGTAGGCGAAGGTCTTGAGGTCCGACACGATGTGCTGGATCCGCTGCATGCCCTGCCTCGCGTCGACAAGACACTCCTGCAGCGCCGGCTCCGTTTTGGTCACGGGCTCCTCGAGCGCGACCTCGATCGCCATCAGGCAAAAATTCACCGGGTTGTTCACTTCATGCAACAAGCCCGCGGCAAGCGTGCCGACCGCCGCCATTTTTTCCTGCTGCAGCAATTGGCCCTTGATATCGAGCAGCTTGCTGTTGGTCTCCTCGAGCTCGGCATTCTTTTCGGATACTTCGGTCTTCAGGCGAAACAGCATGAAGCGCACGCGTTCGTTGAAGAAGGTGTACACAGCGCTGGCGGCCGCGGCAAACAGAAGGAGCAGTACGTTGACGGTCATCGTGCCGACCGGCACCGCACCGTGCGGAGGCAGCAGGCAGGCGAGCAGGTACAGGACGCACGACAGCACGCCGAACACCAGGTTCTGCCACAAGCCGAATGGCAATGCGATGCCGGAAGCGAAGATGGCAAGATTCAGCCCCATATAGTAGGGCGACTGAACGCCGTCGGTCTGCCAGATCATCCACGAAATCATGGCCTGCGGCAGCAGCAGCCAGGACAGCGTCAACCATGGGGACAAGCGTCGCCCCCATGGGGTGCTCAGCATGATCACGATGCCGCCGATCAACAGCGAGACGAGCAGACGCGCAGCGGCGAACGAAGTCTGCAGTTGCGGATACTGCGCATGGTCCAACCCCACACCGAGCAGGACGAGCACGATGGCCGTGTACGCACCGCCGCGGCTGAACGTCACGCGAAAGTCCGCCAGCTCGGTTTGATAGCCTGTGTGCAGTTGACTGATGCTCATGGATGGCTGTCTGCTGACGGTTCAGAGGATCGTGGCTTCCGCGAACACATTGACCCCGGTCTCGTCGACGTAGAGCTTCTGTTCGGTGGACTGTGCGGGCAGCAGCGAGCGCATGCCGCTCTCGTTCCGATAGATCAGATACCACTCGAGCAGATGCTCCATGCCGTACTTCTCGGGGTTGGCCGAGTGCACGTTGGTGACCAGCAAGTGGCCGCCGGGACGCGTGCGGGCGGCGAAGTAACTCAACAGCCGTGTGCAGACCTTGTCCGACAGATAATCGAACAGACCGGCGCAGTACACGGCGTCGAATTCGCGCTGGGTCGCGTCGGGTGAAATCTTGCGTTTGAGCAGATCGTGCACCGATTGATGCACCGTTTCCACCACGACTTTTTTCCCCACCTCGGCCGCCGCGCCTTCGATGGCGGCCTTCGTGAAAGCCAACGTTTCCTCGCTGAAGTCCACCAGCTGGAACGACAGCAGATCGGGCTGCGCGTATTCGCGCACGAAGCGCTGGATCTCGAAAGCCGGTCCGCAGCCGACGTTGAGTATCCGGAACGGTCTGCCGGCTACGCGCGCCGCTTCGGCCTGGCGCGTCAGAAAGTCGATCAGCAGCGTGATCCGGTTCCGGTGCGCGGTCGCCACGGCGGCCTTGAGGAAGGCCGTATTGACGATCTGGAAGTAGGTGGTCGGCCCCTGCTGCGGATCGCTCAGAATCTGGTTGACCATCTCGTAGTCGCCGGCATAGCCCAGCGGCTTCGTAAACGTCCGGTAAACAAATGGCGCGCGCAGCAGCAGCGGATGCAGTGCCGCTTGCGCGTACGTGCGATGCACGGGCGCAATCTCCACGTCGACGAGTTCGGCCTCTTCCTCGAGCCGCACGAGATAAGACTTGACCTTGTGCATGATGGGGGTGGCGAGCTCGTAGAACAGATCCTCGCGCAGCTTGCCGTCGGTCTTCGGCAGGCTCTCGGTCAGATCGACCTGTTCAACCCAGCGCGACACTTCCGAGAGGAATGCGCGCATCTCGTTGACCACGATCTGATAGCCGCGCCGGATATTGAAGCGCGCGTCCCAGTCGCTGATGAAGAGCTCGGCTTCCCGCCCGACCGACCTGGGTTCATTGGACAGGACGCTAAGCTCGCGCCACTCGTCGATCAGCGCCAGCGAAACCACCGCGGTAAGGCCGGTATTCACGAGGCTGACGACCACCGCCTTGCCCAAATAGGCATTCTTGCTGCCCATACGCACGCTCAGCTCGCTTAACACCTCGCTGACCTGCACGATCGAGTATGGGTTATAAACCTCCATCACCAAAGATTTTCTCTGGAGGTTAATGATTGTCCCACGCACCTGTTCGCGTTGCGAGTTGCGGAAGCTGACTACCGGATCGATTTGCGTTTGAGAGTACACGGTATAAGAACCTGAGGATTCTGGAAAACGCAGCTGGGTGTTGGATGAAGTCCAGTGATTGGCTGCCGCACTTGCCACATCGAATAAGAACCATGGACGTGGTTCAAGCCAATGTTGCGCTGGCAACGTTAAACCCTTTGCCAGAATGGCTCCGGCGAGTCGCAGTGTAACACCAACAACGGTTAATTCTGAACCGCGTCAAATTCGTGAGGAAGGCTGTTGGCGGGTTTGCCTGACGAGCATCTAAATACGATGGAAATGGGTTTTTTGAGGAACCGCTTTTATCTATTAGTGCGGCCTTCGGCAGGAGGATGACCGTGATGGCTGGAATCAGCCTGGCAGATAGGGGGGCGCCCAGATGGGCTGATTACTGACGCAGGCGTGCGCCGCGGCACTGCATGAAAAATGAAAGCCTGTGAGAAGGCCCAACGGTCATATCGGCCGTGGCGAGCGGTTGACGGGCTGACTCGGCGCGCGTCGCGATCCGGTCATGAAGGGTAAGGGAGGGGATCCGGTCACGCCGGCCGCCGCCTCCCGGTCAAAGAACCCTTACTGCAACACCCCGCTGTCGATGCATGCGATCTGCCAGCAGGCGCGGCGGATGAACCGGTATATGCATGGTGCATCGCTGCCGGCGTGATGCCGCCACCGCGGAGCGCCGCTCGGTTCGCCCGAGCGCTACAGCGTGGCGGTCACGCCACCATCCACGTAGAGAATGTGTCCGTTCACGAAGTTCGACGCGTTGCTCGCGAGAAAGACCGCTGCGCCGACGAGATCTTCCACATCGCCCCAACGCCGCGACGGCGTGCGTCCGGTCAGCCACTTGCTGAAGGTCTCGTCCTTGACGAGCGCCTCGGTCAATTCGGTTTTGAAGTAACCCGGCCCGAGACCGTTGACCTGAATGCCGTGCTGGCCCCAGTCGATCGCCATGCCTTTCGTCAGCATCTTCACCGCGCCCTTGCTCGCGGTGTAGGCGGCAATGTTGGGGCGGCCCAGTTCGCTTTGCACCGAACAGATGTTGATGATCTTGCCGCGCTGCCGCCCGATCATATGCCGCGCCACCGCCTGCCCGACCAGGAACACGCTGTCGACGTTGGTCTTCATCAACTCCTGCCACTGCTCGTGGGAGAACTGTTCAAGCGGCGCGCGACGCTGCATGCCGGCGTTGTTGACGAGAATGTCGATGGCGCCGATTTCGCGTTCGATATCGCCGATCGCCTTTTCCACCTCGTCAGCCGATGTCACGTCGAAGCCGGCGGCATGAACGGTGGCCCCTTCATCGCGCAACCGGCCGACAGCCTCCGCCAGCCTCGCCGCGTTACGGCCATTCAGAATGAGTTCGGCGCCGGCGCCGGCCAGACCTTTTGCGAGCGCATAGCCAATGCCGGTACTCGACCCGGTGACCAGCGCCCGGCGCCCCGACAGATCAAACATGTTCAGATTGCTATTCAACTCCACTTCTCCTCGAAGCTAATTCGTCCGATTTCCATCGAGCACCATCGGGTGCGTTCAGCCATTGCATCACCTCCTTCAAATTCGAGGCGCTGTCTTGCGAAGCACGGAGATGCAGCACGCCGGCTTCACCCGCCGGCGATTCGAGCGTATCGAACTGATCCGCGACCAAGGTCGCGGGGAACTCATGATCGGGCCGCGCCGCCACGCGCGCCATCGCCGCGGACAGGGGAATGTCGAGAAACACGAAGCGCAGCCGCGCGACACGCGCGCGCATACGCTCCCGGTAACGGCGCTTCAACGCGGAACAGGACAGCACCGCCGCGCCCTGAATCTCGATCATGCGTCCGGAGAGCCGGTCCAGCCACGGCTCGCGGTCACTGTCGCACAAGGCGATGCCGCGACACATCTTCTCACGGCTTGCCGCTCAATGATGCTCGTCCCCTTCGATAAAGACGCCTTCCAGCGCGACGGCCAGTTCGCGCGCGAGCGTCGACTTGCCCGAGCCCGATACGCCCATCACCACTATCTTATCTGTCACGTTGCACAATCCAGCCACGTTGTTGCGGCGGGCGATCGACAAGATCGCGCCGGTCATTCAACAGGCCGCGGCGAGTCGATCCCGACGCACCGCCGCCCCGCCCCCCTTTTCGCGTCAGGACACCGGCGTGAACTTGAGCTGGCCGATCGGCGTGACCTTGTCAGTGCGGGTCAGGCCATAAGGCGTCTTCGGTCCAAGCCACTTGTTGAAGATCGTGCTCATCTCGCCGCTCTGCTCCATCGCCGCCAACGCTTTATTCACCGCGCTCAGCATGGCCGGCTCGTTCTGCCGCAAGCCCACCGCGATCGGCTCGATCAGCATCGGCTCCGCCGCAATCGCCACCGCGCCGTCCGTGCCGTCCACCTGCTTTGCGATCTTCGTGGCGGTCGTCTGATTGGTGACGAAGCCTTTGACCTTGTTCTGCTCGAGTGCGAGAAACGCCGAACTGGTTTCGTGGAAGGTCACCGCCTGGCCATCCTTGATCGAAATCGGAATCGACTGCGCGGACGTCGAGCCGTCGGCGGCACTGATCTTCTGCCCCGTGAAATCAGCCAGCTTCTTGCTGGCGTCGGCCTTCTTCACGACCAGGACTTCCTTGGTGGAGTAGCACGAGTCGCTGAAGGCGATCTGCGTGGCGCGGGTCTTGGTGTAGGCCAGATTCGCCACCACGATGTCGACGCGCCCGAGCTTCAGTTGCGGAATGCGCGCTTCCACGGCCAGCGGCTCCGGCTTCGCCTTCACGCCCAGTTGTTTCGCCACGGCATTGCACAGGTCTACGTCCATGCCTTCGAGCTGACGCGTCTGCGCATTCGGATACGAGAACGGCTCGACGTTCGAATACAGGCCGCAACTCAACTCGCCGTGACTCTTGATATCGGCCAGTTGATCAGCATGCGCCGGGGCGATCGATGCCACCGCACCGCCCACGACCACCATCCCCGCGAAAATCTTCTTTACCTGTATCGTGATGCTCCTGAAGTGTATGTGTAAAGCAACCCATTGCTGATCAAAGGTGACGCAATCCGAACCACTGCGGCAAACCCGTTGCCTCAATGCGTGCGAAGGTCGGACAGGCATCGCTGCGCGCGGGCGTGTTGCGGACGCAAGAAGAACTCTTCCGGTTCCGCTGTTTCGAGAATTTTCCCCGCATCCATGAACCACACGCGATCGGCGACTTCACGCGCAAAGCCCATCTCATGCGTGACGCACATCATGGTCATGCCTTCCTGCGCGAGACTCTTCAGCACGTTCAATACTTCGCCGACCATCTCGGGGTCGAGCGCGCTGGTCGGTTCGTCGAACAGCATGGCCGACGGGTCCATCGCCAATGCGCGCGCAATGGCGACACGTTGCTGCTGGCCACCGGACAATTGCGGCGGGAACGCCTTGGCCTTGTTCGACAGACCGACGCGTGACAGCAAATCCGCCGCCTTGCTTTCCGCCTCCGCACGCTTGAGGCCGTTCACACGCATTGGCGAAAGCGTGATGTTGTCCAGCACGGATAGATGCGGAAACAGGTTGAACTGCTGAAACACGAAACCGACACGGCTGCGGTACGCATTCAGGCCCAGCTTCCTGTCGTGAATGTCCTGGCCGTCGAACAAGATCTGGCCGCGATTGATTTCCTCGAGCCGGTTGGCGGTGCGAATCAACGTCGACTTACCCGATCCGGACGGTCCGCACACCACCACGACTTCGCCTTTGCGAACGTCGGCGTTCACGTCCACGAGAGCGTGATATTCGCCGTATCATTTGTTGACGCTGGAAAATTTGATCATGCGAATTACCTCGAAGTGATTGAACGCCTAGTTCTCGGTGGGCAGCGGATCGGCGAGCGCGACAGGGCCGGTTTTCCGCGCTTTCGCCACGACACCGGCGCGCTTGCGTGTCACGCGCCGCTCCAGCTACCGCGCAAGCTGCGTCAGCGCATAACAGAGGGCGAAGTAGCTCAAGGCGAGAATCAGATAAACGGGGAACGGCGTGGTCAGCAGCCCATTGTTAATCTGATCCGCGGCGAAGGAAATCTCCTGCACGTTGATGATGTAACCGAGCGAGGTTTCCTTGATGGTCGACACGAACTGCGTGACCATGCTCGGCACCACGTTGTAGAGCGCCTGCGGCAGGATGACCGCGCGCCTGGTCTTCATGTAGCTCATGCCAAGCGCACGCGAAGCCTCGGCCTGTCCTTTCGGCAGTCCCTCGATGCCGGCCCGGACGATCTCGCCGAGATAGGCGGAGTCGTAGATCACCAGCGCGCACAGCACGGTGACGAATCCGGTGACCGGATAACCGGTCAGAACGGGAACGAGAAAGTACACCCAGAAAATCACCATGAGGAGCGGAATACCGCCCAGGTCGCACAAGGAATACCGCACTGGGGATTTCCCGTATTCGGAGCAGAATGTCGTCTGGCAAGGGGGCCAACGGGCGACGGTTGCGAGCACATGCTGATCCCGACTGCGCGGCATTGAGCGGCTGCCGGGATTTGATGCTGTCGGGGGCAGAAGGCGTGCGAAGCTTGCGCGCCGGCCGGCAAACGGCAACGGTCAGATCGCGAGTTCGGCTGGCGTGAGCTGGCATGAACGCGACGGCCTCCATGACCGAGCGTCGGCGCCACACACATTTGACTGGCGGAATTTTTCTAGCCGGCCACAATATTTGCGCGCCTGAAACGTCTTCAGACGCATGGAACCACCACCCACCCCGGGCACGATGACCGAACGAGACAGCGACATCACCGCGACCGTGGTGCGTGAGCGTACGAGGCTCGTCAATTTCATCCGGCGTCGCATACGCGATCCGCACGATGCCGAGGACATCCTGCAGGACGTCTTCCACGAATTCGTGCAGGCCTACCGGCTTCCGGCGCCGATCGAACAGGCCAGCGCGTGGCTCTTCCGCGCCGCGCGCAATCGCATCATCGACCGTTTTCGCAAGAAGAAGGAAGAGCCGCTGTCGGACCTGTTCGACGACGACGATGAAGCCGGCAATGAGTATCGCCTCGACCTGAACCTTCCGGCACACGATGCGGGTCCCGAAGCCCAATACGCTCGCGCTGTATTGCTCAAGGCACTGCAGGATGCGCTCGACGAGTTGCCGCCAAATCAACGCGACGTGTTCATCGCGCACGAACTCGAAGGCCGGTCCTTCAAAGACATCGCGGCTGAAAGCGGAGTCACGCTCAATACGCTGCTCGCACGCAAACGCTACGCGGTTCTGCATCTGCGCGCCCGGCTGCAGGCCATTTACGACGAACTGGATATTTAAAGGAGTTGACCTATGAAATTTCGAATCAGATGTGCAGGTAAAGCGCTGCTGGTGGTCATCGGCATAGGCGTGCTGGGGTGGGCGGTCATGACGCTATGGAACTGGGTGGTTCCGGCGTTGTTCGTCGACGCCCGCACGATCGATTTCGCGCATGCACTCGGCCTGCTGGTTCTGAGCCGGATTCTGTTTGGCGGCTTCCGCGGACACGGCGGCTGCCGCGAGCGGCGACTGTGGCGCAAATGGGATGTCATGACACCGGAGGAACGGGAACGTCTGCAGGCAGGCTGGCGCTCGCGGCCCGGCACACGCGCGGAAGATTGAGTACGCGCGAGACCCTTCACTAGTCGAACCCGGTTAGCGCGGAGAAAACCTATGACGTCAACGACCACGATGCTTTTACAGCAGCTTCACGAGCAGAGCCGGACGGAACTGATGATCCGGGCGCGGGCCCAGTTTCCGGGAGCGAGTGATGAGTTTCAATCACTCGCGGAAGAATACGACACGCTCGCCCCTCACCTGCGCGGACGTTTTCTCGAAACGCTCGGGCTGTCCAGCGAAGATTTCGAGTCCGTGCAAGGTGCGGCTCTCTCGCTGGCGGTCTCGGCGGAAATGGGACGATTCTTGCGCAACATGGTGCTTGCGCATAAGCCACGTCGGATTCTCGAACTCGGCAGTTCCTACGGCGTATCCACGCTGTATTTCGCCGAGGCGCTTCGCACCCTGGACGGCGGCGTGGTCGTGGCCACGGAACTGGACCCCGTGAAGTGCGCCCGCCTCCGGGTTCACGTCAGCACCGCGGGCGTGGACGCCTATGTCGACCTGCGGGAAGGCGACGTCTTCCAGACTGTTTCCTCACTGGACGGGGCGTTCGACATGGTGTTTATCGACGTATGGGCGAACACGTACCTTGATCTGTTCAAGCAGACGGAACGCCTCCTGCGCCCCGGCACCATTGTTCTCGCCGATAACATGTACACAGCCGAGGACGCTGTCCGGCCGTTCAAGCAGTACCTCGACGACAATCCGCGCTTTTCCACGACGACGCTGGACTTCGAATCGGGGGTCGAGTTTACGGTCGTGGTTTCCTGAGTCGATGCGGGACGGGTGCTGATGCGGTGCGGCGCGAGACGGCGCGCCGGCCGAGGCGCTAAGTGTCGAGACATCACGGGCCGTGAGTCATGTCGCTTATCGTCTGGTGAATGGCGATGCTCCGAAGCAACCGGCGAATCGCCTAAACTACAGAACCAACGGACACTGCCATCCCCACCACGCGACTCCGCCATGGCGCATATTTTCTTCGCCGCTTCGATTCAACGGCATATCGCAACGCCCGAGCGCGAGATCGACGCGCGCACACTACGCGAAGCGCTCGAGGCCGTCTTCGCCACGCAGCCCCGACTGCGCGGCTACATTCTTGACGATCAGGGCTCGTTGAGACGCCATCTCGCAGTGTTCGTCGACGGCCGGCGGGTGTGTGACCGGCAACATCTGTCCGATGCGCTCGGCGAGCAAAGCCGGGTTTACGTCGTACAGGCGCTATCGGGCGGGTAAGGACGTCATGCGTATTGGAGCTTTGCACGGGATCGGAGCAAACGCTGAAGCGCCCGCTCCGACCGAGATCTGGCCAAGAGGAGACACTCGATATGAGCGATCGCTTGCTTGTGGCGACCCGCAAGGGTCTGTTCGTTTTGAAAGCCAATGGCGAGGGTGGCTGGGAGTTCGGTGAGCTGCATTTCACCGGCGAGCCAGTGAGCATGGTGCTGCCTGATTCGCGCGACGGATCGCTGTATGCGGCGCTCAACCTCGGCCACTTCGGCGTGAAACTGCATCGCCGGCGCGCGGGCATGGCGGATTGGCAAGAGTGCGCGGTGCCCGTCTATCCGCCGCAGCCTGCCGACGAAACGCTCGCCCGTGATGGCGCAAACGCGAGTGCAAACACCGGCGCGGACAATGCGAACGCCGTCGCGCCCAGCCCGCCATCCCCCGCCTGGACACTTCAACAAATCTGGTCGCTCGAAACCGGCGGCCCGGACGAACCGGGCGTCTTGTGGGCCGGCACGATTCCGGGCGGGCTGTTCCGTTCCAGCGATGGCGGCGACACATGGCTGCTCAACCGCGCGCTGTGGGATCGCCCGGAGTGCCGCGAATGGTTCGGCGGCGGCTACGACGCGCCGGGCATTCATTCCGTGATGGTTGATCCACGCGATAGCCGGCATGTGACGATCGGCGTATCGTGCGGCGGCGTCTGGCAAACCGCCGACGGCGGCGCCACCTGGCGCGTGACTGCCGAGGGCATGGAGGCCGATTACATGCCACCGGAGCGGCGCGGCGATGCCAACGTGCAGGACCCGCACCGGGTCGTGCAATGCGCGGCAAATCCCGACGCGCTGTGGACGCAGCATCACTGCGCAATCTTCCGCTCGACCGATGGCGGAACACACTGGCAAAGGATCGAGGCACAGCCTTCGAGCTTCGGCTTCGCGGTTGCCGTGCATCCGCATGAGCCCGACACCGCGTGGTTCGTGCCCGCCGTGAAAGACCAGTGCCGGATTCCGGTGGACGGCCGGTTCGTCGTCACGCGCACACGCGACGGCGGCCGCACGTTCGACTGTTTTGCGAGCGGCTTGCCGTCCGCGCCGGCGTATGACCTCGTGTATCGGCACGGCCTCGCGGTGGACAACTCCGGTACGCGCCTCGCGATGGGGTCGACCACCGGCTCGCTATGGACGTCCACTGACGGCGGCGAAAGCTGGCAACTGATTTCGGCGCATTTGCCGCCTGTTTACTGCGTCCGGTTTGGATGACGGTCTTCGACTATCGAACGGCGGCTTAGCATTCCGAATGGATTCTGGGAAGCGCTTCGTGGCAGGAACCGCATTCGAGACGGCGCGGGAAAACGTGGGCTTTACTGGCGCAACGCCACGAGCATGACACATAGCGCGTTCACACGCGCATGTCGGGGTCACCGCTAATCCAACACAATCGGCTGCCCATGTGGTGTGCGTCGAGCGGCAATGTCCCACTCGCTCTGACGCTGCAGCAGCATGTCGCCTGTCACGAGGCCTTTGACGGCAGTGATGCGCTCCAATGCGGTCAGCCAATGACTGTAGTAGGTGTTGCCAATGTCCGGGTCGCCGGCGGCCTGCGCATCGCGGATCGCCTGATTGAGAAATGCTGCCCATTCTGCCCAGGTAAACTCGCCGCGCTCGTACAGGATCAGGGTCATCGCAAACGCCTGAGCTTCCCATGGGGCATTGAAGACAGGCCCTGCGTCGTCACACGGCAAGGCCGGCAAGGCCGCGCGCAGGTCCGGAAAATCCGTCGGGGTGTGGGTCGTCTTATGGGTCGTCTTATGGGTCGTCTTATGGGTCATCTTATGGGTCACCTTATGGGTCACCTCAGGCAGGCATAGCGCCCGGATAGTCGAGATAAGGTTCCCAGCAATCGACACAGACCGAAGCCGCGGTCGTATCCGCCCCCCAAAGTTCAGACGCCTCGAAGCGCACCGTGTAGAGCCACTGGGGTTGCTCACCGAGGCCAAGCGCGTTGGCATCGGGAAAGACGTGCGCGCCATGGACTGCGATGACGCGCCCTCGCCTGCCCCGGCAATAACGCGGCAGACGGGTATGAGTGGATGGATTGAACTGACGGGTCCGCACTTCGTCACCGGCCTTGAAGCGTGCCGGGGCGGTCACCGGTCGATCGACAGGGTTGCCTCGCCGCAGCGCCGACGCAACCTCACTGGCCATCAACACGCGCGCGACCGGCATCGGCGCATTCTTCGACTCGCCGCTGCCGATTTCCTCTGCCGTCACCATTCCCGTGTCCAACAGCAGCTTTTGCAGTCCTTCGAGCCAGATCTCGAAGTAGCTGCTGGCGAGGTATCGCGCAGGCGGCAAACTCTCCCGGGCGGCGCGAGACATGTCGATATTCCACTTGCCGACTGCGCCCATCGCCAGCGTGATCGCCAGCGCGCGACGCTCCCAGTCCGCGTGAAAGACCGGACCCTCGATTTCAGGCCGTATCGGACCGAACGACTGCATGCCACCAAGGTCTTGAGCACCGTTCATGGCGACTCCCGTTGCGCTTCTGGCGTCTTCGGCAATCCCGTGCCGATCATCGAGTCACGTGTCACCAGTTCGGCGAGGGCTTCCTCGGAGAAGCCCATGGTTCCGGGCGGCCGCACGGGCAGCACGAGATAGCGAACCTCCGAGGTGGAATCCCAAACGCGAAACTCGGTTTCGGGAGGCAATTCGAAGCCGAACTCCTTCAGTACGCCACGCGGATCGATGACCGCTCTGGATCGGTACGGCGCCGACTTGTACCACACAGGAGGAAGCCCGAGCACCGGCCACGGATAGCACGAGCACAATGTGCAGACCACCATGTTGTGCACGCGAGGCGTGTTCTCCAGCGCGACCATGTGTTCACCCTGCCTGCCGGAGTACCCGAGCGAAGCGATCGCTGCCGTAGCGTCTTCGAGTAACCATTGTTTGTATGCAGGGTCGAGCCATGCCTTCGCAATCACGCGCGCGCCATTGCGAGGTCCCACTTGATGCTCGTATGTCTCGATCAGAGCTCCCAGCGCAGCGGGATCGACGTAGCCCTTCTCCACCAGCAGGGATTCGAGCGCGCGGACACGCAGATCCATCTCCGACAGCGCACTGCCGTCGTGATCGTGATCGTGGTCGTGATCGCCATGATGCGTATTCCCGGACTCTCGGGGGTGCGAATCGTTACCGTTCATTGAAGTTCACCCGCGGATGCGCAATGCAACGAGTATGAGCGGCACGGGACGCAAATGCAATTCGCGCGCACGCGCCACACGCCAACGCGGCGCCTGGGACTGTCGACTCCCTAACGGTCGTTCGCGCACCGCGCACACGTTCCAATGGAGCCCGCGAACATCCCCAACGGCCAGCCCATTATTTCCAGAGAGCGCATCGGGATTCAGCCTTGGTGCCATACGCCTGCTCCCCAGGAATGGTGCCGACGATCTTGTAATAGTCCCATGCCTCCCTTGATTCGGCGGGCGCCTTCACCTGCATCAGATACATATCGTGAATCATGCTGCCGTCCTCGCGGACATAGCCCTTTGCATAGAAGTCATCGATCTTCTGCTTCTTGAGCTGCGCCATTACTTTATCCGGATTCGTCGAACCCACGTTCTGTACAGCCCTCAGGTACGCCATCGTCGCGGAGTAGTCCGCGGCTTGCAGGCTCGACGGCATCTTCTTCATCTTGTCGAAGTAGCGCTGTGACCACTGTCGCGTTTGCGGATTCTTGTTCCAGTACCAACTATCGGTCAGCAGCAGCCCCTGCGCCGTCTCCAGTCCCAGGCTGTGAATGTCGTTGATGAAAACAAGCAGAGCTGCGATAGTCATCGACTTCGTAATATCGAATTGCTTCGCGGCTTTGATCGCGTTGACCGCATCTCCACCGGCGTTCGCGAGTCCGAGAACCTGGGCATTGGATTCCCGTGCCTGGATGAGAAAGGACGAAAAATCCGCTGCTGAAAGGGGATGATGCACGGTTCCGAGCACCTGCCCACCGTTCGCCTTCACGACGTCCGATGCGTTCTGCTCCAATGCCTTGCCGAACGCATAGTCGGCGGTGAGGAAGTACCACGTCTTGCCGCCCCGCTTTGTCACTGCCGAGGCCGTACCTTTTGCGAGCGCCATCGTGTCGTATGCGTAGTGCACGGTGTATGGCGTGCACTGCTCATTGGTCAGCGTATCGGCGCCGGCGCCCACGTTAATGTAGGGAATCTTTTTCTCTTTGGCGACCTGATTGGTGGAAAGTGCAGTCGCCGAATTCGTGCCCCCGATGATTGCGTTGACGCCGTCACGATCAATCCACTCACGAGCGCGCGACGCCGCGATATCCGCCTTGTTCTGGTGGTCCGCATAGAGCAGTTTCACCGGCATCCCATTCACCTTGCCGCCAAAATCAGCAATTGCCATGCGGATAGACTCGAGGCCGCCCTGCCCGTCGCCCTCGGAGTAAAGGCCGGAGAAATCCGTGATGAACCCTATCGTCACCGAATCGTCAGCGGCACGCACAGCGCCGGATGCGAGCGCTCCGAGGATAGCGGTGGCAATGCAAAACCAATCGAGCCGGCGAGAAATCTTCTTGCACGTCCTGGTGTCCACGGGCCTCGACTTACGCACGGGTTCTCGCGTCACGTTCAATGGCATGTGCATAAAGTTATCCTTCTTCCACGGCCATGATGTCGCTGTTCGCCAATTTCGCAATCTGCGCTCAGTCCCATGCTGGTTCGAAGCAAAGCAAAGGCCATCTGCCATTGCGTCACGTCCGTGTATTGAGGCGGAATGGCCACGCAAGAGCGTTGCACCGGTGCCGACGGTAAAACCAATGACGCGTCACGGTCGACCCACCGGACGACGCCTTACCGGCGCCCGGCGGCAGCTTGAGTGTCGACGTCAGGGGAGCAGTCGCCCGACCGATCCATGTCGCCGACACGCTCACCTTTTTTGTAAGACCCAACTGAACGACAACCGGCGACAACAGGCGTCATCCGTCGAACTCGACTTCCGCTTCGCACTCGACGGGTACGTTTAGCGGGAGCGCCACACCGATCGCCGACCGGGCGTGCATTCCAATGTCCGGCCCGAACAGTTCAAGGATCAAGTCCGAAAAGCCATTCGCGATGCGTGGCATCTGATCGAAGCCCGGCGCTGCGTTGACCATTGCGAAGACCCGTACCCAGGCCGTAATGCGATCCAGGTTTCCGAGTGCCCTTTGAAGACTTGCCAATTGCGCGAGCGCAACAAGGCGTGCTGCGGCGTAGCCTTCATCTGGCGAAACTTCCGCGCCGACCTGGCCGACAGGTTGCGCAATCGTCCCATTGACATTGAGCGGCACGTGCCCCGAGACAAATGCTCGTGTGCCGCTCAGACGCACCCATGCGAACGGCAATGACATGCTTGCGTTAGCCGGCATCTTTAGAGGCTGCGGCAACGTCAAGCCCTTTTCCGCCAACTTTGCCTCGATTCTTGCCATCGTCGTCTCCTTGGGGCCTGCAAAGAACGTTAGATGCTGGCAATCGGCTTTTCAAGCCACGGCGTGCGGATCAGGAAGGTCGATCTCGCTGATGGCTTGCTGCCGGTCACAGGTTCGCGCGGTTGGGGAGCGCATGGCCTCTAAATGAAGTGCCATGTGGCCACGATTGGACGCTCATAAGCTCTTTTCAGACCGGTCGTTGAAGCGATCGCACTCCGATGTATTTCCTTCCGGACCTTCCAGATGCGGATGTTGTAACCACCTAGAGATGAAATACGATTGACGTTCTCGTCACGGCGTCGAGTGCTTCCGTTGTCTGAAACGCGGACCCGCGAGCTCGTGTAGACGCCCGCAATGCTGAAGCTATCATTTGCGTTGCAAACAACTAGTATTCCTTCACGCGCTGCTGCACAGCCAGGCAGCCGCAGGTGCGACGCCTGGTTTCGGCAGATTCGCGCATAGGCCGTCACTCACGACTCATACGGTCCGAGGAGCGTGCAATGACTCGACGCAGCCTGGCTATGAAGACCTTGATCGCCCTTCTTTCCATAGGCGCCTCATTGGCCGCGGATGCGCAGAATCTCAAACAGCAGGCGGCCGGCAACCTCATGCTGGATTCGACTGGCCATGTGAATACGTCGGACGGAGAAATCATTCCGACCAACGAATGGAAGCGAGCCAGGTAGAAGGAACGAGGCGCTGGAGATGACTATGAAAGCGACATTGAAAGCATTGCGCGTCGTCGCGGTGGCGATCCTCGCAATGTGTATCGCGACGCCGCAGGCGCGCGCGCAATCTGCCAGCCTGGTCGGTTCGTGGTCGCTGGTCTCTTTGACTGCTACCAGAAGCGGAACCGAGGAGGAGTTGTTGGGAGCTCATCCCGAGGGCCTTCTCATGTTCGGCAACGATGGGCGCTACGCACTGGTCGCTATTCGCGCGAACCTGCCGAAATTGGCTTCCGGCAACCGGTTGCAGGGAACCGCCGAGGAGAACGCGAGCATTGCTCAAGGCAATGTGGCTCACTTTGGCACCTACACGGTGGACGCCGCCGCGCATGTGATTGTCTTTCACATCCAACGCAGCACCTTTCCTAACTGGGACGCGGACGTGCAGAGGCGACCCTACACCATCGACGGCGATCGATTGACCTACATCACGCCGGGCAGTTTCGGTTATGGAGAAGCGAAGGTGGTGTGGCAACGAATGAAGTGAAACACGTGTCGACATAATTCGACGCCAGACCGTGGCGAGGGCATCGGCGATCGCCAGCGTGTCTGCCTGGAACCCGTCGCACAAGTGGCGAGGTCGCCGCGCGCAGCGGCTCTCGCGCGTCGACGCTCCCGCCTGTCTTCTAGTCGCGCTTTACGGGCGCACCTGGGAACGCACCGTTGGGTGCGAGCGTCGATGCCTACGCTCAATGGCGAGCAGTAATGCGGCGCAGTTCGCTGGCTCGCAAGGGCACCGCGCATTCGAACAGCCGTATCTCATCGGGCAAAGATCGGCTAGCGGGAGACGTTCAATCAGACCTTCACGCGCAGGGTTCGAACGTCCGGTCCACCCCAAACAACCGGCTTACGCTCGCGATCATGTCGGTCACGTCGGTGTGCGCCAGGGTCTCGCGCCCAGCGCCGCTCATGGCAAGCGCCTTAGCAAGCGTGAGTCCATCCGGGACTCTACTACCGGAAGCCGTACACCAGCACCTTTTTGCCCTCAAAGCTTTCTTGTACACCTTGCTCGCAATCCGGTGGACACACTGCCTCTCCGTCCATGCTGGCGCCTGACACGGTGAGCGCTCTGTAGACCACGGATTCGACGAGCGTCCCGTCGGTGCAGCACGCGCGGGCTACCGCCCGGCGAGATGACGCGCCCAGTTCAATCAAATGAAATTCAAAAAGGCCGCAGTGACGGAGAAAGCGAGGTGAGAACGAGCGGCCGTTAGTGCGGCCGGCTGTTCTGGAGTGTGAGGCGAGAAAGCCGAGGTGCGGACCAGGTCATGAATGGCGAAACGCTTCACCAGGTTAGTTTTCGCTTGGCGTCGGCAGACACGCGCAGAAGAGGTGCACGAAAGTTCGCGCAATTGTGACTTCGTAAGTCAGCCACGCATTAAAGTCGCATAGCAAAAAATAGTGTAACCGACGATCTTCGCAGGTGCCAGGTAGATTTCAGACAAATTGACAGGCGGGAGCAGAATCGCGCGGTGCGAATAAGGGGGTGCGAGGGCGTATCCGCCGGCAGAGAGATCTGACATTCTCGAACGCGGAACAGCCCTTGAGTGGGTGTCCCGCCCTCCGTGCCAGTGCTGATGAAGATCCCCGATGCTCGGGCGCTCGATCAGACCTGTCTCTTCAGGCCTGGAATCCGCCGGGCCATGACTTCGTCGCCAACCGCAGCGCGGGCTGCTCGAAGAACGCCTCCTGTTGCGGCGCATCGACATACGTCGCATGGCCCTCTTCGATAGCCAATACGGCATCGGCCACGGCCCGCACGTTCTCCACATCATGTGTGATAAACAGCAGCGCGATCCCCGACTCTCGTTGTAATCGCACGAACAAACTCAGCGGGCTCTGTGCAACCAGCGGGTCGAGTGCCGAAGTCGGCTCGTCGCAGACCAGTATTGTCGGTTCAGCCGCAAACGCGCGCGCAATACAGACACGTTGCTTTTGCCCGCCCGACAGTTGATGTTCAATCTCCGAAGTGGGCTGCCGCGATAGCCCGCTCGCGGCCTCGACTCACATCATCTCGGGGTGGCTCAGTTTCGTTCCGTCGGAAAAACGGGCAAGTCTGTAGGGACTGATGTCGAACTGCAGCGCGTCGTCCATTACCAGCCGGCTCACGAGCGCCCCTGCGCCTGGCCCTAGTCCAAAGCCGTGCCCGCTGAAACCGGACGCGATCACGAGACCGGGTTTCGCACTGACCTTCGAGATGACGGGAACGAGGTCCGGCGTCGTGTCGATCGCGCCTGCCCATGCGTGAGCGATCCGCAAGCCCGACAGCTCGGGAAACACGCCGGCCACGTTTTGCAGCGCACGTTCGAGCCATTCGGTATCAGGCCGGGGATCCAGCACCCGCATTTCTTCAAACGGCGAGATGTCGTCGTCGCGCCAGGTCGTGCTTGCTTCCGGTCCGCGGAAGAAGCTGGCACCGACGCGGATCTTCAGTTTTTTCTTCAGCTTACTGCGAAACATGGAGCGGAACTTCACCGAATGCCGCACGTTTTGCGGCGCGAGTTCCACGCGTCCGTAGCCGGGAACCGCGATGGTGTAGCCGCCGTCCACGCGTCTTCTCAGCGCGAAGTTAGGCCCGGAGAAACAACCTTCGACGACCGCCGGCGCCTCAGCGGTTCGCAACGCTGTTCCAATCACGTTGACGCAAGGCAGATCGATGCCGTGATGCTGGCAGAACAATGCGCTCCAGGCGCCGCCCGCGAGAACGACGGTGTCGGCTGCGAGCCGGCCGCGTTCTGTCCAGATGCCGGAGACACGCCCCGCACTCGTGTCGAGACTTCGTACCGCACAGTTCTGATACACCTTCGCGCCGAGACCTTGCACGCCGCGAGCAATAGCAGGCGCGGCTTTCGACGGCTCGGCGCGGCCGTCCGTGACCGACCACAGCCCTCCGGCCCACTTCCCGCGTCCGGACGGAATGCGCGCTGCCAGTTCGCGCGCACTGAGGATCTCGCTGTTGAAGCCCACTTCCCGGGCGCGGGCAAGCCACGCTTCCCATTGCGCAATGTCAGATTGCCGCTCCGTGCCGTACAGGATGCCCGCCCGACGAAACCCAATATCCTCGCCCAGTTCCTCGCTCAGTTCGCTCCAGCGCTTCAGACTCTCCATCGCGAGCGGCAACTCGTGGAGGTCGCGGTTCTGTTGGCGCACCCAGCCCCAATTGCGTCCTGACTGCTCACAGCCGATGATGCCCTTCTCGAGCAGAACCACGTTGACGCCGCGCCGTGCCAGTTCATACGCGGTGCTGACGCCGACAATACCGCCGCCTATTACCGCGACATCGCATCGCTCGGGGAAACCTTCGCTATCCGTGACTTCGTCGATCCTTAGCATTTCATGGCCGTTGGTTGCCGTTTACCGGTAAGTGACTGCAGTAAAGACCTTCGGAAATGCGCCCCTGAAGCGCGATTTCGCTATCTGCAGGTAGTGGCCACGATTCTGGTATCTTCCACCGCTGCGTTGATAGGACGATCCTGTTGTATCGGCAAGGGATACAACGGTGATCCACCAGGCGTCGAGGCAAAACTTGAATTGCAATCTTGCAGACGGTTGCCTGGGTAAAACCGCCCATCGAAAGGGGGGACAAGGGATCACTACGAGGAGACGCCCCGCAACGGACAGCCGCGCTCGCTATGCGAACCGCCCAGGCACATTCATCAAGGCCCTGTCCGTTTCTTTCCGCCCCCCTCGAACGCTTGCGCAAACTCCTCGGCCAGCCACGCAAGCCCCGGATCCTGGTCCCGCGCCGCGGCCCACATCAGCGAAACCTCGTAGCCCGGCACATCGAATGGCAATGGACTCATCTCCAGATCCAGTGCATCGCGCCAAACACGGCCGATGAAATCGGGCACCGTGGCGATCGCCGGCGTGCGCCGAACAATGAACGGACTGGTGGCGAAATTCGCGCTGGAGAACACCACATCGCGCTTGAGTCCCTGCATTTCCAGCCGCTCGTCAATAAAGCCGTGCAGGCCCGCGCTGAACGAGGTCAGCACGTGCCGATGGCGCAGAAACTCCTCCATCGACAGGCGCTTACGCCGCGTTTTGACAAGGCGCGGATTGAAGACACTCACAAAGCGCCATTGAAACAGCGGCCGACGCCGGTGCCACTTCAGGCATTCGCGGAACACGCCGACCGCGAGTTCGATCTCGCCCTCGTCAAGCATCGCCGACGCGCGCGTCGAGTCGGTTGGAAGCGCGATCAGCTTCACACCGGGAGCGGCAACGGTCAGGCGGCCCATGATTTCCGGCGTCATCAGAACCTCCAGCGAGTCGCTCAGGCCGATGCGAAACACGCGCTGCGCGCTCGCCGGATCGAACACCGGTGCCTGTGTCAGCACCTGGTGCAGCGACTGGAGGAAGGGTTCGATCTGTCGAGCCAGTTCGAGCGCGCGCAAGGTCGGCGCGATGCCGCGCGACGTGCGCACGAACAGTTCATCGCCGAACGCCTCGCGCAGTCGTTTGAGTGCCCCGCTCACCGCAGGCTGACCGAGGAAGAGCCGTTGCGCGGCGCGCGTGACGCTGCGCTCTTCCAACAGCGCACGAAAAGTCAGGAGCAGGTTCAGGTCGAAGTGCCTGAAATCATTTTCAATGATGTTGCTGATCATAATGAACGATTTGAATGATGGAAGTCTGCCATGCATTCTATCGCCATGGAGAGCACGACGACGCGCGACGTGACGGCACGCGAGCCAGCGCCCGCCTCTTTTCATCGACAGGAGAACGATATGGATTGGCAATCCCAGAAGGTCATCGTGCTGGGCGGCTCATCGGGTGTGGGGCTGGCGACAGTGTCGCGGCTGGCAGCGGCCGGTGCGAGTGTCGTGGCGATCGGCCGCGATCAGAGCAAACTCGACAGCGCGCTCGCCGGCCTCGACGGACGCGGCCGTGTCATCGGGGAAGCACTCGACTGCAGCGACCGCGCCGCGCTTGATAGCTTCTTCGGCCGGGTGGGCCCGGTCGATCACCTTGTGCTCACGCTCTCCGGGGGCGAAGGCGGCGGCCGGTTTGACGAACTCGATCTGGCTGCATTGCGCCGCGGCTTCGAGGCCAAGCTCTGGCCGCAGCTCGAAGCGGCTCAAGCTGGTCTGTCGTCGCTTCGCCGCGATGGCAGCCTGACATTCGTGACCGCCATTTCCGCGCGCATGGCCAATCCCGGCACTTCCGGCCTCGGCGCGATCAACGGCTCGCTGGAAAGCATGATCGGCACGCTCGCGCGCGAACTGGCGCCGCTTCGCGTCAATGCTGTCTCGCCCGGCGTGATCGATACAGCGTGGTGGGACAGATTCCCCGTCAGCGTCAAGACGGAACTGTTCCGCCAGCAGGCTGACACGCTGCCGGTGGGGCGCGTCGGTGCGGCGGACGATATCGCGCATGCGCTTCAGTTTTTGATGGAGAACACCTTCATGACGGGAGCTGTCATCGAATGCGACGGAGGCTTGCGGCTGCTCTGACGGTTGCCGGCGAAGTCATGATGACGAAAGGGCACTCCCGAGCGGACCCGGAAGTTCGATGACGGACCGGGTTCGGGGCGGAGCGGCCGTTCGGACTCCCGGCGCCGCAATGACAGCCTGCGGGGCAATGGACGCTCGCCCCGCTGAGTTGGTCGGCAAGTTGTCGGCCATAGTAGCCCGGCGGTGCGACCATCGACCAGCGGCGGCTATGGCCAGCTTTGCAGCGGTCAGACTCAGGAACGGTTTGCACGGCAGTTTTGCCGCCGTTGGAAGGAGAGCAAGCGACTCTGAGCAGCGAATTGCCGTTACCGATTGCGTGCGCTCACTGTGGGTTGGCGGATTCAATCCGTCCACGCCACATTGGTGTTGATCGACGCATCGGCACGCGCGGTCTCGTGCGTTTGTGGCGGTTCTTGTGCAGCCCTTGTGCAGCTTCAGTCGCCGGCTGAGCGTACCATCACGTCGCCGACGACCACTCCTCTCAGCCCCTCCCGTAACGCTGCGACATTTTCTGCGCCGTTCAGTTGCTCGAACTCCCGCTGCGCTTCCCGCCAGAGCGGCGCCGCTCTTTCGTACAGGCGCCGTCCTTCTTCGGTAAGCTCGACAAGGCGGCTTCGGCCGTCTGTGGGCGACGGCCTGATCGTGACGAAGCCGTCGCGCTCAAGGAAGCCGACCATCTTTCCCATCGCCGTCCGTTCGATATCGAGTCGTTCGGCAAGGGCGTTGACCGCTGCACTTCCCACCTCGTCCAATGCAGCCAGGGTCAGGAATTGCGTGATGCGCAGGCCCG
The DNA here is from genome assembly GCF_002278075.1 of Paraburkholderia aromaticivorans. Lineage (NCBI taxonomy): Bacteria > Pseudomonadati > Pseudomonadota > Betaproteobacteria > Burkholderiales > Burkholderiaceae > Paraburkholderia > Paraburkholderia aromaticivorans. Next base: position 2,503,215 of record NZ_CP022990.1, on the reverse strand, counting down.
CCGGCTCGAGATGACTATCGTAGAGGCGGGAAATCTGCCTGCTCGCCTTCCTCACTGCGAAGCAGTTGCATTGATCGATTCCAAGCGGCTGGTCGAACGGCAACATCTGGTTCCACTCCTTACTTCCTTTGATTGCCAGAACGCTACGCGCACGCGCGAAAATACGGCAATCATTTTCGACAAAAAACTGACGCCGAAGGCGTTGGTGCCAGTGTGATCTGCGCGCCTCGTCTCCGGCTCCGGAATCCAACTCTTGTGATCTGCAGCGTTCAAAGCCCCACCGGCGGAGTGATGTAGCCGGGTACCTCAGCCGCAAGCGTGCTCTTCAGTATCGCTGTTCCCTTGTCGGCCATAATCTCGCTCTTGCCGGCGGTGAGTGCGTCATAGGTCTGTCGCACCACGTCCTCCGGGCTGGCTTTGGGTACATCAATGCCGTCGGTCAGGTCGGTATCCACGAACCCCACGTGCAGGCCGAGAACCTGAACGCCGCGCGCTTGCAGGTGAAAGCGAACTTGATTCGTATAACTCCACGCTGCTGCCTTTGATGCGGCATAGGGTGCCAGATAGGGCCGCGGAAGCCAAACGATGTCGGAAAGCACGTTAATGATCGCCGCATCAGGCTTGGCCGCTAATATCGGCTCGAAGGCCTTCGTGACGCGCACTATGCCATAGTAGTTGGTATCGAACATGCGAGCCGATTGCGCTTCTACGTCATGCGCAAGAGGCCCGTCGATCAGAGCGGCGATGCCCGCGTTGTTAACCAGCAGGGTCGTGTCTGCCGCCAGTTCCGCGGCTGCGGCGATCGACGCCGTGTCCGTAACGTCGATCCTGACAGGCACGATGCCCGGCTCTTCAAAACCGTTCGTGTTGCGCATACCCGCGTACACCTTCGTCGCCCCGCGCCGGCGTGCCTCTCGTGCAAAAGCCAGACCCAGGCCGCGATTGGCGCCCGTGATAAAGACAGTGGCGTTCTTGACATCCATGACATATTCCTCTTTTAAAGCTGCGTGCCTCCGGTGAGGCAACATCCGCCGCGGACCGGCGGGCGCGTGGTTCAAAGAAAAAGGCTTTCCGGAAACTGCTTTGAAAGTGTCTCCCGCAGATGAGCGGCGAGAGTCAGCACGGCGCCGAGTGGACTCATCCGGACGCTCACGCGCGGCACCGACCCGTCGGCGTTACGGTGGACTACGACGGCCGCGCTCAGGTTCTCGCCGTTCGTCAGAACGGCCTCGTACTCCAGAACGAGCCGCGAATCGTCCGTCTGGACAAACGTGGGCGTCTGCAAGGCGTAGAAGGTTCCGACTGCGTCGACGGCCGCGCGGATTTCGTCACGTCCGATGACGGGGCCGCGCAATACCGAGCTGACCAACTCCGCGTCAACAGTCAGATCGTCCAGAAACGGATGACGCCCATCTTGAGTGGATGACATGTTCAAACCTCGACTTGTTTGAGACCGCGCTCACGCGAATCCGGCCCGGTTCTGCGTGACGAACTGCTGGACCGAGAGGGGCGGCTTTCCGGTAATTTTCTCGATGACGTCGTTGGTACCCGAGAAAACGCCGTCGCGATAGTTCTGAGCGACCTCGACCAGATGCTGCGTGAGGAACGGCGGGAATTTGTAAAGGTTCTCCATCTTGATCTGGAACGCTTCGATGGAAGTCGGCGCGTATTCGATCCGTGCTCCGAGAACCTCGCTCATCGCTTCGGCGATTTCGGTATGATTCATCTCGACGGGGCCATGGAGTGCGTAGGTCTTGCCCTCGTGGCCTTCGGGGTTAGCCAGGACATGGGCGATAACCCGCCCCTGATCATCAGCGGCGATGGGTGCGTGACGGCCGTTGCCGAAGGGAAATTCAATCTTCTTCGTGGCCCAGATTTCCTTCGCAAAATGCGGATAGACGAGCCAGTCGGCAAAGAAGGTTGGACGGAGATGTGTAGTGGGAACGCCTGACCAATCAAAGACCCGCTCGGAAACCCAGTGATCCTGGGCCGCGTGGCTCTTCGACTCCCGGCGCGCGGAAATCTGCGACATGTTGACGATCGCGGTGACGCCCGCTTCTTTCGCGGCCTGCGCGAAATAAGCGGCAGCTCCGATGATTCCCGGCGCGATCGGATGAAGGAAATAGGCCGATCGGATCCCTTCCATGGCTGCGCGGATGTCGTTGATGTCGGTGAAGTCCCCGACGGCGGTATCGACTCCGCGCCGCCTCAGGGCGGCTGCCCGATCGTCGTCTGTGCGCACATATGCCCGCACGCGTCTGCCCATCTTGAGTAATTCGTCGATAGCGATGCCTCCGGTCCGTCCGGTTGCACCGCTCACAAGTATTTCGGCCTGGTTCATAGCTTCGCTCCATTTGAATGTAAGAGCATATGCTCTCTTGTGATCAAGATAAAAGCATATGCTCTCATTGTCAAGATTTTTTTTGTCCGCGCAGGATTCGGTACCGCGCATCTGGGAACGTGCTTCCGCCCAGTGTCCGGCCGCTCCCGAATGTGAATCGGCCGTTGGAATAATGGCTTTGTGTGCCTTGCGACCGTCAGCTAGTGGCCGATTCTGTTGAAAAAGTCGTGTTTTGGTTTGGGTCCCGGGCTTCGGCAGTAAGTTTCGAGTTGGGGAGTTCAGCGAGGCGGCGGTCTTGCAACGTGCGACGCCCCCCGTTTCTCGTCATGTAGCTGCCTGGTTTGCCTGCTTACCTTCAGGCGTGAGCCACTTGGCCATTCTTCGCAGATTTTGCGCAGTTGCTGCCATCAGAAACTCATCATGGGCACCGCTTGGACCACGCAGTCGCAAGCGATCAAGTTTGAGAATGCGCTTGAGGTGAGCGAAGAGCATTTCCACCTTCTTTCGCTGCCGGCGCGACTGTTTGTATTCGGGGGTTGCCGCGATGCGTCGAGCCTCATCGCGGGCGGCTTCATGGATGCTGCGCGTGATTTTGCGAAACGACATATTCGGGCAGCATTGATTCTTAATCGAACATCGGTTGCAGTTCTTTTCGCTCGATCGATACACGATAGTGTCGGCTTTCGTGATGTGCGTGCGTGGATTCTTCAGTGGACGCCAGTCGCAGCGCAGCGCGTTCCCTGCAGGACATCGATACTCGTTGGCCTCTTCATCCCAGATGAATTCGCTACGAGAGAATGTATTGTCCTTGCGCTCTGTTTTATCCCAGACTGAAACGTGCGGCTCAATTTGTTTCTCTTCAACCATCCAGCCAAGCAGTGCTGCTGTGCCGTATGCGGTGTCACCTACCAGTCGGCGAGGCTTCAGGTCCCGTTGGTGTTGAACACGATCGATCATTGTCCTGGTTGATTCGACCTCTTGTGACCGGTTCGCCGGCGTCGCTTCAACATCCACAATGATCCCTGCCTGCAGATCGATCAGGTAATTCGTCGAGTAGGCAAAGAACGCAGGACCGCCCGGAGCGGCCGTCCATCGTGCAGCAGGATCAGTCAGGGATATCTTCTTTGGAGGTGCCGAAGACGATGCTGGCTCGGACGTATCTGCGGCCACCGGATTGGCTTGCTCCAGTGCCTCAAGATATTCCCGCACAGCGCGGCTCTGGCCGTCGGCACGTCCCCAGTCGATAGGCTCGGTTCCCGGCACTCCGCGAGCAGGACTCGCGTCCGCCTTGATGATGCTTGCGTCAATGGCGAATCCCTCGCCCTTGACGAGGCCCTCGGCCATGCAACGACTCAGCACAGATTCGAATACGTGGCGCAACAGGTCGCTATCGCGAAAGCGACCGTGACGGTTCTTTGAGAACGTCGAGTGTTCCGGTACGGCGTCTTCCAGACCCAGGCGGCAGAACCACCGGTATGCGAGGTTCAGATGCACCTCTTCGCATAGACGTCGCTCGGACCGGATGCCAAAGCAGTAACCCACGATCAACATGCGAATCATGAGCTCCGGGTCAATCGATGGCCGACCCATCGGGCTGTAGAACGGCGCGAGGTGTCGGCGCAGATCTCGCAGATCAAGGAAGCGATCGATGCCTCTCAACAGGTGCGATTGCGGGACGTGGTTATCGAGGTTGAACGAGTAGAAGAGCTTGTCCTGTCCGCTATCCAGTCGACCCATCATGACGATTCGCTCCCGTCGTTTGATGTCTTCCAGGATACCCAACATTCCGCATCGCCGCCGACTTTTTCAACAGAATCGGCCGAACTCGATCCAACGACGACCGGCCTATTTCGACCCGATAGGGCGCTGGTGGGCGACTCACTCGGCAACGTACTGCAGGGCCACACCACGACATTGCCGGTCAGCCTGGCGGATATCGTTTATCACACGGCGGCAGTGACTCGAGGGAAAAGGCATCCCAATGCGGCCAGCCTCAATCCGGCGCTTGGGGTCCCTTGCCTGCGTTACGCAATGGATTTCGGTAGTCGCGGGTTCCGTTGCAACGAAGGTGAGCGTTCGTCGATCTGCGGACTGGCGTCTGTTTCGGCAATATCGCCGGCCGCGAACTGTTTGCGGTATGCGGCGGGCGTGAGTTCCTTCAACGCTTTGAACTGCCGATTGAAATTAGCCACGTTCGGAAACCCGGAGTGGGCTGCAACCACGGAAATGGGAGTCGAGGTGTGCGCGAGCATCCGGCAGGCGTGTCCAATCCTGACTCGCGCGATATATCGCCCCACGCTCTCTCCAATGTGCTGCTCGAAGTAGCGAGCCAGAGAACGTTCCGACACATTGGCGGCGTCGCAAAGTTCGGATAGGCGCAGCGGTTCGGCGAAACGTAAATCGATCATTGAGAGCACGCGGTTTATACGCTCCGGCTCGTGCCCTGAAGGACCCTCTGCACGGTCGCTAAACGCGGTCGGCGAAGCAAGCGGATCACCGGGTGCTTCTGCGAGCATGCACAAGACATTGAGTGCCGCGGCAAGGCGTTCTCGCGCAGCGCCGGACAGCAGATTGTCGACCTGAGCGCGCATCGCGGCGCCGACCTGCGCACTGAATGCCAGTCCGCAAGCTGCGCGACGCAACAGGTTACGCAAAGGCGCATATTCCGGGCACACGTCCGCAAGCCGCCGCGCCCAGTCGCCGCCGAACCAGATCACGATTGCAACCTGTGGAGATGCCGCGTCAATCGAACGATTCGACGCCCACGTATGAGGAAGATTCGGTGGCACGAGAACCAGGTCGTCGTCGACATAGTCCGCAATCGAATCCCCGATATAGCGCTTGCCGTGACTATTCAGCGTCAGGGTCAGTTCGTATTCGGGATGATGGTGCCATTCAAACGGAATGCGCGGCAGACGCCGGTGGTAAACCCTGACCGAGCAGTCGTCGCCAAACTCGACATGTTCGTAGGCTGGCTTCATGACTGAAGGCGCAAAGAAATTGTCTGGATAGTATCACTTTCGCCAGTGCGGTCAGCCTATGCTGCAGATACAGCAGAACCCACAAGGAGACGATCATGGCACTCATTATCGACGATCTGCCGGCAGCCATTCGGCAGGCCAAGCAGGAGCTTCGCGCACGACTTCCGAACTATCGGGAGGTTTTCGCCGAGGTGGATGAAGCGATTCGCACCGAAGCCAGCAGAATTGCCGCGCAACGTAGTCGCGGCGAAAACGTGATCCCCGAGATCCAGTTCTCCGACATAGCGGAGCAGCGCGTGAGCGCCGAACAGATCGAACTCGTCAAAACGCGTGGTGCGTGTGTGATCCGCAATGTGTTCGATCGCGCTCTAGTGGAAAGGTGGGACCGCGATATCGCGGACTACGTGGAACGCAACGACCTGAATACGCGCCTGCAGAATCGAGCCGAGGACAAATACTTTGGCCAGCTCGCATCGAGCAAGCCACAGATTTACGGCGTGTACTGGTCAAAGCCGCAGGTCCTCGCGCGCCAGGCGCCGTCGCTGACTGCCGCCCGGGTCTTTCTGAACCGCTTGTGGCGCAACGAGAGTGAAGGCCGGGTCCATTTCGATCCAGAGCGAGTGCCGGTCTACGCGGACCGGATGCGTCGGCGGCCGCCCGGCTCCGAGTCATTGGGCTTGTCCGCGCATTGCGATGGCGGCTCGGTCGAGCGGTGGATCGAGGGCAACTTCCGCAAGGTGTACCGGCATGTGTTCGATGGCAACTGGCGTCAGTACGATCCGTTCGACGCCGCGTTCCGGCCGGACGTCGAAGAGATCGCGTCGCCCGCAGTGTGTTCGATGTTCCGCACGTTTCAGGGGTGGACTGCGTTGACGCCGCAAGGCCCTGGCGACGGCACGCTGCAACTCGTACCTATAGCAAATTCGATGGCTTATATCCTGTTGCGCGCGCTTCAGGACGATGTCGCCGACGACGATCTGTGCGGCGCGATGCCAGGCCGCGCGCTCTCCATCAAGCCGGAATTTCATGCGCCGCTTTTCGATGCGCTCTCATCGATTCCCCACATGCAGGCGGGCGACACCGTGTTCTGGCATAGCGACGTGATCCACGCAGTGGAAGATGCGCACCGCGGCGCAGGCTACAGCAACGTGATGTATATCGCGTCGGCGCCCACGTGTGCCAAGAACGACGAATACCTCAAGCGCCAGTTGCCCAGTTTCCTTGAAGGCAAGAGCCCGCCTGACTTCCCGGCCGACCATTTCGAAGTCGACTTTGTCGGGCGGGCTACCGTCGAAGATCTGACGCCCCTCGGTAAAGCTCAACTCGGTTTCGATCTGTAAGCGCTACCCTGACGCACGCCATCGTGAGGTGCGCCTGTCTGGTGATTCATAAAGAAAACTAACGGAGACAGCAATGAAAACAACACTCATGTCAGCTGCAATTGTCGCAGCGGCGCTTGCCACAGGCGCACAGGTCGCAACTGCTGCCGAGTCGCTTTCTGTATTGCACTGGTGGACCTCGGGCGGCGAATCGAAGGCGATCAGAGTGCTTAAGGACGATATGAATAAACAAGGCTACGAGTGGAAAGACTTCGCCATAGCCGGAGGGGCGGGTGCGGCTGCGATGACGGCGTTGAAGACACAGGTCATGTCCGGTAACGCACCGTCGGCTGCGCAGATCAAGGGGCCGCTGATACAGGACTGGGCTGATCAGGGCGTGTTGGTCGATATAGATAAATCCGCTACCGACTGGAAAGCCCAGCTTCCGGCGCAAATTGACAAGACCATGATGTCGAAAGGCCACTACGTGGCCGCGCCATTCTCGGTGCACCGAATCAACTGGCTGTGGTTCAACAAAGCCAACCTCGATAAAGTGGGAGGCAAGCCGCCTACGACGTGGCCGGAATTCTTCGCGCTCGCCGACAAGTTTCGCGCTGCGGGCATTACGCCCGTCGCGCGTGGTGGGCAGCCATGGCAAGACATGACCATCTGGGAGGCTGTTGTGCTTTCTCAGGGCGCGGATTTTTATCGCAAGGCCTTGATCGACCTCGACCAGAAAACACTCACTTCGCCGCAGATGTTGCAGGTGTTCCAGATTGTCCGGCGGATTCAGGGTTACTTCGACAAAGGCTCCGCCGGTCGCGACTGGAATCTCGCGACCGCAATGGTCATCAACGGATCGGGCGGAATGCAGTTCATGGGTGATTGGGCGAAAGGCGAGTTCGCGAATGCTAACAAGAAAGCGGATGTCGACTATATCTGCGCGGCTGCGCCGGGTACGTCGAACTCCTTCACCTACACGGTGGACTCGTTCGTCTTCTTCCAGCAGAACGGCAAAAAAGATGCGACGCCTGGACAGCTTGCGTTGGCGAGAACAATCATGTCCCCCGCCTTCCAGGAGCAATTCAGTCTTTACAAGGGTTCGATTCCAGTCAGGCAGGATGTTTCAATGGACAAATTCGACGCCTGTGCGAAGAAATCCTACGCAGACGAGCAAACCACCATCAAATCCAACACGTTCTTTCCGTCCTTCGCGTTCGGGGATGTTCAATCGTCAGCCACCGAAGGCGCGATTACCGATGTGGTAACAGGCTTCATGAACTCGAATGAAGATCCGCAAGAAGCAGTGCGCAAGGTCGCCGCTGCGGCGAAGATCAAATAGGTACGAGTTTCGGTGCCGCCACGCGCAAATCAAGCGGTCACGCAAGGTCATTCGGGATATCAGGTGACCTTTATGAACGTCTCCTCCATGTCTCCCAGGACAGGGATTTAGCCCGCCGTTCGCGCGGGCTTTCTTTTCACCGGGGATCCGCTTATGGAGCCCCTGCTGACCCGTCGGTCATACGATGCGACGCGACAGAATATACCGACGGTCCGTGTTGACGATCCGCAGGCCAGTCTGGCGGGAACCGCCGGAGGAAAGGAACCGTGAGTGCAATAACTCGTTGGACATTGAAGTGGGCGCACGGCGAAGCAACGGTCCAGTCGCTGGGCGCAATGCTCGGGCCTGTCCGATTCGAACTCGGCGGAGGTCGAAGCATCTCGCCGCTCCATGTTGCACCGTGGGGTGAAGATGCGCGGTGGCCTGGACTTATGCGGGCGTTGCGCGGCGAGTGGCCATGTCTTCCGTTTGGCACCGTCCATCCTCCCAGTGGCCTGCCGAGAGATTATGACCTACTGAATTCCCCCGACGACTGGGATCACGGCTATGGATCAAACCATCGCTGGCAACTGGTGGACCAGACGTCGCACACCCTCCGTCTTCGAATCGACTACCCGAAAGACGGCGAGATCGAGAGTCTTGAGCGTGTCATCAAAGCCACTCCCAATGCACCGATTCTGGACGTCTCGCTGACGGTCCGCGTTCGGGGAGAGGTCATGTTGCCGGTGGCCCATCACCCGACATTCGCTGTACCGCTCGACGGAGTTGAAATCCTCGGATGTCCTTATCGGACAATCCATAGCTACCCGGCCGCTGTAGAGCCAGGGGTGTCTAGAATTTTGCCGGACCGCACTGCCACATCGCTCACAGCACTTCCAACCGCAACCGGATCTCTGGATGTGACCCTGCTGCCCCTCACGGCCGCGACTGAAGAAATCGTGCAGATTGCAGGTTGCCAACCGCCCTTTGTCTTGAGGTACGCAGCCCGCGGCGCCGACGTTCTGCTTGACTGGCATGCCGACGAGCTTCCAGACGCCTTGCTTTGGATTAGCAACGGCGGCCGGACAAACGCACCGTGGTGCGGGAAGAACTTCGCGCTAGGGGTCGAACCGGCTAACAGTTTCTTTGATCTCGGACGCGTGGTGGTCCCGCCTGCCACCCACCCTCTCGTGGACCGCTCCGGATTAAGGTTTCTCGCCGGAAAGCCGCGTAGCCTTCACTATCGGCTTTCAGCACAGCCAATCTGAACGGCGTTGATCCGCTCGATCAGAGCCTTTCCCATGGGCGTTACGAAGTCGCGCGTCGCTATCGATGTGCTGCAACGACGGGAAAACTATGCTTCGCCTCAGCGCGCAACGACGAACGATGTGTGCATGCCCATCTCATAGTGCCCCGGACGGTTGCAAATCAGCACGTAGCGGCCTGGCGCGAGCTTCAATGACAGGCGCCTCGTCGAACCCTGCGCCAAATCTTCCACCTCGCCCATTTTCTTGAACCGGCTTTCCGTAACCTGGCCTTTGTGGACGGGCAGATGCGCGTCGTCCATGTCTGTCCTCAGCACCACGAACTCATGTTCGGTATCGCCGTTCGCTGCGTTGTTCACCTCGAACGTGACGCGTCCGGCCTTCGCTGTGCCAGGATCGAGTTGAATCGTCTTGTTCGTTAGCTTGACACGGATCGTATCGTCCGCATGACCGCTCAGCGGCACAAAGCCGAGCGCAATCGCCGTCATCACGCACACAGTATGGTTTCTGCCGATCATAATATTTCTTCCCGAAAGGGCCGCAGGCCGCAAGACGCGTTGAACCACGGTGCCGGGTTCGCCGGCCCCGAGGGCTAGTGGAGCAACTATTCTCTCGATGACCGTTGCGCGTCAGTAGACACGTTCGCCAATATGGATGAGTAGGAACCCTCGTCATCATCGTGGCCGCTGGTGACCACTGTTCGCGGCGCACATCACTTCGCCTTCAGGCAATGCGTGCAAGCAGGCTTGCACGCATTGCGCGCGTGGATTCATCGCGGATGAAGGACCGTGCTCGCCAGAGCAGGCGAACCTCGGTAATAGAACGTGAGTGGGCCTCGAAATATTCCGTCCGATGTCGCGTGGGAAGCCGCTTTTCGGCGCGCGCCATGCTGGAGAGCACAAGCAATTCGAGCGATCCGAGTGGCTTCCCGGTTCACCGACGTGCGACCTGCCTCGTCAACGCGCTACTTTCAAGTCGCGCCCCGCGGCCACAATTCGACGTGGCGAAGCCCGCGGCGGCGAATCTCTCCGACGCTCGGCGCCAGCCCCAGACGCTACTCCTCGCACGCAGTGCTCTTCCCAGATGGATGTGCCCACGCGCAGCGCCTACGTGATGTCGGTCGTCACGCCCGGGCAGCACCTCGTGGCGGCAAGCTTTACTGCGGTTCCGCGACGCCTGGCTGCAGCGCTCGCGCCCACCCTTTCAGGAGTATTGCTGGGCCTTGGCTGGCTCAGTGCCCCAACTAGTCGCGTGCGCCGCGTTGAAGGTTGCCTACGATCTTTCGCTGCTCGCCGCATTTCGTCACGTCGGGGCCGACGGAGATTCGTCATGCAAGAACGTATCGGCCAGAACCGTCGCCGGGTTGCGATGTTACTCGTCATTCACCTGCTGTAGGGCAGGCACCAATGTTACAACTGCCGCTCCCGACGATACCTCCCAGGGAAGTCCTCGGCCACTTCGGCCGTTCGCGACAGCCGGAAACTTGAGCGCGCCTGATACCTACTTCAGTCGAAAAAGAGTCCGGGCGAAGACCCGGTCCATTCTGGACATCGTTTCCTTTTCAACGCCTCGAATAGTCCAGTGCCAGGACTATCCGTGCTGCCGATGTGCCTTCCTCGGGAAATCCCTCCCCTTTTATTCCCACTGAATGGGAATAGGATTTTTGAAATTCGAGAATAGTCTGGCATTCTGAGTTCTTGTTGGATCGTGGGTGGCGTGATCGTGAATGTGGAACAGGGTGTGACAGGAGCCGAACGCGTGTTGCTGGTGCTGGCCGCGCTCGCCAGTCATGGCAAGGCGATGTCAGTCAAAGATCTGCTAGCCGTGACCGGGCTTGCGCAAAGCACGCTGTACCGTCAAATCGCGCTGCTCAAGCGTTGGGGTTTCGTCGCCGAAAACGCCGGGTACTACGCGCCCGGTCCGATCAGCTTGCAACTCGCGCTTGGCTTCGATGTGAATTCGCTGCTCGTCGAAGCGAGCCGCAATGAGATGCAGCAGCTCGCGCGCGCGTCGCAGGAAAGCATTGGACTGGTGGTCGCGGTGAGGCACCAGGTGATGTGCCTTGAGATGGTCGACAGCCAGCATTCGTTGCGCTGCTCGTTCGAGAAAGGCCGCGCCGTGCCGCTCAAGGCGGGCGCCTCGGCGAAATCCCTATTGGCATTCATGGCAGACAGGGCGCGCGTCGAAGTGCTCGACAGCGTGTTCGACAACGACCCCGTCGGCCGTGCCGCGATCGAAGCAGAACTTCAACAGATTCGAGCCCAGGGCTACGCCGTTAGTGACAGCGAAGTCGACCCGGGCGTGTGGGGTGTCAGTGCCCCGATCTTTCATCACAGTGGACGCGGCGCCGGCAGCAGCGCGTCGATCACGTTGATGGCGCCGTCAACGCGCGCCATCGGACGAGAAAACCAATTCATCGACGGGACGCTACGTACGGCCCGCGCCATTTCCGAGCATATGCAAACCGAGTAACGGGACGAAGCTTTTCAATTTCATCCTGCAATTCGGGATCCGAATTAACCGCATGACTTGAAAGAACCACAAGGAGCCTACCCCATGAAGCTGCAACGACTGTTGTCCCTCGCATGCGTCACGTTCGCCGTGACGTTGGGCGGATTTTCCGGCGCGGCATCCGCACAAACGCCGGATGTGCTGAACGTCGCCACCGACGCCACATTCCCGCCGATGGAGTACACCGAGAACGGCGCGCGCACCGGCTTCGACGTCGACCTCATGAATGCGCTCGCGAAAGCGATGGGTAAACGCGTGCAATGGACCGACATTGACTTCAAAGGGCTGATTCCAGGTCTGATCGCGCATCGATTCGACGCTGCGATCTCTGGCATCTACATTACCGACGAGCGCGCGAAAGTGGTCGACTTCACCGATTCGTACTACGCGGGGGGGCTGGCCGTGCTGGTCAAAAGCGATTCACCGATCAAGACGGTGGCCGATCTGAACGGCAAGAAAGTCTCTGTCCAGGTGGGCACGAAGTCGGTGAACTTCCTACGCGATAACTTTCCGCAGATCAATCGCGTCGAGGTCGAGAAGAACCAGGAAATGTTCGACCTGGTGGGGATCGGTCGTGCCGACGCTGCTGTGACGGGTAAGCCGGCCGCGTATCAAGTCGCGAAAACGCGTACCGGCTTCCGCGTACTCGACAAAACGCTGACCACCGAAGCCTACGGCATCGCCGTGCGCAAAGACGAGCCGCAATTGAAGACCTCCTTCAACACCGCGCTCGCCAAGATCAAGGCTGACGGCACGTATGCGGCGATCGTCAAGAAGTGGTTCGGCGCGAGTGCGCAATAAACGGCCGGGCAAACGAAATGGAACTTGATTTCTCGCCGGTGATTGCCGGCTGGCCAGACATCATGCGAGGCACGTTGGTGACGGTCGAAGTGACCGCCGCATCGCTCGCGCTCAGTTGCGTGCTTGGCCTGCTGATCGGCATCGGCCGGCTGACGCCGAAGCGGCGCATGGTGTACGGCTTCTGCACCGCGTACCTGACGTTCTTCCGCGGCACGCCGTTGCTGGTGCAACTCTTCCTGCTGTTCTTCGGCCTCCCACAATTCGGCATTCTGCTGCCGGCGTTTGTGTGCGGCATGCTGGGGCTCGGTCTGTATTCTGCGGCTTATGTCTCGGAGATCGTGCGCGGCGCGATTCAGTCAGTCGACCGCGGGCAGATGGAAGCGGCGCGTTCGATCGGCATGTCGTCGGGGCAGGCAATGCGCGCGATCATTCTGCCGCAGGCCATTGTGCGGATGATCCCGCCACTCGGCAACGAATTCATCGCGCTGATCAAGAACTCGGCGCTGGTGTCGCTGCTGACAATCGACGATCTGATGCATGAAGGCCAGAAGATCATCAGCGTGTCGTATCGTTCGCTCGAAGTGTATCTCGCTATCGCGCTGGTGTATCTCGTGTTGACGCAGGCGACCAATTACGCGCTGCATCGCGTCGAACGTCGTTTGCGTGCTGGAGGAATGGTGCAATGAATACCGTGGCCAAAGTCAGTGAGCCTATCGTCAGCATTCGCGGGCTGACCAAATCGTTCGGCTCCCATACGGTGCTCAACGGCATCGATTTCGATATCCAGCCGCAGCAGGTCGTGGTGGTGATCGGGCCGAGCGGCTCGGGCAAGAGTACATTTCTACGCTGCTGCAATGGGCTTGAACAAGCAGAAGGCGGCACGATCGACATTTGTGGGCATCGGCTAGTCGACCATGGCGAGATGCTCAAAGAGCGTTCGCTGAATGCGCTGCGCACCGAAGTCGGCATGGTGTTTCAGTCGTTCAATCTGTTTCCGCACCTGTCGGTGCTGCATAACATCACCGTGGGGCCGCGCATGTTGCGTGGCGCCAGCAAGGCGCAGGCCGAATCGGCTGCGATGGCGTTGCTGGAGAAAGTCGGGCTCGCGCACAAGGCGCATGTGATGCCGGCGAGTCTGTCGGGCGGTCAGAAGCAACGGGTTGCGATTGCTCGCGCGCTAGCGATGCAGCCGCGGGTGATGCTGTTCGACGAACCGACGTCCGCCCTCGATCCCGAACTGGTCGGCGAAGTGCTGCAAGTGATGAAGCTGCTCGCGAGTGAAGGCATGACGATGGTGGTCGTCACACACGAAATGGGCTTCGCGAAGGAAGTGGCCAACGTAGTGGTAGTCATGGACGGCGGCGTGATCGTCGAAGCGGGGCCGCCCGCGGAGATTTTCTCGGCGCCATCACAACCGCGCACACGCGCATTCCTGCAGGCGGTGTTGTCACGCGCATGAGAGTCCCATTCAATGACAAGGTGTGGGCAGGCCGTTCCGACGACGGCGAGGCCGGCGACACGCGGCGTGTTTTCAATCAGGTGACGCCGTTCGGTAGCGCGAAGCAGATGCAGCACGATGCGCCGGTGATCGTGGGCTTCGGCTCCGATGAAGGCGTGCGCCGCAATCAAGGCCGGATCGGCGCGGCGCATGCGCCCATGGAATTGCGCCGTGTGCTGGCAGGCTTGCCGGCCAAAACGGCGATGGCGGTACTTGCCGACGCTGGCGACGTGGTGTGTGACGACGGCGACCTCGAAGCCGCGCAGACGGAACTGGCCCACGTGGTCAGTGAGGTGCTGGCGGGTGGCGGACGCCCGTTGGTGTTTGGCGGCGGTCATGAGGTCGCGTGGGGCACATATAGCGGTTTGCGGCTGCATCAGCAGCGTGAAACCGAGAATGACGCCACGCTGCTCATGTCGCGCAAGCTGCTGATCATCAACTTCGACGCTCACTTCGATCTGCGTCAGAAGCGTCCCGCGAATTCGGGCACGCCGTTCGATCAGATCGCGCTTGACTGTGCGCAACGAGGGGTGCCGTTCAATTATGCGTGCTTCGGCATCAGCGATCTCAGCAATACAGCTTCGCTGTTCGCGCATGCGGAGCGACTCGGCGTGCACTACGTGTTCGACGTCGATATGCAGGAGGCACAACTGCCGCAGCGTCTGAATGAGCTTCAGAAGTTGCTGGACGCGGCGGACGACGTCTATCTGACGATCGATCTCGACGTGTTGCCGGCCGCCACGGCGCCGGGTGTATCGGCGCCCGCTGCGCTAGGCGTACCGCTATCGGTGATCGAAGCGATGGTGCTGCGCGTGCGAGCTTCGGGCAAGCTGCGCGCGGCGGATATCGCGGAGTACAACCCGTCGCTCGATCAGGACAGGCGCACCGGGAGAGCGGCCGCGCGACTGGCGTACCGGTTGCTTTGAATCACGTCGTCATGCTCACCGTATTGCGTGAGTAGAAAAAAACTCCCATCCCACGAACGTCCGTTGCTTGATGCGCATCTGCCGTTTGAACGGCCCGTTGAACATGAAGACGAACGGCTGCAGTTGGCCGATCCCAGCCCTCGAAGGCGACGTGGCGCTCGCCTTCCTGGTCCTTGCCGGAGGACCGTACATCAGCTTTTCCGCGGAGCGCCAGCACCGTGTCGACGGAAGGACTCATCGCCGGCCCCGGCCTCTTCGTACAGGTGCGCGACACTGTGGGCAACGCACCGAACGCTGGCTGGCTGCGGTATCATCGCGACCCATACACAAGGGCTCCTGGATGCAGCCACCTATGTCCGACCAGAACTATCAAGCGATCCTCGAACAGATCCATCGCGACATCGAACCGTGGCGCACCGCGGGCCGCGCCGCGGACTACATTCCCGAACTCGCGAATGTGCCCGCCAACAGCTTCGGCATGGCCGTCGTCACGACGGCGGGGGACGTGTATCGCGTAGGACAGGCCGACACGCGCTTTTCGATTCAGAGCATCTCCAAGCTGTTCGCGTGCACGATGGCATTCAGGCTGCTGGGCGATGCGTTGTGGCGGCGCGTGGGCCGTGAGCCGTCGGGTACGGCCTTCAATTCGCTCGTGCAACTCGAAGCCGAGAAGGGCAAACCGCGCAATCCGTTCATCAACGCAGGCGCACTGGTCGTCACCGATGTGCTGTGCCGCCGCTTCGTCAACGCAGAGACAGCGCTCGTCGAATTCATGCGGCGGCTGACAGGTGAATCGACGATCGACTATGACATGCGCGTGGCTCAGTCCGAATTGCAGCACGCACACCGCAATCGCGCGATGGCCCATTTCATGGCGAGCTTCGGCAACCTGGAGATGCCGCCCGAGGCTGTCATCGACGCGTATTGCCGTCAATGCGCGATATCGATGAACTGCATCGAACTGGCGAAGGCGGCACTCTTTCTCGCCAACGGCGGCGTCGCGCCGATCTCTGGCGAACGTATCCTCGACGCGAGTTCGGCCAAACGCCTGTCCGCTCTTATGCTGACATGCGGCACATACGACGCGGCCGGTGACTTTGTGTATCGCGTCGGCTTGCCAGCGAAAAGCGGCGTGGGCGGCGGCATCGTCGCGGTGTTGCCGGAGGAAATGGCCGTTTGCGTCTGGTCGCCCGGACTCGACGCGAACGGCAACTCACTGGCGGGCGTCGAGGCGCTTGAACGGTTGACCACGCTTACCGGGCGGTCGATTTTTTAAGAACACCGAAGTCGAGGTGATTCGGCAAGAGTCGACCCACACTGAGCGTACGCTACGTGAAAGACTGGGACCGACCCATTGCATCCATTGAAGATTCGAGCAGGCAGACTGCTGTTTATCTACTTTGCTGACATCCGTCGAGGACGGCAGGCCGTACAGGCCGTTGCTCACGCGAGGCGGCCCTTCATGCTTTTTTTCCTTTGCGCGAGACGGGGCGCTTGCTGGCACCCTTTGGCAAGCGATGGCGACTACCAAGGAGCTCGACCAGCCGCGTCTCGCCTTCGGAAAAGGAGTACCCGCGCCGCTGCGAGATCATGAACGTGAGGGCGCGCATGTGCCATGCGCGCCGTTGGAGTTCGACAAGTGTTCCGTTCGCGAGGTCTTCCGCGACAAGATGATGCGGCATGTGGCCCCAGCACAAGCTCCCCCTGAGCAGATCGTGCTTCGCGCCGAGGTCATTCACCAGCCACTGGCGTTCACTGGCGACCCCCTGCTGGGTCTTGTCCGCATCGGGCTGGTCTACGTCGCGATGACTCCGCTCCAGCGCATGGCCGATCCGGCGGAGATCGCGGCGGTGGCCGCCTTTCTCGCGTCGCCGGACAGCAGCTTCATGACCGCCAGCGAAGTCGCCGTCGACGGCGGCCTGGCGCAACTCTGACACGCTACGCCCGCCGGTCACTCCATTGGATATTCGGAGCCCGTAGGGCGTGGCACAACGAAGGAAAATATATGAGCTTCGCAATTATCGGCTTCGGCAAGATCGGCCAGGCCCTGGCCAGGGCGTTTGCCCGAAGCGGCATCGAAGTATCCGTTGCAACGACTCGCGCCCCGGAAAGTTTTGCATCCGCAGCGGCCGCGATCGGACCCGAGCTCATCAAGTTCGACTGATGAGTCGTGGTCGCACATTTCAATGCGACCCCGCGTCGTGGTCAAAGGGCCAGCCACAGTTTGATTGAAGCGAGGGCGACTCACTAGTAAGCCGCGCTTCGATCATCTGGCGCCACGTCCTCACCGGCGGATCCACAAGGTATCCGGTTAGATCGGACACCGACGGCGGCTTAAGCCAACAAGGTGCCGGCACCTCCGTCGTCATGATGTTTCGCGTCCGCGGTCCGCGTGGGAGTCCGTTGTTCTGGGAAAACAAAAGTTGAGCACGCTTGGTGAGGAACCGAAAACCTGGTGCCTCATCGATCGTGAACAAGACAACGGTCGTCATGCCCTCAGAAAGAGTGCTCACGCTCAAATCAACCCGTCGAGTTGAGGCGGAACGACCGGTATCGGGGCAGCGCAAATAGAGTCACGGGAAGCGAATTCAAAGAGGCCCCTCGTCGGCGGGGCCTTGAGCGACGAAATCGCCGCGTTTCTGTTAGTACGTCACGGAAGCCCCACTGCCAGTAAAACTGTGCTGGACAGGGGAGTCGTTTGCATAGTCGGAAACGGCCTGAATGATGTTCATCACCTGCTGCGGCAACCTGCCGCCGCTGACCGCGGTCATTGCAGTACGATCCATCTCAACGGCTACGGGGAGGTCTTTGACTACCAGCGTGTTCATTTCAATTCTCCAAGAGTAAGTCAGTCGGTTAGGAATGTCGAAGTTCGTTTTGAGGATGTCGTCACTCCTCGGTGAAAATTAAGGCAAAGTGCGTGCCAAACGGTGGCCCCGCAGTAACCGATGACACAACTCGCCGCAATAGCGACCAGTGCGAATTCGTAGACAGACATGCGCTCTGCGGCCGGTGGGCCGGATCCAACTTTACGTCCGGCGCTGTGGGTTGGATTGCGACACATGCGGCCCGCCTACGTATCCCGTGTCTGTACGATGTCCTCGGGGCCTGGAATCCGGTCGAAGCCTAACGACAATGAGCCTATCGCGGATAGTCTCGCTTTCCTGCTGCGCTGCCAGGGCCGCCATGCTGCTGTGTCCTGCGATGGCGCAACTGCACTCAGGCTCCTTCGTACCGAGGCCGTCCTCCCGGGCCAGGTAATCGGCCTGTTGTCGGGGCTGTCTGCCGTGCCGCTGATTCGCGCGGGACGCCTGGTGCCGCTGCTCACAGCGCGCGCTACCGATCCCATGAGCGTCTACCTCTATTACGGAGGCCGGCCAGCACAGCCTTCGCGCGCCCGGGCCTTTATCGATCTCAGCGTGGAGCGCCTGGCTGAATCATGCGGCCACGTGTTGGACGCGCGTGAACTGGTGCCGGCCTCAATGACGTGAAATGCGCGGCCACGCGCCCCGAACTCACTCTAGCCGCACCGTCCCACCCGGCTCATTCATCAACTCCCCTGCCACCTCTCTCAGGCATGCGCTAAACAATTTCGCAGCAGGCAAGCTCGAATCGGCCCGCCAATAAGCCACGATTTCACCCAGCGGCTCCAGCGGCGGCAACGGGAGCACCCGCATGCTGCCGCGCATCGCGTGAGGCTTTGCTATTGACATCGGCAAGATCGAAACAAAATCGCCGCTGCGTATCAAGGCGATATTCAACGCCAACGCGCTCGATTCGACCGCGCCGCCGCCCACTGCAATCTCGTTCCCGGCAAGCGTCTCGATCAGTGTTGCGTACGCCGGCGACCCGTGCATCGGGGTGATCCAGCGAACCGCGCCCAGATCAGCCCACGTCACCTGACGCCCGGGATCTCCCAACGGGTGATGCGCGCCGACCACGAACACAAACGGCTCGCGATGAACCACTTCCTGACGCAAGGTCTTCTGCGTGGTCGCAATCCGGTTGCGGCCAAGGGCGATGTCGAGGTCGCCGTCGTCCAGCATCTTGATCAAGCGGTCGAGCGTGGCTTCCGCGAACGAAAGCGACGCCGACGGCGCGCGCCGCATGAACAGTTGCACCGAGTTAGTGACCAGCGGCTCGGGGATAGTCACCACCGCGCCGACCCGGACATGGCCGCCGGTGCCGGACGCAAGCGCGCTGACATCGCGGCGCGCGAGTTCGATATGGCGCAAGACTTCGCGCCCGCATGCCACGATCACCTGGCCGATCCCGGTCAACTCCAGCGCATTACCGACTCGGTTCACGACTTGCACGCCGAGCGCCTCCTCGATTTCCCCGATCTGCTTCGAGATGGCCGGCTGGGTCACATGAAACGCCGCCGCGACACGCGTGACCTGGCCAAGCTCCGCAAGGCTTACGAGGATACGCAGATGCGGCAGCTTCAGCCCGCTGCGAAAAAAACGTTCTATCGGATCGCTGTTTTGCATGACAAGGGTTTCCCCCAAAATACGGTTCGGTATAACGATATGGTTATAACTTTCTCCGAAATCGTGATTTGCGGCAATACCCGCAACACGACTACCCTTTCGACACTGCCGCCAGAGGGCAACGGTCCCGTCCATGCAAAACGAGGACCCCACATAAACGATGAGACCGCGTGCCGAGCACGCGCACTGGAGACAGACCATGAGCGTCCCTTCCTTCGGACCCGAACCGGGCCCCGCAGCGGCCGATCCCGACAACGCCCTGCTCTACGCGAAACTCACGCGGCGGATCGTGCCGTTTCTGTTTCTGGCGTTCGTGGTGGCGTACATCGACCGCGTGAACGTCAGCTTCGCCAAGCTGCAAATGCTGAGCGACCTCTCGCTGAGCGAAACGGTGTACGGCGCGGGAGCGGGCATTTTCTTCGTCGGCTATTTCTTCTTTGAGGTGCCGAGCAACCTGATCCTCAACCGCGTCGGCGCGCGCCGCTGGATCGCGCGGATCATGGTCACGTGGGCACTGGTGTCGGGCCTGACGATGTTCGTCAACGGTCCGACATCGTTCTATGTGATGCGCTTTCTGCTCGGCGTCGCCGAAGCCGGCTTTTTTCCGGGCATTTTGCTGTATCTGTCCAACTGGTTTCCGGCCACCCGCCGCTCGCAGATCATTGCGCTGTTCATGACCGCGATTCCGGTGTCCGGCGCGATCGGCGGCCCGTTGTCGGGCTGGCTGATGGCCCATTTCGCGGGCACCTACGGTCTTGCCGGATGGCGCTGGCTGTTTCTGGTCGAAGGGATCGGCTCGCTGGCGGTCGGCATTGCGGCGTTCTTCGTATTGCACGACCGGATCGATAACGTGCGCTGGCTGAACGCCGACGAAAAAGCGCGCCTTGCCGCCGATCTCGCCCGCGACGCGATCACGCGCACCGAAACCTCGGCGCGCGGCGCATTTGCCAGCAAGCGCGTGTGGCTGCTCGGGCTGCTGTACTTCTGCATCGCAATGGGCAATTACGGCCTCGCGTTCTGGGTGCCGACCATCATCAAGGCAAGCGGCGTTGCCAGCGTGGGCAACATCGGCTGGCTGTCGGCGGTGCCCTCGTTGATCAGCGTGGTCGCGATGGTGCTGATCGCGCGCCACGCTGACCGCCACGACGAACGCCGCGTGCATGTCGCGGTCTGCTGCGCGATCGGCGCGCTCGGTTTGCTTGCGTCGGTGCTGTTTGCGTCGAACGTCGCGGTGTCGATCGCGGCGCTGGTGGTCGCCGCTATCGGCATCAATTCGATTGCGCCGGTGTTCTGGGGGATTCCGACCGCGCTGCTCGGCGGCGCGGGCGCGGCGGCGGGGATCGCCGTGATCAATTGCACCGGCAATCTGGCCGGTTTCGTAAGTCCGTTCATCGTCGGGCGGCTGTCCGATCTGAGCGGCGGCAAGCTGTTGCCGGGAATGCTGGCTATCGCCGCAGCGCTGTTGATCGGCGCGGCGATCGTGCTGCGCATGCCACTCAAGCGCGCTTCTGCCGTTTCGACGAACGCGCCTAATTCCAGCATTCCACAGAGGACTTGAATATGACGCAATCGAGCAGCCCCGTCTGCGTGGTGACGGGATCGGCTTCGGGTATCGGCGCGGCGACCGCGCTGCGCTTCGCGCAAGCGGGCTGGTCGGTGGCGATAGGCAACTTCGACGACAACACGCGCGAAGCAGCGCTGGCCGTCGAAGCGGCCTGCCGCGACGCCGGCGCGTCCACGCTGATATTCGACGCGGATGTCGGCAACGATGCGCACTGCCGCCGCGCGATGGATACCGTGGCGAGCCGCTGGCAACGTGTCGACGCGCTGATCAATTGCGCGGGCACGACCCGCGTGATTCCGCACAACGCCTTCGACGAAATCGACGCTATCGAGTTCGAGCGCGTGTATCGCGTGAACCTGATCGGGCTGTATCAGATGACCCGC
Organism: Paraburkholderia aromaticivorans; assembly: GCF_002278075.1. Taxonomy (NCBI): domain Bacteria; kingdom Pseudomonadati; phylum Pseudomonadota; class Betaproteobacteria; order Burkholderiales; family Burkholderiaceae; genus Paraburkholderia; species Paraburkholderia aromaticivorans. Next base: position 2,481,815 of record NZ_CP022990.1, on the reverse strand, counting down.
GCAGCCGTGCCGTTGCTGCGCGAATCCGCCGGTCTATCGACGGTGAAACGCAGCACGAGCGTCGTCAACATTTCGTCGCTGGCGGGTCTGAACGGCACCGGGTCGTCGATCGCGTATGCGGCGTCGAAAGGCGCGGTGAATACGCTGACGCTCTCGCTTGCGCGCAGTCTCGCGCCGCATGTCCGCGTCAACGCGATCGCGCCCGGCATGGTCGACGACGGGCTGTTGCTGCGCGTGCTCGACCCGCAAGCCTATGACGGCGTGCTAGAGAGAATGACCGAACAGGCGCCGCTCAAACGGGTGTCGATGCCTGCCGAAATCGCGGACCTGGCGTGGTTTCTCGCCACGCAGGCGCCCGCCATGACCGGCCAGGTGATCGCTGCGGAAAACGGCTTGCTGCTGAACGCCGGTTGAGCCGCGGTCAACGCGCGCGCAGTTGAACGAACCATCGCCACAGCACTGCACGAGTTTCAAAAGAAAACGGACTTTTCCACATGACCAATCTGCACAAACATCGCTCGCGCAGGGTGACCGACGGCGTCACGCGGGCGCCGCATCGCGCGTTCCTGCGCGCTACCGGTCTCGACGACGAATCCATGCAAAAGCCGTTCGTCGCGATCGTCGATACGTTCGGCGAGAACACGCCGTGTTCGATGTCGCTGAACCAGGTCTCCGACAACGCGCGGCTCGGCATTGCAGCGGGCGGTGGCGTGCCGATCCGCGGCTCGGCGATCTCGGTGTCGGACGGCACGTCGATGAATCACTCCGGCATGAGGATGAGCCTCGTGTCGCGCGAAGTGGTTGCGGACAGCGTCGAACTGTTCGTGCGCGCGCATAACTACGACGCCCTGATCGGCGTCGCCGGTTGCGACAAGACCTTGCCCGGCATCCTGATGGGCATGGTGCGCGTCAACGTGCCCGGCGTATTCCTGTTCGGCGGTGCGATGCTGCCGGGTGTCGCACCGGGCCAGTTGCCCGGCGGCGCCGGCACCGGCCTGCAACGCCAGTCGACGATTCTCACGACAATCGAAGCGGTCGGCACCACGCAGCGCGGCGACATGAGCCGTGCGCAACTGGACGCCATCGAAAAGCAGTGCACGCCGACGGCCGGGTCGTGTCCCGGCCAGTTCACCGCGAATACGATGGCGATGGTCGCGGAAACGCTTGGCCTCGCGCCGCTCGGCTCCGCGATGGTGCCCGCCGTCTACAGCGAACGGATCGCGATTGCGCGCCGCGCGGGCGAAACAGTCATGCGTATCCTGACGCAAGGCGGCCCCCTGCCGCGCGATCTCGTCACCATGGAAAGCCTCGAGAACGCCTGCGCGGCGGTGGCGGCAACCGGCGGTTCGACCAATGCCGCGCTGCACATTCCGGCCATCGCCAACGAGGCCGGCATCCGCTTCACGCTCGACGACGTGCAACGCGTGTTCGCAAAGATTCCGCTGATCGGCGATCTGCAACCAGGCGGCCGCTATCTCGCGCAGGATCTGCATCACGCGGGCGGCGTGCCGGCCGTGTTGAACGCGCTGCTGGCAGGCGGCTTCCTGCATGGCGACGTGCCCGCGCTCGGTGGCGGCACGCTCGCCGAAGCATTGAGCGCGTTCAGCGGACCGGACGGCACCGTCGTGCGTCCGTGCGACGACCCCCTCGGCGAAAACGGCGGACTCGTAATCCTGCGCGGCAACCTCGCGCCGCACGGCGCATGTCTGAAAATCGCCGGGCTCAAATCGCTTTCGTTCACGGGCGCGGTGCGTGTATTCGAATGTGAAGAAGACTGCATGGCGGTGGTCGCGGCGCGCGATTACCGCGAAGACGACGTGCTCGTGATCCGTAACGAAGGGCCGAAAGGCGGTCCCGGTATGCGCGAAATGCTGAGCGTGACGGCAGCGATCTACGGTCAGGGCATGGGCGAGAAAGTGGCGTTGTTGACCGACGGTCGGTTTTCGGGCGCGACACGTGGCATGTGCATCGGCTACGTCGGCCCGGAAGCGGCGGCGGGTGGCCCGATCGGCCTGTTGCGCAACGGCGACCGTGTGCATATCGACGCGCGCGCAGGCATTCTGCGCGTCGACCTGTCCGACGACGAACTCGCCCGCCGCCGCGCCGACGCGCCCGCGCGCGCGCCGCGCCGGCTCGCGGGGGTGCTCGAAAAATACGAAGCGTTGGTGCGGCCCGCGCATCTCGGCGCGGTGACGCATTCGGGCAACGTCGAATGGCCGTACGACGAACCCACACCCGGCGACGACGGAGCCGCCGCATGACGAGCGCCCGCCTCGGTTTTTGCGGGCTCGGCAAGATGGGCTGGCCGATGGCGCAGCGTCTCGCCGACGCGGGCCATGCGCTGCGAGTGTGGAATCGTTCGAACGAAAAGGCTGCGGCATTGCAGGCGTCGGCGACGAATTGCGTGGCATGCGAGTCGCCGGCTCAGGTCGCGGCCGGCGCCGACATCGTGATGCTGTGTCTCGCGGACGCGGCGGCGGTCGAGGCGGTGGCGTTCGGCGTCGACGGGCTCGCGAGCCGCGCGCATCGCGGCGCCACGCTGGTCGATCATTCGACGCTCGCGCCGTCGCAAACCCGCGCCTTCGCCCGGCGCTGGCACGAACAGACCGGCGGCGACTGGATCGACGCGCCGGTGTCGGGAGGCACGTCCGGCGCGGCGGCAGGCACGCTGGCGATCATGGCGGGCGGCGACGCCGCGCTGATCGAGACATTAACGCCGATCCTTCGTGGTTTCGCCGCGCGCGTCACGCGCATGGGCGGCAGCGGCGCGGGACAAGCCACGAAGCTGGCGAATCAGACCATCGTGATGACGACCATCGCGGCGCTCGCCGAAGCGACCCGGCTCGCCCGCCATGCCGGCATCGACACGGCGCGGATTCCCGCCGCGCTCGCCGGCGGCTGGGCCGATTCGGTGCTGCTGCAGACTTTGATGCCGCGCATGATCGCGCCTCCGGCACAGGCCTCCGGCACGATCCGCACGATGCTGAAAGACCTCGATGCCGTCGAGTCGCTGGCGCGCGAGAGCGATACGGCGCTGCCGGTCGCAGCGTTGGTGCGGCGCTGGCTGACGCAGGCGGTCGAGCAAGGTCTCGGCGACGCCGATATCTCGCAGATCGTGACGGTCGAATTGCAAACGGCCACGCCCGAATGACATAGCGGGTTTCCGGTCTCTAGCGAACACCGGTCGTCGCTGCATGGCAGACGCGCCGGATCTACAGATAAGCCATGCATCAGGAGACACGATGCAGAACCTCGAAGCGGTCAACGTACGCAGTGCCTCGTTCAACCGCCTGACGGCGGGTCAGTGGCGGCTCATCATTCTCGCGAGTCTCGGCGGCGCGCTGGAGTTCTACGACTTCGTCGTCTATGGTGTGTTCGCGCAATTCATCGGCCGCGCGTTCTTTTCGATGCTCGATCCGATGATGGCGCTGCTGCTGTCTTTCGCGGTGTTCGCGATCGGCTACCTATCGCGGCCCATCGGCGGCGCGGTGCTCAGCTGGTTCGGCGACCGCTTCGGGCGGCGGCGCGTGTTCATCGTCTCGGTGATCATCGTGTCGCTGTCGACCATCGGCATGGGGCTGGTGCCGACCTACGCGAGCTGGGGCATCGCCGCGACCTTCACGATGATCCTGCTGCGGCTCGTGCAGGGATTCTGCCTCGGCGGCGAACTGCCGGGGTCGATTACCTACGTGGTCGAAACCGTGCCGCGGCGCGCGGGCTTCGTCTGCGGGATCGTGTTCTTCTGCGTCAACTCTGGCGTGTTGCTCGCGGCGGCCGTCAACCTGGGCGTGCATGCTGTCCTGACGCCGGACGACGTCGCGGCATACGGCTGGCGCTTCGCGTTCATCTTCGGCGGCGTGATCGGGCTGCTCGGTTTCTGGCTGCGCCGCAAGCTCGAAGAAACGCCGGAATTCGCGCATATGAAGCAGTTCGCCTCGAAGCACCCGTTTGCCGAACTGATGCGCGAACACTGGCGGCCCGTGCTGCTGGGCATTCTGACGACGTGCGCGACGGCCGGCTATAACGGCCTGCTGTTTGCGCACATGCCCGCGTATCTGGACAAGGTGCTGCACTACGATCCGCACCAGGTCGCCCTCGGCCAGAACGTGGCGCTGGCGACTGCGTCGATCGGCATTCTGATCGTCGGGCGGATCGGCGACGGCATGTCGCGCCGCCATCTGATGCGCGCAGGCGCACTGCTGCTGATCATGCTGGCGATGCCGTTCTATCACGCGGCAGTCAGTCACCGGATGGATCTGATCGCGCTGATGCTGCTCGGCGGATTGGGCGCGGCGCTGATCAACGGTACCTTTGCCTGCATCATCGCGGATATGTTTCCTACGCGCGTGCGCTTTAGCGGCGTCGCGCTCGCATTCAATCTCAGCTTCACCCTCTTTAGCGGCACCGCGCCGCTGATCGGCACATGGCTGATCAGTCGCACGGGTGATCTCGCCGCGCCGGGCTATTTCATGGTCGCGTGCGCGTCGCTGACGTTCGTGGCGACGTTCGGGCTGAAGGCGCTGAGTGGCAAAATCGTGGCGCCGGCCGCCCCGGCGACGGCTTTGACCGGCGGATGATCCATGGAGCCGCGGGGTTCACCGGCGTGCCGCAACGCCTTTCCAACAAGTGGAACGACAATCACGAGGATTCGTGCTTCACGAGTGGATTGCCTGGATAAGTTCTTAAGGGCAGACAGGCCTGAAAACCCAAGCCGTTCCTGAATCAGTTTCAGCGAACCGCCGTCTCGATGCAGCCGCACGGTGAACGTGCGGCCGATGCGTTGCCGCCTTCGCCTCCGGCTTGCCGATGAAGCCGTCGGACGATGTCCGTCAGCCTTTCATACGAGTCGTTAGTCACGCCGGTGCCCGTCGCGCGCCGCATTGTGAAGGAACTCGATTGGCTTCCGGAAAATTAACCAAATCGCTTCCGCTTTGACTGGATTCCGAGGCAAAAACGGGGCCTTGGCGTCGGTTTTTTTACTGAAATAACTTCCAGGATCGACAACTTTCAACCGTAAATCATCCGCGATGGACAAGCCTTCCAGGCCATTTCGGCAAAGCGGCGCCGCTTAGCCGCAGCCGCCTCGCGCCGAACGTTGTCCACAAAGCCTAGTGAGAAAACGACAAGACAGAGCGCACGTCGCGCCATTCCGCACGTTTCCCAATTGCGCGATGGAAAGTTCGAAAAACCGATCTAATCTTATCGAACGAATATGTACGACTAAGTGATACCGGTAGGATTCGACAATAACGACAATGTGCGTACGGCAGCCGACGTTTCAGCTCGGGCGTTGCACAGCAGGAGCCGTTTCCCCCGAACGGCGCTCACAGGCGTTTAAGTGACGAATCCTCGTTTTGGGAGGCTTCTATGGGTGCTGCGTCTTCGGAAAACGGAATCGGCGGCGAGTCGCCGCAAGAGAAACTCAGGCACGACATCGTGCATTGCGAGATGTGCATTTCGCTGGCGGCGCGCGCGGGCGTGCGTATTCGCGAATCGATGATCCGCGCGGTCAAACTGGCACGCGCGAAACTTGACGCAGGCGAGGTCGATCCGGAAACGGAAGCTGCGTTCTACTACGCGATGGCGTACATCGTGTCGCACGCGCCTTATCCGAATGCGAAAGTCGCCGAGGACCTGAGATCTTGCGCAGATGTCGTATCGCACGCGGGGCTCACCGGAAAAGCACTCGCGACTCCCGATATCAAGGCGCTCGCCGCGGCGCGCGATGCGCAAAAGGAGTTCGACTGGTCGCCGTCGATCGAGGTGCCGTTCTACGACGCAATGAGCCATATGACCGAAGCGATTGCGCCGGTCGTCGGCGATGCCGTCGGTGCTGAAGCACGCAAAGGTGCGCGCAGGGCCATTCGAAACTACTCGGTCTCGGCGGCGTTACTCACGCTTATGGCGCTGGTATTGTCGTGCCAACTCTTCGTTATCAAGCAGATATCCGCAGACATTCAGGATCGCATCATCGAGAGCGATCCGATCACGCTCAAGATGCACAACCAGTTGCAGGCCTACTCCGCCGCTCTCTCGAAAGCGAACGAGCAGGTGAATCAACGTCGCTCCGGCGATGTTCTCGAACAGATGCAGAACTCGCCCGAAGCGGTGGCGATCAAGGACACACTACAAAAGTTCGCGACCAACAATCGCCAGCTGTATTCGGATATCGAACGCACGAGAACGATAAGCAGGCTATTTTTCTGGCTGCCGAACGAAGTGGGCCAACACCTGTACGCGTTGTTCGGTGACCCGTGGGGCGAAAACTGGGGCATCGTGACGAGCCGGTATGCGCAGAATTGCGCGTCAGCGGATGTCGTGAGCGTGCCCGACGAGAACTTCGCTTTCTCCAACGGCATGAACTACGGATTCCGCCTGATCTGGCGCACGCCGCCGGCGGCCGCGGATTGGGAATGCACGACGGATTCCGTGCGCCACGCACTGGAAATAGATTTACCGCTCTTCGATATCGGCATGACGCCGGACCAGAAGAACCGGATGATTCCCGAAGACACAGTCAGGCAGGGCTTCCAGAAAATCGCCATCTATCAGCAGATTCGCGCGACGGCGAACTACGCGCGCGACAATATTTTGACGTTTGTCGGCATGACGACGGGCTTTGTGCTGCCGATTCTTTACGCTTGGCTCGGCGCGACCGCCGCCATCCTTCGCAAGTTGCGCGACGATACTGCGGCGTGCCTTTTTCACCCAGAATATTCGAAGGTCGCGAACCGTGCGCACGTGACAACGGCGGTGATCGTCGGCATTTCGATCGGACTCTTCAGCGATATCGTGCAGGAGGGTAAGGCCATGTCGCCGCTCGCGATCGCGTTCGTCGCAGGCTATGCGTCAGATAGGTTCTTCCAGTTCATCGACCGGCTCGTGCAGGCGCTGTTTCCGTCCGACCGGGTGCAGCCGACGCCACCGCCCGAGCCAAAACGTGAACGTCCGACGCCGGCCGGCGACAGGCCTCGGCCCGCGCATACCTGAGCATGTGGAGTTGACCCCGAAACTCAGGACACTCGGGCACCGTTAAGTTGATGCTGCACCGGTTCGCCGGAACTCCCGTGGGGAGCGGTACTTTAATGCTTTATGCGGGTGTCGCTCGTTATAGTGTTCAAAGGCGCCGCAAACCCTTCACCCAGTCGCTATATATCGACCTGACAGATAACCCGCAGACACCGCCACGGCCGATCCACCTGGGCTGCCAACTGGGGCGATATCACCTGGTCGCGCTGCTGCGCAGCTTGCAGGAGGAGGTCGGCGTCAACCATGTGATCGTCAATTTGAAATACGGCCAACGCCCCGCAGGTGAGGTCATTGAGGAGCTCGGTGAGTTCGTTCTACCTGACTTCGTCATGTCAACGTGAGCCGGCATGGTGCTGGAGAGCGACGACCGGCACTTTCTCACCGCTTACCGCCACGCCCGGCGCATCGGCACTGCACAGGGCGAGCAAGTTGCTGAAACGATGGACGGCGCCGAAGTTCTGCAACGAGCTTCGATCTCATAGGGGGAATTACAGATTGAATCGATGTCGCTCCGCGGGGTTGCGAAGTAGCAGACCCGAAGTCACGATTGGCTGAACATTCTGATTACGAATCTCTGGAGAACGGACGAACACAGTAGTCGTAGCAGGCGCGGTTGGAGTTATCGGACGCGGACTACTCGCACACTATGAAACCAAGGGCGTCGATCTGGTCGCCGTTTCCCGACGCGCACCTGATTTCCCGACGCGCGCGAGGCATTTGGCGGTCGACTTGTTGGACAGAGAGGCCTGCGAGGCGCTACTTGCACAAGTACCTGAAGCGACGCATCTCGTGTTCTCAGCCTAGCAGGAGAAGCCGACGCCTGCGGAACTGGTCGAGGTGAATCTGCGGATGTTGAAGAACATGGTTGAGGTCATGGAGAAGCACGCTCCGAACCTGCAGCACGTCACGCTGATGCAGGGAGGCAAGGCATACGGCGTGCATATTGGCCCAATTCCATCGCCCGCGAAGGAGAGCGACCCGCGCCATATGCCACCGAACTTCTATTACGACCAGGAAGATTTCCTTCGGGAACGTTCAGTCGGCAAATCATGGTCTTGGACTGCATTTCGTCCCGAGGGTATTGCAGGGGTTGCCGTGGGCAATCCCATGAATCTGCTAATGGTGATTGCTGTCTATGGAACGTTAGCGAAGGCCCTGGGCGTTCCAATGTCTCTTCCCGGCTCGCGCGCCGCTTACGACGCGCTCTACCAGATTACCGATACTCGAATTCTCGCGAGCGCCGTCGATTGGGCAGGCGAGACCGACGCATGCCGAGGCGAGATTTACAACATCACGAATGGCGAGTCCTTCAGATGGTCTCGCGTCTGGCCGCGTCTGGCGGAGTTTTTCGATGTGTCGGTCGGTGTGCCGTTCCCCATGTTGTTACAGCAGATGATGGCCGACAAGGCAGAACTGTGGAACAGGCTGGTCGAGAAGCACAACCTTCGAAACTACCCGTACGACCAAATCGTGTCGTGGAAGTTTGGCGACATGATTTTCAAAACGACCTTTGACAACATCTCTAGCACGATCAAGGCACGCAAACATGGCTTCCATGATTGCATCGATTCAGAGGAAATGTATATCGAGATGCTGACCGAGCTCAGGGAGCAACGTTACATTCCCTGAAAGGTTTTGTCGCGCGAAGGCCGTCATATAGAAATTCGACGACCGAAATTGACATGACCACGATGGCCATAACGGGCAAAACGCCGCGCAAGACATTACCGCCGGGGATCAAGGTGGTGAGGCGGCTGCGCTATCCGCTGGACGTGATTGTGCTGTGTGTCCGGTGGTACGTGGCCTACTCTGCCGCGCGTCAATCAGGATGAGAGTGGTGGTGTGACGGCAGCGGGAGCGGGCGTAGCACGGAACCGCTGCCGCCACGCCGGCCAGTGCCGCTGCGCGCGCCGGGTTCAGCGGCGCCACGGCCTACCAGATTGCAGAGGATCCACGACTACCGTCGCAGAAGAAGGCGCCACGCCAGCGCCGACGCGAGGATCGACTGACCGGGATATTTTGACGCTGAGGTGGTTCCGCTGCTGCAGTCCGCTTCGGGCGTCCGGCCGGTGGCGCTACTGGAAGAGATGCTTGGGCCCCACCCGCATCTGTCGCGCGGCGTGCGCCGAACACTGGAGCGACGCCTGCGCGTCTGGCGGGCACTCCATCGCGAGGAGCGCGAGGTTGTGTTCCGACAGGTGCACGAACCCGGTCGCCTCCGGCTATCGGTCGGACCGCCAGTTCGCAGCGAATGGTGGCAATCGAGTCAGCCAGGTGGCGCTGTGCGCGCCGAACTTCCCCGCGCAATGTAATCGTCGGGAACTGCAGGTGTCTGGCGTGCTGCGAATTTTTTTGACGCTGACCGAGGTCTGTTGCCGCAGCGATAAAAAGCAGTCCTTCTCCATGCCCTAGCCGACCCGGCATCGGCAGTGCCATGTGCTCAAAGCAGCGCAGCGCATCAAGATCCAACTAAAGGTCGTTATCCCGCACGTAAATCATCAGACGATTTGCACATACTTGGCCCAACAGCGCAAATAAACAACACTCCGTAACTAACCTCTGTGCCTCAATGAAATGACAGGCTACGCTCCCTTCACGGTCTTATTGTTCGAGCGTTGAAAAACTTTCCCAGTCAGCTTACTAATTACTGTGGATTGCTAATGAAAAGAATACTTATTTCCGGCGCCACTGGCGTGTTCTTGGCTGCCGCGGCGCCGTCGGCATTCGCACAAACCTCGGTCACGCTGTACGGCATCGTCGATGAAGCCATCCGGTATCAGACAAATGCCGGCCCGGGCGGCAACGACCAGGTCGCCATGACGTCCGGCCCGGAAACCCACAGCCGCTGGGGCTTGAGGGGCAGTGAGGATCTGGGGGACGGCTGGTCCGCAATCTTCCGCCTTGAAAACGGCTTCGAAGCCTTTAATGGGCAACTACACGCCCCTGGCACACTGTTCAGTCGGCAAGCTTTCGTGGGTCTGTCGAACAAAACGTGGGGCTCGCTGACCTTTGGCAGGCAATATGCGCCGGCCTACGACACCTTGGGCGATATCTTCGACCCGCTGACCGTTGGCAACTATTGGCAAAACAGCTGGATGTATAACGGCATTGGCCCTTACCTTGAAGTCAACAACTCGGTCAAGTACAAGGGCAGCTTCGATGGCCTGGATGTCATTGCCCTTTACGGCTTTGGCAACCAGCCGGGCGCGGTCGGTCTCGGCGCCACCTATGCCGTGGAACTGACATACACGTACGGCCCTGCCATGCTCAACGCAGGCTTCCAGCAGGTCTCCGTTCCGACATCTGTGACTGGCTCTTCGGTTGGCACCAGTGTCGGCAGCTTGACCAACGGCGCCAAGACCAACTTCCTGCACATCAGCGGCGCGTTTCAGGTCACCCACGACATCCGCCTCCTGGCCGGCTGGCTGCGGGGGCAGGACCACACTGGTTTGACTGACAGCTACATGCAGCAATCCGGCGCGCCGACACTGAAGGGGGGAAGCCCCAACCGTATCGACGACACCTATTACGTCGGTGCGAACTGGCACGCCATGCCTGCGCTGCTGTTCACGTTCGCCTACTATTACGGGCAGACGCGCAATGCTGAATTGCTCGACGGCACGCTCGGCAGGGGGGTGAACCAATCGGCCACCGTTCTCGCCGAATACTCGTTCACGAGGCGCACGGAAGTCTACGGGATCGCGGACTTCGCGCGCGGCACGGGCGCCTTTTCCGCCGACTACCCCGGCGGGGTCAACGGCGAGGGCGTTCCGACCAACACCATTGGCCGGACCAATCAGGTAGGCGTGGCAATCGGACTTCGCACGATGTTCTAAAGACGCGCTCGTACCGTCCGACGCGCCGACATGATGGACGCATTGCCGTTGCCCGGAGTAATGTCCGCTGGTGCTCGGACGGCTTCGAGTTCCGTTGTGACGACGGCTCGCCGTTGCGCGTGACGTTGGCACTGGACTGCCGTGACCGGAAAGCCATCAGTTGGGCAGCGACCACTGGCGGCCATAGCGGCGGCGTCGTACGTGATGTCATGCTCGCTGCGGTCGGGCAACGCTTCGGCACGACGCAGGCAGGCGCACCGTTTGAGTGGCTGTCCGACAACGGCTCTGCCTGCATCGACCATCGCACGCGCAGTTTCGCTCGCGAGTTGGGTCTGGAGCCGTTAACTACACTCGTTCGTTCACCGCAGAGCAACGGCATGGCCGAGTCGTTCGTGAGGCAAATCGAGTTCATCAAACAGCTGACACATTCTGAACCGCCCCGGATTTGGTGGAGGCTCCAACTCTTGAGAAAATGGAGCCATGAACAAGTCGAACAAGTTTTCTGCTGAAGTCCGGGAACGTGCAGTGCGCATGGTGCAGGAGCATCGGGGCGAATATCCGTCACAGTGGGTGGCGATCGAATCCATCGCCCCCAAGATCGGCTGCACGAGCCAGACATTGCTGGGGTGGGTCAAACGAGAGGAAGTCGATAGCGGCGAGCGCGAGGGCGTGAGCACGTCGGAACGCGAACGTCTTAAGGCACTGGAGCGCGAAGTCAAGGAACTGCGCCGCGCCAACGAGATTCTGAAACTGGCGAGTGCGTTTTTCGCCCAGGCGGAGCTCGACCGCCGCCTGAAGTCCTGAAGGCCTTCATCGATCAGCATCGCGACACCTTCGGGGTCGAGCCGATCTGCAAGGTCTTGCGGATTGCCCCGTCGGGCTACCGGCGCCATGCTGCACAGCTTCGCGATCCGTCGCGCCGCTGCGCTCGTGCGATACGCGATGAACGCCTGCGGCCGGAGATCCAGCGTGTCTGGCAAGCCAACATGCGGGTCTACGGAGCGGATAAAGTCTGGAAGCAGATGAACCGGGAGCGTATCGCGGTGGCTCGCTGCACGGTCGAACGGCTGATGAAGCAACTGGGTTTGCGTGGCGTAATGCGAGGCAAACGTGTTCGAACGACGATTGCCGATGCGGCAGCCGCGCGCCCGATGGATCGGGTCAACCGGCAGTTCAGGGCAGAGCGGCCAAACCAGCTCCGGGTTTCTGATTTCACCTATGTCTCGACGTGGCAGGGCTGGCTCTACGTGGCCTTCGTGATCGACGTGTTCGCCCGACGGATTGTCGGTTGGCGCGTCAGTTCGTCGATGACTACAGACTTCGTTCTGGATGCACTTGAACAGGCACTCTATGCGCGGCGCCCAGGCGGCGATGGAACGTTGATACATCACTCCGACAGAGGCTCGCAATACGTTAGCATTCGCTATAGCGAGCGACTGGCCGAAGCGGGCATCGAGCCCTCGGTTGGTAGCCGTGGCGACAGTTACGACAACGCACTGGCCGAGACAATCAACGGTTTGTACAAGGCCGAACTGATTCATCGCCGCACCTGGAAAACACGGGAGTCCGTCGAGTTGGCAACGCTGGAATGGGTGGCCTGGTTCAATCATCATCGATTGATGGAACCCCTCGGCTACATCCCGCCTGCTGAAGCTGAGGCAAACTACTATCGGCAACTTGAAACACCGGTCGCCGAACCCGCATTAACTTAAGCCAACCAGCCTCCACGATTCCCGGGGCGATTCAGGCCGTGTGACATACCGCCTCAACACGATTGCCGGCCGGATCGAACAGGAACGCTGCATAGTAGTTGCTATGATAGTGAGGCCGAAGCCCTGGTTCACCATCTGAACGTCCGCCGGCGGCGAGGCCCGCCGAGAAAAATTCGTCCACTTGTTCGCGGGACATCGCCTTGAAACACCAATGGCGCTTGTTCATGTCGATCCTGCTTAAGTCCAGATAGACAGCCAGGAACGTCGATTTCGTATCGTCCGACGTGCAACGATCCCCGTAACCGAGCGCATTGGTACGGTCGTAGACCTTAGTTGCTCCGAGTGCCTTCATGATCGAGTCGTAGAACGGTCGTGCTGCGTCAAGGTCGGGAACACCGATCGAAACATGATCGAGAAGCTGCATTGATTTCTGCTCCAGTCAGAGTTTTGTTAGTTACTTTACTACCTCGAGAGTGCCGACTTCTCGCTTGTTTTTTCTCGGACTCGCTCCGGCCTCGGCGCTTTTCATCTGAACACCGATCCATTTCCTGGTGATGTGATCCGGCGTGGCCGGTTGCCTTCGTGCACCAGATTCATCGTCAGGCGGCAGTGATCAAACTCACGTTGCTCTATTCCTCAATCAATGCCTTGTTGATGCTCTCGTAGTTGACTTGCAGGGGCTCACATCGCTCAGCGCATCGCCCACGAAGGACTCAGTGCGGATCTTCCTGTCCCGCGTATCGCTCGTCTGTCAGTATGCCCCGAACTGGTTCGGGAGGGCCTTGCAATGGGGGGGGGGTGAGTGACCCCGCGCGTCTTTCATCTATCGCGGCGAGCATCGCCTTGATCGTCTCAATGAGTCTTTCGATTTGAAGGAGCCGTTTGTGCTGCCTATATTGCATATTCTATGCGATACTTCGTAGTGCAAAATAATGTAGAGAACAACAATGAAACTCTGGACGGCTTGGTGGGACGCGATCTGGCTGCTACGCCCAGCGTTTTCTCGCCTGCGCAGCTTCATGTGGTTCGCAACTGTCGTCGCTGGCTTGACTGTGCGCACCGAGTTGCTGGGCGTGACCAGCATCGTGCGGGCTCTCAAACTGCGGCCAGCCCTGTACAACAAGCTGCGTGACAGCCTGCATAGCGACGCCGTGCAGCTCGATCAGCTTTCAGCGCTGTGGACCCAGACGGTGCTGCGCCTGTTCCCTGACCCGCTACGCGTCAATGGCCGACTGGTTTTGGTCGGCGATGGCATCAAGGTGGCCAAGAGCGGCAGGAAGATGCCCGGCGTCAAGCTGCTGCATCAACAGTCCGACTCCAACACCAAGCCCGAATACATCATGGGGCACTCGATGCAGGCGGTCAGTATGCTTGTGCGGGCCGCCCAGAGCGTCTTCGCCGTACCGCTGGCCGTGCGTATTCACGAAGGTCTGGTGTGGTCCAACCGCGATCGGCGTACCTTGCTCGACAAGATGATCTCGCTGCTTGGCATCGTCTCGGTGCAGCAGCCGTTCTACTTCGTGGCCGATGCCTACTACGCTGCTGGCAAGATCGTCAAAGGCCTGCGCGATCGGGACAACCACCTGGTCACACGCGTGAAGTCCAATGCAGTCGCCTGTGCCCCGTACGTGCAGCAGGGACCGCGCAAACGGGGGCGTCCCAGGCGCTACGGTGAGAAGATCAAACTCAAATCGCTACTGGCTGATCCCCAGGCCTTGCAATCCGCCCCCAGTCCGGTCTATGGCGAGCACAATGTCACCATTCACTATCGGGTCTGCGATCTGCTGTGGCCGGCGTACGGTCAGCTGGTTCGCTTCGTGGCAGTGACTCACCCAAGCAGGGGTTCGTGTCTGCTGATGTGCACCGACCTCAGTCTGGATGCCGTCGAGATCATCCGCCTGTATGGATTGCGCTTCAAGATCGAGTACAGCTTCAAACAGGCGGTGCATCGGATCGGCACATTCGCGTACCACTTCTGGATGCAGGACATGAAGCCGCTCGCCCGCCGAAACGGCGATCAATACCTTCATCGCGAGTCACTCGAGTACCGCAACGCCGTCAAGCGCAAGATCCACGCGTACCACGTCTTTATGCACGCTGGCATCGTCTGTCAGGGACTGCTTCACTATCTGGCAGCGGTGTTCCCTTCACAGGTCTGGAGTTCCTTTGGATCCTGGCTGCGCACTATCCGCCCCGGCATCCCTCCATCGGAGTTGGTCGTCGCCAACGCACTACGTCAATGCCTGCCCGAATTTCTCGTGAATAGCGCCAAAACCCATTTCTTCGCAAAATTCATCGCAGAAAGGCAGGACCCCGACACATTCGAGATGTTCCGCCTGGGCACATAGCCGAAAAACCACGCCTGAATTCGGCACTCTCGAGTTACTACGGCAGCGCGATTATCTCTTACTACGCGGTATCGACCGATGTGTGAATGGCCGAGATTGAACGAGGTCCATTGCCGGATGGGGTGACGGTCCAACGCGAGTCCATCTGCAGCGCGCATCCTATGCAATCGGCATCGGACCGTGAACGGCCATTAGCGCCACTCTTGCGAAATGCTCGAATGCCTGAAGACAAGCTGGGATCGGACAACCCGCCCGGCGTGACGTTCGGTCCGCCGAAGATATGTCCGCATATCGGAAGGGGCATTCACGGTACGATGCTGCCCCTAAAGCAGCCGTTAGTCTCTTGACCCTGCACACATCGTTGATGGGCGCAGTCTTGTGAACATGTCCTAAAGGAGTAACTCATGCCGTCCGAGCACGTCGATGTCCTGTCCCAGGTACTCAAGCTGATTCGCCTTCGCGGGGACCACGTTTTCCACGGCGAGCTGGGCAGTTCCACCGAGGTGACTTTTCCGCCAGGACCGGCGACGTTTTTGCATTTGCGCACCGGCGAACTGTCAGTGTCTCAACGCAATGGCGCCTCCGTGATGCTGCGCTCAGGCGACTTCGTTCTTTTGCCTCATGCGGATGGACATACGATTCGAAGCGAGCCGAGCAGGAAACCACATCAACGCTTTGAGGCGGGGGTGGACTTTACCCCCAGCAAAGATGCGCAGACGTTCAAATGGGCGACTGACGAAGGCGTGGCAGGATCCTTTCTCGCGGGATCGTTCTATTTTGACGGGGCACCGTTACGCTCTCTGCTCACCGGGCTTCCCGGGCTGATTCATCTGACATGCGACAAAGTTAGCGAACCCGCCTGGCTGGCCTCCATCTCGCATTTTCTTGACGTGGAATCGCGTAGCGCCGGGCCAGGGTCAGCGCTGATGATCTCGCGGCTCATCGATTTGCTCGTTATTCGCACCTTGCGGATGTGGGTCAGCCGGCAAGGCGATCGGGTCGGCTGGCTGTCCGGACTGAGTGACGAACGCGTCGGCCGTGCGTTGAACGCAATGCATCTGGAACCTAACCGTGCATGGACAGTTTCGTCGCTCGCCGAGACGGCGATGATGTCGCGATCGATGTTTTCGGACCGCTTCACGGCAGTAGTGGGGCTTCCACCGTTGCGCTATCTGACACGGTGGAGATTGACGCTCGCAGCAGACTTGCTACGCGTAGGAACCTTGAAGGTGACCGAAGTAGCTCACAGTGCTGGCTACGGTTCGGAGGCTGCCTTCAGTCGCGCTTTCAAGGAGGAGTTCGGCTATCCACCGCGTGACGCGCATCGAATCGCACACACAGGTGCCTTTGTCGCGCGAAGTTCGGAACTCCTTTGACAGTCCTTTTCACACCGTTGGCTCAATCCGTCGGTAGTAGCTGTCATTGCAGTGGTTTCGTTTCAACGGCATCGCACCAATCCCCACGCGGGGTCGATCTGCTCCGCCTGTCCGGGTGCGTCGATCGTACGAAAGATCATGCAAATCAGACGCTGAGATATGGTCAGTCCCAGATACGTTCTTTAGAGTAGATAGCCAAGGTCCTACCGTATCTGAAGAGACAGAACACTCTCACGCACTATGGTTCATATCCCTCATACCCAATTAGCAAAGACCGCTTTCAATCAAACCTCTCGTTGCAGCACACGCGCTTGCGTCATGTGCCTGGATCGGAAGCGCGAGTGCCGCCGCCAGCGTCACTGTCGTATAGGTGGCGTGAAGGCCGTGTCTGCCTCTATGCATTAGTAAGATCGGACGATCTCGGACAATTCGTCGATCCGCGCCCATCAGTTCTTCTTTGACGTAGCATTGATATGGATTCCTACGTGAAATAGAGAAGCCGCGGCGTATCCAGCGATTTTTTCAAAGCCAAGTTCAAATTCACGACTGCGGCACCCATGTCTCTTTAAGGAATCAATGTAGATGAAACTCCTCCTCGCTGCTCTTTCCATTTCAGCATTCGCGTTCGTTACCAGTGCGATGGCTGCGCAAAAGCCCACGATCGTTCTGGTCCACGGCGCTTTCGAAGACGCTCAGGTCTGGGGACATGTCACGTCCAGGCTTCAGACCGATGGCTATAAGGTTGTGGCGGTTGACCTGCCAGGCCGTCCGGGTGCGCCCGCCACACCGGACAAGGTCAGCCTTGACCTCTATCGCGACACGGTGGTTGCAGCGCTGAACCAATCCCATCGCCCGGCCGTCGTGGTCGGTCACAGCTTCGGCGGCATCGTCATCGCCGACACTGCGGAAACGGCGCCAAAGAAGATCAAGACTTTGGTCTTCGTTGCTGCGTACCTACCGCAAAATGGTGACTCGCTAGTATCGATGGCCAACAAGGACGCAGACGCCAAAATCGGACCGCATCTGCAGATCGACAAGGAAAAGGGCATTGCCTCCATCGAATATTCTGCACGCGCGGATCTCTTTGCCAATGGAGGTCCTGACGAATTGCGCAAGGTAATCCCGAATCTGATTCTGGATGAACCCGTGGGCCCGCTAGCAACTCCCGTGCATCTGACATCCACCAACTTTGGCCAGGTCGACAAGGTCTATATCCACACGGCCATGGACCAGGTCATCAGCCCCTCGTTCCAGGCGAAGATGGTTGCCGCAACCCCCGTGAGAGCGCAGTACACCCTGCAGACCGGTCATACGCCTTTCCTTACCGATCCCGACGGCCTGGCAAAGGCGATTGAGGCCGCTGCGAAATAGGCGGTTCACGGTTGGTGCAGGAGACGAAGGCGCGGCGGCTCCGTCATCCCGCGCTTTGCCTTCAAGTGTAGTGCTCCTCGCGGGGGCGCGTTATATCCAGGCTTCCGCGCACCGTCCTGCGGACCGCTCTTCGATGGTCTGTACCGGGATGGTCTTTCAGAAAAAAAGTATACGCGTCCATTGTTTTCGACAATTTCTCTTGTTTCCAAAGGCAGAACCGACATGTCCCGTCTTCAGATACCCGCCACGATCGCAGATGCACCCGCCGCTTCCCAGCCCTTCCTTGAGGCCGTCAACAAGAAACTGGGTGTTGTGCCGAATCTGTTTCGCCTGCTGGCCAACAGCCCTGCAGCGCTCGAGGGCTACCTCGGTCTGGCCGGAGCCTTGGCAAAAGGCGCGCTTCCAGCCCAAACCGGCGAGCGTATCGCTCTCGCCGTCGCCGAAATCAACGGCTGCGACTATTGCATGTCGGCACACAGCTATTTGGGAAGGAACGTGGCGAAGCTCGACGATGCGGAACTGTCCGCCAATCGAAATGGTGGCTCGAATGATGCAAAGGCCGCCCCTGCCGTGCAGTTCGCCGCGAAGGTCGCGCGTGAGCGTGGCCGCGTTTCCGACGACGATCTGCGCGTCGTCAAGGGGGCTGGCTACACGGATGCGCAGATCGTCGAGATTGTCGTGCACATCGCACTGAGCGTCTTGACCAACTACGCCAACGTCGTTACAAACACGGAGATTGACTTTCCCGTGGTGCGTACACATCAGCACCTGTAAAACGGGACTCGCACCCTTCTCGAAATGTGATGCGTTGACCGAACTGCTCGATTGCATCTACGCGTTGGAGGTGCGGCGATTATCCGCAAGCACAGCGCAAGTGCGCGAGCAGTCGTTCATTTCGGCAGGCAGAATCGAGCCGCAACAGGCGAGCGTCGTCCGCTGTATCGGACGCGCGAACTCACCGCCCCGCGCTATATTCACCAGGCCAAATCTATCTCTTCTTCTTACGTTGAGCCCGAACATGAATGTATTCGAGCGCCTCGCGCAAGCGAGCCTAAAGTTGCCGTCGCCCGTCAAGCCGCTTGGCTCCTATCGAACGGTTTCCGTTTCGGGGAGCCAACTGTATGTATCCGGACTCGGCCCTTTCAAAGACGGCAAGCCAATCGTCGGCATGGTCGGCCGCGATATGTCTCTGGAGCAGGCGCAAGACGCGGCGCGCCTGACGATGCTCATGATCCTGGCCTGTGTCGACGAGGCATGCGGACTCGACAACGTCGGACGATGCAGCCGGCTAACAGTCTACGTGCGTGCAGAACAGTCGTTCACCCAGCATCCGCAAGTGGCCAATGGCGCCAGTGACCTCTTGCTGACGCTGTTTGGGCAAGACAATCTGCCGGCTCGAAGCGCGCTGGGAGTGCATTCGTTGCCGATGGGCATCCCGGTCGAGATCGACAGCATTTTCGAGCTGAAGGGGGACGAGCGTGCGTCGATCACACGAAGATGCTTAGTTGATGCGAGTCAATCAGCCGGCCAAACCTGATTCTGAACCCGCCGCACAACGGGCGCACATCGCGCTGCCTGAAGGGTAATACCGCCGTCTTGTTTTCGAGAGCAATCAATCCATGCTCGTTCGGACGCCGCAAGCATTGCGATGGGGCCGCCACACGATTGCCCAACGCCGAAAAGAACCGTCTATTTCCCCACCGGAATCCGATCATGCGCCAAATGATATTGACCGTTGTCGTCACACTGACTTTCTCTACAGGATGTCTCGCGAGCACTTCTGGCATCTATAAGGAACCCCTGGACGTGAAGACGCTGAACACACTTCGATCGGATTTTGACCATCTCATGCAATTAGCCAACCGCCACGACTTCAAAGCGCTCCATGAGATGTTCTGGCAATCTCCTTCGGCCCTTCTCGTTGCTAAAAGTGCGATCCCTACGGAAGGGAACTGGGCTGGCTTCTGGGGCAATGAGGCGATTGATCAGAAACTGCGCGATATCGGCACCTCCGGCCCCGTCGTGCTGCGGCCGGATTGTTCGAAATTCAAGGTCGTCGGCTTGACGAAGGACATAGCGCAATCTTATGCGCCGGTGGATATCACGGTCTCCTATGCAGGTCAGGACGGAACCCCCAAGCCGTTTCTACTGTTAATCAACTGGATAAAAATCGGCAAGGACTGGAAGGTAGCTTCGGAGATCATCCTGCCCGTACCGCAGGCGCCTGAAGCGAAAAGCCAAGTAACTGGATAGTCCTGACAAAGTGTCTAGATCCATTGCGACAGACACACCAGCAGAGTTCAACGTGCGATCGGCAACGCTTAACCGACACCGCGGAGGTTGGTCTTTAGCCAGTCTAACGAAGCAGTGATGCCAACAAGCAAGTGAGTTGACGCGGACATTCAAACGCGTGCGCCCGACACATTTCACCAAGCAGATAACCTTAAGAAGGAAGACGGATCATGACGATCAACAGACGTAATTTCTCGGCCGCCCTCGTTGTCGGCGCTGCCGCGTCGCTTATTTCTACTCGCGGCGTAGCAGGAACGCCAGGTTCGGGGAAGGCGCGCAATATCGTTCTCGTGCATGGGCTGTTTGCTGACGGGTCATGCTGGTCGGAAGTAATATCGCGATTGCAGGCAGCGGGGTTCAATGCCACGGCTGTCCAAAACCCCTTGACGACATTGCCCGATGCGGTTGCCTCGGCCCAGCGGGTGCTGGAGCGGCAGGATGGTCCGACGGTTCTGGTCGGACATTCCTTTTCGGGAATGATCGTGACAGAAGCCGGTACGCATCCAGGTGTTTCTGCCCTTGTCTATGTGGCTGCACGGGCACCGGATGCTGGCGAGGATTACACGGCGTTGGCCAGGACATATCCAACACCGCCCGCCTCCGCCGGGATTGTCTTCGACGGCGACGAAGGACGTCTTACCGAGGAAGCGTTTCTGCGCGATTTCGCGGGCGACCTTCCGAAAGCGAAGGCCAGGGTTCTGTATGCCGTGCAGGAGCCTTTCCAGAAGGCTCTGCTCGCAGGCAGGACGACACGGGCCGCCTGGCGAACGAAGCCAAGTTTCTACGCGGTTTCAACGGAAGACCGAACGATCAACCCCGATCTCCAACGTTTCATGGCCAAGCGTATGGGCGCCAAAACCATCGAGGTCAAGGCAAGCCATCTCTCGCTGATCTCCCATCCCGACGAGATCACCCAACTTATCATCAAGGCCGCTGGATAGCGGGGCAAATGTTCGTGGGGCACTGTCACGTTGCTGAGGCGGTCGAGTAAGATCGCGTGATGAAAAATGCAAAATCGCTTTACCACGGTCACCGCTTTCCTGCGGCGGTCATCAGCTGCGCGGTGCGCTGGCATTTCGGGTTTCAGCCCAGTCTGCGTGATATTGAAGAACTGCTGTTCGAGCGCGGGGGTGTCGTCATTTACGAAACGGTCCGACGCTGGGCCGACAGGTTCGGCGCGAGATTCGCGCATCGCGTCAAGGCTGCACGTCGCAAGCCCGGCACCACATGGCATCTTGACGAAGTATTCGTGACGTTGCGCGGCAAACCCTACCTGTTGTGGTGCGCCGTCGATCAGCACGGGTGAACTCGATATCCTGCTACAGAAGCGCCGTGACAAGGCTGCAGCGAAGCGGTTTTTCAAGCGCGTGCTTGCCTCGTGTCCTGAGATACCGCGCACGTTTGTGACCGACCGGCTGCGCAGCTATCCAGCAGCGAAAGCCGGGATCCCCGCGCTGGCTCACTTCAGGCACGTCTTCGTCAAAGCCAGCGCGCGGATCAATAACCGCGCTGAAAACAGCCATCAACCGACGCGCGAGCGTGAGCGACGCATGCGTGGCTTCCGCGATCCTGAACGCACGCAGGCTTTCTTATCGAGCTTCGGTCCGATTCCGCAACACCTCGCGCTCAAACGACATTTGCTACGCGCCTCGCTCTATCGCAAACAGCTTGCCGCACGCTTCGCCGCCTGGCATTGTTTCACTGAGGCTACCCAAAATCCGCCCGTTTTCTGAGCAAGCGCGTGTCCCCTCCGTCATTGCGTCGCGAGCAATTTAACGTGACAGTTCCGCTGCTCGTTCATGCGCAAGGCTCGTCACATAACGAGTCGATGAGGCGCCGCGCATGGATCGATGTGTCGGCCCCCTCCAATGGATCGTGCAACGCTGCGAGCGCTTATGGCGAATTGGAGGACAAGGTGGCTGGGAACCTGACCTCGACGCCCAACCCCCGGCCGTCAATGCCCGATGTATAGGTTAAATGTCCATCAAGGCGAGCCACGATTCGCGCGACGATCGAGAGCCCCAATCCGCTACCGCTTTGACGGCTTCCGCCAGCCCGGAAAAAGCGATCGCTCAGACGTAACCTATCCTGCTCCCTTACGCCTGGACCGTTATCTCGCACAAGCAGTAGGGTTGCATCCGACGTTCTCCGGGTCACGACCTCGACACTACCTCCCGTCTCGCCATACTTGATAGCGTTGTCCACCAGATTGTCCAACAGGATACGCACGAGTGCGGGCTCCACTAACATCGTCACGTGTGCATCGTCGTTCAGGACTAAGCCGATCCCTTTGGACGACGCATTTGCTTCGTGAACAGCGATGCATTCGCGGGCAATGGCATCGAGTTCCACGGTCGAAGCTGGTGCGGATACACCTTCGTCAAGTCTCGCCAGCAACAGAAGTTGATCCGCCAGATGTGTGTTCCTATCGACACCTTCAACGACCCGCTGCATCGCGAGGCGTTGTTTTGCCGGATCCCGCGTGGTAAGGGCGACCTGTGCCTGAACCTTGATCGCCGCCAGTGGCGATTTGAGTTCGTGTGCAGCATCGGCCGTGAAGGCCCGCTCACGGTCGAGTGACCCTCGCAGCCGCGGGAACAGAATGTTGAGCGCATCGACCAGGGACGCACTTCGGCCGGCGTGCGACGCATATCGATCAGTTCCAGGTTGTCGGCGTTTCTGACACCGATGGCCCGCGAGAGTGTTTTAAGCGGCGCGAGGCTGCTGCCAATGCCCACCCAGATCAGCAGTGCAAGAACCGGCAGCGCATAAGCAAGCGGCTTCGCGATGCGGCGCGCCACTCCGGCGCCCAGATCGGCCCGGCTATCCCTACGTTCAAATACCTGCACACTCCTGCCATGCGCCGCGTCATGGAGCACGTAGGTATTCCATTTGAGGGCGTCATATTTCGCTACAGCGCCTGCCGCTTCCTGAGACGACGGCGGCTCCTTCGCGGCAGCACGCGGCAAACCGGGGCTCGCTGCAAGCAGGCGCCCTTCGGCGTCGTGTACCTCATAAAGGAGCCGGCGTGACAGGTCATCGTCGCCGTCATCGTCGGACGTGTGAAATCCATCTTCGATAAGCGCCGCCAGATCATTGGTATCCACAAGCGTGAGTGTGCGAGCAGCCTGTTCGATTCGCGCGTCGTCCCACTCACCGGCTTCATGAACGGCCTGGCGATAACTCGAAACGAGGGCCGCCACCCAGACTACCGAGACGCTTGCCAGCACCAGTAGCATCAGACGTTGACGGATTGACCCTGTCACGATGTCTTCTCCACAACGTACCCAACACCCCTGATCGTCCTGATCAATCCTGTTCCGAGCTTTTTGCGCAGATTGGAGATGTGCACCTCAACGGCATTGCTCTCTACCTCTTCCTGCCAGCCGTAAAGACTTTCCTCGAGGCGGGCGCGAGAGTGGAGTACCTTGATGCGTCAGCAGCTCGATCAGCACAGCGCACTCTCGCGAAGTCAATGGCTGGAGCAGACCGTTGCGTGTGACCGTGAACGTCGAGGGATCGACGCACAGATCCTGATACTCGATTGTCTCGACGCTGCGACCATGCGCGCGGCGCAAAAGCGCCCGGCATCGCGCAATCAGTTCAGTGAGATCAAAGGGCTTGCCTAGGTAATCGTCGGCGCCGGCAGTCAGACCTCCTACCCGGTCGGCTACCGTGTCCCTCGCGGTCATGACCAGAACGGGCGTATCGTCGCGACGGCCTCGCAGCCAATCCAGCAACTCGGTTCCAGATAGTTTCGGCAGACCGAGATCGAGCACCACCAGCTCGTACTCTGTTGTAGTCAGCGCCAGCATCGCCTCCCGTCCATCGTGCGCCCAGTCGACTGTCATTCCTGCATCGCGCAGACCCTCTTCGACGCCGCTTCCTATCAAATCATCATCTTCGACAAGTAATACTCGCATTTCGTCGCACTCCAAAAGGAACAGGCAGGCAGCGGAGTCCGCTGCAAATTACTGGCCCTGATCATGGGCATCGATCGTTAAGTCTAATCCGGCTTCGCGTGCCTGCGCGAGGGTGTTCTGCTTAAGATTCCCTTCAGGCTCGCGTTGCAGCATGCATCTGCAAATAGCACCGTCGATATTGAATCAACCCATCTGACTATGGAGTTCCAAGTGAAAACGATGAATGTTCGCCTCGCCGCTGCCGTTGCGCTAACTGCGCTGCCGTTTGCCGCACATGCAACTGGATCGGTTCTGTCGCAATAAGGCGAGCTGCTATGCTGGCTCCGTTTAAGCGAACGCTTTGATCGATGAAACAGAACCTGAATCCGGCCGTGGCAAAAGTCCTCAAGCGCCTGCACTACCGGCTCGACATCATCCTGTTGTGCGTGCGATGGTACGTGGCGTATCCGTTGAGTCTGCGCCATCTTGAACAGATGATGGCCGAGCGCGGCATTGCGGTCGATCACTCGACCGTGCATCGCTGGGCGATGAAGCTGTTGCCCGTGCTCGAGAAAGCGTTTCGCTGTCGCAAGCGCCCGGTCGGTAAGACCTGGCGCATGGACGAAACGTACATCAAGGTCAAGGGGCAGTGGAAATATTTGTACCGCGCGGTCGACAAGGCCGGCAACACGGTCGATTTCCTGCTGCGGGCCCATCGTGACAAGACCGCAGCGCGGCGGTACTTCGAGAAATCTATCGATCAGAACGGCGAACCCGACACCGTGACGATCGACCGAAGCGGCACGAACCTCGCCGCTCTCAAAGCGATCAATGCCAATCGTGAAGTACCCATCAAAATCCGCCAGTCCAAATAGCTCAATAACCTGGTTGAGCAGGACCATCGGGCGATCAAGCGACGGGCGCGACCAATGCTCGGTTTCAAGTCTTTTCGCTGTGCCCGAATCTTGCTCGCCGGCATTGAGCTGATGCATACGATTGCAAAAGGACAGAAGCAGCGTGCTCGCGGATCCCATCGGTCCGACGCTGACCAATTCTATGACCTCGCCATATAAGTAGTACTTCGCATACCGATCTCGCCAGCTCGTTGATCCTTACCGCGACAAAACCATAGCGCGCAGTGCGGCAAGAATCGTGTCGGCGGCTTGCGCCGCCGACGGGCTTTTCCTGATGGCTTTGTACATGATCGATCGTGGCTTCCGGGTGGCTGATATACGGATACAACGGTATATCGCCACGGCGAATCACACCAAGACGGCTTCGTTCTTGCGCAATAGCAAATGCTTATGAGGCGGAGGCGGCCGAGTCGGTCGGACGGTGCGCCCACCCTTCATCCGTAGCGTCGCGCCTCCTCCATCAAAGCTGGCGTACCGATGATCTCATTCAACTCGTCGAACTTCACCATGCGGCCTTGCCACGGCGCAGTCGTGCCGTGCTCGAACAAACTGTCGTAGAAACCGCGCAGCGTGTGAGCGACCGCGCGCGCCGCGCCGCCCGGAAAGATGACGATGCGAAAGCCTCGCGCCGCGAGCGCCTGCACGCTCTGCACCGGCGTCTTGCCGCCTTCCACCATGTTGGCGAGCAACGGCGCGCGCGACGCAAACCGGCCACAAGCTGCGTCCATCTGCTCGGCAGAACGCAACGCTTCGACGAAAAGCGCATCGGCGCCCGCTTCCAGATAGCGCTCGGCGCGGTCGAGCGCAGCGTCGAGTCCCTCGACGGCGAGCGCGTCCGTGCGCGCGAGGATCAGCGTGTCCGGATCCGCGCGGGCATCGAGCGCGGCGCGCAGCTTGCCGCACATCTCGTCGACGGGAATCACGCTCTTGCCATCCAGATGTCCGCAGCGCTTGGGGAAAGTCTGATCTTCGAGCTGGATCATCGACGCGCCCGCGCGCTCGAAGCCGCGCACGGCGCGCTGCACATTGAGCGCATTGCCGAAGCCCGTATCGCCATCAACGATCACCGGCAGTGCAACGCGCTCGGTGATACGCGCGAGCGTATCCGCGACTTCGGTGAAGGTGGTGAGCCCGACATCGGAACGGCCGAGCCGTGTA
The DNA here is from genome assembly GCF_002278075.1 of Paraburkholderia aromaticivorans. Lineage (NCBI taxonomy): Bacteria > Pseudomonadati > Pseudomonadota > Betaproteobacteria > Burkholderiales > Burkholderiaceae > Paraburkholderia > Paraburkholderia aromaticivorans. The sequence goes on along the minus strand of NZ_CP022990.1, from coordinate 2,455,877 downwards.
TAGGCAATCGACGCACCCGACAAATACAGCGCGTCGAACCCGGCCTGCTCCGCGAGCAGCGCGGAGAAGGCGTCGTAGACGCCCGGCGCCAGCACCGTGCCCCGCGCGAGCAGCGCCGCGAGTCCCTTGGTTTGTCGTGTCATGCTTTGGTCGCTCAGTAACGTTGCTTGAGCAGGTTGAAAAGACCGCCCGCCTCGACCATGTCGAGCAGAAAAGCGGGCAACGGGTCGCAGGTGAGCGCGCCGCCGTCTTCGCGCAGGATGCGTCCATGCAGCGGATCGATGACGATATGCTCGCCATCCGCGATCGTTTCCGCCTGCGCACACGTGAGCAACACGAGACCGACATTGAACGCGTTGCGAAAAAAGAGCCCGCTGAACGAAGGCGCGATCACGGCGCGCACGCCGAGATGCACGAGCGCGGCCGGCGCCTGTTCCCGCGAAGAGCCGATGCCAAAGTTGGGCCCCGCCACCACGACATCGCCAGGCCGCACGTTTGCTGCGAAGTCCGCGCGCTGTCGCTGCAGACAATGTCTGGCAATTTCGCCGATAGCGAATTTCATGTACGCGCCGGGCGCCAGCGCGTCGGTGTCGATATCCGCGCCGACGCGCCAGACGCGATGCATTTGCGCATCGCTCATGCGAGCACCTCGCGCGGATCGGTGATGCGTCCGCGCAGGGCGGATGCCGCCACGGTATAAGGCGAGCCCAGATAAACCTGCGCCGTCTCCGAACCCATACGTCCTTTGAAATTGCGTGCGGTCGTGGAGATCACGGTGCTGCCTTCCGGAATCTGCCCGCCATAGCCCGAACAGGCGCCGCACGATGTGGCGAGCACCTGCGCGCCCGCTGCTTCGAGAATCGCCATCACGCCTTCTCGCGTCGCGGCCTGCTGGTCGCGCATGCTGGCGGGCGCAACGACCAGCTGCACGCCTTGCGCAACCCGCCGGTGCTTGAGCACCGTGGCCGCGGCGCGCAGATCGTCGAGCTTCGCGCCTGTGCACGCGCCGATATAGGCAACCTGCACCTCGATATCGCCGAAGGCCTGCACCTCGTCCGTATTCTCGGGACTATGCGGCGCGGCCACTTGCGGCGCCAGCGCGGCGGCATCGAAGTGATGCGTTTCGGCGGGTGCGTCGGCATCGCTTTGCCAGCGCATGATGTCGATGTCATGCGTGACACCCACTGCGCGAAGATAGTCGAGCGTCATCGCGTCTGGCGCGATCAGGCCGGCTTGCGCGCCCATTTCAGCACTGATGTTCGAGAGCGTCATGCGTTCCTGCATCGACAGGGCGCTGACCGCTTCGCCGCAAAACTCCACGGCCTGATAGCGCCCGCCGTTCATGCCGAAGCGGCCGATCATGTGCAGCATCATGTCTTTCGCGGTGACGCCCCGCGCGAGCCGTGCGTGCCAATGCATGCGCAGCGTCTCGGGCACCTTCACCCAGATTTGTCCCGACACGACGACGCCCAGCATTTCCGTGCTGCCAATGCCGAACATATATGCGCCAAATGCGCCGCCTGTCGGCGAATGCGAATCGCCACCTACGCAAAACATGCCTGGCCGCAGGTGCCCACGTTCCGGCAGGACGACGTGGCAGATACCGACGCTGTCGTACACATGGGGCAGGTCCTGCTGCTTCGCCCATTCTCTTGCAATGCGCACGATACGGCGCGATTCGTCGTCGGCTTCCGGCACATAGTGGTCGATCACGAGGACGATCCTCGATCGGTCCCACAACTGCGCGCCCAGTTCGTCGAGCATCGGCTGAAGGCGGCGCGGACCGCTCGAATCATGGAACATCGCGAGGTCGACATCGCACGTGACGATCTCGCCCACCGCCACCTCGTCGCGCCCGCAAGCCTTGGCGATTAACTTCTGTGCCAGCGTTTGTGCATGCGGCATCGTTGCGTCCCCCACATCTATTTTGCGTGCGAATGCATCAATTGGCCTCGGCCATCGCGCACAATTGCGCGGCGCGTGTCGCGTAGGGTTGGTCGATCATCACGCCATCCACCGACACCGCGCCATGACCACGCGCGAGCGCTGCGTCCCAGGCCTCGACAACCCGGCGCGCAAACGCGATCTGCTCCGCGCTAGGCCCGAAAGCACGGTTGGCTTCCGCAATCTGCCGGGGATGCACGCACGTCTTGCCGGCGAAACCCATTGCGCGGGCACGGCCGGCTTCCTGTGCGAAGCCGGCCAGATCCGCGACACGGGCGAACGCGCCATCGTAGGCGTCGATGCCCGCTTCGGCCGCCGCGAAGCGCACTTTCAGCATGACGTGATCGAGCGCGGCGCGCTGATGACGCTCGACGCCGATCGGCTCGAACAGGTCGCCATAACCGATCTGCAAGCCCATGACGCGATCGCTCGCCAGTGCGATCTCCGCGGCAAGACGCAAACCCTTCGGGGATTCGATGTTGGCAAGCAGGAGCACGCGGCGCGTGAGTCCCGCACGTGCTTCGAGTTCTTCGAGCAAGATGTCGATCTTACGTACATCCTCCGCTGATTCGATCTTCGGCACATTCACGATGTCGAGCCCCTGTCTGACCACTGCGCGCAGGTCCGCTTCGAAATGCGGCGTGCCGATGCCATTCGCACGCACGATGATCGTCTTCTCCACGGAGCCGATATTCGCAAGCCACGCGGCTGCGGCCTCACGCGCGCGAGTCTTGTCGCGCTCCGCAACCGAGTCTTCAAGATCGATGGACAGCGCATCGGCGTCGCTCGCCGCGGCTTTGTCGAAAAAATCCGGACGGCAGGCGGGCACGAACAGCTTGCTGCGCATTCTGAATGGCTTAAGCATGGAGATCTCCGTTCGCATGCTGCGTCAATCCACCATCTTCGCGACCTCGCCCGATTCGAGCAGCAGGCGGTCGTGCGTTGAAGGGAGCTCCGCAAACGGACGGCGATATTGCGCCCACATGCGCAAATCCTCCGGCTTGTGGAACACCTGCGAGTCGGGCATTGCGGGCCAGTCGGCGACCGAGAGCCATAGGCGCAGCAGATGACGGCGTTCGGCGAGCGGCCCGGCGTCCTGGTAATCAGTGCGGCCGTGCACCAGCACGCGGTTGTTGAGGAACTGGATATCGCCGTCGCGAAAGCCCATGTCGAGATAGAACTCCGGCGATGCCGCGATCTTGCGCACCGTATACAGCGCTTCGGATTCGAGTTCGCTGAACGGGCACTGTCCGCTTTTCTCGGCAAGGCGCGCGTAACCTGTCGGCAGATAGCAGATCACTTCGCCTGCGGTGTCCGTAAAGAACGGCACCTTGTGTTCGCTGAAAGTGCGTGTTGCGCGCCGGCCGTCTTCGTCAGTGCGCTTCAGGAACAGCCCTTCGCGCAGCGCGTCGAGCAGGTCGGGCCGGGTACGCAATAGTTCGTTATGCACGGCGAGCGCGCTGGAGATGCGACTTTCGCCGCCCGAGATCGCGGTGCGTAGACACATCAGTCCGATGATGTCGCACGAATCCGTATGCATCAGTTGGCCGCCGCCCTTGCGATAGCCGCGCGACTTCGGCTCGTAGTCGCTCACGTTCACGACGTGCCCGAGCACATCGCCGAGATACGACTGCGTCACCGGCTTGCTGACATACGACCCCAGACCGAAGTAAATGCGCGTCATGTCGTCGTCGGAATAGCGCTCGCGCGGCAGGCCGCGCAGCATCATGAAGCCGCGGCCGTTGCGCAGGAACGCCGGCAGTTCGCGCATGAAGCGGCCCATCGTGTCCAGCGGGAAAGTCTGCGGGCTGATGTCGGGGAAATCGATGTCGCCCAGCGAATGCAAATGCGCCAGCGCGGCGTCGATTTCTGCGATTTCCGCCTGGGTGAGAACGTGCAGCCCCTCGCGCATCCAGTCGAGTTCTGGCCCTTTCCATGCAGCCGGGGAGACGATTGGTTGTCCAACGCGATTCATTTCATGCTCCTTATGATGTGAGAGGTTCAGACGCTCGCGGAATCGATCACGGCGCCGCAGTCAATCAGTTCGTCAAGCGCGCGCGCGCCCAGAAGCGGCGCCAGAATTTCGCGGGAGTGTTGGCCTTTTTTCGGCGCGGGACGCATGAACCCGCCCGGCGTCTCCGACAGACGCGCCACGATGTTATGCACGGCGACATGGCCCAGTTCCTCGTCCTCGATTTCCACGAGACTTTCCCGCTCGCTGACGTAGTCGTCCTCAGCAAGATCACTGGCTTCGTAGACTGGCCCCGCCGTCACCTCGGCGCGCTCGAAGAAGGCGAGGTTTTCCGCCAGCGTGCGCGCCTTGATGAACCCGCCGACCACGCGGTCGACTTCCTCGACGTGCTGCAAGCGCGTCGTGTTGGTGTGGTAACGCGGATCCGCGTTCATCCCGTCGCAGCCGATCGCGGCGAACAGACGCTCGGCCATGGTCTGCGTGGAAGTCGACACGCACAGCCATTTGTGGTCTGCCGTTCGATAGGTGTTGCGCGGCGCGGTCGTGCTGGAGCGGCTGCCGGTGCGCGCCTTCACACGCCCGGTGAGTTGATAGTTCGCCACTTGCGGGCCGAGAATGGAGATCATCGGGTCGAAGAGCGAGAGGTCCACGACCTGACCGTTGCCGCCATTCACGCGCGTTTCCCAAAGCGCGACCATGGCCGCGTGCGCGCCGTAGAGACCGGCGGTCATGTCGCCCAGGAACATGGGCGGCAGCACGGGCTCACGGTCGCTGAAGCCGTTCATTGCCGCAAACCCCGAATAGCCTTCGACCAGCGTGCCGAAGCCCGGCCGATGTCTGAACGGTCCCGTCTGCCCCCAGCCCGATACGCGCACGATCACGAGCTTCGGATTGGCGGCCAGCAGCGTGTGCGGCGCGAGCCCCATCTTTTCCAGTGTGCCGGGCTTGAAACTCTCGACAAGCACGTCGGCATCGCGCGCGAGGCTTGCGATCATGCTCGCCGCCGTCTCGTGCCGAAAGTCGATGCACACGCTTTTCTTGTTGCGTGCGTAGGCTTTCCAGAACACCTCCGCGCCGTTCGTGCGGAACGCGCGCAGTGTGTCGCCCTTCAACGGCTCGACCTTGATCACGTCCGCGCCGAAATCCGCAAGTTGCAGCGTGAGCATATTGCCCGCGACGAGCCGTGACAGGTCGACCACTTTCACGCCGCGAAGCGGCCCGGCGTGCGATGCGTTGAAGCTTTTGCGATGCATGATCTGCGTCCTCTCGCGTTTTCTTTGCAAGCCGGAACGACCGGCCTGAAGTCATTATCCGCACAAATAGACATGATGTCTATTTTCATGAACATGAACTGTGGCGACGATGTTGCGTGAGCCTTCGAAATCGTTCATCCTTGCGAGCCAGACGCCCGCGCGGCATGGCGGGCGGGCATCGGCGCAGACAACCGGAAACAGCAATGGCAACTGAAGAACCAGGCGTAGCCGCGGTCAACCGCGCGCTTTCGATACTCAAAGCCTTCGAAGACAGCATCGACGGCATGACGCTCACCGATCTCACCAATGCGACGGGCCTTTATCACAGCACCGTCCTGCGGCTGTGCGAGTCGCTCGAGCATTACGGCTACCTCAAGCGGCTGGAAGACGGCCGCTACATGCTCGGGCCGATGCTTTTCCACCTCGGCATGATTTATCAGAGCTCGTTCCGTTTGCGCGATTACGCTTTGCCGGTATTGCGCACGCTCGTCAAGGAAACCGGAGAAACGGCAGCCGTGTATGTGCGCGAAGGCGACGAACGGCTGTGCCTGTATCGCGTCGAATGGCAACGCTCGGTGCGCATGCACGTGCGCGAAGGCGAACGCCTCACGCTCGAGGCGGGCGCGGCGGGACACGTATTACGCGCGTTTTCCGGGCCGTCGAAGAAAACTCATCTGAACAAGGTGCGCGAGAACGGCTATTGCGTATCGCTTGGTGAGCGCGAGCCGGAAAGCGCAGCGATTGCATGTCCGGTTTTCCGCACCGGGCAGGAACTGGTTTGCGCAATCTCGCTCGGCATTCCGCGCTTTCGTTTCGACCGCAAGGCGTTCGACACCTATCTGCCAAAGGTGATGGAAGCGGGGGCGGCGCTCACCAAGGCACTGGGCGGCGACACGACGCCGTTCGAGCCGCCCTTCGCGCCTTTCGACGGCGTCTAGTCGCGCGTCGTCTCGTTCAGATCGTCCGCGCTCAGACGTTCTGCTGCATCACGCCCGGCGCTTCGTCTATTTCAGGCTCGGTGCGATTCACGCGTGATTGCAGCACCGCGAAGCAGCCCGCGCCGATCACGAGGGCCGTGATCATGAAGAGAAAGCCGTTGTTGTACGAGCCGCTTGCCTTGACGAGATAGCCCACGCCGAGCGGCGCGCACAGACCGCCAATCTGCCCGCCGGTGTTGATCACGCCGGCGAACACGCCGCGCGCGCCGGAAGGCGCTAGTTGCGCGACGAGTCCCGCATACGGCGAGAGGCAGCCGTACAGGAGAAACGCCGCCGCCGACAAACCGATTACGCACGCGACGATGTCGATCGCGCTGTACGCCAGATAGAGCGCGAGGCCCGTGCCGATATAGCCCGCCGCCACGAGGAGTGGCCGTTTGCGGTGCAGTGGCCCGCTGCCGAGCCAGCCGAATACGACGAGGCCCAGGAAGCCGAACAGATACGGCACCGACGCGGCGACGCCCAGCGATTTCAGATCGATATGGCGCTGATTGGCGAGATACGACGGGATCCAGCCCAGAAATCCCCAGTAGCCGATGCTGAAGGTCATGTAGCCGAAAAACAGCAGCCACGTGCTTTTGCGTCCCGCGAACTGGCGCCATTGCTCGGTGCGGTTCGCCTTGTCGTGATGCCGTTCCTTACCCTCGATCGCCTTGCCGGGAATCAGGAAGAAGATGAGCAACGCAACGAAGACGCCCGGCAACGCAAAAACATAGAACACGTTGCGCCAGTCACCGTGCATCAGAAGAGTTGTAACGACCGGCGCAACCACCGCCGGACCGATTGCAAGCGCGGAGAGCCAGACCGAGTGGGCCTTCGCCGCGTCTTTCGCGCTGAAGTTATCCGCGACGGCCTTGTACACCGCCGCGTTGCATGACCCTTCCGCGAGACCGAAGCAAAAGCGCGCGGCGACGAGCACGGCCATCGAGGTAGCGAGCCCCGTCAGCCCGGTAAACAGCGAAAACAGCGCGGGCGCGACGACCAGTAGCGCCTTCGTGCCGAACCGGTCCGCGAGAAAGCCGCCGGGCAGTTGCATCAGCGCGTAGCCAAGCGCGAAGGCCGCGAGCAGGTAGCCGAACTGCGCGGCGTCCAGATTGAGGGACTTCATCATCGTCGGACCGGCGACAGAGATGCTCACCCGATCGAGGTAATTCACGAACTGCAATAGCCACGTCATTACCAGCAGCTGATATCTCAAACTCATCCCTGTCTCCCATGTCGCGAGCGCCTTCGCGCATTTCAAATAATAGAAATGATGTCTATTTTCGATAACGTAACCGAGCCGCCCAGGTCGCACAAGGAATACCGCACTGGGGATTTCCCGTATTCGGAGCAGAATGTCGTCTGGCGTAGACCGACGCAAAAGTGTCAACGTTTCGGCAGTAAATGTGTCAATCTGCCTAAATTTCTTACTGACAGGGGATTGGCCATTGTTCTGGTGCGTGCCCACAGACGAACTGGCATGTCGCCGACTCGCTTCGAGCGCGTTGACAGCCGAAATTTTCCCGGACGTCGCTGGTGCTATCGACACGAAGCGAGGCGTCAAAGCTCGCTTGGGCCACTACAGTAACCCCCGCTCGATATAGACGCGCGTGATCGCCCGTCGATGCTCCCTTGGCATCGGTTGTACCCTGTCCGGGGACCATTTCTTACTGCCGTACCTTGCGCCGCAATCTGCACAGCGATATGGTGTCTCGAGAAGTCGCACGTTTAGCAGATATGGCGCTTTATACCCGCACCTCCGGCATGCCTGCTTGAGAGGCAACGAATGCGCAGGGCAAACGCTAACCCTTTCAATCTGGTAGAGCGCGCTGTGGTACCCGCAAGCGATGCATCGTAAGCGCGCAGCAAACCCATCTTGACGGGTCGGGTTAGTCGACGATCACCGTTGGTTGCCAGCGATGCGGCAGCAATGCCGAGATGTCGCTGGCCTTGTGGGTAGGAAGCCGCGTGAGGATGTCCTTCAGATAGGCGTGCGGGTCATGGCCGTTAAGTTGTGCCGACCTTATCAGGCTCATGATGGCGGCAGCGCGTTGACCCGCCCGTAGCGAGCCGGCAAATAACCAGTTGGCCCTGTTAGAGAAGCAATTCCATAACAGAGGAAGCTGGCTGTTCAGCGACACAGTTGACGGCGCAAAAGCCAGTGTCACGATCTACAGCCTCGTGCTGACGTGCCGGGCCTGCGACGTCGAGCCGTATGACTATCTCCTGCACGTGCTCGCCGAGTTGCCGCAGCGCGCGCCCGACGCCGACGTCACGGATCTGCTGCCATTCAATTACGCCCGCTTGCAGCAGGCCAAAGCAACAACCCCCTGACTGACTCCATCGCCTCCACGCCGACGTCGCCGCTCGATTATGATCGCCGCGACGCGGCTACGCTCGACCTTCAATTGCCCGCAACCTTCCATGTCGTGTGCTGGAATCCGCGCTTACGAAGATTTCACCCGACAAATAAAAACGCCAACCCGGCTGGGTTGGCGTTTTGCATGAGTCGCAACGGCGATCAGAACTGGTTCATCGTGTTGTCCTTGCCCGCCGCCTTCAGGGCCGCTTCGCCGCTGAAATATTCCTTGTGATCGTCGCCAATATCCGAGCCGGACATGTTCTGGTGCTTGACGCACGCGATGCCTTGGCGGATTTCCTTACGCTGCACGCCCGCCACGTAACCCAGCATGCCCTGGTCGCCGAAATATTCCTTCGCGAGATTGTCGGTCGAGAGCGCGGCCGTGTGGTACGTCGGCAGCGTGATGAGGTGGTGGAAGATCCCAGCTTCGCGCGACGCGTCGGCCTGGAAGGTGCGGATCTTTTCGTCCGCGATCTGTGCAAGTTCGCTCTGGTCGTATTCCACGCTCATCAATTGCGCGCGGTCGTAGGACGAGACGTCTTTGCCCTCTGCCTTCATCGCGTCATAGGTCTGCTGACGGAAGTTCAGCGTCCAGTTGAACGACGGGCTGTTGTTGTACACCAGCTTGGCGTTCGGAACGACTTTGCGAATCTCGCTGACCATGCCGCCGATCTGCGCGATATGCGGCTTTTCCGTTTCGATCCACAGCAGGTCCGCGCCGTTTTGCAGCGCGGTGACGCAATCCAGCACGCAGCGCGCTTCGCCCGTGCCAGCGCGGAACTGGAACAGGTTGCTCGGCAGGCGCTTGGGGCGCAGCAGCTTGCCGTCGCGCTTGATGACGACGTCACCGTTGCCGAGCGCGTCGGCCGAGAGCTCCTCGCAATCCAGGAACGAGTTGTACTGGTCGCCCAGGTCGCCCGGTGCGTTGGTCACGGCGATCTGCTTGGTCAGGCCCGCGCCCAGCGAGTCGGTACGCGCCACGATGATGCCGTCGTCCACTCCCAATTCGAGGAAGGCGTAGCGGATCGCGCGGATCTTCGCGAGGAAGTCCTCGTGCGGCACGGTGACCTTGCCGTCCTGGTGGCCGCACTGCTTTTCGTCGGACACCTGGTTTTCGATCTGGATGCAGCATGCGCCCGCTTCGATGAACTGCTTGGCCAGCAGGTAGGTGGCTTCAGCATTGCCGAAGCCCGCGTCGATGTCGGCGATGATCGGCACGATGTGCGTGACGTGGTTGTCGATCTTTGCCTGGATGGCGGCCTTGGCCGGCCCCTGGGCTGCGTCCAGTTCGCGGAACAGACCGCCCAGTTCGCGGGCGTCGGCCTGGCGCAGGAAGGTGTACAGCTCGCGGATCAGCGCGCTGACGGCGGTTTTTTCATGCATCGACTGGTCGGGCAGCGGACCGAACTCGGAGCGCAGCGCGGCCACCATCCAGCCCGACAGGTACAGGTAGCGGCGCTCGGTGCTATTGAAGTGCTTCTTGATGGAGATCATCTTCTGCTGGCCGATGAAGCCGTGCCAGCAGCCCAGCGACTGAGTGTATTTCGCCGGGTCAGCATCGTAGGCGGCCATGTCAGAGCGCATGATTTTGGCCGTGTAGCGGGCGATGTCGAGACCGGTCTTGAACTTGTTCTGCGCGCGCATGCGTGCGGCGTATTCGGGATTGATCGCGTTCCAGGCGCTGCCTTGTTGCTCTTTCAACCCGGCAATTGCCTGGATGTCGTCTTGATATTGGGCCATGAGTATCTCCTTAGAGGGAAGCGTGGGTAACCGGATAGTCCCGTGGACTGCATGACTCAATGGTAACGCCATTGGCATCAACTCTTATATAAGACATAAGACATAATTATTTGTTATTTTTCAATAGGATACGTTGTATTTTTTGTGATGTGAAACAGGTTTTCAGGGAGCAAAATGGCAGCATTGCAAAAAAAATGTCGCAAATTCCGCAATGCGAAATGCACTTTCGGCTGTTGGAGTGGGTACCAGAGAACCGCGTGCCTGCCAGAGTTGATTAGTGTCAATCAGCGGCGGCAGATCCGCGGGGGTACCGCTGGACGTTCGAACGCGTCATCGAGAGCAAGCGTGTCCGCAAAACCAAACTCCTCCCTGCGGGAATTTCTGCGGCAGAAGCTGACAAGCTCGGCCGCGAATGGGACGCTGAAGTCTACGCGGTAGAGACTGGTGTTAGGCGGCAGATCGTCACGATCGGCGAGTGCGTTCGGCTTCATATCGAAGACGAAGGTTCGAACTGGAAAGACCTTGAGACGCGCTGCCGGGTGATGGATAAATACGCCCCGGAGTATGAAAATCAGGACGCGCTACAGCTCTATGAATGGTCTGTGAAGATCACCGGCTATATGCGTTCCAGAGTCGATCGAGACGGGCGCCCGAAAAAGCCGATGAGCGACAAGACCATCAGCAATACGCTGGGCTATATCAGGGCGGCGATCAAGTACGCGTACACCAAAGGCAAGCTTGAGCATGACGAAACCGGGAAGATGGCTATCCCTAGGGTCGCCAATGAACGTCACGTCTATAAAGTCCGCCGCGAGATGCTCGAGATCGCCAAGGCATGCAAGCATCGAGAAACGCGCGCCGCTATCAGAGTGGCGTTCTATTCTGGCATGCGCCTGAGCGAGATTCTGCGAGCTAGGGTGACGCGTGATGGTTTCTCGTTAGCCACGACAAAAAACGGGCGACCGCGCATCGTGCCGATCCATCCGAGGATCGCAGTCATCGCGCGTCGCGTGAGATTTACGATCCAACCACATAAGCTCAAAGACGAATGGAACAAGGCCCGGAAGAGTGCCGGCTATCCTGACGTGCGGTTTCACGATCTAAGGCACAGCGCTGCGTCCGAAATGATCAATGCGGGTATCGACTTGTACACAGTGGGGGGCGTACTGGGACATAAGACGCCTGCCTCGACAAAGCGCTACGCTCACCTGGTAACCGAGAGTCTCGCCGGCGCTGTCGCGAAGATCGGAACTCGGAAGTAGGAGGGAAATTCGGTTTCGGGCAGAAAAACCCACACACCTGATATAAAGCCAAGAATTTTCTAGAGTGATGAAAACCGTGAAACCCTTGTGGCGGAAGGCAGCCGGAGTCGAACCGACCTGAGAGCGTCTGACGTCCTCAACTGGGTTTGAAGCCCAGCCGCACCACCGGATACGAATGCCTTCCTACGGTGATTGAACTACACGTCGCCGGTAAAAAACCGCTCAAAGCAGATCGAGCCAACGACTATCCGTGCGCATCAAATGCAGCCCACGGTGGAAGCGAGTATACCCAACCCGGTCGAAGAATTCCAAAAGCTGGATCGCGCGTTTGCGCCCTAGCCCCGTGATATCGCGAAAGGGTGCGGCCGCAACCGTGCCAGCATTCTTTTGCGCCTCGGCAGCCGCGATCGAAGCCAGTTCCCGAATCACCTCCTGGTGATAGAAGAGATCGCGCACGACCTGAAACAGTTCACCCTGTCGCGCGAGCTTTCGCATCAATTGACGCACGCGCTCCTCGGGGACACCGTTCGCCGTCGCCAGATCGCGGACCCACGGCGGATCGAAGCGTCCCGCTTTCACCGCGGGAAGCAGCGCCGCCGCGAGCGCGCGATCGGCGTCGTCGAGCGTCACCGTGTGGCCTGGCAGATGCAGCCAGGGCCCGCGTTTGACAATCTCGCCACGCAGCGCGGCGGCGTCGACGAGCGCGCGCCACAGCGCGTCGTCCACCAGCGGCGCCGCCATCCGCCGCAAGCGCGAGGCGTCCGGGCCCAACTCGTCCGGCGAGCGTTCGTGGTATTCGGCGAGCGTCGTCGTCAATCGCGTATTGAGCGCATGCCAAAGCGTATCGGCGACCAGCAGCGCGTCCTCGCCAGGCAATTGGACTACATGCGTGGCGGACGGCAACGCAAGCGCAGCCGCCGGCATGCCGGTCAAGCGCTCCATCAGCGAGCGCGACAAGCCATGCGGCGCTCTTGCGAACATCGCGTCGAGCGTGCCGGTGTCGAGCATGATCTGAAGCGCGTCGAGCCACGCGAGCCGCTCAGCCGACCGACGCTTGCGCGGCGGCCCGAATGGATCGAGCACATGGCCGCCGCCAATCGTGTGATCGGCCTGCGCGTTGCGCACCACGAAGCGATCGCCCGGCAGCGCACAGACAGGCCGCTCGAACACCAGTTGAACGCGGCCACGCTGCCCTGCGCCGAGCGTTTCGCCGTCGAGCAAGGCAACATGCGCGACTTGATGCTGCGTGCCCAGATGCACATGCAACGGCGCCCAATGCGACAACGTAACCGAAGCATCGGCGAGCAGCGTCAGCATGACGTCGACTCGCTCCGACGCCTGCGAAAGCCGCGGATCGACGATCCAGTCGCCGCGATCGATCGCGCTCTTCTCGATGCCCGCGAGATTCAATGCGCAGCGCTCGCCGGCTCGCCCGGTTTGCGCCGGACGATTCTGCGCGTGAATGCTACGCACGCGCACGGGTTGATTCTTCGGTGCGAGCAGCATCGTGTCGCCGACCGTCACGCGACCGGACACCACGGTGCCGGTCACGATCGTGCCCTGGCCCGAGAGCGTGAACACACGATCGACCGCGAGACGGAACAGGCCGTCATCGCGCCTCATGCGCCATGCCGTCGCCGCCACCAAAAGATGCGCCTTCAGCGCGGCCACCCCGGGGTCGTCGGCACGCGTCGCCCAGGTATCGAACACGGGCGCGCCTTCGAGCGCACTGCCGCTCAGAAACGCGCTGACTTCGTCGTGCGCCTCGCGCAAACGCTGCGCGTCGACACGGTCCACCTTGGTCAGCGCGACGGCGCCGCACTGAATGCCGAGCAACTCGACAATCGCCAGATGCTCGCGCGTTTGCGGCATCACGCCATCGTCGGCGGCAATCACGAGGAGCGCGAAATCAATGCCGCTTGCGCCGGCGGTCATGGTGTGCACGAGCTTCTCGTGGCCCGGCACATCGATCAGGCCGAGCACGTCGCCGTTTTCGAGCGGCACGTATGCATAGCCCAATTCGATCGAAATGCCACGCGCTTTTTCTTCCTTGAGACGATCCGTATCGACGCCCGACAGCGCTTTCACCAGGCTCGTCTTACCGTGGTCGATATGTCCCGCCGTACCGACGATCATGCGCGCGCGCCTTCAAGCTGCTCGATGAGTTGCGCTTCATCGGCGGCTTCGAGACAGCGCAGGTCGAGGCGCAACGCGTCATCGGCGATACGGCCGATGACGGGCCGCGCCATTTCGCGCAGCAGCTTTTCGAGCGCGAGCAACTGGCGGCCGCCCCGCTTGCCGTCCGCTGTTCTGACGACGAGCCCGTAGCTCCGCAGCACATCGACGGGCAAGGCTCCGCTGCCGATCTGGCTGAACATCGGCTCCGCCGCGACCGCATAGCGCTCGCCGAGCGCGCGCTGTAAAGCGGGCTGCACGCGCTCGGCGGCGAGCCTGATCTGGTCGGCGGGACGGGTCAGCAAGCGCAGCGTGGTGAGCCGCTCCGTGAGCTTTTCCGGCGCGCGATAGAGTTGCAGCACCGGCTCCAGTGCGGCGAGCGTCAATTTGCCGACGCGCAACGCGCGCTTGAGCGGATGCTTCTTGATCTTCGCAATCAGATCGCGCCGTCCGACGATCAAACCGGCCTGCGGTCCACCGAGCAACTTGTCGCCACTGAACGTGACGAGGTCGGCGCCGGCCTTGATGGTTTCGCGCACCGTCGTCTCGCGCGGCAAACCCCATTGGCCCAGATCGACCAGCGTACCGCTGCCGAGGTCCACGGCAACCGCAAGATCGCGCGCACGGGCGAGCGGTGCGAGTTCATCCAGACCGACTTCTTTGGTAAAGCCGTTGATCGCGTAGTTGCTCGCGTGAACTTTCATCAGCAGCGCGGTGTGCGGGCCGATGGCCTCGTCGTAGTCCTTCAGATGCGTGCGGTTGGTGGTGCCGACTTCGCGCAGTTTCGCGCCCGCGCGGCTCATGATGTCCGGAATGCGAAACGCCCCGCCGATTTCGACCAGCTCGCCACGCGACACGATGACTTCTTTCTTCGACGCCAGCGCGGACAGCGTAAGCAGCACCGCGGCCGCATTGTTGTTGACCACGGTGGCCGCTTCCGCGCCGGTCAGTTCGCAGATGAGTTCGTCGATCAGATCGTCGCGATCGCCGCGCTTGCCGGTGTCGAGATCGAACTCGAGATTGACGGGTTGCGTAAGCGCCTTCATGACGGACTGCACTGCCTCGTCGGGCAGCAACGCACGGCCGAGGTTGGTATGCAGCACGGTGCCGGTCAGATTGAAGACGCTACGCAGGCGCGACTGGTTGCGCTCGCGTAGCGCGGCGTCGACCACGCTCTTCAGTTGCGCCGCGTCCAGCGCGCTCACGGATGCATCGCCCGACTGCGCGCTCGCGCGCCAGCTATCGAGCGCCTCGCGCACCGCGCCCAACACCTGCGTGCGGCCGTACTCGCCGATCAGCGCCGCGAACTCGGCCGACGCCATCAACTTTTCCACCGACGGCACGCGCGCCATCAGCGCCCGCAATTCAGAGCCGCTTACATCGCTCACGAGTCAATCCTTTTTCTAGTCTAGTCGTGCCCAGTCGCGGCTAGTCGGACTCGCCGGAAGCCTCAGCCGCGCTGTCCGTCTGCTCGGGCCACAGCCACGGGTGCGGCGACGCCCGCCGGTAACCTTCCGCGCCCATCAGCAGATCCAGCGTCAGACTGGCGAGATCGTCCGCGAACGGTTCGAAATCGTAGTCCTTCGACTGAATGCCGATCTTGCGATAAGTATGGCATTCGTCGCACGATTCCGCCTTCAGCGCGGCGTTTTTCGATTCGGTCTCGCGCGTGGCCTCGTCGGCCTCCGGTGAACCAACCGTGTGATAGGCGATGCCCTTGGTCGAATCGCAGTTCGAGCACTTCGCGCGAACCATGTGCCATTCGGTCGAGCACAGGCCGCATTGCAGGTAGCGGTAGTTATCATACGCTCCACCCACGCGCACGATGCTGGCCACCGGATGCGATCCGCACACGGGACACAAACCGAGGGTTTCGAGGTACGGCACCTCGCGCTTGTCGATATCGGCGGCGAGGTCGGTCCACACCACTTGAAGCGCGGCCACGATGAATGGCGCGCTCGCGGGGTCGACCTCCTCGAAGCGCTGCGCGAAGATCGCGTCGGCCTGAAATTCCAGCGCGGCGGTGTCGAGCGTACTCAGGCGGGCGATCAGCGCTTCGAGCGGCGGCGTGAGCGGGCCCGCGGCCGCCACCTTGTCGAGCAGTTCGCGCAGCACGTCGCGCCACGCCGGATCACGCACACCGGAGAGCGCGGGAATCAGCGGCATGGAATGTCGCTGCGCGCTCGCGATCAACTCGGGGCTCGGCGGCTGCGCCTTGAAGCCTGCCATCACGGCTTCCTGCGCGTCGGCGAGCACGGCCATCAGGCGCAAATAACCGGCGATCGGATTGTGAAGCGCCGCAAGCTGGCGCAGGCGCGCGGCGCGCGCCGAAAACACCGCGAGCCGCTCTGGCGTGCGAATGCGCGGAATCGCCGAATGGTCGAGCGACTCGATATCGCCGGCTTCGAGAATACGTTGAACCACAGTATCGACCTCTAAAAACTGAAGAGCCGCCGCCGTTCATCGAACAAGGGCGGCGGCTCGGGGTGCAGCGCGCTTTGAGTCGAGCTGCCTGGGTTGCCTCTGCGTGATGCTATTTACCGATGATTTCCTTGAACCAGTTCGGGTGATGCTTTCTCGCCCAACCGTAGGTCACCGTGCCGCGCGTCATGGCGCCGATCGACCCCTTGATCCACAGCGCCGCATAAATATGCACGACGATACCGACGATCAGCACGAACGCCGCTGCCGCATGCACGAGCGCCGCCAGCCGGATGATCTCGATCGGAAAATAGAACGAGAAGTAGCGCCGCCAGATCACGATGCCGCTCGCCAGCAACAGCAGCAGACAGATCACCATCGTGAAAAATAGCAGCTTTTGACCGGCGTTGTACTTTCCGATCGCGGGGAGCTTTTCCTCGCGATTGTTGAGCACGTCGTCGATCTGCCTCATCCATTGAATGTCGGCCTGGTCAAGATAGTTGTGATGCCAGAAGCGCAGCGCAAGAATCAGGAACGACAGAAACATCACGCAGCCGACGAACGGATGCAGGATCCGCGTCCATTGTCCGCCGCCGAAGACCGCGTAGAGCCACGACATTGCCGGATGAAACATGGCAAGGCCGGAGAGCGCCAGCAGCACGAACGTGATGGCGGTGATCCAGTGATTCGTCCGCTCGTTCGGCGTATAGCGCACGATCAGGCTGTTGCCCTTCACGTCCTTCACCTCGGTATGCTCAGGGTGCTTCATTGGATGCCTCCCGTGAACGGCGTGCTTCGTCGGCTTCGTGCTGGGCTTCGGCTTCTTCCGCCTCGCTCACCTCGTTCGGACCCACGCGCGTGTAGTGGAAGAACCCGGCCACGGCCGCGAACGCGATACCCGCGAGCGCCAGCGGCTTGGCCAGTCCTTTCCACAACCCAACCATCGCGCTGATCTTCGGATTCTGCGGCAAACCGTGATACAGGTTGGCCTTGTCGGCGTGATGCAGCACGTACATGACATGCGTGCCGCCCACGCCGGCAGGATCGTACAAGCCGGCATTCTGGAAGCCGCGTTCCTTCAGATCTTCCACCCGGTCCGCGGCCTGCTGCTTCATGTCCTCCTTGGTGCCGAACATGATCGCGCCGGTCGGGCACGTCTTCACGCAGGCCGGTTCCTGCCCGACCGCGACGCGGTCCGAGCACAGCGTGCATTTGTACGCGCGGTTGTCCTTCTTCGAAATGCGCGGCACGTTGAACGGGCAACCGGTAATGCAATAGCCGCAGCCAATGCAGTTTTCCTCGTGGAAATCCACGATCCCGTTCGTGTACTGCACGATCGCGCCCGGCGACGGACAGGCCTTCAGACAGCCCGGATCCTCGCAGTGCATGCAACCGTCCTTGCGGATCAGCCACTCGAGATCGCCTTCGGTGTTCTCGTATTCCGAGAACCGCATGACGGTCCACGAATGCTCGCTCAGATCGCGGGGGTTGTCGTAGATGCCAGTGGTCGTACCGACCTCGTCGCGCAGATCGTTCCACTCCATGCAGGCGGTCTGACACGCCTTGCAGCCAATGCACTTCGACACGTCGATGAGCTTGGCGACCGTGCCCGTGACCGGCTCACGCACTTGCGGTTCGGGCAAGGTCGTGGCCGAGAGGCGTTTGATGTCCAGTGATTGCAGTGCCATCTCTTTTCCTTATGCCTTTTCGACCTTGACGAGGAACGACTTGAATTCCGGTGTTTGCGAATTCCCATCGCCCACGGAGGGCGTCAGCGTATTGACGAGATAGCCCGGCTTCGTGAGTCCCTTGAAGCCCCAATGCAACGGCAATCCAACGGTCTGTACCTTCTTGCCTTCGATCATCAGCGGTTTGATGCGCTTGGTGACGAGCGCCACGGCAATGATGTGCCCGCGATTGGAGGACACCTTGACGCGATCCCCGGCCACCACGCCCACTTCCTTCGCCAGATCCTCGCCGATCTCGACGAACTGTTGCGGCTGCACGATCGCATTCAAGCGCGCGTGCTTGGTCCAGTAGTGGAAATGTTCAGTCAGACGATAGGTGGTCGCCGTATGCGGGAAGTTCTCGTGCGTGCCGAACGCAGCCCGGTCATCCGCGAACACGCGCGCAGCCGGACTGCTGACGACGAGCTTGTTGTCCGGATGCAGCGGGTTGTAGCCGAGCGGCGTCTCGAACGGTTCGTAGTGCTCGGGGAATGGCCCCTCCACCAGCCCGTCGCGCGAGAAGAAACGCGCCACGCCTTCCGGGTTCATGATGAACGGATTCATGCCGTTTTCGGGCGGTTCGTCCACCTTGAAGTCGGGAATGTCCGCTCCCGCCCACGTCTTGCCGTTCCATGCGATCAGCTTGCGCTTGGGATCGAACGGCTTGCCGCTGACATCGCACGAAGCGCGGTTGTACAGAATCCGCCGGTTCGCGGGCCACGCCCATGCCCAGTTCAGCGTGTTGCCGATGCCGGTCGGGTCGGAGTTGTCGCGGCGGCCCATCTGGTTGCCCGCCTGGGTCCACGAGCCGCAGAAAATCCAGCAACCGCTCGCGGTGCTGCCGTCGTCGCGCAACTGAGCAAAACTTGCCAGTTGTTCGCCCTTCTTGGCGAGCACCTTGGTTTTGTCGGTCGCGTCGGTGACGTCGGCGAGCGCCTTGCCGTTGAACTCCATCGCGATTTCTTCCGGCGTCGGGCTTTCCGGGTTGGCGTACGGCCAGCTCATGTTGAGAATCGGATCGGGATATTTGCCGCCGTTCTTCTTATAAGCCTCGCGAATGCGCAGCCACAACCCCGACATGATCTCCAGGTCGCTCTTCGATTCGCCGGGGCCGTCCGCGCCCTGCCAATGCCACTGCAGCACGCGGCTCGAGCTGACCAGCGAACCGCGTTCTTCCGCGAAACAGGTGGTCGGCAAACGGAACACCTCCGTTTGAATCTTCGACGGATCGACGTCGTTGAACTCGCCGAAGTTCTTCCAGAACTCGGACGTTTCAGTAGCGAGCGGATCCATGATGACGAGCCACTTCAGCTTGGCCAGACCCGCGCCGATCTTCGCCTTGTTCGGCGCGGCGGCGAGCGGATTGAAGCCCTGCGCGATGTAGCCGGTCATCTTGCCTTGATTCATCAGCTCGAAGACCTGCAGCATGTCGTATGACTTATCGAGCTTCGGCAGGTAATCGAAACCGAAGTTGTTCTCCGCGGTCGCGTTATCGCCCCACCACGATTTCATGAAACTGACATGAAAGGCGCGATAGTTACGCCAGTAGCTCAACTGATTCGGCCGTAGCGGCTGGCTCGCGCGCTTCGTGATGAACGCGTCGAAGTCCTGCTCGGCTTCCAGCGGCAACGTCATGTAACCCGGCAACAGGTTCGACATGAGGCCGAGGTCGGTCAAACCCTGGATGTTCGAGTGCCCGCGCAGCGCATTCATGCCGCCGCCCGCAATGCCGATATTGCCCAGCAGCAATTGCACCATCGCGCCGGTGCGGATGATCTGCGCGCCGATCGAGTGATGCGTCCAGCCGAGCGCGTACAGGATCGTGCCGGCGCGCCCCGGGACCGCCGTCGACGCCAGCATCTCGCACACCTTGAGGAATTTGTCCTTCGGCGTGCCGCAAATCTTCTCCACCTGCTCGGGCGTATAGCGCGAGTAGTGCTGCTTCATCAGCTGATAGACGCAGCGCGGGTGCTGCAACGTCGGATCGACCTTGGCGAAGCCGTCGTCGCCGCGCTCGTAATCCCACGAGCTCTTGTCGTACTTTCGCTTGTCGGCGTCGTAGCCGGAATAGAGACCGTCGGTAAACGAAAAGTCCTCACGAACGATGAACGGCATGTCCGTGTAGTTCTTTACATACTCGTGCTGGATCTTGTCGTTGGTGAGCAAATAGTTGATCACCCCGCCCAGGAACACGATGTCCGAGCCGGTCCGAATCTGTGCGTAATAGTCCGCAACCGATGCCGTGCGCGTAAAGCGCGGATCGACCACGATCAATCTTGCCTTGCGATGCGCTTTAGCTTCGGTAACCCACTTGAAACCGCATGGGTGTGCCTCGGCCGCATTGCCGCCCATTACGAGAATCACATCCGCGTTCTTGATGTCGACCCAATGGTTCGTCATCGCTCCACGGCCAAACGTCGGGGCAAGACCTGCCACCGTCGGGCCGTGTCAGACACGTGCTTGATTATCGAATGCGAGCATGCCAAGACTGCGGACAGTCTTGTGCGTCAAATAACCGACTTCATTGCTACCGGCCGATGCCGCGAGCATGCCGGTGGTCAGCCAGCGGTTGACCTTCTTGCCGTCTTCCGTTGTCTCGACGAAGTTGGCATCGCGGTCCTCCTTCATCAGTTTTGCAATGCGGTCGAGTGCGTCTTCCCACGAAATGCGCTTCCATTCATTCGAGCCGGCCGCGCGATATTCCGGATACTTCAGACGGCTCGGGCTGTGAATGAAGTCGATCAGGCTCGCGCCCTTCGGGCAAAGCGTGCCGCGATTGACCGGATGATCGGGATCGCCTTCGATGTGGATGATGCTGGACTTCGCATTCTTGGCGTTGTCGCCAAGTCCGTACATCAGGATGCCGCAGCCTACCGAACAGTACGGGCAGGTATTGCGGGTTTCGGTTGTGCGCGACAATTTGTACTGGCGGACTTCCGCTAACGCGGGCGTCGGTGAGAAGCCCATGAGGGCGAGACTCGATCCGGCTAGCGTGGTGGCGGAGACCTTCAGAAATTGTCGCCGGGACATTTGGGGCATTGAATGGCCTCGGCTCTTTTTGGGGGTACTGATCATGATTATAGAGGCCGGCATAAAGTCCTGCAGCGAGAACTTCTACCACCTGCCGGGCAATCAAATATGAAGCGGGGCAGCCGATTTAAATGCCGGGGCATTGTTATTGCTGCATGAATGAGTCACGAACCCACCCTCACCTCGGACCTTCAACACCATGACCCACCATCTGCTCCATTCTTCTTTCGCAGGCAATTTTTGCACCGCAGTAAAACGGCGGGCACCGGGCGGGCTCGCGTCACTTGCGTTCGGCCTCGCGATGCTCGCGTCGAGTCAATGCTCCGTGGCCCAGATCACCCAGGGCAGCGGCTCGTCGCAGCAGGAACATCGCTCGTCTTCCATGGGATCGGCGCCCGATTCGTCCGCCTCCATGGTTCACGAATCCACCAAACCCCAGACGAAGGATGGCGGTTCGGGCAACTCGCGCGGCAAGACCGCGGGGCAAGGACACAAGACGCAAGGCGCGGGTGGATTCGATAACGGGCTCTACGGCACCGGAGCAGGGAGCAATAAATAGCGGTTCCATTAGAGCGGATTGATTCGGCGTCGCCGCGGCACGTCATTGAATGGCTTTGCAAGCTGGCCCGCAGCTTCTCTGAAATAAATGGGCGCCCGGCATGGGGCTCCCGGTCACCGCGAAAGCGCCGCGGCGCACGCCTCACTGCGCTGGAAACGAACACGCTTCATAATGCGGTCATTCGTAGCCTGAAATGCCCGACACAATGACCGATACTCCCGCCCGCGCAAACACGTCACCCCGTCTCACCAGTCTGTCGCATGGCGGCGGTTGCGGCTGCAAGATCGCGCCCGGCCTGCTCGCCGATCTCCTCAAGCGCAGCGCGCCATTGCCGTTCTTCCCCGACCTGCTGGTCGGCAACGACACAGCCGACGACGCCGCCGTCTACCGGCTCAACGACGAGCAGGCGATCGTCGCCACCACCGACTTCTTCATGCCGATCGTCGACGACCCGTTCGACTTCGGCCGCATCGCCGCCACCAACGCGCTGTCCGACGTCTACGCCATGGGCGGTAAGCCGATCATGGCGCTGGCGATCGTCGGCATGCCGATCAATGTGCTGCCGCACGACGTGATCGCCGCCGTGCTGAAAGGCGGGGAATCCGTGTGCGCCGAGGCCGGCATTCCGCTCGCGGGCGGCCATTCGATCGATTCGGTCGAGCCGATCTACGGTCTTGTCGCCATCGGCGTGGTCGACCCGAAGCGCGTCAAGCGCAACGCGGGCGCGCAAGCGGGCGACGTGCTGATTCTCGGTAAGCCGTTGGGCGTCGGCATTCTCTCGGCAGCACTGAAGAAAGACCGGCTCGACGCCGCCGGCTACGCCGCCATGATCGCCGCGACGACCAAACTCAATCGTCCGGGCGCGGAGCTGTCCAAGCTCGACGGCGTCCATGCGCTCACTGACATTACGGGCTTCGGCCTGCTCGGCCATACGCTGGAACTGGCGCGCGGCTCGAACCTGACCGCCCGCGTGCGCTATGCGGATCTGCCGTGGCTGCCGGACGTGGTCGGTTTTGCGGAAGCCGGCATTTTCACGGGCGCTTCCGGACGCAACTGGGACGCCTACGGCAAAGATATCGTTTTGCCTTCCTCATTGCCGGCGACGGCGCGTACCCTGCTGACGGATCCGCAAACCTCGGGCGGTCTGCTGGTGTCGTGCGCACCAAAAGCCGTCAGCGAGGTTCTCGCGCTTTTCCGCGCCGACGGCTTCGGCGACGCCTGCGTGATCGGCGAAATGGTCAGCGGAGAAGGACGCGTCGAGGTCATCTGAAGGGACTGGTCGGCGCAAGCGACCATGCCGGGGCGCGCGTGGTCGGCAAGCTGTCCCGAGGGCTCCGTCAGCCGGGATTTACCACGCATGCGATAATTTCACCCTCCCCGCAGGCCCGTTTTGTCCCTAGCTCCTTGAAAAACCTACTCGTCAGCCTCGAAAAAGCAGGTGATTTCGATGAAATCATCGATGTGCGCACGCCTCTCGAATTCGCGGAAGACCATATTCCGGGCGCCCTCAATGCGCCTGTGCTGAGCAACGAGGAGCGCGTGCTGGTCGGCACGACCTACAAACAGGTTTCACCGTTCGAAGCCACCCGGATCGGCGCGGCGCTGGTCGCGCGCAATATCGCGCACCATCTGGAAACGACCTTCGCCGACCGGCCGCGCAAGTGGCGGCCGCTCATTTACTGCTGGCGCGGCGGCAAGCGCTCCGGCTCGGTGACCACGCTGTTCAATATGATCGGCTGGCAGGCGCGCCAACTGGAAGGCGGCTACAAGACTTACCGGCGCGCCACGCTCGATACGCTCGACAGCTTGCCGGCAACGTTTTCCTACATCGCGCTGGTGGGCCCGACCGGTAGCGGCAAAACCCGCCTGCTCTCGGCCTTGAACGCGGCGGGCGCGCAAACGCTGGACCTGGAAGCGCTGGCCTCGCATCGTGGCTCGCTGCTCGGCGCATGGGCCGGTGTGGCGCAGCCGTCGCAGAAGCGCTTCGATACGCTCGTCGTGACGGCGCTGCGCACCTTCGACCCGGCACGGCCGGTGTTCGTGGAAGCGGAAAGCCGGCGTATCGGCTCCGTTGCGTTGCCGCTCGCGCTGCTCGACACGTTTCATCGGGGCCGCTGCGTGGAGGTGCTGTCGAGCCGGGAAGATCGCGCGGCATTCCTGCTGCACGACTATGCGCATCTATTCGACGATCCCGAGTCGCTGAAGGGACAGTTGCAAAAACTGATCGGTTTGCACAGCCGGGAGCGCGTCACGAGCTGGCAACGGCTCGTCGACGAAAACCGGCGCGCCGAACTCGCGCACGAGTTGATCGAGCGGCACTATGATCCGGCATACGCGCGCAGCAGCCATGAGCACTTCGTCCAGTTGCCGCACGCACTGCAGTTCAATTTCCGGCCTAACGGCGCCGATCTCGTCGACCAGGCGAGCGCACTGCTTGCGCTCGTCGAGCGCAACGCGCTCGCTATCACCTGATTAAAACCACCGCTTAAGACCATCATGCAATCAACTCTTCGACAACCGCGCGTCGCTCTTGGCTGGATCGTGTTCCTGCTGATTGCCGTCGTCGGCCTCTTCTACGTGAAGTGGTTCCCGTACTACAACCGCGCATTCGTCGCCGCGAGCCAGCACTCCATCGGCAAATCCATTCTGATGGGCACGTCGGCGAGCGCGCCGGCGGCGTCGTGGCAGGCTGCGATCGATTACGCCCTCGCCTACGGCAAAGCGATCTGGCAGGCCATGGTGCTCGGGCTGCTGCTCGGCTCGGCGGTGCAGGCGCTGATTCCGCCGCAATGGGTCGCGCGTGCGCTCGGCCGCACCGATTTCAGCAGCGTGGTGAAAGGCGGCCTGATGTCGTTGCCGGGCATGATGTGCACGTGTTGCGCGGCGCCGGTGGTGGCGGGCTTGCGCGCGCGTCAGGCGGCGCCCGGGGCGGCGATCGCGTTCTGGCTCGGCAATACCGCCTTGAATCCGGCCACGCTGATCTTCATGGGTTTCGTGCTCGGCTGGCAGTGGATGGGCTTGCGGCTCGCGCTCGGCCTCGTGATGGTCTTCGGTCTCGGGTATCTGGTGAATCGCATGGTCACGCCGAAGGAAGCCGAAGCGTCACGTGAAGCGATGGCGCAACTGGTCGCCAGTGACGTGCCCGGCACGGCGTTCGCGCGCTGGGTGAAAATTCTCGGCACGATGACGCTGCGGCTCATTCCCGAATACATCGTGCTGGTGCTGATTCTCGGCGCGGCGCGCACGTGGCTGTTTCCGCATGTCGGAGCGGATATCGACAACAGCCTGCTGTGGATCGTCGCGCTGTCTATTGCGGGCACGCTGTTCGTGATTCCGACCGCGGGCGAAGTGCCGATCATCCAGGCCATGCTCTCGTTCGGCATGGCCGCCGGCCCGGCGGGCGCCTTGCTGATGACGCTGCCGCTGATCAGCGTGCCGTCGATGGCCATGCTCGCCCGCTCGTTTCCGAGCCGCGTGCTGACGGTAGTGGCATTGGCCGTGATGGTGTGCGGCGTGGTCAGCGGTGTGCTGGCGGTTGCCTTGGGGTTTTAAAGCATGAAACGTATTGCCGCATTTGCCTTGACGAGCTGGTCGGCCGCCGGCCTGCTTTACTTCGGACAGCATTCGGTCGCGCTGATCGTGGTGAGCGGGGTCGTCGCGCTGGCCGGCTTCGATCTGCTGCGTCCGTCATAGCGGGCTGCATCCGGTCTGGCGTGAGTGAGATCTGATCGCTGACGCGACAGCGCCGCACTGCCGGCGCTGTCGTCGCGCGCTGCACGGCAGTTCATTCAGTGACCAAACCGGGAGGATCGACGGCACCGCGCATGGGCGAATGACGACGTGATGCGACAACGTTGGACGCACAAAAGCGTTTGCAGCGAACCGGTCACGCTGCGTCGAGCTGAAGGCAATACGGAAGGGAAACACTGACAGGACTGCGGCACGTTGAACCCGTGCGCCGAGGTGATGCGAAAACCGGACAGTAGACGAAAGCGGAAGCGCTTTCGTCTACGTCACGGATGCGTTGGTAGGCTCGATTGGATTCGAACCAACGACCCCCACCATGTCAAGGTGGTGCTCTAACCAACTGAGCTACGAGCCTTTAGAGGCGCGAATTATAGAGAACCTGCGCGCTATGCACAAGCCCCTAACGGCACTTCAACCGGCTGAGCGTGCCGCCTTCAGTTCGCGGGCGCCCACTCGGTCTGCGTATCGAGCGGATAAACCGGCCGCCTCACGCCCTTGAAAGCGAACAGGCCGTAATCCGAACTCGTCACGCCGCGGCTGTCGCATTCCACCAGCGCCGCGGCGATCGGCACGAAAACCGGGCGGCAGTACATGCGCGATTTGAGCAACAGGAAGCGCGCGCGACGCGGGTCGATGCCGACGCTCTCGAATACGCCGAGGTCCCACGGTTCGTGCGTGCGCTCGGTGACGACCAGCTTGACGGCGCCCGTGTCGAGTACCGCGGCGCGTCCCATGAAGGCCCGCTGGCCGGTGTAAGTCGGGCCGCTGATGATGTACTCGCCGTCGGTTAACGCGCGCACCACGCCGGTTACGGCAAGCGGCGGACGCGGGGTCACGGCGTCGCTCGCCACCTTGTTGCCGATGGTCACCGTCACCGTGCTGCCAACGCCGGCCGCCATCAGCGCCGCGACCGCCTGCGGATCGCACAATGGCCCGCTCACCATGCCATCGAGCTTCTGTTTCAATGCTTCTTCGAGCAGATCCATCGTGTCGCATGTGCCGCCCGACATGCAGTTGTCGCCGTGATCGAGCAGGAGCACCGGCTTGTCGGCGTCTTTCGCGAGCGCCGCCGCCTGCGCGACGGATTCAGCAAGCGGCGCGCTGCGATAAACGAACTCTTCGCGCTCGCCCCAGATCTGTCGCGCGATCCGCTCCGCCACCGCTTCCGCCTCGCCACGCTCGCCGTTGCCCACCACCACGACGCTGATGCACGGCGCCGCGATATCGGCCAGCGAGAAGCCGGATAGTACCGACACCGCGAGCATGCCGTCGGCTTCGGCCGCGCGCGCGGCATCCACGGCGCGTTTCATCGCGCCTTCGGCAGTCGCACTGCGCAGCGTATGCGTGAGCAGCGGCGGCTGGCGCCATGCGATCACGGGCTTCGCCTTGCCGTGGACCAGGTCGAACATCAAACGCGCCGCATGCGCGCCGGTCTCGTACATATCCACGTGCGGATAGGTCTTGAAGCTGACGATCACGTCTGCGTTGTCGATCATTTTCTGCGTGACATTGCCGTGCAGATCGAGCGCGACCGCAATCGGCGCATCCGGCAGCAACGCGCGCACGCGTTCGAGCAGGTCGCCTTCACCATCGTTCGAATTCTCGGCGACCATGGCACCGTGCAGATCGAGCATGACGGCGTCGCAACCCGCCGCCGCGGACACGATCGCCTCGCAGATCGCGTCGTAAGCGGCGGCCTCGACGGGTCCGCTCGGATTCGCCGACGCCGACACGGGCGTGACGATTTCGGCATGCTCCCTTTCGGCGGCGTCGATGAACGCGGCCATTGCCGTCTGCATGCCTTTGTTTTCGTTGAACGCGTCGTCCCCGTAGTTCGGGCCGTTACGCCCGAACGCGGACAACGGCGTGGCCACAGGCGAAAACGTGTTGGTCTCGTGATTCATCCGCGCGATGAGGATTTTCATGCGTCTGCGCCTCCGGCTTTCTGCGCGGCGTTCAGCATGGCCTGCAACAGCACGTTGCAACCGGCTTCGAGATGGTCCGCGCGTGCGTCTTCGATCTCGTTGTGGCTGATGCCGTCTTTGCACGGCACGAAGATCATCGCCGCGGGTGCGACTCGCGCAAGATAAACGGCGTCGTGCCCGGCACCGCTGATCACGTCCATCGACGAAAACCCGAGCGTCTCGGCACCCTGCTTCACGGCGCCCACCAGCTGAGCGGCGAACGGTTGCGGCGGGAAATATACGACCTGCTCGACCTCCACGCTGATGCCGCTTTTCTCGCCCGCCAACGAACACGCGGCGTGCAGTGCGTTATCCATTGCCGTGAGCGTGGCATCGTCGGCGGCGCGCAGATCGACGGTGAGTGTTACGCGGCCGGGAATCACGTTGCGTGAGTTCGGATGCACGTCGAGCCAGCCGACCGTGCCGCGGCCATGCGGCGCATGATCGAGCGCGATGCGGTTGACGGCATGAATCAGATCCGCCGCGACGAGCAGCGCGTCGCGGCGCAGTTCCATCGGCGTCGGGCCCGCGTGCGCTTCCATGCCTTGCACCGTCACGTCGTACCAACGTTGACCGAGCGCGCCTTGCACCACGCCGATAGTTTTGTCGTGCGCCTCAAGCACGGGACCTTGTTCGATATGCGCTTCAAAGTAGGCGCCCACGGCATGTGGCTTGTCGTTCTCACCGGCATAGCCGATTCCGGACAGTGCGTCGCGCACCGTGACTCCTTCGCGGTCGCGTTGTTCGAGCGCGTGCTCCAGCGTGAACGCGCCGGCGAACACGCCGGAACCCATCATCACCGGCACGAAGCGCGAGCCCTCTTCATTGGTCCACACCGCGACTTCAAGCGGCGCGAGCGTTCGCACGTTGGCGTCGGCGAGCGTGCGCAGCACTTCGAGACCCGCGAGCACGCCATAATTGCCGTCGAACTTGCCGCCCGTGGGCTGCGTATCGATGTGGCTGCCGGTCATCACCGGCGGCAGATCATCGCGCAAACCGGCGCGGCGCGCGAAGATATTGCCGATCGCGTCGACCCGCACGCTGCAGCCGATCTGCTTCGCCCATGCGATAAAGAGGTCGCGCGCCTCGCGGTCCAACTCCGTGAGCGCGAGCCGGCATACGCCGCCTTTGTCGGTGGCGCCGATCCGCGCGAGTTGCATGAGACTGTCCCAGAGCCGCGCGCCGTCGACTCGCAAGTCGGCGAATGTCGCGACGGTTGTTGATTCATGAACTTGCATCGATGCTTCCTCGTGTTGAAGACTGAGTGCGCGTCAGACCACGCCGACGCCGAGATAACGGTCCTTGATCGAGTCGTCCGCGGAAAACGACGCGTTATCGCCGCAATACACGATCACGCCTTGCTCGACGATGTAATGGCGGTCGGCCAGTTGCGTGCAAACTTCGAGGTTCTGCTCGACCAGCAGAATCGCCACGCCCGCCTCGCGGATCAACTTGAGTTGCGCGACGATCTCTTCGACGATCACCGGTGCGAGGCCTTCGACCGGCTCGTCGAGCATCAGCAAACGCGGGTGATTCATCAGCGCGCGGCCGATTGCAAGCATCTGCTGTTCGCCACCGGATAGCTGCGCGCCCCCGTTCGTGCGCCGCTCTTTGAGGCGCGGAAAAATGCGGTAGATGTCGTCCAGTTGCCACGGCGAATCCTTGCGCGCGCCGAGCCGCAAGTTTTCTTCGACCGTAAGCAAACGAAAGATGCCACGATGCTCCGGCACGAAACAGACACCTCGTGATGCGATCTTGTGCGGCGGCATTCCGCTGATCTTGACGCCGTTGAACGTGATAGCGCCGCGCTGCGGTGCGACGACACCGGCAATCGTTTTCAGCGTGGTCGACTTGCCGGCGCCGTTACGGCCCAACAGCGTCACCGTTTCACCGTCGTTGATTTGCAGGGACACGCCTTGCAGGATGTGGCTTTTGCCGTAGAAGCCGTGAATCTGCTGCACGTCGAGAATCATGCGCGGCCTCCGGTGATCATGTTGCCGAGATAGGCGCTGCGCACGCGCTCGTCGCCGCGAATGTCGTCGGGGCGCCCTTCCACCAGCACGCGCCCTTGCTGCATGACGGTGATCGTGTCGGAGATATCCATCACGATACCCATGTTGTGTTCGATCAGCACCACAGTGTAATCGTCGCGCAGGCCGCGAATCAATTGCTTCATATCGTCGAGGTCGTCGATACCCATGCCCGAGGTCGGCTCGTCCAGAAAGATCGCCTTGGGCCGCGCGGCGAGTGCCATGCCGACTTCCAGCCGCCGCTGCTGACCGTGCGAGAGCGCGCCTGCCGATACGTCGCTCAAACGCTGCAGCGCGAGCCGTTCGAGCACGCTGTCGACGGTGTCCGAATGCGTGAGCGCGCCATGCGGCGGTGTCCAGGCATTCAACGCGCGTACCGCATCCACACCTTGCGCGGCAAGCCGCAGATTTTCCCGCACGCTTAGATTGGCGAACAGGCTCGTCACCTGAAACGAACGCGCGACGCCGCGTCGCACGCGCTTATGATCCGGCTCATGCGTGACGTCGTGGCCGTCGAAAACGATCTTGCCTTCGGTGATCGGCAACGTGCCGGTCAATACGTGAAACAGCGTGGTTTTTCCCGCGCCGTTCGGACCGATCACGGAGTGCACCGTGCGCGGCATGATGTTCAGCGTAACGTCGGAGAGCGCCGTGAATTTTCCATAGCGCTTCACAACGCCGCTCGCTCGCAGAATCGCTTCGCTCATACGGACTCCTTGTCGGCGTCGTTGTCCGCGTCCTTGTCTGCCTTGGCGGACGATTGGGGCCGCAGCGACTGCCAGATGCGTTCGCCCAGTCCCCATAGCCCGCGCTGCATGAACAGGCTGACCGCAATCAGCACGATGCCGAGCAGCAATAGCCAGCGCGGCCACAACGTGGAGAGCCAGTCGGCGAACAGCACATAGAACGCAGCGCCCAATACCGAGGCGAACAGATTGCCGGTGCCGCCGATCACGGTCATCACGAGGATCATCTCGCTCGTGTGATAGTCGATGTTCGAGAGCGGCGCGATGCCGGTCATCAGCGCGTGCAGCGCGCCCGCCAGCCCCGTCACCGCGCCGGAGATCACGAACGCCATCAGCTTGAAGCGTTTCACGTCGTAGCCCACCGCGGCCGCCCGGGCTTCGTTGTCGCGAATCGCGAGCAACGTGCGGCCGAATACGGAGTGCGATACGCGCATCAACAACCAGAACACCACGAGAAAGAGCACCGCGACAAAGCCATAGTATTGCCACGGCGAAGCCAAAGGCACGAGTGTTTTGCCGAGCAGTCCCAGCGCCGGGCGCGGAATATCGAGCAGCCCATTGTCGCCACCAGTCAGATCGGGGGTGGTGTACGCGAGGAAATAGAACAGTTGCCCGAACGCGAGCGTCAGCATGACGAAGTACGTGCCGCGCTGACGAATCGAAAACCAGCCGACGAGCGCCGCGGCCGCCGCGCCGACTACGGCCGATGCCAGCAACGCCGCGGGTACGGGCAGCGCCGTTCTGGTGAGTACCAGTCCGGCGCAATAGCTGCCGAGGCCGAAGAAAATGCCCTGCCCGAACGAAAGCAAGCCTGTGTGACCGAGCAGCAAATTGCAGCCTAGCGCGGCGAGCGCGAACACCAGGACTTCTGTAGCCAGCGACCCGGAACGCAGCGTCAGCGGCAATACGCACACCACCAGCAGCGCAAGCAACAGGAAGCGATAACGATGCAGCGAATGCTTCAGACCCGGCTGAGCCTTTTCAGCGGAAGCGCTTGGCACAATGGGCTTCGAGGTATCGATCATGCCGCCCTCCCGAGCAAACCGTTCGGTCGTAGCAGCAGGACCGCGGCCATCGCGACGTAGATCATGAGCCGCGCGCCTTCTGGCCACAACGTGCTCATCACGCTTTGCACGATCCCCACCAGCAATCCGCCGACCAGGGCGCCAAGAAAATTACCCATCCCGCCGACCACGACTACGACGAACGCGACACTCAGCGCTTCGATGCCCATGAACGGATCGACGCCGCGAATCGGCGCGGCGAGCACGCCTGCCAATGCGGCCGTTGCGGCGCCAAGTGCGAACACGAGGCTGAAAACGCGCAACACGTTGATACCGAGCAGCGAGACCATCTCGGTCGATTCACTGCCCGCGCGCACCGCGCTGCCTAATCGCGTGCCTTCCAGCACCCACCACAAAAGCGCCGCCAATACCGCCGTAAAACCGATCACGAAGAGACGGTACTTCGGATAGACAAAACTGCCCCAGATCACTACACCGTTCAGCATGTCGGGCACAGCTACGTTATCGCCCAGCGGCCCCCAGATCAGGATCGCGCATTCCTGCACGACGAGTGCGAGACCGACCGTCACGAGAATATGGAACTCATGCTGTTGCGCGTACACGTGTCGCAGAATCAGCTTCTCTGCGACCCATGCAAGCGCGCCCACGACGATCGGCACGACCACGAGCGCGGTCCAGAAACTCATCGACCATTGCATCGCCTGATAGCAGAAGTACGCGCCGAGCAGATAGAACGCACCGTGCGCGAAATTCACGAAGCGCAGCAAGCCGAACACGATCGACAAACCGACCGCGAGCAGGAAATACAGCATCCCCACTCCGATGCCGTTGACGACCTGCAGGAGATAAACGTTCATGGCGTCCGTCTAAAGGGTGGTGCGAAGGGGCATCGCACTGCGGTGCCGCGATGTTCAAGCCGCGTTTGCGAGCGGCACGCAGGCGTCAAGCCATCTTGCAGCCGGTCTTGTCGAGCGGCAGGAAGGATTGGCCGGAACTGACGATATCGGCGTAGTCGTCGGCGTTTTTCATCTTGTTCTTCGCCTTGCCCTTCAACAGATAATAGTTCTTCAGCACCTGGTGGTCGCCTTTGCGGACTTCCTCCGGGCCGGTCAAACCGTCGTACTTCATGCCTTCAAGTGCGGCGACCACTTTCTTCGGATCGACATTACCGGCCTTCACAATGCCGTCGAGCAGGATCTTCGTGCAGATATAGGAGCCCGCGAGGCTGTAGTTGGGGTTCGCCTTGAATGCCGCGTTCGTACGTTTGACAAGATCGCGGTTGAGCGGTGAATCGATGTCGTGCCAGTACTGCGCGCCGAAATAGACGCCTTCGCAAAGATCCGCGCCAAGCGATTCGAATTGCTCGAGTCCGGATGCCCACGCCATCAGAATCGTGCAATTGTTTTTCATGCCGAAACTCACGGCCTGGCGCAACGTATCGGACGACTGCGAGCCGAAGTTCAGAATCAGCAGAACGTCGGGCTTCGCAGCAACCGCGTTCGTCAGATAGCCGCTGAACTCTTTCTCATTGAGCGAGTGGTAGCTGTTGCCGACGTGCTCAATACCCTTCTCTTTGAAGATCGCTTTCGCGGCCGACAGTAAGCCGTCGCCGAACACGTATTGCGGCGTGATGGTGTACCAGCGTTTTGCTTTGGGCTGCATCTGGATCAGCGGCCGCACCGTCTGCTCGATCGCGCCGTAGGTCGGCACCGACCAGCGGAAAGTGGCGTCGTTGCAGTCTTTACCGGTGATTTCGTCCGCGCCTGCCGTGGTGATGAAAATACCGCCGGCTTTTTGGACTTCCTTGCCCATTGCCAATGCTTCGGATGACAGAATACCGCCTGCAAAGAAGCGCGCATTCTTCTGCTGCGCGATTTCCTGCACACGCCGCACTGCCGTTGCCGGCTTGCCTTCCGTGTCGAGTACCGTGTACGCGAGCGGTTGGCCCAGCACCTTGCCATACTGCTCGATTGCGAGCTTCATGCCAAGGTCGGCGTATTTGCCGTTCGCCGCGAACGGACCGGACATTGGCACCGGACAGGCGAACTGCAAGGTGCCGGCCTGCGCGAGTGCGCTTCGCGCGACCAGCGAGCCCAACGTTCCCGGAACGGCCGACAACGCGGCCAGCTTCAACATATTTCGGCGATTCAAAATGACGCTCCTTAAGGAAGAGACACGCACTGACCGACTACGAAACTGCACGCATTGGCGCGAACGACTACTCGAGCTTGCTGGCCGCCGTGAAGTTTTCCACCCCATCGGCACTGTTCTATTTATCATGATAAATAGGTTGGACTCGATCGTAGGTACAATAAATTCGAGTGTCAATAAGGCAAAATTCCTGGCAGCATGAGGCGACCTTCCGGGCTGCGATGACGCCGGCGGGTCGATCGAGGATCGTGCAGGACAAACTAGGGAGCATCGAATATGGTTATGGACCGCGCCAAGGCTGGCGCCGCGATTGAGATCAAGCAGCAGAAACGCGGCGATCTGGTCGCGGAGGAAATCAAGCGGCTCATCACTGAGAAAGACCTGAAGCCAGGTGACCGGCTACCCCGCGAAGTGGAGTTGCAGCAACTTTTTTCGGTGAGCAAAAGCACGATCCGCGAGGCGTTGAAATCGCTTGAGGTGCAAGGTCTCATCAAGGTGACCACCGGCCCGAGCGGCGGCGGCATGGTGGTGGAGGTACCGCTCGATCGCACGTTGCAACTTCTGCAGAACTACCTGTTTTTCAAGGACGTTTCGATCGATGACATCTACACGGTGCGCAAATTGCTGGAGCCCGAACTCGCCGCAGGGGCCGTGCCGTATCTGACGGAGCAGGACTTCGAGGCGCTCGACGCGAGCATTGCATGTTGTGACCGGCCGGCTTCGTCACATGGGGGGCAGGACATCGTGCGACAACGTCAGGAAGACGTGAATTTCCACGATATCCTCGCGGCGGCGAATCCCAACCCGTTTCTGCGGTTCAGTTGCGAGTTGATCAACGAAATGATCCGGCAGCTGATCGAGTTTCGTAACGACACGCCGCAGGCCGAACATGAGCGGTTCGGCCAGGCCAACGTCAAAATTCACAAAGCGATTACGAAGGCAGCGCGAGAGCGTGACGCGGAGAAGGTTCGGGAGTTGATGGTGATCCACATGACCGAAGCGCCCCGTTACGTAAAGCGAATGAAGGGAAAACTGCGTGGGCGTCTGATCCTGGATTCGGAGATTCGTCGACGGGTGCGGGCGCGAAGCGTGGTGCCGTCTGATGAGGACCATGACAAGGGCGGCGCAGTTTGACGGAGGTTGCAGGTAGGTTACAGGTGCGTTGTGGGTCGCGCGCTGTGAAGTTGCAAGCCGAGCGCGGTTTCGGCGAAGACGGGTTCGTATGGGACGGCCGCATGTTGCTTGACGCGCCGGAGGTCCTTTTCTTCGTGATGTGCCTGATGCGTCTGACATACGGCCATTAGCATGGTCCGCTTGCCATACCGGCGCGATGCGTCGGCAGCGCGGCAGGCTGCTCGATGAGACGCGCCGCGGCATGGAGAAAGATCGAAAGAGGTCGCGCACTCAGGCGGAAAGGGGGTGCGCGGGGGTGTCCCGAATTTTGTGTAAACGGGTCTATGTTTAACCCGGCACCAGCCGTTCTTCGAACTGGATGGTGAAACGGTTCAGGGCCGCTTTCCAGTCGCGGATAGGCATCGACCACTTCCTGCTGATATTGTTCAGTGCCAGACAGAACAGCTTGGTCATTGCCTCGTCCGTCGGGAATGAACTGCGCGTCTTGATCACCTTGCGCAGGCTCATGTTGATCGATTCAATGGCATTCCTAACCGGCATGATATAGCCGGTGCCTCACGGTTCCGCGCCACGCAGTTCAGGCGTATGGTGTGACCATCCGGGACAAGGGGCACCGGGGAGCACTTCGGGTGGGCAGGCCATTGTTACACGTTGAGCCGCGAGCTCGTGTTGGTAGTTGGCCGCCCCTGCGACCGGCCCGGTTGCGCTGCGAGCGCGAATCCGTAGTTGTCGTGCTGTCCCACCGCTCCCATCAGTGATCTGAAACGGGAGATGGTTATGCGAATCGTAGGAATGTGGATAACGTGAAGTAGGATGGCCGGTCGGCCAACATGATTGTCGCCGACCAAGGAATGGATGTTTCGCGCTCCGTAACTGAGATCGCGTACCTGGAGGACGGCGTGCTGCATGCTGGCGGCCGCACCGGGCTACGCCGCGACGAGCTGGAGCGCTTCGCTGCCGGGCTGCGGGCCACTGATCATGTGGTGCTCGAAGCCACTGGCAATACTGCCGCAATCGTCAACGTGCTGCGTCCCCATGTAGCGCGCGTGGCGATCGCAAATCCGCTGAAGGTACGGCTGATCGCCGAGGCGCGTGTCAAGACAGACAGGATCGATGCGGCCGTGCTAGCCCAACTGTATGCGAGCAATTTTCTGCCAGAAGTCTGAATGCCCGACGAGGACACCCTGGCGCTACGCCGCCAGATTTCGCGCCGCTCGCAACTCGTGCGGCAGCGCACGAGACTGAAGAACGAGGTACATGCGGTCCTGGCCGCACATCTGATCGAGCGGTGTCCCGCTACTGATCTGTTCGGCCAGAAAGGGCGCACATGGCTCAGTGCCCAGCCGCTGCCAATGGATGAACGTCTCGGCGTCGAGCAGTGGCTGCGCGAACTGGATCGCCTCGGCGAAGATCTGCGCGAGATAGAGCGGGCACTTGCACAAGCGACCATCGACGATGA
Organism: Paraburkholderia aromaticivorans; assembly: GCF_002278075.1. Classification (NCBI taxonomy): domain Bacteria; kingdom Pseudomonadati; phylum Pseudomonadota; class Betaproteobacteria; order Burkholderiales; family Burkholderiaceae; genus Paraburkholderia; species Paraburkholderia aromaticivorans. Next base: position 2,420,196 of record NZ_CP022990.1, on the reverse strand, counting down.
GCGGCTGCGCAAGCTGCTGTCGGTCAGTGGCATCAACACGACGGTACGGTCATCGTCGCTCCTGTTACTGGCAGTCTCCTGCCAAATGACCGTTTACACAAAACTATTTACACCCTCGGGTGCGCCGGTCCCCATAAGAGGACATCGCGTCGGAAGCGGCAATTAGATCGAGTTCCAGTCGGTCTGCCGGCCGGATGCACGATGAGGGCTCAACCTTTTACGAGCCGCGCCGTTATTGCATCTGCAGGCGTAAACATTGGACCTCCATGGCACAACCTATCCCGTTATCTCGTAATACAGGCGTTGCGCGTGCGCGGCTTACCAAGGCCATGCTGTTACCCATCGCCCGGCAGACCGCCGACGACCTCGCCTTGCGGGTCCATCTGGCACTCGATGCCTTGCGCCGCGGCGCCGGCAGCATGACCGATGCGCAAACACTAACGCAAATCATGCTGCTGACCGGCTTTCTGGCTGAATCGGGCTTTGGCTCGGCGACCAGCGAACAACTGAGTGCGGCGGAACGCGCGGTGTCGCATGTGTTCGATACCGGCCGCGAGACTGGCAAGTGGAGCCTCGACGAGGCGGGTTTCTCGCTTTTTGCGACGATCGCGACAAACTACGATCAGCAGTTGCATAGCGCGCCTCTTTGGGCAATCACCGATGCGAGCGAGCGGCTTGATCGATTTACCGCGGGCATGTCGTATCAGGCTCCCGTGCGCAAACGGGCTTAGGCCGATCACATGATTTGGGAGCGTGGAGGCAAGCCCATCGACGCATTTCCCGACAATCGACGAGCGCCCTGTACTGGGAAGGTGCGGTACGGGTGAGCCGGGAAGGCGTGGAGGTGGGGCGGGCCTATCTGGAGCTGACGGGTTACGCGAAGGCGCTGCGGCTGGGGAAGGAGTGAAGGCGGTTTGCCGCGCCGGTAGTGGCGGGGGTGACCGGTATTCCGGGTAGTCCGGGGACGGCGGCCGGTAAACGCAGAAACCCCACCTTTTTGGGGGTGGGGTTTCTGATGCTGCTGGGGAGCCTGACGATTACCTACTTTCACACGGGAATCCGCACTATCATCGGCGTGGAGTCGTTTCACGGTCCTGTTCGGGATGGGAAGGGGTGGGACCGACTCGCTATGGTCATCAGGCATGACTTGTTGCTCGGCTGTCCCGGGGACAGCCCAGCCAATCTGGAAGAAGTAGTTTCTGGTGATGCTCACCAGGGTAGAGCGTGGGGTTGTGTTGTTTCTGTTGGCACAACACTGATCTCAACCGTGCGTTCTGCGTGCCCCATCTGGAGTTCACGCGTGCCCCCTTCGGGGGTGGGATGCTCGTAAGTGCTGAAGCACTAACGATCATCGCAAGACACACCTGTTATAGGATCAAGCCTTACGGGCAATTAGTATCAGTTAGCTTAACGCATTACTGCGCTTCCACACCTGACCTATCAACGTCCTGGTCTTGAACGACCCTTCAAGGGGCTCGAAGCCCCGGGGATATCTCATCTTAAGGCGAGTTTCCCGCTTAGATGCTTTCAGCGGTTATCTCTTCCGAACATAGCTACCCGGCGATGCCACTGGCGTGACAACCGGTACACCAGAGGTTCGTCCACTCCGGTCCTCTCGTACTAGGAGCAGCCCCCTTCAAATATCCAGCGCCCACGGCAGATAGGGACCAAACTGTCTCACGACGTTTTAAACCCAGCTCACGTACCTCTTTAAATGGCGAACAGCCATACCCTTGGGACCGGCTACAGCCCCAGGATGAGATGAGCCGACATCGAGGTGCCAAACACCGCCGTCGATATGAACTCTTGGGCGGTATCAGCCTGTTATCCCCAGAGTACCTTTTATCCGTTGAGCGATGGCCCTTCCATACAGAACCACCGGATCACTATGACCTGCTTTCGCACCTGCTCGACTTGTCGGTCTCGCAGTTAAGCACGCTTATGCCATTGCACTATCAGCACGATTTCCGACCGTACCTAGCGTACCTTCGTACTCCTCCGTTACACTTTGGGAGGAGACCGCCCCAGTCAAACTGCCTACCATGCACTGTCCCCAGTCCGGATAACGGACCAAGGTTAGAACCTCAAACAAACCAGGGTGGTATTTCAAGGACGGCTCCACGCAGACTGGCGTCCACGCTTCAAAGCCTCCCACCTATCCTACACAGACCGGTTCAAAGTCCAATGCAAAGCTACAGTAAAGGTTCATGGGGTCTTTCCGTCTAGCCGCGGGGAGATTGCATCATCACAAACACTTCAACTTCGCTGAGTCTCGGGAGGAGACAGTGTGGCCATCGTTACGCCATTCGTGCAGGTCGGAACTTACCCGACAAGGAATTTCGCTACCTTAGGACCGTTATAGTTACGGCCGCCGTTTACCGGGACTTCAATCAAGAGCTTGCACCCCATCATTTAATCTTCCGGCACCGGGCAGGCGTCACACCCTATACGTCCACTTTCGTGTTTGCAGAGTGCTGTGTTTTTATTAAACAGTCGCAGCCACCAGTTTATTGCAACCCCTTCACCCTTCTGGCGCAGGCCAGTCAAGCTACAGGGGCGTACCTTATCCCGAAGTTACGGTACCAATTTGCCGAGTTCCTTCTCCCGAGTTCTCTCAAGCGCCTTAGAATACTCATCTCGCCCACCTGTGTCGGTTTGCGGTACGGTCTTGTTAAACTGAAGCTTAGAGGCTTTTCTTGGAACCACTTCCAGTTGCTTCTTCACCGAAGTGAATGGCCTCGCACCCTTGAATTCCGCGCCCGGATTTGCCTAAGCGCCTTCTCCAATGCAAGGACCGGGACTTCCAACACCCGGACAACCTTCCGCGATCCGTCCCCCCATCGCATTTAACAATGGTGCAGGAATATTAACCTGCTTCCCATCAGCTACGCATTTCTGCCTCGCCTTAGGGGCCGACTCACCCTACGCCGATGAACGTTGCGTAGGAAACCTTGGGCTTACGGCGAGGGGGCCTTTCACCCCCTTTATCGCTACTCATGTCAGCATTCGCACTTCCGATACCTCCAGCACACTTTTCAATGCACCTTCGCAGGCTTACGGAACGCTCTCCTACCATGCACATAAATGTGCATCCGCAGCTTCGGTATATTGCTTAGCCCCGTTACATCTTCCGCGCAGGACGACTCGATCAGTGAGCTATTACGCTTTCTTTAAAGGATGGCTGCTTCTAAGCCAACCTCCTGACTGTTTTAGCCTTCCCACTTCGTTTCCCACTTAGCAATATTTGGGGACCTTAGCTGGCGGTCTGGGTTGTTTCCCTCTTGACACCGGACGTTAGCACCCGATGTCTGTCTCCCGTGATTGCACTCTTCGGTATTCGGAGTTTGCTATGGCGTAGTAATCCGCAATGGACCCCACAACCATGACAGTGCTCTACCCCCGAAGGTGATACACGAGGCACTACCTAAATAGTTTTCGGAGAGAACCAGCTATTTCCAGGTTTGTTTAGCCTTTCACCCCTATCCACAGCTCATCCCCTAACTTTTCAACGTTAGTGGGTTCGGACCTCCAGTACGTGTTACCGCACCTTCATCCTGGCCATGGATAGATCACCTGGTTTCGGGTCTACACCCAGCGACTGAACGCCCTGTTCGGACTCGCTTTCGCTACGCCTGCCCTAATCGGTTAAGCTTGCCACTGAATGTAAGTCGCTGACCCATTATACAAAAGGTACGCCGTCACCCCTTGCGAGGCTCCGACTGTTTGTATGCATGCGGTTTCAGGATCTATTTCACTCCCCTCCCGGGGTTCTTTTCGCCTTTCCCTCACGGTACTGGTTCACTATCGGTCGATCACGAGTATTTAGCCTTGGAGGATGGTCCCCCCATCTTCAGACAGGATTTCACGTGTCCCGCCCTACTTGTCGTACACCTAGTTCTTCCTCGCTGTTTTCGTCTACAGGGCTATCACCTGCTATGGCGGCACTTTCCAGAGCCTTCGACTAACAATGAAGATAAAGAGTACAGGCTGGTCCCATTTCGCTCGCCACTACTCTGGGAATCTCGGTTGATTTCTTTTCCTGCGGTTACTTAGATGTTTCAGTTCACCGCGTTCGCTTCACGTAGCCTATGTATTCAGCTACGGATGACCCATACGGGCCGGGTTTCCCCATTCGGATATCGGTGGATCAAAGCTCGTTTGCCAGCTCCCCACCGCTTTTCGCAGGCTACCGCGTCCTTCATCGCCTGTGATCGCCAAGGCATCCACCACATGCACTTGTTCGCTTGACCCTATAACGGGTGTGTCTCATGTGTGATCCACTGGGAATCACACGCTCGCCACAATCGCTACAGGTTGAGTATTCGTGTTGCGCCGTATTCCAAGGCAATCTTTCGATCACCTTTTCATACATTGATACAATCACAACCCTGATTCACCTACTTGCGCACCCATCTCTAAGTACACTTTCGTGAATCTCTTTACTACTTCTTCCTGATTGTTAAAGAACGACAGCCGATATCGCAGTTGCTATAACCGCGTATCACTCTGACTGGCTCAATCGCCAATGCCAAACATTCAGTTCAACTGAACCCTTGGCATTGAGGATTGGTGGAGGATGACGGGATCGAACCGACGACCCCCTGCTTGCAAAGCAGGTGCTCTCCCAGCTGAGCTAATCCCCCAGTCATGCACAGATCAGATCTGCTTTCATCCCAGGGGTTTCACCGGTCAGCCACCGCAGAATCAGTGGTGGGTCTGGATGGATTCGAACCATCGACCCCCGCCTTATCAAGACGGTGCTCTAACCGACTGAGCTACAGACCCCTGAGTCTGTCTGCGTATCTGTCTTCAATTTCACAGCCGATAAGCGTGAGCGCTCAACACCTGACGCGTTAGCTCGAGAAAGGAGGTGATCCAGCCGCACCTTCCGATACGGCTACCTTGTTACGACTTCACCCCAGTCATGAATCCTACCGTGGTGACCGTCCTCCTTGCGGTTAGACTAGCCACTTCTGGTAAAACCCACTCCCATGGTGTGACGGGCGGTGTGTACAAGACCCGGGAACGTATTCACCGCGGCATGCTGATCCGCGATTACTAGCGATTCCAGCTTCACGCACTCGAGTTGCAGAGTGCGATCCGGACTACGATCGGTTTTCTGGGATTGGCTCCCCCTCGCGGGTTGGCGACCCTCTGTTCCGACCATTGTATGACGTGTGAAGCCCTACCCATAAGGGCCATGAGGACTTGACGTCATCCCCACCTTCCTCCGGTTTGTCACCGGCAGTCTCCCTAGAGTGCTCTTGCGTAGCAACTAGGGACAAGGGTTGCGCTCGTTGCGGGACTTAACCCAACATCTCACGACACGAGCTGACGACAGCCATGCAGCACCTGTGTTATGGCTCCCTTTCGGGCACTCCCACCTCTCAGCAGGATTCCATACATGTCAAGGGTAGGTAAGGTTTTTCGCGTTGCATCGAATTAATCCACATCATCCACCGCTTGTGCGGGTCCCCGTCAATTCCTTTGAGTTTTAATCTTGCGACCGTACTCCCCAGGCGGTCAACTTCACGCGTTAGCTACGTTACCAAGTCAATGAAGACCCGACAACTAGTTGACATCGTTTAGGGCGTGGACTACCAGGGTATCTAATCCTGTTTGCTCCCCACGCTTTCGTGCATGAGCGTCAGTATTGGCCCAGGGGGCTGCCTTCGCCATCGGTATTCCTCCACATCTCTACGCATTTCACTGCTACACGTGGAATTCTACCCCCCTCTGCCATACTCTAGCCCGCCAGTCACAAATGCAGTTCCCAGGTTAAGCCCGGGGATTTCACATCTGTCTTAGCGAACCGCCTGCGCACGCTTTACGCCCAGTAATTCCGATTAACGCTTGCACCCTACGTATTACCGCGGCTGCTGGCACGTAGTTAGCCGGTGCTTATTCTTCCGGTACCGTCATCCCCCTCGGGTATTAACCAAGAGGTTTTCTTTCCGGACAAAAGTGCTTTACAACCCGAAGGCCTTCTTCACACACGCGGCATTGCTGGATCAGGCTTTCGCCCATTGTCCAAAATTCCCCACTGCTGCCTCCCGTAGGAGTCTGGGCCGTGTCTCAGTCCCAGTGTGGCTGGTCGTCCTCTCAGACCAGCTACAGATCGTCGCCTTGGTAGGCCTTTACCCCACCAACTAGCTAATCTGCCATCGGCCGCCCCTGCAGCGCGAGGTCCCGAAGGAGCCCCCGCTTTCATCCGCAGATCGTATGCGGTATTAATCCGGCTTTCGCCGGGCTATCCCCCACTACAGGACACGTTCCGATGTATTACTCACCCGTTCGCCACTCGCCACCAGGGTTGCCCCCGTGCTGCCGTTCGACTTGCATGTGTAAGGCATGCCGCCAGCGTTCAATCTGAGCCAGGATCAAACTCTTCAGTTCAAACCTGTTACTGTTTTTCGGGCTCTTTCGAACCCGGTCGCTCACTCAACGTACTGACGAATGATCCAACCATCTTGCGACAGTCAAACCTTCCTTTCATTACTGTGTGAGACTTGATACTTTTGCTTTGCGCCAGATTCCGGAGAATCCAGCCCGCATCGCGCATCAAGCGCCCACACTTATCGGCTGTTAATTTTTAAAGATCGAGTCCGCATTCACTACCGAACCAGTACCGCACTTCCAGCTACCCGGCACCGCTTCGTTCTGCGTCGCTGCATCAGCAGCACAGAAACGAGATTATGGAGAACGACTGGCACGTCGTCAACCCCCTTTTGTGAATTTTCTTTTGACCAAGTGCCGATCGACGCCAGAAACACGCGGACCCTATATATAGGCAAAGTGATACGGAAACGATCCCGGCGTGTGAGGGTGGCCGAGTTCCTCTATAGTGAAGAGCTTGAAATCCACCAATGTGCACGCATCTTGATGCATGGACAGAAAAACCGCCTAACGCCCAGCCAGCGGCCCAAGGATGCACCTGCAACAAACGCGCATGATGAAATGATGTGCACACGATGAGCGCGAAGGCCCAAGCTCGTATATAATGCGAGCCGCGCGAATTTCGCACATTTCTATCGGCCCGCTTCGAGCGGGCTCATCTTTTTTGCTCCCCAGAGCACAGCCAAACAACCGCGTTGAGTCACTCAGGTGATGTTGAGCCATGCTCGAAACGCCTGACGGTCGCGTCTTGCGTCTCATAGCGAAGCCTCTAGAGGAGAATACGTGAACCCTTTTGATCGCGAAGATTCGCAACACGAAACCGCCGGCTACGCCGCCAAAGCTCCCTCGGGCCGTACGGCCAAGGGCAAGGGCGCCGGCAAAGCGATCCCCGTGACGGCCGAGCTGCCGCCGCAGCAAGCCGAAGAACGTCAGCGCCAGATGCGCGCGCTGATCCAGCTCGGCAAGGAACAAGGCTATCTGACCCACGCGCAGATCAACGACCATTTGCCCGACAACTTCGCGCAAACGGCGGCGATCGACAGCATTGTCAGCGCGTTCAACGACATGGGCGTGCAGGTCTACGAGCAGGCGCCGGATGCGGAAACGCTGCTGCTCAACTCGAACGCCCCCGCCGTGGTGTCGGACGATCAGGCGGACGAGGAAACCGAAGTCGCCCTGTCGACCGTCGATTCCGAGTTCGGCCGCACGACCGACCCGGTGCGCATGTACATGCGCGAAATGGGCGCGACCGAACTGCTGACGCGCGCCGGCGAAATCGCGATTGCCAAGCGCATCGAAGACGGCTTGCACGAAATGGTGCAGGCTATCGCCGCCTGCCCCCTCGCGATCTCGGCCATTCTGGCGAGCGCCCAGCAGGTTGCCGACGGTGAGCTGCGCATCGACGAACTGGTGGACGGCCTGAATGAAGACACGCTCGCCGCCGAAGAAGACAGCGCAAGCGCGGACGCATCGGCCGATGTCGACGCCGACACGGACAGCGACGATGACGACGACAGCGACGATGACGTCGGCCCGGCCGACTCCTCGGCGGCAGACGAAGCACGCCTGAAGCAGCTCACGAGCGACTGCCTCGAAATCTTCGCGCAGGTCGGCATGCTGTCCGACCAGATGAACGCCTCGCACACGCGCGGCGACGTCACCTCGAAGGCGTATCAGCGGGCACGCGAAGAGATCCAGCAGCACCTCGCGAAGATCCGCTTCACGGCACGCACCATCGACCGCTTGTGCGGCGACGTGCAGCAACAGGTCGCGCAAGTTCGTGCGATCGAGCGCAACATTCTGCAAATCGTCGTCACGAAGAGCGGCATGCCGCGCGAGAAATTCATCGAGTCGTTTGCCGGTCATGAGGCCGACCTCGGCTGGACGGAGCGCGCCGCGCGCTCGTCCTCGTCGTACGGCGCGGCGCTGGAGCGCCATCTGCCGGCCATTCAGTCCGAACAGCAAAAGCTGATCGAGATCGAAGCAACGGTTTCGCTGCCGCTGAAGCATCTGAAAGAGATCAACCGCCAGATGGTCGCGGCCGAATCGAAGATGCGCAAGGCGAAGAGCGAAATGATCGAGGCGAACCTGCGTCTCGTGATCTCGATCGCGAAGAAGTACGTGAACCGCGGCATGCTGTTCCTCGACCTGATCCAGGAAGGCAACATCGGCTTGATGAAGGCCGTGGACAAGTTCGAATACCGGCGCGGCTGGAAGTTTTCCACGTATGCGACGTGGTGGGTCCGTCAGGCCGTCACGCGTTCGCTCGCCGATCAGGCTCGCACGATCCGCGTGCCGGTCCACATGATCGAAACGATCAACAAGCTGAACCGCATTTCACGCGAAATCCTGCAGCAGACCGGTCAGGAAGCGCATCCGTCCGTGCTCGCGGAACGCATGGAACTCTCGGAAGAGAAGGTGCGCGGTATTCTGAAGATCGCCAAGCAGCCGGTGTCGATGGAAACGCCGGTCGGCGACGACGGCGACGCCACGCTCGGCGACATGATCGAAGACTCGGCAGCGTCTTCGCCGGCCGACGCGGCCATGCAGGCCGACTTGCGCGCCGCCATCGACGACGCGCTCGACTCGCTGTCGCCGCGCGAAGCGAAGGTACTGCGCATGCGCTACGGCATCAACACGAAGTCGGACCACACGCTCGAAGAAGTCGGCAAGCAATTCGACGTCACGCGTGAGCGGATTCGTCAGATCGAGAGCAAGGCCATGCGCAAGCTGATGCATCCGAGCCGCGCTGACCGTCTGAAGTCGTTCCTCGACCGCTAAGCCCGCAGCAGCGCTTGCCGTGCGTCACGCACGGCAAGCGCACCCTCTCTCGAGCGAGCAGCGAGACGAACCTGCCGAGGGCGACTCCCGTTGCCAGCCACCATCATCCAGTCGTATAGAGCGTATAGCGCGCTTCTCGAGGCTGACCGGGACGTTCGAGCCCGAGCGTATCCGCCCTAATCAAGCAATTTGACAGCCGGGACGGCGAACTCCGCGCGCCCGCGCCTGCAGAATCGCTCGCTACGTCATCCTGCCCCGTATTGCCATCCTGTGCCGCTGCCGCCGCGTCTTACGTGCAGATAGACCACGACGTCGTCCCGCGTCGGCATCTTCGCCGTTTGATGTCTTCACCGCTGACATGTGCGTTTTGAACGTGCTCTCGCCAAAGCCCGCGCTGAAGCCATCCCAACATGGCTCTGAAATTCCGGGACAGTCCGCGCAAATTTCTCCGGTAACGCTTCCCACAATTGCCGATCAAGCGCCGCCACGTCCGCGCGAACCGCGTTCGCCGCGCGACCGCCAGCCGCGGCGCCCGCGGGACGACGCTGCCGCGGCAACCCTCCCCGCAGGCAACAGGCATAGTCGTTGCGCGCTCGTTGATAGGCCATTTACGAGGAGCACATCATGACCACACTCGACCCCCGAGTCCCCGCATCCGCGGACACGCAAGGCGCAACTATAGTCGGAGTCGGCATGGGGGACGGTCCCGGACCGGAAGTCATGGCCGCATCCACGCTTGACGGAAACAAGGTGGTGTCGTCCGACGGCGAACACGTCGGCAAGATCACCGACATCATGCTCGACGTGCGCGGCGGGCGGATTGCTTACGCGGTGTTGTCCACGGGTGGCTTTCTGGGCATGGGCGACACGCTTCACGCCATTCCATGGAGCGCGCTCACGCTCGACACGGACGACCGGTGCTTCGTGCTCGATGCAAGCGCCGAGCGGATCAGAAACGCGCCGGGCTTCGATAAGGACCAGTGGCCTTCCATGGCGGATACGCAATGGGGCACGAGCGTGCACGAGTATTACAACCGGCCGCCGTATTGGGCGGCCACGCGTGACGTAGTGGAAGAGCGGGGCTTGGATTCACCCCTGTGAATAGCGGCGAGGCGGCATCGAGGCCATGCCAGGCGAGCCGCCTCCTCAGCGGCAGGCGCGCTCGCGAAGAAGTTTGTCCACAGAAAATGTTCGCAAGCCTGTGGACAACCTGCGCATGACTCACGCAACTCGTTGAACGCATTGGCTTTCATCTCTGCGCTTTGAATGAGTCGCTAGCCTCACGGCGTCCCGCACATCGCCTGGACAGCCGCCCATTCATGCGGCGTCAACGCGCTTTCGCCGAGCGGCGAGCCGTGACTTTGCCTCTGGCGATCGACCGTGCGCGGATGATCCGAGAGGAATTCCACAGCCGGGCCGGCACTGCCGTTGCGCGTGTCGGTCAGCGCAAAGAATCCCGCCAGCCCGTCGCTACGCAAGCCGCTCGCTTGCAGATAGGCGACGCCGTTTGCATCGGCGAGACGTTCCATATCACGGCTATACGACAACCCGACGAGTCGCCCCGCCAGCGACGACACATCCGCAAAACCGAGATTGACGCCCAGCATCGTGCTAACCACGCCGATCCCAGCGCCGCGAAACAATGCGACCAGCGGATCACGCCGCGCGATATGTGCGGTTTCGTGCGCCATCACGCCAGCCAGTTGATCGGCATTGCCGGCCTGCTCGATCAGACCGCGCATGATCACCATGCGCGCGCCGGGCAGCGTCAGTGCATTGACTGTCTTGCGATCGATCACCTCCAGACGGACCGGTTGCTCGATACCGGCCGCGTGGGCGAGCCGCGCTTCGAGCTGCTCGAGCGCTCGCTGTCCCTCGGCGCCGCGACACACCTTGCGCTTGCCGACGACAACCGACTCCACCATCGCGCCGAACTGGTTTTCGGCCGCGCGCGGCACCAGCGCCGCGGCCGCCGCCGGCAGTCACATCACGAGCACGAATGCCAACGCCGACGCCGCCGCGCCGACCGCCAACCAGCCGAGATACTGCCGGCGCCGCATGCGCGGCGGCACGATCCGCGCCGGCAGCGCGGCGGCGTCCATCGACACGCGGCCCGGCTCGCCTCGGCACGACAACGTGATGCGCCCTTCCGGATCGGGTTCGCCGACGACCAGCCGCGCACGCGGCCAAACCGCGAGCTCACCCGCCATGCCGTCGATAGACAGAAACGCGTCGCTCCAGCGCAGTGTTGCCGCATGCGCAGCGGCGCTGCGGCCGTCGTAGTAACGCGTGCCCGTCGAGCGCTCGCTCGCTGAATCGGAAAGCGTCAAAGCCGCCTCCGAATCAGAACGCGCTGCCGTGATCGAGCAGGTTCAGCATGCCCTCGCCGGTTCGTGGCGGCGTCTGATCGTTTTGCGCCAGCGTTTGCGGATCGAGCTGACCGGACACCTGCAACGTATCCGCTGCGAGCCGCACCACGCGATGCAGCACGATCGGCCAACCCAGACCCAGCGTGACCACGACGATGGCCAGATTGCCGAGCATCATGCCGAGCAGACGCCCCGCAGTGATGCTGCTGCCGAACCTCAGTTGCGAGCCCAGGGTCGTATTGCCCATGACATGGCGCGTGACCAATGCCAGATAGAAGCACCGGATCAACAACGCGCCGACGGTGAACAGCAAGTAGAACAGGAACACCGACCCGAGAGCAGCGAGCGCGGCGGGATCATGTCCCTTGAGCGGCGCATGGCCGACCCGCACGAGCGCCGTGAAGCTGTTGACGAAGATCGCGCCGAGCACGATCAGCAGCACGATTACGCCGGCAAACATCCCGAGGAACGCGGCGTACAACGCGCGGGCGCGGCCTTCGAAGTGAAACGGCAAGCTGCCGAAACTGCTCGCGTTGATACGGCGCTCCGCGAGACGCATCGACATCCACGGCACCATCTGACCGAGCGTGACGATGCACAGCAAGCCGTACAGCAACGCAACCACGCCATAGACGACCGACGAGCCGGTCATGCCGCCGCGAATCCCGCACCACTGCGTGCGGCTCAGACGATAGCGCTGCGCGCTGAAATAAGCGCCCGACGCGACCACCGCGATCACGAGATAAAGAACGAGAGGCGGCAATGCGCCCAGCAACGCGCTCCCCGTGACGGCGCGCAAGATCGCGCTAAGAATAGCTGCGGCGAATACGGCGCTGAACAGGATCGCAATGGCCAGCAAAAAACCTTTGAACAATTCGCCGCCGGTGCCGGTGTATTCGAACCGCTCACCTTGAAAGCGCATGCGCGACCAGATATATCGACGCGTATTGGTGGTCGTCCAAAATCGATAGATGCCGAGTGTGATGATCTGCAGCAGCAGATTCTTGATAAAGATCCCGTACAACTCCCCAATCTTGCCGTCGTAGATGAAGAGCGGCTGCTTCTGGTCGAGGTTGTGTAAAAACTCAGATGATCATCTAGACTGAATCAACCTGCTGGATCGAGAGGCGCAGATGGGGCGATTTGTCGAAGGTGCGGAACGCAGTCAGACGACACTCCTGCCGGAATGTCTCGATGACTTTATCGCTGAAGATAATCCTGTGCGGATTGTCGACGCATTCGTCGAAGAACTCGAACTGGGATCGCTCGGATTCGAAGGCACTACGCCGGCAAGCACCGGGCGACCTTCTTACCACCCAGCCGTACTGCTCAAGATCTATATCTACGGCTATCTCAATCGCGTGCAGTCTAGCCGACGCCTGGAGCGGGAATGCCAGCGCAATGTCGAATTGATGTGGCTGACCGGCCGGCTTGCGCCCGACTTCAAGACGATTGCCGAGTTCAGGCGGAGCAATGGCGAAGGCATTCGCAACGTGTGCCGTCGCTTCGTGATGATATGCCGTGACCTGAAGCTGTTCACACAAGCGGTCGTAGCCATCGACGGTAGCAAGTTCAAGGCGGTCAACAGCCGCGACAACAACTTCACGCCCAACAAGATTGCACGGCGTCAGGAGCAGATCGAGCAAAGCATTCAGCGTTATCTGGACGCGCTGGAGACCGCCGATCGCACTCAGCCGGCCGAGGTAGAAGCGAAGACTGAACGCTTACGGGAGAAGATCGAGACGCTGCGTGAACAGATGCGCGATCTGAAACGCGCAGCGGAACTCCTGAGCGATCTGCCGGAAAAGCAGATCTCACTGACCGACCCGGACTCACGCTCGATGATCTCCCAAGCCAAGGGTACGGGCGTGGTTGGCTATAACGTTCAGGTCGCCGTCGACGCCCGGCACCATCTCATCGTTACCCACGAAGTCACGAACGTCGGCAACGACCGGACTCAGTTGAGTCCGATGGCCAAAGCGGCGCGCGACGCGATGGGGAAGAGGAAAATCAAGGCACTGGCAGACCGTGGATATTTCAGCGCACCGGAGATCAAGGCGTGCGACGACGCGGGTATCGCGGCACTGGTACCTAAGACGCAAACATCTGGTGCAAAGGCCGACGGCCGCTTCGATCGGGCCGACTTCATCTATATCGCCAAAGACGACCAGTATCTATGTCCGGCGGGCCAGCGTGCGATTTACAGGTACACCTCGTTTGAAAGGGCGAATCTGCTGAAATTGCGGACCTACTGGAGCAGTGCCTGCCCACACTGTCCACTCAGAAAGCAGTGCACGCCGGCGCCGTATCGACGCATTCGCCGATGGGAACACGAAGCGGTACTCGACAGAATGCAACGCAGACTGGATCGTCAGCTTGATGCGATGACAATACGGCGACGGACGGTCGAGCACGTGTTCGGCACGCTGAAGCACTGGATGGGCTCAACCCATTTCCAGATGCGCAGGCTTGGGAACGTCTCAACTGAAATGAGCTTGCATGTGCTGGCGTACAACCTCAAACGCGTGATGAAGATCCTCGGATTTGCGAAGACACTACGAGCGATGAAGCTGGCAGGCGCGTAATCTCACGCCTGCCCATGCTCGCCGGCGCATCTCAATCTGGTCAGCCTTCAGAAATCGTCAACTGCGAAGACGCGGCGGCCCCACAGTTGTCCTACCCGCCTGTCGGCCCATACGTTTTTACACAACCTCGGTCGAGTGAATTCATTGTTTTTCTGCCCCATTTCGCGAATCGAGTTTTTATGGCCCGCGTAAGCGTAGGCTTTGCGAAGCAGGTGACTGCCCCGCGCAAACTGGCTTGCATCGCGCAAGCTTTTGCAGACCGGCTTGCGAGCGAGAGCAAGCGCCTGCTCCCACCGTTCTACGGCAACACAAATGTTTTCACGAGCGTCAATTCTCCGGCCTTGCGCATGGGCACGCGAATCGTTTCGCTTTTTTCGTTCGGCGTATTCTCGTTCGTGATGATGGTCACCTGCGCGACGGTCATATCGGCGTTGCCATTGCCGCTGCCGTAGTAATTCACGAAGACCAGATACGTGCCCTTCAACGGCGCAGCGGACGAATAGATCTCCGGTCCATAACCCGTGGTCACGTCGACGTCGAGCGCGCCGCCGTTCGGCGCGACGCGCTCGCCGTACCACGTATGCGCGCCGTCGGGCGACACGACGTGCAAATCCAGATCGGTGCCGTCGGTATCCCACGCGAGCAGTACGCGCAGCTTCGGCTGGGTCTTGCCGCTGTACGCGTCGTAGAATTGCACGCGTTTGCGGCTGCCATCCGGTGCACGCAGTTCGACGCCGTTGCTGCCCGCGGCAAACGCGTAAGGGCGCGAGAACTTGCCGTCCTCTTCCACGCGCTGCGGCAACGGCGTGCCGTCGACCACCAAGGTGCCCACCGTGGTGCCTTTCTTCTTCGGCGCGTTGCGGATCTGCCCTTCGATCAACGCCAGTTTGGACTGCCCTTCCGGCGTCGATACCGACACGGCCGGGTAATGCACGTCCTGCGTATAACGCTCGCTGTCGCCGCTCGTATTGCGCCAGCCGTTCAACGGCGCGGCGAGATCGATATCGCTCGCGTGCGCCGCCGGCGCAGCCTGCAGGCAGGCCAAACAGGCCACTGCGAGGAATCTGTAGCTCGCCTTCATCCAACCCGTCGTCTCGACCTTCATCTTCACTGCTCCTATCCCGCCCTCAGAGCCGCTCGCGCAGCGCCACGACCATCGTTTTACGCCGTCGGTTCAGCGTGTTTTAGTTGAACGCCCGCTTTAGCTTCGAAGCGCTAGCCGCTCGAATCGAAAATTGCCCATTCATTGAATCGGATTGTCGGTACGAATCAGCGTGCGCGCGGTCCGCTCGACGAACGTCTCGTCGAGACCGCGCGGATGATGCTGGAACGCGAGGTGAATATATTCATGCGCCAACGCAACGCGGTCCTCTTCGGTCCGCAAGCGATACACGTACACGCGATTGCGCTGCGCATCGGCATACGGACGCCCTTCGCGCACCGCGCAGACAGCGGGCAGATCGGGCGTTTCGTAGCCCGGCGCGCCTTCCATGCGGCGCGCCCACAACGGCGCGTTGCGCCGCAGCCAGGCCTGCGCGCCCGCCACCGCGACGCAGTCTCCCGACAACGGGCTCTGGAACGAAGTCAGCGTCGCTTGCGGCCAGGTGCGCGCGAGAATGGCGTCGAACGTCAGGCCGGCTTGCGCGGAGGCCTTCGCTGCCAGCCAGCTCATCTGTCCCGGCGCGGCCTCGTCGTGGTGATACTGAACGGGCACGCCGCTCAGCACGAGCGCGTCGGTCAGATCGGCGGCGTGACGCGCGGCTGCCGTCGGCGCGCGGGGCAGGACGCGCTGCGTGCTGCTGCTGTCGTCGATACGGAAACAGCCGTGATCGTGACTGCCATGCTGCACCACGTAGGTCCGCGCCGCGACGGCCAACGCCTTGGCGGCTTCCGGCTGGCTCGTGTCGCCCTCGCGCTCGACCACGCGCGCCACATAATCGTTCATGCCGAAACGGCCGACCACTTGCAGCGCGCCGGCGGCGTCACGATCGAGCCGCAATTCGCCGCGGCTCGTCACCCGCGCCCAATTGCCATTCACGAAGCCGACCCGGAATTCGCCGCGCAGCGGACCCTCCGGGGCGGCGGCCGGTCCTTTGTCGCCGAGCACTTCGCGAATCGGATAGCGGCTGAAGAAATCGACGAGTACACACGCGGCGTCGTCCGGCACGGTGATCGGCGTGAGCAGCGGCGCGATGCGCGGCGCGGCGGCCGCCAGCACGCGCGCGCTGCCGCCCGGGCCGCCCAGCCATACCGGCGTGCCGTCGGCGAGCCAGCCCGCCGCGCCGCCGATCGACGCACCCGGCCGCGCCGGATCCGGCATCGTCCAGGTCTTGGCGCGCAGGACGCTGCCGTACTGCGACACCGTGCCTTCGCCGCGTCCGCTGGTCAGCACCGACACGAGCGTGCTCGCGGCCGCTTCGCGCGGGCGGCTGGGCATGACCTGCAACGCGGCGAGCAGTTCGGCCACCGGCACGCGGCGCGCCGGCGTCATCGCCGGCAGATCGCGCAGCCAGGCGGGCGCGTGAACGGCGGTCCAGTACTTGCGCCAGTCGGCGGAATCGAGTTGCAGGCGCGCGGGCTCGAAAAAGAGTCCGCACGACTGCACCAGCGCACGATCGCGATCGATGTGGCCGCCGGTCATGCAGCAATACGCTTCTTCCGGATCGCCGCCGTTGCAGACGTAGTCCGGCGCTGCGATGTTGCGATCCACCAGATAGCCGTAGACGAACAGCTTCCACACGCTGCCAAGCGGCGTCTCGAGCGTGCGCGGCAACGCACGCGCGGCACCCGGCGAGAAGCCGGACGCGGCGCCGCTGGCGTCGACTTGCCAGAGCTGGCTCTGGCCGTCGCGCAACCAGGCAAAGCGCAGCATCTGCGGCGCGGAGGCCGTGGTTAAAGCGGGCGAAGACGAAGTCGCCGCATACGCTCCCGCACCGCCCAAACCGCACCCCATGCCGGCGACGAGCGCGACCCGCAGCGTAGCTGCCAGACGATCGCGTAGAGGCCGAAGCGCGCTGAACATGGCGGTTTCGTCTCGCTTACTGAATGCGCAGCGTCGTCACGCGATCGCTCTTGCCGCCTTCGAACGCCTTCGCGTCCGGCTGATACATGCGGAAGTAGCGCGCGGGCGGCAGCGCGAACGTGCCCGGCAACGCGAAGCGCACCAGTTGCCGCAACGTGACCGGACGGTCGAGCAACGGAACGGGCTGGTGATACGCCAGCTCGCCCATCTCGTACGACGCAACGCGTTGGAACGGCTGCGGACCGGCGGCGCCCTCCTTCGCGCCCGGCAATCCGTCGATCGACACGCCCCAGCTCGTCGCCTCGACATCGCCGCCCGGAGGCAGCGGCACGTCGAGCAAGCCATAGTGGTAAGCGTTGCCCGAGCGCGGCGTGAGCGTGACCTCGTCGACGTACAGCGCATTGCTGTCGATCGCGTCGCCCTGCTTGACCAGCCGCGCGGTGAACGCGGAGCGCCCCAACTGGCTCTCGCCGGCGGCGTCCTTCTTCTTCGGATCGACCGCGACCTCGAGCGGTTCGAGCTTGTAGAAACGGCGCGCGACGGTGATGTTCAGACGGCTGTCCTCGCTCGTATGACTGCGGAACGCGACCAGCGCATTGACGTCGGTGCGCGCGGCGCCCGCGTCGAGCGAGGTGGGCACCGCCGCGCCGCTCCACTTGTAGAGCGGCGCGCCGGTGGGCGTCAAGGCGCGCGTCCAGCCCGCGCCTTGCAGCGACGGCAACGCCGCGACCGCCACATCGCCGCCGAGCGTCTTGCGCAACCACAGGAGCGTCAGAGCCCGATCGAGCGTCGGGTAATCGGCGCTGCTCTTCGCGAGCAATGCCGAGGCATCGGCCGCCGTGCCGCCTTCACCGCCCGACATGACCAGCAGGCTTTGCACGAGCGGCGCCGGATCGTTGCTCAACGCGCTACGCGCGGCGCTCGCCGCCGCGTCGAAACCCTCGGGCAATTGAGCAGTCGCGCTGCGCGCCATGCTCGCGATCAGCAGCGTCGCCATCTGCTTGCCGCGCGGCGTATCGGCTTGCGCGAACACGATGCTGTCCGGCGCGCCATACGTGCCGCTGCGCGCCGGCGCATTGGCCGTGGCCGCCGCGTCGCTCATCAGGTCGGCGGCCACGCCCGACACCGGCGTCGCGACCGGCAAGCCCATCTGCTGCATCAGCCACAAGGCCAGCGCGCGATGCAGCAGCGGCTCCTTCGCACCGGCGTCGCGATAGACATCCATCGCATGCTGCCAGTTGTCGGCGGGCAGGCTGATGCCGAGGCTGCGGCTCGCGAGCCAATCCGCGTAGTACGCGTAGGCCGTGATCAGCGCGCTGCCGCCGGTGGTATCGCCCCACCAGCCGAACGTGCCGCCGACGCCCGCCAGCATGGCCAGACGCTGCCGCTGATTGCGCAGCAACGCTTCGAGCCCTTGCGTCGAACTCGCGTTCTCGCCGTGGCCGATCGCGTCGTGCGCGAGCGCCAATGGAATCAGGCGGCTCGACGTCTGCTCGGCGCACCCGTACGGATAGGCGATCAGATCGTCGGCGACACGCATGAACTGGCTTGCCGCGCTGCCGATGAAACGCACGCTGACGTCTTGCGCATCTTGCGGCAGATCGAGCGGCTTGCTCGCACCGTCGAGCGCCACCATGTTCTGATGCAGGTCGAGCCAGCCGCTCGCGTCGAGATGAATCGCGGTCTGCAGACGATCGACATCCTGACCCGCGCGGCGCAATGTCGCGTTGATCACGCCGTCTTTCAGCGCGCCGCTCGGCAAGCGCAGATAGTTCGCGCCGCGCCTGAGCGTGACCTTCTGATTCAACGACAGGCCGCCGCCATCCACCACCCACTGTGCGTCCATGTCCGCGTCGGTCTGATTGAAGGCGATCATGTCGATGGCAGGCTGATCGTTGACGCGGAAATGCGACGGACCGCTCCACTTCAGATACAGCGCCTTGTCCGAGCGCACGTAAGCGGTACGTTGGCCGACCATCCCATCCGGCGCCGCGGCGCGCACGGTAATACGCCAGCGCGCCAGCGAATCGGGCATCCTGAACGTCATGGTGGCGTGACCGTTCGCATCGGTTTTCAGGTTGCCTTCCCACGCGGCCGTGTCCTGATCGTCACGGCGCGGCCGTTCGAGCACCTTCACGCCGCGCTCGTTATAGTTCGCGCGCTGCGGTCCGCCCGGCGCGCCCTTCAGCGGCGAGCGCGCGAGGTCGTACGTAATGAACGAGAGGCTCGACGAAGTCCGCACGTTGTTGCGGCGCGGGTGATAGAAGAAGTCGACGATATTCGGCGCGATCTCCGGCTGCAATACGTAGACCATTTCATCGACCACGCTCACGGTGAGGTTCGCCGCTTCCGGCTTGCCGTTCAACGTGCTGTCGACGTTCAGCGTGACCGTGTCGCCCGGGCCGTACAACGGCTTGTCGCTTTTCACGTTCAGTTCGATCTGCGGTTGAGCGACCACGATGCCCGCGTTCTGGAACACGTATTCGCCGGCGTGCACGTACAACACCGAGAACGTCATGTTCGGCGCGAAGTCTGCGCCCACCTTGATACGCGCCTTCCATTGCGATGGCGCCACGCGTTGCAGTTGCAGCCAGTCGCCGCCCGCCGTCAGCAGAGCGCGCCGTTCGACGTTGTCGCGTTCGAGCGTGAGCAACGCGTCGTCGACCGGCATCGGGAATGTGATCAACGCCTCGGCGGTATCACCGACCCTGTACCTGTCGCGATCGAACACGATCTCGACACTGCCCGGAATCGCCTTCACGCCGTCGCCCGCGACCCAATGGCTGGTGGCGGCGAGCAGATTGCCCACATCGTCCTTGACCGACAGCATGTACGAACCCGGCTCATCGAATTGCACCGGGAACGACAGCTTGCCGCTCGCGCTCTTCAACGCGCCTTCACCATGGGTTTGTGATTCGAGGCGCGTCCACTCCCACTTCGATGGCGCATGCGAGGCCGGATCGATCGCGCCGAGCGCCTGCAGATCGAAGCTGACCGCTTCCTTCGGCTGCGAGAACGATCTGGCCGTGTTCAAACGATACGATGTCGCGCCGCGCGCGATCAGCACTTCGCGCGTCACGCGCACCTTGTATGCCGCGCCGTCCTGCGCGAACAGCGTCAACGCATAGCGGCTCGGCTCCTTCGCGGCAGGCAGCGTGAGGCTCGCGTTGCCGTCGCTATCCGTCTTCAGTTCCTGCTGATCGAGCTTGACCGGGAACAGACCGGCATAACGCAATTCACCGTCGACGATCGTCACTTTCTGCGCGCGCAGCGTGACCGAAATCTTGCTGTCGCGCACGGGCTTGCCGTCCGGATAGCGCAACTGGATCTTGCCCTTCAGCGCCTCGCCGGTCGCATAGTCGGCTTTATCCATCGACAGGTTCACGTCGAAGTGCGGCTTCACATAGTCGGCGACGCGAAACGCGGCGCCGTAGACATCGCCGTTGTAGTCGAAGCGCAGCGTATAGCCGCCGGCGGTCGCGTCGGCGGGCAGCGTGAACGCGGTATCCGCGCCCGTCCCGGAAGCGAAATGCACCTTGCTGCTCGCCACCGGCGCGCCGTTCGGATCGAGCACGTCGAGCTCGATCTCGGCTTCGGCAGGCACGGACGACTGCGTCGCGTTCTGGAACGTGCGGCCGATGAACTTCACATGCACCGGATCGCCCGGCCGGTACATGGGCCGGTCGGTCACCGCGTAGATCTTGGTGTTGTAGATCTCGCTGTCGTAGTAGAAATTCTCGGACACGAACACGCCGCCCTGCGGATCGGTGCCGAGCACGTAGCTGCGCTCCGGGCTCACGTGTTGCAGCACCAGCGTGCCGTCGCCGCCGGTCGTGCCGCTTTGCAGAACACCCACGCCGTCGGTCCAGCTCACTTCCGTGTTCGCGACTGGTTTGCCGTTATCGCGCCGCGTGGTCCATACCAGCATGCCGTTCGGCGCGGCTTTCACCACCGCGACCGTGTCCGACACGAACAGCAGCGTATGCGCGCGATAGTTGCCGATCGCCGCCTCGACGATATACAGGCCCGGCGGCAGCTTGCCGACCGGAATCATCACGTTGCCCGCACTGGCTTCGATAAAGTTACTGCTGCTGCCCGCGAGGTTCACGCCCTTGGGCGGCTGGATCACTTTCGCGTCCCAGATCGGATAACGGAAACGCGCAACCATGTCGTAGCCTTTGAGCGGCGCGAATGGCGAGTTCGGCTGGAATTGCGTCTGTTTGCCGGTCTGCTCGCCGAGCCTGAATTGCGGCGCCGCTTCGGTCGCCTTGCTGCGGGTGGCGAAAGACAGCACGCGCTGCCATGCGCGGCGCGCTTCGGTGAACCAGCGGTCCCACAAATACGCGAGCGTATTCGCGAGCCCTTCACCCTGATAATTCGGCGCGACGTTCAGCCGAT
The DNA here is from genome assembly GCF_002278075.1 of Paraburkholderia aromaticivorans. Taxonomy (NCBI): domain Bacteria; kingdom Pseudomonadati; phylum Pseudomonadota; class Betaproteobacteria; order Burkholderiales; family Burkholderiaceae; genus Paraburkholderia; species Paraburkholderia aromaticivorans. The sequence continues at coordinate 2,398,645 of NZ_CP022990.1, read as the reverse complement.
GCAGATTCTTCTGCGCCTTCAGAAAGTCGAGCGGCCTGGGCACGCGATACACGACGATGTCCGCGCCGCCATACGCCTGCAACGCGTCCTTGAAATCGCGGCCGGGCGCTTCGAGCCGCACCTGCGCGAGTTGATCGCTGGCGAAGCTCGCGTCCGAGAGCAGGAAGAACGGCTGGCCGTCGACCTTCTGCGAACTGAAGTTGCTCGATGGCGCCGTCTGCAACGTCGGATTTCCGGCGATATTCGCATCGGCGGCGGCCACGCCCGACGCTTCGTCGTCCGCATGAGCAGCCGGTGCGACGGCGAGCGCGATGGCCGCGAATAAGACTGGAAGCAGCGCGGCGAACGTGCATGCCGCGCGACGGCGAGCGTTGCCCAACCAACCGCGCGATGGCGTGACGGAAATCATTCGGGTCATGGTGTCAGAAAGTCCAAACGAAACACGCCGACGAAATTCGGATTGCCGTCGAGCGGCTGCCAGCGGGAATCTTTCCATTGCATCAGGTCGGAAACGGCGACGGCGCGCAGACCGGTATCGGTCGGCGTGACGGTGCCGGTGTGATAGGCGATGTAACGATCCAGCCAGATCATCAGATGCTGGTCGTCGCCCTGGTCGAAGAACAGCAGATCGCCAGGGAGGGCCTGGTTCACGTCCTTCGAAACAAAACGGCTGTTGCGTTGAATCAGTGCGATCGCCGAAGCATACGCGCCGGTGGAACCGTCGAGCTGGGTCCAGCGGTTGGCGATCATGCGCTGCGAGGCGGACAGTTGCAGTTCGGGCGGCATGCTGCTCGTATCCGCGAGACCGGTCATGCCGTTGGCGCGCAGCCATCGGGTGTCGTGCGGCCTGAGTGTCTCGCCGACCGCGAAGCGCACGAGGCCCGCGCAATCGCGTTGCGTCCAGCGCGGCGTCGGCCCGCGCCGCATCTGCTGATCGACGATGCGCACGAACCACGCGCGAAAGGTGGCCGATTGCTGCGGCGTGAGTGCGTCGGGGTCGGGTGATGCGGTGGTACTGGTGAGCGCGAAAGCGTAGGGCGTGAGGCTCGCGACGGCGAAGGCGCATGCAACGCGTGCTAGCCACGCGCGGCGGGAGGCGGTGGCGACATCGCGTGCGACTGGCGTGGTATGCGCGGGCTGCGTTGACTGCGCAGCATCCGCGGCATTCGCGGCATGCGCGGACTGCCCCGGCCTCGCTGCGAGCGTGCCTGGCGGCGCGCGCTCAGGCACGCACGTCGCGGCTGCCGCGCCGGGGACGCGAAGGCGGCGCACTCAGTCGCCCTCGGTGCCGGGCTGATCCGCGGGCGAATCGGCAGGGCTCTCCGTCGAACCGACACCGGTCTTCGCACGTTCGAACCACCACTCCACCGGCACCCAGCCCTTCGAACCCGGCAGGTTCTGCGGCAGCGTCAGCGAAAGCGGCGGATAGTGCGCGAGTGCATGCAGCTTCGGCACCAGATGAGTCCGCGACGCGTTGCGGAACACCGCTTCCTGATCCGCCGGCAACGCCGCGCCCGCCTCGCGTTCGATCAGCGCGGCGGCCGACGCAGGCGTGAGCGTCAGAACGGTGCGCGGCAGCCGTTGCGGCGCGAGCGTATCGGCAAGCGCCGGATAGCGTTTATCGAGCACCGCGAGCGTGTCGTCGACGAGCCGGCCGTCCGGCGAGAAAATCAGATAGCCGTGCGCGAGTGCGAGCGTAACCGGGAAATAGCGCTCCGCCGACAACTGCGACGCGAACGACGCCTTGCTCGTCAATGCCGTCCCCGAACGCGCGCTGACCGGACGCTGCCACACGGTGACGTCCGCACCCTGGTCGCGCGTGGTGACCGGCAAGCGGCGATAGCCCGAAGCGCCGGCGCCGTCGGCCTTGGCGGCCTTCGCTTCATAGGCGCCGATCACGTCGCCGAAGGTCTTGCCGAGCGCCGTCTTCAAGGCAGCGGTACCGGCCGCGTCCTGCTGCTTCACGCGCGCGACGAACACCGGCGCGACCAGCGTCGACTTCGCATACCAGCACACCGCCGCGGGACCGGCGAGGTGCTCGCCGATCGCGGCGGCGTTATCCGCGCCGCCGTCGGCCACCTTGCCGAGGAGACCGGAAGCCTCTTTCCAGTCCGCCGGCAAGCTCGTGCAGGCCGCCGGATTGGCCGGCAACGCGCGCCACAAATCGGCACTGTTCCAATGCTGCGGCAACTTGCCCGGCTCGATCAGCGCCGCAGTCTGCCAGTTCGCCGCGGCACGCCCTGAAGGGAGTCCGCTGGCGGTGCTGCCACTCGATGAAAAATCGAAACGCAGTGCGTCGATGCCGGAGAAAAACGCCTGATAACCGAACGACAGATAATTGGCCGACACCACCAGCCGATGACCCTTCGGCGCCTCGCCGGGTGCATCGAGCTGAAAGGCGCGCGCTGCATCGTCGCGGCCCGAGGAGAGCATGTCGGACACCGCATCGGCGCGCTCGCTCAGCAGGCCGCCCTTCTCGTCGAGCAGCACGCCGGGCGCGGACAGCACGACCAGGCGATCGTCTTTGCTGGCGAACAGCAGCGTGCGGCCAATCGCCAGTTTCAATGCATAGACCGGCACCCCGCCGGAGAGCTTCGCGACCTGGCTCAATTGCGCATCGCTCGTCGCGACGTTGCCTATGCCTTGCAGCAGCTTGGCGAAACCGTTGCGATGCATCGACATCACCCAGTAGCCCAGACGCCCGTCGGGCGAGCGCCACAGCAGCACGTGCGCGGGTTCGTCGAATACACGGCGGATCATTTCGTCGCGCCAATCGAGCTGATGTTCGAACGCGAGCCGGCGCAGCGCGCCCTCCGCGGACAGCCGCGTATTGCCCGATTCGTAATAGTCGACGAAGTCTTGCGTCAGCACGTCGCGCAGTAGCGGCACGCTCAGGATGTCGCGCGGCAAGCGCGAGAGCGCTTCGCTGTCGATCACCGCATCAGGGTGATGAATGTCGAGGACGATTTCGCCATTGCCGGCGGCTTTGCGATGCGCAAATGGACGCCACACCGCCTGAATGATTACGCCGGCCACGACCAGAAGACCGACGACCAGGATTGCAATCTTTTTTCGCGACATCTTCATCTGATTTCTTCTGGTTCGATGCGACGGTATTAACGGGAATACCCGGCCGATTAAGCCAGCGGGATCATTGCCGAAGGCAGCGATGATAACCGATATTTTTAACCGGAAACCAACGGCACTTCTTATTTAACAGTCGGGCCATTTCAGGGTTTGACAAAAATCGGACACACGTCTAATTATGGGGATTGGGAAATGCGTCCTTTCGATGCAGCAACCTGATTCGTCCGCCTGGCACGAACTGTTGCTGGCGTTATCGGCAAGGCATGTGCGGCGCATGCGTCCGACGCCTTGTGAATAGTGCCGCCAGTCCTGAGCGGCCTTGTATCGCATTACTCTCCCCGAGTTTTATGCTAAATCCACGCGATTAAAAGAACACGTAAAAAACCCGGCTGCACGCCATGTGCTAGCCGGGTTATTCAGTATCGCGTTTAATCGTTCGAGGCGAATACTGCCTTAGCCGCCGTCAAATGAGTTCGAGCGCCTGCTTCATCCTCCGCACGCCGGTTTCGATATCGGCTACGCCGGGCGCGGCAAAAGACAGGCGAAGTGCGGCGGGGTCGATATTGTCTTTATAGAACGCCGCGCCCGGCACAAACATCACATTGCGCTCGATACAGGCGCGCAGATAATCGGTCGCATTCTGACCGCCCTTCAGTCGCGCCCACACGAACATGCCGCCGGAGGGACGATGAAATGCAATGTGTTCCGCCAGTTGCGCGTCGAGCGCGTCGCACAGCGTGCGGCATTTCACGGCATAGGCCTCGACGATGCGCGGCAAATGACGCTCCAGCGCGCCGCTCGCGAGGTACGCCGCGGCAATCGCCTGAGTCCACGGCGAGCTGCACAGGTCGACGGTCTGCTTCGCGACCACACAGCGGCGCAGGATCTCCGCATGCGCGAGCATCCAGCCCACGCGCAGACCCGGCGCGACGATCTTCGACAGACTGGAAAAATGCACGACCCAATCGCGTGAACCCGGCACCTGTTCGCTCAGGGCGAGCAACGAGGGCAACGCTGCGCCGCTGAAGCGCAGGTCGCCGTAGGGATCGTCTTCGACAATCAGAAAGCGGTAACGCGCCGCCAGTTTCAGCAACGCCATGCGGCGTTCAAGCGACAAGGTCGCACCAGTTGGATTGGCGAAGGTCGGCACCGTGTACAGCAGCTTCGGCGCGCGGCGCGGCGTGCCCGACTCGAGCAGCGCGGCGAGCGCGTCGACGTTCAGGCCGTCCTGATCGACGGGAATCGTGACCACGTCGGCCTCTTGCAGCTTGAGCGCCTGCAGGGTCGCGGGATACGCCGGCTGCTCCACCAGCACCACGTCGCCGGGCGCGACCATCACGCGCAGCAGCAAATCAAAGCCTTGCTGCGAGCCGGTGGTCACGAGCAATTCCTGCGGTGTGCAAGGGGTTCCGCGGCGCGCCATCAAATGCGCGAGTTGCTCCTTGAGGACGGCGAGGCCGTCGGTGGGACCGTATTGCAGGCAAAGCGTGGGCTGTTGCGACGCACGCGCCGCCGCGGCGTCGAGCCCTTCGCGATCGAATAGATCGCTTGCCGGATAGCCGCCGGCGAACGAGATCATGCCGGGTTGCGTCAGATACTTGAAGAGTTCGCGAATCGGCGAACCGGTCGGCGCTTCGAATGCGGGATTGAACGTGAACATGATGACGGGCCGCTTATCTCTAGATGGAGGATCGGCGTCGATTGTGGCCATCGACAGGGTGAGCGGCAAACGATATCTACGCACTACGTATTGCGTTTTTCGCATCACCCCGGCGCTGGGGGCTACACCACGTTCTTCTCCACGATAGGCCGGTTTTCGAGCACGCGTGTGAAGCTCAGCGAGCCCAGATCGAGCGTCGTAAAGCGGCCATGCAGAATCAGTTCGCTGATGCCGCGGCCCGTTGCCGGGCCTTGCTGCAAACCATGTCCGCTAAAACCGTTGGCGAAAAGGCAGTTATCGACAGCCGGGTGATAGCCGATGATCGCGTTCTGGTCGAGCACGTTGTATTCGTAATAGCCGGACCAGCAATTCTGCACGCGCAGCGCTTCGAATTGCGGCACGCGGTGCGCAAGCGTCGGCCAGATCACGTCGTCGAAAAGCGCGTGATCGACTTCGTCGAGCGGCAGATCGTCGGGGTCGTTGTCCGCCGAGGGCGACGTCCCGCAGATAAACGATTTGCCCTCGGGCCGGAAATACACGCCGCTCGGATCGATCAGCAACGGACACCGTTCGAGCTGCCCTGGCGAGGTGACATTGAAAATGCTGCGGCGCCGCGCGTAGACCGGAATGTCGATGCCGGCCATCTGCGCGACCTTGCGCGACCACGCGCCCGCGGCATTGACCACCACGTCGCAGGGATAGGTCTCGCCGTTCGCGGTCTGCACATGGGTCACGCGTTTGCCTTCGCGCTGGAGTGCCGTGACGTCGGCGGCGACATAGCGCGCGCCGAGCGACTGCGCCTTCTTGCGCAGCGCCTGCACGAGCCCGTAGCCGTCGAACCAGCCTTCGCCGCTTTCACCGTACGCGCCGGCGGCGAGGCCTTCCGTGTTCAGCCAGGGAAAGCGCGCTTGCAGCGCGGCTTTGTCGAGCAGGCTGATATCGGCGCCGAGACTCTTTTGCAGTGCGTGATTCTCGCGCAGCGTCGCTTCGCCAGCGGGTGTTGCGAGGAACAGATAGCCGCCTTCGTGCAGATCGATGGACGGTTGGGCGCCGTCGACTTCGAGCCGTTCGCCGATCGAGCGCAGAAACTCGATGCCGAACAGCGACATCTGAATGGAAAGCGGGGTGGAGAATTGCTGACGGATCGACGCCGCCGACAATGCCGACGACGAGCGCGCATAAGTCGGATCGCGTTCGATCACCGTGACGCTGACTGTCGGATCGGACAGCCGCAAGAAGTACGCAATGGAACTGCCGATCACCCCACCGCCGACGATCACGACTTTGGAACTCACGTGTTACCCCACGAGTAGCGTGGCCGCTCTCAACCTCGGCGGCGCAAATGGATGCAGAAGAAGATTGGGTCAAGCTGCAGCGGCGCGTGATTGCGCCGCTGCCTGTCACGAATAACCGAACGAATGACGCGAACGGGTTCAGCCGATATTGAAGTCGATACCCTGCGCGAGCGGCAATGCGGACGAGTAATTGACCGTGTTGGTGGCGCGGCGCATATAGGCCTTCCACGCGTCCGAACCCGACTCGCGGCCGCCGCCGGTTTCCTTCTCGCCGCCGAACGCGCCGCCGATTTCCGCGCCGCTCGGTCCGATGTTGACGTTCGCGATACCGCAGTCGCTGCCCGAGTCGGACAGGAAGCGTTCCGCTTCACGCAGATCGGTTGTGAATACGCACGACGACAGACCATGCACAGCCGCATTGTTCGCTTCGACCGCGTCGGCGAAATCGGAGTAGCGCAGCACATAGAGAATCGGTGCGAACGTTTCCTTCAACACCACCGACGTTTGCGACGGCATTTCGACAATCGCCGGACGCACGTAGTAACCGCCCTCATACCCCTTCACGTCGACGCGCTCGCCGCCGAATACCTTGCCGCCTTCGGCCGTAGCCTGTTGCAGCGCTTCCTGCATGCGGCCATACGATTGCTTGTCGATCAGCGGCCCCATCAGCGTGCCCTTTTCGAGCGGATTGCCGATCGGCACCTTGCTGTACAGCTGCTTCAGACGTTCGATGGTTTTGTCGTACACGCTTTCGTGCACGAACAAACGGCGCAGCGACGTGCAACGCTGCCCAGCCGTACCGACCGCCGAAAACAGAATGCCGCGCATGGCGAGTTCGTGATCCGCCGTTTGCGTGACGATGCCCGCGTTGTTGCCGCCGAGTTCGAGCAGCGAGCGGCCGAAGCGCTTCGCCACTTCCACGCCGACCGTGCGGCCCATTTCCGTGCTGCCCGTCGCGCTGACAATCGATGCGCGTGGATCGGCCACCAGTTTCGCGCCCACGTCGCGGCCGCCGTTGATCAATGCGGTGAGACCGGCCGGCGCGTCGCCGAATTCCTGCAATGCCTCGTTGAGAATCTGATTGACGGCGAGCGCGGTGAGCGGCGTCTTTTCCGACGGCTTCCAGATCACCGCATTGCCGCAGACCAACGCGAGCGCCGCATTCCACGACCACACCGCCGCCGGGAAATTGAATGCCGAAATCACGAGGCAAGTGCCCATGGGATGCCACGTTTCCGCCATGCGATGCCCCGGACGCTCCGAGGCGATCGTCAGACCGTACAACTGGCGCGACAGACCGACCGCGAAATCGCAGATGTCGATCATTTCCTGCACTTCGCCCATGCCTTCCTGAAGAATCTTGCCGGTTTCGAGCGTGATGATGCTGCCGAGCGCCTGCTTTTTCTCACGCAGACGGTTGCCGAGCAGACGCACCAGTTCGCCGCGGCGCGGCGCCGGGACATTGCGCCAGCCGGCGTACGCCTGTTGCGCCTGGGCGAGGGCCGTGTCGACTTCCGCCACGGTGTTGCTGGCCACGCGGCCGATGAGTTCGCCGGTAATGGGCGAATGAACCGCGATGTCGCCGGCTTGCGCCGCGTGGGCGATGCCGAGGTCGGCGAGGATGGTGGAAGCGTCCATGAAGATCCCTTTTATTTCCGATGCGAAACAAGAGTAAGTTCGGAAACTATACACGCGGGTTTTTCTGGCGGCAAGGGTATTTGCCCGGGCAAGCTCGGCGCAAAACTGCTGAGGGCTTACTGAGCTTGAATAACAGTGTGACAGCCATGCACGCTTCACGACTTCCGCGAATGCCGGAGCACGGGCAGCGGCGGCGTGCCGCCGGCAGCGCGTGGGTTTCTTATTGGAAATGCTGGGCGGTGCCTGACGGCGTCGGTGAAAATCGCGTGGCGAGTTCTTGTGGGCCGGACGGTTCGACGACCGACGCGCGACAACGCGAATCTCCAGGCACGCCCCTTGCTTACTCCTGCGGCTCGACAGGACACAACGCACGCTAATTCAGCGCGCGCTCCCGTCACGACTGGCGCCGAGAACACCCGAGGCGCAGTCTCACCGACATTTCAGGCACAAGCATTATGAGTCGCGTATTACTGGTCGACGACCAACCCGAGGCATTGTCCGCGCTGCGCGCCGTGCTGGTCGGCCGTGGTTACACGGTCGCCACGGCGGCGGACGGCGCCGAAGCTTTTGAACGGCTGCAGCGCACGCGCGTAAGCGCTGTGGTGTGTGACTGGCGCATGCCCAACATGGATGGCGCCGAGCTGATCGAATCGATGCAGGCACGCAGTGAACTGGCGTCCGTACCCGTCATTCTGACGAGCGGCAGCGGCGAGGCGCCCGCCTTGCCCGTCAAAGGCTTTCTCAGGAAACCGTTCGCGCTGGACAAGCTCCTCTCACTGCTGGCCGAATGCGAAAACGATGCGGCGCTGCCCGCCGTCTGTTGAGGCGCTGTGACTGCGGGCAAGCATCGTCGATTCGCTCGCTAGCTGGAATCGCGCACAAAAGCGGGGCACGCAGCGGATTCGCGGGCCTTGCCGTGCGGCATCGAGGTGCGGTTGCCTCGATGCGCTAGCGCGCGCGGAAGCTCGCATCTCGTACAGTTCAGCCCAACTCAGCCGAGCGCCGCCGTGGCACGCATGGTCAGATAGCCTTCGTGGTCTTTGGCCCACAGATCGATGATCTTGCCGTCGGCGGAGGGTTTGCCGCATACCGCGAACGCCTGGCCGGCGAATGTCGGACGCACCGCCTTGAAGGCAAAACTTTGCAACGTGGCGTCCGGTCGTTCCCGGCGCACCAGGTCGACCAGCAGCGTCGCAATCAGCGGACCGTGAACGATTAGCCCCGGGTAGCCCTCGACCTCCGTGACGTACGGGTAGTCGTAGTGGATCCGATGGCCGTTGAAGGTCAGCGCCGAGTAGCGGAACAGCATGACGGGGTCGGCGTCGATCGTGCGGCGCCATGCTTCACCTTCCGGCGCGAGTTGCGGCTGCGGTGGCCGCGCGCCCTCCTGCGGCGCGTCGCGATAGACGATGTCGTGCTCTTCTTCAAGCTTCAGTTCGCCGCCAGCTTCAATGGTGTGCTGCACCGTGACGAACACGAGACGGCCGGAGCGGCCGGTCTTGTCTTCGATATGCGCGATCGTCGAGGTCCGCGTGGCGCGCTCGCCCACTTTCAGCGGCGCGTGAAACGTCAGCCGGCCGCCGGCCCACATGCGGCGCGGCAACGGAACCGGCGGCAGGAAACCGCCGCGCTTAGGATGGCCGTCCGGGCCGACCTCGGACATCGGCGCAATCGGCAGAAAATATAGCCAATGCCAGAGCGGCGGCACGCTGTCGCCGTGTTCTTCGCGATCGAGCGTGGCGGCCATCGCTGCCAGCGGAAAGGTGGTGATGTCGTCTTCGGCTACCGCCTGCTTGTCGAGCCAGTCTTCGAGTTTCTGCGGGGAAGCAGACATAGGCATAGTCTCCAGGTGTGCGTTGGGCTTAACGGGGTCTTACGATGAACGAGGCAGTACGTCCCGCGAAGTGTGCTGTCTGAACATCATGCACCCGTTGCCCGAGCAACGACTGCGAAACGCGCAGAATTGAAGAGCAAGAGTCGGGGTGCGTGACAGTACGCAGGTGCTTACACTCAAGCATCGTTCAAGTCGTAGCGTGATGGAGAGGGTTTATGGATACGGTTGCGAAAGCTCAACAATCGCATTCACTGGAGTTGCAGTTCGGGGCCGATGCGATCCGGAAGCCGGATGGCAAAGACGATGAAGCGCAGGCGGCCGGCTCGCTCGCGCAGCGTATCGGGGCGCTCGACTGGTTCGATGTCGAACAAGGCTTGAACGCGTACGGCTGCGCGATGCTGAGCAATCTGCTCGGGGCGGAAGAATGCGACGCGCTGACCGCGCTCTATCCGCGCGAAGCGCTGTTCCGCAGCCGCGTCGTGATGGCGCGCCATGGTTTCGGGCGCGGCGAATACAAATACTTCGCTTATCCGCTGCCGCCGTTGATCGCGGATTTGCGGACCGCGCTTTATCCGTGTCTCGCGCCGGTGGCGAATCGCTGGAACGAGGTGATGGGTATCGACGTCCGCTATCCGGCCATGCATGCGGAGTTCATCGAGCGCTGCCACGCCGCCGGTCAGACGCGGCCTACGCCGCTCATGCTCCAATACGCCATCGACGATTACAACTGCCTGCATCAAGATCTCTACGGCGAACACGTCTTTCCGCTCCAGGTCGCGATTCTGCTGTCCGAGCCCGGCGCGGACTTTACCGGCGGCGAATTCGTCATGACGGAGCAGCGTCCGCGAATGCAATCGCGCACGGAAGTGGTGCCCCTCGGCAAGGGCGACGCGGTGGTGTTCGCCGTCCATCACCGTCCGGTACAAGGGACGCGCGGCCCGTACCGGGTCAATTTGCGGCATGGTGTGAGCCGCCTGCGCTCGGGCCAGCGGCATACGCTCGGGGTGATCTTCCACGACGCGACCTGACGCGGCTTCGGGATGACCTGGCGTGGCGCGGGGCGCGCCGAGCCCTGCTGCTCCGCCGCAAATCTCGACAATCGTAATTTTGACCAGGTATCATCCGGGAAAACCCGAATCCGCCGGATGCGCTGCGCCACCCTTTGCAGCGCGTTCCGGTGTGTCCGTTCGGGTGCTATCGCCCGTCGTCGGTCGGGGCTGCTGGCCGGTGATCCCGGCATGGCGACCCAGTCCGGCGATACGAAGTCGGCGGGCCCGCGCGCCCGCCTTGTCGCAATCGGCCAAAAGCCGGTGGCGGCTATTTAGCCTGGACATCATCGATCATGATTGCTGCCGCGTTTTCGCGCGTCGCCGACCGCCTGCTTGCCGCGGACCCGGGGCTCGTACGTCTTCATACCGCGCTGCGCGTTGCGCTCGCCTGCCTGCTCACCGGCGTGGCCAGCATCGCGTGGACCGCCTCCCGGCATCACCCCATCACGCTCGCCGCACCCGGCATCCTCTTTGCGATGGTCGCGCCGCTGTTCGTGCGCGACGCGCGGCGGCCCGCGTGGTTCGGTACGCTCGTCTGCCTCTATCTGTGTGCGTGCGCGTGCTTCGCTGCGGCGAGCGTGCTGAGCCGGTTTCCGCTGGCCGGCGATGCCGGCTTCCTCGCCGTGATGTTCGTGGGCATGCTGTGTCAGGCTTGCGGTCCGCGTGCATTGGGTTGTGCGATGCTCGGCGTGGTGTGTTTTTACCTCGGCCTGTACCTGCATCCTTCGACGACGCATCTCGTGCAGTCGCTCCTGCTGTCCGCGTTCGGCCCGCTGATGGTCGCGCTGGTGGGCCGCGTGATCGTGCCGACGCGGGCCGCAACGAGCTTGCGCCTCGCGGTCCACACGGTGACGCTGCGCGCGTCGCGCGTGCTTCACGCTCCGGTGGCGGCGCATCTCTCCGCGTTGAACGAAGCCGCGCTCTCGCTCGAAGAACAATTGGCGCTGCTCAATCCGTCCGATGCCGAAACGATTCGTGAACGGATCGTCGAAGTGGAAGTGGCGGCCGGGCAGTATGCGTTTGCATCGGGCCACGCGGATGGCGGCGTCGAGGCGAACGCTCGCGTATTGCGTCACGCGATTGCGCGGCTCAGGGAGACGGCGCATCAAGATAGCGACGCGCGGCGCGCTGCGTTTGCCTCAGCCGGCGGCGCGGTCGCGCTGACTGCGTCGCAGCGCTTTGCCGACTTGCGCAGCAAGCTTTGCTGGCTCCCCGCCACGCGCGCCACGACCGCTGCGTTGCTCGCCATGCTGATCGGTCACTCGCTTTCGCCGGAGCGCTGGTTCTGGGCGGTCATTACCACATTCGTCGTGTTCCTCGGCACGCGGTCGCGCGCCGATACGGTGTATCGCGGCGCGCAGCGCCTCGTGGGGACGCTGGGTGGCGCGCTCGTCAGCGTGTCGCTGGTTGCGCCGCTGCAGGACTCGCCGGTTTTGCTGGTCGCCGCGATACTGCTGTGCGTGTTCGGCTGGGCTTACTTCATCCTGAACGCGTACGCGCCGGGAGTGTTTTTTATTACCGTACTCGTCGGGTTGGTCTACGGCGAGTTGGGGTTCGCGATGGGACCGCTGGTCGAATTGCGAATTGAAGAAGTGCTGGTGGGTTGCGTCGTGTCGTTCGCTGTCGCGATCCTGATGATGCCGCTTGCCGCGACGCGGCATGTCGAGACGCGGCTGGCCTCGGTGTTGGGCGCGCTGCGTGAAGTGGTGCGGCTCACCGGGTCGGGAGCGCTGGCGGCTGATGCGCTTCCGGCGATGCGCAAGCTCGATCGCAGCTGGCACGATCTGCGCATCGCGCTGCGGCCGCTGCAAACGCAGCGCGTGGTGGTGTGGAATCCCGATGTCGAGCTGGCGACCGGTTCGCTGCTGTGTTGTCTGCATTGGGCGCGGGTGTTGAGTGATTCCGCGCGGCGCGGCGGGTTGCGCGAAAGGACAGCGCTCAATGCGGCCGAGGTCGGCGCGGCGCATGTCGAGTCGATCGTGGCGCGGCTCGATTCGTTGATTGCGCGCTATAACGGCGTGGCGCGTGCTGCGGGTGGTGATTCCGATGAGCGTGCTTCTGTGACGATCGACGCTGATATCGATGTGCATAAGGCGCCGGCACTCGCTCAACTGGACGGCGCGGTCGCACAGTTGTTCGACCGGTTGATGCGGCCGGTTTCGGATGCGCGGCGGGTGTTCAATTGGGCATTGAGGGGGCGGAGTGTGTAGGGGCGCAGCGGCCGGGTGTGGAGTTCATCGGCTATGCAGATGAAGTTCTCTATTGCCTGGCTTTTCTCCTTGGCGGGATCGATACCAGGCGGCCGGGAGCGACGCGCTCTTTCTTGAACGCTGGAATCATCGGCGCGAATTCTTTGCACGGCTCACTGAGACCTCTATGCCTGGCGTCTGGTGTGCTGCATGTTCCGTACAAGCTGCTTCACGTACAGTTCGGGTTCGAAGCGCATGCCCACGACCGGCTCGCCCTTGGGCGGCTCCCCGAGCCAGCCCGACCAGCCGAGCTGCTGGTTGTCGCCAAGGCTGGCGCAGGTCGCATCCTGCGGCCTGATCTGCAGTTCCAGCAGCCACTCATACTCTAGGCCCATGTGCGCCCGTACCAGAGCGATCAGCCGCAGCAGGTCAGCACCACGTGGCGTCAGGCGGTGGTATGTCTCGATGTCGAGCGGCCCGAGCACGAGGCAGAACCGGTGCATCTTGCCGGGCACCTGTTCGCCCAGCACCGCGCCGCCTCCCAGGATGGCGGACATGCGCTCCTGCCCCACCCTGCATTGAAGCTTCGGCGGCAGCACGGTCCAGTGCAGCGACCATTCGTCGATGCGCGCGGGCACGTGGAAGCGGTGCGCGACCGTCATGGCGAGCGCGTCCGGGTTGCGGGCCTCGTGCACCAGATGCGCTCCCGACGCGAGGCGTGCATGCGAGGGCAACCTCACGGTACGGTCGCGTCGCGGCGACGTGCCGGAAAGACAGCCGACGTAGAACGAGAAGCGGTCGTGATCCGGCCGGTCGAGGCTGGCGGCGGCCTGCGCCGAGGCCCACGCGCGGTACAGGAGCGCGAGCGAGCGGTGATGAAAGACGTCGAGGAAATTGCTCAGCGTCGTGTCACCTCGCAGCGCTTCGCGCTCGCGGGCGATCTCTGTAACGTGAATTGGCAATGGCCCGTTCGGACCCAGCATCCCCAGGCTATGAAGCCGGATATGCAACCTGTTGTCCTTGATCCTGGCTTCGGCAACTTCACTCGGCGCGAAGACGAGACTCGGCTTCTGGCCGATGCGGAACGGTTCCGCGTACGGCAGCAGCGCGGTGCCGACCGGAGCGATGGCGGGGTCCGCATTGATGCGGCGCATGAGCGCGATGAAACCATGTCGCCACGGGGTGGCCACCAGGTCATCGATCAGCGTGACTGACATTGCAATATTGGGTGCCGCTCGTTTCACCAACACACCTCGTCGGAAAAGGGGCTGCGTGAGCGGCCCGGAAAAGCTCTTGATGCGGGAAATTGGGTTGGAGCCGCAGGTGGCCTGGCGGCTCTGCTGTGTAAGCGCTGCTTCTTTTGGTCAGCACAGGTACGTGTTTTCGTCACGCCACCGATAATGTTTGCTGCCGGCTCACTAATGTGCAGCCACACGATGCGCGATGCCCTTCGAGCGCTACGGGTCTGTCGTCGACAAGTGTCGAGTCGTCTCCCTCGGCAATCGGATTCACGCCGTGTTCTGCGCAATACACCCTGTCGCTCTTGCGGGCAATCTTGCGACCGTCGATGTTGTCCATCTCTGAGCCTTCGATAACTTCTCCACCGAAGGGGGCCAATGTGTCACCGGTGACGATAATCTGACGTGTCATTCTTTATCTCGACGAGGAAAGGGTGAATATGTCGCGCGATACGGTGTTGTGGGCAGCGCGGTACGCGTAGCTGATTGGGGCTGCGCTGCTACGTCAAGCGAATGCCTGCCGGTCCAAGCGGTTGTGAAGTGGGGCATGCGGATGCCTGGCGGCCACACGCGCCTCCCGTATGCCGGACTCTTGGCATTTGCGCCCGCTGTTGCAGCGCATTGGTTGGGGGCGGGCCGCGGGTTGTGGCGGTAGCCCGGTTTTCGTTAGAGCCGCGTGAGGTTCGGACTGTGGCGAATGTGCTGGAGATGTTGGTGGCGGTGGAGTAACGGCCTTGGCGGCGTCGATCAGTGTTTGCACGTCGCCGTCCCATTTCGGCAATGGGGCTGGAGGAAGAGGTAATACTTTGTCCAGGTTGGGGAGCTTCAGGGTGCCTTCGTACCACAGGAGGGTGTCGCTGATTTTCCCGTAGCGCTCAGCCCGTGCTTTATCGACATAACCGACGAGACTCTTGCCGTCGCTAAGGCCCATGCCGCGAAACTGACTACCAAGAAGGCTTGCGCACTTGGCGCTACCTAGCTTTGCCCCTTCCTGCAAAACTGTCACCGCACGAAGCCTGGCTTCCGGCGTTCGAGGAGCGGCATAAATGAACTCCAACTCATCTGCAGCATCGCCGTAGCCTTGTGCTAACGAACATTCAAGCATCTTCGTCGCGACAGAAATGTTAGCCCAGAAGCCGCTACCCGGATTGTCCCAGCCGGCGTTAAGCGCTGCGCCCAGAAACGTCTGGGCGGACGGGCTGCCCATGTCCGCCGCTTTCTGGAAAAATGCGTACGCGCTCGTGGCGTCTCCACCCTTGACGATGCCCTTCATGTGATAGATACCCATCGTGTCCCAGGCATCGGGCACCTCAAGCTGCATCGCGTTCTCCACCCAGCGGATCGCCATCTCGGGGTCCCTCACCGGAACCGAGTAGCCGCTCAATATCAATGCGGCGAGGTTGAGCATCGCTTTCCAGTGGTTACGTTCCGCAGCCTGCAAGTAAAGCTGGTAAATCGTTCTCCAGTCCTTGTCTTCCCAATAGATGTTGGGATCAAGTTCCGATGCGAGTGCTTGCTGGAACCAGAGTTCGGCCTGCGGATCGACAGGCGGCAGATGCTGTTCCTGATACACACATGTGAAATCCTTCCGATGTGGAGCAAACAGTGGCAGTTTCGTATAACGAGGCAAATCGGAACTGGACATTGCAGTCATCAACTGGCGAATTGGGGATTCGGCAAGGGCGGTTTGTGTCATGACGAAAAGAAGCCACAAACCGAACAGATATCGAACGCGAGCGAACTTCATGTAAGTGTGGCTTAAGCATCTTTCTAATTTCATTGGCAATCCTTTCTACCAACTGTGCGATACGTCGCAAAAACTTGTCCCGCTCCTTTTCAGCTGGCAGGAAAACTCCCGATAGAGAATATGCCGGACCGTGGACATTTGAGCCCACCATTGCAGCGCAATGGTTCGGGTCGGTCCGCGAGTTGTCTCAGCAGCCCGGCTTTCGTTAGAGCCGCGTGAGGTTCGGACTGTGGCGAGTGTGCTGGAGGTGTTGGTGGCGGTGGAGTAACGGCCTTGGCGGCGTCGATCAGTGTTTGCACGTCGCCGTCCCATTTCGGCAATGGGGCTGGAGGAAGAGGCAACACCTTGTCGAGATTGGGGAGCTTCAGGGTGCCTTCGTACCACCTGAGGATATCGCCGACTTTGCTGTAGCGATCTGCACGGGCTTCATCGACATGACCGACCAGACTCCCACCGTTTGCCAATTCGAAGCCATTAAATTGAACAGACAATTTATCCGCACACTTTGCACTACCCAGCTTTGCACCCTCCTGAAGCAGTTTCAGTGCGTGAAACTTAGCTTCAGGCGTTCCGGGATCAGCATAGAGAAACGCCAACTCATACGCAGCGTCGCCATAGCCTTGGGCAACAGCACATTCCAGCATCTTCGTCGCAACGGGAACATTGGCCCAGAACCCGTTGCCCGGATTGTCCCAACCGGCGTCAAGCGCCGCACCCAGGAACGATTGGGCCGACGGGCTACCCATGTCCGCCGCCTTCTGGAAAAACGCGTACGCGCTCGTAGCGTCTCCGCCCTTGACGATGCCCTTCATGTGATAGACACCCATCGTGTCCCAGGCATCGGGCACCCCAAGTTGCATCGCTTTCTCCACCCAGCGGATCGCCGTCTCAGGGTCCCTCACGGGAACCGGGTAGCCGCTCAATATCAATGCGGCGAGGTTGAGCATCGCTTTCCAGTGGTTACGTTCCGCAGCCTGCAAGTAAAGCTGGTAGATCTTTCTCCAGTCCTTGTCTTCCCAATAGATGTTGGGATCAAGTTCCGATGCGAGTGCCTGCTGGAACCACAGTTCGGCCTGCGGATCGACAGGCGGCAGATGCTGTTCCTGATACACACACGTGAAATCCTTGCGATGCGGAGCAAACAGCGGCAGTTTCGTATAACGGGGCGAATCGGAACTGGACATGCCAGTCATCAACTGGTGAATTGGGGATTCGGCAAGGGCGGTTTGTGCCACGACGAAAAGAAGCCACAAACCGAACAGATATCGAACGCGAGCGAACTTCATGTAAGTGCGACTTAACCATCGTTCTAATTTCATCAGGAATCCCTTTCTATCAATCTCGCCCACACGTCGCAAAACTTCTCCCGCTCCTTTTTCAGGTGGCAGGAAAACTCCCGATAGAGAGCGCCAGCCATAAGCTGCCGTGCCGTTCTTTCTCTCGCGACGCGGCAAACACAAAACAAGCCCTACAATGCAATGTCATACACATCCGCTACGCGCAACTGATTGGGGCTGCCCAGCCAGGTCCAGCGGACGTCGTGAGCCGATATGTCCAGATGCTGCTGTCGCGGATCGGGAAAGCTGGCCTCTTTCTCGACGAACGCTTGCCGGTCCCATCGGTTATAAAGTGCGGCAAGCGGATGCGCTGCGGCCACGCGAGCCTCCCATATGCCGGACTGTGGACATTTGAGCCCACCATTGCAGCGCAATGATTCGGGTCGGTCCGCGAGTTGTCTCAGCAATCCGGCTTTCGTCAGAGCCGCGTGAGGTTCGGACTGTGAAGGGTGCGCTGGAGATGTTGGTGGCGGAGTAACGGCCTTGGCTGCGTCGATCAGTGTTTGCGCATCGCCGTCCCATTTCGGTAAGGCTGCCGGAGGAAGAGGCAACACCTTGTCCAGATTGGGGAGCTTCAGGGTGCCTTCGTACCACTTCAAGACGTCACCGATCTTCCTGTAGCGTTTGGACCTTTCCATGTCGACGTAGCCTGCGATATTGTCGCCAGAAGACAAAGAGAAACCACTAAACTCAACGCCGAGGGACTTCGCACACTTTGCGCTACCAAGCTTTACTCCCTCATGTAAAACTTTTAACGCGCGAAGATTTGCTTCCGGTGTGTGGGGGCGAGCATATACAAGTCCAAGCTCATCCGCCGCGTCGCCGTAACCTTGGGCCACGGCACATTCCAGCATCTTCACCCCAACAGGGAGATTAGCCCAGAATCCGTTGCCCGGATTGTCCCAGCCGGCATCCAGCGCCGCCCCCAGGAACGCCTGGGCTAACGGGCTGCCCATGTCGGCGGCTTTCTGGAAGAATGCATACGCGCTCGTGGCGTCTCCACCCTTGACGATGCCATTCATGTGATAGACACCCATCGTGTCCCATGCATCGGGCACCCCAAGTTGCATCGCTTTCTCTACCCAGGAAATTGCCATGTCCGGATCTCTGACGGGAATCGGGTAGTCACTCAGGATCAGACTGGCAAGATTGAGCATCGCTTTCCAGTGGTTGCGTTCCGCAGCCTGCAAGTAAAGCTGGTAGATCTTTCTCCAGTCCTTGTCTTCCCAATAGATGTTGGGATCAAGTTCCGATGCGAGTGCCTGCTGGAACCACAGTTCGGCCTGCGGATCGACAGGCGGCAGATGCTGTTCCTGATACACACACGTGAAATCCCTGCGATGTGGAGCAAACAGCGGCAGTTTCGTATAACGAGGCGAATCGGAACTGGACATGGCGGCCATGAGTTGGTGAATTGGGGATCCGGCAAGCGCGGCTTGTATCAAGCCGAAAAGTAAGAGGCCAGTTCAAAAACCCCTGAGGGGGCTGTTTACTTTCTCGGCAAGCTGTTAACCTTGGATGCCTGAACAATGGAACCCAAGGGATGGAAGCGCCGATCATTGATGACGAATTGTGGACACTGATCGAACCGTTACTGCCGCCGCCCAAGCCCCGGCGCAAAGAGCATCCTGGTCGCCCGCGCGTATCGGATCGGGCGGCGTTGAATGGCATTCTGTTCGTGTTGAAAACCGGTCTGCGATGGAACTACCTGCCGACCGTATTGGGCTTTGGCTCCGGCGCGACCTGCTGGCGACGACTGAACGACTGGCGCAAAGCAGGAGTATGGGATCGACTACACGAACTGCTGCTCGACAAGTTGCGCGAGGCCGGGCAGATCGATCTTTCATACGCTGCCGTCGATTCCTCGTCGGTACGAGCCGTTGGGGCGGGCGAAAAACTGGCCCGAACCCCACGGATCGCTCGCGACCCGGTTCCAAGCACCACATCCTCGTAGACGCCAATGGCGTTCCCATCAGCGCCATCCTGACCGGCGCGAACCGCAACGACGTCACCCAGTTGCTGCCGCTCGTCGACGCGATTCCCCCGATCCGCGGCACGCGCGGCCGACCACTTCAGAGACCCAAAGTCATCTATGCCGATCGTGGTTACGATTCCGATCCGCATCGTCAACGATTGCGCGAACGCGGCATCAAACCGGTGATCGCCAGGCGCCGCACTGAACATGGCAGTGGTCTGGGCAAATTCCGTTGGGTCGTTGAACGGACTCACTCGTGGCTCCACAACTTCCGTCGTCTTCGCATACGCTTCGATCGTCGAGCTGACATTCACGAAGCATTCTTGAAATTCGGCTGCGCCCTCGTCTGCTGGAACATCTTCAGGCGTACGGAGCAGCCTTTTTGAACTGGCCTCTAAGCAAAAACCGAACAGATATCGAGCGGGGGTGAATTTCATGTCAGTGCGGTTTCACCGTCCGTGGAGGAAGGTACGGTATTCATGGCATGTTTCGTATTGGTAGACCGCCGGTCTTCGAATTTCATCAGGAATCCCTTCAATTTTTCCCTTCCCGCTTTCCATTTATCAAGATTTGTGTTTGCAAGGCGCTCCCAACTTTCAAAAACATCTGGCATTGCCTCCCGACCGCCGTCACCAGTAGTTGTATTGTCAGAATGCAGCCCGAACACGGCACCACGCAACCTGGCCGCATGCTCCGCCCCCGTCGCCGCAATATTGATCTCACTATCCACCGACATACTGCGCTGGTTCAAATTTGCGCTACCGAGCGTCAGGAACACATCGTCAATGATCATCAACTTCGAATGGATATAGATTTCCCGATACGCCATCTTTCCTTCCACCGAGTCGCTCGTGCATAGCCGCGCCACGCTCACCTTCAGCCCCAACGTCCGTTCCAGTGTTTCCAGACTAGGCCGATCCAGCACTGGATGAGTTCGAGCAATGCTGACCGGCTCGCCCGACTCGTCCGTGAATGTGGTGGTGTAAGTCGCCTGTGTTGAATGGTTGCCGTATTGCTGATCGGCCTTCCCTTCATCGACATAGCCCGCCTGCGCGGGCATTGCATCGCTCTTTCCCAGTTCGGTCAGCGTGTCGAACGTCCGGGGAACCATTCCGTCATCCTCTGGATGAGGAATGACAATGAACAGATGAAGATTTGGCACGGCCGTCATCGGCTTTTTCGCCAACCTCGCCCATGCCCGGCAGAACTTTCTTCGCTCATTCTTCAGATGACGCGCAAACTCCGGATAAAAAAAGTACTGGTTTTCAATATAAATATAATTACGCGCAATACTCGTAGCCTGGAAATAAAGCTTCTTGATAGTCTTCTCCCCTTCCGCCGCCTGAGTCCGGACTATCTGCACGCGTTGCGCCGAGTCTTTCGCAAGCGTAGGAATCTTCGGCGGCAGTGAATCGCCATCCTTCGCCGATGTTTTCCATTGCGAAGGCGCAAACGCATTCCAGCCGTTCTCGAAATTTTCGTGCAGCCGCCTCAGCGCCGGCCCCACCACCCGACAGGCATAGTCCTGATAAGGGCGGATGGACGTGTAATTTCCGCCATGAATCGCCGCCACCTTCTGCGCTTCGCCTGGATCGCCGCCGCCAAAATCGCTCCTGTATTCGTGATCGATCTCGCCTTCCCACGTGGACCTCGCACCCGTTTCGCGCAGACCCGTTTCGATCTTGTGCTCCGCCGTATCCCAGAAGTCCGTGACCGAATTCAGTCCCATCACAAAACCCACCGCCTTACTGCCACCATCGTGTGCATAGTCGATCAGGACGGGTTTCTGATGATGCGTCGGGTAATTCCACAGCAACGCGGATTCGTCAACCGGACTAAGCCAGCTCGAATCGGGCCGGTCCTCCTCGGCGATGTCCGCGGCCAGCAGACCCTTGACGGCCTGCTTTTCAATCCCGCGCAGCACGATCTGAAGATGATCGGGGTACAGCGCCTTGCGTGAGTCAATGCGGTCATTTTCCAGCCCATGCCGTTTCCACCACGCCTTGCACCAGTCGTGACGCACCGGATTGCCGTAGGGGTCATCCCCCTGGACCATCCGCTGGATGGGGCTCGTCGCGAGGGAAACCGGCACATCGGTATAGCCCGGCATGCTGTTCTGCTTTCTCGATGCGCGAGGATCAAACCAGAGTAGCAATCTGACCCGCACTTCAGCTTTGGCCAGCTGTTCGAGCAGATCGCCGTATCGCAGGTCGCGCGGCCACGCTTCGCCTGTGCGCTCGACTTCCATGCCCGGGTCAAAGCCCCAGCAGACAATATCGACCGTCGACTTCGCAGCGCGCAGATCTTTGGATAACTGACCAAAGCCCTCCTGACCGCAGATGAAGAACTGGAGATCGTTGCCTTCGGTAATCTCGGGCGCGTCCGGGCATGTCTTCTTTTCGAGCAGCCATTGGACCGAGCCTTGCGCCTGACCGCCCACTTCGGTAATGGCGACGTCGACGGGATTCTGTGTTTTCAGATTGGACATGACTGATCCGTTTCCGGTTTTTCAAATGAGTTATCAGACTGCACGGTCGCCCCGGTTGCTGCGCTGATCGATATGGTCGGCGTCGGCATTGAGTGCATCCTTGACCTTCAGCCTGAACTGGCCGCCATAGCAAAGCTTGACGCAATACTCCGTCGTCTCCGGCTGATGGTCTTTCACCACTACGCGCCCGTAGCTGTCGGTCACACCGCTGTCGATCAGCGCGTTGCCCTGGTAAAGTTCATAGGGTTCTTCCACGTACCGGTGAGCAGCGCCGTTCGCCAGTGCGCCTAGCGCGAAATGCAACTCCTGCTGGCCAGGCGCCGATTCAGGAAGCGTTGGAAGGGAAGCCGAATCCGGTCCAGTAAACAGGCGCCCTGCGGAATGGATTTCAAACTGCCCCGGCGTGCCGTGGTAGATCTTCCCGCTACTCCATCGCGTGAAACTGCCGCCGCCCCGGATTTCGACTTCCTGCTTCGCGCTGATCGTGATCTTCTCGGCCGTGACGGTGACATTGAGCCTCGCCAGGAGATTGATGCTGTCTTTCAGCGCGCGCAGATCGATATCGCCCGACACTGCAACGAGCCGCATTCCGGCTTTCTGGACGGTCATGCGCAACTTGTTGCCAAATGTCCCGAAGAATGACCCGCCCGCCGCAATGGCCACATCGGCTCCACTCGTCATCGCAAGATGCTCGCCGCTCGCAACATGGGTGCTGCCCGCCGTGGTGGACTCGATACCGGCGGGACTTGCCAGCGTCACGTGAGGCTGGGCGAATTCAGGAAATTTGCCCGCCCCGGTCTTGCCCGCCAGCGCACGGTTCTGCGCCCTGATCGCTGCGGCAACGGCCTTCTGATCTCCGCCAGAATCCTGCGCGCCGTTTGCCTGCGCATCTCCCGCCAGCCTGTCGTGCAGGGTGCGGGCCTCGTCAAGGCGCGCAATCGTCTCGCCCATGTCCTTCATGGGAGCCGTTGCCCCGTCGCGAGCCTCGGTCGTGATGAGCATGCCCCGGTTCGCGCGCATGACCGCATTTGCGTCGGTCGCAATCTCGATGCCTTCGCCGCGCGCCTGCGAGCGCCCTGTGTTCCCGTCGATGCGCACGTTGCAGCCCGCCACGAACCTCGAGTTGGCATGGTCGCTGGTCACCTGCACCTGGAGCTGGCCGGGAGTGTCGTCGGTCACCACCGTGTTCGATCCCTTGCCGTAGCCGTCCAGATCCTGGCTGCGCCAGCCCGAGAGCGCGTGGTTCGCGTACAGGTCCCACGGCGCCTCGTTGCGATCGGTTGTGTGGCTGCCGAGAATGAAGGGGCGGTCCGGGTCCATGTTCAGAAACCCGATATAGACGTGATCGCCCACGCGCGGAACGAAGTTCATGCCGTAGCGCTGCCCTTGCCACACCTGCATGAGCGGTATCCAGCACGATGCTTCCTCATCGGCCTGGCTCACCCGGTCCCAGATGAATTTGACGCGGATACGCGCCATCGCATCCGTGTGGACGCCTTTTTTGTCGTGGCCGGTGACCACGGCCTTCTCCGCAAACGCGCGCGGTTTCTTCGCCTTCTGCGGCGTGCGGTAGTAGTGGTCGTTCGGAATCGCCGTGAACTTAGTCCTGCACGTGTACTCGCGCTGTAGCGTCCCGCCCTGCGTGACCGAATCGTTGTTCACGATTTCGATCTTCGTGCCCGTGACGATGTACTTGCGGTTGACGGGTGCAAACGGATGACCCGCGACCGTGAGCTGATGCCCCGTCATCACGCCGCGCAGGTTTCCCGTGGCCTTGATGACAAGTGACTTGTTGCGGTGTGCATCGACGCGCACGCGCGCAAGATGATCGCCTTCGAACTCGTAGTCGTTCGGTTCGGCATTCAACCCCATCGCACCCTGCTGGGGCTGCGCGTAATCGAGCCAGGTATATTCCTCGGCGTTGTCGTGCGCGGCGTCCCGGTGGTTCGAGATTCTTCGTTTGAACTGCCGGTTCGTTGCGCGCGTGTAGTCGTAATCAATCCCGGCCACCTTGCCTGTGGTCAGCCCGCGCGAATACTCGAGTTTGTGGATATGCTCCTCGTCGATGCGCTGGCCGCCGCGTTCGAGGTAACGCACCGTTTTGCAGGCAGGACCGTGCGCGGGGTAGCCTGCGTTGTCCATCAGCACCAGCGTGTCGTCATCCCAATAGAACGTGATGCCCCACTCCTGCCAAAGCCGGTTCAAACAGGAAAAGTCCGACTCCCAGAACTGGCGCTGATAGTCCCGCTTCGGATAGTTCCGACTTCCATTCCCCGCACCGATGAGGTTCCACCGGACACTGAACGGATACTTCTTCAGGATCTCGTCGGAGATTTCCCTTACCGTCCTGTCACGGAAATGCCGGTTGTCGCGATTCAACGACGCCAGCCACAGCAGGCATCTCAGACGCAGGCGGTAGAACATGCGCCGGTCGTCCGCACCCATGCACTTCACCTCCGCAATCACGCCCGTGATCACGCGAACATCGGCGCCGATATTTTGCTCGTCGCTCTCCTGCGTGCCGCTGCCTTCAATGGCGATTTTCACGGTCAGGCGTTTGCCCACCAGCTTGCTGACGTCGACCAGCCTGTCCATGTCGTTGACGTGAAGGCCATTCGCCTCGAAGGTCTGCACGTCGATCCGGTAGTCGAACAGCCGGCCCAGCTTGTCTGTGCCCTTGCAACGCACAGGTTCGAAGATCTTCTTCCCGCAGTGCTCCGGAATCGCGTCGCTGACGATCTCCAGCGTGCGCGACTGGGTATTCCATGCCACCGTGAACCTCCATCAGAAGACACCGCGCGTGCCGCCACGCGTCGGGAACGTAAAAATCTCACGCTGCGTGGTGCGTACCGTGGTGCGCGTAAAGCAATGCGCCGAGACGTGCCGCGCGACGTAGCGCTCCAGCACCAGCGCGAACGCAAAGGGCGACCAGCCGTCGAGCCGCGACTCGTCAAAGGTGAGCGTGACCGCGATGCCGCGCGCGAGATGCAACTCGCCGCCCCAGCAATGCATATCATTGACCGCGCCGGCCGTTGCCCCGACCAGGCTGTCGAGAACTCGGGCCATTGCCGGATCGCCGGCTGCCAGATACGGGCGGAGCATCAGCCGCAGGCCTTCGCCGGGATTGGGCTCGTCGAATTCGTCGTCAAAGACGGTCAACTCAAGATGAAGCTGGCGGACGAGCTCCCAGGCCGCGTCGCCCTGCGCGCCGAGCGCGAGCGGAGGCCTGGGAGCGGTCGGCCCGCGCACGAAGCCGACGCTCTCGACCGCCTTCGCGTCCGCCATCGTCAAGTCCTTCACGCCATTGCGTGGCTGCACGCAAGGCAGATCCCCGTTCGTCAACCAGGCGTCGAAGGTCAGAAACCGCATGCCTGTTTCGTCCGGCTCGCGGTCCTCGCCAAGGAGCGTGATCGAGGTGAGCGTGCGCACGAACTCACGGTGCGTGTCATATCGCCGTTCGTTATCCGCCACCAGTTGCTGCTCGCGGCGCAGCATGAAATACCGCGAGTTGCGGCGGGTGTCGTCGGGCAGTGCCGCGTCGAGCGGCTGGAAGAGGAACTTCTCCGACTCCTCTTCCAGTTGTCCCCTGACACGATCGACCGAATGAACCTCGTAGTCGCCAGGCCGCTCCGCCACGGGCGTGAGCGGATGCTCGTGCTTCTCCGGGTGGATGGTGAGCCGCTCGCTCGTCGCGGGGTACAGATTGACGATAGGCGTGCAGTACAGCGCGAAATCCCGCACGCCGATCTGCTGGTCCAGTGTTGCCGCCTCGCGCGCGAGCAGCAGCACGATTTCGACCTCAGGGCCGCTGATTTGCTTGAGCCCCGCTGCCAGGCCCGTGATCGTGAAGAATCCGAATCTGGATGGGAGCGCAAAGAATTCATGGACCAGCCTGTGTCCGTGGAACTTCGCGGCGACCGGACGCAACAGGCTTTCATGCGGCTCCAACCCCGCGTGCTTCACTTGCATGTACGGCATGCCGGGTAGCTTTGCGCCATACAGGCCGCCCTTTTCGAATTCACCCGGCACACCCATGACGATGCCGACCACGCTGGTATGGATCAATTCGAAGAGCTGGGAGGCCATCTTCTCCTCACCGCACAGGTACACGGGCAGTTCGTCCAGCGCTTCAAGACTGCGGAACGCCATGCCGTTGACGGTGGCAAGGCTCAGGCGCAGCGCCCCACGCACGCGCGACGCGTCCTGGCCGTCGTGGACGTAGCGGTAGAGAGCCGGAACGTCGGCGGGAATGCCAGTCGGCTTCGCGCGCGTGATAGCAACCGGCCAGAGCCTGAGCGGTTGGCTCGTGAGGAACGCGCACTCCGTTGCATCTTCGGCTGCGTGTATCGTGAGCCTCGTGCCACGCGCCAACGTCAGGCCCTGCGGACTATGCGGTGCCTCTGCATCGGGATAGAACCGCGCCACGCCCAGCGACGGCAGCGGCGCGGTCAGGTTCAGATCGACGCCATCCAGTTTGCGCAACGGGATGTCCAGCGAAAAACGATCGATACGCATCTGCGAGCGCGCCGCCGTTATCGCAAAGGACTGGAGCAGGCGCTCGACATAAGGGTCGCCCGCTTCACCTGCCTGCGCGCCGAGCCTGCGGGCAATCTTTGGGTGCTGCTGTGCAAACTCCTCGAAGAGTTCGTGGATGTAGCGCAGTTCGCCCTGGTAATACGCCGGTAATTCCGGGTCCATACTCGCCATGTCGGAATCCGTCACTTATCGGGCGACTGTGCTGCGGGAATATGCGGTGCAGGACATAAGGCACAAAGTGGCAAAGGCATGAGGATGGCTCCGGTTTTTGATCGCTATGGCTGCGTCGGATCAGGCGTGCAGGCACGTCGACGCGCACTGGATGCATGGCGGACCGGAGCCAGGCAAGGCCCCTTGCGGAATCAGGTTGATGCGGTGGATTTTTTTAGCAGGTCACGCGCTTTTTCTTGCCCAAGATTTTCTATTTCAATTATCGAATTGGGATTGTCGGGTGTATATAGGAGCCGTGTAAAAATTGGTCAAATCGATAAATAGATAGGTATCCCGCATAAATATGAAAATGATTGATTGAAACCAAAATAGGGATAACCATTCGAGGTATGGGGAGGCGCCTTTTGCGCGCCAGCAGAGTCGCATTGCGACGAAGATTCCGCACAACAAAAAAGGGCGACCGAAGTCGCCCTGAGAGTTCATGCCACGCCATTCCTTTCGCCCCGCCGTAGACTTTGCCGGACAAACCCGTGCCGTCGTTCGGAACGTCGCGATGGTCGCCAGCAGCGGAACAGGTGGCTGCAGACCCGATGCGACACAGGACGCATTTATCCACAGGAATTGTGCTCAAGCCTGTGGATAAGTTTCTCTCCACAGCGCTAAACCTGCGCCATAAAGCTTTGCGCGCCACGTGATGGGAAATTGAGCATTCCCCACAGGCCGCCAAACATCGTTCTCCCACGTTTCCCCATACGCTGCGGCGCGGGAAAACTGCCTTTCCCCTCAACGGGAAAGGGCCGACATATTAGACATGTGTTTTGTAAAGCGTTCAAGCTAACGGCGATTCGGGTGCTGTTTCTACAAGTCACTTGTTAAAGCAGAAAGCTGACGGGTTGGTTGTGCGTGCTGCTGCGCACACACGATGGGGAACGCCAGGAACATTCCCCACGACGCGCAATGATAGGGCTACAGCTGCCCAGCACTGCCCGTCTTCCGTAACTAGCCAGGGCGCACGGCAGCACGGGGCCTCAAGCACCGGGACGCCATTGAATTCGCACCCGTCGTAATGAACGCCCGAGCGTCGCATGTGCAGTTCATCACACAGCATGCGCTTGTGGTCGGGGTGAAGAACCAGCTCGACAGGTTGCTCCCCACGATGTTCCTTCAGGTACCGGTAAAGCCCATCCGTGATAAAGGCGCAGGCGCTCATACCTGGCCGGAAACTCAATGTCATAAATCACACCCCCATGATTTTTGCCGGTTCACGCTGCCGCTTCCGCGGGGCACGTCTGACTGCCTTCTGCGCATGCTTGCGTGTCTGCCAGCGATCGTGGTTGAGCTGTAACCCGAGCCACAGGTCCCCCCGCTAACCCTGCGGTGCTGCGACCAAAATTGTAGTGGTGGCAGCACCCGGGCGCTCGGCCAGTTACACCTCCGGTGGCTCGTCAATTGGGTGCTGCGTGAGATTCAGAAGTTTTTTGATTTCCGGTCGACCCAAGGCAATCACGTTGAGCATTGCGACTCCGAGTTGCCGGGCCAGTTCGTCGTCAAATTTGACCTCTTCATCATCCAAAAAAAACGGCACCGCCATGCTTGCAGCCACGAGTGAGGCGAGCCTTGCTGAATCCACAGCTTGCATTGTCAATTGCTGAGGATCTTCGCTGTAAGTTACAACCACGGAATACGGCGGATGATTAACCATCAATAACCCCTGCATTGTTGATATCTGTCAAAGGCGTTTTCTCTACACAACGCAAAGCTTCGTTTGCCCTGCGGCTTCGCCATCGCGGTGCAAGCATCAAGCTCGGCCTCATACGCCAAATGACATTTGGCCTCATGGGATTCGCGACCACCGCACTTTACCATTCCCCCATCCCCGCTCCCGCCACCAAAAAGCGTACTGTAAAGCGTTGACCGTTTCGCAGAACTCGTCAGATCCGGCACAAGCACCGGGTGAGGAACCTGCGCCTGATCGCTGACCATCAACTCGGTGGTTTCACGCCACGTTGGTAATGTTTCACTCAATTCGTGCCCGAATAGCTTACCTGTCGGCAACGCCTTCCAGGCCATGTAGCATTCGACGCACATATCAGGCACAAATGCTGGAGCATCCGACTGGAGTCCTGTCAGGTTCGCAGGTGGCGCAACCGGGTCGTTCCCGAGTTCCCAGTTCGTCAGCCAGACACCCAGTTCAGCATCACTAATCGGTTTCCACCAGGCTCCATTCGTTGAAACCTGAGCCGTGCGCGAGGACACCGAACCATCTGGACCGTACCGGTACGTAACTTGCAGAACGCGGGCAAGTCCGCCATTCAGCGCACCTGCTGGCTCCTTGTACTGAAAAGAAATTACGCGACCGCGCTCATCGTACCCGATGCTCGCCTGACCGCTGTTTCCAGCTATCTGCGTTGCACGATTCTCAGCATTGCGCGAGAGCGTTCGCATCGACCAGCCAGATACGGCATCCTGCACTGACTCGACATTGCCCCGTACGTCGTATGTGTAGGTCCAGTCTTCACGCTTCGAGCCATTACGGGTAATCTCAGCCGACAGAAGGCGACTCGCCGAATCGTAGCGTGCACCGACTGTCCACTGGTTACCGGTCCCAGCGGCTTGCATTCCCTGGTCGCCCGTCAGATCGCTTGTCTCCGTCTCGGCGTAGCCAGTGACGTTACCGCCCTGGTCATAGACAAACGCGCGGATTTTACCCGGCGTGGCGACCAGATGCGGACGCAACGAGGTACTGTCGCCATACTCGATCGTCGTTACCGTCCTGTTGCCAGCGACTGTCGCAACTGCTTTCGTCGGCCGGTTGGCGCCGTCCCACGTGTACTGTGTATTCCCATCCGGTGTAATCGTCTGCTTCAGGTTCCCTGATATATCCCATGTACGTGAGACCGCGCCGCCAGGCGTAACAATTGAGCCAGGACGCGACGTGTCTCCAACATTAAAGGAGTACGTGCTGTAGCCGGACATATTGCTAACAGTGGTCGTGTTCGCGCCATAACTGAAAGAAACGTTACGCGTCGTGTCCGGATGGGTGACCGAGATTGCGCGTCCGCTGGAATCGTAGGTCCATGTTGCAATCCGTGAACCGGATTCGTCCTTTATCCCGGTCATCGCATTGGGGAAGCGGGCATCCTCATAAAGGTACTGACGAACGTATCCAATCGGCGCGGTTACTGAAACAAGATTGCCTTTCGCATCGTACGCATAATGTGTCGCGTTGCCCGAAGGCGGCACTACACTCAGAATGCGACCATTACTGTCATAGGTCAGACTAAGTGTCAGCCGCGATGCCGCCTGTCCGATCCGATCAACGGGCCACTGCGCGATTGAATCTATCTGTTGTCCAACGTATTCAACTTCACGATACATACCCGTGCGTGTTGTCTCGGAGTGAAACAGACCTGTGCTGACGGAGTATGTTTCGGTCGTGCCAAGCCGTTCGTCCTTCAGATAGAAGTATCCGTCGCCAGCTTTCATGAGAGAAAGACCCGACGTACCCGGCACCGCCCACCCGCCGTTAACCCACTTGAAGATCAGAGGCTGGCCGTTACTCCGATACGCGGTGATTTTCGGCGTGCTTGCATTGACCGAGGTCAGATCAAGCCGTCGTTGCCAGTTACTTGCCCAGTACCCGCCCATCGCTACCTGCGCTTTGTCGAACGGCTTCGAAAGGTAGGTACGACTAAACACAAGCGGCGACGCGTCACCGCTTGCAAAGTCAGTTTCAGAGAAAGTCACAATCCCGTTCGCGGGAAACACCGGGTCTGCCACGGGGCAGGTATCGTCCGGCGGGGTTTCCGTTGAATTGCACCACTGATCGATCAGGGCGAGGTCATTGATACATGCGTAGTTGCCCATTCCGCCCGGCGTGTTGCTCGTAACGTCGAGCTTGCAGGTCCTGGAGCCCGGCGTGGCGCCGGACTGGGCATACAGCGAAAAACAGTCGACTGCGTTAGCGCTGAACGCGAATATTAGCAACGAGAAGGCAGCCAGCAGGCGGCCCGCGAATCCGGCTGTCCCACCGTGGAGTCTGGATTTTTTCATTCTTATCCCTATTGGCTTATTGTTTGAAACGTTTGATGCACACACACCGTATAGGGACCACCAAAAACGAAAAATCCGACAATTCCTATATTTGCGACTTACTTACGCACACTCAAAATGTGATCCGGATTTACGGCTGCACGATGTAGGAATGCACAACAGGAACTGTCAGAATTAGCGGAACAGACCAGAAGAAATAGCGTACCGGGAGATGCGGGTACGACAATGCTGATCGATAGAACGCAAGAGAAAAGGAGGAGTGCCATGAAGGTCACCCCGGAAGGTAGGTATCCAGATAGTAGTACGGATTTATATTCTTAAAACTGATGCACCTCGCATCGTCAAGTCACTTGCTGCGACGATAAGGGTGTGTGCAAAACGTTTCACTGCGCGACGTCAGGAAAATCACACCCTATGATTTTTCCTTCCGTTCCCACCCGATACCTGTCCGCACCGCCTCAAGCGTGAGCGTCGCAGGCGTTTGCGCGATGCGCAGCGTATCGAAGAAGTATTTCCAGCGCGTCGTGTCCTGGCCTTCCATCACGTGCGACACGCAGAGCACGCCCTTGAGCGATCTTCAGACGTGTGTGTACTCAAAGACCAGGCACTGAAGTCGGTTCCGTCCTGGATGCTCCACGATGGTGAATCATGAGCGTACGACTTGAGGGGCGCAAGGTTCGCACTGAAAAGCTGATCGATTACTTCCGGGGCAACGCGAATGAGTTTGCGATGCTTCAGGAGCATCCCGTCGCGAATTGTTTGCGAACGATTTTCCCCCACAATATTCCCCACAAAACAGATGTCACGGTCGGATTCCAGCCAGCGCCGAGTCCAACACGTAAACATCTGACCTGTTGAAATTAAACAGAACAGATGTTTGTAGGTGTATTGCGTTGCGGGAAAATTTTATCCACAGTTTTTGTTCAGAAGCCTGTGGATAACCGCCCCACAACAACCCCAACTCCTTGATGCACATACCTTCTTGACCACTGCGCGAGAAGCGAAGAGCGAGGGGCAAAGCGCCGGCCTCAGAGCGCAGCCACCCAAACCGGCTGCGCTCCGCACACCCACCGTCAGGCCGACTCCACCGCCGACCCCCCGCCCACCCGCATAAACGCACCCCGCTCGACAAGCGCGCCGAACAGCAGTCCAATCGTCGTCCACATGATCGCCTGCATACCGAGCGCCGCCACACGGAACTTCCACAGCAGCACCGCCGGAAAAGCCTCCGGCACTTCGTTGATGGCCGGCATCGACAACTGCACGGCGGCGATAATCACAACGAAGACCAACCCCGCCACAATCGAGCCATTCCACGCGCCGAGTTTCGCGGCCGCACGGCGTCGGACCTTGAGCGAAAACACCATCGCGGCGAGCGAGATTGCAATCATCAGGAAGAACAACCCCGTGCGCATTCCGATTGTGTCCGGGTCGCCGACCGAAGGCGGGTTCGCCGGATACTTCAGGTTCGGAACGACCGCCAGCGCAATGAACGCGCCGAGCGCCAGCCACGCGGACAACGCGCGCGCGCTCAATGCCCCAACCCACCCATACGCGTAAGCGAACACCAGCGAGAACAAGCCGCCAAATGCCGCACCGTAAACCACCACACCGGTCAACAAGCCAAACCCGCGCTGTGTATCGCGGCTCACCAGTTCAGGTTCGGGCGCCTCGCCTTTCGCGGCATCGGCCTTTTCTTCGAATGAAATCGCCTGATTGACTTGCGGCTCGCCCACCACGCGGGCGAAGCCGAACGTGAGCAGTCCCGCGGCGATGCCTGCGAGCATCCCGCGTACCAACAATTTACCGACCATGTTCGACTCCGTTAGTGGCAGGGAAAGCCGAGCAGATGGCGGCCGTCGTGCACGAACTCATGCACGTACATGCCCGGCAACAGCGATGTGGCGCCCTGTTCCGCACCCACGAAGTAAAGCGCAAGCAACAGCAGCAAACCGCCGAACACGAGCCACGGCAACAACTCGCGCAGCGGAATCGGCGTGGGTTGAGCAACGGGTTGGGAAGCAGGCTGGGAAGCGGAATTGAAAACTGCTTCAGTCATGATGGACATCTCCTGGGGTTACGCGCCCCGATAGTCATTGGTCATTGCAGAGGGATGATGCGAAGCTCAGGTCTGGCTTTCGGCTTGGGCTGCCGATTACAGTGGCGCGACCGCGCCGGGCTTTCACCGGCTTCCGCGCTTCGCAGTCCGGCTATTCTACGCGCTAAACTCCGGTACCCAGCAACCCCGGGCGTGCGCTTCGTACCCAACCGGCGTCCGGCTTCGGCGTAGCCTCACAGGAAATGAACAGAATGGACACACGGCTGCTGATGATCAGCCACGCTTCGACCGCCGCCCAGCGCGCAGGCCGCTTTCCCGCCGATGACCCGCTCGACGCCAGCGGCCTCGCCGAAGCCCATGCCAAGCGCACGTGTCTGGCGCTCGCCGAAGGCACCGCAGCTTATGTCAGCCCGGCCGTCTGCGCGCGCGACACGGCAACGGCATTAGGCCTCGCCGCGTCGGTGGCGCTCGGGCTGGCGGACATGAACTACGGTAAATGGCACGGACGGCGGCTCGCCGACCTCGCTGCCGAAGCGCCGCAAGAACTCGCCGCCTGGACGCGCGACCCCGGCGCCGCGCCGCATGGCGGCGAGTCGTTCAGCGAACTGGTGAAACGGACAGCAGCATGGCTCGATGCGCTGAATGGCGCGACCGATCTCGGATCAGCCCGTACGCGCGACGTAATCGCCGTGACGCACGCGTCGGTGATGCGGGCAGCGATTGTGTATGCGCTAGGAGCATCGCCCGTGGTGTTTTCGCGCATTGAAATCGCGCCGCTTTCAATGATCGAACTGCGGCATGCATCGCGCGGCTGGACATGGTGGCCGGCGTCGCATTAGCCGCTTTCGCGAGGCAACCCGGCTTACTTACCCGACACCACCAAACGCAACTTGTTCGAGCCCGTCGGCGTCACGGTAATGTCGGTCCGCTTGCCCTTCGCGCCCAGATAGAAGTGCTGGCGTCCCGGTGAGTTCTGGTCGTGAGTCGCGTCGGGCAGACACGACGCGACGTCCGCCGCGACCGCTTGCAGCGCATCGGCATTCGAACCGGCGTCGTGATGGGGCGTCCACGTGCATTGGTAGCTGCCATGGGTCGCGGAACATTGCGCGTCGTCGCCGTAGGGTTGCGCGACGCCTTTGCCGTCGTCCGGCGTCAACGCGGCGAGGCCGCCCGGCGCCGCCGCCACGATGCGTTTCAGCGATGTGCAAGGGCTAGGCGCATCGTCGGCACAGGCGCTGCACGGCAGCAAGACGCCTAACGATGCCGTGGCAAGCGTGGCGGCGAACAATCGGGTTCTGGTCATGTCGGCGCGATCCTCGAAGTGACTCACAGGGGGCATGAACCGAGGTAGCACGCTTCGTGCCCATGCACGCCGGGCGTTCACAAAACACTTCAGCACCCCGTATCACGGACCCGTGCCGAACAAAGCAGCCAGCCCTTCAGGCGACGCGAAAATCCCCTTGGCATCATGCCCAACGCCATCGATCACAAACGTCCTGTGCGTCGCCAATCCTTCCGGATGTCGCACCGTCATATAGCGCGCATACGCGAGTCCGCGCCCGAGCCGGTGATTGCCCTGCGTTTGCGCGGCGCATGAACGGTCGAGCGCGGGATGCTGCGGATCGCAGTCCGCGCCGCCGAGCAGCACGGTGACGTCACGCTGCGCGTAGCGCGCTTCGAGAGCCGCAGCGGAAACAGCTCTGCCCGCGTCACATGCATAAGCCGGCAGATCTTCGAGGCCGTACTTCCAGCGATTGAACGACGGACATGCCGCCCTATCGAACTCCGCAAACGAGCCGGACGCCACGGGCCTCATTGCATCGAAGTACACATACGACGATGGATTCGCGACCACGTAGCGCAGCGCAATGCCACGCGCGGTGAGCGGTGCCTCGCTGCGCGCCACCACCGCATAGCGCTGCACGACCTGGGCGCCGCCCGAGTGCCCGGCGATCACCACCTCGGCGAGCGACGCGAACTGCTCACGCCAAGCGAGCGTATGCAGAATGGCGTCGAGTACATCGAACGAACTGATCGGCGCGGGGCCTTCTGCGTTTTCGCCGCCCATCCAGCCCGTCCAATCCCAATGCAATGTGGACGGCGGCAGCGCATGCGCTTGAACATCCGCGGTCGCGAGAAACTGCGGCACGATCAGCAGCGTATCGGCCGCGCTGCCGCCGGCGAGCGCGCACGAACGCTGGGCGAGGTCGAAGTAGGTGTCGCCGTTGCGCAGGCGCCCGTGAATCAGAATCACGGCGCGTCGGACTTCGCGCGTCGGCGCTAGCCAGTCGCCATTCGCAAACACCGGCACGGTGCCGCTGCCGGCTGGCGTCGTGACGTTCAGATGCCGGCTCGCGACGGCCGCAACCGGACGTTCATTGGGCGCGCGTTCGTCGTCCGTGATCAAAGGCTGGGTCATGCAATACGCTCGTGGTTGATCAATGAGTGGCGGGCCTCGCCGCCGCGCCGCCCGAGATGCGTCCGGCGCGCGTGAAATACACCATGGCGAGCGACACGAAGCCGGCGAAAATCAGGTAAAACGCGGGCGTCAGGCTGCTGTCGGTCACGCGCGTCAAGCCGGTGATGGTGAGCGGCGCCATGCCGCCGAACAGGGTTACCGCGATGTTGTAGGAGAGCGCCACGCCCGCGGAGCGGCTGCGCACCGGGAACAAGGTCGCGAGCATGCCCGGATGCGCGCCGGACATCGCGGCGAGAAACACGGTCGCGATCATCTGCGCGATGAAAAGATGTCCGGACGTCGGGTTGGTCACGACGAAGTGATAGAGCGGGTACACGCAGACCATCCACGCGATCACGATCGGATAGAACAGCCGGTAAGCGCCGTAGCGATCGGCAAGCTTGCCCGACAGCGGGAACAGAAACAGATTGAGCACGCCTGACACGAACGCGCCGAGCAGCGCGGTAGAAAGCGGCAGATGCAATTGCCGCTCGACATACACCGACAGATACGAGTGCCACACGTAATTGGTCGCCGCGCCGACGATGATCACGCCCATCGCGCAGATCGCCGCGTCGCCGTTGTCACGGAAGAACTGGCGGATCGTGACGCGCGGCGGTTTGTCCTTACGGTCGAGCAGGCGCTCGAACTCCGGCGACTCGGCCACGCGATGCCGGATATAGAACCCGAACGGCCCTGCCAATGCACCGAACAGAAACGGCAGACGCCAGCCCCACGCCACGAGTTGCTCATGCGTGAGCTGCGTGGTCAGCAGATAGCCGACTCCGGACGACAACAGCAACGCGAACGCCTGCGCCGACATGTTGAAGCTGCCATAGAACATCTTCTTGTGCGGCGGCGCATACTCGACCAGCATCGCCGACGCCGTCGCAAA
The DNA here is from genome assembly GCF_002278075.1 of Paraburkholderia aromaticivorans. Classification (NCBI taxonomy): domain Bacteria; kingdom Pseudomonadati; phylum Pseudomonadota; class Betaproteobacteria; order Burkholderiales; family Burkholderiaceae; genus Paraburkholderia; species Paraburkholderia aromaticivorans. Next base: position 2,362,936 of record NZ_CP022990.1, on the reverse strand, counting down.
CTGTCCGCCCACGCAGAGCCCTTGCAGCAGGCGCGCAAGCACCACCAGCAACGGCGCCGCGATGCCGATGCGCGCATAACCCGGCGTCAGACCCATCAGCAAGGTGCTGGCCGCCATCGAGATGATCAGCAGCGAGAGCGCCTTGCGGCGCCCGGCCCGGTCCGCGTAGATGCCGAGCAGAATGCCGCCGACCGGCCGCACGATAAAACCGACGGCGAACGTGGCGAGCGTCAGCATGATCGACACGAATCCGCTGCCGCCAGGAAAGAACACCTGCGCGATGATCTTCGCGAAGTAACCGTATATCAGGAAGTCGAACCACTCGAGCCCGTTGCCGAGAACGGAGGCGAAGATCGCGCGCCGCACCATCACGGGACTCAATGCGTTCGAGGCGTCGGCGCCGGACACGGCATCGTCGCGTTGATTCAAGATCGCTTCGCTCATTGTTCGCATCCCTGAGTGTCGAACATCGCTGCGAGCGCGCAGACCGACGTCAGCATGCGTGCCCCGTCGTGCCCCACGCCCGGCACGATGTGAAAGCGCTGCTTCAGGCCGTCCGGGTGGCGCGACTGCATATACCGGTAGTACGCCTCGGCGCGCGCGACACGTTGCGGCCCTTGCGCTTGCGCCGCGCAGGTTCTGTCGAGCGCGCTCTGCTGCGGATCGTCGTCCGCGCCGCCTACCAGGTAGTCGATGCGGCGCGCCGCATAGGTCGCTTCGAGCTGCGCGGGGGTGCGGTCGTCGAGATAGGGCGGCCGGTTGTCCATGCCATATTTCCATTGATTGAAGTCAGGGCATTGCGCGGCGTCGAACGGCGCTGCAACGCCTTGCGCATTGGGCCGCTGTGCATCGAAATACGCATAGGTGGACGGACTTGCCACCACGTACCGCACGTCGATGCCCTCACCGGTCAGCGCAGCGATGTTGCGCCCCGCGACGGCGTAGCGCTGCACGACTTGCCCACCGCCGGAATGCCCGGCGAATACCACGTGCCGCAGATTGGGAAACAGCTTGCGATCGGCAAGACGCGCGACGATCGCGTCCAGCACCTCGTAGGAACTGATCGGCAGCGGAGCACGCGCCGCTTCGCCGCCCATCCACGCATCGCCGGTCCAGCGCAGCAGATCGGCGGGTTCGTCATGCACGCGGGTGTCGAGCGTCGCGAGGAATTGCGGTGCGATGAGCAGCGTGGCGTCAGGGTCCGCATGCGCTGCATCCCGGGCATTCTGCGCGGTGCGGAAGTACACGTCCGCGTTGCGCAGCTTGCCGTGAATCACGATCACCGCGCGCGTCACCTGTGGCTGCGCAACGTTCCAATCCTGCGACAGATACAGCGGAAATTGCGCGCGCCCTTGCGGCGTGTCGAGCGTCAGGCGCGTATCCGAGATCGTCGCCACCGGCTTCAGATGCGGCTCGTAAGCATGGACCGCGAACGCGGGTTGCGCGAGCGCCATCAGCAGTGCGGCGCCCGTGGTGGCGCACGGCATCCCGAGACGTCGTGAAAGAGTGAAGATCATGCGGCTTGCTCCTGACTACCGTGCACTGTCTTTAACGCGGCGCATCGTCAAATCTGTCGTTGAAAAAATCGACTACTCAGAACCGATGCCGGATACCGGGCGTCACGCCGGTCTGGTTGGGACGGAACCATGCGCGCCACTCGCCACTCGCCACTCGCCACTCGCCACTCGCCACTCGCCACGGCCAGCGTAGCCGCCGCACATTGTTTTTTCACACCCGTCTCCTTTGATTCTCTTTTATGTCGCGATCGGCTCGATGCGATGGACGTGATCGTAGGATCGATCGTGGTAAATGTAAAATACCTATTCTTTGCACCATCCATATTTAATGAATATGGCAGCGAGCAGACCATCGAGCGCAGTCCGGGAGACGGAACACCATGGAATTGCGGCATCTGCGTTACTTCCTGGCGGTGGCCGAAGAAGGCCAGTTCACGCGCGCGGCCGAACGGCTGGCCATGCAACAGCCGCCGCTCTCCCAGCAAATCCGCACGCTGGAAGAAGAGATCGGCTTCGAACTCTTTGTGCGCATGCCGCGCGGCGTCACCTTGACGCCGGCCGGGCAGGCCTTTGCGGAAGACGCGCAGCGTTTGCTGCAGAACCTGCAGCAGTCGGTGGACAGAGCAAGCCGGATTGCGCGCGGCGAGCTCGGCACGATTTCGATCGGGCTGACGAGCTCCGCGGCGTTCCATCCGTTCACGACCGAGGCGATCCGCGCTTTTCGCGCGGTGTGTCCCGAGGTCGCCGTGGAGCTCGCCGAACTCAATGCGGCGGAGCTCATCGAGCGCCTCGCTGCAGGGCAGATTCAGGCGGCGTTCTTACGCAAGCCGGTCGACGCGCGCGAAGGCGTGGCCTTCGAGCTGCTTCTCGACGAGCCGATGGTTGTCGTGTTGCCGGTCGGCCATGCCTTGCTCAAAGGCAGGAAGCGGCCGCAAGTGCCGCTGAGAGCGCTCGCGCACGAAGACTTCATTCTGGTCCGCCGCCCCGGCGCGCCCGGCATGTATGCCGATATCCTCGCGGCATGCCGGCAAGCAGGCTTCGTCCCGCGGATCGCGCGTGAAGTGCCGCGCATGGTGTCGGGCATCAACCTCGTTGCGGCGGGTCTGGGCGTGACGCTGGTGCCCGCGTCCATGCAACGTTACGACCCGGTGGGCACGGTCTACTGCACGCTCGCCAATCCGTCGAAACTGAGCGCGCCGCTGCATCTCGCCTACCCCACGGCATTGCATAACAGCGCGGCCGCACGCTTCATTCAATTGGTGATGGCGCGCGCCGGCGCGTGACGCCAGCACGCGCTGGGCACGCAAATTGCGTTCTCGGCGTACCGGCTGGAAATGCTCGGCCATACCTTGAAGCCATACGCCACGCCATGTCAAACAGACACGACGCCGACACACCGACCCGCCTGTCCTCCGGAATCGATGGAATCGACGACATCCTCGGAGGCGGTCTCACGCCACATCGCATGTACCTGATAGAGGGCGCGCCCGGAACAGGTAAAACTACCCTGGCCTTGCAGTTCTTACTCAAGGGCGTCGAAGAAGGCCAAGGCGGCTTGTACATCACGCTGTCCGAGACCCGCTCCGAGTTGATCTCGGTGGCGGACAGTCATGGCTGGGACATCAGCCGGTTCACGATTCTGGAACTGCTCTCCGACGAGGGCCTCGACCCTCAGTACGAGCAGACCGTGTTGCACCCGGCGGAAGTGGAACTCGGCGAGACGGTGCGCAACGTGATCCAGCAGGTCGACGAACTCAAACCCGCGCGCATCGTGCTGGACAGCCTTTCTGAATTGCGTCTGCTGTCGCAGAACGCGCTGCGTTACCGCCGGCAGATTCTCGCGCTCAAGCGCTATTTCGCCACCCGCGCATGCACGGTGCTGCTGCTCGACGACAATTCCTCCGACCCGGGCGACGTGCAGTTGCACAGCATCGCGCACGGCGTGATCAGCCTCGACAATCTCGTGCACGACTATGGCGGCAACCGGCGCCGCGCACGCGTCGCCAAGATGCGCGGCATCAAGTTCCGCGAGGGTTACCACGACTTCACGCTCGACACCGGCGGCATCCACGTCTATCCGCGTCTCGTGGCCGCCGAGCACCACGCGGACTTCAACGCGGAGGTGGTGAGCACCGGCACGCAGGGCCTCGACGCGCTGCTCGGCGGCGGACTGATCCCCGGCACCAACGCGCTGATGATCGGCCCCTCGGGTGTCGGCAAGACCACCACCGTGGTGTCGTGCCTGATGGCGGCGCTCGAACGCGGCGAGCGGTGCGTCTACTACGTGTTCGACGAAACCCTCACCACGCTGATGATCCGCTGCGCGACGCTCGGCATGTATCTCGCGCCCCACGTGGAGAGCGGTTTGTTGACGCTGCGCCAGATCGATCCGGCGGAAATCTCGCCGGGCGAATTCGCGAGCGACGTGCGCAAGTCGGTCGAAAACAAGGGCGTCAGGTACGTCGCGATCGACAGTCTGAACGCCTATCTCCAGGCCATGCCCGGCGAGCGCTATCTGCTGCTGCAAATGCACGAACTGCTCGGCTATCTCAACCAGCAGGGCGTTGTCACGATGCTCGTGCTGGGGCAGCACGGCATTATCGGCGAGATCCAGAACGATATCGACATCAGCTATCTGAGCGACGTGGTCGTGCTGTTCCGCTATTTCGAACACCACGGCGAAGTGCTCACCGCCGTGACCGCGGTGAAGAGCCGCGCCAACGCCCACGAGCGCTCGATACGTCAGTTCCGTCTCGGCAGCGGCGGCGTGGAGGTGGGCGACGCGCTGCGCGACTTCGAGGGCGTGCTGTCCGGACTGCCGGCTTATCGTGGCAGCACCGCCCTGCTCGGGGCGACGAACCGCGTCATCGAAACGCCTGGGAAGTGAGGTCATGGAGCAACGCGTCCTTATCCTGGCGCCATTTGGCCGCGACGCCGAGGTGATTGCCGAAGTGCTGCGCAAAGATGACCGGACCTGCGTGACATGCCGGGATGCCGACGCGCTCACCACAGCGCTGGACGCCGGCGCGGGCGCCGCGCTGATCGCCGAAGAAGCGCTTGCGGGCGACCACGCAATGCGCCTGTTCAACTGGCTCGAACAGCAGCCGGCCTGGTCCGATTTCCCGTTCACCCTGCTTGCCGCCTCGCGCGTCGGCCACCGCTCGGAGCGCGGGCTGGAAGTGCTCGAGCGGCTCGGCAACGTGGTCGTGCTCGAACGTCCGCTGAATTCGGAAACGCTGCGGCGCGCGGTGGCCTCGTCGCTGCGGGCACGGGCGCGCCAATACGAGTCGCGCCGCCATCTGGCCGAACGGATCCAGGCGCAGGAGGCGTTGGTGCAGCTAAACGATTCGCTGGAGAGCCGCATTGCCGAGCGCACCCACGAACTCGCTTCTGCCAACAACCGGCTGATGATGGAGATTCACGAGCGCGCCAAAGTGCAGGCCGTGCTGGTGCAATCGCAGAAAATGGAAGCACTCGGGCAACTTACCGGCGGGATTGCGCACGACTTCAACAATTTGTTGAACGTCATCATGGTCAACGCGGAACTGATTGCCCGCGTGAGCAGCGACGAGCGCCTTCGCGGCATGGCCGCCACCGTCAAGCGCGCGACCGAACGCGGCGCGAAACTGACGGGCCAGTTGCTCACGTTCTCGCGCAACAGCAACCTCGACCTGAAAGCGGTGGACGTGGTGACGTTGCTGCAGGGCATGCGCGACATCATCACCGTGTCGCTCGGTTCGAGCATCCGCTACACCAACGAGTTCGACGGCGAAGAAATGTGGACCGAGGCCGACGCCAATCAGCTCGAACTGGCCATTCTCAATCTCGCCATCAACGCGCGCGATGCGATGCCGGCCGGCGGCCAGCTCGGGATTCGCGTGAAACAGCGCGAAGCGCCGGATCAGACGCTCGAAAGCGGCCCATACGTGGTCATCGAGGTCGCCGATACCGGTGCGGGCGTGCCGCCCGACATCGTGTCGCGCGTATTCGATCCGTTCTTCACCACCAAACCAATCGGCAAGGGAACCGGACTCGGCTTGAGCCAGGTCTACGGCATCGCCACGCAAGCGGGCGGCACCGCGCGTCTGTTCAGCGAGGAAGGCGTGGGCACCACGGTGGAGATCTGGCTGCCGTTGCGCGAACGCGTGGCGCCGCAAGCCGAAGCGACGTCGAATGCGGAAGCGAACGCGGTCGGCGAAAAGCGGGTGCTGGTGGTTGAAGACGACAGCGAAGTGCGCGCCATGCTCGTCGAGTCGCTTCGCATGCTCGGCTATACCGTGACCGAAGCCGCCGATGGCCGCGCCGGGCTGAACCGTCTGCGGGACGACAAGCCGGACCTGCTGATGGTGGACTTTGCGATGCCCGGCATGAACGGCATCGACGTGATCGCCGAAGCGCGCAAACTGCGCGAGGACTTGCCGGTGATCCTCGCGACCGGTTATGCGGACGTGGATATTTCCGGGCTGGCGGTGAAGCGCTGCACGATTTTGCGCAAACCCTTCCAGCTCGATGATCTGGCGCGCACGGTACGGCTCGGGCTCGCGGCGTGAAAAGGTTCGACGGAGACTCCCAGCGAACAAAAACTTCAATTCAATAGTTTGCTAACGAATTTTTTAGAAATACAATGGCGGCCATGTCGAATCTCGATACCTTGCGCCGCACAGTCAGCAGCACGCTGGTCGTCGCTGCCAGAAAATGGCGGCGCACGAGCCACGGCGTGCTGGCGGCCTTCAACGTCTCGGAAGCATGCGCCACGCCGCTGCTGACCGCCAGCCGGCTCGGCTCGGCGGTGCGCCAGGTCACGCTCGCCGATCACATTGGCATCGAAGGACCGTCGCTCGTGCGGCTGCTCGACCAACTGTGCGCCGCGGGTCTGATGCGCCGCGACGAGGACCCCGAAGACCGGCGCGCGAAAACCGTGGTGCTCACCGAAGAAGGCCGCGCCGTCACCGCAAAAATGGAAGAGGAGCTGGTCACGCTGCGCGCGCAGGCATTGAAAGGCGTTTCGCGCAGCGATCTCGAAGCGACCCTGCGGGTGCTGGCCGCTTTCACAGGAGAGGTCGCCGAACCTGCCGACCAGACCACCGAAACCGGTGGCGAACCCGGCCGCGAAAAACGCGATCACCCCAATCGACGCGCCGCGCACCAGGAGCTGTCCGGCGACCAGGTTCGCCAGGCAGCCAAAGCGAAGAAGTCGAACAAAGGCGAAGCGGACACCGCCGCGCCGCACGAGGCCGGCGATCCGGCATAACGGTTTATGGTCTACCCCTCCCTTCGCGACTGGCTGTTTTCAGTCAAGACTTTTGCCGCGGCGATGATCGCGCTCTATATCGGTCTCGCGCTCGAACTGCCGCGTCCGTATTGGGCAATGGCGACCGTCTACATCGTGTCGAACCCGTTTGTCGGCGCGACCCGTTCCAAGGCGATCTATCGCGCGCTCGGCACCATGCTCGGCGCCTCGGCCGCGGTGCTGCTGGTGCCGCCGTTCGTCGAATCGCCGTATCTGTTCAGCGTGATCGTGGCGCTATGGACCGGCACGCTGCTTTACCTGGCCGTGTCGGACCGCACCGCGCGCAGCTACGTGTTCCTGCTGGCCGGCTATACGATGCCGATCATCGCGCTGCCTTCGGTGACCAATCCCACCGGCGTGTTCGATCTCGCGGTCAGCCGCACGGAGGAGATCACGCTGGGCATCGTCTGCGCGAGCATTGTCGGCAGCGCGCTGTTTCCGAGCCGGCTTGCGCCGACCATCATCGAGCGGACCGACACATGGTTTCGCGACGCCGCCTTCTATGCGACCGAAACATTGTCCGGCCGCATTGCCGGCTCGGCGATTTCGGGCGCGCGGCAACGCCTCGCGGCCACCATCAACGGTCTGGAATTGCTGCTGAGCCAGCTTGCCTACGATCACACGCGGCCGGACATTCTGGCGCGCGCGCATGAACTGCGCGGACGCATGCAGTTGCTGCTGCCGATCATGTCGGCGCTCGCCGATCCGCTGATCGCGCTCTACAACAGCAGCCGGCAGACGTGGCCCGACGGGCTGGAAAGCCTCCTCGCCGATCTCATCAAGTGGTTCAACGAGCCGATGCCCGCCGTGAGCGAGGGCTATCATCCCGACCCGACGGCCGACGCGCTGCGCGAACGGATTGCGGCCATGCAGCCGCCGCCGTCCGCGCTGGCGGGCTGGGACGGCGCACTGCTCTCGAACGCGTTGTGGCGGATGAAACAGGTGATCGACGTGTGGCAGGACTGCCGCTCGCTGCGCGTCATCATCACGCTGGAAGAAGGCTCGTGGCGCCCGCGTTTCCGTCATTGGCGGCTGGGCGGCACCGAGCGCTTCTACGATCGCGGCATCATGCTGTTCTCGACCGGCTCGGCGGCGGCGGCCGTGATTCTCGCGTGCAGTCTGTGGATCAGTTCAGGCTGGAACGACGGCGCCGGCGCGGTCACGCTCGCCGCCGTGGCGTGCTGTTTTTTCGCGGCGCTCGACGAGCCCGCGCCGTTCGTGTTCCGCTTCTTCGTGGCGACCGCCATCAGCGTGGTGGCGGCGGGCGTCTATCTGTTCGTCGTGCTGCCGCACGTGCACGACTTTCCCATGCTGGTCATCATGTTCGCCGCGCCGTTCATCTTCGTGGGCACGCTGATTCCGCGCCCGCAGTTCAATCTGGCCACGGTGCTGGTCGCGGTGAACACGGCCACCTTCATCAGCATCCAGGACGCGTACGACGCCAACTTTCTGGTGTTCATGAACAGCAATCTCGCGGGCCTCGCCGGGTTGCTCTACGCGTATCTGTGGACTCGCGTAACGCGCCCGTTCGGCGCCGAACTCGCGGCGGCCCGTCTGTTGCGTTCGAGCTGGGCCGACGTGGCGCTCACGGCGTCGACGCGGCCGATCGAAGATCCGCGCAATCTCGCCGCGCGCATGGTCGACCGCCTGATGCAGTTGATCCCGCGGCTTGCCGCCACCGACGACCATCGCCATCCGTCGATCGAGAGCTTTCGCGATCTGCGCATCGCCTTCAACGCGCTCGATCTGCGCCGCCTGACCCACAAGCTGGGTGGCGAAGCGCCGGCCGCGATCGACCACGTGCTCGACGACGTGCGTCGATACTACGAAAGCTGTGTCGCCCGCCGCAAGCGCGAACCGGTGCCCGAGAGCCTGATGTCGTCGATCGACGCCGCCGTGGCGCGCGTGACGGCCCAGGGACTCGCCAACGCCGGCGCACCGGGCGCGACCTCGCAGACTTCGGCGCGCCAGTTGCGTGATGCGCTGCACGCGCTGGTCGGCTTGCGCCTTTCGCTGTTCCCCGCCACGTTGATGCTGCCGAAGCGGCCAGAACCGGAGGCCGCTAGCTGATGCGCACAGTCCGTCACCGGCATCCGGCCGTCTCCCCCTCTTTCCACTTTCCGCGATGATCGGTGAAATCGATATTTTCGGCGTGTTCGTGCCGGCCGTGCTCGTGCTGATGTTGCTCGCCTATCTGATCAACCTCGCGATCCGCACGGTGCTCACGCGCGTCGGCTTTTACCGCTTCGTCTGGCATCGCTCCATCTTCGATCTCGGCATCTATGTGCTGGTGCTGGGCCTTGTCGTTGTCGTTTCGCACAGACTAATAACGTGAAAAAAACCTGGTTCTCCGTCGGGCAGATTCTGCTGACCCTGATCGTCGTCGCGGCCGCGGCTCTCGTGCTGTGGAAACTGGTCGATTACTACATGTTCGCGCCGTGGACTCGCGACGGACACGTGCGCGCCGATGTGATCCAGGTCGCGCCGGATATCTCGGGGCTGATCTCGTCGGTCGAGGTGGTGGACAATCAGCAGGTCAAGCAAGGCCAGGTGCTGTTCGTGATCGATCAGGCGCGCTATACGCTCGCGCTGCGCCAGGCGCAGGCCACCGCGCAGCAACGCCGCGCCACGCTCGACCAGGCGCGCCGCGAAGATGCGCGCAATCGCAAGCTTGGCAACCTGGTCGCGGCGGAGGTGTCGGAAGAAAGCCGCTCGCGTGTCGAACAGGGCGAAGCCGCGCTCGCCGATGCGAACGTCGCCATCGACACCGCAAGGCTGAATCTGCAACGCGCCACGATCATGAGCCCGGTCGACGGTTATCTGAACGACCGCGCGCCACGCGCCGGCGAATTTGTCGCGGCCGGGCGGGCGGTGGTCTCGGTGGTCGACATGCATTCGTTCCGCGTCGACGGTTATTTCGAGGAAACCAAGCTGCGTGGCATCGACATCGGCCAGCCGGTCGATATCAAGGTGATGGGCGAGCCGAACGTGCTGCGCGGGCACGTGCAGAGCATCGTCGCCGGCATCGAGGATCGTGACCGCACGCAAGGCTCGAATCTGTTGCCGAACGTGAACCCGGCGTTCAGCTGGGTGCGGCTCGCGCAACGGATTCCGGTGCGCGTCGCGCTCGACGAAGTGCCTGCCGATTTCCGCATGATCGCGGGGCGCACCGCGACGGTGTCGGTGCGCGATCTCGCGCCGGCCGGCAGGAAGCATCCGGAGGCGGGCGCGTCGGGCGCGGTGGCTGCCTCGGGGGCCGCGGGTTCTTCTTCGGCGTCGTCGGCGCCGGCTTCTTCTTCGGTTACGTCCGCTGTTCCAGTTGCTTCGGCTGCGCAGCCGGCGTCGGCCGCGGTCATCTCGGGCGCGTCGCAATGAAGCTGTCGCGCACCCTGCCCTTATTGCCGCTGTTGCCGTTGGCTGTCGCGCTGAACGGCTGCATGAACGTCGGTCCCAACTATGCGCTGCCGCAACAGGCGCTCGTCAACGCGCCGCTCGCCAATGCGCCGATCGAAGGCGCCGACGCTGCCCTGACCACGCGGCGGAACGTGCCGCCCGTGTGGTGGAAGCTCTACGACGATCCGGTGCTGAACCGACTTGTCGACGAGGCGCTGCAATCGAACACCGACCTGCGCGTCGCGGCGGCGAATCTCGCGCGCTCGCGCGAAGCGCTGGGCGTGGCGCAGGCACAGGGTGGGTTCTCCGGCAAGGCCTCGGCGGTGATCGAACGCGCCCAGGAATCCGCCGAACAATACCTGCTCACTGAAAAGCTGCCGGTCGTCAATGAAGGCGACATCGGCATCAGCGTCTCGTATGAAATCGATCTGTTCGGCAAGCTGCGGCGCGGCGTGGAAGCGGCGCAAGCGGACAGCGAGTCCGTCCAGGCCGCGGCCGATCTCGCCCGGATCACCGTGGTGGCGGACGTGGTGCGCTCCTACGTTGAACAATGTTCGGCAGCGGATGAACTCAGGATCGCGCAACAGTCGCTGGCTCTGCAAAAGCAACGCGTGGACGTCTCGCGCCGCCTGCGCGACGCGGGCCGTGGCAATCAGCCCGACGTGACACGCGGGCAGACCCAGGTCGACACGCTGTCGGCGGATATTCCGCGCTATACGGCACGCCGCAAGATCGCGCAGTACCGCCTCGCGGCGCTGCTCACCCGCGCGCCGTCCGACTTGCCGCCCGCCGTGCTCGCGTGCGACAGACCGCCGCAAATCCGCCAGCCGATTCCGATCGGCGACGGCGCCGCGCTGCTCAAGCGCCGCCCGGATGTGCGCGAGGCCGAGCGTCAACTGGCGGCGTCCACGGCGCGGATCGGCGTCGCCACCGGGGCGTTGTATCCGACGGTGAGCATCGGCGCGTCGGCAGGTCTCACCGGGGTTCTGGAAGACCTGGGCACGTCGCCCACGGCGCGCTGGGGCTTCGGTCCGCTGATCAGCTGGACCTTCCCGGCGAACGGCGCGCGTGGCCGCGTGCGCGAGGCACAGGCGTCGAGCCAGGTGGCGTTGGCGAAGTTCGACGGCGTGGTGCTCACCGCGCTGCGCGAGACCGAGACCAGTCTGGCAACCTATGCGTCGGACTACGCCCGCGCCGACGCTTTGCGCGCCGCCGTGAAGTCGGCGGCCGCGTCCGCGGATGAAACGCATCGGCTGTATCTCGCGGGGCGCGAGTCGTTCATTTCGGATCTGGATGCGACGCGCACACTGACCTCCACGAAGTCTCAGGCGGCGGCCGCGGAAGGCCAGGTCGCGATCGATCAGGTCAACCTGTTCCTCGCGCTCGGCGGCGGGTGGGAGATCGATCCGCAGAGCGCGTCCGGTGGTTCGCCGCCCGCGGCTACCGTGCCGGTCAAAGCGGCGCCGACGGCGGCTGCGGCAAAAGCACCTTGAAGCGGCGTTCGATTCTGAACTTCTAAAGCTGGCCTTTTGCCGAGGCTCCCGTGCCGAGCCGTGTGGGCACCTGTCACCGCGTTTGGGCGACGCTGCGCGCCGGCCATCCGCATGCTCCGAACTTCGCGCACGAGCTTACGTTTTATTTTTGACAAGCTTTCTTTTACCTTTCATTTAAGGTCAAATACGTGCCATCAACCACTCTTTACGGGGACACGTATGTCGCAATTCATGAAAGGCGCAGTTGCGCTGGGCGGATGCATCGGCGTTTTCACAGCGGTCGTCGCTGTAGTGGAGATGCTGGCAGGTTGATCGGTCGCGCGGCGGCTTCCTGGGAAAACGCCAGGAAGCGGCGGCGGCGGCGTCAGGCGGGCCGACGCTTTGCCGCCGCCTGGTGAATCGCCGCCCGAACCCGCGGATACGTGCCGCAACGGCATACGATGTGCCACATTGCCGCGTCGATGTCGGCATCGGTGGGTTTGGGATTGTGCTTGAGCAGCGCGCAGGCCGCCATGAGTTGCGCGCTCTGGCAATAGCCGCACTGCACCACGTCGAGATCGATCCACGCCGCTTTCAGCGCTTGTGCTTCGGGACCTTGCAAGCCTTCGATGGTCGTAATCTTCTGCGTGTGCAGGTTCGACATGAGCGTCTGGCACGCGAAGCTCGCTTCGCCGTCCACATGGATCATGCACGCGCCACAAATCCCCACGCCACAGCCGAACTTGGTGCCCGTCATGCCGAGCTCGCAACGCAGCACCCACAGAAGCGGCATGTCGGGGTCGGCTTGTACCGCCACGGCCCGGCCGTTGATGTTCAGCGATCCCATTGCTTGCCTCCCTTCGTTCCTGAGCTTTCGAATACGATGCGCTTCACGCAAGCCGCAACGGCAGCGAGCGCAAGCGCTGGCCGGTCAACGCGAACACGGCATTGGCCACGGCCGGCGCGACCGGTGGCACACCCGGTTCGCCCACACCTTGCGGATGCATCTGGCTCGGCATGATGTCCGTGTCGATGACCGGGCAATCGTTGATTCGCACGACCGGGAAATCCATGAAGTTCTTCTCCTGCACCTGACCGTTGACGAGGGTAATTTCGTCCTGCAATGCGGTGGAGAGACCGAACACGATCGCACCCTCCATCTGCTGACGAATCAGATTCGGGTTCACCGGCATGCCGCAATCGATCACGCAGACCACCCGATGCACGCGAATCCGCTTACCCGGCCCGATCGACACCTCCGCGACCTGCGCGACCACGCTGCCGAACGCCTCGTGCAACGCGACGCCGCGCGCGCGGGGCGCGCCGTCGGCGGCATGCGTCAGCGCATGCTCCCAGCCCGACAAAAGCGCCGCGCGCTTTAACACCGCCAGATGCCGCGGATGCTGCGCGAGCAGCGCGGCGCGAAACGCAATCGGATCCTGGCCGGTAGCCACGGCGAGTTCGTCGGTGAAGCCCTCCGTGAAAAACGCCTGATGCGAATGACCCACCGAGCGCCAGAACCCGACCGGTATCGGCAACTCGACAATCTTGTGCGTCACGCGCGCGGCGGGCCATTCATAGGGCTGATCGAACGCGCCTTCGCATGTGGTCTTGTCGATTGGAATGCGCGGCACGCCGTAGTAGCGCGCGAGCGATTCCGGCACGATCGCCTGACTCGCCGACGTGGCCTGCCACGCCAGCAGTTTGCCGTCTTTGTCGAAACCGGCCTTCAGCCGCGACACGCAGGCAGGACGATAGAAATCGTGAGTGAAGTCCTGGGCGCGCGACCAGAGGGTTTGCACCGGACGGCCGCCGCCTTCGCGCGCGATCGCCGCGGCCTGGGCGATGAAGTCGAGTTCCAGACGCCGCCCGAACGCGCCGCCTAATAGAAGCGTTTGCACGTCGACCTTGTCGGGGTCGAGGCCCAGCACTTTCGCCACGTGATGCCGCGCGAGCGCGGGCATTTGCGTGGAAACCCAGACTGTCGCCGAGCCGTCCGTGACCTGCACGGTACAGTTGAGCGGTTCCACCGCGCCATGCGCGAGATACGGCGCACGATACTCGGCGCTGACGGTGCGCGCGGCGCGGCTCAATGCCGCATCCACGTCGCCCAGATGATAGTAGGCGTGACCGTCGCCGTCCTCCAGTGCTTGCGCGAGCCGGCGATCCACCTCCGCGTTCGACAACGTCGCCGCCGGGCCGTCGTGCCAATCCACCTCGACGGCGGCGACCGCGTTCATCGCCCGAAACGGGTTGTCCGCGATCACCGCGACGCCGCCGGTTCCACCGTTGTAGGGCGCCACGGCGACCGCCTTGATGAAGCCCGGCATTTTCGCGGCCGGGGTGGCATCGAACCTCGCGACCGTGCCGCCCAGCGTCGGGCACATCACGACGCTCGCGTAGAGCAGGCCGTCGGGCAGCGCGTCGATACCGAAGCGCGCTGTGCCGTTGATCTTCGATGGCGCTTCGATACGGTGTACCGGTTTGCCGATCAGCTTGAAGTCGGCGGGATCTTTCAGCGCCACGTGGCGCGGCAGCGGCTGCTGCGCCGCCAGCGACGACAGTTCGCCGAAGCTTGCCTTATGCCCGGACGGGTGCAACACCTGGCCGCTTTCGGCGCGGCATTCACCGGCCGGCACTTTCCATTGCGCGGCCGCCGCGCCGAGCAGCATGGCGCGGGCCGAGGCGCCGGCTTCGCGCATGGGCGTCCATAGATCGTTGATGCTCGATGAACCGCCCGTCATCATCGTGCCGGCTTCGCGCACCGCCTTGCGGGTCATCCAGACGATGCCGCGTTTGATCGTGCTGTCGTCGTCGGGGCGAAACGGCAGGTCGTCGACGATGTTCTGCACGCTGTTGTAGATCTTGTCGATGGGCGACTCTTCGACTCGCACCTGCGACCAGTCGGCGTCCAGCTCCTCGGCGAGCAGCATGGCGAGGCCGGTATGAATGCCCTGCCCCATCTCGGCCTTGCACATCATGATCGTCACGCTGTTGTCCGCAGCGATCTTGACCCAGCCGTTGAGCGCCACTTGCGAGCCTTGCGCCGGCAGCGGCATGGAGGTGGTCAGACGCTGCCCCGGCGGCAGCACCGACCAACCGACCAGCAACACGCCGACAGCGCCGGCGCCGCCGAGCAGGAAGGTTCTGCGCTTTAACATGGCATGGTTCGATCAGCTCGCACGAGGGGTGGGAAGCTGTGAAAGCGCGGGTCGGCGCCTAGCGTTGTTCCTCGCAATAGTAATAAGACGGCGGAGCGGATGGGGACTTAAATGCGGGCGTTCAGGTCAGGAGGGCGCGGGGCGGGGGATGGGGAGGATGGCGGGAATGGGGGGATGTCGTGGGGTGTTTCATTAAATGCGGGGGAAAGGCGCGCCAGCCAGCTTTGTGCCGCCGCCCTTCCCCCGCCTTTGCTGCTTCCCTTCACCGCCGGTTCGACCCCGACACCACATCGATCCATACGGCCAGCACGAGAATGCTGCCCTTCACGATCATCTGCCAATACGCATCGACGTCGAGCATCGACATGCCGTTATCGAGGCTCGCCATCACCAGTGCGCCGATCAGTGCGCCGTAGACCGTGCCGGAGCCGCCGCGCATGGACGTCCCGCCGATAAAGCACGCGGCGATCGCATCGAGTTCGCCCATCGATCCCGCCGAAGGCGAACCGGCGGCAAGCCGCGCCGTATTGACGATGCCGCCGAACGCGCACATCAGCCCCATCAGCGCGAAGATCGCCAGTTTCACACGGTTGGTATTCACGCCCGAGAGCCGTGTCGCTTCGAGGTTCGAACCGACCGCGTAGATGCGCCGCCCGAATACGGTCTGCGTGGCGATCCATGTAAAGATACCCAGCAGCGCGAGCAGCAACAGAACCGGCACCGGAATACCGCCGTAACGATCGAGCGTGGCGACGAACCCCGCGAGAATCACGCCCGCACCGACCACCTTGACGACGTCCTGCCAGAACGGCACCACGCGCAACTGATAGCGCTCGCGGTTGCGCCGCTGCCGTATCGTCAGAAACGCCAGCAGCAGAAACAGCACGACGGCAAGCGTATCGCCCGCGAGCCTTGGCAAATAGCCTTGCCCGACGAACACGAAACCGTCTGAGACCGGCGCAATCGTCGAACCGCCGGTCACGCCGAGCAGAATGCCGCGATACGCAAGCATGCCGCCGAGCCCGACAATGAACGAAGGCACGCGCCGATAAGTCGACCACCAGCCGTTGAACATGCCGATCAGCACGCCGAGCAGCATCACCACCGGTAACGTGACGCCAAGCGGCCAGTGCCGGTTGGCATCGAGTATCGCCGCCACACCGCCCAGCAAGCCGAGCAGCGATCCCACCGACAGATCGATCTCGCCGGCAATGATCACGAACACCATGCCGCACGCCAGCATGCCGGTGATCGACATCTGCCGCAGCAGATTCGACAGATTGCGCGGCGTGACGAACGCGCCGTGCGTGAGCACCGAAAAGAAAATCCAGATCGCGGCCACGGCGATCAGCAGCGCGAGAATCTTGTAACGCGCGAACAGTTGCTGAAGTCGCTGCGGACCGCCGAATGCGCCTCGCGGCACGGCTTCATCGGCGCGTTGGGAAGTAACGTCGGGCGTCATGCGGCACTCGCTACGGTTGGGTTCGGGGATCGCTGCACGGGACGGATCGCGGCGCTGAGAATGTCCTCCTGGGTAAGCCCGTCGTTGACGAAATCGCCGCGCAACTCGCCTTCACCGATCACCAGCACGCGATCGCTGATGCCGAGCACTTCGGGCAATTCGGAGGACACCATCACGATCGACATGCCGCGCTGCGCCAGTTGAAAAATCAGTTTGTAGATTTCGTATTTCGCGCCGACATCGACGCCGCGCGTGGGTTCGTCGAGAATCAGCACTTTCGGATCGGTCAGCAGCATGCGGGTCAGCACGGCCTTCTGTTGATTGCCGCCCGACAGACTCGCAATCGACAACATGGGATGGGCGGCGCGTACCGAGAGCCGCTTCATCTCCGTGTGAATCGTATCGAGTTCGGCTGCGGAGTCGATCCGGCCGGCCGATGCAAAGCGCTGCAACACCGCCAGGGTGATGTTGTGGCCGACGCTCAGCCCCGGCACGATGCCGTGGCGTTTGCGATCTTCCGGCACCATGCCGATGCCCGCGCGAATCGCATCCACGGGCGCGCGAATCTTGAGTAGCTTGCCCTCCATCACCACGCTTGCCTGGCTCACACCCGGATACGCACCGAAGATCGCCTGCATCAGTTCCGTGCGCCCCGCGCCGACCAGCCCGGCCACGCCGAGAATCTCGCCACGCCTCAGCGCGAACGACACATCGTTCACCCGCTTGCGACGCGGATTGGTCACGTCGAAGCAGGTGACGTGGCGCGCTTCGAAGATCACATCGCCGACCGGATGCGGCTCGCGCGGAAAGAGGTTCTTGATCTCGCGGCCCACCATCAGCGAAATGATGCGGTCGGTCGTGAGCGCGTGCATCGGCTCTGTCGCGACGTGACGGCCGTCGCGAATCACGCTGATCGTGTCGCATACGGCCGCCACTTCATCGAGCTTGTGCGAGATATACACGCAGGCCACCCCGCGCCGCTTCAGATCGCGCACGATATCGAGCAGAATGCGGATCTCGGATGCGGTCAACGAGGAAGACGGTTCGTCGAGAATCAACAGCTTGGCGCGCTTGTTCAGCGCCTTCGCGATCTCGATCAACTGCTGATGGCCGCCGCCGTAGTTCATCACCGGCTGCGCGGCATTGATTCCGCTAATGCCGAGTTCGCGCAGCAGTTCGTCGGCGCGCTGGTACATCGCGGCGTAATTCATACGGCCGCCGGGCAGCGTGATTTCATTGCCGAGAAAGATGTTCTCCGCCACCGACAGTTCCGGCACCAGCATCAATTCCTGGTGAATGATGATGATGCCGGCGCGTTCGGTGTCACGCACGCTGGCGGCTTTCAGCGGCGCGCCTTCCCAGATGATCTCGCCGTCCCACGTGCCCCACGGATACACGCCGGACAGCACTTTCATCAGGGTGGATTTGCCCGCACCGTTCTCGCCGCACAGGCCCACGCACTCGCCCGGCGCGATCGTGAGGTCGATGCCGTCGAGCGCTTTCACGCCGGAAAACGCCTTGACGATGCCGCGCATCGTCATGAGAGGTTGCGTCATTCGCTATGCCTCGCTGCAAGGCGCGCAGCGGCGCCGATACGCATGACACGCATCGGCGCGCGCCGCGCACACGTTACGCTCATTGGCTCGCGAGCTGGGCCTGGGTATAGAAGCCGTCCTTGACGACTATGTCGACATTGCTCTTGGTGAGCAACGTAGGTTGCAGGAGCACCGTGTCGACTTTCTTCTTGCCGTTGTCGTATTGCGCGTTATAGGCGGGCTTCTGGCCCTTCGCTAGTGCGACGGAGAGCTTGGCCGCTTCGCCGGCAATCAGTTTCAACGGCTTGTAGACGGTCATGGTCTGCGTGCCGGCAATCACACGCTTGACGGCCGCGAGATCCGCGTCCTGGCCCGACACCGGCACCTTGCCAGCCATGTGCTGCGCGGCGAGCGCCTGGATCGCGCCGCCTGCGGTGCCGTCGTTCGATGCGACGATTGCGTCGATCTTGTTGTTGTTCGCCGTCAGTGCATCTTCGACAATGCGCAGCGCCGTGGAAGCGCTCCATTCCGGCACCCACTGCTGACCGACCACCTTGATGTCGCCCTTGTCCATGGCGGGCTTGAGGATCTTGAGCTGGCCCTCGCGCAGCATCTTCGCGTTGTTGTCGGTCGGCGCGCCGCCGAGCAGGAAGTAGTTGCCCTTCGGTTGTGCGTTGTAGACCCCTTGCGCCTGCAGTTCGCCGACCTTCTCGTTATCGAACGAGATATAGGCGTCCACATCGGCGTCGAGAATCAGCCGGTCATATGAAACCACTTTGATGCCCGCTTTTTTCGCTTCGGCCACCACATTGCCGAGCGTCTTCGAATTGAACGGCACGATCACGATGACATCCACGCCGCGCGAGATCAGGTTCTCGATCTGCGAGATCTGCCGCTCTTCGCTCGCATCGGCGGATTGCACCGACACTTTCGCCCCGAGCTTTTCCGCCGCGGCGACGAAATAGTCGCGATCGCGCGACCAGCGCTCGACGCGCAGATCGTCGATACAGAAGCCAATTTCCGGATGATCCTTGCTTGCGTGCGCGAGCGGCGCGACGAGCGACAGGCTGGCGAGCACCGCTCCACACACGAGCGAACTCAATACGGTACGACGCGTTGCGAATTTCATGTCTCTCTCCTTCTTCTGATAGCCGGAATACCGGATTGGACGGCCTGCGCTGCGAGCCGCAAGACCGGACAAGCGACAACCCAAAGCTTCCTGTTCCGCGCGGTCGACGTGGCCGCGCGATCTTTATGGGGTATTGCTACTTTCTCTCCTGCACTGCTTCTTGCGACTTCGATCAGCGTCCGCTGTAAATGGCCTGATTCACGATGTTTTCCATGAGCTCCTGATGACCGCTTGCGTGCTGCGGGTTCAGACCGCGCGACAGGGCGTCCGTCGCCAGCGTGGAAAGCGAATAGTCGCCGGACAGGATCTTGCGCCCGAACTCCGCTTCCCAACCCGCATAGCGCTGACGCCTGAATCGATCGAGACGGTCGTTTTCGATCAGCACCGCGGCGCGCTCCACGGCGAGCGCGAGGTTATCGATTGCACCGATGTGGCCGTAGAACAGGTCTTCCGGATCCACGCTTTGACGCCGCACTTTCGAGTCGAAGTTCATGCCCCCCGTGGTGAAGCCGCCATGCTTGAGAATTTCGTAGAAGGCGAGGGTCAGCTCTTCCACACTATTTGGGAACTGGTCGGTATCCCAGCCGTTTTGCGGGTCGCCTCGATTCGCATCCACGCTGCCGAAAATACCCAGCGCGTAGGCCGTGGCGATCTCGTGATGAAACGAATGTCCGGCAAGCGTCGCGTGATTGGCCTCGATATTGACCCGAATCTCTTTCTCCAGCCCGTGTTGCAGCAGGAAGCCGTGTACGCTCGCGACATCGTAGTCGTATTGATGCTTGGTCGGTTCCTGCGGCTTGGGCTCGATCAGCAGCGAGCCCTTGAAGCCGATCTTGTGCGCATGATCGACGACCATATGCAGAAAACGCGCGAGTTGATCGCGTTCACGTACCAGGTCGGTATTGAGCAACGTATCGTAGCCTTCGCGGCCGCCCCACAACACATAATTGTCGCCGCCGAGCCGTTGAGTCGCATCGAGTGCGTGGCGCACCTGCGTCGCCGCAAACGCGAACACCTCCGGATCGGGATTGGTGGCCGCGCCGGCCGCATAACGGGGATGCGAGAACAGATTGGCGGTCCCCCACAGCAGCTTGACGCCGCTGTCCTCCTGCTTGCGCGCCAGATAGTCGGCAATGCGCAGGAAGTTCTCGCTATATTCTTTCAGGCTCGAACCTTCGGGCGCCACGTCGGTATCGTGAAACGTGTAGTACGGTGTACCGAGCTTCGAGAAGAACTCGAATGCCGAATCTGCCTTTTGCCGTGCACGCTCCATGGCATCGCCGTCTTGCTGCCAGGGGCGCCGAAACGTTCCCTGCCCGAAAATATCCACGCCCGGCCAGACGAACGTATGCCAGTAGCACACCGCAATGCGCAGATGCTCTTCGAGGGTTTTTCCGAGTACCTTTTTGCTTCTATCGTAGTGGTGGTACGCAAGCGGGTTGTCCGATTGCGGGCCTTCGTAGCGGATCTCGGGAATGTGTTCGAAATAAGACATCTGCGTCTCCAGTTATGTTGCACCGCAACCCATGCGACATCGTCGCGCCGGTCGACAAGGTGACGCCATGCTGCCGCTTGCAAGATGCATCGGCAATTGCGAAATTGCGCAGCCTGCTTGATGTTTCTTACCGCCCGCCATTTTGTTTTGCACCGGCGCGTGATTCGGGGCCTAGAATAACCAGACACTTAAAACCGGTGCCGGGTGAAATCCACACCCAACCTCAACCATCTTGCATGGGACCGGAGAAGGCGCTAAAGCGCCCGCTCTGGCTGACAGGAGACGAACGCGCGACGGGTCCGATAATCCGCGCGCGACCCACCGCCATGACCCGTCCGCAAACACCACAGACGACCCATCGGATCGCGCTGCTGTTCAACGCGAACAAGGTCTACGATCGCGAGATCATTACCGGCATTGGTAATTACCTACTGTCCACACGCGTGGCGTGGGACCTCTTTCTCGAGGAAGACTTTCGTTGCCGGCTGACGGGCATTGAACGCTTCGACGGCGACGGCATCATCGCGGATTTCGACGATCCCGCCGTGGGCGAAGCACTGCGCGATTGTCCGTTGCCCGTGGTCGCCGTGGGATCCTCGTTCGAAGATCCGGCGCACTATCCTCCGGACTTACCCTATATCGCCACCGACAACAGCAAGCTCATCTCGCTCGCCTATACGCATCTGATCGGCGCGGGTCTCCAGCACTTCGCGTTGTACAGCCTGCCGCAGGCGCAGGAGAACCGCTGGGCGCAACAGCGGGAGCTCGCGTTCGCCCATTTGCGCAGCGCGGATGGCCGCAGCGCCGCACAGATCGACAGCGAGATGTATCGCGGCCTCTCGACCAGCGCGCCGTCATGGAACCAGGCGACCGAACAGCTCACCGCATGGCTGCGCGATTTACCGAAACCGGTCGGCATCATCGCCGTGACCGATGCGCGTGCGCGGCATCTGCTCCAGGCCTGTTTGATTGCCGGCATTCCGGTGCCGGAGGAAGTTGCGATCATCGGCATCGACAACGATCCGCTGACACGCACGCTGACAAGAATTCCACTGTCTTCGGTGATTCAAGGCACCGAGGAAATGGGCCGCACTGCGGCCCACCTTTTGCATCAGATGCTGCACGGCGCGCGCTTTCCGGGGCGGCGCATTCTCGTGCCGCCGGTCGGCATCAACGTGCTCGAGTCGACCCGGCACCAACCGCTTGCGAGCCCGTATGTGATGCGGGCGCGTCACTTTATCCGTCAGTACGCATGCCAGGGTATTCGCACCGAACAGGTCGCCGACTATGTCGGCGTGTCGCGCTCGTCGCTCGAAGAGTACTTCAGGCGCGAGCGGCAGTGCACCGTGCATCAGGAAATCCTGCGCCATAAACTCGATGTCGCAAAGGCGCTATTGGCGAAGCGCGATGCATCGAGCGCGGAAGTCGCGATTCGCTGCGGCTTCACCTCGCTGCAATACATGTACGCGGTGTTTCGCCGTGAACTCGGCTGTACGCCACGCGAATACCAGGAGCGGGTGAATTCGACGCCGGCGCCGGGCTGAGCATGCCTATTCTCTTTTCTTCCCACCAACGACATGATCAGCATCGCACAACTTTCTTCTGAGCCGTGGGGCACATTGCGCGGCGGCGATTCCGTCCGACTCTTCACGCTGCGCAACGCGCACGGCATGAAAGTCGCCATCAGCGATCTGGGCGCGACGCTGGTGTCGTGGCATGCGCCGGATCGCGCCGGCGTACTCGGCGATATCCTGCTCGGCCACGACACGCCCGCCGAGTACGTGGCGGCCACCACATACATGGGTGGACTGATAGGCCGCTGGGCGAACCGCATTGCCGATGCGCGCTTCACGCTCGACGGAATCGAATACACGCTCGATCGCAATGAAGGTGCGAACCTGCTGCATGGCGGCACGGTGGGCTTTCATCGCGCGCTGTGGGAAGTGAGCGAGGACAACGGCGCGCTGCTCATGCGACTGGAGTCGCCCGAAGGCGATGCCGGTTTTCCCGGCAATGTGACAACGCAAGTGCGCTACTCGCTCGACGACGACGGCACGCTGACCATCGTGTACGAGGCGATCACCGATGCCGCGACGCCGCTCAATCTGACGAGCCACCCGTACTTCAACCTCACAGGCCGGCCGGGCACGGACATTCGCGGCCATATGCTGTCGATCGATGCCGACCGGTTCTTTGAAGTCGACACGGACATGATTCCGTGCCGGCTGGCTGACGTGGCGGGCAACGCATTCGACTTCCGGCAGAGCGCGCCGATCGGCGCACGGCTGGACTGGCCCCACGCGCAGTTGGCGACAGCGGGTGGATTCGATCATTGCTATGTGCTGCGTGATTCGCCTGGTAGCGGTATGAACGGCGTCATGCCGTCCATGCGCCAGGTTGCCCGTGCCTACGATCCCGGCAGCGGACGCGAACTGACCGTGTCGACCGATCAGCGCGGCTTACAGTTTTATAGCGGCAATTCGTTGAACGGCGATCCGGGACGCGGCGGCATGGCCTATCAAGCGCACGCCGGTTTATGTCTCGAAGCAGGCGGCTTTCCCAATCAGGTCAACATGGCGGAACAGGACGAGGTCATCCTGCGCGCCGGCGGCACGTACCGGCAAGTGACAGCGTATCGAGTGGATGTGCGCGAAGGCGTGTGAAAGCGGTTCTGCGTATACTACGGCGAACATTACATCACGCCGACTTGTTGTTTGCCGCAACACTGAATTACCGTATTGCTGGTTTCCCCTGGCGCACTCGCTTCCTAGAATCCGTGCATGGTGCCAAAGATCGCTGAGGCACCCCAAAAAAATATTCTCGGAGGGAAGCTTCATGAAATCGCTCATCAAGGCAGCGGCGCTAGGCGTCGCGCTCGCGGCGCCGCTGGCGGCTTTCGCGCAATCCGAGCAACCGCTCACGCGTGCCGAGGTCAAGGCACAATTAAAGCAGCTCGAACAGGCCGGCTACAACCCCGCGGTCGCATCCGACTCCACCTACCCCGCCGACATTCAGGCAGCCGAAGCCCGCGTTTCCGCGCGAAACAATGCGGCGAGCGCATACGGTCCTTCCACCACTGGTTCGTCCGAAACCGGCTCCAATGTTCCCGCTGGCAATCCGAATCTGCAAGGTCAATAGAATTTCACGCCCAGCTGCTGTGCAATGTCCTCACGCGCTGCCGCTCGGCACGCCGATCGGATCAGCGACGATTCGATCCCGTCCAGCCTCCTTGGCCTGATACAGCAGACGATCGGCGTGCCTGAAAAGACGGGCTACGTCGCGCGAATCACAGGCCGACGCGAGCGCGACGCCAAAGCTTGCCGTGATGGTGAAACCATCCTTACCGTTAAACGGGATTCGGGTCTCGCTGATCCTGCGACGCAAACGATCCGCTATGGCAAGCGCCTCTGCTGCATCGTGCACACGGCTTAGCACCGCAAACTCCTCGCCTCCCCATCTCGCGACGACATCCGATGGCCGGCAGGTGTCAAGGCAAAGACGGGCAACGAGCTGCAACGCATGATCGCCTGTGGCGTGACCATACGTATCGTTGATTTTCTTGAAGTGATCAATGTCGAACATGATCAGCGCGAGCTCCGGTTCGGCCGTGTTCCGTTCCGCGCAACTCGCGCGCGCCCTGCTCTCGAATGCGCGGCGATTGAGCAGATGGGTCAGGAAGTCCGTTTCCGCCGTGGCTTTCAGTTCGTGAATCAGACGGTCGCGCTCCCGTTCGAGTTGCTGCCTCTCGACACTATTGGCCTTTAGCACGCCGATGGCGTTGAACATGGCCTTGATTTCGCCGCGATAGCGCGCCGCCGGAATTTCCGCCGTGAGATCGCCGTTCGCAATCGCTCCAATGACGTGCGTTGCATCGAGAAGCGGTCGAATCACGCGCCTTCTGAATAGCGTCGCCATCGACAGCAGTATCGCCAACAGCACACATGCGGCCAAACCGCTGGCCGCCAGAAGGGCCAAGGCATTGCTCCGGTGATGACGGATCTCCGTTTCAGCCAGATCCAATACCTGGTCGCGGAACACCGTAATCGGCCGCATCATCGGTACGTAGTGGTCGGCGAGCTGCGCGGGTGATATTGCCGCGCCGCCCGACCGACTCGCCAGCCTGCGAACCTCGGCGATATAGGCAATGCCTTCCCCGAAATACAGCTGGTTCATTCTGTCGAATGCCGTCGATTCCAGCGTCGACCGGTCCCGCACATGCGCGTCGATCAATTCGCGCAACTGGTCCACTCTCCCCTCGGTGCGCTCGATTGCCAGCTGATCTTCCTGACGGAGCGCTCTGCGCGCAGTCAGCGTCGCCGTGAAGTGCGAGCCGAGTTGGCCGGCCGCTTCCCGCAGATCCGCGGTCAGCGTGGCGAGGATCAGGCAATTCAGTGCACGAGTGTCGCCCTTGACCACGTTTGCGGCCAACGCATCGATCGCGGGCGCGAACTGCGGAATGACCTTGATCATCCCGTCCACCGCGCTCGACACCGCACGCTCCCCGCGTTGTGCCAGCGGCAGGCGGACAAGCTGATCGACGTTCGCCCGTGCCCCTGCGAGTTCGTTGCGCGCTTCCTTGATGCGAGCAAGGTCGCCGTCACACGCCGGACAGCGGCTGGCCTGAAGCATCTCGATCAACTTCTCAATGCGGGCGTCACTCTCGTCACGGGCGCGGCGCAGCGCCGCCCTCCTCGCTTCCGGAGTCGGCAAATCTTCGCCCAGCGCGCTGTTGGTCGGGCCACGCTCGGCCGAGACGCGCTCGATTGCCTGCAATCCGGCCCGATAGCTCTGGAACGCGTAGAGAGCGCCATCTGCAACGACGTATGCGTGCCACTCGTGCACGACCAGCCTGCCGCACAGAATCAGGACTGGCAGGAGCGCGACTGCAACGCTGATACTGAAGCGCCTGTCGATAGACATGGCGGAGAATGCATTCCTGATCATGGAAACGTACGCGATTCATCGCGCGTCAAAAAAAAATGAATACCGCAAGCGGGCGCGGCCGTATGCAGTCGTTTCTACGCAACTGGCTGCCACCCGCGGGAGTTGTCGTCGCTCAGTGTTCGACCGCCTCGCTCATGATGGCGGTCACAAGCCGCTGGCGTGCCGACCGATAGGCCACGCTGTCGGGCCCGTGATTCACCGCAGCCGCAATCAACGCCCGCTGCGCGGTCGGATCCGAAAGTCCCTTTGGCAAAATGGATTCCGTTTCGCTAAAGAACCGGGAGAATGGGCAAACCTGACAGGCCGAGTCGAGCGGCGCTGGCACAGCCGGCGCGGCGACATCGATCGTGGCCGGCGTGGTCACGATGTCGAACAGCCTGCCGAACGCGCGCGGGTCCTCGCAAATCAGATGCAGGCGTTCTTCCCAGATTAGCAACGTGGCCAGTTTGCCCAGCGCGCTCCTCGCTTCAAGGGAACGCGGCACATGCGGCTGGTTATGCATCCATGTCGTCAACTGTTGCGCCGGCATGGGGCGCGCGATCGCATAGCCCTGCGCAACGTCGGCGCCGAGAATGACGATTGCCTCCAGCATCCCCGCATCTTCAATCCCTTCCACGACCACGGATTTACCCAGCGAGCGGCCAAGCCTTGTCAACTGATAAACGAAACGCAACACATTGGAGGCGTCCTGACCCGCAACACTCACGATACTGCGGTCGATCTTGATCCAGTCAAACGGTAATTCGCGCAAGCGGTTCAGGCTGCTGTGCCCGGACCCCAGGTCGTCTTCCGCCAGGTTTATGCCGAGCAACTTGAATTTCGCCAGTTCGCCGGACACGTCCATACCAGATGGAAGGGCATCCGTTTCGAGAATTTCCAGGGTCAACATGTCTGGACGGCAAACGTATTCCTTCAGGGCTTGCCGGGTGGCTTCGAAATAGCGGTTGTCACCCAATGCACTGGAGGGCAGATTCACCGACACCTCCAACTCGACGCCAACTTGCAGCCAGCCATTCCGCTGCGACAGCACCTGTGCCAAACCCCGCACGTAAAGGTCGAGAAAATCATCCGAGGACAGCGCCGGGAAAAACTCACCGGGCGTCAACACCCGGTCGCCGTCCCGCAGGCGGGCCAGCGCTTCGACTTTGGTCACCTGCCCGGTTTTGAGGTCCAGCAGCGGCTGATAATGCATTTCCAACGCATCCGATCTCAACAGCGCCGCCCAATGTTGTCGCGTCGCGTAAGGTACGGCATGAGTACGCCCTTCCTGATTCTCGATCCGCGCAATCGCGAGCCCGAGAAGAGTTTGCAAGGGCATGATGAAAGCCATTTGGTCCGCTGCCGAATACCCGCCCGGAAACGCGCTGTAAAGCGAAAGAATGGCCTTGGGCGGATGGCCGGGTTGACGTAGAGGAATCGCCACGCTGGAGCGAAAACTCTCCCGTAGCGCCAGTACCTTCCACGGCGCCATGAGCGGATCCGTCGCAAAGTTGGTGCTGCGTTCCACGTTCCCGCTACGCCAGGCGCGTCCGACTGGACCTTGCCCTTGAGGCAAATCGCCGTTCGAGATCGGCCGCTCTGGCGAGTTCTCGAACCCGGCGAGATACCGCTCCATGGTTTTGCCCGACACCGACTCGAAGCGAAAGACACCTTGAGCATCGGGGCGGCCAACCGAGCAACCCGCGACCTCGTCGTGTTCGCCGAGGATCTGAACGACCCTGCCGATCAGATCCGTATAGCTTTCCACTTCCCACGCCAGTCGGGTCACACGCAGCAATACGTCCTGACGCGAAGTCTGCAGACGCTGGTAGGCCTCAGTCTGCCACGCCAGATCCTGCGTCAACCGCCTTCCCAGCACCGCAAGTGCCTTGCCGTGCAATGTCGTATCGAGTGTGTCGTGAATCGCAGCGGAAAGGATTCCCCGGCTGCGAATCAGGTCTTCCCACTCCAGACCGACGATGGCGTGGATCCGTCCGACCCGCAGCGCCATCGTGCGATGATCCACCGCGGTCAGGTCCGGCGACGCGAGCGCGTAGAGATTCTGGATCTGCTGCGTCTTGAGATGCTGAAGTTCGTGCTCGGACAACGCCGCGAGCGTGTGCTTCGATTTAGGCAGGCGAATCAGGCCGTCATAGAACCGCTTCACAATATCGGCGGCATTGTGTCGCAACACCTCCGTCAAGGAGGTGAGCGAAGACGCCCAGGCCTGGCTGTACAGATGCGAACCGTCGTCCATCAAGTCGTTGTCAGGCGTTGCGTCGGCAAGCTCTTTCGACATGGTCATGGAAGCTCCCGGGTGTAAGGCTTCTTGCATGTTGTTTGCAGCGGCTCGTGCAGCCTCCCAGTCGGGTGTTCGTTCCTGTTCAACGGTTCGAACCCACCGAAAGGCCAAGCGTCTGATTCAGCGGCTTGCACCGCCGTGCGATCCGTGAAGTGCCCTTGGCTTTACGGCGGGCGCAGGCGCTGCCTCGACACGCGCTGCAATCGCCCTGCGCGCCCGACCGCCGGCGCGCATGCCGGGGCCACGCTACGCGCCCAGCCGGAATCTGGAAACCACAGCCTTCAGGTCGTCCGCCTGCATCTCCAGCGAACTGGCTGCCGCCGCGGCCTCTTCGACCAGTGCCGCGTTCTGCTGCGTTACCTGATCCATCTGCGTGACAGCCTCATTCACCTCCCCGATGCCCTTACTTTGCGCCTGCGACGAAGCGGCGATCTCGCTCATGAGATCTGTCACGCGCTTGACCTCCTGCGTAATCCTGTCCATGGCTTCGCCGGCGTCCTGCGCGTAGCCGGCGCCGGCGCGTACCCGTTGCACAGAATCATGAATCAGTTCCCTGATCTCCTTCGACGCGGTCGAAGAGCGCTGCGCGAGCGAGCGCACCTCGGAAGCGACCACCGCAAAGCCTCGGCCCTGCTCCCCGGCACGCGCCGCTTCCACGGCCGCGTTCAACGCAAGAATATTGGTTTGGAATGCGATGCTTTCGATCATGCCGATAATATCGGCAATCTTGTCGGAACCGGCGTTGATTCCGTCCATGGTTTCCACGACCCGCGTCACCACGACGCCGCCCTGTTCGGCCACCTTCACCGCCTGAACAGCGAGTTGACTCGCCTCGCTTGCATTCTCGGCGTTCTTGCTGACCGTGGAGATCAGTTGTTCCATCGTGGCGGCCGTCTGCTCGAGAGCCGCAGCCTGCTCCTCGGTACGCTGGGACAGGTCCTGATTGCCTACTGCAATCTGATGCGAAGCGGTCGCGATCGAATCGGCAGAGACCTTGATCGCGCCGATCGTCCGCGTGAGTTGCTCCTGCATGCTTTTCATCGAAAACAGCAGGCTTGATTGATCATCGCGACTCGTCCTGACCACTGCGGTCAGGTCATTGCCGGCGATCTGGTTAGCGAGTTCGGCGGCGTAGGATGGCTCTCCTCCCATCGCGCGCAGGATGCTGCGATTGAACAGCACCACGACAGTCGACAAGGCGCCGACCAGCACCAGCATGATGCCGAGGCTCCTATACAACATTGAACGGAATGCCGCGTCGATGTCATCCACGTACACGCCCGTCGTGAGAATCCAGCCCCACGGCTGATAGGCCACGTTGTACGAGATTTTCGGAGAGGCTTCGGTCGAGCCCGGCCGCGGAAATGCATACTCGTTAAACCCCTTGCCGTCGTGCTTGACGGCATCAACCGCGGCTCGAAAGACATATACGCCGTTCGGATCCTTGTAGTTGCTGGCGTCCTTGCCGTCCATCTCCGGACGCGTGGGATGCATCAGCACGATTGCTTGCGAATCGATAATCGCGAAATAGCCTTCGTCCCCGTACCGGATGGCCCTGATTTTTGCCATGGCCTGCTTCCTCGCCTCCGGCTCGCTCAGCGATCCCGCGGCTACCGCGTCACCGTATGTCTTGACGATGCTAAGGGCGATATCGGCAGAGTGGACCAGGTCCCGTTTGCGATCTTCCAGCTGGGCGTCCCTTTCTTCGTACGCGTTGTAGATCGACATGCCGGCAAGACATGCAAGGCTCAGGACCAGCGGGAGCCAGAGCTTCTGGGCGAAGGACAGCTTCATACGTTAACGAACCTCTCAAGGTGACCACAACGAGCAGACGGTGCTGCATCTCTACAGTCTGCTAACGGCCCGCGGCTCGATATCTTTAGGGGAATTCTCACGTTCACATAATGTTTGGTGTACCAATTATTATCGGCGCGACCGACTTTCATATTTTCTTTATGGCTGCCGTCGATTGCGTTCGCGCCCAAGGAACAATTCAATTGGCTAGCCGGCGTTCCAATGCACCAAAGAAGATTCATCTCGTCGCCGCGAGCAGAACTCGCACACTGCATCCGCCACTTCGTCGTCCAAACTCTCAATATCGACGCATCGATCTCGCAGAATCATGTTGATTGTCGTTCGTTCGCTCTCGAGCAACCCCGAGGCCTCGTCGCTCAGTAGTCCGCCTAGCCGTGCGTACAGGCGAGATATCGCCGAACCGGACACAGACAAAAACGGCCATGCATTCATCAAGTGGTAGAGCGGCAATATCGCCCGCCTTTCGCACCATTCGTCGAACAATGTCAAACAATGATCATTGAGCGAATGCGCGTACAGGCACCATCGATCACGCATGAAAAGGCATGCCGGCAAGTGAACTGTTCATAGGAGCCGAGTTACAAAAGGTCTGATGATTGTGCCGCCGATCAACGCTGCGGCTATTGGTATTCACATGAAATCCACCACCAAGATACCGGTTCACGTCGTCACACTTGGTCCTTTGGCGACTCGGCCAATCCACTCATTTGACTTTAGTCAACTTCGTGCGCTGTATCGATGAGCGCACGAAGTCGACCGGGCAATATGATCGGTTCAGGAGACAGGTTGGCCACCCTTTCAGTTCAGGGCGCCGGGAGTGCTCCGGAGTGCCAACACTGCATGGAAGGTTGGTGAGGAGACGGGCCGGCGCCTGCAACAACGAACGCTCGCCATCAATCAAGTCTGTTCAGATTGTCGACGGCTAACCCTGCGCGGTTGGGCAGAACAATCCGAAGTCAGGTCGGCGTTTTTAGTTCGCCCTTGCATCACCGGCTAATGACCACATCTGCATTAAAGCAGCCGCTCGGTGCGGCATACGCCACTGTGTGAATCGTCAGGCGCCGCCAGCACGACCGGCGGAAACGCGTGGGAGTGCCACCTGCGAATAGACACACCCTCGCCAGTTCGTCGACGAAGGGGTCATGCCCCGCCAATCGAAACGCGCCACGCGAGCCACTCACCCGGTACTCATCAGCAATGGACCACGAACTACTCATCGCCCTTGGCAAGCAGTCTTTTGCTAGCGAACGCCCAAATCATTGCGCGCAATGTGGAATCCGAGAACTATGTCTAGGAAGCGGCCTTGACTTACACCAGGTGTCAGGTCTCGCCGACGTGGTTGTCGAGAGAAGGCGAGTGGAGCAAGGCAAGGTTCTCTACGAGCAAGGTGCTCCATTCACGCATCTCTTCGCGATTGCGAGCGGTTCGTCCAAAGCCGTGGCGCGCTCCGACGATGGAAGGCTCCAGATTGCGGCGCTTGCTTTGAGAGGGGATGTCGTTGGCTTCCTCGGCGCCGCGTCTGGAACACAGCCCGTTACGGTCGTCGCCCTTGAGAATTCGGTCTTTTGTGTGATCCCTTACCGGCATCTGCTGCGCCGCATCTCCCAGAACCAGTTGATTGGCACTCAGTTTCACCGTCTCGTTGCCCGCGTCATGCAACAGCGGCAGCAGGCGTTCCTGTTCACCGCGAGCGCCAACGCCGAACGGCGCATCTGTGGATTTCTCCTCTGGTTTTCGGACCAGCTTGCCGCGCGCAAACAGCACTTTACCGAGTTCTCGCTTCCCCTCAGTCGGACCGATATTGCAGATTTCGTCGGACTGCGACTCGAAACGGTCAGCAGGGCATTCACCCGCCTTTGCGACCTGAATCTCATCGAGGCCAAGGGGCGGCATATCCGCATTCCGGACGTGCAGGCATTACGGAGCTGGTTTTCAGCGTCGCGTTGAACGCTCCTGCTCGGCGTATCGTCGCAAGACGCGCCCACCATCAGCACGTCTAGCTTTTATGCACGACCTCGAATGAGTATCCGTCAGGATCGAACACGTCGGCTGCGTAGTAGCCCGGATAATATTCCAGTCTCGCGCGTGGCGGAATATTGTCCCGCGCGCCAGCCGACATTGCCGCCTTGTAGAATGCATCGACCGCGTCGTTATCGGGCGCCATGAACCCCCAATGGATCACCGCAGGTTCTGGCCTGCCTTGTTTCAGCCAGAAAACTGCCCTCTTGCCGTCGCCGAATCCCCATAGATCGGGATGACCGTTTGCGCCTTTATATGGCATGAAGTACTGGATGTTGAGCGGCTTGAGCGCTGCGTTATAGAAGGCAAGCGAACGTTCAACATCGCTTACGGTGAGAATAATATGGTCAAGCATGATCAACCCTCGGATACGCTAGCTAATATTTTGCCATCCCGCCCCCCACTCGCATCAATATCTGTTGGAGTGATTCAGCCAATGATAGATCGAAAGCTGGAGCCCCGGCATTGGACATCAACCATAGTGGCGGAGGCGAAGCGAGAATTCCCTTAGCGCGTCGATGCGGCTTTGTTCAGCGCGTCGGCACCAGTCTTCCAATTGGCCGAGCAACTCTTCGCGAGAGCGATTCGAGCGTTCCCAGATTGCCGCGAGATCCTCGCGCAATTCAACGAAGACAAGAAGCTTCGCGTCGCTGTCGCAGAGTGGTGTCGAAACCGGCTGACGCGCGCCGCCTTGCCCTGCTTGCCCGTCGCGAAACCATCTTTTGACGCTGCACATCAGCAAGGCTCTCTCGCTCCTGCTGATGTGCTTCAGCCGCAAGAGTTCCTGCCGGTAGGCGCGCTCAGCCGTTCGGGCATAGCTTGCCATCACCTCGCAGCGGTTTCGCAGCACAGCCTGAAGCGTTTCGTCGTCCAGCACCACCTTGCCTTTGAGCAGACGCGGCCGGGGCGCCACTTTCCTCACCGTCGCCAACCCTAACGCGGAGAGGACGCAAATGTACATCCAACCGATGTCGATCTCGTACCATTTGTTCGACAGCTTGGCGGATGTCGCGTACGCGTGGTGATTATTGTGAAGTTCCTCACCGCCGATCAGAATGCCGATCGGCATCACGTTCGTGCTCGCATCCTGAGGACCGAAATTGCGGTAACCCCAGAAATGGCCCAGTCCGTTGACCACGCCGCCGGCCCAAAATGGAATCCACATCATCTGGATGGCCCAAACCGACACACCGACCACACCAAATAGCGCGACGTCGATCACCATCAACAGGCTGATGCCGAGATCCGGATATTTTTCGTAGACGTTCCGCTCCATCCAGTCGACCGGCGTGCCGTGGCCGAACCTGCGCAGCGTTTCCTCGTTCCTCGCTTCGGTACGGTAGAGTTCGGCGCCGCCGAGCAATACCCGCCAGATCCCTTTGACTTGCGGGCTGTGAGGATCTTCTTGCGTCTCGCACCTCGCGTGGTGTTTGCGATGGACCGCAGCCCATTTGCCGGTCACGATTCCTGTTGTCATCCATAGCCAGAAACGGAACATATGGCTGGCGAGAGGATGCAGGTCCAGTGCGCGGTGCGCCTGGCACCGATGCAGATAGACCGTCACGCTGACGATGGTGATGTGCGTCGACACCAGAGTAGCGAGCAGGATCTGCCACCATGAAAAGGCCAATAGGCCGTCTGAGAGGAACGCGAGTAGATGATTTAACAAGTGGACCCTCTTTCTGGAACGACGTAACGCGGAGCCGGGACTGTGTTGCGACCGGCCCAACCGTCATGATGTCTGGATCC
This sequence comes from Paraburkholderia aromaticivorans, assembly GCF_002278075.1. NCBI lineage: Bacteria > Pseudomonadati > Pseudomonadota > Betaproteobacteria > Burkholderiales > Burkholderiaceae > Paraburkholderia > Paraburkholderia aromaticivorans. The sequence goes on along the minus strand of NZ_CP022990.1, from coordinate 2,329,674 downwards.
TTGCGAGACGTCGGTACGGTGCCGCACCGGTCGCCAATCCGTCCTGAGTGGGGAATGTGTGCGCTTAGCGAACGGCTGCCTTGCTTTCTCAAAATTATTCTATTTGAAGCGCGGGAAATGTTCCCGTGCATCGTTGCTCAAGCCCCGGGTGCTTAGTCGAGCCCGAATCGCCGGACGAACCAGGTCTTCATCAGATGCGTCAACACGGCATAACTCAGGAGAATCAGCAGAAGCGCCGGCCAGTAAGCCGGCGGCAATGGAATAAAGCCGAGGAACGTGCCTAGCCACGCATAGGGTATCGCGACCCCCACCGCTGCGATGATGAGACTCGTCGCGATCAACGCCGAACTCGCGCGACTCTGCAGAAATGGCACTTTGGAAGTCCGGATGATGTGGATGATCAGCGTCTGGGTGAGAAGCGATTCCACGAACCAGCCCGTCTGGAACAAGGACGGCTTGTCCCAGGCGCCGAAGACATAAAGCATCATGAAATAAGTGATGTAGTCGAAGATGGAGCTGATCGGCCCGATCAGAAGCATGAACTTGACGATGTTGCCGATATCCCAGCGGCGCGGCACCCGCAGATATTCTTCATCAACGTTGTCGGTGGGAATGGCCGTTTGCGAAAAGTCGTATAGCAGGTTGTTGGTGAGCACCTGGATCGGCGCCATCGGCAGGAACGGCAGAATGATGCTGGCGCCGAGCACGCTGAACATATTGCCGAAGTTCGAACTGGCGCCCATCTTGATGTACTTGGTGATGTTGCCGAACACCTTGCGGCCTTCGAGCACGCCATCGCCGAGCACGGCGAGGCTTTTCTCGAGCAGAATGATGTCGGCCGACTCTTTCGCGATATCGACCGCGCTATCAACCGAAATACCGACGTCCGCGACCTTGAGCGCCGGTCCGTCATTGATGCCGTCACCCATGAAGCCGACCACATGTCCCTTGCGGTGCAACGCATCGATAATCGCGGCCTTTTGCGACGGTGACACCTTGGCGAACACAGAAGCACTCTCCGCCAGATCCGCCAACTGGGCAGGCGACAGCGATTCGAGCTCCTTGCCGAGCACGACCCGATCCACCGTGAGCCCAACCTCATGGCAAATCTTGCGGGTCACGATATCGTTGTCCCCGGTGAGAATCTTCACCTGCACGCCGCGCTCTTTCAGCGTCGCAATGGCCGCCGCCGTGGTCTCTTTCGGCGGGTCGAGAAACGCGATGTAGCCGAGCAGAATCAGATCGGCTTCATCCTTGACCGAATAAGTGGCCTGCTGCGGTGGCATCTCCTTGTAGGCGACCGCGACGACGCGAAATCCGTCTGCATTGAGGGCAGCGGTGGCTTCCTTTGCCGCGTCGAAATGGCTTTCGTCGAGCGTGCCCATGTCGCCGTTGATCACGTAACGCGTGCACACCGAGAAGATCTCCTCGACCGCCCCTTTGCAGATCAGGATGTGAGCACCGTCTTCGCGTGCGAGCACCACGGACATCCGGCGCCGCTCGAAATCGAATGGCATCTCGTCGATTTTGGTGTACTTCTCGTGCGCCTTGAGTTGCTCATGAAGCTCCACGTGTTTCAGCACCGCGACATCCAGCAGATTCTTGAGGCCCGACTGGTGAGCGCTATTCAGATAGGCATATTCGAGCACCCGATCCGATTCGTCGCCGTGGAGATCGAGGTGGCGCTTGAGGATGATGCGGTCCTGCGTCAAGGTGCCGGTTTTGTCCGTGCAAAGAACATCCATCGCGCCAAAATTCTGGATCGCATTGATGCGTTTCACGATGACTTTTTTCCGCGACATCGCCATGGCGCCCCTGGCGAGATTGACCGTCACGATCATCGGCAGCATCTCCGGCGTGAGCCCCACCGCCACCGCGACCGCGAAAAGCAACGCCTCGAACCAGTTGCCTTTGGTCAGGCCATTGATGACGAATACGAGGGGAACCATCACCAGGATGAAAGCCATCATGAGCCAGGTGAATCGTGCAATGCCTTTGTCGAAGCTCGTCTGGACACGTTGCGCGGCGATCAGGTCGGCGACGCGGCCGAAAGCCGTCCTGCCCCCTGTTAGCACAACGACGCCGCAGCCGACACCGCTCACGACCGCGCTGCCCATAAAGCAGATATTCGGCAGGTCGAAATGCGTTTCCGCGGCACCGGTATCGGCATGCGCCACTTTTTCGAGCGGCATTGCCTCGCCGGTCAGCGCCGATTGATTGACGAACAGATCTCTCGCCGAGATCAGCCGCAGGTCAGCGGGAATCATGTCGCCGGCCGACAACAGGACCACGTCGCCGGGCACGATCTGCTCGATTGGAATATCGACATGATCCGCTTCAGTCCGCGCGGTACGCCGGCGCACCGTGGCGGTCGTGCGCACCATTCGGCGCAGTGCGTCGGCGGCTTTATTCGAGCGGTGCTCCTGAAGAAAGCCGAGTGAAACGCTAAGCACGACCATCACCGCAATCATGATCGTGGCGCGCGAATCGCCGAGGAAGTATGAGGCGCTCGCCAGTGACAACAGCAGCAGGTTTAGCGGGTTGATCGATCTGTTGGCGAGTTCACCGAGGATCGTGTGACGCACCTCGTGAGCCACCTGGTTGGGGCCTGTAGTACGCAGGCGCTCTGCCGCCTCGTCGGCAGTGAGACCGCTCGCCGCGCTGTGCAGCCGCTGGAGCGCTTCGTCAGGTGAAACCCGCGCGAACTCGCTGAGCGTTGCACTGCTGGTGCTCGAGCCGTGCGCGACTGCCGGCGACGGCGAAACTCCCAGCCAGGTTCTGAAGACCGGGAGCATGGCGCGCATGCCATATTTGCCGTCGAGGAATATCATGGCGTGGTCGATGGGAAGTTGAACACGGGCGCCCTTCGATTGCGGGAACCAACGGGCAGAACGGTCCGCGGCGAGCGTCCCTTCATGATCATGCGCGCTGCCCATGCGGTACGCGGTTCTGCGGATGCTCGCGCAAGTCGATCAGTGCCCAGTTGATGTGTATCAACGAACGCACGAGCGTCGTGCCGGCCGCCCCCGGCAGCACGGCAGCAGCGGGCGCCGCTTCCGTCCGATAGCGCCTTGATAAGCGTCAAGGCTGAGCATTGCACCGGGTGAAATACTGATCCATTCAACAACCCGATGTTTTCTTGCCTGTAATCGAAAAGGAGTGTGTGATGTTCCCCGAATTTCGCGACCTGATTTCCCGCCTCAAAACCGAAGACGCTCATTTCGCGCGGCTCTTCGAGCGTCACAATGACCTGGACCACCAGATCAGCAATATGGAAGCGGGCGTTACCCCGTCCGACAACGTCGCTATCGAAGGGCTGAAGAAAGAAAAGCTTCAGCTCAAAGACCAGCTCTACGCTGTTCTAAAGAAGGCCTCCGCTAGTTAAGCCGCTTTCCACCGATGATTGGCCGACGCAGAAACATCGGCGGAAAACTGAAATCTCGAACGTCACTCTGGCCCTGCAGCACAGTGGCTGCTTGACGGCCTGGCCGTTATCCAGACCGAAAATTTCTTCAAGCGATAGCCCGAGGCATCGCTGCACGGGCCGCGGGGCGCGGCAAGTTCCGCGCCGGCTCCCGACACCTTTTTTCCCTTTGCAGGTACGCTAACAATGGCAACGGTGAGCGCGGAGGCGGTGTCTACCATCGCGGCCGGGCGCGCGCGTGCCGGCAACGCGTGATCAGTGATAGGTCGTCGTCGACGATTGCAGCTTCGTCAGCGCGCCGCGATTGAGCCGGAACCAGCCTTGCGAGCTTTGCATCACGACTTCTTCGTTTTGCCAGAACACGCGCTTGACGGTTAAGCGCTTGCCTGCGCGCTGCACGAGTGGCGGCTGGCGACGAAAGTCGTACAGCACCGGACCGGTATCGGTTTGCACGAGCGTGCGCGCGACGGTTTCATTGGCGCTGTCGGTGTCATCGAAATGGGTGAGCGTGCGCGCGCCAAAGCGATCGAAGATTTCCTTGTCGAGCATCGCGACGAATTCGCGGTCCACGCGCAGGAATTCCAGTTTGCCGGAGGGTGTGGCGAGCGGGCCGGGCGCGCTGCTTTGCGCATAAGCGCAGGTTGCGAACGAGGTGACTGCGAGCGCGGCGAGGAACAGTCGTTTCATGTTGTCTTTTCGGGTTCAGCGGCATCGCCGACGGAGCACGACACGCTATCGTTCTTCGGAAAAACTGTCTTTAACGTTCGACGACAGGTACGTCGGTGCGGATCGAGAAGCGGTCCTTCTAGCAAAAGCGATGATCGTGTAGTCATGACCGAGCGCGGCCCGGCGCCGATCCTCGCGATTGGCCCGATTGTCGCTCCTATGACTGCTGCTATGCACAAACGTTTACGCGCAATTGCGGCCGAATTCAATCCGCCTTAACCTACCACGCCACCCCGACATAAAACCGAGCGATGCAAACCCATCCTATACGCCTCTTTCCCGGCGACGATCTGCGTGTCGCCCTCGAAGACGTGCTGAGTCAACGCGGGTTGCAGGCGGCGTTCGTGATCCAGGGCATCGGGAGCCTCAGCGTTGCTCAATTGCGGTTTGCTGGGAACGAAGATCCGACCGAACTGCGCGACGATCTGGAAATCCTCACGCTCGCGGGGTCGCTGTCACCGGATGGCGCGCATCTGCACATGTCGGTTGCCGACCCGCGCGGTCGAGTGTTGGGTGGTCATGTGGGACGCGGTTGCCTCGTCCATACGACCGCGGAGATATTGCTGGCGCTTCTTCCGGAACATCGCTTCTCGCGGGAGCGCGACCCGAGTTCGGGATTCATGGAACTGGTGATACGGCGTAAACCGCCCGTGGAATGAGGCCCCGCATGTGCGATGGCGCACATCTACCGGCCGGTCGCCGCCGACAGTGCGGAGCCAGTGTGGAAAGTGGCCTCACGAAGACTTGGCGTCTGCGGCGTCGCGAGAGGCGCACAGGCGCCAAGCAGCCTTCGGCGCGGCGACAGTCTCGACAGCGCGGCGCCACCAGCGCTCACCGCGATGCGGCGCGCTCAAATCCAGCCGCTCGCCCATGCCGGGCGTCGACAGCGCAATACCGTGCACGAGAGCCAGACCCATCACCCTTTCGAACGGCTCCTGCCAGTGGTGCATCGCGAGGTCGAACGTGCCGTTGTGAATCGGCACGAGCCACCGGCCACGCAGATCGATGTGCGCCTGCACGGTTTCTTCGGGCTGCATATGAACGTACGGCCACTGCGCGTCGTAGGCGCCGGTCTCGACTAGCGTGACGTCGAATGGCCCAAGGCGCTCGCCGATCGTCCTGAAGCCGTCGAAGTAGCCCGTGTCGCCGCTGAAGAACACGCGCAGATCATCGTCGACGATCACCCACGACGCCCATAGCGTGCTGTTGCCATCGAACAGGCTACGGCCGGAAAAATGCTGCGCGGGCGTCGCGGTGAAGTGCATGCCGTCCACCTCGGTGCCTTGCCACCAGTCGAACTGCCGTACCTTCGCCGCGTCGATACCCCATTCGATCAGCCGGTCACCCACGCCGAGCGGCGTCAGGAATACGTCCGTGCTCTGCGCGAGCGAGAGTACGGCTTCCTGATCCAGATGGTCGTAGTGGTCGTGCGACAGAATCACGCCGCGCAGCGGCGGCAAATCGGCCAGCGCGATGGGCGGCGCATGAAAGCGCTTGGGCCCGAGATTGCGGAACGGGGAGGCTCGCTCGGCGAACACGGGGTCCGTCAGCCAGAACTGGCCGCGCAGCTTCAGCAGCATCGTCGAATGGCCGAACCGGTAGAGGCTGCGGTCGGGGGCTTCATCGAGTTGCGAACGCGTCAGCGCATCGACAGGCAAGGCGTCAGTCGGCACCGTGCCGCGGGGTTTGTTGAACAACACGCTCCATGCGATGCCGAGCGTCTTGCGCAGGCCTTCGGCGGGACGCGGCGCGACGTTGCGAAAGCGTTCGCCGTCATGCTGCGGTGAGTGGCTGGACAACGCGCGGCCACGTTGCGCGGCGGTAACGCCGAGCACGCGGCTGACAAAGGCGGGAAGCGACGTCATGAGGTAGGCGGTCCGAAAAATGTACACTCGTCAGTGTAGTTTATTTTCGAGAAAAGTAAACCGTCGAGTGTAAAATACCGGCATGGATCCAAGCACCACCCCTCAACGCCTGACCGACCGCAAGCGCGTCGCCATTGTCAGCGCCGCGATCGAGGAATTCCTCGCGGCCGGCTACGACGCGACCAGCATGGACCGCATCGCCGCCCGCGCGAACGTGTCGAAACGAACGGTCTATAACCATTTCCCAAGCAAGGAAGTGCTGTTCGCGGCGATTCTCCATCAGCTGTGGGACGCGAGCCAGCGGGGGGATGCGCCCGCCTACCGCGCCGACGAACCGCTGCGCGCACAGTTGCTCGACCTGTTGGGTCGCAAGCTTCGGCTGCTGAACGACGAGTCTTTTCTGTCGCTTGCACGTGTGGCGATAGCGGCCGGCATCCACTCGCCGGAGCGAGCGCGGGATATGGTGGCCCGTCTCGGCGAACGCGAGGAAGACCTGACCGTGTGGGTCCGGGCGGCCGCCGCGGACGGCCGTCTCAAGACCGACGATCCGCCCTTCGCGGCGCTGCAATTGCAGGCGCTAGTCAAGGGCTTCGCGTTCTGGCCGCAGGTGACGATGGGCCAGGCGCCGCTTCGCGAACAGGAGCAAAGGCGGATTGCGGAATCGGCCGCTGACATGTTCCTCGCGCGCTATGCGTGAGCGGACGCCCGGACGCTCGAGTTTCGATCTTCACATCCGGCAGACCGACTGTCCGCCCTGAAGCGCAGCCAGTCGACATCGACGATCGTTTAAGCAGGCGTCTCGAACGTTTGGTGCCGCCAGGGATTTCACGTACGCGTAATCGATGCGCCGCCATCGACCAGCGACGCGGTACCGGTCACGAAGGACGAGTCGTCCGAGGCCAGATAGAGCACCGAGCGGGCAAGTTCCTCCGGCCGCGCAACCCGCTTGAGCGCATGCAGCGCGGTCACGAAAGCCTGTGACTCGGCCGTGTCGTTCATGTCGCGATACATCGGCGTATCCACGGCGCCCGGCAGAATGGCGTTGACGCGCACACCTTGCGGCCCATACTCGGCTGCCAGCGCCTGCGTCAGCCCGATCAATCCGGCTTTGCTCGCCGCGTAGGCCGTGGTACCCGGAAAAGCGAATGAGTAACCGACGAACGTCGACGTGAAGATGATCGATCCACCGCCTTGCTTCACCATTTCCGGGATCTGGTGCTTCGCACCCAAAAAGGCGCTCGTCAGATTGGTCGCCAATGCTGCTGACCAGCCAGCCTCTGACACGCCCGTAGTCGGGCCCATTTCTCCCAGGGTGCCGGCGTTGTTATAGGCGATGTCGAGACGGCCGAAGCGGCTGACAGCGAGCGCGACCAGCGCTTTTGCGAAATCCTCTGACTGCACGTCACCCGCGAGGAACGCGGCCTCGCCGCCCGCGTCGGCGATCTCGGCAGCGAGCGCCTCAAGTTCCGCTTCGCGGCGCGCCGCGATCACCACTTTTGCGCCTTCCGCGGCGAACAGTTTTGCCGTGGCACGGCCAATTCCCGCACTTGCGCCCGTCACGATGGCGACTTTTCCCGTCAAGCGTTGCATGTTCAATCTCCTGCTGCAGTGTGTCGACCAGTGCCCGATGCCTTGGTCCGTGAGAAGCAATATAGGCTTCAGCCAACGGCACGGAAAGGCGCAAAATATGGGTATATCATTCAGCATTTGTGAATGATCGGGGATGGACATGGACCGGCTGCGCGCTTTTGAAGTCTTCGTGACCGTGGTGAGCCGCGGCAGTTTCACGCGAGCCGCCGATGTCCTGGAGACATCGCCCGCCAACGTGACTCGCTACGTGAATGAGCTGGAAGCGCATCTCGGCACACGTCTGCTGAATCGCACGTCACGCAAGCTCTCCCTCACCGAGGGCGGCGAGACTTTTTACTCCCGCTGCAAATCTATCCTCGACGACGTCGCCGAAACCGAGGGGCTCGTGTCATCCGCGTCGATCGAACCGCGCGGCCGGTTGCGCATCAATGCGCCGGTGAGCTTTGGGATTCTGCATCTGGCGCCGCTATGGTCCGAGTTCATGCGGAAATATCCCGAAGTGGAACTCGACATCTCGCTGATCGACCGTGTCGTCGACATCGTCGATGAAGGCTACGACCTCGCCATTCGCATTTCACACGCGGGATCGACCAACTACGCATCCCGCAAGCTTGCGACATCGAAAAACATCCTGTGCGCGTCGCCAGCCTACCTGACGCGTTACGGTCATCCCGCGGCGCCAGCGGACCTGATCGGGCATCGATGCATCGGCTACTCGTATGCCGCCACCGGCGACGAGTGGCAACTGATCGACAGCGAGCGCAAGGCTCACATCGTGAAGGTCAACTATCGCATGCGTACCAATAACGGCGATACCGCGCGCGCGGCCGCGCTCGCCGGCCAAGGCGTAATCTGGCAGCCCACGTTTCTGGTCGGCGACGACCTACGCGCGGGCAATCTGATTCGAATATTGCCGGCGTACCGTCTGCCTGACATCGACGTGCTCGCGTTGTACCCGAGTCGTCGCCACATGAGTGCCAAGATGCGCGCGCTGATCGATTTCCTGGTGGATGCGTTCGGCGGCGTGCCTCCGTGGGATCGCGCCAATCACGCGTGAGCGGAGTTAGTCCGGCATCCCGTTGTGGTCGCCGAGCGGTCTAGTCGGCCAGTCCGCCCAGCGGTCCGCGCGCGTCAGTTCGTACGCTTCGTTAAGCGGATATCGGATGCGATTGTCTTCACGCGGACGCTCACCGATCACCATCAGCCTCACTTCGTGTTCGGTATTGTTGATGAACGTGTGGCAGATGCCGGTGCCAGCCGGAAACGCAACCGAGTCGCCTTCATCAAGCGGATGCAGCACGCCGTCGATCCATACGTCGGGCTTGCCCTGAAGCACATAGACGAACTCTTGCTCGGTACTTTCGGCGTGCGGATAGGAAGTGCGCCGACCGGGCAGAAGCCTGACGTGGTGAATGCCGATCCGCGTAATGCCCATCGCGGCCGAGAGCGGCGCGTCAAAGCCCATTGGCTCGGCGTCGCCGCGATAGCAATGCGCGTGTGGTTCTTCCAGTTCGGTCCAGTGTTTGATGAAATCCGGGCGACCCATCGCTTGTTCTCCTTGAGGACGAAAAACGATGATAGCGGGTTACGGCGCGAACGACGCCCGATCCCCGGCGTCCGGGTTCTGCATCTTCGGCTATCTGGCTGGCTGTGGCGCCTCCACGTCAGCGGTTACGAATGGCGACGGGCGCATCGAAGCGCCCGCCGTGTCGGACCGGCTAAAAACGGTGCCTCAGGCCCAAAGCGGCGACAAACTGGTTGGCTCCGGACGCGCGCGAGAAGTTCGAAATCTGCGCCCCCTGGATCCCGGTGCCTTGCAGCTGGTTGGCGCGTTGATAAATGGCCTCCGCGTAGACGTCGGTGCGGGGCGTCAGGAAGTAGGTGTTGACGATGCCGGCCTGATGCCACTTGGGATAGCGCACACCCGTCGGCGTGGCGAAGCGGCCGAGCGTGAATGTGTAGCCCGCCGAAATATCCCATCGCGGGGTCACGGCGTAGCGCACGTTGATTTCGACGTTGTCGAAGCGCACGTCGTCGCCAGGCAGGCTGATGGCGGTATCGGCCACGTTGTTGATCGACGAGGCCTTGTCCAGTCGCGTCTCGCTCAGGATGAGGCCGACCGCCGCCTGGGCGAAATGATACAGGCCGCCCGCCGCCCAGGTGCGCTGCCGCTCCGCGTTGAACGGCGCACCGGCCGGCTCGGCGCCATTCGTATTGGCCGTCGCGAGGTTCGATGCGTTGTTGAACTGGAAATAGCCCGCGCCCAGATCCAGATTGGCGTACTGATAGCCGAGACCGAAACTGTAACCGCGGTTGTCCGCGAACCCGCCCGCTTCGTTCGAGAAACCGTACAGCGCCCCGAACTTCAGCCCGCCCAGCAGCACCGGGCTGGTGTACTTGACCGAATTGTTCGTGCGCGTGTAGTTGTCGAGGTTATCGTTGTCGAAAACGTGCGCGAAGGCCGTACCGCCGTATCGTGTTCCGCCCAGCGCGAACGGTTCGACAAACTGAACAACTTCGTCGAACTGACGACCGAACGTGAGCGTGCCTTTCGATTGCGAGGCCAGTCCCATCCACGACTGAAAACCAAATAGACGGCCTTGCTGCGCGGCGGTGCCGTTCATGACGTTGAAACCGTTGGTCAACGTGAAGATCGCGCTGAGATCGTTGGAGATCTGCTCGTTGCCGGTCAAGGCCCATCGGCTGATGTTGATGTCGCCGTTCTTTGCCTGCCAGGCGCTTTGATGACCATGAGCGTTGCCAGCGTCGCTGACGTAGGCGACGCCTGCGTCGATCGATCCTGACAGGTGCACTGAGCTTTGTGCATGCACGGCCGGAGTGACGACTGCAAGCAAAATGCTCGTTACCCCAATTTTCATCTTCAAATTTCTTTTATTCATATATCAATACAAGGCTTTGCGAGGTTTGCACTCTATTTCGATATGGCTGCATCATTTATTGATGCGCACGTTTGGTTTTCTGGATTGCATTCTCCGCTTCTTGAAAATGCTTTCACGCAGTTGGCTACAAGCTGAATGATTGGGCGGTCTGGTCGAGTACGTGGCGGGTGGTCGGGGTTGGAGAATTGGATTCGTCCACGTTGACGGCTCAACGCGTAACGTGCCCATATAGTCGATGTACGCGCCGGGGCCGATAAAGCCCGTTTTCAGGAATGGACTGTTATGGATTGCTCAACGCTGACGAATACGCCCGGGTGTAACGCGGATCGGCCTATCGGATTAGCCGAGATTACTAAATCGCTATTTATTAGTTGACGGATCTTTTCCGTAGTGTTGCTGCGAATAATAATGAGACTTCGATCCGCCAAATTAAAAACCGTGGAGTTATCACGCGTGATTCAATATGTGCGATCACGCCCGTGAACGGCGGCAAATGGCAACCGGTCCAGCGACGACTCAACAGCGGACTGTTCTCCTGGCTCCGGCGGTGTGTGACCGTCGACCCCGACCATGTCTGCGGCCACTTCACAACGCCGGACTAGTGGCCATCGCGCCATGGTGCGATCCTGTGCGAATAATTGCGCGCCGACGTCAAGCGTAATTCCGCCAACTTCTATTCGATTCGCGCCGCGATCGCCTCCTCAGAGTTTCGTCTTACCAGATAGATACAACTCCTTGCCGGCCAACCTCGCAGACGCAGCCGACATGAATCGTTTCCCCGGCGTTTTCTATTGAAGCTAGTAGTACGTAATACTTCATCATCCGATTCGAAAGCCGGCATTCTCCCGGTTCCGCGCCCACAGGATGATCTATGCTGAATGACTGATAGTCAGCGCAGGATGCGGCCGTCTCGGTCAAGCAAAGGCGAAACAAGAGGTCTCCCATGGATACAGTGTCCAGTTCCCACATCCGGTACAGGCAGGTGTCCGATCTCCCATGTCCCAGGGGTTTGCCTTTTTTCGGCAATCTCCATCAGTTACCGCCGACCCGGCTTCACCTCGTACTCGAACAATGGGCGCGGGAGTTGGGCTCCCCTTTCAGATTTCAGATCTGTCGAATGCCGGTGACTGTCTGGACTGATCCGGAGCTATGCCAGACCATCATGCGCGAACGTCCGCACCGCTATCGCCGTTATGCATCGATCGAGTCGGTGCTGGAGGAAATCGGCAGCAACGGGCTCTTCTCTGCCGAGGGCGCCGCGTGGGCGCCGCAACGAAAGCTGATCATGCATTCGTTGTCCATTCCGCATATCAAAGCCTTTTACCCCAGTCTCAAGGCCATCACGGAGCGGCTCTACCTGCGTTGGCAACGCGCTGCGGCGCGCGGAGAAGTCGTCGAGATGACTGAGGATCTCAAGCGCTATACGGTGGATGTCACCAGTGCGCTTGCCTTCGGCGAAGACCCAAGGACGCTTGAACAGGACCGTGGGGTCATCCAGGAGCATCTCGCGCTGATCTTTCCCATGCTGATGAATCGTATCAACGCGCCTTTTCCCTACTGGCGATATGTGAGACTTCCTCGCGACCGCGCGCTCGACCGCTCGCTGATCGAAGTTCACCGGTACGTGCGAAATATGATGAGCCGGGCGCGTGAGCGAATGCGCGATGAACCGTCGGAGTCGCCACGCCATCTCCTGGAAGCGATGCTGACGATGCGCGACGCGCCGCAGTCCGATTTAACCGATGACCAGGTCGCCGCGAATGTTCTCACGCTGCTGCTTGCAGGCGAAGACACGACGGCGAATTCGATCGCGTGGACCCTGCTATACGTCGCGGCGGATTCGGCCCTGCAGCAAAGGCTCTTTGACTCGTCGCGCGGAGTGCTCGGTTCAGCGCCCGTTTGCCCGGACTTCGCGTCGCTAAAGCAACTGGATCTGTTCGAGGCGGTTTGCACGGAAACCGGCAGGCTGCGTCCGGTCGCCGCGGTCAACTCGTTCGAACCCCTGGAAGACGTGTGTCTCGCCGACATCCTGCTACCGGCCGGCACGAAAATGTTTTTCCTGAATCGGCCCGCCACGATCGACGCGCGCAATTTTTCGAATCCTCTGCAGTTCGACCCGGATCGGTGGCTCCATGACGGCAGCCGCGCGCGCACCACGCACGACTCACGCGCGTACCTGCAATTCGGGGCCGGGCCCCGGGTGTGTCCTGGACGCTATCTGGCCGCGGTGGAAATGCGACTGGTTCTGTCAATGCTGATGGCGAATTTCTCGATCCGAATGGCTGTCGACCCCGATACGATTCGAGAGGTCACCGCTTTCACTATGGTCCCGAGTGCCATGCCGGTGCGTCTGTCGACAAGAGCTACATGAATTTACTCGGCTCGCGCGTGCGCGCACTCGACACGCCAATACTTGTTGGCTAGAACCAGACTCTTTTGTGAACCGCAGGGACGAAACGTGTCTAGCCGGGCATGTCGGCAAGCAACGCCCATCGCTCATGGTCTCGCCATTCACCGTTTATACGGAGATAGCGTGGTGAAAAACCTTCCTGCTTAAAACCCAGCCGCCGCGCCAGTGCGATCGATGCAGTATTTCCAGGCTGAATGTTTGCCTCCAGCCGATGCAACCCAAGTTCGCCGAACGCATAGCCGACGCTCGCGCGTAGCGCCTTCGTCATCAACCCTGTGCGGGCGAAGTCCACCATTCCGTAATACCCGAGATAGGCACTCTGAAAAGCGCCTGTCACTATCTCGTTGATGTTGATCACGCCGACAACGCGATTCGATGCCGCTTCACGCGCGACGAGACTCACGTTCGGCCCGGTGAGGCCGCGCGCAAACCAGTTATCGAAGCCAGCCTGATCGGTAAAGGATGTGACCCAAGGCAAGTGATGGTCCTGACTTGCTGAGTTTGCGGCAATCAAATCGGCGGCGTCGGCGCGGATCACGCGGCTGAGCTGGACGAGACTCATGACTCTCCATCGGATGAGCGTAGACAGGGGCTGGATTGTCGCCGATCTGACACAGGCGGATCAACACCCGCTGCAGCCCGACGCCGGCCCGCCCGGTCAACCCCCCGTGCGCGAGCGCGCCTGCCGGCGTTTGGCCACACTCCGCACCGGCGCCACGACCTCCGCGAGCAATTCCTCGTGCAACCCGCGCAAAACCTCGACGAACGCCGATGCCAGCCGCTCCCGTGGCCGGTGCGGAGGGAACAGCAGATAGGTCTGAAAGCGCGTGGCGGGCAAAAACGGCCGAATCGCGATTCCCGGTCCGGCGAAGTCGCGCGCGACGATCGGATGCGCGAGCGTCACCCCCATGCCATGACGAACCATCTCGCAGCACATTGCGGTGTACTGCGCCTCGATCGCCAAGACACGCTGGACGCCCGCGCGCTGGAACACCTCGTCCATCTGCGCGCGCGTGCCGTCGCCGTGACACAGCGAGATGAACGACTCGCCTTCCAGATCCTCCGGCTTGATGCTGCGCTTGGCCGCCAACCGGTGCGCCGCCGGCACCACGCACACGGCCGCCACGTCCGACAGTTGCTCGACCTCGCAATCGGACGCCTCGCTGACATACACGGCCACGCCGAGGTCGCAGAACTGCGAGGCAGTCCAATGATTGACCGTGCTCGAGGTATTCACATGCAACGACACGGTGACATCCGGGAATAGTTCGACAAACCGTTTGATCGCGTGCGGCACCAGCGTCATGCCGGCCGAAGGCATCGCCGCGATGCGCAGACGCCCGCTGCCGAGATTGCGAATCTGCGCGGCGGCGTTCGCCAACCCCTGCAGGCCGACAAAAGCACGTTCCACCTCGCGAAAGAACGCCTCGCCCTCGCTCGTCGGAATCAGGCGCACGCCGCTGCGCTGGAAGAGCTGCAAGCCCGTGTCGCGCTCCAGTTGCGCGATCAGGCGGCTGACGTTCGGCTGCGAAGTGAAGAGCGCCTTGGCCGCGGCGGTCATCGATCCCGACACCATCACCGCGCGAAACGCCTCGATGTGCTTGAGATTCATCCGTATTCTCCCTTAGACGACGGCGTTCAATCCATATCATCCATGCATAGATAGGTATTTTATTCGTATTGGACGACATGACCACCCGGCGCGACACTGCATTGTAACGACGGGCAATGAAGCCCGCCTCCCCACACCCGGAACTGGAGATCGTCGTCATGAGAAGAGCGTTGCATCGCCGTCTGTCCGCCCCGTCCCGCACCGCCGTCGCGGCGCTTTCTTTCGCTTCCGCCCTCGCCGCTCCACTCTTCGCGCAGGCCGAGACCACGCTCTATGTCGCCAACGTCGGCGGGTCGAACGAGCAGGTCTACCGGCAAAAGATCATCCCGCCGTTCGAAAAGGCGCACAACGTCAAGATCGTGTACGTCGCCGGAAATTCGAGCGACACGCTCGCCAAGCTGCAGGCGCAGAAGGGCCATCAGCAGATCAACGTGGCGGTGATGGACGACGGCCCCATGTACCAGGCAATGCAGCTCAACCTGTGCGCCAGGCTCGACGACGCGCCCGTGATGAAAGACGTCTATCCGCTCGCGAAGATCGGACCGAGCGCCATCGGCGTGGGCATGGTGGCGACCGGCATCGGCTACAACGAAGAGGCGTTCAAGAAGGCCGGCCTGCCGCCGCCCGATTCCTGGAAGGCGCTCACCGACACCCGCATCAAGGGCAAACTCGGCGTGCCGCCGATCACCAACACCTACGGCCTGCATACGCTGGTGATGCTCGCGCGTCTTTCCGGCGGCGGCGAGAAGAACATCGATCCGGGCTTCGCCGCAATGACGAAGGAAGTCGCGCCGAACGTGCTGTCCTGGGCGCCCACGCCCGGCGAGATGGACGGCCAGATGCAGGCTGGCGACGTGATCCTCGCGCCGTATGGCAGCGGCCGCGCAGTCGCATTGCAGAACACCGGCTTCCCGCTCAAGTTCATTTACCCGAAGGAAGGCGCGGTCGCGTTGCAGGTGGCCGCGTGCGCGGTGGCGGAGAACGCGCAGCCGCAGTTGTCGCAGCAGTTCGTGCAGTACCTGTTGAGTCCGGAAGTGCAGACGTTGCAGGCACAAGGCATCGGCCTGGGTCCGGTCAACAAGACCGTCAAGCTCGCGCCTGAGATCGCTGCACGCGTGCCCTACGGTCCCGAGCAGATCTCGAAGCTGACTTCGATGGACTGGGCCACGATCAACCAGCATCGCACCGAGTGGACCGAGCGCTGGAACCGTTCGGTCGAACGCTGAACTCCGGCACCAGCAAGTCCCTCGCGCGGCGCGCGATCTGATGAAGGAGCGAAGCGCATGGCCTTCCTGACCTTGCAGAACATCTCGAAACGCTACGGCGATTTCACGGCAATCGAGCACCTGGATCTCGCCGTCGAACGCGGCGAACTGCTTTCGCTGCTCGGCCCGTCTGGCTGCGGCAAGACCACCACGCTGCAGATGGTCGCGGGGTTCGTCACGCCGACCACCGGCACCGTCCTGCTCGATGGCCGAGACATCACGCACGAGCGTCCCGAGAAACGCGGCATCGGCGTGGTGTTCCAGAGTTATGCGCTGTTTCCGCACATGACGGTGGCGGGCAACGTCGGCTTCGGGCTGGAAATGCGCAAGGTCAAGCGCAAGGAGCGCGAAGAGCGCGTCGCCGAAGCCCTCGCGCTGGTGCGCCTGAAAGGGCTCGGGCATCGTTATCCGAAGGAACTGTCGGGCGGCCAGCGGCAGCGCGTGGCGATCGCCCGTGCGATTGCGATGCAGCCCGAACTGCTGTTGCTCGACGAGCCGATGTCGAACCTCGACGCCAAGCTGCGCGAAGAGATGCACATCGAACTGCGCGCAATCCAGAAGCGCCTCGGCATCACGACGATTCTCGTCACGCACGATCAGGTCGAAGCAATGACCATGAGCGATCGCATCGCGGTGATGCATCGCGGTGCCATCGCGCAACTGAGCACGCCGTATGACGCGTACGAGCGCCCCGCCACGCCGTTCACATCGACGTTCCTCGGGCGCACCAACGCGTTTTCCGGCGAGGTGCTGCGCCACAACCCGCGCTGCTCGGAGGTGGAGGTCGCCGGTACGACGCTGCACGTCCCGCACGAAGGTCGATATGTCGACGGCGCGGTGAACGTCTATATCCGGCCGGAAAAGGTGCATCTGGCCAATGGCGACGCGCGGGTGCGCGGCCGCATCTCGACCCGCGTCTTCGTCGGCAATCAATGGCTGCTCGAAGTGGACACCGAACTCGGCAAGCTGCGCGTCGCGCAACCGAACCACGGCGCGCCGCCGCCCGAGGAAGGCCACGAAGTCGGCCTCGCCTGGACCGACGACGACTTGCGCGTGCTCACGCAAGACAACCAGGAGAGCGCTCATGGCCACGCTTGACGACGCCCGCCCCGGTGCCGCGCCGTGGCTGCTGTCGGGTCCCGCGCTGCTGCTGTTCGTCGGCCTTCTGCTGGTGCCGCTGCTGCTCACGCTGATGCTGTCGTTCCGCGTCTTCAGCGATACGGCCGGCGTCACTGCCGCCTATACGCTCGCGAACTACTGGGAAGTGGTCAGCGACCCTTACTACGGCACGATCTTCCTGCGCACCGCCGTCCTCGCCTTCGCCGTCACGCTGCTATCCGTCGTGCTCGGCGTGCCGGAGACCATCGTGCTCGCGCGCATGAAGCGGCCGTGGCAGTCGCTCTGTCTGCTGATCGTGCTCGGCCCGCTGCTCATTTCCGTGGTGGTGCGCACGCTCGGCTGGCAGATTCTGCTCGGCAACAACGGCGTGCTGAACAATCTTCTAGAGGCGCTGCATATCACCGACGAACCCGTTCGCCTTGTGTTCACGATGACCGGCATGATCATCGCGCTCACCCACGTGCTGGTGCCCTTCATGGTGATGTCGGTCTGGGCGACGATGCAGAAGCTCGATCCGCAGGTGGAATGGGCCGGCCGCTCGCTCGGCGGCTCGCCGTTCGCGGTGTTCCGCCGCGTGGTGCTGCCGCAGATCATGCCGGGCGTGCTGTCGGGCTCGATCATCGTATTCGCGTTGTCAGCCTCGGCGTTCGCCACGCCCGCGCTGATCGGCGGCCGGCGTCTCAAGGTGGTCGCCACCGCCGCCTACGACGAATTCCTCGGCACGCTCAACTGGCCGCTCGGCGCGAGTATCGCCGTACTGCTGCTAATCGCGAACGTGGCGATCGTGATGGGCTGCAGCCGCCTTGCCGAACGCCGCTTCCAGCACATCTTCGATTGAGCGAAGGAGACGATCATGAAACAGAACGGCATTCTCGGGCTCGTCTACAACGCTTTCTTTCTTAGCTTCATCCTCGCGCCGCTCGTGGTGGTAATGCTGGTGGCGTTCACGGACAAGGGCTTCATCTCGATGCCTTTTAACGGCGCGTCGTTGCGCTGGTTCCGCGCGATCCTCGAGAACGGCGACATCGTCGCGGCATTCTGGCTGTCGGTGCGGCTCGCGTTCGCGGCGGCGACCATCGGCGTGCTGCTGGCGGTGCCCGCCGCGCTGGCGATCGCCCGCTATCGGTTTCCAGGCCGCGCCGCGCTCACGAGCTTCTTCCTCTCGCCGATGATGATCCCCGCGGTCGTGCTCGGCATCGCCTTCCTGCGCTTTCTGTCGCTGCTGCATCTGTCCGGATCGTTCTGGTCGCTGGTGTGCGCGCACGTGATCATCGTGCTGCCGTATGCGCTGCGGCTTGCGCTGTCGTCGGCGGTCGGGCTCGATCGCGATGCCGAACGCGCCGCGCTCTCCTGCGGCGCGAGCCGCTTCACCGCGTTTCGCCGCGTGGTGCTGCCGATGATCCGCACCGGTGTGGCGGGCGGCTGGGTCCTTTCGTTCATCCAGAGTTTCGATGAACTGACCATGACCATTTTCGTCGCGACGCCTGGCACCACCACGCTCCCCGTCGCCATGTACAACCAGATCGCGCAGACGATCGATCCGCTGGTCGCTTCGGTATCGGCGGTGCTGATCGTCGGCACGGTCCTCCTGATGATCCTGCTCGACCGCATGGTCGGACTGGACCGCATTCTGATCGGAGAAGCCCGATGACATTGACAAGCACCGCCAGCCCCGACGTGCTGGTGCTCGGAGGCGGCCTCGTCGGTTCGGCCGTGGCCTACGGGCTCGCCCGCGAAGGCGCGCGTGTGACCGTGCTCGACGAGGACGACGGCGGCTTTCGCGCGTCGCGCGGCAATTTCGGCCTCGTCTGGGTTCAGGGCAAGGGCTATGGCCTGTCGCCTTATGCACGCTGGTCGCGCAGTTCGGCCACGCGCTGGCCGGGCCTCGCTGAAGCGCTGCTGCAAGAAACCGGCGTGAATGTGGCATTGCGTCAGCCGGGCGGCTTTCACTTCTGCTTTAACGACGACGAACTCGCCGACCGTGAAAAGCGCCTCTCGACACTGCAAGCCGAACTCGGCGATTACCCGTACCAGATGCTCGACGCCGCCGAAGTCCGCGCGCGCATTCCGCAAGTCGGCCCCGCGGTAATCGGTGCGAGCTATACGCCGATGGACGGTCACGTGAACCCGCTCAAGCTCCTGCGCGGCCTGCATACCGCCATGCAGGCGCGCGGCGTGCGGCTCGTGTCCGGCGAACGCGCGGAGCGCATCGAGCCGCAAGCGCAGGGCTTCGTCGTGCACGGCAGGCGCGGCACGTATCGCGCGGCGCGGGTCGTGCTCGCCGCCGGACTCGGCAATCGCACGCTCGCGCCGTTCATCGGGCTCGACGCGCCGGTCGCGCCCAACCGCGGGCAGGTGCTGGTGAGCGAGCGCGTCGCGCCGTTTCTCGACTATCCGACGCTCAACGTGCGCCAGACCGACGAGGGCAGCGTGCAGTTCGGCGATTCGATGGAAGAAGTCGGCTTCAACGATTTCACCACCACGCACGTGCTTGCCGACATCGCGCGGCGCGGCGTGCGCGCATTCCCGATGTTGCAGCACGTGCGGCTCGTGCGCATGTGGGCGGCATTGCGTGTCTACAGTCCCGACGGTTTTCCGATCTACGACCAGTCCGGGGCGCACCCCGGCGCGTTTGTCGTCACCTGCCACAGCGGCGTGACGCTGGCGGCCGCGCATGCGCTGCGCATCGCGCCGTGGATCATGGGCGCGCCGATGCCCGAGGAACTGCCCACTTTCTCCGCGCGCCGCTTCGAGCACGCCGGCGAACTGACTCCTGCTCATTGAATTCGACATGACTACCCGATCGACTCACACACTCTTCAAGCCGTTGCCGGACGCGCAAGGCGCAGCCATCGACATCTGGTTCAACGAGCAGCCGCTGTCCGTGCCGGGCGGCCGCTCCGTGGCGGCGGCGCTGCTCGCCGCAGGCGTATCGCGCTTTCGTGCGACGCCCGTGTCCGGCGCACCGCGCGCGCCGTTCTGCATGATGGGCGCGTGCTTCGAATGCCTCGTCGAAATCGACGGCGTGCCGAGCCGCCAGGCCTGCATGGTCGAAGTCCAAGCCGGCATGCGAATCCGCTCGCAGGAAGGCGCGCGCGATCTGCCGCCCGCGAACCTGACCGATACCCCGCTGGAGAACGCCCATGGCCGCTGATTTCGCCTCCGAGTTCGCTTCCGAAGCCGTCGACGTCGTCGTGGTGGGCGCCGGTCCCGCCGGCATGAGCGCGGCGACGCGCGCGGCGCGCGCCGGCCTCAGAACCGTGCTGCTCGACGAACAGGACGCCGTGGGCGGCCAGATTTATCGCGGCATCGGCCGCGCCGATTCGCGGCGCAAGGAGATTCTCGGGCCGGATTACGCGGCGGGCGCCGCCATCGCCGATGCGTTCGCCGCTTGCGGCGCACAGCACGTGACTCATGCGACCGTGTGGCAGGTCACGCGCGAGCGCGGCGTCAATTATCTGAAAGACGGCAAGATCGGCAGCTTCGACGCGCAATGCGTGATTCTCGCGAGCGGCGCATTGGAGCGGCCCTTCCCGATTCCGGGCTGGACGCTGCCCGGCGTGCTGACGGCGGGCGCCGCGCAGATTCTTCTTAAAAGCGCGGGCGAAGTGCCGGCCGCGCCGCCGGTGCTCGCCGGCTGCGGACCGCTGCTGTATCTGCTCGGCTGGCAATACGTGCGCGCCGGCGTGCCGATTCGCGCGCTGGTCGATACCACGCGCCAGGAAGACCGCTGGCGCGCGAAGCGTCATATGCTCGCGGCACTGCGCGCATGGCCGTTCCTGAGCAAAGGCTTGCAACTGATCCGCACGCTGCGCGAAGCGGGTGTGCCGATCTTCGAGGCGGCGGACGATCTGCGCGTGGAAGCGCGCATCGGCACGGATCACGTCGAGCGCGCCGCCGCGCTTCACTTCACGACACAAGGCACGGCGCATCGTATCGAAGCGGATGTGATCCTGCTGCATCAGGGCGTCGTGCCGAATACGCAATTCACGCAAGCACTGCGTGCCTCGCACCGCTGGGACAATGCGCAACTCTGCTTCACCCCGCGAGTCGATGCGTGGGGCGAACTGGACGTGCCCGGCATCTTCATCGCGGGCGATGGCGCGGGTATCGGCGGCGCACAGGCGGCCGCTTTGCAGGGCACGCTCGCCGGCCTCGCGGTGGCCGCGCAACTCGGCGCGATCACACCCGCGACACGCGATACCGAAGCCGTCGCGCTGCGCCGCGCGCTCGCGGGCGTGATGCGCATCCGGCCGTTTCTCGACAGTCTGTATCGTCCGCGCGACATCAACCGCATTCCGCGCGACGAGACCATTGTGTGCCGCTGCGAGGAAGTCACTGCGGGCGAGTTGCGCAAGTTCGTCGAGCTCGGCTGTGTCGGTCCGAATCAGGCGAAGTCGTTCGGACGCTGCGGCATGGGTCCGTGTCAGGGCCGCATGTGCGGCCTCACGGTCACCGAAGTAATCGCCGATGCGCGCCGCGTCTCGCCCGCCGAAGTGGGCTACTACCGCATCCGTCCACCCATCAAGCCACTCACGCTCGGAGAACTCGCCGGTGAATGACACGACCGACATCCAGGAAGCCGATGTCCTCGTGGTCGGCGGCGGGCTGCACGGCACGAGCAGCGCATTCCACATGGCAAAGCGCGGCGCGAAGGTGATCGTGCTCGAAGCCGACTATGTCGCGCGTCATTCGTCGGGCGTGAATGCGGGCGGCGTACGCACGCTCGGCCGTCCGGTGCCGGAAATCCCGCTTGCGCTGATGTCGCGGGAAATCTGGCACGGCATGACCGATCTGCTTGGCGAGGATGGCGGCTTCGTGCCTTCCGGCCAGTTGAAAATCGCCGAGACGGATGACGAACTCGAGGCGTGCCGCCAGCGTGTCGCGCTGCTCGAATCGCATGGATTCACGCACGAAAAGGTTATCGACCGGCAGACCGTGCTCGATCTCGAACCGGCGCTCGCGCGCCATGTCACCGGCGGAATCTGGGTGGAGCGCGACGGCTACGCGCTGCCGTATCGAACCACGACGGCCTTCCGGCTCGCCGCGCAGCGACTCGGCACGCGGTTTCTGGAAGGCACGCCGGTGCGCCGCATCGAGCAGCGCGGCACGCGATGGTTCGCCGTCACGTCGCACGGCACGTTCAGCGCGCACAAGCTGCTTGTCACCGCGGGCGCCTGGTCCGGCGAACTGGCCAAGCAGGTCGGCGAGCCGGTGCCGGTGCATCCCGAAGGTTTGATGCTGATGGTCACGCACCGGGTCGCGCCGTTCTGTTCCGCGACGCTCGGCGCCACGGGCAGGCCGCTGTCCTTCAAGCAGTTCGACAACGGCACGGTGGTCATCGGCGGAAAACTGATCGGCATCGCGGATCTGGCCAATCGTCACGGCGAGGTCGATTTCGCGCGTCTCGTGCGGAGCGCGCGGACCGTGACCGATCTGTTTCCTCATCTGCGCAATCTCGGTGTGAACCGCGCGTGGGCCGGCGTCGAGGCTTTTACCGAAGACGAATTGCCGGTGATCTCCGCGAGTCGCAAGGCGTCGGATCTGTACTACTCCTTCGGCTATTGCGGCAGCGGCTTTCAGCTCGGGCCGGGTTGCGGCAAGCTCGTGTCCGAACTGATGCTCGACGGCGCGCCGTCGATTTCGCTCGATGCGTTTGCCATCGACCGCTTCGGCGGCACGACGCCGTCTTCCGTCACGGGCGCTTCGTCTCTCGCGACGCATTGACCGATTTCATTTTTTTGTTCCGTCGCGACCGCAGTCAGCGCGCGCGGCGGCTTCGTTCGACTTCAACCGGAGAAATTGTCGTGACCGATATCGTTCGTATCGAAACCAATCAGCGTATGAGCCGCGTGGTCAAGGCCGGCGGCCTCGTGTTCGTCGGCGGCCAGACTTCCGCCGATCACACTCCTGACGTGAAAATCCAGACCGCGAAGGTACTGGAGAAGATCGACAACTATCTGGAGAAGGCCGGCATCGACAAAACGCGCCTTGTTTCCGCGCAAGTTTGGCTCGCGGACATCGCGCACGATTTCGCCGGGATGAACGAGGTATGGGACGCGTGGGTGCCACAAGGCAGCGCACCCGCGCGCGCGACGGTGCAGGCGAAGCTGGCCGCGCCCGAGTTGCTCGTCGAGATCGCGGTCGTGGCCCTGGCTTGAGAGGGCGCGACTGGCGCGTCAGGTTATCTGACGCCCAAGGGCGCGCGCACGCCGTCGTGCAGACCGATGCGCCGTCGTGGCCCTGGCTTGAACGCGGATACGATCGAGCAAGCAGGCGCCTAGCGGATTGTTGACATGAAGCCAGGTAGCCTGCAGTCTACGCACGTTAAGGCAGCGTTGTGTTCCTCCCGCCCGGAGGGCTGACCAGAGAGACCGAATCGTGCCAGCAAACGACCCAGTTCTCCATCGCGCCCGGAAACCACCCATGAAGCCGAAGCGCCGGTGGCTCTTCACCACGGGCGCGATTCTCCTGCTGGCCATATCGGGCTGGCTGCTGGCGATCATTCTCCAGCCTGCTTTCCAGCATACGATCGTCATCACATCCGGGGCGGACGGGGGAATCTATCGCGGCTTTGCGGACCGCTACGCGCCGATCCTCAAACGCAAAGGCGTCACGCTCGAGATCCGGAGTTCTTCCGGTTCGATCGAGAATTATCAGCGGCTGAAGGACCCGGGCAGCGAGTACGAGGTGGGCTTTATCCAGTCAGGCACGACTCGTCCGAAAGAGACAGACGACCTGAAAACGATCGCCGCGGTCTCGTACGAACCGATCTGGGTGTTCTATCGCGGCGACACCCCGATCGACCGGTTGGCGCAACTGCGCGGCAAGCGGATTTCCATAGGCGTTCCCGGCAGCGGTCTGCTCAACGTCGCGCAACTGCTGCTCGACTATAGCGGCGTGTCGGCCAGCAATGCCAGGCTGTTTCAATTCGACGCTGCCAACGCCTATCAAGGGCTCGAAACCGGACAACTCGACGCCGCGTTCTTTATCGGCAGGCCGGATGCCGAGATACAACGAACGCTGCTGAACAGCGATCTGAAGCTCATGAGCTTCGCTCAGGCCGACGCGTTGGTCCAAAAATTTCCGTCGCTCTCCAAAGTCATTTTTCCGCGTGGCTCGACAAGCATTGCCAATGATCGTCCGCAAGCCGATGTCACCTTGCTGGCCGCCACGGCGCTGCTCGTCGCCAAGGACTCCTTGCACCCTGCCTTCGTCTATCTGTTGCTGGATGTAGCCAGCACCGTCCATGGCCGCGAGGATTACTTCACGCCGCTCGGCACGTTTCCCAACGTCAACACCGACGAATTTCCGGTTTCCGACGAAAGCATCCGCTATTTCAAGTCTGGCCGTCCGTTCCTGCAGCGCTATCTGCCGTTCTGGCTGGCGAGTTTCATCGAACGGCGTCTTCTGATCCTGCTACCGTTCGCGGCCCTGCTGCTCGGCGTGCTGCAGGCGCTGCCCCGGATCGCGGAGACGCGGATCAAGAACCGCCTCGTGGTCTGGTACCGCGAAGTGAAATTGCTGGAAGATGAGATCTGGCGAAGCGAGCGGCCGAGCAAGGAGCAGATTTCCCGATGGAGCGACGAGATCGAGCAGATCGACGCGCACGCCGGACAGATACGCTTGCCGCAGCGTTATCTTCCGGATATTTACGCCCTCAAACAGGCCATTGAGGTGGTGAGGGGGAGGATTTCGCACATGGCGAGGCAGACAGAGAAATAGCCTCGATAGCTGCCCTCGTCGATGCTTCGAACGCCGACGTTGGGTTTGACGAGGCCGTGTCCTGTCTGGCTGCGAGGCCGATCACATATTCGGATAGTTCGGACCGCCGCCGCCTTCGGGCGTGACCCACACGATGTTCTGCGTCGGGTCCTTGATATCGCAGGTTTTGCAGTGCACGCAGTTCTGCGCGTTGATCACGAGGCGTTCGCTGCCGTCGTCGTTCTTCACGAACTCATACACCGCTGCCGGGCAGTAACGCGACTCAGGACCCGCGTAGGTCTGCCAGTTCACGTTCACGGGCACGGAAGGGTCTTTCAGCGTCAGGTGAGCGGGCTGGTTCTCTTCATGGTTCGTGTTCGAGATGAACACCGAGGAGAGCCGGTCGAACGTCAGCTTGCCGTCCGGCTTCGGATACACGATCGGCTTGCATTGCGACGCGGGCTTGAGCATCTCGTGATCCGAATGCTGGTGATGCAGCGTCCACGGCACGTTGCCGCCCAGCAGCTTCTGCTCGATGCCGACCATCAGCGTGCCGAGGTACAGGCCCTTGCTCATCCACTGCTTGAAGTTGCGCGCGCGATGCAGTTCGGTGTGCAGCCACGAGGTCTTGAAGCTCTCCGGATAGGCGGTGAGCTCATCGCTGGTGCGGCCTGCCTGCACGGCTTCAAACGCCGCTTCGGCGGCCAGCATGCCGGTCTTGATCGCCGCATGCGAGCCCTTGATCCGCGACGCGTTCAGGAAGCCCGCGTCGTCGCCGACCAGTGCGCCGCCCGGGAACACCAGCTTCGGCAGCGACATCAGGCCACCCGCCGTGATCGCCCGCGCGCCGTACGACACGCGTTTGCCGCCTTCCAGAATCGCGCGGATCGCCGGATGCGTCTTGTAGCGCTGGAATTCCTCGAACGGCGACAGATACGGATTGGTATAGCCGAGCCCGACCACGAAGCCCACCACCACCTGGTTGTTATCCATGTGATACAGGAACGAGCCGCCGTAGGTGTCGTTCTCCAGCGGCCAGCCGGCGGTGTGCATCACCAGACCGGGCTGGTGCTTCGACGGATCGATTTCCCACAGTTCCTTGATGCCGATACCGTAGACCTGCGGATCGACGCCTTCGCGCAGCTTGAACCGCTCGTTCAGTTGACGGCCCAGGTGCCCACGCGCGCCTTCGCAGAAGAGCGTGTATTTCGCGTGCAGTTCCATGCCGAGCTGGAAGTTCTCGGTCGGCTGGCCATCCTTGCCGATGCCGAGATTGCCGGTCGCGACGCCTTTGACCGAACCGTCGTCGTCATAGAGAATCTCGGCAGCCGGGAAACCCGGGAAGATCTCGACGCCCAGTGCTTCCGCCTGCTGACCCAGCCAGCGCGTCACGTTCGCGAGACTGATCACGTAATTGCCGTGATTCCTGAAGTTATCCGGCAGCGCCCAGACCGGCACGCTCTTCGAACCCGTTTCGGTGAGGAACAGGAATTTGTCTTCGGTCACATCCACGGTCAGCGGAGCGCCTTTTTCCTTCCAGTCCGGAATCAGCTCGGTCATGGCGCGCGGATCCATCACCGCGCCCGAGAGGATATGTGCCCCGATCTCCGAGCCTTTTTCCAGTACGCACACGCCAATTTCAGCGCCTTTTTCAGCCGCCTGCTGCTTCAGGCGAATCGCCGCAGACAGCCCAGCCGGGCCGCCGCCGACGATCACGACGTCGTATTCCATTGCTTCGCGGGCGAGCTCATCGTCACCCAGGACTGTCGGGATTGACACTGCACCGATCTCCAATATTGTCTATTTGATTCAACACCACAATGCCGCGCCCGAGCGGACTCTTCGAACGCGTCGATCCACGAGGCGCCTCGAATCGGTCGACCTCAACCCGGCGACGCCGCCGGCTTTGCCGCGCCATTCACAACCGGCATGCGCGCCACGTTCATCGACGGCCGCTTTGTCTGCGGGGGAAATATCGACCACGAACCATCGTCGTGGCGGAAGAAAAAGATCGACAGTTCTCCGGTCGCCCGCTTCGACGCCACGCACACATAACGCCACCGGCTCGCCCGGGAGTGACTGAAAAGCGTCACGCGCGCCCGCATTGCCGAAGCCGGACCCAACCACTTTTCCACAAGACGGCGCAACGATGTTTCCGGGGTATTCACTGGCTCTCCTCTCATGCAGACCGACACGGATATGACCCGCGGTCCCGCTCGATACTTCATGGAGTCACAGTAAGGCAACGCTTCGTCAATGCCACTACCCCGGTCGGGTAGAGCACTCACCCTCCGCGGCAATGTCCGCATGAATAACGGGACATTTCGCCATTCAGGGCAACAAGGTTTTCCCTAGCCTACCTGTTCCGGGTGGTTGCCCACCCACGCCCACCCTTTACCGTGGCGCTACAAAGTCCGCATTACCGGTTGGGACAGCGAAGTTCGCCGGGAGCAGGACTACAGGAGACAACCTATGACCGCTTCCCCTGATTTCCAGGCAAAGTCCGCGTGGACAATGACCTTCCTGCTGACGGGGCTCGCCCTCATCAATTTCCTGGACAAGATCGTGCTCGGTCTCGTGGCAGTGCCGTTGACGGCTGAACTGCATCTGTCCCCGGAGAAATTCGGCCTTGTCGCCGGCAGCTTCTTCTGGCTCTTCTCCATTTCCACAGTCCTCGTGGGATTTCTTTCGAACCGCTTCCAGACCCGCTGGTTATTGCTGGCGATGGGTATGAGCTGGGCGGTACTCCAGTTGCCGCAAGCCATGGCGACGAGCGCGCTGGGGCTTCTCATCTGCCGCGTGATCCTGGGTGCCGCCGAAGGTCCGGCGTTTCCCGTCTCCGTGCACGCGTTGTTCAAGTGGTTCCCAGACCGCAAACGCAATCTGCCCGTCGCGATCATCAACCAGGGTGCGGCCTTCGGCATGCTGCTGGCCGGCCTGCTGATTCCGCTCGTCACCCGGCAGTGGGGATGGCGGATGAACTTTCTGCTGCTCGGCGCGATAGGTGCGGCGTGGAGCGTGCTGTGGGCGTGCTTCGGACGCGAGGGCGGACTCGGCAGGCAGCAAGTCGCGCCGATCGACCGAACCGGGGCGCCGCGCCTGCCCTATCGGAAAATCCTCCGGGACCGTTCGGTCATCTCCGTGTTCGCACTCGGATTCACCGCCTACTGGACATTGGGCCTGAGCCTGACCTGGATACCCACCTACCTCGAAAAGGGGCTCGGATTCAGCGGTGTCGATGCGGGCCGTTGCTTCGCCGTGGTAGTCGCGACCGCGACGCCGGTCAACGTGGGGCTGAGCTGGTTATCGCAGCGCATGCTCGGCCGCGGCGTGTCCACACGCAAGGCGCGTGTCCATCTGATCTGCCTGTCGGCGCTTGCCGGGGCGTTGCTGTATATCACCCTCATGCTGCTTCACCTGCCGCCGTTGCAGAAAGTGGCGGTACTCGCGGTGGCCGGCGCATTGCCGACCTTGAGTTTCACGCTGGCGCCCGCCCTGCTCGCCGAAATGGTCCCGGACACCCAGCGCGGCTCGCTCGTCGCGATCCACACGGCACTCGCGAGTCTTGGCGCCGCGTTCTCACCAGCCGTGATGGGGCGCATCGTACAGGTGTACGGCGGCGGCAGCAGCCATGCCTATGAACTCGGCTTTACGGTCAGTGCCATGCTGCTGATCGCGGCCTCCCTCGCCGCCTTGCGCTGGCTTCATCCGGATCGCTCGCACAAAACACTCAATCACTTTGCGACGCAAGCTGCGGCTTGATGCGGCTGGCTAATCGCGTCATCGCGCGGCGATAAAAGGCAACACCCGCCGCGCGTGCGCAAATCCCTTCCAATGAACAGAGGCGCCATGATCAGAGCGGGTAACAAGGCTGGCAGTACGATGATCGCAGCAGAGTACGACTATATCGTGGTGGGCGCGGGCTCCGCGGGCTGCGCGGTGGCCGCCAGACTGGCTGAAGACCCCTCGGTCACGGTCGCTCTGCTCGAGGCGGGCCCGCACGACCATCACCTGAGCGTATGGGTGCCGATAGGTCTCGCATCGACCGTGCAAAAGGCCGGGCCGCGCAACTATGCCTATTACACGGAAAGCCAGCGCGATCTCGGCGGACGGCCTTCCTATCAGCCACGCGGACGCGGGCTGGGCGGCAGTTCGTCGATCAACGGCATGGTCTACATTCGCGGCCATCGCAACGACTACGACGAATGGGCAGGCCTGGGTTGCACGGGTTGGAGCTTCGACGACGTACTGCCCTACTTTCGCCGCAGCGAATGCAACCAACGCCACGCTGGACGCACCGACGATCCGTGGCATGGCGGCGACGGCCCGGTGCACGTGAGCGACCTGCGTACGCCCAATCCGTTCTCCCGCCGTTTCGTCGACGCCGCGATGCAAGCGGGCTTGCCGTTGAACGCGGACTTCAATGGCGCGGAGCAGGAAGGCGCCGGCCTTTATCAGGTCACGCAGTTCAACGGCGAACGCTGGAATGCCGCGCGCGCCTACCTGCACGGCGGCAACGCGAAAGACGGGAACCTGAATGGCGGCCGCCCGAACCTGGATGTACTCCCGGACACGCAGGTGTTGCGCCTTGTCATCGAGGAGCGACGTGCGCGCGGCGTCCACATGGTGCGTGCGGGTGTCGAGCAGACGTTGCGGGCCCGCCGCGAAGTCGTGCTCAGTTGCGGCGCCTTCAATTCGCCGCAGTTGCTGATGGCGTCAGGCATCGGTCCGGCCGAGCATCTGCGCAGCCACGGTATCGAGGTCGTGCAGGACCTGCGCGGAGTGGGCGAGAACCTGCAAGACCACCTCGACGTGATCGTCAATAAACAGGTCAAGTCCAACGACCTCTTCGGCTACTCGGCAGGCGGCTTCTTGCGGCTCGCCTCCGGAATGTGGCGTTACCGGCGCGATCGCAGCGGCATGGTCAGTTCCAATTTCGCGGAGGCGGGCGCCTTTGTGAAGAGCCGCCCCGACCTCGCCATCCCGGACCTGCAGCTCGCCTTCGTTGTCGCGCTGCTCGGCAATCGTAACGTGGCGAAACGTCGCGAACTCGGGCACGGCTACTCCTGTCACGCTTACATTCTGCGTCCGCAGAGTCGAGGCCACGTGCGTCTGCGCAGCGCGGACATGCGCGACGCACCGTCGATCGACCCGCGCTTTCTGTCGGCAGAGGCCGACATGGATGCGCTGGTCGCCGGCGTCAGGATCGTGCGCCGTATCTTCGCTCAACCGGCACTGGCCGAAGCGGGCGGAAAGGAACTGGAGACAGACGGCTTCGGGCCGGACGATTCGAACGAAGAGGCCATCCGCTCGTTCGTGCGCGGTCGCGCCGACAGCGTCTTTCACCCGGTGGGCACCTGCAAGATGGGCATCGACGCAATGGCGGTGGTCGACCCGCGCCTGTGTGTGCGCGGCATTGCGGGCCTGCGCGTGGCCGACGCGTCGATCATGCCCACACTGATCGGCGGCAACACCAACGCGCCCGCCATCATGATCGGCGAAAAGGCCGCCGACCTGATCCGCGCCGACAACCGATAGCCGCCGCTCCGCGCGCTGCAACGGCCAGTGACAAGCGGCGCGCGCAACAAGAATCCGGCGAACGCGCAGCGCGTTCGCCTGTGAAACCGCCCCCACCGCCGCGAGCCCCCCGTGCCGCGGCATACGCGGGCCCAGACCCATGGAGACATGACATGCAAGCAACAGAGATCGCACCCGATTCGACCGTGGCGCATATCAACGCCGACGACGCCTGGCCGTTCGCCGTCGAACGCTACACGCCCACTATCGGTGCGGAGATTCGCGGCGTCGATCTGCGCGATCCGCTCGACGACGAAACCTACGCCGCGCTGCGCCGCGCACTACTGAAGTTCAAGGTGCTGTTCTTCCGCGATCAGGACATCAGCGCGGTCCAGCATGTCGCCGTGGCGAAGCGATTCGGTGAACTGGAGATCCATCCCGCGTTCCCTCATCATCCCGAGCATCCGGAACTGGTGATACTCGGCCGCAACGAGTCCAAGCGCGGTCGCGAGAACCTGTACCACTCCGACGTATCGTGGCGCGAGATTCCGTCGATGGGCTCCATGTTGCGATGCGTGCAATGCCCCGAGGTCGGCGGCGACACCATGTGGATCAACATGGTCGCCGCCTACGACAATCTGCCCAGCGACGTGAAGACGAGAATCGCCGGCCTCAAGGCTGTTCACGACTTCCTGCCGCTATTCGGCATTGCGGTGCCCGAGGATCAGCACGCTGCGATGCGCGCGAAGTTCCCACCCGTCGAGCATCCGGTTGTGCGAGTTCACCCCGAAACTGGCGAGAAGATCCTCTACGTCAACGAGGCGTTTACCACGCATCTGTCGAACTACGGCCAACTGACCGCCAGGGAATATCGCGTCGGCTTCGACTACAAGCTCGCCGAAATGGATCTGCTGCAGTACCTGTTCCGCCAGGCCCAGGCGCCGGAATATCAGGTCCGTCTCAAGTGGCGCCCCAACACGATCGCCTTCTGGGACAACCGCTCGTGCCAGCATTACGCGGTTCAGGATTACTTCCCGGCCCCGCGCCACATGATGCGCGCGACGGTGATCGGCGATCGTCCGCTTGCGGCCTGAGTTCGACGCGCCGCGCAGCACCTTAGGAAACGACATGAAAACGTTGAACACCTTCTATATCGGCGGCCGATGGGTCGAGCCCTCGGCCGGCAGCACGCAGACGGACATCGTCAATCCTGCCACCGAGACGCTGACCGGACGGCTCACCATGGGGACCGCGCAAGACGCGGATCGAGCCGTCGCCGCGGCGCGAACCGCCTTTCCGGTCTGGTCGGAGTCGAGCCGCGCCGAGCGGATCGCGCTGCTCGAACGGATCATCGAATGCTACCGCGCGCGGCTCGACGACTTCGCCGAGGCAGTTCGTATCGAAATCGGCGCGCCGATTACGCTGTGCAAGCATTTGCAGGCCGCGATCGGCCTCTCGCAGCTTCAAGCCGCGGTGGAAACGCTGCGCCATTTCGAGTTCGAGACTCAACACGACAAAAGCTACGTGCGCCGTGAAGCGATTGGCGTCGCGGCATTGATCACGCCGTGGAACTGGCCGCTGAACCAGATCGCCGCCAAAGTCGCGCCGGCCCTGGCAGCCGGTTGCACCGTCGTGCTGAAGCCTTCGGAGATCGCACCGCTCGACGCGGTCATTTTCGCGGAAATCATGCACGCAGCCGGCACGCCGCCCGGCGTCTTCAACATGATTTTCGGCGAGGGACGCGTCGTCGGCGCGCGGCTGTCGTCGCATCCCGACGTGGACATGGTGTCGATCACCGGCTCCACACGCGCCGGCGTTGAAGTGGCCGTCAGCGCCGCGCCCACGGTCAAGCGCGTCGCCCAGGAACTCGGCGGCAAGTCACCCCTGCTGATTCTCGACGACGCCGACCTGAAGGCAGCAGTGACAAGCGGGGTGGCCCAGTGCATGGTCAATTCCGGACAGACCTGTGTGGCACCGACCCGCATGCTGGTGCCGCGCGAACAATACGTCGACGCCACGGCGATTGCGGCGGCGGTCGCCAACGCGATCGTCGTCGGCGATCCGGCTGACCCGGCCACCAAGATGGGCCCGATCTCGAATCGCACGCAATACGAGAAGGTTCAACACATGATCCGCGCCGGGATCGAGGAAGGCGCGCGAGTCATTGCGGGCGGTCCCGGCAGACCTGAGGGACTTGCGCAGGGTTTCTACGCGCGCCCCACCGTCTTCGCGGATGTACGCAACGACATGAAGATCGCCCGCGAGGAAATTTTCGGACCCGTGCTGGTGATGATTCCGTACGACAGCGAGGACCAGGCCATTGCAATGGCCAACGACACGGAATACGGGCTCGCCGGCTATATCGCCACCAGCGACCCCGAACGCGCACGCCGTGTGGCCGCGCGCCTGCGCGTGGGGTCGGTGCGGATCAACGGCGCGATGCTGGACATTACGGTCCCGTTCGGCGGTTACAAGACATCCGGGAACGGTCGGGAGTACGGTCGAGAAGGCTTGGCTGAGTTTCTCGAATGCAAATCGGTGACCGGTTAAAGCTTCGTACAAAGGGCCCGCTCACACACCGTGAGCAGGCCCCGACCTCGTTGCAAAACCGCTTGAAATGCTCTTTAGAACGTGGATAACGTCAGCGTGTTCGTCACCGACGTCACCCCTTCAACGCCTTCAGCAGCCTGAGTCGCCAGGCCGACCTGCGACTGTTCAGGCACGGTTCCCTCCAGTATCACCGCGCCGCTGCGCGCCCTCACCGTAATCGTGGCGGACCTGAGCCCTTTCGTTTTGCTCAGCGCGCGCACCACGCTCTTCTGAAGCGCACGGTCGGCGGCCTTGACGGCTTTCGCGTCCGACGCGTGAGACCGGCCCGCCGCCGCGGCGGCATCGCTGCTCTGCGCGTGCACGTGGAGTGAGGCCAGAACCAGCAGTGCTCCGCCTACAAGCCTGAATACCTTGTTTTGATTCATCGATGTTTTCCTGTTGTTATGTTGGACCCGTTGAAAGCAGTGGCGACAGCGCTCACGACAGCGCTCACAAGCGACGCCGCCGGGCAGCGTCCCCGCTCGCGCGTACCGTCGTCAGAAGCGATGTGTCATGCCGAGCACGGCGAGAACTTGCTTCGAACCGCTGGCGACTCCCGTCACACCCGGCCAGCTCATGTTTGCGCTGCCGTTGTTCTTCAGATAACCGGCCCGCATGTAAAGGCTCGTACGCTTGGACAGGCTGTGGTCGACGCCGACTTCGATACCCGGCGTATTGTCGTGAACGCCACGCACATCCCGCTCGATGCCGGCGATTTCGATCACGTCCACGGGTGTCGCCTGAATCGTCGCGCCCAGCTCGATAATGCTGTACGAGTGAACCAGCGAAGCCAGCGGCAACTTGACGGTGGGCGTGACAGTGACCAGTGCGCCGGCGGGCGCATCCTTTGGCCGGTTGTACGAATAGTTGAACTGGAAATTCACGATGCCCAGCCGGTATGCCAGTGCGCCGGTGAAGTGCTCCGTGCCCATCAGGTCGAATGTGGTCAGCAGCGTCGGGGCAGTGGGCACCAGCGGCGCGCTCTCCTGCGACCCATGCTGATATTGGTAACCGACACCGGCGTAAAAACCATAGCCCGAATAGCTCGCGGCCAGGTCGACCATCGCGCCGGATCGAACCGGCACGGGTTGCGTCACCGTGGTCGGCATGCCGTACATGGCGTAGACGTGCACGCCTCTCATGTCGGGCGATGAGTAGAAGATCGAGTTGCTGGTGCGTCCGGACACGTACTGCGTGGCGAGCGTGGACCGGTCGGTTGCGCCGGCGAGGTCGGCCGCTGCGAGCGGCGACATGACTTCGTTACCGCGGAACGGATCGGTGAAGTAGACGGCCCAGAAGCTCGGCTGATACTGGCGGCCGAAGCTCAGTTGGCCATAGGAGTCGTGCTTCAGCCCCACCCACGACTGCCGGTAGAACATCGCCGTACTGTCGGCAAAAAAGGCGCCGTTGTTGATGTTGAAGCCGGTTTCGACGTCGAACACCGCCTTCAGCCCGTTACCGAGTTCTTCGGTCCCCTTCAGGCCGAACAGGGAACCCGTGGAACCGCCGCTTCGTTCGGAATACGAATGTTTTCCACCATTATCCAGATACTGGACGAACACGTCCGCTACCCCGTACAACGTCACGCTCGATTGGGCCGCCGCTCCTCCAGCGGCGAGAATCAATGTGGCGCCGCAAATGCTCTGACTCATAAAACGCATGCATGTCTCCTCTTTGTGTTTACCGTGTCCGACGGACACGGGGCAAGCCAACTCATGCAGATGTCCGCCGGGACGACGGTCGGCCATAGCCCGGCCGACCGCAGCGAGCCCATATTGCAGGCACGTCCGGGCAGATGACCTACCCGAACAGAGGGGGGACGGGAATACCCCGAGCGATGAAGGTGTAGCGATACGCGCCGAAGCCGCCCCCCCGACATAGGGGGCGGCTGGCGTCCGGCGTTCAAATAGGCTCAGTGATATCGATCACTCAAGGGCCGACGCGATCGTGGCGGCGGAACATGCGCTGTCCGCGTTGCGACGAGAGCCCGGTCTGATTCGTCTCCCATCAATCGAATGATTGCTTCCGCCCACGAGATATCCATGTCTGCCATTCCATCGAATCCTCCAGCGCGGCGGCTCGTGCACACACGCCGTGTCGAATGCATGGGCTTCGAACGAAGCGACGGCCTGTTCGACATCGAAGGACACATCCGCGATACGAAGGCGGAAGACTCGAATCTGCTCTTCAAAACCGTGCCGGCCGGCTCACCGATTCACGACATGCGCATCGTCGTCACGATCGATTCGAACCTTGTGATCCATCGTATCGAGGCTCATACCCACTCCGCGCCGAGCCGCTTTTGCACGGAGATCAACGAGGCCTATGCCGGCCTCGAGGGCGTAACCATCGGCGCGGGCTTCATGAAGGAGGTCAAGAGCCGCCTGAGCGGTCCGAAAGGCTGCACGCATCTGACCGAGTTGCTCGGTCCCATTGCCACGACCGCCATCCAGACATTGATGGGTTGGCACAAGGCCGCCCCGGCCAGGGGCGAGGCTGCAGACCCGGCAATCGGCGCACCGGCTCATCCAATGGTCGACACCTGTCACGCATGGCGCGCGGGTGGCGAGGTCGTGCAATTCGCGTTGCGGCGCAATCGGGAACCGGGGCAAGGGGTAAGCGAAGGGCAAGGGCGGACCGCCGGCGCACGCCGCCCGCCGGACCAGCGATGATTGGGGAAGACACTGTCCTGCCGGCTGCGAAACCGCTACCTGCGCTGCGCTACAATGAGCCGATTATCATTTCGTCCTTTGGCCCTCGCCGACCAGGCGCGAAGCCGGGGCGCGCAAGGCGCAGGTCACGATGCCGCAGAATTCCCCTCCCGTGGACCCACGCCGCTCCCAAGGCGGCGCCGCGGAATCCCGAGCTGATCCCCGTTTGATTGCGCCGCGCAGTACCGCCCGCGTCGTCGCGCGCGAACGACTGCTAGCCCAGTTACTCGACGCTCGGCGCAACCGGTGCGTCGTGCTTCAAGGACCTGCCGGTTGCGGCAAGACGACGCTGCTGATCGCCTGGCGCGAAGCTTTGCTTTCGCTCGGTTTCGATATCGCCTGGCTGACACTCGTGCCGGAAGATAACGAACTGGCGCATTTTCTCGACTACCTCGTTGCCAGCCTCGCTCAGGTCGACCCGGCGATGTGCCACGAAGCGACCTTGCTGGGCGGCCGCGGTATGGACGACGAAGCGGTCGAGCGCACCGTCATCGCCCTCGTGCGCGGTATCGCCGCGCATTCGAACGATGTGGTGCTGGTGCTGGACGACCTGCATCACGTTGCCAACGCCCGCAATCACGAAGCATTGCAATGGCTGCTCGACTACGCGCCGGCGAACTTCCATCTGGTATTCGTCTCGCGCGGCACGGTGCCTCTTTCGCTGGGACGCCCACGCGACCAGGGCCTCGTGCTGGAACTGGACATGCGCGATCTGCGTTTCACGGCCGCCGAATCCGAAGCCTTCCTCAAGGCCCGGTTGGGCGAAATCGGCCAGCGCGAAGCGCGTCACATGCACGAATTGACCGACGGCTGGGTGGCGGGACTGCAACTCTTCGCCATGCGTCTGAAAGGAAAGAAGCAAGGCACAACGGATCTCGCACCGTCAGATCCGCTTGCGAACACCCAACTTCTGGACGCGCGCGGCTTTGCCGCGTATTTCGAACGCGAAGTGCTGTCGCGCCTTGCGCCTCCCGAGGTGGAGATGCTGGTGCGGATGGCGAGCTGCACCCGGGTATGCGCGCCGCTGTGCATCGCATTGATCGGCGACAGGCAGTCGCCTGCCGAAGTGCGGGCGTTGCTGACCAGACTGGACAACGACAACCTGTTCATCGCGCCGATCGAGAGTTCGGGTAGCGAGACCTGGTATCGGCTGAACCCGCTCTTTCGCGAGACGCTGCTCGAGCGTTTTCGTGCACGCAGCGAACTGCACCAGCGCGAGGTGCATCTGGCGGCGTGGATCTGGTTTCGCGACCATCGCCAGCCCGACGACGCCGTGCGCCATGCGTTACTCGCGGGCGAGCCGGCCGCGGCCGCCGATCTCGTGCTACGCGTTGCCCGGACCATGCAGATCGAAGGCGACCTGCGCAAGCTGGTCAGGCTGATACGCATGCTTCCGCTCGCCGAAGTGCAGTCGCGTATCGGACTGCGCCTGTGGATGGTGCATCTGCAACTGTATGCGCGTGAATTTGATGCATGCGCCGCAGCCATCGCGCGCCTGCAATTGGATATCCCCGAAAGCGATGCGAATTCGCGCTACCGGCTGATCCTGTTGCAGGTCGCTCTGGCCGTCCAGCGCGACGACACGGACGAGGCGATATCGGTGTTGCCGCACCTGCGGCAAATCCCCGCTCACGCCGACAGCCTCACCGTAGGCGCCCGCAACAATCTGCTGTCGTGGATCTACATGCGCCGCGGTGAATACGATGAAGCGCGGCGCGTTCAGAGCGAGGCGCCGCGACCGCTCGTGAGCGGCGCACCGCTCGTGGGCACGCCGGCCGGCACGCTGAACGGCCGCTGCATCGCCGGCTTCAGCTACGCGTTGGAGGGCAGGTTCATTCAGGTGGAGCGCATCAGTCGCGACGTTCTGTTTGAAGCCGATCAACTCGGCAGCGCGGCCGCCGAAGCGGCGTGTTTCGCGGCGGCGCTGCTCGGCGAAGTGCTGTACGAATTCAACGAATTCGACGCGGCCCGCAAACTCCTGGAGGACCGTGTCGACGTGCTCGAACGCGTGTCGATTCCCGACTCCGTATTGCGGGTGCTGACTGTGCTGTCGGCGGTTCATTGGGAAGCGGGACATCGCCTCGACGCCTTCGCGTATCTCGAGCGCCTCGAAGAATACGCGACGCAGTACGGCTTGCCACGGCTCGTCGCGCATAGCTTGGCCGAGCAGATTCATCGCCATCTGCTGAGCGGTCAGTTCGATGCAGCGGAAGCCGGCCTCGCCCGGCTCGACATGATCGCGGCCCGCGTGGTGGCCACGGCGGCAGGCACTGCCGCGGAAATCCACGCCATGGCGGAGCGCTCGCACATCAACTGGTGTATCGCCCACGAGGATTTCGAGGGCGCCGCGAGCCGTCTTCAGGCACTGATCCCATTCTGCGAAGCGCGCGGCTGGCAACGGCACATTGCGCACTTCCAGATGCAAGCCGCCATCGTCGACGCCCGGCGCGGTCGGCCCGACGCCGCGCGCGAAGCCGTGCTCGCCGCGCTGCGCCGAGGCCACCGGCTGGGGCTCGTGCGCGGCTTGCTCGACGCCGACCCCGGCGCGTTGGATCTCATTACCACGGTGGTGAAAAGCGAGGCGCACGATCCGGTTTTGTCCTTCTATGTGAACCGGCTGCAAGCGGCGCGAAAGGCCACCTCGGCTAGCGGCGCGGAGCCGGCCGTCAAACCCGCCAGCCGAAGCGCGCCGCCCACTGCCGCCGAGACGCTGAGCGAGCGCGAAACACGGGTTGTCGGCCTGCTTGCACAGGCATTGCCGAACAAGAAGATTGCCCGCACGCTCGGCATTTCGCCAGAGACCGTCAAGTGGCATCTGAAGAACATCTACGGCAAACTCGGCGTGACCAGCCGTGACGAGGCTGTGGCACGCGTGCGCGATCTCGAACTGGGCTCGACGCCCGTTGCCGGTGAAGAGACCGACTGACGCGCCTGCCTCTTTACGTGTTCCTCCGGGTAGTCCCTCACCCCTCTGCTGCATCCCGCCTCGCTACCCACCTCGGGTGGTTCGCTCGTGGCCACGAGCCACTATTCTATAAGTCAAGGGGTCGCGCGCAGCCGTTCACGGCAGGCGCGCCTCTCACAACAAACGCCGGCGCGCACCCTGTCGCGCGCTGAAGCTCAGGAGACAAGCGTAATGACTACGCTCATGGCTAGTGAATACACGGCAGCCCCTTACCGTCCCGTACGCTTTCCGGAACGTCGTCCGCGCGTCGAACGCCGCCCCGACGGCACGTTGATGCTGAGTTCCGCCAGCCCGCCCCCCGACATCGCGCACAACAGCTTCGCCGATTTCATTCCCGAATGGGCCGAGAGCCGCGGCGATAGTCCGGCGTTCCGCGAACGCGACGGCAGCGGCGCATGGCGCACGATCAGCTGGCGCGACCTGTGGCGTCAGTTGCAAACGGTCGCTGCGTGCCTGCTCGAAATGGGCCTTGGCCAGCAGCGTCCACTGGTCCTGCTCTCGGGCAATTCGATCGAACAGGCGGTGCTTCTGCTCGCGGCCGAGTATGTCGGCATTCCTGCCGCACCGGTTTCACCAGCCTATTCCACGCTCAGCAAAAACTTCGCGCGCCTGAAAGGCGTGCTCGAACTGGTGCCGCCCGCAGCCGTGTTCGTGCAGGACGCGGCCTCGTTCGAACGCGCGCTCGCAATCGACGAACTGGCGGCAACGCCGGTCATCGCCGCACACAACGTCCAACCCTCGCAACGTGCATGGGCCGACCTGCTGGCCGCCGAGATGACGCCGGCGCGCGTCGCCGCCGTTGCCGCGGCGCACGCGGCCATCCGTAAGGACGACACCGTCCGCGTCCTCTTCACGTCGGGCTCGACCGGAACGCCGAAAGGCGTGCCGCTTGCTTACCGCAACTTCAAGGCGGTCGCCGCCTACTACGCCGACAATCTCGGCTGGCTGCGCGAATCGCAACCGGTGTTTCTCGACTGGCTGCCGTGGCACCACGGCCTTGGCGGCGTGCTGAACATCGGGCGCTCCGTGCAATTCGGCGCGACTCACTATATCGACGACGGCCGCCCGGTCCCTGGTCTGATCGAACGCACCGTGCGCAACCTGCGTGAAGTGTCGCCCACGGTTTTCACCAGCGTGCCTTCCGCATGGGCGGTGCTGGCAGGTGAACTGGAGCGCGACCCCGTGCTCGCGCGCAGCCTGTTCGCCAATGTGCAGTATTTCGGCTACGGCGGAGCAAGCTTGCCGTCGGACGTGTGGCATCGCATCCAGCGTGTGGCGGTGGATACCATCGGCAAGCGCATCGTCTTCTCCACGGGCCTTGCCTGCACCGAAACGAGCGGCATGGGCACCTACTGCGGCTGGCCTTCGAGCGATCTCGGCAACATCGGCGGCCCAGTGCCGGGCTCCGAGGTGAAGCTCCTGCCGCTCGAAGGCGGCGACGGCCGCTACGAAATCCGCATGCGCGGCGCGAATGTGTTTGCCGGCTATATCGGCAATGCCGCGCTCACCGCCGCCGCGTTCGACGACGAAGGTTACTTCCGCCTCGGCGATGCCGTGCGCCTCGCCAATCCGGAAGACCCGGCCGAGGGCCTGCTCTTCGCCGGCCGGGTGGTCGAAGACTTCAAGCTGACGAACGGAACCTGGGTGCGAACCGGCGCGGTGCGGCTGGGCTTGCTCGATCTATGCGCTCCGCTCATCTCGGATGCCGTGATCTGCGGCCACGACCACGAATTTCTCGCCGCGCTGGCCTGGCCGAACGTCGCCGCCTGCCGGCGCCTTGCACCCGAACTCGCCGAGCTCGACGCGGCCGCGCTGGTCGAGCATCCGGTCGTGGTCGCCGCGCTGCGCGAACGTCTCGCCGGCCATAAAGGCGGCGGCGCCAGCCGGACCATTGAACGCTTGATGCTGATGGCCGAACCCCCTTCGATCGACGCCAATGAGATTGCCGAAAAAGGCTACGTGAACCAGGCCGTGACCCGCGCACGCCGTGCCCATCTGATCGAACAGCTCTACCACCCGGAACCTGCAGCGCATATCGCCCGCGCGCGATAACGCCGTCTATCGAACCACGCCGCATTCATTTTCAGGAATTTAGTGATGCAAATTACCCGTACCGTTTTTCGTGAGGATCATGAAATGCTGCGCACCACGGTGCGTCGCTTCCTGGAGCGCGAGTGCACGCCTAAACAGGTCGAGTGGGACAAGGCCGGCCGCGTCGACCGCGAGACGTGGCTGAAAGCGGGCCGCGAGGGCTTGCTGTGCCTCACGCTGCCGACGGAATACGGCGGCGGAGGCGGCGACTTCGGCCACGCCGCGATCCTCAACGAGGAAGTCAATCGCGCCGGCCTGAGCGGCCTGGGCTTTGGCGTGCACTCCGACATCATCGCGCCGTATATCGCTCGCATCGGCAATGAGGAACAGAAGCAGAAATGGTTGCCGAAGGCCTGCAGCGGCGAATCCATTCTCGCGATCGGCATGACCGAGCCCGGCACCGGCAGCGACCTGAAGGCGATTCGCACCACCGCCCTGCGCGACGGCGACGAGTATGTGATCAACGGCAGCAAGACCTTCATCAGCAACGGCCTGAACGCCGATCTGATCATCCTGGTCTGTAAGACCGATCCGAGCGCGGGTTCCAAAGGCGTCAGCCTCGTCGTCGTCGAAGCGGCCCGTGAAGGCTTCCGCCGCGGCCGCAAGCTCGACAAGGTGGGCATGCACTCGCAGGACACTGCCGAGCTGTTCTTCGACAACGTGCGCGTTCCCGTGAGCAATCGTCTCGGCGAAGAGGGCAAGGGCTTCGCTTACCTGATGGGCGAACTGCCGCAGGAGCGGCTCTCGATCGCGATCGGCGCGGCCGCAAAACTCGAAGCCTGCCTCGAGCACACGATCAACTACGTCAAGGACCGCCGGGCCTTCAATCAGACCGTATGGGACTTCCAGAACACGAAGTTCAAGCTGGCCGACATCAAGGCGCAGGCAACCGCCGTGCGCGTGCTGGTCGACCACTACCTCGCCGAGCACGTGCGCCGGCGTCTGACGCTGGAAGAAGCGGCGATCGCCAAGCTGTTCGCGACGGAGTCGCTCGGCAAGGCGCTCGACGACATGGTGCAGCTGCACGGCGGCTACGGCTACATGCTGGAGTACCCCGTGGCCCGCGCGTTCGCCGACGCACGCGTCAACCGTATCTATGGCGGCACGAGCGAGGTCATGCGCGACCTCATCTCCCGCAAGCTGTAATTCGAATATTCCATTTCCAAGGAGCAGTGATATGACTCGTAACGTGTTCGTCGCCGGTGTCGGCATGATTCCGTTCAAAAAGCCCGGCACCAGCGACCCCTACGACGTAATGGGCGCGGGCGCTGTGCGCGAAGCACTGGCCGACGCGGGAATCGATTACGCGGAAGTGCAGCAGGCCTACGCCGGCTATGTGTACGGCGATTCGACCTGCGGTCAGAAAGCGCTCTATCACGTCGGCATGACCGGCATTCCCGTCATCAACGTGAACAACAACTGCGCGACGGGCTCATCGGCCTTGTTCCTCGCGCGCCAGGCGGTGCAAAGCGGCGCGGTCGATTGCGCGCTCGCGGTCGGGTTCGAATTCATGCAGCCAGGCGCGCTGTCGTCGAAATGGAGCGACCGTGCACCCGCGCTCGAACGTGCGTTGAATCTGGTCAACGAACTGGTGGATCGCACCGACCTGCCGGGCGCGATTCGTCAGTTCAGCGGTGCGGGCCGGGCTCACATGGAGAAGTACGGCACCAAGCTCGAAACGTTCGCGAAGATTCGCGCGAAAGCGAGCCGGCACGCGGCCCGCAATCCGCTGGCCGTGTTCCGCACCGTCGTGACGCCGGAAGAAGTGCTGGCGTCGCCGATGATCTGGGAAGGCGTGCTCACCCGTCTGATGGCGTGCCCGCCGACCTGCGGCGCGGCTGCGGCCATCGTGGTGTCGGAGAAGTTCGCCCGCCAACGCGGCTTGCGCACCGACGTGCTGATTGCCGGCCAGTCCCTTACCACCGACCTGCCCAGCACGTACGACTCGCGCGACATGATCCGCGTGGTCGGTTTCGACATGACGCGCGCCGGCGCGAAGCTCGCTTATGAGCAGGCCGGCGTCGGTCCGGAAGACATCGACGTAATCGAACTGCACGACTGTTTCGCGCAGAACGAGCTGCTGACCTACGAAGGTCTGGGTCTGTGCGCAGAGGGCGAAGCGGAAAAGCTCGTCAACGACGGCGACAACACGTATGGCGGCAAGTGGGTGGTCAACCCGTCGGGCGGCCTGTTGTCGAAGGGGCATCCGTTGGGCGCTACCGGTCTCGCGCAGTGCTACGAACTGACGCATCAACTGCGCGGCACTGCCGAGCAACGCCAGGTCGAAGGCGCGAAGGTCGCGCTTGCGCACAATCTGGGGCTCGGCGGAGCATGCGTCACGACCGTGTACAAGGCCGCGTAATGCGCCACTTCCAACGGAGCGCTCGAGATGATCGATAAAAAACACATCGGCAAAGTCGTTCCCGCGTTTCGCACCGTGGCCGAGGCGGGCCGGTTGCGGTTCTTCGCCAAAGCCACCGGCGAAACCAACCCGATCTACGTCGACGAATCCGCGGCTCGCGACGCCGGCCACCCGAATCTGCCGTTGCCGCCCACCTTCCTGTTCTCACTCGAACTGGAGCAGCCGGACAAGAGCTGGCGCGACGAGATCGGCATTCAGGTCGCGCGCATCCTGCACGGTGAACAGTCGTTCGCCTATCACCGGATGGCCTATGCCGGCGACGTGCTGCTGTTCGAATGCCACATTGCCGATATCTACGACAAGAAAGGCGGCGCACTCGATTTCGTAGTACGCGAAACACGCGTGACCAACCAGAAAGGCGAGCATGTGGCCGATCTGCGCAGTGTGCTGGTCCACCGCAACCGCTGAGGAGACACGAATGAGCACATTGAGCTTCGACGACATCAAGGTGGGCGACACGCTGCCGCCGCTGACGCTCGCGCCCATCGACCGCACGACGCTGGCGCTCTTTGCCGGCGCTTCGGGCGATCACAACGCGGTCCACATCGATCTCGATTTCGCGCGCCGCAGCGGCATGCCCGACGTATTCGCTCACGGCATGCTGTCGATGGCGTACGTGGGGCGCTTGCTGAACGGTTGGGTCGATCAGCGGCAACTGCGGCACTTCGGCGTGCGCTTCGTCGGCATCACGCATCTCGGACACCGGATCACGTGCAGTGGCCGGGTCGTCGAGAAGTTCGAGGCCGATGGCGAGCGCCGCGTGAAAGTAGAGATTCAAACGGCCAATCAATATGGCGAACCGCGCGTCCTCGGCGACGCCGTGATCGCCCTGTAATTGCATCAATCAAGGAGACAGGAAATGGGTAAGCTTGACGGTAAAGTGGCGCTCGTCACGGGTTCGGGTCGCGGCATCGGCCGTGCGATCGCCGAGAAACTGGCGAGCGAAGGCGCACGCCTCGTGATCAACGACCTC
The DNA here is from genome assembly GCF_002278075.1 of Paraburkholderia aromaticivorans. Lineage (NCBI taxonomy): Bacteria > Pseudomonadati > Pseudomonadota > Betaproteobacteria > Burkholderiales > Burkholderiaceae > Paraburkholderia > Paraburkholderia aromaticivorans. The sequence goes on along the minus strand of NZ_CP022990.1, from coordinate 2,285,791 downwards.
GACGCCGACCCGGCGCACGAAACGGTCGAAGCATTGAAGAAGATGGGCGCTGAGGCCGTGGCTTGCGTGGGCAACGTGGGGGCGCCGGACTTCGCAGAGCGCTTCATCAATACGGCGATGAGCACGTACAAGGGCATCGACATCATCGTCAACAACGCGGGTTACACGTGGGACGACGTGATCCAGAAGATGACCGACGAACAGTGGTACGCGATCATCGACTGCCATATGACCGCGCCGTTCCGTATTCTGCGCGCTGCCTATCCGCACGTGAAAGCCCTGCACGCCGCCGACAAGGAAGCCGGCCGCGACGTGTATCGCAAGATCGTCAACATCTCGTCGACGTCCGCGCTCAACGGCAATGCCGGACAGATGAACTACTCGTCGGCCAAGGCCGGCGTGATCGGCATGACGCGCGCGCTGAGCCGTGAGTGGGGGCGCTTTAACGTCAATGTGAATTGCGTCGCGTTCGGTCTGATCCACACCCGCATGACGACAGCGGACGCTCACGCCGGTGCGACCGTGAAGATCGAAGGACGCGATATCCGGGTGGGCCTCAATCCCGAGATGCTCAAGACGCACGCGCAGCGCAATCCGCTCGGCCGCGGCGGCACGCCCGAAGAAGCAGCCGGCGGCGTCTATCTGTTCTGCTCGCCCGAGTCGAACTACATCACGGGGCAGACCATCGCGGTCGCGGGCAATCTGCAGTAATCCCTACGGTCCCGGCATTCTCCGGGGTCTCGTCTTCGCTGGCATGCGTTGCAACGCATGCCAGCGTTTGCACTTCGACGACTGGGCGCTGGCGCTTCGCGCCGCTCGCTCACTCGCCTCGTCAGTTGGCCGACGTCTTCCGGAGCCCAACCCACCATGACCGACGACACCCGCGTCGCGCCCACCGGCAGCGTGCTTCCTGCCGTGCGCTATCCCTTCGATTCGCCTCCAGCGTCCGGAACCGCAATAGAGGTTGCGCCGGACGTGCGCTGGATTCGCATGCCGCTGCCCTACTCGCTCGATCACATCAACGTGTGGACAATCGCGGACGGCGACGGCTGCGCTATCGTCGATACGGGAGCACGCACGGACGCCGCGACAGCCTTATGGCGTCGTCTTTGCAGCGAGTCTTCCGCGGAACGCCCTGTCACGCGCGTGTTCGTCACGCATATGCACCCCGATCATGTGGGCATGGCAGGCTGGCTCACGCGGACTTTCAACTGCCGCCTGTGGATGACGCGCCTCGAATACCTCAATTGCCGCGTTGCCGCGTCGGACACCGGCCGCGAGGCGCCCGACGATGGCGTGGATTTCTACCGCCGGGCGGGCTGGAGCGCGGCGGCGATCGAAGTCTATCGCTCGCGCTTTGGCCGCTTCGGGCAGCACATTCATGCGCTGCCGGACAGCTTCCGACGCCTGCATGACGCGGAGGAATTCGCGATTGGCGCGCACACGTGGCGAGTGATCGTCGGCACCGGACATTCGCCTGAGCACGCGTGCCTGTATTGCCCAGAACTCAAGCTGCTCCTTTCCGGCGACCAGGTGCTGCCGCGGATCTCATCGAACGTATCGGTGTATCCGCTCGAACCGGACGCCAATCCGATGGCGGACTGGTATGCGTCGATCGCAAAACTGAAGGAGCAGGTTCCGGACGATGTGCTGGTGCTGCCGGCCCACAACGACTGTTTTTACGGCCTGCACGCGCGTTTGGATCATCTGCGCCGCAGCCAGGAGCGCAGCCTCGATCGCTTGCGGCAAGCGCTCGGCGAACCGCGGCGCGCCGTCGACGTGTTCGGTGCGCTGTTTGCGCGCAAGGTCGGCGAAGAGGATATGTCGCAGATGAGCCTCGCGACGGGTGAGAGCCTTGCGTGCCTGAACTATCTGATCGGGTGTGGCGAAGTTCAACGCGAACTCCGCGACGACGGTACGCACTGGTATTCGCTGGTGTCGTAACAATGCAAGAGGGGCATCGCCGCGCGACGCAGCGATGCCCCTCTTTCTCGCCGGTGCTGCGTGAAGACGCCTCAGATCGCGTCGACCAGCTGCGGCACAGCATCGAATAGATCGGCTTCCAGGCCGTAATCTGCAATGCTGAAGATCGGTGCCTCCGGATCCTTGTTGATCGCGACAATGACCTTCGAATCTTTCATCCCCGCCAGGTGCTGAATGGCGCCCGAGATACCGCACGCCACATACAGCTGCGGCGCGACGATCTTGCCCGTCTGACCGACTTGCCAGTCATTCGGCGCAAAGCCCGCGTCGACCGCCGCGCGGCTTGCGCCGAGCGCGGCGCCGAGCTTGTCGGCGAGCGGTGTGAGGACTTCGTTGAATCTGTCGCTGCTGCCGAGCGCGCGGCCGCCGCTCACGACGATCCGCGCGTCACCGAGTTCCGGCCGGTCGCTTGTCGCGACCACGCGCTCGACGAAGGCGGACAGACCGCTATCCGCTACCGCGTCGACGGGTTCGATCTGCGCCGCGCCGCCTTCGGCCGCTACAGCGTCGAATCCCGTCACACGCACGGTGAGCACCTTCACTGGATCGCCGCTTTGCACCGTCACCAATGCATTGCCCGCGTAAATGGGACGCTGGAACGTGTCCGGGCTCACCACGCGAACGATATCCGACACCTGCGCCACGTCGAGCAGCGCCGCGACGCGCGGCGCGACGTTCTTGCCCGCACTGGTGGCAGGAAACAGGACATGGCCATAACCCGCGGCGAGCGCGACAACCTGGGCCGCGATATTTTCGGCGAGACCCTCGGCGAGTTGACGCGCATCGGCGAGCAGCACGCGCGCCACGCCTTGGATCGCGGCAGCGGCGTTTGCCGCGCCAGTCGCTTGATACCCGGCCACGAGCACATGAACCTCGGCGCCGCATTGCAGCGCGGCCGCAACCGTGTTCAGCGTGGCTGTCTTGATCGACCCCTGGTCGTGTTCAGCCACGACCAGCACTTGATTGGATGCAGTCATATCGATTCCCTCAGATGACTTTCGCTTCGTTCTTGAGCTTCGCGACCAGCGCCGCGACGTCGGGCACCTTCACGCCCGCGCTGCGTCCGGCCGGCTCCGTCGTGCCGAGCGCCTTAAGGCGCGGCGTGACATCCACGCCCAGCTGCTCCGGCGTGACGACATCCAGCGGCTTCTTCTTCGCCTTCATGATGTTGGGCAGCGTCGCATAGCGCGGCTCGTTCAGGCGCAGGTCGCTCGTGACCACGGCGGGCAGCTTGAGCCGCAGCGTCTCGAGTCCACCGTCGATTTCCCGCGTGACGGTCGCACAATCGTTCGACAGCTCCACGCGGCTCGCGAACGTGGCCTGCCCAAAACCCGCGAGCGCCGCCAGCATCTGGCCGGTCTGGTTGCAGTCGTTGTCGATGGCCTGCTTGCCGAGAATCACCAGTTGCGGCTGCTCCCTGTCGACCAGCGCCTTGAGCAGCCCGGCAACCGCGAGCGGCTGCAACTCTGCGTCCGTTTCGACCAGAATGCCGCGATCCGCGCCGATCGCCATCGCCGTGCGCAAGGTTTCCTGCGAGGCGTTCGTGCCGCACGACACCGCGATCACTTCGCTGACCACGCCCTTTTCCCTCAGGCGCACCGCTTCCTCGACCGCGATTTCATCGAACGGATTGATGCTCATCTTGACGTTCGCCAAGTCGACGCCCGAACCGTCCGACTTGACTCGAACCTTGACGTTGAAGTCCACCACGCGTTTCACCGCGACCAATACTTTCATTTGCTGTCTCCACATCCCACTTGATTTTCTGACGACGCCTACGCTTGCGGCCGGTAACTCAAGCCATGCTCGCGCATGCGTTCGACAGCGGCTTCGTCGAAACCCCAATCGCGCAACGCGGCGAGCCCATGTTCGCCACGCTGCGGCGCGGGTTTTGCGATCGTCGACGGCGTCGCGGAAAAGCGCGGCGCCGGCGCCGGCTGGACCACGCCCGCCACTTCGACGAAGCTGCCGCGCGCGCGGTGCTGCGGGTGCGCCGGCGCTTCCGAGAAACTCAACACCGGCGCGACGCATGCGTCGCTGCCTTCGAACACCGCGCACCATTCGTCGCGCGTGCGCTTGAGAAATGCCGCGGCAAATCGTTCACGCAGCACCGGCCAGCCGCTGCGGTCGTGCTGTGCCGGCAGGCCCGCCTCCGCGAGGCCGAGCTTAGACAGGAATTCCGCGTAAAAGCGCGACTCGACCGCGCCGACCGCCATATAGCCACCGTCTTTCGTGCGATAGCTGTCGTACCACGGCGTGCCGCCATCCAGCAGATTGCTGGCGCGCTCTTCGCGCCAGTTGCCCGAGGCGAGCAGCCCCCAGATCACCGAGCCCAGCTGCGCCGCCCCCTCGATCATTGCGGCGTCGACCACCTGGCCCTCCCCGCCGCGCTGCACGTTCAACAATGCCGCCACCACGCCCAACGCCAGCAGCATGCCGCCACCGCCATAGTCGCCCACGAGGTTCAACGGCGGCACGGGCGCCTCGCCGGCGCGGCCGATGCCCGACAACACGCCGGACAATGCGATGTAGTTGAGATCGTGACCCGCCCGCTGCGCGAGTGGCCCTGTTTGGCCCCACCCCGTCATGCGGCCGTACACGAGACGAGGATTGCGCGCCAAAGCGGCTTGCGGCCCCAGCCCGAGACGCTCCATCGTGCCGGGCCGAAAACCCTCGATCACGACATCGGCGCGCGACATCAGATCGAGTGCGGCCTCGGCCGCCTGCGGTTGCTTCAGATCGAGCGTGACCGAGCGACGCCCGCGCCCCGTGACGTCGGCACGCTTGCCGTTGGTCTTCGGCCCCAGGTCCTGGGGTGGAAGCGGCCGGTCGATGCGCAAGACGTCCGCGCCCATATCGGCCAGCAGCATGGCGCCGAAAGGACCCGGGCCGATGGCCTCGAATTCCAGTACGCGAATACCGCTCAAAACACCCATCGTCCCTCCAGTCTCCGTTTTGCATGACGGCGCGCGTGGCGCACCGCTGTTCGTTGGCACCGATCCTGGATCGGCGTGGCCTGAGTAGAAGTAAGCCAGAACGCGGAGCAAACCGGACCACCCTGGCCGGGTAGCGAGGCCGGCTAGTTGACGGCGCGCGCCCTGCCGGCCCAATACGGCGCGCGGATTTCGCGCTTCAGCACCTTGCCCGCGCTCGACAGCGGCAACTGCGCGCGGAACTCGAGCGACTTCGGGCATTTGTAGCCGGCGATGAACTGCCGGCAATGCTCTCGGATCTCTTCTTCTCCAGGCGTCGCGCCAGGCTTGCACACGACCACGGCGTGCACGGCCTCGCCCCACGTGTCGTGCGGAATGCCGATGACCGCGCACGCGGCGACCGCGGGATGGCGGGCGATCACACTTTCCACTTCGGCGGAGTAAACGTTCTCGCCACCGCTGACGATCATGTCCTTGATGCGGTCCACGATGTAGAGGTAGCCCTGAGCGTCCATGTAAGCGCCGTCGCCGGTATGTAGCCAGCCGTCGCGAATGGCCTGCGCGGTGTCCTCGGGCTTCTTCCAGTAGCCGGCCATGACGTTCGGCCCGCGCACGACGATCTCGCCGACCATGCCGCGCGGCACTTCCTCGCCGTCGCCATCGACCACCTTCACCATCAGGCCCGGCAAGCCGCGACCGATCGAGCGATACAGCCCGCTCTTGCGGCCCGCTTCGTCGTGATTGGAAGGCGAATTCGCCGAAATGCTCGGACACGCCTCGGTCATTCCGTACGAATGCGCGAGCTGGATGCCGGGCAGGGCTTCGATCAACCGGTCCAGCAGCGTTTCCGGGATCGGCGATGCACCGTAGGTGAGGCGCTTCAGGCTGCTCAAGTCGGTGCGGGCAAAGTCAGCATGGTTGAGCACCGCCTGGATCATGGTCGGTACGAGCAGTGTGTCGCTCACGCGCTCTTCGCCGATCGCCTTGAGCACTTCGCCCGCGTCGAAGGCTGCAATGACGACGTGCGACTCGCCGGCAATGAACTGCACGAGCGCACGCCCGAGTCCCGCCACATGGAAGAAAGGCGCCGCGTGCAGAACCGCGCTATGCGGCAACGGCGCCGACTCGGCGATCCGCATGATGCACGACGACCAGATGTTCAGATGCGTCTGCATCACGCCCTTCGGAAAGCCGGTCGTGCCGCCGGTGTACATGATGCACGCCAGATCCGCGCCACCACGGCCGGCGTCCGGCATCGGCGCCGCGGCCGCGATCAGGGCGTCGAACGAGAGCATGCCGGGTGGCGCCGCGCCGTCGCCGGCGTGAATCAGGATCGGCGCGCTCCGAGCCAGCGCGCACACCTCTCGCGCGATATCGACGAAGTGGTCGTCGACGATCAGGATGCGCGTGTCGCAATCGTTCAGCGAATAGGCGATCTCCGCCGCGCTCCAACGGATGTTGACCGGGTTCAACACACCGCCGCCCCACCATACGCCCATCACGTATTCGAGGTAGCGGTCCGAATTGAGCGCGAGCATGCCGACCCGGTCATCCGCTGTCATGCCCATGCCGCGCAATGCGGCCGCCAGACGCGCCACCCGGTCCGCGAATTCGCGAAAAGTCCGCCGGCGACCTTTGAACGAAATCGCCACCCGATCCGGGTTTTGCTGTATCGAGCGATGCAGGCCCTGGGTCAAATACATGCTGGCCTCCTTGGCTATGGATAAGCGATTAAGGCAGCCGCGCCGCGAACCTCGCGGAATCCTGCGCGCGCGGGCGAAGCGGGATGGCGAATGCCGAAGCAATCGGTAATGCGGGTGCGAAAGCGCTGCGTGTGCAGCGTGTCACGTGCGCCGTCGCGCGCCAGACGATCCGCCGCCGCTCTATCCATTGAACGACGGCGAGCGTTTCTCGATGAACGCCGCAACGGCCTCGCGATGATCCGCCGTTTGATGCGAAAGCGCCTGATAAGCCGCCGACATTTCCAGCAGCGTATCCAGCCGGCAATGCATGCCTTCGCGCAGCAAGCGCTTGGCCAGCCGTACCGCGTGAGGCGGATTGGCGGCGATCGACCGCGCAAGGCCTTGCGCGATCGTCAGCAGTTCGCCATGCGGCACGACGCGCGAAACCAGATTCCATTCGAGCGCCTGCTGCGCATCGATCATCTGACCCGTGAAGGTCAATTCCGCGGCGCGCGACAGGCCGACGATGCGCGGCAGCAGCCACGCGCCGCCGTCGCCGGGAATGATGCCCAGCTTGACGAAACTCTCGGCGAATCTGGCACGCTCGGACGCGATGCGGATGTCGCACATGCACGCGAGATCCAGTCCCGCGCCGATCGCCGCGCCGTTCACGGCGGCGATGACCGGCACCTCCAGATTGAACAGCGCCAGCGGCAGTTGCTGAATGCCGCGCCGGTAGTCCTGGCGAATCTCCATGCCGGGCATGGTGCCCGACGCGTGCCGCTCCATGTCGTGGATATTGCCGCCCGACGAGAACGCCGTGCCGGCGCCCGTCAGGATCACGGCGCGCACCGCACGGTCGGCTTCGATCCGCGCAATGGCCGTCAGGAACTCCTCCACCGCCGTGTTGCCGGTGAGTGGATTGCGCCGTTCCGGTTCGTTCATCGTCAGCGTGACGATGTGTCCGTCCTGTTCGTAGTTCAGAAATTGGCTCATAGGATGTCTAATCGTCTTCCCTGCTGTTCAGGTTTTATCGCAACCGCCGCGGCGGCGCGATCAGATGGGCTGGCCGCCGTTCGCCCGCTCAAGCGGCCACGGCGTAGGGCGCGGTTCGCGCGAAGTCCGCGATCGTGCCGTGCTCCTGCGCGAGGACCGCGTTCCCCACCACGTGATTCCAGAATGCCTCCGAGCCGTCCGCCATGCGCCATTCGTGCAGTCTGCGCGTATAGAGCTGGAGGTCGTATTCGGCGGTGACGCCGATCGCGCCGTGCAACGCATGCGCCGTCGATGCCACCAGCGGCACCGCCATGCTCGTGCGCGCCTTCGCGAACGCCGTCGCGAGCCGTTCGGGGACGGCGCCCGAACCGGCGAACGCCAGTTCCGCCGCCATCCCGGCAGACGCCACGTGCTCGGCCATCACGCTCAACTGATGCTGCACGGCCTGGAACTTGCCAATCGAATTGCCGAATTGCGAGCGATCGTTGCAGTACTGCAGCGTCATGGCGAACACGCGATCCATCGCGCCGGCGATAGCGGCCGCATGGATCGCCGCGCTGAACCGCTGCACTTCTTCTCCGTTCACGCCAAGCGGTGCGGGGACAGCATCGAGCCCCCAGCCGAGCGTGCCGCTAAAACTGCCGTGCACGCCGCATGGCTTGCGTTCGGCTCGCGCTGCGTCGAGCAGCAGCAGATCACCGTCGACATTGGCCAGCACATGATCACAGGTCATGCCGAACGGCACCTGAGGTGCCTCCACCGCACCGTTCTCGCGACGGCGGCAGGCGCCGGCGAGCGTCGTCATGCCGGCAGGCGCCGCGACGCCGGCGTCGCGCAGGAGCGCGCGCGCCGCGATACTCTGCGCAAGCGGCACGGGTATCGCATAGCGTCCGAAGGCCGTGAAAACCGGCGCGATCGCCGGCAGCGACAGTCCGGCGCCGCCGGCGCTTTCCGGCGTCAGCAACTCCAGAAATCCGGCCTCCTCCACTGCGTTCCAGATAGACGCGGGGGTGCCGCCGTTCTCGATCGCGCGGATCGCTTCGGGTGTGGCGCGGTCGCGCAGAATAGCTTCGATGGCTTCGGTGAACATGCAGGTCTCTTCCTCGTCCAGATGGGTTAGCGCAAGCCAAGACCGCGCGCGATCATGCCGCGCAGCACTTCGCGCGTACCGCCGCGCAGCGAGAAGGTCGGTGAAATCTGGCTGAGGTAGGCCACCGTGCGATACAGCTCGGGGTCGAGGGTCTGCGCGGGGTTCGCGCTGATCGCGGCCTCCAGTTGCGCGGGAATCGCCTGTTCGAACTCGGTGCCGATGTCCTTGACGAGCGCCGCCTCGACCACCGGGCTTTCACCGTGCGCGAGTCGCGCGGTGACCGCGATCGACAGGCAGCGCAGCGTGGCGAGCTGCGTCGCAAAGCTGCCGAGCAACGCGAGCTCGGCGTCGTTGGCGCCGTCGCGGCGCAATTGCGCGCGCCAGCAGTCGAGCAGTACGACGCTCGAATAGAGCCGTTCGGGGCCGCTGCGTTCGAACGCCAGTTCGGCCGTCACCTGATGCCAGCCGGCGCCCTCGTCGCCGATCAACGCATCGTCGGCGAGAAAGACGTCGTCGAAAGTCACCTCGGAGAAGTGAGCGTCGCCGGTGAGGTCCACGATCGGCCGCACGTCGACGCCGGGCAAGGACAGATCGACGATGAACTGCGACAGGCCCTTCTGCCGATCTTCCGCCACGCCCGACGAGCGCACGAGCGCGATCATGTACTGGCAATGCTGCGCGTTGGTCGTCCAGATCTTGCGCCCGGTCAGGCGCCAGCCGCCATCGCGGCGCACTGCGCGTGTACGCACGCTTGCGAGATCGGAGCCCGAGTCGGGCTCGCTCATGCCGATACAGAAGAACGCGCTCGCGGCGCAGATGCGCGGCAGGTAGAAGTCCTTCTGCGCCTCGGTGCCGTAGCGCAGAATCAGCGGACCGCTTTGACGGTCGGCGATCCAGTGCGCGGCGACCGGCGCACCCGCGGCCAACAGCTCCTCGACCAGCACGAAGCGGCGGAACGCGTCCATGCCCGCGCCGCCGTAACTGGCCGGCAGGGTCAGGCCGATCCAGCCGCGCGCCGCAAGGCGTCGGCTGAAGTCCGCGTCGAAGCCCATCCAGGAACGCGCTCGAATGTCGACCGGCGCCGGCGGCAAGTGTTCGCCGAGAAAGTGCTTCACTTCCGCGCGGAAGGCTTCAGCCGCGGCGGGCAGCGCCGTCAGGTGAAAAGCATCCAACAGGTTGTTCACGTCTCACTCCAGATTTTTTGTAGTCGCCCCGGCGCCGCGGGCTAAGACCCCGCGCGCTCCGCTCGCGCGCCATAGCGCTCACGCAGTGCCTGCTTGTACAGCTTGCCGGTAGGCAGCCGCGGCATCGCGTCGATGAACTCGATCGAGCGCGGCACCATATAGCGCGCCACGCGCGTGCGCAGGTAAGCCAATAGCCGTTCCGCAAGCGCGTCCGACGGCGCCACGCCGGGCGCCGGTTCGATAATCGCTTTGACCTGCTCGCCCATCTCGGCATCCGGCACGCCGATCACCGCCGCATCCTGCACATCGGGATGCACGGCCAGCGCGTCTTCGATTGCTTGCGGATAGATGTTGACGCCACCCGAAATGATCATGAACGCCTTGCGATCGGTCAGATACAGATAGCCGTCCTCATCCACATGACCGATGTCGCCGACCGCTGTCCAGGCCGGATGGCGGGGATGTTGCGCGGCACGGGTCTTGGCCGGGTCGTTGTGGTAATGGAACGGCAACTGGTCCCGCTCGAAATAGACGGTTCCGGTTTCGCCGGCCGGCAACTCGTTGCCGTCGTCGTCGCAGACATGAATGACGCCGAGCAGCGCGCGGCCGACCGAACCGGGATGCGCGAGCCACTCCCCGGTATTGAGCGCGGTCACGCCATTGCCTTCAGTCGACGAGTAATACTCCTCGATGATCGGCCCCCACCAGTCGATCATCTGCCGCTTGATCTCCTGCGGACACGGTGCGGCCGCATGAATCGCCACGCGATGGCTCGACAGGTCGAATGCGCTGCGCACGGCCGGGCTGAGCTTGAGCAGGCGGATCAGCATGGTCGGCACCCACTGGCTGTGCGTGACGCGATAGCGCTCGATTGCTTGCAGCGCTTCGAGTGGATCGAACTTCTCCATGAAGACCACGGTGCCGCCGCCGAACTGCGTTTCGATTCCGTAGCCGAGCGGTGCAGTGTGATAGAGCGGCGCCGGCGACAGATACACCGTTTGCGCGTCGAAGCCATAGCGCTCGAATTGCGGACGGCGTGCGGAGCCGGAACCTTCGGTCACCCGGCCGGCGGGTTGCGCGCGAATGATGCCTTTGGGACGGCCGGTCGTGCCCGAGCTATAAATCATCATGGCGCCCAGCCATTCGTCGGCAAGGCGCGTTGCGGGATACCGGCCGGTGAGGGCTTCGTAGCTGTCCCATCCGGCAATGGTGCCGTCGACCATCAACCGCAGACGGCACGTCGGCATCAGGCCGGTCAGTTCGGCCGCGAGTTCGCGCATGGCATACGAGCTGACCACCACCCTCGCCTGGCTGTCCTCGATAATGCCGGCTGCTTCCGCCGCGGTCAGGAAGCGGTTGACCGGCGTGATCGTCAGACCGGAGCGCAGCGCGGCCCATGCGAGCTCGAAGCAGCGCATGTTGTTCTCGAGCACCATGGCGATAGGGTCGCCACGCCGCAGCCCGGCCGCGTACAGACATTGCGCGAAGCGATTGGACCGCTCGTCGAGTTCGCGATAGGTCAGGACCTCGCCGCTCGTGCTATTGATCGCGGCAGCCTTATCCGGCGTCAAACCGGCATGGTCGCCGAGGTACTTCGGGGTTCCGCTCATGCCTACTCTCCTGCGATGCGTGACGGTTCGGAACGCTTACGCCACCGTCGCCGGAATCTCGCCCGAGGTCAACGCATTCGGCGCGGCCTGTTCCACCAGCCCCGGTATCAACGCGCCGAGTTCGGCCGCATCCCAGCGCCCGTCCTTTTCGATGCGCGGACCGGCATGCCAGCCTTCGGCCACCGTGATACGACCGCCGCGCACGCCGAACACACGCCCGGTGATGCCGCTCGACGCACCGCTGCCAAGCCATGCCACCAGTGGCGCGACGTTGCCGGCGTCCAGCGGATCGAAGCCCGGTGCGGCGCCCGCGGTGAATTCGTCGCGACGCTTTGCGAAGATGTCTTCGGTGAGGCGGCTCATCGCGGTCGGATAGATCGCATTCACGGTCACACCATAGCGCTCCAGCTCACGCGCCGCAATCACGCTCATTGCCGCGATGCCCGCCTTTGCCGCGCCGTAGTTGGCCTGGCCCGCATTGCAATACAGCCCCGACGACGAACTGGTGTTGATGAGCCGCGCCACGCGCTCGCGACCCGCCTTGGCCTCGTCGCGCCAGTACGCGGCAGCGTGGCGCGACGGCGCGAAGGTGCCGCGCATGTGCACGCGAATCACCGAATCCCAGTCTTCCTCGCTCATGTTGGCGAGCGTGCGATCGCGCAGAATACCGGCGTTGTTGACCAGCACGTCGAGCCCGCCGAAGACGGAAATGGCCGTGTCGATCATGTTCCTGGCGCCGTTCCAGTCGGCCACGTCATCGAAGTTCGCAACGGCTTCGCCGCCGAGCGCTTCGATTTCGGCAACCACCTCGAGCGCGGGGCCGCTCGCCGCGCCCGACCCGTCCCCCTTGCCGCCGAGATCGTTGACGACGACTTTCGCGCCCTGGCGGGCGAACTCCAGAGCATATTCGCGCCCCAGGCCTCGCCCGGCGCCGGTGATGACTACAACGCGATTCTTGCAGAGCTGCTGCATGGGAAATCCTCAGTTCTATTGACTATCCAGATTGCGCAAGACACGACGTGCCGCCGGCCTGCGCTCACGCGTTCAGTGCTTGCCGTACAACGTCACCACGCACGCGCCGCCAAGGCCGAGATTGTGCTGAAGCGCGAGTCTTGCGCCTTGCACCTGACGCTGGTCGGCGGTGCCGCGCAGCTGGTGGGTCAACTCGTAGCACTGCGCAAGGCCGGTCGCGCCCAACGGATGCCCCTTGGAAAGCAGGCCGCCAGACGGATTGACCACCACCTTGCCACCGTACGTGTTGTCGCCGTCGCTGACGAACTTCTCCGCGCCGCCCTCCGGACAGAAGCCGAGCGATTCGTAGCAGATGACTTCGTTGTGCGCGAAACAGTCGTGCAGTTCGCACACGTCGATGTCTTCCGGCCCGATACCGGCTTTCTCGTAGACCTTGTTCGCGGCCGAACGCGTCATGTGCGTGCCGACGTAGTTCAACATCGACGGCGGATCGAAGGACGCAGGCGGATCAGTGGTGAGCGACTGCGCAACGATCTGCACATCCGTGCGCAAGCCATGCTTCTTCGCGAACTTCTCGGAGACCAGGATTGCCGCCGCGCCGCCACAAGTGGGCGGACAGGCCATCAGACGCGTCATCACACCGGGCATCAGCACCGTGTCGTTCATCACGTCTTCGGTCGTGACCTGTTTGCGAAACAGCGCGAGCGGGTTGTTCGCCGCGTGGCGGCTCGCCTTGGCGCGCACCGCGGCGAAGGTTTCCATGCGCGTGCCGTAACGCTGCATATGCTCGCGTCCCGCGCCGCCGAACGTGCGTAACGCCTGCGGCAGATGCGCGAGGTCGGCGGTCAGGCCGTGCATGATCGGCACGAAGCGCGCGCGCGTCACCGGCCGGTCGTCCCAGTGCGATTTCAACGCACCGGCCTGCATCTGCTCGAAGCCGAGCGCGAGCACGCAGTCGGCGTCGCCGGTGGCAATCGCCTGGCGTGCGAGATAGAGCGCGGTCGAACCCGTCGAACAGTTGTTATTGACGTTGACGATCGGAATGCCCGTCATGCCCACTTCGTAGATCGCGGTCTGTCCGCACGTAGAGTCCCCGTAGACGTAGCCGGCGAACGCCTGCTGTACGAGGTCGTACGCAATGCCCGCATCGGCCAGCGCGCGGCGGGTCGCTTCGGCGCCCATTTCGGTGTAGCTCTGGCTCGCGCCGGGCTTGGCGAACTGGATCATGCCGACGCCCGCCACCAGTACTTTTTCGCTCATGATGCTGCCTCAAAAGGTAAGGGGACTTAAAGCTTGCGCGAGATCAGATCCCGCAGGACTTCGCTGGTCCCACCGAAAATGCGCGTGACGCGCATGTCGGCAAAAGCGCGAGCAATCGGATACTCCAGCATGTAGCCGTAACCGCCATGCAACTGCACCATTTCGTCGATGCACTTCCACATCGCTTCGGTCGCGAACAGCTTGGCGATGGCCGCTTCCTGCAGCGTGAGCTTGCGCTCCATATGCTCGCGTATGTAGTAGTCGACCAGCGTGCGGACCGCCACGGCTTGCGCCTTCACATCGGCCAGCTTGAATTTGGTGTTCTGGAAGTCCCACACGGTCTGATTGAAAGCGCGGCGGTCCTTCACGTATTGCAACGTCAGTTCGAGTTGCCGCTCCAGCTTCGCGGCGCAATACACCGCGATGATCAGGCGCTCCTGCGGCAGTTCTTCCATCAAATGGATGAAGCCGCCGTTCTCGTTGCCGATCAGGTTGCCTGCCGGTACGCGCACGTTGTCGAAGAAGAGTTCGGCGGTATCCGCCGCCGCCTGCCCCACTTTTTCGAGCTTGCGGCCGCGGCGGAAACCCGCGCGGTCGGTTTCAACCATGATGAGGCTCACGCCCTTCGCGCCCGCCGACGGGTCGGTCTTGCAAACCACCACCACCATGTCGCAGTTCAGGCCGTTGGAGATGAATGTCTTGCTGCCGTTGATGACGTAGTCGTCGCCGTCGCGCACCGCGGTAGTACGGATCGACTTCAGATCGGAGCCCGTGCCGGGTTCGGTCATCGCAATCGCAAGGATCTTTTCGCCGCGGCAAATGGGCGGCAACCAGTTGCGCTTCTGCTCCTCCGTGCCAAGGCGAACGATGTAGGGCGCGGTGATGTCGGAGTGCACGGAATAGCTGAAGCCCGATACGCCCGCACGGTGCAGCTCTTCGGCGACGATGGCCGAATGGCCGAAATCGCCGCCGCCGCCGCCGTACTCTTCCGGAACGGTCACACACAGCAGACCTTCCCGACCGGCCTTCAGCCAGGTCTCGCGATCGACGCAGCCGGCTTCGTCCCACTGCGCCTGCCGCGGCAGGCATTCCCGTTCGAAGAAACGCCGCGCGGTTTCACGCAGCATCTCGTGATCCTCGCGATAGACATTACGTTTGACTTCCACCGCACGCTCCTCATCGATTAAATGCGTTGGCAGCGCGGACCGGGTTGATCGGCCGGCTGCTTCCATGAACGCATTGTGCGTGGCGGGGGTGGGGAGCGAGCCTACCCCCGTGGAGTGGGGGCGGGTGGACAGATGGCTGCGAGCGGGAAGACGGCTAGCGCGCGCTCGCGTCGCGCATCTTTGCGACGGCGCCGTCACGCCCGGACACTTCCAGCTTCCTGTAGATGTTCTTGAGGTGCCACTTCACCGTATCGAGCGAAACGTCCATGACCCGCGCAATCTTCTTGTTCGGCAGCGCGAGCGCCAGCAGACCGAGCACCTCGTTTTCCCGTTCGCTGAGCGACTGGATCGGCACGTGCACCGCGGCCGTTTGCGGCGCGGCGGGCGCGGTTGCCTCGCCGGCGTCGATCAATCGCTGAGCATAGAAGCCAAGCACGGGATCGAAATCCTGTTCCAACGGCAGAGGGTCGAGAATTCGCCGATAGGGTCCGAGTTCGTCCAGCAGACTGCGCATCAGCCCGAGCCGGTGCCCCAGACGCAACGCCCCGACGAGATGCTCACGCGCCGCTCTCTCGTTGTGGCGCCCCTTCTCGGCAATCGACATCTGCACGCGCAACCCGGCGACGCGGCACCACCGCCCTCCGGCTTCCGACAGCGCACTGAGGGGTTTCAGCCGGCTCATCGCGCCGTCGAAGTCGTTCAGATGCAGGCACATGCGAATGCGCGCGAGATCGGCGCAGACGCTGATTTCCCACGCCGTGCTGCGCACCGCGCCGGCATAACGCGCCGCCAGCGCTTCGCAACGCAGCAAGGCCGCCTCGGCTTCGTCGAGACTGCCTTCCTCCAGCAGCCAGCGTGAGCGCAAACACAATGCGTTGGCGAGCAGGCGATCCACGCCATGACGCTTCGCGTAGTCTTCGAGTCGTTCGAGATAGTCGCGCGCCTCCAGCCGACGGCCCGCGAACCAGTGTGCGCCGGCGAGCACCACGAGCGCCCGCAGTACGGTGTCCGGAATCGACACGCGTTCGAGCACGTCGATGCGCGCGTCCAGCAGTCCGAGCGCGGCGTCGACATCGTTCAGTTCGTAAAGCGCCTCGCCAAGCAGCGCCGCGGCCATGCACGCAATGCCGACATAGGCCGGCCCTTGTTTCTCCGCCTCCGCCAGCACCTCGCAGAACACCCGCTCGGCGAGTAGCACCTGTCCCTCGGCGGCGTGCGTCATACCGCTCATGCAACGACCCAACAGGATGCCGCGCGGCGCGCCGCCATGCGGCGCCCCCTCCTCCAGCACCTTGCGCGCCTGTTCGTATTCGCCACGATGGATGAACATCCACGAGAGGATATTGCCGCGACCCGCACGGGTGAAATCGTCGGCATCCGCGGGAACGCGCTGCAGTTCCGGCAACAGCGCCACGACCGAATCCGTGTCGTCGCGCTGTAGCGCGAGGCCGCCGCGAAGCAGCGCGAGCGCGTAGCGCTGACGCGGGTCCGGCCGCTCGCTGCGCGACGCTATCTGCTGGATACTCTGCATCAGGGCATCGGTTTGCCCCGCATACATTTGCAGATAGGCGGTGATGACACGCAGATCGAAACGCCCCGCAATCTGCGCCGCGGGCAACCGGCGCACCAGGCCCGCAAGCTGCCGCAGTTCGCCGCGCGCGAGCAGGTCGTGCGCGCAACCTTCCACGAGGTCCGCGGCGGCCTGTGCGTTGTCTGCCAGCACGGCGTGATGCACGGCTTCGTCGACATAGCCTTGCACACTGAGCCACTGCCAGGCCGCGGCATGCAGTTCGCGCAGTTGCGCGGCCGGCAATCCGGCGACCCGGCGCTGCAGGACTTCGCGCAGCAGCGGATGCAGGCGGTACCAGGTTTCACCGTCCTGGCCGACACCAATCTGGGTGATGAACAGATTGTCGCCTTCCAGGCGGCTGAGTCGGGAGGCGACGTCTCCCACGGCGTCTAAAGGTTGCATCAAGCTGGCGCACAGGCGTGCGCAAAATCGTTCGCACAGCGCCGCGCGAGTGAGCAGAAGAAGGTCTTCGGGTGCGAGGCGCACCAGCACCTCGCGTTCGAAGTAGCGCGCGAAGGTCTCGGCATCACGCACCGTTGCAGGCGCGAACGCCGCGCCTTTGCGCGTCTTCAGGTCGATCGCGAACAATTGCAGACCCGCCGCCCAGCCGTCGGTCAGTTCGTGCACGACCTGCGCGTCCCGTTTTGCAATGTCGCCGAGTTGCTCGCGCAAGAACCGCTCTGACTCTTCGGGCGAAAAGCGCAGATCCTGCCGGTCGAGTTCCGTCGCCAGACCTTGCGAGCGCAGACGCGCCAGCGAGACGGGCAGCGCACGCCGTGAAGCCAGCACGACATGAAGCTGTGGTGGCGCGTAGTCGAGCAGCCAGCGCATGGCCTCGAGAATCCGGGCGTTCTGCAGGTAATGCACGTCGTCGAGCATCAGGACCAGTTCGCGCTTGCGGCGAGCGATACCGCGAACGAGCGTGATCACCCAGTGCTCGACCGCGGTCTCGTCGCTTTCACGGCCGACCAGTAACTCCGCTTCGCGCGCGATCGCCGGATCCACGCTGGCAAGGCTCGCGAGCAGGCCGTGGAAGAACGCGGTGAGGTCGTCGTCTTCCGGCGCGAGCGAAAGCCAGGCCACGTCGAAGTCCAGCGTCAACATGGCTTGCCTGAGGGCCAGCATCGTGCTGGTTTTGGCGCTGCCGGCCGGCCCCTGAATCACCACGCAACGCTGCCGCCGCGCTTCGAGCAGGCGCGCCATCAAGGCTTCGCGCGGCATCAGCTGGCGTGCCGCCCGAGGCGGAATCAATCTCGTGCCGGTTACGGGTTCGATTGCGAGTCTGGGGGAGACGCGTACGTCTACTGAACGTTCAATGGATTCGGACATGCTGGGAAAACTGAGAGGCCGGATGGCGTGAGAAAAGGCTCGCGGCAGGTGCCGTCACGACGGAACGCGTGTTGCCCCGAGTATAGAAGTGCGACGCCGCGCTGCCGGGCAATTTGGCGCTCACCCACCCGATTCGGGTGGGTAGAAGGGCGCAAACGCCGGCCACCCCTGATGTGACAGGTGAACCGGCCCCAAACAGCAATACGCGGCGGCGCATGCTTCTTGCTTCGGGAGTGTCCTTGCCGGGAAGGCGACGCGCGATCATCCCGCACCGTGGCCGCACCTCCCCGCCAGTTCAGGGAGAGTCGTTATGCGAGGAATCAATGACACGGTACGCTCTGCAATTTTTGCCGTGGCGGTGTGCCTGCTTTCGGCATGCGGTGGTCACGAAGGCGGTTCAAGTGGCGGCAGCGCGGCGACTCCGGCAGGCGGCGTCAATCTGCAAGTCGTCTCGTTCGGCGACAGCCTGTCGGACGTCGGAACCTATGCACCGATCGCCGGCGCGGTGGGTGGAGGGCGTTTCACGACCAATCCAGGACAGGTGTGGACTCAGAATGTCGCGCAATACTACGGCGACACGCTAAACGTTGCGTACACCATCGACATCACGCATAAACTCAGCGCCAAGGGCGGTCTCGGGTATGCGGAAGGGGGCGCCACGGTGGCGACGCCGGCAAACCAGTCCGATTTTCTGACCAGCGTGATCGGCAACATTGAAATGCCTGTCAATCAGCAGGTTTCGAGCTATCTGGCCGCTCATGGGAGCTTTAACTCGAATCAGCTGGTGCTCGTGTGGGCCGGCGCGAACGATGTGCTCCGCGCCGGAGCGCCGCCGGCGGCGGCTCAGACGGTCGAAACGGCGGCTGCCACCCTCGCTCAGGTGATCGGGCAGATCGTCCAGAACGGCGCCACTCATGTCGTGGTGGTCAATGTGCCGAACATCGGACTGTCGCCGCATGGTCTTGCCTCATCCGATGGCGGAGCGAACTTGACCCAGTTATCGCAACTGTTCAACAGCAGCCTGAACGCCGCATTGCAGACCAATGGCCTGCAGGGCAAGGTCATCCAGATCGATTCCTATACCTGGTTGAACGGAATCATGGCGAACTTTCAGGCCAATGGCTTCGCCGTATCGAACACCAGTGTCGCCTGCGACCCCAAGAAAACACCCGATGCCACGGCACTGCTGTGCTCGCCGCCAACCTACGCGAGCTCCAACGCGGACCAGACGTATATGTTTGCCGACGACCTTCATCCGACGACGCGCCTGCATACGCTTTTTGCGCAATACGTGGAGCACCAGATCGCCGCCAGCGGCCTCGGGCACTGAACCCGCAGTCCACACAAGGTGTCGTTGCGATGAGCGCGGAGGAAAGTCTCGTCCAGTTCCTTGCTCCGGTGTGCGGGACGCCATTGGCCGCGAGGGGCCGTTCCGGGCCGATGGGCGCCGAGCGCACCCCCAGCGTATCGTTACAATGGACGCATGACTCCCTGTGACAGCATCAAGTGCCGGACATACTGACTTCCTATTTCTGGAGCGGCGACGCCATTCGCAGTCGGCGCGTGAGTGACGTCGTGCTGTCAGGCTCGCTCGACGTGCCTGTGCCTCCTGTGCGTCTGCTTGCCGATTGGGAAAGGGAAATAGCGTCTCACATGGTCCTGGAACCCGGTGACGTCGAACCGATGCCTCTGGCGCGAGCGCGGGCGCGCTGGCCGGATTACCGGCGCTGCGTGCAGGCCGCGTCCGATTGGACGTCCGCGCGAGGACTGCGCGCGGTGCTCGCCTCCAGTGACGTCGCCCTCATGGCCTGCCGCGGCGCGAGGTATCACCATGACGCCGAGCAATACGGCAGCGCGGCCTTTTGCAATCTCTTCATGAGCGAGGACAAGGGGCTCGATCTGCACTTTCCCGCTTTGGGCCGGCGCATTCCGCTGACCCGGGGCACGGTCGTCATATTCGATACTGGCCAGCCCCATGGCGTCATTCAGCGCGGCAGCAGCCGTTTTGATGTGGCGGACTTTGCGCCAGATCAGGATTGCATCCAGATATTCCTGACCTGGGAATTGCCCATTGAAGACGCCCACGTTGCGCAGGCCCTGGGAATTGCCTTCGACACCGCGCCTTCCACCTCGTTGCAACTGGACGCGGAACAGGTCCGGCTGAACGGAGAACCCGCCATTGTGTGCCCCGAGTCCGGCCGCTGGTGCCGGGTTGACTGATCGTCGGGGCTAGCGCTCACTGGTTTCGCGCGGAATTGCTCAAGGCCCTGAGCGGGGCAGCATCCGCTGCAAAACGTGGTCTCGCAGAACAAAGCGATGGAACAGCGCAGCGGCCACATGCAGCGCAATCAGCGCGAACAGCACCCAGGCGAGAACGCCGTGCACATCGCCCATCTCGTGGCCGAAATCCGAGCCCGGCTCGCTCAGTGCCGGATACGGCACGAGGCCCAGCAAGCGGATCGTCCAGCCACGTGAGGATGCATTGATCCAGCCGAGCAGCGGCACCAGCACCAGCGCGGCGTAAAGCAGAAAATGCGTGATGCGCGAGACGACGCTCAACAGCGGCGGCAACTCGTCCGGCGTGGGCCAGTGAGTCAATCGCCAGATTACCCGGATCACCATGACGGCGATCAGCGCCGAGCCAACGCCTAGATGCCAGGCAATCAGGCCGACGGGCTGCGTATCCTTGTGTATATCCGGCATGGTCCAGCCGATCACGAACTGCATCGCGATCAGCAGGACAGTGAGCCAGTGGAGCGTGCGTGCCACTCCGTCATAAGCCGGACCCGTACTTTGCTGGATTTTAGCCACTCCCTCTCCTTAATGTTTCAGTACCGCATTAAATTGATAAAACGCGCGGCCGGGATCGCGCGGCACGACTGCCGGCACACATATCCCGTCCATTTTAAACAATGCTAACGGCCTCACCTTAAGGAAACCTGACGCTGCGCGCAGCCGCCAACCGCCCAATGCCACGGACGATCGCTTCATAGGCAAGCTTCTTGCTGATCCGTTGTCAGCATCATCGACCAACGCTTATCACCGAGAGCAAAAATGCGCCTGCCCAGCCGTCTGGTAGCTTCACTGGTTTTACCGCTGGCCGCATGTGCGATCGGCCCGTCAAGTATAGGCGATAGCGGTTTCGGTACCTCGCCGGCTATTCCGGCGCCGCACTCGGCGCTGATTCCGATGATCAATATCGCACCCGTTCAGGCGCGCCCTGCGGGTTTTATGCCCACCGCTTCCGAGGGCTTCGCCGTCACTCAGTTCGCCGGCGGCCTCGCGCACCCGCGCTGGCTTTACACGCTGCCCAACGGTGACGTGCTGGTGGCGGAAAGCGATGCACCCGCGGAACACGACGAAGGCAGCGGCATCTACGGCTGGGCCAGACGGCAGGTGATGAAGCGCGCGGGCGCGGGCGTGCCGAGTCCCGACCGCATCGTGCTATTACGCGACGCGAACAACACCGGCGCCGCCCAGATGCAGACCGTGTTTCTCCGCGGTCTGCACTCGCCGTTCGGCATGGCGCTCATTGGCAACGAACTCTACGTTGCCGATACAGACGCTCTGGTGCGTTTCGAGTACGTCAAAGGCGCCACGCAGATCACCAGCCCCGGAGTCAAGGTTGCCGATTTGCCAGCCGGTCCGATCAACCACCACTGGACAAAAAATATTCTCGCCGACCACTCGGGCAAGCACCTCTACATCACAGTGGGATCGAATAGCAACGCGGGCGAAAACGGTATCGACGCCGAAGAAGGCCGTGCCCGCATCCTCGAATTCGACGTGGCCACCGCCCGCCTGCGCCCGTATGCGACAGGGTTGCGCAATCCTAACGGTCTCTCGTGGCAACCGGACAGCGGCGCATTGTGGACGGCCGTCAATGAGCGGGACGATCTGGGCAACAATCTCGTACCGGACTATATGACCGCAGTGAAAGACGGAGCGTTCTATGGCTTTCCGTACAGCTACTACGGCCAGCATGTCGACCTGCGAGTCGAACCTCAACGCCCCGATCGGGTCGCTACGGCCACCGCACCGGACTATGCGCTCGGCAATCATACGGCTTCGTTAGGTCTGGTCTTTTACGACCGAACGCTGTTTCCCCAGCACTATCGGGGCGGCGCGTTCATCGGCCAGCACGGATCGTGGAACCGCAAGCCGCACACCGGTTACAAGGTCGTGTTCGTGCCTTTTTTCGATGGAAGACCTGCTGGCGCCCCCGAGGATTTTCTAGACGGCTTTCTCACGCCGGATGGCCACGCCGTGGGGCGACCGGTCGGCGTCGCACTGGATGCGCACGGCGCACTGCTCGTGGCGGACGACGTGGGCAACACCGTCTGGCGAGTCGTCCCGCGCAGCAGCATGTAACGGACTGTGGCAAGACGGGTATCGCGACCGTTCCCGTCGTTCAGATGTGTTCGATTGGCGGTCCGATCGCGCCATCCATGTCGAACCAGTTGATCCTGGTCAACCGACTCGCGTGCCCAAGGCGCCAAATAGGCAGTGTTGACGTCATCTGACTGTCTGCATGCCTTGTCCCAGTATCGGAGCCGCGATCCGTTTTTGCAATGGCCGTCAATCCGCGGCCGCGGCCGACAGGGCTTTTCCTCGACACGTTGATCTTCTGGAGATACCAGCATGAAAAGGCTATTCCCGGCCCTATTGATTGCACTGGCGACGGTTGGCACGACTCAGGCTTGGGCCCAAAGCGCCGCATCGTCCAGCGCACAGGGCACTCAATCCAGCGATGCCATTGTGCGGATGAGAAGTGAAATCCGCACCGCGAATGAGACTTACCGGGCGAGAGTCCGTGCGGCGAACCAAGCCCGAGATCGTGAAGTTGCCAAGGCCCAAGCCGAGCGGACCAAGGCCATCGAGGCCGCGCAGTCCGGAGGAGGCAATAGTTGAAGCGCCTTGACGCCGGCTTCGGCGTAATCCAGAGCCGGCTGTTTTTATCGCGCGCCTTCTCGTTCAAGTCAACGGAGTTCATGTGGAAGAGCGGATACAGCATCTCTTAGCCCAGATCAGCGCCCTTCAATCTGAACTGCGGACAGAACTGCATCAACGGGAAATCAAGCTTTTTTACCGGATCACCGGTAAGCACATCGAATTCGACGAAGCGGTTGGCAAGGTCCATCGGGAATTGAAAGTGGACCTTGTTAGCTGGATGCTCTCCAGTCGGCCACAGAACTTCCTCGCGGCGCCGTTTGTTTATGGGCTCGTCTTCCCATTGGTGTTTCTGGATATCTGCATCTCGATCTACCAGGCAATCTGTTTCCCGATCTACGGCATCGCCAAAGTCAAACGGGCGGACTACATCGTGATGGATCGCTGGCAGCTGCGCTATCTGAACTTTATGGAACGATTCCACTGCGCCTACTGTGAATATGCGAACGGCCTCATTGCCTACGCGTCGGAGATCGCCGCGCGCACTGAGCAATACTGGTGTCCCATCAAACTCGCTCGCAAGGTGTTAGGCACACATGCGAGGTATGAACGATTTCTGATGTATGGCGAAGCGGCGCGCTATCAGGCGCATCTTGCAGTTTCGATGCACTGCGCAAGCAGGAATAGGTCCGCGAGGACTTGTCCGTTGAATTGCACTGCTGGCGAAAAGCCACTCCGCTCTCTGGAGGTTCAGAGCACTTCGAGACCGCCGTCCTCAATGAGATCGTGGTGCACCGCGTATCGGCCACGCCGTGGGCAAACTGATCGGCCATTGCAACACTGACGTAGGTGCCTCCCGGCCGACCTTTCTGGCCACGTCGACGGACTCCGTGGCAGAGCAGTTTTCCGTGATACACCCGGATGCCCCGGCTTTGAATGCACGAACCGCACAGGATTACTTTGCGTGCATCGTTACGACGAGAATGCGCCCTTCTATTTCTTCAGACGCCGCCGCAGTGGTTGACAGAAATGGCAAGCGGCCTGGACGGACAAAGGAAAGCGCTTGATGATGCAGTCGCCATCATAACGGCGTTTCGTTCGACTGCCGCGGTGATCCATAACCACGGCCGGACAACGCTTCAGCGCTTTCTGTCAATCTTGTAATCAACCGGTGGGTATCACGTCACCTTCAATGTCGCAATATAGATCCCAGACGCTCACGGAGCAAAGCCCAGAGCGCCTCTCTCCGGTGACGTGTGCCATATGCAGTTCCAGGTATTCTCGCAAGATTCTCGCCGATTAAATATCGCATTTATTTAGGAGTATCAAATCATGAAGAAAGCCATCGTTTGTCTCGCCCTCGCTGCAAGCGCCTTGTCCGCTCCGATGTTCGCTTTCGCGCAATCGAATGCGCCCGTGACGCGCGCGGAAGTTCGCAGTGATCTCGTCCGGATCGAACAGGCTGGCTATAACCCGGCCCAACGCGACGACGCCAACTATCCGGCCGACATCCAGGCCGCGGAAGCCAAGGTAGCGGCGCAAACCAGCCAGCAGCAGGCTACGCAGGGCTATGGTGGGGTGGCGCACGACGGCACTTCGTCCTCAGGTGCGCCCGCGCATATGGCGATGCATTCCGGCTGCGTTGGTCCGGCCAGCTTCTGTACACCGTACTTCGGCAGCTGAATGGCACGCCTTCAGGTCCCGCGTCGCGGCAGCGCGCACGGGACCTGGCTTGATTCTGGAACCCCTGGGTGATGCGGTCCAATTGCGGCGTCACGGAATGACGAATGCAGTTCTACGTCGACCGACGCCAGCGGACGCCTCGTCTGCTGCATGCTGACGATAGACTTCGAGCGTGAGCGCCTGCCCGCCGTGCGACAGAAACGTCGCGTCCCCTTCGGCAGAGCCATAGGCGGATTCGGCCAAAAGCGCGGACGTTGATGTCTCGTATTCCGCCGCCGCGTCGTCCCAGGACGAGCCTGCGGCCGGCAATCGCGCAAGCTCGACCGCGTCGAGCATAGCGTTACTCCTCCACCCCCGAACGGCGACATGATGTGCGCCACATTCTTCGCGGATGTTCAAGAGCGACGCGAACGCATCCCCGCAGGAACGCGTGCATGCCGCACACCGCTTCTACACACCTGCCAATGCCGGCAGCTCTATCGCAAACGAAACGCGCTCGCGTCGGCTACCGACCTCCGACTGATGCGCCACGTGCGTCGAACGCGACGCGCCTTCGACGCGTTTTGGCAAAGGCGCGGGATACCGCGCGCTCTTCTTTTCGAGAATGGCCCGGCTCAGAAACTCAGCACTATAGGCCTTCAGCAAGTGCCCATGATGTGCTTCGATATACGCGGAGATCTGCGCCTGTTCGCCGTCGATCATGGCCAGCAATGCCAGCGTATGCACATCCCAGCGAAAGCGCAGGCCGAGTTCGTCGAAAGCGGCGTTATAGGCGCACAGTTGCGCTTCGATTTCAGTGTCGTGCGCGCTGTCGGCAGCATTGAATTGGGTGGTGTTCATGGTGTTCTCCTTCAGGCAGGTAGCACGACGAAGAGTAGAAGCGCGCACGAATAAACAACAGTTAAAGTTATTTCAAAAAACAATAGCCTTTTGTTTATATATTGGTTTACCCCAACCCCACGAACGGCGACGAAATCTTCGCGCCCGGTGAACGGATTGCGGCGCTCAGCGCCCTATGGATAAGGGTTTCAACCCATCCATTAGGAATGCCTAATGCAAACCATAAAATGTTTTAACTTTCCCTTATTGCTGTTCTCGCGCAGCATCTTCTCAACGTGCTGCACCTGCGGGTTAGGGTTTTCGTTAGTGCAGTGCCTTCTGGCCGACCATTGGCGCTTCGCAGCCCGCAAACCAACCGGCGAAGAAGCGATTCGATCATGTAAGTCCAGCGTGCCGTTCGAGCGCGTCGGAAGAGACAGGAGACGGAGACATGGGACATTCCGACGTATCGGACAGAGGCCGTACCGCGTTCACGCATCACCGCTGGGTGCAACTCGCCATCGGTATCGTCTGCATGGGACTCGTCGCGAATCTGCAATATGCGTGGACGCTGTTCGTCGTACCGATGGACAACGCCCACCATTGGGGACAAGCGGCGATCCAGAGCGCGTTCACGATCTTCATCGTGACCGAAACGTGGCTCGTGCCTGTGGAAGGCTGGCTCGTCGACAAGTTCGGGCCGCGCCCCGTCGTGATCGGCGGCTCGGTGTGCGTGGCGCTCGGCTGGATCATCGACGCGCACGCCAGCAGTCTGGCCGCGCTGTACGTTGCAGCGGTCATTGCTGGCATCGGCGCGGGCTGCGTGTATGGCACGTGCGTCGGCACGGCGCTGAAATGGTTTCCGGACAAACGCGGTCTCGCGGCGGGGTTGACCGCGGCGGGTTTCGGCGCTGGCGCAGCCGTCACCGTGATTCCGATCGCCGACATGATTCAGCGTTCGGGCTACGAGCATACGTTCATGTTCTTCGGCATTTTCCAGGGAGTTTGCATCCTGTTGCTCGCCACCATGCTGATACGGCCGAAGCCGCCCGCCACCGCAGTCGTGGCTAAACGCTTGGTGGCAAGCAAGATCGACTACACACCCGGCGAAATGATCCGTTCCCCGCTCTTCTGGGTGCTGTATCTGATGTTCGTATTCGTCGCGGCCGGCGGCATCATTGCGACCGCGCAGCTCGGGCCGATCGCGAAGGAATTCGGCTTCGCCAAACTGCCGGTCAGCCTCATGGGTATCACGCTGCCGCTGCTCACCATGACGCTCTCGATCGACAACCTGTGTAACGGCTTCACGCGTCCCCTGTGCGGCTTTCTGTCGGACCGGATCGGCCGCGAGAACACGATGTTCATGATCTTTCTCGGCGAAGGCGTCGCGCTGCTGGGATTGATGCAGTTCGGCCACAACCCGTACGCCTTCATGTTCTTCGCAGCCGCCGTCTTTCTGTGCTGGGGCGAGATCTTCTCGATCTTTCCCGCCACCTGCGCCGACACGTTCGGCAGCAAATACGCCGCGGCCAACGCCGGAACGCTTTATACGGCGAAGGGCACCGCTTCGATGCTGGTGCCGATCGCCTCGGTGTTATCGGCTAACGGCGGGTGGAGCACGGTGTTCATCTCGGCTGCCGTCGTGTCGATCGCGGCAGCCGTGTCCGCGAAGTTCATCCTCGCCCCCATGAGAAAGCGCTGGATCGAGAACTCGGGCGCGCGAGCCGGCGTGGTTATCGCCGAACCGCGGCTGCAGCCGTCATCCGGCGGCTCGCCCGAATGAATAACTGAGAACGCGGGCGCCCAGCTCGCGACACACCCCATAAAGCCCCGCCTACAAGGAGAGATGTCATGGCAGAAGCCGACCAGCCCACAACAGACGATACGTTGAAACAGCAGGCGACCGAAACGACCGATGGATTCCATCTCGTCATCGACGCGCTGAAGCTGAACGACATCGACACCATTTTCGGTTTGGTCGGCATTCCGATCACCGACCTCGCGCGGCTTGCACAAGCGCAGGGAATGCGTTTCATCGGCTTTCGCCATGAGCAGCACGCGGGCAACGCGGCGGCCATTTCCGGTTACATGACGCAGAAGCCGGGGATCTGCCTGACGGTTTCGGCGCCGGGCTTTCTGAATGGCCTCACCGCCCTCGCCAACGCGACCACCAACTGCTTCCCGATGATCCTCATCAGCGGTTCGAGCGAGCGCGAAATCGTCGACCTGCAGCAGGGCGATTACGAGGAAATGGATCAGTTGAACGCGGCCAAGCCTTACGCCAAGGCCGCGTATCGCGTGCTGCATGCCGAAGACATCGGCATCGGCGTGGCGCGGGCGATTCGCGCCGCCGTCTCGGGGCGCCCCGGTGGCGTGTATCTGGACTTGCCCGCCAAGCTGCTCGCGCAAACGCTGGACGCCGTGAAAGCGCAACAGTCGCTGGTGCGAGTCGTCGACGCGGCGCCGCGCCAGTTGCCGGCGCCCGAATCGGTCAAGCGCGCAATCGATGTGCTCAAGAGCGCCAAACGGCCGCTGATTCTGCTCGGCAAGGGCGCCGCGTACGCGCAGGCCGACGCGGAGATTCGCGCGTTCGTCGAAGAAAGCGGCATTCCGTATCTGCCCATGTCGATGGCCAAAGGCCTGCTGCCCGACACGCACGAGCAGTCGGCTTCGGCGGCGCGCTCGTTCGTGCTGCAGGAAGCCGACGTCGTCGTACTGATCGGCGCGCGTCTGAACTGGCTGCTGTCGCATGGCAAGGGCAAGACGTGGGGCGCGGCGCCGAAGCAGTTCGTGCAGGTGGACATTTCGCCGACCGAAATCGACAGCAACGTGGCGATCGCCGCGCCGGTGATCGGCGATATCGGCTCGTGCGTAGCGGCGCTTCGTGCCGGCATCCATGCGGGCTTCACGAAGCCGAGCGCGGAATGGACCGGCGCGATCGCGGAGCGCAAGAACAGGAATCTCGCCAAGATGGCCGCGACGCTCGACAAGAACCCGTCGCCGATGAATTTCCACAGCGCATTGCGCGCGATCCGCGATGTGCTGAAAACGCGCCCGGACATCAACGTGGTCAATGAAGGCGCGAATACGCTCGACTACGCGCGCAGCATTATCGACATGTACGAGCCGCGCAAACGCTTCGATTCAGGCACGTGGGGAATCATGGGCATCGGCATGGGCTTCGCGATCGGCGCGGCGGTCACGAGCGGCAAACCGGTCGTCGCGATCGAAGGCGACAGCGCATTCGGCTTCAGCGGCATGGAACTCGAAACCATCTGCCGTTACGACTTGCCGGTGTGCACGATCGTGTTCAACAACAACGGCGTGTACCGCGGCACAGATGTCAATCCGACCGGCGGCAAGGACGTCGCGCCGACCGTGTTCGTGAAGAACGCGCGCTACGACAAGATGATCGAGGCATTCGGCGGCATCGGCTATCACGCGACCACGCCGGAAGAACTGACGAAGGCGCTGCTCGAAGCGATCGCCTCGGGCAAGCCGAGCCTCATCAATGCGGTGATCGACGAAGCGGCGGGCACCGAAAGCGGTCGACTGACCAATCTGAATCCGCAAAGCGCGGCAATGAAAAAGTAATCTGGGCAACCACGGAGATTTCAACATGACCAAACCTCTCGAAGGCATCAGGATCATCGACTTCACCCACGTTCAAGCCGGTCCCGCCTGCACCCAGTTACTCGCCTGGTTCGGCGCGGACGTCATCAAGGTTGAACGGCCGGGTTCTGGGGACGTGACACGGAACCAGTTGCGCGATATCCCCGACGCCGACGCGCTGTACTTCACGATGCTCAACAGCAACAAGAAGTCGCTGACGTTGGACACGAAGAAGCCGGAAGGCAAGGAAGTACTCGAGAAGCTGATCCGCGAGTCGGACGTGCTGGTGGAAAACTTTGGCCCGGGCGCGTTGGACCGGATGGGCTTTTCGTGGGAACGGCTGAACGAACTCAATCCGAAGATGATCGTCGCCTCGGTGAAGGGCTTCAGCGATGGTCACCACTACGACGACCTGAAGGTCTACGAAAACGTGGCGCAATGCGCGGGCGGCGCGGCCTCCACCACCGGCTTCTGGGACGGTCCGCCGACCATCAGCGCCGCGGCGCTCGGCGACAGCAACACCGGTATGCATCTGGCCATCGGCATTCTGACCGCGCTGCTGGGCCGCGACAAAACCGGCAAAGGCCAGAAGGTCGCGGTCTCGATGCAGGATAGCGTGCTGAATCTGTGCCGCGTGAAGCTTCGTGACCAGCAGCGGCTGGAGCGCGTCGGTTATCTCGAGGAATATCCGCAATATCCGCACGGCGAATTCAGCGACGTGGTGCCGCGCGGTGGCAATGCGGGCGGCGGCGGTCAGCCGGGCTGGGTGCTCAAGTGCAAGGGCTGGGAAACGGATCCGAACGCCTACATCTACTTCACGATTCAGGGGCATGCATGGGAGCCGATTTGCAAAGCGCTCGGCAAGCCGGAATGGATCGACGATCCGGCCTATAAAACCGCGGAAGCCCGTCAACCGCACATCTTCGATATCTTCCAGACCATCGAAGCGTGGCTCGCCGACAAGACCAAATTCGAAGCGGTCGACATCTTGCGCAAGTTCGACATTCCGTGCGCTCCGGTGCTGACCATGAAAGAACTGGCCAACGATCCGTCGTTGCGCGCAAGCGGCACGATCGTCGAAGTGCCGCACAAGAAACGCGGCACGTATCTGACCGTCGGCAGCCCGATCAAGTTTTCGGATCTGAAGCCGGAAGTCACCGCGTCGCCGCTGCTCGGCGAACACACCGACGAAGTCCTGGCCAGCCTCGGCTATAACCAGCAGCAAATCTTCAACCTGCGCGAAGTCAAAGCGGTTTGACGGTGCCGGGAGCGCCCGGCCATCGGCTCGGGCTTGCGGATACGGTGCCGCTCGCGGTGCCGTATCCTGTTCACGCATCCGTGTTTGTCACTTTCGGGGAGCGCCATGCCAAATGCCATCGACTTCGAGCAACTTGCCAATGCAATCGGCGACGCGATCGTCATTTCCGATGCCCAGGGCAGCATCACCTTCTGGAACCCCGCGGCCGAACGCATGTTCGGCTTTTCGCAAGACGAGGCGCTCGGCAATTCGCTGGATCTGATCATTCCGGAACGGCTGCGGGGCCGCCACTGGGACGGCTACCACAAGACCATGGCGACGGGCGAAACCCGCTATGGCAACGACGTGCTGCGTGTTCCGGCCTTGCATAAAGACGGACGGTCGATGTCGATTGCCTTCACGGTCGCGTTGCTGCATTCACCGCAAAACGCGCTCACCGGTATCGTCGCCGTGATCCGTGACGAAACCAGCCGCTTCCAGGAGGATCGCCTGCTGCGCAAGCGGCTTGCGGAACTGGAGGCGTCCGCTGGCGCGTGAGCGGCGCGCTTTCACCCGTATTCCGATACCCCACAGGGGCCTACGCCAGTACCGGCCCCCCTGTCCCGCCGCCGTCCTTCGTCCACGCTGTAGACTCTGCCGAATCCCGTTCTTCATCACTCCCGGATCAGGCAACATGGACCGCATCGACGCAATGAAGGTGTTCGTCGCCACGCTCGACGCGGGGAGTCTCGTCGGCGCGAGCCGTCGGCTCGGCCGCTCGCCCGCCGCGGTGAGCCGGGCTATCGCGTTCCTCGAAGAACATGTCGGGACGGCCCTGCTGCATCGTACGACGCGCACGATCAAACTGAGCGAAGCCGGCGAACGGTATGCCGCCGCTTGCCGTCGCATTCTCACCGACCTCGAGGAAGCCGATCTGCTGATCGCCGGCGAGCGCTCCGCACCGCGCGGGCTGCTCACGATCACCGCGC
Source organism: Paraburkholderia aromaticivorans (assembly GCF_002278075.1). Taxonomy (NCBI): domain Bacteria; kingdom Pseudomonadati; phylum Pseudomonadota; class Betaproteobacteria; order Burkholderiales; family Burkholderiaceae; genus Paraburkholderia; species Paraburkholderia aromaticivorans. The sequence continues at coordinate 2,254,786 of NZ_CP022990.1, read as the reverse complement.
CGGTGGCGGCCGGCCAGGACATGTTGCGGGCGATCATCGACGATTTCATCGATCACTATCCGGCCGTCTCGGTCCGCCTGGATATGCTCGACCGCCCGGTGAGCCTGATCGACGAAGGCATGGACGTGGCGCTGCGCATCGCCCACCTGCCGGATTCGACGCTCGTGGCGATCCCGGTCGGCGAAACGCGGCGCGTCGTTACCGCATCGCCCGGCTACCTGGCCAAGCACCCGCCTATCGCCGAACCGGCCGATCTCGCCCAGCATCAGATCATCTCCATGACCCATTTCGGCCTGGATTCGTGGAGCTTTCCGCCGCCGCACGGCTCGACGATTCCGCGCGTCGTCCAGTTCACGCCGCGCTTCATCGTCAACAGTATTCAGGCGGCCGTGGCTTCAGCCGTTGCGGGACACGGCGTCACACGCATGTTTTCGTATCACGTGGCCGAACAGGTCGGGGAAGGGGCACTCGAGATCGTCCTGAGCGAGAACGAACCCGCCCCGTTGCCAATCCACCTGCTGACGCCACAGGGCCGCCTCGCCGTTCCCAAGGTGCGCGCCTTCGTCGATTTCGCGGCGCCGCGCCTGCGCCGGCACTTCACGCAATCCCAGCGGATCACGACACGCAATTGAATCGCTTGGCGCAAGAATGTCTGCCGATCCGCGTAGATTCTCTCTATGGCCGGTTCAATCTAGACTCTATCCATCGAGATCGCGCAGGTCGCGCCTTCGGGCCGTACCGGCGAATTCGCTGACACGGCCCGCTCCTGATTCGACTCGACCCGGCCATCTTCATAACGGGTAACGGGCCACGCGTGGATGCCGGCAACGGCGTCGACACTCAAGGCATCGTTTATAACGTTGCAAGTGATGGGGGATTTGATTTGCGATCCTCATGACCGGCATGGCGAGCTGTGACTCTCGGGCTCATCGCGTCGCGGCCGCCAGGCGGACGGAACGGCGCGTCACCGAACAGTGGAGGCAGTCATGCAACCTGCAGTCGTCAACGGACCGCTCGCACCCGCATTCGATGTCTGGCGCGGCACGCTGGCCGGAGCGAGCGCGAGCCTTGTCGGCATAGGGCTCGCGCGTTTCGCCTATACGCCGTTATTGCCGGCAATCGTCAGCGCGCACTGGTTTCCGGCGTCGACCGCCGCTTATCTCGGCGCAGCCAATCTCGGCGGCTATCTGGCCGGCGCGCTCGCGGGCGGTAGGCTGGCACGTCGATTCGACGCCGCGTTCGTGCTGCGCGCGATGATGCTGCTCGCGAGCGCCGCGTTCGTCGCCTGCGCCTTTCCGGTTTCGTTTCTCTGGTTCTTCGTCTGGCGTTTCACATCCGGCCTGTCGGGCGGTGCGCTGATGGTGCTGGCCGCGCCGACGATCCTCGCGCATGTGCTCCCATCGCGCCGGGGTTTTGCGAGCGGTGCGATCTTCAGCGGTATCGGCCTGGGCATCGCGGCCTCCGGCACCATCGTGCCGTTGCTGCTGCGTCAGGGTCTGACACAAACGTGGCTGGGTCTCGCCGCGATCTCCGTGGCGCTGACAGCCGTCGCATGGAATGGCTGGCCGGGTCGGGCCGGGCCCGCCGTGCAGCACGCGGCGCATCACGCCGGACACGGCCGCGCCTATCCGGCCGCCTCGATGCGCGCGCTGTACGCCGAATATGCGTTGAATGCAGCAGGCCTCGTCCCACACATGATCTTTCTGGTCGATTTCGTGGCGCGCGGCCTTGGCAAGGGCCTCGACGCCGGCGCGCAATACTGGGTGCTGTTCGGACTGGGGGCGATCGCGGGCCCGCTGCTCACCGGCCATCTGGCCGACCGTGCCGGGTTCGGTCCGGCGCTGCGCGTGGCCTACGTGCTGCAGATCGCCGCGGTCGCATTGCCGGCGCTCGTACCGGGACCCGCCGCGCTGATCGTCTCGAGCGTCGTGGTCGGCGCATTCGTGCCGGGCATCGTGCCTCTCGTGCTCGGCAGGGTCAATGAATTGCTCACACATCATCCGGCTGCGCAGAAAGGCGCGTGGAGCGCGGCGACCACCAGTTTCGCGGTACTGCAGGCGGTCGCGGCGTATGGCTTGTCGTTTCTGTTCGCGCACGACGGTGGCAATTACACAAGCCTGTTCCTGATCGGCGCGAGCTCGTTGGCGCTTGCGCTAGTGGTCGATCTGTTCACAGCGCTTCGCGGCGCCCCGAAGCGGCAATAGCGTTGGCGTCACGCCATTTTCAGCGCACGGCATCCCTCACTCGAACTGGAAGAATCCCATGATCCCGAGCAACGGTCTCTGCAGGCATCAGGCACGCGTGAACGCGCCTGCCGATGCGAACGCCAGGTTGTACTCGCACTCATTGGTGGAGAAGTCGATATGAGCGCGCGTCCCCCACTCTCTTTGGAGACCGGTCCGCAAACGCGCGCGCTCGATTATTCGGCACGCCATGAACGTTACTGGCGCCGCAATCTGGCCGTGTGCGTATTCGGCTCGTTCACCACGCTCGTCAGCCTGAGCATGTTGCTGCCGTTTCTGCCCATCTATGTCCAGCAGCTCGGCGTCGCGTCGCAGTCCGCCGTCATCCAATGGTCGGGAATCGCGTTCGGCGCGACCTTTCTCGGCACGGCCGTCACCGCGCCATTGTGGGGACGCCTCGCCGATCGTTACGGCCGCAAGCCGATGCTGGTGCGCGCGGCCGTCGGCATGGCGGTGGTCATGTCGCTGATCGGCATGGCGCACAACGTGCACCAACTCGTCGGCCTGCGCTTGCTGGCTGGCCTCGTGGGTGGCTATTCGTCGGCTTCCACGGTCATGGTCGGCACGCAGGCTCCAAAGGAGCGCGCCGGCTGGGCGCTGGGCGTGCTGTCGACGGGTGCGCTTGCCGGCAACCTGATCGGGCCGCTCGTCGGCGGTTTCCTGCCGGGATGGCTCGGCATTCGCGGCACGTTCTTCGCCGGCGGCGCCATGATCGCGGTTGCCGCGCTGCTCACGATTTTCGTCGTCAAGGAAGATTTCGACCCGGCCACGAGTCCCGGCCGACGTCCCGCCGCGCACGCAGCGGCGAGCAAGCATCGCAACGACTATCCGGTGGTCGCCGCCTTGCTGGTGACGGCAATGATGGTGCTGCTCGCCAACATGTCGATCGAGCCGGTCATCACGGTCTATGTCGGCAGTCTCGGCGTGGCGCCGGCTCATCTGGCCCGCGTCGCAGGTGTGGTGATGGCCTGTTCGGCTTTCGGCAGCATGCTGACGGCCGCGCGCCTCGGCGCGTTGGCCGATCGGATCGGCAGTTGGAACGTGATCGTCGCTTGCCTGGTGTTGACGGGTCTGGTGATGGTCCCGCAGGCGTTCGTCCACGCGTGGTGGCAACTGGCGGGATTGCGCGCGCTGATGGGCATGACGCTAGCCGGTCTCCTGCCCGCGATTGCAAAACTGGCTCGACACGCGGTGGAAGAGCACAAGACCGGACAGATGCTCGGTTATCTGCAGTCGGCGCAATTCAGCGGACAGGTGGTCGGGCCGATTATCGGCGGTGCGATCGCTGTCCATCTCGGGCTGCATGCGGTGTTTTTCGTGACCGGCTCGTTGCTGGTGGCATGCGCCGCGCTCTCGCAGTGGACACGCACTCGTCAGCAAGCGGTGCCTTGATCGAGGCGAGTACCGTCATGGTCGTGAGAACTGATACGTTGTAGGATGGATAACACAGCCCGCCAGGCCGCCTGACACGCGTTACCTTACGTTCACCTCACTACCGCCCGCTTTGGGAACTCACGCGATTCGAGCCGATGAACTCCACACCTCCCATGCGTGACGTTGCATCTGCACAAGAGCGGACTCCGGACAATTCCGGCGCACGCCATGGGACGGTTTTGCCCGACATGTCGCCGGCCGTCGCTTTTTCGACGCTGGTCACGCCCATGGTCACGCAGGTCGCGCAGCGCGTCGGCACCTTGAGCGTCAGCGCCGATCCGGAAAGTCTGCACAAACTTCGTGTCGTGCTGCGTCGTCTGCGCTCGCTGTGGTGGGCTTACGAACCGCTTATCGGCGAATCGCGGCCTAAGCGGCAGCGGCGTGAATTCAAGGCGCTGGCTGACTCCGCCGGGCAAACACGTGACTGGGATATCCTGAAACACTTACTGGCGGAAGGCGCGGCGATGCCGCAGTCTTTTGCGACGCTCATCGAGCGTATCGATCATTTGCGCGGCGATGCGCTCCTGCACAGTCGCGCCGCGATCACGGCCGCGAACGTCGATGCAATATTGGCGCAGGCGATCGCGGCCGTGATGCTGCAACTCGACGCCCGCTCGTTCGACGAACCGCTTGCGGTATTTGCCGCGAGCCGCATTGCACTGGCGAAAAAGGCGCTGCGCAAACGGATGAAGCGCTTGCTTATGGATCCGCACGCCGGATACGCCGAGTTTCACGACGTTCGAATCGCTGCAAAGAAGCTGCGCTACCTGCTGGAGTTCTTCGCGCCTCTGATCGATAACGGGAATGGGATCGGCGTCGTCGAGCTGACGCAAATGCAGGATGAGCTGGGAAAACTCAACGACATCGTGTCGAGCGAATCGCTACTGCTCGCGCATGCGGTCAGTCTCGGCGAGCGCCGCGGTGTGGACGATGCGCTCGCGTATCTGAGGTATCTCAAGGGCAATCACACGCAAAGCGTCGATGCATCGCTACGCGCGATCAGCGATATGCTCGCTGTCAGGAGTCCGGAATCCGGCATGAAGTAACGGTACCCGGCGCACCGCGGACGTTGAAGTCCGGCGCATTGTCTTGCCCCGGCTTGCCCCTACCGTTCCTTGCGCCTGCGAAATGCCCACCATCCTGCCAGCCCCGTGAAGCCGGCCACGAGTAACACCATTACCCAGAAACCATGCCGGTTTTCGGCGAGCGGAATACCACCGACATTCATTCCGAAAAAGCCCGCGACGATATTGATCGGCATAGCCAGCACCGTCACCAGCGTCAGCGTAAACAGCGTGCGATTGTTCTGCTCTTCCAGACGGGAGATGATCTCCTCCTGCAGCAGCCTGACCCGTTCGATCAGCCCGGCCACGTCCGAGAGAACCACCGAAAATTCTTCGGTCGATTCGCGCAGATCCTGCACGTCCTCTGAATGAAGCCAGCGCGGCGGCCTCGCCAGCAGCCGGAAGATCGCGCCGGGCTCAGGCGCGAGCATGCGTTGCAAGCGCGTCAGCATACGGCGCATCGCGCCTAGATCGATGCGGTTCTGCGTCGGCCGCTGCGACAGGAATCGGTCTTCTATCCGGTCGACGTCGGCGCTGGTTCGGCGCACGATCTGCACGAGCAGATCAGCCTGGTCGCGCATCAGGTGCACCAGCAATTCTGCCGGAGACCTGAATATCTCCCCTTCCCGAACCGATGCGCGCAACCTGTCGACCGAACGCAGCGGCTTGAGACGCGCTGTCACGATGATCCGCTGATTCGCGTAAATCCACAGGGTCGCGATCTCCGAGGGAATGAACTCGAGATTGAACATGACGTCGTTCACGACCGCGCGCAGCGCGCCTTCCGCGTGTTCGATACGCGTCGAGTGCGAGCCTTCGCGCAATGCGTCGAAAAACGTTTCGGGCAAATCGAGTTGAGCTTTCATCCAGCGTTCGCTCGCACTGTGGGCCAGATTGAAGTGAAGCCAGAGAAACTCGCTGCCTTCCGTGGCAGCGCCGGTCACATCATGCGCTTGCAGCCATTCGACGACTTCATCCGCGTCGACAGGCCGCCCGGCGCGACTCGAAGAAAAGAGAAAGCCACAGACCATGCCGGACGAGTCAGCGCCGTAGGTTTGCAATAGCAGGTCAGATTTCATAGGTCATTCAGCGTTTGCTTCCCATGCGGGGTTGGCATATCCGGCAATTGGCCCGCCGACATTGGAACCGTGACGATCGCCACGCGATACCATTCTCAGGCTTCGCATAGATTGAACTGGAATCAAAGGCGCGAGCATATCGCGGTCGATCAAAAGAAGGTTAACGCGGGCTTTCTTCACTGCATCCACCCGGTTGATCCTTGATTCGCGTGGTCACAAGAACGTCATATTCGAGCCTTACGTTGCAGCCTGTGCAAGGCGAACTCATCGCCACGAAGGGTCACGAAGAGTCACGACATGAAACTCAAGTAACTTACGCCGGTTATGTGTGCGCTTTGTGCCAGCAACGCTGAATGATTGAATCGGACATTCAGGCACGTCGGCAACGCGGCCGCGCGATGAGCGGCCGATACTTCCGGCGCGCGTCGCACGCGCGCCTTGCTTCACTACGCGCCAGAGCTTCCTGCGCACGTCAGGTCGCGACCTTCGACATCACAGCCGTAGCCGGATCGTAACGGTAGCCCTTCTGCGCGAGCTGCTGGCTCATCGTCGCGCCGATCATTTTTTGCTGGGTCTCTCTGGCAACCAACTCGTGATCGGGCTTGAGCCGCTCCAGTTCGGACGAAAGCCGCCTGACGAGCGCCACCTCGCCGGTGCTGCGCGCGTCGATGAACAAGATCCGCTCGCTTGCCAGACCGAGCCGCTGCTTGAGGTCTTTCGCGTGTGCGACCCACTGTTCGGCAGTGGCGCGAAGCTCGCTGAGCGCCTTGGCATGAGCCTTGGCTTGCGCCGATATTTGGCGTTGCAACGCCTCGACTTGCTCCGCGCTCTCGGTTTCTTCGGTTCGAGCTTGTTGCGCGATGGCTGCGGCTTGCGCCGCGAGGCGCTGCTCCAATTGCGCCACCTGCTGCTCGGCGGCTTTTGCGCGCTCGCTCGCGTCAGATGCGTCCTGCGATAGCCGCGCCAGGTCGGCGCTCGCGGTCGCCTGCGCCTCGCTCATGCTTTCGATCTGCCGCCGTGTTGCTTCCAGTTCCAGCGTGACGCGCTGCAGTTCGTTCAGATGACCCGCCGTTTCGTCGGCCCGCGCCGCTGCTGCCTCGCGCTCCGCTGCCAGCGTGGCGCGCGCTTGTTCCAGTTCCGCCTCCAGCGCAGCGCGGGCTTGTTCCAGTTCGGCCTCGAGCGTAGCGCGGTCTTGCTCCAGTTCGGTCTCCCGCGAGGCGAGCCGGGCGAGGTTCTCGCTTGCCTGCGCCTCGGCTGCTTTCGCACGCGCCAACGCCGCATCTAGCTCCGCGGACAACCGTGTCGCTTCTTCCGAGCTGGCTTGATGCGCGTCGCTCAAACTGATGATCTGTTGCTGCGCCTGGTCGCGTTCCTGAATGGTTCGCGCTATTTCCTCGTCCTTGCTCGATAGCGCGGCGGCCAACGCTGCGCGTGCCTTGCGCTCTTCGTCCAGCAACGCCGTCGTGGCTTGCTGATCCGCAGCTTGCTCCGTTGCGCGTTGCATGAGTTCTTCCACGCGTGCCTCTCCCGCTTGCGCACGTGATGTCGCCGCGTTCAGCGCCTCGGCCAGTCGCGTCACCTCTTCTGACTTCGCCTGATGAGCGTCGCGCAGAGTCTCGATCTGCTGCAGCGTCTGTTCGTGCGCCTGAGCGACTCGCGCTATTTCATCGTTCTTGCCTGAGACGACCGAGGTCAGGGCTTCACGTGCTGCACGTTCGTCTTCCAGCAACGCATGAGTCGCGGTCAGATTGGCCTGATCCACCGACGCACGCTGCACGAGTTCTTCCATCCGCGCCTCGGCTGCTTGCGCGCGTGATGTCGCCACGCTTGCTTCCTGCGTCCACCGCGCCACTTCCTGCGAGTGTGACTGACAGGCGGCGTCCAACGTCGTGACTTGCTGCAGCGCCTGATCGCGCTCCTGCGTCACTCGCGTTACTTCGGCATTCCTGTTCGAAACATCCGCCGCCAGCGCTTCACGGGCGCTACGTTCCGCTTCGAGCGATGCATTCGCTGCTTCGAGGCTGGCATCCTGCGACGACACACGCTGCGTGAGTTCTTCCACGCGCGCCTCCGCCAACTGCGCACGCGACGACGCCGCGCTCGCCTCCTGCGACCAATGCGCAACTTCTTGCGACCTGGCCTGACAGGCCTCGCGCAAACCGGCGATCTCGTGCTGCGCCTGATCGCGCTCCTGCGTCACGCGCGTTACTTCGTCGTTCTGGTTCGCGACAACCGCCGTCAACGCTTCACGGGCCTTGCGCTCTTCTTCAAGCGACGCGTTCGTCGCTTCCAGATTGGCGTGGTCCATCAACGCACGCTGCGCAAATTCCTCGATGCGCGCCTCGGCCGCCTCGGCACGCGAGGTCGCCGCGTTTGCCTCCCGCGACCAGCGCGTCACTTCTTCGGTGTTCGCCTGGCAGGCGTCGCTCAACGTTGCGATCTCGTGCCGCGCCTGATCCCGTTCCCGAGCGAGCTGAGCGATTTCAGTCTGCTTGCTCGCAAGCGCCGCGGCCAACTCTTCGCGCGCGAGGCGCTCTTCATCGAGCGATGCCTTCACGGCCTCCAGCTCCGCGTCTTGTGCGGACGCACGCTGCGCCAGTTCCTCGACGTGAGTTTCAGCCGCCTCCGCTCGACCCGCGGCGCTCGCGCGTTCGGCTTCGAGGCGCAGAGCAATGCTCTCCGAGACACTCAACGCGTCCGTCAGCGCGACGACCCGGCTGCGCCCCGTTTCGACTTCATCAATCGACTTCTGATACTCGGCCAGCGCTTCGTCCCGTTCCGCGAGCGCCGCTTCGAGGTCCTGGTTCACAGCGGTCAAACGCTGATTGAAGGCCCGCTCCGCATCATGCTGGGAGGCCGCCCAGATGCGGTCCGCGGCGCTCATCACAGTTTCAGCGAGACCCTCGGGCAAGCCGGGCTGGACCTGCAATGCCGGCGTGTCGGCCTGGCGCGCTTCGCGCCAGCGTTGCAAGGCCGCGACTATCGACACGAGCGAGCCGCCGCGAACCTCTTTCCAGATCGTCACCGGCGAAACTCTTCTGCCTTCTTCGACCATGCGATCGGCGATGGCGGCGATCTGTTCATCGCTGATTGTGTCTGCGTCCGTGGACATAAGCGCCTCAAGAATCAATGTAACGGGGCGAAAGGTTAAATCTTCAATACGTTACTACGTCTGCGGACGTCGGGCGACGTTCGCGATACAAGGTAAATGTCAGGTAGCGTGACGCGGATTGGCATCTTAAAGCGCAACGGCTTTTTCGAATGCAGGGAACAACGGACCATAACGCGGCTAAATCGTCGCGCAATGCCTGTCCAGGACGGGTACCCGCGATACTGGTAGAAGATCCTGCCTTGTTGGCCGGCCGCGTCGTTGCAACAATGCCGACGAACCGACTGGCCTGCCCCGTCGGCGTGAAAGCCATAAGCCGGCATCGACACGATGCCTCTCATTCACGCAACTTCACCAAGGCATACGGCAATGCGTATTTCGTTTCTGCACACGATGGACGGCAACCGGCAAGTGTTTGAGCAGGCGGCAAAAGCGCTTGGAATGCGTCCTGAAGATCTTCACCATGAAGTGAGAGCGGACCTGCGCGAGGCGGTCAGCCAGACGGGGCGTTTCCCGATCGAGTCGAAAGTCGAGACAAATCAGCGGCTTCTCGCGCTGGCAACCCGTTCCGACGCGGTCATTCTGACGTGCGCCACGCTCGGGCCGGCCGTGGCGGATATTAAAAGTCCGCCGGTGCCCATCATCAGAGCGGAGATCGCTTTGGCCGCGGCGGCGGCAGAAGTGGGCGGAAAACTCGTCGTGTTATGTGCCGCGGACACTGCGATCGAATCCACCCGGCGGCTCTTCGCGGCGCACGCCGGCGCCGACACCGTATCGGTGGAGGTGGTTCACCTGCCTCGGGTTTGGGCGCGGTTCAAAGCCGGCGAACTTGACGCGAGCCTCGCCGCAACCGCGTTGTCGGCGGAACGCGCGTATGAGTCGGGCGCGACGGTTGTCGCATTGGCTCATCCGTGGATGGCGCCTGCCGCGGACCTCGTTCGAGGGAGAAGGCGGCCGCTCGATAGTCCGGGCGCCGCGCTTCGCGCTGCAATGCAACGGTTCGGCGAGGCGAGAACCCCGATGCGCCGGCCATCCGGCAGAACCGGTGTTTCCGATGAGAAAAGCACCTGAACGCTGCGCGCGCGCCGGCCTCCTCCAGGCGCGTCGTCGCGCAAGCCCGCGCAAGCCACAGGCGACCGGTACAGACGTTGTCGGCAAGCGCGCCGGGAACGCCCATCCGCCTTCGAGACTGCCCCCTCGCCCCCAAATGTTATTATCGGAAACAACCTCGTCCCCTCAAAGCGCGTATTCGCAGCATCAAGCCCCATGGACACCCGCCTCGCCAAACCCGCCGACCCGTCCACCACCGACCTCGGCCGCCGCGTCCGCGCCGCCCGTCAGGCGCAGGACCTGACGCTGGAAACCGCCAGCCGCCTGTGCGGCGTCTCCCGCTCCACGCTCTCCAAGGTCGAAAACGGCCTGATGTCCCCCACGTTCGACGTCCTGCAGAAAATCGTCCTCGGACTGAAGATCGAAATCGGCGAACTGTTCGGCTCCACGCCGAAAGTCAGCGCCAGTGGGCGTCGCGCGCTCACCCGCAAAGACGAAGGTCAGCGTCACGCCTATCGCGGCTACCAGATGGAACTGCTCGCCACGGACCTTGCGCACAAGGCGATGCTGCCGTTTCGCATCCGCATCTCCGCGCACACGCTCGACGCATTCGACGATTGGGGCCGTCACGAAGGCGAGGAATTCCTGTATGTGATCAGCGGCAGCGTGTGCCTCTATTCGGAGTTGTACGCGCCGACGCATCTGAACGCCGGCGACAGTCTCTACTTCGACAGCCGCACCGGCCACGCGGCGGTCTCAACGAGCGAAGAAGACGCCGAGGTCTTGTGGATGGCCACCAGCGCCGACATTCCGCAAGCCCCGGCCGCCACCGAACCCGCGAAGAAGTAACGCAGGCGCGCGCAACGCGCATGAAGGCGGCTTAGCGAGCCGCCAACGCCCGCTGCGCGAGTTGCGCGATATGCATTGCGTGACGCCCCGTGCCCTGCTCGATCTGCTCACGGCAACTAAAGCCATTGGTCAGCACGATCGTATCCGCGGCCGCCTTGCGCACCGCCGGAAAGAGCCTGTCTTCGCCGATCTTTTCGGACAGCGCGTGATGCTCCGCGTTGAAGCCGAACGATCCCGCCATGCCGCAGCATCCCGTGTCGAGCAGTTTCCATTTCACGCCGAGCTTGTTCAGCAGCGCGGTGTCGCCCTGCATGCCGAACAGCGCTTTTTGATGACAATGCCCGTGCACGATGACGTCGGCGGCAAGCGTCGGCCAATCGAACGGCTGCCGCGCGACGAAATCGGAGAACAGGAACGTCTGCGCCGACAGTTGCTTCGCTAACGCATGACCGGGCAGTTGCTTCAGCAGTTCGTCCTTGAATACCGATAAACAGCCCGGCTCGAGACCGACCAGTGGCACGCCGGCGGCGATATCGTCCGCGAGGTCGTCGAGAATGTGCGTGAGCAGTTCGCGCGCGCGTTCGAGCAGGCCGAAGTCATAAAGCGGACGCCCGCAGCACAACCGGTTCGTCGGCAACACGACGTGCCAGCCCAATTGCTTCAAGACATCGGCCGCGGCTTGCGCGATCTCGGGCGTGAAGTGGTCGTTGAACGTATCGACCCACAGAATGACCTTTTTCGCGTCACCGCGAGCGTCAGGCGCCGCTTGCGGCGCGCGCCGCGCGATCTGCCTGTACGTGGCGCCGGCAAAACGCGGCAGTTCGCGCGCCTGCGCCACGCCTGCTACCCACTTGCCGAACGAAGCCAAACCCGGCGCCGACGTCATGAAGTTCGTCAGACGCGCAAAGCGCGCCGCCCACGGCGCCCATTCGCCGATGCGTCCCATGAATAGCGCCTGGCGCGGCCGGCGATTCGTCTCGTAGTAATGCGAAAGGAATTCGGCCTTGTATGAAGCCATGTCCGTATGCGTCGGGCAATCGGATTTGCAGCCCTTGCACGCGAGGCACGTGTCGAGCGCTTCCTTCACTTCGCGGCTTTGCCAGCCATCGTCGATCACGCCGCCTTGCAGCATTTCCCAGAGCAGATGCGCGCGGCCACGGGTCGAATATTTCTCTTCACGCGTGGCGCGATAACTCGGGCACATCGTGCCGCCTTCGAGCGAACGGCATTTGCCCATGCCGATGCATCGCTCGATCTCGCGCTGAAAACCGTCACCTTCCTGGCTGGCAAACGTAAGCCTCGTTTGCAGCGTGACCGGTTTGTATGCGGGGCCCATGCGCAGGTTCTCGTCGGCGCGATACGCATGCACGACCTTGCCCGGATTCAGGCGGTTGGCCGGGTCCCAGATCGCCTTGAACTGCTCCATCGCCTGCATCAGTTCGGGGCCGTACATGATCGGCAAAAACTCGGCCTTGGCCTGGCCGTCGCCGTGTTCGCCCGAGAGCGAGCCGCCGAATTCCACCACCAGTTCGGCCGCTTCGCGCAGAAACTTGCGCCACGTCGAAATACCTTCCGCGCTGCGCAGATCGAACGTGATGCGTGCATGCACGCAGCCATCGCCGAAATGGCCGTAGAGGCTCGTCTCGTAGCCGTAGCGATCCACCAGTGACTGGAACGCGCGCAGATAGTCGCCGAGACGCAGCGGATCGACCGCCGCATCTTCCCAGCCGACCACCGGGTCAGGCGTGCCCGCATCGACCGACAACGCCACCGCCGAGGCGCCCGTCTCGCGAATCGACCACACCTTTGCCTGCAACGCGCGATCTTCGACGAGCATCGCCGAAACATTCGGCCCTGCTTCGCCCGCGCGGAAGTAAGCGGCGGCGGCTTGCGCCTGCTGCATTACCGCCTCCTGCGTGTCCGCGCCGAATTCGAGCACGACCCACGCATCGCCTTCAGGCAGCAGCGCGATCTCATCCTTCTTCAAACCGCGCGCCTGCAAGCCGCGAATGATCGCGCGGTCGAGTCCTTCGATGGCGATCGGCCCGCAGCGCATGAAATGCGGCACGGCATCGGCCGCCGTGTAGATATCCGTGAAGCCGACCACGACGATCACGCGCTTCGCGGGACTCTTCACGAGACGCACTTTCGCCTGCAACGTCACGGCACAGGTGCCCTCCGTGCCGACCAATGCACGCGCCACGTTGAAGCCGTTTTCCGGCAGCAGTTGATCGAGATTGAAGCCGGACACGCGCCGCTTGATCTGGGGGAATTTCGCACGAATCTGTTCGGCGTAGGTGTCGCGCAACCGTTTGAGCGCGGCGTAGATTTCGCCCTGGCGGCCGCCTGCCGCGATGATGCGTTCGAGTTCGTGCTCCGACGTCGGCCCGACCCAGAAACGCGCGCCGTCGAAGGTCGCGATTTCCAGCGCCTCGACGTTTTCGACCGTCTTGCCCGCCATCACCGAATGCGCGCCGCACGAGTTGTTGCCGATCATGCCGCCCAGCGTGCAGCGGCTGTGGGTAGCCGGATCGGGCGCAAACGTGAGGCCGTGCTGTTCGGCGGCATCGCGTAACGTGTCGCACACCACGCCCGGTTCGACGATCGCGACACGCGCGACCGGATCGACCGACACGACACGGTTTACGAACTTGCTCGCGTCGGCCACCACCGCGACGTTGACGCATTGGCCGTTCTGCGAAGTGCCGCCGCCGCGCGCGAGAAACGGCACGTCGTGGCGGCGACAGGCGGCGAGCGTGGCCATTAGATCGTCGACATCCGCAGGCACGACGACAGCGAGCGGCACTTGCCGATAGTTCGACGCGTCCGCCGCATACAACGCTTTGGAACCCTGATCGAAGCGCACTTCACCGCGTACGTGGCTGCGCAAATCGGCCTCCAGCGCATGCATCACGGCGGCGCTGCCCGCGAAAGGCGCGGCGACGCGCGGCGCCTTGTTCAGTGCGCGACGGCCGCCGGCGTCCAACTCGTTCAGGTCCGCGCCCTGTTCTTCATCAAATGACGTTCCCACTGCGCTCCCCGTCTCTCGTTCCTGGACCAGTTCTCTGCGCTCAGGCGGCCTGGCTCGCGGTCATCTTGAAGATGCCCTGTGCGTTACCCGCGTCGAAACGCAGGTCCGTTTCCCAGCGACGCGCGTCCTGATCGAACGTCCGCTTGCGCGTGATGAACTCGTAGAACGAGCCCGGCACTTCGCGCGTCACGAGGCTGCCGTCAGCCGCACGAAACTCGCGCGACACACTGTCCGCTCGATACGCCGTCTGAAACACGCGGCCCGAGCGCGAGCGCTCCACTTCCGGTTTCATCGGACGGCCCTTGGCTTTCTCGTCGTCGGAGAGTTGAAAAACGTCCGCGACGCGATCGGTGGCGTGGTTGAACGCATTGCCTTCGGTCGCGATCCACGCCATTTCCGCCGATTCCTTCAACAATACTTCGTAATCGGCTTCGCGTGGCGTCTCGTGCTGGCGCGCAAACGCGCCGACGATGACCGGCAGCAATTCATGCGCCGCCTGAAGCGGCAGCACGCCGTCGCGTTCGAGCTCCCATAACTGGCCGACTGCGCGCGGCGTCAGCGGATCGCGCGAGTTGCCGGTCACGTTGGTCACCGCCTGCTGAAACTCCGCCGAGAAACGCTCGGGATGCAATTCGCTCACGAAGAACTGCGCGATTTCATCGGGCGCGTCGTCATGCGCCCACGCGCGGCCCGTCATGCCGAGGCGGTCGAGCGGATAGCGGCCGTTAATGCTGAAGCCGAGCGGACGCAGAATGCGGGCGAATGCGGCTTCGCCTGGCGGCAGCGCGCCGCTGTGCGGCCAGCGCACCGTGCGCAACGCGCCATGGTCGAAGTACACGCTGCCGCCCGCTGCGACCGCTTCCTCCGTGTACCGGCGGCCATTCGCCGAGCGCGCCAGCAGATCCTCGAAAAGCGCCATGTTCATCGCCTGCGCCAGTTCGGCACGCGTGACGATGCCTTCTTCCCATTCGTTGAGGATTCGCGGGTGATTCAGCGTCGCGAAGAGCCGGGCGGTTTTATCCGCGCCGAGCAGTGTCTTCAGCAGTTGTTCGACATTCGCATTCTTGGTGTTTGGCATGTGGGCTCTCCAGGTGGCTCCAGGCGCGCTATCTGATGTGCTGGAATCACGCGCCGGTCAGCGCACAAGGCGCACGACGGCACGATCAAAGGCGTGATTATTCAAATCGGCAGGCTCGCCGTAAAGAGAGATAAAATCGCCACTTGATGCGTTTTTGGAATCAACGTGCGAAAGTTCAAGATCCCCAACATGAGCGCGCTGCTCGCTTTCGAAGCCGCCGCGCGGCACGAAAGCTTCACGCTTGCGGCCCGCGAACTGTTCCTGACCGAGAGCGCGGTGTCGCGGCAGATCAACACGCTGGAAAGCAACCTCGGCGTGCGGCTGTTCGTGCGTGTCAAGCAGCGCGTGGTGCTGACGAAGGCGGGCAAGGTGTATGGCGCGCAGGTGCGGCGCTCGCTGGAACAGCTCGATCGCGACACGCTGTCCATCATCGCGCACGGCAGCGGCGGCGGTTATCTGGAACTCGCGGTGCTACCGACTTTCGCGTCGCAATGGCTGATTCCGCGGCTCGCGGCATTCAACGCGCAATATCCGGACGTACGCGTGAACATGGGTGTACGAACCGGCACCTTCCCGTTCGGCGAGACCCATTTCGAGGCTGCGATTCACTACGGCAAGCCCACATGGCCGGGCACGTCGGCGGATTTTCTGTTCAGCGAAGAGGTCGTGCCGGTGTGCGCGGCGAGTCTGCTGACGCGGCCCGTTCAGAGCGCCGCCGATCTTCTGGACTATCCGCTCGTGCACTCCACCACCCGGCCGGACGGCTGGGCAACGTGGTTCGCCAGCATGGGCGTCGACGATAACCGGACCATGCAGGGCGTGCGCTACGAACTCCATACCATGCTGATCAGCGCGGCCGCGGCCGGCCTCGGTATCGCGCTGGTGCCGCGTTTTTTCGTCGACGCGCAGCTCGAACAGCTAGGGCTCGTGATCCCGCTCGATGCGCCCGTGGTCGCCGATTCGGCGTATTACCTCGTCTACCCGACCGAGTTGAGTCACGGCAAGCCGCTCGCGAGTTTCCGCGGGTGGCTGTTGCACGAAGCCGCCGCGTACAGCGCGGTGAACCCCGAACTGGCCGGCCCGCCCGATACCGATTGACCGGGCGTCAGGTGAGGCGTCAAGCGAGGCGTCAAGCGCCGGATGATTCGCGCGCCTGGGCCAATGCGTTCAGATTGCCCTCGCCGAAACCGTGGTGCCCCTGGCGCTGCACGATCTCGAAGAATATTTCGCCGGCGCGGCGGCGCACGAAGGTCTGGAAAAAAAGCAGTGGCACACCGTCCGCGCCGATTTCGCCGTCCACCAGAACATGCGTGCGCTTGAGCCGCTCGACGTCGAGCCCGTGGCCCGGCAGACGCGCGTCGAGTTGCTCGTAATAGCGCGGCGGCGGTTCGACGAATTCCACGCCGTTTGCGAGCAACTGCTCGACGCACGCGAAAATGTCGTCGGTGGCGAGCGCGATATGCTGCACGCCTTCGCCCGGATGGTCGGGCAGATACTCGTGCATCAGGTTGGTCCGGCGCGTGCCTTCCTCATACAAGGGCACGCGGATCGCGCCGCACGGCGACACCATCACGCGCGATTCCGCCGAGACATGCCAGTTGGCGTGCAACTCGTGAATCTCGCGGAAATTGAGCAGGTCGCGATAGAAGTCGAGCCATTCCTGCATGCGGCCCTCGCCGACCGTTTGCGTCAGATGGTCGACCGCGACGAGGCCGGTGCCCGCGTGGCTCAAGTCGGCCTGCGCCGTGTCGATCTGGATGGGCCGGAAGTCGATGTCGAAGATCGAGATGTCACCGAGGCCGCCGCGCTGGCCGCCGCGGCCGCGCCAACGGTCGACAAAATAGATATGTGAATCGCCAATGCCCTGGATGGCCGGAATCAGCAACTCGCCGGCGCCCGTCTTCTCACCTTCGAACGCCCATGCGCCGAGTTCGATCGCCCGGTCGAAGGCGCGCTGCGCGTCGGCCACGCGGATGCCGATCGCGCAGATGCCCGCGCCGTATTCCTCGGCATAGCGCGCGGCGAACGAATCCGGCTCCGCGTTGATGAGGAACTGCATCTCGCCCTGGCGATACAGCGTGACATCCTTGCTGATATGGCGCGCAATCGCCTTGAAGCCGAGTTTGGTGAAGGTTTCGCCGAGCGCCTGCGGATCGCGCGCGGCGAACTCCACGAATTCAAGGCCGGCGGTGCCGAGCGGATTGTGCTCAGGTGCCGACACGGCGCGCAGCGCGGCGTCTGGAGTGGGCAAGTCGCTGGGCATGGCAATCTCCTTTACAGTCTTTGGACGCTGTTTCCGGCGTTTCTGATGGTCGATGCTGGTGTTCGAGGCAGGCCGCCGGCTGTCCGCATACGCCGCAGCAACACGGGCCGCGACGGCTTTTGCACCGTGTTTGTACACCGGCCGGCCGCCCGTTCGCAACCATCATTTTGTACTGAATGGTTCACGCAGTGGGAGTGGCGGCCCCGCGGCGCCGACTGGCCGTCCGCTTCAATGCTCGCACGACGCTGCCCGATAAGCGATTGCGGGACGCGCTATTTGCGGCTGCGCTTGCGCGCGCCTTTACCCGTTGCCTCACCCGCCGCCTTTTCCGCACTGGCCGCCATGCGCTGCCGCGCGACCTCGCGCACCGCATCGATAAACGCCCGCCCGGCCGGCGACGGCTGCGTGTCCGAGCGCCGGATCAAACCGACCGGCTCGCCCGTGCCGGCAAAGGGCAACGGCAAACGCACCATCATGCCGTGCGCCAGTTCATATTCGACCGCGCTCAGCGGCACGAACCACACCGCGCCGTTCTCCAGCGTCAACGCCCGGCCCGTGGAAACCGACAATACCTCCACGAACGCCGACAACGGCGGCACGCCCCACGCGCTCAACAGACTTTCCGCCGATTGCCGGATCAAGGTGCCGAACGGCGGCAACACCACCGGAAAATCCTCGAGCGAGGTGGCCGGCAAACCCGCGCCCAGCGCCAACGGATGCCCGGCCCGCACCACGGCGATCAACGGCTCGCTGAACAGTTGCTCGAAACTGAGCCCGACCATCCGCTCGGGATCGGCCAAACGCCCGATCGCAAATTCGATCGTGCCCGCTTTCAGGCGTTCGAGCAATTCCGGGTTGGCGCCGGTCGCGAGGCGCACGATCACGCGCGGCCACAGCGCGGCGAACTGCTTCAGCACCGGGGGGATCAATACCGCCGCGACGGTCGGCAGAATGCCGATTTCCAGCGTGCCCGCCGCCGCGCCTTCCGCGCGCGCCAGCAGATCGACGCCCTGACGCAGCGCGCTGACGCAGGCGCTTGCATGCGGCATGAAGAGTTGTCCCTCGCGGGTCGGCACGGCGCCGTGACGGCCGCGCTCGAACAGCTTCACGCCGAGAATCGCTTCGAGTTCGGCAACCGTCTTGGAAACGGCGGGCTGGGTGATCGACAGGCTGTCGGCGGCGCGCTGGACGCTGCCGAACTGCGCGACGGCCAGAAAGCACTGAAGATGACGGAATTTGACGCGACTATCCGCGAGGCTGCGTTGCATAACGGCAGGTTATACGAAAAGGGCGAAAACGTCATTTTGCATAACCTCTCAGGTTGGATAAAGTCCTTCCATCAAGTTGCAATTCACAAATCTTCCAAGGAGACACTGGTGGACGATTCCTTTCTCACCGCGCGGGACTTCGCGTCCCATCCCCCATACATCTATCCCGGCTACGGTTCGTCGGTCAAACGCGGCCCGACGCGTCCTCTGATTCCGCTAAAGGAAAAGCTGCGCGATCAGCACGTGCCGGTCTACGGCACCGAAGACCTCGGCGCGCTCGATCACGATCTGACGCGTAACGCCGTGCGCAACGGCGAACCGCTTGGCGAGCGGATCATCGTGACGGGCCGCGTGCTGGACGAGGGCAACCGCCCGGTGCGCAACACGCTGGTCGAAATCTGGCAAGCCAATGCCGCCGGCCGCTATGTGCACAAGGCCGACCAGCACGACGCGCCGCTCGACCCGAATTTTCTCGGCGCGGGCCGCTGCATCACGGATAACGAAGGCCGCTACCGTTTCCTGACGATCAAGCCGGGCGCCTACCCGTGGGGCAACCACCCGAACGCATGGCGTCCGAACCATATCCATTTCTCGCTGTTCGGCGACCACTTCGGCTCACGCCTCGTCACGCAGATGTACTTTCCCGGCGACCCGCTGCTGGCGTTCGATCCGATCTTCCAGGGTACGCCCGAGCATGCCCGTGACCGCCTGATCGCGAATTTTTCGCTCGACACCACGCAAGAAGCCTATGCGCTCGGCTACGACTTCGACATCGTGCTGCGCGGCCGCAACGAAACTCCGATGGAGCGCTAAGCCATGACCACCCTCAAGCAAACGCCCTCGCAAACGGTTGGACCCTACTTCGCTTACGGTCTGTGCCCGCAGCAATACGATTTCGACTTCAAGAGCCTGTTCACGCCCGTCCTCGCTGATCGCGAAGCGGCCGGCGAGCACATCACGATTGTCGGTCAAGTGTTCGACGGCGACGGCAAGGTCATCGGCGACGCCATGCTCGAAGTGTCGCAAGTGGATGCGAACGGCCGCTTCCCGGAGTCGCGCGAGGAAATCCTGAAGACCGGCTTTCGTGGCTTCGCGCGCGTCGGCACCGGTACGGATCCGCACAAGCGTTTTGTGGTGGAAACGGTGAAGCCCGGTCGCGCCGGTCCGGACGAAGCACCGCATCTGAACGTGGTCGTCACCATGCGTGGCATGCTGTTGCACACGTTCACGCGCGTGTATTTTGAGGACGAAGCCGCCGCCAATGAGAAGGACCCGGTGTTGTCGACGGTGCCCGCGGACCGCCGCGGCACGCTGATCGCGCGCCGCGAGCCGAATGTAGCGAACATTTACCGCTTCGACATCTACATGCAGGGTGACAAGGAAACCGTCTTTTTCGACCTGTGACGCGGTTTTCTCTACACTTTCATATTGCTTTCACATACACTGAGCTTGATCCTTCTAGCGACTGGATCGTGAAACTCCGAGTAGTTGAGCCCGCCTTGCGCGGGCTTTTTTTTGATCTTGTATTACCGAAGCAATGCCGAAGCAATCGGCGAGCGAATTCCGCGCACCGCGCCTAGCAACGGAAATGATCGATGTTCTGTCCGGCGTAAATGGCGCGCGCGAGCCAGTCCGGTTTATCGCCGTGACCGTCCCAGGTACGGCCGTAGGCGTCGCGATACATGACGGCCCGGGTCGCGGCCACATCGGCTTCGATCGCTTCGGCAAGCGCTTCCAACGTAATGCCGTATTCATCCATGCGTCGGCGGATCCACACGATCAGGCGCTCACGCGCATTCCCGTCGAGGTCGAACAGCCGTTGTTCTTCTCGCTCTTTCATAACGTACCTGTATCGCGGCTAATCATGCTTGCGTTAGATAAACCAAAGGCTTCGCTAAACAACGCGAAGCCTATGCGTGATTAAGATGGCGCGAGTGCAAATCGGACTTACGATGCCTTTTTCCGCGCGCGAACACGCGCACCTGAAAATCATGCCCGATAAATCCTGGATCAGGGGGAATTCGCCGGCAACTGGATCGAATTGCGCTCGTGTTGCGCCCCGTGGTTCAGGGCTGCTTCAGCGTATGGAAAGTAATTCTAGCATCCCATTTCGTCCGCTTGCAGCAATGGACTATTAGCCTCCGATGCGGGGCTTTTCAATTGGTGATGTTTTATCTGCGGCATCAAGACCGCGCGCACAAACGGTAAGACTGATCGATGGGAAATGAGTCGATAGTAAACGTGGAACTCCGCCCTTTCATGCTATGTTCCACTGACTATCACGCCCGCGCCAAGGAGACGCTCGACATGTCTGCTTCAACCGCCATCATCACCATTCTCGCCGCACTGCTGTTAGGCGCGATGAGTCCGGGACCGAGCTTCGTCATCGTCGCCCGCAATGCGATCGGGCTATCACGCGGCGATGGTCTCGCCACCGCGATCGGCATGGGTGTGGGCGGCGTGTTTTTCAGCGGCATCGCGCTGCTCGGCCTCTACACCTTGCTGGCCAGTGTCGAATGGCTCTACGTCGGCCTGAAAGTGGGGGGTGGCCTCTATCTGATTTACCTTGCGTCGAAGATCTGGCGCGGCGCCGCCAAACCCCTCGCCTTCGAGACGACGCAAGCCGTCCCGGCCAATGCCCGCAAATCTTTCTGGATCGGCTTGAGCACACAGCTCAGTAATCCGAAGACAGCCGTCTATTACGGCAGTATCTTCGCTGCCCTGTTGCCGCAACATCCGCCGTTGTGGTGCTACTTCGCATTGCCGCCTGCGATCTTCGCCATCGAAGCCGGCTGGTACACCGTCGTCGCGCTGTGCTTTTCGAGCAAGCGGCCGCGCGAGATCTACCTGACGTGGAAAGCCTGGGTCGATCGCGTCGCCGCGAGCGCAGTCGCCGCGCTTGGATTGCGCCTGATCCTCACGGCACACAAAGTGGGCATCTGACACGCGTTGCCGCTTGAACCGCTCGCCGTGTCGCGCGACACGGCGAGCCCGGAACCGAACTTCTTCGGCGTGTCGGAAGCAGGTTTTTCCCGGCGCCCGCCAAAACAGTTACAAGTTAAATGTTGACGCTGACAGCCCCGACGGTTACTGTGACATCCGAAGTTCAAGAAGTTCGATTGCTGTTCATCAATGTCTCGCTCTCTAAGCGGTATTCGTTGTCCTCTCCCTCCTTGATGCTTCACGCGCTCTTTCACTGAGCACATCTTTCTATTTTTACCTCAAGGATTCTTTATGGATACCGGTACCGTTAAGTGGTTCAACGACAGCAAAGGCTTTGGCTTCATTACTCCGGACAAGGGCGGCGACGACCTGTTCGCGCACTTCTCCGAAATCAGCGGCGACGGCTTCAAGACGCTGGCTGAGAATCAGAAAGTGAGCTTCGAAACGAAGCAAGGCCCGAAGGGTCTGCAAGCGGCTAACATCAAGCCGATGTAAGTTTGAAGGGCTCGGTGTCCGGCAACGGACATCGGGCTGCAGCGACATCTTCGCGGAGCGTTTGCCTCCCACAGTTGGCGCGATCGCTTTGAGCCGCATGGAATACAAGCAGCTCGCCTAAGCGCCAAACGCCTCGTTGCACCTCATTCTCCCCTCCGGCTTCAACGCCCGTTTTTTCGCTTTCCGACTGCGTCAGGATTCGGCTCGCAATGGCTTGAATCAGCTTGGCCGCGCACCCGTACAAGGGGGTCCGCAAGGCAGGCGCGCACTCGACTATTATTAAAAAATAAAATGCACAATACACACATTCATCATTACAACGGCTATGCCGTCAAACCCTCGGCGCACCGTTTGCCCGATGGCACTTTTTCATCCAATCTGCTACTCGAACGCGCTGACAGCGCACGTGCCGAAGGGCGCTACCAGTTCTATTCGCTCGATTACTTCACGAACGAAGAACAGGCCTTGCAGCACTCGGCACGCTGGGCTCGTCACTGGGTCGACACGCGCGGCTAAACTCGCGATCGGCCTGCGAGCCTGCGCGATGAGGCGCACGTCGTCCGTGTGCGGATAGGCGCTTGTCTCGCGGCATGAACAAAAAAGGAGTGGCGTGCCGTTCGGCACGCCACTCCTTTTTGCATCGCGCGCGTGACTACGCTATTGGTTTTGCTCTGTCTTGATACGCGCGCGCAGTTCGAACTTCTGAATTTTTCCCGTCGACGTCTTCGGCAATTCGCCGAAGCGCACCGCTTTCGGCAACTTGTATCCCGCAAGGAAGAGCCGGCAGTGCGCAATGATCTCTTCCGCGCTCACCTGAGCGCCCTCCTTGAGTTCGATGAAGGCGCACGGTACCTCACCCCATTTCGGATCGTCCATCGCCACCACGGCCGCCACGGCGACCGCAGGGTGACGATACAGCGTGTCTTCGACCTCGATGCTCGAGATGTTCTCGCCGCCTGAAATGATGATGTCCTTGCTGCGATCGCGGATGCGGATATAGCCATCGGGCATGCGCACGCCGAGATCGCCGGTATGGAACCAGCCACCCTCGAAGGCCGCTTCCGTCGCGCGCTCGTTCTTCAGATAGCCCTTCATGCAGATGTTGCCACGAAACATGATTTCGCCGATCGTCTCGCCATCGTTGGGAACGGGTGCGAGCGTCTCCGGATCAAGCACGGTCACCGCTGCCTGCAGGTGATAGCGCACGCCCTGGCGCGCGTTCAGTTCGGCGCGCACGGCGTCGTCGAGCGTGTCCCACGCTTGCTGTTTCGCACAGACCGCAGCCGGCCCGTAGGTCTCGGTGAGTCCGTACACGTGCGTGAGATCGAAACCGATCTCCTTCATCTTCGCAATCACGGCCGGCGCAGGCGCCGCGCCCGCCACCATCGTCGACACGCGGTGCGTGATGCCCTCACGCCATTCGACCGGCGCATTCGCGAGCGCGCTCTGCACGATCGGCGCGCCGCAGTAATGCGTGATGCCTTCGCGGCGAATCAGATCGAACACCGTCTTCGCATCGAATCTGCGCAGACAGACATTGACACCGGCGCGCGCGGCCACTGTCCACGGAAAACACCAGCCGTTGCAGTGGAAGAGCGGCAAGGTCCAGAGGTAGACCGCGTGCTTGGGCATGTCCCATTCGAGGATATTGCTCAACGCATTCAGATAGGCGCCGCGATGGTGGTACACCACACCCTTCGGATCCCCGGTCGTACCCGACGTGTAGTTCAGCGCAATGGCGCCCCACTCGTCGCCCGGCGTGGTCCACGCGAATTCGGGGTCGCCGGATTCGACGAACGCTTCGTAGTCGGTCGCGCGGATAAATTGATCGGGGTCGGCGGGCATGGCGTCCGCCACGCTGATGACGCGCAGATCCGGGAATTCCAGCGCGGCGCGATGCGCGAACTCGCCATATTCCGTATCGACGATCAGCGCCTTCGCCTCGCCGTGGCGCAGCATGAACAGCAGCGACGAAATATCGAGCCGGGTGTTCAGCGTGTTGAGCACCGCACCGGCCATGGGTACGCCGAAATGCGCTTCTATCATCGGAGGAATATTGGGCAGCAAGGCCGCGACCGTATCGCCGCGCTCGATGCCCGCACGCGCCAACGCACTGGCCAGACGCCGGGTGCGTTCGTAGGTTTCGCGCCAGTTGCGGCGAATCTCACCGTGGACGACCGCCGGCCGCTCACCGTAGACTTCTGCCGCGCGCACGATGAAATCGATCGGCGTCAGCGGGACATAATTGGCCTCACGGCGCTCAAGGCCTGCTTCGAACATATGCTTCATCGCGTTGTCTCCTGAGGCGCTCGCCGCGCCGTCAACTATTCTCATTGGTAAACTAGGTTAACAAGGGTCATGGTGAACTGTCTGTCATTCAAATGACAGAGTGGCACGCCTTGGCGCTTTCGAACCTCGATTCGATCAATAAGTCCCTATCGATCCCGCCATCCGCCATGACCGACGCCTCGCTCACCGCTCCCGCCGAAGCCCGTCCGAACCGGCTGGAACGGGTCGCGCGCGCCGACCTGCCGGGTCTGTTCGCCACTTGCGCGTGGTTTCGGGCGCTCGCCCCGGAGCATCAGGCCATGGTGGTGGCGAGCGCGCACGCGGAGCATCTGGAAGGCGGCGCGTGGATCGCGCGCCGCCAGGAGCCGTCGGATTACTGGATCGGCGTGCATTCCGGCCTCCTGAAGCTGGCCATCTATAACGCCTCCGGACGCAGTTGCACGCTCTCCGGCGTTCCGCCCGGCGGCTGGTTCGGCGAAGGCAGCGTGATCAAGCGCGAACTGCGCAAATACGACGTTGCGGCGATTCAACCTTCGCTCGTCATGTTCGTGCCGTCGGACACGTTTCACGCGCTGCTGGAGTCGAGCCTGCCGTTCACCGGTTTCGTGATCCGGCAACTGAACAACCGCATGGGCGAATTCATCGCCTCGATCCAGAATAGCCGGCTGCTCGACGTCGACGCGCGCGTCGCACAGTCGCTCGCGCAACTGTTCAATCCGGACCTCTATCCCGATACCGGCCGCACGCTGGCCATTTCGCAGGAGGAGGTCGGGCTGCTGGCAGGCGTTTCGCGTCAGCGGATCAATCAGGCGCTGCAAAACCTGGAGCGACTGCAGATTTTGCGCCTCTCGTACAACCAGATCCATGTGCTCGACCTCGACCGCCTGAGCGCGTTCGGCCGGGAGCAGATCTAGCGCCAACACGCGGCCAGCCCTTTGGCCACGCCATCTTTGGAGCGCCGCCGACCCGCGGCCGTTTCGCTCGTCAGCCCGTTTTTTGAGCAACCGGATCAAGAAAGTGCCGCGCGCGCCGTTATGGAGCTATGCAGCGCAGATTGCAGCCGTCCCTATTCCGAGCTCAACGTATTGTCGAATCCGATAATGAACCGTCTGACACTGAAACAGAAACTGTGGGTGCCGTTGCTGCTGTGCTGGGCCGCGCTCCTGATCGTGACCGTCGTGAACGCGTACGAGGCGCGCAATGCTCAAATGGAGGCACGGCGCGGGGATCTGGCCGACATCACCGACATGGCGACGTCAATTGTCGCGGATTACGCGAAACAGGCCGACGCCGGCAAGCTCTCCGTCGATGAAGCGAAGCAGCAGGCCATTGCCCGCGTCCATGCGCAACGCTACGGCGCATCCGGCTACGTGACGCTCGTGCGCAGCGATTCGGTCATGATCGATCACCCCATGAGCCCGAAGCTGAATGGCAAGGACATGAGCGGCTTTCGCGACGCCAAAGGCAACGCGCTGTATCAAGACATCGCCCATGCCGGCGGCTCGGCCTCCGGCGCCGGCTACCTGCGCTACTGGTGGCCGAAGCCCGGCGAAACGGCGCCCAGCGAAAAAATCGGCTATGTGAAGCGCTTCGGCCCGTGGGGTTGGGACTTCATCGCCGGCGCCTACATGGACGACATTCAGGCACAGTTCTACACGACGCTCACGCGCTCGGCGGGCATGCTGGTGGTGTTGGGCGTGCTCGTGTCCTTCGTCGCTTCTCGCGTGGTGCGCAACGTGTCGCGCTCGATTGGCGGCGAGCCGGCCACGGCGGCCGCGATCGCCACGCAGATTGCTCGCGGCGATCTCGCCACCCGCATCGACCTGCGCCGCGACGACACGTCGAGCCTGCTGTTCTCGCTGCGTGAAATGCGCGATCAACTCGCATCGACCGTTGCGCGCATCAAGACCTCGGCGGAGACGATCACCACCGCTTCGAAGGAAATCGCCGCGGGCAATCTGGATCTGTCGAGCCGTACCGAAGAACAGGCCGCTTCGTTGCAGCAGACCGCCGCCAGCATGGACCAGCTCACCAAGACCGTCACGCAGAATGCCGACAATGCGGCGACGGCGTCCGAACTGGCGCGCGACGCGTCGGACATCGCCGCGCGCGGCGGTCAGGTGGTCAACGACGTGGTCGAGAAGATGGCGGGTATCACCGGTAGTTCGAGCAAGATCGGCGAGATTATCAGCGTGATCGAGGGGATTGCCTTCCAGACCAATATCCTCGCGCTGAACGCCGCGGTGGAAGCCGCGCGCGCCGGTGAAGAAGGGCGCGGCTTCGCCGTGGTCGCGGGCGAGGTGCGCAATCTCGCACAGCGCAGCGCGACAGCGGCCAAGGAGATCAAGGTGCTGATCGATCAGTCGGTCGCGCAAGTCGGCGAAGGCTCGGCGCTCGCGGGCAAGGCGGGGAGCACGATCGGCGAGGTGGTCGACGCGGTGCGCCGCGTGACGGCCATCATGAACGAGATCTCGGCGGCTTCGAAGGAACAGAGCTCGGGTATCGGCGAAGTCAATCTCGCGATTCGCCAGATGGACGACGTGACGCAACGCAATGCCGCACTCGTGGAGCAGGCTGCGGCCGCGGCCGGTTCGCTCGATGAGCAGACCGACCGGCTGCGAGATGCCGTCGCCGTGTTCAGGGTCGCGCAACCTGCGTAATCGGGCCACGGACGTAGAGACCCACAAACTGCTGCAATTGAAAAAGGCTGTCACCGGGAACCCGGTGGCAGCCTTTGTGTTTGCAGTCGCGAAGCCGCGGTCTAAGCGGCACGCACACCGCTTCGGCGCGTGACAGGCCGCTCCAGAATCGTATCGTTCTCGAACAGCGTGAGAACGATGTTCGCCAGCACACCCGATTTCTTCCAGCGCAGATAGTAGCGATGCGCCGTCTGGTACGGCGCGTAGCACTGCGGCATCGCACTCCATGGCGCGCGCGCCTGCAGCACCCACATCACGCTATTCACCACCCAGCGGATATCGATGCTGGGACGGCCGCGCCGGGGTCCCTGCTTCTTCATTTCGGGCAGCAGCGGCACGATGCGACGCCACTGCTCGTCGGTAAGATCGCAATTGGGCGGCGTATGAGGCTGCCACCTGGAAGCGGAAGTATTCATGCAGTAAGAAAGCGCAGCCGGGGCACACGTGCCGACGCCGTCACGAAATAGGGTCTATCCATCAATGGATTTGAGACTAACCCAAGCACGCGTTCGCGAAGGTTAATTCTTGTCAGATGGCGAGCGCAGTCGTCAGAACATGCGAGACGACATCTAAAACAGGCCGGCCCTCGAATCCGCCCGCGCATAAAAAAAGGTGCCGCGAACGGCACCTTTTTGTACAACCGGCTTCTGTTGAAGCTTAGAAGCGGTGACGCAGACCGACCGTAGCAGCCGTCTGGTTCTTCGACGACGACGGCAGTTGCGTGATGTCGCCGCTGTAGATCGAAGCGACACCGCCGTCGCCCATTGCGTGCTGGTACACGGCTTGAGCGTAGACGTCCGTACGACGCGACAGCGAGTAGTCAGCCTGCAGGCCGATCTGGTGGTAACGCACCGACTCCGAACCACCGTTCGCGCCAACGCCGTAGCCCTTGCCGTCCGTGAACGTGTAAGCCACGCCCAGGCCCAGAGCCGGGGTCACGTTGTACTTGCCGTTGACTTCGTAGTTGTTAGCGCGCAGCGATTGCTGGCCAGCCGTGAAGTTGTCCGAACGCGATTGCGTCCATGCCAGACCGACGGTAGCCGGGCCGAAGGCGTACGAACCAGCAACGCCGAATTCACGTTGACGGAAGTTGCCGACGTTGCCTGCCAGCGCGTTGACGTACGAGCTATCCGAAGCACCGTTGTTGCCGGCGCCCGGGTTGTTCTGCTGTGCGTAGGCAGCGCCCAAACGCAGACCTTGCCACTGGTATGCAGCACCGATGCTGTATTCGCGGTTGTTTGCGAATGCACCAGCCTGGTTCGAGAAGCCGTACGTGCCGCCGAACGTGAAGCCAGCGTAGTTAGCGCTCGAGTACTTGATCGAGTTGTTGACTGCGTAGCCGCCGTTCGTGTTCAGGTTGTCGTTATTGAACGGGTGCGCGAAGTACGTACCGCCCCAGCTGCCCGTTGCGGTCAGCGGTGCGAGGTAGTCTTGAGCTGCGTCGTACTGACGGCCCAGCGTGACCGTACCGAATTGCGCGCTCGACAGACCGACGAACGCTTGACGGTTGAACATGCCGTTGTTGTTAGCGAACTTGCCGTTGTTGATGTTAAAGCCGCTTTCCAACGTGAAAACTGCCTTCAGACCGCCGCCCAGGTCTTCCGAACCGCGCAGACCGAACATGCTTTGGTTGATGCCGCCGCTACCGGCTGCCCACTTGGAGTTGTGGTTCACGTTGCTGGTGTACGTCAGGCCAGCGTCCAGCAGACCATACAGGGTCACGCTGCTTTGAGCGTGAGCGACGGAAGCGAACGATGCGGCAACCGCAACGACGATGAGACTCTTTTTCATGCGTGGGACTCCTGTTCGATAAATTTACGCGGGGAGCGGGACCTGCCTCGGCAACGCGCGCTTCGCACCCGTTGCCGCCCTGTTCACCGACCCCGTTTCGGATCGGTCGGGCACCCTTGAAACGAAGCGTGAGTGTAGGGGGACACCCTGATAGGGATGTTCGCAATTCACACAACAGGATTTTTCAGAATCCGCAACAATGAAATCGCGATAAGCATTAAGTCTTTGTTTTTTAATTACTTATCGTGAAATTGGGGGCCTGTCGCACCTGCTTTAGTCATAAGTAATTTGCAACTTTTCAATATTGCCAGTTGTGTGTATGCAACAGGGTTTAATACGCCTGACGTAATCGGGTCGGACCAAGACAGAAATACGAGACGTTTGATTGCTCGAAAATGAGGCAATAGCCTCACCGCATGCAAACCGGTATAAATTTATTATAGAAAGCCTGGAACTTAATCCAACGGATACGGTCGCTTATCGAGGAAGCGAATAATCAGTCTCGCTGAATTTAGCCATTAACTTCTGTTGGCGACGCATTGGATTTAATGGCTCGCTCTTATGCGATGCATTAAAGCAGTCTGGTCGCGCTGAACGTTGCATGCGTCGCGCGCAGGCGTGTGAGCCGCGGCGCTACTGGCGATCGTCGCACGGATGACCTTAATGCACTTGCGCCCTGCGGGCGTGGTGGCATCGTGCTCTCAGGAGGCCGGTGACTTCCCGGTCAGGCTAAAGAGAGAGCTTCTGATATGAGCTCTGGATTCACCCGTTGCATGAAGGAAGTCTTCAGCACGGGTGTTGCCCGGAGGTGAAATGCGGCGCCAACCGCCGCGTGACAAAACCCGCGCTGAAAACGGACGGCAAACTTCAAAAGCCTTCCAATTTATTTAACGGCACGGCCGTGCCTTTTTTTGACACGGAGTTTCCCTAGCTACCGCCCAGCATGAACTTATGGTCTGCCTCGCGACCGTCGGAGTGCCTCTTCGTCTTCGGGTGAACCGCCCGGCGCAAGCGGGTCGGTTTCAGCCGGCACGCCGGGCAATAGACGCGGCTGCTCGCCAGGTTCATCGAGTGGCTGGTTGGCCGGGTCGGCGACGGGGTCGATGGTGGGATCGGTTTGCATGATAAGCGTCCTGAGATGGGAAAGGCTCCCAAGCCTGCTCGCGCAACGGCTATTCCCGGCTGTGGGTGCCGCGGTCAAATCTTCCCGAGGTCGAGGGGCGCTCGAGCGATCCAGGTGCGAATGTAGAAATTGCGCAGTCGCGCGGCGAAATTTTCAAGGTCCGTTCGTGCGGTCCCCGTACCTCGCGCGGCGACGAAATGTCAATGGCGATCGAGTCGCGAATGCGGCGGTTCGTCGCCCGAACCGGTCAGGAACGGCTCAAGACCGAACAACCAGGCAAAGCAGAAAGTGACGCGTGCCAGCGTGCTGATCTGAGGTTGCGGCATGCTCTCGCCGGCGCCTTCCAGGGGCGTGGCCAGCAAGGATGAAGTCTGGGCGTATTCAGTCGCGGTGTGGTCAGGGCGCATGGTCGTTCTCGTTATCGATACGGTCTGGAAGCCGACCCTATGCAAACGACGTGCCACGCCATGGCCGAAACACGGCGCGTAGCTGGGACTTCGAATCCGCGGACTCGAGCGGCCGCTCCGTTCGCTTCGCTCCAGACGCATGTTGCAAGCCGATAAAGTTTTCGCATCTCGCGTTACTTCACCGTATCACTGCGCCTTGACACACGACTGTTTCGCGCGAAACGTTCCGCCTGACCGCGGCGTTCCACCATCCGCCGAATCCTCACTTCGAACCGTGGACAAGCGTCTCGTATCGCTCCGGGGTGATACCCCGTGCGTCGTAGAGAAATGCCGCCGTTTGCCATATCGTCCGGTCGGATTGTGTCTTTCCGAAGCTCGGCATGGCGGTCATGTTCACGCCATGCTTGATGACCCAGAACATCAGCTTGGGATTGTTGCGGCGGCTGGCGGCCAGCAGCGTAGGTGCAGCCGGCTGTATCCCCTGTCCAATAAAGCTCAGCGGTTTGCCTGGCACTCCATGGCAAGCGGCGCACGTCGAATCGTAGAATTGCGCGCCGGCCCTGATATTGTTAAGCGACATCAGATCGCCAGGCGGCACGTCTTTGCCCGCGTGATGATGGAGCGACGCCTCATAAGTCGAGTGCAACATCCATGCAATGATCGGGTTGTCTTTCGAGCTTGCGGATACGTCGTACACGCCCGAAAAACCGAACAGAAGCGCTCCGATTGCCAGCAGGCTCAGCGTGATAACGATCGTCGCAGCCACGCTGGCGACGGGATGACGGAATGGCATGGGAAACGCTCCAGAGTCGCTCTATGCGCGTAGATTGATCGGCCCATCCCATCGCCACTTCACACGTCTTGGAAGCGATAAGGATGAGCGACCGATCGTAGCGCGCGCGCCGTTACCGGATCCCGTCGTCAGGATTACGGTCTTGTCATCTTGGCTGAACGACCATGCAGCACTTCTTTAGAGAAGCAGGACGTTCATATCCAGTCAGCGGACCGCTGAAGCTCACAGGGGCAGCCGTTCGATTAGCGAATGCAACACCGTTTCCAGCGCCACAGTGCCCTTTATCGTCTGGTCGGGCCTCTCGAATTCGATCCACCCCTCGTTAAAGCCATCCAGCATCTGTATGCGCGGGGTCGGATTTTTCATGCCCTGCGACTCGAAGAGTGCTTCCCACGTATCACGCGGCGCGGTCTCCATGCGTACGTCCTTGCCAAGCAAGCGCGAGAACGCATTCGCCAAATCGTTCGGGGTGATGCGCCGCGGGCCCTCGAGTTCAACGATCCGCTTGCCGGACCATTGCTGCTGCAACATGCTCGCCGCGACTCGGCCGACATCGGTGGTAGCCACCATCGGAACCGGTTTATCGAGCGGCTGCAGGAAGCTTGGGATGACGCCTGCCGTGCGGGCGGGCTCCACATCCCACGCCGCATTTTCGATGAACCAGCCCGCGCGCAGGAAGGCGATCGGCATCGGCAGCGAACCCAATTCCTGCTCCATATGGCTCAGTTGCTGCAACAAGTTCGGCCGCTCAGCCTGGGCGCCAATGGTCGACAGGCAGACCACTTTCGCCGGACTAGCTTGTTTCAATGCCTCGCGCACCGTCCCGACCAGGCGACGCGATTCCGCAAAGTCCGGCGAAGGATCGAAGTTCGGCGGCAGCAGGATAAACACGCCGTCGGCCCCGGAAAATGCCGCGCACAGCGCGTTCGTGTCGGACATCTCGGCGATGGCGATTTCACAACCCTGGCTACTCCAATCGGCGCCCTTTGTGGCACTACGAACCACTGCACGCACATCCTTTCCAGCCGCAAGCAACGAGCGAGCAACAACGCCCCCGACCTGACCCGTGATACCCGTAATTGCAAACATTCTGCTCTCCAGTTGAACGCGGCTCGAACCGCTTGAGGAGAATTCTGGACGTACGGTCATGCCGTGTGAATGGCATGAATGTCATTTCATATATGCGTGTACGGCATCACGAGTCACCTGCCGCCAACGACGAGGCAACCGACCATGGAGCCCACGTCATCGCTCTTCGTATGCATCCTTAAGGCTGCGAGGGTGCCCACCTCCCGCGTTGCAAGCGTGATCAAGCAGCGAAAGGTCTCGCGCTTACTCCTAGTCGTCGATCGCGTCGGCGTCGTGACTCCGCCCCGTTTGCCGGGACGCTCTACATCGAAGTTGTGGAGCCCAAGAAAAGAAAGCCACTCCGAAGAGTGGCTTTCAATTGTTTGGTGGGCCTCCCGTGAGTCGAACACGGCACCAACGGATTATGCTTACCAGCTACGGTTTTCACCGTCCCTTTCGGGT
The DNA here is from genome assembly GCF_002278075.1 of Paraburkholderia aromaticivorans. Taxonomy (NCBI): domain Bacteria; kingdom Pseudomonadati; phylum Pseudomonadota; class Betaproteobacteria; order Burkholderiales; family Burkholderiaceae; genus Paraburkholderia; species Paraburkholderia aromaticivorans. The sequence continues at coordinate 2,222,248 of NZ_CP022990.1, read as the reverse complement.
TTGTGGTCTGGACTGTCTCTTGTCTTTACGACCTGCCCGTTCAGTCTCTACACGTTCTCTCGAAGAGAGCTTCGCTCGGGATTGCCACGCCGCCTGGGCAGCAGAGGGTTCCCCGAATTTGAGCAGTTCTACCAAGGAGCAGAGCTAACTTACCCCAAGGCAACCCATTCACGACTCACCATGCCGTGCTGCGAGGTTTAGGTGAGTCCTTGCTAAGTCCGCTGCTCTAACCAAGCATGAGCTAGAGGCCCTAAAACCTTGATTGGCCGACATACTACACGAAAAAGGAGCCTTCGCAACCGCTTCGATCCGCCGAAACAACCGCGAGGCTCCTTCAAACCGCTACATCATTGCAACCCAACGCCAACCTCGATCAATTCCCTTCGAGGAATGACTTCAGCTTGTCCGAACGGCTCGGGTGACGCAGCTTGCGCAGCGCCTTCGCCTCGATCTGACGAATGCGTTCACGCGTCACGTCGAACTGCTTGCCGACTTCTTCGAGCGTGTGATCGGTGCTCATCTCGATACCGAAACGCATGCGCAGCACCTTCGCTTCGCGCGGCGTCAGCGAGTCGAGCACGTCCTTCACGACATCGCGCATGCTGGCATGCAAAGCGGCGTCGGCCGGCGCAACCGTGTTGTTGTCTTCGATGAAGTCGCCCAGATGGGAATCGTCGTCGTCGCCGATCGGCGTTTCCATGGAGATCGGTTCCTTCGCGATCTTCATGATCTTGCGGATCTTGTCTTCCGGCATTTCCATCTTCTCGGCCAGCGTTGCCGGATCCGGTTCGAGACCGGTTTCCTGCAAAATCTGACGCGAAATACGGTTCATCTTGTTGATCGTTTCGATCATGTGAACCGGAATCCGGATCGTGCGCGCCTGGTCCGCGATGGAACGCGTAATGGCCTGACGGATCCACCACGTTGCATACGTGGAGAACTTGTAGCCACGGCGATATTCGAACTTGTCCACCGCCTTCATCAGGCCGATATTGCCCTCCTGAATCAGGTCGAGAAACTGCAGACCACGGTTCGTGTACTTCTTCGCGATCGAGATCACGAGACGCAAGTTCGCCTCGGTCATTTCGCGCTTCGCCTGACGCGCCTTCAGCTCACCCGCCGCCATCTGACGGTTGGTTTCCTTGAGGTCCTTCAGCGGCAGCACGACGCGCGCCTGCAGATCCAGCAGGCGTTGCTGCTGTTCGCGAATGGCCGGAATATTCCGCGTGAGGATCGCGCTATACGCGTGACCTTCACCGACGATCTTGTCGGCCCATTCGAGATCCGTTTCACTGCCGGGGAAACGCGCGATGAATTCCGCACGCGGCATGCCGCACTTGTCGACCACCGTGTGCAGGATCTGACGCTCGACCTGACGCACTTCGTCCACCTGCGCGCGCAGCGTGTCGCACAGGCGCTCGACCGTACGCGCGGTGAAGCGGATCGTCATCAGTTCGTTCTGGATCGTTTCCTGCGCCTTCAAATACGACTTGGACTTGTAGCCTTCCTTCTCGAACGCGCGGCGCATCTTGTCGAACCATTCGCTGATCATCGCGAATTTTTCGAGCGACGCACGCTTGAGCGCTTCCATCTGCGCTGCGTTCGCCGTGGCCTGCGCCGTGCCGTCGTCTTCTTCCTCGTCTTCCGCGTCGTCTTCTTCGACTTCCTCGTCTTCGCTTTCGATCGCTTCCGCTTCTTGCGCGGAGAAGCCGTCCGCGTCTTCCGCGTTGGCGTCGATCAGGCCGTCGACCAGTTCGTCGATGCGAATTTCCTCATTCGCGACGCGCTCGGCCATCGCCAGAATGTCGGCGATGGTGGTCGGGCACGCGGAGATGGCCATCACCATGTGCTTCAGGCCGTCTTCGATCCGCTTCGCGATTTCGATTTCGCCTTCACGCGTCAGCAGTTCGACCGTGCCCATTTCCCGCATATACATGCGGACCGGGTCGGTGGTGCGGCCAAATTCCGAGTCGACGGTGGACAGCGCAACTTCCGCTTCCTCTTCCACTTCGTCGTCCGAAGAAGCCGCCGGCGCGTTGTCGTTCAGCAGCAGCGTTTCAGCGTCCGGGGCCTGCTCGTACACCGCCACGCCCATGTCGTTGAACGTGCTGATGATGCCTTCGATCGCCTCGGTCTCGGTGAAGTTGTCCGGCAGGTGGTCGTTGATTTCAGCGTACGTGAGGAAGCCGCGCTCCTTGCCGAGCTTGATCAGCGCGCGCAGTTTGGAGCGGCGCTCCTCGAGTTCCTCGACCGTGCCAGGCTGCGACGACGCGAAAGCGTCTTTCAGCAGCGCTTTTTCCTTTGCACGACGGTCGCGAGCCTTGGCCTTTTCCACCTTGGCTGGAACAGCCGCGGGGCTTTCTTCGCTTTGGGTTGCGTCGTCATCGACGGGTACTTCGTTCAGCTTTTTCGTCATGGAGTTCGCCGTACCGGCTGTAGTCTCGACTCGCGGCTGGTGGACAACAGCCGGTTGAACCGTGGATACTGGAACCTCGCGCACTACCGCATCGTCCTGCGCGGCAGCCGCTTCCCTTGCGCTTCTGACACCCGACCCCTTCGTGGCCGGCACTGCTACAACTTTCGCCGCCCTGACCGGCTCCGCTCGCGCAGCAGAAATGGTCGAGGACTTCTTCCCGGCAACGGGTGAAACGCTGACGGCAGACGCTTTTCTGGCGGAAGAAACTAACTTGGCCTCGGTGACCTTTCTGGTCGGCTCCTTGGAGTTCGTGCCTGTTGCTTTCTTTCCGCCCGCAGTTGCGTCCTTAGTCTTTGCCATCGCATCGCCTTTTCGCCTTTGCTAGGAAAACCCTTTAAAAAACAAACCGCTGGAAACCTTTTATTATAGCACTCAGGCTCCCTTCGCTCCGCCTACAGCCCGAGCCGGCGCTTCATGTCGGCCCGCTTCCGGTTGAGCTCCGACAGCTCCGCGAACTCCTCCGGCGTATGCCGGGATTGCCGCGAAAGTTGCTCGAGCCGATCGCAGTAAGCGTCGTACCGCATCTTCAGGATCGCCGCCTTCAGTTCCTCGCCAACGATCCGCTCCTGCTCGCGCCGTTCCTCGATTACGGTCGCATCTTCCGGGTCCTTCAGCAGCAAATCCCGGACGTTTTCATCATAGTCTAGAATTTTGCGAAAGATTTCCTCGAAAGTTGGGGCGTTCGCGCCGTTTCGCAATAGGTCGGACAACAGCTGGAACTCCGCCGAATCGCCCAGCGCACGCGCGTGTGTCGTCACCTCTTCGAACAGCTCGCCGTGCCGCGTGACCGTGAGGAGCGCCTGTTCGGCCTCCTCGTCGAGCACCGCCACCGTGCGCGGATGCATGACCAGATTGCGCAGCGTTTTCTCCTCGATTCCCGTCACACTGCGCCGGTCTTTGCGGGCCGGCGCGGCACGGGCCGCCGCCGCGATTCGAGAATCGACCTCGCACAGCGCGGCAACCTCGTCGAACGGCACGTCGAGCCGGTCGGCGAACATATGCATGATCTGCGCGCGCAGCGCGTTGGCCGGCAGCGCCTGCAGCAGCGGCTTGGCGTCGAACAGCGCGCGGGCCTTGCCCTCCGGCTGGTCCAGTTCCTTGCCGGTCAGCACCTCGTTCAGCATGAACTGCGACAGTGGCATGGCCCGCTCGACCTGCTCGGCGAAGGCTTCCGTGCCGTATTCACGCACATAGCTGTCCGGATCGTGCTCGGACGGCAAAAAAAGGAACCGGATGGTGCGGTTGTCCGCGGCGTGCGGCAAACAGGCGTCCAGCGCGCGACGCGCGGCACGCCGGCCCGCCGAATCGCCGTCGAAGCTGAAAATGACCGTGTCGGTCTGGCGCATCAGTTTCTGCACATGAATCGGCGTGCAGGCCGTGCCGAGCGTGGCAACCGCGTTCTGGAACCCTAATTGGGCCAGCGCGACCACGTCCATGTAGCCTTCCACGACCAGCACGTAGTGCTGCTCGCGTATCGCGAGGCGCGCCTCGAACAGTCCGTACAGCTCGCTGCCTTTGTTAAATAAAGGCGTTTCGGGCGAATTCAAATATTTCGGCTCGCCGCCGTCCAGCACACGGCCGCCGAAGCCGATCACCTGCCCTTTTACATTGCGGATCGGAAACATGACCCGCTCGCGAAAGCGGTCGTACCGACGGTTCTGCCCCTGTGCGTCGGACTTTTCACTCACGATCACCAAACCCGATTCGACCAGCGAATCGTCCCGGTAGTTCGGAAATGCCGCTTCGAGGTTCTGCCAGCCGTCCGGGGCGTAGCCGAGCCCGAAACGGGCCGCGATCTCGCCGGTCAAGCCGCGCTTCTTCAAATACTGGATCGCGACCGGCGCGCTGCGCAGTTGCTTGCGGTAGAAGTCGCAGGCGGTCTGCATGACGTCGGAAAGCGCCGTGGTGACCGCTTTGGACGCCGCCGGCGCATGGCCGCCGGAACCGCCGCCATAGCCCGGCGAAGGCTCGTTCGGCACGGTCAAGCCGACCGACTGCGCCAGCTCGTTGACCGCTTCCGGAAAGGACGAGCCAACGTGCTCCATCAGAAAACCGATGGCCGTTCCATGCGCCCCGCAGCCGAAGCAGTGATAGAACTGCTTAGTCGGACTAACCGTAAACGAAGGGCTTTTTTCGTTGTGGAACGGGCACAGCCCCATGAAGTTCGCGCCGCCCTTTTTCAACTGCACATACCGGCCCACCACGTCGACGATATCGACGCGGTTGAGCAGGTCCTGCAGGAATGACGGAGGAATCACAGTAAATGACGCTACCTGAAAGACTCAAGGCTGCACACGCCGCCCGTCGAGCGACGGCGCGCGCAGACCGGACAACGGACCTTACTTCGCGAGTGCGGCCTTGACCTGCGCCGAGACCGCGGTCATGTCGGCACGGCCAGCCAGCTTCGGCTTGAGCACGCCCATCACCTTGCCCATGTCCTGCGGGCCGGCCGCGCCAGTTTGCGCTACCGCGGCCTGAACTTCGGCAATGATCTCCGCCTCGGACATCTGTTCCGGCATATAGGCAGACAGAATCGCCAGTTCGGACTTTTCCTTGTCGGCCAGATCCGTGCGGCCTGCCGCTTCGAACTGGCTGATCGAGTCTTTGCGCTGCTTGATCATCTTGTCGACGACAGCGGTGATCGCGGTGTCGTCGAGCGTGACGCGTTCGTCGACTTCGCGCTGCTTGATCGCGGCGAGCAACAGGCGGACCGTGCCGAGACGCTCGGTTTCACGTGCCCGCATGGCGGCCTTCATATCGTCGTTGATCCGGTCCTTGAGACTCATCACTCACCTGAATGCGTTGGAATTGAGAAACCGGCCAGGCTAACCGCATCAACACGAATACCCGCTTGGGACTGCTTCCTCAAGCGGGTTGGCACAATGTGCGTGGTGGGCGCGACCCTGCCGGCTGGCCCGAAGGGCCGTGTTTTCCGTGATGGCACCTGCTGCGCCGTCACCGGGTGGATGTCGCCGCTCCGTTTGACGGGAACCGCGGCAACGCCAGAATCAGTAGAACTTCTTTGGCAGCATCTGACCACGCAGACGCTTGAAATGACGCTTCACCGCAGCCGCCTTCTTGCGCTTGCGCTCAGCCGTAGGCTTTTCGTAAAACTCGCGAGCGCGAAGTTCCGTCAACAAACCGTTTTTTTCCATGGTGCGCTTGAAACGGCGCATGGCGACTTCAAACGGCTCGTTGTCTTTTACGCGGATGGTCGTCATTTTTCAATAACGGAACTTTGTAAAGGTTCAGGAGTATAGCAGAGCTTTCTCACAAAGCCAGAGAGCCGTCAAGCCCCTCTCGCGTACTCCACGGCTGCCTGGCCGGCCGCCACGCCCGATGCCCACGCCCACTGGAAGTTATAGCCGCCCAGCCAGCCGGTGACGTCCACCGCTTCGCCGATGAAGTACAAGCCTGGGGCGCGCGCGCTCATCATCGTCGCCGACGACAGGTCGCGCGTGTCGACGCCGCCGCGCGTCACTTCGGCCTTGCGATAGCCTTCCGTGCCGTTGGGCGTGAGCGTCCAGCGCGTCAGTGCTTCACCGACGCGGCGCAGGGTCTTGTCCGGCAAGTCGGCGAGGCGCGCTTCGGCGGGCACCTGGTGGGCTTCCAGCCAGACATGGGCGAGCCGCTGCGGCACCCACTCCGACAACAGACTGGCAATCTGACGCCTGGTGCCGGTTTTGGCTTCGAGTAAGGCGGTCGTGGCGTCCTGCTCGGGCAACAGGTTGATGTGAATCGGCTCGCCGGGTTGCCAGTAGCTCGAAATCTGCAGCACGCCCGGCCCGGAAAGGCCGCGGTGCGTGAGGAGCAGATCTTCGTTGAATTCAGCGCCGGTCTTTTTGTTGCCGGTCTCGAGCTGCACCTCCAGCGAGACGCCGGACAGCGCCGAGAACGGCTCCCAGTCGGTTGCGGCGAAGGTCAGCGGAACCAGCGCGGGGCGCATGTCGATCAGTTTGTGACCGAACTGCTTGGCAAGACGATAGGCAAAATCCGTGGCGCCGATCTTTGGAATCGACAGCCCGCCGGTCGCGATCACGAGCGCACGCGCGCTGATCGGCCCCGACCGGGTATCCAGCGTGAACCGCCCTTCCGCGTCCTGACGCACCTGTTCGACTGACAGGGGCGTGCGCCATGCCACGCGGCCCGCGTCGCACTCGCTCTTCAGCACGTTGATGACCGCGTCGCTCGACTGGTCGCAGAAAAGCTGCCCTTTATGCTTCTCATGCCACGTCACATGATGGCGCTTGAGCAACGCCATGAAGTCGCGCGGCGTGTAGCGCGCGAGTGCCGAGCGGCAAAAATGCGGATTCGCCGACAGGTAGTTGGCCGGGCCGGCATACAGATTCGTGAAGTTGCAGCGGCCGCCGCCGGAGATGCGGATCTTCTCGGCGAGACGCTGCGAGTGGTCGATCAGCACCACGCGACGGCCGAGCTGCCCGGCCACGGCCGCGCACATCATGCCGGCCGCGCCTGCGCCGATCACTGCGATATCGAAGGATTCCATGCGGTCGCATTGTACCTGCGCGTCTGCGGCTCCTTGCCCGCACTGCTATACTTTCAGGCTTGCTTTTTCACTTTCGGGCGCTGGAGTGTCATGACTCGCGCGTCCGCTCAGGCCCACCCATCATGCTCGTTCTCGGCATCGAAAGCTCCTGCGACGAAACCGGTCTCGCGCTCTACGACACGGAGCGCGGCCTGCTGGCGCACGCGCTGCATTCGCAAATTGCGATGCATCGGGAGTACGGCGGCGTGGTGCCGGAGCTGGCGTCGCGCGATCACATCCGGCGCGCGCTGCCGCTGCTCGAAGAGGTGATGGAACGCGCCGGCACGGCCCGCGGCGACATCGACGCGATCGCCTACACGCAAGGCCCGGGTCTCGCAGGTGCGCTGCTGGTCGGCGCGAGCGTTGCAAATGCGCTGGCCATGGCGTGGGACAAGCCGACCATCGGCATCCATCACCTGGAAGGGCATTTGCTCTCGCCGCTGCTGGTGGACGAGCCGCCGCCGTTTCCGTTCGTCGCGCTGCTGGTGTCCGGCGGCCATACGCAGTTGATGCGCGTGACGGACGTGGGCGTCTACGAGACGCTCGGCGAAACGCTGGACGACGCCGCCGGCGAAGCCTTCGACAAAACCGCGAAGCTGCTCGGCCTCGGCTATCCCGGTGGCCCGGAAGTCTCGCGCATGGCGGAATTCGGTACGCCCGGCGCCGTGGTGCTGCCGCGCCCGATGCTGCATTCGGGCGATCTCGATTTCAGTTTCAGCGGCCTGAAGACCGCCGTCCTCACGCACGCCAGGAAGCTCGGCGGCGCCAACATCTGTGAGCAGGCGAAAGCCGATCTGGCGCGCGGTTTCGTCGACGCGGCGGTCGAGGTTCTGGCGGCGAAGTCGCTGGCCGCGCTCAAGAAAACCAAACTCAACCGGCTGGTCGTCGCGGGCGGCGTCGGCGCGAACCGGCAACTGCGCGAGGCGCTTTCCGCCGCCGCGAAGAAGCGCAATTTCTATGTGCACTATCCGGACTTGTCGCTGTGCACGGACAACGGCGCGATGATCGCGCTGGCCGGCGCTTTGCGCCTGCAGCGTTGGCCGGGCCAGTCGGGCAAGGACTACGCGTTCACGGTGAAGCCACGCTGGGATCTGACGTCCCTCGCACGCTGAGGCCGATATCCTTAAACCGTAAAAAAAGCCGCTTCAAGAAGCGGCTTTTCCATGCAGTCGGCAAACGCGCGTATCAACCCGCCCGCTTATCCCGTTCGATCACCGCATACGCGCTGTGATTGTGAATCGACTCGAAGTTCTCGGCTTCGAGCACGTACGCCACGATCCGCTCGTCCGCGTTCAGACGCTGGGCGACGTCGCGCACCAGATCTTCAACGAACTTCGGATTTTCGTAGGCGCGCTCGGTGACGAACTTCTCGTCCGGGCGCTTAAGCAAGCCCCACAGCTCGCACGAGGCTTCTTCTTCTGCGACCCGGATCAGCTCTTCCACGGCCACGTCACCCGCCAGCTCGGCGTTGATCGTCACGTGCGAGCGCTGATTATGCGCGCCGTACTGCGAGATCTTCTTCGAGCATGGGCACAGGCTGGTAACCGGCACCTGCACCTGCATGAACAGACGCGTCGCACCGTTGCGGGTCTCGCCCGTCAACGTGACTTCGTAGTCGAGCAGGCTCTGCACACCCGACACCGGTGCGGTCTTGCTCACAAAGTAAGGGAACGACACTTCGATGCGGCCCGCCTCGGCTTCCAGCTTTTCCAGCATCGCGGCGAGCATGGTGCGGAACGTGGCGGGTTCCAGGGGTGCCTTGTTCTCTTCAAGCAAGGCGACAAAGCGCGACATGTGCGTGCCCTTCTGGTCGGCCGGCAAATGCACGTCCAGATTCCACGTCCCGACCGTCGGCTGCACCTCGCCGCCTTGCGTGCGAACCGTGAGCGGATGGCGCACCGCCTTCACGCCGACCCGTTGAATCGGGATCTGGCGGGTGTCAGGCGTGCTTTGCACGTCGGGCATCACAAAGGCGGGATTCATCTGATTCATTGTTTTGTCCTTTCAGGAAATGCCGTGCCGCCCCAGCTTTTCTGCCCCGGAGGAAGTCCCCTTCGGGACTGCGCCCTCAGGTGCTGTCGCGAAGCGACAGGCCTGGGGGCTCCAGCGGCCGCGCAAATCCAGGCGCGCAAATGGCAAACGCCGGCCCCTGCCGGCGTCGAATGATGGGCCCGAAGGCCCACCAATTCAAATTGGAGCTTGCTATGGGCGCGATAGCCGCCTGCACGGCGGCCGCACAGCGAGCAGCAGCGCTTACGCGACGCGCTTCACCGACGACTGGCCGCCCACCGCCCCGCTCAACAGGAAACGCTCGCGGATCGACTTGGTGATACCCGTGGCGTCGAGACCGCACGCGGCGAGCAGCTTCGCCGGATCTCCATGATCGATGAACTGATCGGGGAGGCCCAATTGTAGTACCGGTCGGATAACCCCACTGGCAAGCAGGGCTTCGACGCATGCCGAACCCGCGCCGCCCATCACGCAGCCTTCTTCCACCGTAACGATGGCGTCGTGCGTTTCAGCCAACTGGCGGACCAGATCGGCGTCCAGCGGCTTCACAAAGCGCATGTTCGCGACCGTCGCGTCCAGTTGCTCGGCCGCAGCCAGCGACGGCGCGACCATCGTACCGAACGCGAGGATCGCAATGCGCTTGCCAGCCGGCTGCGACGTTTCGCGACGAATCTCACCCTTTCCGAGCGGCAGCGCCGCCATTTGCTTGACCGTGGCGACACCCGTGCCGGCGCCACGCGGATAACGCACCGCCGTCGGGTTCGGCTGCTGCAATGCCGTGTACAGCATCTGGCGGCATTCGTTTTCGTCCGACGCGGCCATCACCGTCATGTTCGGGATACAGCGCAGGAACGCCAGGTCGTAAGCGCCCGCGTGCGTTGCGCCGTCCGCGCCGACCAGCCCCGCGCGGTCGATCGCGAACACCACCGGCAGATTCTGCAGTGCGACGTCGTGAATCAGTTGATCGTACGCGCGTTGCAGGAAGGTCGAGTAGATCGCGACCACCGGCTTCATGCCTTCCGCGGCCAAACCGCCGGCGAACGTCACCGCGTGTTGCTCGGCGATGCCGACGTCGAAATAGCGGTCCGGGAAGCGCTTCTCGAATTCCACCATGCCCGATCCTTCCCGCATGGCCGGCGTGATACCAATGACGCGCGCGTCCAGCTCGGCGGCGTCGCACAGCCATTCGCCGAACACCTGCGTGTAAGTTTTCTTCGACGGCGTGGTGGCCGGCTTGATGCCTTCGGCCGGATTGAACTTGCCCGGGCCGTGGTACAGCACCGGGTCGGCTTCGGCCAGCTTGTAGCCCTGGCCTTTCTTCGTCACGACGTGCAGGAATTGCGGACCGCGCAGTTCCTTGATGTTCTGCAGCGTCGGGATCAGCGAATCGAGGTCGTGACCGTCGATCGGACCGATGTAGTTGAAGCCGAATTCTTCGAACAGCGTTGCCGGCACGATCATGCCCTTCGCGTGCTCTTCGAGCTTGCGGGCGAGATCGAGCATGGGCGGCGCGACGCGCAGCACGCGCTCCACGCCGGCACGCGCGGCCGCGTAGAAGCGGCCCGACATCAGACGCGCCAGATGGCGATTCAGCGCGCCGACCGGCGGCGAAATCGACATGTCGTTGTCGTTCAGGATGACCAGCAGCGGCACGTCGTCTTCGACACCGGCGTTGTTCATCGCCTCGAAGGCCATACCGGCCGTCATTGCGCCGTCACCGATTACGGCGATGCCCATGCGGTTGTCGCCCTTCAGCTTGCTCGCGACCGCCATGCCGAGCGCGGCCGAGATCGACGTGCTCGAGTGCGCCGTGCCGAAAGTGTCGTATTCCGACTCGTCACGTTTCGGGAAGCCCGAGATGCCGCCCAACTGACGCAACGTGTGCATCTGGTCGCGGCGACCCGTCAGGATCTTGTGCGGATAAGTTTGATGGCCCACGTCCCAGACGATCCGGTCGTGCGGCGTGTCGAACACGTAGTGCAGCGCAATGGTCAACTCGACTGTGCCGAGGTTGGACGAAAGATGGCCGCCCGTCTGCGATACGCTGTCGAGCACAAAGGCACGCAACTCGTCGGCAAGCGGTTGCAATTGGCGGCGATCGAGGCGGCGCAGTGCTGCCGGGTCGTCAATGGTTTTCAGCAAGTCGTACATCGTCGTTCCATTGTAGGAAAACTTACGCGCCCGCACTTCATACATGCACCCCACAAAGGAGGCGCGCGGCGGCGGGCTTTCGCGTTCAGCTAACCCGGTTCACCACCAGGTCGGCCAATTCGGCAAGACGCTGCGCGCGTGCGCCAAACGGCGCCAGCGCGGCGTGAGCGTCACTGCGCAACTGCGCTGCGAGCGCGCGCGACGCGTCGAGTCCAATAATCGACACGTAGGTCGGCTTGCCGTCCTTCGCGTCTTTACCAGCCGTTTTGCCGAGCGTCGCGGAATCGGTCGTCACGTCGAGAATATCGTCGACGACCTGAAACGCGAGGCCGACAGCGGCCGAATAAGCGTCCAGCGAGCGCATGGCCTCCGCATTCGGCGTTTCACCCGCGAGCGCGCCCATGCGCACCGCGGCACGCAACAAGGCGCCGGTTTTCATGCGGTGCATGGTTTCGAGTTGCACGCGCGTCAGCGTGTGGCCGACGCTCGCCAGATCGATGGCCTGCCCGCCGCACATGCCGATCGAGCCGCTCGCCAGCGCCAGTTCGCGCACGAGCGCGGCCTGTTGCGCCGGGGCCAGCACGTCCGAGGTCAGCGCGACGAACGCCTGCGATTGCAGCGCATCGCCCACCAGCAATGCCGTGGCTTCGTCATACTTGACGTGTACCGTGGGCTTGCCGCGACGCAGCGCGTCGTCGTCCATGCACGGCATGTCGTCGTGGACGAGCGAGTACACATGAATCATTTCCAGTGCCGCTGCTGCCGCGTCGAGGCATTCGGCGCGCGCGCCGGTCAGCTCGCCGGCCGCGTGGCACAGCAGCGGGCGAACCCGCTTGCCGCCGCCCAACACCGCGTAGCGCATGGCCTCATGCAGCGTGGCGGGCTCGGTTGCCTCGGTCGGCAGGTAATGTTCTAGTGCCGTTTCGACGCGCTCCAGCACCGAGCGCATCCATTGTTCGAATGTCATAGGTCGTCCCCGCTCTCAGTAGCGGCTGTGCCTGCGGTATTCATGGGCAGCGGCTTGAGCGTCTCGCCGTCGAGCACGCGCACCTGCTGCTCGACCTTCTCGAGCTGCTGCTGGCAAAACGCCACGAGGGCCGCGCCACGCCGGTAGGCGGTGAGCGACTCCTCGAGGCTGAGATTGCCGCTTTCCATGCGCGCAACCAGCCCCTCCAGCTCCGCCTGAGCGGCCTCGTAATTCTCGGGCAGCGGCGTAGTGTCGACGCCTTCGGCTGGCGTGGCAGCAGTATCTTTCGACGCGGTCTTCGCCATGAATAGTCGCAAAATTAAAACAAGTCGGACATTCTACGGCAAAAGCGACATTTCCGATCCGCTCGCCGGCCTACGCCTCGCCTTCCGGCCCTCCGCTGCCCCACCAGTCTCGCAGAAAAAAAGTGATCGGTCTGCGGCGAAAAGGTCGAACTTTCTTGACATTTTTTACCCAAATCAGGCACTTAAGCGCCCCAAGAGGGGGGAAACGGGTATAATCGCGGGCTCCCTAAATCGAATCTTCGATGGTTGGGTTGTTCACTGCTTTCACGTCTTCACGGGAGTGGGAATGTCCAATCTGAGCAATGCATTGCAGTTGCGGTCTGTCCACAGCCAGCTGCCAGTCACGGCTTACTTTGACGAAGCGCTTCTAACGCGCGAAATCGACACCCTTTTCAAGAAAGGTCCTCGCTACATCGGCCACGATCTCATGGTGCCCGAGGCGGGGAATTATTTTGCTTTGCCGAGCGAGAGCGAAGGGCGCGTGCTCGTCCGTAACCAGCAGTCGCAAGTCGAACTGCTGTCGAACGTGTGCCGCCACCGGCAAGCCATCATGCTCAACGGCCGCGGCCAGACGGAGAATATCGTCTGCCCCCTGCATCGCTGGACGTACGACCTGAACGGCCAGCTCCTCGGTGCGCCTCATTTTGCGGACAATCCCTGCCTGAATCTCGGCGCCACGCCGCTGCAGAACTGGCAAGGGCTGCTGTTCGAAGCGCAGGGGCGCGACGTCGCGCGGGATCTGGCGCGCCTCGGCACCAAGGAACATTTCGATTTTTCGGGCTTCATGTTCGATCACGTCGAAGTCCATGAGTGCAACTACAACTGGAAGACCTTTATCGAGGTCTATCTGGAGGACTACCACGTCGCGCCGTTCCATCCTGGCCTCGGCAGCTTCGTCAATTGCGACGACCTGACGTGGGAGTTCGGCGACTGGTACAGCGTCCAGACGGTTGGCGTGCACAAGGATCTGGAGCAGCCGGGCAGTCCGACCTACCGTAAGTGGCACGACGAAGTGCTGCGCTTTCGCGACGGCAATCCGCCGGAGTTCGGCGCGATCTGGATGGTGTACTACCCGGGCATCATGATCGAGTGGTATCCGCATGTGCTGGTGGTGTCATGGCTGATCCCGCGTGGTCCGCAGAAAACCACCAACGTGGTGGAGTTCTATTACCCTGAGGAAATCGCGCTGTTCGAGCGGGAGTTCGTCGAAGCCGAGCGCGCCGCCTATATGGAAACGGCTCGCGAAGACGACGAGATCGCGGAACGCATGGACGCCGGCCGCCGCGCGCTGATGAATCGCGGCGAATCGCAGGTCGGCCCGTATCAGAGCCCGATGGAAGACGGCATGCAGCACTTCCACGAGTTCCTGCGGCGCGAACTCGGCACGATCTGATTGGCGCCTGGCCAGATTCTTCTGGCAGCACTGACGCATGGAAAGACGGACTTCGGTCCGTCTTTTTTTGTTTAGACTAACGGGATAGCTCGGCCATCCGTTGCCGGGGCCAAGCCGTCTAACGGAGCCGCCATCGCCAGTATCGAGCTTTACATGGGACCAGAGTAAGGCGCTAAAGCGCCAACTCTGGTCGACCGCGTTGCATGGGACCAGAGTAAGGCGCTAAAGCGCCAACTCTGGTCGACAGGAGACATCATGCCCCACACTCATTACACCACTCTGATCTCCGCGACCAATCTCGCGGAACGGCTCGCCGCCGCGCCGGGCAGCGTGTTCATCATCGATTGCCGGTTCGATCTCGCCGATCCGGAAGCGGGCGAAAAAGCCTATCTGGCCGCGCATCTGCCGGGCGCGCATTACCTGCACCTCGATCGCGATCTGTCGGGGCCGAAGAACGGACAGAACGGCCGCCATCCGTTGCCGGATCGCGCACGGCTGGTGGAAACGCTGGAGTCGCGCGGTCTGAAGCAAGGGCAGCAGGTTGTCGCCTATGACGCGCAAGGCGGCATGTACGCCGCCCGTGCATGGTGGCTGCTGCGCTGGCTCGGTCACGACGCGGTCGCGCTGCTCGACGGCGGCCTGCAAGCCTGGGAAGCCGGCGGTCATCCGCTCACGCAGGACGCGCCAGCGCAAAACACCGGCGACTTCAAAGCCGGCGCGCCGCTGTCCGTCACGGTCGATGCGCAAACGGTCGAGCGCAATCTGGGTTCGAAGGAACGCGTCGTGCTCGACGCGCGCGCGGCCGATCGCTATCGCGGCGAGAACGAGACGCTGGATCGCGTCGGCGGCCATATCCCCGGCGCGCTCAACCGCTTCTTCAAAGACAACCTCACCGCCGACAGCCGCTTCAAGCCCGCTCACACGTTGCGCGAGGAATTCCACGCGCTACTCGCCGACACGCCGCCTGAACACGTCATACTGCAATGCGGCTCGGGCGTGACAGCCTGTGTGAATGCGCTGGCCATGGAAGTCGCCGGCCTGCACGGTGCGGCGTTATACGCGGGATCGTGGAGTGAGTGGAGTTCGGATCCGAAGCGACCCGTCGCAACGGGCCCGAATCCTTGAGCGCCAACCTTCGCGCACAGTAAGCGCGAAGCTGGCAAAAGGCCGTTGAACCGCGCTCGGGCGGTAACGGCCTTCTTGATCCGCGCGAGCCCGGGGGCTCGCCGGCCAGCGTCAAAACCGGGGCTCAGGCTACCCCGTGCTGCTTGAACCACGCCAGCGTGCGGCGCCAGCCGTCTTCCGCATCGGCCTTCTTATAGCTCGGGCGGTAATCCGCGAAAAAAGCGTGGCCCGCATCGTCATACACGACCAACTGCGACCCGCGTCCCGCTTGCGGACCTTGCGCGATGGCCTGCTTCATCTGTTCGAGCGTGTCCTGCGGAATACTCTGATCCTGCAACCCGTAGAGTCCGAGGACCGGCGCACGAAGCTGCGCGACCTCGTCGAGCGGATTGGCCGGCGTCATCGCGCTCCTTGCGCCCGCGACTCGCCCATACCACGCCACGCCCGCCTTCAGTCGCGGGTTGTGTTCCGCATACAGCCACGCAACGCGCCCACCCCAGCAAAAGCCGTTCACGCCAAGACGGTTCAGATCGCCGCCATACTCGCCCGCCCAGGCGACGGTCGCGTCGAGATCGCCCATGACCTGGTCGTCCGGCACCTTGCTGACCAGTTGCTCGTTGAGCTGCTGCATGCTCGTATAAACGGTGGGATCGCCCTGCCGCTCGTACAGGTTCGGCGCGATCGCAAGATAACCCTGCTTGGCGAAGCGCCGGCACACGTCGGCGATATGCTCATGCACGCCGAAAATCTCGTGCACGACGATGATCACCGGCAAGCGTGTCTTACCCTTCGGCTGCGCGCGATACGCCGGCACCATGGTGTCGCCGGAGCGCACGGCCACTTCGCCGGCTTCGAGGCCGTCGCTGTCCGTACGGATGGTTTGCGCCGACACCGGCAGCACGGCCGCGGCAAATCCGGTGCCGAGCGCGGCCTTGATGAAAGTACGGCGGTCGAAGGGAACGTGCGGGACCAGGCTGTCGATCTCGGGTTTCAGCATGCGGCGCTCCTCTGTTGAACGTTGGAGGCGACAGGATACGCCGGACACGCATCCTGTTGCAGAAGCAACGTTTTTCCGGGCGCCGGCCGGGCGCGTCAGCCCGCGTCAGTGCAGCTTGACCCGCGGCAGCGTGGTGCGGCGCAACCAATGCGCGAAGGTATCGAGCACCATCCGCGCATAGCCGTGCAGCGCGGCGATATGCAGCCGGTACAGCGACATGTACATGAAGCGCGCGAACAGCCCTTCGATCAGCATATTGCCGCCGATCACCCCGCCCATCAGATTGCCGACGGCGCTGAAATGCCCGAGCGAGACCAGCGAACCGAAGTCGCGATAGGTAAATTCCGGCAATGGCTTGCCATCGAGCCGCGCCGCCAGCGCCTTCATCAGAAAGCTCGCCTGCTGGTGGGCCGCCTGCGCGCGTGGCGGCACGTTGCGCTCATTGCCCGGCCACGGACAGGCGGCGCAATCGCCGAGCGCAAAAATGTTGTCGTCGAGTTCGGTTTGCAGCGTGCGGCGCACGATGAGCTGGCCCAGACGATTGACCGGCAGGCCGTCGAGCTGGCTCAGAATCGCCGGCGCCTTGATGCCCGCCGCCCACACCGTCAGATCGGCGCGCACGGTCTTGCCGCTGGCGGTGCGGATCAGGCCGGGCGCGACTTCGGCCACGGTTTCGCCGATCATCAGTTTCACACCCAGCTTGGTGAGCAGTTCAGCGGTGGCTGTCGAGACCCGTTCCTGCAAAGCCGGCAGAATGCGCGGCCCCGCCTCGATCAGCACGATGCCGACGTCATGCCGCGGATCGAGCTTGTGCAGACCGTAAGCGGACAACACCTGCGCTGTGTTGCGCAATTCCGCCGACAGCTCCACACCCGTCGCACCGCCTCCGACAATCGCCACCTGAATGCGCGGCTCGCCCGTGGACGACGTGCCCGGCCCCGACTCGACCGGCTCGTGCACCTGATGCTCGGCGCGCATGCAGGCCGCGATCAGGCGCTTGCGGAACCGCTCGGCCTGGCTGACCGTGTCGAGCGCGAGAGAGAACTCAGGGGCGCCTTTCACGCCGAAGAACGCGGTCGTGCTGCCGATCGCGATGATCAGCGTGTCGTATTCGAGCTCGCGTTCGGGCAGCAGTTCGGCGCCGTCGTCGTCGAGTACGGTGCCGAGCGTGAGGCGCTTGTTCGCGCGATCCAGGCCCGTCAGTTCACCCTGCTGAAATTCGAAGCCATGCCAGCGCGCTTGCGCCGCATATTCGAGCTCCTGCGTGAAGGGGTCCATGCTACCGGCCGCCACTTCGTGCAACAGCGGCTTCCAGATATGCGTGGGATTACGATCGACGAGCGTGACTTGCGCCTGCACGCTGCCCTTGTTCTTGTGGGGTGCATAGCGATCGCCCAAACGCGTCGCCAGCTCCAGTCCCCCCGCGCCTCCGCCAACGACGATAAAACGATGCATTGAACTCTCCGTGTTTGCCGATGGGTTATGCGTCGCCGCGACGCGCACGAGATCTCACACGAGCGCGCCGCCTTTGGGCGATTGTCCGCGAGCAACACGGGTTGTCACAAGCCATCAATGCACATGTGTGACATGCGCACGACGATATCGCGTCCCGTCATACCCGCGTCAATGCGCTTCTTCCCAGTTCAGCCCGGCGCCCACCTCGGCGACCAGCGGCACCTTCAGGTCGGCGACACCGCACATCAATTCGGGTAAGCGCTTGCGCACGTCGGACAATTCCGCGTCCGGTACTTCGAGAATCAATTCGTCGTGCACCTGCATGATCATGCGCGTGCCGATCTTCGACTCTTCGATCCATTTCTGCACGGCGATCATCGAGAGCTTGATCAGGTCGGCGGCGGTGCCTTGCATCGGCGCGTTGATCGCGGCACGCTCGGCGGCCTGACGGCGCGGTCCGTTGCCGCCGTTGATCTCGGGCAGCCACAGGCGGCGGCCGAACACCGTTTCGACGTAACCCTTGGCCTTCGCGCTCACGCGCGTTTCGTCCATATAGCGCGCCACGCCCGGGTAGCGTGCGAAATAGCGGTCGATATAGAGCTTCGCCGCATCGCGCGTGATGCCGAGGTTGGAAGCGAGGCCGAACGAACTCATGCCGTAGATCAGACCAAAGTTGATGACCTTGGCCACACGGCGCTGGTCGTTCGAGACTTCGAGCGGCGTCACGCTGAAGATCTCCGCCGCGGTGGCGCGGTGAATGTCTTCACCTTGCGAGAACGAGCGCAGCAACGATTCGTCGCCGGAAATGTGCGCCATGATGCGCAATTCGATCTGCGAGTAGTCCGCGGAGACCAGCTTGTGCCCAGGCGGTGCAATAAACGCTTCGCGAATACGGCGGCCTTCGCCCGTACGCACGGGAATGTTCTGCAGGTTCGGATCGTTCGACGCAAGCCGCCCCGTGACCGCCACGGCCTGCGCATAGTTGGTGTGCACGCGCCCCGTGGTGGCGTTGACCATGCGCGGCAGCTTGTCCGTGTAGGTCGACTTCAGCTTCGACAAACCACGGTGTTCGAGCAGAATCTTCGGCAGCGGAAAGTCTTCGGCAAGCTTTTGCAGCACCTCTTCGTCGGTGGACGGCGCGCCGCTCGGGGTCTTCTTGACCACCGGCAACTCCAGCTTCTCGAAGAAGATCTGCCCGATCTGCTTGGGCGAGCCCAGATTGAATTCGCCGCCGGCCAGCACGTACGCCTCGCTTTCCAACTGGATCAGACGGGTGGCGATTTCACTGCTTTGCTGACGCAGTTTCTCCGCGTCGATCAGCACGCCCGTGCGTTCCATCTTCCGCAGCACGCGCGAGGTGGGCAGTTCAATGTCGCGATAAACGTACTCGAGCGTCTTCTCCGCCGCCACTTGCGGGTACAGCGCCTGGTGCAGCCGCAAGGTGATGTCGGCGTCTTCCGCCGCGTATTCGGCAGCCTTGTCCAGCGCGACCTCGTCGAAACCGATCTGCCCCGCGCCCTTGCCCGCGACCTCTTCGTACTTGATCGTCTTCACACCGAGATGGCGCAGCGCGAGGCTGTCCATGTCATGCGTGCGATGCGATTCGACCACATACGATTGCAGCAGCGTGTCGTGTTCGATACCGCGCATTTCGATGCCGTAGTTCGCCAGCACCTGCTCGTCGTACTTGAGATGCTGGCCGACCTTCTTGTGCTCGACGCTTTCCAGCCAGGGTTTGAGCCTGGCGAGAACCTCGTCGCGCGGCAATTGCACGGGGGCGTCCGGGCCGCGATGCGCGAGCGGCACGTAGGCCGCCCGCCCGGCCTCGACCGATAAAGACAGCCCCACGATCTGCGCGACCATGGGATCGAGCGAGGTGGTTTCCGTATCGAAGGAAGTGAGTTCGGCGGCATTGATCTTCTCGAGCCATGCGTCGAATTGCTCCCACGTCTGCACGGTATCGTAATGCCGCTCGTGATCCACGGACAAGGCAGGCGGCACATCGGTTTCCGGACCTTCCACCGCGTCCGCGATTTCCACTTCGCGCAGCCATGTCTTGAAGCCGTGGCGCGTGAACACCTCGCGCAGCTCCGCGCGCGATTCCGGCTGGCTTTGCAGGCTTTCCCCGATCGACACGATATGGTCGGTCAAGTCGCAATTGCGCTCGACGGTGACGAGTTTCTTCGCCATCGGTAAGAAATCGAGCGCACGGCGCAGATTGTCTCCTACCGCACCTTTGATTTCGTCCGCATGTGCGACGATGCCATCCAGCGAGTCAAATTGCGTCAGCCATTTGATCGCTGTTTTCGGCCCGCATTTCTCGACGCCCGGCACGTTGTCGACGGTATCGCCGATCAACGACAGGTAGTCGATAATGCGCTCCGGCGGCACGCCGAACTTGGCGAGCACGCCGGCGCGGTCGAGCGTTTCGTTAGTCATCGTATTGATGAGGGTGACATGATCCGACACAAGCTGCGCCAGATCCTTGTCACCCGTCGACACGATCACATTCATGCCACGCTTTTCCGCTTCGGTGCTGAGCGTACCGATCACGTCGTCGGCCTCGACGCCTTCTATCATCAGCAACGGCCAGCCGAGCGCGCGCACGGCCACATGAATCGGCTCGATCTGGCGCGAGAGATCGTCCGGCATAGACGGACGATGCGCCTTATAGTCCGGATACCAGTCGTCGCGGAACGTTTTGCCCTTGGCGTCGAACACGCACGCGCTATACTCTGCTGTGACTTCCTTGCGCATGCGCCGCAGCATGTTGATCATCCCGTAGAGCGCACCTGTCGGACCACCGTCGGGCCCGCGCAGATCAGGCATCGCATGGTAGGCCCGGTACAGATAACTCGAACCGTCGACCAATAGCAGGGTCTTACCTTCAAGGCTTCGTTCTTCAGGCATTATGACTAAGAGAAAAGTGATTCCGAGTCTGCGATCACTCGCAGATCAAGAGCGCGCAACGGCCAAAAAGGCCCGCGCATCGTGGCAGATGTTCACGATTATGGCAGAGTTTATCGAGGCGACCGAGTACCTCTCGGAGATTCGCCCGGCTGTCAGCATCTATGGTTCGGCTCGCCTGAAACCCAACTCGCCCTACTACAAACTGGCCACGCAAATCGCGCGCAAGTTGTCGGATGCCGGCTTCGCGGTGATCTCGGGCGGCGGCCCGGGCATCATGGAGGCGGCCAACAAGGGCGCTCATGCAGGCAAGGCGCCGTCCGTCGGGCTGAACATCGAATTGCCGCACGAGCAATCGGGCAATCAGTGGCAAGACATTTCGTTGCGCTTCCGCCATTTCTTCACGCGCAAGGTCACGTTCGTGAAGAACTCCGACGCGGTGATCGTCATGCCCGGCGGCTTCGGCACGCTGGACGAACTCGCCGAAGTGCTCACGCTGATCCAGACCAAGAAGTCGCGTCACGTGCCGATCATTCTGGTGGGCGCCGAGTTCTGGGAAGGCCTGCTTGGGTGGTTCAAGAACTCGCTCGCGCCAATGGGCCTGATCAACCCTACGGACATGGACCTCATGCAGGTCATCGACGATCCGGATCAGGTGCTCGAAGCGGTGCTGAAGTTCTATGAAGACCGCGAAGAAGCCGAGCCGCAGCCGACCAAGTCGGATGAAGACCGGATGTTCTATCTGTGAGGCTGCGTGCTTCGCGCCCCGGCGCGAAGCGAATGCAACGCCGCGCCATGAGCATGCGAATGCTAACGGGTAGCCTCGGCGCTGCCCGTTTCTTCCTGGTGGGTCTGATCGCCTTGCGCTTGCAGCCATTCGCAGAACTGCTCGACTAGCGGCGCCTGCGCGACCTCGCGCCTCGCGACCCACCAGTAGCCGCGCGCATCGATGCGCGGGCCCGCCAGCGGCACCACGAGCCGCCCCGACACCAGTTCGTCCGAGAGCAGGGGCAACGGGCCGAGCGCCACGCCAAGACCGTCCACCGCAGCCTGCAAGGCCAGATAGAAGTGATCGAACGATTGCTTCTTCCGGCATTTCACCATCACGCCAGCCGCCGACAACCAGTTGCTCCATGCTTCCGGCCGCGTGTCGGAATGCAGCAGCACGTGCCGCGCGAGGTCGTCGGCGACGTTGATCGGCGAGCGCCGCAATAGCGCCGGACTGCATACGGGAATCTCGCTCTCGCCAAGAAAATGGCCGCTCACGCAGTTGGCCCAGTGCGCGGGGCCGCGCCGAACCGCCACGTCGAAGCCGTCCAGGGTGTCGACTGGCGCGTTCGAGGTCGACAGTCTCAACTCCACGTTCGGCACCTTGCGCTGGAACTGATGCAGCCGTGGCAGCAGCCATTTCATCGCGAACGTAGGCAGCGCATTCACGCGCAGCACATGGACGACGCCCGTATCGCGCAATTGATCCGTCGCGAGCGCGATGCTGTCGAACGCAGCCCGAACGGTGGACAGGTAGCGGCGACCGTCGCCAGTCAGGTGCACGCGTTTGCCGCGCCGCTGGAACACCTGCACGCCGAGCCACTTTTCGAGTGCCGCAACCTGCCGGCTGATTGCACCGTGCGTCACATGCAGTTCGTTCGCCGCGGCGCTGAAACTTTCATGCCGCGCGGCGGCTTCGAAGGCGCGCAGCGCCGGAAAAGGAGGAAGGTTACGAGCCATGCTTGTGATTCTAGATCACAAGCCGGCGCGCAAAAATCGTTTTGTCCGACACGGGTTCGGCGCTAACCTCCTGAGCTTGAACTGGAAGCTAACCGATATGGACCACGATCTCACCTCGTCCGTGCCCGAGCTGGCACCCACGCCCACATTGCGGGAAATCTTCGGCGGCTTTCTCGGCCTCGGGCTGATCTCGTTCGGCGGCGCACTGCCGCTGGCGCGACGCGCGCTGGTCGAACAACGCCGCTGGCTGAGCGCCGACGAATTCACCGACTTGCTGGGCCTGTGCCAGTTCTTACCGGGCGGCAACGTGATCAACCTCTCGGTCGCGATGGGCATGCGCTTTCGCGGCGTGCCGGGCGCACTGGCGGGCCTGCTCGGACTGATCGCGGGACCGTCTCTGGTGGTGATCGGGCTCGGTGTGCTGTACGAGCACACGCAAGACGACCCGCACATTCGCCACCTGTTTGCCGGTCTGGCCGCCGCGGCGGCCGGACTGTTGATCTCGATGGCCGTGAAGATCCTGCTGCCGTTACGGCATAGTCCGATGGCCGCGCTCATCGCGGCGCTCGGCTTCATTGCGATTGCGATCATGCGTTTGCCGCTTCTGCCCACCATGCTCGTGCTGACGCCGCTCAGCATCTACATCGCATCGCGGAGCGCACGATGAACGACACGCTCGTTTCCCTCGCCGTTATCTTCAGTCAGCTTTCGCTGCTCGCATTCGGCGGCGGCAATACGATTCTTCCGGAGATGCAGCGGCAAGTGGTGGATGTGCATCACTGGATGCCGGCGAGCGAATTCAGCGCGCTGTTCGCGCTCGCGCAAGCCGCACCCGGGCCGAATCTGATGATCGTCACGCTGGTCGGCTGGCATGTGGCCGGCTGGGCCGGCATGCTGGTGACCTCGGTGGCGAAGTTCGGCCCGTCGTCGCTCGTGACGATACTCGCGATGCATGCGTGGGAGCGATTCAAAGACCGCCCGTGGCGTCGCTATGCGCAGTCGGGACTGGTGCCGGTGACCGCCGGCCTCGTCGCGGCGAGCGCCTCGCTCATTGCCGAGGCGTCGAACCCGACGGCAATCGCGTGGGCCATCACGGCCTTCACCGCCGTGATGGCGATGAAGACGCGCATTCATCCGCTGTGGCTGCTGGCGGCCGGCAGTTTGATCGGGTTGACCGGCTTCGGGCAGCTTTGAACGAGCAAGGGCGAGCCGGATCCGAGCTCGCCCTTGTTTGCCCGTGAAAAGGCGCTTACTGGAACGCCACTTCCGCGAAGCTGCGCAGCTTGCGGCTATGCAAACGATGCAGCCCGTTCATCCGCAATAGCTCCATTGCCTTCACGCCGATCTGCAGATGCTGATCGACCTGCGCGCGATAGAACTGATCGGCCATGCCCGGCAGCTTCAGCTCGCCATGCAAGGGCTTGTCCGATACGCAGAGCAAGGTGCCGTAAGGCACGCGGAAACGGAAGCCGTTGGCGGCGATCGTCGCGCTTTCCATGTCGAGTGCAATCGCGCGGCTTTGCGACAGGCGCTGCACCGGCTCGCGGTGATCGCGCAATTCCCAGTTGCGGTTGTCCACGCTCGCCACCGTGCCCGTACGCATCACGCGCTTCAATTCGACGCCGTCCAGTTGCGTGACCTGTGCGACCGCGCGTTCCAGCGCGACCTGCACTTCGGCGAGCGCCGGAATCGGCACCCACAGCGGCAAGTCGTCGTCGAGCACGTGATCCTCGCGCACATAGCCGTGCGCCAGCACATAGTCGCCGAGACGCTGCGTGTTGCGCAGCCCGGCGCAGTGGCCGAGCATGATCCAGGCATGCGGACGCAGCACGGCGATGTGATCCGTAATGGTCTTCGCATTGGACGGCCCGACGCCGATGTTGACCATCGTGATGCCGCTGCCGTCGGCGCGCTTCAGGTGATACGCCGGCATTTGCGGCAGGCGCGGCGGAGCCGTGCCTTCCTGCGCCTGCTCGCCGAGGTTCTCGTTGTACGTGACCACGTCGCCGGGCTCGACGAACGACGTGTATTCGCTGCGATAGGCGCGCTGCTCTTCGTCGTCGGTATGGGCCATCATCGTGCGGCCGAGTTTGACGAACTCGTCGATATAGAACTGGTAATTCGTATACAGCACGTAGTTCTGGCAATGCGTGGGCGAAGTCGCCGTATAGTGTTTCAGCCGATGCAGCGAGAAATCGACCCGCGCCGCCGTGAACAGCGCGAGCGGATGCGGCTCGCCCGGCTGCGGCTCATACGTGCCGTTGACGATGCGGTCGTCGAGCAGCGCGAGGTCCGGTGTGTCGAACACGTCGCGCATCAGGAACAGGCGCTCGCGATCCAGATCGCCTTCGAGGTGGATGCCTTCGGCAAAGGCGAAATGAATCGGAATCGGCTGGTCCGAGACACCGACTTCGATCTGCACGTGATGGTTCTTCGCCAGCAGGCGCAATTGCTCGCGATAGTAATTGCCGAACAGATCCGGCCGCGTGACGGTCGTTTCGAAGACGCCCGGGCCCGCGACGAAACCATACGAACGACGCGAGTCGATATGCGTGTTGACTTCAGTGCACACGCGCACGAAGGGATAGCAGGCGCGCACGCGGCTCGGGAACAGCTCGTTGCGGCGATAGCGCGCGAAGGCGTCGCGCAGGAACGAAGTGTTCGCTTCGTAGATCGCCGAGAGGCGCGTGACGGCCTCGGTCGCGTCGTCGAAGGATTCGGTTGGGAAGCTGTTGGCGGGAGTCTGCACCGCGCGTTGATTGGTATCGTTGTTCATCTTCATTCGCCTCGATTGATGAGGCCACATTACCACGGAACGCGTGATCGCCAAATGACCTGGCGGCTCCGCAACACACGCTCGGGCGCGGCTCGCGAGATTGCGGGCACGCCGCGCGAAAGGGGCGCAAAATAAGGCGATCGCGCCCGGTGGCCAGGCTGGATTTGCTAGAATCGGGGCACTCTATCGGAGAATCACCATGAAGCCGCTCCTTCCCGTCGCCGTTGCACTGGCCCTCGCCTTTGGCAACGCCGCGATGGCAGCCCAGCCTGTCGACGACACGCCGCCCGCCGGCGTGCCTCAGTCCGCCAATGAACGGGCCGGCCTGCCGGATCTGGAGAAGATCAATCGGCCGGCCGCCGAGGTCAGCTCGAAGGTCGAAATCAACGTGCCGCGCACGCCGAGCTTTTACGAACGCAGTGCCAACGGCACCGAAATCACCGAATACCGCGACAAAGGCAAGCCCGTCGAAATCAACGTGCATTCGAACCTCGGCACGCGCTACCAGATGAGCGCGCCGCTCGACACGTCGCCCACCGTGCGCGACAACGGCCGCGCGAGCACGCGCTTGCCGTCGGTGAATCTGACCTATTGATGCATGCCGGGGCGGCGCCCCGGTGTGGGCCGCCGCCCGGATCCACGCGCCCGCCGGGCGTCGGCCCGGGTCTCGGCCTGCTTGCCGAGTTTCACCCTGGCCGTACGCCACTGAAATGCCGTAGCGCTTCACGGTCCCGCAGACCACGTTTTCGTACCGCATGTGCCGCATATCGCACTGGCCGCATCGCGCCAGCCCGACCAACCTGAACCGACGTTTCCCGCATGGCTGTCTTCACCGCTGTCACTGAACCCCAACTTGCAGAATGGATGCGCCATTACGACCTCGGCGACGTCGTCGAATTTCGCGGCATCTCCTCCGGTATTGAGAACAGCAACTTCTTTCTGACGACAACGCGCGGCGAATATGTCCTCACGATCTTCGAAAAGCTGACGGCCGAACAACTGCCGTTCTATCTCGACCTTATGCGGCATCTCGCCGCGCACCGCGTGCCGGTGCCGGACCCCATGCCACGCGAAGACGGCGCGCTGTTCGGGCTGTTGCAAGGCAAGCCCGCCGCGATCGTGACGAAGCTCGAGGGCGCGCCGGAATTGGCGCCGGGCGTCGAACACTGCATCGAGGTCGGGCAAATGCTGGCGCGCATGCACCTGGCGGGACGCGACTACCCGGCCTATCAGCCGAACCTGCGCAGCCTGCCATGGTGGAAGGAAACCGTGCCGACCATTCTGCCTTTTCTGGAAGGCGAGCAACGTGAGTTGCTGTCGTCCGAACTGGCGCATCAGGAAGCCTTTTTCGCCTCGGCCGATTACGCCGCGCTGCCCGGAGGTCCGTGCCACGCCGATCTGTTCCGCGACAACGCCATGTTCGCCCACGCCGCTCCTGACACGGGCCACGAGGTGCGCCTGGGCGGTTTCTTCGACTTCTACTTCGCCGGCTGCGACAAGTGGCTGTTCGACGTGGCGGTGACGGTCAACGACTGGTGCGTCGACCTCGCCACCGGCAAACTCGACGATGCACGCACCGAAGCGATGCTGCGCGCCTATCAGACCGTGCGCCCGTTCACCGTCGAAGAAAATCGTCACTGGGGCGACATGTTGCGCGCCGGCGCATACCGTTTCTGGGTCTCGCGCCTGTATGATTTCCATTTGCCGCGCGCGGCCGAGTTGCTCAAACCACACGACCCCGGCCATTTCGAGCGCATTCTGCGCGAACGCCTGTCCGGTGTTGCACTTCCAGGCATTCATACCTCATGCAACTGATCGAAGTCCCCGCGAAAACCGGCTATGTGTGGTTCCGGCAGGGTATCTGGCTGTTCCGTAAGAACCCGCTCGCGTTCCTGACGCTGTTCTTCACCTATCTGCTGGTGATGACGCTCGTGTCGCAGATTCCCGTGATCGGCGGCGTGCTGCCGCTCGCGTTCATTCCGGGCGTCGCGGTCGGTTTCATGGCGGCGTGCCGCAACACGATTGCCGGCAAGCCGGTGTTTCCGACCATTCTGGTGGACGGTTTCCACTCGTATGGCCCGGTGGTCGCCAAACGGCTGCTGGTGCTCGGCGTGCTCTACGTCGTCGCGATGGCGCTGGTGCTGGCCGGTTCGGCGCTCGCCGACGGCGGCATGCTGCTGAAGGTGATGCTGGGCGCCGCCACGATGGATCAGGACGCGATAGCCAATAGCAATATTCCGCTAGCAGTCATCACCGCCTTGGCGCTTTACCTCCCGGTCGCAATGATTTTCTGGTTCTCGCCGATTCTCACCGCTTGGCATGACGTGCCGCCCGTCAAGGCAATGTTCTTCAGCATCGTCAGTTGCTGGCGCAACCGCGGCGCGTTCATCGTGTTCGGCGCGCTCTGGTTCGCAGTGGCGATCACGGTATCGCTCGGCTTGTCCGCGCTGATGCAGGCGCTGGGCGCCGGCGACTTCGCGTTCGCGGTCCTGATGCCCGCCACGATGATCGTGACGACCATGCTGTACTGCTCGTTCTACGCAACCTATCGCGGCTGTTTCGGCGTGCAAACGCCCGAAACACCGGACTTGCCAACCACACCGGCGGCTTGACCTCCATGCCGGGGCGAGCGCAGTTCTAGCGCCGCCCCTGCACTGCCTGCACTGCGGCGCCCACTCTCCCGCTTCAGAAATTCCCAACCGCACTCGTCAACCTGCGCCGAATTGCGGCACAATGGTTTGCGCGCAATCGATTTGCACGCTATTTTTTGCGAGATGCATCATGACCCAGCGCTCCGCTTTGCCCTTCACGCTCGACGAGCAACTCTGCTTCGCCCTCTACTCCACCTCGCTCGCCATGACGAAGGCGTACAAGCCGCTGCTCGACAAGCTCGGCCTGACCTATCCGCAATATCTCACGATGCTGGTGCTGTGGGAGAGCGACGACATCACGGTGAAAGACATGGCCGCGCGCCTGAACCTCGATTCGGCGACGGTCACGCCGCTGCTCAAGCGACTCGAGACACAGGGGCTGGTGGCACGCGTGCGCGGCGTCGACGACGAGCGTCTCGTCTATGTGCGGCTCACCAAAGCCGGTTCGGCACTCAAGCGCCAGGCGCGCGAAGTGCCCGCGGAAATCTTCTGCGCGACGCAGCAGACGCCCGAATTTCTGCTGCGTCTGCGGGATGACCTGACTCGCCTGCGCGCCACCCTCAACGATTACATGGACCACTAGCTGGCGCGTTGCGGAACATGTGCTATCGGTACGATATAAAAAATAGTTTGCACACAAATTATTTGTACACTATCTTTATCGCATGCCAACGCAACCAGTGCCCTGCCGGAAAGGTGGGCCGGCAAACGCAGCAAATACCCAGATCCTGACAATCCAGACAAAGGAGCAGCACCATGAACATCCTCTACAAGGCAAGCGCAACGAGCACCGGTGGCCGCGACGGCCGTGCCGTGTCGTCGGATAATGCATTGGACGTCAAGCTGGCCGCACCGCGCGAGCTGGGCGGCACTGGCGCAGCGGGTACGAATCCGGAACAACTGTTCGCCGCCGGCTACTCGGCGTGTTTCCTGAGCGCCATGAAGTTTGTCGCCGGCCAGCACAAAAAGACTTTGCCGGCAGACACGCAAGTCACGGCGGAAGTCGGCATCGGCCCGAACGACAAAGGCGGCTTCGCGCTCGATATCGACCTGCGCGTTTCGCTGCCGGGTCTGGACGCCGACGCGGCGAGGGAACTGGTCGACGCGGCCCATCAGGTCTGCCCGTACTCGAACGCCACGCGCAACAACGTCGCGGTCCGTTTGCAAGTCGCCTAAGCTGCGGCTTCGATGCATCGCTAAAGCATGGTTCAAACATGGCTCGGGAGGCGCAAAGAACGCGCCGCCTGGCACACACAGCGCCCGTACCCTGCACAATAGGGGCCGGGCGCTGTCCCACTTTGCGGACGCGGCATGCAATGTGCAATACGGGCTCGTGCCGCCACCTGCTTCGCCTGCGGCCGGCGATAGCGCAGCCATCCCCTGGTTCAACGATCCACATTCCCGATGACACGCGTCCGACGACTCAACGACACCTTCGACACCGGTCTGGTCTGGCTTCGCCGCGACCTGCGCAGCACGGACAACGCCGCGCTCTACTACGCGCTCAAGCACTGCGAGCGCGTGTGGTGCGTATTCGTGTTCGATACGACGATCCTGCGGCCTCTGGTCGAAGTCTGGCGGGCTCGCCATCCAGACACGCCGCCGCAGGACCGCCGCGTCGAGTTCATTCTCGCGGCGCTGGGTGAGCTGGACGAGGCGTTGCGCGTCAAGGGGGGCGGTCTGATCGTGTTGCACGGCGATCCGGCCGAATTGGTGCCGATACTGGCCGGCGACCTCGGTGTGGACGCGGTGTTCGCGAATCACGACTACGAGCCGGTCGCAATCGAGCGCGACGAGACGGTGCGCGAGCAACTCGCCGATGCCGAACGCCAATGGCTGACGTTCAAGGACCAGGTGATTTTCGAACGCGACGAGGTGCTCACGGCGCAGAGCAAACCGTTCACGGTGTTCACGCCGTACAAGAATGCCTGGCTCAAGCAACTGACCGCGTTCGATCTGAAGCCGTATCCCGTGGAAAAGTACGCCAAGCATCTGGCCGCACTGCCGTCGAAGCTGGATCGCCAGCTACCGACGCTCGAACAACTCGGCTTTGCGCCAAGCAGCCTCGGTGAACTCAAGCTGCCCACCGGCATGAGCGGCGCGCAACATCTGCTCGACGATTTCATGACCCGCATAGACAGCTACGCCGACCGGCGCGACTTCCCCGCGGCCAAGGGCCCGAGCTATCTGTCGATGCATCTGCGCTTCGGCACCGTCTCGATCCGCACGCTCGCACGCCTTGCCCACGAGATGTCGCTGCAACCCGACGGACAGGGCTCGGCTACGTGGCTGTCGGAACTGATCTGGCGCGACTTCTACTTCATGATTCTGGCGCATCATCCGCGGCTCGCGAGCGGGGCGTCGTTCAAGGAAGAGTACGACCGGCTGCGCTGGGAGCGAGGACCGGAAGCGGACGAAGCATTCGCCGCGTGGTGCGACGGACGCACAGGCTACCCGCTGGTCGACGCCGCCATGCTGCAACTGAACCGCACCGGCTACATGCACAATCGCTTGCGGATGGTGACGGCGAGTTTTCTGGTCAAGGATCTCGGCGTGGACTGGCGGCTCGGCGAGCGATATTTCGCCGAACAGCTAAACGACTTCGATTTCTCGGCGAATAACGGCGGCTGGCAGTGGGCGGCGTCGACGGGATGCGATGCGCAGCCTTACTTCCGGATTTTCAATCCGGTCACGCAGTCCGAAAAATTCGACGCCGAAGGACGCTTTATCAAGCGCTACCTGCCTCAGCTTGCAAAGCTGCCGTCGAAATGGATTCATGCACCGTGGCAAGCGGGCGCGGAACGGCTCGCCGAATGCGGTGTGGTGTTGGGCAAAGACTATCCGGCGCCGATCGTGGACCATGCCGAAGCACGGGCGCGTACGTTGGCCCGCTTTGGCAAGTGAGCACCCGCTCACGTCGCATTGCTGTGGTTCAGTACATCTGAAAAAGCTCAGGGATGAGCCGATTGCCGTCGTTGCTGGCGTTACCGGAAATGAACGGCAAGGCAAGCGGACTTATTGATGTGCTGTGCAACTTGGGTGGCGTTCGCCGCGGAGTTGAATCACGCGTGGTGGCAATTGAATCCGGCTGTCTGCGCGCTCGCGCAAGTCGACGACAGCTTGGGCGCTTCACCCGAAACATCGACGTCTCAATACGCGCCGATGTTTTAGCTTGTGCAGCTTAGTGCTGGGTCATCCATGACGGTTGGCGGACATTCGCCTCGCGGTCCAGCTTGCGCATACGGAATTCCAGATCGTACAGATCGGTGGCTTCAGCGAGGAATGCGTCAGCACGTTCCTTAGCGAGTTGATCGGGCGATTTGGTCAAGAACAGAAACAGGCGGCTAAGCAGATACATGGTCAACCTCGAAAGTGAGTTTAGGCGTTACTACCTAGGGGATAACCCGTATTATAGGGAAAACCCTAGTTACACGCCAGCACTCAATTCGAAATGTTGCTTTCAGGTCACCGTGCGCCGGCGGAGACCGCCGTGGCGGCCGTTTCCGCGATACGGCCAGTTCCCGTGCGGCGCTGATGCTTGAAGAACTCCCACACCATGGCGCTTGCGTCCGGACCTTTGGCGGAGTGAAACGGCACCGCGTCATCGCCGCCGCTCCACGCATGGGCAAGCCCTTGCACTCGGCACAGCCGCACCAGGCGCCGGCCGCCGCGCAGATAGTCGCGCATCACCACGCCGCCCTTGCGCTCTTCGCGCACTTCGCCGGATTTGCGCGCACCGTTCTGGTCGACGACACGATTCAGACGAAGAAACTGCACCGCCAACTGGTCCGCATTGACCGGCGCGACCACATGGTCGGCGTCGCCGTGAATGATGATGGCGGGCATGCCGGGATAACTGGCGACGTCGGCGGTCTCGTCGACCAGTTCGGCTGGCTCACGGCGCGCGCCGCGCCGCATCACGTCCATCGCCGCGATGCCGGAACGCGCCTCGCCGAAAGCGGGGCCGGAATGCAGCGCGACCGCCGCGAAATGCTCGGGATAGTTGACGGCCAAAAGCGCCGTCAACCCCGCCCCGGCGGAGATTCCGGCGACGTACACGCGCTCGCTGTCGAAACCATGCTGCGCAATCAGCGCGTCCACCAGCGAAACCACCGCGCGCGCTTCAGCCCCGCCCGCGTTTTCACCGGCGTCGTACCAATGCCAGCAGCGATGCGAATGCACGTGCTTCGACTGTTCCGGATAAACCACGGCAAACCCGAAACGGTCGGCCAGCACATTCATCCGCGTGCCTTCGGCAAATTCATCGATCGACTGGGTGCAGCCGTGAAGCATCACCACCAGCGGCATGGCCTCGAACGCATGGCCCGCCGGGATATACAAGCCATACTGAAGATGATTGACGAGCCGGCCGGGCGCAGCAGGCGCGGAGTGGAACGAGCGCGTCCACGAGCCGCTCGCCCATGCCGACGCACGCGGACGCACCCGCGATTCGCGGGCGGCGGCGCGCGGCACGTCGCGCTTGGCGGGCGCCCGCACGGCCGCAGCCGGCTTGAGCGGGCGAACCTTAGTGGACGGCTTGGCGGCGGCGGGCCGGGCCGGTCGCGTCGTGGTGCGCTTGGTGGTTTTGCGACTGTGCTCGGTTTGGATCGCGAGCAGCCGCTTCAGACCGCGCAGCCAGATTTTCGATAGACTTTTTGCCATTGGCGGATAACCTCGCAAAAAGGGACAGGGTCCGTCCGGTAGAACGGCAGTTTGTTGTGCATTGCACAATAACACCAATCCTCATGCGATGCTGGTACGCGGGCGCGTCATTCTGTAACGAAATTTCCGCTCGTCGAACCTTGCTGCAAGGCCGGCGTCAAACCCCTGCGCTACTCGTCCGCCGCTCGTCCGCTGGTCATTTGCCGCTTGTGCGGCAGCCAACACCCAGCGACAAAAAGCCTTGCGCGCGGCGCGACCGCTGTGCAGCACACGTCTATACTGGCGGCTGACTCCGTGACGTGCGGGCCTGACCTGTACTAGTCGGCGATTCGTGCCGCTCGCGCGTTAAATATTCTTTACCCACTCGATTCTACGCGGCCCAGGTCGCACTCTTCGCCATGCCCGATTTACCTGCCCACCTTTGGTATTCGATCACCAGCCTCGGCGGCGCCGGCATGACGCTGCCGCTCGCGTTCGCCATCGCGCTGTGGCTGGCGGTCGGCTACACATGGCGCATGGCTGCGGGCTGGCTGCTGCTTCTGGGCGCGGCCATCGGCGTGGTGACCGTGACGAAGCTGGCGTTTCTCGGCTGGGGGGTTGGCGTGCGCGAGCTGGACTTTACCGGCGTCAGCGGCCACGCCATGCTGTCTACCGCCGTTTATCCGGTCGCGCTGTTCCTGATGCTGTTGCCGGCGCGCCCGGCGATACGTCTGGCCGGCGTCCTGCTCGGCCTCGGCGCGGGGATCGCGGTCGGATTGTCGCGCGTCGTGCTGAGCGCTCACTCGCCTTCGGAAGCCATTACCGGCTGCCTGACCGGCGCCTTGGCGGCGCTGGTGTTCGTCCGTCTCGCGTGGCATGCCGAGCCGGGCCGGTTGTCGGCGCTCCCGGTCGCCGCCAGCATGATGGTCCTCGCGCTGCTGATGCACGGCGTGCACGTGCCCACGCAGCGCTGGGTCACCCATATCGCGCTAAAAGTGTCCGGTCATGACCGGCCGTTCATCCGCGCAAAGTGGAAAGCGGTGCGAGATGCCCGTCCGGGCACGGCGCCGCTGTCGCAGACACTCAACATGCTGGCGCCGCCGCAGTCGTCCCGCGTCTGAAAACCTTCTCTGCCGTTCAATGAGCGGCCTCATGCGCACGGCTGAATAACGGTCATTGGCCACCGCTATAACCTTTCGTATATTACGATAGCGTTTTTCACCGCCGATCCGGCTCCCGCCGGACTTTCAAACGCTCATGACACTCTGCCGCCACCTTTTGAAGCAGGCGCTGTTCGTTGCCAGCGCTGTCTCCGTCGTCGTCAGCGCCCATGCACGCGCCGACGAACTGGTGGTCTCCGCCGCTGCCAGCCTGACCACCGCGTTCAAGGCGGTCAGCGAAGTCTTCGAGCAGCAGCATCCGGGCACCAAGGTGCTACTGAACTTCGGCGCGTCGGACGTCCTGATGCAGCAGATCGTCAAGGGCGCGCCCGTCGATGTGTTCGCATCCGCGGATCAGAAGGCCATGGACAAGGCCGCCGCCGAAAAAGTAATCGTGCCGGCCACACGCAAGGACTTCGCTGCCAATTCGCTGGTGCTGATCGTGCCGACGGACAGCCATTTCGCGCCGGCAAACCTGAACGATCTGGCAACGGCGAACGTGAAGCGCGTCGCGTACGGCGATCCGGCTTCCGTGCCGGTTGGCCGTTACACGCAGGGGGCGCTGCAGGCCGCGGGCGTGTGGGACGCCGTGAGCGCGAAGGCCGTGCTGGCGTCGAATGTCCGCCAGAGCCTCGACTATGTGTCGCGTGGCGAAGTCGACGCCGGCTTCGTGTTCAGTACGGACGCGGCGGTCATGCCGGACAAGGTCAAGGTCGCGACGAACGTGCCGACGCAAACGCCGATCACCTATCCGATCGCGCAAGTGGCAGGCAGCCGTCACGCGGCGGACGCTCAGGCGTTCATGAACTTCGTGCTGTCGCCGCCCGGCCAGGCCGTGCTCGCGAAGTACGGCTTCAAGCCCGCGCACTAACTTCACGGGACGCGCACGCTCATGCAACAGGCCTGGATTCCGCTCCTGCTGTCGTTGAAAGTCGCGGGCTGGGCCACCGCGCTCAATCTGGTATTCGGCGTCGCGGCGGCCTTCGGTTTGTCGCGCTGGCGCTCCGGCGCGCGCGACGTGATCGATTCGCTGCTGATGCTGCCGCTCGTCATGCCGCCCACCGTGCTCGGCTATTACCTGCTCGTCCTGCTCGGTCGGCGCGGCGTGATCGGCGGCTGGCTCGACCGCTTCGATATCCAGTTGGTGTTCACCTGGCAGGGTGCGGTGATCGCGTCGACGGTCGTGGCCTTTCCGCTCGTGCTGAAATCGGCGCGCGCCGCTTTCGAAGCCGTCGATCCGCAACTCGAACGAGCCGCGCGCACGCTCGGCGTCAGCGAAACGGCCGTGTTCTTTCGCGTGACGCTGCCGCTCGCCGCGCGCGGCATTCTCGCCGGCGGCCTGCTCGCCTTCGCGCGGGCACTCGGCGAATTCGGCGCGACACTGATGATCGCGGGCAACCTGCCGGGGCGCACGCAGACGCTTTCGGTGGCGGTCTATTCAGCCGTGCAGGCCGGCGACGACAGCACCGCGAATTTCCTCGTGCTCGTGACCTCGGTGACGTGCGTCGTGATCCTGTTGCTCGCGGGGCGCCTCGTACCGCAGCACACGCTTTTGAAGTCCAGTTGATATGCTGCTCGCCGTCGACATCCGCAAGACCTTCCAGAGCGCCGAACGCCGCTTCACGCTCGAGGTCGCCTTTGAGGCCGCCTCACAACGCGTCGTGCTGTTCGGCCCGTCCGGCGCGGGCAAGAGTCTGACGTTGCAGGCTATCGCCGGTCTGCTGCGCCCCGACGAAGGGGCGATCACGCTGCATGGCAACGCGCTGTTCGACAGCGCGCGCGGCATCGATCTGAAACCGCAAGCGCGCAAGATTGCCTATCTGTTTCAGGACTACGCGCTATTTCCGCATCTGAACGTACGGCAGAACATCGGTTTCGGCTTGCAGCACGGCTGGCTCAATCCGCGTGCGCGGATCACCCATCCGCAGATCGACTACTGGCTCGATGCGCTCGAATTGACGAGCGTGGCGGCCAATCATCCGGCGCAGCTTTCCGGTGGCCAGAAGCAACGCGTGGCGCTGGCGCGGGCGCTCGTCGCGCAACCTCGGCTGTTGCTGCTGGACGAGCCGTTTTCGGCGCTCGACAGCGCCTTGCGTCAGCGCATGCGCCGCGAGCTGTCCGAGCTGCAAACGCGGCTCGATATTCCGATGGTCTTGATCACCCACGATCCCGACGATGTCGCCGCCTTCGGCGATCAGGTCGTGCAGGTCAGCGACGGCCGCGTGCGCGAGAATCATCCGTTCGCCGGCTACGCGCGCAGCGAGAGCTGACTCGAGCGCCGGCCGGTCGCGCGCTCAGTCCTTCACACCGAGTATCACGCTCGACGCCTTGAATGCCGCGACGGCGCGCCCGCCTTCCGCGAGACCGAGCGTGGCGGCGCTTTCATTGGTGACGACCGCGGTAATCACCGCGCCGCCTTCCAGCACCAGCGACACCTCGGCATTGACGGCGCCGCGCTTCACGCTCTGCACCTTGCCGCGCAACTGATTGCGCGCCGAGAGTTTGAGCGGCGCGCCGGTTTCGTTGTCGACCAGCAGCACGACCCATGACGCCTTGATCAACGCGAACGCCGCCGCGCCCTCCACGAGGCCCAAGGTCTCGGTGCTTTCATGCGTGATGACGGCAACGATCGCGTGCCCGCCCGGCAACGCGAGCGTGACT
Organism: Paraburkholderia aromaticivorans; assembly: GCF_002278075.1. NCBI lineage: Bacteria > Pseudomonadati > Pseudomonadota > Betaproteobacteria > Burkholderiales > Burkholderiaceae > Paraburkholderia > Paraburkholderia aromaticivorans. The sequence goes on along the minus strand of NZ_CP022990.1, from coordinate 2,186,299 downwards.
TCGTCGTTGACAGTGCCGCGCGTGATCGCCGACACCGTGCCATAGAGCTGATTGCGCGCGCTCGTCTTCACGCCGATGCGGCCGATCAGATCCCAGTCCGTCGCGAACCCTTCGATCGCCGCGCCCGCGCGTTCGAGAAAGCGCCGGTGCTCGCGTTCCACCGCGCGAAACGTCTCGATCAGTTTCACGGCGCGCGGCGTCAGGGTGGTGCCGCCGCCGCCCTTGCCACCGGTCAGGCGCACCACGAGCGGCTCGCCGGCGAGGTTGTTCATCGTGTCGATCGCATCCCACGCGCCCTTGTAACTCATGCCGACGGCTTTGGCCGCGCTGGTGATCGAACCGGTCTCGCCGATCGCCGCGAGCAGCGCGATCCGCGACGCGCCGCCGAGCGTCTGCGCACCCGCCTGAAACCATACGGAGCCGCCGAGTTCGAGGGTTTCGCGGGAAGGATCGGGGGGATCGAAAGTCATGGGCGAAGCGGTCGACAGCCGCAAAAAGAACGTCGGATCATTATAGCGACGCCATCTGCGCCCCGCCCTGGCACGGAGCCGACCTCGCGCGCGGATAGGTGGGATACTTTCCGCTCGACGTTTCGAACACCGGGTCCTTTGCATCTTTCGGCGCGGCCAGCCTTGGCCGGTTCGCCGCAACTTCAACGAGGAGCAAGACAGTGAACATCGATCTATCGGGCAAGACTGCGGTCGTCAGTGCATCCACGGCGGGGATCGGCCTTGCGATCGCCACCGGCATCGCCGCATCGGGCGCGCAGACCATCATCAACGGACGCAAGCAGGACGCGGTGGACCGCGCGATCGACGCGATCCGCAAGACGGCGCCGCAAGCGAAATTGCAAGGTTTCGCGGGCGACCTCGGCACGCCGCAGGGCTGCGAAGCCTTGATCCAGGCCGTGCCGCAAACGGACATTCTGGTGAACAACCTCGGCGTCTTCGGCCCCGGCGATATCTTCTCCACCGAAGACGGCGATTGGGAACGCTACTTTCAGGTCAACGTGATGTCGGGCGTGCGGCTCACGCGCCACTACCTCAAAGGCATGATGGAGCGCAAATGGGGCCGCGTGGTGTTCATCTCGTCCGAGTCGGGACTGAATATTCCGCCGGACATGCTCGCGTACGGCTTTTCGAAGACCGCGCAGCTGAGCATTGCGCGCGGCATCGCCAAGCAGGCGGCCGGCAGCGGCGTGACGGTGAATGCCGTGCTGCCCGGACCGACCCTGTCCGACGGCTTGCGGGCGATGGTGGAAGAGACGGCCAAAGAGCAGGGCAAAACGGTCGAACAAGTCGCCACGGAGTTCGTGCTCGCGCATCGCAGCAGTTCGATCATCCAGCGCGCCGCCACCACCGAGGAAGTGGCGAACATGGTCGTCTACGTCTGCTCGCCGCAGGCTTCGGCGACCACCGGCGCGGCGCTGCGCGTCGACGGCGGCGTGGTCGATACGATCGCGTAACCTCGCCGCGCTTCCCAGACAACGGGCGGCATGGCCGCCCGTTTTCGCATGGAGCGTTTGCGCTACTCGTTGGGCACGGCACTCACAGCGCGTACTGTGCAATCCCATTGCCGAACGACCAGTTCTCCTTCAATACCTCGACGAGATTGATCAAAACATCCTCTCGTCGCAGCCCCGGCGATTCCGCCAGTTCGTCCGCCATGCGCTTATAAAGCGCCCTCTTTTGCTCGAGCGTGCGCGTGTTGTTCAGCGTGATCTGAATCATCACCAGATCGTCGCTTCGCTCGACGTTCAAGTATTGGTTGTCGTACACAAAATTGCCGGCCTCGTGCTCGGTGAGCAGCATGAAGATGTCGTCCTTCGGCACGTTGAATGTCGCTACCAGCGCGCGTTGGATGCTATCCGTCAGCGCCTTCCGGTATTCGGCCGGCTTGCCGGCGCGTAGAGCGATTCGTGTGAGCGGCATGATGAACCTCCTTGCTTGCGTTGATTGGGTAACGACAGCTTAGGTGCGCTCAGTCATAATAAACAGATATCGACAGTGATTTCATCTATATCCATTGAAAATGAAAGTCCTCGATCTCGACGCGGTTCGGGCGTTCGTCCTGGTCGCCGATCTACGCAGTTTCACGCGTGCGGCGGACGCGCTCGACACCACGCAATCGGCCGTCAGCCTGAAGCTCAAACGGCTGGAAGCCCATCTGGGCAAGCAATTGCTGGAGCGCACGCCGCGGGTGGTGCGCCTTTCCGCGGACGGCAACGCGTTTCTCGGCGCCGCGCGCGATCTGCTCAACGCCCATGAACGCGCGCTGGGCTCGCTCTCGGTCGAGCGTCGGCGGCTCGCGTTGGGGCTCAGCGAACATGTAGCCGGTCCGGACTTGCCGCTTCTGCTCGGCCGGCTCAATGCGCACGATCCGGGTCTCGTGATCGAATTGCATCTGGGCACGTCCTCCGCACTGCTCGCACAATTCGACGAACGGCGCCTCGACGCGGTGATCGTCCGGTATGGCGCCGACGAACCGCCGCGCGACGACGCGCAGGTGCTATTCGGCGAACCGCTCGGCTGGCTCGCCACGCCGGCGTGGTTGCCGCGAGTCGGCGAACCGTTGGCGCTGGCGCTGTTGAGCCCGCCATGCAACGTGCGCGACGTGGCGCTGCGAACGCTCGCGCAGGCGGGTGTTGGGTGGCAGGAGGTGTTCGTCGGCGGCGGGGTGGCGGCCGTGGGCGCGGCGGTGGCGGCGGGGCTGGCCGTGTCGCCGCTGGCGCGCCGGGTGGCGCCGCGCGGCCTGGTCGACGTCGGCGCACGGCTAGGCCTGCCGCCGCTGCCGGAATCGCGCGTAACCCTGCATTCGCGGGTTAGAGACGCGCGGTCGATGGAAACGTTGCGGTTGGTGACGAATGGGTTAGAGATGCAATGATCAAACAACCGTCACCGTCGGCCTGACCCGTGAATGAAATTCGACGCCTGTCTTTGGCGCCAGCAAGATAACGCTTTCGCAACAGGTTAGCGGGCCGCGACCAGCAGGCCGAAGCGCGAACGCGCGCTCCAACTTTGCGATCAGTGAATGAGCGGCGGCAGCGAGCCGCTGCTGGCGGTAGCCGGATTGCTCGTTGCGTTTGCCGAGGTGGCGCCAACGTTTGCGGATGAAGCCGCGTTTGCGGATGGCGCCGGCACATCGACGTGCGATGCAGCCGGCTTTGCCGAGTCCGGCTTCGCTGCGACCTTGACCGTTTGCGGAGACGTTTTACGGCCTTGGACCAGATTGGCGTGCATGACTTTGCCGTGTCCCGGTTTCGCCTGGACGACTTGCGCATGCCGACTCTTACCGTGCGACGCGGCGGCCGCTTTCGATGGGGTCTGGTTCGCGCCTGCTGCCTTGATCCCACTCTTTGCGGAACCCTTGGCCGCCACCTTTTTGACGTTCCCATGCGCCGACGGCTGGCTGCCGTGTGCCGCTGTCGAGGCCACGTGCGGCGCGGCATGCCGGGCGCCTACGTGCTTCTGACCGGACTTGGCAGCGGACATCGAAGCGCCTTGCGCAGCAGCGCCAGACTTGCCCTTGACTGCCGTCCCCGTCTTTTTGCCGGCCTGCTTCGTGACATGCCCGGTCTCCTCGGGCGGGTTCCACACTTCGGCATAACCCGCGGCCACCGCCGACCCCGACATGCACCACACGGCTAGCGCCGCTCCCGCTGCTACTGTTCGAACGCCCATCTCCTGCCTCTCCTGATCTTCGACTTTCATAACGAGCGGGGATTATATTCTCTTGCAAAAATCCATATTTAGACTAGTATGAATTGCAAGTACAAGTAAGGACTTTTCTGCTCATGGCTCACGCTGCTCGCGCCACCCAACCCGAAGCGCCGATTCGTCGGCCGATTTCGGCCCCGTCGCTAACGGAAATGTCCGCAGCGGGTCTGCGCGCGTTCTTCAATATCGCCCGCGACTGGGACTTGAGCGCGGAAGAGCAGATCGTGCTGCTAGGCTCACCGGGCCGCTCCACCTATTTCAAATGGAAGGCGGCGCCTGAAACGGCCCGCCTCGGGCGCGACACGCTCGAACGGCTGTCGCTGCTGCTCGGCATTTACAAGGCGCTGCAAATCCTGCTGCCGCAAGCCAGCGCCGCGGACGGCTGGATCAAACGCCCCAACAGCGCGCCGCCGTTCGGCGGCCGCCGCGCGCTGGATCGCATGCTGGCGGGCAACATCAGCGACCTCGTGGCCGTGCGCCAGTATCTCGACGCAATGCGAGGCGGCTGGGCGTGACACAACCGTATTGGCAGGACCGCTGGCGTACCGCGCCGCTCGATTGGTCGCCCGCGTATCGTGTGATTCCGACGCGCTTTCCGGCCGTCAATCTGTTCGACCGGGTCGCCTCGCCGGAAGATTTCGACGCGCTCTACGCGCTCGAAGCCATGACCAACGACCGTCTGCGCACCGAAGTCGGCGAACTCGATCTGGTGCCGCGCGAAGAGCGCCGCTTCGGGCCGGGCTATGGGCCGATCATGGCCGCTTTGACTCATCTGAATCCGCTCGGCAGCCGTTTCTCCGACGGCACTTACGGCGTGTTTTACTGCGCCCGCTCACGCGCCACCGCGATCGCCGAAACGCGCTATCACACGGGGAAATTTCTGGAAGCAACGGCGGAGCCGCCCATGCGCCAGCAGATGCGCCTTTACACCGTCGTCGCGGCAGGCAACGTGGTGGACATTCGCGGCGATGAGTCGGTGGATCTGGCAGTGCTGTCGCCGGACGATTATCTGGCGGGACAATCGCTCGGCCGGGCCGTCCGCGAAGCAGGGGCGCCGGGTATCGTGTATCCATCGGTGCGGGACGGCGAAGGCGAGTGCCTCGCCGCGTTCAAGACCACGCTTTTGCGCGACTGCCATCACGCGGCGTATCTGGAATACAACTGGAACGGGCATCAGGTGGATATGGTGTTCGAACTCAGCCAGGTAGGCTAGGCCGACCAGCCGGCGCACCGGCGCGAGCCGTCAAGGCAGCGTCACGGCAACGCCAGCGCCGCCGCCCCGTCCGCGCGCGCCTCTTCGACCGAGATCGACCAGCGCCGCAATGCCAGCGGCTCGACGATCGTCAGCTTGCCGTCCGGCCCGAACGCGCCGGTGTCGATGAACACCTGCGAGCCCACCTGCTTGATGTCACGCATCGGCGTGTGGCCGCAATAGGTCAGCGATAGACCGCGCTGCCGTTGCGGATCGCCGTTGCCCAACGCCAGATCGCGTCCCCACAGCAATTGCTGGCGGGTTTCGGTGGAGAAATTTCCTGCGTCCAGTTCGGCGTCCGTGCCGAAGAATTCCCCATGCAGCACGTTGAAGCGCTCCTTGCCGCTGCCGACCACGCGCGCAAGCGGCAACCCGCGCACGAGCTCCGCGTAATGTTGCAAGCGCTCGTCGGATAACCGCAACGCCCACAGGCCGCCGATTCCATACCACGACTGACGCCGCAAGCGTCCATCGGCAACGGCGCACAGCATGTCTTCGTGATTGCCCAGCACGGCGAAAAACCAGGGCTTGTCGAGCAGGGTCAACGCGAGCTCGGAATGCTCGCCGCGATCCACCAGATCGCCGACCGAAAAGAGCCGGTCGCGTGCAGGGTCGAATGTGATCACGCGCAGCAGATAGCGCAATGCATCGACGCAGCCATGCAGGTCGCCGACCACGAAGTCGCGCCCGCCCCGGTTGGCCGGGTGATGCTCAACGGAATTGACGAGTACGGAAGCCATGGCTTCATGATAATGCGGCATGTGGGACGTGAATGCGCGCTGCCCATCGTATCCTGCCGCCATGGCGAGCGAGAACGACGAAAATCGACGCAAAACTGGCGTATTCCCGGCCAGTCTTACCGGAAATTCGCCCTCTGCGCGGTCACTATTGCTGAGTACGCAGTTTGGCAACCTGATCGGCGGTCACGGAGGATTGTGGATTGCCGAACTGTCTGGTCACATAGTTCGTGACGGCGGCCACCTGGTCGTCGGTGAGCTCGTTGCCGAATGCCGGCATCAGCACATCCGCCTGTTTCGTCGTGCGACTGACGCCGTGCAGAATCACCAGCGCCAGATTATTCGCATCGCTCGCGCCCACCGCCGAGTTGTGAATCAGCGACGGATACGCCCCCGGCGCGCTCGCGCCCACGCCCTGCCCTGTCCAGCTATGGCAGCTCGCACAGTTGGCGACGAACAGTTGCGCGCCGTTCACGGCATGGATGGCGGTACCGCGCAGTGCCGTGACGTCGTCGGCGGGATTGCCCCACTGGTCGCGCGGGCGCGATTCGCCGCCGCTGATCGGCGGCACCGCGCGCAGATACGCGACGATCGAGCCGAGATCTTCGCGCCTCAGGTATTGGGTGCTGTCGGTCACCACTTCGGCCATCGGACCCGCCGCGTTGGACCGGCCCGGCGCCGCGCCGGTCGACAGATACGACACCAGTTCGTCGTCACTCCAGTTGCCCACGCCGCTGTTCTTGTCGGACGTGATGTTGTATGCATGCCAGCCGGCCTGCACCGCGCCGGAGAAACGCGAACTCGACTTCAAACCCTGCGTGAAGTTGCGCGGCGTATGACATTCCTCGCAATGCGCGAGCCCTTGCACCAGATAAGCGCCGCGATTCCACTGCGCGCTTTGTTTGGGATCGGGCACGAAGCGGCCCTCGGTGAAATTGAACAGATTCCAGAACACCATCAGCCAGCGCTGATTGAACGGGAATTTCAGGCTGTTGCCGGGCGGCGAATAGTGGATCGGCGTGAGCGTATTCAGATAGGCGCGAATGGCCAGCACATCCTGATCGGTGACCTTGGTGTACTCCGCGTACGGGAAAGCCGGATACAAGTGCTCGCCGCTTTTGCCGATGCCCTCATGCATGGCGCGCAGAAAATCGGCGTCGCTCCATTGGCCGATGCCGGTGTCCGGATCGGGCGTGATGTTCGGCGTCACGATGGTGCCGAACGGCGTGTTGATCGGCAGCCCGCCAGCGAAGGGCCGCGCTTTGTCCGCCGTGTGGCAGGCCACGCAATCGCCGGCGCGCGCGAGATACTCGCCGCGCTTGGCCAGATCGCCGCCGGCTGCGGCAGCCGGCATGACGCCGCCATCGGCCGGCTGCGAGGCGTCGTCCGCGTGGGCCTGCGTGATAGGCAATTCGTCGTTGTGCCGCGTGCTGGGGCCGTGCGCCTCGTACCACGCCATGTATAGCGCGAACAGCGAAAAGATCGCCGCCAGCGCCGCGACCCTGAAATGACCGCAGCGGGCTTTCTGCACGAGCGCATCGACCGGCGGCACGCGAGAGGTGTTCTTCGTCATTGTGGCTCTCCGGTCAGGCTCAGATCTCACGCTTGAGCTTGTCGGCCAGTTTCAGCGACAAAGCCGCGATCGTCAGCGTGCAATTCACCGATGCCGCGCTCGGCATCACGCCGCTGCTGGCAATGAACAGATTGGAGTGATCGTGCGTGCGGCAGTCCGCATCGACGACCGAATCCGCCGGATCGCCGCCCATGATCGTGGTGCCCATGATGTGGTTGTTGGGCGCGAAGGTGTCGTCGAACGAGATTTCCGCGCCGCCGAATAGCGCGGCGATCTGCCCATACAGTTCGTGCGTATTGGCCGCGCTTTTCTTCACGTAGTCGTTGATCGAGTAGTAGATTTCCGGCTGCGGAATGCCGAGCGCATCCTTGTGATCCGCCGAAGGCACCACGCGATTGCGCGGCTCCGCCAGATGCTCATGGAAGCTGTTGATAGTCAGCGTGCGCGCCGCGCGGTCGCGAATCTGCCGGTCGAGCTCAGCGCCGGTGAGGCCTTGCTTCAGCAGAGCGGCGGTCACGGCCATGGTGGGCACGCCATTCGACAGATGCAGCTTCTTCGCCGCGTAATCGGAGCGGAACGCGCCGTCGCGGAAATTGACGATCGAGGTCATTTCCATCGGCCCGCGTCCGGGCCACAGCGGTTCGTTGGCGAGGAACGTGACGCCCGTGCCCGGATGATCCATCAGGTTGCGGCCCACCTGATCGGAACTGTTGCCGACGCCGTGCGGGAATTTATCGGAGGTCGACATCAGCATCAGCTTCGGCGTTTCGATGCCGTTCGCGGCCAGCACGAACAGCTTGCCCGTCACGCGCGTGCTGTTGCCGTTCGGGTCCTTGTAGTGGACCGCTGTAATCAGCCCTTTGTTGTCCGCTTCGACGCGGTACACCACCGCCTCGGGCACCAGCTTCGCGCCCGCCTGTTCGGCTTTCTCCGCATGCACCACGCCGTTGTACATCGCGGCGATCGGGCAGATCGGCATGCAGTTGTTGTTGCCGCAACAGGTGGGCCGTGCGTCGTAAGGACGGCTGTTGCGCGCCACCGGTTCGGGCACGACCTTGAAGCCGTGCGCATTGAGCACGTCGCTAAAGCGCTGATCCATGTACGAGAGGGGAAGCTGGCTCATCGGGTACGGCTTCGAGCGCGGCGAGCCGAGGTCGATGGAATTGCCGGGACCCGAGACGCCGAGTTGCATTTCCGCCGCCGAATACCACGGCTCCAGCGTTTCATACGGATAAGGCCAGTCGCGCCCCACGCCGTACAGCTTGTGCAACTGGAAATCCGACGGCAACAGCCGCCATGCGGCGGCCGCCCAATGCCAGCTCGTGCCGCCCACCAGCCGCAGGTACTGCGAGCTGTACGGATAGTCGCCCTTCTGGATCAAATAATTGTTGGCCGGCGCGTACTCGGGATGCGGTGCGTAGGGCGTGGACGGATAAGGCGTCGCGAAGTCGCTCTTGACCGCCGAGTTGCGAAAGTTCTCGACGATCTGCCAGCGCGGAATACGCGGCCCGGCTTCGAGCAGAATCACCGACGCGCCGGCCAGCGCCATCTGATGCGCGACCAGTCCGCCTGCCACGCCCGAACCGACCACGACGATATCGGCGGAATTCGTGTTTGCCATTGTTGCCCTCTTCTTCTGTGTCGACCGGCGTTGGCGCTCGAACTGTCGAGCGCGCGCAGCGCTCATCCCGGTCCCATGCACTGTGGTTGTGCTGGCTGATCGTTGCTTGCTGAACGCGCGTGCCGGTGCTGCGTCGAACGATCTGATCGAACGATGCGGCACGCGCAAGAGGAACGACGTTCAGGCGCTCACCGGTTTCTTTGTCCAGTAGAACGGCACGTCGCGGCAGTAGGACGGAATCGTCAGCACGTCCTTGACGGGGTCGAACATCAACGCCTTTTCATAAGCGACCACATCCACGTGAGGCATGTCGCCCACCAGGCCGAGATACCATGCGCGCATGATCGCGCTCACGGATTTGGCAAGCGCGGGCTGATCCACCTGCAAAGCCTGCGTCACGGTATCGGACGGCACGCCGCCGTGGCCCCGCAGCCACGTGTTGAGCGCGGCGACGTTCGGGGTGAAATGACTGTCGGACCTGGCGAGGGCGTCGTAGACGCGTTTGCCGAGCGCGACGTCGAAGCCGGTGCGGCCGGTGAGGCGCTGCGAGAGCGCAAGGAAGGCGTCGAGCGCTCCGCTGGCGGGCGCCTCGGCCGATGCCGGGGCGATCAGGGAGAGCGAGCGGCCGGCGCAGGCAAACGCGAAAGCCGCGGCCGCGGCGCATGCGCCGAGCACCCACGCTCTGCGCGACGTTGAAAACGAAACAGACGGCGACAAGCCTGCGGGATGCGTCACTTCGTGGTGCGCATCATTATTCTCGGGAACATCTGTCATGGGCACTCCAGATGGTGAGTCATTCTCAACTTGCCACACGGCTTTCACATGATGCCGTTTGCGTGTGACGTCGATTCCTCTACCCCAAACCTGGTCTGACGCCGCTTAAGCGGTCTAGTGAGCCCGCCTTAACCCAGTGCGAGCCGCGCTACGTTGTGCTGATGACATCCATATGAAGCTGAGCGCACTGCATGGCATTCACGGCAAAAAAAATCTGCCGCCTGCCAATCGCCTTTCAACTGAAAGCGGCGCGCAAGCACGTTGCGAAAGACTATAGCCTGTGACTTGCTCATTCGACAAATGCACGTCGAAGCAGGGGGTAGAATCCGCCACACCGAGAGTCCTTGCACGCCATTCCATGCTCACGAAATATTTTCCGCAGGTACTTCGCAATCGACCGCGCATGCTGGTCGGCCTCGCGCTCGGCATCATCGCGGCGCTCGCCTTGCCGGCGCACACGCGCCCAATGGTTCGCGTGCTGGCCGGCTGGGACGCCGCCATCTGGAGTTATCTGGCGATGATCTGGGTCTACATGGCCATCGCCGATGAAGAAAGCGTGCGCGCATCCGCCCGTCGCGACGATGAGAACGCGGGCGTCGTGCTCATCGTGATCTGCGTGGCGACCATTGCGAGTATTGCCGCCATCGTGCTGGAGCTGGCGTCGGCGAAGGGGACGGCGGGCGCTTCGACGGTCTGGCACTACGCGCTGACCGGACTCACGATGTTCGGCGCATGGTTTCTGATCCCGACCATCTTCACCCAACACTACGCGCGTCTTTACTACGATCCCGATTCAGCGGAAACGCCGCTGCTGTTTCCCGACAAGGCGCTCCAACCGGATTACTGGGACTTCCTGTATTTCTCGTTCACCATTGCCGCGGCTTCGCAGACCTCGGACGTGGTGTTGCGCTCGCGCTCGATTCGCCGCGCCGCGCTTGCGCAATCCGTGCTGTCGTTCTATTTCAACGTCGCCGTATTGGGCTTGTGCGTGAATATCGCAGCGGGCCTGCTCGGTTCGTGAACCCGTTGGCTCGAGCGCGGCTTCCAGCCGCCGCTGCCCCCGCATAAAAGTCCGCCTTTTGCGGCGAATCGCGCCGCCCGTGACGCCGCGCGTGTAAATCCCGGGCGGCGCCCGCCCGTTTTACACGCGGCCGCCCCGCTGCTGCTACACGCGAGCGCCCTCGCGCCTGCCGCCACATCTTGCTGCAAAGCGTACTGCGGGACGCTCGCCCACCCATCCCCCGCTCTCTGCGAGCCGCACTGGCACAGCGTTTGCTGCGTCTTCCGAATCGATCTGGCCGGCTCGTGCAATCGACGCCTGGCGTCAAAGCACCCCTTACTGGCCAGCGGCGTGACGATCTTTGCACTACATTGACCAGTACGCGCCCTCGCTTCTTGCATCGCGCGGTATCCGGCTCTGGAAGCCCAATGAGCGCTGTGATCGCATGCCAATTGCATCCACACCGCAGCAGGACGAATCTGGAAACGATCGATGGAATCTCCCAACGGGTACGCGCCGCGGATCTACTTTTTTCATTCACTTCTGGTTGGGCCGCTCGATGCATGGCCTGCGCAGTTCGCGCGCGCAGCCGCGCTGGGCTTCGATCACGCGCTGATCGGCAGCCTCTTCGAGCCTGGACGCGCCGGCCACGGACAGGTGGTCGGCACTCACGCCCGTCTGCATCCCGTATTCGAGTCCCAGCAGCCCGCCACTGAGGCGATTCGCACGCTCGCGAACGGCGCCGCCCAGAACGGCCTGACCTTGCTGGTCGATCTGGTGATCGACCGGATCGCGGCCGATGGCGCCCTGTACGCCGAACATGCCGACTGGTTCCACCCATTCGAGTCTGAAGAGGCGCGGCTCGACCCGCGCCATGTGCATCGCGAAGACAACGTCGCATATGCGAACTTCGACGACGCCCGCAGCAGCGCCGCATTGGTCGGCTGGTGGACCCAGCAGTTGCTGGCGCTCGCCGACGCCGGGGTGGGCGGCTTCCGGTTCGACTCGCCGCACCGCGTGCCGGGCGCCGTCTGGCGGCAATTGGGCGACGCGGTTCGCGCGAAGCATCCCGAGGTGCGCTTTCTCGCCGCCACACCCGGCCTGTCACGCGGCGATCTGCCGGGCCTCGAACGCGCCGGCTTCGACAGTGTGTTCTCGTCGGTGCGCTGGTGGGACTTCCGCTCGAGCTGGATGGTCGAAGAACACGCCGCGCTCGCGCGCATCGGTGCGCCGATCGCCTTTCCCGAAGCGCCTTACGGCATCCGCCTCGCCGCCGAGCTGAGCGATGCGCACGACGCCGCCATCGTCGAACGGGCTTACCGGCGCGCGCTGTACACCTCCGTTGCGCTCGGCACGGGCTGGATGATGCCGATGGGCTTCGAATACGGCATCAACGAGCCGATGTCGCAAACGCGCGGCGATGCTTCGCAGTTCGCCCTCGCTGCGCGGGCGAAGCAATTCGATCTCTCGGAGCACATCACGCGTGCGAACCAGGCGGCGGCCAATACGAAGACACTGCACGCCAACGGCGAACTGCGCCCGCTGAGCGGGCCCGGCGCACCCGCAGCCGTCTTGTTGCGCGCCGACCAACGCGACCTGCGCGAGGCCGATGAAGCGGTTCTGATCGCCGTCAATCCCGACCTCGGCGCGCCGGTGCGCGTCGATCCCGCACGCTTTCTCGCGGGCGTGCCGGGCAACTTCACGCGATTCGTGCCGCTCGACGCAGCCGCGAGCGCTTCGCCCGCCACGCTCACGCCGTTCGCGCTCGCCCCCGGCGCGGTTCGGCTGTTCCGCGCGGTCACGGAGAAGCCGATCCGCCTCGCGCCGCCCATCGACAAGGCGAACAGCAAGCGCAGCGGCCGCAAGACCGTGATCGAAGCGATCAACGCGCCGCGCGTGGCGATCGAGAGCGTCACGCCCTCAGTCGATAACGGCCGCTTTGCGGCCAAGCGCACCGTGGGCGAACGTGCCGAAATCACCGCCGCGATCTTCGCCGAAGGTCACGACAAGATCGCTGCCGCCGTCATCTGGCGCGCCGCCGACGAAACCGCATGGCATGAAGTGCCAATGACGCCGGCCCAACCCGCCGGCCTCGACATCTGGAAAGCGCGCATTCCGCTCGAACGCATGGGCCGTCACGAATTCACCGTGATTGCCTGGCGCGACGACTTTGCGTCGCTGGTCGAGCATATTCAGAAGAAGCTGAAGGCGGGACAAACCGTCGAACTCGAACTCGACGAAGCCGCGCATCTGTTCGCGCTGGTGCTCGCCGAAGTGGAAACCTCGGAAGGCGCGGTCACGGCGCCGCTCGAACATATCGTCAAGGAATTCACCAAAGCCGACGCAGAAGCGAAGCTCGCGCTGCTGCTCGCGCCGACCACGGCGAAGGCGATGACCGCCGCGCGCCATCGGCCATTCCTGAGCCGCGATCCCGTCATCTACAAGATCGACGCGGACCGCACGGCCGCGCGCTTTGCGAGCTGGTACGAAATCTTCCCGCGTTCGATGAGCGACGACGAATCGCGCCACGGCACCTTCGCCGATGTCACGACGAAGCTGCCGCGCATTCGCGACATGGGCTTCGACGTGCTGTATTTCCCGCCGATTCACCCGATCGGCGTGGCGAATCGCAAGGGCCGCAACAACACGCTGACCGCGCAGCCGGGCGACGTCGGCAGCCCGTATGCGATCGGCGGGGTCGAAGGCGGCCATACGGCCGTGCATCCCCAGTTGGGCACGCTCGACGACTTCAAGGCGATGCTCGCCGCAGCGCACGAGCACGGCCTGGAAATCGCGCTCGACTTCGCGGTGCAGTGCTCGCCGGATCACCCGTGGCTCAAGGAGCATCCAACGTGGTTCGCGTGGCGCCCCGACGGCACGCTGCGCTACGCGGAGAATCCGCCCAAGAAGTATCAGGACATCGTCAATCCCGACTTTTATGCGCACGACGCCAAGCCCGACTTATGGCTCGCACTGCGCGACGTATTCCTGTTCTGGATCGAAGCGGGCGTGCGGATTTTCCGCATCGACAACCCGCACACCAAACCGCTGCCGTTCTGGGAGTGGGTGATCGGCGACGTGCGCGCGCGCTATCCCGATGCGATCTTCCTCGCCGAGGCCTTCACGCGGCCGCGCATGATGAACCGGCTGGGCAAGATCGGCTTCTCGCAGTCGTACACGTACTTCACGTGGCGGGAAACCAAGCGCGATTTCATCGAGTACATGACCGAGCTCACGCAGACCGGCGCGCGCGATTCCTACCGGCCGAACTTCTTCGTCAATACGCCGGATATCAACCCGCGGCATTTGCAATCGCAGGGCCGCACGGGCTTTCTGATTCGCGCGGCGCTCGCGTCGACGCTGGCCGGTTTGTGGGGCGTATATAGCGGTTTCGAGCTATGCGAAGCCGCCGCGCTGCCGAACAGCGAGGAATATCTCGACTCCGAGAAGTATCAATTGCGTGCGTGGGACTGGAACCGGCCGGGCAACATCGTCCCCGAGATTACTGCGCTGAACCGGATTCGCCGTGCGAACCCGGCACTGCAGACGCATCTCGGCCTGACGTTCCTGACCGCGCACAACGACAACGTTCTAGTCTTCGAGAAAGCGACCGAATCACGCGATAACGTCATTGTCGTGGCGATCAATCTCGACCCGTTCAACGAACAGGGCGCGGATATCGAATTGTCGTGGGAGACTTTCCAGAAATGGAATCTGCACGATCATGGCCCGCTGGAACTCACCGATCAGATGACCGGCGCGCGCTTCGAATGGCACGGCCGCTGGCAACACGTCCAGCTCGGGTCGGGTCAGCCGTTCTCGATCTGGCGCATCGCGCCGCTCGGCGGCCTGCCCGCCGAACGGCCGGATGAAGCCGACAGCGACTATCACGCAGACGCTGGCAACCCAACCCCAACGGAAGGTGCGACATGAAGCGTGACGATCCAGCCCAAACCTCGTCGCAGGCTCACACGAGCGCCGCCACCGGCGGCGCCGCGAAAGCGCGCGCGCATCGGCGAGGCAAGCCCGCGGCCTTGAGCGACGATCCGCTCTGGTACAAAGACGCGATCATTTATCAGGTGCACATCAAGTCGTTCTTCGACGCGAATAACGACGGCGTCGGCGACTTCCCCGGCCTGATCGCGAAGCTCGACTACATCGCCGAGCTCGGCGTGAACGCGATCTGGCTGTTGCCGTTCTATCCGTCGCCACGGCGCGACGATGGTTACGACATCGCCGATTACCGCAACGTGCACCCCGACTACGGTCAGATTGCCGACGTGAAGCGCTTCATTCAGGAAGCGCACGCACGCGGCATTCGCGTGATTACCGAACTGGTGATCAACCACACGTCGGACCAGCACCCGTGGTTTCAGCGCGCACGCCGCGCGAAACCGGGTTCGAACCATCGCAACTATTATGTGTGGTCCAACACGGATCAGAAGTATCAGGAAACGCGGATCATTTTCATCGACTCGGAGCCGTCCAACTGGACGCATGATCCCGTGGCGGGCGCGTATTACTGGCACCGCTTCTACTCGCACCAGCCCGATCTGAATTTCGACAATCCGGCCGTGCTCAAGGAGGTGCTGCAGGTCATGCGCTTCTGGCTCGATATGGGCATCGACGGGCTGCGGCTCGACGCGGTGCCGTATCTGGTGGAACGTGAAGGCACGAACAACGAGAACCTGCCGGAAACGCACGCGGTGCTCAAGAAGATCCGCGCCACCATCGACGCCGAATATCCGAACCGGATGCTGCTCGCCGAGGCCAACCAGTGGCCGGAAGACGTGAAGGAATATTTCGGCGACGAAGACGAATGCCACATGGCCTTCCACTTCCCGCTGATGCCGCGCATCTACATGTCGATTGCGAGCGAAGACCGCTTCCCGATCACCGACATCATGCGGCAAACGCCGGACCTCGCCGAAACGAACCAGTGGGCGATTTTCCTGCGCAATCACGACGAACTGACGCTGGAAATGGTCACGGATTCGGAGCGCGACTACCTGTGGAACACCTACGCGAGCGATCGCCGCGCGCGCCTGAACCTCGGCATTCGCCGCCGCCTCGCGCCGCTGATGGAGCGCGACCGCCGCCGCATCGAGCTGATCAATTCGCTGCTGCTCTCCATGCCCGGCACGCCCGTGATCTATTACGGCGACGAACTCGGCATGGGCGACAACATTCACCTCGGCGACCGCGACGGCGTGCGCACGCCGATGCAGTGGTCGTCGGATCGCAACGGCGGTTTTTCACGCGCCGACCCCGAGCAACTGGTGCTGCCGCCGGTCATGGGCTCGCTGTATGGCTTCGACGCGGTCAATGTGGAAGCGCAAAGCCGCGACCCGCATTCGCTGCTGAACTGGACGCGGCGCATGCTTGCCACGCGTCGCGCGAAGCAGACTTTCGGACGCGGCACGATCCGTTTCCTGAAGCCGGAAAACCGCAAGATTCTCGCGTATCTGCGCGAGATGCCGGGCGAGCCGCCGATTCTCTGCGTGGCGAACCTCTCGCGTGCGCCGCAAGCGGTGGAACTCGATCTGTCCGAATTCGACGGTTCCGTGCCGATCGAAATGACGGCGGACTCCGTGTTTCCGCCGATCGGCCAACTGACCTATCTGCTGACGTTCCCGCCGTATGGCTTCCTGTGGTTCATGCTGTGTCCCGGTGGTCAGCGTCCTACCTGGGCGCAAGCGCCTTCGGAACCGCTGCCGGAGTTCGTCACGATCGTGATTCGCGAAGGCCAGGTCGGTCCGACGCCGGAGAACGTGCGCTTGCTCGAATCGGAAGTGCTGCCTTCATGGCTGAGCCGGCGCCGCTGGTTTGCATCGAAGGATCAGAAGCTCAATACGGTGCGGCTCGCGGCGTTGACCACGATTCCGAACGGCGGTTTTGCGTTTACCGAAATCGAAGCGGACGTGGGCAAGCATACCGAGCGCTACGTGGTGCCGATCGCGATTACGTGGGGGGGCGAAACCACCTTCCCGCTATTCAAGCAACTGGCATTGGCACGCGTGCGACGCGGCCGCAACGTCGGTCATCTGACGGACGCGTTCGCTTTGCCGATCTTCGCTCATGGCGTCATGCGCAAGCTGCGCGAACGCGCCGTGGTGCCGACCGTGCAGAAGAGCGAAATCAGGTTCCTGCCGACCGAACGTTTCGCCGAACTCGAAGGACTCGGCGAGCGCCCGGAGATCCGCTGGCTCGCGGCGGAGCAGAGCAACAGTTCGCTGATCATCGCCGACGCCGCCGTGCTGAAGCTGGTGCGCCGCCTTGTGAGCGGCGTTCATCCCGAAGCCGAGATCAGCCGCTACCTGACGCAGTTGGGCTACGCGAACACCGCGCCGCTGTATGGCGAAGTGGTGCGCGTCGATCCGGAAGGCGTGCCGCATACGCTCTGTATCCTGCAAGGCTTCATCGACAATCAGGGCGACGCCTGGAACTGGTCGCTCGACTATCTGCGCCGCTCGGTGGACGAACTCGCCATCGCCGTCGATACCGAGGCGCAGTCGGCGCCGGACCGCGCCAACGAATCGATCCTGATGGAGGGTTACAGCGCGTTGGCCGGCATTATCGGCAGAAGGCTGGGCGAACTGCACGTGGCGCTCGCGTCGCCGACGGACGACCCGGCGTTCGCGCCGGAGCCCGCCAGCGCGGAGCAGGTGAAGGCATGGATCGGCGGCACGCAGGCGATGCTTGCCAGCGCGCTGGATCTGCTCGCACCGCGCATCGCGCAGATGACCGATCCGGAAACCAGGGCGCTGGCGCAAAGCCTGATCGACCGCCGTGCGGCGTTGGTCGCCGCCATCGACAAGCTGGTTTCCGCCGACGCGGGCGCGCTGCGCATTCGCATTCACGGCGACTTCCATCTCGGCCAGGTGCTGGTCGCGCAGGGCGACGCGTATCTGATCGATTTCGAAGGCGAGCCGGCACGCACGCTCGAAGAGCGTCGTCAGAAGTCGAGCCCGTTGCGTGACGTGGCCGGTCTGATGCGCTCGCTGTCGTATGCGAGCGCGGCGGCACAGTCCACCACGGAAGCCGCGCCGCAACAGACCGCCGACCGCAAGCGCGCGCTGTTCGACCGGTTCCGCGCGCATGCCGCCGACACGTTCCTCAGCGAGTACCGTGCGGCCGCCGCTGAAGCGCCGACGCCGCTCGTCGCGCCCGAAGCCGAGCAGGCTTTGCTCGATCTGTTCCTGATCGAAAAAGCCGCCTACGAAATCCGTTACGAAGCGGCCAACCGGCCGACGTGGCTCAGCTTGCCAATCCGCGGCCTCGCCGCGCTCACGAGCCGTTTGCTCGGAGACACCGGCACGCCAGGTCACGATTCCTCAACCCAGGCGTCAGGCGCCGCCACACCGCCTAATCCGGCCGAGGGCGACTATGAGTGAGCATGATCCGGCCGCGGGCCTCCAACCGCTCGATATCGACGCCCTCGTCGAAGCGCGCCACCCCGATCCTTTTTCGCAGCTCGGGCTGCATCACACGGACGCGGGTCCGGTGGTGCGCGCGCTGTTGCCGAACGCCACGCACGTCAGCGTGATTTCGCGCGCCGACGGTGCGCTGCTCGGCGAGCTCGAGCAGTTGCGACCGGGGCTGTTTGCCGGCCGTGTGACGTCCGCCGCGCCCTACCGTTTGCGCATCGACTGGCACGGCGTGGTGCAGGAAATCGAAGACACGTATGCGTTCGGTCCCGTTCTCGGCGACGAACCGCTCGGGCGCCTCGCCGGCGGCGATCCTTACGCGGTGCTCGAATGCCTCGGCGCCCGTCCGATGGAAGTGGACGGCGTGCCGGGCGTGCGCTTCGCCGTGTGGGCGCCGAACGCGCGGCGCGTCTCGGTGGTGGGCGACTTCAATGCGTGGGACGGCCGCCGTCATCCGATGCGGCTGCGGCATCAGGCCGGCGTATGGGAATTGTTCGTGCCGCGTGTCGGGCCGGGCACGCGCTACAAATACGAACTGCTGTCGCGCGACGGCCATCCGCTGCCTTTGAAAGCCGATCCCTGCGCGATGCAAACGGAGAAGCCACCGGGCACGGCGTCCATCGTGGCGCACGTCGACGAGGTCGAACAGTTTCCGTGGAGCGACCACGAATGGATTCAGTCGCGCGCCGGCAAACAGACCCCGCGCTCGCCGATTTCGATCTACGAAGTACACGCCGAATCCTGGTTGCGCGTCGCGGAAGAAGGCCAGCGCGCGCTCGATTGGGATGAACTCGCGGAGCGGATGATTCCGTACGTGAAAAGCATGGGCTTCACGCATGTGGAGTTCATGCCGATTGCCGAGCATCCGTTCGGCGGCTCGTGGGGCTATCAGCCGCTCGGGCAATTCGCGCCTTCCGCGCGCTTCGGCAAACCCGAGCAGTTCGCGAGATTCGTCGACAAGGCGCATGAGGCCGGACTCGGCGTGATTCTCGACTGGGTGCCCGCGCACTTTCCGAACGACGCGCACGGTCTGATCGATTTCGACGGCACGCCGCTCTACGAGCACGCCGACCCGCGCGAGGGGTATCACCAGGACTGGAACACGATGATCTACAACCTCGGCCGCCACGAGGTGAGCGCGTTCCTGATCGCCTCGGGGCTAGCGTGGCTGAAGCGCTATCACGTCGACGGTTTGCGCGTGGACGCGGTCGCGTCGATGCTATACCGCGACTATTCGCGCGCCGCCGACCAGTGGGTGCCGAACATTTACGGCGGTCGCGAGAACCTCGAATCGATCGCGTTCCTGAAGCGGCTGAATCACGAAGTCGGCTACGTGCCGGGCGTGCCGGGCGCGATCACGATCGCCGAGGAATCGACGGCGTGGCCGGGCGTGACGGCGCGTGTCGAAGACGGCGGCCTCGGCTTCCAGTTCAAGTGGAATATGGGCTGGATGCACGACACGCTGCACTACATGGAAGAAGACCCGGTCTACCGTCAATACCATCACCACAACATGACCTTCGGGATGGTGTACGCGTATTCGGAGCGCTTCGTGCTGCCGCTGTCGCACGACGAAGTGGTGCATGGCAAGGGTTCGCTGCTCGGCAAGATGCCCGGCGACAGGTGGCAAAAGTTCGCCAACCTGCGCGCGTACTTCGGTTTCATGTGGACGCATCCGGGCAAGAAGCTGCTGTTCATGGGCGGCGAATTCGGCCAGTTGGCGGAATTCGATCACGATGCGTCGCCGCATTGGCATCTGCTCGACGATGCGAACCACCATGGCGTGCAGAAGCTGGTGCGCGACCTGAACCGCCTGTATAGCGACGAGCCCGCCCTGTATCTGCTCGATTGCGAGCCGGGCGGCTTCGAATGGCTGATCGGCGACGACAGCGGCAACAGCGTCTTCGCGTATCGCCGCACCGATGGCGCCGGCCGCGAAGTCGTCGTAGTGTGCAATATGACGCCGGTGCCGCGGGTCGGTTACCGGATCGGCATGCCGCGCGCCGGACGCTGGGCGGAAGTGCTCAATACGGACGCCGGTGTGTACGGCGGCTCGAACATGGGCAACGCCGGGCTGATCCATACCGACTCGCAATCGAGCCACGGCTGGCCGCATTCCGCCGCACTGACGCTGCCGCCGCTCGCCACGATCGTATTGCGCGCGGATTGACGCAACTGCTGTAAGGCGAGCGCGCGGCGTGCGACATTGCGCGCCGCGCGCTCGTTGCATGAAGTCCCACGATAGCGTTCAACAATCAGAACAGGAAGGGGAATCATGTCGCATGCAATGCCCGACCGGCTTCTGCCCGGCTCGCCCTATCCGCTCGGCGCCAGCTGGGATGGCCTCGGCGTCAACTTTGCGGTGTTCTCGGCGAACGCGCAGAAAATCGAGCTTTGCCTGTTCGATCCCACCGGGCGCAAGGAAATCCGCCGCTTCACACTGCCCGAATGCACCGACGAAGTCTGGCACGGCTACCTGCCCAACGCGCATCCGGGCACCGCCTACGGGTTTCGCGCGCACGGGCCGTATCAGCCGCAGCATGGGCATCGCTTCAACCCGCACAAGCTGCTGCTCGATCCTTACGCGCGCAAGCTGGTCGGACAGTTTCGCTGGTCGGACGCGCTGTTCGGTTATCGCGTGCATTCGAATCGCGCGGATCTTTCCATCGACCGGCGCGATTCCGCGCCCGCCATGCCGAAGTGCGTGGTGATCGACGAAGCATTCGACTGGTCGCACGACAAGCGGCCGAACGTGCCGTGGGGCGAAACCATCGTCTACGAAACGCATGTGCGCGGCGCGTCGATGCTGCGCGCCGATTTGCGCCAGCACGAGCGCGGCACGTTCGCGGCGCTGGCTTCGCCGGAGTTCATCGACCACCTGCTGAAACTCGGCGTGACCGCCGTCGAATTGCTGCCCGTGCATGCGTTTCTCAACGACCGCTTTCTGGTGGAACGCGGTCTGCGCAACTACTGGGGCTACAACACAGCGGCCTTTTTTGCGCCCGAGCCGTCTTACCTGAGCACGCACCGGCTCGACGAAATGCGCATTGCCGTGCGCCAGTTGCACGCGGCCGGCATCGAGGTGATTCTCGACGTGGTCTACAACCACACCTGCGAAGGCAACGAGATGGGCCCGACCGTGTCGTGGCGCGGCCTCGATAACGCCAGCTACTACCGGCTGATTCCCGGCGACGAGCGTCACCATATCAACGACACCGGCTGCGGCAACACCGTGAATCTGCCGCATCCGCGCGTGCTGCAAATGGTGATGGATTCGCTACGCTACTGGTCCACGGCATTCAATATCGACGGTTTCCGTTTCGATCTCGGCGTCACGCTCGGCCGCGAGCAACACGGCTTCGATCCCGGCTCCGGCTTCTTCGACGCGTTGCGTCAGGACCCGATCCTGTCGCAACGCAAGCTGATATCCGAACCGTGGGATATCGGGCCGGGCGGTTATCAGCTCGGCAATCATCCGCCCGGCTTCGGCGAATGGAACGATCGTTTTCGCGACACCGTGCGCCGTTTCTGGCGCGGCGACGCCGGCTTGCGGCCCGATCTCGCCGCGCGCCTGACCGGCTCGGCCGATTTGTTCAACCGACGCTTCAGGAAGCCGTGGGCGTCGGTCAATTTTGTCACGTCGCATGACGGTTTTACGTTGGCCGACGTAACCGCCTACGAGCAGAAGCACAACGAAGCGAATCGCGAGGACAACAACGACGGCCACAACGAGAATTGCAGCCGCAATTGGGGCGCCGAGGGCGAGACCGACGATCCCGCGATTCTCGCCACCCGCAAGCGCGTGGCCCGCTCGCTGATCGCCACGCTGTTGATGGCGCTCGGCACGCCGATGATGCTGGCCGGCGACGAATCGCTGCGCACGCAGCACGGCAACAACAATGCGTACTGCCAGGACAACGAAATGTCATGGCTCGACTGGGAACGCGCGGAATCGCCGGACGGCCGTCAGATGAGCGCGTTCGTGGCGCGCGTGATCGCGCTGCGCAAGCAGCATCCGCTGTTGCGGGAAACGCGCTTTTTGTTCGGCGATCGAGAAGTGTTGCCTGGCCTGTTCGACGTCGGCTGGTTCGACGAACGCGGCGATCCGCTCACGATCGAAGCCTGGCAGGATCCCGAGGGCCGCGCGTTCACATTGCGTCGCGCCGGACCAGGCTTGAACGGCGAAACAGAAGTATTGTTGATGATGCTCAACGCCAACGATAAAACACTGCGGTTTTCGCCTCCCGCTCCGCACCTGGAATGGCATGTGCTGTTAGACACTGCTGAACCGGAGAGCGCGCCGCACCGGCTGGCGGTGTCAGAGGTCGAAGTGGCGGCGCATAGCCTCGTGATGCTGGCCGCGCAACCGGTGGGCGAAGCGGACTGGCAGGCGGGCTGGAAACCCGGCCCGCAGCACGGGCCACGGCTTCTGACGGCGCTTCCGCCCGATCCGGGTGCGCATCCGCCCATTGGCGACGCATCGCCGACCGCTTAGACCGCGGCGGCGGCGAGACAACGGAACAGGCAGGGCGGTCGCTTCATTGCGCGTCAGGTATCGCGATTGCGATCGGCACGTCAATACGCGGCTCGAAAGTAAAATTGAATGGTGACGAATCATGTCCGAAAGTCCGATTGATCCCCATGCGCATCATTACGCGCATTGTTTGCCGTTCGGCGCGCAGCTCATCGGCGCGGCGGGCACGAAACCGCGCACGCGGTTTCGCTTCTGGGCGCCTTCGTGCAAGCACGTTCAGGTGGAAATCGAAAACGGACCCGCCCAAGGCGCACACGAAATGACGCCCGCCGGCAATGGCTGGTTCGAGACCGCTATCGACAGCGGCGCGGGCACGTTGTACCGCTTCCGGCTCGACGGCGAACATGCGGTGCCCGATCCGGCTTCGCGCTTCCAGCCGCAAGACGTGCATGGACCGAGCGAAGTCATCGATCCGCGCGCGTACCGCTGGGAACACACGGACTGGTATGGCCGGCCCTGGGAAGAAACCGTGCTGTACGAATTGCACGTCGGCGCGATGGGCGGTTACGCGGGCGTGCAGAAACGCCTGCCGGCGCTCGCCGCGCTCGGCGTCACCGCCATCGAGCTGATGCCGCTGAACGACTTTCCCGGCAAGCACAATTGGGGCTACGACGGCGTGTTGCCGTACGCGCCCGACTCCGCATACGGCCGCCCCGAAGATCTGAAAGCGCTGATCGACGCCGCGCACGGTCTCGGCCTCATGGTGTTTCTCGACGTGGTCTACAACCACTTCGGACCGGACGGCAATTATCTGCATGAGTACGCCCGCTCGTTTTTCCGCGAAGGCACGCACACGCCGTGGGGGCCGGCAATCGATTTCGAGCGCAGTGAAGTGAGCGATTTCTTTACGGACAACGCCATTTACTGGATCAACGAATATCGTATCGACGGCCTGCGTTTCGACGCGGTCCACGCCATCGACAATCATGCGTGGCTGCGCGAATTGTCCGATCATATCCGCGCGAAAGTGCAGCACGGCCGCCATGTGCATCTGGTGCTGGAAAACGAGCACAACAGTGCGAGCCTGCTGGACACGCATTTCGACGCACAGTGGAACGACGACGCGCACAACACCTTGCACGTGCTGTTGACCGGCGAAACGGAAGGCTATTACCACGCGTATGAGGACCAGCCGATCCGCCGCCTCGCGCGCGTGCTGTCGGAAGGCTTCGCGTATCAGGGCGACCCGTCGCCGATTCACGACGGCAAGCCACGCGGCGAAGCGAGCGGCCATTTACCGCCAACCTCGTTCGTGATGTTCCTGCAGAACCACGATCAGATCGGCAACCGCGCGTTCGGCGAGCGCCTGCGCAAGCTGACCTCGGACGATGCGCTGCGCGCCGCCACCGGCTTGCTCCTGCTGTCGCCGCAAATCCCGCTGCTATTCATGGACGAGGAATACGGCTCGACGCAGCCCTTCCTGTTTTTCACCGACTACCAGGGCGACCTCGCCGATGCGGTCCGCGAAGGCCGGCGCCGCGAATTCGCGCGCTTTTCGTCGTTCAGCGACGAGAAACGGCGCGCGCAGATTCCCGATCCGAACGACGTAAAGACGTTCGCTGCATCGTCGCCGCCCGCGCCGGATGAAACACCGCAGCACAACGACGAAGAAGCGAAAGACCGGCTCGACTGGATGCACTTCTACAAATCCGCGCTGGCGGTCCGCGCCAAATTGATCACACCGCGCCTGAAACATAGCAAGGCATGCGGCGTGACCGTGCTGAACGCAGCGAACGGCGGCGATGCCAATGCGCTGATCGCCCGCTGGAAACTCGCTGACGGCGAGACGTTGTCGGTGGCGCTGAATCTCTCGAAAGAGAACGTCGCGTTGACCGGGACGCCGGCCGGCAAAGTGATTTTCGAAACGCCGCCGCGCGTGCGCGAACAGGTCGACGTCGACGTCTTGCCGTCGCACGCGTTCGTCGCGTGGCTGACCGGCGACGTGAGCGACTATGCGATCCACCACGATGCGCGCATTGCAGGCCAACAGGAGCGCCACGCGTGACAACCCGACGCCATCACGACACCGTCGTCACTCTCGCCTCGCGCGCCGGCTTCGAGGTGGAGTGGCAGGACGCACACCATACGACGCAGCATGTGCCCGAGACCACGCTTGCCGTGCTGCTCGAACGGATGGGTTTGCCGTGCGGCAACGCCACGCAAATCCGCCAGAGTTCCGCTGCTCTGGAGGCCGAACTGTCCGGCCGCAAACTGCCGCCCCTGATGACCGCGGAAGTGGGGCGCGGCATCGCCCTGCCCGCCGCGGCGATCAAGTCGGGCAGCCACTATCGGATCGAACTCGAAAGCGGCTCGATCATCGACGGCCGGTTTACGGCGCCCAAAGGCGAGGAAGCCTTGCTTGCACCGATCGACGAGCCCGGCTATCACGCGCTCGTGATCAACGAGCAGCGCGTGACGCTCGCCGTCGCGCCGCCGCGCTGCTACACCGTCGCCGACGCGTGGCGCACGCTGCACGATGACGACGCCGGCAACGATGCGCCCGTGCCGCCGCTGTGGGGCATCGCCGCGCAGTTATATGGCTTGCGCCGCATCGGCGATGGTGGCATCGGCGACTATTCGGCGCTGGCACAGATGGCCGTCGAAAGCGCGAAACGTGGCGCGCATGCGCTCGCCGTCAGCCCGACTCACGCGATGTTCAGCGCGGAGCCGAACCGCTTCAGTCCGTACTCGCCGTCGTCGCGGTTGTGGTTGAACGTCACGCATATCGACGCCGCCGCCGTATTCGGCACAGACGCGTTCCACGCGGCGCTTGAAGCCGCGCAGGCCGCCGACGCCTGGTCGAAACTCGAAGACTTGCCGTTGATCGACTGGCCGAACGCGGTGGTATTGAAGCTCAAGGTTTTGCGCGCTCTGTACGAGCATTTCTGCGCGAACGATCGCGCGCAGAACACGGCTCGCGCGCTGGAATTTCACGGCTTCTGCGAACGTGCCGGACGCGCGCTCGAAGATCACGCGCGCTTCGAAGCGCTGCAGGCGGCGCAACTCTCGCAAGAAGGCGGCAATGGACATTGGCGTAATTGGCCCGAGGCGTTGCGCGATCCACGCAGCCCGGAAGTCGAAGCTTTCGCCGAGGCCCATCGCAACGAGGTCGATTTCCATCGGTTTCTGCAGTGGCTCGCGGCCAAGGGCTTGTCGCACGCGCAGCACGCGTCGCGCGATGCCGGCATGTCCGTCGGTCTGATCGCCGATCTCGCGGTCGGCTGCGATAGCGCTGGCAGTCATGCGTGGTCGTACCGCGACGACATGCTGCAAGGCGTGTCGGTCGGCGCGCCGCCCGATCTGTTCAATCAGGCCGGCCAGGCATGGGGGCTCACCACCTTCTCCCCGCGCGCCATGCGCATGCAAGGCTTTTCCGCCTTCATCGACATGCTGCGCGCGGCCTTCGCGCATGCCGGCGGCATCCGCATCGACCATATTCTCGGCTTACGGCGGCTGTGGCTCGTGCCCGAAGGCGAAAGCGCGCGCAACGGCGCGTACTTGCGCTATCCGCTCGAAGACCTGCTGCGTCTGATCGCGCTCGAATCGTGGCGGCATCGCGCGATCGTGATCGGCGAGGATCTCGGCACCGTGCCGCCCGGCTTTCGCGAGCGGCTCGAAGAACACGGCATTGCGGGCATTCGCGTGCTGTGGTTCGAAAGCGCGCACGACGGCAAGGGTTTCAAGCCGCCTTCCGCCTGGGACCGCAATGCGGTCGGCACCACCACCACGCACGATCTGCCGACGGTAGCCGGCTGGTGGCGCGGCAGCGACATCACGTGGCGCAACCGGATCGGCCAGACGCTGGCGCGCGCCGACGGCCGCGACCCCGAGGAAGTTGCCCAGCAAGAGCGCGCGAAAGACCGCGCGTTGTTGTGGCGCGCGTTCCAGCAAGCCGGCGTGGCCGCGAACGACATTCCCGCGCCGCCACCCGACAGCGCGCCCGTGGACGAAGCGCTCGCCTTCGTGGCCGCGACGCCCGGCCCGCTGGTGACCTTTCCGCTCGAGGATCTGCTCGCGCAGGTCGAGCAGCCGAATCTGCCCGGCTCGATCGACGAGCATCCGAACTGGCGCCGCCGCGTCACCTTGCCGATTGACGAATTGTTCGAGGACGACAGCTTCTGCGACCGCCTGCTCGCGGTGGATCGCGAGCGCCGCGCCGCCGCTGCTTCAGTTCCTGCTTCCAACGCTTCTTCGGAGCCTGATACGCCATGACCGTCCCGCGCTCCACGCTTCGCCTCCAGTTTCACCGAGGCTTTACGTTCGACGATGCCGCGAAGCACGTCGAATACTTCGCCGCGCTCGGCATCAGCCACGTGTACGCGTCGCCCATCACGACGGCCGAGCCGGGTTCCATGCACGGCTACGACACCGTCGATTACACCCAGGTCAGCGCCGAATGCGGCGGCGAGGCGGCCCTCAGGCGCCTCGTCGACAAGCTGCGCGCGCACGACATGGGACTGATCATCGACACGGTGCCGAACCATATGGGCGTCGGCGGCGCCAGCAATGCCTGGTGGCTCGATATCCTCGAATGGGGCCGTCACAGCGCCTACGCGCGCCACTTCGACGTGGACTGGCATTCGCCCGATCCGGCGTTGCGCGGCAAGGTGCTGCTGCCCACGCTCGGTGCGCCGTACGGCGAGGAACTGGCGGCTGGCCGCATTGCACTGCATTTCGCGGCTGACATCGGGCGCTTTTATATCGGCTACGGGCCGCACGTGTTTCCAGTGTGTCCGATCGATTACGCGTCGATCCTGCAAAGCGCCGACCGCTCCGATCTCACCGCCCTCGCCGAGCGTTTCCACGGCCTCACGACTCAGCCCGCCGATCATCCGCGCGCCGCTGAAGGCCGCGACATGCTGCGCGAGTTCGTCGCGCAGAACGGCGGCTTGGCGATCGAGTTCGTACTGGAAACGTATTCTCCGAACGACCCGGTCACGCGTGACCGCCTGCATCGTCTGATCGAGCGGCAACACTTCCGCCTGGCGTGGTGGCGCACCGCATCCGACGAGGTGAACTGGAGGCGTTTCTTCGATATCTCCACGCTTGCCGGCGTGCGTGTGGAGCGGCCCGAAGTGTTCGAGGCCGTGCATGCGCTGCCCTTCCGTCTGTATCAGGAAGGCGTGGTGGACGGCTTGCGCATCGACCACGTGGACGGCCTCGCTGAGCCGCGTGAGTACTGTCAGCGTTTGCGGCAACGTCTCACCGAACTTCGCGACAGCGCCCCGTACGTGGTGGTCGAAAAGATTCTTGGCCGTGGCGAACCGCTGCGCGACGATTGGCCGGTGGACGGCACGACCGGCTACGACTTCATGAACGACGTGGGTGCGCTGCTGCACGATCCGGCCGGCGCCGAGCCGCTCGCGCAGACATGGACCGAACTGACCGGCCGCAGCCCGCGTTTCGCCGACGAAGCCCTCGCCGCGCGCCGCAAGATTCTCGCGGAAAACCTTTCGGCGGAACTCGACCGCGCTGCACGTGCGTTGCATCGCATTGCGCGCGATTCGCTGACCACGCGCGATTTCACCTTCACCACCCTGCGGCGTGTGCTGACCGAACTGGTCGTGCATTTTCCGGTGTATCGAATCTATCCGCAGAACGGTCTGCGCAGCACGGCGGATAACGTCTATTTCGACCAGGCTTTGGAGGGCGCGAGACGGTCGCTGGCTCGCGCGGACCATGTCGCGCTCGAGCGTGTGAACGCGTGGCTTGGCGGCAGCGCCGAAGAGGCGCCGGCCGGACGAAGCGGCGCGCCGCAACAGCAAAACCAGAACGGTGCGCCGCCGAGCCATGCCGGTTCCGCGGGACGCACCGCGCAGACGCTGTTTTCGCAGTTGACTGCGCCGGTTGCCGCGAAGGCGGTGGAGGACACGGCGTGTTATCGCTATGGCCGGCTGCTGTCGCGCAACGAAGTCGGCTCGGACCCGGGCGAGTTTGCGTTGTCGGTCGAGCAGTTTCACGCGTCGAATCTGGAGCGGTCGCAGCGCTTCCCTCACGCCATGCTCGCGACCGCCACGCACGATCACAAACGTGGCGAAGACGTGCGTGCGCGGCTCGCTGTGTTGAGCGAGATTGCGCAGGACTGGAGCGCGACACTGCGCGCGTGGTCCACGCTGAATGCGCCGCATCGTCGGGCGCTCGACGGCAAGCCGGTCAGCAGCGTCGGCCAGGACACGAGCTACGACTGGGCGCCCGGTCCCGCCGCCGAGGCGATGCTGTATCAGACGCTGGTGGGCTGCTGGCCGCCGGATCTGCAACCGGACGACGAAGCCGGGGTGAAGGAACTCGCCGAACGCGTCGCGCAATGGCAGCTGAAGGCGTTGCGCGAGGCCAAGCTGCAAACCAACTGGCTCGCTCCAGACGAACCATACGAAGCCGGTTGCCGCGATTTCCTGTTCGACATTCTGGCGCCGCAGCGGCGTGACGGTTTCCTGAAGGAGTTGTCCGCGTTCGCCGCGCGAATCGGCCGTGCAGGTGCGCTCAATAGCTTGCAGCAGACGCTGCTGCGGTTGGCGTCGCCTGGGATTCCCGATCTTTATCAAGGCACCGAGTTGTGGGACTTCAGTCTGGTCGATCCGGACAACCGCCGGCCCGTCGATTTCGCCAAACGCGAGGCGTGGCTCGCGCAGACTCCGCCGTCCGAATTCCTGTCGACCTGGCATGATGGACGCGTGAAGCTCGCGGTGGTGCAGCGCGTGCTCGCGCTGCGGGCGCATTTGCCGGAGTTGCTGAGTCAAAGCGAATATCTGCCGCTCGCCGTGCGCGGTAAGCACGCGTCGAATGTGATCGCGTTCGCGCGCCGCCATGGCAATGCCTGGGCCGTGGTGGTGGCGAGCAGGCTCGCTGCCGGTTTGCTCGGTGAGGAAGGCAACGTGCCGATGGTCGATCCCGCGAAATGGGAGGACACGGCGGTGGAGATGCCGTCCGATCTGTCCGCGAGAGCGCTATTCGACTGGCTGAGTCCCGCTGCGCCGAAGGTCGACGAGAATGGGTTGTTGTATCTGCGCGATGCGCTGGGCGCCATGCCGATCGCGGTATTGGTGGAGGACGGCGTGCCACGCAGTTGATCCGCGAGCGTTGCAGGCGTCTGCTCGCCGGGGCTAGCGCCCCGCTGCCCACAGCAGCGACAGCCCCGACGACAGCATCAAGCCGTCGACGACCAGTTTGAAGGTGGCGGGACTCATCCGGACCACGATCGTTCGCGCGGCAAACGAGCCGACCATCAATGCGGAGCCGGTGATCAAGCCATCGATCACCACATGCAAGGGCAGCGCGCCGAAATGATTGAAAACCGCGACTTTGGCGGCATAGACGGTCAACGAGCCCGCCGCTTCGGTCGCGAGAAAGGCGCCTTTCACAAGGCCGTACGACATGAATACGGGTACCGTGATCGGCCCGGTCGACACGACGATTCCAGTGAGAAAGCCCACCGCGCCGCCGATCAGCGAGAGTTGCCACAGCGAGAACTTGATGGCGCGCCGCGCGAGCCAGCGCCGCGTGGGGACCATGGCGACAAAGAACACGCCCAACGCGATTTCGACCGCATGGGGCGGCAACGCGAGCAGCGTTCGCACGCCCAGCGCCGCCCCCGGCACGGCGGTCACGCAGTAAGCACCGCATGCACGCCAGTCGATCTCGCGCCACCACGCGAGAACCTTGCCGAAGTTGCCCATGATTGCCGCGATCGCCATGATCGGCACCGCCTGTTGCGGACCGAACAGCATCACGAGGACGGGCATCAGCATCATCGACGAGCCGGTGCCGACCACGCCGCTCAACGTGCCGGCCAGCAATCCCACGCACAGCACCAGCAGATATCCCATGTCGCCCCCAATGGTGTGGACGCCAATTCTACCTGCGCAATGCTGTGGCGCGCGCAGCGGGATCGGCTCCCCGCTGAGTCCCGCGCGGCGCTATGGCGCCTTAACCGCCTTCGTCGTCGAGAGCTTTCGGATAGACCCGCACGAGCACGATACGCGGGCCTTTCATCTTCTTGACCACCACGTCGAAGCGGTCGAACTCGACCCGCTGCCCTTCGGTCGGCAGATCGTTGAGCGCCTGGATGACGAGGCCGCCCACCGACTCTGCCTTGCCTTCGTCGATGTCAATGCCCAACGCGCGCTCCAGCGACACCACCGGCAAGCTGCCCTTGCCCATCAGCGTGCCGTCGTCCATGCGGGTCCAGTCGGCATCGCCCTGACGGAATTCGTCGTGGATCTGGCCGACCAGTGCGCCGAGCAGATTGTCTAGCGTCAGGAAGCCGATCGGCTTCTCCCGCTTGTGGCCGACCAGCGCGAAGTGCGGCGCGCCCTTGCGGAAGCGGCGAAACAGTTCGAGCGCCGGCATCTCCGGCGTGACGTACTGCACGGGGCGCGCGTATTGGGAAAGATCGTCGAGCGTGCTGCCCGCGTGCCGCGCCAGCAGCAAGTCCTTCAAATGGATCATGCCGGCCACGCGTTCGCCGGATGCGTCTTCAAACAACGGATAACGGCTGAAACGGTGCCGCGCCACCACCTGCATGTTTTCGCGCAACGGCAGATCGCGCCGCAGGCCGATCATTTCGTAAGCCGGACGCATGAGGTCCGACACGGTCATGCGCGAAAAATCCAGCGAGTGCGCGATCGTGTTCCACTCGTCCTGGCTATACGCGCCGTCCGGCGGACCTAGCTCCGTAGCGACGTTGGCGCGGCGCCCACGCAGGATCAGCTTGAGTTCGTCCGTCGAGTAGTGCGAGTCGTGGCCGTGATCGGCGTCGAGCCCGGCGAGCCTGAGCACCGCGTTGGCGCTCGAATTGAGCACCCAGATGGCCGGATACATGGCCCAGTAAAAGCCGTACAACGGCATGGCGGCCCATAGCGAGACCTTCTCCGCCTCGCGAATGGCCAGCGACTTCGGTGCGAGTTCGCCCACCACGATGTGCAGGAACGAGATGCATGAGAACGCGAAGAAGAGCGAGATGCCGTGGATCAGCTTCTCCGATTCGACGCCGAGCAGGCCGAAGACCGGCGTGAGCAGTTCCGCGAACGCGGGCTCGCCGATCCAGCCAAGCCCGAGCGACGCCAGCGTAATGCCCAACTGGCATGCGGAGAGATAGGCGTCGAGGCGTCCGTGCACCTTGGCGAGCAGACGTCCGCGCATGCCATGTTTGGCGGCAAGACTTTGCACGCGCGTCTGCCGCAGTTTGACGAGACCGAATTCGGCGGCAACAAAGAAACCGTTCAGGGCGACGAGAAACAACGCGCCGATAAGGGCGACAACCTGGATCAAAGCGAAAGGCTCCGGCGACAAAAGTTGTCAGTATAGAGGGTGAAAGCTCGGTGAAACCTTTATCGCGCGGAGCAGCCGTCCAAGTCGAACCGCCTATTTCGGAGCCGTTGCGCTCAGCGGGACGCGCAGCGCGAGCGTGGCCGTGGCGCCGTCCGCGGTGCTGTCGGTTGCCTCGCCTTGCTCGAAACTGCCGCCGTGCGCTTCCGCGATGCGCTTGCAGAGCGCCAGCACCCACGCGATCCGTTTCGCTTCGCGCGGCTCGCGTGCCTGCTTGCGGGCGAACGCCTCGAGTACATGAGGCAACGAGGGGTCTTCCAACGCGGCGTCATTGGGCTCGTATGCGACGCTGGCGTGCCACACGCTCGTATCCGCTTTCGTGACCAGCTTGACCGTGGCGCCTTCCGCGCTCGCTTCGACCGCGAACGTGAGCATCAGCCATAGCGCGGCGGCAAGGCGCTCGCGGTCGCCGTTGAGCTGCTCGGTGGCGAGTTGCGAGTCGACGGCGACTTCCACGCCGCGCGCGCGACCCAGGCCCGAGCGGACTTCTTCCGCCGTTTCGTCGAGTAACGGATGCAGGGGAAATGGCGCGTAGGCTAGCGCTAGTGATTTTGTCTCGGCGCGCGTGGTGTCGACGATCGTCTCGAGCAACTTGACCTGCTGATCCACGCCATTGCGAATGCCGGTGACGGCGCGTTGCGCATTGGGATCGTTCGCGTCGAGCTTGCGCTCCAGCACGTACGCCCAGCTATGAATGGCATTCAATGGACCACGCAGGTCGTGCGACACCAGCGACAGCACATGGTCGCGCATGAACAGCGCGGCTTCCGCGCGCAGATGCGCGGTGCGTTCGGATACGGCGAAGCCGGAAGCCACCGGCTTTTCGCCAGCATTTCCGGTTGAAGACGTTGTCACGATCGAGCCCTCTCAGGCGGTGCATGATGATTGAAAGAAGCCCCATTATAGGCACGCGGTCCGGCGCGACCAGCGTGGCCGGACGACCACCCTTCACGCAATCCGCGTGCCACGCGGCAATCCTGCGCGATGCGGCGTCAACACGCCTACAATGTCGGTTTTTACGTTTTGATCTGAGGAGCGATACATGTCGACTGTGACTACCGAATCCGGTTTGAAGTACGAAGACATCGTTGAAGGCACCGGCGCCGAGGCAGTGGCCGGCAAGACCGTCAGCGTTCACTACACCGGCTGGCTGACCGATGGTCAGAAGTTCGACTCGAGCAAGGACCGCAATGACCCGTTCGCTTTCGTGCTGGGCGGCGGCATGGTCATCAAGGGCTGGGACGAAGGCGTGCAAGGCATGAAGGTCGGCGGCACCCGCAAACTGACCATCCCGCCGCAACTCGGCTACGGCGTGCGCGGCGCGGGCGGCGTGATTCCGCCGAACGCGACGCTCGTGTTCGAAGTCGAATTGCTCGGCGTCTGAGTTTTCGCCGTTCCGTTGCCACGCACCGTCGATGACTCACGCCCCCGTTTCCGCCCCTAGCGTTTCGCTGCGCCGCTACGGCGCGATCGAAGCGTCGGACGTGCACGACTTTCACCAGGTCGTGCTCGGACTCGACGGCGCGATGGTCATGACGGTGAACGGCGTCGCGCACCAGATCGACGCCGGCTCCGCCTGGCTCATCCCGGCGGGCGCTCGGCACGATTACGCGGGCGTCGGCGAAAACCGGCAGCTGGTTCTGGACTTGCCGGCGGCGTCGCTGGCCGTGCCGGAACGGCTGTTCGACCGCGCGCGGGCCGTCACGGTCGACGCCTCGCTCACGCAGCTCGTGCACCGTATCGCGGCGCACGCCGCCGGCGGCGCGCGAGGCGACGATCTGGACACACGGCGTTTTCATTGGGACGCAGCCGCGCGTCTCGGCGCGGCGCTGGTGGCCGACGCGGGCACGACGGCGGGCGCGCAGGCGGCAGGCGCCGGTCTGGATTTTGCGCGTATCGACCGCTGGTTGCGCGCGCATTTGTCGGAGCCGGTGCGGATCGCCGACCTCGCCGCGCATTGCGGCTTTGGCATGCGGCGCTTTCATCAGCTTTTTATCGAGGCCTTCGGTGAGACGCCGCATCGCTATTTGCAGCGTCTGCGGCTCGATACGTCGCTCACCTTGCTTGCCGATCCGCGGCTTTCATTAAGCGATATCGCGCTGGACATCGGCTTTGGCGATCAAAGCGCCTATACGCACGCGTTCACGCGGCGTTTCGGGCTGGCGCCCGGTCAATGGCGCGCGCTGCGGCATTGAGTTTTACAGCGGTGTGTTTTTGCTGCGCTAAGTCTTTGCTGCACAAGGTCTTTGCCGCACTAGGTCTCTGCTGCAAGGAGGCTCTGCTGCACTTTGCTGCGCCGCGTCTTACTGCTCTGGGTGTTTGTGCGCGAGCCGCCTGACAGTGCGGCCCGCTTGACCTGCATCGAGCTTTCGCTCAAACCTTCGCTCAACCCGCCAGACCGCGCTCCAGATCGCCCCGGATATCGCCGGCGTTTTCCAGACCGACTGCGAGACGAATCAAGCCTTCGCTGATACCCGCCGCCGCGCGCGCTTCCGGGGTCACGCGGCCATGCGTGGTCGTAGCCGGATGCGTGATGGTGGTGCGCGTATCGCCGAGGTTGCCGGTGATCGAGCAGATTTTCGTGTTGTCGATCACTCGCCATGCATTCGCACGCATCTGCTCGGGCGTGTCGCCCTTCAATTCGAACGACAGGATCGCGCCGCCCGCCTTCTGCTGACGCATGGCCAGCGCGTGCTGCGGATGCGATTCAAGCCCCGGATAGAACACGCGATTCACAGCCGGATGCGTTTCCAGCCAGCGCGCGATCTCGAGCGCATTGGCCGACTGCTTTTCAACGCGCAGCGACAGCGTTTCCATGCCCTTGAGCAGCACCCACGCGTTGAACGCGGAGAGCGTCGGACCGGCGCTGCGCACGAATGGGAACACCTTTTCCATGATGAACTGCTTCGAGCCGACCAACGCGCCGCCGAGCACGCGGCCCTGACCGTCGAGGAATTTGGTGGCCGAATGCATCACGACATCCGCACCGAGCTTCAGCGGCTGCTGCAGGGCCGGGCTGCAGAAGCAATTGTCGACCACGAACAGCGCGTTCGACGCCTTGGCGATCTTGCTGATCGCTTCGATGTCGGCGACTTCGGTCAGCGGATTCGACGGCGTTTCGAGGAAGAACATCTTCGTCTCCGGGCGCACGGCGTTTTTCCATGCGTCCAGATTGGTCGGATCGACGAACGTCGTGGCGATGCCGAACTTGCTGAAGATTTGCGAGAACATGCCGAGCGTCGAACCGAACAGCGCCTGCGAGCTCACCAGATGGTCGCCCGCCTGCAACGCCGACATCACCACCGACATGATCGCGGCCATTCCCGAGGCCGTCGCCATGCAGGCTTCGCCGCCTTCGAGCGCGGCCAGACGGTCCTGGAACATCGACACGGTCGGATTCGTGAACCGCGAGTAAGTGTAGTTGTCTTCGGAATTTTTGAATTTTTCGGCCGCGTCCGCAGCGCTCGCGAACACGAAGCTCGAGGTCAGGAAAATCGCTTCCGAATGTTCGTTGAAATCGCTGCGCACCGTGCCCGAGCGGACTGCCAGCGTGTCGAAGTTCAGGGAGTCGTCCATGTTGGTTCTGGTTTCCAATGTTTCATGGCTGCGTTCGGTGTCGGCGGCTCACGTGAAATCATCTGAGCGCATCAAGCCGAACGGCAGCAACAAAAAAGCCCGCTTTTGCGTCGGCATAAGCGGGCTTCATGTGCGGGGGAAAGCTGGAGCGGAGGTAGATGAATGCGGCTTTTCCACCATTCGCTTTAGCTGTTTCGGGTTGCCCCGCGTCCGCAAGCTGAGTTCAAATCGACGCAAGCCGTCATGCTAACACGCTCCCGGCGCGCCGTGCACCGGGAGCCTGCAACTCGAATCGCGCTCAGCCCACCGATAGTTGCAGATGCAGTTGCGAACGGGCCGGCGCGCCACCGTCGATCGCTTCGCTCGCGGCGTCGCGGTCCGATTGCGAGGACGGTGCGAGACGCGCGGTTTCGATGCGGTCGAGGTACTCGGTCGTGACGTCGCCGGTCACGTAGTTACCGTCGAAACACGACGCTTCGAATTCCTTCAGTGCCGGGTTGATATCGCGGACCGCTTGCTTGAGCGCGTCGACGTCCTGATAAACGAGATGGTCCGCGCCGATCATGCGCGCGACTTCGTCGTCCGAACGGCCGTGGGCGACGAGTTCACCCCGCGTGGGCATGTCGATACCGTAGACGTTCGGGAACTTCACCGGCGGCGCCGCCGAAGCGAAGATCACCTTGTTCGCGCCGGCGTCGCGCGCCATCTGCACGATTTCGTGCGACGTGGTGCCGCGCACGATCGAGTCGTCGACGATCAGCACGTTCTTGCCCTTGAACTCGATGCCCATGGCGTTCAGCTTCTGGCGCACCGACTTCTTGCGCACGGCCTGGCCGGGCATGATGAAGGTCCGACCGACGTAACGGTTCTTGAAGAAGCCTTCACGGTATTCCACGCCCAGCTTCTTCGCGACCTGCATCGCGGCCGGACGGGACGAATCGGGAATCGGCATCACGACGTCGATTGGAACGTCGGGCAGTTCGCGCTTGATCTTCTCGGCGAGGTAGTCGCCCATGCGCAGACGCACGTTGTAGACCGGCACGCCGTCGAGCACCGAGTCCGGACGCGCGAGATACACGAGTTCGAAAATGCAGGGGTTCAGGCTCGGGTTCGTCGCGCATTGCTGCGAGTGCAGATTGCCTTCGATGTCGATGAAAACCGCTTCGCCCGGCGCCACGTCGCGCACGAATTCGAAGCCGATACCTTCGATCGCCACCGACTCCGACGCCAGGATCCATTCGACGCCTTCAGCCGTTTCCTGCTTGCCGAGGCACAGCGGGCGGATGCCGAACGGGTCACGGAAACCCAGCAGGCCGTAACCGGCGATCAGCGACACGATCGCGTACGATCCGCGCACCCGGCGATGCACGCCCGAGACGGCGTTGAACAACGCGGCCGGATCGAGTTGCAGGCCCGAGCTGGAGAGCTGCAGTTCGTGCGCGAGCACGTTGAGCATCACTTCCGTGTCGGAATTGGTATTGATGTGGCGGCGATCGATGCGGAACATCTCATCTTTCAGTTGCTGCCAGTTGGTCAGATTGCCGTTGTGCGCGAGGATGATGCCGAACGGCGCGTTCACGTAGAACGGCTGGGCTTCTTCTTCGCTCGACGCCGAACCGGCCGTCGGATAACGGACCTGACCGATACCGGTCGTGCCGGGCAGGCTGCGCATGTTGCGCGTGCGGAACACGTCGCGCACCATGCCGTTCGCCTTGTGCATGTGGAAATTGCTGCCGTTCGCCGTCGCGATGCCGGCGGCGTCCTGACCGCGATGCTGCAGGAGCAGCAGGCTGTCATAGATCAGCTGATTGACCGGAGAGTGGGAAACTACGCCTACGATGCCGCACATGGCATGTCCTTCAAAGGTACGAAATTCGTCATGGCGGCCGCTGCCTGCGATGGCGTCCCAAGGGACTTCCTTCGGAGCGTTCTCGAAGCTACGCGACCGAACGTAAAGGCAGCCGGTTTGCGCCGGTGTCCTGCTGCGTTTCCCTAACCACTCGCCTGATCGTCACACTCGGACGTAAGCAGCAAGCGTCTCGGGAAGCAGCGGTTTCATTACGTGCACGCCCTCGACCGCATAGGGTCGAAGCAAGGCGTTGCGCCAGAATTCCTGTTGGGGCAGTTCGGTCAAGCCCGCCAGGGCGACCAGAATCAGCACCAGAATGACCCCGCGCACGAGGCCGAACATCAAACCGAGCGAGCGGTCCACGCCGCTCAAGCCGGTTGCCTGCACGATGCGGCTCAAGAGGGCGTTCAGCACGCTCGCCACCAGCACCACACCGATCACTACCAGCGCAAAGGCCAGCAGCCACTGGGTCAACGCGCCGCCCGGCCAGTTAGACGGGATAAACGGCACGACGTAACCGACAAAGCGGCAAGCAATGAAAAAAGCCGCGATCCAGCCGATCAACCCGAATATCTCGGACAAGAAACCGCGCCACGTGCCGCGCAACGCCGACAAACCGATCACCGCCATTACAGCGTAGTCGAAGGCGGTGAACATCGCCGACTTACTGTGCCGCGCCGCTGTTCGCGCCAGACGTCAAGCCGGCCTCGCGAACCTTTGCAATGGCGGCGCTTGCCGCTGCACGGTCCGCAAATGGGCCGGCACGCAGCAACGTGAGCGTGGAGCCGTCAGCCTGCTTCCGATGTTCGGTATATGCGGGCACACCCGCCGCTTTCAACTTGGCTGCCCAACTGCGTGCGTTGGCGTCGTTCGCGAACGCGCCGAGCTGGACGGCGAAACGGCTACCCGGCGGCGAAGCCGGCGTACCGGAATTCGCGTCCGCAGCGGCGGCCGTGTTCGTGTCGTCGGAACCCGGGGCTTGCGCGGCCGGTGCCGCAGTGGTCGGCGCCGGAGCGGTTGCCGCGTTATGCGAGACCGGCGGTTTGGCCGGCTTGGCGGGCGCTGCGGGCGCCGCTGGCGTAGTATTGGCGGCGACGCTCGCCGCCTGCGGTTTCGCCGCCGGCCTGGCCGCGGGCGCTGCCGTTGCTGTGTTCGTTTCCGTGCCCGGTTGCTTCGTGGCACCGGACTGGCCTTGCCTCGCCGCCGTAGCCGGCCCAAGACCGGAGGCGGCAAGTGCCGCGTCTGGCGTGGGGTTGTCGGGCGCTACACCGGCCTGCGTGTCTTCCTCGGCTTTGGCGAGCTTCGGCGCGGGACGGCTTGGAATGTCGATGGAAATGTCGTCTGTGACGGGCTTGGGGTGCGAGTCCAGCACCATCGGCAAAATGACGACCGCGGCCACGACCATTGCGATCGCGCCAACTAGGCGGCGACGCGCACGCTGCTTTTCCGGCAACGTAGGGTCGAGCAGCATCGCATCGGCGTCGACGGTGCGCTCCGTGCGGCGGGTTCGCCGCTCCACGCGCTCGCCACGGGCGGCCCGGATGGAACTGGTATTTGCGCCGCGCCGGGTGGGCGCGTCGTCTTTCTTGCCGAACGAGAAAATTCCCATGAATCGCTTGGTTCGAGGCTGGCGCCCGTTCAGTGTTGCTGCGATTTACGGTAGGCCATGACACCCGCTACCGTATAGAAACTGCCGAAAACCACGATTCTATCATTCTCTGACGCTCGTTTTAGCGCGTCTTGGAAAGCCTCGGCCGGCGTCGCATAGCGCGTCACGCTGCTGTCGGCGCTCTCGCCTACGCCCTGCTCGCGCAAGGCCGCTTCGAGTTGTTCCGCCGACGCCGCGCGCGGCGTCGGCAAATCGGTCACGCACCAATGATCGATTTCGTCTTTCAGATGCGACAACACGCCGGCAATATCCTTGTCGCGCATCGCGCCGAACACCGCGTAGGTGTAGGGGAAAAAGCCCATATTGCCGAGGTTTTGCGTCAGCACCGCGGCCGCGTGCGGATTGTGACCGACATCCAGCACGATGGCCGGCTTGCCCGGCAGCACCTGGAAACGCCCCGGCAGTTCCACGTTCGCAAGGCCGAGGCGGATGTCCTGTGCCGACACCGGTAAGCGGTCACGCAGCGCTTCGAGACCGGCGAGCGCCGCCGACGTGTTGATCAACTGATTCGCGCCGCGCAGCGCCGGATAGGCCAGCGCGGAACGCCGCATGGTCGGGCCGACGTAGCTCCATTGCTGGCGTTCGCTACCCGCCTGACCTTCATAATGGAAATCGCGACCGAACAGCCACAATTGCGCGCCGATTTTTTCCGCGTAATCGATCAGCGACTGCGGCGGCACCGGATCCGCGCAAATTGCCGGCTTGCCCGGGCGGAAGATGCCGGCCTTTTCCAAGGCGATTTTTTCACGCGTGTCGCCGAGATAGTCCGTGTGATCGATATCGATGCTGGTGATGATCGCGCAATCGGTGTCAAGGATATTGACCGCATCGAGGCGGCCGCCCAGGCCGACTTCGAAAATCACCGCATCCAGTCCGCGCGACGCGAACAGGCTCATGATCGCCAGCGTCGTGAATTCGAAATACGTCAGGGTGACCGGCTCGGCGAGGCTCAGGCGCGCGGCTTCGACGGCTTCGAAGTGCGGCAGCAGGTCCGCATCGCTGGCCATTTCGCCGTTCACTCGCGCGCGCTCATTGAACGAGAGCAGGTGCGGCGAGGTATGGCAGCCGACCGTGAAACCTGCGCGCAGCAAAATGGCTTCGAGGATCGCGCACGTGGAGCCCTTGCCGTTCGTACCGCCAACCGTGATCACCGGACACGCGAACGACAGCCGCATTGCGTCGCGCACCTGGCTGATGCGGGAAAGACCCATGTCGATGCCGACCGGATGCGCGGATTCGAGGTGCGTGAGCCACGCGTCGAGGGTGGGGAATGTGGTCATCGGATGAATCGCGAGTGAATCGATTTGGCAGTATTGCAAATGCGCCGAGCGGTCCGCTGCGGCTGCGGCTGCGGCTGCGGCTGCGGCTGCGGCCAGAGCCTGGTCTGCCGGGCAGTTTATGCGCGGAAACTATGCCGTCTGCGCTGGCCGTCGCCGGAAACCGGCGCTACGTTGCGAGACCGTGATTATCCCGGAAATGACAGCGCGCCGCTTGATCACTCACGCGGCGCGCTATTTTTACTGTTTTTCGACGGTGGGCGCGCTCGATAAAGCGCGACAACCCTCCGCCGCGGAGCCTGCTTACGCTACCGCGTCAGCCGGCTGATGGCTCAGGAGCGCCATCAATTGAGCGAGCTCTTCACGCAGCTTGCGGCGATCGACGATCATGTCGATCGCACCCTTCGTCAGCAGGAACTCGGCGCGCTGGAAACCTTCCGGCAGCTTCTCACGCACGGTTTGCTCGATCACACGCGGGCCGGCAAAGCCGA
Organism: Paraburkholderia aromaticivorans; assembly: GCF_002278075.1. Lineage (NCBI taxonomy): Bacteria > Pseudomonadati > Pseudomonadota > Betaproteobacteria > Burkholderiales > Burkholderiaceae > Paraburkholderia > Paraburkholderia aromaticivorans. Next base: position 2,145,479 of record NZ_CP022990.1, on the reverse strand, counting down.
TCAGCGCCTTCGGCTCCGCGATCACCACGTCGCCGAGAAACGCGAAACTGGCCGACACGCCGCCCATGGTCGGATCGGTCAGCACGGAGATGAACGGCAGCTTGGCTTCGGCGAGCTTGGTCAGCATGGCCGTCGTCTTCGCCATTTGCATCAGCGACAGCAGGCTTTCCTGCATCCGCGCGCCACCCGAAGCGGTAAAGCAGATGAACGGCACCTTTTGTTCGAGCGCGTTCTGCGCGCCGCGCGCAAAGCGCTCGCCGACCACCGAGCCCATCGAGCCGCCCATGAACGAGAATTCGAAGCAGGCGACCACTACCGGCAGCGTGTGGATCGCACCGCCCATGACGACCATCGCGTCGGTTTCGTCGGTGTCGTCCATGGCTTCTTTCAGACGATCCGGGTACTTGCGGCTGTCTTTGAACTTGAGCGCGTCGACCGGGACGATTTCCTGGCCGATTTCGTAGCGACCTTCCGGATCGAGCAGGCCGTCGAGCCGCTCACGCGCGCCAATGCGCATGTGATGGTCGCACTTCGGGCAAACATGCAGATTGGCCTCGACGTCATTGCGATAAAGCACGGCTTCGCACGACGGGCACTTGATCCACAGGCCTTCCGGAATCCCCTTGCGGCTCTTCGGGTCGGTTTGTTTGATTTTCGGCGGCAGCAGTTTATCGAGCCAGCTCATATTGAATCCTTCTGGGGTCTACGGTCGCGCAAACGGCGGGACAAGCCCGCCGCTCACACTACAGAAGACAAAAATTAACTGTTATCGGGCAGTCGCGATGCTGTCCAACGCCTCGCGCACCTCGGCGACGAAACGCGTGAGCGTCTCGGCGGCGGTGTCGGGTGCCGCTTGTTCCAGCAATTGCACGATACGGCTGCCGATCACGACGGCATCGGACACTTCGGCCACCGCACGCGCGCTTTGCGCGTCGCGGATACCGAAACCGACGCCCACCGGCAGGGGGACGCGCGACTTGATGGCCGGGATTTTACTCGCGATGCTGGAAACGTCCAGATTCGCCGCTCCGGTCACCCCTTTCAACGACACGTAATAGACGTAGCCGCTGGCGATTTTCCCGACTTCCGCAATGCGTTCGTCGGTCGACGTGGGCGCAAGCAGAAAGATTGGATCAATACCCGCAGATCGCATCTGTTCGGCGAAGTTAGCACACTCTTCAGGAGGGTAGTCGACAACCAGCACGCCGTCCACGCCGGCTTCTTTCGCTGCTTTTGCAAAAGCCTCGGCGCCCATGCGCTCGATGGGGTTAGCGTAGCCCATCAGCACCACAGGCGTCGTGCCGTTGGTTTCGCGAAAGCGTTTGACGTCGGCGATCACGTGGCGCAGCGACACGCCGTGCGCCAATGCGCGCTCCGAAGACTGCTGGATGACCGGCCCGTCGGCCATCGGATCGGAAAACGGCACGCCGAGTTCGATGACATCCGCGCCGCCGGCGGCGAGCGCATGCATGAATTCGACGGTGCGGGCTGGGTCGGGGTCGCCGGCCGTCATAAACGGAATCAGGCCTTTTTTGCCTTGGGCGGACAGCGCAGCAAACGTGTTCTTGATACGGGACATGGAATATTCTCGAATTGAGTTACCGCGCAGCATGCCGATCGCACGCTCACTGCGCTTCGGTCTGCCGTTGAGTTTTGGCTTTGACCCGGCGCGCTACCGGAGGAGCGGCGGCAGCGCTGACGCGCTCCCGCGCGATCGCGCAGTAACTTTCATTGATCTCATAGCCGACGAATTCGCGCTGCTGACGGGCGCAAGCGACTGCAGTGGTGCCGCTGCCCATGAAAGGGTCGAGCACGCGGCCGCCCTTCGGACAACTTGCCAGCACCATACGCTCGACGATTTCCAGAGGCTTCTGGGTGGGATGCGCGACACGCTCGGCGTGTTGCCGATGCAGACGCGATACCGACCAGACGTCCTTTGGATTATAGCCAACCTCGAGCCACTTGCTGCCTTCGAACAATTTACGCGAACGCGCCTTCTTCGTGGCGGCATCGTACGGGATGCGGACGGGATCGAGATCGAAGAAGTAATCCTTCGACACCGCGAAAAAGCCGATGTTGTCATGCACCGAAGTAAAACGGCGCACTGTTCCGCCCATGCTCGGCACACGCCGGTCCCAGATGATTTCGTTGATCATCGTGAGTTTTGTCTTCAGGAAGCTGAAGATTTCCGGCGCGTACTGCCATGTGCAGAAAATGTAGAGCGAACCCGACGGCTTGAGCTTCGGAATAGCCAGCTCGAGCCAGCCACGCGTCCAGGCGAGGAAGTCCTCGCCTGTGCGCATGTCGGAGTCGTTGCCGTAATCCTTGCCGAGCCCGTAAGGCGGATCGCACAGGATCAGGTCGATCGACCCGTCGGGAATGTTCGCTACATCGGACAGAAAATCGCGGTTCAACAGCTTGATGCCGGCGGGCACCTGCGGCAACAGCCCTGCGGGCGCCTCGGCCGCCAATACCTCGGCGGCCGGCGTGGTGTCAATTGCCGGCTGCGGCTCGTCGAACTCGTCGCGCATCGTCGCGGCGCTCAGAACTGAATGCCCGATCGCTCAGCGACCGTATGCATGTCCTTGTCGCCGCGGCCCGACAAATTAACCAGAAGGTATTTGTCTTTCGGCAGCGTCGGCGCGAGTTTCGCGGCGTAGGCGAGCGCATGGCTAGATTCCAGCGCCGGAATAATGCCTTCGATGCGGCAACAGTCGTGAAACGCCTTGAGCGCTTCTTCGTCGGTGATGCCGACGTATTCCGCGCGTTTGCTTTCTTTTAGCCACGCATGCTCAGGGCCGACTCCCGGATAATCCAGGCCCGCCGACACCGAATGTGTCTCGATGATCTGGCCGTTTTCATCCTGAAGAAGGTAAGTGCGGTTGCCGTGCAGCACGCCAGGACTTCCGCCGATCAGCGAAGCGGCGTGGCGGCCGGTTTCGATGCCGTCGCCGGCTGCTTCGACGCCGATCAACTTCACGGAAACGTCGTCAATATACGGGTAAAAGATGCCCATTGCGTTCGATCCACCGCCGACACACGCGATCACCGCATCGGGTTGCCGACCGACCAGCTCCGGCATTTGCACCTTGCATTCGTCGCCGATCACGCGCTGGAAGTCGCGCACCATCATCGGGTACGGATGCGGTCCCGCCACCGTGCCGATGATATAGAACGTGTCTTCGACGTTCGTCACCCAGTCGCGCATGGCTTCATTCAACGCGTCCTTCAGGGTGCGCGAGCCAGACTCGACCGGCACGACAGTCGCGCCGAGCAGTTTCATCCGGTACACGTTGGCGGCTTGGCGGCGCACGTCTTCGACACCCATGTAGACCACGCACTCCATGCCGAAACGCGCAGCGATGGTGGCCGTGGCCACGCCATGCTGCCCGGCGCCGGTTTCCGCGATCACGCGCGGTTTGCCCATGCGTTTGGCGAGCAGCGCCTGGCCGATCACGTTGTTGATCTTGTGCGCGCCGGTGTGATTCAGGTCCTCTCGCTTGAGGAACATCTGCGCGCCGCCCAGCATCTCGCTCCAACGCTGTGCGTGATAAATGGGCGACGGTCGGCCGACGAAATACTTCAATTCGCGCTCGTATTCGGCGACGAAGTCGGGATCTTTCTGGAATTTCTCGTAGGCCGCACGCAATTCGTCGAGCGCGTGAACCAGCGTTTCAGCGACGAACGTGCCGCCAAATTGGCCGAAATGACCTCTTTTGTCAGGCAAGTTATACATGATGATCACTCTTCTCAGTGTGGCGCGCGGCTCTCGTGCGAGAGCATTGCGGCGCCGGAATCATTCGGCGTCCGCTGCGCGCACTGCGCGTACGAACGCCGCCATCCGGGCGTGATCTTTCACGCCCTTGGCGCCCGGCGTTTCGATGCCGCTAGAGACATCGACCGCGTACGGGCGCACGCGATGGATCGCATCACTGACGTTTTGCGCGCTCAACCCACCACTCAAAACGGCCCGACGCGCGAGCCCTGCTGGAATAAGTGACCAATCGAAGACCTTCCCGCCGCCGCCGTATCCTTCGACATGGGTGTCGAACAGAAGGCCGCTGGCTGCTGAATAGCTAAGAGCCGATTTTACCAAATCGGCCGGCTGAGTATCCGACGCAACGCGCAACGCGCGCAACCAAGGCAAACCCGCGACGCCGGCGAGCGATTCGCACTGCTCCGCGGTCTCGTCGCCGTGAAACTGCAACAGCGTGAGCCCGACGTTGCTCACCACCTCGCGGATCCAGTCCGGCGTGGCGTTCACGAAGAGGCCGACCACCGACACGAACGGCGGCACGTCGTGCACCAGCTCGACCGCCTGCGCAATGCTGACCGAGCGCGGGCTAGGCGGATAGAACACGAGGCCGATCGCATCGGCGCCGAGGTTGATCGCGTGGGCGACGTCTTCCGGCTTCGACAGGCCGCACAGCTTGATGCGCGTGCGATGCGGCACGGCCTGCTCCACGCGGGCATTGGATTCGTTCGCGAGATGTTCGGTCGATTTCATGTTGACGCCTGCTCGGTCCATACGGTACTCCACGGCACGCTGCCCGTTTGCGGCGCGGGTACGGCGAATTGCTCAGGATAGCCCACCTGCGCCAGATACAGGCCGTCGGGCATGAAGGTCGGCGCAGCAAACTCGCGATCGCGGCTTGCGAGCACCTCGGCCATCCATTCGACCGGGCGACGGCCACGGCCGATGTAGACCAGACATCCCATCAGGTTGCGCACCATATGATGCAGGAACGCGTTCGCCCGAAAACGGAAATGGACGAAGTCGCCCTGCTGCTGGACGTCGATCTGATACAAGTGCTTGAACGGTGTTTTCGACTGGCATTGCGACGAGCGGAAAGCCGAAAAGTCGTGCTCGCCGATCACATGAGCCGTGGCCGCCCGCATCGCGTCCACGTCGAGCGCCGCGTGCACCCAGCCGGCGCGCGTTGCCAGCATCGGCGAGCGCACCGGATGGACGTAAAGCACGTAGTAATAGGTCCGTTCGAACGCCGAGAAACGCGCGTGAAACTCGTCTGGCATGGGCTTGGCCCACTGGACCGAGATCGTCTTCGGCAGAAACGAATTGGTGCCTCGCACCCAGGAAACGTCCGCGCGATCCAGTTCGGTATCGAAGTGCACGACCTGGCCGAGACCGTGCACGCCCGTATCCGTGCGGCCCGCCACGACGGTATGCACCGGCGTCTGCGCGAACTCGCGCAGCGCCCGTTCGAGCTCGTCCTGCACGGTGTTGCCGTGCGGCTGCGACTGCCAACCGCAGAATGCCGAGCCGTCGTACTGGACGCCTAGAGCAATACGCTTCACGACAACGGTGCGAGCGTCGAAAGCAACGCGCGGGCCTCAGTGCGCGTGCCCGGATCGTTCGTCTCGATCACTTCGTTGATGAGCGCGCGCGCGCCGGACAAATCGCCGAGTTCGATGTACTCGGCAGCCAGGTCGAGCTTGTTGCGGGCGATCCGTGTGAGATCGGCCTGGGTGAACGCCGGCAACGGCTCGGCCGGGCTGGGCGGCAACTCGAGGTCGAAATCGAGCTTCAGCGCGCCGAAGCCGGACGCACCGAAGCCCGCGCCCAGACCGGCACCCAGCCCGGCGACGGCCGCGGGGCCTGCGGTGCCGGCGGCGATCTCGTCGGCAATGTGCGGCGTGTCGTCCGGGTGGTGCTCGGCGGCGGATTGTTTCGCCGTGGCTTCCGGCGACGACACCGGCTGCGTCGACAGCGAAGCGGGCGCATGCACATGGTCAGCGGACGACTCGACGCGCGGCGGCAACGCCATGTCGAGGCTGCCGAAGGCATCCACGGCGTCGCGCGGAAACTCGGTCGGCACGGCGGACGCGGGCTGCGTTTGCGCCAACGGTGCTGGCGCGAGGCTCGACGCGCCGTCTGCGGTGCCGGTCTCGCCCGACCGATGCGGTTCGAGCAACGGTTCCTGCGGTGCGGCCGGCGCGTCATCCCAATGCAGGCGATGAACGGGCTCCTCATGCGGAAAGGCTTCGTCGAGAGGCTCGGGCGGCGCCAGCGGCAACGCCTCGGCGCCGAGTTCCGCAGCCGCGGCAAGGCTCGCGGCCATGGTCGCATCATCGAAGTGATCGAGAGGCGGCGCCGGAAGAGGTTCGGGCGCGAAATCGCTCTGAGCGGACGGCGCGATGTTCGGATCGACTTGCGCGGCTTCGACGGCTGCGGATGTTGCGTCGTACTCTTGCGAGAGGCGCTGGGGCGCGCCGGGGTCTTGCACCGGGATGATCTCGTGAGCAGCGGCTTCGTGGGCGGATGCGGAATGTTCTGTTGCGGCTTGTTTTGCCGCTGAGTGTTCCGCTGCCGCAGCCTGTTCCGCAGCCTCGCGTTCTGCCGCAGCTCGTTCCGCAGCCTCACGTTCCCCCGCAGCTCGTTCCGCGGCCTCGCGTTCCCCCGCAGCTCGTTCCGCGGTCTCACGTTCCGCCGCAGCCGTCTGTTCCGCGGCTGCGCGCTGCGTCGCCGCATGTTCCGCCGCTGCCTGCTCCTCGGCCTCCCGCGCCGCGGCCCGGCGCATTTCCGCGTCGCGCTCGGCCGCTGCGCGTTCCGCCATCTCACGCGCCGCCGCCTCGCCTTCCGCTGCTTCACGCTCAGTCGCCGCCAGCGCCGCCGCATTTCGCACGGCTGCCTCGTCGTCAGCGTCCGGCGTTTGCTCGTGTGTCGACACAGTGTCTTGCGGGCTCGCTGCCCGCCCGGACACTCCCGCACCGCCGCCCGCCGACACAGCTTCAGCCGCCGCTGCACGCTCGCGCTTGCGGCGACCCATACGCAACGCCGCGAGCAGCGCAACCAGCGCCGCGCCGACCGCCGCCGCCACGCTCAGTTCCGTCTGCGACATCCCGACATCTTTCGACGTCGAAGCCGCCGGGCTAGCGACGTGACCAGGTGCAGCCGCCGCTGAAGACGCGCCAGGCGCCGGCTGAGCGACGCTGGTCGAAGCGCCGCCCGTCACAGCCGGCGTACCGCCGATACCATGCTTCTGTAACTCCATCAGCACGCGATTTTTCAGCGCAAGCAATTGCTGCAAGCTCGAGACCTGCGCACGCGGCTGCGAGGCCGGTTGTGCGGCGCCCGTCCCCGCCGTTGTGCCGGGTCCGGACGCCGACGCGGTTTCAGCTGCCTCGCTGGCCGAGGGTTGAATCGAGCCGGTCCATTCATGAGCGGTGCTGGCCGGCGACGCCGGTGCCTGCGACCCTGCGACCGGCGCAGAGGAACCCGCGCCACCCGCACTCGCCGAACTCCCCTCGGCCGTTGCACTGGCCGCCGCCGAAACGGCAGGGGCGGCCGGCGTCGCCGCGTGCGCCGCAGCGCTGGCTGCACTAGCCGCCACCGCATTCGCCTGCGCCACGCTGCTCGCCGCCGCCGCGCCCGGTGCGGAAGCAGACGTCGTAGCGGCAGCCGCGGAACCAGCCGACGCAACACCCGCCGACGACGCAGCCAACGCGCCCGACGCATCCAGCACCGGAACCGTCAGCACCGCACCCACGCGCATCCGGCTCGGGTCGTGACTCATGAAGGCGTTCGGGTTCGCCTCGAACAGCGCGCGCGAAGCTCGTGCGAGCGTCGCCCGGTCGTGCGACTGCGTGACGGCAATCGCCACGTCGTTCAGCGACTGCCCGGGCCGCACCGTAAATTGACCACCGTTCGCGTACGAAACGGAGGCCGCGTCCGGCGCGCTCGCTGCGTCGCCTGGCGCGGCAAGCGCGCTGCCCACGCCGGCGCTGGCCAGCGCGAGCGCCAAAGCGGCCGCGGCCGCGATTCGGTGCGCGCCTTGATGAACGAACATAGCCCGAAGGGATGAGAGTCGAAGGTTCATCGGGACTCCTGGCGCGTCAGCGCGCAGCCCTTTTTTGCGGTTGGAGAGAGACAAGATAATCGGAGCACACAATGAAAAAAGCGCCGCGCAAGCGCGACGCTTCTTGAGTTTTCTACGCGTCGTGAGCGCGTAGTTTACTTTACTTGTCGAGCACAATGCGAAGCATGCGACGCAGCGGCTCCGCAGCGCCCCACAGCAGCTGATCGCCGACCGTGAAAGCCGACAGATATTCGCCGCCCATCGCCAGTTTGCGCACGCGGCCGACCGGCACCGTCAGCGTGCCTGTCACGACTGCCGGGGACAGATCGCGCATCGACGCTTCACGCTCGTTCGGCACCACTTTCACCCAGTCGTTGCCCGACGCAAGGATGCTGTTCACTTCGTCCAGCGGCACGTCCTTGTTCAGCTTGATCGTCAGTGCCTGCGAGTGGCAGCGCATGGCGCCGATCCGCACGCACAGGCCGTCCACCGGAATCGAACCCGGCGTGCCCATGGCCGGCTTGCCGAGAATCTTGTTGGTTTCCGCGCCGCCCTTCCACTCTTCTTTCGACATGCCGTTGCCGAGATCCTTGTCGATCCACGGAATCAGCGAGCCGGCGAGCGACACGCCGAAGTTGTCGGTCGGCATGCGGTCGCTGTTCATCGCGGAAAGCACGCGGCGATCGATGTCGAGAATCGCCGACGACGGATCAGCCAGATCTTCCTTGGCTGCACCGTACAGCGTGCCCATTTGCTGCAGCAGTTCGCGCATGTTTTGCGCGCCCGCGCCGGAAGCGGCCTGATACGTCATGGCCGTCATCCAGTCGACGAGGTTTTCGCGGAACAGGCCGCCGAGCGCCATCAGCATCAGGCTGACCGTGCAATTGCCGCCGATGAAGTTCTTCTGGCCTTTGACCAGCGCGTTCTTGATCACGTCGAGGTTGACCGGATCGAGAATGATGACCGCGTCGTCCTTCATGCGCAGCGACGAAGCCGCGTCGATCCAGTAGCCGTTCCAGCCCGCCGCGCGCAGCTTCGGGAACACCTCATTCGTGTAGTCGCCACCTTGGCACGAGATGATCGCTTCGCACTTCTTCAGGTCTTCGATGCTTGTCGCATCTTTGAGCTTGGTCTCGTTCTTGGCGAACGACGGCGCGTTGCCGCCCGCGTTGCTGGTGCTGAAAAACACCGGTTCGATAAGATCGAAATCGCCTTCCTGCTGCATGCGTTGCATCAGGACGCTGCCGACCATGCCGCGCCAACCTACGAGACCTACGTTCATGACTTCATACCCTTCGAGTGGAAACTTCCCCGCATCTTTGCCCGCAGTGACCGCGCGGGGAAGATGAGCGGGCACGACGGACGATCAGCGCTTCGTGATCGTTTTCGGGGTAATCGTTTTGGTGGTGGTAATGGCGAGCTCAACCACACGGGCCGTTTTGCCGTGCAGTGTCGAAATCGAGGAGATTTGAGCTGTGTGCGCCATCGCTACAATATACACGAAAACCGGAATCTGGCGACGTCAACGTCCGCCGCTGCCGCCCGTATTACGCGCGAATCGGCCTCATTCGAGGCCAATTCGCGTTTTAAAGGCCGTTTGACGACCTCACTGCTGTTCGATCCGCGCGCCTTCTTACAGCGCTGCGACGACGGCGTCGCCCATGGCAACCGTGCCGACCTGCTTGCAACCCGGCGTGAGGATATCGCCGGTGCGATAGCCTTGTTCGAGCACTTTTTTCACGGCGTTTTCGATGCGGTCCGCCTGCTCTGCCTTGTTCAGCGAATAGCGCAGCATCATGGCGGCCGACAGAATCGTGGCAAGCGGATTCGCCACGCCCTTGCCGGCGATATCCGGCGCGGAACCGTGCGACGGCTCGTACAAGCCCTTGTTGTTCTTGTCGAGCGAGGCCGACGGCAGCATGCCGATCGAACCCGTCAGCATGGCCGCTTCGTCGGAGAGAATGTCGCCGAACATGTTGCCGGTGACGATCACGTCGAACGACTTCGGCGCCTTCACCAGTTGCATGGCCGCGTTGTCAACGTACATATGCGAGAGCTCGACGTCCGCATATTCTTTCGACACGTCGATCATCACGTCTTTCCAGAACTGCGACGTTTCGAGCACGTTGGCTTTATCCACCGACGTCAGCTTCTTGCCACGCTTTTGCGCTGCCTGAAACGCGACATGCGCGATGCGGCGCACTTCGGGCTCCGAATAACGCATCGTGTCGAAGCCCTCTTTCGAGCCGGCGAACAAACCGTCCGGTGCTTCGCGCACGCCGCGCGGCGAGCCGAAATAGATGTCGCCGTTCAGCTCGCGCACGATCAGGATGTCGAGGCCCGACACGATCTCTTCCTTCAACGACGAAGCGCCGGTGAGTTGCGGATAGCAGATCGCCGGACGGAAGTTCGCGAACAGTTGCAGGTGCTTGCGCAGACCGAGAATGGCCTGTTCCGGGCGCAGCGCGCGTTCGAGCTTGTCGTACTTCCAGTCGCCGACGGCGCCGAACAGGATCGCATCGGCTTCTTTCGCCAGCGCCAGCGTCGAATCAGGCAGCGGATGGCCCTTCGCTTCGTAGCCCGCGCCGCCAACCGGCGCTTCTTCGAGTTCGAACTTTTCGCCAAGCACGTTCAGAACCTTGACGGCTTCCTTGACGATTTCGGGACCAATGCCGTCGCCCGGCAACACTGCGATCTTCATGCGAATTCCTTGAGGTTTTCTTCGAGAGTGAGAGTGCCCCCGGACCTGTCGCTTCGCGTCAGGCCCCCCGCGGGGAAGCAAGAAAACTTGGGGCGGCCCGGCGTTTTCTTGCGAGCTTGAATCGGCGAGCGGGCCAGATAGGCCCTCACGTATTTAACCGACGATGCGGTGAGCCAGCCACGGCTGCTTCGCGATCCGCTCTGCTTCGAACTGGCGAATCTTGTCCGCGTGACGCAGCGTGAGGCCGATGTCGTCGAAGCCGTTCAGCAGGCAGTACTTGCGGAACGCCGCGACTTCGAACGGATACTCGGTGCCGCCGTCCGCCGTGCGTACCACTTGCGCTTCCAGATCCACCGTCAGCTTGAAGCCGTTGAACGCATACGTTTCGTTGAACAGGTGATCGACTTGCTGTTCGGTCAGCACGATCGGCAGCAGGCCGTTCTTGAAGCAGTTGTTATAGAAAATGTCGGCGAAGCTCGGCGCGATCAACGCGCGAAAGCCGTACTGCTCCAGCGCCCACGGCGCATGCTCGCGCGAGCTGCCGCAGCCGAAGTTCTTGCGCGCCAGCAGCACCGAAGCGCCTTGATAACGCGGCTGGTTCAGCACGAAGTCAGGGTTCAGCGGGCGCTGCGAATTGTCCTGACCCGGCTCGCCGTGGTCGAGGTAGCGCCATTCGTCGAACGCGTTCGGACCGAAACCCGTGCGCTTGATCGACTTCAGGAATTGCTTCGGGATGATCGCGTCCGTGTCGACGTTCTCACGATCGAGCGGCGCCACGACGCCGGTGTGTACGATGAATTTATCCATGACGCTTGGCACCTGTTTCAAGACCGGGCAATGCGCGCGGCGGCCGGAAAGCCGCTCGGCGCATGGCCGGTAAAAATCAAAAACCGCTTATTTATCAGCGTGATTGCTGATCGAATTGCCGAGGTGCGACATGTCCTCGCCGAATCCGTGCACCGTGTTGCAACCGGCGAGACCGAGCAATAGCCCAGCCAGGCAACCGAGGGCGAAGCGGCGCAATAGAGTGGTGCGATTCATGTTCTTCATCATGCGATTTATCCAAGCTTGCGAATATCGACGAAATGCCCTTCGATGGCCGCGGCCGCAGCCATCGCGGGGCTCACGAGGTGGGTACGGCCACCGGCGCCCTGACGACCTTCGAAATTACGATTCGACGTGGACGCACAACGCTCGCCCGGCTCCAGCCGGTCGGCGTTCATGGCGAGACACATCGAGCAACCTGGTTCACGCCATTCGAACCCGGCGTCGGTAAAGACCTTGTCGAGGCCTTCACGTTCCGCCTGTGCCTTCACGAGACCCGAACCCGGCACGACCATGGCCAGACGAATGTTCGGCGCCACGCGGCGGCCCAGTTTCTTCACGACGTAAGCCGCGGCGCGAATGTCTTCAATACGCGCGTTGGTACACGACCCGATGAAGATTTTATCCGGCTTGATCGATTCGATCGGCGCATTGGGTTCGAGCGCCATGTATTTCAGCGCACGCTCCATGGCGTCGCGCTTGACCGGGTCTTTTTCGCGATCCGGATCCGGCACGCGGCCGTCCACGGCCGTGACCATTTCCGGCGACGTGCCCCACGTGACTTGCGGCACGATCTCGGCGGCGTTCAGCTCGACCACGCGATCGAAGTGCGCGCCGTCGTCCGACTTGAACTGCTTCCAGTACTCGACCGCGTGATCCCACTCCACGCCTTCCGGCGAGAACGGACGGCCCTTCAGGTATTCGATGGTGGTGTCGTCGACCGCGACCATGCCGGCGCGCGCGCCCGCCTCGATCGCCATGTTGCAGACCGTCATGCGGCCTTCCATGGAAAGCGCGCGGATGGTCGAGCCGCCGAATTCGATCGCGTAGCCGGTGCCGCCCGCGGTGCCGATCTTGCCGATGATGGCGAGCACGATGTCTTTCGCGGTACAGCCGCGCGGCAGCGCGCCTTCGACCTTCACCAGCATGTTCTTGCTCTTTTTCTGCAAGAGCGTTTGCGTGGCCAGCACGTGCTCGACTTCCGACGTGCCAATGCCATGCGCCAGCGCGCCGAACGCGCCGTGCGTGGAGGTGTGGGAGTCACCGCAGACGATCGTCATGCCCGGCAACGTGGCGCCCTGCTCCGGCCCGATAATGTGCACGATGCCCTGACGCAGATCGTTCATCTTGAACTGCGTGATGCCGTAGGCGTCGCAGTTCGAATCGAGCGTGTCCACTTGCAGCTTGGAGACCGGATCGGCGATGCCGTGGCTGCGGTCCGTGGTCGGCACATTGTGGTCCGACACCGCCAGGTTCGCGCTAATGCGCCACACCGGACGCTCAGCCAGCTTCAGACCTTCGAACGCCTGAGGGCTGGTGACTTCGTGCAGCAGGTGACGGTCGATGTAAAGAATCGTCGTGCCGTCTTCTTCCGAGTGGACCACGTGTGTGTTCCACAATTTGTCGTAGAGAGTCTGTGCCATGGTATGCGGGGTAGTAATGACTGCGGGCTGACCGTGTCGGTCGATTATGCCACGCAGCGTCCCGCTTTGGGCCGTTCATTCAGGAAGAAAACCGATAAAAAACAGGGAGTTGAGTGGTAGTGCCGATACCTGTATCGAGGTTACCCGGCAAGCCTGCGCGCGATTGCAGCTTGCTGCGCCGCGGCGCGATCCGATGCTCGAACGCGCGAGATCGAACCCGAAAACAAAATGCCCCGGCGGGATAACCCGTCGGGGCATTTCTTGTCGATCACCTGTCGATCAGGTTCCGCGTTGGCTCGCAGCAGAACCGACCACTGCGAACGACGCGGACTCAAGACCAATCAGCGTTGCGCGATCGGCTTGGCTTCACGCTGCGTGTCGCCGATGAACAGCTGACGCGGACGGCCGATCTTCTGTTCCGGATCGGCGATCATTTCGTTCCACTGTGCAATCCAGCCGACCGTGCGTGCCATCGCGAAGATACACGTGAACATCGAGGTCGGGATGCCCAGCGCGCGCTGCACGATACCCGAGTAGAAGTCGACGTTCGGGTACAGCTTGCGCGACACGAAGTATTCGTCTTCCAGCGCGATCTTTTCCAGTGCCATGGCCAGCTTGAACAGCGGGTCGTCGTGCAGGCCCAGTTCTTCCAGCACTTCGTGGCAGGTTTCGCGCATCAGCTTCGCACGCGGATCGTAGTTCTTGTAGACACGGTGACCGAAGCCCATCAGCTTCACGCCCGAGTTCTTGTCCTTCACCTGCTTGATGAACTCGGGAATGTTGTCGACCGAGCCGATTTCTTCCAGCATGTTCAGCGCGGCTTCGTTCGCACCGCCGTGCGCCGGGCCCCACAGACATGCGATACCGGCTGCGATACACGCGAACGGATTGGCACCCGACGAACCGGCCAGACGCACGGTCGAGGTCGAAGCGTTCTGCTCGTGGTCCGCGTGCAGGATCAGGATGCGGTCCAGCGCGCGCACCAGCACGTCGTTGACCTTGTACTCTTCGCATGGGTTCGAGAACATCATGTGCATGAAGTTCGCGCTGTACGACAGGTCGTTCTTCGGGTACGCAAACGGCTGGCCGATGCTGTACTTGTACGCCATCGCCACCAGCGTCGGCAGCTTCGCGATCATGCGAATGGCCGACACTTCACGGTGACGCGGATTGTTGATGTCGAGCGAGTCGTGATAGAACGCCGACAGCGCGCCGACGGCGGCCACCAGAATCGCCATCGGGTGCGCGTCGCGACGGAAACCGCGGAAGAAGAAGTGCATTTGCTCATGCACCATCGTGTGGTTCGTCACCGTCTTGACGAACTCGGCGTTCTGCTGCGCGTTCGGCAATTCGCCCTTCAGCAGCAGATAGCAGGTTTCGAGGAAGTCGGCGTTTTCCGCGAGGTTGTCGATCGGATAACCGCGGTACAGCAACTCGCCCTTATCGCCGTCGATGTAGGTGATCGCGGAATTGCACGCCGCCGTCGACATGAAGCCCGGGTCGTACGTGAACTTGCCGGTCTGGCCGTACAGTTTGCGGATGTCGATCACGTCCGGGCCGAGGGTGCCCTTGTAAATCGGCATTTCAACGCTCGGCGAATTGTCGCTGAACGATAGCGTGGCTTTAACATCTGACGGGGTCATAGCAGATCCTCAATCGAAGTATGGAAACAGGGTTTCGATAATTGCACGCCTGGAACAACGGACAAGCGGCGCGCGAGCCGCTCAGGCATTCCGCAGCAACTCCAGCACCCGGATCACATCCGGGTCGGCAAGGTCGCCTTCCGGTTCCTTGCGCGCGAGCAGCAAGTCCATCAGGTCGTTATCGCTCAGCTCGAGCAGGCGCGTGAGAGCGCCCACGTCGGCATCGCTGAGGTCATGCTCATATCGGCCGAAAAAACGCTCAAAAATCAGATCGTTTTCCAGCAGGCCCCGCCGCGCGCGCCAGCGAAGGCGCGCGCGGCGGAGAGGGTCGGACTGATGCGATGTGTCGTTCATTTCAGCACGCGCCGGGCCGCTTCCCAAGCGTACCGACCGCCCCTTGGGGCAGCGCACGACAGGGAGCGAGCGGGTTATTCATCCTAGACAGCGCGGCGAACCATCAATTCCTTGATCTTGCCAATCGCCTTGGTCGGGTTCAAGCCCTTCGGGCAAACGTCGACGCAATTCATGATGGTATGGCAACGGAACAGACGGTACGGATCTTCCAGGTTGTCGAGGCGTTCGCCGGTCGCTTCGTCGCGGCTGTCCGCGATGAAACGATAGGCTTGCAACAGGCCGGCCGGGCCGACGAACTTGTCCGGATTCCACCAGAAGCTCGGGCACGACGTCGAGCAACTAGCGCACAGAATACATTCGTACAGGCCGTCGAGCTCGTCGCGTTCTTCCGGCGACTGCAGACGCTCCTTTTCCGGCGGCGGCGTATCGTTGATCAGATACGGCTTGATCGAGTGATACTGGTTGAAGAACTGCGTCATGTCGACGATCAGGTCGCGAATGACCGGCAGTCCCGGCAGCGGACGCAGCACGATCTTTTGCGGCAGATCGTTCATGTTCTGCAAGCAGGCCAGACCGTTCTTGCCGTTGATGTTCATCGCGTCCGAACCGCACACGCCTTCGCGGCACGAGCGGCGGAACGACAACGTCTCGTCCACTGCCTTCAGCTTGAGCAGCGCGTCGAGCAGCATGCGTTCGTGCGAGTCGATTTCGATCTCGTACGTTTGCATGCGCGGCGCTGCGTCCTTGTCCGGGTCGTAGCGGTAGATTTCAAATGTACGCTTTGCCATTTCTGAATTCCTTTGACTTGTGCCTTAGAAGGTCCGCGCTTTCGGCGGGACCGATTCGACCGTCAGCGGTTGCATGTGAACCGGCTTGTAGTCGAGGCGATCGCCTTCGCTGAACCACAGCGTATGGCGCAGCCAGTTTTCGTCGTCGCGATGTTCGAAGTCGTTCTGCGCGTGCGCACCACGGCTTTCCTTACGCGCTTCGGCGGAAACCATCGTGGCGCGTGCCACTTCGATCAGGTTCGCCACTTCCAGCGCTTCGATACGCGCCGTGTTGAACACCTTCGACTTGTCCTTCAGATGGATGCTGTCGACGCGGTCAGCGACTTCGCGGATGCGCTCGACGCCTTCAGACAGCAACGCCGAGGTACGGAACACGCCGGCATGCTTTTGCATCGTGCCGCGGATGTCGTTCGCGACCGACTGCGCGTACTCGCCCGACGAGGAGCTATCCAGCTTCGCCAGACGCGACAGCGCGAAATCAGCGGCATCAGCCGGCAGGGGCTTGTGCTCCTTGATTTCCTTCACGTGCTTGACGATGTGGTTGCCGGCCGCGCGGCCGAACACCACCAGGTCGAGCAGCGAGTTCGTGCCGAGACGGTTCGCACCGTGCACCGACACGCACGAGCATTCGCCCACTGCGTAGAAGCCGTTGACCGGCTCTTCGTGACCCTTCGACGTACCCACGACCTGGCCGTGAATGTTCGTCGGAATGCCGCCCATCTGATAGTGGATGGTCGGCACGACCGGGATCGGCTCTTTAATGCAATCGACGTTCGCGAACTTCAGCGCGATTTCGCGGATCGACGGCAGACGCTTCATGATCGTCTCGGCGCCGATGTGCGACAGGTCGAGCAGCACGTGATCCTTGTTCGGACCCACGCCGCGGCCTTCCTTGATTTCCTGGTCCATCGAACGCGAAACGAAGTCGCGCGGCGCCAGATCCTTCAAAGTGGGCGCGTAGCGTTCCATGAAACGCTCGCCGTTCGAGTTGCGCAGAATGCCGCCTTCGCCGCGCACGCCTTCGGTAATCAGCACGCCCGCGCCGGCCACGCCGGTCGGGTGGAATTGCCAGAATTCCATGTCTTGCAGTGCGATGCCCGAGCGCGCAGCCATGCCCAAGCCGTCACCGGTGTTGATGAATGCATTGGTGGACGCCGCGAAGATACGGCCCGCGCCGCCCGTGGCGAACAGCGTGGTCTTGCCTTCGAGAATGTAGACGTCGCCGGTTTCCATTTCCAGCGCGGTCACGCCGAGCACATCGCCTTCGGCGTCGCGGATCAGATCCAGCGCCATCCATTCGACGAAGAACTGCGTCTTGGCCGCGACGTTCTGCTGATACAGCGTGTGCAGCAGCGCGTGACCGGTACGGTCGGCCGCCGCGCAAGCGCGTTGCACCGGCTTTTCGCCGTAGTTCGCGGTGTGGCCGCCGAACGGGCGCTGGTAAATCGTGCCGTCGGCGTTACGGTCGAACGGCATGCCGAAGTGTTCGAGTTCGTAGACTGCGTTCGGTGCTTCGCGGCACATGAACTCGATCGCGTCCTGGTCGCCGAGCCAGTCGGAGCCCTTGATCGTGTCGTAGAAGTGATAGTGCCAGTTGTCTTCGCTCATGTTGCCGAGCGAAGCGCCGATGCCGCCTTGGGCAGCGACCGTGTGCGAACGCGTCGGGAACACCTTGGACAGCACGCAAACCGACAGACCAGCGCGCGCGAGTTGCAGCGAAGCGCGCATCCCCGAGCCGCCTGCGCCGACGATAACCACGTCAAACTTGCGACGCGGCAGAGAATTCTTGATTGCAGCCATTCTTTTACACTCTCCAGAGAATCTGCGCAGCGTAGCCCGCACATGCGAGCAGCCAGACGATCGTCAGCGCCTGAAGGAACAGGCGCGTGCCAACGGGCTTCACATAGTCCATCCAGATGTCGCGGATACCAACCCAGGCGTGATAGAACAGCGAGAGCAGCGTGACGAACGTGGCGAGTTTCATCCATTGCGTCGCGAAGATCGACGCCCAGCCTTCATACGAAAAATCGCGCGCGCCAAAGAACCAGACGAGCAGGATCACCGTGTAGATCGCCATGATCGTGGCGGTAATGCGCTGGGCGAGCCAGTCGCGCAGACCGTAATGCGCGCCGACAACAAGACGCTTCGAACCGATTCGGTTATTAGCTGACATTTTTTAGAATGCTCCGAACAGTTTTGCCGCGAATGCGATGGTGAGCAGCGACGACACGACGAGAACCACGATAGAGGTCGACTTGCCTTTTTCCTTCGTGACCGCATTGTGGTTTGTGTCCATCAACAGGTGACGGACGCCGGCGCAGAAGTGGAACAGGAAGGCCCACGCGAGAACGAGCGTGATGAGCTTGACGACGATGTTGGAGAGGAAGCCTTTGAAGACTTCGAAGCTGAGTTCAGAAGTCAGACTCTGATCGAAGAGGTACAGCAGGAACGGAAGAAAAACAAAAAGCAGACCACCGCTCACGCGGTGCAAGATCGATACTCGCCCCGCTAGCGGGAGACGGTACGCCGTCAATATCTGCCCGATACCGATGTTCCGGAATTCCGGCCTCGGTTTTTTTACGGCTTCAGCCATGCTAGACCCCTACTATGTAGTCACACTAATCCGCAATTTTAGCGCCTTTTTATATCGCGCTGCAGCGAAAACCACGAGTAGTCCGTTGCAGCCTGCGCGATAAAGGCGCCTTCAAACAGGCGCGCGTGTGGGACGCGGCGCCCTCATACAAACCGTTTCAAACCCGTTTCAACTTAGATCGTTCTGATAGTAGTACCCGGTTGTGACATACCAACCACGGCGTACCTCGACCGGCCGGTCTCCGTATGTATAGGACACGCGCTCGACCGATAGCAGCGGAAAACCCGCGGGCACGTGCAGCAGGTCGGCCACGGCGGGCTCGGCTGCCACCGCGCGGATCTTCTCCGTTGCGCGGATCATGCGCGTGCCGAATTCCGTCTCGAACATCGCGTAGAGTGGACCTTTATACTCCGACAACCGCTCGAGCGTGAGGCCGCGAAACACGGCGCCGGGCAGCCAGATTTCGTCGAGCACGGTGACTTCGCCGTCGAACTGCAGCAATCGCTTGATCAATACAACCGGATCGGCGGGTTTCAGGTCGAGTTGCCGTGCGATGTCCGCCGAAGCGCGCAAACGCCGGCACTCGAGCAGGCGGCTCACGTGCGGGTGTTCCGCTCCGTCATCGGCCAGCAATCGGAGGAAGCGAAACTGGGCGCGGTCTTCGTTGTGCGTTGCAACAAAAGTGCCCTTACCCTGGCGGCGCACCAGCAGGTTGTCGGCTGCAAGTTCGTCGATCGCTTTGCGCACCGTTCCCTGGCTGACCTTGTATCTGGCCGCCAATTCGACTTCACTAGGAATGATCTCGCCGGGCTTCCACTCGCCGCTTTCAAGGCTTTGCGTGATCAGCCCCTTGATCTGCTGATACAAAGGGCTGAAAGTGGGCGACGTGGCCGGGACGGCAGCGGGTACACCCTCCCCTGCGGCGCCTTGGCCGTTCGGATTCGTGGTGTTCGCCGGGTTCGAATTCATGCGCGCATTTCATCATAAAGGGCTGGGCCGCGTCTAGGGTTTTCCCCTCGATAGATATGTCTTATATAAGACATAAGATAATGTTGACTTTGTGTCTAGCGACTCCTACACTCCTTGTCGAACAAGGGTTTGCGGGTTTTTCGGAGGCTGTTTCGCGCAGCGCCGCGACGCCCCGGCAGCCACTCTGCACCATGCTGTTCCCACGCAGTTCAGGTTTCGATTTCGCCGCCATTCGTTGGCCAGACGCTTGCCGAAACGCGCTGTTTGCAGGAGCCCGCACCGTGCAACGGCTACCCGGCGCTTCGTATTCCCGCTCCCATGCAGTTGTACAGGTTTCCGGCACGGCGGTCTCGCCGCAACGCGCCGCTCGCCCTCGGCAGATTACGAGGCAGTCCGCGAACAGTGAATTCCGCCGTGTTTCATAACGCTTCGCTGAACGCGCATATAGAATGGCGTTTTCCCTAGCGTCTAACGCATCGTCCTGGAGATTTCTCAATGGCTAAGCCCGCAAAGCGCGTTGCCGTCACCGGCGCCGCAGGTCAAATCGCTTACTCCCTGCTGTTCCGCATCGCCAATGGCGACCTGCTCGGCAAGGATCAGCCGGTTATCCTGCAACTGCTCGACCTGCCGCAAGCACAAGGCGCCGTCAAAGGCGTCGTGATGGAACTGGATGATTGCGCATTCCCGCTGCTGTCGGGTGTCGTGATCACCGACGATCCCAAGGTCGCATTCAAGGATGCAGACGTGGCCCTGCTGGTCGGCGCCCGTCCGCGTTCGAAAGGCATGGAACGCAAGGACCTGCTGTCGGCCAACGCCGAAATCTTCACGGTTCAGGGCAAGGCGCTGAACGAAGTCGCCAGCCGCGACGTGAAGGTCCTCGTGGTCGGCAACCCGGCCAACACGAACGCCTACATCGCCATGAAGTCGGCGCCGGATCTGCCGAAGAAGAACTTCACCGCCATGCTGCGCCTCGACCACAACCGCGCGCTGTCGCAACTGGCGGCCAAGTCGGGCAAGCCGGTCGCGTCGATCGAAAAGCTGGCTGTGTGGGGCAATCACTCGCCGACCATGTACCCGGATTTCCGCGTTGCAACGGCAGAAGGCCAGGACCTGACCAAGCTGATCAACGACGAAGAATGGAACCGCAACACGTTCATCCCGACCGTCGGCAAGCGCGGCGCGGCGATCATCGAAGCGCGCGGCCTGTCGTCGGCAGCGTCGGCGGCTAACGCGGCAATCGACCACGTGCGTGACTGGGTGCTCGGTACGAACGGCAAGTGGGTCACCATGGGTATTCCGTCGGACGGCTCGTACGGCATTCCGGAAGACATCATCTACGGTGTGCCGGTCACGTGCGAAAACGGCGAGTACAAGCGCGTCGAGGGTCTGGAAATCGACGCGTTCTCGCGTGAAAAGATGGACGCCACGCTGAACGAACTGCTGGAAGAGCGCGACGGCGTTCAACATCTGCTCGGCTAAGCGCCTGATGCAGACGAACCGGAACTCATGAGAAAACGCCGGGCCATCCCAAGCTTTTCCCTGCTTGTGGGGGCCCGGCGCAAAGCGGCAAGTCTGGGGGCTCCCAGGCGTCGCCGCGGCGGGTTCCGGTTTTTTTTCGTGCGAATGTAGTCGTCCGCATCTGATCCGAGCGCGCTTTGCGCAATTGCCACGATGGTCCTGCAGAGCGCGCCCGAATCAGATTTCTCCAAACACTACCCACACCCTGACGCCGAAGATGCGCGCCCTCACACCCGCCGAAGTGCTGTTTGACGGCGAAGCGCCGCCCGCTGTGCTGCCTGCCTGCGATCACTACGCCGGCAGCGAAAAGCTGATGCTGAAATCGCTCGCGTTGCAGCAACAGCTCGGCCCGGTGTTCGATATCACCCTCGATTGCGAAGACGGCGCGCAGGTCGGCCGCGAAGCGCAACACGCGGAACTGGTCGCCTCGTTGTTGGGCAGCGAGCATGACCGCTTTGGTCGCGTCGGCGTGCGGATTCACGACTTCGATCACCCGCACTGGCGCGACGACGTCCGCCTCATCTTGCGAGCCGCGAAGCGAGCACCTGCTTACATCACCCTGCCGAAGATCCGCAACGTCCCCGACGCCGCCGAAATGGTCGCGTTCATCGAGGCCACGCGCCGCGAGCTCGGCATCGCGCAACCGGTGCCGGTGCAATTGCTGGTCGAGACGCACGGCGCGCTGACGCGCGTGTTCGATCTGGCCGCGCTGCCCGGCGTGGAAGCGCTGAGCTTCGGCCTGATGGACTTCGTCTCCGCGCACAACGGCGCGATTCCCGACACGGCCATGCGCTCGCCCGGCCAGTTCGATCATCCGCTGGTGCGGCGCGCGAAGCTGGAAATCTCGGCTGCCTGCCATGCCTACGGCAAAGTACCGTCGCACAACGTCAGCACGGAAGTGCGCGACATGAGCGTGGTGGCGAACGACGCCGCGCGCGCCCGCAACGAGTTTGGCTACACGCGCATGTGGAGCATCCACCCGGCACAGATCGAGGCGATCGTCGCCGCGTTCGCGCCGCGCGACGAAGAGATCGCCACGGCCACCGAAATCCTGCTGGCCGCGCAATCCGCCCAATGGGGGCCCACGCGTCATCACGACACGTTGCATGATCGCGCGAGCTATCGCTATTACTGGTCGGTGCTGCGTCGCGCGCAAACCACCGGCCGCACCGTCCCGCAAGACGCCGCGCCGCTTTTCACGAAAGTGGGCACTAACGTGCAAGCCGCATCATGAGCCTGCGCGCCCGTCCGGCAAGCGGCACGGCGGCGCTGGACCACGCACCTGGACACCGTGGTGCAATCGAAGCACTGAATCATCTGACGCTGCGGGCCGGGGACGTCGAACGCGTAAGTCAACCAGAAGCAATGAGCAGGCACAAAGGAGATTGCGGGAGATGAGCGAGACAACGCAAACCGCTGATGCACAAGGCGGCAACCCACCCCAAAGCGGCTTCAAACCGAAAAAATCCGTCGCCCTGTCCGGCGTGACGGCCGGCAACACGGCGCTCTGCACGGTCGGTAAGACCGGCAACGACCTGCATTACCGCGGCTACGACATTCTCGATATTGCGGGTGCCTGCGAATTCGAAGAAATCGCTTACCTGCTGGTCCACGAAAAGCTGCCGACCCAGGCCGAACTCACCGCCTACAAGACCAAGCTCAAGGCGCTGCGCGGCCTGCCCGCGAACGTCAAGGCCGCGCTCGAATGGATCCCGGCCGCCGCGCATCCGATGGACGTGATGCGCACCGGCGTGTCGGTGCTCGGCACCGTGCTGCCGGAGAAAGACGACCACAACCTGCCGGGCGCGCGCGACATCGCCGACAAGCTGATGGCCTCGCTCGGTTCGATGCTGCTTTACTGGTATCACTATTCGCATAACGGCAAGCGCATCGAAGTCGAAACCGACGACGATTCGATCGGCGGCCACTTCCTGCATCTGCTGCACGGCGTGGAGCCGTCCAAGGCGTGGGTCGACGCGATGCACGTGTCGCTGAACCTGTACGCCGAGCACGAGTTCAACGCGTCGACCTTCACGGGCCGCGTGATCGCGGGCACGGGATCGGACATCTACTCGGCCATCACCGGCGCGATCGGCGCGCTGCGCGGGCCGAAGCACGGCGGCGCCAACGAAGTCGCGTTCGAGATCCAGTCGCGCTACCAGACGCCGGACGAAGCCGAAGCGGACATCCGCCGCCGCGTCGAGAACAAGGAAGTGGTGATCGGCTTCGGCCACCCGGTCTACACGATTTCGGACCCGCGCAACAAGGTCATCAAGGAAGTCGCGAAGAAGCTCTCGAAGGAAGCGGGCAACACCAAGCTGTTCAGCATCGCCGAGCGGCTGGAGTCGGTGATGTGGGAGGCGAAGAAGATGTTCCCCAATCTGGACTGGTTCAGCGCGGTCTCGTATCACATGATGGGCGTGCCCACGGCCATGTTCACCCCGCTCTTCGTGATCGCCCGCACGGCCGGCTGGAGCGCCCACATCATCGAGCAGCGCATCGACAACAAGATCATCCGTCCGAGCGCGAATTACACCGGACCTGAGAATTTGAAGTACCTGCCGCTAAATAGGAGAAAATAGCGGTCGCTGTGCGCTTTCAAAGCGCGTGCAGTTCAACCACGCGGACGCCAGGACCGGTAGCCCGCGGAATGTTTAACTGAAACTAGATAGAAAGGTTTTCTCCATGAAAAAGCTGATGATCGCCGCCGTGATTGGTGCCCTGTCCACGACGATGCTGGCCGTCGCGACTGACGCCGTCGCGCAACCGGCGACCACCACGAAGCCGGCAGCCAACGCTGTCCCGAAAAAACCGCAGCCGAAGCGCCTGATCAAGCGCAAACCGAACCCGGCCAAGGAAGCGAAGGTCGATCCGGTGCCGGAAGGCGCGGAAAAGTGGTCGTGCAACGAAGGTTTGGCGTTCGACCTGAAGGGCGACATGAAGCGTGACCAGATCGTCACGGTTCACTGGGCTAACAAAAATTACAATCTGCCGCGCGAAGCGACCACCACGGGCGCCGACCGCTTCCACGACGCCGCAACGGGTATGGACCTCGTCGTGATCCCGACGAAGGCCATGCTGTTCTCGGACAAGGACAGCTCGCGTCTGGCCGACGAGTGCAAGACGGCAGCCATGATGGAAGGCGCACCGGCTCCGACGCAATCGAACGCGATCAACAAGTCCGGCAACTAAATCATCGTCATCAGGAAAACGCCCCGATGTCCGCTCCAATTTCCAACGTGCGACCCGAACCGGACGCCGTCCTGGTCGATATCGTCGACTACGTGCTGGAGTATCAGATCGACAGCACGCTCGCGCTGGAAACCGCGCGTCACTGCCTGATCGATACGCTTGGTTGCGGACTCGAGGCGCTCACCTACCCGGCCTGCACCAAGCTGATGGGACCGATCGTGCCAGGCACGATCGTCCCCAATGGCGCAAAGGTGCCCGGCACGTCGTTCCAGCTGGATCCGGTTCAAGCCGCCTTCAACATCGGCGCCATGATCCGCTGGCTCGACTTCAACGACACATGGCTCGCCGCCGAATGGGGCCACCCGTCGGATAACCTCGGCGGCATTCTCGCGACGGCCGACTGGCTCTCGCGCAGCGCCATCGCAGCCGGCAAACGGCCGCTGGCGATGAAAGACGTGTTGATCGCCATGATCAAGGCGCACGAAATTCAAGGCTGTATCGCGCTCGAAAACTCCTTCAACAAGGTTGGGCTCGACCATGTGCTGCTGGTGAAACTGGCGTCGACCGCGGTGGTCGGCCAGTTGATCGGCCTCACGCGCGACGAGCTGATCAATGCGGTCTCGCAGGCGTTTGTCGATGGACATGCGCTGCGCACCTACCGCCATGCACCGAATACCGGTTCGCGCAAGTCGTGGGCCGCGGGCGACGCGACCTCGCGCGCGGTGCGCCTCGCGCTGATTGCGAAGACCGGCGAGATGGGCTATCCGTCGGTGCTGAGCGCGAAAACCTGGGGCTTTTACGACGTGCTCTTCAAGGGCAACGCGTTCCGGTTCCAGCGTCCGTACGGTTCGTACGTGATGGAAAACGTGCTCTTCAAGATTTCTTTTCCGGCAGAATTCCATGCGCAGACGGCGGCGGAAGCCGCGATGAAGTTGCATGCGCAACTCAACGCAGCGGGAAAGCGCGTGGACGACATTCGCAAGATCACGATCCGCACGCATGAGGCCGCGATTCGCATCATCGATAAAAAAGGCCCGCTGAACAATCCGGCCGACCGCGATCATTGCATTCAGTACATGATCGCCGTGCCGCTGATCCACGGCCGCCTGACGGCCGCGGACTATGAAGATTCGACCGCACAGGACGCGCGTATCGACGTGCTGCGCGCAAAGATGGAATGTGTCGAAGACCCGCAGTTCACGAAGGATTACCACGATCCCGAGAAGCGTTCGATCGCCAATGCACTGACGGTCGAATTCAACGACGGTTCGACATTCGACGAAGTCGTAGTCGAATACCCGATCGGTCATAAACGTCGTCGCGAAGATGGAATTCCGTTGCTGGTCGAGAAGTTCAAGACCAACCTCGCGCGCCGCTTTCCGGTCAAGCAACAACTGGCGATTCTCGACGTGTCGCTGGATCAGGCAAGGCTCGAAGCCATGCCGGTCAATGAATACGTCGATCTGTACGTCATCTAGTCAAGTTGAGTACTGTAGTTCCGCGATCAAACCAAGGAAAACACCATGGCCCACAACCTCCACAAAACGCTCAAGGAATTCGACAGCGGTTCCGGCAAAGGCAAGTTCTACTCCCTGCCGCAACTCGGCAAGGCGCTGAACATCAAGATCGACCGCCTGCCGGTTTCGATCCGAATCGTGCTGGAATCGGTGCTGCGTAACTACGACGGCAAGAAAATCGCCGAAGAACACATCGAGCAACTCGCGAACTGGAAGCCGACCGCCGCGCGCGTCGACGAAATCCCGTTCGTGGTGTCGCGCGTCGTGCTGCAAGACTTTACCGGCGTGCCGCTGCTCGCCGACATTGCAGCCATGCGTGGTGTCGCGAAACACATGGGCAAGGATCCGAAGTCGATCGAACCGCTGGTGCCGGTGGATCTGGTCGTCGATCACTCGGTGCAGATCGATCACTTCCGCGAAAAGAACGCGCTCGACCTGAACATGAAACTGGAATTCCAGCGCAACAACGAGCGCTACCAGTTCATGAAGTGGGGCATGCAGGCATTCGACACGTTCAAGGTCGTGCCGCCGGGCGTCGGTATCGTTCACCAGGTGAACCTGGAATACCTCGCACGCGGCGTGCACAAGAAGGCTGAAGGCGCGGACACGGTGTACTACCCGGATTCGCTGGTCGGCACGGACAGCCACACCACCATGATCAATGGCATCGGCGTGGTGGGCTGGGGCGTGGGCGGTATCGAGGCGGAAGCCGGCATGCTCGGCCAGCCGGTGTACTTCCTGACGCCGGACGTGGTCGGCGTCGAACTGAAGGGCAAGCTGCGCGAGGGCTTGACGGCGACCGACCTGGTTCTGACCGTGACCGAACTGCTGCGTAAGGAAAAGGTTGTCGGCAAGTTCGTCGAGTTCTTCGGCGAAGGCACGAAGTCGCTGTCGCTGCCGGATCGTGCAACCATCGGCAACATGGCGCCGGAATATGGCGCAACGATGGGCTTCTTCCCGGTCGACGAAAAGACCATCGACTATTTCAAGGGCACGGGCCGCACCGACGCAGAAATCGCCGCCTTCGAAAACTACTTCAAGGCGCAGGGTCTGTTCGGTATTCCGAAGGCCGGCCAGATCGACTACACCAAGGTCGTCACGCTGGATCTCGGCACGGTGACGCCGTCGCTGGCAGGTCCGAAGCGTCCGCAAGACCGTATCGAAATCGGTCATGTGAAGTCGACCTTCAGCGACCTGTTCTCGAAGCCGGTGGCGGAAAACGGCTTTGCGAAGAAGGCGGAAGACCTCGACGCGCAATACACCACGAGCAACGGCGTCGACGTGAAGAACGGCGACATCCTGATCGCGGCCATCACGTCGTGCACGAACACCTCTAACCCGAGCGTGCTGCTCGCCGCCGGCCTGCTGGCGAAGAAGGCTGTCGAAGCCGGCCTGACGGTCGCTCCGCACATCAAGACGTCGCTGGCGCCGGGATCGCGTATCGTCACGGAATACCTGACGAAGACCGACTTGATGAAGTACCTCGACAAGCTCGGTTTCACGCTGGCCGCTTACGGTTGCACGACCTGTATCGGTAACGCGGGCGATTTGACGCCGGAACTGAACGAAGCGATCACGAAGAACGACATCGTCGCGGCAGCGGTTCTGTCGGGCAATCGTAACTTCGAAGCGCGTATTCACCCGAATATCCGCGCGAACTTCCTGGCCTCGCCGCCGCTGGTCGTCGCTTACGCGATCGCCGGCAACATCACGCGCGACCTGATGACCGAACCGGTCGGCAAGGGCAAGGGCGGCAAGGACATCTACCTGGGCGACATCTGGCCGACCAGCGAAGAAGTCAACGCGCTGCTCAAGTTCGCGCTGGACGCCGACGCGTTCCGCAAGAACTACGCGTCGCTGACCAAGAAGGGCGACCTGTGGAGCAAGATCGAAGGCGAAGAAGGTCAAGTCTACGACTGGCCGAAGTCGACCTACATCGCTGAGCCGCCGTTCTTCGGCAAGGACTTCTCGATGACGCCGGCCGACAGCATTGCTGCTGTGACGAACGCGCGTGCACTGGGCATCTTCGGTGACTCGGTCACGACCGACCACATCAGCCCGGCTGGCTCGATCAAGGAAGACTCGCCGGCAGGCAAGTGGCTGAAGGAAAACGGCGTGCAGAAGGCCGACTTCAACAGCTACGGCTCGCGCCGCGGCAACCACGACGTGATGATGCGCGGCACGTTCGCGAACGTGCGGATCAAGAACCTGATGATCCCGGCGAAGGCAGACGGCTCGCGCGTGGAAGGCGGCCTGACGATTCATCAGCCGAGCGGCGAACAACTGTCGATCTATGACGCAGCGATGAAGTACATCGACGCCGGCACGCCGACCATCGTGTTCGCGGGCGAAGAGTACGGCACGGGCTCGTCGCGTGACTGGGCTGCGAAGGGTACCCAACTGCTGGGCGTGAAGGCCGTGGTCGCACGCAGCTTCGAGCGGATCCACCGTTCGAACCTGGTCGGCATGGGCGTTCTGCCGCTGCAGTTCAAGGGCTCGGATAGCGTGCAATCGCTTGGCATCACCGGCGAAGAAACGTACGACATCGAAGGCCTCGGCGCAGACTTCAAGCCGCAACAGGAAGTGACGCTGGTGATCCGTGGCAAGGACGGCAAGGAGAAGCGCGTGCAGGTGCTGCTGCGTATCGACACGCCGATCGAAGTCGACTACTACAAGCACGGCGGGATTCTGCCGTTCGTGCTGCGTTCGCTGCTGGCTGCTTAAGGCTGGCGACAACGCGAACAGCCCGGCTGTTTTGCAGGGGCTGCGTCCTGTGGAGGACGCAGCCGACTTTGAAGCCCGACCCCTGGTCGGGCTTTTTTTGGCTGCTACTTCGTGCTGCGGCCCGATTGGAACGCGTTGGGGTTGTCGGTGATTCTGCGCTGGGTCATGCGGGCGCTCCAGTCGGTATCGACGGGTGTCGGCAAATCGGCGTGCGTGATGATTGCCGCGCGACGCTGCTGCACCGCCCAGTCGAACAGCGCCGCGCGCTCGGCCGCGTCACTCGCGGACGAGCGGCCTGCGGCCCATTCGGGTGACCTGGATGCGGAAGGCTGCGTGGCTGGGCGGATCGTGCGGCTCAATGCGAGACGCCCTTCGACCTGCGCTTTGCTGAAGCGCACGATCGGCACCGGGCGATCGGCCTTTGCGGAGCGGTTCTGCACCGTCTGATGCGTGGACGCTCGCGTGACTGGACGCGGCGCTAGGTGCTCGACACGCTGTGGCTCTGGCATACGGACATGGCCAAACGTCGTTCCCGGTGTCGTATTGGTTGGCGTAGGCACTTCGGAAGCCGCCTTCGGTTCGGAATTCACCGCCGGCGGTTCGGTCTGCGCAATCGTGCCGGCAAACTCCACGGGCTGACGCACGACCACTGGCTGGGTCAGAGCCGTGGCCGTCACCTTGGCGGCGTCGTGCGTCGTGCAGGTGGCCAGCAACCAGGCCAGCGCAATACCGCAGCCGGCGAAAATCGCCGCTCCGAGGACATGATCCGAACGCGTCGAGCACGGGCGCGCACGGCCCATTTCGAGGTAGTACCTCGCTTCGGCCAACTGCTCGTCGAAGCGAGGCGAATGCTCGCGCGGTTGCGGCAGCTTGTAGAACAACAGAAACTTCACGCCCGGCGGCAACGACCCATTACGTGCCGCCAGCTCGCTGCGTTGCGCCGCGTTCTGGATGGCCTGTTGCGCGTTGACGCGAGCTGCGGGTTGCAGTTCGCGTTGCCCCGCAACCCGGGCCGGCCGTCGCCGCGAGCCGAAGGGCGGCGGCAAGGTATCGAACGGCCGCGCGATCGGAAGTGCTAGATCGCCTTCGATCAAAGCCAGCGGTCGGTTCATCGTGAAGTGCTCCCGGGTGTGCGGGACATTGCTTCGAGTTGCGTCACGAGCATTCTCGCGCGCGCCATCAGCGCGCCGGCTAAGGCGGCGCTGCGTTCCTGCGGCGAAATGCTCGCGCGCCGCAACGCCTCCATCAAACTGCGCGCGCCGACGAGACCCACCCCTCCACTCAACCGGTGCAGCACACTTGGGAGATGATCGAAATGACCTTCACGAAGCAAACCGCTGAGACGCTCCAGGTCGTCGTTCATTGCCGCGCGCCAGTTGTTGAGAAACACCTGAAGATCGACTCCCTCTTCAGACAACGCATCCAGATAACCGCTCTCAAAAGGCTCGACGGAGGCGCTCGCGGCGTGTTCCTGTGGCCGCGCGGCTCCGGACAAAAGCGGCGCCTCGACGTTGCCGCGGGCCGCTTGCGCGGATCGCACCATTTCCTCGACGCGGAACGGCGCGTTGAAGACGACTTGAGGGCCTGCCTCGAAACCGCTCGACAGGCAGAGTTCGCCGCGCATACGTTGCACCAGTATTCGGCAAAGTCGCAAACACGCGTCAGCGTCGCCAAGCCATCGGCTCATCTGCGGATCTTCAATGGCTGGACCGAGAGGCGGCGGTGTCGCCGCGGGCGCGCATTTGATCGGCGCATCGACCACGCTGATAAAAATTCGTTGCAAGCCTGAATTCAACGGCTGCGCCCGCGCGATGAGCGAAACCTCCGATCGCGCGGTGAGCTGGATGGTTCGGTTAAGCAAATGGAAAACGAGCTGGCCTAACCGGGCACTGTCCGCGAGAATCGTGTCGGCGACCGATTGATCGACGCACGCCCGCAAGCGCAAATCGCGACGACGAGCGAGCGGAGTCAGCAGCGCGATAACACCATGGATGACTTCGCGCAGGCCCGTCGCGCTCTCGCTGAGAACGAAAGCGCGAGATTCCAATGGCGAGCTATCTAGCAGATCGTTAAGCGTTTGGCTCCATGTACATGCGGAAGAACGAGACAGGCTCACAGTGTTCGTACCCAAAAAAACCTAGTCGACCAAACGATGCGACGCCGCAAATTCGATGAGTCCTGCCAATGATGAAAGACCGAGCTTTTCCTGAATACGGCTCTTGTAGGTGCTGACCGTTTTGTCGCTCAGGGACAGGCGACCTGCAATGTCGCGATTGCTCACGCCGCGCGCCAGATATTGCAGCACCTCCACCTCTCTCGCTGACAAGGCGTTCAATCCGCTCGCGGCCTCCGCTTCGTTGCTGTCGGCCGGGAAGCAGTCGTAGCCGGCCAGCACCGCCTCCACGCCGCGCATGATCTCCTTCATTTCCTGCGACTTGCCGACGAACCCGTGGACGCCCGAGCGCATTGCGCGCGGTGCGAACGTGGCAGGGTCGTGCCCCGACAGCACCATCACGCGAATGGGGGGATGAGCGAGCCGGAGACGGGGTATCACATCGAGCCCACTGATGCGCGGAATGTCGAGATCGAGTATGGCGAGTTCCGGCGTGTGCACCCGAGCCATCTCCACAGCGGTCTGGCCATTGTCGGCCTCGATCACTTCTTCCACGCCAAGCAATTGCATGAGCTGCATTTTGATGACCATACGGAACGCGGGATGATCATCAATAACAAGAATAGTTGACATATTTCCTAATCCTTCTGAACACTCGCGTTGCGACGCCGATTGTTGTCAGCGTCAGGCTTGAGAACGCACGAATGTGTGCGGGCACAATTGCCCGTGTCGAATGGTGGTACGCCACGGACTCGTCGAACGACCGACCTTCTGCGCGCGGTTGTTCGCGCGCCGGAACGCTGGATCGTGTTAGATGCAAGGGCACTAGGAACGCGCCGCGACAAGTTCGATCTCGACGCGGCGATTGGGGGCGAGGCATCGCCTTAAGACAGCGCGCTTGGCCCACCGGCAGTCGACCAGCGGATTCGCGCTGCCTCTGCCCTGCGCGGTCATCGGCAAACTCACGCCATGAGTTCGCAGATATCGCTCGACCGTCCGCGCACGTTGCTGGGACAAGCCGAGGTTGTATGACTTGTCGCCGAGGCGGTCAGCGTAGCCGGTGATCTTCAGCTCATGCTGTGCGGGAACGGTTTTCAGATCTGTTGCCACTTCATCCAGCTGGCGCTTGCCGGCGGCCAATATGGCGGCTTCGTCGCCCCCGTTGAAGCGAAACAGGGAGTCGGCCTTCAGCGTGATCTTTTGCTGCGATCTTGCAGCAGGTGCAGGTGCGGGTCCCTGCGCGGACGCCGGCGTTTGCACCGACTGCTCGCATTGCAGCGCTCGTTCCGCCGCCTGGCGTAAGTTGTCCTGCACCTCAGGCAAGTGCTTCTCGGCGTTTGTGAAGCTGCGGCGCCATGCTTCATGCCCGGCTTGTGTCAGTTCCACTTCGGCGCAGGCGAGCGGCGGCTGCGCCTGCGGACATCGAGCAACTGCGGGATCCGACTTGATGGTATTGACGATCGTCCACAGGTCGGGGCGTACCGTGGACACCGTGCGCAATGCGGGATTGGCGGCGGATAACGGCGTGCCGTTCTCCAGACTCAGCGTGATCGTAGCCGCCTGGCCGATCGCTTCTTCGACGAAGCCCCAGTGGTCGCCGGCTTGCCGCGCCTGTTGGGCGGCGTTGATCCAGCATTGCGCCTTGGCGTGAAAGTAGCCGTTCTTATCGCCCGGCAGCCGGTCGAGGCGCGTCTGCAGGCTGACCAGCGCGGTACTACTGCTTGCGATGGGTGCGTAGGCGCTGACCCATTGCGCGTTGACCGCGCCTGCCGCCTCGTCCTGCGTGGCGCCGAAGCCGGTTTGCAGCAAGGTGGCATCTTCGATGCCGAGTCGTTCACGCGCGGCGTGGTCCGCGCAGGCCGTCAAGGCCAGCGCGTACACAAGCACCGTTAGCTGGTGTTTCATTGATTCTCTGCGACGAGCGCATCTTCTTATCGACGGCTACGAGTATGAAGAGGCGCAGATACACAGGGAATGGGAACAATCTTAGAATATCGTCAGAAATGTGTTGCTTATCATGCGTTCCAAATCAGGACGCCGTTACGCTTTCACGGGCACTCACGCCTTGACCGCGCGTGCCGCATTTCGCCCACGCAGCCATTCGAGCGCCAGCAACAGGCTCGTCGAGAAGATAATCAGAATTGTCGCCAGCGCGGCGATTGTCGGGCTGATATTTTCCCGGATGCCGGTGAACATCTGCCGGGGCAACGTAGTCTGGTCCGCGCCCGCGAGGAACAGTGTCACGACGACCTCGTCGAATGAAGTCGCGAACGCAAACAGCGCACCCGAGATCACGCCCGGTGCGATTACCGGTAACGTAATGCGGAAAAACGTCTTCAGCGGATTCGCGCCCAGCGACAAACTCGCCCGCACCAGGTTGTAGTTGAAACCCTGCAACGTCGCCGCGACCGTCGTCACCACAAAGGGCACACCCAGCGACGCGTGCGCGAGAATCAGGCCGATGTACGTATTGGCCAGCCCCAGCGGCGCGAAGAACAGATACATGCCCACGCCGACCACCACCACCGGCACGATCATCGGCGAAATCAGGATCGCCATGAGCAGCCCTTTGCCGCGGAAATTCGCTTTGGTCAGTCCGATTGCCGCGAGCGTGCCGAGCACGGTTGCGACTACGGTCGCCGAGGGCGCGACGATAAAACTGTTCTTGGCGGCCATGCGCCATTCATCGGATGCGATCAGGTTCTGATACCAGCGCAGCGACCAGCCCGGAATCGGATACACCAGGAACGTGCTCGACGAAAACGACAGCGGTACGATCGCCAGCACCGGCAAGATGAGATACAGCAACGTCAGCACGGCGAGACCGCGCAGCGCGAAATACCATACGCGCTCGACCCACGACGTATGCGGCGCGAACAAGGGCTTGGCAAGTTTCATCGCAATAGACTCCGTTCAGCCAAGGCTCAGTGACGAACGCGTGAAGCGTCCGTATATGACGTACAGCACGAGCGTCGCGGCGAGCAGCAAACCGCCGAGCGCGCACGCCATGCCCCAATTGATCGTCACGTTGGTGTAGTACGCCACGTAATAGCTGACCATCTGATCGTTCGGTCCGCCAAGCAACGCCGGCGTAATGTAGTAGCCGATCGCCAGAATGAACACCAGCAGTGCGCCCGCGCCGATGCCCGGATAGGTTTGCGGCACATACACGCGCCAGAACGCGGCGAACGGATGGCTGCCGAGCGAGACCGCGGCGCGCTGATAGGTCGGCGGAATCGACTTCATCACGCTATAAAGCGGCAGGATCATGAAGGGCAACAGAATATGCGTCATCGAGATGTAGACGCCTGTACGGTTGAACAGCAGCGACAGCGGATCATGCAGCAGTCCGCTGCCGATCAGCGCTTTGTTCACGAGCCCTTCGCTTTGCAGAATCACGATCCACGCCGCCACGCGCACGAGGATCGAGGTCCAGAACGGAATCAGCACGAGAATCATGACCAGATTCGCGCGCCGTTCGGGCAGCGTAGAAATCCAGTATGCGAGCGGGTAGCCGAGCAACAGCGCGAACACCGTCACCGCCGCGCCGATCACGAAGGTGCGGCTGAACACGGCGAGATAGATCTGTTGCTCGGGATCGGTCGGGATGACGTGGCCGAACGCGTCCTGCTTGTGATCCAGCGAAGCGAGCAAATAGAACGGCGAATATGCGCCGGAGTTTTTGGCAATGGCTTGCCAGTAGGCGATGTCGTTCCAGCGTTCGTCCAGTTCGGCGAATTTCGCGTGGACTTGCGCGGGCGTCAGTTTCAAGGACTGGTTGTTGTCGTCGGCGAACGGCATGGCGTGCGCGGACTTGGCGATCAGCGAGCGATAACCCGGGATCTCGACGTTCAGGCGTCGCGCGAGCGCGCCCATGCCGTCGCTGTCGGCGACCGCCGTGAGGTCGACAGCCAGCGCGGCATACGCGGCATCCGGCGGCGGGCTCTTCCGATCCCACGCGCTCAACGCCTTTAGCGTATGCGGCAGCGCGTTGACCACTTCGGGATTCTGCGCGGCTCGCGTGAGCAGCGCGCCGATTGGCACGACAAAAATCAGCAGCAGAAAAATCGCTAGCGGCGCGATCAGCAGCAGGGCCATGGCCCGCTTTCTGGATTCCGCGGCCTTCAACTCGCGCTTGAGCCGGCCAGTTGATTCTGGCGTCGAATCGGCAGCGATCGTCATCGTCGTCACACCCGTCTCCTTTGTCGACAAGAGTTAGCGCTTCAGCGCTTACTCTTGTCCCATGCAAAGCGGTCGACCCGAGTCAGCGCTTTAGCGCCGACTCCACCGCACAGTTTCCTACTTCACCCAAGCGCGGCTTCACCACAGGTCAAACCGCGCCTTTCCGGCCGCGCTCCTTACTTCGAAGCCCACGACGAAAAACGCTGTTCCAGTTCGTCGCCATGATCGGTCCAGAACGCGAGGTTCTGCAGCACTGCGTTCTTGCCGTTAGCCGGCGAGTTCGGCAGATTGGCGAGCGTTTTCGCATCGAGCGCCTTGATGGCCGTCACGTTCACCGGACCGTAGGCGATGTTGTGCGCGTAGTCCTGCTGCGGCTTCGACGAAATCGAATAGGCAATGTACTTTTCGGCCAGCGCCTTGTTCGGCGTGCCCTTCGGAATCGCCCAGTAGTCGAGGTCGTAGATGCTGCCGTTCCACACCACCTTCAGGTTCTTGCCTTCCTTCTGCGCGGCGTCGATCCGGCCGTTGTACGCGGTGGACATCACCACGTCGCCCGCGACGAGGAATTGCGGCGGCTGCGCGCCCGCTTCCCACCACTGGATGTTCGGCTTCAGTTCGTCGAGCTTCTTGAACGCGCGGTCCTGGCCTGCCTTGGTGGCGAGCACCTTGTAGACTTCCTTCGGCGGCACGCCGTCGGCCATCAACGCGAATTCGAGGTTGTAGCGCGCGCCCTTGCGCATGGCGCGCTTGCCCGGGAATTTCTTGACGTCCCAGAAATCGGCCCAGCCAGTCGGCGCGGTCTTCAGTTTGTCCGCGTTGTACGCGAGCGCCGTCGACCACACGAAGAAGCCCACGCCGCAGGTTTGCGGCGCTTCAGGAATCAGATCCGACTTCTTGCCGATCTTCGACCAGTCGAGTTTCTCGTACAGCCCTTCATCGCAGCCTCGGCCGATATCGCCCGATTCGACTTCCACCACATCCCAGTTCACATGCTTGGCTTCGACCATCGCTTTCACTTTGGCCTGCTCGCCGTTGTATTCGACGGCGGTAACTTTATTGCTGGTCTCCTTTTCGAACGGCTGGTTGAATGCAACCTTTTGCGCGTCGCCATTCGCACCGCCGAAATTGACGACCGTCAATTCAGCTGCATTGACTTGCGCAGCGCCCAGCGCGAGCGCCACAGCACCGACAGCGATGGCGCAGCGCGATTTCCCGATCTTGCTCATGGTGTGTTGCTCTCCTTTGGTGGTGTCTTCAAGCTCAGTACAGTGCGACTTTGTTATGTGCTGCTCGATCTGACCTGCCTGCATTGAACACATTGCGTGCCCAGCGCATTCACGCCCCTGCGAATACCCGCAGATGCTCGGGTGCGAACTCCAGTGCCACTGGCGCGCCGGGCACGAAGGTGTCGAGCGCCCCGGTGCCGAGCGGCACCTTGACGAAGCACTCGTCCTGTTCCCGCAAACCACAGCGCATGCGCACGTGGTCGCCGAAATAGATCAGGCCGCGCGCTTCACCCGCTAGTGCATTGGCGCCGGGCCGTGACAGGCCGTTGGCGAGCTTCATGCGCTCGGGCCGGATGCATGCGACCGCCGGCGTGCCCGCTCGCGCCCCGGCAATATTGCGCCCGGTGAGCCGCGTGCCGTCGCTCAGATGGAATTCGCAGTACTCGCCCTCGACATTCGCGATCGTGCCGCGCAGCTTGTTGCTGTCGCCGATGAAGTTCGCCACGAATTCATTGCACGGCGATTCGTACAGACGATCCACGGTATCGAGTTGCTGAACGATGCCTTTATCGAACACGGCGACGCGATCGGACATGGTCAGCGCCTCGCCCTGATCGTGCGTGACGTACACGAACGTCACGCCGAGCTTCTCGTGCAATGATTTAAGTTCGTACTGCATGTGTTCGCGCAACTGCTTGTCCAACGCGCCGAGCGGCTCGTCCATCAGCACGAGTTTCGGCTCGAACACCAGCGCACGGGCGAGCGCGATACGCTGCTGCTGGCCGCCGGAAAGTTGCGCGGGATAGCGCTTTGCGAAGCTCTCCATGCGCACCATCTTCAGCGCGTTATGGGTGCGCTCGGCGCGCTCCTGCGCCGAAATCTTGCGCACGGTGAGCGGATACGCGACGTTCTGTTCGACCGTCAGATGCGGAAACAGCGCGTAGTTCTGAAACACCATGCCGATGTTGCGCTTATGCGGCGGCACGGTATTGAGCAGCGTGCCGTCCAGCCAGATCTCGCCGCCGGTGGGAAATTCAAAACCCGCCAGCATCATCAGACAGGTGGTTTTCCCTGACCCGGACGGTCCGAGCAGCGTCAGAAATTCGCCCTGATAGATATCCAGATCAAGTTGTTTGACGACCAGCGTTTCACCGTCATACGTCTTGCGCACACCCCGAAAGCTGACGATCACGTCATCGGTTTTCATCGTCCAAGTCTCCTCTGCGGTCCGGCTGGCTCCCGCTGCAAAGCAGCGGGATTGCATCCATTGCGTGGCTCACTATAGACCGTTACGGTTCTACAATATGGAACCATTTCATTATTCCGGATAGAACCACTTGGACACCGTGATCTTGTCGGATTGGCTGGCTGCGAGGCTCGACCGCACGGCCGCCGAACCAGTCTACAGGCAGACGTTGCGGCTCATGCAGCAGGCCATCCTGACCGGCCAGTTGCCGCCGGGCACCAAGCTGCCCAGTTCGCGCACGCTCGCCGAAGACCTCGGCATTGCACGCAACACGGTGCTGCACGTCTACGATCAGTTGACCGCCGAAGGGTATGTGATCTCCACCACCGGCAGCGGTACTTACGTCGCCGACACGAGGCCGGACACGGCCGCCATGAATACGCGCAAGAAGCCTGCGGCGGGCACCGGTACGGAAGCGGGCGCGATCAGTGAAACCCCCAGGCAACCGAAGCGGGATCTAAACGACCTGTCCAATCGCGGACGTCGTCTGATCGACAAAGCCGGCGTCTCCGCCAAACAATGGGGCGCGTTCATGCCAGGCGTGCCCGACGTGGCGGAATTTCCGGCGCGTATCTGGAGCCGCCTGCAGGCGCGTTTGTGGAAGGAAGCCAATCCGGATCTGCTCACCTACGCGCCCGGCGGCGGCTACCGGCCATTGCGGCGGGCCTTGTCGGATTACCTGCGCGTGGCGCGCTCGGTGAATTGCACGCCGGATCAGATCATCATCACCACGGGCATTCACCAATCGATCGATCTGGCGGTGCGTCTGCTGACCGATGTCGGCGACCGCGCGTGGGTCGAGGAACCGTGCTATTGGGGCGCACGCAGCGTGCTGCAGTCGTCCGGGATCACCCTGGTGCCGGTGCCGGTGGACGACGAAGGGCTCAATCCGCGCGAACAGGATCTGCAACAGCCGCCGCGGCTCGCACTCGTTACGCCGTCACATCAGTATCCGCTCGGCATGGTGATGAGCCTCGCGCGCCGCCGCACGTTGCTCGAATACGCGCGCCAGCACAACGTGTGGATCATCGAGGACGACTACGACAGCGAATTCCGCTACGGCAGCCGTCCGCTCGCCTCGCTGCAAGGACTCGACGACGCCGGCCAGGTGATCTACGTCGGCAGCCTGGGGAAGATGCTGTTTCCCGGCTTGCGGATCGGCTACATGATCGCGCCAGAGCATCTGGTGGACACGTTCCGCACGGGCGTGGCCGAGTTATACCGCGAAGGTCAGTTGATGCAGCAGGCGGTGATGACCGACTTCATTATGGACGGCCATCTCACCTCGCACGTTCGACGTATGCGCGCGCTGTACGGCGAGCGCAGGCAGATTCTGATCGACGCCATCACCGCGCGTTTCGGCACCGAGTTGCCGGTGATGGGAGACGAAGCCGGCCTGCATCTGGTGCTCGGCCTGCCGGATCACGCGAACGATCGCGCGGTGACGGCCGCCGCTTACGACGCCGGCGTGATCGTGCGCCCGCTCGCGAGCTACTACAGCAGCGACACGCCCGCGCGGCGCGGGCTGCTTCTCGGTTATGCGTGTGTGCCGAACGACAGGATCGGTCCCGCGTTCGACACCCTTGCGCGCGTCATCGAGCAAACCGCACTGAAGGCGCCGACGCGCACCGCCTGAGCGCGCGCCGCAGTGGCTGTCGGCGGTGCGTTCAACGCCGTGCACTTGGGGACCGCCGCGCAGCTTGCGGGTTTCGCCGGAGTCGGAGAGACGGGCGGGGCTTACGCGCTTGCCCGGCGCGAAGCAACCGAAGCAACCGAAGCAACCGAAGCAACAACTCTAACCGTTGCTCACTTCAGCCCGAAATCCACTCGCGTCGTCGCACCCTTGTCCTTGATGCCGTCGGCGTTCAGTTTCGGTGCGACGATAAACACGCGGCTGCTGTCGATCTTGCCGTCCAGATACTGCTGCACGCTCTGCGCCCGCTGCTGTGCGAGCTGGCGCAGGCTCGCGTCATCGATAGGCGCGTTGGCGGCGAGCGCGCTCTTCATCTCGTCGTCCGGCAGGCTCTTGGTCAAGCCGACAAAGTTGCGGGGCTTCTTGAAGTCCGCCGACTTGTAGGCTTTGGTCAGATACTTGTCGTACTCCTTTGGATCGACGGAGACCGTCGACAGATCGACGCTCTCGCCATTGCCCACCACGTCCTTGATCTTCTGCTGCTTGACGAGGCGGTCCACATAGCCAATGCGCAGCGCGGGCTCGTCGACGGCCGGATCGACGCGGCCGATCAGGTCCATGCGGATCGACGGTTTGTCGCTCAGCGCCTTCACGATCGTGTCGAGTTTCTGGGTGTCGGCGTCCGTGAGTTTCGCCGAGCCCGGCTCGAACTCGACGTAGCCCAACTCCTCGCCCTTGCCGCCGAATGCATTGGCGATCAGCGAGAACGGCGCGGTCACCGCTTTTTCCAGCAGATTGAGCACCGCATGCCAGATCAGCCCGCCAATGCTGAATTCCGGATTCGACAACGAGCCGGACACCGGCAGGTTCACGTCGATTTCGCCGCGCGAGTTTTTCAGCAGCGAGATCGCGAGACGCACGGGCAGTTTGGTCGCCGTATTGTTTTCGACGTGATCGCCGAACGTGAGTTGATCGATAAAGATGTGATTGTTCGCGTTCAGCTGATCGTTGTCGAGCGTGTAGTGCAGATCGACGTTCAGCTTGCCCTTGGTGATCGGATAGCCGGCATATTTCGCCGAATACGGCGTAAGATTGGTCAGTTCGATATCGTGCGCAACCGCCGTCAAATCGAGCGCCGGTTTCGCAATCAGCGGATTGACGGTGCCGCGAATCGACAGCGGACCATTGGCGGCCAGTTTCGCGGCAATGTCGACCGGCGCGGACGTGGTGGATTGCGTGCCGAACGCACCGACCGTGCCCTGAATGCCCACCAGGTTCGCCGTGAAATTCGGCTTGATGAAATTGTCCGTGTACGTCACCCGGCCCTGTTGCAGCACCAGTTGGCCGAAGTGCAGCTTGACCGGGCTTTGCGGCGGCGTAGCAGCCGTGACGGTGGCGGGCGCCGACGCCGCCGGTGCGGGTGCGGCCGCGGCCGTGGATGCCGGTTGCGGCGTCAGCGGCACCGGTTCGGCACCGCTCTTGTCGCGCGTCAGCGATTGCGCGGCGCCGGTTTCGTGCGCGACGACGTCCTTGAGGTTGAGCTTGCCCTGCGCATCGAGCAGCACGCGCCCATAGAACTTCGTGAACGTGACGCGGCCCGCGTCGACCACCGTGCCATGCTCGTCGTAACCGGCGTTCAGGTTGGACAACGCGAGCGAGCCCCATCCCGCGAACGGGTCCGAGGTCACCTTGTCGAGCATGCGGACTTCGACGAGCGCCACGTCACCGCGATAGGTCGCTTTCAGCAACTTCGTCTGGCTCAACGCGAGATCGCCGCTCGCATTGAGCAGCGCGCTCGCGATCACGGCGTTCAGCTTGCTGCCGAAATACGGTTCGAAGGCCGCCGCGTCGAGCCGGTTGGCGTTCACCTTGACGGCCACCTTGAGCGGTGTCGCCGTCACGTCGCCCTTGACACCGAGCGTGCCCTTCCTGTTCAGCGTGGCCTGCAGATCGACCGGCAACGGACGGCTCAGGTCGTCGCTGATGTTCTGCACCTTCAGTTGCAGCGGCGTGATATTCAGCTTCACCGGCTGCGGCGTGGTGTTGTCCGTGAAATTGGCGCTGGCGTCCTTCAGCGTCAGCTCGCCGATCTTGTAGCGCCACGCGGGCCCTTCCGCCTGCGCCTTCTTGACCGCATGGATCGCGGTGCGCTGCGGCGTCGCTTCATGCTTCCCGGCCAGCGCCGCGAGGTTGATGCTGCCGTCTTTCAGACGCTGGACGTCCACCGCGAGGCCGGTCGTCTCGATGCTGGCGATCTCGGCGGTACGCGCCGTCAGATCCACCTGCTTGAGCTTCGCGCCGCCTTGCGCGAGCGAGATCAC
Source organism: Paraburkholderia aromaticivorans (assembly GCF_002278075.1). Lineage (NCBI taxonomy): Bacteria > Pseudomonadati > Pseudomonadota > Betaproteobacteria > Burkholderiales > Burkholderiaceae > Paraburkholderia > Paraburkholderia aromaticivorans. The sequence goes on along the minus strand of NZ_CP022990.1, from coordinate 2,104,474 downwards.
CGCGTCATTGCTGCCGGGCGCCGCGACCTTCAGCGAATGCAGACCCACTTGCGTGTCGGTGACCATCACGGCCGCCGGCGACTTTGCCCAGCTCGCGCCGACATTGGCCGTGGCGGACAGCGTGCCGTCCAGGAGTTGCGCGGTGGTCGCGGTGTCGAGGTACGGTTGCAAGCGCGGCAGGTTCAACGACTTCAGGTCAAGCTTCGCGCTCGCCGTCTTAGCCACGAAGCCGAACGCGCCGGCTATACCGAGCGACCCGCCGCTCTCTTTGAAATCGGTGTTCAGCGTGTAGTGCGCGGGCGCCGTGGCGAGCGTCGAAAAATCGGTCAGCGTCACGGCCAGGTTTTGCATGCCGACGTCGACGGGCCGCGAAGCGGCATTGTCGCGAACATTGACGGTGCCGTCATTGAGCACGAAGCGTTTGACCGCCAGGTCCAGCGGCGGCGCGGCCTTCGCGGCGGCATGGGCAGCGGAGGCGGCAACCGGCGCGCTCGCCTCCGGCGGCGCCGCAGCCGGTTCGGGCGCGAACATCTTCTCGACGCTCAGCACGCCGTCTTTATCGCGCGCGAGATTGGCTGTCGGCGCGTCGATACGGATATCGTCGAAGTGATAGAGGTTCTTGAACGGTTCGAGCGCGGCGACGGCCACATGCACCGCGCGCGCCGCGAAGAACGGTGCCTTGCCTTGATCCTGCACGCCCACGTCGCTCATATCCACGGTGCCCGCCACGCGCAACGAAGGCGCGTCGTTGGAGACCACGAAGTTGAGCTTGAGATCGGTGGACAGTTTGCCGGACTGCACGATCACCGGCAGTTTGGCCGGCACGTAGGACATGAGACGCGGCACGTCGAGCCCGTCGAAACGCAACGACACTTCCGACTCGTGCGACGCGGCAAACGGCTTGGTCCTGCCATCGATGGCAAGCGGACTGCCGTCGATACGCGCGCGCAGCAACGGCTCGACGAAGATATCGGTTTTCGAAGGCAGCGTGGCGATAAACGGAATGCCGAGCTTCCATTGATCGATCACGTGCGTGGCGCCGAGCAGCTTGTCGTCGAACGTGACCTGGCCGTTTTCGAGGCGAATGTTCGATACGGAGAAGAGCGTCGGCTTGCTATCCGGCTTGGCCGGCTGCTTCGAGAATTTCTCGATCAGGTCCGTGAAATTGAAGCGTTGCGCATCGTAACGAACAATATGAAAGCGCGGCGAATCGAGCTGCACCTGATCGATGATCGGCGCCGCGCGGAACAGCGAACTCCATGACGGCTGCACGATGAGCCGCGAGATATCCACGAAGTCGCCCGCGCCGCCGCGCTCGCCGATATGCACCCGGTCTGCTTCGAGCCGGAGCGTGTACGGATTGAGCGCGATGCGGCCGATGGTGGCAGGGCGGTCGAGCTGTTTGCTGAGCTGTTGCTCGGCGATGTGGCGAATCAGCGGCGGTGCAGCGAAGAAGCCGAGCAGACCGAACACTACAAGGAAAATCAGCAGGCCGGTGATGACACGCCGGGTGCGGCGTGACTGCGCGACATCGCGCACGGTCTGCATGGACGAGGCTATTGATGCTTTATTGAGGCTTGCCATGCTCGGTCTTGGGTAATGCGGCGGCAAGCCCGCCGCGAAACGAAAATCCCGCAAGCGGCAGTATAAGTCGTGAATCTTTCGCGGGATATAAATGTAAGGCGAGGCTTACACATTCTGCTGCGCGATAGCGCCGCATGTCCGCCGCGGTGAAGTGGCGGACATGCGTGGCTCGATGCGTGACGCGGCCGTCGTTAGCCGGTCATTACTGAAGCACGGCTGTCATGTCACGGACACGCCGGTATCACTGACGCACGACGGCCGGCGGTTGCCAGCTGCCGTCGGTGGCTTGCGGCTTGGGTGCGTACAGACGCAGCACGAGTTGCAGATCGGCGCGCGGCGCCGGCAGCCAGTTGCCGCTCTTGCCGCGAGCGGACGACACGGTCACGTCGAGCGAGCCGTCGCGATTGCGGCGCGCGCCGTTGCGGTCGCCGACCGCGAGCCGTGCCGGCGCGCTGTCGCCCAACGCGCCGTCCCTGGTATAGGCGGTGATCGACCAGAAGCCGCGCACCGGCGGCAACTGATTCGGCGCGAAATGGATCACGTAACGGTTTGCGCCGTTGAGCGCATGACCGTCGCTGTCCTGGGTGACGACCGCGCGAACTTCGTCGTCTTTCGTGCCGATGCCCGGCTGCGCGTAGGCGGCATAGGCGCGCAGCGCGTAGTCGGGACCATAGCTGCCCACGCCGTCGCCGAACCAGCTCCAGCCGTTGCCGGTCAGCAGATTGGACGGCGGCATGCCGACGCGCTCATGACCGTCGGCAAGACCCGCCGTGATGGCTTCCGGCGCTTTCGGCAGCTTGACCGGCTCGCCGGGCGTCACGCCGAGGTCGGAGAGGAATTTGAGCGCGTGCGGATCGGCCGGCGTCGGCGGATTGTCGGGCAACGCCTGCGCGAGCCGGCTGAAGAAACCGTTCGCGTCGAGCGCGGCGACTTGCGCGGCCGGCGTGCCTGAAGCGGCCGCGGCGGCATCGGCGGCATTGCTGCGCGCCGGCGCGACCGAGGCAGAGCGGGAGTCGCCCGCGTAGACGCTCAGCGGCGCAACGCGCATGCCGCGCTGCAGCTTGCGGACTGCCGTCAGATCACGCGTGCCGTTCGACTGAACGCGCACACTTATCCATGCGTTGCGGGTCGGCACGTCGACACGCTTCACGCCCTTGGGCAACTCGCCTTGCCAGCCCGGGCCGACGAAGGCGATCGCCTGCGCCTTGATGCCTGCCGCGCGCGTGCCGAACTGCGAGCCGGTCGACCAGACCACGTTGGTCCACATGTCGAGCACGCGGGCATCCACGTAGCGGCCGTGCGAGTCGGGCAGCGTCACGATCACCGGTTCACTGCCGAGGTCCAGCCAGCCGGTCGAATCCAACGTATCGAGACTCGGCTGCATAGGATTGGCCGCGCCGATCGGCGGCAATGCCTGTGCGTGGCGCAGCGTATTGAGCGGCGCCCGGCCCGGATCGGTGCCGACCGCCGCGTCGCGCGCGATACCCATCAGCACCAGCGGATAGCCGAATACGTATGAGTCGGCGACTTCATCCTTGATCCAGCCGGTGGATTTTTGCGTCCCGGTGGGAGTCGACGCGCAACCCGCCAGAAATGCGAGGCCTGCGAACGATGCGCAGGTCCAGAGACTCGAGTACAGCTCTCGGCGATTTTTTATCATTCGTTCAGGTGGCGGAACGTGTGGTCCTAGGGGAGACGCCGGCGCGCAGCGAACCCTGCTTGCGCGGCCTCCCAAAGCCCAAACGCACCCAGTCCGCGGTTCGCGATGCCGACAACATCGGGTTGTATCGTATCCTTGCTCACCAGGCAAGCGCAAAGGCAGCAATAGCGCCGGTTCGCGCGCCCACGCAGTTCTTTTTGCGGTACGGTGACGTTTTTTTATTACATCCGCTCCGGCGCCCGCGCGTCGGGCCACTTAGCATTGCCGCCCTTCGCCCCTTCGCCGCCTCGCCTCCGGAGCGTTTCATGTACATGCCCGCCCATTTCGAAGAGAACCGTCCAGAGGTTCTCCACCGCCTGATCGCCGAGCAGCCTTTGGGCGCGTTGATTACCCACGGGCCGCACGGGCTCGATGCGAATCACTTGCCGTTTGAATTCGAAGTGCCCGCCGCGGGCGGCAAGTCCGATGCGTCGGCGGCCGAGACTCACGGCATCCTGCGCGCTCACGTCGCTCGCGCCAATCCGGTGTGGCAGGAAGCCGCGGCGAACCCCGAAACGCTCGTGATCTTCCAGGGCGCGGCCGCCTACATCTCGCCGAACTGGTATCCGAGCAAGCACGAAGCGCATCGGCAGGTGCCGACTTATAACTATATGGTGGTGCATGCGCACGGCCGGATCGCCGTGCGCGACGACGAATCGTTCGTGCGCGGACTGGTGGCGCGCCTGACCCGCAAGATGGAAGCCGGCGAACCCGTGCCGTGGAAGATGAGCGATGCGCCCGCCGACTTCATCGAGCAGATGCTCGGCGCGATCGTGGGTATCGAGATCGAGGTGACGCGGCTGGTCGGCAAATGGAAGCTCGGCCAGAATAAGGCGGCCGCCGACCGTCGCGGCGCGGCCGACACCCTGCTGGCACGCTCGGGCGATGAACGGCAAGCCGTCGGCCAGGCCATGCTGGACGCGCCGCCGGCCTTCTGAACAAGCGTTTCGGCGAGGTAACGGCGGCTTTGAAGCACACGCTGCAATTCGTCCTTGACCTTCCTATCATGGGAAGGTCAATACTGGCTTCATGATGCGGCCTGATGCCGCCACGAGCCCTGCCTACCATGACTGAACTTGCCACCGCCCAGCGCCCCGCGGACGCCACCGACACTTCCGCCCACACCACCGAACTCGACATTGGTGGCATGACTTGCGCCTCGTGCGCAATGCGCGTCGAAAAGGCGCTCGCCAAAGTGCCGGGCGTCGTGAGCGCGTCGGTGAATCTGGCGACTGAAACAGCGACGGTCGATCTGGACGGCGCAGCCGTTGGCCCGGACGCGCTGATCGCCGCCGTCAGGAAAGCGGGCTACGAAGCGACGCTGGTCGCGCCGCCGGACACCCCCGCCGCGGCCGACGAGGCAGTTTCCGCCGACCGCAAACGCGACCAGACCCGCCGCGAACTGGCGGCCGTGCTGGGCTCCGCCGTGCTGACCCTGCCGCTCGTCGTGCCGATGGTCGGTGAATGGCTCGGCTTCGACGCGATGCTGCCGCCCTGGCTGCAATTCGCGCTCGCCTCGATCGTGCAGTTCGTGTTCGGCGCGCGCTTCTATCGCGCCGCCTATCGCGCCGTGCGAGCCGGCGCCGGCAATATGGATTTGCTGGTCGCCCTCGGCACGTCGGCGGCGTATGGCATCAGCGTCTACGAACTGGCGACCCATCCCGGCGACATGATGCATCTGTATTTCGAAGCGTCGGCGGTCGTGATTACGCTGGTGCGCTTCGGCAAGTGGCTCGAAGCGCGCGCCAAGCGCCAGACCACGGACGCCATCCGCGCTCTCAACGCGCTGCGCCCCGATCGGGCGCGCATTCGGGTCGGCGCGGACGAACGCGAGGTGCCGCTCGCGCAAGTGCGGGTCGGCACAGTGGTGATCGTGCGTCCCGGCGAGCGCGTGCCGGTCGACGGTTCGGTGCTTGAAGGCCGCACCCATATCGACGAATCCCTGATCACCGGCGAAAGCCTGCCGGTGCCGAAGCAGGTAGCCGACGCGGTCACTGCCGGCTCGATCAACGGCGAAGGCGCGATTGCCGTGACCACCACCGCGATTGGCGCGGAAACGACGCTGGCGCGCATCATCCGCCTCGTGGAAAGCGCGCAGGCCGAGAAGGCGCCGATCCAGCGCCTCGTCGACCGGGTCAGCGAAACCTTCGTGCCGGCGATTCTGGCGATCGCCGCGCTCACGCTGGTGGGCTGGCTGATCGCCGGCGCGGGCGGTGAAACCGCGATTCTGAACGCGGTGGCCGTGCTGGTGATCGCGTGTCCGTGCGCGCTCGGACTGGCCACGCCCGCGGCGATCATGGCCGGCACCGGCGTGGCCGCGCGGCGCGGCGTGCTGATCAAGGACGCCGAGGCACTGGAAACCGCGCATCGGGTGTCGATTGTCGCGTTCGACAAGACCGGCACGCTGACGCTCGGCCAGCCGTCGGTCACGGCGTTCGAGCCGGTCGGCGGCATCCGCCGCGACGAGGCGCTGGAACTGGCCGCAGCGGTGCAGCGCAACAGCGATCATCCGTTGGCGCGCGCAGTGATCAAGGTGTATGAAGCGGCGGCAACGAAGGCCGCCGACACTGCCGCCGCAATCGGCGAAACCGTCGTAGCGCCCACTCGAACGCGCGCGCTGCAGGCCAGCGCCGCGCGCGCGGTCGCGGGCCGCGGCGTCGAAGCGGAGGTCGACGGGCGCACGCTCGCGCTGGGCAGCGGCCGCTGGCTCAGCGAACTCGGCATTGCCTTGCCACCCGAACTCGCCGCGCGCGCACGCGAGCTCGAAGCCGCCGGCAACACGGTCTCCTGGCTGATGCAGCGCGACCCGCAAGCGCCTGCGGCGCTGGCATTGATCGCGTTCGGCGACACCGTCAAACCGACGGCGCGCGCCGCTGTCGAACGGCTGGCGCAGATGGGCATCACGAGCGTGCTGGTCACCGGCGACAACCGGGGCAGCGCGGCGAGCGTCGCCAAGGCGCTCGGCATCGAGGAATTCCATGCCGAAGTGCTGCCGGACGACAAAGCCCGTGTTATCCGGGACCTGAAAATCCGCAGCGCCGGCATTGTCGCGATGGCGGGCGACGGCATCAACGACGCCCCCGCGCTCGCCGCCGCCGACATCGGCATCGCCATGGCGACCGGCACCGACGTCGCCATGCATGCGGCCGGCATCACGCTGATGCGCGGCGATCCGGCGCTGGTGGCCGACGCCATCGACATCTCGCGCAGGACCTGGCGTAAGATCCAGCAGAACCTGTTCTGGGCCTTCGTCTACAACCTGATCGGCATTCCGCTGGCCGCCTTCGGCTTGCTGAACCCGATGCTCGCCGGCGCGGCGATGGCTTTTTCGAGCGTCAGCGTGGTCACGAATGCGCTGCTGTTGCGCACCTGGCGCGGCGCGCAGGATCGTTCGGGACGCTAAGCGAATGCGCGCCGGAATCCCCCACCGCGTGCGCGGTTATTACGAAGTGCTTTCGAATTTCTAAAGAATGCGGACGCCGCGGCCGTAAACCAGCCATCGATGCGGGCCATGCCTACGCATGGCCCACGCATTTCGCCTGTGCTCCTTTACTCCGCAATCGCCCATGGAATTTCTCTCTTTGCGCCGCGTCAGCGTCGGCGCGCGGCTCGCTGTCCTTTCTTGCGTGCTGGTGGCGTTGATTTTCGCCGCGTTCACGTGGGCGCTCACCCGCACCGCCGGCAAGCAGATCAGCGACCAGGTGCTCGAACGCATCGCCGATAGGGACCGCTCGATCGCCGCAATGATCAAATTGTTCGACAAGGCCTTGTCGAATGAAGTCGATCGCTCGATGTCGCTGTTCGCGAGTTTCCTGCCCGCGGGCTTCACGCTCGACGAGACCCAGAAAATCGACATCGGCGGCGTCGCCACGCCGACCATCAAGGCAGGCGACAAAGTCCTGAACCTGGACTTCTCCATCCCCGATCTGTTCCTCGAACGCAGCGGCGCGGTCGCCACCGTATTCGCGCGCAACGGCGACGACTTCGTGCGCGTGACGACGTCGCTGAAGAAACAGGACGGCTCGCGCGCTATCGGCACGCTGCTCGACCGCAAGGCGCCGGCGTATGCGCTGCTCATCGCGAACAAACCCTATACGGGACTTGCCGCGCTCTTCGGCAAACGTTTGATCACGCAATACCGGCCGATCACCGACGCAAGCGGCCGCGTGGTCGGTGCGCTGTTCGTCGGCGTCAATGTGGACAAGGAAATCCAGTCGGTCGAAGACGGCATTCGCAATCTGAAGATCGGTGACAGCGGTTACTACTTCGTCGTGGATGCGTCGAAGGGCACCGATCGCGGCAAGCTCATCGTGCATCCGGCAACGGCCGGTCAGAACGCCGACAACGCAAACGCGCCGTATCAGCAAATGCTCGACATGAAGGACGGGCAGCTCGAATACAACTCGGCCGACGCCACGCTCGGCGAACGCGGCGCGCGCGACAAGTTCGTGTCGTTCGTTACCGTGCCGGAATGGCAATGGCTGATAGGCGGCGTCGCGCCGCGCGACGAAGTGATGGCCGACGTGGTCGCCACCCGCAATGAATTCCTGCTGTTCGGCTTTATCCTCGTCGGCGTGTTCGCGGTGGTGTTTCTGATTGCCGTGCGGCGCCTCGTGAGCCGTCCGCTCGAAGAAGCCGCCAAAGCGTCCGAACGTTTCGCCTCGGGCGATCTGAGCGTGCGCGTGACGAACGGCACCACCACGCGCGCCGACGAAATCGGCCGCCTGATGCAGTCGATCGACGGCATCGGCGAGGGTCTCGCGCGCATCGTTTCGCAGGTGCGCAACGCGTCGACGGATATGTCAAACGGCACCGAAAAGATCGCCACCGGCAGCGGCAATATCGCCGCGCGGATCGCCACGCAGGCGAGCAGCCTCGAAGAAACCGCGGCCAGCATGGAAGAGATCACCTCGACCGTGCAGCAGAACGCCGACCACGCCGCGCAAGCCAACACGCTCGTCACGCGCGCCGCGGATGCCGCGCTCGAAGGCGGCCGCGCGGTCGAACGCGTAGTGTCGACGATGGGCGAGATCAGCCGCTCGTCGCAGAAGATCGCCGAGATCACGTCCGTGATCGAAGGCATCGCGTTCCAGACCAATATCCTCGCGCTGAACGCCGCCGTGGAAGCGGCGCGCGCCGGCGAGCACGGCAAGGGCTTCGCGGTCGTGGCCTCGGAAGTACGCGCGCTGGCGCAGCGCAGCGCGGCTTCGGTAAAGGAGATCGAGAGTCTGATCGCGACTTCCACGGCGACGGTGCAAGGCGGTTTCCGGATCGCCGAAGAAGCCAGCTCGACGATGCAGGGCATCGTTCAACAGGTCGGCCAGGTCCGCGCGATCATGGGCGAAATCAGCGTCGCCTCGCGCGAGCAATCGGGCGGCATCGAACAGGTGAATCTCGCCGTCACGCAGATCGGCGAGGCAACGCAGCAGAACGCCACGATTGTCGGCGAGGCGGAACTCGCGGCCGCCGAACTGCGCGACCAGGCCGCGCGTCTTGCGCAAGTGGTCAGTGTGTTCAAACTGGAAAGCGGGCGCGATTGAGGGGCGAGTAGCGCGGCGCGGCTTACCGCAGTGCGCCGCCGGCCGGCGCCCATTGTCCGCCGTCGCGCGGCGGCGCTTCTTCAATGCACCCGGTTCAGAACTCGACGTCCAGCTCGTCGATCTCTTCCACTTCCTGTTGCGCGTCAGCAATCCACTCCTGCATCTCGGGCAGCGCCATGATCCGCTGTCCGTATTCGACGATCTCCGGATCGAGTTTCACGTCGTAGGTGACGAAACGCGTCACCACCGGCGCGTACATCGCGTCCGCGGTGGTCCGCTCGCCGAACAGAAACGGACCGCCGTACCGTTTCAGGCAGTCGCTCCAGATCGTCACAATGCGGTCGATATCCGATTGAGCGCGCGCCCACACCTTGAAGCCCGGGAAATGCGCTTTGAGGTTCATCGGCAAGGCCGAGCGCAGCGAGCTGAAACCCGAATGCATCTCGCCGCAAATCGAGCGGCAATGCGCGCGCGCGCGAATGTCTTTGGGCAGCAGTTTCGCCTCTGGTTTCAGTTCGTTCAGATATTCCGCAATCGCCAGTGTGTCCCAGATCTCGATGCCGTCGTGAGCGAGACACGGCACCAATATCGACGGCGACAGCAGCAGCAGTTCGGCGCGTGCCGCGGGATCGTCGATCGGCATCACGATCTCTTCGAACGGCAAACCGCTGAACCGGGTCAACAGCCAGCCGCGCAAGGACCACGACGAATAATTCTTGCTGCTGATGGTGAGCGTGGTATTCGCCATACGGTTCTCCTCCAGATGAGGCGCTCGGTCGGCGCCCGATGCCGTTCATGCACGTTGCCGTGCGCGCGCGCACCAAAGCGCGGCAAATTCGGCCCGCTGCCTCCACTCGCGCAAATGCTATGCCAGCGCGCAGGCAGCGCCGAACCCGCGCTTATGCTGATTGGCACATGACTTGCCTCTATTTGGGTTCCATCCTCTTCAGCATTCGTGCGAAGGTTATGAACCTGTTCGCATATCCCACATATCAGGCGTTCGCCGACACCATGCTGCCCATGCGGCACGGTGCGGCCCTGATAAATCATTCGCTCGACGCATGGCCCGCGTTCGGCGATACGTCGCATGGCCGTTCTATCCGCGCCGGGTGCGAACTGTTGACGCTCGCGGGTCTCACTCCGGTGCGGCCGCCGTTCGGCATCGACAGCGTGGTGACGGAAGGCAAATCCGTGGCGGTCGTCGAGGAAGTCGCGGCGCACACGCCATTCTGCTCGCTGGTGCATTTCCGTAAGGCGACCCCGCCCTCGGTGCCGCAGCCTCGCGTACTGGTGATCGCGCCCATGTCCGGGCACTTTGCGACTCTGCTGCGTGGCACTGTGCGCACGATGCTCACCGAACACGACGTCTACATCACCGACTGGCACAACCCGCGTGACGTGCCATTGAGCCGGGGCCGCTTCGGCTTCGACGAGTTCGTGCAGCACGTGATCGACTTCACTGAAACGATCGGACCCGGCTCGCATCTGCTGGCCGTGTGCCAGCCGACCGTCGCCGCTCTGGCGGCGGTCGCGCTCATGGCCGCCGACGATCATCCCGCGCAGCCCGCGAGCATGACGCTGATGGCCGGTCCGCTCGACACCCGCATCAACCCGACGCGCGTCAACGACCTCGCCAAAAGCAAACCAATCGAGTGGTTCGAGCAGAATCTGATCAGCGCCGTGCCGTTCGGATTTGCGGGCGCGCACCGGCGCGTGTATCCGGGCTTCATGCAGTTGACCGCGTTCATGGCCATGAATCTGAACCGCCATCTCGACTCGTTCGAGACCATGTATTACGAACGCGCCAAAGGCGACCCGGCAAAAGCCGACACGATCCACACGTTCTATGAAGAATACTTCGCCACGATGGACCTGACGGCCGACTTCTATCTGGAGACGGTCGATACGGTTTTTCAGCGGCATGCGCTGCCGTTGCATGCGCTCGAAGTGCAAGGACGTCTCGTCGAGCCGTCGAAGATTCGCCGCACGGCGTTGCTCACCGTGGAAGGCGAGAAGGACGATATCTGCGCCGTCGGGCAGACGCTCGCGGCGCAGGACATGTGCGACAAGTTGCGGCCGTATCTGAAGACGCATCACGTGCAAACAGGCGTCGGGCATTACGGCGTGTTCAATGGACACCGCTGGGAGCGGCAAATCTACCCGCGCGTGCGGGCCGTGATTTACGACAACGAGCCTCGCGCGGTATTGGTGGGTTCGCACGCGCGCACGATTCGGCCGGTGCCGGCGGCGGCGGCGGCGGCGGCCGAAATTGCGGCAGCAGCGCCGGCCGCGACGGCGGTGGTCGATGTGGAAGTGGATCTGGCCGTCACTGCCGGATCGGATGGATCCGGCGCCGCGCCGAGTGAAGGGTCGGCCTCCGCCATCAAGCCGCAGACGTAGCGCGCGCCGCGCCGTAACGCGGTTTCGCAGCGCTTCTTCGGCAGGGGCCAGCATGTGTGATGTCCGCCCGGCACACCCGGGCCGCTCCTTTCGCTAAGCCGCGACGCTCTTCCAGGGCGTCACGGCCGGCACGTCACACGGGCCTTCGACTTCGATCGATTTGAAATCCGCCGGTGAGACGATTTCGATGTACTCCATATCTTCGGAGTAATCGAACAGATAGTGGACGATGCCCGGCGCCTGATGCACGCAATCGCCGGCGGCGACGAGCGTCTCCTTGTCGCCGTACATGAAACGCGCCCAGCCCTTCAGCATGATCACAATGTGGAAATCGGCTTCATGACGGTGCCAGCCGGTGCCTTGCTCTGGTGCGTGATTCGCCTTGACGAGTTGCGCGAGCACCTTGCCGCCGGTCGCCTGCGCGATGCCTAAATCACGGTAGAGAAAAAAGTCGCGTAAGCCCTGATCCACGTAGGACGTGTCTTGCGGACGGACATGGCTGAATTGCGTGGCGAATTCGGTGGACATGATCGCGCTCCTCGAGAGTGAGCCGGCAGTTGAAAACGACGCGTTGGAGCGTCGGTTGCAAGCATCAAGCGGGCCAGTCCGCGGGCTTCGCTTCTGCGCGATTTATCTGCGCGATTCGAAGACAACACGATGAATGCCACGCCGTCTCGCGCGGCGCGGCACGGTTTCAAACGCCGCGGCGCTTATGCGCTCGGGCGGAACATCTGGAACATTTCGCCGATTTCCGCGTAGTCGGCGCGGTAGCCGGCGCGCATGATCGGCTGCGCCGCGTGCGTGTCGAACAAGCCGTCTTTCAGATAGGCCTCGTTGATGTGGACGCCGACCACCTGGCCGAGCGACAGGTAGTTATCCATCGGCTTGCCGTCGAGCGTATGCAGACGCACCACTTGCAGCAGCTTGCACTCGAGCGCGGCCGGCGATTCGGCGACGTGCGGCACGGCTACGTTGCGGCCCGGCGCAGGCGTGAGACCCGCGAGTTCGAATTCGTCGACGGACGGCGCGACCGGCGCCGATGAACGGTTCATCTGCTCGGCGAGCGGTTTGGTGGCCAGATTCCAGACGAACTCGCCAGTGGCTTCGATGTTGGTGACGCTGTCTTTGCGGCCTTCGCTGCAAAAACCGATGATCGGCGGAAAGGTGGCGAACGCGCCGAAGAAACTGTAGGGCGCGAGGTTCAACGTGCCTTGCGTGTCCCGCGACGAAATCCAGCCGATCAGACGCGGCGCGACGATGGCTTTGAAGGGATCATGCGCGAGGCCGTGGCCGGCGGCGGGATCGTAGAAGTAGTGGGACATGGCGGTGAATGGCTTGACGGATTTGGCTAGAAGGCATTTATACAGCAGAGCGGCAGCGGCTGCCGAGCATGCATGGGCTGCAAGGCAGCTCGTGATGCCGCCCGTGAAGCCTCGACCCCTTCCGCCAGGCCACTGTCCTCACCGTCGTTGATCAAGCGCGGCTGATCACTCGCTTGCGTCCTGCCTTCACCTGCTCCAGATGCGCGTCGTCCCATTCGCAAAAACCGGCGCCGCTGCGCACGCCGACTCGCCCGGCCTCCACCTGCTCGCGCAATAAGTCGAGCACGCCTTCGTCTTTGGCCAGTTCGGGCATCAGATGCGTGGAGATATCGAGGAAGGTGTCGAGGCCGCCCATGTCCGCGCCCTCGAACGGCCCGACGATCCCCCAGCGGCGACCGAGCGACGCCTTCATCACCCGATCGACCACGTCAGGCGTCGCCGCACCAGAGCGGACAATATTCAACGCCTCGCGCAGCACCGCGAACTGCAAACGGTTGCCGACGAAACCTGGGATCGCCTTTGTCAGCACCACCGGTTCCATGCCGATCGCGCTCATCAGCGCGGCGGTTTGCCGGGTCACATCCGGCGCGGTCGCCGTGCCCGGCACGACTTCGACGAGCGGAATCATATGCGGCGGATTCCAGAAATGCGCGATCACGAAGCGCTCCTTCGCGCGCAACGGCGCGACCAGTTGATCCGGCGGGAAACCGCTGGTATTGCTCGCGAGAATCGCGTCGGCGGCCAGCAACTCAGTCAACCCCGCATACAGGCGATGCTTCAGTTCGAGCACTTCGGGAATCGCCTCGATCACGAATTGCGCCAACGCCATCACATCAAGTTGCGCGTGCGTTTCGATGCGCGCGAGCGCCGCCTGCCTTGCCGCCCGATCGATGCGCCCGGCGTCGATCAGTTCGTCGAGCACCGCTTCCGCTTTCGACGCGACGCTCGCGAGACGCGCCGGATCGACGTCGTGGACGATCGTCCTGTGTCCGTGCAATGCGCTTTGCGTCGCAATACCGACGCCCATCAACCCCGTGCCGACTACGCCAATGACTGCCTTGTCCACGCCGTTCTCCTGCCCGTCGATAAAGCTTCGAAGCATAGCGCAGCGCGCCGGTTCACCGCGCCGAACACGACAAAGCCGGTCTTCCGCGAGGAAGGACCGGCCTTGTGTGCTGCACGCCGCGTCGTGCGGCGCTGCTGCGCGAACTCGCGCGGCTTAGTAGCGCGGCGGCGGACGATGGTCGCCGTTGCCGTGGTGGTGCGGATCGTAGTCGTGCGGATGATGACGCATCCAGTCGTCATGATCCCAATAGCGATGGCCGTCGTAGTAACGATCGCCGTGCCAGCCGATATTGATCGACACGCCAACCGGCGTCATGTGCGGCTGACCGTAGACGGCCGGTCCCGGCCCGTTGTCCACGACCGCCCGTTCCTGGGCGAACGCGCTGCCGGCTGCAAGCAGCGCGCCGCCGGCCAGCAGGGTTGCAATGATCGAACGCGATGTCTTGTTGAAAGTTTTCATAGTGACCTCCCATCAGAGTTTGGTATCAAGCCGGCGTTCGTGCTCGCTCGGCCTTCACCTGCAATCTGAGGCTCGAGCCGGACGCCGTACGCTTGAGACCAACTTTAGCGACGCCAACCGCATGAAGACGTGAGCACTTGTAAGCGCTCATTTCAATGACAGGGACGGATGACGGCGGAGTGTTCAGGCGTTGAACGGCCGTCCATCTAGTCATGCGCGGTGGTTCGGACGTGCGGCGGAACGGCGCAGTGTCAGCCGCCGTTACATCCATTTCGGCGGAGAAATATTCGGACAGAAGGAAAGCGCGGCAAAAACTCGCCAAAAAACAAAAGCCACGGTACGCGTTTCGCGAACTGTGGCTTCAATGATGCAATGCGCACCCAAAGTGCGCGCCTGTGTGCGGTGATCCGCGCTTCAGGCTGATGCGGTCTGGCTTTTAGTCGCTCAGCTTGATGCCGAACAACGTAGCTTGTGCCCTGCGCACGCGTTCTGCTTCGCGGCTGCGTGCTGCGTACGAGTAGTCCGCATCCAGCGGCAGGTGGGGCGACGCAAAGAGGTCGCTGACCTTTTGGAACAGTGCAAAGATGAAGCTCATGGCGACTCCCGGTTGGTTACTGCGTTAGCTAGGGTTTTCCCTTAATAAGCATTATAGGGTTTTCCCTAGGCAAACGCTAGTGCAATGCAGCATTTTTTTAGGCGACGTGCATTGCCATGGGGTTTTCTCTGCATGGTGCGTCGCATCATGACAACGTCCCCGTTTTTTCGAACTCGGGGCCGGAAGGGAGGACCCAGTGCAGCTTGGTCCGCACCGGTTTCAAAGCCATCCGGATTCACGTGGGAGGAGCGAGGGGAACCGCTGGCTGGCGGTCGTCGAACGGGAACGCCGCGGCCGGTTCGTCTCCGGCGCGGCGGGTGTCGACTATTGATGTGAGGCGGCCGCTTTCGGCCTGTGCGGATGCTGCGCCCGCACGGCGTGCCTGGTATGCGCCGGTGTGGCGGCGGCTGGCTGAGGCGCCGCCGGCGCGGCTGCGGCCGCGTCGGAAGCGGCATTGGCGGCCGCCGCGGTCGCCATCGCCATATGCGTGTCGAGCAAACTGGCCATGGCGGCCTGCTGGTTCTGCATCATCTGTTCGATGCGGTGCTGCTGGGCGGTCGTCTCACGCGTGAGGCGCATCAGCAACACGGTTTGCGTGATGCCGATGGCGACCGTCGCCAGTAACGCACCCACCACGATCGACAGCATCCACTTCATGCGCCGCGAATGATCGGTCGCGGCGCGGCGCTGATCGGCGATCACGCCATACAGCGCGTCGACGGTATCGGCGAAAGCGGTCGCCCGCGCGCGATCGAGTTCCGGCGCGGCGCGCAACGCGGCCGCCTCGGCGCGCCGGGCTTCACGCCAGGGCGCGGCGAATTCGGGCGCCGCCTGGGTGGGCGCCGATGGATTCACCAGCGGCTCCGCGCCGCGCTTCGGCTCGGCAGGCGCGGTGCCGGCGTCCGCCGATGCGGGTTCATCCAGCGTATCCGCAGTTCCGGTCGCAGCCGCTTCTCGCAATGCCGATGCCGATGCCGCCTTGGCGAAAGTCGCGGCAAAACGCTGCGGCGCTTTGCCGGCGCCCGAAGCGGACGGGGGCGCGGCATCCGACGTGGCGCCCGTCGTTGCATTCGTCGCCGCCCCCGGCTCGGACGCCTGACGCAGCGCGGTCACGCTGCGCGCCACGGTCGCGGCCGCCATGGCAGGCGTCAGCGGCGCCGACGCCGCCGGTTTTTCGTCGGCGCTGACGTCCGCGGCCGGTTTCGCATCGTCGAAAGCCAGCTCGCCGACCGGCGAAGCGGCCGCCGTCAACGGCTCGATTTCAAGCCCGCTCAATTGCGCGTTGACCGGCATCGGTTCGTCGGACTTCGCAGCGCGCGGCGCGCGGCGTGCCGAGCGCGAGTCGGGCGACGCGCTGTCGCCGGCATCGATCGCGCCGACCGCGGCCAGCACCACATCGGGCAATTCGAAACCATGCAGCGTGCCTTGCCGGATATCGATATTCATCGCTTCCAGCGTGGCGCGGGTGGGATCGTCGGGGAACAGGTCGAGTGTGCTGTCGTCTCGCGAGGCATCGCTCAATTGCGCGAGACGTTGTGCCGAACGCGCGGCGCGCGCCAGCTTGTTTTCAGTTTCGGTCGAGACGGTGGCCTGACGCCGCTTCTTCGAAGCTGCGCGCGAAGGCCGGGACTGCGTGGATGCTACGGAATCTGCCATAGAGAAAAAAGCGGTCGTCGCCGGAAAGCGGGCGCCGAGCACCGCTCGTCAATGCCGTTGGAATTTTTCGAGACCGCATTGTCGCATGGCCGCCGGCGCCCGCCGAGGCCATTCGCCGAGGATTTTCCGTTTTAGGAAGCCGCGTCGTCCTGTCTGAACTGCTTCACGCCGTGCAGTTGACGCAGGCGGCCGCAGATCGCTTCATACTCGGTGTTCGACACGCGATGCAAGGTGATCATCACCTCGTCGCACTCGGGTGCGTCCTCGCTTTGCTGCATCACGAACTGTTTGACGCGCGGGCTCGCGGCGCCGAGCTCGTCGTGCAGCGAGTGAAACGTCATGGCGCCGCGCTCGACGATCATCGTCAGTTGGCGCCGTTGCTTGACCGTGATGAAGCGGCGCTCGAGCGGCTTGATGCCGGCAAGGATGATCAGAATGATGATGGTCGCCGCGATCGACGCCGTGTACAGTCCGCCGCCCACCGCCAGACCAATGGCGGCAACGGACCAGAGGCTCGCCGCCGTCGTCAGGCCGCGCACGATCTCGCCGCGCAGCAGGATCGAGCCCGCGCCGAGAAAGCCGATGCCCGACACCACCTGCGCGGCCATCCGCGAGGGGTCGAGCACGACGTGCTCGCCGCTCAGCACTTCGGCAAAACCATAGGCCGAGACGATCATGATGAGCGTCGAACCGACGCACACCAGCATGTGCGTACGCAAGCCCGCGGCCCACGAAAGCCGTTCCCGCTCGAAGCCGATGACGCTGCCGAGCGCCGCGGCCAACACCAGACGGGCAATGAGGTCGAGGTTTCCCAACATTGTTTTTCCTCCTTATCCGCAATTATTCGACGTGTTTTCCGCACCGTCGCCAGGGTGCCAGTGGGACCCCGTTTGCTTTATGCTAGGCCGCACGCCGCGAGGCGGGTCAAGCGGGTCGCCCGGTGAGTCGCCGTGCTGATTTCGGCTGGCCTGCCCGTAAAGCAGGTAGCATCCGTCCGCGCTCACCAACCCACTTGCCGGCGACTTCGCCGCGCCGCAACGCGGGCTACGGAACCTGTCTGTGGGCGCTTCGAACTACGCGTTGGATCACATTCACTATGCAGAGCATGACCCCTCCCGCCGCTTCCGCCATCGCCCTCGCTACGCGTCTGCGCGACCACTTCACAAGCGTGGTGCTGCCCATGTGGCGCGGCCCGGGTTTCAACACCGCATTGAACCTGCCCTACGAAGCACTCGGCGCCGAGGATTGTCGGCCGCTGTCAGCCGGGCGTTATCGGGCCATGGCCTGCGCGCGGCAACTGTTCGTCTTCTCCCAGGCGGGCGACGAAGCTCATGCGCAGGTGCTGTTCGACTCGTTAGTGCATACCTTTCAGGACACCCGTCACGGAGGATGGTTCTACAGCGTCGATCCGAAAGGCGCCCCGCTCGACACCACCAAGGACCTGTACACGCACGCGTTCGTCGTGTTTGCGTGCGCGGAATATGGACGGCGCTCGGGCAATCGCGATGCGCTGGACATCGTGCATCGCACGTCGGCGCTGATCCAGTCGAACTTCGCAGCTGAAGGCGATCTGTTCAACGCCGCACTGAGTGCGGACTTTGCCCGCGTGACGGGCACGCCGATCCAGAATCCTTTGATGCACCTGACCGAAGCGTGGCTGGCCGCTCGCGAAGCCACGCACGACAACGCCTTCGACGCCGCGTTGCGGCGCCTCGCCGGCGCGGTCGCGCAACACTTCGTGCATACGCCTACGGGTTGCATCGCGGAGTTGCCGATTGGCGCGGACGATAACCGTCTGGAACCCGGTCATCAGTTCGAATGGTTCTGGCTGGTCAAGCAGGCGGGTGCGGTGTTCGAAGGCTCCGGTCTTGCTGAAGCCATGCCGCGTGCATTCAGCTTCGCGCAGCAACATGGGGTGGACCGGCAGACAGGCGGCGTGTGCGCCTCGCTCGACGAAACCGGCCGCGTAAAGGACGCGACCCAGCGGATCTGGGCGCAAACCGAGTATCTGCGCGCGCTGGCAAGCCATGACGAGCAGACCGCGCTGGCCACGCTACCCCGGCAGATCGCACTGTTCCAGCAACGGTTCCTGCGTCCGCAGGGTTGGTTCGAATGCAAGACGCCAGCGGGTGAAGTGGCGCGGGCTGACATGCCGTCGACCACGCCCTACCATCTCGCGACTGCCTATGCGGCCTTGCCGGCGGCGTGACGCCGGCGGCAAGGCCGCATGGTCGATCAGTACTCTTCGCGCTGCCAGGCGCTCCAACCGGCGTCGGCAGATTTAAAACGCATATAAGTTGCACTTTGACCGGTGGGGATGTCCGATGCGTCGCCGGGCGGCTTCCGATCGGTCGTGTGAAGGGCGAAAGCCTGGCGGTCCACGGTATCGACCGTGATACGGCCGACCGGGTCCGGGGCACCTTCTTGAGGGGATTTAGACTCCAATATCGCCAGATAGGGGGTCAAACGACTCCAGAACGAGGTAAGTTCTTCTTGCAAATAATGTGTCAATGTTTTTCCTGGAAGAGTAATACAAGCAGTTTACCCTACCGGGCGGAGTGCCCTTCCAATTGCTTTCCAGGCCCGAAAAAGGCCGATGCGGGGGAATACCCGAATACTGGTTGGTTGGCGTCCGTCATAAAGACGTGATACAACTCCTACTTCGCGCTCGATCTCGCGTTGAGAAATAGCGGTCGCGAATGCAACACACAACATTTACTGGATTAAAAATGGCAACAGGTACTGTGAAGTGGTTTAACGATGCAAAGGGCTTTGGCTTCATCACGCCGGACGACGGCGGCGAAGACCTGTTCGCGCACTTTTCGGAAGTTCAAGGCAGCGGCTTCAAGTCCCTGCAGGAAAACCAAAAAGTGACGTTTGAAGTCAAGCAAGGCCCGAAGGGCAAGCAAGCTGCGAACATCCAGCCGGCCTAAGTACCTTCAGGTACTTTGAGGCACCCTTAGGCGCTTGCGTCTAATGCAAAATGGCCCGCTTTGGCGGGCCATTTTCTTTGTCTGACGTTTTCTTTTCGAGCGCTTGCGCGGGTTAAATTGCGCGCATGCCCGACAACGAAAAATCGGCTGACTGCCCACGCGCATCGTCGATTTGTTGCGTGCGCAACACAGATTCGGAAATTTCGAACACGGAAACTGCCTGCTTCAATTGTTGCGTCTGCTGATGCAGCGAAGCCGCCGCTGCGGCCGCCTGTTCGACGAGCGCCGCGTTCTGCTGCGTCATCTCGTCCATCTGCACCACCGCCTGGTTGACCTGCTCGATGCCCGTGCTCTGCTCGAGCGACGATGCGCTGATTTCCGCCATCATCTGCGTGACACGCGAGATCGAGGTGGACACGTGGCTCATCGTCTCCCCGGCATGCTCGACCAGCGTCGAACCGCCCTGAATCTCGGCGACCGATTCACTGATCAGGGTTTTGATTTCCTTCGCCGACTGCGCGCTGCGCTGCGCGAGGCCGCGCACCTCGCCCGCCACCACGGCAAAGCCGCGTCCCTGCTCGCCCGCGCGCGCCGCTTCGACGGCCGCGTTGAGCGCGAGGATATTGGTCTGGAACGCAATGCCGTCGATCACCGAAATGATCTCGGCGATCTTGTCCGAGCTTTGCGCGATGCCACGCATCTTGTCGACGACCTCGTTGACCACTTCGCTGCCGCGCGAAGTCGCCTCGAGCGCGGTCTCGGCGAGCGCGTTGGCCTCGCGGGCGTGCTCCGCGTTCTGGCGCACAGTGGCGGTCAGTTCCTCCATGCTCGACGCCGTTTCTTCGAGCGACGCCGCCTGGTTTTCCGTGCGCGCCGACAAATCGGCGTTGCCGGTCGCGATTTCGTCGGCGCCGAGGTGGATCGAGTCCGCGGACTCGCGCACGGTTTGCACGGTACGCGCCACGCTCGCCTGCATTTTCGCGAGGCCCGAGAACAGGCGGCCGATTTCATTGGTGCCGCGCGCGGCAATCGGCTGGTCAAGGCGGCCTTGCGCGATACGGTCGAAGTGACGGCCCGCCTCCTCCAGCGGCGCCACCACGCCCCGGCGCAACGCCGCGTACACGGCGAACGTGCCGGCCACCAGCGCCAGCAGGATCACGAGGCTGACGGCGCGAAACGCCGCCATGCGCGTATCGATCGAATCGAGCGACGCACGGCTCGCCGCGTTGCCGAACTGCACGAAGTTATGCGACTCGCCGAGGTAGGCGTCCTGGAACGACTGCGTCGGCTGGTCGAGGAAGGCTTGAATGTTGTTCGCGTCGAGAAACTGCACCAGTTCCGCGAGCGCGTCGTGCAGCTTCTTGTAGCGCTCGGCGAGCGCGGCGGCGCGGGTGCCGTTTTCTTCGCCGGTCTTGGGAGCGCTCATGAAGGCCGCGAACGACTGGTCAGCGGCGCTCAGCTGCTCACGGGCGTGCTGCACGATGTCGGTCGGCTCGGAGCCGCCGCGCACCATGCGCGTGCCGGCCCGCGAGAGGTTGATGCGCGCGTCCATCAGATGCTGGGTCGTTTCGTTGACCGCGTCCACCTGCTTCAAGGCAATGTTCGACAGATCGTTCACGTCGTCATGGGTGCGCGTGAGCGACCAGAACCCCAAACCGACCGTGACGAGCTGGAAGACGCAGAAAGCGGCCAGAACACACAACAGGCCGGATGCGACCTTGATCTTGCTGAACATCGTGAATACCTGAAGACAAAGAATAACGGGAGCTACGTCAGGGTTAACGGCATTCGCGCGCTCCGCTTGAGGCCAATTTCATCAAAGATCGCCTTACGCCCCCTTTTCATCGGTCAACTTCAGCATTGCAATCATTTCGCGCAATAATGCACGGCGCAAAATACCGATTCACCTTGACGTGGTGCGTGCGCGCTTCCTAGAGTGGGTAGGGACTGCACAACGCAGGCCAGTGCAGATTGCCACCGCGGGCCACGCCCGAAGGAATCACAATGACCGACCTCCTCGACCGGGCGCGCGGCGCACTGCATGCCCAGCCGTTCAGCATGCTGTTGGGCGCAGAGTTGATGCACACGGGCACCAATGAACTCACGCTGAGCCTGCCGATCCGCGACGAGTTGCGGCAACAGCACGGCTTCGTGCATGGCGGCGTCATCAGTTATCTCGTCGACAATGCACTGACGTTCGCCGGCGCGCTGCTGCTGGGGCCGAAGGTCGTGACCGGGGAATACAAGATCAACTACCTGCGCCCGGCCATCAACGGCACGCTGATCGCGCGCGCGAAGGTCGTCTATGCGGGCCAGCATCAGGCCACCTGTCAATGCAACGTGTTCGTGATGGAAGGCAATCGCGAAAAGCTGATTGCCGTCGCGCAAGGCACCGTTAACCGGATCAGCGAGAGCGGCGAGCACGAACACGGCAACTGACGACGCCGCGTCTCTCTGAAGCACATCGCGCCGTTATCGAGGCGCTTGTCCACGTTTCGTCATTTAGCTAATATACGAAACGTTATCGACCCGTGGCTCCGTTCAGCGCTCTGCCTCATGACAGACGACCTCACCCGCATCAACGCGCTCGCCAACGCCAGCCGGCTCGCCGTCATGCGCTGGCTGAAAGAGCCGGCGCTGCATTTCCCGTATCAGGACCACGCCGATATCGAAACAGTCGGCGTGTGCTGCACGTTCATTACCGACAAGCTCGGCATCGCACCCGCCACGACCACGCGTCACATGCGCATCCTCGCCGATGCGGGACTCGTGCGCGCGCAGCGGATCGGCAAATTCACCTACTACAAACGCATCGACGCCGAGTTGCAGAGGCTCGGCCGCGACCTCGCCAATCTCTAGGCGCGCGGTTTTCACGAGACCGCGCCGCCACCTTCCCGACTGCTTAGGAGCCCCATGGACGAACTCGCACTTGCCACCGACGCGGACCAGCGCGCGCACGCTTACCTTGCCGGCATCGGCAAACGCCGGGTGTTCCCGAACGCGGCCGCGCTCGCGCAACTCGCCGCTTTCGACGAAGCCTTCCCGCAGCACGGCCACGCCCCCGCCGACGTGCTGCGCCTGCTCGACGAAAGCGGCACGCCCGCCACGGTCGCATCGAACGATCCGCGCTATTACGGCTTCGTGATCGGCGCGGTGCTGCCGGCCGCTGCGGCGGCCGAGCGTCTGATGGGCGCCTGGGACCAGTGCGCGTCGACCTTCGACAACTCGCCGGTCGCGGCCACAATCGAAAAGATCGCCGCGCGGTGGGTGCTCGACGCGCTCGATTTGCCGCGCGAAGCGGCGATCGGCTTCGGCACCAGTGCAACGGCATGCACGCTGGTCTGCATTGCGGCCGCGCGGCGCGCGCTGCTCGCACGCAAGGGCTGGGATTTCGACAATGACGGCCTGGACGGCGCACCGCCGGTGCGCGTCGTGATCTCCGAGATGGCGCATATCACGGTGAAAAAGGCGTTGCGCGTGCTCGGCTTCGGCATGAAGCGCGTGATTACCGCGCCGGTGGACGCACATGGCCGCATCGATCCCGCGCAGTTGCCGCCGCTCGACGACATGACGATCTTCTGCGTGCAAGCCGGCGAAGTGAACACCGGCGAATTCGATCCGTTCGCAGAGCTGATTCCTCGCGCCAGGGCGGCCGGCGCATGGGTTCATGTGGATGGCGCGTTCGGCCTGTGGGCGCGCGCATCGTCGAAACGGGCGCTGACCGAGGGTATCGACGGCGCGGATAGCTGGACCACCGACGGCCACAAATGGCTCAACACGCCCTACGACGGCGCGATGGCGATCTGCCGCGACGCGAAGGCGATCTCGGCGGCAATGAACAGCGACGCGGTCTACCTGAGCGGCGCGCATGACGCGCAGAAGAATCTGAACCTCGAGTTCTCGCGCCGTGCGCGTGGCATTCCGATCTGGGCCGCGTTGCGTTCGCTCGGGCGCAGCGGCGTGCAGGAGATGGTCGACCGGCATTGCGCGCAGGCGTCGCGAATTGCGGAAGGTCTACGCGCCTCGGGCTTCGAGGTGCTGAACCGCGTCGTGCTGAACCAGGTGCTGGTGCGGGCGAAAACCGACGCGCAGACCGTCGCGATTCGCGAAGCGGCGCAGGCGTCGGGCGAAACGTGGTTCGGCCAGACTGTCTGGGAAGGCCGGCCGGCGTTTCGCATTAGCGTGTCGTCGTGGCGCACGGAAGACAAGCACGTCGATCAGTTGGTGGCGCTGTTTGCGCGTTTGCTCGCCGAGCAGCGCGCCTGAGCGACGCGCCGGCTGCACGCCTGTCGATCGCCGAGCGGTTCCGCTCGCGCAACGGCTCACGGAGCAGCGCCACCAAACCGCAGCGGCGCACACAAAAAAGGCGGTTCCTGCTCGACACAGGAACCGCCTTTCTTCATGCAGCCAAACTCGCCAGCGAGACTTACTCCGCCGCGTAGGTCTTCTGCGTTTGCTCGCCCAGACCTTCAATTCCCAGGCGAATCGTCTGGCCCGGCTTCAGGAACACCGGATTCGGCTTCACGCCCATGCCGACGCCCGGCGGCGTGCCGGTCGAAATCACGTCGCCCGGTTGCAGGCTCATGCACTGCGACACGTACGAGACCAGTTTCGCGACGCCGAACACCATCGTTTTCGTGCTGCCGTTCTGATAGCGATGGCCGTCCACTTCGAGCCACAGGCTCAGGTTCTGCGGATCGGCGACTTCGTCGCGCGTGACCATCCACGGGCCGATCGGGCCGAACGTGTCGAAGCCCTTGCCCTTGTCCCACGTGCCGCCCTTTTCGATCTGCCATTCGCGTTCCGACACGTCGTTGATCACGCAGTAACCGGCGACGTAATCGAGCGCGTTGGCTTCGTCGATATATTTCGCCGGCTTGCCGATCACCACGCCGAGTTCGACTTCCCAATCGCACTTCTTCGAGCCGCGCGGAATTTCCACGTCGTCGTTCGGGCCGCTGATCGCACTCGTCCACTTATTGAAGATGACCGGCTCGGCGGGCACCGGCAGATTCGATTCAGCCGCGTGGTCCGCGTAATTCAGGCCGATGCAGATGAACTTGCCGATCTTGCCGACGCAGGGGCCCATGCGCGGATTGCCTTCGACGAGCGGCAGCGAGGCCGGATCGAGCGCGCGCAGTTTGGCAAGACCTTCGTCGGTCAGCGCGGCGCCGTCGATATCGGCGACCACTTTCGACAGATCGCGAATCTTGCCTTGTGCGTCGAGCAAGCCCGGCTTTTCCTGGCCTTTCGGCCCATAACGAAGCAGTTTCATCCTGACACTTCCTTTCAGTGGTGTTCGGTTCGTAGTTCAGCTTGGGTCGGCGTAGCTCAGTTCGACCAGCCGCCGTCGATCACATGCGCGTGGCCCGTGGTGAACGACGATTCGTCGGACGCGAGATACAGCGCCAATGCGGCGATCTCTTCCGGCTTGCCGATACGGCCCATCGGCTGACGCGCGACGAAGGCCGCCTGCACGGCGTCCAGCGTCGCGCCCTGTGCCTGCGCCTGCGCGACGATCCGCTGTTCGAGCGACGGCGAGGCCACCGTGCCCGGGCAGATCGCGTTACAGCGTACACCACGCGTGATGAAGTCGGCAGCGACGGATTTGGTCAGCCCGATCACCGCGGCCTTGGAGGCGCTATACGCAAAGCGGTTCGGCACGCCCTTCACGCTCGAGGCCGCCGACGACATATTGATGATCGACCCGCCGCCGTTGTCCAGCATGGCCGGCAGGAACGCGCGGATCGTCCGGTACATCGCCTTCGCGTTCAGGTCGAACGCGAAGTCCCAATCCTCTTCGCTGCATTCGAGAATATTGCCCGCATGCACGAAGCCCGCGCAGTTGAACAGCACGTCGATCGCGCCCAGTTCGGCGGCCAGCGCCTTGATCGCCGCGGTGTCGCGCACGTCGAGCTTGCGCGCGTCGACCGGCTTGCCGGCGAGTCCGTCGATGCGGATATCCGTGGCGATCACACGCGCGCCCTCACGGGCGAAGAGTTCGGCGGTGGCGAGTCCGATGCCTTGTCCTGCCGCCGTGATCAGGGCCGTCTTGCCGGCCAGTCTTTGTGTCATCTACGACTCCAGTTGAATGGGCTGTGCATGTTCTTTTGCTCTTGCTGCTTGTCTCTTCCAGAAATCACAGTCGATAAAACGCGGCGGCATTGCCGCCGAAAACGGCTTCGCGCTCGTCTTCGCTCAGAGACGCGAGCAACCTGTTCGCCACCGAATGCCAGAGCAGATAGTCGCCGTTCAGATCGAGCACCGGCCAGTCGCTGCCCCACATCAGACGCGCGGGGCCGAATGACTTCAGCAGATGCTCGACATACGGTTGCAGCGTTTCCTCGGTCCAGCCGGGCGAGGCTTCGGTGACGAGGCCCGACAGCTTGCAATGCACATTCGGCAGCTTCGCCAGCCGCGTGATCGCGTCGGCCCAGCCGGGATAGCCGCCGCGCCCGTAGCGGATGGGCGGCTTCGCGCCATGATCGACCACGATGCGCAGCGCCGGAAACCGCGCCGCGAAAGTTTCGAAGGGCTCGACGTGGCGCGCGTAAATCAAGCCGTCGAACGCGAGGTCGTGCGCGATCAACGCTTCGATCGCGGGGGCGAGGTCGGGGTTGGTGATCCACGTATCGTCGGGCAGATCCTGCAGCATCGGCCGCACGCCCTTGAACTTCGGCTCTAGCGCCAGCGCTTCGATCACGGCCGGCGCGGTGGGCAGCAGCAGCGGCACCCAGCCGACCACGCCGGCAATCGACGGCTCATGCCGCGCGAGGTCCAGCAGATAGCGTGTCTCGTCGATGGTCGGGGCCGCCTGCACCACCACCGTCCGTTCGATGCCCGCCCGCTCGCGCAAGGGTTTGAGATCCGCCGGGCCAAACGTCCGGTACAGGATCTTCAGTTCCGGCGTGAGCCACTCGTAATCGCCACGAACGGGGTCCCAGTAGTGCTGGTGGGCATCGATATGCATCGTCAAATCAACTCTCCGGCGCGGGCGCGCGGCTGTCGAGCAAGCCCTCGTGACGCAACGCGGACCACAAGCCCGCGGGGATCGGCTGCTCGAACGACGCGGCGTTCTCGCGCAATTCGTCGGGACTGCGCGCGCCGGTCAACACGGTGGCGACCGCCGGATGCGCATAAGGAAACTGCAAGGCGGCGGCCGCCAGCGGCACACCGTGCGCGCGGCACACCGCTGCGAGCCGCGCGACGCGCGCGATCACTTCGGGCGGCGCCTCGCCGTAATTGAACTTCAGATCACCTTCGACGCCACGCGCCAGAATGCCCGAGTTGAATGCGCCGCCTAACATAATGCTGACGCCGCGTTTTTCACAGGCCGGTAACAGGTCGTCGAGCGTGGTCTGTTCGAGGAGCGTATACCGGCCCGCGAGCAATGCGCAATCGATATCGAACTCGGCCATCGAATCGAGTATTACCGCGCCTTCGTTGACCCCGAGTCCGACGGCCTTGATCGCGCCCGCCGAGCGCAACCTGTCCAGCGCGCGAAACCCGCCGCCTTCGGTCAGCTGCCGCCAGTAATGGGGATGGTTGTCGCCGTGCGTGACGCGGCCGATATCGTGCACCAGCAGAATGTCGATATCGACAATGCCGAGGCGCTGCTGGCTGTCTTCGAACGAGCGCAAGATGCCGTCGTGCGTGTAGTCGTAGATCGCTTCGAAAGGCAGGGGGTTCTGCCAGCCTTCCTTGTCGTCGAAAGGCGTGGTGCGGGGCACGAAGCGGCGGCCCACTTTGGTGGACAGCACGTAGTCGCCGCGCGGATAGCGCCGCAAGACGTTGCCCAGGCGATGCTCGGCCTTCGTGTTGCCGTAATGCGGCGCGGTGTCGAAATAACGCACGCCGGCGTCCCACGCGGCGGCGATGGTGGCGTGAGCTTCCTCATCGGAGAGATCACGGTAGAGGCCGCCCAAGGGCGCCGTACCGAGCCCCAATCCGGTCACCTGCACCGCCGTGCGGCCGATGCGGCGCCGCTGTCCGATCTTCGATGCGATCGTTGCCGTCGTTGAGCCCATAGCGCTTATTCCGATTTCATTCGTGTTTTACCATGCACGCGCGGAATTTGCTCGCGGCGTGTGCGAACTGCTGGCTGGTGGGCCCGCGCGCGGGCCGCTCAGTGCGGCTCAGAGCGGCTCGATCGCAACGACCCGTTGCTGCGGCGCGGCACTCGACGGCAAACAAGCCGGCCCAACCGGATCAAAGGTCTTGTAGGTCAGGATGAATTCCTGGTGTCCTAGCGTTTCAGACTTCGAGGCCTTGCCACCGGACACCGCCACCGTTTGCTCGAAGACTTCGCGGCCGACTTCGTCGAGCGTGCCGCGGCCTTCGAGAATACGGCCTGCGTCGACATCCATGTCGCCGGAGAGATTGCGATACGTTGCGGGATTCGCACACACCTTGATCACCGGCGAGATCGCCGAACCCACCACCGAGCCGCGTCCGGTCGTAAACAGGATCACATGCGCGCCGCACGCGATCAGTTCGCCGATCTCCGCGTTGTCGCTGATGTTCGGAAAGCCGAAGCGCGGTTCGCCGTCCGGCACCACGTCGAGCAGATACAGGCCGCCGGCTGGCGGAATGTCGCCGGGTTTGACGATGCCGACAATCGGCGACGCTCCGCTTTTGGCATACGCCCCGAGCGATTTCTCTTCCTGCGTGGTGAGCCCGCCGTCCGCGTTGCCGACCGCAAAACTGCCGTGGCCGAGAATCGAGTAATAGCGTGCCGCCTTCGCAACACAGGCAACGATCTCATCGCCGAGGTCGGGGCGCGCCGCGCGCGTTTTCATGTGGAATTCGCAGCCCACCAGTTCGCCGGTTTCTTCGAAAATGCACGTCGCGCCCGCGTCGATCAGATGATCGAACGCGCGGCCCACGGCCGGATTCGCGGTGATGCCGCTCGTGCCGTCCGAGCCGCCGCAAATCGTGCCGATCACCAGTTCGCTCAGCGCCATCGGCACTTTCTGTTGCGCGGCAAGCTGCTTGCGCGCGCCGCGAATCCAGTCGACGCCGTATTGAATCGTGCTGCGCGTGCCGCCTTTTTCCTGGATCGTCAACACTTCGACGGGACGGCCGCTCGCGCGCACCACGTCCACCAGGTAATGCTTGTTCATGCTCTCGCACCCGAGCGACACGAACAGCACCGCGCCCACGTTGGGATGCGTGGTGAGCCGCTCGAGCATTTTCTCGGCGTAACTGTTCGGATAGCAGCCGGGAAAGCCGATCAGATGCACGGGCGGTTCGCGTTCGGCGGAAGGGTCGTCGAACGCATCGAGCGGTTCGCGAAACTGCGTGACGATCTCGCGCGCGACGTGATGCGCGCACTCGACCAGATACGCCACCGCGACGACATTGCGGATGCCCTTGCGGCCATCGCGGCGCGGATAGCCTTGCAGCGTGGGCTGCTGGAAGGCGGCAGATGCTACGTAAGTGTCAGTCATGATCGTTCCAGCGCGGCGCGAAGCCACGACATTGTGCTCACATCAGTGATGGACGAACTCGTGGCCCGCGTCGTGCGTATAGGTCGGCAGGTAGTCGCTCTCGAGATTGTGCGTATGCAGATGCGCACCGCGCGCCACCGCTTCCGTCACGTGACCGATCACTGCGCCGTAGCGCAGCACCTTGTCGTCTTTCGCGAGTTCGTGGCGCGCCACCTTGTGACCGAGTTCGATGGTTTTGGTCAGCGTCACGCGCTCCCCCTCAATCTCGATCTGCGTGCCCCCGAGCAGACGCGCCGCCGCGACGAGGCAGTTGTCGGCGGGGCTGAGCAGAATCAGGCGTGGGTCCGTATGCAATGGGCGGCTGGTCAAGTGAGGTCTCCGGAATGCATGCGCATCAGTTTTGGCCTTCGCCGCTAGCCAGGCGCGCCACCATCAGCGAGCCCAGGATGATCGCGCCGTAGATCGCCTGGATCCAGAAAGACGGCACCTGGGCGAGCGTCAGCAGGTTCTGCACGACGCCGAGCAACAGCACGCCGGTGAGCGCACCGAACATGGTGCCCTTGCCGCCGTCGAGCGAAATGCCGCCGATCACCGCGGCCGCGAACACCGTGAAAATCATGCCGTTGCCCTGGTTCGCGTTGATCGCGCCGACATAGCCGGTGACAATCAATCCGCCCAGCGACGCGAGCACGCTGCCGAGCACGAACACACCCCACGTGATGCGCTCCACCCGAATCCCCGCCGCGCGCGCCGCTTCCGGATTGCCGCCGATCGCATACAGCGCGCGACCCAGCCGGTGATAGCGCAACACGAAGGCGGCGATTGCGAACGCCGCCGCCGCGAGCCACACGGACA
Organism: Paraburkholderia aromaticivorans; assembly: GCF_002278075.1. NCBI lineage: Bacteria > Pseudomonadati > Pseudomonadota > Betaproteobacteria > Burkholderiales > Burkholderiaceae > Paraburkholderia > Paraburkholderia aromaticivorans. Next base: position 2,074,916 of record NZ_CP022990.1, on the reverse strand, counting down.
AAGGCAAGCCGAACACAATGGTGGTCGCGAGCGTGAAGAACGACGGCGGCATATCGAACAGCGTGCCGCCCTTGGTCGCGCCGACCAGCATGCCGCGCAGCACGATCAGCATGGCCAGCGTGACGATGAACGCGTTCAGCCGCAAACGCACCACCAGAAAACCGTTGATCAAACCGATCACCGCGCCCACCGCCACGATGGCGAGCAGGCCGGCCGCCGCCGGCCATTGCACGCCGAAGCCGGCGGAGGCCGCCGGCATCACCAGCATCGCGCCCACGGCGGGCGCGATGCCCACCGTCGATTCGAGCGACAGGTCGAACTTGCCGGTCAGCACGATCAGCGATTCGGCGAGCACGACCAGCGCCAACGCCGCCGAGGCGCCCAGCACGCTGATGAGATTCGCTTTGGTCAAAAAGCTGGGACTGACAAACGCGCCGATCACCATCAGCAACGCGAGCGCGGGCAGCAACGCCAGCTCGCGCAAGCGCGCGAGTTCGGTCCGCGCGCGTTTGCCGCGCGCGGACTGCGCGAGCGGCTGAGCCTGCCCTTGCGCAGTGGCGAAGGCGGGACTGGGCACACTATTCTTCATGGAGACTGACTCCTTCAACGGATGCGATCAGGTCGTGGTCCTGCCAACCCGCGGGAAATTCGGCCGCGACACGGCCACGGAACATGACCAGCACGCGGTCACAGGTGCGCAGATCGTCGAGTTCGCCGGACACGACGAGCACCGCCTTGCCGTCTTCGCGCACACGGTCCACGACGGAGAGCAGCGCTTCTTTCGATTTCACGTCGACGCCCGCCGTGGGGTCGATCAGCACCAGCACGTTGGGATTGGTGGCGAGCGCGCGCGCCATCACCACCTTCTGCTGATTGCCGCCCGACAGGCCGGACACCACATGCTCCGGACCCTGCGCGACGATGCCGAGCGCGTCGATCATCTTCTGGCCGAACGCATTCTTCTTCGCGGGCGGCGCAATGCCGAACTTGCCAAGCAAATGCGCGATCGTCATCGAGGCGTTTTCCGCGACCGATTGTGTGAGCACCAGGCCTTCGTGATGGCGATCCTTCGGCACGCAGCCGATGCCGAGCGCGAGCGCCGCGGGCACATCGCCGGGCGGCAGGGTTGTGCCGTCCACACGGATCGTGCCGCGTCTGGCGGCGCGCAGGCCGGCGATCGCTTCGGCCACGCTCGTGCGGCCGCTGCTCGTCGCGCCCGTCAAGCCGACCACTTCGCCGCGTTTGACGGTGAACGACACGCCTTCGTAATCGGAGCCGGCCAGGCCGTCCACTTGCAGCGCGATCGCCGTGTCGGCGGGCAACGCGTCGCGCGCCGCCGCGTCGGCGACGGCGAGACCGCCGCGTTCGCCGGTCATCGCTTCGATCAGCTGCTCGCGCGGCAGCGCGGACACCGGCGCGCTGACGATATGCCGCGCATCGCGCAGCACCGTCACGGCCTGGCAGATTTCGTAGACTTCCTGAAGATGGTGCGAGATGAACAGGAAGGTCACGCCTTCCCGCTGCAACTCGCGGATGCGCCGGAACAGGCGCTTGATCTCGTCGCCGTCGAGCTGTGCGGTCGGTTCGTCGAGAATGATGAAGCGGGCGCCATACGACAGCGCGCGCGCAATTTCCACCAGTTGCCGGGCCTCCACCGTCAGATCGCCGGCGCGAGCGTCTTCGCGCACGTCGATCTTCCAGTGATCGAGCAGCGCGCGCGCATCGCGCCGCATGGCCTGCCAATCGATCACGCCGCCGCGCAACGGCTGCCGGTTGATAAACAGATTTTCCGCGACGCTCAGGTCGCGGATGATCGTCGAATGCTGATAAACGCACGCCACGCGCTCGCGCCACGCGTCGCGATCCGCGATCGACGGCGCGGCCGCGCCGCCGAAACGCACCTCGCCGGTATCGGGCTTGCGCAGGCCGGTGAGAATCGACACCAGCGTCGATTTACCCGCGCCGTTGCGCCCGACGAGCGCATGCGACTCGCCGGGCATCACGCGAATGCTCACGTCTTTCAGCGCGGCTGTCGAGCCGAAGCGCCTCGTAATCTCGAACGCTTCGACAACCGGCGCGGAGGGCGTGGGTTCGCTCATTTGACGGCTCATTTGACCGTATTACCCCACAAGGCCTTGTCGTCGACGTTCGCTTTCGTCACGAGCGGCGCGGGCAGTTGGTCCTCCAGAATGCCCGGCGCCAGCTGGATGATGTTGCTGCCGTGATCGGTCGGACCCGGCTTGAAGGTCTGCCCGGCCAACGTCGCCTTGATATAGAACAGCCCGTATTTCGCGAACGAATCGGCAGGCTGCGAGACGGTCGCGTCGATATCGCCGCGGCGGATCGCGTCGAACTCCTGAGGAATGCCGTCGTTGCTGACGATCACGACGTGCTTCGCGTCGCCGGCGGGAAAGAGCATCTGCTTGCGGCGCAGGGTTTGCAGCGTGGGCGACAGATAGACGCCGCCCGCCTGCATGTAGATGCCTTTCACGTCGGGATTCGCGGTCAGCAGACTGTCGAGCGCGGTGGCCGCGACGTCGCCTTTCCAGGCCGCGGGAATTTCCAGAACCGACACGCCGGGATAGCCCTTCATGCATGAACGGAATGCTTCGGACCGGTCGCGTCCGTTGACCGACGCGAGGTCGCCCATGATCTGCACGACCTTGCCCGACTTCACGTGATCGCCGATGTACTTGCAGGCCTTCTCGCCATACGCGCGATTGTCGGCGCGGACCACCATCGCGACCTTGCCTTGCGTCGGCGCGACATCCACGGCGACCACCGCCACGTTCTTCGTCGCGGCGGCGTCGAGCGCACGGCTGATCGCCGCCGAATCCAGCGGGCCGACCACGATGCCCTTCGCACCGAGGTTCAGCAGGTTGTTCATGTCCGTGATCTGCTGGGCGGGATCGCCGTTCGAATTGACCGGCGCGAGAATGTCGAGGCCCATGTCCTTCGCGTATTTGGGCAGATAGTTGTTGTACGACTGCCAGAACGGCGACGTGAGCAGCGGCAGATCGAGGCCGATCTTGCCTGCGTCGGCGGCCTGCGCGGCGCCGCTCGCAGCGAGGCCGGCGAGACACACGGCGGCGGCCGCGGCGGATAACGAACTGCGGAACAAACGGTGAGCCGCGTGCGGCCCTTTCGCGAACGACATGGTTGTCTCCTGATATGCGTTGTTGAACTGCGTGAACCGACGCGCGATGCCGGCACTTCGTCCTGCGCTTTCTTATCGAGTATTGGCGTGCGTTCATTCACCAATGAACGTATTATTCATATACGGACTTTTCGAAGTCAAGCAATGTGCACTGCGCCAACCGTCCGTGTTTTCCCTGGACCCGCGCCGCTTCGCACGAGATTCATCACGCACTTACACTCACGCGCCAGATAATGAGACCTGCACACGGAACCTCGCTCACGATGGACGCAGAAGACAAAGACGACGCCGACCGATATCGTGCGCCGGCGCTGGACAAAGGCCTCGACATCCTCGAACTGCTCGCCGAGCAGAAGGAAGGGCTGACGCGCGCCGAAATCACCAAGCTGCTGGGACGCAACGCAAGCGAGATGTATCGCATGCTCGAACGGCTGGTCGCGCGCCAGTACGTGGTGCGCTCGGCGGCGGGCGACCGTTATTCGCTCAGTCTGAAGCTGTATGCGCTCGCCCACCGTCACCCGCCGATGAACCGCCTGATCTCCGAAGCGCTGCCGCTCATGCAGCGCTTTGCCGATGCTGCCGAACAATCGTGTCACCTTGTGGTGTACGACCGCGGCAATCTGCTGGTGATCGCGCAGGTGGATGGTCCCGGCACGTGGGGTATGTCGGTGCGGCTCGGTTCGCGCGTCGGTCTGATCGATACGGGGTCGGGCCGCGTGATGCTCGCGTTTCAAAGCATCGAGCAGCGCGAGCAGATGCTGGCCGAACACACCAAGGTGAAGGGCGAGGTCACGATCGATCGCGACGCGCTCGAACAGGCCTGCGAGCGGATTCGCGCGGCGGGTTTCTCGCAGAAGGATAGCCAGCAGACGTTCGGCGTCACCGACCTGACGTTTCCGATCCAGGGTCCGTCCGGCCAGGCGATCGCCGTGCTCACCTGTCCGTACCTGCGGCGTATCGACGAATACGTCGCGCCGACGCTGGAAGCCGCCACCGCGCTGCTGCGCGAGACGGTAGAGGCGTTGTCGATGTTTCGTGAGAATGCGGCCTGACGTGACGAACCGTCACGTGTGATCGCCGGGGCTAATAACTATTATGCGAGGCTGCTGGGATTCCCTCACGCAACTGCGAACTCACTCGCACATGAAACTCCGCCATGCACGAGAAGCTTCTCCGAACTGCGTGTTATCGATATGTCACCCTTGCCGCGCTAGGCGCCTCAGGTCTCGCCGCACTGACGCTTAGTCCGCCCGCCAATGCGTTTCTACAATGCTCGATCACGGGCAACGGGGCCGTCGACTCCGGCACGGTGACGGTGCCGGCCGATGCTCAAGTCGGTGCATCGATTGGGCCGCCTATGTCCACGACATTGACGGTAAATTGTCCAGCAAATCCTGATGGCGGCGGCCGAGGCGGCTTTTACCTCAAGTTCGACGCGTTTGCATACGTAAATGCATCCGTGCACGATGTATGGGATACGAACCTGACGGGCATCGGAGTCCGGGTGACCGACGTCACCTTTGGCAACACGATTCTGTCGAAAACGAGGTCAGGGGATTTTGGGCCGACTGTCGCGTCTCAGTCAGCGTATAACGCCGACTATGTTTTCACATATCAATATGTGAAAACCTCCGCTAACGTAAGCAGCGGAAAAATCGCTAACTTTCCCTTGACAGCCTTGCATAGTCACGACGTTCGTCTCAATGCCGACTCCGCCATGCTGAATAAGCTTTCGATCGGTAACGCGACAATCGCCGTCAGTACCTGCGACGTGACGACGCCGTCTCTCGGCATCACGCTACCGCAAATTGCAGTCAATGCATTGCGCGTGCCGGGTGCGACGGCCGGCAATACGAATTTCAGCATTGGTCTGTCCTGCCAGCCTGGCGCCAACGTTTTCGTTACGCTGACCGACGCTACTGATTCGGGCAACACAACCAGCAATCTAGCGCTCACAGGCGATTCGACCGCCTCGGGAATAAGCCTGCGTGTGCTGGACAGTAGCGGATCGCCGGTCAGCTTCGGACCAGACTCGGCGGCACCGGGTACGACAAATCAATGGCTAGTCGGCCCGTCGGCGAACACGACTGGCATCCCGCTCACGGCCCAATACATCTCGACCGGCAAGGTTGAACCAGGCACGGTACGCGGGCGGATGACCTTTACGCTGAGCTATCAATAAGCCAGCATCCGGACTGGAAAACCGGCCGCTCGCACACATGGTTTAGAATGGCGACCCTCTCAAAAATCACGCCGCATGGGTTCGCTCATGCGCGCCCATCGACAAGCAATGGCGAAACTTCTGACCGATTCCGAATTCCAGCGTTTTTCCGAACTCCAGCAGAAGCAGTCGAGCTTCACGATCACGCCTGAAGAAGCCGACGAACTGCGCGACATCGTCGCTCACGCGCAAAAGCGGCGTGACGACCGCGCGGCGGCGATGCAAAGCATCGAGACCTTCATCCAGCAATTCGACATCAGCCCGGACGAGCTGTTTTCGCCGGAGCAGATTGGCGAGGCCGCGCGCACCTATGGCCTGATTCCGGCCGCGAAGAAAGAGCGCGTGCTGCCGCCGCAATTCACGTTCAACGGCAAGCCGTATCAGTGGACCGCGCGTCCGCTGCCGGACGATATTCGCGTACCGCTGTTCGATGCGTTCAAGGCCGGTGAGTCGGTCAAGTCGTTCATCGCGACGCCGAAGGATGCGAGCCGTTGCGCGGCGACCATTGCGCGCCTGGAGCGCGAGACCGGCGCGGTGTATGGCGATGCATGGCTTGAAGAACTGTCTGTGACGCGCACGCAAGTCGACGAAGCTGCTGCCAAGCTGGCGGCCTGAGGCGGCTTAGCTCATTCACGCTTCCTGCGGCGAGATGCCTTCAGCGCCTCTCGCCGCTTCGATCACCGCTTCGATCACCGCGGTTGCTCCGCCGGTCCGTTGTACCGGCGACGCGACAGTGATCCATTTAACTCTGCGCCGTCGGCGCACCGCCTTCCGCGCTTGCGTCGGCCGGTTCATCCAGCGCCATACGAAAGCCAACGACACCCGGATCCTCGGTCCGCGTGATCGTGAAGCCGCAAGCTTTGGCGAGCGCGATCATCGCAACATTCTCGCGCAGCGCCTCGCCGATCAGCCAATGGGTGCCGCGGGCCCGCGCGTATTTGATGATCCGGTCCATCAGCAATTGGCCGAGGCGCCGGCCTTTCTGGTCCGAGCGGACCGCCACCGCGAATTCGGCTGTTTCGTTGTCGGGATCGGCGACCGCCCGCACCACGCCCAGCGTCCGCGTGAAACCTTCGTCGCTGCGCACGGTGGCGATCAGCGCCATTTCACGGTCGTAATCGATCTGCGTCATGCGCGCGAGTTGCGAGTGATCGAAGCTGCTCACCGCGCCGAAAAATCGCAGGCGCAAGTCTTCAGGCGTCATTGCTTCGACGAAGTCGTGATGCGCGGCCTCGTCTTCCGGACGGATCGGCCGCACCGTCACCCGCAAACCCTGCCAGTCCAGCGTCTCTTCGAAGCGGCGCGGATAAGGCACGATCGCGAGGCGGCTGCGCGTCGCCGCGAGGCTCAATGAGGGAGCGACGGCGGTCACGTGATCGCGATACACCCTGAGCGTCAACGTGAGGCCGACGAGTTCCTTGACGTCGCAGACGGCTTGCGAGAGCGCCGTGAGCGCGGCCAAAGCCGGCTCCGGCGTGATCAGCCGGCCGTAGCGCGAACGCGCGATGATGTCGCGCGCGAGCATGGGATTGAGCGGCGGCAAGCCGTAGACGCGCAGCAGGTCGGGTAAGCCGTCGGCGGATGGCGCCGTGAAGCGGAATACGGGGCCGAAGTTGTCGTCGTCGTGAAGCTCGACGACGAGGTCGACGACCGGCTTGCCGGTCGATCCAGTGCGGCCTTCCGCGCCGCTTGGTGCGGGCGGCGCCGTTTCCACCTGCAATCCAAAACGCTCCAGAAACCGCGCCGCTGCTTCGCCGGCTAGCTGGTGCTCACCCGCCGCGAGCGCCTCGCGTGCCTGCGCCTGAGCCGCATCGATTGCGGCGGGGATTTCCGCCGGCAAACCCTCTGGCGTCTGCATCAGCAACTCGCGCCCCATTCGATAGTCGACTAGCCGCGCGAATGCGCGCGCGAGCCGCTGCGGCGTCGTGTGCACGGGGATGCCCTGCGCGTGCAGCGCGTCGCGCATGGCGGCATCCACGCCACCAAAAAAGCACGCGAGCAAGCCGCGATACGCGAAGCGCTGATTCGCGATCAAAGCCTGCGCGACTTCACCCACCGGCGCGCTGTGCGTCGACGCGTGCACGACGAAGGCCGTTCCCGTACTGCGTTGATTCGCGAGCCATTCCAGCGCGGTCCCGAAGTGCTCGGGCCGCGCGTCATCGCCGAGCCGCAACGGATTGCCGCCAACGGCATGCGGCAATACCTGCTTCAGGGCCTCCGACGCTTCGTCGGGCCAGGGCGCGAGCGTGTCGCCGGCTGCGGCAAAAGCGTCGCAGGCGAGCGTGGCGAGGCCGCTGTCGCTGGTAATCAGCGTGGCCGTGGCGCCCGCCGCCACGCGGCCCACGCCCAGCGTCTCGATTTCGTCGAGCAGATCGTCGAGCGAGTCGACGCGCACCATGCCCGCACGGCGGAAAGCGGCGGTGTAGAGCGCGTCCGCGGGATCGGCGCGGCCGGAGCGTAGCGCCAGCACCGGCTTGTTGCGCGCCGCCGCGCGGGCCGCCGACATGAACTTGCGGGCCGCGCGCACGCTGTCCAGTTCGAGCAGGATGGCGCGGGTGCCGGGGTCGCTGGCCAGATAGTCGAGCACGTCGCCCGCGTCCACATCCGCTTCCCCGCCGAGCGCCACGGCGTGCGAAAAGCCCAGACCGCGCGCCCGTGCCCAGCCGAGCACGGCATTCGTCAACGCATTCGACTGCGACACCCACGCGACGCCGCCCGCCTTCACCGTGCACGACGGCGCGCCCAGATGCGCGCGCAGCGCCGGCGACACCACGCCGAGACTGCCCGGCCCGACGATCCGCAGCAGGTTTGGCCGTGCCGCCGAGAGCGCGTGCCGCAGCGCGAGCCGGTCGTCATCGCTGCGCACTTCGCCGACGATGATCGCCGCGCGCGTGCCCAGACCGCCGAGCTGGCGGATGATGCCCGGCCAGGTGGCGGGAGGCGTGCAGATCACGGCGACCGTGGGCGCTTCCGGCAAGTCGCCGGTCTCGCCGATCACGGCGTGGCCGCCGAGCGTCTGATACTTCGGATTGACCGGCCACAGCGGGCCGTCGAAGCCCCCTTCCAGCACGCGCGCCCACACCATCGCGCCGGTGCTGCCGGGCCGCTCGGAAGCGCCGATCACGGCGACGGATTTGGGACGAAACAAGGCGTCGAGATTACGAACGGTCACGGGCGCTCCGAAGGCTGGGGAAGGCGAGCCGCTTGGCGGCCGGGCGTGCGTCTCCGTCAGCATAGGCGAAGTCGGGCGCTCGCGCGCCTGCTTTGCGCCGCCTCGCGACCCATGCCGTAGCGCGTGAACTCGACATTTCTTATCGAGATTAAGCAAAACGACGGACGCCAATGCGACAATCGTCATGCCGTCACGATGGCGGCTTCCTTGAAAAATCGCTGACCGATGCGGGTTCGGATCGCGCGCGGGAGACGCCCCGAAGGACTTGTCCGTGGCAACCAACGCGCGGCCGGCGACGCACCGCCAACTCAATCCGCAGTGCCGTCCCGATATCCGTCGTCGATCCGGCGGCCGGACCGTGGAGGACTCAAAGCAACAGAAGGTGATTTATGCGGCGCTTGCCATCGCTGATCGCGTTGCGCTTCTTCGAAGAGACAGCCCGTCACATGAGCTTCAATCGCGCGGCCGTCGCACTGTGCGTGACCCAGGGCGCCGTGAGCCGGCAAATCAAGCTGCTCGAAGAGTCGCTTGGCGCGAAGCTGTTCGAGCGCGACCACAAGGGTATTCGTCTGACTGAGGCCGGCTCGCGGTTGCTGCCGTGGTTGTCCGAAGCCTTCGACACGATCGAGCGCGGCTTTCGGCAAATCACGGTGGCCAAAGGGCGGCGGCGCCTCGTGTTCGCCGTGCCGCCCGCTTTCGCCGCGCAATGGTTTTCGCCGAGGCTGGGTTCGCTCGCGGCGGCGCTCCCCGACGTCGAACTGTCCGTTCGCACTGAAGCGCACGGCGACTTTCACTGCCAGATCCGCTTCGGCCGCCACGCGCTGCCGAACGCGTATTCCGAATTGCTGATGACCGGGCGTCACGTGCTCGTGGGCGCCCCACGTCTGCTCGATCAACCGCTGGAGACGCTGCTCGACCGGATGCCGGCCCTGCATGTGCTGCACAACGACGCGCGGCTCGAGTGGTGGCCGAACTGGCTCGCGAAGGCGGGCATGCCCGCGCGCTACGCGGACCACGGCATCGAATTCTCGACGCTGGATCAAGCAATTCGCGCGGCGACCAAAGGCGCTGGGCTGGCTGTCGTCGACCGGAACATGATTGAGGAGGAGCTGGCGGACGGCAGTCTCGCGCAGTTCTCGGATGTCGAAGTGAGCGGCCCGCTCGGCTACTGGCTCGATGTTCCCCAGCGGCACGTCGGGCTGGAACAGGTGCAGGCGCTGACGGACTGGCTGCGGGAAGAGGTGAAAGAGGTGCTGAAACTGAATTCGCACTGATGAACCGCCGGTAAGCGTAGTGCTGCCGCTCATGCAAAAAGGCCCGTCTTCACGGGCCTCTTTGGGTTGTCTTGCCTTGCCGTGTTTTGCGCTCGACTATCGGCGCGACGGACTTACATCGCCTTCTTGAACGGCGCGCCCGAGTGCTCGCGCAATTCGTTGAACACGATCTTCGGCCAGGCCTTCTGCGCCACTTCGATCTCCGACACGTGCGAAGCGAGATAAGTCGGCGCGTCGGACGCGTCGAGCGCGATTCGCGCCGCGTAGGAATCGGTGAAACGGCGCAGTTCGGCTGCGTCGTCGCAGGTTACCCAGCGCGACATGCGGTAACGCGCCGGCGCCATGCGCACGTCGACCTTGTATTCGGTCGACAAGCGGTGCGACACCACCTCGAACTGCAGTTGCCCGACCGCGCCGAGAATCATCAAGCCGCCCACCTCCGGACGGAACACCTGAATCGCGCCTTCCTCGCCGAGTTGCTTGAGCGCTTCGCCGAGTTGCTTGGCGCGCATCGGATCCACCACTTCCACCGTCTGGAAAATTTCCGGCGCGAAGAACGGCAGACCGACGAACTGCAGTTGCTCGCCTTCGGTCAGCGTATCGCCGAGACTCAGCGTGCCATGATTCGGAATACCGATGATGTCGCCCGGATACGCCTCGCTCACGGTCTCACGACGCTGCGACAGGAACGTCACCACGTTGTTGGCGCGGAAGGTCTTGTTCGTGCGCGTCACCTTCACCGCCATGCCGCGTTCGAAATGCCCCGAGCACACGCGAATGAACGCCACGCGGTCGCGGTGCGCCAGATCCATGTTCGCCTGCACCTTGAATACCACGCCGGTGAATTTCGGCTCGTCCGGCATGACCGGGCGTTGCACGGTCATGCGCATGGAAGGCGGCGGCGCCAGATCGACCAGCGCGTCGAGAATTTCCTTCACGCCGAAGTTGTTGATCGCCGAACCGAACAGCACCGGCGATTGCTGACCGGCGAGGAACTGCTCGCGATCGAAATCCGGCGATGCGCCGGTGATCAGATCGATCTCTTCCTTCGCCTTGACCCAGGCATGGCCGAAGCGGCGTTCGCCTTCTTCGTCGCTGAGCGCCTGCAGCGTTTCGACCTCGCCGCCCGCCTTGTCCTGACCGGCGCGGAACAGGCGCACCTGATCGCGCTGGATGTCGTAGACGCCCTGGAAGTCCTTGCCCATGCCGATCGGCCACGTGAACGGCACGGCGGCGACGCCCAGATGCTGCTCGATTTCGTCGAGCAGTTCGAGCGGCTCGCGCACTTCGCGGTCGAGCTTGTTGATGAAGGTGACGATCGGCGTCTTGCGGCTGCGGCAGACTTCGAGCAGCTTGAGCGTTTGCGCTTCGACGCCGTTCGCGCCGTCGATCACCATCACGGCGGCGTCGACCGCGGTCAGCACGCGGTAGGTATCTTCGGAGAAGTCTTCGTGGCCCGGCGTGTCGAGCAGGTTGATGACGGCGTCACCATACTCGAACTGCATCACCGAGCTCGCCACCGAAATGCCCCGCTGCTTTTCGATCTCCATCCAGTCGGACGTCGCGTAGCGATTGCTCTTGCGGCCCTTCACGGTGCCGGCGATCTGAATCGCGCCCGAAAACAGCAACAGCTTTTCCGTGAGCGTGGTCTTACCCGCGTCCGGGTGGGAAATGACCGCGAACGTGCGGCGGCGTTTGAGTTCGGAGACTGACATCGGGTCTGGCGGTCACGGATAGGGGTTCGGGCGGTTCCCGGCGGCTTGTGGCCGCCGGTATGCCACGCCTTGCGCGGCGGCGTCGAGCTGCGGGAGTTGGGCCGGCGGCCCGCGTCACAATGGCAACTCGACCGCGTGGGAACAGGTCACGAACGAGCGTTCGACAATACGGGAACCGCCAGCGCAGAACAGCGCAGGGAACGAATGATACACGTCATGGGGATTGGTGTATCGAAAAGGGGCGGTCGGGACGGCCAAGCTTGCGGCGAGGCCGCCCCGAAAGCTTTACTGATACGACATGGTGAAAGTGGCGAGCGCTCTGATCGTACCGGGCACTACGTCGCCCGTTCGAATATATCGCGCGGTCAACGGCACCTCCAGCGGGCCGTTCGGTGACGCGCCGATGACCCATTGATTGGTCGTAAAAGGTTCCGACGAGTCCGGCCCGAACGATACCAGCGCGCCTTTGTTATTCAATATCTGAAGGCCGATCCCTTTTGCGGTGGAGTCCGCGGTCGGGGTGAGAACATTCGACCGATTGGACGGATCCGTGCTGTCCGTCAAAACCATCGACACCTGCGCCCCGCTCGAACATGAAAATATCAGCGAGAACGGCTGGGGGGACGCCACCGTGCCCACGCCGGCCGAGAATGCCTTACTGTTGACCGTCGGCAGGGTAACGGAAGCGTTGGGCTGATTGATCGAACAGGCGTGAACGATCCGGCCGGACGCAGCGCCTGTGTAGAGCGGTGGCTGATCCCATCCATTGGCTGGATCGTCGGACGTCCAATAGGAGATCGATACCAACGGCACGGTCGAAAGCGTCCGTGCACCCAGCGGTATTATTCCGGTAGCAACGAATGACGGCGTAACCGTAATGTTAATCGGCATATACGGTCCGTCCATTGGTCCGCTGACCGGGCAGGTCAACTGGATCTGGCCATTGGTCATCCGGGCATTGCTGGCGTTGCACGCCGGCGCGTCAAACGTGTAGCGGATTCCCAGACCCTGAACGTTAGTTTGGTACACGTCGGCAAACCCGGATACAGGGGGTAGCGAACTGGAAAAGACCGGCCAAAACGTAGCAGTCGTTTCTGGCGGATCCGCATTCAGGAATTTGCAGGACGCCTGAAACTGCGTAGGTGCAAGCGTGGCAATCGTCGCACCCACCTGCGGATTGGCAGGCACGGAGATCGATCCCGCGGTGATGACATTGTTTGTACCGTTCGCCTGACAGGTAAGTGCTGCGTGCGCTGCGGGCGCGGCGAACAAGGCGGAACCCGGTACTACGAGAGCTCCGGCAAGCCGAATAAGCGAATTGCGGCCACGCCGCGCGGCAGTCGCATAAGACAAAGTCTTGCAGGCTGCCACGTTTTGGCTAGACCATCGCAGACAGGATTCGAACGCAGACATTTAATCACTCCTCGAATTGGATTACCTGGTACGGCCAGAAGCAAAGTTCGTGTTTTCGGTTGGCGTCCCACCCATACAATGCCCTTCCACAGACGTGTAGGCCGCTCCCGCATTGCCCGTTTGCCTCGGCAACACGTACTCGATGCGGCATTGCTCAGAAGCCGACGCGCCCCATTTCACGAACAGCGAGCCTTTATCCTCGAGCCCGCGCGCAAAAATCCGGCTGTCCTGCGCGACGATACCGACGGTCTTGCCGTTGCCGTCGACCACGTCCGCGCCGAACGGCAGCGCCTTGTCGCCAGGCTGCGGCGCACGAATCAACGCCGCGCGTCCGGTCACGGTCCTGTACCTGATCATCACCACTGAGCCCAGCCGCGGCACTGCCTGTTCCGAGGTCGATTCGAACTCGATATCGGTCGACGTGCCCTTCGGATCGATATCCACCGTGTTGATGCCATACGGCGTCAGATACGGAACGACCGCAAAGCCGCGTCCATTGAGCTTGACCCCTGGCGAACTGGTCACGCTCGCGCCTGCGGCGCCCGGTGCTTCGATCACGCCGAACGTGTCGCCCACCGTCTGCGAGAACGTGACACCCCCCGGATGCGCGACGACTGACCCGCTGATACCCGCCGACACCTGCCTTGATCCAGCGCCCCCGCTAGCCGATCCCGTCAACTGCGCGTACGGCGCGCGATAGGTGCCGCTCGCGCCCGCGCTCGCCGTGCTGGCGCCCGGAGCGTCGCCGTACGCCCCATACGCGCTGTACGAGTACTGGTTGCGCTCGCCCAACGAGCCGCTCACGTTGGCCTGCAGGTTGGTGTTTCCGCCGGAACTGCTGAGGTTCGTCGTCAGCAGCGGCGAATGCTGGTCATGGCCGAGCGGCAATGTGGTGCTGAACATGATCTGATCCGACATTGACCCGTTCGAGCTACGTGTGCGCCCTGCACTGATACTGTAGGTACCGTACTTGAAACGGTTGTTGTAGCCGGCCTGGTAGAACACATCGCTGCCACTGCGATTCCAGTACTGCTGAGCGGAAGCGTTCAGAAAGACCGTGCCGTATTCCTTGAAATTCTGATTGAGCGTGACCTGAAAACGGTTGCGCTGCCTGTACACCGAATCCGGATCGCCGCCATGCATAGCGAGATCACGCACGGACGCGGCATCCGACAGGTTCATATACCCGGCCGTCGAATAGCGATACGCCGCGATTGCAATGTTCGTGTTGGTCGGATCGATGAACTTGCTGTAACCAATGCGCAGGCTGGTGCCGCGCGACGTGCCCTGATCCGGAACCTGCGTTTGGGCTGCTGTCACGTCGGCTGAGAGCGCGCCGAGCTTCGTGTTCAGCGCGGCGCCCAGGTCGGCGGCCACATAGCCGTTAGCAGCCACGGCGCCACCATAGACCGTGACCAGATTGGTCAGGCCGCGCTGCAACGTGAACTGCGCGAAATTCGGGTTTGTCTCGAGCGTGGAATTACGGAGTTCGCCGGCGGTGACCGAAAACCGTGTGGTGCCGGGCCGCAACGACTGGGCGACCGAGGCGTAGGGCACGGTAAAGCTTTTCGTGCGGCCGTTGGCTTCGGTGACGGTGACATCCAGGTTGCCGCCATAGCCGGTTGCGTACAGGTCGTTGATCTCGAACGGACCCGGCGAGACGGTGGTTTCATAAATCACCTGGCCGTTCTGACGAACCGTCACTCGCGCGTTCGATTCAGCCGTGCCACGCACGACCGGCGCGTAGCCTCGCAGGGATTCGGGCAGCATGCGGTCGTCGGTGGCGATCTGCGCGCCGCGAAATTGCACGCTGTCGAACACATCGCCGGTCGTGTAGCCGTCGCCAACCGTCAATTGCGACTTCATCGCGGTGATGTCACGCTGAAGGTAGGTCGCAATGTTGTCGAACTGCGTGGCGGCGCCAGCCTGCTGGGTTACCGACGACTGATGCCGAAAGTGCCACGCGCCCAGGTTCACTCCGGCATTCAAACCGACATAGCTTTGAGTCGATTCAACACCCGATCCGGCGGTGTGGTAGGCATTCGCGTTGTAGCTCAGGAAAGCCGCGTTGACCCCGTTCTGCCACATCTCGGGCGGCACGTAACCGCGCGCGGCGTTTCGCATGTACTTTTGCGGCACGCTGAGCGCAATCCTTTGTTCCGCAAAGTCGAAGTCAGCCGTCGCGTCGGGCACGGCCGCCGCGAGGTCGACGCATTCGCCGGTCACTGCGGCATCGGCTCCGGCCACCTTCGCCTCACGGCTCGCAGCGACCTTGGCGAAGTCCACGCCAAGCGTTTCCAGCATCTGCCGGCTGAAGCAAGGACGCGCCGTCATCGCTCCGCTCGCGGCCACGAACCGCACATCATGGCGCGCAACACGAATGCCGTTGACGACCAGGTCGACGGAATAGACGCCCTCAGATACCGGGTTGCCACGCGAGAAGCGCGTGACATCCACCGTTGTATTCGGATCGACGCGCAGAAATGTGGTGTCGAACTCCACTGCCGCGCCCGCTTCAACGGGTTCGGATGCCTGAGCGCCCATTGGCTGAAGGCCGCCCAGCACCGCGAACGCTAACGTGGCCACCGCGGCGACGGGCGTGAGCCCAAACGCGCCAGCGAGTTCACCACCGCAGGCGGACGATCGGCGACAGGGTGAGTCCTTCATGATCTGATCGGAATTCAATGTCCTACGGCAGGCGAGCATCATCCCTGTGCACTGCCGGTGCAACGCACGCCGTGTTCGAGAAAGGGGTAGGCCAAGGGCGGCAGGTTGCCGCGCAACTGGCAGGTGTGGCGGCCTGGTTTACTCGCCGAGAGGCGCGTCGCCGTTGATAGGGCCGCCGTAGTCGCTGATGGCGATGTAGCGCACCTTCGCGCCCGCGGCGACGGCATTCATCTTCGCGATCGGCAGGATCACCGAAGTGCGCGGTGCAACCATGCCGCCTTGTTCGTTCCTGAATGTGTGGCCGCTGCTTTCGACGTCGATCTCACTGAACGACACGTAGTAAGGTGTCGGATTCGAAACGCTGACCGCCTGACCTTTGCCATCCGCCGACGCGGCAATTTTCCAGTTCAGTTGCGCGGCCGCGTCTTCCGGCTTGCCGGGTAGCTTGCCCGGCCGCACGAAGATCTTGATGCGTGTGCGATAGGCCAGGCTCAAGGTATTGGCGTCCGGCGCACTGCCTGCCTTCGGCGGGATGTCCAGCACGTTGAGCCAATAGACCGACTCGCGATCCTGAGGCAAGGGCTCGCCGGTGTACATCACGCGCAACGTCTGCGCCTTTTTTGCATCCATGCGGAAAATCGGCGGCGTGATCACGAACGGCACTTTGATTTCGCCGGGTTTGGCATCCGTATTGCCGTCGTCGATCCAGACCTGCACGAGCGATGGTGCCTTGCTGTCGTTATCCAGCTTGACCGTCACTTCCCGCTGCTCAAGCGGATACACCACCCGTGTACCGCCGATCGTCACGCTTGCATGTGCGCTGCCAGCGAGCAGCGCACATGCAACGCCGATTCCTATCGGCATTTTTTTGAGCAGATTCATTACACTCGAGAGTGCCGACTTCTCGCTTGTTTTTTCTCGGACTCGCTCCGGCCTCGGCGCTTTTCATCTGAACACCGATCCATTTCCTGGTGATGTGATCCGGCGTGGCCGGTTGCCTTCGTGCACCAGATTCATCGTCAGGCGGCAGTGATCAAACTCACGTTGCTCTATTCCTCAATCAATGCCTTGTTGATGCTCTCGTAGTTGACTTGCAGGGGCTCACATCGCTCAGCGCATCGCCCACGAAGGACTCAGTGCGGATCTTCCTGTCCCGCGTATCGCTCGTCTGTCAGTATGCCCCGAACTGGTTCGGGAGGGCCTTGCAATGGGGGGGGGGTGAGTGACCCCGCGCGTCTTTCATCTATCGCGGCGAGCATCGCCTTGATCGTCTCAATGAGTCTTTCGATTTGAAGGAGCCGTTTGTGCTGCCTATATTGCATATTCTATGCGATACTTCGTAGTGCAAAATAATGTAGAGAACAACAATGAAACTCTGGACGGCTTGGTGGGACGCGATCTGGCTGCTACGCCCAGCGTTTTCTCGCCTGCGCAGCTTCATGTGGTTCGCAACTGTCGTCGCTGGCTTGACTGTGCGCACCGAGTTGCTGGGCGTGACCAGCATCGTGCGGGCTCTCAAACTGCGGCCAGCCCTGTACAACAAGCTGCGTGACAGCCTGCATAGCGACGCCGTGCAGCTCGATCAGCTTTCAGCGCTGTGGACCCAGACGGTGCTGCGCCTGTTCCCTGACCCGCTACGCGTCAATGGCCGACTGGTTTTGGTCGGCGATGGCATCAAGGTGGCCAAGAGCGGCAGGAAGATGCCCGGCGTCAAGCTGCTGCATCAACAGTCCGACTCCAACACCAAGCCCGAATACATCATGGGGCACTCGATGCAGGCGGTCAGTATGCTTGTGCGGGCCGCCCAGAGCGTCTTCGCCGTACCGCTGGCCGTGCGTATTCACGAAGGTCTGGTGTGGTCCAACCGCGATCGGCGTACCTTGCTCGACAAGATGATCTCGCTGCTTGGCATCGTCTCGGTGCAGCAGCCGTTCTACTTCGTGGCCGATGCCTACTACGCTGCTGGCAAGATCGTCAAAGGCCTGCGCGATCGGGACAACCACCTGGTCACACGCGTGAAGTCCAATGCAGTCGCCTGTGCCCCGTACGTGCAGCAGGGACCGCGCAAACGGGGGCGTCCCAGGCGCTACGGTGAGAAGATCAAACTCAAATCGCTACTGGCTGATCCCCAGGCCTTGCAATCCGCCCCCAGTCCGGTCTATGGCGAGCACAATGTCACCATTCACTATCGGGTCTGCGATCTGCTGTGGCCGGCGTACGGTCAGCTGGTTCGCTTCGTGGCAGTGACTCACCCAAGCAGGGGTTCGTGTCTGCTGATGTGCACCGACCTCAGTCTGGATGCCGTCGAGATCATCCGCCTGTATGGATTGCGCTTCAAGATCGAGTACAGCTTCAAACAGGCGGTGCATCGGATCGGCACATTCGCGTACCACTTCTGGATGCAGGACATGAAGCCGCTCGCCCGCCGAAACGGCGATCAATACCTTCATCGCGAGTCACTCGAGTACCGCAACGCCGTCAAGCGCAAGATCCACGCGTACCACGTCTTTATGCACGCTGGCATCGTCTGTCAGGGACTGCTTCACTATCTGGCAGCGGTGTTCCCTTCACAGGTCTGGAGTTCCTTTGGATCCTGGCTGCGCACTATCCGCCCCGGCATCCCTCCATCGGAGTTGGTCGTCGCCAACGCACTACGTCAATGCCTGCCCGAATTTCTCGTGAATAGCGCCAAAACCCATTTCTTCGCAAAATTCATCGCAGAAAGGCAGGACCCCGACACATTCGAGATGTTCCGCCTGGGCACATAGCCGAAAAACCACGCCTGAATTCGGCACTCTCGAGCATTACAGCCTGTCTGTCAATATTCCAGAAAAAGGAGCGCGAGAGAGGCGCTCGCGTAGCGAGCGCCTCGGGCCTTCGCTCCTTCGCTTACTGATATTCCATCGAGTATTGAACCGACGAGCTGACCGTGCCGGGAGCCGCAACGCCCGTTGCGTAATATTGCGCGAAATACTGCAGGGTTGCCGTGCCGCCCGTGATGGTTACCGCGTTCGTCGAGATATCGTTGTTCGCGCCAGTCGTGATGTTGATTGGTTGCATCTGCGCGTTGAGAAGACGAACATCCACGTTTTGCGCGGTGCCGCCCATGTTCGACAGGTAGCCGTTCGACTGGTCGACCGTGGCGCCGTTTTCGAAGCGAGCAATCGCCTTCGTGGCCGTGCCGCTGCAGCCTGTCAGATTCAGCTGCAGATCCGTCGGGTTCGTCGTACCGGCCACTGCGCCCGCGGTGGCGAGCGAACCGGTCGGGACCGGTACCAGCGGGACCGACACGTCAGCCGCGGTGCCACTCGCGTTGGCGTTGATCGAACACGTGCTGTCCGTCACGGTGCCGGTGAAGGAGATCGTGCCATCCGCCGCATGGGCGCCAAGGGGCACGAGACCGAACAAACTGCCGGCTGCGATCGCGATTGCGGGGAGGGATAACTTCATAGCGTTTGGTCCAATATACTAAGAAAAGCTAATCAACTCAAAAAGTGATACCTGTATTGACTAAGGATCGCCACATCAACCTCGCCAATAGTTCAGTTCAGGAATACGAGATCTCCTGCTCTAAACTTTTGACCTGTCTTTCACGTACAAGACAATGCGATATTAAGTTGTCCCATATCAAAGTTACATGAGACAAATCGCCTCCTTTCCGAAATTTCAGCGGATTTATCTGAAAAATCAATGGAGGCCGTAAGCCCGTCCCGCGAGTCTTTCAGGCGTACTGAATCAATGCATCGAGTCATGACCGATTGATACAATGTGGCAATCAGTCACGCAGAACATTGCAGAATGACGAGACACAAACAAAGCGCATTGAAAATCGGCTTGAAGATCAGTGTCCGAGGCTGCCTATGCGCATCTTGCGCACCGCTTGCGTCAACGCGGGCGTGAACGCATCGTCGATGCCGTCCTGCGCGTAGAAGCGGTTCGCACACACACGTTTGCCCGGTGTTGCGGAATGCCGCAGCCATTGCGCCCTGTGCGGCGGCGTCGAGATCCGCGTCGTCGACTACGATGAAGCGTGCGTTGCCGCCAAGTGCGAGCGACAGCTTCTTCAACGTGTGCGTACGCGCGTCGAGCCGGTGAACCACAGCTCGCGCACCACGTCTGATTCGATGAGTACGCCGCCGATCGCGACCGCATCGCCGGAGACGATGTTGAACACGCCCGGCGGGATGCCCGCTTTCTCCGCAAGCACCGCCAACGCAAGCGCGCACAACGGCGCGTCTTCCGATGGCTTGAGCACCATCGTGCAGCCGGCCGCGAGCGCGGGTCCGGCCTGGCGCGTGATCACGGCGAGCGGGACATTCCTCGGCGTGATCGCCGCAACCACGCCAACAGGTTCGCGCGTCACCTTGATCTTCAAGTTCGGATCGAGGCTCGGGAACACCTCGCCGCATGCGCGCTTTGCTTCCGCGGCGAACCATTCGAATAAGCCGGCCGCGAAGCCGACTTCGCTGCGGGCTTCGGTAAGTGGCTTGCCTTGCTCGAGCGCCAGCAGTTCGGCCAGTGCGTCGCGGTTCTCCCGCATCGACTCGCCCCAGCGTTTGACGCGCGCGCTGCGCTCTTGTGCGGTCAGCGAGCGCCATGCGGGAAAGGCGCGCTCAGCCGCCGCGATGGCCTGCGCGGTTTCCGCCACGCCCCCTTTCGCCACTTGCGCCACCACTTCGCCGGTCGCGGGATTCAAAACGGCATACATGCCGGCGCTCTCGTACCACTCGCCGCCGATGTAATGCCCCGTGCGTAGAAATTCGTTCATGCCGCCTCCTCCAGCGTTTCGACGAACACGCCTTGCGCGAGTCGCGATTCGCGGGTAACACGCTTGCCGGCGGTGTAATCGCGGATCAGATCGCATGGCGTGCAGTTACGATCGAGTTCGAACGGCTCATCCGCCGAACGCGTCGTGGCGTGCGCGGCGAGCCCGCTAAGGGGATGCTTGCCCGTCGAAGCGCTCATGGTCCTTCCGCCAGGGTTCCGTGGATGGCCGATTGTGACGTCCGGCATCCGCAACCCTGTATCGATGAGTTTTGATCCAGGGTATGAGAGGAACTCATCTCCGGATGAGTCCCGAGCGCAATGGCGTGCGCGTAGCGAAAGCGCAAAGGTGAGGGTTTTCGGGACGCTCGCCGGCGCCCTCTCGAACCACAACGAAAGGTGAGCATGCCGAAGCTCGTTCACGCACCTGCACGAACGCACGCTGCGGCGTGTCGAGTCCAGCGGGACAACACGAAAAGGACGTGGGCTTAGGCCGCCACGATTCTTCGCAGAGCCTGGGAACGCGCGTCAGCAAGGGCTAGCGAGGGTTTCAGAGAAACAAGGTGGGTCACTGCGAGACGCGACGGCGAGCTTGACGCAAGGTGCGTCATTCGACAAAACCTGGCTCACCGAAGCAGAGAAGCACGGCGCCAGCCGGACAGCGCGTCTAACGACCCACGCTCCGGATTTGCGCGAAAGGTGAGCGTTTTCGGGACCGCGTAACGGTGCGAGAAAGAGCGCTCGCGACATCACTTTAAACAATCCGGTGCACCACCAAGCAATCTCGTCATGCCTTGGCGCGCATCAGACTTCGATCAGGAAACGCTCGCGATTCTTGCCGGCGAGCCACGCGGGCGAGCGCCCGCGGCCGCTCCAGGTTTCACCGGTCTTCGGGTTGCGATACTTGGCAACCGAAGCCGTTTTACGGCCCGCGGTGCGCTTACTCGTAAAACCGAGCTCTTCGGCAGTCAGATCGTATTCGGCCACCTTCTGCTTGATTTCGGCGATTGCCTGCGCAATTTCCTTCTCGCGCGCCGCCGCGACTTCCTTGTGGAGTTTTTCGAGTTGGGCAGTCAATTGCTTGTACGAGGCCATGACGGGTGCTCCGATCGTTTTGACGAGAACTGAAGTGCGGACACTATCAGACGAATAAAGTACCGGATAGAGAGGCGTGAAACCACGCGCGCTCGACGCGGCCGGGGCCGCCGCCCTGCTTGCCGCAGCCCATTTACTCAATCGTCAATTGCATCGTACACGCGGCGTTCGAAGTCGACTGCCATGGGAAACGGTTCGACGGACCGCCGTTGGATCAGCATCAAACCAATCATGTCTTCCACCGGATCGGCGAACCAGCTCGTGCCGTATGCGCCCGGCCAGCCGAACGAACCGATCGACCGATAGCCGAGCGACAACTGCTGCGCCGGATCATCGACGACTGACACGCCGAGGCCGAACCCCTGGCCTGCCCATAGCACGTGCCCGAAGGCCGGCACGCGTCGTTGGTCGCGCGTGAGGAAATTCGAGCGCATCAGATCGACCGAGCGGCGCGACAGCAAACGCGTCGTACCGACTCGCCCGCGCCCGAGCAGCAGTTGTGCGAATTGCAGATAGTCCTGCGCCGTTGAAATCAGGCCGCCGCCGCCGCTCTGAAATCGATCCGGATTCGCCCATCGGCTCGATGCGGGGTGATCTTCGACCACACGCCGCCCCGTGCCCGCTTCGACGCCATAAGCGGTGGCCAGCCGTGCGAGTTGTGCGTCAGGCACCCAGAAAGCCGTGTCGCGCATGCCGAGCGGCTCGAAAATTCGCGTCCGGAAGAACTCGCCGAGCGGCATGCCGCTCACGCGTTCGATCAGCACGCCGAGCACGTCGGTCGCGATGCCGTAGTGCCAGCGTGAGCCGGGCTGAAACATCAGCGGCAAACCGGCTATGCGGGCGAGCCACGCGTTGCTATCCATGCGCGCTTCGAATCCGTTGAAAGCGGCCGCATAAGCTTCGGACAACGGCCCCGTCGCGGTAAAGGAATAGGCGAAGCCGGCGCGATGTGTCAGCAGATCCAGCACGGTGAGCGAGGCTCTGGCCGGGTCGGTCTGGTCGAGCGGGCCGGCGGGGTCGCGCAGCACACGCGGGGCGGCCAGTTCCGGCAACCAGAGGGAGATCGGCGCGTCGAGGGCGAGCCGATCCTCTTCGATCAGCATCAGGATCGCGGCGCTGGTCACCGGCTTGGTCATGGAGGCAATGCGAAACAGCGTGTCGCGCTCCATCGGCAACTGCGCGGCTTCATCCCGCCAGCCGAGCGGCTCGAAGTGGCCGATCTCGCCGCGCCGCCAGACTATCGAAACCACACCCGCCACTTCACCGCGTTCCACATAGCCTTGCATGGCGTTGGTCAGCGCCGTCAGCCGAGACGCGGAAAGTCCTGCTGGTTGCATGTTTGTCCTGAATCAGTGGATAGGGATGCCGGCCCGCTCGTTGAGGCCGGACGCGCGCCTGCCGGCGACGGACGGCGCACGATCGACACACGGACCGCGCGAGCGTGCCGCCCGCGCTTGCGCCGCTCGTGATGCGGCCCATGACGCGCCAGCGCCGACGCAGCCATCGGCAGCGCGGCGGCGTTCCCTAATTCGTGATGGCGATGTTACCCGATGGAAGGGCACACAAAAGCCATCCGCCGTCGAGGTTTCAGCCTTTTTGCCGCTCCTCGAGCGCCGAGAGCGCGGCGTTGAGCCGTTTGACCCGGCTCGCTTGCGCCGGCACGCGTACAGCGCCGGATACGGAGTCGACACGGCTGCGCCAATATGACAGCGGGATGCGGTCCTCAGCCGAGATATGCGAGATTACGTGTTCAAGATGTTGTATATCTTTTTCGAGCTGTTGGTGATTCATTGCTTTCCCCGGATTACTCGTTGAACTTTTATCATTGCGCAATGCTCAGCATGAAGCGTGCCGCAATCGCTCTTTTCCGAAAACGGAAAAACCTTCCTGATCGCCCGCGGCGCAGGGATTGAGGCGGCAAATCCTTCTGCTGCGTAATCCCGAGCCCGTAAAAAAAGAATACTGCCGTCAAACTTCGCGTTCCGTTAGGTTCCGCACTGACTTAGCTTAACCACAAAAAATTCGAAGGTTTTTTATTGCGACAGGCGGATAGAAATTATTTGAAGCGCGGGATTAAAACCTATTACGCATAAGAGGCGCGGGTCGAGCGCGTATTAGGCGCAGGGCTTGACGACCGCCACACGGCTATCGTCACAACCGCCAGGCATTGAATGAATCAAACCGCCGGGCGCAGATGAACCGGCGCTGCGATCGAAGCACCCGCCGTCGTAATCGAGCGGCGGGCCGAAGGAAGGGAATGCCCGAGACGCGAAGGACGCCCGCGCCTTATTTTGCCCGGCAGGCGTAAATCAGATTGAGCGTGCCACTCTCGATCGACTGGCGTACGACGTCGAATGCGCCGCCGCAACTCGCATTGGCCTGCTGCGAGCAGGAGTCGGAACCGGCCGGGCATTGCACCAGCGTCGTGGCGCGGCCATCCGACAGAAATAGCGGCGCGCTGCTGCTGCAACCGCTCAGCGCGGCCACGGCGCCGAGCGCCAACGTGGCGCCGGCCCGGCGCGCGAAGGAGGAAAGACTGCGTTTCATCTGAAACCCCGATCACATCTTGTTTTTCGATCACGCGATTGTGCCACGCGGCAATTACGCTGCGTCATTCGGCCTTGCGGACCCTAGTCATAACCTCATACGTCGATGCCGTATGCCGCGATCTTCTTATAGAGTGTCGCGCGTCCCATGCCGATCTGATTGGCCGTCTCGATCACGCGACCGCCGTTGGCGCGCAAGGCGTCGGTGAGGAAACGCTTTTCGAAGGCGGCCATTGCGTCGCTCCACGACGCCGGTTCGGGCCCGCCGGCTGGCGCGTCGGGGGCGTGCGCCGGAGCCGACGCATCGGCAGGAGCCACACGACGATGCCCGCCGCCATGCGCCGTGCCCGAGCCGATAAAGGGCGCCAGCGCCCGAGCGTCGATCCGCTCGCTGTCGGAAAGCATCACGGCGCGCTCCAGCGTGTTGCGCAATTCGCGCACATTGCCCGGCCAGTCATACGAACACAGCAGCAGCAGCGCGTCGTCCTGCAACTCGAAGTGACTGCCGCCTTTTGCTTGCGTCGACAGATCTTCGAGCATTGCGTAAGCAAGCGCTTCGATGTCGGAGGCCCGCTCGCGCAGCGGCGCCGCGTGGATGGTCAGCACGTTCAGCCGATAGAACAGGTCCGCGCGAAAGCGTCCCGCCGCGACCAGCGCCGGCAGATCGGCCGAGGTCGCCGCAATGATGCGGACATCCGCGCGCACGATCCGGTTCGAGCCCAGCGGTTCGAATTCCTTGTCCTGCAACACTCGCAGCAGCTTGCCCTGCAAAGGCAGCGGCATGTCGCCGATTTCGTCGAGAAACAGCGTGCCGCCGTTCGCGAGCTCGAACTTGCCGACGCGCCCTTTGCGATCGGCGCCCGTGTACGCGCCGGGCGCGGCGCCGAAGAATTCGACTTCGAGCAAGGTATCGGGAATCGCCGCGACGTTGACCGTCACGAGCGGCTGATTCGCACGCGCCGAGCCGCCGTGGATGGCATGCGCGAGCAACTCCTTGCCGGTGCCGGTTTCGCCGAGCAGCAGCACCGGCGACTCGAGCTGCGCCGCGCGGCGCGCCTGGCGCTTCACTTCGAGACTGGCCGCGCTCGTGCCGACGAAACTGCCGAATGTATATTTGGCCCGCCGCGCCTGGGCGAGCGACTGGCGCGTCGCGATCAACTCTTCCTGAACGCGCGAGTAGTGGGAAAAGAGCGGCGTGAGCGCCTTCAGTTCATCGAACAGCGCGAAGCCGACCGCGCCGACTGTGACGCCCGCATCGTCCTTGAGCGGCAGGCGCGTCACGACGAGCGGTTCACGGTCCGTTTCCAGAATATCGAGCAGAATCGGTTTGCCGGTATTGACCACCTCGCGCATCAAGCTGTTCGGGATCACAGCCTCGCAGTCGCGGCCAATCGCCTGCTCCGGGTCGGAAAAACCGAAGCGCGCCGCATAGCGCTTGTTGATCCAGACCACGCGCGCGTCCGCGTCGACGATAAAGGTGCCTTCGCTGAAATTCTCGAATGTGCGAAAGAGCGAATCCATTGCCCGGCGCAATACGTCGCCGTAAGTGGCAGGCACGCCTGCCCAGTCGTTCATCATGCTGTCGCTGTCTCCGGCTACTGTCTTTTTATGATTGTCTCATTTCATAGACAAGCTTATCTCATCGACGAGATCGCCAGCAAGCCCGTTATATAAGGGTTTTACCTTGGTTTGGCCTATGTTCAGCTGATTTACGTCCCGTTTTGGAGACGTTTGGGTACAATCGGCCGCATCACGTTTCGAGCTTCGGCCCGCGGCATCAAGCCGCTGGCTCTTGCCGCGTGCGTGGCATGAAACCTGCATTTGCCGGCGCCGTGCCGTCGCACTCCCGGAACGGCGACCATGTAGAACAACCAAGCTTTGGAGACTCAATGTCCTTTGTAATCGTCCTCGCCGCGCTGGCGTTTCTGATGTTTGCCGCATACCGCGGCTATAGCGTCATTCTATTTGCGCCTATCGCCGCGCTCGGCGCCGTTCTGTTGACCGATCCGGCCGCCGTCGCGCCGGTTTTCACCGGCATCTTCATGGAGAAGATGGTCGGCTTCGTGAAGCTCTACTTCCCGGTGTTCCTGTTAGGCGCCGTGTTCGGCAAGGTCATCGAACTGTCGGGTTTCTCGGAATCGATCGTGGCCGCCGCGATCCGCTATATCGGCCGTTCACGCGCCAATGCGGTGATCGTTGCCGTGTGCGCGCTGCTCACCTACGGCGGCGTCTCGCTGTTCGTGGTGGTGTTCGCGGTCTATCCGTTCGCCGCCGAGCTGTACCGCCAGAGCAATATTCCGAAGCGCCTGATGCCCGGCGCAATCGCTCTCGGCGCGTTCTCGTTCACCATGGATTCGCTGCCGGGCACGCCGCAGATCCAGAACATCATTCCGACCACCTTCTTCAAGACGACCTCGTGGGCCGCGCCCGCGCTCGGCGTGATCGGCTCGCTGTTCATCATCGTGGTCGGCCTGACCTATCTGGAATGGCGCCGCCGTTCGGCGATGGCAACCGGCGAGGGTTACGGCACGGAGCTGGTCAACGAGCCGGAGCGCGTGGAATCGAAGCAACTGCCGCATCCGTTGCTGGCAGTCGCGCCGCTGGTTCTGGTCGGCGTCGCGAACTTCCTGCTGACCCGCTGGATTCCGGACTGGTACGGCGCGTCATACACCGTTGCACCGGACATCCTGCCGGGCGTCCACGCACCGGTCACCACGACGATCAAGGCCGTGGTCGCCATCTGGGCCGTGGAAGGCGCACTGCTGCTCGGCATCCTCATGGTGGTCGCCACGGCGTTCAACCGCGTGCGCGAACGCTTCGCACTCGGCACCAAGGCCGCTGTGGCCGGCGCATTGCTGGCTTCGTTGAATACGGCGTCGGAATATGGCTTTGGCGGTGTGATCGCAGCGTTGCCGGGCTTTCTGGTGGTCAGCAGCGCGCTGAAGAGCATTCCCAATCCGCTCGTCAACGCAGCCGTTTCGGTGAGTTCGCTGGCCGGCATCACGGGTTCGGCGTCGGGCGGTATGAGCATCGCGCTCGCGGCCATGTCGGACACGTTCATCAAGGGCGCGGAAGCCGCGCATATCCCGATGGAAGTGCTGCACCGTGTCGTCGCGATGGCGAGCGGCGGTATGGACACGCTGCCGCACAACGGCGCGGTGATTACGCTGCTGGCCGTCACGGGCCTGACGCACCGCCAGTCGTATCGCGACATTTTTGCGGTTACCGTGATCAAGACGTTGGCGGTCTTCTTTGTGATCGCGGTCTATTACGCGACCGGTCTGGTCTGATCGGGCGGGTGCTGGGAAAGATGCCGGCAATACGCCGGCATCCGGAGTTTTGATCGGTTACCTTGTCATCCCGACATTCGATCCCGCCCAGCGCACCCTCCCATGAGCTCAACCCCTTCCTTCTGGATGATTCCCTCGGCGCCCACACCGGTCGGCCCGTTCTCGCATGCTGCCGAGGCCGACGGCTGGGTCTTCCTGACCGGCCAGATGCCGACCTCCCCCACCGACGACGCCGCGCCGCTTCCCGACGGTGTCGTCGCCCAAACCAAGCGCGTGATGGACAATCTCGTGCTGGTGCTCCAGGGGCTGGGCCTCGGCCTGCAAAACGTGGTTGCCACACGCATCTTCCTGACCGAGTTCAAGCGTGATTACGCGCCGATGAACGAGATCTACCGCGCCTACTTCCCGGCCGACGCGCTGCCCGCGCGAACCTGCATCGGCGTCACCGCGCTGGCGCGCGATGCGCTGGTCGAAATCGACTTCGTCGTCAAACGGCCGGGTTGATGCCGCAGGAGCGATCGGCCACTCAACGCGCCGGTTGCTCGTCGAGCCCAAAGTGGTCGGATATCGCTTCGTGCAGCGAGATGGCCCGTTCGTCCATCTCCGTTGTCCAACGGCTGTTGTCCGCGCATAGCCGTTGCAACTGCCGGCATGCTTCGAAAAACCGTAGTTCCTGCACGACCACAAACGCACCGCTCGCGCTATGCGCCCAGCCGGCCAACGCCCGCACATCTTCTGCTTCGACGATGGCAAGCAGCCTGGGCAGATCTTTCTGCAAATGATCCCTCAGCATCGCCGTGTAGCGTGCTTTGTCGTGCGCGCTGAGCGTGCTCGCTGCGTTGGCGACGGGCGCCGTGGAGTCGGCCGATGCCGATGCCGATGCCGCCTTAGGGTGAGCCGCCCGCACCTGCGCTGGCACCACCGCCAGCAAAGCCGCCTGCAATTCGCTCAATGACGCCGGCTTGGAGACGTACCCGGTGAAGCCGCGCTCATGCCAGCTTTGAGCCTGCTGCTCTTCGGCCACGGCGCTGAAAGCCAGCACCGGCAGCGCCGCGTGCCGCGCGCGCAATGCCGCCAGCAGTTCGTGGCCGTCCATCACCGGCATATGAATGTCGGTCAGCACCACCTCGAAGGGAGCCCGCTCGAATAACGCCAGCGCCTGCTTGCCGTCCGCGGCAATCGTGGGCACGCAGCCGAGTTCCGCCAGCTGCTCGGCGATCAGGTTCTGGATCAGGGGATTGTCTTCCGCGACGAGGACCGCAAGCCCCAGCAACGCCGGATCGATCTCGACAGCAGGGGCCACGGCGGCGACGGGCGCGGATGCTTCGTCGCGCGCGGCGCAGGTGCCTTCGACTGCCAGCTCGATCGCCGTCAAACACGCGGTCCGGCTGAATTCACTCACTTCGAGCACGGCCTGGCCGCGCGCTTCCGGCCGCGTCGGGCCACCGCTCGTGATCCACACGGTGCCGACCCCCTGCAACGCGCGCAACGTGGCGATCGCTTCCAGATCATATTCACCGGACACGATCAGCACTGCGGGGCGATTCGCTTTCAACCATGCCTGCGCGCTCGCCAGCGAGGCCACCGTGTGACTCGACCAACCGGCTCGCTGAAGCCAGCCGTCCAGAAACTCTCCGGCTTGCTGCTCCGAGCACAACGCGAGCGCCGTCCCGCGAGGCGCGGGTCGCGTCGCCGGCGTGCGCTGATCGGCGGACACCGCGACCAGCGGAACCGACATGTGAAACACGCTGCCTACACCCGGCACGCTTTCGGCGGAGATCCGGCCGCCCATCAATTCGCACAGGCGCGCGCAGATCACCAGCCCCAGCCCCGTGCCGCCAGTGCCACGCGAGGTGCCCAGCTCGCCTTGCACGAACGGCTTGAACAGACGGCTCAGAAGCTCCTCGCTCATGCCGGCGCCGGAGTCCGACACCTTGCAAATGAGCGTCGGGTGGCCCTGCGGATCGTCCTTCACTTCCGCATACAGCGTGATCTTGCCGGTGGACGTAAATTTGAACGCGTTGCTCAACAGGTTGTTGACGACTTGCGCGATTCGCATGCGATCGCCGATCACGGTGCAGTCGAGCGTTGGCGAAAGCAGTGCATAGAAACGAATCGGGCGGTCTCCGCGCATCGGCGCGTGCGAAAACGAGATGTTCTCAAATTCGTCGATGGGCCGGAAGGCGTCGTTGGCGAGCAGCATTTCGCCGGCATCGATCTTCGAGAAGTCGAGAATGTCGTTGACGACACGGCGCAGCGCATCGGATGCGACGCCCAAAGTCGCAAGCCGCTGCGAATGCGCCTCGAGACCAGGTGTACGCGCGAACAGTTCGAGATTGCCGAGCAGCGCGTTTAACGGCGTGCGGATTTCGTGGCTCATCGCCGCGAAGAAATTCGTGCGCGCACGCATCATGGCGTCGGAAGCCTGCTGCGCGTGCCGCAATTGCTGTTCGAGCAGGGTCTGGGCGGTCACGTCGAGAAGCGCGCAGAACAGCACGTTCTCACCGGCGTACCGGGCTGGCGCGTAGGTAAACTGCAAAAACCGCGCGGGCATGGCGCCTTCCTCCGACGTCGGTGAAGCCGGCGGCTGCGGTTGCGGTTGCGGTTGCGGCTGCGGCTGCGGTTGCGGCTGCGGTTGCGGTTGCGGCTGTGCGGCCACGACGAAAGTGGCGATCCGTGCAATCGCCGCAGCCGAAGGTTTGTCCGGCGTCTGGGTGAGGAACTCGCTCACGATATGCGGCGGCAAGCGGTTGCTACCCGGTTCGACACTCAGCAACTCCGCGGCCAGCGCGTTGACGGTCAGAACGGAATAGTCGCTTTGGCGAACGACGCACAGTCCCACCGGCGTCGCACTGACCAGCACGTGATTGATGGTTTCACTTTCCAGTGAGCGCGAAGTTTCGGCGAACGCATTGCGCAACAGCCGAAAGCCGAAATAGCGTGCCGTCAGCGCGACCGCCAGCAGGATCAACGCCGCGAGGCCGCCGATCACCGCGAGCTGCCAGCCGAGCGCGGCGGCAAGCGCGCCCCAGCGCATATAGCCGACCAGAAAGCCGAACCCCGGCTTCAGCGGCTCATGAAAGATCACGCCTTCACGCCCGTAATGAAACACGTGCGACGGCGTCGCGGCCACCGTCCGTTGCAGCATTTTTTCGGTGGACGCGCTGAGCGGTTTCGAGGACACGATAATGCGTCGGTCCGCGGCCATCAGCAATATCGTGCCCTCGTTGCGCGGTGGCGCGATGCGTTTCGCGAGCACGTCGAGCGGAATGTTCATGCTGATCAGCGTGGTGGGCGTGTCGCCGTCGTAGTAGACGCTCACCGCCGAGATCACCGGCACGTTCTCCAACGGATCGAGATACGGACCGAGCCAGACGCGCTCGCCCTTGCCCGGCAGACGCTTGCCGGTTTGCGCCTCGAGCTGGCGCTCCAGCGTCTCGCGCAGCGTCCTGACGACGGCCAGCTGCTGCTGGGGCGTCGCCGGCAGGTTCACTGCCGCGGCTTGTCCCGCCACCGACCGCGGCAGCGAAGGCAGAATCACCGCATAGTCTTCCTTCAGCCCGATCAGCGTCGCGCGTTGCTGCAACTCGAACGCCTGCTGCGTGGCAAGTGTCGATTGCGACGCTTCGTAGAGGCGGCCAAGCTTCTCGCCTAGTTGCGGCCCCCACGCAGCCGTGGTGGCTTCGCCGACCAGCATATCGAAGCCGGCATCGATCCTGTCCACCTCGCCGCGCACCGTGCCGCTCCGGCGGATCGACTGCTGAATCGCATCCGGCGCGCTGCGCACCTGGGCAGCGGTGTAGTAATAGTCGAACGTGAGCTCGACGCGTCGCGAGAACGACTCCTCCTGATGCAGGAGAAGGGAGATGTCGGTCGCATTCTGCGACGCGAACGTGCGGCGATAGTCGAGTTGCGCGAGCCCGGCAACCACGGCCACCACGAGTGCGAAGATCACCACGATCAGCATCAGCGAACCGATCGTCGCCAGATAAACCCGCTGTTGGCGCTTCGCGTTCTGCGCGAGGGTGGCGAAAGCCAGCGCCAGGGACTCTTGGGTGCGGTCGAGGATCTTCTGCATCAGCTCGCTGGAGTAGCGGATTCGTGCAGGCAGACCACTGCGAAATCGAGGGACGAACTACGTCTGCAGGCCTTGTACGGGCGCAGTGTAGCCCTTTTGAAGGTATCGCGCGACGCATCCGGCACCGTTTCATGCCCCGCCCCCGGCACACATCAGACAACCTTGCATTAACGGCTGGCCCCTCGCTAAACCTGAGCGGTTTAGTGGGGAACCCTCAAGACCTCGGGGTTAATTGCCGTTATGCCTTGCGACCAAGTAAGCAGCAGCGCGCGCACGTGCGCGTCAGCACCAGCAAGGAAAGCCATGCGCAATAACCAGCCTGTCACCGGGCACGAGTACGAATTCCCTTCGTCAGACATGCTTGTCTCCGCGACCGACCTGACTGGCCGCATCCAGTATTGCAATCCCGCCTTCATCGCCGTCTCGGGCTTTACGCGCGACGAGTTGATTGGCCAGCCGCACAACCTGATCCGTCATCCGGACATGCCGCGCGATGCCTTCGCCGACATGTGGGCGACGATCCGCGACGGCCGCCCATGGACCGCGCTCGTCAAGAATCGCCGCAAGAACGGCGATCACTACTGGGTGCATGCCAACGTCACACCGGTGGTCGAGAAAGGTACGGTGGTCGGCTATCTGAGTGTGCGCGTGAAGCCGGAACGCGACGCGGTGCGCGCCGCCGAGGCGCTGTACGCGCGCATGCGCGCGGGCGAGGCGCGCGGCGTCAAGCTGCGCCGCGGCGTGGTGGTGCGAACCGGCCTGCTGGGGCGTCTGCAGGCGCTGATGCGCCTGCCTGTCGCCACGCGTGCGGCGGCCGGCTACGCGATCACGTCGCTGGCGCTGCTGGTGACCGGCCTGGTCGCGTGGGAAGGCGCGCCGCCTGTGCCGTTCTGGATTGCGTTCGGCGTCACCACGGCGGTCAGCGCCGTGTCGTGGCAGTTGTTGAAGCGGCAACTCGCCGCGCCGATCGCCGACATGTCGGGATTCGCTACGCGCCTCGCCGCGGGTGATCTGACCGCCGATCTGCAGATCGTGCGCCATGACGACCTCGGCGAAGTGCTCCAGGCACTGAATCAGTTGAAGGCGAATCTTGCGGCGATCGTCTACGACGTGCGCGCGCAGATCACCGGCATGCTCGACAACGCGCGCGAGATTTCCAGCGGCAATGTCGATCTCGCGCGGCGCACGGAGTTGCAGGCGGCCTCGCTCGAGGAAACCGCCGCCACCATGGAACAGCTGACCACGACCGTGCAGGCCAACGCCGACGCCACCGTGCGCGCGCTCGATCTGGCCAGGGACGCACAGGCCGCGGCAGCGGTGGGCGGCAAGATCGCGGGCCAGGTCGAGCAAACCATGGCCGGCATCACGGCGGCGTCGCGGCGTATCGCGGACATTACCAGCGTGATCGACGGCATTGCGTTCCAGACCAATATCCTTGCGCTGAATGCGGCGGTCGAAGCCGCGCGCGCGGGCGAAGCCGGCCGTTCGTTCGCCGTGGTCGCGAGCGAAGTGCGTATGCTGGCGCAACGCTGCGCGGCGTCGTCGAAGGAAATCAAGTCGGTGGTCGAAGCGAGTACGACCGAAGTCGCCGCGGGCACCGAACTGGTTGCACGCACAACCTCGCAAATGCGCGTGATCGACGAAGCGGTGGGCCGCGTGTCGTCGATCATCGTCGAGGTGGCCAATGCCAGCAACGAACAGGCGGAAGGGATTCGCCAGGTCAATCAGGCGGTCTCGCATCTGGACGGCGCCACGCAGCAGAATGCGACGCTCGTCGAGCAGGCGGCGGCCACCGCGCAGCGTCTCGCGGAACAGGCCGACGTGCTGGACGAAGCGGTGCGCCTGTTCACCATCGCGCAGGCCGCGCCCGCACAACGCGTCACCAGCACGAAACGCCGTCAGGCGTTCACGCCTGACGCTGCGCAAACCGTGGCAGACGCCGTCGACCGACATAGCGCGCCCGCCACTGCACACGTTCTCGAGCAGGACGAAGCCACAATGGTCTGATAGATCGGCGTTACTCCCACCTCGACAGCCCGGTATTGGCGCAGCAGGATGGAACCGTCAGCGCCCAACAGGTTGTAAGGGCAGGCTGACCCAAGTAACAACGGCGTTTAGCGGCCCGTCCCTCTCACGGACGGGCTATTTTTTTGCCGATACCGTTGATCGCTCGCGCGGCGAAGGCCTCACCATTTTCGACATCGACTTGCCCTATCGGTGCGCAACCGCGCCTTGGGGATGCACTCGCGCGGAGCGACCGGCGCGGGCTTGACTGTTTCTCCTAACCGGCGCACGCGTCAACAGCGTGACAGTCATCGAGAAGAAGCGCACCGCCTCGGGGCACGAAAAATGCATCTGTCGTTGCCGGGAGTCGCGTTAAACTGGTTGCCACGGCGGGAGGTCACAACACGCATTGCCCGGCGGACCGCGCCAGTCAACGCATCCGGCGGTATATGGCATGCGTGCAACTGAACGGGGCAAATCCGTGCGGCGTGACCGTGGCGCGACAGACGCCACACTTTCCTGCCCGTACAATGGTTCGATCAACAACGGAACAAGGACAACTTCGATGCGCACTACCGGGTCCTCCGGGTCAATGGCCCTGCTCACCGAATACGACGACGCAACGGCGCGCGAACTCCGCTCGCTGCGCCTCGAATCGACAGAAGACGGCAAAGGCATTCTTTTGATCGAAGTCGATGAGCGCAAGCCAGGCATACACCGCGAAGTGCGCTACGAAATCACGCCCGCCGAACTGATAGCCGCGATTCGCGCGCACGGCGCCGAATTGCCGGGCGAACAGCACAATCATCGTCAATGAACGACGTCGCGCGGCGTGCGCACTTGCGTGCGCATGCCGCGTAACGCGTTGGCCCCGCCGGTATTTCATTGCTTGCGGACAGCACGTCCGCAGACGTTAATCGGGCATTATTTCCGCTTCAGCATGCGGCGCTAAAATCAGGCCTTTCCACTTTGTTCGAATCGCGCGCCTAATGCGCCTCCATAACAATTCAGTGTGCCTGCGATAGCGCGTTCAAAGCCCGAATAACGGGCGTTCTTTCAAGGCGTTTCCACGTCTCGAAAATGCGTCCATAATTCTTGCATTCTCCTTTTGCATTCCCTACCAGCGCCGCACCCGAAAGGGCCGCGGATGTAAGCCGATGCTACATGATCTCGTCGAGCAATATGGGCCGGCGCTCGTGTTCGTGAACGTGCTCGCCGCCTCCATCGGGCTGCCGGTTCCGGCCATGCCGTCGCTCGTGCTGTTCGGCGCGATGGCCGCCATGCATCCCGGCTCCGTGGGCACGCAGCTGGCGCCGGTACTGATCCTGTCGATCTTCGCCACGCTGATCGGCGACAGCGCGTGGTATTTCGCCGGCCGGATGTACGGTGGCAATACGCTGAAAGCGATCTGCCGCCTGTCGCTCTCGCGTGACACCTGTGTGAAAAAGACCGAACGCTTTTTCGGCCGCTGGGGCGTGCGCGTGCTGGCCGTGGCCAAGTTCGTGCCGGGACTGTCGATCGTGTCGATTCCGATGGCGGGCGCCATGGGCACGCGCTATCGCACGTTTCTCACATACGACAGTATCGGCGCCGCGTTGTGGTCCGGCACGGGCCTGATCATCGGCGCGTTGTTCGCCAAGCAGATCGACATGCTGTTCGCGCTGGCCGGTCGGCTGGGCCGCACGGCCGCGCTGGTTGCCGTCGCTTTGCTGCTCGCGTATGCCGCCTATCGCTGGGTGCGCCGGCGCCAGCTGATTGCGAAGCTTGCGTCCGCGCGCATCGAGGTGGACGAACTGGCCGCGCTCGTGAAGGCCGGCAAGACGCCGGTGCTGTTCGACATCCGTTCGCACGAGAAGCGCAAGCTCGATCCTTTCGTGATTCCGGGCTCGCAATTCGCCGACGAGCGGCAACTCGACGAAATCGTCGCGACCTATCCACGCGATCAAAAGGTGGTGATCTACTGTTCATGCCCGAATGAGATTTCCGCGGCATGGATGGCCAAACAATTGAACGAAGCCGGCTTCTCCGACGTGCTGCCGCTGCGCGGTGGCATGGAAGCCTGGCGCGACTCGGGCAAGCCGGTGGATTCGCTGCCCGACATGCCGCCGCCCGAAGTGGCGGTCGACGACGTCGCGCCGAAGGCCGTATAGCGCAAGCAGCGCATTCGCATGTGCGCCATTGGGCGCCGCGCCGCTTCGCCTCCGTTCGATCCGTCAATGAACACGAAGGAGCGGTTCAATGCTTTCGACTCAAGAAGCTGAAACACAACACACAGAAGGGCAACAGCAGGCCGTCGTCGCCGACGCGCCGTTTTCGTCTCTCTCGACGCGCATGCACCAGATGTTCCCCGCGCTCACCTGCGCGGAAATCGATCGCTTGCGCCGGTTCGGCGAGATCGGTCACTGGAAGGCCGGCGAACTGCTGTTCGAGACCGGGCACACCGGGCCCGGCATGTTCGTGCTGCTCGAAGGACGCGTGAAGGTGTATCAGCGCGACGGCATTGGGCGTGAAGTCCTGATCGGCGAGCACGGCGCCGGGCATTTTCTTGCCGAAGTCGGTCAATTGTCGGGACGGCCCGCGCTCGTCAACGGCATGGCGCTCAGTTCGGTGGAGGCATTGCTGATTCCGCCGGAACGGCTGCGCGCGCTGATTGTCGCCGAAGCGGAACTCGGCGAGCGCATCATGCGCGCGTTGATCCTGCGGCGCGTGTCGCTGATCGAAAAGGGCGCCGGCGGGCCGATCCTGATCGGCAACAGCAGCGATGCGCGGCTCGTCATGCTGCAAGGCTTTCTGTCGCGCAACGGCCATCCCCATTCCGTGATCGACGAACGCGACGAAGACGCATTGCGTCTCATCGAGCAATTCGCCGCGCAAAAAGAAGACATGCCGCTGGTGATCTGCCCGGACGGCTCGGTGCTGCGTCATCCGAGCATGCCGGAACTCGCCACCTGCCTCGGCTTGCTGCCCGATCTCGACGATGCGCATGTGTACGACGTCGCGATCGTCGGCGCCGGGCCGGCCGGGCTCGCCACCGCGGTGTACGCGGCCTCCGAAGGCCTGTCGGTGATCGTGCTGGATAGCCGTGCGCCGGGCGGCCAGGCGGGCGCGAGTGCGCGAATCGAAAATTATCTCGGCTTTCCGACCGGCATTTCCGGCCAGGCGCTGGCAGGCCGCGCATTCGTGCAGGCGCAGAAATTCGGCGCGCACGTGGCGATTCCGGTCAACGTGAAGGCGCTGCATTGCGCGGAGCGGCCGCATAGGCTGGAACTGAAGTGCGGCGGGCATATCACGGCGCGCGCCATTGTGATCGCGAGCGGCGCGGTCTACCGGCGCCCGGCGCTCGAAGGGCTCGACCGCTTCGAGGGGCGCGGGGTCTACTACTGGGCGTCGCCCGTCGAAGCCAAGCTGTGCAAGCGCCAGGAAATCGTGCTGGTGGGCGGCGGCAACTCGGCCGGCCAGGCGATCGTCTATCTGGCGACACATGTAGCCAAGATCCACGTGCTGATCCGGCGCAGCGGTTTCGAAGCCACCATGTCGCGCTATCTGATCGACCGGATACGCTCGTTGCCGAATGTGTTCGTGCATCCGAATTCGGAAATCGGCCGGCTGGACGCCGACGAAAGCGGCTTGTCATCGGTCAGCCTGAAGAAACCGTTGCCCGATGGCACCGATCATTTCGACACGCGCCATCTGTTCCTCTTCACGGGCGCGGACCCGAATACCGACTGGCTGCGCACCTGCGGCGTGGAACTCGACGACAAGGGCTTCGTGCTCACCGGCACGAGCATCGAGGGAGCGTCGGTCTGCGATCTCGCCACCACGGTCGAAGGCGTGTACGCGATTGGCGACGCACGCGCCGGTTCGACTAAACGGGTGGCGGCGGCCGTCGGAGAAGGCGCAGCCGTGGTTGCGCAGATCCATCAACTGCTGGCGGTTGAGGCAGGCGAAACGGTCGCGCTCGGCGCCTGAGTCAAAGACTGCTGAACCGCCAGCCGCCCTCGCAACCGGCGGCTGGCGGGTAACCTGC
Source organism: Paraburkholderia aromaticivorans (assembly GCF_002278075.1). Classification (NCBI taxonomy): domain Bacteria; kingdom Pseudomonadati; phylum Pseudomonadota; class Betaproteobacteria; order Burkholderiales; family Burkholderiaceae; genus Paraburkholderia; species Paraburkholderia aromaticivorans. The sequence goes on along the minus strand of NZ_CP022990.1, from coordinate 2,037,493 downwards.
TGTTACACACACCTTCAACTGGTTGCACCTGCCTTGCTTTCTGTCTCGTAATATGACCGTCAGCTATTCGACAGCGAATAGCCGGCTCTTTCGACAGGAGACAAGCATGTTCCCACGCGCGATCGTTTTCGCCGCCTTCGGCCTTGCCGCCGCCTGCGCCTCGACTGCCGCCTCGGCCAGGGTGGACGTCGGCGTGTTCGTCAACACGCCGGGGCCCGTGTACGCAGCGCCGCCGGTCTATGCCTATGCGCCACCGCCAGTCGTGTACGCGCCGCAACCTGCCTACGGTTACGGCTACCGGGACGACTACTACCGCGAACGCCGCTGGCATCACGATCATGGGCGTCATCGCGGCTGGGACCGGCATCACGGCCGCGGCTGGTAACGGCAGGGCGGGACGCTTCACGCTACAGTAGCGATTGCAGATCCAAGCCGGGCTTCGTGTCCGCTCCCATCGCATTCACTCACTGATCGACGCCCGCGTGAAGACTCTTCCGCTTTCCGCCGCCCGCACGCTTCATCTCGCCGCACAAGGCTTGCTGACGCCGCCGCGCCGCAAGGCCGTCAAGGCCGACGTGCTCGACGCGATCCGCCGCATGGCGCAATTGCAGATCGACACGATCCATGTGGTCGCGCGCAGTCCCTATCTCGTGTTGTTCAGCCGGCTCGGCGCTTATCCACAGCAATGGCTCGACGAGCATCTTGCCGAAGGCAAGCTGTTTGAATACTGGTCGCACGAAGCCTGTTTCGTGCCGACCGAAGACTACGGCCTGCTGCGCCATCGCATGCTCGATCCGAGCGGCATGGGCTGGAAATACGCGGCCGAATGGCACAAGAAGCATCGCAAGGACATTGAGAAGCTGCTCGCGCACATTCGCGCGAGCGGTCCGGTCCGCTCCGCGGATTTCGCCCGCGAGGCGGGCAAGGGCAACGGCTGGTGGGACTGGAAGCCGGAGAAGCGCCATCTGGAAGTGCTGTTCGCGATCGGACAATTGATGGTGGCCGAGCGGCGCAATTTTCACCGCGTCTACGATGTGACCGAGCGCGTGCTGCCAGACTGGGACGACGCGCGCGATCTGCCGCCCGCGCACACCGTCACCGAAACCGTGTTACGCCGCACCTGCCGTTCGCTCGGTGTGGCGCGCGCCGATTGGGTCGCCGATTACTACCGCTTGCCGCGCCGGCCTTACCGCGACGAACTGCATGCGCTCGCCGACCAGGGCGAGCTGATTCCGGTGCGTGTGGAAGGCTGGAAGCAGGACACATTCGTCCATCAGGACTTCGCCGCGATACTCGACGATGCCGCGAGCGGCAAGCTCGTCTCGACGGTTACCACGGTGTTGTCGCCTTTCGATCCGGTGGTGTGGGACCGCAAGCGCGCCGCTGCGCTCTTCGACTTCGACTATGCGATCGAATGCTACACGCCCGCGGCAAAGCGCAAATATGGTTACTTCGTGTTGCCGCTGCTGAGCCGCGGGCGTCTGGTCGGCCGCGTGGATGCGAAAGCGCATCGGACCCAAGGCGTGTTCGAACTCAAGTCGTTGCACGTGGAACCAGGCGTGCGACTGAGCGCCCGTCTGGCCGGCGATCTACGCCGGGCATTGCAGCGCTGCGCCGACTGGCACGGCACGCCGCGACTGGAAATCACTGCCGCGCCGCCCGCATGGCTCGATGCGCTAAGCGCCGACGACGCCCCAAAAGAAGAAGTCCACTGGCAAGCCAGCGTGGCCGCCTGAGTGCGGGATCAGCGCCGCGCTCAATGCAGCGCCGCCCACGCCAGCGACAAGGAAAACACGCCGAGCACGATGGAAGCGCCGCGCTGCACCTTCACCGGATTGAGCCAGGTGAGCTTGCCGCTGCCGAGCGCCGCACCGAACGTGATCCAGGCGAGCGCGATCGGTACCAGCAGGCACGCGAACATCAGCATCGCGAAGGCGTAGGCCGGCAGTTGCGCGAAGGCGATAGCCGGAAAGATCGTGCCGGCGAACAGCAAGCCCTTCGGATTGAGCAGCGTCGCCACGAATAGCGTGCGCATGCCGCTCGCCCGCTGCGCCGAGTCGGGCAACGCGACCGCCGCGCGCCACATGTCGACGGCCAGATAAGCGATGTACAAGCCAGCCGCCACGCGCAACAGCGGGGGCAACCAGGGCAACGCATGCGCGGCCTGAACGAGGAAATGCCCCCATACCGAGATCGAGATGAAATAGCCGCCCAGTTCGGCGGCGATCAGCGGCAGCGAACGCCGCACCCCCTGGCGCAGGCCGGCCGCGGCAAGCAGCGTATTGGTAGGCCCCGGCGTGATCAGCACGACGACAATGCCGACGGCCAGCAACGCGATAGCAGACGCAGAGAGCATAAAAAAGGTGCAATGTTGGAGACGGTGCGCCTTTTTATCATAGACAGCGGCGCCGCCGAAATACGGCGGCAAGAGACGAAGGCGAATCGGACGACGATTCGCCACCGTGTGGTGCCGTCACGCCACGCCACGCAATGACAACGGCCATACCGCACCGGCGAGCAGGCCGATGCGACTCGCGCCGCCGGCGGGCGGCGGGTCATCGCCTTTAGTGATCCAGCTTCGCGCGCAATTCGCGAGCGGCTTCCAGCAATCCTTCGTAACCCGAACGTGCGTGCTCCGGCAGATCGGGGTCGCCGACGAATGTGCCGAGCGTTTCGATCAGGCTATATAGAATGCCCTTGGCGGCGCCGGATGCAATGCTGCCCGACGATACCTGCTGGTCTACGTGACTGAGCGCGGCGTCGAGGTTCTCCAGATCGGGCCTATCGCCGGTGGGCGGTTTGGGCGTTACGTCTTGCGTCATGATGAAACTTCGCTCCTGTTGATGCATCGGTGAACAAGCCATCCCTTTCACGGTGTTATATACCGATCGTGCGTTGGCGTCTATTCGTGATCGGAGCGAAGGCGACCGACATTAAGGCGTGCGCCAATAAATCAGAATTTTCGCGCGGGCATCGTCGTCTTCGAGTAGACGATGGACCCGCGCAGCCTGACTCACTCGCCCATTTCACGCGTGATGCGTGATGGCAGCCTGAGCGGCCGCCGCCTGCGCCGCGGCGACGGCAGGCGACACGATCGCCGACTGTCCCGTATGCCGACGCGATCGGCCCGAGCTCAGATAGCCCGCAATCGAATCCTGCGTGACTTCGCCGACGTAACGCCCGTCGCTGTCCAGCACCGGCATCCATGACGAATTGAACTGGTACATCTTCGACAGCACGATGCGCAGATGCTCGTCCGCGCTGACCGTCGCCTTGAAGGCGCTCAGATGGTCGCCGCAGACGCCTTCGCCCGCACGCGCCGCGCGGCGCGTCACATAGCCGAGCGCCTGCTGGTTCTCGTCGACGATGGTCAGATAGCGGCTGTCGCTGTCGTCCATCATCTGGAACGCACGCGCCACCGGCGTATCGGCGCGCGCGGTCTCCGGCTGGGCGGCGGCATCGCCGGCTTTCACCAGCAACAGGCGCTTCAGCGTGCTGTCCTGACCGACGAACGCGCCGACGAATTCTTCGCGAGGATGCGCCAGCAGCGTATCCGGATGATCGTATTGCACCAGTTGACCACGGCGGAACACGGCGACACGGTCGCCCAGCTTGATCGCTTCGTCGATGTCGTGGCTCACCATGATCACCGTCTTGTTCAGTTGACGCTGCATCTGGAAGAACTCGTTTTGAATCGACTCGCGATTGATCGGGTCAACCGCGCCGAACGGCTCGTCCATCAGCAGCACCGGTGGATCGGCGGCCAACGCGCGAATCACGCCGATCCGCTGTTGCTGGCCGCCCGACAACTCGCGCGGATAACGCTTCAGATACTGCTTCGGATCGAGCGCGACCATCGACATCAACTCCGTGGCCCGTTCGCGGCAACGCTTCTTGTCCCAGCCGAGCAGGCGCGGCACGACCATGATGTTCTCTTCGATCGTCATGTTCGGAAACAGGCCGATCTGCTGGATCACATAGCCGATGTGGTGGCGCAATTCGACTTCGTTCAGACCCGACGTGTCTTCACCGTTGATCAGCACGCGGCCCGAGGTCGGCGCGATCAGACGGTTGATCATCTTCAGCGTGGTGGTCTTGCCGCAGCCCGAGGGGCCCAGAAATACACAGATTTCGCCTTCGCCCACCGTGAGGCTCACCGAGTCGACCGCCTTCACCTGCTGGCCGTCCTTTTGCGTAAACGTCTTGGTCAGTTTGTCGAGTTCGATCATGTCTTTTGTAGTCCCTTCGGGGTCAGCAAGCGTTGCAGCGCTTGCAGCAGCAGGTCGGCGACAATCGCGAGCAGGCTCACGAGCACGGCGCCCACCAGCAGTTTCATCATGTTGCTCTGGCCGATCGCGCGGATGATCAGCGTGCCGAGACCGCCGGCACCGATCACTGCGGCGATCGTCATCACGCCGATGTTCATCACCACGGCCGTGCGCACGCCGCCGAGAATCACCGGCACCGCAAGCGGCAAATCGACGAGGCGCAGCCGCTGCCACACCGTCATGCCGATGCCGATGCCCGCTTCCTTGATGCCGGCGTCGACGTTGCGCAGCGCGAGGTAGGTGTTGCGCATGATCGGCAGCAGCGAATAGAGGAACACGGCGGTAATCGCCGGCACCGCGCCGATGCCCTGGCCAAAGCGCGAGAACACCGGGATCATCAAGCCGAATAGCGCGATGGACGGCAACGTCAGCACCACCGTGGCAACGCTCAGCAACGGCGCGGCGAGCCATTCGTGCCGATTGATCAGGATACCCAGGGGTACGCCGACAACAATCGCGCACCCCACTGCAATGCCCACCAGCCACACGTGTTGCGCCGTGAGTTGCAGCAGTTCAGGCCAGTTGGCCGATAGATAGTCAAGTACAGTCATCGTGAGGATCTCCGCTCAGGGCAGCTCGTGCGTGCGCAGGAATTCCGCAGCGACTTCACGCACCGGTTTGCCGTCGACATCGACCTGCTTGTTCATCTCGAGCATCGTGTCGTTGGTCAGCGCGTCGGACAATGCGTTCAACTGCGGCACAAGTTGCGGGTTCTGGTCGAGCGTCGCCTTGCGCACCACCGGCGTGGCGTTGTACGCGGGGAAGTAGTGGCGGTCGTCTTCGAGCGGCACGATGTTGAAGCCCTTCACCCGGCCGTCCGTCGTGTAGATCAGTCCGATCGGCACCTGGTTGTTATGCAACGCCGTGTAGACGAGGCCCGGATCCATCTGCCGCGTTTCCTCGCGGCTGAACTGCATGCCGTAGGCGGCTTCCAGCGGCTTCAGGCCGTCCGGACGATTGGCGAACTCCGCGTCCATGGCGAACACGTGCTTCTTTTTCGGCTCCGCCGCCATCTTCGCGGCGAGCTGCGAAATCGTGCGGATGCCAGTTTGCTGCGCCAGCTGTTGCGGCAAGCCGAGTGCATACGTGTTGTTCAGCGGCGAGCAGTCGAGCCAGACGAGGCCACGTTTCGCGTCGAGCGCTTTCACCCGTTCGTACATCGTCTTCGGATCGAGCTTGTCGGTGATCTTGTTGTAGACGATCGCGGCAGTGCCGGTGTATTCCCACGTGATATCGACCAGGCCGTTCTCCTGCGCGCTGCGCAACAGCGTGCTGCCGAGACCGGTGCGCGCGTCGATCGTGTAGCCCTTCGCGCGCAGGTATTGCGACGCGATCTCGGTAAGAACGTATTGCTCGGTGAAATTCTTTCCGCCGAGTACGAGCGTCGTCGCGCCGGCGTGAAGGCTCGTGAAAGCAATGCGCCGGCTGCGATCCAGCGGCTGTGTTTGAACAGATCGATCATGCCGTCACCCCGCGTCGCGCGAGCAGGTAGCGGCTGCCGGCCGAGACGATGCCGTCGAGCACCAGCGCGAGAACCGCGGTGGCCGCCGCGCCGAGCAGAAGCTGCTGCTGATTGTTCAGATAGATGCCGGGGAAGATCAGCGTGCCGAGGCTGTCCGCGCCGATCAGATAGGCGAGCGGTGCGCTGCCCACGTTGATCGCCAGCGCAGTCCGCACGCCGCCGATGATGATCGGCATCGCGTTGGGCAACTCCCCGCGTAGCAACGACTGCCAGCCCGTCATGCCGAGCCCGCGCGCCGCTTCGCGCAGCGCGGGCGAGACGTTCTTCATGCCTTCGTAGGCGTTGCGTGTGATGGGCAGCAATGACGCGAGAAACAGCGCGACCAGCGCCGGCATATCGCCGATGCCGAAGATGCCGAGCGCGACGGCCAGCACGGCCAGCGAGGGAATCGTGTTGCCGATGTTGAAGATCTGCATGAAGCGCTCGGCGTGACGCGCGAACGACGGGCGGCTGAGCAGCACACCGGCGGGAATGCCGACCAGCAGCGCGAGAGCCATGGAATAGCCGACGAGCAACAGGTGCCGCTTCGTGTAATAGACCAGATCGGGTGCGTACTGATGTAACGCAGCGGGGTCGATCGCACGACCCAGCAACGCGACGACGACTCCGATGGCTGCGAGACTGCCGATCAGTCTGGCAGGACGTTGAATCATGAAGATGCGCCTCCTTGTTCGAGCGACGCGCGGAAATAGCCGCGCCGCACAGGCGTCGTGATGACGCTGCGAATGGGAAGTTCGGGACGCGGCAGATGCCGCGAGGTGAACCGAGGGGTGCCGAGGCGTATGTTTGTGCCCGGCGCGAGGGCGATGTGATGTCGCCATCGGTGGCTTGCCAGTCAGCAAAACTGGTGCCAGATCCATCGATGATGTTGGGTAGCGGCGCTAGGCCGCCTGGCCGACGGAGGTTTGGGGCCTCCTTTGAACGCCGGCTGGATACCGGCGGCATGGCGAATGCAATATGCTGTCATTTTGCACTCAACCCCTTCTAACTTATCTTATTTAACTGCGATATCGCTGTTAGGATGCAGCGTTATACGGACGTTATGTGGCTTCGTCTACCCATGTAGTTCATGCAAACCGTTCGGCAGACCTCCGCCTGCCGATTTCTGCTGGTCTTCAGCCTCCCGAAAAGTCTCACCTGTCACGCGCGCCACCGCGCTGCCGCGCTGCCGGCTCCCGGAAGCGCTCACCTCAAACGTCCGCCGGTGCGCAAGAGATTGCGTAAATCTTCACGTATGATCGAGCCGCCTGCGTGGCATATGTCCGGCCGAATGCTCATCAGGAAGTTCGCACCCGCCGCACGAAGATGCGCCGCGTCAGATCGAACGCCACCAGATTGCCCGCCACCACCAGCAACAGGCCGACCACGGCCAGCGCGGACCATTGATAGCCTTCGAATACCGTGGATGCCGCCAGCGCCACGATCGGAAACAACACCGTGCAGTAAGCGGCGCGCTCGGGTCCGATGCGCCCGACCAGCATCAGGTAAGCCGTAAAGCCGATCACCGAGCCGAAAATAGCGAGATAGGCGAGCGCGCCGAGATAACGTGCGGACGGTTCGACGGCAAACGAGAATCCTGCCGATAAGCTTCCCACGGTCAAGACGCTGGCGCCGATCAGCATCGCCCAGCTATTCGTGGCGAACGGGTGCAAACCCATCGACTGCATGCGGCTCGACAACAGGTTGCCGGCCGAAAAGCACAGGGTTCCGAGGAACGCGATCCCAAGACCGAACCACGCGGCGTGATCGCCTAAGTGTCCCGTCATCTGCTGCACGAACAGGCACACAATGCCGACCAGCCCCAGCAAAGCCCCGGCGATCGCCGTGGGTTGCAAAGGCCGGCCCATGAAGAGCCGCCCATTGAGCGAATTCAACAGCGGCGCGGTGGAAAACACCACCGCCACGAGGCCGCTCGGCACGACCTGTTCGGCGTAGTAGAAGCACAAGAAGTTAAGGCAGAAGAGCGCCAACCCTTGCGCGACGAGGAATCGCCATGCGGCGCGCGGCGGCCAGATCGGCCGGCGCATGATACGCAGCAACGCGAACAGCACCAATGCGGCGATCCAGAAACGCCACGCAATCGACACGGGTGGCGGAACCGCCCCCAGTTGCCATTTGATGGCGATCCATGTGGTGCCCCAGATCAGAACGGTAACGACATACAGCGACAGATTCATGGCCAGGCCTGCAACAGCGAATACGGGTGTTCACTATGCCGCAGCCCCGCTCGCCGCACTTGTCCAGAATTGCGCACTTTTGCGAGGCGGTAAGCCGCCGCGCGCGGGGCGCCGTATACTGGCGCTCATTCAGACATGACACGTATCCGCCCGCTTCGTGAACGCCAGACCGCCCGCCCCCGCGACCCACTCCACCGAAACGCCGTTCGGCCTTCAGTCGGTGTGTCACACGCTGAGCAGCGCCAACGCGAATCTGGACCGGTTCGCGTGGCTCGGCGACCGGCTGGCCATCGCCGTCTGGACGCGCGACACGGAAGAAGCCGAGACCGTCTACGAGCGGCCCGGCCATCACACGCTGTCGTGCTATCTGGATGGCGGCTATCGCACCGAGCGCCAGAAAATGCCCGGGCATTACGGTGCGCCGTCGCGGCTCTGCGCGCTGCCCGGCGATCACGAATCGCGCTGGTGGGTCCGCGGCCACATGCATTTCATGCATCTGTATTTTCTGCCGGAGCACTTCACACAGCGTGCGGTTCAGGAACTCGACCGCGAGCCGCGCGAGCTGACGCTCGCCGATCGCACCTATTTCGAAGACGCCCGCATTGCCAGCCTGTGTCAATCGCTTGCGAACGAAGACTGGCAAGACCCCGACGGCTTGCTGCGCACCAATGAGACCGCCCATCAAGTGCTCAGTCTGCTGTTGCGCGCCCAAGGCGTGCGCCGCACGGACGCGTCGCTCAAAGGCGGTTTGTCGGTCGCGACTCGCCGGCGGCTGCGCGACTATATCGAAAGTCATCTGGCGCAGACGCTCACGCTCGGCGAGCTTGCCGGCGTAGCGGCCTTGTCGGAATTTCATCTTGCGCGCATGTTCCGCACGTCGTTCGGGCTGCCGCCCGCCGCGTGGATCGCGCAACAGCGGCTCGAACGCGCCCGCACATTGCTACGGACTACGACACTGCCGCTCGCGCAGGTCGCCGATCAATGCGGCTATGCGAACGCCAGCCATTTCAGCCACCGGTTCCGCGAGAGCGTAGGCGTGGCACCGACCGCGTATCGGCAGGCGATTGCCGGCTGAACGCGGGACGGCGTGTCCCGCGCTACACGCCGTTACTGCAACGCCATTGCCAGCACGCGCGCCACGTGGATCGCATCGACGCCCGCGCCGTCGTGAATCTGATGCCGGCAGCTCGTGCCGTCCGCGACCATGAGCGTGTTGCCGTCCATCTTGCGCACCGCCGGCAGCAAGGATAGCTCCGCCATTGCCTGCGACGTCGCGTAATGCTCGGCTTCATAGCCGAAACTGCCCGCCATCCCGCAGCACGACGATTCCACCGTCGACACCTTCAATTCAGGAATCCATTTCAACACCGTCTGCACGGGCGTAAAGGCATCGAAGGCCTTTTGATGGCAGTGGCCATGCACCAGCGCCTGCTGTTGCGCCAACGGCTTCAGTTCAAGCCGCAAACGGCCGGCCTTGTCCTCGCGCACCAGAAACTCTTCGAACAGAAACGCCTGTTGCGAGAGCCGCCGCGCTTCGTCGCCGAAGCCGTAATGCAGAAACTCGTCGCGCAGCGACAGCAGGCATGACGGCTCCAGCCCGACGATCGGTACGCCACGCTCCACGAACGGTTTGAACAGATCGAGCATGCGCCGCGCTTCCTGCTTCGCTTCATCGACGAGACCCGCTGCGAGGAACGTGCGCCCGCAACATACGGGCCGCTCGCCTGCGCGCGCATTGAAATGCACCGTGTAGCCGGCGGCCTCCAGCACGCGCTGCGCGGCGCGCGCGTTGTCCGGCTCCATGTTGTTGTTGAACGTATCGACAAACAGCAGCACCTCTTTCAGCGCCGCGCCCGGCGTCACCTTGCCCGGCACCGTATGAGCGAGAAACGGCTTCTGAAAACGCGGCAAGCTGCGCTCGGGCGCGAAGCCCACGGACCGCTTGAACCACGCCGACAGCACCGGCACATTGTCGGCCAGCGCCATCAAAGCCGGGAAGCGGCTCGCCGTCGACGCGTAACGCGGCATGAACGCCACAAGCCTGTCACGCAGACGCAGTCCGTGATGCTTGATGCGCGCGGCCCGCGCCTCGATCTTGAACTTCGCCATATCGACGCCCGTCGGACAGTCGCGCTTGCAGCCCTTGCAGGACACGCACAGATCGAGCGTGTCCTTGACGTCGTCGCTGGCGAGGCCCGCTTCGCCGAGTTGACCGGAAATCGCAAGACGCAAGGTGTTCGCGCGTCCGCGCGTGACGTGCTGTTCGTCCTTCGTCACGCGATAACTCGGGCACATGGTGCCCGCGTCGAACTTGCGGCAGTGGCCGTTGTTGTTGCACATCTCCACGGCCTTCGCGAGACCGCCGGACAGGTCGCTGCCGGTGCCCGGCAAGGTCTCCTGCCCGCTCAGCGGGTCGCGTTCGACATTCCAGGCCGACCAGTCGAGCGCCGTGTCGATGCGCCGTTCCTTGTAGCCTGGCGCGAAGCGGAAATTGCGCGCGTCGTCCATCTTCGGCGGACGCACGATCTTGTCCGGATTGAAGCGGTTATCCGGATCGAACAGTGTCTTGATTTCGGTGAACGCCTGATTCAGGCGCGGCCCGTACTGCCACGCGACCCATTCGCCGCGGCACAATCCGTCGCCATGTTCGCCGGAATACGCGCCCTTGTACTCGCGCACGAGCGCCGCCGCTTCGTCGGCGATGGCGCGCATTTTCTGCGCGCCGTCGCGCCGCATGTCGAGAATCGGCCGCACGTGCAGCGTACCGACGCTCGCGTGCGCATACCAGGTGCCCTCCGTGCCGTGACGATGGAACACCTCGGTCAGGCGGCTCGTGTATTCGGCCAGATGCTCGAGCGGCACCGCGCAATCTTCGATGAAGGACACCGGCTTGCCGTCGCCCTTCATGCTCATCATGATGTTCAGGCCGGCCTTGCGGACTTCCCACAATGCTTTCTGTTCGTTCGCGTCCGCCATCTCGACGACCGAATCGGGCAGGCCGAGGTCGGCCATCAGTTCCGTGAGTTGTTTGAGCGAGGCGAGTTGCGCGTCGCGGTCCTCGCCCGCGAACTCGACCAGCAGAATGGCCTGCGGCTCGCCGACCAGCGCCTTGCCGATCACCGGACGGAACGCCGGATTGCTCATCGCCAGATCGATCATGGTGCGATCGACCAGTTCCACCGCCACCGGCTTGAGCTTGACGATGTGCTGCGTCAGATCCATCGACTGCCAGAAGGTCGGGAAGTTGACCACGCCGAGCGTTTTATGCACGGGCAGCGGCGCGAGCTTGAGCGTCAATTGCCGGCTGAACGCGAGCGTGCCTTCCGAGCCGACCAGCAGATGCGCGAGATTCGCGACACCGTCGTCGGTGTAAGCACGCGGGTTCTGGCAGTCGAACACGTCGAGGTTGTAGCCCGCCACGCGGCGCAAGACCTTCGGCACACGCGCGACGATTTCGTCGCGCTCGCGCTCGGCGATCTGCTTCACGCCCGCGAGTATCTGCTGCAAGCGCGCGCCTTGCGGTGCGTCGCGCAACGAGGCGAAACGCGCTTCGGTGCCGTCCGCGAGAATCGCGTCGATCGCGTCGACGTTGTGCACCATGTTGCCGTATTCGATCGAACGCGAGCCGCACGAATTATTGCCGGCCATGCCGCCGATCGTGCATTGCGCGGCTGTCGACACGTCCACCGGAAACCATAGACCGTGCGGCTTGAGCCAGGCGTTCAGGTGATCCAGCACGACGCCCGGTTCGACCGTCACCGTCCGCGCTTCGGCGTCGAAGGCAACGATGTTGTTCAACCACTTGCTCGTGTCGATCACCAGCGCTTCGCCCACCGTCTGGCCGCATTGGCTCGTGCCCGCGCCGCGCGCGAGCAGCGGCACTTTCTCGCTGCGCGCGAGCTCCAGCGCGATGCGCAGATCGTCCTGGTCGCGCGGCACCACTACGCCGATCGGCGTGATCTGGTAGATCGACGCATCGGTCGCGTAACGGCCGCGGCTCGCCGCATCGAACAGAACGTCGCCGCGCAATGCCTTGCGCAGATGCTGCGCGAGCGGACTCGTCAGGCGCGCGGCGGAGGGGACCAGATGGATCGGCTTGACGAGTAGAGCGGAAGTGGGGTTCGGCATATCGTCGCCCTATGGCTGTAACAGGAACCGGCTAATAGAGCGTGAGGCTGACCGGCGCGAGTCCTTCAATGCGCCCGCTTGCCGTGCCTGCGCTCTGCGGAAAAAACATGCCGGTGTATGAACCGGCCGTGACGACCATCTCCGGCGTCACGGCAATGCCGCGCGACGTGGCGTGATTGACGAGCCACGTCAGCAGGCGCCGCGGATCGCCGGCCGGATTGGCCGGGGTGGTTCGAACCACATCGTGTCCGTCGAAACTGAAACTCAGCGACGGCGCCACGAACGGAAAGTCCTCGCGATACGGCGTGAATTCGCCCACGATCAGCGCGCCGTGATTCTGCAGATCCGCGAGCTGTGCGAGCTTGTCGACAGAGGGCCACGCCGCGTAGCGGCTCGACACGATTTCGATGGTCGCGCCGATCGAGCCAATGCCCGCCTGCACCTCGGCCTCGCTGTACGGCGTGGTGGAAGGATCGAAGCGGCGCGCAAAGCGAAACGCGATTTCCAGTTCGAGCCCCAGCGGCGTGAAAACTTCACGCGGCAGGCGCGCGCCGTCGGCATGCAGGTCGAGATCGGGCAGCGGCGCCCCCTGGATTGGACCGCTTCCGGACTTTGCGCCGATCTTCCAGCCCGCGATCCGCGCACCGCAGGCATCCAGGATTTCGTGCTGAACCTCATAGGCCGCGGCGGCGTCCGCCGGGGTGTGCTCCGGCGCCAAGGTGTCGAGCGTGGCGTGATTGCGGCGCGCGTCGGCGAGAAGCCGGCTGAGTGCTGTCGTCATGTGGTCAAACGCAAAGAGAGAGGGAACGGTGCGGCATGCTCAAACGCCCATGCCGGTGGGAACATGTGCCTGGTCGGCCGCGTTGAGCGCGAACTTGCTTTCCGGCTGCATGCGAAACGCGAGCACCACGCCGATCGCCATCAACAGCATGCTGCCGACGAACGGCAATTCCCAGCTGCCGAAGTAATCGATCAGGAAGCCGCCCACCACCGGCGAGATGATCGCCGCCAATGCCGAGCCGGTATTCATCATGCCGCTCGCCGTGCCCGAGAACTCGGGCGCGATGTCCATCGGAATCGCCCACATCGGACCGATCGTCATTTCGGCGAAGAAGAAGCCGGAGGCGAGACACGCCATCGACAGATACAGGCTGTGCGTGAACATCAGCGGGATCAGCGAGAGCAGGCAAAAGAACATGCAGACCGACACCATCCAGCTGCGCGCGCGCTTCAGGCTGCCCGTGCGCGTAAAGATCCAGTCGGTCACGATGCCGCCGAGCGTGTCGCCGATCACGCCGGCGAAGAACACCACCGAGGCGAAGATGGCCGACTTCTGCAATTGCAAGTGATAGCTGTGCAGAAAGTATTGGGGGATCCAGCTCAGGAACAGCCACAGCGTCCAGCCGTAGCAGAAGTACACGATCGTGACCGGCCACATGCGGCGAAACAGCTTGCCCCACGGTACGCCGGGCGCTTTCGGCTTCGGCGCGGGCAGCACGGCGAGTTCGTCGCTCGTGATACGCGGATGGTCTTTCGGATGTTCGGTAAAGGTAATCGCCCACACGGCAACCCACAACAGGCTGAACACGCCGCAGATATAGAACGATTCACGCCAACCCCAGGTCGCCATCACCAGCACGATCAAACCGGGGGCCACCGCGTTGCCGATCCGCGATGCCGCATGCGTGATGCCCTGCGCGAAGCCGCGTTTTTCCTTGGCGACCCATCGCGCCATCGCGGAAGTGGCGGCCGGAAACGTCGCGCCCTCGCCGAAGCCGAGCAGCACGCGCGCGGCCAGGAGCGACACCAGACCGCCGGCAAAGCCCGTCAGCAAGGTCGCGACGCCCCAAATGGCCCCGCAGAAAATCAGCGTGCGTTTCGCGCCGAAGCGATCACTCACCCATCCGCCGATGATCTGAAAGATCAGATACGGATAGGCGAAGGCCGAGAACACCAGGCCGACTTCCGTATGCGAAAGATGGAATTCCTTGCCGAAACCCGCAGCCGCGGTGCTGACGTTGACGCGGTCGAGGTAGGTGATGAAGTACATGATGCATAGCATCACTAGAACGATACTGGTCGCACTGGTCACACGAAACCGCTTCATCGTCTCTCTCCATTGCATGTGTTGACGGCGCGCCTGACATGGCGCGCTGCGTCGCGGCGCGTCAGCGGCTCGCGCCGCGGGCCCATCGCATGTTGTTCGGGCCGCGTTCTATGCGCGGCTTCTTGACGGAAGTGCTGCCTGCCTTCCTTTTTTCGCGAGCTGCGGGTTGCGCGCAGTGTTCAGGCGGCGGCTTTCAGAACCGGCGCCTTGGCCGACTGGCTCAACCACTCCATAGCGGCAGGCAAGCCGCTTTCCTTGAGCGGCACGCCCGCGAGGCGCAGACCCATCTCGCAACCGGCCAGCGTGGCGAGCAGCATCAGGTCGTTGCAGTCGCCCAGGTGGCCGATGCGAAACATGCGCCCTTTCATCTTGCCGAGACCCGTGCCGAGCGACATGTCGAAGCGTTCGTAGATAAGCTTGCGCACCCCGTCTGCGTCGATGCCGTCGGGCATCATCACGCCCGTGAGCACCGGGCTATACACCGCCGGATCGGCGCACTGAATCTCGAGGCCCCACGCGCGCACCGCGCGGCGCGTCGCTTCGGCCAGACGTTCGTGACGGGCGAACACGTTGTCGAGCCCTTCGCCGAGAATCATGTCGAGCGCTTCGTTAAGGCCGTACAGCAGGTTCGTGTTCGGCGTGTACGGCCAGTAACCCGTCTTGTTCATCTCGACGATGTCGGCCCAGTCCCAGAAGCTGCGCGGCAGTTTTGCCTGCTTGCTGGCGGCCATGGCTTTCGGCGAGATCGCGTTGAAGCTGATGCCCGGCGGCAGCATCAAACCTTTTTGGGAACCCGAGACGGTGACGTCGACACCCCATTCGTCGTGACGGTAGTCGGCGCACGCGAGGCCGGAAATCGTGTCGACCAGCAGCAAGGCCGGGTGACCCGCCGCGTCGATGGCGCGGCGCACGGCGGCGATGTCGGAAGTCACGCCAGTGGATGTTTCGTTGTGCACCACGCACACCGCCTTGATCGCATGTTGCGTGTCCGCGCGCAGGCGCTCCTCGATCATTTGCGGCTGCACCCCGCGACGCCAGCCTTCAATGCCAGGCAGGCCGAGAAACTCCGGCTTCAGCCCGAGGCTTTCCGCCATCTTTTTCCACAGCGTGGCGAAGTGGCCGGTTTCGAACATCAGCACCTGGTCGCCGGGGCTCAACGTGTTCGACAGCGCCGCTTCCCAGGCGCCCGTGCCCGAGGCCGGATAGATCACCACGGGTTGCTGCGTCTTGAAGATTTTCTTGATGCCGTCGAGCACCTTGAGACCGAGTTCGCTGAACTCCGGTCCACGATGGTCGATGGTCGGATAGCTCATCGCCCGGAGGATACGGTCGGGCACCGGGCTCGGACCCGGGATCTGCAAAAAGTGACGGCCAGCGGGGTGAAAGTCTAATTTGAGCATTGGGCTCCTCCGATTGAATTTTGCATTCAAAAAACTATATCAGACGATCTGCGACGACCCAAGGCGAAAATGGCCTCTCCAAACAGGTGTTTACCCGCGCCGTTAACTAATCTTTCAGGTTCCTATAAAATCCCGCGTAATGAGATGTGGAGGGTTTTTGTATGCAAAATTCGGATTTGGAGGCGGGTGGCGCTGCTTTCCCGCTGATGCCGAAGGTCGAGCGGCAGCGCTTGCACGACACCGTGGTGGAGCACATTCGCCGCTTCATCGTCGAGGGCGCACTCGAGCCGGGCAAGAAACTGAACGAGCGCGAGCTGTGCGAAACGCTCGGCATTTCGCGCACGCCGTTGCGCGAGGCGCTGAAGGTGTTGGCCGCCGAAGGGCTGATCGAGATTTCGCCGAATCGCGGCGCGTCCGTGTCGAAGATGTCGGAGGCCGAGTTGCGCGAGACCTTCGAGTTGATGAGCGGTCTCGAGGCTTTTTCGGGCGAGCTGGCGGCTGAACGGATGACGGCGGCCGAACTCGCCGAGATCAAGGCGCTGCACTACGCGATGCTCGCGTGCCGAACGCAGAACGATCTGGCTGGGTACTACAGCCGCAATCAGGCGATTCACGACAAGATCAACGAGGCGGCCAGGAATTCAGCACTGCGGCAGACTTATATCGCGGTGAACCGGCGTCTACAGGCGCTCCGGTTCAGGTCGAATTTTCAGGTTCCGAAATGGGACCGGGCGATTCACGATCACGATGAGATGCTCAAGGCGCTCGAGGCGCGTGACGGGAAGAAGCTGAGCGCGATTCTCCGGCAGCATCTGCTCGATAAGCGCGATGCGGTTTTGCAAGTGCAATCGCAGGAAGCGGCGGCGGGGGGGTTGAAGGTTTGAGGCGGGGCGGGTTGAGCTAAGGCACCTAAGCGGTGTTTGCCGTTGATCGACCCGACCGTGTTCGCGTTGTTCGTGACGCTCGACTTCTGGTCGGTCGTGGCGAGCTTGTTGGTGCCGACCGCGATAGTCAGCCCGCTTGTCCCCAGACCCGTGCGCTTTTCGTGATAGCGGCAGCGCCGGGCACTTGGCCAGTTACTCCTCTGGTGACGCGTCAAGGGGGTGTTGCGTGACGTTTAAACGCTTTTTGACTTCAGGCCGCCCCTCCGCGATCACGTTAAGCATTGCTACGCCGAGCTGCCGCGCTAACTCGTCGTCAAATTCGAACTCATCGTCGTCCACAAAGAATGGTACTTCCATGCACTCGGCCAGAAGCGGAGCCACCCTAGCTGACTCAACCATTTGCATGATCAACTGTTGTGGATTTTCGACGTAGGTCACAACCATCGAATACGGCGGACGTTTAAGCATCAATACCCCCTGCATTGTTGATATCTCTCAAAAGCGTTCGCCAAGCATAGAGCCCAGTTTCGCTTCCCTCTTGGTCCGGCCAGGAGACGGCATTCGTCTCTATCGTTTTCATACTGAGCATAGCATTCGGCTTCATGAGTTTCCCTACCGCCGCATTTAACGAATCCACGATCACCTCCCTTGAACAGGCCGCTGTAAAGTGTTGACCGCTTCGTAGAACTCGTCAAATCCGGCACGAGCGAAGGATAGGGAACCTGCGCCTGATCGCTCAGCATCAACTCGGTGGTTTCGCGCCATGCCGGCAGTGTTTCGCCCAGTTCCTGGCCGAATAGCTTACCTGTCGGCAACGCCTTCCAGGCCATGTAGCATTCGACGCACATATCAGGCACAAATGCTGGAGCATCCGACTGGAGTCCTGTCAGGTTCGCAGGTGGCGCAACCGGGTCGTTCCCGAGTTCCCAGTTCGTCAGCCAGACACCCAGTTCGGCATCACTGATCGGTTTCCACCAGCCGCCATTTGTTGACACCTGTGCCGTGCGCGAGGACACCGTACCATCTGGACCGTACCGGTAATCGACTGCAAGTACAGGGGCAACTCCACCATTTAACGAACTTACCGGTTCGTTATACTGAAAGGACTTTACGCGACCGCGCTCGTCGTACCCGATGCTCGCCTGACCGCTATTACCCGCTATCTGCGTTGCACGATTCTCAGCATTGCGAGAGAGCGTTCGCATCGACCAGCCAGATACGGCATCCTGCACTGACTCGACATTGCCCCGTACATCGTATGTGTAGGTCCAGTCTTCACGCTTCGAGCCATTCCGTGTGATGGCAGCCGACAGAAGGCGGCTCGCCGAATCGTAGCGTGCACCAACTGTCCACTGGTTACCGGTCCCAGTGGCTTGCATCCCCTGTTCGCCCGTCAGATCGGTCGTCTCCGTCTCGGCGTAGCCAGTGACGTTACCGCCCTGGTCATAGACAAACGCGCGGATCTTGCCCGGCGTGGCAACCAGATGCGGACGCAACGAGGTACTGTCGCTATACTCAATCGTCGTTACCGTCCTGTTGCCAGAGACTGTTGCAACTGCTTTCGTCGGCCGGTTGGCGCCGTCCCACGTGTACTGTGTATTCCCATCCGGTGTAATTGTCTGCTTCAGGTTCCCTGATATATCCCATGTACGTGAGACCGCGCCGCCAGGCGTAACAATTGAGCCAGGACGCGACGTGTCTCCAACATTAAAGGAGTACGTGCTGTAGCCGGACATATTGCTGACAGTGGTCGTGTTCGCGCCATAACTGAAAGAAACGTTACGCGTCGTGTCCGGATGGGTGACCGAGATTGCGCGTCCGCTGGAATCGTAGGTCCATGTTGCAATCCGTGAACCGGATTCGTCCTTTATCCCGGTCATCGCATTGGGGAAGCGGGCATCCTCATAAAGGTACTGACGAACGTATCCGATCGGCGCGGTTACTGAAACAAGATTGCCTTTCGCATCGTACGCATAATGTGTCGCGTTGCCCGAAGGCGGCACTACACTCAGAATGCGACCATTACTGTCATAGGTCAGACTAAGTGTCAGCCGCGATGCCGCCTGTCCGATCCGATCAACGGGCCACTGCGCGATTGAATCTATCTGTTGTCCAACGTATTCAACTTCACGATACATACCCGTGCGTGTTGTCTCGGAGTGAAACAGACCTGTGCTGACGGAGTATGTTTCGGTCGTGCCAAGCCGTTCGTCCTTCAGGTAGAAGTATCCGTCGCCAGCTTTCAAGAGAGAAAGACCCGACGTACCCGGCACCGCCCACCCGCCGTTAACCCACTTGAAGATCAGAGGCTGGCCATTACTCCGATACGCGGTGATTTTCGGTGTGCTTGCATTGACCGAGGTCAGATCAAGCCGTCGCTGCCAGTTACTGGCCCAGTACCCGCCCATCGCTGTCTGCGCTTTATCGAACGGCTTCGACAGGTAGCTACGACTGAACACAAGCGGCGACGTGTCGCCGCTTGCAAAGTCAGTTTCAAAGAGAGTCACAATCCCGTTCGCGGGAAACACCGGGTCAGCCACCGGGCAGGTATCGTCCGGCGGCGTGCCGGTTGAATTGCACCACTGCTCAATCTGCACAAGGTCATTAATACACGCGTAGTTGCCTATACCACCCGGCGTGTTGCTCGTCACGTCGAGCTTGCAGGTCTTGGACCCCGGCGTGGCGCCGGACTTCGCGTACAGCGAGAAGCAGTCGTCTGCATTTGCGCTGAACGCAAGTATCAGCAACACGAACGCTGCCATCAGGCGGCCCGAAAATCCGGCCGCCTCCCCGTACAGTCTTTGTCTTTTCATTTTTATCCCTATTGGCTTGCTTTGTACTTGTTTGACGCACAAGCAACCTATAGGGACCAAGATGACCAGAAAATCCGACAACTCTTAAAATTACGCGCGACTTGCGTTCACACAAACCCGGACCAGGGAATGCCGGCGCAAGCTGTAGGAACCTTTAACAAAAATCGTCAGATAGGGTTGAGCCAAGGCTCAAGAACTGGCGCACCGCCTTCACTTCAGAAAATAAGCTCCGCATTCTCGCCGTGGAGATCAAGCGCAGATATCAGACTCTTTGGTGAACGATATTCCCCACAAAAGACCGGCCGTGTGCCGATGACACGGACAACCGGAGGTCGTGTGCCAACTACCAGGTTGTCGATTCAAGTGGAGTAGATATTTGGAGACCCTGTGCATCGCAGGACACGTTATCCCCAGTTTGTGTTGACAGGGCTGTTGATAACTCGGGGGCTGCACGCTTAAGTGCTTGAAGCGAATGGCTTTGTCACCGACGGTGCGGAGGAATGCAACTGGCGGCAACCCAAATCCTGCGGGCAGGCGCGCGCCAGTTATCCCCACAAATTGTTCGCAAGGCTGTGGACAACCTGCGCAGAGTCCACCCAAGTGATTGATACCACACACCTATCCTGTGTCGGCGCAACCACAGGCACCCCACCCACCGTGTGATAAAAAGTAGTTCTCCTGCCACCCAGCGAGGCCGCGCATGTCGTCCGTCATGGGCTTCAAAGTCGTTCTGCTGTCGCTCGTCGCGATCATCGGTTTGGAACTGCTCGCCAAGCGGCTGCGTCTGCCGCCAGCCGCCGCACTGCTGGTCGGCGGTGCGGCGATGGCCTTCGTGCCCGGACTCCCGCGCTTCGATCTCGACCCCGAGCTGGTCCTGATCGTGTTCCTGCCGCCGCTCCTCATGGACGGCGCCTACTTCTCCGTTTGGGACGAGTTCAAGCGCAATCTCGGCGGCATCCTGCTGCTCGCGATCGGCGCCGTCGCGTTCACCACGCTTGCCGTCGGTCTGGTCGTGCATTGGGTCGTGCCAGCGTTGCCATGGGCCGCCTGCTTCGCGTTGGGTGCGATCGTCTCACCGCCAGATGCCGTCGCCGCGAAGGCTGTGCTCGAACGCGTTGCGCTACCGCGCCGCCTGATGGTGATCCTCGAAGGCGAAAGCCTCCTCAACGACGCCGCCGGGCTCGTGCTGTTCCGCTTCGCGGTCGCTGCCGCGCTCACTGGTACCTTCAGCGCACAGCATGCGATCGGACGCTTCGCCGTACTAGCGCTGGGCGGCGTAACGGTAGGCGTAGCGGTCGGCTTCCTGGTCGTCAAGCTGCTGCGCTATCTCGACGACGCGTACCTTGTCATCGTCGCATCGACGCTTTCTGCCTGGATCAGCTACATCGTCGGGGACATGCTGGATGTATCGGGCGTGATCGCGACGGTGAGTTGCGGGATGGTGCTCGGCTGGCATCAGCACGAAGTCTTCTCGGCAGCGGTAAGAATGCGCGGCACCGCCTTCTGGCAGGTCCTGATCTTCCTGATGGAAGCGCTGGTGTTCATGCTGATCGGGCTATCGCTGCGCGGCGTGATCGTGCGGCTGGGCGGCGTCGGCGATACGTTGACCGCGTTCGCTCCGGCCGTCGGCGCGGTGCTTGCGGCCGTCGTGCTGTCACGTTTCGTGTGGGTCTTCGCGATGGAATGGCTGAAAGCGCTCGTGTGCAAATTGACGCGTCGCGAGGGCGGCATGGCCGACTGGCGCTCGGCCACTGTCACGAGTTGGGCGGGCATGCGTGGCGTGGTCACATTGGCTATCGCGCTCTCCTTACCCGAGACGATGCCTGGCCGCGATCTGATTCTGGTCGCCTCATTTGCCGTGATTCTGGTGACAGTGCTCGGTCAAGGCACGACGATCGGACCACTGATCCAATGGATCAATCCGGACCAGGCGGCCGAGCGAAACGCCCGCCATCTGACCGAGCCGCAGGCATGGGCACGGCTCGAAGCCGCGCAGCTCGCCGCGATCCGGCCGCTGGTGCATGGGCCGGACGGCAGCGTCATTCATCCGCGTTTGCTGGAACAGTACAGCTACCGTACGCGCATTACAGAGGCCTATCAGCACGAAGCAGCCTTCCCCGCCGCAGAACGCGCTGCCCATTACGACGTTGTGCTGGCAGCCGTCTCCGCGGCTCGCGTCGAGCTATTGCATCTGCATCGAACGGGCTTGCTTCACGATGAGCTGTTGACCGTTCTCGAACGCGATCTCGATCTGCAGGAGATCGCCGCGTTGCATGGCAAGGGCTGAGCGCCTAAGTCTGGCCTTCTGCTCGCGACGCTCGCCGCCAACTCAATCCTTCCACGCCGAGCCCAGAATCATCGTGCAGAAATTCTCGCGATGATAATGCGGGTCCTTCAACGCCAGCACGTCCGCTTTCACGTTCCCGAAGGTGGTCTCCGGTTTGTGAATCGTGCCGTGCGCGAACGCGTCGATAATGCCTTCCTTGAAATGCGCGCCTCGCGGATGTGCGTGAATGACCTCATGGCGCTGGTGCTCGGTGAATTCATCGTAGGCAAGGCCCAGTACGTCCATTTCCACCCCCGCCGTGACCAGCGCGACCACCGGCTTCATATGCTGCGGAATGCCAGGCGTGGTGTGCAGCGCGATCGAGTTCCACACCTGATCGATGTCGTCCTCGCTGATGCCATGACGCCGCAGGAAGTCACGCGCCGCGTTTGCGCCGTCCACCTCGAAGCGGTCATGTTCGCTGCTATACGGCGCAACCAGTCCCATGTCATGGAACATCGCGCCGATGTACAGCAGTTCGGAATCGTACTTCAGTTGTTTGCGCGCGCCGGCCAGCGAGCCGAACAGAAAAACCCGCCGGGAATGGTGATACAACAACTCGGTTTCGGTATCGCGCACGAGTTGCGTCGCTTCGCGCGCCATCATGCTGTCGGGAATCTGAATGCCTGCGATAGTGGTCATGTGATGAACTCCGTGGTGGATTCGAGTGAACGGAACGCGCGGTCTTTGTGAGCTGAAAGCGCGTTTGGTATGCTGGTCCGCGGCGCTTCTTTCAGTGATGCAAGCAACGCGTCCGGTGAAGTCCAGTATTGGTCAACGCGCCGCCGCAAACAATCGTCGCGGACCGTTGAACACTGCCAAACGCACCGCGTTGACTGCCGCGACAGGCGCAGTCCGCCCATCGTCAAAGGAAGTTTTCGATGCCCACCGTTGCGATCGCCATCTTTCCCGGAGTGCAGGCGCTCGACGTCGCCGGTCCGGTCGACGTGTTTTCCGAAGCCAACCGGTTCATCTCGCCCAACGATCGCTATGAGGTGAAGTTGCTCAGCGCGGAAGCCGCACCATTGCGGGCGTCCAACGGCATGACGCTGGTCGCCGACGCCATCTTCAGCGAAGCGCGTCGCCCGTTCGATCTGGCGCTGGTCGCGGGCGGCCCCGCGCTGCCCGATCGCGCGCCCGATGCGCGCGTGCTGGAGTGGCTCGCAGACGTCGCCACGCAGTGCGGCCGTTACGGTTCCATCTGCACCGGCGCATTCGCGCTCGGCCACGCGGGCTTGCTCGATGGCCGCAACGTCACCACGCACTGGCAGCATGCGGTGCAACTGGCCGCGCAATTCCCCAATGCGCGCGTCGATTTCGACCGTATCTATCTGCGCGACGGACCGCTCGTCACGTCGGCGGGCGTCACGGCCGGCATCGATCTATCGCTCGCGCTGGTCACCGAGGATCACGGGCCACACATCGCGCTGGCGGTCGCCAAACGCCTCGTGGTGTTCGCGCAGCGGCAAGGCGGCCAGTCGCAATTCAGCCCCTACCTGACGGCGCCGGCCGACGAGACGTCGCCGGTCGCCAAAGTCCAGGCGCACGTCATGGAACGGATTCGCGAGAGCTTCACAGTGAAGCAACTGGCCGACGTCGCCGGTATGAGCGCGCGCAACTTCGCGCGGGTGTTCGTGCAGGAGACGGGCGTAACGCCGCATGAATTCGTCGAGCGCGCCCGGGTGGATGCCGCGCGCAAGCTGCTCGAGAGCAGCGGCGCGGCGCTCAAGGCGATCGCGTACGACTGCGGCTTCGGCACGGCGGACCGCATGCGCATTGTCTTCACCAAACGGATCGGCGCAACGCCCATGCAGTATCGGGATCGCTTCCGCTCGACCTGAAGCCCTGGCAACCTGTCCGACCGTCAGCGCTCAGCGCGGGAAAACCTTGCGTGAGAAAATAGCGGCCTTTCCAAAGCCAACGACTCCAGGGACCGACATGACCACCTCTTCTCCAATTCGCGCGATCGTCACCGGCCACACGCGCGGTCTGGGCGCGGCGCTCGCCGAACAACTGCTGGCGCGCGGTATCGCAGTGCTGGGTTTGTCCCGCTCGCGTCACGCCGTGCTCAAAGCGCGCTTTCCGGCGCTGCTCGAAGAAATCGAGCTGGAACTGGCCGACACCGCACGCGTCGCGCAATGGATTGCAAGCGATGCGCTGCGTGGATTCGCCACTGGCGCGCAAACGGTTCTGCTGATCAACAACGCGGGGATGGTGCAACCCATCGGCCCCATTGAAGGACAAGACGCGGCATCCATCGCGACCGCCGTGAGCCTCAATGTCGCCACGCCGCTGATGCTGGCGAGCGCGCTCGCCGCAGCCGCCGTCGACGCGACCGACCGGCGCATCGTGCACATTTCGAGCGGCGCGGCGCGCAATGCGTATCCCGGCTGGAGCATCTACTGCGCGACGAAGGCCGCGCTCGATCATCACGCGCGCGCGGTCGCACTCGACGCCAACCGCGCGCTGCGCATCTGCAGTCTGGCGCCGGGCGTGATCGATACGAATATGCAGGCGGAGATTCGCGGCAGCGGCGTCGAGCAGTTCCCCATGCGCGAGAAGTTCGAGGACCTCAAGCGCAACGGGCAACTGTCGACGCCTGAACAATGCGCCACCCAGTTGCTCGATTACGCTTTGAGCGATGCATTCGGCCAAACGCCGGTCGCCGACATTCGCGAGATCGCGAAGCCGGCGTGACGAGCGAGAGACAGAGCAAAAAACGGAGCAAGTACAGAGCAAAGTACAGAGCAACGTCGGCGCGTCTCCAGCGCTCCCGAAAACTCTCACCTTTTGGGTAACGCTCCGCGGATCTACACGCCGGGCGCGATCATCGCGCCGCGCTCGGCCGCGCCGAGTTCTCCGTGCGGCACGAACACATAGCCGCGTCCCCACACTGTTTGCACATAGCGCGGCTCGGAAGGATCGATTTCGATCAGACGACGCAGCCGCCAGATCGACACGTCGAGGCTGCGTCCTTGATGCAACACGCTATTGCCACGCAGCTTCTCGTTGAGTTGCACGCGCGTGAGCACGGTCATCGCGTGATTGACGAAGATCTTCAGCAACGCGAACTCGGAACTGCGCAACGCGAAGTGCTCGTTGTCGCGCCGCAATTCGCGAGCGGAGAAGTTCAGTTCGCAACGGCCGAAGCGATACGGCGGCCGCGTCTCCGGCGCGCCCGGCGCGAGCGTACCGTGCCGGCGCAGCAACACGCGAATGCGGGCGAGCAGCTCGGCCGGGTCGGCGGGCTTGCTCATGAAATCGTCGGCGCCGAGTTCGAGGCCGATCACGCGATCGATCGCTTTGCTGCTCGCCGAGAGCAGAATCACGGGCACGTCGTTGCCGCTCATGCGCAAATCGCGCAAGACGGCGAGACCGTCGCCGTGCGGCGCCGAGATGTCGAGGACCACCAGCGAAGGCCGCTCCATCTCGACCACGTGCTTGAGCCCGGCGCCAGGCGGCCGTGCGGACGCGCCGCAGCCCTGCCCGCGCAATGATTCGCCCACCACGGCAGTCAAGCCCGCATCGGCGCCCACGAAAAGAATATGCTGACTCATCCAACTGATTCCAGGAGACGATCGTTTTTCAGAGACAGGCACCCGGCGTGCGGATATGGTCACTCCGCGCCCGCTGTCGTCCGCGTCGCCATCATCCCTGCACGCGCGTGTTCTCAAAACGCGGAACAGCCCCCAAGGTTGCCAATTTCTTCCCAACTCTTTCAACACCAAACGTGATATGACATGCCACGTCTGGCGCACCGTACGGGTTGCCCGTCAGCTCCCGAAAAGACTCACCTTTGGCAAGGAGCGGCGAGGCGCTGGCGCGAGGTGCGCGTTGAATCGCTCCCGAAAACGCTCACCTTTCGCACTTGGGGGCAGGCCGCAACGGCATGCTGGGCGTGGCACGGGTGCACCAGAACAGGCCACTCCCGCAAACCCTCACCTTTAAATCCAGTGGAGTAATCTGCATACCCAGGTAAGCGGCCGCGCGCGCGCGTGGCCCGCTATGAGAGGCGCGATTCGCTCGTGGGGTGGGCGTTGTGATCGATATGTGCCGGCCGTCGACACCATTGCGCTGAAAGCAGCGGCCTGGTGAGTGCCGATCGATGTTGCCGCTCACCGTTTCAATGCTGGGTTTGCGAGCGGAGAAAGCGCGCACGGGTCGTGCACGCCTCAATCAACCGGGCTTTCCAACCGCCGTCATGTGGATGCGCGGAGGGTCCCGAATATTCTCACCTTTGCACCAGCGAGCGCATTCGCAAGCACGGCCGCGACCGCCGCGCCGACCGGTTTGTTCGCGTATTCAGCGTGTTTCGAGCGTCGCAGCGACCGCGGAACGGACTCACAGGCGCGCCCGCACGCGGCTCCCGAAAATCCTCACCTTTGCGCGCGACGAGCGCGCAGCAGCGTCTAGCTCGCCAGTTTGCGGAACGTTTCCAGCACCGCGTCACCCTTGAACGGCTTGACGATCCATCCTTTGACGCCGGCCGCCTTGCCGCGCTCCTTCATCGCCGGACTGCTTTCGGTCGTCAGCATGATGACGTTGACGGTCTTGTTCGCGAGTTCGCCGCGAATCTTCTCGACCATCGTCAGGCCGTCCATATTCGGCATGTTGACGTCGCTGATCACCAGCTTGATGCCGGGGCTGGCCTTCAGCTTGGCGAGGCCGTCCTTGCCGTCCACCGCCGTGTCGACATCCAGACCGTTCTTCTTCAGAAAGCCGGCCACTTCGTCGCGCACCGTGCTCGAATCATCCACCACCAGAATTTTCGACATGTTTTTTCCTATGACCCCACTCAGAACAGATCCAGTTCGCCTGCCTCGACCATTGCGCCGACATCGTCCGCGACTTCCTTGAAGTCCTCCGGCGACCAGCTCAGGCTGAACACAAAACGTTGATGCAACTTGACCGCCCGGCTCGACTGCGGGTCCTTCAACCAGTACGTGAAGCACAGTTGCGGATTGCCGCTGCCGAACGAGATGTACTTGTGCTTGTGATTCACCAGCAGCGGCACCTGCACCTGACTGCGCGCCCAGGCATCCGCATCGCCGACATAGCGGTTCCTGAAGGAACCCCAGATCAGGTTCGTCACTTCGCCGAGCACGCCATTCAGGTCGCGGAAATCCGCTTCGGCGTGTCGCGCGCTGTCGATCATCCGGTAACGATCGAGCAGGTCGAGAATCGGCGTTTCTTCCGCTTGCATCATCATGTAGCCGCGGCACCACGCGCTTTCCAGCGGAATCAGGCTGAACACCTCGCCGAAGATGATGCGGTCGCGCACGATATGCGGCGTGTCGCACGTGATGGTCAGGTCCTTGAACACGTCGCCGAGAATGGCCTGGGTCATGTCGGCGATACCGCGCACGAGTGCGTTCGGATAATCCAGGCTGAAGATGTACTCGTCGATCACCTGGCGCAGCGGCGCCATATCGTGCGCGACGTACGCCGCGCAGACCACGCGTCGCAAGCTCTCCGGCAAGCCGTCCAGGCCAGGCTCGTTGTCCCGGCGCATGATGATCGGCAACTCGGGACGCACCGCGTTGATCCTGATCGCGATCTCGGCGCTGGCTTCCAGCGAACCGCCATAGCGCTCGGCAAACAACACCGCACCCAGATCGATATTCGAGCGCAGAACCGACTGCAAGCGGTTTTTGCCGACTTTCACGCCGACCAGATTGTTCTCGTCGCAAAAGCGCTTCAGCGCCTCTTTGTGAGCCGGGCAATCGTCCAGCACCAGTACCTTGCTGACCGGTTTGTGCATGTTCATGTCGCGTTCCCGCTCACAACGGCTATTCCTCGCTCAATCAAAACAACTCCAGCTCGCCGCCGGTTTCTTCGAGCGCGCTAGTGTCGGCGATGAAGTCGATCGGCGCATGCGCGCACACGCACACCGTCGCGGCAAGCCGCACGCTGCCGTTCAGCGTGACCGTATACGACGACAGCAGACCCGGCTTCAATTCATGCAGATGCGGCAGGCAACGCGCGTTCAGCACATAGGGCGTCGACATGCCGAGGTCCGGAAAGTAGCGCAACAACTCCTGATTGATCGCCCCGCAACACAGGTTGCAGATTTCCAGAAAGACTTCCTGAAAGGGTCGTTCGTCGGCGGCGTCTTTCAGGTAGTAAGCACGCGTGTGCTCGTCTTCGTCGAAATGAAGAATCAGCAGCAGTCTGAATACGATCGACGAGATGGTCAGCACGACCACTTGCGTGTCTTTGGAGCCGGGGACACCGGCGCGGGCCTCGGTCAACGGCGCGATCTCGCACAGATCGCCGGCGTTCAACGGCAGACGCGCCTGAGCGGCCTTGCGGAAAATGCGCTCGAAGCTGTCCCTGGCGTGGGCCGAAATCACACCGCCACCTCGTGCAGCTTCGAATGAAACTGATTGGCCAGCGACTCGACGCTGGCAAGCGACGCCGCAATCATCTTGCCGCCCGCCTGAATGTCCTGAAACGTGGAGGTCGTGGTCAGGTCGTTGCGGTGCAGGCTGTCGCGATAGCTCTTCGACAACTCTTCCGAACGCGCGGCGAGGGCGCGCACTTCGCTCGCCACCACCGCGAAGCCGCGCCCGGCCGGCCCCGCCCGCGCGGCTTCGATCGACGCGTTCAGCGACACGATCACCACATGCCGCACAATCGACGACAGTTCCTGATTCTTCGCGTGCATGTCGTGGTTTTGCGTCATCAGCGAAATCATCTGTTCGTGCCAACGCTCGAACGTCGCGCCCAGACGCTTCAGACGCTCGGCCTCACCGGCGATCTGCCGGGCTCGATGCGCTAACTGCTCTCTCTCCTCGGTGGCCGCTTTCAGCGCGGCGCGCAGTTCGTCGGCGCCGGCTGACTGGAGCGCGAGTTCCTCGCGTAGCTGCGTGGTGAGCGAGTGCAGGTCCTGCGCCGCCTGCTCGCGCTCGCGAAGCGCTGCGCCATGTCCGGCCTGCCGGACTTCGAGGGCGTCGAGCCGCGCTTGCGCTTCGGCGCGCAGCCGTGCGCCCAGCTTCGCGCTGTGCAACTTGTGCGCGGCAAATGCCAGCAGCGCGGTCACCGCGCTGCCTGCTGCCGCCGCCAATACATACTGTTGAATCACGACCGTTCCTTCGAATGCCTTCGCGAGATGCGCCGATGCGGCGCTCAGTCCGCCATCGCGTCGAGTTGCAATGCGCCGGCTTCGCCACGCGCTTCCATGCCGAGCGTGTCGACCGCGACGCTATCCGGCAGGCTGACGATGGTCTGGAACTGACGGAACGCGGCGCCCTTCCGATCGTCGGTAAAGCGCAGCTCGATGCTGCCGTTGGCGCGCTCGAGGAAATCGCGCACGGCGTCCATGCCGACGCCGCGTCCGGACAATTCCGTCACCGTTTCCGCAGTCGAGAAGCCCGGCCGGAAAATGAAATCGGCGATCGCTTCGTCGCTCAGCGTGTCGTCGCGGCCAATCCAGCCGCGTTCCATCGCGATGCCGCGAATGCGTTCGAGCGCGAGGCCGCGACCGTCGTCGCTGAGCATGATCTGCAGCGCGCCGCTGTCCACGCCCACTTCGATCTGAATCGTGCCGGCAGGCGTCTTGCCGTGCGCGCTGCGTGCCTCGGCGGCTTCAATGCCGTGGTCCATCGAATTGCGTAGCAGATGCATGAACACGTTGTTCAGCGTGCCGCCCGCGTCGCCACGCAAACGGTAGCCGTTGTCGTCGATACGCACGCTCGGCGCGGGCTTGCCCAACTCGCTCGCCAGCGAAGGCACAGAGTCCAGCACGCCGGATAGCGCATCGCGCACGCTCTGGCTGCCCAGTGCGCGCAGCGTGCGGCGCAGTGCATCGCGCATGGACTGAAGTTCGTGCAGTTCGCCCGCGTTGGTCTGCTCCAGCATGCTCAGCGTGTGCTGGATATGCTCCTTCGCGACCATCACGTAGTGAGCCGAGTTGGCGACCTGGTTAGCGTGGCCTTTGCCCTTGCGGCCCAGGCTCTGCTCGTTGATCTTCGCGTAGCTCTCGATGGCCTCGCGCACGCGCGTCAGTTCGCGCATTAGATGCTCTTGATCCCACGAGCGGCCCGCATCCGGTTGGCGCAGTTCGTGATAGCTCTGCTCGGTTTCGTGCACGACGTTGGTCAGATGCTGCAGGTTGTACGTGCGCGCATTGCCCTTGATGGTGTGCATGTTGCGGAACAACTCGGCAATCGCGGCGTGATCCGCCGCCGAATGCTTGCGAATGATCCGCTCGTTCTCACTGATAAAACCGGCCGAGCTCTCGATGAAGTGGTGAAACTTCTCTTCGCTAACCGCGAGAATTTCGCCGATCATATCGAGGCGGCGCCGCTGTTCGCTGGCCTCCGCCGCGAGTTTGCGCAACTCGGTGACGTCGCGCACGCAGAGCATCAGGCGCACGATCACGTCGTTTTCATCGGTAATCGCCGACCAGCTCAGGTCGAGAATCTTCACGCGGCCGTCGGCCATGCGTTTGGCAATCTCGCCGACCAGCAGATGCTGATTGAACGCAAAGTTGATGCAGTCTTCGCCGAGACACGCATGCGCAGCCGCATCGACTTGTGCAAGCGCGTCCGAACCCAGGTCGGTACCCGCAAACACGAGATCCATCAAACCGCGCCCGGCAATATCTTTCGTTTCGAAGATGTCTTCCAGATAGGCCGAGTACTCCGCGTGAATCACGGCGCCGTCGAGCACTGTCAGAATGCCCTGCTGCATGTTCTGCAACATCGCCTGAATGTCCGCGGTTTTTTGCTTGAGTTGCGCCGAGCTTTCCTGAATCTTCTCGATCATGCCGTTGAAAGCAACGATCGAATGCCCGATCTCGTCCAGCCGCCCCACCGGCACGCGCCGCGTAAAGTCCTGGCTGGAGGCGATCTCGCTCATCATGGCCTGCATCCGGCTGAGCGGGCGGGTGATTTGGCGGTAGAGCAGCGAGCCGATCGAGGTGAGCAGAATGATCGCGATACCCGTGACGACGGCGATTGCCGTGGTCGTCGTGGCGAGGGTGGCGTTCAGCGCGGTAATCGCCTCGTCTTTCTCGCGATTCTTCTCCACGCGCAAGGTCTCGACGATGCCTTCGAGCTCGTCGCGATACTGCGCGACGTTGGCGAACAGATAGGCCTGGGCGAGTTCATTCTTGCCGTCGGCCTTCATTTTGGCCGTCTCGGCGATCGCGGAGAAATAGTTCTCGAGACTGTCGTTGGCCTGCGAAACGAGGCCCTTCTGGGCGTGGCTCGCGGCGTCTCTGGCCTGCAACGCAAGCGCCTGTTGCAGCGAGGCTCGCTTCTTCCTCAGCTCGTCCTGCGCCTGGGCGACCATATTGGCATCGGGCGCATAGACCAGCGTCATCGTGGCAAGCTGCACGTCTTTGACTTGTGAGACGAGGTCGGCGGAAGCGAGCGCGCTGGGCACCACGCCTTCCGTCACCTTGCGCACCTCGGCCGCGCTGCCGCGCGTCTGGTAGACAGCGTAGCCGCCGATCACCGACAAGGCGACGAACATCAGAACAACCAATAGCGTGATGCGATGACGAATAGTCATGTGAACCCCCCGGGGTCTGGCCTTCGCGTCAGCCCTCGATGGGAGCGGCGCGTTTTATGCGAAATATGGTCTGACTTGCAGCGCTGCGGAGTATTGCGCACGCATGTTACTAAGCGATGACTACAGACTTTTGAATCGCTTTTGATGCGTTAAATTTATGTCTCAAGTTTTCGGGCAATGCGCCGTTAACGTGTGTCTTTTTTTCGGGTCTTGTCACCCTTGCGACAACCTGAGCGGCCGGGCTAAAGCTTCATTCGGCACCGGGGGGATTGCCGAATGAGGCGGGTGTTCGCTGGGTAAGTCGTCGCGCTGCATCTCGCGTCGCACGCGGTGCCGTCGGTGAAACAGGCGTTGCGCTTGCACGTTCAATGCATCAGCGAATCGGCGGAAGATGTTTGGACGCTTCGCGCAGAGTGAGCGGCGACATCAGATCCCGCGAGGCGGACAGAAAGCCGCTCACCACGTCGGGTGCGTGCCACGCATAATCGCGCAAAGCCCAGCCGATTGCTTTGCGGATAAAGAAGTCGCTCTCCGCGGCCAGCGAACGCGCGTAGTCGAACAGACGATCTTCGTCGGTATGCTCGCGCCAGCCCAGTTGATGAATCATCGCAATCCGCCGCACCCATAGCGATTCGTGATGAAGCGCGGCGTCCATCGCGGCTTGGGCCTGCGGTGCGTCGACTCGTGCCGCTTTCAGCACGTCGCCGATCACGCCCGCGAGCGGATCGACCGAATCCCACCACGAAGCCCGTTGCGCGATAGTCAGCAGAGACGCGATGTCGTTGATCGCCAGCGTCTTCCATTTACGCGCCAGCAGATCCATCGCGACATACTGGTATTCGCGCGCCGGCATGGTCCACAAAACATGGGCGCACGCCAGCAGAAGATCGGCGTTCTCAACCTGCAGCCGCTTGAAAACCGGCAATACCGCTTGCCGGCGCTGCGGCGTCGGCACGCCGATGAACTCGAACTGGTGGCGCATGTACGCACGCATCGCGAGCGCGCGCTCTGCGTCGGCGTGCGGAGCCAGTGCCGCCTGGATGTCCCTCGCGAAAGCGTCGGGCGTCATTGGGGAAAGCGCTCCACGTGAACTTCGCCGCGCCGGCCAAAATACTGCAGCTGGCGTCCCGCGATCCAGACTAAGCCAATGCATCCAGCAGCTATGGTCCGGCTCACGAACTCCGCATAGTTGACCCCGCCGCTTTGCGCGCCGCGCACGGCCTGGTTGACCGCGTCGGCGTCGAAGGCATTCGCAATCGCGATGTCCGGGAGCGGCAATGCGAGCGCGTGCGTCTCGCCGCCGGGCGCATAGTACGTATGCTCGCCGCGGCGGTAATCGGTGAAATACGATTCGACGCTGGCCTGACCGAGCGCGCGCACCACCGAGCCGACATCGATCGTGCCTTCGTCGGAGCGCTGCGCACAGTCTCCTGCCACGAGGCGGCCAGTAACCGACATGCGCTTCAAGACTGCTAACAGATTTCTTTCGATTCGCCGCGTGGGTTGTTTTCGAGCCAGCTTGCGGGCGCTGGTTTTGTGACGAGGACTTTGCATGGGGTCATGCCATATTCAGGAGCATTGACGGCACATTAGTTTTCCAGGAAACCAATGTCAATATTCCCGGATACCGAGGCTGGCGAAGGCTCGGAGTTGCGATCCCGAATTCCCTCACCTTCAGGTTTGAAGTGCGCGCACAGGTAGTCATATTCTCACCTCGATCGTTCCCGAATCTTCTCACCTAGCGGTTCGCAGCCTTGTGGCCAGCCGCCGCCGACGCCTGCCTGGCGCCGGCAGCCATGAATGCAACTCCCTGGAAATCCTCACCTTCTCTCACAGGTGCGGATTCGGTGCACCGGTTGCTCACTTCCTGGAATCACTCACCTTTCGGCGCGATCTCCTGGAACTCCTCACCTTAGTGCGGGTTTGCAGATTGTTGAGGTGCTTTTTTGCTCCTGGAACGACTCACCTTTGAGCGGATTCGAATGGCTCCTGGAAAGCTTCACCGTTGGCGACACCCAACGAAGCCGATTGCAACGACGTTTCGTTAGCATCGCCGGGTGTCGTGACTACAGCGGGAGCTTGGTTTTCAAATCCAGGCGTGCGTCTTCCCGGAACCGGAGGTCGTTCCAAACATCGTCACCGATTCTGAAATCGCTCGCGATTGGACCGAGATACTCATACGCCTCTTGACCCGTCCCTGGGTGAATCGTCACGCGCCATACCGGCTTGCCGCCCAGCGTTCGCACCTCGAGCCGACTCTCGCCGTTCGGAACTTCGTAGAAACCATCCCGGAAGAGCCTCGCGGCATTTTCCGACTTCAGCGACGTGATTGTCATAGCAAGTTTGCCGGTTGAACGCGCGAGATGTAGATAGTCGAGA
Source organism: Paraburkholderia aromaticivorans (assembly GCF_002278075.1). Lineage (NCBI taxonomy): Bacteria > Pseudomonadati > Pseudomonadota > Betaproteobacteria > Burkholderiales > Burkholderiaceae > Paraburkholderia > Paraburkholderia aromaticivorans. The sequence goes on along the minus strand of NZ_CP022990.1, from coordinate 2,003,910 downwards.
AAGTTGAAACCGTTGAAAGTATCAAACGGCTGTTTCGTAATGAAATGCGTCGTACCGGGCGGCAACAGGGATTCCGGGTTTTGATTGAACGTGTACAACTGCTCCGCTGTGCCGAGCGTGCTTCGCCGGTAGGAGTTTTTATTTTCTGCAGGCGGAGTGACCTTAGCGCCGCGTGGATCCGTCAGCTTCCAGCTCGACCTGTTGCCGGCATCGTAGTCGGTCAGAAACGGCGTAGCCCAGCTGCGGCCTACGGTCAGGTATTTCAGGTTCTCTTCATGAACGAGATGGAAGGGATTGGTGCCGGCAACGCGAAAAACGCCGTTCAGGTTCCGCGGATCCGCAGGGATCGTGCCGACCGAGAGAGAATCATCACTTTCTACACGCAGGACTTTTTTGTAGTCGTTCGCAAAGTGGAAACGACCGTCCTCGCCCATGACGAATTGCGTAGTACTGTTAGCTCTATTGGAGGCGTAGTTCTTGTTGTAGACCCAAACGTATTTCCCTGCGTCGGCATACAGTATGTACGGATAGTTGCCGCCATACGCCTGCAAGGTCATCGGCCCCCGATAGTCTTTCCCGGCTGATTGGCGGGCCGCCAACTGATAGACTTGCAAGCGGGCGTTCAAATAGAACTGGGCCTGCGCCAGATTAGGCTCTTGCGTGGGGGCCGAAAACCGCTTGTATTCGGGTTCATGCCAGGCGGCGCTATCGACCGGAAATCGGGCGAGCTGAGGTTGCGCTCCCGCGGTCCACATCCGCCTGTACACGTCCCAGCGGAAGGCTGGATTTTCGTAAAAGTGCCATAAGTGCCCTTTTTTCAGTTCATTCGTCTTCCACCAACCGAGTATCTGCGTGTTGTCGATGTGACCCATAGCGGCGAATTCATGGTTTTCCGCGCCGAGAGAGTGCGCGCCGAGACTCGCGTTTACATTCACCATGTTAGGGGACGGCGCAATAGCATAGATATACCCATCCTCCGATTGATGGCGCTGGCGGTCGATGGCAACCGCCGATATTTCGAACGTCCCGAGGTAGCCGCCACTGTCGGTTTCCCCTTCGTGGGAGGCGATGTCGAAATTGTGCAGGGACAGATTGACGTCGCGCAGCGGTGTAGCTGCCGCATCGAACCCGCCTCTCTTCACGACTTCGATCGGTTTGTCCGTCGATGGGCGAAACAGCACCCAAGGATCGGCGGCCAATGTCGAACCGATTGAGCGTTTGACTTCGATGTGCTGGTCCACATAAGTCTGGATATCAGGACGACTGTCCGGCGGTGCGGTTGGCAGGTCCACACGCGGCGTGACGAGCTGAGCGGCCGGCGCCGACCAGGCCCTTCGTTCTGCGTCGTCCAGACTGATGTCTGCTCTGCGCACCCCGGAAGCCGCGGAATCGGCTTCTCGGGCGAACCATGTAGTCGTAGCGCCAATGACTCCGCCTTCGGCGCGATATCCCCCGTCATAAACGCCGCGTATTGCAGCCGACAAATCCTCAAAGTTGTTATACGTATAGGCACCGAAGTTAGGATCGTAAAGCTCATAGTGATCGCGCGCGACATCCGGACTGTGGTTGAGCCGCTGCACGACGACCGGCCGGCTAGGTTCTCGTCTGGACGTTCCCGCCGCTTCAACGCCTAACGAGAGATCGATAACCGCGAAGTCGTTGCGCAGACCCACGGGTCCGCTGTCGCTGTTGTACGCTTCGGCAAAGTGTGTTCTCAGTTCGCCCAGGAGGTCGTCTGCTGTCCTGACGTCGTGCATGCCGCTGTGCCGGATGTAGTTCGCCAGAACGGCGGTGGAGGCCGACTGGATATGCTCGTGAATGTAATTCAAACTGTTGATGAACCGCCGACGTGCATCTGGATCGTTCCGCAAGCTGCGCAAGCTTCCGATGAAAACGCCGAGCGAGTGTGCTCTCCCGTCGGCGACGGCCCGTAACGCAGAGGTTGCCAGGCTTTCGTCCGGGCTGCGCAGGCCGGAAAGCGTCGCGCCGCCCGGAAACGGCGTGTCGAGCGATACGGCATTGGACGACGCAGCATGCCGCTGGTAGATCAAGGTTTCACATTCGGGTATGGGCGGCCCCTTACCGGCGGAGCCCGGTCGCGAGCCGAGGACTGGCGTCGGCGTTCGACTTTCAGACGGTGTCGTCGAGTACACCTGCAATTTGAACGGCGTGACTTGATATTCAGGTTTCGACTCGCCGGAAGAGGAGCGCGTCCTGAAGGCGCTTGCCATGTAGCGGTTCAATGCTTGCTCGGTATTACCCCAGTTTGTATATCTGAATGCTCCATTGTTGGGATCGAAAATCGTATAGCGGTTGCCCGCTTCTCTCTGGATGAGAATTGCGTGCCCATAGTCCTCTCTACCCGTAGGCGACTCCAGACTCAACTGGACGTACGCGATGTCGTTGGGATGGCGCAGCAAACGCTGTGTTTGGCGATAAAAAAGATCGATGCGTTGATTGCGGTCTGTAATGCCGGCGAACGTAATCGGTGGCTGCGGCGCATAGCGGCTTAGGCCAAGTTTGGAGCCACCGGTCTGGAAGTTCGTGATGCGGCCGAACATCTCCCTTCGCGTGATGGCGTTACGGGTGTCCGCACGCATATTTCGCACCGCTGAGAGTAGCGTCGACGCACGCTCATCGGGCGGTCCGGATGTCGTCGGCTGATCGCTCACGCCGCGATCGAGCCGGCGGATGGCTTCCCGAACGATGCCGTCACACAGGCCGCCGCTCACCTGATCACGGCTTTCTTTATATTCGCCCTGCGCAAAGCCTTCGGAGGCGACGCTGCCTTCCTTCAACGCGTCGCCGCCAAGGTCCCTGATGCATTTGCTGAGAACCGGGCCGCGTTTGACCCGCGGGGCGCCGTCGTCGGCTGGGGCCGCGAGACTAAGTGCGGCAGGCGCGGCACGCCCCGCGCGGTAGTCGGTTCTGGCCTCGCTTCTTCCAATTGACGGCTTGCTGCCGGTGAACCATGTCTTCGCGTCGTGAAAAGCGGACGCGTGCTGGCGAGCATGGCGATTCATGCGGTGTTTCGTCATGAGGTCCGCTCGAGGAACGTCGCCAGCGCGACGGTCCGGCCGCGGGCTGCGAAGCCCGCTTGGACCTTTCGAGGGTGGCTGCGGATGGTTGGCTGAGTTGCGTGGCTTTTCCGGCAAGAAGCGGCAGGCATTGCCGACTGCAGCATTTGCGCTCGCGGGCTGGGTACCGGGGTGCGTGCTGCTGTCTCGAGGAGCGTCTGAATTGGATGGGGCGTCGGCCGCGTCCTGGTCATCGTTCGGAAGGTCGCCGCAGCGACAGGGGACGCAATTCGGGCTTGAACCGGAGACGCGCATGATTGATGCTCCAAAAGGTGGAATACCAAAAGGGGCTATCTCGCGGAATACGAGAACCCTGCGGCTGATCGTAGCAATGACGGTTTCCACCTTGTAGTACGCGGATATGGCGCACCGCGATCATCGTGGCCGTCTGAAGCATCGACTGTCAGACCGGTTCCGCCCGTGTCGTGGCAGACTCATCTGCTGGTATTTCTCGCCTTCCTGCAGGCGACCTCCTGGAACGTCTCACCTTTGCCAGATTGACGAAGGCTTATTCCGGCGTGATTTGTTGGGCGACCTTCCGGATTGCCCAAAGGCGCGGTCGCTCCTTATTTCTCAAGGTGACGATCCGTGTCAGAACTTGACCTTCAACTGAAACCCGATCGTGAACGGCAGATCGTCCGACGGGATCGGCGGAATCACAATGAAGTTCGCGCCTACGCGCTTGTATTCGACCATGACGATCGGCGCGACCACCGGACCGATCGTATGATGGGAGCCCAAACCCCAGTTGCCATAGTTATAGCCCGAGATGATTCCGCCGATCGCCGCGATCCGCACGATGCCCCAATGCGCGAACTCCGGCGCCCACACACCGCCGCCGTAATAAGAAGGCCGGCGCAGCGAATTGCGAAAGCCGCCGGCGGTCAGCGCCCATTGGTTATTGAGCCAGCATTCGACGCCGAGCCCCGGATTGAACTGCTCGAAATGGGTGTTCGGGTCAGGGTTGATGTGATACGAACCCAGCATGGCGTCGACCCATATACCACCATCGCACCAATTGCCCGCATGAGCGGCGGACGCCGCCGCGAGACTCGCCACAAACGCAACCGCTGCGCGTCGGATATTCTTGTTGATCTGCCGAAAATGCATGTCCTCTCCGCCACCGGTCGAGCGCCGGCGCCATCCGTGTTCTGGTAGGGTTGCTTGCCGTCCGTCGCGCACTGTACCTCAACCCTTCAGCGCGATGTTGAGGACACGCTCGGGCGCCCGGGCACAAGACGTGCCCGTCAGCGCAGACGCAACCATAGCGGAGAACCTGTGTCGAAGCGGTGAACGCGCATCAGGCGTTCGCCGTGCGGATCAAAGACCGAGATCGGACAGACCCGGATGATCGTCGGGGCGGCGGCCAAGCGGCCAATGGAAAAGGCGGTCGGCTTCGCGGATCGGCATATCGTTGATGCTGGCATGACGGCGCGCCATCAGTCCATGCTCGTTGAACTCCCAGTTCTCATTGCCGTAGGAGCGGAACCAGTTGTTCGAATCGTCGTGCCATTCGTAGGCAAAGCGTACGGCAATGCGGTTATCGGTGAACGCCCACAGTTCCTTGATTAAACGGTAGTCGAGTTCCCTCGCCCATTTGCGGCGCAATAGCGCGACAATCTCCGCGCGACCATGCGTGAACTCGGCACGGTTGCGCCATACGCTGTCCTGCGTGTAGACGAGCGACACGCGCTCGGGATCGCGGGTATTCCAGCCGTCTTCCGCGCCGCGCACTTTCTGGATCGCGGTTTCGCGCGTGAAGGGCGGCAGCGGCGGGCGGGTTTCGATCGGTTCGGCCATGATGGTTCCTCAGTCAGGTTGCGGTTCGCCGGGATGGCGGTCGTTTGCTTGGCGCCGTGCCTGCCTCGCTCGCACACTGCGCGTCGAGCAGGACTTGGGCTGCAGCTTGCGCGTCGAGCGCCGCATCGGGCTCGCCGCTTACCAGTGCGACGGCGATCGCGCCGTCGAGCAGGATCAACCATTGACGCGACAGGCGCGCGGCGCGGCGGGCGTCCATGCCCGAGGCCGCCGCGAATTCGTCGCATTCGGTTCGCACGAACGCCAGCAGGCGTTCCTTGTGGTGGCGCGCGACGATCCGGATCGGATCGTCCGCTGAGGCGATCTCACCGGACGCATTCAGAAACGCGCAACCGTGAAAACCTTCCGATGCAAACCATTCGCGCAGCACCTCGAACATGCCCAACAGACGTTTGCGCGCCGTCTTGCCGTGCCCTTGCGTGCCGGTGATAAACCAGTTCATCCAACGTTCGTCGCGCCGGTCGAGCGCGGCCGCCACGAGCGCGTCTTTCGATTCGAAATGTGTATAAAAACTTTTGCGCGCGGTGCCGGACTGCTTGACGATCGCGTCCACGCCGGTCGCGTGAATGCCGCCGGCGTAGATCAACGCTTCAGCCGCGTCTAGTAGCCGCTCGCGCGCGCTGCCGGGCAGGACTGCTTCAGTGTGAGATTCGGTAGCCATGGACGAAGGGTAGAACGATCATTCTACATCGTCAAGTTTTTTTGGTTTTGCGGGCCGCGGGCGCGAACTGCTATCTTGAGCACGATCGATCAATGGGAACGAACTTCATGAGTACTCTGACTCTCCGCGCCACGTTCGTGCGCGCCTTGCTCAGCGCAACGCTGCTAACGGCGACGGCCTGCACGCCCGTGCAAGTGCTCACGCATTCGGTCAGCCAGAACGAAGCGCGCGTGCCACCCGGCCGCTATGAAATCGATCCGGATCATTGCAGCATCACCTTCGACATCGATCACTTCAAGTATTCACGCTTTACGGCGCGCTTCGATCGCAAGAAGGGGGAGCTCGACTGGAACGAAGGCGGTCTGGACAAGAGCACGACGTCGGTCACGATCGACGCCGCGAGCATCGATACGAACGTGCCACTGCTGGACAAAATGGTGAAGGGCAACAGCATGCTCGACGTGGAGCGCTATCCGCAGATCCGCTTCGCCAGCACGCGGTTTGAGCGGACCGGCGAGTCTCGCGGCACGTTGACCGGCGATCTGACGATTCGCGACATCACGCAACCGGTCACGCTCGACGTCACCTTCAACGGTTTTGCCCCGGATCCGCTTACGAAAAAAGACACGCTCGGTTTTTCCGCCGAGGGACATTTCAGCCGCGCCAGATTCGGTTTGGCAACGTGGTATCCCGCCGTCGGCGACGACATTCATGTGCGCATTCAGGCCGAGTTCGTTAAAACGCCCGCAGGCGGGTGAGCGCGGAGCGGGCGTCGGGCTGAGCGTTTGTACTGGGCGCTGCGGCTGGCGATTGGCGACTCGCGATTGCGAGCAATGACGCGCGCAAGCGCGCGTCGGCGTGCTAGCTCACGCGTCACGCGGCGGTCCAGTCGAGAATCACCTTGCCACTCTCGCCTGAGAGCATCGTGGCAAACGCTTCGCGATAATCGTCGACCTTGAAATGGTGCGTGAGAATCGGCGAGAGATCCAGGCCGCTTTGCAGCATCGCGACCATCTTGTACCAGGTCTCGAACATCTCGCGCCCATAAATACCCTTGATTTCGAGGCCTTTAAAGATCACCTGAGTCCAGTCGATTGCGGTCTGCGCGGGCGGAATGCCGAGCAGCGCGATCTTGCCGCCGTGGTTCATCGCTTCGAGCATGCCGGTGAATGCGCTCGGCACACCGGACATTTCCAGCCCGACGTCGAAACCTTCCGTCATGTGCAGGTCCGCCATCACGTCGCGTAATGATTCGCGCGAGACGTTGACCGCACGCGTCGCGCCCATCTTGCGCGCGAGTTCGAGGCGATAGTCGTTGACGTCGGTAATCACGACATTGCGCGCGCCGACATGTCTGGCGATCGCCACGGCCATGATGCCGATGGGTCCGGCGCCGGTAATCAACACGTCCTCGCCGACCAGATTGAACGACAGCGCGGTATGCGTGGCGTTGCCGAACGGATCGAAAATCGCGGCGAGGTCGTCGGAAATCTCGGGCGGAATCTTGAACGCGTTGAAGGCCGGAATCACCAGATACTCGGCGAACGCGCCTTCACGATTCACGCCGACGCCCACCGTATTGCGGCACAAATGCCTGCGGCCGGCCCGACAGTTGCGACAGAAGCCGCACGTGATATGTCCTTCGCCCGACACGCGATCGCCGATCGCAAAGCCGCGTACTTCCTGGCCCATCTCGACGATTTCACCCACGTATTCGTGGCCGACATGCATCGGCACGGGAATCGTTTTCTGCGCCCAGTCGTCCCACTTCCAGATATGAATGTCGGTGCCGCAGATCGCGGTGCGCGTGATCCGGATCATCACGTCGTTGTGGCCGACTTCGGGTTTCTTGACGTCCGTAAGCGTGAGCCCGGGAGCGCGTTCGAGTTTTGCCAATGCTTTCATGTGCGCCTCCGTATCAGATCACGCCGAGTTCACGGCCGACGCGCGCGAATGCATCCACCGCCCGGTCGATCTGCTCGCGCGTATGTGCGGCGCTCATTTGTGTGCGAATGCGCGCGCGCCCTTTCGGCACCACCGGGAACGAGAAGCCGATCACATAGACCCCTTCCTTCAGGAGCGCATCGGCCATTTTCGAAGCCAGTTGCGCGTCGCCGAGCATGACCGGAATGATCGGGTGTTCGCCGGGCACGAGTGTGAAGCCGAGCGCGCTCATCTTGCCGCGGAAGTGAGCGCCGTTTTCTCGCACGCGCGCGCGCAGCTGGGCACCTTCCTCGCTGGCCAGCAGTTCGAGCACCTTTAGCGATGCCGCGGCAATGCTCGGCGTCAGCGTGTTCGAAAACAGATAGGGACGTGAGCGCTGCCGGAGCAACTCCACGATCTCCTTGCGCGCGGCCACGTAGCCGCCCGATGCGCCGCCCAATGCTTTGCCCAGCGTGCCGGTGATGATGTCGACGCGCGACAGCACGCCGCAATGTTCCGGCGTGCCGCGTCCATGGTCGCCGACAAAACCCACCGCATGCGAGTCGTCGACCATCACGAGCGCGCCGTAACGGTCGGCCAGATCGCAGATGCCGGCGAGGTCGGCGATGATGCCGTCCATGGAGAACACGCCGTCCGTGGCAATCAGTTTGAAGCGCGCACCGGCAGCGTCTGCTTCGATCAGCTTTGCTTCGAGATCGGCGAGATCGTTGTTCTTGTAGCGAAAGCGTTTCGCCTTCGAAAGCCGCACACCGTCGATGATGCTCGCGTGATTCAGTTCGTCGCTGATGATCGCGTCGTTTTCGTCGAGCAGTGTTTCGAACAGGCCGCCGTTTGCGTCGAAGCAACTGGAGTAGAGGATGCAGTCGTCGGTTTGCAAAAACGCGGCGAGCGCTTTTTCCAGCTCTTTGTGCACGGTCTGCGTGCCGCAAATGAAGCGTACCGACGCCATGCCGAAGCCGTCGCTATCCAGACCTTGCTTGGCGGCCTCGATCAACCGGGCGTCGTCGGCGAGGCCCAGGTAGTTGTTCGCGCAAAAGTTGAGCACGGCCGTGCCGTTGGCAAGACGAATGTCAGCCGATTGCGGGCTGGCGATCACGCGTTCGTTCTTGTAAAAGCCGTCAGCGCGAATCTGCTCGAGGGTGTCGCGCAAATGGGCAAGGTAAAGGTCACGCATGAACCAGACTCCTGAATGGGTGAAAGCGCCCGTGTCAGCGTGTTCGGCATATGCGACGACGGAGCGGCCTGTTATAGTCGGCTGTCAGTTTTATCGGATATTTTCGTTTTTTCGAACTAAAATCCGGTATGTCGAACAACTCTAAACGATGGGTCAGGAAATGGCAAGTTCGGGTATCCGCCGGGCCGCGGTCAACGCGGCACCCGGCTCAGGCGCAGCCGCGGTCTCCGCAATCGCGGCGCCGCCGCGCGTCGGCGAACAGATTCAGCGTTTGCGCGCTGAACGGCGCATGACGCTCGACGACCTGTCGCGCGCAGCCGGCGTGTCGAAATCGATGCTCTCGGAGATCGAACGCGACAAGGCCAATCCGACCATTGCGGTCGCCTGGCGGTTGACCAACGCACTCGGCGTCAGTCTCGATTCGCTGTTCGCGCCGCAAAAGGCCCCGGAAGCGATCGCCGTCTCTGGTCCGCACGAGATTCCCACGTTGAGCGGGCACGACGCCAAGTACCAGTTGCGCGTGTGGGGGCCCATCGAGCTGGCCGGCAAGTTCGAGTGGTATGAATTGACGCTGCAGCCGGGCGGAGCGTTGGCCTCGAACGCGCACGAGCCCGGCACGCGCGAGCACCTGACCGTGTTGCAGGGATCGATCGAGATCGAGGCGGCCGGCACGACGAAACGGCTCAAGGCGGCGGACACCGCGCGCTATGTCGCCGACGAGCCGCATGCAATCCGCAACGCCGGCAAGGGCGAAGCGAAGGCGCTGCTCGTGGTCATACACGGCTGAGCGCCGCGTAGTCGGGCGCACCGTAGCTAGTAGTTGGCGGAATCGGAACAGCGGACGAGGTTGCGCCGAACACTGTATATTTGTACAGTACAGGGTATCGACTGGAGCCGATCATGAACAACCTGATAACCGACTCGACCGACCACGCTCTGGCCGCGCTGCGCTATCAAACTGCAGCGCGTGATCTCGAACGCATCGTGCGCAATATCGCTGCGCGCTACATCGTGCAGGAGGTGCCGCTCACCTGGCGTTTGCTGCATGCGATTGAGGCCGAGGCGCTCGCGGACCTCGGGTTTGCCAGCCGGCACGACGCACTCATGCTGGGGCTGTTTCAACGGCCATCCGATCTGCCCTATCCGGAAACGGATGAGGCGGTGGACTTCGGCACCTCCACCGCGCTACCCGCGGTGTTCGCGTTCGCAGTCAGCGCGTACGAAGAGGCGGCACGCCGCGCTGCCAAACCGTCGTCCCAGAACGCTCCCCTCAAGCGCGCACGCGCATGGGGCGACTGAAGGCTGCGTTTCTATGAGTTGCCGCCTAAAATGGGTGCAACTAACGGAAAATTGGCGCATGTCACCTCCTCATCTGAACGACCCTGTCCCGCGACCCACGCCGTCCACGGATCTCTTTGATCAACAACGTGACGACTGGCGTCGCGACCCGCAAATTGCCTTCGACGCGTGGCTTGCCAAGCAGCATTTCCGACGTTCTTCCGCTGAAGTCTATCAGGCGCAATGGGGGCTTTTTCTCGATTGGCTGGGCATACGCCAGAAGAGTCTGGTCACCGTGGATGCTCACACGATCGCTGAATTCGTCGCCGGACTTGAGGTCCGAAAAACGCAGCGCGTGCGGTATTTGCGGCTGATCGAACGCGTACTCGACCATGTGCGCGAAATCGAATCCGCTTCGACAAATCCTGCGCGCTTTATTGCTCAGGATGGAGAAGCAGCGTGGCGCAACGCACGCGATAACGAGCCCACCGGCTTTCTCAGCCACCCCGAACGAACCGCGTTGATTGCCCATCTATTTTCACCATTGCCGAGTTTGTCCAAGGCGCAGCGCTGGCGTGAGCGGCGCGACCGTGCATTGATTGCGGTGTTCCTCGGGGGCGGACTGAAAACCGGCGAAGCCGCTGCGCTTCCGGTTAGTTGCGTGAATGGCGGCTCGCCCTGGGTGACAATCGAGTCGCCGAATCCAATGCTCACGCGGCGCACACGGCTCGCGCCCTTCGCCGCAGCCATTCTCGATGCGTGGCTCGCGGAAAGACGTCTTTCGGAACTGGCCGGCAATCTGGTTTTTCCCGCGTCTCCCTCTGGACGTCCGATGCATAAGGCCACCATGCTGCGCGCGGTCGACGCCTTGATCGACGGGGCCGGAATTGCCGCGTCGCGGGCGTCGCGGGCCAGTCCGCAGACGTTGCGCAACACGTTCGCAGCGGATCTGTTCGAGAGCGGGGTCGAGGCGGAACTGGTCGGGCAATGGTTGGGATTTGTGCAGGCGGTGTCGGCGAACCGCCTGTATCGCGCGTGGCAAAACTGGATGGATCAGCAGGATTCCCCGGCCGCCGACGTTCCGGATCCGGCTGTACCGCCGTTGGCCGCACCTAGGCGCGACGGGCGTTCGACGAGGAAAAGGGGAGCTGGCGAGTCCTGAAACTCCTCACCTTTCGAGTCCCGAATTTCCTCACCTTTGTCGCTTTATCCGCTATTGCACTGCGTCACTTCGTCATGCCGGCGCCGTCACCGAGCCGCTCGACTGGAACCGGCGAACCGCCTCCAGCCTTGATTCGCCGAGACCCGACGAGTGATCGCACTCAGGACATTGCAGTTCGAAGCGGTGATTTACCTGCGACAGTTCGGGCTCACCTTCTTCACATTTGGGGCAGCGCAACGGTAGAGGGACATGACCATCCGCCGCGGTGCCGATCGCCCTCAACTCATCGTCCGTCAGCCGGCCGGCTTCGACCAGCGAGCAGAGCAGGCCGGCGACTGCCGGATCGATACCTTGCCGGCCACGCAGGACGGCGACCTCTTTCGTCAGCGCATCCACTTCGTCGGATTGCTCACGCAGTTGGGCTTCCAACCGGTCGCCGCGTGCCTTGGCCGTGGCGATCTGCTGAATGAACTCGAATTCTTTGCGGCTGGCGTCGCGCAGTCCGGACTGATAAGTCGCCGCCATGCTGCGTAAGGAGTCGAGCTCGACCAGCATTGGCTTGACGCGCCGCTCGGCCTCGGCAACTGCATCCTTGATCTGTTGCGCATAGTGTTCGGTACTTTGGCGCAATTCGACGTGCAAGGCGTCGATCCGGTCCCGTAGCGTCGCATTGGTCGCGAATTCAGTGTCGAGACGTTGACGAAGCGCTTCGTTTTCTTGATCGAGCCGGCGCACCGTTGCCTGTAAGCCTTCCTGATGAGCATTACCGTGTGTGGTCGCGCTCGAAAGCTCGGCTTCCAGCGCCCGAACGCGTTCCCAGCCGGCCTCCGCTCGCAGTTCGCTGCGCTTGATCGCGTCTTCCGATGCTTGCTGGCGAATTTCGGCTTCTCGTGCGCGCTGGTCGGCGATGGCCATTTGCACCCGCATTTCTTCGCGTTCGTCGTCGAGCGTGGCGCGCGCATGGGAGACCGCTTCTTCGAAAAGTGCGCCCAATAGCTCACCGGCACGATCTTCCAACGCTTTGGGGATCGCGCCGGCCCCCACTTTTAGGCGCGACACGTTTCGAATGCGCTCCCAGAAGTGGTCGATGTCTTTTGGGATGTCGCTCGCGCTGCCGGTCTGGGTCAGATCGCGAACGGTTGCCATGGATGGGCGAATGCCAAGATCAAAAAAGAGCCGCTTGCAGGCATGGAGCGAAAGGTCTTGCCGCCGTGCCCCGTTGGCGCGCAGCGTTTCAAGCTCGTTCCGAATGGTTTGCCGTTCCTGATCCAGATTCATGTATACCTCGATGTCGCTCGAATTGGATAGATCATAACAATTTACGTATTGTTTGCTACGTATTTGTCTTGGCGGAGTTGGATTCGGCGAAAAGGCCTACTTTGCCGCCTGGTGTGCGTAGTCCGATTGCCACCAGCTCGACTTTTCCGTGAAACAAAACGAAGAATAGCCAATAAGCTCTTGTAAAGAAAGAGTTTTTATAGGTTTTCCAGCGATCGCGCACTGTTTCACGAACCTTGCTGAGAACGATGTTGGTTGGAAAGCTTTGTCCGAAGGACACGCGGGGTGAAGTTCTAGAGAGTAATAAAAGTAAACACCTTTGAACCCATGTTAAAAACGTTAACGCCACGGCAAAGCCTTATCTGGCAAGGGTTCCAGCCCGATAAGGTGAAGCTTTTCGGGAGACGTGGTGAGGTCTTGCGGGAATGTCGAGTGATGAGGTTCGGGGGCCACGGTGAGCGGGTCCGGGACAGAACGTGAGCGGGTTCAGGAACCATCCCAAGAGTGCGGTAGAACCAAAGGTGAGGTTTTGCAGGAGCTGAGCGCCGCAGATCGCCCGGCCATGCTCGAAAGTCGGTTCAAGCTTCGGTCACGGCTAAGGTGAGCGCTTTCAGGATGCGCTCCGCAGCCCACTTCGGGCCTTATTTTGAGGCCGCTAACCCCATGGGTGAGTCAAGTCAGGAGAAAACGCGAACCTAAGGTGAGATTTTACGGGGCGCGGAGCCCAGTTTTGCCTCATTTCTGTGCATCGGGGGGCTTAAGGTGAGGGTTTTCGGGAGCGAGACGGTGTTTTCGCTTGAGCGCTGTCGTCGAGGGTGGTCAGGTTGCCGCTCTCTATGTCGCAAAGGTGAGGGAATGCAGGAGATGGGGTCTTGAGCGAGAGCTGCGCTGGAAAAATGCCCGGCCTGTGGCAAAGGTGAGAGTTTTCGGGAGTTCTTTTAGGGCCGCGCGATCGATGAGGTGAGGAAATACAGGATCAAAACGGCTGTTATGGTGCTGAGAAGCCCGGCTGATGGTGCCGAGCGCGTTTCCGGTTGATGGACGCGGAATTGGAATGGTGAGGTTTTTCAGGACCATTCTGGTTGCGATCGGTAGCTGCGGACTTCACTAAGAGGCCCGTTGTGGTGAGGTTTTACGGGAGGTCCCATCGGCGACGCAGTCAAAGAAACAAACTTAAGCCATTGAAATCATGGAACATTTTTCACTTGATCCGCGAAGGTGAGGTTTTTCGGGGGCCCTGCTTGGCCGTGAGCGGATGCCTTCAGATGTGTCGAAGGTGAGATTTTGCGGGACTGTTTTCGGGTGGTTTTGGAGCTTGGCACGTCTGGAGACCGCGTCGTTCGGAGCGCTCCGCCACCCTTAAGGTGAGCTTTTTCGGGGGTGGGTGGGAGGATCGAGCGGAAACTGATCGAGACATGCGCTCGCTTTGGTACCGACAATAAACCTCGCGCAAGTAGTACTTGTAGCGACGACTGAAGGGCAATGCTGGCGGCTCGACCTAGCGCGCCATCGGAAATGCGCGGGATGCTTGTGCAAGGCGTCGCGCCAGGTCTGCCTGGGGCCACGGCAGAGAGCGCGTGTCAGGCGGGGCCGAAGGGCGCAGCGGGGCGCCTGTAGCGGGGTGTGAGGGGCGTGTCGCGGCCGGAGGCATCTGTCGGAACAGTGCGGCGGGCGGGCGACATACCCTAGACGTGAGACGGGCAGATGGCGCCGCTTCGACAGTCCGCCTGCCGACCTCGCGGGTTTGGCATGGACACCTTCCTTGCCGGTTAGCCGACTCCTCCTCAGAACTTGTTCGACGACTTGATCGGAGTGTGAAGGCTCCCGGCGCGCGGGCGCGCTTGTGGCCGAAATTCACGAAAATTTTTGAGGTGAGAAGATTCGGGATCGAATCACAGGCGTTCGTCCGTTCGGCGGAAATGGCGCGAATTTGCCAAGTCCGCGACCTGCAAGGAAGACCTGAACCTGGCAGGAAATGGCTGAGGTGAGGGTTTTCGGGAGTGGCTGGAGGTGAGTCCGTCTTCGTAAACTCACTTCACCGCGAACGGTGAGACGTACGCTATAGACGGGTATCACCGCAGCCGGTATGCTCTCGCCAAATCCATCCTCGACCAGACGCATGGCCACGAAGCGCGCGAAGAAGACCGATGTAGTCAGCCCGAGCTCGGCTGAATTGCGCAAAGCCGTCGAGGCGATCGCGATTCAGCCTAAAAGCGGCAAAATCACGCTCCTTACCCGCAAGCTGTTCAACGTGCTCCTCGCCGTGGCTCAGCAAGCGGACGAATCCGGCGACACGTATCGGGCCTTGCTGTCCGACATCGTCGCGAACTCCGCGTTTGACTCCAATGACACCGCGCTCGTCAAGGAACACTTGCGGCGTATGGTGTCTGTGCAGGTCGAGTGGAGCACCGGCACGTCCAGTCAGAAGCCGGGCCGGAAATGGGGTATTTCCACGCTGATTGCCGACGCCGAAATTCTCGAAGATCCCACCACCCGCCGCGTCTGGGTGGAATTTTCGTTTGCGCCGAAGATCAAGAAAAAGCTGCTCGATCCGGTTCAGTACGCCCGTCTGAGTCTGCAGTTCCAGAGTCAACTGCGCAGTAGCGCGGGTCTCGCGCTTTACGAGATTTGCGTGCGTTA
The DNA here is from genome assembly GCF_002278075.1 of Paraburkholderia aromaticivorans. Classification (NCBI taxonomy): domain Bacteria; kingdom Pseudomonadati; phylum Pseudomonadota; class Betaproteobacteria; order Burkholderiales; family Burkholderiaceae; genus Paraburkholderia; species Paraburkholderia aromaticivorans. The sequence goes on along the minus strand of NZ_CP022990.1, from coordinate 1,988,878 downwards.
CCTGACTAACCCGAGCCACCTGACAATGCGCGAGACGTGGGAATGGTGGCGTCCGATCCTCTCCGGCACACCGGACACGGAAGCGGGGGATGAGGCAAAGCGAGAGTACAAGTATTTCAAGCGTGATTACCTGCGCCCGGCTATCGCCGAGGTCAACGCCGTCACCAACATCTTTGTCGAATTGATCGAACATCGCGAAGGACGTCGCGTCGCCGAGATCCAGTTCCGCGTGACCGAACGCAAGCAGCCGATGCTCGCGCTCGACGAGCATCCGAACGTGTTCGATAGCACGCTGGTCGACCGGATGGTGAAGATCGGCATCCCGCTGAAAGAGGCGCAAACGCTGTACGCCGACAGCGAAGAAAATCGCATTCGCGCGGCGCTTCAGATGACCGAGCAACGCATGCGCAGCACGTCGTTGCCGCCGGTGCGCAGTGCGCCCGCACTGTTCAAGGACGCGTTGAAGAAGGGTTATGCGCCGCCCGTCGAAGCGTTGCCGTCGGGCAGCGGTGGCAAGGCCGCGATTGCCGCGCCGGCCGACGACCTCAAGGCCCGCTTGCTTGGCGAGTATTCGGCGTATCGTCGTAAGGAAGCGCGCGAACTGTACGACGAACAAGGTGAGTCCGAGCGGGAGATCGCGCGGCAGTCGTTTGAAGAAGATGAATTGCCGGGACTCGGCACGCATATGCGCGACGACTGGCGTCGTCGGGGGCTCGATTCGAAGATTGTCGAGACGGCATTCTTCGACTGGCTGGCTCGCAAGACCTGGGGCGAGCCTACCGATGGGGACTTGCTTGCCTTCACGCTGAGCCAATCGCGCGCGGCGTAACCGTTGGGCGGGGCGCGGCTATCGATGATAGCCCTGCCCTACCGCCGTCAAACGTTTTTACTTCAACATCTTTTCAATTTGCCGAAGGATATCGTCGCGTTTTTCGCGCGTAAGACCCTTCAGGCGCAGTTCGATTCGATCATCCCCATACGATTTAAGATCGCCGACCGACACGCCGTCGAGTTTGATTTCCAGGCGTTGCGCGTAGCGTTGGCGGCCCGCGGGTTTGGTGCTTTCCTGAGCGCTCGCTCGGCCCTTGACGATGTCAGCGACTTGCCGCGTGCTCAGATCGTCCGACAGGATCTTGTTGATCAGACGCAGCGTGGCATCGGCGCCGCGGGCCGTGTGGTAACGACCTACCTGGTATGCCATGTTCGAGCCGAATCGGTCGGGGCGCGCCACCATCTCATGCATGACGACCTCAGGCAATTTGGAAATCGACAGAGCAACCGCGACGGTCGACTCGTCCAGCCCGAGGTGTTCGGCGAGTTCCTTCTGGCTCTGGAAATGGCGGTCGTCGAGAAACCGTCTCCAGACCACCGCATTGTCGAATACCGTTTGCGAATCACGTTGAACGTTGAGGTCGTAGCCGAGCTTGTAACTCTGGATACCGATCGGCAGATCAATGACGATCGCCTTCACCGATTCCTTGTTCGCTTCTTTCAGGGCACGCACTCGCCGGCCGCCATCGCTGACGAAGTAGGTGCCGGGACTGTCGTAATCCGGAATGACGTGAATTGCCTGCTGCTGCCCCTGCTTTGCGAGGTTGACCGCGAGTTCGGCTATCGACGACTTCAGATAGAAATGCCGCGGATTGAACGGGCTCGGCTTGATCGTTTTGAGTGCGAGCTCGATGACTTGACCCGGCCGGTAGCCGTGCTCGATCCGCCATGTGCGGTAGGCCGCGGATTCGTTGGCTGCGTCGACCGTGTCAGCTTCGATGACACTTTGCGGCGGGGCGACGGGGGCGATGATGCGCCCCGCCGCTTCGCTATTCCTGGGGTCATTCTTGACCAGACCGTCGATGGCGTTCAGGCGATCGAGCGCGGTTCGCTTTTCGCTGCTGGTCGAATCAGGACGTGCTTGAAAGCCTTTGGCGAATTGGGAGGGTTTCATTCAGGGTCCTTTATGCGCATAAATTTCACGGGAGCAAGGCGGCGATCTCGTTCGCGCACGCCCGTACTTCAATAGCGGCAAGCTTGGCGCCGCGATCATTCATTTGAAGCACCGTTTGTCCTAACGCCATAGCCTGCTTATAGGCCTCGCGAGTCGGGATCTGTGTCTTGAGCAACGGGAACCCAAGCTCTTCCAGCGCGCGTTTTAGTTCGCGCGTCAACATCCGCTTTTCTTCGGTCTTATTGAGGAGGAAGACAGCGCGCAGGTCTTCATTCATGAGCTGCGCTTGCTGGACTAGCTTCACCAATCCGATACTCGACCAATAGTCGGCGGGCGATGACGATGTCGGGATCACGGCGACACTCGCGGCGAGCAGAACGACGCCGGAGACCTTCTCGGTGATCGAGGGCGGGCAGTCGACGACGATGATGTCGTAGTCCGCCACGAACTTCTTGATCTCGCGATGGATTTGGCTACCGGCTTCGGAGAGGTTGACGACCGGAAATGGGATACCAGTATCGCCGTCTGATGATGCACTGGCCCAGTGGATCAGTGTGTTTTGGCCGTCTGCGTCGACGACGAGGACGCGCTTGCCCTTCTCATGAAACGCAGCGCCCAGGTGCATCGCGATAGTGCTCTTCCCGACCCCGCCCTTCTGCTGAGTTACCGCGATGATTTCTGCTGCCAATCTTCACCTCCTCTTTTTAGACGCAGATGGATTTTACCTGGATGATTTTGTATTTCAATCGTTTTTGAGTAATTGCGATAAGGATTAGCCGTTCGGAATAGGTTTATGCGCATAAAGGAGGCGCTGCGGCAATGCGAATGTTGCTGGGGCGAGGGCGGTTTCGGCTTGATGCTTACCCGAGCTTCCGTCACTGCTTTGGGGTAAGGACTGCCTGTGGCGTTGGACGGTCGGGTCAGCGGGTCAGTTAGAGGCTTCGGGGCGAGCAGGCTAACGATGCGCGGAGTCGAGTGAGTTGAGCTGCGTCGGCATAGTTGTGATTGCTCAACGCGCGCGTTGGTGGTGATGCGACATGCGTTGATTGTGAGCGGGCCGTAGGTCTGCTTATGTTGGCTGGCGAATCTATGCGCATAAATTCGCCGCAGGATTTTTGACGAGCGTGACTTGCCGACGCGAGTCGGATCCGCGTTTCAATGCGCGGCCACAGCAATCGGCTTTTCATACCTTGGACGTTGGGCAGGCGGACAGCGAAGAGCGGATCCGGTCCTAACCCACGGAGACTCAGCTCAGTGGGGAACTGCGAAAAGGGTCGCGAAGGAATGGATGTCAGACGCAGCACGTCAGTTCAGGCGCTTTATGCGCATAAACCCAAAATCCCTGCGGAAAACGGAGCCGCACGTTCAGCACTCAGACGCCGCGCCCAGCGCAGTCCGTCTGCCGTTGTAATCTGCAAAAACTAAGAGCCCAGACGCCGGACAGTGCTAAAGCATCCACGCGTCCCTATGGGACGAGTGGATGCATAGACCCCCCCGCGGTAAGAGCACCGGCGCGCCGCCCCGCACCGCGCGCCATTCCGCACCAATCCAATAAATTCACTACGCACGCGAACAGAAAAACTCGCATCTTCAATTTGGATCGCTGGCACAACGCGCCTATTACGCGTCACCCACCACGACAAAAGTCACCAGCCGCCGCAAATCAGTTTCGCGCACGGATCGCCGCGTCCATGGGTACCGAAGCTCCGCGGCGCCGCCCCTACTCACCCGCTAAAATCTCACATAGCAACCGATCCACAAAGGCCGACGCACACGCGCAGTCCACGACTTATCCGTCACCACCGCCCCACACAACTTATGATCACGATCTACCACAACCCGCGTTGCTCGAAATCGCGTGCAGCCTGCGAGCTGATCTCCAGCACTTACAACAGCGCAAACGAAGCAACGGAAATCGTCGAATACCTCAAGCATCCCCTCACGGTCGCCCAGCTCCAGCAACTCCACACGCAACTTGGCTGCGCAGTCCGTGACATGATCCGCGACACCGAAGCCGAGTACAAAGAACTCCACCTCTCCGACGCCACGCTGACCGACACTCAGTTATACGAAGCATTGGCGGAGCACCCCATTCTTCTGCAACGGCCAATCGTCGTGCGAAACGGGCGAGCCGTGATCGGCCGCCCGCCCGAAGAAATCGCTGCGCTATTCGCGTGAGCGGCGTGACGAAGCGAGCAAAGCGAGGTTGGACGTCAACCCAGTTGTCTAAACGTTGCTGGCGGGCAACGCTGCATCTTTCGTCACGATCTTCGTCGGGATGATGCGCAATTCGCTGAACGTGTCGGCGATATGCTGTTGTTCCGCAAGCACGTTCGCGTCGACGGGCTTATAGATGTGCGCGTAGTGCCGCAAGCCTGCTTCGATCACGCCTGCATCGAGGCCTTGAATGGGGGCGAGCTGTGCGGCGGCCTCGCTGTAGTGCCCCCGCACCCACGCGCCCTCTTTGCCGACTTCGTCCATCGTGATCGCGAGTACATCGCCGTTCTGTTGCGCGAACGACCGCGCGCCGAGGAAGAACTGGTGATGGCTCACGATACCCTCGCCATCCGCAAGTAAGCGCGCATTCGACTGCCGCTTCGCCGCTTCGAGGAACGGATCCCAGATCGCCCACGCATCGATCGCGCCGCGTTCGAAGGCCGCGCGGGCATCGGCGGGCGCCAGATAGACTGGCTGAATGTCGCTGTACTTCACGCCGCTTTTCTGCAGGGCGGCGACCAGAAACCAATGAACGTCCGAGCCCTTGTTAAAGGCGATTTTCTTGCCCTTCAGATCGGCCAGCGTCTTGATCGGCGCATCCTGATGCACCAGGATGCCTTCGGCATGCGGCGTCGGAATTTCATAGGCGACGTAGACGAAATTCGCGCCGGCGGCTTGTGCGAACACCGGCGGCGCCTCGCCGACATAGCCGAAGTCGATGGCGCCGACATTCAGTCCTTCGAGCAGCTGAGGTCCGGCGGGAAACTCGGTCCATTTGACGGTGATGCCGAGCGGCGCGAGGCGCTTTTCGAGCGTGCCGTGCGACTTCAGCAATACGAGGGTATTGGCAGCCTTTTGATAGCCGATGCGAAATTCCTTGGCGTGCGCACCGGCAGCGAAAACGGATGTAGAGACGGCGGGCAGCGTGGCGGCGGCCAGCGAAGCGCCCACACCGGCGATAAACGCGCGGCGCGTGAGCAGCGGATGACGTGACATAAAGAGGCTCGTAAAAAAGACGGACGCAAAATGGACCGATTGGCTCCGACAATAATTCGTCTGCAAGCCTGGACGAACCGATAAATTCGCATAAGCAAATCACGCGAACGAACGAAGCTCACAGAGCCACGATCTCGCCAGCCTTGCTGCGTCGTACCACCACCACCCGCTAGAATTCGTCTTCCGCTCGCGGCCGCGGCTGCGTCACTCTCGACCCGAAGGGACACCGTGCCTCTGACAACAACGCTCGCGCCGTGGTCATCCCACGACACCCAATTGATTCTTTCGTGTGTGCTCGGCCTCGCACTGATCATCGTTTTCATCAGCGCACTGAAGCTCGCGCCGTTTCTGTCGATCCTGGTCGGCACGTTCGCTGCGGGCTTTGCCGCTGGCCTGCCGCTCGAGGCCGTCGCCAGTGCATTCAGTAAAGGGGCTGGCGCGTTGCTCGGCGACGTCGGCATTATCATCGCGCTCGGCGCCATGCTCGGTGCGCTCATGGCCGAATCCGGCGCTGCCGACCGGCTCGTCTCGACCATTCTCAGGCACTCCACGCCGCGCACGCTGCCGTGGATGATGGCGGTGGTCGCGCTGATCATCGGCTTGCCGCTCTTCTTCGAAGTGGGCCTCGTGATGATGGTGCCGATCATCTTCGTCATGGCGCGCCGTTCGCAGCAACCGATCCTGCGTATCGCGATTCCTGCGCTGGCCGGCATGACCACGCTTCACGCGCTTCTGCCGCCGCATCCGGGTCCATTGATCGCCGTGAGTGCGCTGCACGCCGATCTCGGCCTGACGCTCGGGCTCGGCCTCATCGTAGCGATTCCAGCAGTGATTCTCGCGGGCCCGCTCTATGGCATCTGGTTGTCGAGGCGTATGCAGGTGGCCGAACCGGAAGAATTGGGCGAGCTCTTCAGCGCCAGGGAAGACACCGGCGAGCCGCCGAGTTTCGCGATCTCCCTCATCACCATCCTGTTGCCCGTCGTGTTGATGTTGGGTCGCACGGTCGCCAAGCTGCTGCTTCAGCCCGAGACGTTCCTGTTCAATACGCTGAATTTCCTCGGTGAGCCGCTGGTCGCGCTCGGCCTCACCGTGCTGTTCGCCGTCGTGGCGCTGGGTTGGTCCCGAGGTATGGCACGCGAGCGCGTCGGCGGCATTCTGCGCAAGAGCTTGCCGCCCATCGCCGCGCTGCTGCTGACCATCGGCGCGGGCGGCGGGCTGAAGCAGGCGCTGGTTGTCGCGGGCATCAGCACGACGATCGGCAAGATCGCGGTCGGTGCGCACATGCCGCTGATTCTGCTGGCGTGGCTGATCGCGGTAGCGTTGCGCCAGGCGACGGGCTCGGCGACGGTTGCCACTACCACGACGGCGGGTATCGTCGCGCCGGTCGTCGCGGGTCTGAGCACGACACACAATTCGCTGATGGCGCTCGCCATCGGCGCAGGCTCCGTGTTCTTCTGCCACGTGAACGACGCCGGCTTCTGGATGGTTCGCGAGTACTTCGGGCTGCAATTGAAACAGACGGTGCTAGTCTGGTCGGTGTTGCAGACAATCGTGTCAGTCGTCGGCCTTGCGCTGACGTTTGCGTTGTGGACGGTGCTCCCGTAACGGCGAAACAGGCTTTCGCGGCATTGGCAGGAATTGACGCGCGGCTGTCAATTCCTGCTTGCCGGTGCCACTTACACTGTCCGGCAGGCGAGGCGCCGTTCTGCGCCTTGCTGTTTTGAAATGCGGAGCCACCATGCTTGAACTGAGACCGTCCTGCGAGGGATGCGGCAAGTCACTGCCGCCGAACGCATCCGACGCCATGATCTGCACTTACGAGTGCACCTTCTGCGAGGTGTGTGCGCTCACCAGGCTGCGCAATGTCTGCCCGAATTGCGGCGGCAATTTTCAGCGTCGGCCGATACGCACACGGGCCCAACTCGAGAAGCATCCGGCGGGTACGACCTCGCATCCCGTTTCAATCGATGAAGCGTCGCACGCACGTTTCCTCGCGCGCTATCAGGACACGCCCGCCGGCGAGCGCTAGACGAGCCGGACGACGCCTCGCGCTCTTTCGCACCGTCGCACCATTGCGCGCTACGCTGACCGCCTGCTCAACTCGCTCCCATTCCGGCGATTCACCCGAGCCCACGGCTGCCCGTACGACGTTCTCCGTGACGGCCGCCGCGCGCGATCACGAACGGGAGAACGCACGATCCAGGGGGCCGCCCCAAGAATCCTTCCCGATTATTTCATTATTCAAGAAATTGTCTTCCTGTCTTCGCTGTTTGTCAGCGGGCGCTGAATCGATATTCTTCACCCCATCGATCGCACCCGATCGCGAACCAAACGCCGAAGAGGAGTCGTACCATGAAACGCATTTTTTCCGTCCTGATAGCTTCAGTTGCTCTGTTTGCCGCGGCGTCTGGCGCAGCGCACGCTGCCACCCCGGCACAGTGCAATGGGCCGGCTTCATATTGCAACGTGTTTTTCGGCAACTAATCCGAAGAAGCCAGCAAGACCAGAAAAAGGGCGCCGACAATGGCGCCCTTTTTTCGTCTGGAGAACCGTCCGCGAACCTCGCCCGTCACACGGGCTGCAAACGATACGCGGCACTCCGAAGCAACAGTCGGGCCTGACACGCAAATGCGTTTAACGCTCGCCCTACTAACGTGGTACAGTGGGTCAACAGCTTGCAGTTCTCCTGCGCATCTTGCGCAGTCCCTGACGCAAACGCCTCACCATTAGAGCGCCCCGGCGAACGGGGTCCCCTTCCTCCTACCCGCTCCACGGTGACGTCACTCCGGCCTGCTGAACGGCCGTTCTTCGCGCGCATCGTCGATCAATATCACGTTTCGTGGATACGCCGCGATCGGCGGGCATTGCGCCCGGCAGGACGCTACGCTCAACGAAAGCCTTCACCGGAGACGAACACCATGAGCAATACAATCCGAAGCTATCGAGGTCTGGAGATTTATCCGCTGGTCTATCCGCACCAGCCGCGCGGTCTCGATGGCGCCCGCCACTACGATGCGGGCTTCGACGCCGCCGTGCGAATCTGCCGGCGCGGCACCGACGACACCATGACTAGCAGCCGCGTTTTCCGCGTGCCGAGCCGTTCACCGTTCGGCGTGGCCGGCGACGCGCGCGTTGCTTCAGCGAGTTACGCAGAGCAGGTTATCGACGGCATGGTCGCTGGCCAGTCGATCGCTGGACTTTGATGCGTACGCCAATGGCAAGTCCGGCTTCCAGGCGTTCTCAGCGCGCGAGTCTTCCGGCTCTCACGGGCCGCGCGAATTATCAGGTGACGGCGTCTTCGCGCCGTACCTCGAGTGGTACTGTGCCGACGCTGAAAGTGCTCCGCTTGAGCGACGAGCGGGTGATCTACCCGTTTCAGGGGCATGCTGACATGCCCTTTTTCGACGACGCCGACGCGGCGCAGTTGTTTGCCGAGACCTACGGCTGGCAGCTGGTGGATGGCGACATCGCCGTCCCGGAGTGACTGGCCTTATTCTTTGTGAGGAGCCGTGGTGAGACCGGCCTGCTGGCTTCCGCGAGAAACCGCGACGCCTTTACGCGAAGGCTGACTCGCTTTTTGCTGCCTCGGCGATCCGCCGCGCGAACCGCGCAAGAGTGGAAAAAACCGTGCCCCGGCGCGCAACGCACGGCTCCCGCGCTACCGGCGACTGGAGGCTTCAAAAACTCCTAGATCTTCCCACCGCCGTCCATACCGCTGCCGCGACGCCAGACTTCTTTGCCGCGCTCGGACAATTCACCGCAGCTGTGTACAGCGTCCGCTTCCGTGCCGTCGACGGCCATTTCTCCGCCCGCTTGCTCCTGCGCCCGCTGCTTTTCCTTCTTGCGAGCGGCCACCGCTTCATCGTGGGACTTCCCTGCATAGTTCAAGCTCATGGCTGAATTCTCCAAAAAGTAAATTCGCTCTCGCTGCGCGCGTATTGCCGGTCAGAAATGCCGGACACGACAGCTTTCCGTCGAGCGATACAGCGCCAAACCGCCGTTTGCCTCAAAAGTTCCCGCACCGAAAGCGCGCTTGATTGACAAGGCAAAAGTACCACTTATCCACAAGGTTATTCAGTGAATCTGTGGATAACTTTTTGAAGAGCAAGGTTATCCACTGTCGATCAGCCCGGTTGCACTGTCCCCAATAGCCACCGATTAGCATTTTGCCGTCGGCCATCACAGCGCCTCTGCCTTTTGCCTATGATGGACAACTCGTACCCTTTTGCGCCTACGGGCGCCACACCACAAGGAAGCGAATCATGGCCTATCACATTGCAGTCGTCGTCGGCAGCTTGCGCCGCGAGTCGTTCAACCGGCAGTTGGCGCAAGCGGTGATTTCGCTCGCGCCAGCCGACTTCACCTTCGAATTCATCGACATCGGCTCGTTGCCTCTTTACAGCCAGGACTACGACGCCGACTATCCCGAAGCCGGCAAACAGTTGAAGCAGCGCGTCGAAGCCGCCAACGGCCTGCTATTCGTCACCCCGGAATACAACCGGTCCATACCCGGCGTGCTGAAAAACGCACTCGACTGGGCCTCGCGCCCGTGGGGCACCAATTCCTGGGGCAACAAACCGGGCGCCGTGATCGGCACCTCGGTTGGCGCGACCGGCTCCGCGCTCGCGCAACAGCATCTGCGCAACGTGCTGGCGTATCTCGACGTCCCGACGCTGGGTCAACCGGAAGTGTTCATCAAGCACGATCCTGCCGTCATCAACGAAAAAGGCGAGATTCTGAACGATGGCACGCGCAACTTTCTACAGACTTTCGTCGACCGCTACGTTGCTTGGGTCAAACTGCATGCCGCCTCCTGAGGCGATCAGCGCCGCGACGGGAACAATGGCACCAGACTGAACGCGGCGGCGCGGACCGTTACCGCACGGCCTGCCGCCGCGCACCTCGCCACGTTCACACGTGGTGGTGTCCCGTCACCCGCTCCCAGCCATGCCGCACGGCCAGCTTGAAGCGCTCCCACGTGCTGTCCGGCGAGGTCGTTTCCCAATGGCGTCGCGCTTCCGGTTCGACGTTGTCCCACGGCTGATCGCGATAACGCATGTCCTTGCCGATTTCCGCGCCGTAGCGATAGGCCGGCACGTAGTCTTCGTAACGCGCGTTTTCGGCCGCGTATTGCTCGTCGTAGTGCGCGCGGAAATCTTCCTCATACTCCAGATATTCGTTCGGCATCTGGCCGCCCAAGCCCGCGGTCGGCTGACCCGCTTCGGAGACGACTTCGGACGGTTGCATGACCGCGCCCGAACCCGGCATCGAGCCGGCGGCGACTGCGCTACGACCTACGTCGCCGACCAGCGGATCCCTGACCGGCTCGTTGACTGGATCGATCAGCGGGCGCTCGGCAAGCGGCGGCGGCACGAACGGCTCTGCGTCCGTGCTGCCCGGGGGTACCGTGTACTGCGGACCGGCCGTCGTGGCGGACCGGGCGGCGGCGCCCGCGGCCGGCATCGTCACATTCGGCGTACGCGGCGTGCCCGGCGTTACCGCGCCGATGCCGAGTTCATCGAGGACCGAATGCTCGCGGCCAGCTTCCGTTTGCGCCTGCCAATCTGGCGCGCGTTCGCTGATGTCGGCCGCACCCAGGCTCGTGAACGTGTTGCGGGCCAGTTCCGCATGCGATTCGCTCGCCGCGTTGACGCACACGAGCACAGCGCCGCGGCGCACGGCTTCGGCGTAGCGCGCCGTGTCCGGCGCGCGGGAACCACCGGCGAAAAGGCTCGACAGAAAGCGTTCGATATTCGCCAGCACACCCGAGCCGGCGACTTCGTCGGTGGCGGAGCCGACCGAGGGTTCCGGATTCGCCTGCAACTCGATCGTCTCGCGTCCAAAGCCGGTCTGAACCAATGCGTCGCGGGCGGCTTCCGCTTGAGCATAGGTGTCGAATAAACCAATCACAGTGTGTTGCATGGCTGTCTCCCGACGTGTTTAGGCGGAACGGGCGACGCGCAAACGCGTCTCCGTCTTGCGTAAACACCATGCCGCAACGATCATGCCGGACCTACGCGATCGGCCCGCCGGTCCACTGGCGCCTGCCCGCGCGAAGGCGGCATGCAAAAAAAGCGCGGCATGGCGTCGCCGCGCTTTTACAACCCGAGGTAAATACCAAACCTCGTGCCAACCCGCGGTCCAAACCTCGCCCGATGGCCGCCCGCGTGAGCGCTACTCCGCCGGATGCGCCGCCGGATCGGTGCCCGCCTGCGTCAAGTCGTGCTGGATCGTTTGCAGGAGTTTTTCCAGCAAACCGATATCGAAAGGCTTGGAGAGCACGCGCACGTTGACGTGCCGGGCCCGGTCGAGTTCTTCCGCGTAGCCGGTGACGAGAATGATCGGCAATTTGGTGTCGAATGCGAGCACTTTCTCGGCCAGATCGATGCCGTTCATGGTGCCGGGCATATGAATGTCGGATAACACCAGATCGAACGGCAGCGGCTCGCCGGTACGCGCTTGTCGGGCGTGGGCATCGTCGAACAGGCGCAGCGCGGTATCGGCGTTGAAAACGCACGTGACCTGATGGCCCATCATCTGCAGCAGGGCTTCGGTGCCGGCGGCCACTTCCGCGTTGTCCTCGACGAGCAGAATGCGCAGGCCCTGAGGCGTGTCGCCGACCTCCGCACCGGCTTCGGGCGCTACGTCGGCGTCCGGTTCGGCGGTGGCGCGCGGCAGATAGAGGCGCACCGACGTGCCGGCGCCCACCGCGCTGTCGATCGCGGCGAGTCCCCCGGAGCGCTCGCAGAACGCGAAAACCTGCGGCAGGCCGAGGCCCGTGCCCATGCCAGTCGGCTTGGTCGTGAACAGCGGCTCGAAGGCGCGCGCGAGTACCTCGGGCGCCATGCCCACACCGGTATCTTCGAGCGACAACTGCACGAAGTCGCCGGTCAGCGGCAAGCCATCGGCCGGCGGGAAATGGATATTGGTGGCGCGCACCGTGAAGCGCCCGCCGTTCGGCATGGCGTCGCGCGCATTCACGGCAATGTTGATGAGCGCCAGTTCCAGTTCCGCGACGTCGACGCGCATCGGCCAGATTTCGACGCCGATATCGATCACCAGCGACACCTTCGCGCCGAGCGACGCGCGCAGCAATTCGCGGCACGCCGGCAGCCAGCGTTCGAGCGACAGGTTTTCGTTGCGCAACGGTTGTTTGCGGGCCACGCCGAGCAATTGCCGGGTGAGCGACTGACCGCTCAGGAGCGCCCGCTCCATCGCCGACAATTCGCGGTCGAGTCCGTTTGCGCCACGCCGCCGTGCGATCTGCACATTGGCCGAGAGGATCATCAGCAGGTTATTGAAATCGTGTGCGACGCTGCCGACCAGAGTGCCGAGCGCTTCCATCTTGCGCGACTGACGATACGCGGATTCGATCGAGCGGCGCATGGACGCTTCAGCCTGCCAGCGCTCCCACGCTTCCTCTTCGGCGCCGAGCCGGCGCAGCGACAACCAGATCACGCACCACAGCGCGATGGAGGGCGTGAACATCGACAGGATCAGCACGCCGAGGTGCCGGTACCACCCCGCCCAGATCGCCGAAGCGCGATAGCCGCACACCACGTACACCGGATACGAACCGACGTGGCGGAACGCAAGAATCAGGTTTTCACCGTCGACATTCGAATGCATGCGCACGACGCCGGCCCGGCGTCCTTGCGCGAGGGCCTCGGCGAACGGCGTTTGCGGCGCCATGGCCGCGGGCTCGCGCGGCGTGCGCGGATAGTGGGCGAGGATTGAGCCGTCCACGCGCACCAGGCTCATGGTCATCGGCGTGCCGTTGCCGCCGAGCAATTCACGATAGAACGCGTCGAAATAGCTGGGCCGCAGCGCGACGGAGACGACGCCGTCGAACGAGCCGTCGGCGCCGGTCCGCTCGACGCCCATGTTGAACACCTGCTCGCCGGCGACGTGGCCGGTCATGACCTTCGACACATGCTCGAGGCTCTTGCCGTCGCGAATGCCGATGAAATCCTCACGCTCACCGATCGAGATGGCCGGCGACGGAAGATAGCGGCTGCTCACCAGCAAAGCGCCATCGCGCCCGAAGATCGACACGGCGGCCACTTGCGGGTAGCCGCCGCCCATGACGCGCAGCTTTTCGTGAATGGCGGCTTCGCGGGCGCGAATGCCGTTGTTGTCCAGACCGTCGGTCAGATCGACGATGCGCGCGTCGAGCGTCTCATTCATGTCGAACACTTTCAGCGCGTGTTCTTCCGCCACTCGCACCGTGCGCAGCGTCATGTCGGTGGCTTCGGCCTCGCGCGCGCGCAGATCGCTGATCGCCATGGCCGCGACATACAGGCATGGCAGCACGATCGCCACGATCAGCAACGCAATCAGCGTCATGCGCCGCACGTGGAAATTCTGTTCCGGCACGGTGGGAAATAACGCCCTATCCTGTCGGCCGGCGGACAGGCGGCTCGCGGATGACGGATCGAACCGGTCTTGTGTCATGTCGATTGTGCGATGGTCTTTCGGAACGCAGAGGCCGGGATTCAGCATCATACGAGAAGGATAGACGCCGCGCGGCGGTAGAAGTTACCGCGGCAACCGGCGCCCTGACGCCGAGGCGCGGCTTAATCGTCTGTTCTTTAAAACAGCGACGAAACCGGAAGCGCAAACGTACACAAAAGGATAAAGATCAAATAGAACCGCCAGAACATGCAAACATATTTTCCAGAATAGCATTTCACGGGAAAATCTCTTTAATGAAAGTCAAATTGGCGAGTTGCTTTTCCGCCTTTTTGCTTCGAGAATCGGCACCATGATAAAAATGCGTCCGCTACGTTCGGACGCATCTGCCGCGGGGGCACCCAGCCGCACCATGCTTACCAGGCATGGCGGAAGGCGTTCGCGGAATGACGCGCACCAAAGACCAGCCCGATCCACCAAGGCCGCGCGGATTCATCTACGGGGTAGGCTTCGAACATGCCGGTCATCGCCGTCGTCCACCGTGCGCGTACGCTTTCATGCATGCCCGCCGGTTCTGTCCATCGCGCTTCGCCGCGCGCGCTGCCCGTTCGCCCGCATTCCGCCCATCCGCCAGTTTCAGCGGCCTTTGCCGCCGGCCGACTGACGTCGCGCTAAAGAACTCACCTCGCTTCGCCGTTAACGCGAAAGAGCTAATTCCGCTTTCCGACCCGCCCATGCCTTTGCCCATTGTGATCGCCGATGATTCGTTGCTTGCCCGCAAAGTGCTCACCAAGGCATTGCCGCCGGACTGGGACGTCGACGTGTCTTACGCATCGAACGGGCGTGAAGCGCTCGAGCTGTATCGCGAAGGCAAAGCGTCGGTGATGTTCCTCGACCTGACCATGCCGGGCATGACCGGTTATCAGGTGCTGGAAGCATTGCAGCATGAGGATCTGAACACCTTCGTCATCGTCGTCTCCGCCGATGTTCAGCCGGTGGCCCAGCAGCGCGTGCGCGCGCTCGGCGCTGCCGCTTTCATCGCCAAGCCCGTGACGCCCGAGGCGGTACTTCCCATCCTCAAGGAGTACGGGTTGTATGTCTGAGCCAGTCCTCACCGAAGATCAGCGCGACGCGCTGCAAGAGGTCGCCAATCTGGCGATGGGCCAGGCCGCCACACGTCTTGCGCGGCTGCTCGATGCGTTCATCGAATTGTCGGTGCCGCGCGTGAAGGTGGTGGCGGTCAGCGAGGCGGCGCAGGCGCTGCGGGAGATGACCGGGATCGAAGACACCGTGAGCGCGGTGCGCCAGGGTTTTCGTTCCGACATCAAGGGTGAGGCGCTGGTGATCTGCCGCAGCGACAGCGTCGAGCAACTGTGTGCGCTCGTCAGCGATCCGTACTCGCGCTCGGCCTACGAGACGGTGAGCCAGCAGGAACTGGTGTTCGATGTCGCGAATGTGCTGACGGGCGCCTGCGTGTCGTGCATTCTCGACCAGCTCGGCCGCACGCCGATCTTCTCCGCGCCGGGCCTGCTCGGCGAAGCCATGACGCTCGACGAGGTGTTCCAGCCGGGCGTGCTGCAGTGGGAAGTCGCGCTGCTGGTCGAAGTGAATTTCGCGCTCGAGGACCAGAGCTTCCGCGCTCACCTCGTGATGCTGATGGCCGAAGAATCCATTCGCCACATGAACGGAGCGCTCGACGCGCTGTTGTCGAGCCTATGAACGTGCCAGTGGACTCGTTGAGCGATCTGGTGGTCGAACGTGTCGGATTCGGCATTTTCGTGCTGGATCGGGACATGAACGTGCTCATGTGGAACCGCTTCATGCAGGATCACAGCGGACTGACGCCGGAACAGGTGGTCGGTAAGTCGCTCTATGCGCATTTCCCGGAACTGCCGCGCGTGTGGTTGTCACGCAAGATCGAAAGCGTCTTTCAGCTTGGCAGCTTTGCGTTCAGTTCGTGGGAGCAGCGCCCGTATCTCTTCAAGTTCGATCACGACCGGCCGATCACCGGCGGCGTCGATTTCATGCAGCAGGACTGCACGTTCATGCCGCTCATGCGCGAGCGCGAGGTGGTCGCCGTGTGCGTGACCATCTCGGACGTCACGCATGTGAGCATCGTGCAGCGCGAACGCGAAGAAGCGGTCGCGAAGCTCCAGGAGTATGCGGACCGCGACGGTCTGACGGGGATCGCTAACCGCCGTTTCTTCGAAACGCGCCTGCGCGACGAATACACGCGCTGGCAGCGCTACGGCGGCGATATGTCGGTGCTGCTGTTCGACCTCGATCATTTCAAGAAAATCAACGACCAGTTCGGCCACGGCGTCGGCGATACGGTGTTGCGCGTGATGGCGCAACGCGTCGCCGAGGTGGTGCGGGCGCAGGACACCTTCGGGCGCTTCGGCGGCGAGGAGTTTGCCTTGCTGCTGCCGTGCACGCCGCTCGACGACGCGATGCGCGTGGCGGAAAAGATCCGCTGCACGATTGCCGACACGCCGGTCGAAGTGCAGGGCACGAGCGTGCCGGTGACGGCGAGCGTCGGCGGCGCGTCGGCTCGCGCCGGCGTGCCTTCGTACGACGTGCTCATCAACGAAGCCGACGCCGCGCTCTACAGCGCGAAGCGGCAAGGACGCAACCGGTCGGTCGCCTTCGTCTGACGCCGCACCGCGGCGTTTCGCCCCGCGAAGGGCGTAGGGTCGGCCACACCGCAGGCCGCCAGGCACTCCGCTTGCGGGCTTCGGGCCCCTTATTCGTCGGGGAAACTGCGGCATCTCGCAAACGTTGATATACTTTTCGCCGTTTCCGGCCTCCCAGCCGGGTGTTTCGCGCGTGTCCGCGCGCGCGTGCCGCCTGCCTCGCGGGCACGCATCAAACTTCTTGAACGCCTTTCAGCGGGCGCCTCCAGCGGAGATCGTCTTGGCTGTTTCCAATCTTGTCGTGGACGATACAGAAATCGACGCCGCCGCCGCCACATCCGGCAGCTCGTTCTATCTCGCAATGCGCATTCTGCCGGCCGCGCAGCGCGACGCGATGTATCAGGTCTACGCTTTCTGCCGCGCTGTCGACGATATCGCCGACAGCGACATGCCGCGCGCCGAACGCGCCGCCGCGCTCGAGCGCTGGCGTGCCGACATCGACGCGTGCTACGCCGGTGCGCCGCGCGCATCGTTGCGCGCGCTGACGCGGCACATTCATACGTTTCATCTGCAACGCGAAGATTTTCACGCCATGATCGACGGCATGGCGATGGACGCCGCCGCCGACATCTGCGCGCCCGATGAAGCCACGCTCGACCTCTATTGCGACCGCGTCGCGAGTGCGGCGGGCCGTCTATCGGTGAGCATATTCGGGATGGCGGAAGCGCCCGGCCGACTGCTGGCGCACCATCTGGGCCGCGCGCTGCAACTCACCAACATCCTGCGCGATATCGACGAAGACGCCGGCATCAACCGCTGCTATCTGCCACACGAATTGCTGGCGCGCGAAGGCATTGCGGTGACGAACCCCATGCAGATCGCCGACGATCCGTCGCTGCCGCGCGTATGTGCCACGCTTGCCGAGCGGGCCAAGCAACACTTTGCCGCCTCCGACGCGATCATGGACAGCGAGCCGCGCAACCAGGTGCGCGCGCCGCGCATCATGTCGGGCGTCTATCGCGTGCTGCTCGAACGGACGCTGGATCGCGGCTTCGACATTCCGCGCACGAAGGTCCGCAAGCCGAAGCTCCGCATGTTGTGGATCGTCGCGCGTTACGCGCTTTTCTGAGCTGATGCAAAAGCTCGTACATGTGGTCGGCGCAGGCCTTGCCGGTCTGGCCGCCGCAGTGCAGCTGCAGCGGCGCGGCGCGCATGTCGTGCTGCATGAAGCGGCGGCCCAGGCGGGCGGCCGTTGCCGTACGTATTACGACCCCAAGCTGGGCGCCACGCTCGACAGCGGCAATCACATGGTCCTGTCGGGCAACGTCGCGACGCTCAACTACACACGAGCGATCGGCGCCGCCGACGAGCTGGCCGGTCCGGCGCAGCCCGAGTATCCGTTCGTGGATCTGGCCACGCGGGCACGCTGGACCGTGCGCCTTTCGCCGGGACACTTGCCCTGGTGGATCTTCGATTCGAACGCACGCGTGCCGAACACCGGGCCGGGCGACTATCTGACGCTCGTGCCGCTGCTGTTCGCCAAGCCCGGGCGCAGCGTCGCGCAGACCATGCGTTGCAGCGGTCCGCTGTGGGACCGCCTGCTGCGGCCATTGTTTCACGCCATGCTGCACGTCGAGCCACGCGAAGCGTCGGCGGAACTGACTGGCGCCATCGTGCGGCAGACCGTAATGGCAGGCGGCCTCGCGTGCCGGCCGCTAGTCGCGCGCAACGGACTGGGCAGCGCGTTCGTGGATCCGGCGTTGCGGCTGCTGCAACATGGCGGCGCAGCGATCCGGCTGGGTTCGCGTCTCGAAGAAATGGTATTCGCCGCCGACAACCGCCGCGTGCAAGCGCTGCGTTTCGCCGGCGAAAGCAGCGCGCTCGAAGCGAATCATGCCGTGATCCTCGCGGTGCCGCCGGAGATCGCACGCACGCTGGTGCCCGGGTTGCGCGCCCCGACGCGCTTCGCGGCGAGCGTCAACGTGCATTTCGCGATCGATCCGCCGTTTGGTCAGCCGCTGGTCACCGGGCTGCTCAACGGCAAGGCCGAATGGCTGTTCGCCTTCGACGGGCGCCTCTCGGTGACGGTGAACGGCGCCGAGCGGCTGCTCGACACGCCGCCCGAAGCACTCGCGGCCACCGTCTGGGCCGAAGTGGCTCAGGCGGCCAATTTGCCTGCCGCGCCGATGCCGGCCTGGCAGGTGGTGGTGGAAAAACGCGCGACATTCGCCGCGCTGCCGGACCAGGAAACGCTGCGGCCCGGCACGCGCACTCGCTGGAACAACTTGATGCTCGCGGGCGACTGGACGGCCACCGGCCTGCCCGCGACGATTGAAGGCGCGATCCGCTCCGGCCAGAAGGCCGCGGATACGTTGCTGAATGAACCGATGGAACGCCGATGAACGACTTATCCCAACCCCAGCCGCTGGACGCCGTCCTGCCCGAAATCGCCGACGCGGTGCCGCATGCGCCCGCGCCAGCCGTCGCGGCCGAGGCACCCGCCGCATCGCTCGACGCCGCGATCACGCGCGCGACCGATGCGATTCTCGCCGCGCAACAGCCGGATGGCCACTGGGTCTACGAACTCGAAGCCGACGCGACGATCCCCGCCGAATACGTGCTGCTGGTCCACTACCTCGGCGAGACGCCGAACGTGGAGCTGGAGCAGAAGATCGCGCGCTATCTGCGCCGCATCCAGTTGCCCGACGGCGGCTGGCCGCTCTTTACCGATGGCGCGCTCGACATCAGCGCCAGCGTCAAGGCGTACTTCGCGCTGAAGATGATCGGCGACCCGGCCGATGCCGAGCACATGGTCCGCGCGCGCGAAGCGATCCTCGCCAATGGCGGGGCCGAAGCCGTGAACGTCTTCACGCGGATTCTGCTCGCGCTGTTCGGCGTGGTGTCGTGGCGCGCCGTGCCGATGATGCCCGTCGAGATCATGTTGTTGCCCATGTGGTTCCCGTTCCATCTGTCGAAGGTGTCGTATTGGGCGCGTACCGTGATCGTGCCGCTGCTCGTGCTCAACGCGAAGCGCCCGGTGGCGCGCAACCCGCGCCGCGTGCGAATCGACGAGCTGTTTCGTGGCGCGCCGGTCAACACCGGCCCGCGCGACCGGGCGCCGCATCAGCATGCCGGCTGGTTCCGGTTTTTCAGCGGCGTGGACATGCTGCTGCGCGCGGTCGACGGCCTGTTCCCGAAAGCCACGCGTGAGCGCGCGGTGCGCGAGGCGGTGGCCTTCGTCGATGAACGGCTGAACGGCGAAGACGGGCTCGGCGCGATTTTCCCGGCCATGGCGAACTCGGTGATGATGTACGACGTGCTCGGCTATCCGGCCGATCACCCGAATCGCGCGATTGCTCGCCAGTCGATCGACAAGCTGCTCGTCATCAAGGACGACGAAGCATATTGCCAGCCGTGTCTGTCGCCGGTCTGGGACACCTCGCTCGTGGCGCATGCGTTGCTCGAAACCGGCGAGGCGCGTGCCGAGCAGGCCGCCGAGCGCGGGCTCGCGTGGCTGCGTCCGCTGCAGATTCTCGACGTGCGCGGCGACTGGATTTCGCGCCGTCCGAACGTGCGGCCGGGCGGTTGGGCATTCCAGTACAACAACGACTACTACCCGGACGTCGACGACACCGCGGTGGTCGTCATGGCGATGCATCGCTCGGCGGCGGTGACGCAATCGGACGTGGATCGCGAAGCCATCGCGCGGGCGCGCGAATGGGTGGTGGGCATGCAGAGCAGCGACGGCGGCTGGGGCGCGTTCGAGCCGGAAAACACGCAGTACTACCTGAACAACATTCCGTTTTCCGATCACGGCGCCTTGCTCGATCCGCCTACCGCGGACGTCTCGGGCCGCTGTCTGTCGATGCTCGCCCAACTCGGCGAACTGCCGCAGGGCAGCGAGCCGGCGCAACACGCGTTCGCCTACATGCTGAAGGAACAGGAATCGGACGGCAGCTGGTATGGCCGCTGGGGTCTGAACTACATCTACGGGACGTGGACGGCGTTGTGTTCGCTGAATGCAGCCGGCATGCCGCACGACGACCCGCGCATGAAGCGCGCCGCGCAGTGGCTTGTGTCGATCCAGAACGAAGACGGCGGCTGGGGCGAGGGCGGTGAGAGCTACAAGCTCGACTACCACGGCTACGAACGCGCGCCGAGCACGGCTTCACAAACCGCGTGGGCGCTGATGGGCCTGATGGCGGCCGGCGAGGTCAATCACGAAGCGGTGGCGCGCGGCGTTGCGTACTTGCAGCGGGAACAGCGCGAGCATGGCTTGTGGGATGAAACGCGTTTCACCGCGACCGGTTTCCCGCGCGTCTTTTATTTGCGCTACCACGGCTATCGCAAGTTCTTCCCGCTGTGGGCTCTGGCGCGCTTCCGTCATCTGAAGCGTAACGGTCTCACGCGCGTCGCGGTCGGGATGTAACGGATGTCTCTTTCGACCACTGCGTCAGCGAATGGCCTCCGCAGTTCCTTGCCCGTGATCGTCGTGACGGGCATGGCGTTCGAGGCGCGAATCGCGCGCGGCGAAGGCGTCCAAGTCGTCTACGCGGCGCGCGCCGATCTGTTGGAGCGCGCGTTGAGCGCGGCTGTCGCACGCGGCTGTTCGGGCATTGTGAGTTTCGGCACGGCGGGCGGTTTGGCGCCGGACCTGGAGCCGGGCGCGCTGATCGTCGCGGATGCCGTCGAGGGGCCGTTTGGGCGGCTGCAGACCGATCGCATCTGGACGGACAGGCTCGCGGCGGCGCTGGCGGCGGGGCGGTTCCCGGCGCGTGTGCGCCGCGGTCTCATGGCGGCCGTCGCCGCGCCGCTGGTGAGCGCGGGCGACAAGGCCGTGCTGCATCGCTCGAATGGCGCGTTGGCGGTGGATATGGAGTCGCATATTGCCGGCGCGAAGGCCGCCGCGCATGGCGTGCCGTTCGCCGTCTGCCGCGCGGTGGTCGATCCGGCGTGGCGTACGCTGCCGTCCGCGGCGACTGCCGGTCTGCGCGACGACGGCAGCACGGCGCTCGCGCCGATTTTGCGGGAGTTGCTGCGACAGCCGTCGCAGATCGGTGGGCTGATTCAGGTGGCTATCGACGCCCGGGCGGCGCGCATCTCGCTAGTCGAGGCGCGGCGTGCGATGCGCGACGCCGGGGCCTTGCGGATGGCGATCGCCTGAAACAGCTCGTTCTATTGGGTGCCGCGCGAGTGTCAGTTCAACTCGCGGCACCCCTCCAAATTTCCAATCCCTACTGCGTCACCGGTGCTGAAGCCGGCTGCGTGCCGGCCGGCGGCGCGGCGGGCGGAGTCGGCGCGGCCGTGTCCGAAGCGCCGGTGGGTGCCGCGGCCGGCGCGCCCGGCGTCGAGCCTGCTGCGCCGCTCGCGGGCGTGTCGCCTGGATCGGTGTAGTTGGGCACGCCTGCCGGGGCGCCTGTAGCGGCGCCGGAGGCCGCATTCGGCGCTTCGGCGGCGTCACCCGGATCGGCGTAATTCGGCAGCGCACCGGCAGCCGGCGCGCCGGCGGCAGGCACCGACGAAGCGCCGGAATCCCCCTGATCGTCATAGTTCGGCAGTGGCGCCGCGTTGTCGCTCGTGCCGCGCAGACGGGCACGGCGTTGCTGCGTATAGGCGTCGCGCACGAACGAATACTTGTCCAGCGCGGCCTGTTGCAGCAGATCCGACGCACCGAGCAGGTCGGAACGCACGCTCACGAACTGCAGCACATACAGCGGGTTGCGCACCGCCGGTTCCATGTAGTTCAGCGGATTGAACTTCACGTCGACGATCAGCCCCATGCTGTCACGCACCGTGCTCGGGCCGAACAGCGGCAGGACCAGATACGGGCCCGACGGAATGCCCCAGTGACCCAGCGTCAGCCCGAAATCCTGATGGTGCTTCGGCAGGCCGGCGGGCGTCGCCCAATCGAGCAGGCCGCCCAGACCGAAGGTCGAGTTGAACGCGAAACGGACGAAATCCTCGGTCGCGTCGGTAATCTTCAACTGCAACAGCGCGTTTGCCGCGTTGGTCAGGTCGCCCAGATTCGAGAAGAAGTTGCTCACCGCCGTGCGCAACGGCTGCGGTGTCACCTTCTGATAACCCTTGGCCACCGGAACGGCGACATAGCGGTCCAACCCGTCGTTGAAACTGAATACCGCGCGGTTCACCGGTTCGAATGGGTCACCGGGTTTGCGGTCGGGGCCGGTGGCGCAGCCAGAAATCAAACCGGTGGCGACGAGTGCCAGCGCGGTGTTACGCAGCTTCATGCTCATATTCCTTTTTGCTTCGCGCGACGTGCGCGCGGCTTTCCCATCAGCACGGGTTGAAAAACCACGGCGCCGATCAACGTGCAGAACAACGAGAGCGCCAACAGGCGCCCCATACTGGAAGTACCCGGATGGTGCGAGAGCCACAGGCTGCCGAACGCCGTTGCCGTGGTCGCCGCGCTGAACAGCACAGCGTGCGTCAGGCTCGACTGGAGGAGGCCGGTCTGGCCGTGGCGCCACGCCATCACGAAGTAAATCTTGAACGCCACGCCGACCCCGAGCATTAGCGGCAGCGCGATGATATTCGCAAAGTTCAGCGGCATGCCGAATACCACGCACAGCTCGAGCGTCACGAGCGCGGAGACCAGCAGCGGAACCAGCGTGCGCAGCATGTCGCCGAGACGCCGCAGCGCGATCCACAGCAGGATCGCAATCGACACGAGCGCATAGGCGGCCGCCTGCAGAAACGCCTTGATGATGGTGTCGGCCGAATGCAGGATCGAAATCGGGCCGCCGATCGCGCCCGGCTCCGCCTTCTTCACCGCATGGGCGAAGCGGGCGAGCATGGCGTCGTCGTTAGGATCGGTGCCGGCTTTCACCTTCGGCGAGATGTCGACGAGGGCGCGGCCGTCCTTCGATACCCAGCCTGCGGAGATTTCCTTGGGCAGATTGTCGCGCGTGATTTCAGTCGGCTGCAGCAAGTTGGCCAACTGGCTCAGCGCGATGCGCAGCGTGCCGGACATCGCGGTTTCCGCGCGATCGCGCGTGGCGGCATCGGCGGCGGCCAGCTTCTGTAGTGTGGCCGATAGATGCTTGGCTTCGGCGGCGCCCGGACCCGGGTGATCGTCGGCGGCGAGCGAGAGCTGGTTCGACGCGCGCTTGAGCGCGGCGACGCGCACCGCGTCCGTTGCCTGTTGCGCGGGCTGTTGCTGCAGCGCGGGCAGCAGTTGCTGCGCGGCGCTCGCGATCAGCATCAGCTTCTGCTGCTGATCGGCGGGCACGTACGTGTCGAGCGTATTGACGCGGCCCACTTCCGGCAAGGCGCGCAGACGCGTGGCGATGCGGTCGGCGTCGGCGAGCGACGGCGCCAGCACATGCACGTTGTTGACCGCGGCTTCCGGGGAATCCTTCAGGGACGCGAGCGTCGCCATCGATTCCGTGTGCGGGTCCTTCAAATGAAACGGGTTGAAGTCGAAGCGCAAATGCGTGAGCAACGGCGTGGCGCCGATCACGACGATGAGCGTGCCGATCAGCACCGGCTTGCGATGGCGGCCGAGGAAATCGTCGACCGGGGCGAGTTGCTTGAAACCCGGCGAAGCCGCTTCGCCCGGCGGATTGAAGATCTTCAGCAGGGCCGGCAGCAGCGTCATGTTGGTGAAGTACGCGACGAACATGCCGACGCCCGCGATTTCGCCCAACTCGGACACGCCGCGGTAAGCCGTCGGCAGGAACGAGAAGAAGCTCAGCGCGACCGCAACCGCGGCGAGCGTGAGCGGCACGCCAATGCTGTGCGACGTATGCATGAGGGCGGCGGACAGACGGTTGTCGCGATTGCGTTCCTCACGATACTTGACGCCGAACTGCACGCCGAAATCGACCCCGAGCCCGACGAACAACACCATGAAGGCGACCGAAATCATATTGAGCGCGCCCACCAGCAGCAGGCCGAGCGCCGCGGTGATGGCGAGCCCGACGAACAGCGTGATGAACACTGCGGCGATCATGCGGCCCGAGCGCAGCGCCAGCCACAAAATGATCAGCACGACGATGAAGGTGCCGATGCCGTTGAGCACCGCGCCGTCCTTGACCGACGCGAATTCTTCGTCAGCGAGCGGTTGTTCGCCGGTCAGACGAACGGTGGCGCCATAGCGCGCGTCGAGGTGCAGCGCCGCGGCGGTGTCGCGGATCGACTTCGATGCCGTCGCGCCCGGCTCCAGCGCGTCGTAGTTCACGACCGGCTGCACGATGACGAAGGCGCGCGCCGGCTCCGTGGCCGCGCTCCTGTCGACCAGCGCGCGCCACGAGAAGGAGGCCGGCTGGCCGGCCAGCACACGGTCGAGTGTGGTCGCGCTTTGCGTCAGCAGATGGCTCATGTCGCCGAGCTTCACCTGACCGATCTGCAGCGGTAGCAGCAGGCTCGTGGTGAGGGTGCCGGCGAGGCCGGTCAGGCTGGGATCGTGGGCGAGGGCGTTGACGAGCGGGCGCGACTGCACGAGCTGCGAGGTGGTCGACATCACCTCGTCGACCGACGGAAACAGCAGGCCGTTGTGTTCGAAGAACGGGCCGCCGGCCGGCTGCGAAACCGCCACGAACTCCTTGGGGTCCGCCTTGAGCGCGGCGGTCAGGGCCTGCGCGGCGGCGTCGGCGAATTCCGGCGCGCGCGCTTCGACGACCACCAGCACGGTCTGGCCGCGATCGGGGAAGGCTTCGTCCATGGCGTGATCGAGGGCGGACCATTGCTTGTCGGTCTCGATCAGACGGCTGATGTCCGTGTTGATCTTGAAGTTATGAATAACGTAGACGCCGCTCAGAACGGCGAGCACGAACGACACCGCGACGATCCGCAGCGGATGACGCACTGAATAGGCGACGAGACGGACAATAGATGACTTCAGCATGTAGGCGAAGGTGGCCTTATCACGGGTGTTGTTTTTGACGAAAGTGCACAAGTATACAGAGCCCGGGCGATCAGGCTCCGGTTCGCTAGCAAGCGCGGCTCCCGCAGGGGTGCTTTGGGGCGGGAACGCATTGTCGGTATACTGGTCTATCCTGCTTTCGCCGCCTGCTTGCAAGCCTGGCGGCGTTTCCTTCTTTCAGGTTCTGTCGAGCGTATGAAACGTTATCTGTCTGCTTTTCTGGCCGCGGCCGTCGTATCCACGGCGGCATATGCGCAAAGCGCGCCCGACGCGGTGGTAAAAAGTGCCGTCGAGGGCACGGTGGCCGCCATGAGGGCTGACCCGCAGGCGCGCGGCGGCGACATGGCGAAGATCACCCAACTGGTCCAGTCGCGCTTCCTGCCGGCCACCGACTTCCAGCGCACCACGCGGATCGCGGTAGGCAAAGCCTGGAGCACTGCGTCGCCCGAACAGCAAAAGCAACTGTACGAGCAGTTTACGCTGCTGCTTACGCGCACCTACGCTGCCTCGCTGTCGCAACTGCGCGACCAGGACGTGAAGTTCAACTTTCTGCCGACCACCGTGCCGGCCGGCGCGAAAGACGTCGTCGTGCAATCGCACGTGCTCAGCAATGGCGGCGACGACGCGATCGACTATCGCATGGTCAAAGATCCCGCTGGCTGGAAGGTCTACGACATCAACATGATGGGCGCGTGGCTTATCCAGGTGTATCAGACGCAGTTTGCGGATCAGATCGCAAAAGGCGGTATCGACGGGCTGATCAAGTTTTTGACCGCGCACAACTCGCGCAGCGCGGGCTGACGGTTGGTCGGCTCGTGAGACGTGAGGCATGAGGCATGAGGCGTAAAAAAAGCGCGGTGGCTATCCACCGCGCTTTTTTTTAACTGGCGATCAACGGCGGCGCGAGCCCGCCGTCGTCGACCGCTCAGTTTGCTGCAGTAGCCGTCTGCTGCACTTTCTTGCCCTTGCCGGAAACCTTGATCTCTTCCAGCTTGATCTCGACGTGGCGGGAGAAGACATATTCGGCCGGACGTTGCTTATCCAGAGGAATGTCCTTCGTGAAAGCGCCCGACGTCTTCGGTCCGCGCAGGCTGACCTTCAGCGCCTTCAGCGGATGCGCCACCGTATCCATCACGGCGGTCGCTTCGAAACCGCAGTGAACCATGCAGTCGGCGCACTTCTCGTAGTTACCCGTGCCGTACTTCTCCCACTGCGTGGTTTCCATCAGTTCCTTGAAGGTCTTCACGTAACCTTCGCCGACCAGATAGCACGGCTTTTGCCAGCCGAACACGGTACGTGCCGGGTTGCCCCACGGCGTGCACTCGTACGTCTGATTGCCGGCCAGGAAGTCGAGGAACATGCCCGACTGGCTGAACGACCAGTTCTTGCCGTTGTTGCCGCGCTTGAAAATTTCGCGGAACAGTTGCTTGGTCTTGTCGCGGTTCAGGAAGTGCTGCTGATCCGGCGCGCGCTCATATGCGTAACCCGGCGAAACGGTGATGCCGTCCACGCCCATCGGACCCAGCGTGTCGAAGAACGCGGCCACGCGTTCCGGCACGGCGTCGTTGAACAGCGTGCAGTTGATGTTCACGCGGAAACCGCGGCGCTTCGCTTCCTTGATGGCGGCAACAGCCTTGTCGTACACGCCTTCCTGCGATACCGAGTGATCGTGCGCCTGCTGATCGCCGTCGAGGTGAACCGACCACACGAAGTACGGATTCGGCTCGTAGTCGTCCATCTTCTTTTCCATCAGCAGCGCGTTCGTGCACAGGTACACGAACTTCTTGCGCGCGATGATGCCCTTCACGATCTGCGGCATTTCCTTGTGCAGCAGCGGTTCGCCGCCAGCGATCGACACCACCGGTGCGCCGCATTCGTCGACGGCGCCCAGGCACTCTTCCAGCGACAGGCGCTGGTTCAGGATGGGATCCGGATAGTCGATCTTGCCGCAGCCATTGCAGGCGAGATTGCAGCGGAACAGCGGCTCCAGCATCAGGGCGAGCGGATAGCGTTTGTTGCCGGAGAGATGCTGACGCATGATGTATGCGCCGACCCGGACTTTCTGTAGCAGCGGAATAGACAAAAGGTCCTCCTTAAACTTCGCGTGCGGCGAGTGGTTGCATCAGCTTCGATGGCAACTTGAATTCGACTTTCTCTTCACGGCCCGCCATCGTCGTGACATCGACAGGCCCCAATGCGCCCAGCGCATCGATTACGTTCTTCACCATTTCTTCCGGCGCCGAAGCACCGGCCGTGATGCCGACGGTCTGCACGTTCGCAAACCATTCCGGCTTCACCTCCGAACCGTCGGCGACGAGATAACTGGCCACGCCGCTTTCGCTGCCGATCTCGCGCAGCCGGTTCGAGTTCGAACTATTCGTTGCGCCCACCACCAGCAGTACGTCCACCTGTTTGCTCAACTCGCGCACCGCCGCCTGGCGGTTTTGCGTGGCATAGCAGATGTCGCGCGTATCAGGACCGACGATGTCGGTGAAACGGCTCATCAGGGCGTCGATAATGCCACGCGTGTCGTCCACCGACAGCGTGGTCTGCGTGACATAAGCGAGCGGCGTGTCGAGCGGCAGGTCCAACGTTTGGACCTCGGCTTCGCTCTGCACCAGCAGCACTTTGCCCGGGATCTGGCCGATCGTGCCTTCCACTTCCGGATGACCCGCGTGGCCGATCAGAATCAGCGTGCGGCCCGCGCCGACATATTGGCGACCCTGCACATGCACTTTGGTGACCAGCGGGCAGGTTGCGTCGAGCACGTCGAGCCCGCGCGCTTCGGCATCACGCTCGACGGTTTGAGCGACACCGTGAGCGCTGAAAATCGCCACGGCGCCTTGCGGCACTTCGTCGAGTTCTTCGACGAAGCGCGCGCCCTTCTGGCGCAGATTGTCGACCACATGGCGATTGTGAACAATCTCGTGGCGTACATACACGGGTGCGCCGTGTTGCTGTAACGCGCGATCGACAATCTCGATTGCACGTACAACACCCGCACAAAAGCCGCGGGGTTGAGCAAGGATGACTCGCATAAATTGGCGAACTCCGACTGACGCGGGTTCGAAGAAGTCGGTAAATATGACTTTATCGCCGCGATCATCTATTTAGTTGACGTCTTGAGGCCCGGCGCCTGCCGGTACAGCAAAACCAAACGCGCATTCTAACGCTATCAGGCCAGCTTTGCTTCGGCGGCGCCCGGCCGGTGTTGGGCGACCGCCGCAGTGGCAAGCCAACGGCCGAAGAAGCAAGCAGGGCCGTCCCTACGAGGATGCGGCAATCATTACACGCTGCAGCGGTTTGACGGAACCCTTAAACTACCCAGTCCTGCGGCGCGTAGGCGCCCACATTACAAAAGGGTTTCGAGGCTCGCTGGATGGACGTCGATCAATACGAAGATTTTCCGGTCCCGAGCGTGTTGCTGCCAAAGGCGCTGCGCGCGCCTATGGGCGTAATCTATCAGGTCGTCCGCACGGCGGGCGACATTGCCGACGAAGGCGACTGGAGCGCGGCCGAGCGGCACGCCCGTCTCGCCGACTTCCGCGCCGGCCTCGACGCGGTGGCGCAGCGGCGCGCGGCACCGGTTCATCCGCTGCTGTTCGGCAAGCTCGCCAGCGTCGTGGCGCAGTATAAACTACCGCTCGCGCCGTTCTACGACTTGCTCCACGCGTGCGCTCAGGACATCGACACCAACCGGTACGCCGACCGCGCCGCGCTGCTGGACTATTGCCGCCACTCTGCGAACCCACTCGGGCATCTGATGCTGCATCTGATCGGCGCGGCCACGCCGGAGAATCTCGCCGACGCCGACGCGATCTGCACGGCGTCGCAGTTGATCGGTTTCTGGCTGGACGTCTCCGCTGACTGGAAAAAGGACCGCGTGTATTTGCCGCTTGCGGACCTGCGGCGCTTCAACGTGACCGAGGCGCATATCGCCAACGGTGTCGCCGATCAGGACTGGCGGGCGCTGATGGCGCACGAGGTGTCCTTCGTCCGCGAGATGCTGGTGCGCGGCGCACCGCTCGCGTTGCGTGTGCCCGGGCGGCTTGGCGTCGAGTTATGCGGCGCCGTTCATGGCGGGCTGCGTTTTCTGGACAGGATCGAGACGGCGGGCTACGACGTGTTTCGCGAGCGGCCGGTGCTCAATACGTTCGACTGGTGCGTCGTCGCGGGCCGCACTGTGGTGATGTGGCTGTCGCGGCGCGTCGGTGTCGCGGCGCGTTCAATCGAGGGTAATGCTTAATGGCGGTGGTTCTGTTTCTTCTTTCGTGTCTTTCCCTGCTGATCTGGTGTGTGTTGCTATTCGCGCGCGGTGGTTTCTGGCGCGCGCGTCCTGCCGCGCCGCTCATCATCGAACCGCGTGCTTCGTGGCCGGCGGTGGCCGCCGTGGTGCCGGCCCGCAATGAGGTCGACGTGATCGGCGAGGCGGTCACTACGCTGCTTCAACAGGACTATGCGGGCGAATTTCATGTGATCGTCGTCGACGACCACAGCACCGACGGCACCGCCGAAGCGGCGCGCGCGGCCGCGTTGCAGTTGCAGTGCCCGGATCGCCTGACCGTGCTGAGCGCGAAGCCGCTGCCGCCGGGCTGGTCCGGCAAGGTATGGGCGCAGTCGCAAGGCATCGAGGCGGTGCGCACGCTGGGCCTGCCCGCGGAGTTTCTCTTGCTGACGGACGCCGACATCGGCCATCCCGCCGATGCGGTCTCGCAACTCGTCGCGCGAGCAAACGCGGAACAGCGCGATCTCGTCTCGCTGATGGTGCGTCTGCGCTGCGATTCGTTCTGGGAAAAGGCGCTGATTCCCGCCTTCGTGTTCTTCTTTGCCAAGCTATACCCGTTCTCGTGGGTCAACAACCCGCGTAATCGCACGGCCGCGGCCGCGGGCGGCTGCATGCTGGTGCGCCGTAGCGCGCTGGAAGAAGCGGGCGGCATCGAGTCGATCCGTGCCGAGCTGATCGACGACTGCAGCCTCGCCGCGCGTATCAAGCATCGCGGCACGGGGCGCCATCCGATCCGGCTGGATGTGGCGGCGCGCAGCGTCTCGCTGCGTCCGTACGACAACTGGCGTGAGATCTGGAACATGATCGCGCGCACGGCCTTCACTCAACTGCATTACTCGCCGTGGCTGCTGGCGGGCACGCTGGCCGGCATGACGATCATCTATTTGATGCCGCCGCTGGCCGCCCTGGTGCTCGGTCCGACAGGCTGGCCCGCATGGCTCGCATGGGCGGCCATGTGCTGCGCTTATGCGCCGATGCTCAGCTACTATCGCCGCTCGCCGCTGTGGGCGCCGTTTCTGCCGCTCATCGCGTTGTTCTATGTCGGCGCGACGTTTGCGTCGGCGGTGCGTTACTGGCGCGGCAAGGGCGGGCAGTGGAAGGCGCGTGTTCAGGCGCCGGTGCAGGAACGCTGAG
The DNA here is from genome assembly GCF_002278075.1 of Paraburkholderia aromaticivorans. Lineage (NCBI taxonomy): Bacteria > Pseudomonadati > Pseudomonadota > Betaproteobacteria > Burkholderiales > Burkholderiaceae > Paraburkholderia > Paraburkholderia aromaticivorans. Next base: position 1,958,372 of record NZ_CP022990.1, on the reverse strand, counting down.
ACAGCGGTCAGAAACAGGTGGAACGGAAAAGCGGCGCTCTCGGGCGGCGCTTTTTCATCTCAGCCTTTGGTGAGCATCATGTAGAGCTGGATCACCATGTCCGGCGAGAACGTGAACGGTACCCAGCCGTGGCCGGTATGGCGCATCACCAGCAAACGGTCGCCGTTCGACTGTTTCTGCACCGCCATGACCGGATTCTTCGTGGACACGAAGCGCCAGCCGGGCGGAATACCCGGCGGCGGTTCCGGCGTCATCGACGCGCGCGCGTTCGACAACTCCTCGATCAGTTGGCCGATCTGCTCCGCGCGCAACGCGACCGTCTGGCCGCCGATCGTCATCGTGATCTCGTTCTGCGCGGGGCGATTGATTTCGAGCGTGGGCTGACGCTGCGGGGCCGGCGCCTTGTCTTCGACATTCGCCTCGGTCACAGCCGCGACCGCTTCCGCTTCCGCGCTGGATCCGGAGGCGACCTGATCCACCGGCGCCATAGGCGCGGCGGTCTGTGCGGATGTCTCGGGGATGTTTTCGGCCTGCGGGGCCACGACAGCCTGAATGAGCTGATCGACGCCCATTTCCAGTGCGCCGAGCTGTTCGTGAAGATTCATGCGAGGTTTCTCTGGTAAGACCCACGATTTTACCTGCTGCGCGTAGGCTTTTACCTTTCGCTAACACAGTGACGTTGTAACAAAATGCTCGCGGCCACGCCGGATCTCCCGGCGCGGGCCGCGTGTTCATGCAGGCATCAATCCTTCAGATACCCCGCTTGCCGGAACCAGTCGAGGGCGTCGCTCAAGCCCTCGCGGTAGGGCCGGGCGCGATAGCCGAGTTCGCGTTCCGCTTTCGTCGAAGTGAAATACATCTTGTTCTTCGACATTTTCAAGCCGTCGACGGTGACGAACGGTTCGCGTTTCGTGATCTTGGCGACCGCTTCGGCGCCCATGGCCAGCGGATAAAGCGGCCAGCGCGGCAAGCTCAGCGTCGGCGCCTTGCGGCCGGTCAGCGCCGCGATATCCGCGAGCATCTGTTGAAGCGGCAGGTTTTCACCGCCGAGAATATAGCGCTCGCCGATCTTGCCGCGTTCGAGCGCGAGGAAATGACCGGCCGCGACGTCGTCCACATGCACCAGGTTGAGCCCTGTGTCGACGAACGCGGGAATCTTGCCGAGCGCCGCTTCCACGATGATGCGTCCGGTCGGCGTCGGTTTGACGTCGCGCGGACCGATCGGCGTGGACGGATTGACGATCACCGCAGGCAGGCCGTCCTCGGCGATCATCCGCTCCACCGCGCGTTCGGCGAGCACCTTGCTGCGCTTGTACACGCCGATAGCCTGATCGGCTCTGAGCGGCGAGGTTTCATCGGCGGACTGGCCGGAACTGGTCACTTTCAGCGTCGCCACACTGCTCGTGTAGACAATGCGCTCGACGCCTTCCTTCAGCGCCGCGCGCATGGTCGCTTCGGTGCCTTCGAGATTCGAGCGCTCGATCTCGCCCGGGTCCGGCGCCCACAGGCGATAGTCGGCGGCCACGTGCAGCAGGTAGCGCACGCCGCGCAGCGCGTTGCGCATCGACGCTTCGTCGCGCATGTCGCCGACCACGATTTCCGCGTCCAGCGACTCGACGTTCTGACGCGGACTGGTGGCGCGCACCAGCACGCGCACCTTGAAACCCTTCTGTTGCGCGATGCGCGCCACCGACGAGCCCACGAAGCCGGAGGCGCCGGTCACGAGCACGAGATCGCGATTCTGTTCGGTCATTCTGTTTCCATTTCCTGCGTGACAGTCGACGGATTGTACGTGGCGCGCGTGTCGCGTGTCGCGCGGGCGGCCTCGAACGGACGGCTGGAGGTGTGCATTGCCGAGCAGGCTCGCCGCGACGCGACTAGAATGCCGGGTTGAACGAATTTTGCGTTGCATGGGACCGGAGTCGGCCCTCAAGCGCTAACTCCGGTCGACAGAGGAGAAGACGGCATGGCCCCGGATCTGGATCAGCGGATCGAAACTTACTACGTGCGGGTGCGCGGCACCGTGCAGGGCGTCGGCTTTCGCCACGCGACCGTGCGGCAAGCCCACGCGCTTGGAATCAAAGGATGGGTGGCGAATCTCGACGACGGTTCCGTCGAAGCCATGTTGCAGGGCTCCGCCAACCAGGTCGACCGCATGTTGTCGTGGCTGCGTCACGGGCCGCCGGCGGCGCGCGTGACCGAGGTGAACGGCGAGGAGCGCTCGACCGAGAAGCGGTACGAACGTTTCGAACAGCACTGAGCGGACTTTTTCGCAAAACATGAGGCGTCGCGCCATCCGTGCGCGACGGCGCGACGCCTTGCGATTTTCACGTGACCACTTCAGTCAGCGGCGTGCTGACGCCTTAACGCGCCACTAGCAAGCTCTCCGCAAAGCCCCAATCTTCTTCGATCCATTGATGGCTGCACGCGAAGCCGGCGTCGTCCGCAATCACGGGCATTTCTTCCGCGCGATATTTGTGGCTGCTTTCGGTCCAGATCGTTTCGCCCGCCTTGAGCGATACAGTCAGCTGTGCCGCGCCCACGTGCGCGGTGATGTCGCGCTTCGCGAGCAGGTGCATTTCGATGCTGCGCGCGTCCGGGTTGAAACGCGCGACGTGTTCGAATGCCTCGAGCGGAAAATCGCCGTCGAGTTCGCGATTGATGCGCGCGAGCAGATTCAGGTTGAACGACGCGGTGACGCCGATCGAATCGTCGTACGCGGCCACCAACACGGGCGTCGGCTTGATCAGATCCGTGCCGAGCAGCAACGCGTCGCCGGGCGCCAGCATGTTGCGGATATCGCGCAGGAAACGCGTCGCCGCGAGTCTGCCGAAATTACCGATCGTACTGCCAAGAAACAGGACGAGTAACCGCTCATTCTTTGCGCGTTGCTTGCTCACCTCGGCGAGGCCGGCCAGGTAATCGCGTTCATAGCCGACAATCGAAATGCGTTCGATGTCGCCGAGTTCGCGCCTGCATAACTGCAACGCGCTGCGCGAAATTTCAATCGGGCAGTAAGAAGTGGGGCGCTTTTTACATAGCGCTTCCAGAATGCGCCGTGTTTTACGGCCGCTGCCGCTGCCAAGTTCGGCGACCGTCACATCATGCGGCAGGTGCGCGACGATGTCCGCCGCGTGCTTCGCGAGCAGACGTTCCTCGGCACGCGTCACGCCATATTCCGGCAGCACGGTGATCACTTCGAACAGCGCGGAGCCCACTTCGTCATACAGATACTTGGACGGCAACTCTTTTTGCGGCGTATGGGTCAGGCCCGCGCGAACGTCGGCGGCGAAGGCGGAGCGTAGGTCGGGCGATGCGTCGTGCGATAGGGCTGGCTGGGTCATGCTGTCTCCAGTAGTCACATTCGGTGAGCGGGATTGGTGCCGGGGCGGCGGCACGCGCGGTGAAACGCAGTCTAGGCGCGCCGCGGAGAAGAAAGGCGGGCAGAGTCCGTGGGACTGCCATTGCCGGCCCGGCATCATGAATGCTGCACATCAGTCCCCAGCGATGTCCCGCGGGGCGTTGCCAACGACGATGCAAACGGCGTCGCAACACTTCGTAGCAAGATTCGCGCTTGAGCGGCTTCGCGCGAGACGGTGTGCGATATCGCGATGAAAAACCCGGCTTTGCCGGTTGCACGTGAAGTTATGTTCTAGTGCACCTACGCGCAATGCGCACGGAATAATTGCAGGCTGCCGGCAAAAGCCTGCGGGCTACTGGACGGATACCCGTCTAGAATGCCGGCTTGCATTGCTTTCAATGACAAAAAACGCAGCGCGAGATTCGCACTGCTCCGCTTGAGACTTCGATTCCAATGACCACGACCCACGCCGCGCGACGGGATGCTGCGCCGCAAACCCACCCATCACCCAATGCGTGCTTGTCTGCGGCGATCGCCGACGCGACCGCGCGGCGAGGCGCTCAATGATTCAGTATGACCCAAAGCGCGGTATCGCGTTGTCGGTCTGCGCGTCGGCGATGTTCGCATTACTCTCCGCTTACGCAACGCTGCTCGCTCCGTTGAGCGGCCTCGATATTTTCGCGTGGCGCATCATATGGACCGTGCCTGGTGCGCTATTGCTGGTCGCATTGCGAAAGCGCCTGCCCATTCTGCGGCAGCTTCTTTACCGCATGGTGACCGAGCCGGCACTCGGCGTGGCGATGATCGTGAGCGCCGCCTTGCTCGGCGCGCAACTGTGGGTGTTTCTTTGGGCGCCGCTGCATGGCCGGATGCTCGAAGTCTCGCTCGGCTATTTCCTGCTGCCGCTGATGATGGTGCTGGTCGGCCGCTTCTATTATCACGAGCGTCTCGACGGTTTGCAGTGGTCGGCGGTTGCGTGCGCGGCGGCGGGCGTCGCCCATGAACTGTGGGTGACCGGCGCCTTTTCCTGGCCGACCTTGCTGGTCGCGATCGGCTATCCGCCGTATTTCGTGTTGCGCCGCAAAATCAATCAGGATTCGCTAGCCATGTTCACCGTGGAAATGGCGCTGCTCCTGCCGGTGGCGATCGTCGTGGCGTTCAGCAGCGATTCGCTGCCGATGATCTCCGGGCGCCTGGATATGTGGTGCGTGTTGTTGCCCGGCCTCGGCGCACTGAGCACCATTGCGCTGGCTTCGTACCTGAAGGCGAGCCGGTTGTTGCCGGTCGCGTTGTTCGGCATTCTCGGCTACGTCGAGCCGGTGCTGCTGGTGCTGGTCTCGATCACCTTGCTCGGCGAAACGCTCAGCGCGGCACAGTTGGCCACCTACATTCCAATCTGGATCGCTGTCGCGTTGACGGCATTGCACAGCGTGCGCCTCGTTCGCTTTGCGCCAGGCTGAGCCGGGTCGATCCTGATCGAGCGCGCAGCCGTCCAGTCAGGCGGCGCGCTTTAGTGATGTGCCGCTGTGCGGTCCGCATTGATACGCGTCGGCCCGACCTGCGCCTCGATCGCTGCGCGCAGCGCGGGCCGCCAGCCGAAGCCGAACAACGCTTCCGCGAGGACGAAGAGCGGTCCGATCAGCAGGCCGATCACATCGTCGACAAAGGCCGGCTTGCGATGCTCGTAAGCAATATGGCCGATGAACTGAAACACCCAACCCACCAGAAAGAGCCCGACGCCGCTTGCGAGCCACGCCAGCGTGGATTGCGCCGCCGTCCACTGGCCGAATCCGATGCACAGGGCGGACACGATCGCCATCATCAACCCCAGCGGCACGTCGAGCACGAGGTAATAGAGCGTTGCCGCGACGAACAGCAGCCACGCCGGCGACAGGATCAGCGGCAGCGCGCCGACCGCGAAGGCAGGCCGGCTCAACAACACCGCCAATGCCAGCACGATCATCGGAATGCCGATGAAGTGCGTGGCGATATTGCGCCGGTCCCGATGGTAGGCCGCGTATTGCGTGAGCTGTTGCGTCAGCGTTCTCATGGATGCCGCTCCTTCGTTAAAGTCAGCATAATCGCGGGCAGCGGAATTTGAAACCATCGGGTAGCCGACAATCGGGCACGGATGCCGTCTTATGACTGCCAGTTTTCCATTGAACAATCTCGCCGTATTGCTCGAGCGCAGCGCGTGGTTTCGCTCGGCGCCGGCTGCCATGCAGGCGCAATTGGTGGAGGCGGGGCGACTCGAACGCCTCGCCGCCGGTCAGCGGCTCTTCACACGCGGCGATTCCGACGACGGCCTCTATTGCGTGCTCGACGGCCTCGTGAGAATCGGTGCGGCCAGCCCGGCCGGCAAGGAAGCCTTGCTCGCCGTCATCGAGCCGGTGAACTGGTTCGGCGAGATTGCGTTGTTCGACCAGCGGCCGCGAACCCACGATGCGTATGCCGAGCGCGATTCCGAACTGTTTCATGTGCCGCGCGCCGCACTTGCCGCGCTGCTCGAACGCACGCCGGCTTATTGGCACGTGTTCGGCTTGCTGTTGACACAGAAGTTGCGCCTTGCCTTCGACGCGATCGAAGAGGCCGCATTGCTGCCCGCCGCGCAGCGCGTGGCGCGCCGTGTGTTATTGATGGCGGGCGGCTATGGCGAGCCCGGCGCATTGCGGCGTGTGCTCAAAGTCCCGCAGGAAGATCTCGCGATGATGCTGGCGCTCTCCCGGCAAACCATCAACCAGGCGCTGAAGCAGTTCGAAACGCAAGGCGCGCTGAAGCTCGGCTATGCGGAAATCGAAATTACCGACGTTCAGAAGCTGGCCGCTTTGGCGCAGCTGAATCTGCCCGCCGCTTGACGGCTGCGCGTTTGTCGTTGCCTGCCTATACGTCGCGCGATGCACCGCATGGCGACGCATCTTTATACGCATTTTACGGCGCGCCCCTATTTCTATCGCGATTCGCTATGCCCAGCCCGGTAAGGTCGAGGCATCCGGGTCAGGAAGCGAAGATATGCATGGAGATAGCGTTCGGGAAGGTGTGTCATTACCACGTAGAGCCGTCCGTTTTCCGGCGGCGCGCGGCTTGACGATCATGTTCGCGGCGATCGTGTTCCCATTCGCAACCCACGTGCACGCCGCTGACGCTGATGTGAATGCACAGCCAACCGCATCCGCTCCAATCGCCGCCAGCGACGCAAACCTGGAAGCCAGCTTGCCGACTCTCGGCGACATCACCGCCGTGTTGCGCGCGCAATTTCGCGTGGCGCCGACCGAATCGCTGAAGATTGCCCGCGCAGTGCTGACCGAAGCCGACCGCCACGCCATCTCGCCCATCTTGCTGCTCGCCGTGATGGCGGTCGAATCGAGCTTCGATCGCTATGCGGTTAGCGTCGCGGGCGCGCGAGGGCTCATGCAAGTCCTGCCCGCCGCGCATCCGCAATTGATTGCGGGTGCAACCGATCTGTCCGATCCGGCTATCAACGTGCGGATCGGCTCGACCATCCTGCGCCGCTACCTCGACGAGAGCGGCGGCGATCTGGATGCCGCGTTGCTTCGCTACAGCGGCGGCGGCCGCGGCTATGCGCGGCGCGTCGTACTGCGTATGCAGCGTTTCGACGCAAGCTTGCGCCGCGAATGAAACACTCATTCGCGGCGCAGTGAGGAGAGATCGAACGGGGATTGGCTAGTTCACTATGCCGGCAAACTCGGCGCGTAGATCCTGCAGCCTGTCGCGCGCGGTGCTCAGACGCTCGACGAGTTGTGCCGACGCGCGCGAGATCGGCATGCGTGTCTCGTCGCTGAGCGAATGATCGAAGGCCAGCATGGCTTTGACGGCGGATGGATTGGGCGCGGCGAACAGGAGCCGCAAAACGGGCAGCAAGCTGGCGAACAGATTGCGCGCGTCCACGTCGCGTTGCGCTTGCAGCAGATCCCGAAACGCTACCAGCAGGTCGGCGCAGACATGCGCGCTGGCGAGAATGCCACCGGTTCCGCCGTGATGCAGACAGTCGTCCAGCGCTTCGTCGGTGCCGCACAGCACGTTGATCGGCAGCGCGCTCAATTTGCCGAAGTGCTCCTTCACGCATTCCTTGATCGCGACGATGTTGCCGCACTCGATGAGCCGCGCGACGGTATCCGGCGCGATCGTCACGCCGGTTCGGTGCGGCACGTTATACAGGACGACGGGACGCTCGGTCGCGCCCGCGGCCTGCTCGAAGTGCCACTGCACGCCCGCTTGATCCGGGCACACATAAGAGGGTGCGGAGACCAGATAGCCCGCGCAATCCCAACGCTCGTAGCGCTGAATGTCGTGCAGCACGTCGCGCGTATTCGAACCGCCGACGCCGATCAGCATCGGCAGACGGGAGCGGACTACTTCGCTCAGCGCCTGCAACACGGTGAGACGCTCGGCGTCGTGCAACAAAGCGGCTTCGCCCGTTGTGCTCAACGCGACAATGCCGGTGATCTCCGTGCGCAAGTAGTAGTCCGCAAGGCGCTGCAATGCGTCGATATCGACTTCGCCGTTACGCAGCGGCGTGACAATGGGCAACCAGATACCGGAGAACATGATCAGCGCGCCTTCGCGGCCGCGCTGCGGCGCTTCAATGGCCCGATCATCGCGGCGGGGAGGGTCGAGATCAGCGTGTGCAGTGTGAAGTCGAGGTCGTCGACGGCAATGTCGAGTTGAACGCGGATGTCCTGGCGCCTCGCCTCCGTGGCGACGACATAGACACCGAGCGGAGAATGAAGCAGTACCCGAAGCTGGGTGCCGGGCAACTCGCACGATCGGTGAGGCAGGGTGACCTGCAGGTGAACGCGTGCCGAGGGAAAGGGAATGACATTGCTACGTTGAACGCGCGACTCGTGGAACGGCTGCGCGGCGAAGCCACCGACTGATTGTGTGAGAGCCATGTGTTGCGGCGTTCGTCGACGCCATGGTTGATCAAGACAGTTCGAGAGTAGACGTCCGCGGGTAAACGCAGCGCAAAAATTGGGGCGTCCGCTGAAAAAATCATACGGGCGCAATGCCGGTTCGCCCGGCCGTGCAGGCAATCGGCGCGGCTCGAACGCGCATAAAAAAGGCGAGTCATATGACTCGCCCTCCCTGAACGGCACAACGCGGCTTTGTTTATCTACACAAGCATGGCCGGTGCGTGCCGGAACCGATCACCTGTTATTGCGTCTTCGTCGTGTCGGTCTTTGCGCCGTCGGCTTTTGCCGGGGCATTGCTGGCCTCTTTCGCGCTCTCGGTTTTGGTGTTGGCAGCGCTCGTTTCTGCCGCGGCCTTCTTGGTGGTCTTGTGGGCTTTTGCCGTGTGATGAGTGGAAGTCTTCTTCACGTGCGCTTTGGTCGCGGCTTTGGCCGGCGCCTTTGTGCCCGCTGCGCCTTCATCTGCGCTGCCGGTCTGAACGGCGGTGCTCGCCTTCAGATTTGCCTGGCCGGCGGGTTGCGTTTGCGCGGGCTGTGCGGATTGCGTGCTGGACGGTGCGGCCGTTTGAGCAAAAGCGGTCGACACGAGCAGAGCGGAAGCGAGGGCGGCGAAAAGCGTCTTCATGGTTTAACTCCTGGTTTAACCGGTTGATTCTTGTGTCGCGGCTGAAATGTTTCAGCGCTGCCGGTTTAACGTTGGCCGGAGGACAGGAGTTGACGACGTTATGGTGACAAAACGTAACCGCTGAAACATATTGGGATCCCGAAGCAGTTTTATCTGCGCCGCCCATAGCGGTGCAAACGATGCCAGCTACGGCGGATACGCTTCTCGCGGCGATCTCTTCAAGCGTGCGATAGTGCGGTAACTACGAAGGCGGCGAGAGGGTTTTGCGCCGCCTTCGCACGACTGCACTACATCAGCGCGCTATTGAAACGGATTCTGCACGACACCCGGCTTGGCGTCCGGTTCGTCCTTCAGCTTCGCGGGCAAACTGGCTTGCGCCTGCAAGGCCGCGACGATGGCATCCACCGCTTCCTTCAAGGCCATCGCCGCTTTCAAACCGCGCTGATCCTGCGTGAGTTCCAGCGTGCCGTTCAGCACGATGCGCGTGGTGCCGTTGCTCACGGTCAGCGCGTCGCCCTGAATGTTGAGTACGTCGTCGTCGTTCGAATAGGGTTTAAACACCTTTCAGTCCTCCCGGTCGCTGATCTTTGAGGTTTTCCGGAATACCCGGAAAACGGATGCCCGATGCTGCCTCGAGTTCGTGAATCGTCTTGATGTCGTAGCGGTTGGTGGAGACATTGTCCACCACCACGGCGAACGCCATCTGCCGCGACGGCACGTAGACCACCTTGAACAGCTGCGTCGGCACGAAGACGCGCGTGGGTCCGATGGTCTGCAACTGCTGGCCATTGAAGATCGGGCCGGTGACCACATAAGTATCGTCGTATGACACGGCGATCCTGCGCACCGACGTTTCAATGCGCGCCCACAGGCGCTGGTTGTTCTCGCGGTTTTGCGGCACCACATTGGCGAGCGAGAACGATTGTGCCATCGCCTCCTGATTCCAGCGATTGCCCGCCGGGCTCATATGGCCACGATCGAATCCGCTGCGCTTATAGTCTGCCAGCGTGGCGCCTTCGCCGTCCGGCAGGCGCGCGTCTTCGAAGAATTTGTTGGTGCGCACCATGTCCTTGGCGGCTTCGATATGGTCGCGCGTGAGATGCTCGGCGGACCACAGCGGACCATGCGTGATACCCGAATGCAAGACCGCGAAATCGCTATAGCAAAGCATGCGCGTTTTCGGGGCCATCTTCTGATTGCTCAGAACCGGCCATTGCGCATTCGGCGTGAATTGGGTGCAGGAAGGCGCTGCGCTCGCATGAGCGGCAACGGCGAACAACAGACAGGCAAACCACTTCTTCATGTGTCAGTCAGTCGAGTGAGGGGCGCGCAAGTATAGCGTTGCGAGCCGGTCTCGCGCGACGTCAAATGAAGGAGGTGTGCAAGGAAGGAAAGTGGACTCGCGCGCTCCGCGCCGCGAAAAAAACGATGCTGGCAAGAGACGCGCACAAAACGCCTGCTCGTCGCGCCGCACCAAAAAAAACGGGCCGCTTTGCAGCGACCCTAATGCGTGGATTTCCAACTCTACGCACGCAAACTTAAGGCGGGCTTAAATTGCATGCGAGATAAGACGACGCAGTGCGCCGCAACGAAATCAGCGTGCGAACGCATGTGCGAACTCATCCTTGCGCGAGCAAAGTGCGGTGCGCCCACGGAAAGTTCGACCGATAAAAAATAAGTGCTAAAACCTAATTGCCGAACACGCTGTGTTCGGCGTGGACTTTTTGCCGGTCCACTGCTTGCAGCCGCCAGAAACCGCTGGTGGGTGCGCGCGTGGGCAGTGCGGTCCATGCCGCGGCGCCTTGGGCGGCGCTCACGCGTTGTTTGCGGTCCACGTGCAGGCCGCGCAACGTGCATAGCGGCGCATCCGTGCTGGGCGCACAGAGAGTCGTCACGCCGTTATCGTCGCGTAGCTCGCCCCACGGGGGCAGGTCGATCCCTTGGTGTGCTTCTCTCGACCACCGGTGTTCGTCGGTATCGAGCCATAACACAGCATAGTCGTGGTTGACGGTGGGATCGGAACCGTTGATGAGGATGGTCAGTCGCATGGCGGGTTCCGTACAAATTGCGAAGTTGTGCTTTATCAGTCTATGTCGCAACGAGTGTTATGCAAGGCAAAACCTATGAGGATCGGGCACGAAAAAAACGCACGCGCCATTGCCCGGTTGTACGATAGCCGCGTCCTGTCGAAACTCGTGGAGGCACGCCGTGCCGCATCGATTTCTGCAAAACATGCTGATGGCGGGATGCCTGAGCGCGGTGGCCGCCGTCAGCGCCGCGGCGGATAGTGCACTGCTCGCCGCGTCGGCGCCGATCGTCTACGTGGCCGATTTCGACCTGGACGTCGCGAACGTGACGCCGGACAGCGGACCAGGCCAACGCGTGCGCCGGCTGCGCGGTTTGCTGCCGGGCGGACCGGGACCGATGGGACAGGACAGGAATCCGCAGGACCATGCCAAACACATCGTGGACGAAATGGCGGACGCGCTGACGGACGATCTGAGAAAGGCTGGCGTCGACGCGCGTCGTAATGCGCCGGGTCAGCCGTTGCCGACGGTCGGTTGGCAAGTGCGCGGCGTGTTTCTGAGCGTCGACGACGGCAATCGCCTTAGGCGTGCGATGGTGGGTCTCGGTGCCGGCCAGACCGAGATCCAGGTGGCGGTGTCGTGCGACAGCCTCAGCGCGGCTGACTTGCCGCCGCTCTATCAGGCCGTCGACGAAGCCGACAGCAAAGGCATGCCGGGCGCCGCCATCAAACTGAATCCGTACGTGATCGCCGCCAGGTTCGTGATGGCGAGCGGCGACGAGAAGAAAACGATCAACAGGACGGCCCGGCAGATTTCAGATGCGGTAATCGCCAAACTGCATGGCGCCGCGCAGGCGCAATCGCAATGACGTGCGCTGAAACGCCCGCGGCGCGGCGCCAGGCGTTTCAACGCTCAAACTTTTAAGCCAGATCCAGCGTGCCCGTCAAATCTCCTAACGGCGCGAGCCCGTTGCTGGCGAATGCCCGATCGCGCGCCGCTACGCCGTCGAGCGGCGCGAGCCCATGCACGCGGCTGATCAGGCGAAGAATCGAATTGGTGTCGTACACCGTGTGGTCGACATAACCCTTCTTCGCCAGCGGCGACACCACCAATGCGGGAATCCGTGAGCCCGGACCCCAGCGGTCGCCCTTCGGCGGAGAAACCGGATCCCACCAGCCGCCGTTTTCGTCGACGGTGACGATCACGACCGCATTGGCCCACTGCGGGCCGCGTTGAATATGCTCGATGACTGTGGCGATGTGACGGTCACCCGATTCGACGTCCGCGTAACCCGCGTGCATGTTCAGATCGCCTTGCGGCTTGTAGAACGTGACCGTGGGCAAGCGGCCCGCGTCGATATCCGCGATCAGACGGTTGGTCGACGCGTCGTTGCCGAGACCCGCATCGCGCAGATACCTGCGCCGTGCCACTGTGCCCGGCGCGTAATTGGCGAAATAGTTGAACGGCTGGTGGTGATACTGGAAGTCGGGCACCGCGCCGGTGTCCTGATGCTCCAACGCGTACTGCCATGCGCCGCTGTACCACGCCCAGTCGACATCTTTTTCCGTCAGCCGGTCGCCGATCGTCGCGTAGTGCTGCGGCGGCAGCACACGCGGATTCGACTGGTCCGCGAAGGCGGGATTGCCGCCTTCGGCCGGACGCACGTTGCTCGGCTGATACGGCGGCGCCATGGTGTTGACGGCATAGCCGTCGGCGGTGAACGCGCCGTCGTTGACGAACTTCGGCGGGCCGTCGAGCGCGGAGGCGGGCGAGTCTTCCGCCTGCTTCAGCCGCGTGCCGGTCGGATCGTCGCCTTCGACCACCGACACCATCTTCTTCGCCGGGCTGTTCTGAATGTCGGGATAAAACGGTGCCTGCGCCGAAATCAGAAAGATGTGGTTCAGCCATGAGCCGCCGAAGGCCGCCATGAAGAAGTTGTCGCACAGCGTGTACTGCTGCGCGAGGTTCCAAAGACGAAGCGTGTCGGCGGAATTGCGGTAGTGCCCCATCACGAGGCCCCCGGAATCGCCCCACGCGGCGAACTGGTTGTTGCGGCCGGCGTTGATCTGCATCTGATTCTGATAGAAGCGGTGCACGAGGTCGCGTGTAATCACGCCGGTGGGCAGCGGCGCACCCTGCGCGTCGGCGAGATGGAACGGACGGTTGTGCAGGTTGACGATATCCTTCTGGCCGATCATGTAGCGTTTGCCGTCCACTTCCTGCGCCTGCGGCACGAGGCCGCCCCAGATGGCCGGCAAGCGCGGCAGCGGCGTTCGGCCGTCGCGGTCGAGTTGCAGAGAACGCTCGGCGCTCACGGCGTCGAGCGGATGCTGGACGCCGGGGAAGTTGCCGTACAGGTTCGCGAAGCTGCGGTTCTCCGCGTAGATCACCACGATGTGCTTGACCTGGTCGTGCAGCGCCGCGTCGAGGCGCATGTCGGCGGCGCTGCGCGGCGCGCCGTTGCTGAACAGGCTCTGGTCGGTTTTGCAGCCGGTGAGCGCCAGTCCGAGACCGACCGCCGCGAGGCCGGTCAGGAGCCGCCGGCGGTCGGGGTCGAGCGGCGCGTCGGGAGCGTTGTCGGCGTTGCTGGCGTTCGGCGGCAGGGTGGAGTCGTGATCGGTCATCGCTAGGTGTCGAAGAGGCTGTGACGGGCGCTCAAGCTCCGCGCGGCGCGGCATGTGCTCGGCGCCAGGTGAAGATTTGAAGCGGGCGGATGATGCAGGCTAGGGCAGGCGGCGCTTTACACGCCAACTGTTATGCGTGGCGTCCACGGCAAGCAGAAGCCAATGCCGGGTGTCGACGGGGTGACGCTTTTGCGTGGCATAGCGGTCCACCATCAGTTCGAGTTCGTCGAGCGTTCGCCGATGGCAGGTGGCGTTGGCACCGGAACCGTCGGCGAATTCGACGACGGCCACCGCCGCACGGGCCGGCTCGGGCAAATGCGCGATGCGCACCGCGCAGCCCGGATAAAGGTGTGAGTCGGCAACCTGAATCTGAATGGAATCGGACATGGGTGCGGCCTCCGAACGCTTGAGCGGAGCGATTGCGCGGCCGTGCGGCCTCGCGCAGTGGACCGTTTCGAAGCATAGCACCGCGCGAAATGGTGGCGGTGCGGCAAATGGCATGGTTAACCACGACACGGCGCACGACACGGCGCACGACACGGCGCACGACACGACGCACGACACGACGCACGACACGACGCACGGAGTGAAGGCGCCCGGCGGCACGCGCTATCATGTTGATCTGACCTTGATGAACAGCAGAAACGGCAGCCAAGATGGCAAAAGAAGAGCAGACAGGAGCGGGACGCAAGCACGCAAAGCCACGCGGTGCGGCGGCCTCGATTTCACAGGACGACGCGGCGTTGTCGACCCGGGTAGACAGCGCCGGGTCCCCATATTCCAGCGACGACGACAGCGCCGGCGGATCGACGTATCTCGTGCCGGGCCTCGAACGCGGCCTGCGTATTCTCGCGGAATTCAGCGCGCGCGAGCCGGTGCTCGGCGCGCCCGAGTTGTCCAAGCGGATCGGCATTCCGCGTACCACCACGTTCCGTCTATTGCAGACACTCGAAGCGCTCGGCTTTCTGGAACGCGTCAACGGTGACCGCTATTTCCGCCTGAGCGTCGCGGTGTTGAGGCTCGGCTTCGAATATCTGAGCTCGCTCGAATTGACCGATGTCGGCACGCCGATTCTCGAACGCCTGCGCGACGCCACGGGTCTGAGCACGCATCTGCTGATCCGCGATCAGCGCGACGTGGTGTTCGTCGCCAAGGCGCAAACCCATGCGCCCATGTTCAGTTCGGTAAAGGTTCATGTCGGCACGCGTTTGCCGGCTCATGCGACGGTGCACGGTCAGGTGCTGATGGGCGATCTGAGCTTCGAGGAGTTGCGCCAGTTGTATCCCGATCCGCAACTCGAGCGTTTCACCGAACGCACGCCGGCCACCGTGGAAGAACTGTATGACAGAGTGCGCGAAAGCGCGGCGCTCGGTTATGCGGTAAGCGAAGCGTCGTTCGAACGGGGCATTTCGGTGGTGAGCGCACCGGTGCGCGACCAGAGCGGCAAGATCGCCGCCGCGTTGACCGTCACCATTCCGCGTTCGGATATCGGCGAGGCCGAAGAACGCGAGCCGCTCATCATTGCGGTTTGCCAGGCGGCGCTCGAACTGTCCGAGCGACTCAGCTATCGGCCGCGTCCGGACGACCCGACCGCGATAGAGGCGCGCCGCAAACCCGTGGCGGCGAGCTGATCAGGCTTCTGTTTCGGCATTGACTTCGGTGCAAGTCCGGCCGCGTTCGCGGCCGGACTGCCTGCTTCACAAGCTTATCCAACCATCAGAACGAGTGATGGATGCCGGTCAGGATGATCGTCTGATTCCGGCCGCTCGACACACCCGCCGTAAAGAACGCCGCATCCGTGTTCGAGCCCGCGCGTTCGTACAGCGCATTCACGTACAGCTGTGTCGACTTCGACAGCGCGTAAATATCGCCGATTTCGAACTGCGTCCAGCGGTGTCCCGCCAGCGTCGTCGTGGCAGCGCCGCCGGCGACGGTGTTGAACGGCGTGAACTGATAGTTCGCGCCGACGTCGTAGCTCTGATACGTGTCCGAATGTCCGCCCGACTCCAGCTTCACGCGCGTGTACAGACCGTGCACCAGCAGCTTGCCGAACTGGTATGACGCGCCTGCCCCCATGTTTTCGACCTTGTCCGCGGTGTAGTTGGCCGCCGCCACGCCCTGGAAGTTGGTAATGCCCGTGGTGACGATGGACGGCGTGCGGTTGTGCTCGTTCGCATACGTCGCGCCGGCCTTGAACGGACCGTTCGCATAGCTAAGCGCGAAGCTCAGTGTCTTGCCGGTCGAGAAGTTGGTCGTGTTGCCAAGACCCATCATCGCGCCGACCTGGAAACCGCCGAAACTCGCCGAGCGGAATTTCATCGAGTTGTCGAACGGGACTACGCCCGTGTCGGCGAGTTCGTCGATATTGCCCGGGTGAAACGCGTACCAGCTCGCGGCCAGATAGGCGGTGCTCAGGGGACCCAGCACGTCGAAGCTGAACGGCGTCTGATGACCGAACGTCACCGTGCCGATCGCGTCCGAGCTCAGGCCGACAAACGCCTGGCGATTAAACAGCACGCCGGATTTGGCAAACGCGCCAGTGTTCGTATAAAAGCCGTTTTCCAGCTGGAAGACCGTTTTCAGGCCGCCGCCCAGATCTTCCACACCCTTCAGGCCCCAGCGGTCCGGCTGCATGTTGCCCTGTTCTTCCATCCACTTCGAATGGCCACCTACATTGCTGACATACGCAATACCGGCATCCAGGCTGCCGTATAGCGTCACACTGCTCTGCGCCCATGCGCCTGTCGTTGCGCAGATTGCCGTTAAGCCGGCCGCAATGATGTGCTTCACCGTTGGTTCTCCTGATCACACGACGGATGGCTCTCGCCGGATTCGTCGTCCCTGATCCTTGCATTGGGGTTGAGTGCAGTTTTGGGTTTATGTGCCAAAACTGTCGCGCTTTATGTTCCACCTATGGGCGTGTGTATCGCCTATGGAAAATTATAGTGACTCTAGACGTGGTCAAAATAAATTTTCGGACCCCGTACAAACCCGCATGAGGGCCGCCGGCTTCGTCTGAAAATGTTGCTCCGGCCTAAGCCCATCAAGGCTTGCCGAGAGCCACGCGCGTTCACGTCGGTTCACGCAACGCTGTGTTGGCGGCGCCACACTCGGTGTTTTCCCCTACGCATCCAGATTTTTATTTTTTCTCCTCGACGCCGCTCCTATAATTATCCATACACGAACTGATGTTCCTTATATGGAACATCAGGCTTCAGGAGAAGGCGAGAAATGACTGAACAATGGCGCTGCGCCGGCCATGCCGGCGACCTGTCCGATGACGCGCCGCTCGAGTTCAAGCTCGACGGCACGGAAATCGGCATCTACAAGGTGGGCGATGCGCTGTACGCGCTGGAAAACGTCTGCCCCCATGCGTACGCGCTGCTGACGCAGGGCTTTATCGACGGCGACACCGTCGAGTGCCCGCTGCACGAAGCCGTGTTCCATATCCCGACCGGCAAATGCCTGAAAGAGCCCGGTGGCCGCGACCTGAAGATGTACTCGGTACGTCTCGCCGGCGAAGAAATCCAGATCAAGGTGGAATGACATGCGAGAGCAAATCGTGAACTTCAATCCCTTCCTGAAGCCCTGGCTCGCGCCGCAGCCGAACAATGTGGCCGGCAAGGGCGTGATCGAGAAACCGGGCGAGAGCGAAAACTTCATCTGGCAAACGCGCAAGGCCGAGCCGACGCAGTACGAAAACGACTTCGGCGACGCGCTCGAAAAAGTGTTCGAAGCGGGCGCCATGGAGTTGCAGGAAGTGGTCGACGGCTTGAACCGCGTCGGCTTCCGCACTCCGGAAGGCAATACGTGGGACGCCGACCGACTCGCCGCCGAATTCCGCCTGCTCGCCGAATAAGCGCGCTTTCCCGAACACGTTTCATCGCATCCGTATCCGGAGTCTCTTCATGACGTCCCCCAATCCAACGCAAAGCGCGGCCGATCCGATCCAGTCCTATCTGAACAAGGGCCTGCGTAACTACTGGTATCCCGTCGCGCCCAGCTGGCAAGTCGGCGACGCGCCGGTCGGCATCACGCGGCTGGGCGACCAGATCGTGCTGTGGCGCGACAAGGAAGGCAAAGTCCGCGCGCTCGAAGACCGCTGCCCGCATCGCGGCGCGCGTCTGTCGCTCGGCTGGAATCTCGGCGGCAGCGTCGCGTGCTGGTATCACGGCATTGAAGTCGACGGCGGCGGCACGGTCACCAAGGTGCCGGCGGTGTCGAACTGCCCGCTGGAAGGCCAGAAGTGTGTGAAGTCGTACCCGGTCGAAGAGCATGCCGGCGCAATCTTCCTGTGGTTCGGCGACGACGCGCACAAAGAACCCGCGCCGCTCGTGCTGCCGGAAGAACTGGTCGGCGAGCAATACGCGAGCTTCCTCTGCATGTCGCACTGGAAGTGCAATTACCAGTACGCGATCGACAACGTAATGGACCCGATGCACGGCGCGTATCTGCACGCGACCTCGCACTCCATGGCCGAAGGCGACAAGCAGGCCGACATGCGCGTGCGCAAGACCGAAACCGGACTGATATTCGAAAAGGTCGGCCAGCGCGACGTGAATTTCGACTGGGTGGAACTCGGCGAAACCGGCTGCCTGTGGATGCGCCTTGCGATTCCGTACAAGAAGAAGTTCGGACCGGGCGGCAACTTCGGGATCATCGGCTTCGCCGTTCCCGTCGACGAAGACAATTGCCAGGTCTATTTCTGGCGTACCCGCAAGGTGCAAGGCTGGCAGCGCGACGCGTGGCGTTTCATGTATCGCAACCGTCTGGAAGGGCTGCACTGGGCCGTGCTCGAGCAAGACCGCTACGTGCTGGAAAGCATGGCGCCGAATGCGCGCGATCACGAATTTCTGTATCAGCACGACGTCGGCATGACGCGGGTGCGCCGCATGTTGCGCCAGCGTGCGCAACAGCATTTCGCCGATCTGGACGCGCATCGCGCTCAAGCGGCCAGCGCCACGCCGGCCTCGGCAGAAGCAGGTCACAGCCATGCATAACGACGCGCCCGCAGCGCTCAACGGCCGGCGCGTCCTCGTGACGGGCGGCGCGCGTGGTCTCGGCGCGGCGTTCGTCCGCGCACTGGTGCAAGCCGGCGCGCAGGTGGTGTTCGGCGACGTGTTGCATGACGAAGGCCGTGCGCTCGCCGCGTCGCTCGCGGAACAAGGCCATGCGCTCACCTATATGCCGCTCGATCTCGCCGACCCCGCGAGCATCAAGCAATTCGCGCAACAAGGCGCGGCGCAACTCGGTGGCATCGACGCACTAATCAACAACGCGGCCATCACCAACTCCGGCGGCAAGTTCGCCGACGAGTTGTCTGTCGAGACGTGGGACGCCGTGATGAACGTCAACGTGCGCGGCACCTGGCTGATGAGCACCGCCGCGCTGCCTTATCTGCGCGATTCGGGCCGCGGCAGCATCGTCAATATCGCCTCGGATACGGCGATGTGGGGCGCGCCGAAACTGCTCGCCTATGTCGCCAGCAAGGGCGCGGTGATTTCGATGACCCGCTCGCTGGCGCGTGAATTCGGCGCACACCAGGTGACGGTCAACGCGATCGCGCCGGGCCTGACCGAAGTCGAAGCGACCGCGTATGTGCCCGCCGAGCGTCACCAGTATTACCTGCAAGGCCGCGCGCTCACGCGCGCGCAAGTGCCCGACGACGTTACCGGGCCGGTGCTGTTCCTGTTGTCCGACGCCGCGCGCTTCGTGACCGGCCAACTGCTGCCGGTCAACGGCGGCTTCGTGATGAATTGATCTTGTCGAATCGAAAGGAGAAAGAGATGGCGGACGCCGATATCGAACGCAAATCGTGGGAACAACCCGCGGACGCGACTTTTGCCCAATGGCTGGACGGCCGCGTCGCGCGCCTGGAAACGCGTCGCTACGACTGGGACGCGCTGAAGTTCCAGGCCGACTACGACCCGAAGTATCGCCGCGCACAGATGCGCTATGTCGGCACGGGCGGTACGGGCGTCGCGAAAGACATGAACACGGTGCCCGCGGGCGGCTTCACGTTTTCGACGATGGTGATTCCGGCCGGCAACATCGGCCCGAGCCATATTCATATGGATGTCGAAGAAATTTTCTTCGTGCTGCGCGGCAAGATGAAAGTGATCTGCGAGAAGGACGGCCAAACGTGGGAAGCCGTGCTCGGCGAGCGCGACCTGATCTCGGTGCCGCCGGGCGTGTATCGCACGGAAATCAACATTGGTGAAGAAGACGCGTTGATGTGCGTGATGCTCGGTTCGCCGAAGCCCATTACGCCGACCTATCCGCCGGATTCGCCGCTGGCCGGGCTCAAGCGCTAAGCCCTCACACGCTACCGCAGTTTCAACCCACCCGCGAAGGAAACCATGTCCGCAGTCCCGTCACCGATCGCTGATAGCGCCGACCAGCACGCTCCGCTCGAAGCCCGCCTCGCGCGCTTCCCGGCGCAGCAGATCTGGCTGGCGTCGCAACGCGCGGTGAGCTACCGCGAAGCGGATAGCGCCGACAGCAGCGCGCTGCCGCTCGTGCTGCTGCACGGTATCGGTTCGGGCGCGGCGTCGTGGGTGCAGCAGTTCGAAACACTAGGCGCGACGCGCCGCGTGCTGGCGTGGGACGCGCCGGGTTACGGCGCATCCACGCCGGTCGCGGCCGAATCGCCCACCGCGGCGGATTACGCGCGCGTGCTGAACGAATGGCTCGACGCCCTCGGCATTGAACGCTGTGTGCTGCTCGGCCATTCGCTCGGCGCGATTATCGCCGGCGCGTTTGCCGTGACGCATCCGCAGCGTGTGGCCGGCTTGCTGCTGTTGTCGCCGGCCGGCGGTTACGGCGCGGCGCCCGCCGATGTCCGCAACACGAAGCGCGACCAGCGTCTTGCGATGCTGAACGAGCTCGGCCCGCAAGGGCTCGCCGAACAACGCAGTATCAACATGTTGTCCGCTCACGCAAGCGACGAAGCACGCGCATGGGTGCGCTGGAACATGTCGCGCGTGATCCCGCACGGCTACGCGCAGGCCACGCATCTGCTCGCCAACGCCGATCTCGCTGGCGACCTCGCGCGCCACCAGGGCCGCATCAACGTGGCCGTGGGCGCGGACGACGCCATTACGACGCCAGAAGCCTGCGAGCGCATCGCGCTGGCCGCCCGCACCAAGTTGCAGGTCGTGCCTCGCGCGGGGCACGCCGGCTATATCGAAGCACCTGCCGCGCATACCGCGATCATCGCCACGTTCTGCCGCACGAGCGACGGACAACGGAGCCAATGAATGACGCCCGACACCATTAACGCCGAGCGCGACGCGGACGAAGACCGCAACGACACCACCGGCGACACCGCCTACCGGGTGCCGGGTCTCGAACGCGGTTTGAAGATACTCACGGAGTTCTCGCCACGCGAGCCGGTTCTCGGCGCACCTGAATTATCGAAGCGCCTGAAGATTCCTCGCACGACGGTGTTTCGTCTGCTGCAAACGCTCGAATCGCTCGGCTTTCTCGAGCGGGCCGACAAGGACCGTAACTATCGCCTCGGCGTCGCGGTGTTGCGGCTCGGTTTCGAGTACCTGAGCTCGCTCGAACTGACCGACCTCGGCTTGCCGATCATCGAGGCGCTGCGCACGGAAACGGGTCTCACCACCCACATCGTGATTCGCGACGGACGCGATGTCGTGTTCGTCGCCAAGGCCCAAAGCCACACGCCGATTTTCAGTTCGGTGAAGGTCAACGTGGGTACGCGTCTGCCGGCTTATGCGACGACGCACGGCCAGGTGCTGATGGGCGATATGACGCTCGACGAGTTGAAGAAGCTCTATCCCGAGCCGGAACTCGAGCGCTTTACGAAACAGACGCCCGTTACCGTGGACGACCTGTACGAACGGGTTCGCGACGACGCGCAGCGCGGTTTCGCGATCAGCGAGTCGTCGTTCGAGCGTGGCATTTCGGTGGTGAGCGCGCCGGTGCGCAATGACACGGGGCGCATCGTCGCCGTCATCACGACGACGATTCCGCGCCACGAGATCGACGCGTCGCTGCTCGACAGCGGCCTGATCGACAAGGTCCGCCGCGCGGCCGACGAACTTTCGCAACGGCTCAACTATCGGCCAGACAGTGGGCCGAATGCGGGCAGCAAATACATGAAGGCATTGGGGCTCTGATGATCCAGATCGACTTAACCGGGCAGGTAGCGGTGGTGACGGGCGGTTCGTCCGGCATCGGCCTTGCGACCGCCGAACTGTTTTTGCGGGCGGGCGCCTCGGTCGCGATCTGCGGCCGCGACACCGAACGTCTCGCGCAAGCGGAAGCCGCGCTGAGCGCGAAGTGTCCCGATGCGCGATTGCTCGCGCGCCGCTGCGACGTGCTGAATGCCGACGACGTAAAAGCTTTCGCCGATGCTGTGCAAATGCGCTTCGGCCGCACCGACATGCTGGTGAACAACGCGGGCCAGGGCCGCGTGTCGACGTTCGCCGACACCACCGACGACGCCTGGCGCGAAGAACTCGACCTGAAGTACTTCAGCGTGATTCGCCCGACCCGCGCGTTCCTGCCGATGCTGCGCGATGCCGCCGCGTCGGGCGACAACGCCGCGATTGTCTGCGTGAACTCGCTGCTGGCGCTGCAACCCGAGCCGCACATGGTGGCGACCTCGTCGGCGCGCGCCGGCGTGCAGAACCTGCTCAAGTCGCTTGCGGTGGAACTCGCACCGCAGCGCATCCGCGTCAATTCGATCCTGATCGGCATCGTCGAATCGGGTCAATGGCGCCGCCGTTACGCGAAAGAAGCACAGCCGGGCCAGAGCTGGGAAGACTGGACGGCGGAACTGGCGCGCAAGAAAAACATTCCGCTAGGCCGCTTCGGTCGCCCCGAAGAAGCCGCTCAAGCGCTCTTTTATCTGGCTACGACGCTGTCGTCCTACACGACGGGCAGTCATATCGATGTTTCTGGAGGCGTTGCACGACATGTCTAACAAAACCACCGTTGGCGAACTGATCGCCGCCTTTCTCGAGCAATGCGGCGTTCAAACCGCATTCGGCGTGATCTCGATCCACAACATGCCGATCCTCGACGCGATTCACAACCGCGGCAAGATCCGCTACGTCGGCGCGCGCGGCGAAGCCGGCGCGGTGAACATGGCCGACGGCCTCGCACGCGTCTCCGGCGGTCTCGGCGTCGCATTCACCAGTACGGGCACCGCGGCGGGCAATGCAGCGGGCGCGATGGTCGAAGCATTGACCGCGGGCACCGCGCTCTTGCATGTCACCGGCCAGATCGAAACCGAATACCTCGATCAGGACCTCGCCTATATCCACGAAGCACCGGACCAGCTGTCGATGCTGTCGTCGATCTCGAAGGCCGCGTTCCGCGTGCGCTCCGTCGAGACCGCGCTGCCGACCATCCGCGAAGCCGTGCGCGTCGCGCAAACCGCGCCGAGCGGCCCGGTGAGCGTCGAGATTCCGATCGACATTCAGGCCGCCGAAGTCGAATGGCCCGCCGATCTGGCCGCGCCGCACATCACCACGCTCACGCATTGCAAGCAACGTGTCGCGCAACTCGCCGAATCGCTCGCCACGGCGAAGCGCCCGCTGTTGTGGCTGGGCGGCGGCACGCGTCATGCGACCCGGGCGGTCGAGCGTCTGGTGAAGCTGGGCTTCGGCGTGGTGACCAGCGTGCAAGGCCGTGGCGTGCTGCCGGAAGATCATCCGGCGACGCTCGGCGCGTTCAACGTGCATGCGTCGGTCGAGCGCTTCTACAAGACGTGTGATGCCCTGGTGGTGGCCGGTTCGCGTCTGCGGGGCAACGAAACGCTGAAGTACAAGCTCGCGCTGCCGCAACCGCTGTATCGCATCGACGCCGACGCGCTCGCCGACAACCGCGGCTATCGCAACGAGATGTTCATTCACGGCGATGCATCGGCCGTACTCGACGAACTCGCGACGCTGCTCGAAGGACGCATCGAGGTCGATCCGGCATTCGCCCAAGACCTGGCTGCCGCGCGCGAAAGCGCGATCGCCGACGTGGGCAAGGGGCTCGGCCCGTACAAGCGTCTGGTCGACGCGCTGCAACAAGCCGTGGGCCGCGACTACAACTGGGTGCGCGACGTGACGATCTCGAACAGCACGTGGGGCAACCGCATGCTGAAGATCTTCTCGCCGCGTGCCGGTGTTCACGCGCTCGGAGGCGGCATCGGCCAGGGTATGCAGATGGGTATCGGCGCGGCGCTCGCGGGCAGCGCGGCGAAGACCGTGTGCCTCGTCGGCGATGGTGGCTTGATGGTCAACGTCGGCGAGCTGGCGACCGCGGTGCAGGAAAACGCCAACGTGATGATCGTGCTGATGAACGACCAGTGCTACGGCGTGATTCGCAACATTCAGGACGCGCAATACGGCGGCCGCCGCTGCTACGTCGATCTGCATCAGCCGGATTTCGCGCAGTTCTGCGAGAGCCTCAAGCTCACGCACTACCGCATCACATCGCTCGACCAGGCCGACACGATCATTCGCGAAGGCATGGCGAAAACCGGGCCGGTGCTGGTCGAAGTGGACATGCTGTCGGTCGGCTCGTTCGCCACCGCGTTCGCGGGGCCGCCGGTCAAGGAACAGGAGCCGGAACATGCGTGACGCTGGCTACGCGGGGCATCACGCACCCGTCGACGTCGCGATGATCGGCTTCGGCGCGATCGGTCAGGCCGTGTACCGCTCGGTCGCCGCCGATCCGACGGTGCGCGTGTCGCACGTGATCGTGCCGGAGCGCCATATGGCTTCGGTGCGTGAAGTAGTAGGCGACTCCGTGGATGTCGTGACCTCCGTGTCCGCCTTGAGCAGCCAGCCGCATTTCGCGCTGGAATGCGCGGGACATAGCGCGCTGGTCGATCACGTGGTGCCTTTGCTGAAAGCCGGCACGGATTGCGCGGTTGCGTCGATCGGCGCGCTCTCCGACATGATGCTGCTCGACGCGCTGTCCGCCGCCGCCGAAGAAGGCGACGCCACGCTGACGCTGCTCTCCGGCGCGATCGGCGGCGTGGATGCGCTGGCCGCGGCCAAGCTCGGCGGTCTCGACGAAGTGCTGTACACCGGCCGCAAGCCGCCCACGGGTTGGCTCGGTACGCCGGCGGAACAGGTCTGCGATCTGAATACGCTGAACGAAGAGAAGGTGATCTTCGAAGGCAGCGCGCGCGAAGCGGCGCGCCTCTATCCGAAGAACGCCAACGTGGCCGCGACGATCGCGCTGGCCGGCCTCGGTCTGGACTACACCACGGTTCGACTGATCGCCGACCCGAACGTGACGCGCAACGTGCATCGCATCGTGGCGCGCGGCGCATTCGGTGAGATGTCGCTGGAAATGTGCGGCAAGCCGTTGCCGGACAACCCCAAGACGTCCGCGCTGACCGCCTACAGCGCGATGCGTGCGCTGCGCAATCGCGCGGCACGCTGTGTGATTTAAGCCATCAGTTGAATAGCTGAAGCAAACCGGAATGACCGACATGACTCACTTCGATACCAGCCTCGTGCCCAACGGCGATATTTTCATCGGCGGCGAATGGCGGCAAGGGCGTGGCAACCCGTATAAAAGCCTGTATCCGGCGGATCAGTCGGTCAACATGGAAATCTCGACGGCCAACGCCGACGACGCCCGCGACGCCGTGGAAGCCGCGGATATCGCATGGCGCCGCGCGGACTGGTCGGGTTTGAAGCCGCATCAACGCGCGCTGATTCTGTACCGCATCGCCGATCTGATCATGGCGCGCCATGAAGCGCTCGCACAACTGCAACGTCGAGACAACGGCAAGCCGATCGGCGAAACGCGCGTGCTCGTGGCGAGCGCCGCGAATACCTTCCGTTATTTCGCGGCCTGCCTCGAAACGCTCGACGAAGAAGTCACGCCTTCGCGCGGCGACTACCTGACCATGAGCATCTACGAGCCCATCGGCGTGATCGCGGCGATTACGCCGTGGAACTCGCCGATTGCCTCGGACGCGCAGAAGCTTGCGCCGGCACTCGCAGGCGGCAACGCGGTGGTGCTGAAGCCGGCTGAAGTGACGCCCTTGATCTCGCTGGCGTTGGCGCGCATCTGCGAAGAGGCGGGTGTGCCGAAGGGCGTGATCAGCGTGTTGCCGGGCAAGGGCTCGGTAATCGGCGACGTGCTGGTGCGTCATCCGCTGGTGAGGAAGGTGTCGTTCACGGGCGGCACTGAAGTGGGCCGCGGCATCGCGCGCATCGCCGCGGACAAGTTGATGCCGGTCTCGCTCGAACTGGGCGGCAAGTCGCCGACCATCGTCTTCGACGACGCCGATCTCGATCACGCGGTCAACGGCGTGCTGTACGGCATTTTCAGCTCGTCGGGCGAAGCGTGCATTGCGGGATCACGCCTGTTCGTGCAGCGCTCGATTTACGACGCGTTCATGAAGCGTCTCGCGGAGGGCGCGCGCAGGTTGCGCGTCGGCGACCCGTCGCGTGCCGACACGCAGATGGGTCCGCTGATTACGGCGGCGCATCGCGAAACCGTCGAGCGTTACGTCGCGCTCGGTCTGGAAGAGGGCGGCCGCCTGCTGTGCGGCGGCGAGCGTCCGGTCGGCGACGGCCGCGAAGCCGGCACCTACTTCCAGCCGACCATTCTGGAAGGCCTGACCAACAACGCCCGCATCTGCCAGGAAGAAATCTTCGGCCCGGTGCTGGTGGCCATGCCGTTCGACGACGAAGCCTCGCTGCTGAACGACGCGAACAACA
Source organism: Paraburkholderia aromaticivorans (assembly GCF_002278075.1). NCBI lineage: Bacteria > Pseudomonadati > Pseudomonadota > Betaproteobacteria > Burkholderiales > Burkholderiaceae > Paraburkholderia > Paraburkholderia aromaticivorans. The sequence goes on along the minus strand of NZ_CP022990.1, from coordinate 1,932,097 downwards.
GCGTATTCGGCCTTGCCGCCGGCATCTGGACGCGTGACTACAAGCGCGCCTACCGGATTGCCCGCGCACTCGAAGCCGGCACCATCTGGATCAACACCTACAAGCTGTTCTCGATCTCGACGCCGTTCAGCGGCTGGAAAGAGAGCGGCATGGGACGCGAGAAGGGCCGGCTCGGCATCCGCGAATACATGCAACAGAAGAGCCTCTACTGGGGCTTGAACGACGCGCCGCTGGCGTGGGCGAACTAATACGCAAGAGGCACGTTATGACGATTCTCGGCATTGAACAGATTATCTACGGCGTGACGGATCTCGCCACCTGCCGCCGCTTTTTCGCGGACTGGGGCCTAAAGGAAGTCGCACACGACGAAACCCAGGCGCGCTTTGAAACGCTGAACGGCTGCACGGTTCTCGTCGTGGATGCGAACGATCCGTCGCTGCCGCCGGCGTTCGAAGAAGGCCCGACGCTGCGCGAAGTGACCTGGGGCGTGGCGACGCAGGCTGAACTCGACGAACTGCGCGGCCGCTTTGCAGGCCAGCCGGGTCATTTCGAAACGGACGACGCCGTCGGCTGCATCGACCCGAACGGCATGGCGATTCGCGTTGAAGTGACCCGCAAGCGGGTGCTCGACGTGCACGGTTCGCCATCGAATGTGTGGGGACAGACGCTGCGCGTCGATCAACCGTCGCCCATTTACGAGCGTGCCGAACCGGTCGAAGTGGGCCACGTGGTGTTCTTCACGAACCGGCTCGCCGAACAGGAAAAGTTCTATCAGGAACTGCTCGGCTTCGAAATGTCGGACCGTTATCCGGGCCGTGGCGCGTTCATGCGCTGCGCGCCGCACGGCGGCCATCACGACATTTTCCTGCTGGCCTTGCCCAACGGTAAGCGCGGCCTGAATCACGTCGCGTTCACCGTGCGCGATATTCACGAAGTGTTCGGCGGCGGCATGCATATCAGCCGCTGTGGCTGGGATACGCAACTTGGGCCGGGTCGGCATCCGGTGTCGTCGGCTTACTTCTGGTACTTCCAGAATCCGGCCGGTGGCCTGATCGAGTACTACGCCGACGAAGACCAGCTCACGCCCAACTGGCAGCCGCGCGACTTCGAACCGGGTCCGACAGTGTTCGCCGAATGGGCGATCGACGGCGGCATCGACGGCAATACGCGGCGCCAGAAAAACGCGAAGGCGCCCGAGGGCAAGTTCATGACGGAGCGGAAAAATGACTGACGCTGCTGCTGCAAAGGCGCAAGCCGCCCATGCCGGACTGGAGGCACCACGCACGATCGTCGTGATCGGCGGCGGCCAGGCGGCCGGCTGGGTCGTGAAGACCTTGCGCAAGGAAGGCTTCGACGGCCGCCTCGTGATGATCGCCGACGAAGTGCATCTGCCGTACGAACGCCCGCCGTTGTCGAAAGCGGTGCTGGCGGGCGAAGCGGATATCGACACCGTGCGGCTCGTGAAGCCCGACGATTTCGACGCGCTCAACGTCGAGGCGTGGCAGCCGGATTGCGCGACTTCGATCGATCGCGAACAGCGCATCGTGCGCGCGCAGTCGGGCCGCGAAGTGCAGTACGACCGTCTGGTGATCGCCACCGGCGGCGCGGCGCGCCGTTTGCCGGATTCGCTCGTGAAGACCTCGCACATCGCCTACCTGCGTACGCTCGACGAAGCCGTCGCGCTCGGCGAACGGCTGCGTGCCGGCAAGCGTGTGCTGGTAGTGGGCGGCGGCTGGATTGGGCTTGAAGTCGCGGCCACCGCGCGCAAGCTCGGCGTCGCCGCCACGGTGGTGGAAGGCGCACCGCGTCTGTGCGCACGTTCGTTGCCGCCGATGGTGTCCGACTTCCTGCTCGACCTGCATCGCGCGAATGGAGTGGACGTACGCCTGAACGCCACGCTCGTGCGGCTCGACGACCATCCGCACGACGCCAACCGGATGCGCGCCACGTTCGCGGACGGCTCGACGCTCGACGCCGATTTCGCGGTGGCGGGCATCGGTCTGACACCTCACACGGCGTTGGCCGAAGCCGCGGGCGTGAAAGTGGAAGACGGCATCGTGGTCGATCATTTCGGCGCCACCGACGATCCGCGCATTTTCGCGTGCGGCGACGTCGCCAATCATCCGAGCGCGTGGCTCAAGCGCCGCGTGCGGCTCGAATCTTGGGCCAATGCGCAGAACCAGGCGATTGCCGTCGCCAAAGCGCTGCTCGGCACCTTCGAACCCTACGCGGACATTCCGTGGTTCTGGTCCGATCAGTACGACGTGAATCTGCAGATTCTCGGCGACATTCCGGGCAATGCACAACTCGCCGTGCGCGGCGACCTGCGGAGCAAACGCGCCACGCTGTTCCACCTGGAAGACAGCGCGATTCGCGGCGTGATCGCCATCAATACACCGCGCGAACTCAAACTGTCGCGCAAATGGATGAACCAAGGCCGGACCATCGACCTTGCCACCCTGACCGACGCCTCAACGGCGCTTGCCTAACCACACCTACGACGGACGGCACAACGGCATGAGAACCATCGACAACACCATGGGGGACCGCAGCAGCGCCGGTGTCTCAGGCCCTGTGACCCGGGGCTCGATCATCGCGCGTCTCGAGCGCCTGCCCAAGAACGCGATGCAGGTGCGCGCGCGCATTCTGATCGGTCTCGCGACCTTCTTCGACGGCTTCGACGTGATCGCGATCGCGGCCACGCTGCCGATCCTGATCGCGAAGTGGCATCTGACGCCTTGGGAAATCGGCTTTCTGATCGGCTCCGGTTCGGTCGGTCAACTGATCGGCGCTTTTGTCTTTCCGTGGTATGCAGAGCGCAGCGGACGTGTGAAGGCAATCGCGTTGAGTTCGGGGATTATCGGCATCACCAGTATTGCGTGCGGTTTTGCGCCGACGTTCGCGGCATTCGTGGTGTTGCGCGTGATTCAGGGGCTCGGGCTCGGCGGCGAACTGCCAGTGGCCGCGACATACATCAACGAGATCAGCCGTGCGCATGGCCGTGGCCGTTTTGTGCTGCTGTATGAAATCGTTTTCCCGGTCGGGCTGCTCGCCTCGAATGCGTTGGGCGCGTGGATCGTGCCGCGTTTCGGCTGGCAAGCCATGTACTTCATCGGCGGCATGCCGTTGATCCTGTTCTTCGTGCTGCGCAAGCTCGTTCCGGAATCGCCGCGCTGGCTCGCCGAGCGTGAACGGATGGCCGATGCGGACACCGCGGTGCACGCGTTCGAACGCGCGGTCAAAGGTCCGCTCCCGCCGGTGGCTCACTCGGCCGAATTCGAAGCGATGGCGAATCGCCACCCGAAGCGCCGCATGAGCGACCTGTTCGGGCCCGCTTACCTGAAGCGCACACTGGCGGTGGCGATGCTGTGGATCACCTGCGGCTTCATTCAATACGGTCTCTCGACCTGGCTGCCGACGATCTATCGCACGGTCTATCACGCGCCGCTGCAACTCGCGCTGAATCTGGCGGTGGCGGCTTCGGTGCTCGGCGTGGTGGGTTCGTTGACTTGCGCGTTGCTGGTCGACAAGGTGGGGCGTAAGCCGATCATCAACCTCTCATTCGTGGCCTGTGCTATCTCGTTGCTGCTGGCGGGTGTTTTTCACGACTCGTCGGTGTACGTGGTGGCGACGTTCTGCGCGTTCTCGCTGGGGTTTCTCGCGTGCGGCTTTATCACGGCCTACGTGTATACGCCTGAACTGTATCCGACCAGTATCCGTGCGATGGGTTGCGGCGTCGGTGGCGCGTGGTTGAAGGTGGCGGCGATTTTTGCTCCCGCTATCGTGTCCAAGACGATGATCGGCGGGAATTTACAGGTGGCGTTCTATATCCTCGCGGCCGTGCCGTTTCTCGCCGCGGTGGCGGTGCATTTTCTCGGTATCGAAACCAAGGGCAAGGTGTTGGAGCAACTCGAGGCTTGAGGTTGGCCGTATTGGCTTGGCGGCGTTAATGAGTTTGGTGGGCGGTTGATGTTGTCGTACCGCAATAGCAGGAAGACGAGGGGCGCACTGGGTGGTGCGCCTTTTCGTTTTTTTGGGGGAGGTCCCGGATAGGCCCCAATTCAATTGAAGATCGATCGACTATCGGCCTAGCCCCCTCGCCGCCTGCCCCCCTCAATCACCCACACACTCATCAACCCCGCACACACGCACGCGACGATATCCGGTTTATAAATCGCCAACGCCATCCACGCGAGGTTGGCATACCCGCGAAAAAACGCCGGTATAGCGCCGCGCAGATCGTTCCAACGCGTCGTCGCCAGCACGCCGCCCGCTGCCGACATCACCGCAAACAACGCCCACGCAAACTGCGTCGCACGCGCTTCGCGCTGCACCAGCAACACGATCAACGCTGCGAACCCGGCGAACCACAGCGGCGCGCAAGCCCAATACACCCGCGGCCGACGCGCGACCCACTCGCGCCATTCCGATTGCGAAAACGAAATGAAGAACGCGAACAACACACCATGCGCATAAGGCATCAACCACGCATGCGAGTCCGTAGCGATCCAGTGGCCGGCAAAGCCCAACGCCGTCGCACTGACAGCCGCAAGTATCGCGAGCTCCTTGCTAGGCGGCCACCCGTGGACCAGTGCAGCCCAAATCGTGCAGGCCCCGAGCATAGCCGTCGCGATCGATGTCGAGCTTCCGCTGCCGTTGTCGCAGAGCGCAATGGCGGTCGCACCGAGCCACATAGGAACCCACCCATAGCGCAGCCAGCCGATCGCGCGCAGCGCTCGCAGCTTCTGCTGGTGTGGCTCGGACAGCACCACGGTGGTGGCAGCGATCGCCACCAGAGCGAGCATGAGCGTCCCCAGAAGAATGCCCAGTTGAGCAGGCGACCACTCATCGAACCATCGGCCACGATTGGGATTCAGCGAAGCGTCGGCAAACAGCAAGCCGCACCACCCATTCAACGCGAGCGCCGGCCCAAACAGGCGGCCCACGCCGATGCGGAACTTGAGGCAGCGTCCCCAGAAATCGGCCTTCTCGGCATCGAGCCGCAGCCGCACGACATTCGGATGGTAACGGCCGAGCGCGATCAACAACTGCTCCATCTCGGCGCGCGCGCCAGCCCGAAGCAGCGCCCTGGCGGCGACGGTCATTCGAGGCATCGGCCCTTCGAGCAAGGCCATGGCGTGTGCAAATCGCAGGCGCAGTGCGTCATAGTCCTCGTCGGCAAACACGCGGTCCAACGCGAGCGCCGCAATGGCTGCATTGCGCCGCCGCAGATGCGCCGCATTGTCCCGCCAGCCGAGAACCGCGCTCAGGTTCATGCGCAGCGCGGCCGGCGTGTCCTCGTTCAGACAATGACACAGCGCCTGCCATTCGAGTTCGTCGCGCGTCGGAATGTTGACGACCGCGGCAAACAGATCCTGCAAGGAACGTCGCGACTCGAGGTCGTCCGCGCGCGCGACGAAGTTTTGCCAGAGCTGGACAGCGGTGTCGAAAGCGTCGGGTTCGTGAGCGACCTCGACTTCGGCCGCGTTGGCCGTGACCGGCCGCATCGCGGGCGCTGTCGCAGGGTCCGGCGTGGATTCGATCAACTCCGCAGCCTTGGCGCCGTCCCCATTCGGCTGGTCCGGCGCCGCGGCGAATCCGTTCGCAGGCGCGCCGCTCGCCATCTGCAACGCGGACTCATACGCGTAACGCAAACGCTGAAACGCCTCGGCATCTTCATCCGGACGTTGTTGCTTCAGCAGCCGCGCATACGCACGACGCACCGCACGCTCGTCGGAATTCGACTCGATGCCGAGCACGTCCCAAGGCCAGTGATTGTTCGAGGGCGTATTCATGGCCGGTCAATAAGTCACATGCACGTCGAAGCGATCCAGCAGCGCGGTCAGTTCGACGCGCGCCTGCGCGATGTCGTCGACATTCTGATGCTCGATCAGCGCCTGGAAGCGAGCGATATGCGCAGCCAGATATTGCCGATGGTCGCCCAGCGTTTCTTCGTACACACGGTCGGCGCGCGTCAACACGGTCCGGTTCTCGAGCTGATCGCGCGGGTGAATCTTCAACGCGCTCAACGCGGCGAGGCGCTCGCGGATTTCTTCCGGCGTCATCACGCCGGGGTTTTCTTCGATCACCATCGCGCGTTTCTTGCCGTCCGGAAACGCGGTGGCTTCCACTTCGAGCACGCCGTTGATGTCGTAAGTGAAGCGCACATCCGCGCCTGCTTCGCCCGCTGGTTTGGGCGGCACTTCGAGCGTGAATTCTCCGAGCGGGACGTTGTCCGCGGTCAAGCGCGCCTCGCCTTGAAACACCTTGATGCTGAGTTTCTGCTGATGGTCGCGCACGGTGAAAATGCGCTGCATGCGGCTCACCGGCACGATCGTATTGCGCTCGATGATCGGCAGAAAGTGACCCGGCACGAACTGACTCGCGCCGACCTGCATGGCGGTATCGATGCCGAGGCTATATGGCGCGACATCGGTCAGCACCATTTCGTCGAGCCCGGCATCGCGGCCGACCAGACCCGCCTGCACCGCCGCGCCGAGCGCGACCACCTCGTCCGGGTTCAAATGTCCGGTGGGCAGGCGGCCGAACATCTTCGAGACCAGCTTGCGGACCATCGGCATGCGGGAAGCGCCGCCGACAAGGATGATCTCGTCGAGCGCGGCAACGGCGATTTTCGAATCGCGCAATGCGCGTTCCACCGGCTGGCGCAACCGCTGCAGCAAAGGCTCGCAGGCGCGTTCCGCGGCGGCCGCATCGAGTTCGAGCGCGTATTCGTCGTCGCCGGTCGAGAGTTGGAGCGTGACGCTTTCAACACCGTTGTGCATGAGCTGACGTTTCGCACGTTCGGCCTGCTGATGTAAACGCTGTGCTGCAACCGGCGCGAGCGACCTGACCTCGAGGCCGTTGCGCTGGCAGAACAACTCGACCAATGCTTCGGTGAAGTCTTCGCCGCCGAGGAAATTGTCACCGGTACTCGCGCGCACTTCCATCACGCCTTCGAAGAAGTCGAGCACGGACACGTCGAACGTGCCGCCGCCGAGATCGAAGATCAGAAACTTGCGCTCGCTATCGCGTTGATGCACGCCATAGGCGAGCGAGGCCGCAGTCGGCTCGTTGACGAGGCGCAGCACATTGAGACCGGCCAGTTCCCCGGCGATGCGCGTGGCTTTGCGTTGGGCGTCGCTGAAATAAGCGGGCACAGCGATCACGGCGTCGCTGACCGCTTCGCCGAGAAACGCTTCGGCATCGGCCTTCAACGACTTGAGCACCAGCGAAGACAGTTCTTCGGGACGCAGCCTTCGCGCGCCGAGCAGCGCCGCGCGGGTCGTACCCATATAGCGCTTGAAGTTCGCGGCGGTACGCTCGGGGTGCGTGTGCAAGCGATCGTGCGCGGGGCGGCCGACGAGAATCGAGCCGTCGTCGTCGACGGAAACGCATGAGGGCGTGAGGGTCTCGCCTAGCGCGTTCGGGATGAGGACAGCGTGGTTGTCGCGCCAGATTGCCGCGAGACTATGCGTGGTTCCGAGATCGATGCCGATGATCGAAGGCATGTACAGTTTCCGATTCGTTTGCGGCCCTCCATGAGGAGATCGCCCAAGTTTTCGCTGATGAACCGCGTGAAGCCGGGTGCAGCTCCGTCCAATGGCGATAACGGCAGACCGCCCACAAACTTGAGCGGCGTGGGCAACGGGGCGGGGAGAATCGGATCGGGCAATGCGTGGCGCATGACGGCCGGATGATCGGCCGGGCATGCGAATGCGGGGAGCCGCGCGTGCGGGACGCACGGCACACGGAGTCGAGTTGGACGCGCGTCAGGCGAGCGCGCCGGGCGACATCGATATCGACATCACAACGCTTTGCGATAGACCACGAACCCCGAGCGGTCCGCGACCTTGTCGTACAGCTTCATTGCCGTCAGGTTGGTTTCATGCGTCTGCCAGTAGACGCGTTGCGCACCATCGGCTTTGGCGCGCGCATAGACCGCCTCGATCAACGCGCGGCCGACACCTTTGCCGCGCTCGGTATCGAGCGTATAGAGGTCTTGCAGATAGCAGATCGGTCCCGCCATCGTGGTGTGACGGTGATACAGGAAATGCACGAGACCGAGCAACTGGCCGTTGCGTTCGGCGACCATGGCGTGCATCGGCTCATAGCCGTCGAAGAAACGCCCCCACGTGGTCTTCGTGATCTCGCGCGGCAAGGCGGTCTCGCCCGAGCGGCCATAGAACGCGTTATAGGCATCCCATAGCGGCAACCATGCGTCGAAATCGGCGGGTGCGACGGGGCGGACTTGAATCGAGCCGGACATGTTTGATTCCTCGTGAAGTGAAGACTCTCAAACCGTCAGCATAAGAAATTTGCCGCACCATTGTTAGCTCCACAAAGTGGCCAGAACCTGGAGCCACGCGCCAGGTGACCGGCTCCGCTATGGCTCAGTGCGTCTGCGCCTTGAGCCATCGTGCGAGCAGGGCGTCGTCGCCGGTTTCCAGCGACTCCGCGATCCGGCGTCCCACCGCCGCGCCGAATTTATAGCCATGCCCCGAGCAAGCCGACACCACGAGCGTGTTGCCGATTCGCGTCGAAAAGAATCGTTTGTCCGCCGTGAAGGTGTAAGCGAAAGTCTTTACTTCGGATACCGTATATTCGTCGATGCGGCTGAGCGGCGGCGAAAACAATCGGCGCAAACGGTCGCCTTCGCCGGGCGCCGCATTGCGGTTCGCGTCGGGGTCGGGCTCGATCGTCTTGTTGACGCCGGCGCCGAACTTCAAACCCACGCCGTCGATTGGCGGCAGCACATAGCCGTCACTCTTGCTGCCGATATCGACGATCGCGGGTGCTGTCGACCACGCGTCTTCCAGGTCCGCGGGCGGCTCCAGATAAGCGACGGTATTGCGATACGTCATCAGGTTTTCGGCGAGCGCGGGGAACAGTTGCAAGGTCCATGCGCCCGCTGCAACCACAAGCTTGTCCGCAGACACGATCGTGTCGTCTCCGAGGCGCACGGACGCGCTGTGCGGATCGACGGCCTGCACCTTGGTGTGCATGCGAATGTCGGCGCCGCGCATCTTGAGCCACGCTTTCATGTCGCGTGCAATGCGTTCGCTGAATAGCGCGCCACCGTCGCGATCGAAGTAAGCATAACGAAAGGTCGTGGGGTCGAGAAAAGGGTAGCGTGCGGCTGCGTCGAGTGGTTCGAGCTTTTCATACTCGAATTTCATGCGGTCGAGTCCGGCGCGGAACTGTTCGGCGCCGTCGCCGGCGAATTGGGAAATGCCGAGTACGCCGCAATTCTCATAGTGTGATACGCCGAGATCGTTCCATAGCAGGTCCCAGCTATCGAACGCCTCGGCGATAGTCCGCGCGTACCCGTCTGCGGCGCCATAGGCGCGGCGAATCATGCGGTGCCGGTCGCCTGACGCGGCGAGTGGATTGGGAATCGAGCCTTGCTCGATCAAGGTGATGTCGTGTCCCTGTTTTGACAGCGACCACGCCGTGCTCAAGCCGGCAATGCCCGCGCCCACGATTGTTACCCGCATGCCAACTCCCCCCAGTCGATGGTCCTGGGTCAGAGTCTAGCAGTCGGAAAAATAATCGGCGCGCGTCGTGTACATCCGCGCGCGAGTCAATCGAGGCGAAACGCTGGCGCGCGGGCAGTGGTCTGCGCGCGCCGCCGTGTCAGTGTCGACGATTCGAACTACCGCGCAGTTGATCGCGGACTTTTTTGGCAGCAAAGAGCGGCACGTAATCGAACACACGTGCGTCCTGCCGATAGACGGCCACAATATCCGCATACAGCTTCGAGACCGTTTCCGTCGGCGTGTCGGTTTCCTCGGCGATGCTTTTCACCAATTCGTCTACGTTAGGCTCGGGTTGTGACATGCGTATCTCCAGGTATGCCAGGCGGGTTAGACGGACAAGGCGCGGACAGCAGGAGTTCCATTAGAGGATGCGACGCGCGACCATGCCAATTGAATCGATCTATCGCATGATTCGAGTCACAGAGATTTTTGTCTTGCGATGCGGCAAGTGTCTGTGCGGCACGGTTGTCCGGAAAATCAATGTGTATGCCGGTGGTGAATATCCGGGAAATGCGCATGCGCGTGCGTAATGGGTGCGTGGCGGTGTGGATGAGTGTGCGGCTCGACGCCGTCCCACGCGAAATCGTGCTCGTGCTGATGATGAGCGTCGTGCCGGTGATGGTGCGTGTGCTCGAGCGGATCGTGCGTATGCGGGTGCTCATGACGTTCGCGAATGTGCAGCCATACGCCCAGTGTCATCAACGCGGCGGCGATCCAGAACAACGGCGGCGGGAGTTTCGGCCAAAGCAGCCACGACAAGGTCACGCCGAACAGCGGAGCGACCGAGAAATACGCGCCCGTGCGCGCAGTGCCGAGGTTGCGCAGTGCAACGACGAACAGCACGAGACTGACGCCGTAGCCCGCAAAGCCCGTGAGCATGGCAAGCGCGACGGTCCAAACCTTGGGCCATGCGGCGCCGAGCATCAACGCGAGCGCCACGTTGACCGAACCGGCAACGAGCCCTTTTATGCAGGCGATGAACATGGCGTCGTGCGCCGACACCTTGCGGGTGAGGTTGTTGTCGACGGCCCAGCACGCGCACGCGCCGATCAGCAGCAGCGTGCCGGCCGGCAGGCCCGCCGCAGCTGGCTGCCAGGACAGTGCGACGCCGCCCGCGACGATCGCGGCCATGCCGAGGAACACCTGCACGTCGACATTCTCGCGAAACACGATCCAGGCGATCAGCGCGGTGAACACGCCTTCCAGATTGAGCAGCAGCGAACCGGTGGCGGCCGGCGTGGTCTTCAAACCCAGCATCAATAAGGCCGGCCCCGCGATGCCGCCGGCCGCGATCGCGCCGGCCAGCCAGGGTACTTGGCGTATTGGGAAGCGGCTGTGGTCGGCGGGTTGCCCGGCGCGCCTGCCTCTGAGCCGGCGCGCCAGAATCAGGGCGGCAAGGCCGGCGCCGCTGCCGAGATAGAACAGCCCGGCAAGCAGGAACGGCGAAAGCGAGCCGAGCAGCGCTTTGGCGAGCGGGGTGGTCGCGCCGAACAGGGCGGCGGCGAGCAAGGCCGTGAATGCGGCATTGAAGCGGAAAGGCATGGGCGGGGTGATTCGCGTAGATGTTGGCGTTGCAGACACGACAATGCTAACCGGATGCCACGGATTACGGTTCGCTGAACAGGTGTCCGGACGGAAAATCCCGGAACGCGTGCAAGTTCGGCGAGACTCGCCGGCTCGGGGGCACCGCACCGGAGTCTGTCCCACGTGCGCCGAATGTTTGGTGGTCACGCTTTGCGGTGTCGCCGCGCGGATTCGCGGCCGGCGTGCGCATCCATCCGGCCCCATCGAACGTAATACGTTTATTGCCGCCACGTTCGAGGCCATCGCCATGCGCCGTGCTGTCCGTACCACCGTCGCCGTTGCCGTTGCGACTGTTCTGCTGTTGTCCCTTGCGGGTTGCTCCAACGATCCGCCCAATCCCAACCCGCGCGCGAGCGAACCGCTCTCCACGGTGCCGGTCGACCTGCCGCGCTATATGGGCCGCTGGTACATCATCGCGAACATTCCGTATTTCGCCGAGCGCGACATGGTGGCCAGCCGCGCGGAATGGAAATTGCGCGCCGACGGCAAAATCGAGGATTCGTACTACGGCCGCAAGAAGCGTTTCGACGCCGAGGAAAAGCATTATCAATTTCTCGATACGCCAGTGCCCGGCACAAACGGCGGCGAATGGAGCGTGCAACTGTTCTGGCCCATCCACGTAACGCAGTTGACCCTCTACGTCGATCCAGACTATCGCTACACGATCCTCGGTTATCCCGGCAAAAACCTGGGCTGGATTTTTTCGCGCGAACCGGACATGAGCGACGAAACGTATTGGGGCTTGCTGGCTCGGCTCGACGCGATGGGCTACGACACCTCGCGCTTCAGGCGCGTGCCGCAGCGGCCGGATCAACTGGGCCAGGCAGGCTTCGCGTCGCCGGGCGACAAAGACTAGCGGGTGCGCCCGCCGCATCCGAACCCGCTTTCGAAGCGTATAACCCGCACAGCCGTTGAACGAGGACCCCATGCCGCCACTTGCCGCCGCCGTGATTGCCCTGATCGGCCTCGTCGTGATTTTCAGCGCGGCCTGGGCGTGGCAGTTGAAGACCGAAAACGCCGGAATGGTCGACCCCATCTGGGCGTATTCGCTCGGCCTCGTTGCGTTGCTCTATGCCGCGCTCGGCACCGGCGACCCGGTCTCGCGCGCACTGAGCGCGCTGGGCGGTTTGATCTGGGGCGTGCGGCTCGGTTCGCATCTGTGGAAACGCAATGCCGGCAAGTCGGAAGACGCGCGCTATCGCCGCTTCCGTGAAGAATGGGGCGACAAGGCGGCGAGCAAGATGTTCTGGTTTTTCCAGTTGCAAGTCGTGATTTCGATGCTGCTGTCGATCGCGTTTCTGGTGCCTTCGTATCGCAGCACCGCGCCGGCCACCGAATGGAGCGTGCTGGCCGTGGCGGTGTGGATCGTCTCGGTGGCCGGCGAAGGCATGGCGGACCGCCAGTTGCGCGACTTCAAGGCCGATCCGGCCAATCGCGACACCGTGTGCCGCGTCGGCTTATGGCGTTACTCGCGGCATCCGAATTACTTCTTCGAATGCGTGCATTGGTTCGCGTATATCGCGCTGTCGGGCGGCACGCCGTGGGGCTGGTTCACGTTGCTGCCACCCGTACTGATGGCTTTTCTTTTGCTGAAGCTCTCCGGCATCCCGCTGCTCGAAGCAAGCATGGCCAGTCGACGCCCTGGTTACGCCGACTACATGCGCACCACCAGTGCGCTGATTCCGTGGCCACCGCGGCGTTGAACAGCCACGCAGGGCGCAAGCGCGCCTTCAAAGCACACGCGAGAAAACGATAGGGAGTCAGTCTCATGAGCCTTTCCACCACCGGCCACACCTTGCCGCCGTCGCCCGCCGAAGCCGGCGATGGCTGGCTCATCCAGAGCTGCGAACGGGGCTGGCTGCCCGACGGCGTGATCCGTTTCGGCATGCGGCAGTTGATGCGTCAGCGCTTGCGCGACGAAGCGCTCGATCACGGCGAAGCGCGCGCGCAACGGCTCAACCGTTTGCTCGACGAGCTGCGGGCGAGCCCGATCGCCATCGAAACACAAGCCGCCAACACGCAGCATTACGAGGTGCCGGCGTCGTTCTTTCACGCGCATCTCGGGCCGCATTTGAAGTATTCATGCTGCCTGTATCCGAGCGGCAGCGAGACGCTCGCGCAAGCCGAGGCCGCCATGCTCGAACGCTACGCGGAGCGCGCGCAACTGGCCGACGGTCAGCGGATTCTCGATCTCGGCTGCGGCTGGGGTTCGCTGTCGTTATGGCTGGCGGCGCGATATCCGCATTCGCGGATCGTCGCGCTATCGAACTCGCATGGGCAGCGCACGTTCATTGAAGCGCGTGCGGCGCAGGCGGGCTTGCACAACCTCTTGGTGGTCACGGGCAACATCGTCGATTTCGAATTCGACGACGCGCAGCTGGGCGGCGGCTTTGATCGCGTGGTGTCGATCGAGATGTTCGAGCATATGAAAAACTACGGCTTGCTGCTCGCGAAAATCGCGCGCTGGATGCGCGATGACGCGAAGCTGTTCGTGCATATCTTCGTGCATCGCACGCTGGCGTATCACTTTCAGGTGGAGGACGGCAGCGACTGGATGTCGAAGTATTTCTTCACCGGCGGCACGATGCCGTCTGAGGCGCTGCTGCTCAATTTCCAGGACGATCTGCGCATGGAGCGCCAGTGGTGGGTGAGCGGCACGCATTACGAGCGCACGGCGAATCATTGGCTCGCCGCGCTCGACGCGGCACGTGACCGCGTGATGCCGATGCTCGTGGACACCTACGGCGCGCGCGATGCGGCCGTATGGCTGCAACGCTGGCGCATGTTCTATATGGCCGTGGCCGAGCTGTTCGGCTACGCGAAGGGAAACGAATGGGGCGTCGGGCATTATCGGTTCGTGAAGCGTTGACGGCGGCTGGCCGCGTCCCCGAACCGTCGAACGGGCGGACTGCGCCGCGCGGGCCGCGTCTCAAGGTGTTCGAGCGCCCGGCCCCGTGCTGGACGCCGTCTCGCGGGAGCCGCGCTGACGTTTTTGTCGTGTTGCCGGAAACTGCGCGGCGATAGGCGTATCCAACCCGGATCGATCCCCAGGTATCGGCACCCGACCTGACCGAATTGCATGGCAACATCGGCGGAAATACGCCGCAGCCACGACAATGGCGTTCTGTTCGCTTGCCCGTTGCCGCCACCCACCTGCCAGGAACTGCCGATGACCGCTCCGATTCCGTTCGTCCCCGACCGTTTCAAAACCAACGCCGCGCATTACCTGGCGGGCCGTCCGCCCTATTCACCGCGCTTGATTCGCCGTGTCGCGCAGTCCTGCGGGCTCGGCGGCTCGCACCGGCTGCTCGATCTCGGCTGCGGGCCGGGGCAACTGTCGCTCGCGCTTTCCTCCTGGGTCGGTTCGGGTCTGGCGCTCGACCCCGAGCCGGAAATGCTGCGCATCGCGGCAGGCCTGGGCGCCGGGATTGCGCCGAATATCGAATATCGCGAGGGCAGCTCGTATGATCTGTCGCCGGCTTTCGGGTGCTTCCGGCTGGCTGTCATCGGGCGGGCGTTTCACTGGATGGACCGGCCCGATACGCTCGCGCGGCTCGATGCGCTGATCGAACCGGAAGGCGCGGTCGCGCTGTTTTCGACGGCGATCGTGACCGACGCGCCGATTGCCTGGCTCGCGCCATACCAAGGGCTGCTCGAAGAGTACGCGCAGAGCGACCCGGCGCGCGTGCAGCGCAAGTCGGACGACTGGGAGAGCCACGACACGGTGCTCGCGAAGTCGTCATTTCCGTCGCTCGAGCGCGTGTCGATTGTCGAAACGCGGCGGACGCCGGTCGAATCGCTGATCGCGCGGCCCTTGTCGATGTCGAGCCTGTCGCGCGAACGGCTCGGCGCGCGGCTGGACGAGCTGCAGGCGCGCATCCGGCAGCTACTGGATGCGCATGCAACCAACGGCTGGCTCGAGGAGCGGATCGAGTCGACCGCGCTGATCGCGCGGCGCGAGACAGCGCACAGTTAGGACGCAGTCGCCCCTGTGTGCCGCGTGCGCGAAATAATCTGAAACATACTGTTAAGCGCCTGGCGGAATAAAGCCGCACACTAGGGCGTTTCCCTACCGGGCTGCGGTGCTGCGTCGCCGAATCTGCCGCGGCATGGCCGGATTTTTAGACAGCTTTCGCGGCAATGCATCCGCGGACGGAACAACCATGAATACGCACGCCGACTCTTTAACCGATTCGAGCGGCACGCCGGTGCCGTCCCGTTATACCCGCACGGCCATGGTGCTGCACTGGCTGATCGCGCTGCTGATGATCGGCAACGTGGTGCTCGGCCTGAGCGCGGAATCGCTGCCGGACGACTGGGTGCGTCCGGTGGTCGATACCCACAAGTCGATCGGGATCACGGTGCTCGGTCTCGCGCTCATGCGCATCTTGTGGCGTGGGTCGCACAAGCCGCCGCCATTGCCGCGCGAATTTCCGTCGTGGGAAAAGATCGCCGCGCACGTTGCGCATTTTCTGCTGTATCTGCTGATGATTGCGCTGCCGCTGTCCGGCTGGCTGCACGATTCCGCATGGAAAGACGCGGCGACGCACCCCATGAGGCTGTTCAACCTGTTTCCCTGGCCGCGCATCGGCTATGTGATGACCCTCGATCCGGCGCTCAAGGAGACCTTGCACGATCGCTTCGGCGCGTTGCATACCTGGCTCGGCTACGCGCTCTATGCGCTGCTGGCGATGCATATCGGCGGCGCGTTGAAGCATCAGTGGATCGATCGCAAGTCGGTTCTGAAGCGCATGGTGCCGTAAGCGCGGCTGTCCCCTTAACCACCCCAATCCCAACACCGACTATCCGGCAGTCATTTTGAAGAAAACTCTTGAACAGGCTCTCGCGCTCGCGTCGCCGCGCATTGTGCCGCGTCGCACGACTGCGTTGAGTACGATGATTCATCTGAGCGTGGTCGTGTTGTGGCTGCTGCTGTTCACGCGCGCCTTCTTTCTGCAGGGTGCGCTGGCGTGGTCGACGGGCATTGCCTACGTGGTGTACGACACGCTGCTGCTGGCGTTCGTCACGTGGAAAACGCTGCCGCTGATGCGGCGTACACCGCCGCTCGAGCCGGAGTTCGAGCGGCGCAGCCTGCCGGCCATGGGCGTGATCGTGGCGTCGCATAACGAAGCGGCCGTGCTGCCCGTAACGCTCGCCGCGCTGCTGCGGCAAACGCATGGACCGGCGCAAATCGTGATTGCCGACGACGGCTCCACCGATTCGACCCGCGAGCTGCTCACCGGGCGCTTCGGACTCACCGCGGCCGCCGACGGCGTGCTGAGCGCACCGAGCGCGTTGTATCCGAACCTGTTCTGGCTGCGCGTGCCGCACGGCGGCAAGGCTCGCGCGCTGAATGCCGCGATCACCGTGACGACCACGGAAACCGTCATGACGGTCGACGCCGACACCCTGCTCGATGACGACGCCACCTACGCCATGCGCGCCGCTTTCGCGAGCGAACCGAAGCTGGTCGCAGCGGCCGGCATTCTGGTGCCGGTGTGCGGCAAGTCGGTCTCGGGGCGCGTGTTCGAGTGGTTCCAGACCTACGAGTACATGCGCAACTTCATCGCCCGTTTTGCGTGGATGCGCGCCGACAGTCTGCTGCTCATTTCAGGCGCCTTCGCGTCGTTCAAGCGCGATGCGCTCATCGACGTGGGCGGTTTCGATCCGCAGTGCCTGGTCGAAGACTACGAGCTGATTCACCGGCTGCGCCGCTATTCGGTCGACCATGGCCTTGGCTGGGACGTGCGCGTGGTCGGCGACGCGCATGCCCGCACCGACGCGCCGGACAATCTCGCCAGTTTTCTGCGGCAACGCCGCCGCTGGTTCGCGGGCTTTCTGCAGACGCAGTACTGGAACCGCGACATGACCGGCAATCCGCGCTACGGCGCGCTCGGTATGCTGATGCTGCCGGTCAAGGCGATCGACACCATGCAGCCGATCTACGGCCTGACCGCGTTTGCGTTGCTGCTCGCATTCCTGTTCGGCGGACATGGCGCGATCGTCGTGTCGATCTTCAGTGTGATCGGGCTCAAGACGGCGATCGATCTCGCGTTCTATTTGTGGAGCATTCATCTGTATCGGCGCTGGACCGGCGAGCGGACCGGCTCCAGTTTGTGGATGGCGGTGTTCGCGGCGATCGCCGAACCGTTCACGTTTCAGCTGGTGCGGCACGTGGGCGCCACGCTCGGCTGGCTGCACTTCCTGCGCGGTGGACGGTCGTGGGGCGTGCAGCGCCGCTCCGGGCTCGTAGCGCACGACGAAGGCTGACGCGGCGCGGCCTCCCGCGTCATCAAACTGTTCAGGATAGCGCGGCGGTGCGCTTGCGGAGGCAGGCGCTGCCGAGGGTGGGTGCGCGGACACCGAACCCATACGGTGTCGGGTTCTAGTAGACTGGCGACGACGCCGCCCGCAACCTGCAGGGCGGCAACCTTCTGTCCGCCCGTGCACGGAGACCCCCCTATGCATGCTGTTCCCCCTCTAGAACAAGACACCGTCGAGGTGCCGTCCGCCCAAACAGCATCGCAACAACAAGCCGCTCATGCGCCCGGCCAGGCCGCCAACGACGCGCCGGTGCGCGATCTGCGCCGTGTCGGCATCCACCCTGACTACTGGTATCCGCTTGCGTGGTCGCATGAGGTGAAGCGAGGCAAGACGCATGGTGTGACGTTCGCGGGCGACCCGATCGTGCTGGCGCGCACGGAAACGGGCAAGGTGTTCGCGCTGGAGGATCGCTGCGCGCATCGTCAGGTGCCGTTGCATCAAGGCGTGGTGGACGGCGAATCGATTCGCTGCGGCTACCACGGCTGGACTTACGACTGCTCGGGCAAGTGCATCGACGTGCCGTATCTGGGCCGCGACCGTCTGCCGAACGGGGTGCGCTCTTATCCATGCCGCGAAGTGGAAGGGTTGATTTTCGTTTTCCCCGGCGATGCCGCTCTGGCCGAGCAACGGCCCATGCCGGATCTCGGCTCGGTCTCGGACCAGAAGTACAAGACGCGCCGCTTCGGCCGTCCGGTGAACTGCCACTACTCGTTCATGCACGAGAACCTGATGGACATGAACCATCAGTTCCTGCATCGCAAGCAGATGGGGCAGATGCGCGCTCGCTCGCTCGGCCGCCGGCGCGGCGAGGGCTGGGTCGAAGTCGATTACACCTTTGCGCGCATGGCCGGCCAGCAACCCATCGGCGAAGCGATCGTGTTCGGCCAGAGCCGCAAAACCGGCGGCGACAACGACAAGGACGTGATGACGATCCGCACCGAGTATCCGTATCAGACGCTGCAGATCCGCACGTCCGAGCAGACGCTGGTGATGAATCTGTGGATCGTCTACGTGCCGCTCGATCGCGAGCAGCGCACCAACCGCACATTCGGGCTGCTGTCGATTCGCAAACCAGGCATTCCCGGCGTGTTGAATCTAGCCTGGCCGCTGCTGGTGTGGTTCACCGAACGCATTTTCAAGGAAGACCGCGAGATCGTCGAAGCCGAACAGCGCGCTCACGATTCGCAAGGCGCGGACTGGAATCACGAGGTGTTTCCGGTCATCAACGAACTGCGTGCGTTGCTGCGCGAGAGCGGTGCGCCGGATCAGGTGGTGGGCGCCGGCACGGGCGACACGTCGGTGGTTCGCTTCTGGGATTCGCGTCACGGCAGTCCGCTGGCGAAGAGCTGATCGCCGGGTCTCTTCGACGGGAGGCGCGTGGCGCCTGTCACGATCGCGACGGGCGAATCGGTAAGAAAACTTTCCCCCTCTTCGGGGAATTAATCCATCTCCAGACGGTAGGGAATCCACGGCGATCGAGCGGCGATAATGGCGGTGAATGCACGGCGGTTTGCGCTAATCGACATGCGCCGGCCGCGGACCCGTGTACCATTTCGCTTTTTCCGCTCTTCAAGACTAGCCCGTGACTACGCAACAGATCCCTACCGCAACCCGTAAATCCCTCACTCTGCTGCAATTGCTGGGCCTCATCGGCGCGGCCGGCCTGATCGCCGCCATCGTGTTGAACCAGTTCGTCTAATCCGCGCGCGAAGCTTCCGCGCAACGCTTCCGACCATGCCGGCACGTTCCGAAGGCGTTTCTTTCGGGGCGCGTTGCCGGCCTCATCGATATTCCGATCTGCCATGTACAAGAAGGGCGTAGCGGTAGAGATCCAGTTTTCCCCCGAGCGGCTCAACGACGGCGCCGGCGATCCGTACTGGATCGATCTGACGCAGGCCGAAGCGCAGCGGCTGTTGGAAAGCCTGCAGGCGCGTCTCGCGGAAACCGGCGTGGGCACCGCCGCGCCGTTGGTGGTCAGCCTGGATGACACGCCGGCCTCGCAGGCGGCCGATGCGCCGCATGCGTGCGCCGATGGTGCCGCCTCGGCGGACGATCTCAAGCAGTGGGTCTGCGTGATCTGCGGTTGGGTCTACGACGAAGCGGCGGGTTTGCCCGAGGAAGGCATCGCGCCGGGCACGCGCTGGGCGGATGTCCCGGCCGACTGGCGCTGCCCGCTTTGCGACGTGGGCAAGGAAGATTTCGCGTTGGTCGAGTTTTGACCCGGCCAACGGGCACCTCGCGCGGCTGATTAACCCGCCCCTTCCGGAAAATCCGCGCCCACTGTCGTGGCTTCCCATTTATCGAAATCGCCGCGCATGAAGTCCAGCTTCTTGCGCGCCAATTCGAGTGCGGCCTTGCCGAGCAGCAAACGCAGCGGCGGTGTGTCCGAAAGGGCGGCGTCGATGATCGCCTGCGCTGCGCGCACCGGGTCGCCGGCCTGCTTGCCGCTGCGCGCCTCGGTCTGCTTGCGGCGTTCGCCGGCCGTGGCCGCGTAGTCCTCGATCACCGTGGCGGACTGTTTGATCGACGGACCCGCCCAGTTCGTGCGGAACGGTCCGGGCTCGACGATCAGCACGTCGATGCCGAGCGGCTTCACTTCCGTTGCCAGCGATTCGGACAGACCCTCCACCGCGTATTTGGTGGCGTGGTAATAGCCGGTTGCCGCGAAGCTCGTGATACCGCCGATGGACGACACATTGACGATCAAGCCGCTATGCTGCTCGCGCATGATCGGCAGGACCGCTTTCGTCATGTCGACGAGGCCAAACACGTTCGTTTCGAACATGGCGCGCACTTCGTCGTCTTCACCTTCCTCGATCGCGGCCAGATAACCATAGCCCGCATTGTTGACGAGTGCATCGACGCGGCCGAAGCGCTGCTTCGTCTGCGCGACCACGTCTTCGATCTGCTTGGAATTCGTCACGTCGAGCGGCAGAACCAGTGCGCGATCGCCGTGGCCTTCGACGATATCTTTCACTTTCGACGGGTCGCGCGCGGTGACCACCGCGCGCCAGCCGCGCTCCAGCACCAGCTTCGCCAACTCGCGGCCGAAGCCGGTGGAACATCCTGTGATCAGCCAGACGGGATTGTCTCGATTCATCATTTGGGAAACTCCTGTTGATGGTCTACGACATAAAAGACGCCATGCGGCGCGAAAGCGCCGTGCGCCGTTCGCGTTCGCAATTGGTTTGCTACTGTGCTTAGCTTGAAGCGTGCCCGGACTTTTTATCGGTGGGTGCCGGCGGCCGTTGCGCGCGTGGATGCTCGAACGACGCCGTTATTGCTGCTTACGTCCGGTGTGGATTTTCAATTGTAGCCGCAGCGCGGCGGCTTCGCTTTGCAGCGCTTGAACGAACGCGCCGGCGAGCGGATGTGCCGGACGATGTTCCGGATGAATCACGCTCACGCGAAACGGCAACGACACGGCAAGCGGCCGGATATGCAGATTGCGGCCCGCGAAATCGAGGGCCGTCAACGGATTGACGATCGCCACGCCAAGACCTTGCCGCACGAAGCTGCACACGGAGACCGCCGTGGGCGTCTCGACGATCTGGCGGCGCGCGATATGTGCTTGGGCAAAGGCCGCGTCGATCTGAATCCGGTACGGATCGTTCGACGACAGGCTGATGAAAGGCTGATTGGCGAAATCCTTCAACGCGATCACGCGCTTGCCGAGCAACGGATGCCCGTCGGGCAGCACGCACACTTCGTCCACTTCGAGCAACGGTGTCAGACGCGTGCCTGCTGGCGGCGCGCCGTGCTCGGTCAAGCCGAGGTCGTAGCGCTGGGCGGTCAGCCATTCCTCGAGAAACGGCGATTCCTGCGTTGCGATCGACACACTGGCGCCGGGCTGGGTGTCATGAAAGCGCTTCGCCGCGCCCGGCAAGATCGAATGCGAAAACGCGGGCAAAGCGATCACGCAGAGCTGGCCACCCTGGAATTCGCGCAGACTGGCGGCGGTGGACGCCACACGTTCGAGCCCGACATACGCGCGCTTGATCTCGTCGAACAACATGAGCGCCGACTGGGTGGGACGCAGCCGCCCGGTGGTGCGTTCGAACAAGGCAAAGCCGATGCTCTGTTCCATGCGCGCGAGTTCGCGGCTCACGGTGGGCTGCGAGGTGAAAAGCATTTCCGCGGCTTTGGTGACGCTGCCCGCCGTCATCAGCGCGCGGAAGACTTCGATATGCCGATGCGTGAGCGCCATGATGGGTATATCAGAAGTGAATGGGGTTGGCAAAAATGGGTATTTTACTGAATGATCGGCTTTCAGCATCATGTCGTCACGCCAACACTTCGAAATCGAGAGACGGGAACCGTGACGCCATTCAATCCGCAACAACTCGCCGCGCTTGCCCACGAGCACGGCACGCCGCTTTGGGTCTACGACGCGGACGTAATCCGTGGAAACCTCGCCGAACTGCGCGGCTTCGATGTGATCCGTTACGCACAGAAGGCGGGTTCGAACCTGCATATCCTCAAACTGATGCGCGACGAAGGCGCCACGGTCGACGCGGTATCGTTGGGCGAAATCAGGCGCAGTCTCGCGGCAGGCTTTACGCCTGAGGGCGACCCCGAAGGTGTCGTGTTCACAGCGGATCTGATCGATCACGCGACGCTTGCCACCGTGGTCGAGCATCGCATCACGGTCAACGCGGGCTCGCTCGATATGCTCGAACGGATAGGACGTCATGCGCCCGAAGGCCATTGCGTGTGGCTGAGGATCAATCCGGGTTTTGGCCACGGGCACAGCAACAAGACCAACACGGGCGGCGAGCATAGCAAGCATGGCATCTGGCTCGACGACGTGCCGCGCGCCGTGGCGCTGGTCCGGCGTTATCGCCTGAAGCTGGTTGGGTTGCACATGCATATCGGCTCGGGCGTCGACTATGGCCATCTGTCGCGCGTCTGCGATGCGATGGTCGACGCCGTAAAGGGCCTGGGCCACGATATCGAAGCAATTTCCGCGGGCGGTGGCTTGTCGGTGCCGTATCGCGAAGGCGAGCCCGCGATCGACGCCGCGCATTACTTCCGGCTCTGGGACGTGGCGCGGCGGCGGATCGAAGCGCACGTGGGGCATCGCGTGAGGCTGGAGATCGAACCGGGGCGCTTTCTGGTGGCGCAGGCGGGCGTGCTCGTTGCCGAAGTGCACGCATTGAACCGCCGCCCCGCGCAGCAGTTCGTTCTGGTCGACGCAGGATTCAACGATCTCGTGCGGCCGTCGTTTTACGGCAGTCATCATGAGATGACGGTGCTGAAACGCGATGGTTCGCCGAGCGACGCGCCGGTTGATTCGTTCGCGGTGGCCGGGCCGCTATGCGAAGCCGGCGACGTATTCACACAAGCCGCGGGCGGTGCCATCACGCAGCGCTCCCTACCCACGCCCGAAGTGGGTGACTTCATCGTATTTCACGACGCGGGTGCCTACGGCGCGTCGATGTCTTCGAACTACAACAGCCGGCCGCTTGCGCCCGAGGTGCTGTTGGAGCAAGGCAAGCCGCGGCTGATTCGCCGTCGGCAGACTATCGATGAGTTGATCGCGCTCGACATGCCGGTGTAATTTCGCTGCCGCTTCAACGCGCCCGCACCGTGCGGGTGTACGAGGCGAGCATGGTCGCAAGTTCCTGCGCGGCCGGTGTGAGCGGAATGGCTGCGCGTTGTAGCAGGCAGACGTTCTGCTCGACCGAGCGCTCGCGCACGGGAACCGAGGCAAGCGTATTCGCAAACGGCCCGCGCTTCACCACGATCGACGACTCCAGCGACAGGCAATCCGTTTCGCTCACCAGATGCAGTGTCTCGTACAAGCCTTCCACCGTCGCGACGATTTTCGGTGGCGGCAAGCCGTGGCTTTCGAACAGATGGCTTAAGCGGTTGATACGCGGATCGGCCGTGAGATTCGGCGAGCGCGTGGCGACCCACGTGCAATCGACCAGTTCGGCCAGCGAGGTCGCGCCGGCCTTCGGATGCCCCTGGCGGCAGACGATCACCGGATCGGATGGATAGAGCGGCATGACCGAGAGATCGGCGGTATCCGTGTGCTTCGACACGAGGGCAACCGCGAAATCCAGCGTGCCTTCGCGAATCCAGGAAATCATCATGCGCGAGGTGCCGGTGCGCAAATGCACCGCGACCCGCTCGAAGCGCGTGCGAAATTCCATCAGCACCGGCGCGAACGCGTCGACGAGCGGTTCGGTCGTCATGCCGAACGTGACCTCGCCGACATAGTCGCCGCGCAGTTGCCGCACTTCCTGCTCTGCGCGTTCGCATTCGCCGATGATCGTGCCGGCTCGCTGCAACAGCCGCTGGCCGAGCGCGGTCAACGCAATGCCTCGATTCGTGCGGGTGAACAGCGTCGCGCCGAGCATCGATTCGAGGTTCTGCAACTGCTGCGTGATGCCGCTCTGCGCAATGCCGAGCGCCCGCGAGGCCGCGCGGATGCTGCCGTGCTCGGCCACGGCGGTGAATGCGCGGAGCTGGGAGATCGTCAATGCCATGAAGGCTGCCGTCCGGTGATCGGTAAAAGTGATCATGATAGTCCGAACGGGACTTCTTTGAGGCGCGGACGCGGCATAGGATGGCGCGGTAGTCATCCGCCCACCCCACACTCCGTGCTCCCATGAAAATTTCGCTGATGATCTTGAGCGCCGCGCTGGCTTTCAGCGGCGGCGCGTTTGCCGCTGATTCGACCACGCTGCGTCTCGGCATCGATCCGACCTACCCGCCGATGGACTCCAAAGCGCCCGATGGCGGCTTCAGGGGCTTCGACGTCGATCTTGGCAACGAAATCTGCCAGCGCATTCACGCGCGCTGCCAGTGGGTGGAGCTCGAATTCTCGGGGATGATCCCGGCGCTGCAGGCGCGCAAGATCGACGCGATTCTATCGTCGATGGCGATCACGGAAAAGCGAGAACAACAGATTCTGTTTTCGTCGAAACTGTTCCAGTTCAAATCGCGGCTGATCGCGCGCCAGGGATCCGCGCTCGCGGGCGGCTTGAACGCGCTGGCCGGCAAGGCAATCGGCGTGCAGTCGGGCACCCAGTTCGAAGGGTATGCGCTGAAGAACTGGGCGCCGCTCGGCGTGCACGTGGTGGCGTACAAGAGTCAGGAAGAAGTCTTCGCCGACCTGGAGAACGGGCGTCTCGACGGCGCGTTGCTCGGGTCGGTGGAGGCGGACTACGGATTTTTGCGCACACCGGCGGCCAAGGGCTTTGCGTTCGTGGGCGAACCGCTCTCCATGGGCGATCGCGGGGTAGGCATCGGCTTGCGTAAGGACGAGACCGCGGTGCAGGCCTCCATTAACGAGGCGATCGCGTCGATGCGTAAGGACGGCACGTACGCGCAGATCGCGAAGAAGTACTTCGACTTCGATCCGTACGGAAACTGATTCTCCGACTTCCGACTTTCTTCCAAAGACTCACGCTCATGAACAGGCAATCGATTCCGCTTCTCTCGCCGGCTATCGGCACGCACCGCGAACTGGTGTCGTTTCACTTCGGCCCGGCGAATAGCGGTCAGAAGATTTATATCCAGTCGTCGCTGCATGCCGATGAAACGCCCGCGATGCTGACGACGGTATTGCTCAAACGTCGTTTGCTCGAACTGGAACGGCAGGGCGCGCTGAATGCGGAGATCGTGCTCGTGCCGGTGGCGAATCCGGTCGGGCTCGGACAATACGTGCTCGGCCAATTTCTTGGCCGCTTCGATCTGGGCAGCGGGAAGAACTTCAATCGCCACTTCTTGCAGTTTCCGAAATTGATCGCGCGAGCAAAAGAGGCGTTGGGTTCCAATGCGGCCGAGAATGTGCGGATTGTTCGCAAGTTGATTGCCGAGGAACTGGCGAACCAGAGACCGTTGACGGAATTCGAATCGCTGCAACTGGCGATGCTGAAGCTCTCGTTCGATGCGGATGTGATCATCGACTTGCATTGTTCGCTCGAAGCGGCGATGCATCTCTATACCAGCGAGGCCGCGTGGCCGGAGTTCGAGCCGTTGTCGCGCTATCTCGGGGCGCAGGCGTCGTTGCTCGCCACCAACTCGGGCGGCGAGGCGTTCGACGAAACGCATAGTCTGTTGTGGTGGCAGTTGCAGCAGGCTTTGCCGGCCGACAAGCCGGTGCCCAACGGTGCGATCGCGGTGACCGTGGAGTGCCGCGGACAACGTGACGTTTCCTATGAGCTCGCTCAGGAGGATGCCGACGCGCTGGTCGATTATTTCGTGTGGCGCAAGGCGATCCAGCGCGATGCCAAGCCCTTGCCGGCGTTGCTGACGCCCGCCACGCCGCTCGCCGGCAGCGAGCAGTTCTATGCGCCTGTGAGCGGCATCCTCATTCATCGCGCGAAGATCGGCGATACGATTCGCGTCGGGCAAGCGCTGTTCGATATCGTCGATCCGTTGACGGATGAGACCACGACGATCGTCAGCAATACGGAAGGTGTGTTTTATATGCGGCGCGCGATTCGCTTCGTGACGGCCGGCGCGCCGCTCGGGCGTGTCACGGGCACGCGGCCCATCAGGACTGGGGTTTTGCTGGGCGCCTGACGGTCTGCTTTCGATAGGCGCGTGCTGTCTGTCAGGCCGCGCCTGACTGCTTCCTTCCTACCAGATAGGTCACACCGTTCGGGCCATAGCGCTCCGAATGCGGTTTGTTCGCCGGCACATGGAACACGTCGCCGACGCGATAAGCGCGCTCCTCGTCGCCCACGCGTATGTTCATGTCGCCTTCGAGGATCAGCGCCTTGGCTTCGAAAGGATGCTCGTGAACTTCCATCTCGACGTTCGCTTCGCGCGTGACAACCACGGCGTCGGGGAAGCCTTCTTTCGTCAGGCTTTCGGTGAATGCATTACGGTCCATGGCGGGTGCCTCGGCAAGCGATAGGGGAGCTTCACTTTAACGCCGCGCGCGACTTTCTGCAGAGCACACTCGCGCAACCGGGCTTCGATCATGCCTGCGCAAACCAGGCGCCCACTCGATCGAAGCCCAGCGCGCGTGACCCGCTCTTAGCTCACCACCAACACCGGCGCGACCGCCGCCGGATCGCTAATGCTCGGCCGCCCATTCTCGACGTGACCCGCGAGACGGCGCGAGAAGCTGGCGTCGTCGTTGCTCGTCACCGTCAAGTCGTACCAGTGATGGCTCGACGCCAGCACCCATGCTTCCTCGATATGCGCGCCTGCCGGCACCAGCACCGGGCGAGGGCGCGCACCGTACGCGTTGTCCGTCACCGTCAAGCGCGCAAGGCCGCTGCCCTTGTTGCTGAACTTGAGGAACACGTTGCCGTTCGCGACGTCGTATTGCACCTTCACTTCCGGTTGCGCCGGTTTGTTATTGCCGTGGCCGCCGGCGAATTGCGCGTTCCGCGCCGTCGCCTGCTGCGTGTTGCCCGCGAACTTGCGCACGAAACCATTCGGCCCGAACACTTCGAACGTGTACA
Source organism: Paraburkholderia aromaticivorans (assembly GCF_002278075.1). Lineage (NCBI taxonomy): Bacteria > Pseudomonadati > Pseudomonadota > Betaproteobacteria > Burkholderiales > Burkholderiaceae > Paraburkholderia > Paraburkholderia aromaticivorans. The sequence continues at coordinate 1,905,219 of NZ_CP022990.1, read as the reverse complement.
CGCCGTTGGTCATCGTCAGATCGAACGTCTCGTTGAGCGATTTGCCCGCTTCGACGGTGTAGCGCCACGGACCGTCCGTGCGATTGGTCGAGTACAGATAGAAGTGCGCGCCCTGATCGCCGGTGTTGCCGATCGAGATTTCGAACGTGTTCTTCTTCGCGTCCGCGTGTCCGTTCACATGCAACTCATACGGCAGTGCGCGCGCAAAACGAATGCCGCTTTCCTGCGGATCGATCGCGCCCGGCGTCGCGGGGACGGTCGGCTTCGGCTGTGTGGCGCACTGGTTGTCGGCGATGCTCTTGTAATTGCTCGTATCCGGCAGCGGCGGCACTTTCGAATCCGGCGTGCGGAAGTCGAACGCCGTGGTCAGGTCGCCGCATACCGCGCGGCGCCATGCCGTGATGTTCGGCTCATAGGCGCCAAAACGCGCTTCGATGAAGCGAATCACCGACGTGTGGTCGAACACCTGCGAGCATACAAAGCCGCCCTTGCTCCACGGCGACACGATCGTCATCGGCACGCGCGGGCCGAGGCCGTAAGGCAGGCCGTCGGCGGTGTAGCTGCCGCCGCGCTGGGGATTCACCACGTTGTGAATTTCGCCTTCGGTGCTGACCGTCGACTTGCCCTGCGCGCCGGTCGTGGCCGGCTGCGGCGGCACGAGGTGATCGAAGAAGCCGTCGTTCTCGTCGTACATGATGAACAGCACGGTCTTGCTCCAGACCTCGGGATTCGACGTCAGCGCGTCCAGAATCTGCGACGTGTATTCCGCGCCATATGCGGGCGTGTAGCTCGGGTGCTCCGAGTACGCGGCCGGCGGGCACAACCACGACACTTGCGGCAGCTTGTTGGCCAGCACGTCGGCCTTCAGGTCGTCGATGGTGCGCACGGTTTGCGCGCGCTCATACAACGGCGAACCCGGTTGCGCGTTGATGAAGTTCGTGAAGTTCTGCAGGATGTTGGTGCCGTAGTTGCCGTTCAGCGGATCGGCGCCGGTCAGGCCTTGCTGGTACACCTGCCACGAAATCCCCGCGGCTTGCAGACGCTCCGGATACGTGGTCCACGAAAGCAACTGGTAATTCGGCGGACCGTCGCCGTCGACGAAATCGTTGTTGTCGAGCAGCGGACCGCCCAGCGTGCCGGTCGGATCGACCATGCCGGACATCAGATACGCGCGGTTCGGGTGCGTGGGTCCCGGCAGCGAGCAGAAGTAGGCGTCGCAGATGGTGAATGCATCGGCCAGCGCGTAATGGAACGGAATGTCGCTGCGCAGGTGATAGCCCATCGTCATGTCGGTCTTGTTGGCCGGCCACTGGTCGTAGCGGCCGCCGTCGATCGCGGCATGGGTCTTGTACCAGGAGTGATCCAGGTCGCCGACGCATTGCGCGCTGGTGGTCGCCGTGTTCAGATGGAACGGCAGGACCGGCTTGGTCGGATCTTCCTTCGACGGTTGATACCACACCGGCTTGCCGTTGGGCAGCGGAATCGGGAAACGGTCGTTGTAGCCACGCACGCCGCGCATGTGGCCGAAGTAGTGGTCGAACGAGCGGTTCTCTTGCATGAACACGACGATGTGCTCGACATCGCGAATCGTGCCGGTGCGTGAAAAAGCGGGCACGGCAAGCGCATTGCGAATCGACTCGGGCAGCGCGGTCAGTGCGGCAGCAGCGCCCGCGGATGAAGCCACGGTCTGCAGGAAACGGCGACGGCTAGTTGATGTCATCGAATATCACCTTCTGCGAGGGAAAAGAATAGCGCGCGTGGCGCGCCGGTGGAATCGGGTCAGTTGCTGCTGGCGCTGTCGCCGGGTGCGTAATGCATGACGGGTGCGACTTGCTGGTTGTCCGCGGCGAGACTGGCTTGCATGTCCTGCGTGATCGGATCGGACGCCGCCGCCGGGTTCGCCGCGAGCGTTGAGGATGCGTTGAGGATCGGCGCAGCGGGCGATGTCGCCGCAGCCGGCGCGGCATCGTTGTTGGCAACGGCCGGCGATGAAGAGGCCGCCGATGGTGCGGAATCGTCTGCACCGCAACCGCTCAACGCTAAAGTTGCAAGCGCAACCAACGCGGCACTCGCGAGGGGTGTGTCTCTTCTCATGTCTGCATCCGGTTTCGTGATGGCGGGTGCAGTCTCCAACCCTTTCAAGAAATAATTGTGAAACGTTTGCGAGTGGTAAAACTTGCGTCTGCGAGTCGGTTTAACGAAAGGAAACGGAAAGTGATAAGTAGGAGAATGGTCACCGTATCGCCATAGGCCTGAAGTCCAGGCACACCGAAAGATTGACGGCTCTGCTCAACCGGTAAGTTCATGACACACAGCGAACGACCTTTCGACATCACGCGTCTCGAAGACGAATGGCTGGAAGCGGACGGCTTCGGCGGGTTCGCGTCGGGCACTGTCGGCACGCTACGCACACGCCGTTACCACGCCTTGCTGCTCGCCGCGACGCGCGCGCCCGGCGGGCGTGTGGTGCTTGTCAACGGCGTGGAGGCGTGGCTCGAAGCGAATGGCCAGCGTTATCCGCTGAGCATGCAGCGATACGTGCCGGACGTGATCTATCCAGACCTGACGGCGAGCCTGGTGGCGTTCGACACCGCCCCGTGGCCGACGTGGCGTGTGCAGATCGATGCGAAACTCGTATTGACCGCCGAGGTGTTTGTCAGCAAGGCAAGCCGCGAGACTGTGTTGCGCTGGCGTCTGGAAAGTGCGGCGAACACGGCTGAAACGGGTCTTTTCACATTGAAAGTCAGGCCGCTGCTATCGGGTCGCGACTACCACGCACTGCATCATGAAAACGCCGCGTTCAACTTCAACGCTGAGGCGAGCGACGACGGGGCCTGCGTGAACTGGCAACCCTACGGCGATCTACCGGTGATCCATTGCGCGACGAATGGCGCCTACATGCACGCGCCGGACTGGTATCGCCACTTCTGCTACGTTCGCGAGCAGGAACGTGGTCTCGATTTCAGTGAAGACCTCGCGACGCCCGGCGTATTCGGCTTCAATCTCGCCGACGGCGAAGCGGTCATGATTCTCAGCGCCTCTGGCGCCACGAGCGTAACGCCATCGGCCAATGCGCAAGCGGCAGCCGCGCACGCGACAGAACTCGCGCGTGTCGAACAACAGCGCCGCGACGCGCTCGGCTCGCGCCTGCAACGTTCGGCCGACGCCTACGTGGTCGAACGCAATGAAGGCCGCACGATCCTCGCGGGTTTTCCGTGGTTCACCGACTGGGGACGCGACACCTTCATCGCGATGCGCGGTTTGCTGATCGCCTCGGGCCGCCTCGACGACGCTGAAGCGATTCTGCTCGAATGGTCGGGCACGCTATCCGAAGGCATGCTGCCCAATCGCTTCCCCGACTACGGCGACACGCCGGAGTACAACTCCGTCGATGCCTCGTTGTGGTTTATCGTCGCCGTGCACGACTATCTGGCGACGCATCATGCGAGCGACGCGACGCGGCAGCGCCTGCAAGAGGCGAGCGAAGCCATTCTCACGGGCTACACGAAAGGCACGCGCTTCAACATCCAGGCATCCCCCGACGACGGCCTGCTCAGCGCCGGCGTGCCCGGCGTGCAACTCACGTGGATGGATGCGAAAGTCGGCGACTGGGTGGTGACGCCCCGCATCGGCAAGCCGGTTGAAGTGCAGGCTCTCTGGATCAACGCATTGCGCATTGCAGCAACGTGGAATCCGCGCTGGCAACCGGCCGCGGAGCGGGCGTTGCAAGCGTTTCATGAACGCTTCATCGATCCGGCCACGCAAGCGCTCTTCGACAACGTGGATGTCGATCACGTGAAGGGCGCGATAGACCGCTCGGTTCGCCCCAACCAGATCTTCGCCATCGGCGGCCTGCCGTTTCCGCTGCTCGACGGCGCGGCGGCGCGCGCGGTGCTCGGCCAGGTCGAAGCGCAGTTGCTCACGCCGCTGGGACTGAGGACGCTCGCACCGTCCGACCCGGCCTATCGCGGACACTACGGCGGGTCGCCACTGGAGCGCGATGGCGCCTATCATCAAGGAACCTCGTGGCCGTGGCTGCTCGGACCGTTTGTCGAAGCGTGGCTGCGAGTGCACGGCGGCGCGGCGGATGCACGCATGCAGGCGAAAGCGCGCTTTCTCGACCCGCTCTACGCGCATCTCGATCATGCCGGTCTCGACCACCTCTCTGAAATCGCCGATGGCGACGCGCCGCACGCGCCGGCCGGCACGCCCTTTCAGGCCTGGTCGCTCGGGGAGCTGCGGCGCATGGAAACGCTGCTTGCCCGGTTGCCGACCACCGGCGCCTAAACCGCGCTACGATGTGTGTCCCACCGCCAAGCCCGATGCAAGGACGTAGTCATGCCACCGCTGCGCGCTGCCAATCTGCTCGCCACCATTGAGGGCTCACGGCTCCATTCCGCCGACTGTGCGCATTGGCAGCGCTGGGGACCGTATCTCAGCGAGCGTCAATGGGGCACCGTGCGCGAGGATTACAGCGCGGACGGCACCGCCTGGGACTCGTTTCCGCACGACCATGCGCGCAGCCGCGCGTACCGCTGGGGCGAAGACGGCATCGCCGGTTTCGGCGACGACAAGCTGAGCTGGTGCGTTTCGCTCGCGCTATGGAATCGCAAGGACGCGATCCTGAAGGAGCGCCTGTTCGGTCTCACGAATGCCCAGGGCAACCACGGCGAAGATGTGAAAGAGCTGTACTTTTACATCGACGGCACGCCCACGCATTCGTACATGCGCATGCTCTACAAGTACCCGCACGCCGCCTATCCTTACGAGGACCTCATTCAGGAAAATGCGCGCCGCGGCGGCGACATGCCGGAGTACGAAATTCTCGACACGGGCGTATTCGACGATTTGCGCTACTTCGACGTGCAGGTGGAATACGCAAAACACGCGCCGGATGACATCTTCATGCGCGTGACCATCGAGAATCGGGCGGATCAACCGGCCTCACTGGATGTACTGCCGCAGATCTGGGCGCGCAATTCGTGGTCGTGGAAGGGGAACAAGGACAAGCCTTCGCTCGTCGCCGGCGCGGACCACGACGGCGAGGCGCACGTGGTCGGGCACCAGCATGGCCAGGAACCGATCGTCGTCACAGCCTGGTCGAAAGACGCGCCGGTGACGTGGCTCTTCTGCGAGAACGACACCAATGTGAAGCGCCTCTTCAACATGGACGGCGTGGGTCCTTTCAAAGACGGCTTCAACGACTATCTCGTGCACGGCGATGAAGACGCGATTCGCCGCAACGCGGGCACCAAGGCCGGCGCGCATGCGTCGATCGAACTAGGGCCTCACGGACGTGCCGTGGTGTACATGCGCTGGCGCCCGCTGTCGAGTCCCGCTGACTCGCAGTTCGATGCCGACGCGATATTCGCGCACCGCATCGCCGAGGCCGACGAATTCTATGGCGCGCTGCAACACGACCTGACCGACCCCGACGCGCGCCTCGTGCAGCGTCAGGCGCTCGCCGGCATGTTGTGGTCGAAGCAGTACTACCAGTACGACGTGCAGCGCTGGCTCGAGGGCGACCCGCTTCAGCCGGCGCCGCCTGCAAGCCGCAAACGCGGCCGCAATATGGACTGGCGGCACCTGTGCAACGCGGACATCGTGTCGATGCCCGACAAGTGGGAATACCCGTGGTACGCGTCGTGGGATCTGGCGTTTCATGCCGCCGCGTTCGCGCTGATCGACCCGGCGTTCGCGAAACGGCAATTGCTGTTGCTGGTGAAGGACCGCTATCAGCATCCGAATGGTCAGATCCCCGCCTATGAATGGGCGTTCGGGGATGCCAATCCGCCGGTGCATGCGTGGGCGGCGTGGCGCGTGTATGAAATCGACCGCGCGCTCACCGGCAAGGCGGATCGCGATTTTCTCGAACTCGTCTTCCATAAACTGCTGCTGAATTTCTCCTGGTGGGTGAACCGCAAGGACGCCGACGGCCACAATATTTTTCAGGGCGGCTTTCTCGGGCTGGACAACGTCGGCATTTTCGACCGCTCGTCGCCGCTGCCGACCGGCGGCCACATCGACCAGGCCGACGGTACCGCATGGATGGCCGCGTACGCGCTCGACCTGATGCGTATCGCGCTCGAACTGGCATACGCCAACCATGTTTTCGTCGACATCGGCGTGAAGTTCTTTGAGCACTTTCTGTATATCGCCCAGGCCGTGAGTTGCGACGACGGCTGCGATACAGGACTGTGGGACAGCGAGGACGAGTTCTTTTACGACAAGCTGCGTTTGCCGGACGGCAGCACCTTTCCGATGCGGTTGCGCTCGATCGTGGGTCTGATTCCACTGTTCGCCGTGCACGTGCTGGAGGAGCGTCTGCATGGCGAATTGCCGGGCTTGCGTGAGCGGCTTGTCTGGTTCCTTGAACATCGCCCGGATCTGGCGAAGCTGGTTTCTCGCTGGAACGAGCCGGGCAAGGGCAATTCGCTCCTGCTCTCGCTGTTGCGCGGGCATCGGATGAAAGCGTTGCTGCGCCGTGCGCTCGACGAGAGCGAATTCCTTTCCGATCATGGCGTGCGGGCACTTTCGCGCGTCCATCGCGATCAGCCGTTCGTCTTCAATCACAATGGCGACAGTTTTACCGTGAAGTATTTGCCGGCTGAATCCGATACGCGTGTGTTCGGTGGCAATTCGAACTGGCGCGGTCCGGTGTGGGTGCCGGTGAACTATCTGCTGATCGAGTCGCTGTACGAATTTCATCGCTACTATGGCGACGAGTTCAAAGTGGAGTATCCAACCGGCTCGGGCCAGGCGTTCACGCTAAGCGAAATTGGCGACGAACTGGCGCGCCGTTGCACCACGCTGTTTCTTAAGAACAAGGACGGCGAGCGTCCGGTGATGGGCGCTTATCCCCTGTTGCAGACCGACCCGCGTTCGCGCGATCTGATCCTGTTCCATGAGTATTTCCATGGCGATAACGGGCGCGGTGTGGGCGCTTCGCATCAAACCGGCTGGACCGGGCTGGTCGCCTTGCTGTTCCAGCCGCGCGTAATGGGCGCATCGGGCAACGTGCCGTTGACGGGCGAACCGGACCGGGCGCCGGTGCCGGCTTCAGCTTCGGCGCAAGCCACCGCGGCGGCAAGCCGGCCCGAGTCCGCGCCCGCATCCGTGCCCGCATCCGTGCCCGAGCCAGCGCACGCATCGGTCAAATAGTGCGGGCGAGGGTGAGCTGACTGAGGTTGGCGAGGTTACATAAGCCATACAACATCGCACGGCGAGCAGGTCGCATGGCGGTTTTTGAACTGTGTGGGTTCCAGCGTGGTCTTTCTTATATCACCACGTTCGTTCCATTGGTTTTCAAAAGTGAAACCCATGTCGACTACACCGAATAACCGAGCCTCCAATCGTCCCGCCGCGAATCAGTCGGCCAGCTGCAAAGTCAGCGCGAGCCCGCAGGAAGCGCCGGCATCGCCGGCGGGCAAATGGCCTGCGCCGCCGTGCACGTTGGTGATCTTCGGTGCCGGCGGCGATCTCACCAAACGGCTCCTCATGCCGGCGCTCTATAACCTCGCGGTGGACAGCCTGCTCGACGGCGGCATGAAAATCATCGGCGTGAATCATGGCGAACGCGAGACGAGCGCGTGGCGCGATGATCTGCATCAGTCGCTCGAACAGTTTGCCGCGGACAAGGCCAGCACCTTCCACGCCGGCAAGCTCGACGACCAGGCATGGGACTGGGTCGCGCAGCGGCTCGAATACATGGCGGGCGAATTCGAAACCGACGATACCTTCGCGAAGCTCAAGCAGAAGCTCGAGCAAACGCCGGGCGGTAACGTGATCTTCTATCTCGCGGTCAGCTCGCGTTTTTTCGAACCGATCGTCGAGCGTCTCGGCAAAGCGGGTTTGTTGAAGGAGGGCGAAGGCGGCGGCTTCCGCCGGCTCGTGATCGAGAAACCGTTCGGCACCGATCTCGCTTCGGCACGCGATCTGAATGCGCATATCCTGTCGTACGCGAAAGAAACGCAGGTGTACCGCATCGATCACTTTCTCGGCAAGGACACCGTGCAGAGCATTCTCGCGGTGCGTTTCGCCAATGCGCTGTTCGAACCGATATGGCGGCGCGAGTATATCGACAGCGTGCAGATCACCGCTTCGGAAACGATCGGCGTGGAAGGGCGCGGCAAGTTCTACGAACAAACCGGCGCATTCCGCGACATGGTGCCGAACCATCTGTTCCAGTTGCTCGGCATGGTCGCCATGGAGCCACCCAATTCGTTCGACGCGGAAGCCGTGCGCGACAGGAAGGCTGAAATCTTCGACGCGATCCAGCCGCTGACGCCGGAGGACGTGGTGTTCGGTCAATACGACAAGGGGCCGGCGGGCGCCGGCTACCGCGAGGAACCGGACGTCGCGCCGGACAGCACGACGGAAACCTACGCCGCGGCGCGCGTGTTCGTCGAAAACTGGCGCTGGGCCGGGGTGCCGTTCTATCTGCGCACCGGCAAGCGGTTGGCCGCGCGTCGTACGGAAATCTCGGTGCAACTGAAACCGGTGCCGTTCCGCCTGTTTCGCGACACGCCCGTCGACGCCCTCACGCCGAACGTGCTGACCTTGCGCATCGATCCCGCGCACGGGACGAGCTTCGACTTCAACGTGAAAAGACCGGGCCCGGTCATGCAGATCGGTGCGGTGCAGTCGTTATTCGCCTATGGCGACTTCTTTGCGGAACAGGCGAACGTGGGTTACGAAACCTTGCTTTACGACTGCATGCTTGGCGACGAGACGCTATTCCAGCGTGCCGACAGTATCGAAACGAGCTGGTGCGCTGTGGATGATGTGCTGCATCCGAAATCCGGCGGCGCTATGCCGGTGCATGGTTATGCGGCCGGCAGCGAAGGTCCCGCGCAAGCAGACGCGCTATTGGCGCGCTGCGGCCACGCATGGCGGCCGCTGAAACAGGATGCAGTGCAGAAGAAGTAAGTCAACGAGCCGCACCAACACAATCGGGGGACACCGTGGCCACACGTAAGACGAAAGTGAGAAGCAGCACCGAGCGAATTCTGGCGATCGACGTTGGGGGCACGGGCTTGAAAGCCTCGATCATCGACGCGGACGGCAAGATGAAGACCGAGCGCGTGCGGGTAGCCACGCCACACCCGTGCACGCCGGATGAACTCGTGGACGCGTTGGCGACGCTGGTTGCGCCGCTCGTTGAGCAGGAGTCGCCTACGCGCATGTCGATCGGTTTTCCGGGCGTGGTGCGCGACAACCGCATTTTGACCGCGCCGCATTTTGGCGTCGAAGGCTGGCACGATGTTCCGCTGGCCGATTCGCTGGCGCAGCGCCTGGGCGGCTTGCCGGTTCGCATGATCAACGACGCGGAGATGCAGGGTTTCGCCGCGATCGAAGGCCAGGGGCTCGAATTCGTGCTGACATTGGGCACGGGCGCGGGAACGGCGATGTTTCGCGACGGTGAACTGATGCCCCATCTGGAGCTTGCGCATCACCCGGTCAGCAAGAAGGGCGTGGCGTACGACGAATACATCGGCGAGGCGGCGCGCGAGAAAGTCGGAAACAAGCGCTGGAACCGGCGCGTTCAGAAAGTGATCGGGATTCTGAACGCACTGGTGAATTACGACAGATTGTGGATTGGCGGCGGCAACGCCGCGCGACTCAAGTTCGATCTGCCGGCAAACGTGGCGACCGTTTCGAACGATGCCGGCATCGAAGGCGGCGCGCGTCTCTGGCATGCGAAGTCCATGCGTGAGTCGCGGTCATTGCCGGAGCCGAATGAACGCACGGGCCGCTTCATGTGATTGTCACGCGGTGCCTGCCGCCCTCGCGGCAGGCGCTTGCGCTTAGCGCGCCGCGTCACCCCAACGGTATGCCACGCTCGCTTCATCGAGCTGCGTCTTGATCTGAGAATCGAGCACGAGTTCGGAAGCCGCGAGCGTATCGCTCAATTGCTCGGCGCGGCTCGCGCCGATAATCGCCGATGTGACGAGCGGGTTCGACAGCACCCAGGCAAGCGAAACCCGCGTCAGCGATTCGCCGGTCGGCGCCACGATGGCTTTCAGTTGCTCGATCGTTTCGAACTCGCGTTTATGCCAGTACCGCTGCTGATACATCGCGCCGGCCTTGCCGACGGTTTCGGTGAAACGCCCGGACGCCGGTGTTGCATCCAGTTGATGTTTGCCCGTGAGCAGGCCGCCCGCGAGCGGGTTGTACGGCATCACGGCCAATTGCTCTTCGTCCGCGAGAGGCAGCAGTTCCCGCTCGATCTGGCGGAACAGCAGGTTATAACGAGGCTGTACGGAGACGAAACGCGCCACGCGCAGGACATCGGCGCGGCCCAACGCGCGCGCGAGCCGATAGGCAAGAAAGTTCGATACGCCGATATAGCGCGCCTTGCCTGATCGCACGATCACGTCCAGCGCTTCCAGCGTTTCGTCGAGCGGCGTGTTCGCGTCGTCGGAGTGAAGCTGGTAGAGGTCCACGTAATCCGTGCCGAGGCGCTGCAACGAGGCGTCGATGGCATCCAGCAGATGTTTGCGCGACCCGCCCTGATCCCACGCCGACGGTCCCATCTTGCCCACCGCCTTCGTCGCGAGAATGAAGCGCTCGCGTTTGCCCTTCAGCCAGCGCCCGACGATCTCCTCCGTGCGGCCGGCAATATTCTCGCCGCCGCCAAGCGGATACACATTGGCGGTGTCGATGAAGTTCACGCCGGCATCCGCCGCCGTGTCGAGAATGCGGTGCGAGTCTTCTTCTCCGGTCTGCAGGCCGAAGGTCATCGTGCCGAGACACAGGCGCGAAACGGTTAGGCCGGTGCGGCCGAATTTGCGGTATTGCATGGGTCAACTCCGGGGATGAACGGAACAGTTGGATAGGCGGTGTTGCAAAAAGGATAAACGGTCTCGGAACTTGGTGCCGGCCGTGGCGGCTGTAATCGGTTATTAATCTGAAAGGTCTGGCGGCGCTTGTTTTCTGCCTTCAACAAAAATTTCCTTTTATTTCAATGTATTAAATATTGCAGACAGGTAAAAATCGCGCGTCGCCCGGGCGGCTAACATTACATATTCCATACAACCGTAAAATATAGAAACACTTCTGTTACCAGGGGTAAGCAATCCCGCGATTGATGCGATTTTATGCGTGTGGAATGATAGCGATTCTCATTTAACTTCAGCCAGCCATCCCGTCATCGGTGCCGTGCACACGAGACCGGCAGCCAGCCAATTGCCAACTTGTCATTGATTCCATCGCAGGTATGCGAATCGGGCAAGCGCATCTCTGACGGGATTTCCCATGTTCAACCACACGCCGCTCGCGACTGCGTTAGCGCTAGCTTTTGCCGTTCCCTTTGCGACCCCGGCGGTCGCGCAGACTGCTCCGCAAACCGCCTCGCCAACCGCGAATGCAGGCTCAACAGAGGCGACCGTCGCCGACAGCGGTACTCTGCCGACTATCGGCGTCACGGCGCAGGCGGAACAACAACAGGACTTCCAGGCTGAGCGTTCGACGGTCGGCGCCAAGACGCCCACGGCGCTGCGCGATATTCCGCAGACGGTCACCGTCATCAACAAGGCCGTGCTGCAATCGCAAGGCGCGACCTCGTTCCAGGACGCGCTGCGCAACGCGCCGGGCGTGACGATCGGCGCGGCCGAAGGCGGCCAGATCGGCAACAACATCAACCTGCGCGGCTTCACCGCACAGAACGACATCTACCTGGACGGGTTCCGCGACCGTAACCAGTACTATCGCGACACGTTCGACCTCGAAGAGCTCGAAGTTCTTTACGGTCCGTCGTCGATGCTGTTCGGGCGGGGTTCGACCGGTGGCGTGATCAACCAGGTCAGCAAGAAAGCGAACCTGAAGGACTCGGCGGAAGTCACGGGCATGATCGGCACGGACGCCAAATATCGCAGCACGGTCGATGTAAACCACAAGCTGACGGATACGTCGGCGATTCGCCTCAATGCATTCGGCCAAAGCCTCGGTTCGACGCGCGATGAGATGAAGAACAAGGACTACGGCATTGCGCCGGAAGTGCGCTTCGGGATCGGCACACCGACGGAAGTCACGATCTCCGCGCTGATCCAGCACAACTACGACATGCCTGACTACGGCGTGCAGGCGCTGAACGGCCACCCGTCGCCGGTGCCGAAGAACACGTTTTACGGCTTGACCACCGACCGCACCATTCAGGATGTGCAGACGGTCACGGCCGCGCTCAAGCACAAGTTCTCGGACAACCTGATCCTGACCAATCAGACGCAGTTCTCGCACTCGCGGACCGACGCGCGTGAAACCGCGCCGCAAGCGGTGTTGACGGGACCGCTCGCCACCAGTCCCGCTTTGAGCAACGGCAATTACACGACGTTGTCGCCGTCGCAACTGTTCATCAAGTTGCAAAGCCACGACCGTGTGATCGAGAACCACGCGTTGTACAACGACACGATGCTCCAATACAAGTTCGACACCGGCCCGATCAAGCACGACCTGATCGCGGGTGTCAGCCTTGGGCATGACAGCTATTCGAACCAGGCATACACGCGTAACAACCTGCCGGTCGTTTCGATGGTGAATCCCGCGTATCTGTCGTCGCCCGCGGGCGTGACGACAACAGTGGGCAACTACGCGGATTCCGGTTCGAACGAAATCGGCGCCTACCTGAACGACACCGTGTCGATCGGCCAGCATTGGAAAGTGATAGGCGGCTTGCGTTGGGATCGCTTCCAGGCGCAGATCCACAACACGATCAGCCTGCCGGGCTACGCGACGCAAACCAATTTCTTCACCAGCGTGCGCGCCGGCGTGATCTATCAGCCGACCGACTGGCAGTCGTACTACGTGTCGTACGGCACGTCGTTCAATCCGTCGCTGGAAGCGCTGACGGTGACCAACCTCACGCAGAACCTTGCCCCCGAGTCGACCAAATCGTACGAAGTCGGCGCGAAATGGGACCTGCTCGGCGGCAATCTCTCGGTGACCTCGTCATTCTTCCGCGAAGAAAAGAGCAATGCGCGAACCCAGGTGTCGCCGACCGAATACGAGCTCGACGGCGACGTGCGCGTCGACGGTTTTCAGGCCGGCGTGACGGGCCACATCACCGACAAGTGGCAAGTGTTCGGCGGCTACACCTACATGGACGCCATCATCCTGAAGGCGCGCGACGGCACGCAAGGTCACGTGCCGGCCAATACGCCGCGCAATACGCTGACGTTCTGGACCACCTACGCGTTCACGCCGCACTGGGAAATCGGCGGCGGTCCGACCTATATGTCGCCGCGTTATGCATCGAACACGAACTACGTGCAGGTGCCGGGCTACACGCGTTGGGATGCAACCGCGGCGTATCACGCGAAGAAATACGACGTTCGCCTGAACCTGCTGAACCTGACCAACAAGACGTACTACGACGCGCTGATTCCGTCGGACGGCGGCCGCTCCGTGCCGGGTATCGGACGCACGTTGCTGGCGACGTTCGACTACCGCTTTTGATACCCGCTGAACGGGTGCGTTAGGCTTGCCGTTGTCGAAGACGGCAAGCCCACGCAAAAGGAAACATCATGTTGCTGCACATCCCGAAGGTACTGGACGCCGAGCAGTTGCGCCTCGTGCGCGAGCGGCTCGACACGGCCGGCGACGCCTGGGTCGACGGCCGCGCGACCGCCGGCTATCAGGGCGCGCCGGTCAAGCGCAACCAGCAGATCGCCGAGCACACGCCGGTTGCGCGCGAATTGGGCGACGTGATTCTCGCGTCGATCGAACGCAATCCGCTGTTTATCAGTTCGGTGCTGCCGAACCAGGTCTACCCGCCGCTCTTCAATCGCTACGAAGGCGGCATGCAGTTCGGCAGTCACGTCGACGGCGCGGTGCGGGTGCTGCCCAACGGCGTGAAGCTGCGCACCGATGTCTCGGTGACGCTGTTCATTTCCGACCCGGCCGACTACGACGGCGGCGAACTCGTGATCGAAGACACATACGGCGTGCAGCAGGTCAAGCTGCCGGCCGGCGACATGATCGTCTATCCGGCGACCAGTTTGCATCAGGTCACGCCGGTCACGCGCGGCGTGCGCGTCGCGAGCTTCTTCTGGGTGCAGAGCCTCATCCGCAGCGATACACAGCGCGCCATGCTGTTCGACATGGACACCGCCATTCAACGGCTGAATGCCACCCACGCCGACGACGCCGCGCGCCGCAGCCTCGTCGGCATCTATCACAACCTGTTGCGTAGCTGGAGTGAACCGTGAGCGCACCCGAGGCAATCGACATTCAAGCGCCCGCGGGCATCGACCACGCGGGGCGCGAACCGCGGCGCCTTGGCGGCGGCGAGTTAAAAGCGCGCCACCAGCGCTCGCGCCGCGCCACCTTCGTCAAATGGTTGCGCAAGGTGCATGGCTGGATCGGCTTATGGGGCGCGGCGCTGGGTTTGCTGTTCGGCACCACGGGGTTTCTGCTGAATCATCGCGGCGGCCCGCTGCGGGTATCGACCGGCGAGCCGCAAGTCGCGCTGTTGCAGGTGCCGTTGCCGCAACCGGCGCCGCAGACGCCACGCGACCTGGGCAAATGGCTCAAGCACGAACTGAAGCTGGCGGGCACGCCGGGGCGCGTTCAGAAAGAACCGGCGCATCCGGTCGCGTGGGGCGAGCGCAGCATCGTCCAGCCGGAGCACTGGCAAATGAACTTCGCGTCGCCCCGCGAGAACACATCCGCCGAATACTGGGTCGGCAACGGCTACGTGACGGTCAAGCGCAGCGAGAACACCTTTCTCGCGATGCTGACGAATCTGCACAAGGGCGTGGGCCTGAGCGTCGGCTGGGTGCTGCTGATCGACACGCTGGCCGGCAGCATCATCTTGCTGTCGCTTACCGGCGTGCTGCTCTGGACGGAGTTGAACAAACGCAAGACAGTCGGCGCGGTGTTGGTACTGGGATCGATCGTCGCCGCGGTGTGCGCAGGATTGCTGTAAAAGCCGCCGCGGGCAGGGCGTGATCGCCGGGCAATCCGCGGCGCGGGTCGCCTTGTGATCGGGAAGATCGCCTTGCCCGCGCGTTGCATCGAGGTACGTTTTACCGTTATTTCAAGCTCGTTTTGCGTCATCCGGTTCGCGCCGCCGGCATCGCCCGCGGCACGTTCATTCCGGCACGGCGAAAGGCCCACTCGTTCGGGTCCCGGCGCGTCCTCTCGCCTTCCTCCCGCATCCGTCTACGTGCGAGAATCGCGCTACACCAGTTGCGAGTAATCGTTGGCCATCCGTCGGATCAGGCACCGCTTTTGCAACTGCGGTCCGCACGAATATGACCCCGCCGCGTCGAGGAGATCGCGTTGAACGAGCCGGACCGCCTCTTATCCGCTGCATCATCCCCCGGCCTTGCCGCGCCGTCCTTTCTCGCCGGCGGCGGCGAGCTGGGCGCGCTCATCCGCAACTACGACTGGACGCGCACGGCGCTTGGCGCGCCCGACACCTGGCCGCAAGGGTTGAAGATCGCGATGCGCATCATGCTCACGTCGCGTCAGCCGATCTGGATTGGTTGGGGCGACGAGCTGATCTATTTTTACAACGACCCGTACAAATCGATCATCGGCGGCAAGCATCCGGTCGCGCTCGGCCAACCGACCAAAGTCGTCTGGCGCGAAATCTGGACCGATATCGAGCCGCTTCTGAATACCGCGCTGGCGGGCGCCGAAGGCATCTTCGTCGAACAGAAGCTGCTCATCATGGAGCGCAACGGCTTTCCCGAGGAGACGTATTACACCTTCTCGTACAGCCCCATTCCTGGCGAGGACGGCGAACCCGGCGGCATCATCTGCGCGAACAGCGACGGCACTGCGCAGGTGGTCGGCGAACGGCAACTGGCGCTGCTGAAGGAGCTGGCGGCAGTCAGCCCGGACGGCCGCGACTGGCGCGAGGCGTGCAAACTCAGCGCGCGTGCCTTGCAGTCCAATCCGCAAGACCTTCCGTTCGCGTTGCTGTACGCAGCCGAACCCGGCAGCGACACGGCCACGCTGGTCGGCGCGAGCGGCATCGAGCCGGGTCATCCAGCGGCGCCGCAGTCGCTGAACCTCGGCGGCAATTCGCCCTGGCCGCTCGGCGACGTGCTCGACACCCAGGCGCCGCGCATGGTGCGTGACTTGACGCAGCGGTTCGGCGCCGCGTTGCCGAGCGGTCCGTGGCATCTCGCGCCGGAACAGGCGGTCATCCTGCCGGTGTCACCCGGCAGCGAGACGACGCAAGCGGTGGTGCTGATCGCCGGCCTGAATCCTTGCCGCCTTTTCGACGACGCCTATCGCAGCTTCCTGAACCTGGGTGCCGGCCAGATCGGCGCGGCGATCGGTTACGCGCGGGCTTATGAGGAAGAGCGGCGGCGCGCGGAAGCGCTCGCCGAAATCGACCGCGCCAAGACCACGTTCTTCTCCAATATCAGCCACGAATTCCGTACGCCGTTGACGCTGATGCTCGGTCCACTGGAGGAACTGCTCGCCAAGCCGCAACTTGCCGCGAGCGGCGACAACGCGCGAGTGGGCAGCGATATCGAGGACCGCGCGCTGATCGAGATCACGCATCGCAACGGCTTGCGTCTGCTCAAGCTCGTCAACGCGCTGCTGGATTTTTCGCGCATCGAGGCGGGACGCATGCAGAGTCACATGCAACCTACCGACATCGCGAGCTTCACCGCCGAACTCGCGTCGCTGTTCCAGTCCGCGATGGAGGCGGCCGGCCTGCGTCTCGAAGTCGAGGTTCCGGCCACGCCCGTGGTCGTGCAACTCGACCGCGAGATGTGGGAAAAGGTCGTGATGAACCTGCTGTCGAACGCATACAAGTTCACGTTCTTCGGCGCGATTCGCGTCGCGGTTCGCGTGGTTGCCGGCAAAGGCGTCGAGGTCAGCGTGACCGATAGCGGTATCGGTATTGCGGAAGAAGAAGTGCCGCGCCTCTTCGAGCGCTTTCATCGTGTGGCGGGCGCGCCGGGGCGCTCGGTCGAAGGCAGCGGGATCGGGCTCGCGATGGTTCAGGAGCTCGTGAAGCTGCACGGCGGGACGGTGCGGGTCGACAGTGTGTTGGGCCAGGGCGCGTGCTTCACCGTCTTGCTGCCGCGCGGCGTTGTGCCTTCCCTGTCCGAAGACCCGGCCGTGCATGCCGCCATGAGCAAGAACGCGCGCACCTATGTCGATGCCGCGTTGCGCTGGAGTCCGGAAAACGAAATCCTCGCCGATGCAGCGGTCGAAGCGACGTCGGCCGTCGAGGTGCCCGCCGACGCGGCGCCGGGCGCAGCCGCGCGGCTGCTGGTCGTCGACGACAATGCGGATTTGCGTGAGTACATGAGCCGCATCCTGCGCGCGGCGGGACACGAGGTGCGTGTCGCCACGGACGGCCAGGCCGCGCTCGAAGCCGCGCGGCAGGAGCGCCCGGATCTGGTGCTCTCCGACGTGATGATGCCGCGCCTCGACGGCTTCGGCTTGCTGCGCGCGCTGCGCGCCGATCCGGATCTGCACGACATGCCGGTGCTGATGCTGTCCGCCCGCGCGGGCGAGGAGGCGCGCATGGACGGCATCGAGCACGGCGCCGACGACTATCTGACCAAGCCCTTCTCAGCGCGCGAACTGCTGGCCCGTGTGGCGGGCAATCTGCAACTCGCGCGCTTGCGCCGCGAGACCGAGATGAAGTTGCGCGAAGAATCGCGCACGCTGGAGATTCTCAATCGCGTCGGCTCGACGGTGGCAGCCGAACTCGATTTGAACCGCGCGGTGCAGATCGTGACGGACGCGGCCACCGAACTGACCGGCGCGGCGTTCGGTTCGTTCTTCTACAACGTGCTCGACGGAAAAGGCGGCAGCTACATGCTGTACACGCTGTCCGGCGTATCGAAGGAAGCGTTCGAGCAGTTTCCGATGCCGCGCAACACGGCGGTCTTCGCATCTACGTTCATGGGCGAAGGCATCGTTCGGGCCGACGACATCACCCAGGATCCGCGCTACGGCCACAATGCGCCCTATCGCGGCATGCCGGAAGGCCATCTGAAGGTACGCAGCTACCTGGCCGCGCCGGTGCGGTCGCGCAGCGGCGAAGTGGTCGGCGGCCTGTTCTTCGGCCATCCGGAGCCCGGCGTGTTCACCGAACGCGCTGCGCGGATCGTGGCCGGCATCGCCGCGCAGGCGGCGATTGCCATCGACAACGCGCGTCTGTACCAGGCGGCGCAAACCGAAATCGCCGAGCGCACCAAAGCGCAAAGCGCGCTGCGCGATCTGAACGAAACGCTGGAGCGCCGCGTGATCGAGACGGTCGCGGATCGCGACCGTCTGTGGGAGTTGAGCGAGGATCTGCTGGTGGTGGCCGATATCGACGGCCGCTTGCAGCGCGTGAGCCCGTCATGGAGCAACGCGCTCGGTCATAACACGAATTGGCTGATGGCGCGTTCCTATGTCGACCTGGTTCACCCGGATGATGTGGAGGTTGTCCGCACGCATCTCGCCGAGCTGCGCCGCACAGGCGCGCCGGTGCGTTATGAAAACCGCTTCAAGCGGATCGACGGTACGTGGCGCTGGGTCGCGTGGACGCTTGCGCTCGATCCCGACACGGCGCGGATTCACGGCGTGGGCCGCGACGTCACCGCCGACAAGGAAACTACCGAGGCGCTGCGCCAAGCCGAAGAAGCGTTGCGCATGGCGCAGAAGATGGAAGCGATCGGCAAGCTCACGGGCGGCGTCGCACACGACTTCAACAATCTGCTGCAAGTGATAGGCGGCAATCTGCAACTGCTGGCGAAAGACGTCGCCGGTTCCGATAAGCCCGAGCAGCGTGTGCGCAATGCGCTGGCCGGCGTGGCCCGCGGCGCGAACCTCGCCTCGCAACTGCTGGCGTTCGGGCGGCGTCAGCCGCTGGCGCCGAAAGTCGTCAATCTCGGCCGCTTCGTGCGAGGGCTCGACGATATGCTGAGGCGCGCGCTGGGTGACGGCGTCGAAATCGAAACGATCGTGTCGGGTGGCTTGTGGAATACGCTGGTCGATCCGTTCCAGGTCGAGAACGCGCTGCTGAATCTGGCGATCAACGCGCGTGACGCCATGAACGGCCACGGCAAGCTCACGATCGAAGCCGGCAATGCCGCGCTCGACGACGCGTATGCGAAGCGCAACCTGGAGGTCACGCCCGGCCAGTACGTGATGCTGGCGGTCACCGACACGGGCGCCGGGATGTCGCCGGAAGTGCGCGAGCGCGTGTTCGAGCCGTTTTTCACCACCAAGGCCGAGGGCCAGGGCACGGGCCTCGGCCTGAGCATGGTGTATGGCTTCGTCAAGCAGTCCGGCGGCCATGTGAAGATCTACAGCGAAGAGGGGCACGGCACGACGATTCGCATTTATCTGCCGCGGGTGCGCCAGCAGGAAGACCTCGAAACCAATATCGACGCCGGTCCCGCCAAGGGCGGCACGGAAACGGTTCTGGTGGTCGAGGACGACGAGGAAGTGCGCACGACGGTGGTAGAAATGCTGTCCGATCTCGGCTATCGCGTGCTGAAAGCGAAAGACGCGCAAAGCGCGCTTGCCATCGTCGAAAGCGGTGTGCCGATCGACCTGCTGTTTACCGATGTGGTGATGCCGGGGCCGCTGCGCAGCACCGAACTCGCCCGCAAGGCGCGTGAACGGCTGCCGGCGATCGCGGTGCTGTTCACGTCGGGCTATACGGATAACGCGATCGTGCATGCCGGGCGGCTCGACGAAGGCATCGAATTGCTCAGCAAGCCCTACACGCATGAAGCGTTGGCACGCAAAGTCCGCTACGTGCTGCAAACGCAGAATCCGCAGGCGGCCGGCATCGGCGAGGCGGAGCAGGCTCTTCTCGAGGTCGCGCCACCGGCCCTGCCGGATGGCGTCGACAGTTTCGCCGCTCAGACGCGGCTGCGGATTCTGCTGGTGGAGGACGACGAGCTGATTCGCATGGGCACCGCCGAATTGTTGCGCACGTTCGACTTCGACGTTCTGGAGGCCGAAGGCGAGCACGACGCCAGGCAGATTCTCAATGAGCATGCGATCGGCGTGATGCTGACCGACGTGGGACTGGCGGGCAAGTCGGGGATCGATCTGGCGCTCGAGGTGTGTGCCGAGCGGCCCGATCTGCGCGTGATCTTTCTGACCGGCTACGACCTCGTGCTGACGCCGGAGCAGCGCAAGGTTTTGCCGCACGCGATCTCGCTGCGCAAGCCGTACGATCTGCTCGATCTGACCGATGCGCTGAAAACGCCGATGAGGTGAGTGGGCTGCACTGAGTTTGCTGAGCTGACTCCGCTGCGCCGCACCCGCCGCGCTGAATCCGCTACGCCGGGCCCGCTTCCCTAAGCCAGCTAAGGCAGGCCGGCACTTGCCGCCCTGTCAGCGGGGATATGCGCGCTCGCGCTAGAATTCCCGCAGACCGCCAACGCCGTTGGCTCTGCCGGAATTCGCCGATGACCACACCCGCCAACCCCGTCGACGCCGCGCTCATCACGCGGCGGTCGATTCGCGCCTTTCTGCCCACTCCGGTGCCGCGCGCCGATATCGAAGCCATTCTCGAAGCCGCCAGCCGCGCGCCGTCGGGCACCAACACGCAACCGTGGAAAGTCTACGTGGTGACGGGCGAGTCGCTCGCACGCCTTTCGCGGGCCCTGCTTGCCGCCCACGACGACCCGCAGCGCGACGCGCTGTACCAGGAAGAATATCCGTACTATCCGCATCAATGGGTTTCACCGTACATCGACCGGCGCCGCAAAATCGGCTGGGATCTGTATGGCCTGCTCGGCATCGGGAAAGGCGACAAGGCGCGCATGCATCAGCAGCACGCGCAGAACTACCGTTTCTTCGGCGCACCGGTGGGCTTGTTCTTCACCATCGACCGCGTCATGGAGCGCGGCAGCTGGCTCGACTACGGCATGTTCCTGCAGGCGGTCATGACAGCCGCGCGCGGCCGTGGTCTCGACACCTGTCCGCAGGCTGCGTTTACGCCGTTTCATCGGGTGATTGCGGCGCAGCTCGGCTTGCCGCCCGAAGAACAACTGGTGTGCGGCATGTCGCTCGGTTTCGCCGACGAGCACGCGCCAGTCAACGCGTTGCGCACCGAGCGCGAGCCGGTTGAGCGTTTCACACGATTTCTCGATTGACGGCGATCGATCAAGATTGATCGCGGTCGAGGCCAGCCCCCACTTTCCATCGGACCCATATGAAAACATCGCGCCGACATTTTCTGCTGCTGGGCGTGAGCGCGGGCTCGGCGCTCGCACTCTCCCGTGCCGCGTTCGCCGACTCCACGAACCTGCTCAGCGAAACCGATCCTAAAGCGCAAGCGGTCGGCTATAAGGAGGACGCTTCCAGGGTCGACAAAGCAAAATTCCCCGATTACGCCGCCGGACAAACCTGCGGCAACTGCTCGTTGTTCCAGGGTAAAGCCACCGACACCTACGGCGGCTGCACCCTATTCGGCGACAAGCAGGTCGCCGCGCGCGGCTGGTGCAGTTCGTATTCGACTATGTGAACCGCGAGAGGCGGCGCGTCGTCGATGCCCTACGCGCCGCGTTGCAGGCGGTCAATTCAGCGCGCTCAGCACCAGTTCGTGCGAACGGCCGATCCACACGGCCGCGTCGCGGTGATCGCGCAGCGCGTCGCCGGTATTCGGGTGCACGAAGATATCCAGTGAGCCGTGATTCAGCGTGAGCCAGCCGACCAGATCGGCGAACTGTTCTTGCGCAAACGCAAGCTGATACGACCACATGGGATGCGGTCCGACCGGGCGCTCGTGAAAGCGGCCCAGTTGCAATGCGCCGCTCCAGCGCGCTTCGATCTGCTCGCGGAACGTCCACGCGGCGTCGCGGCTGCTCGCATCGAAATATACGTGGGCATGCCAGCTTGAAATGGCGGAGGTCTCGCGAAAGGTCATGGCAGATCCATTATGTATCAGTCTTTATCCGACATTCATTCTGCTTCAATTTCCGCCGACGCGCGCGGCGCGCGCCTCATGTAAAACTGTCTCTCATCTTCGCCGACGGTCTCGAAGCCGAGCCGTTCGTACAGGCGCTTCGCGGGATTGCCTTTGAGCACCTTGAGGGCGACCGGCAAGGCGTCGGTCTGCGCGGCGCGCAACACGCACTGCAGCGCGCGTTCGCCGATGCCGCGCCCTTGAAGCGCCGGCGTGATCTGCAATTGCACGACCACCCATTCGGCGTCGCTGCGATGCGCCTTGAGCAGGCCGGCCGGCTCGCCGTCGATGCAAATCACGCGCGCCGTGTCATATCGATGCAGCAGACGCGCGCGATGCTCGGTGTCGTCCGCTGGTTCGCCGACGCGCGCCAGGTGTTCTGTCATGGTCGCCTTGCGCAGCTCGAACAGGAAGGTCACGTCCGTCTCCAATGCCGGACGCAGGGTGAAGGCAGGTTCTTGAACGGGCATGTTGGTCGCGTTGCCGGCGTACCGCCGGCTAGTAAGAATGGTCGTGAATTGTCGCGCCGGCAGCGCTTTTTTACCACGCGGACATGTGTGTGACTCCCGACCTAGCCGTGCACAGGTCGGGCCGGTGCCGGCGGTGGACGGTCCGCGCCGCTGCGGATTCGCGTGTTACCGCGTGCTCCGCTTCAGGCGTGATCGGCGTTTGCGGCTCGCCGGAGGCATGGCGTCGGCTGTTTGCATGGCATTCGTCGCGCTTCATCCGACGCGCTGCGTGGCCTTTGGCATGCGCTTTGCTTTTGCCTCATTCGCGAATTGCTGGCGCAGGCGTGGTCGAAGCCGAACCGCCAGGCAACGCCAATCTGGCATAACAACGAAAAATGCTGAATACGAAACCACACATTGTCACGCACGGGGTCGATGGCGACGCGATGACGCTCGTCTTTTATCCCGACACCGGCTGTCTGCGCTTTGTCGATATGCGCGGCATTTGCCACGAGCTTCGGCCGCCGCATTCCTGGTTCGCGATTGCGTCCGCATCGCGAGGCGTGCGCCGCGGCACACATGCGATGACGGAAGGGTTGAATGCACTGCTGCACGATTTCTGCGCGAGACGTCCGCGCTGGTTGAGCGGTCCTGCGCTTCTATCGACGCGTGCGCCCGCGACGCTATCGACGCATGCGCCGGCTCACGCGACAATGGTTCAACTCACGCCGAGCGCGGCCGTGGCGCGCTAGCGTGCATTGATCAGTCGAGAAGGCGCGACGCGTGGCTGCGAGTACGAATTCAGTTTCTTCTGGTGTCGTTCGTTCAACACGGCGAGCGGCTTAACGACTTTGCGAGGTGGGCTATGGAGATTATCGAGCTTGAACCAAGCGTCTCGGCAGACGGGCGCGCGGTGATTTTCCAGCTTTCGACGCGAGGACGGGACCTCGAGTGCGCCGTCACGCGTGAGGCCCTGGAACAGCATTTCTGGTTGCAACGCGACGCCGGCGAGGAACGCGTATTGAAGACGTTCGCGGACGGGCGCAAACGTATTACCGCCGTGGCGGAAAGAAAAATGCTGGCGCGTCCAGGCGAAAAAGTGCTGCTCACGATCAGCGATTTCGCCGCCCGCGGTTGATGACCAGGCTCGACCGGCATCGCGCGTTCCGCTCGCGCGATGTCGTGCCGTGCAACTTCACTTTCTTCGA
The DNA here is from genome assembly GCF_002278075.1 of Paraburkholderia aromaticivorans. NCBI lineage: Bacteria > Pseudomonadati > Pseudomonadota > Betaproteobacteria > Burkholderiales > Burkholderiaceae > Paraburkholderia > Paraburkholderia aromaticivorans. The sequence continues at coordinate 1,881,670 of NZ_CP022990.1, read as the reverse complement.
AAATCCGATGAGCGACAGCGAACACGCCGTCGCTCATGTCTGAGGAAAACGGCCTGCATAGGCCCGTTACGCCGATTCGCCAAACTGGCCTGCCAATTCCCCTCGTTTCGCGCAATTGCATTCGCGAGTGCGGGCATACACTGTTTTCCATGGCGCGACAAATCACCGAGCCCATCGACGCGGTCTTCCCCCCGCGTTGTTTTGAACCGTACCGTTGATGGCAGTTTGCCGCGGTTGTCGAACGCGGCAGGGCAGTAAAGCAGTAGGTAGTAGAAGCAATGTAGGCGCGCGCGCTCCATGCAATTTGCGCGCGATTCAGCTGGGGGTTGCAGCCAGGTGAAGTTGAAGGCAAAGGGCCCGGCTGTAATGCAGTGGTAGTTCGAGTAACGACGGCTTTAGCAGGTGTAGTTCAAGTAGCAACTCTGTTAGTTTGTGGTGGGTAAAGGTCGACAAGCATCCACGCGCGAGTACGACTGTTCCATCCTGTCCGACCCTGTTCCCTTGCGGGAACAGGGTTTTTTTTCGTCTGCTCGCGCAGCATGACTTGCAATTGGCGGGTTCGGGCCGATATGCGGGCGTTGAACAGCGTTTGCGGATGGGATCGAACGGCCGGCTGCTCGCTGTGCTGCATATAAATCGGACTTGAGGTAGTTTAAGTCTGTCTTAATAGTTGCTTGCCATGATGGCTGCACAGACTCGCATTCGGGCCTGTCGAGCCGCCGGCGTATCGGCGGTGTTTGCCACCGCGGAGCGCAAGAAATCCGGTGACGAAGCCGAGAGTTAGAGAAGGAGGTTGAACCGATATGTCCAGTAAATCGCGAGTCCGCAAGCACAATCAGTCGGCCATGTCCCCGCTGTTGCGTGCGCTGACCTACAGCCGCACAGCTCATGAGCCCGTCACCGCGGCGATGCTTCTGCAGGGCTACACCGCCCTCGATGCATTCCGGCATGGCCACGGCTCGCGGGATCTGCACATGACCTTGAGCCGGCATTTGCTAGTGTCGCAGGAGCTTGCGCGGCTGGGCCTCGGCGAGGACCTGCTTGCGGACATCGAAAGCGCGCACGCCGCGATGGTTCGGCTCGACGCGCGTGAACGCGACGAAGGTGCGTGGACCCTGGAAGACAGCGAATACGCCCGCTTGTGCACGGCGCTGGCGATTCTCGACGGGCAACTGTCCGCGGCATCGTTGAGCGAGATTGCGAGCGCGGAAGCGAGAATGATCGAAGGATTGATGAGGTCCGCGCAGGTGCAGGCCATTGCGGAAGCCACGGTCTGATTCGTACGGTTTTCTGCGTCCGTACGCAAGAATGAAACGCCCCACATGGGGCGTTTTTTTCAGGCGCGCTTGACGTGCGCAAATTACGAGTCTCCGTAAGACGCCCGATTGCCCGTCACCCCGAACCCGGAGCGGGTTTGCCGGAGTCTTTCATGCTTGTTAGACTGCCTTTCGCCAACCCACCGCGAGCGCGATTTTTGCCTCTTAAGCTTCCGGGGCGTTCACGTCTGCGGCGCGATCAATCGGAGACGCCATGTCTTATATGCTGCTCATCGTCGAACCCCCGAGTCAACGCATTGAACGCGGTGAAGCCGCGGGCCGCGAAGTCTATGACCAGATGGTCCGTTTCGCCGCCGATCTGAAAGAGCGCGGCAAACTGGTCGCGGTCGAGTCGCTCACTTCCTCGAGTGACGCCGTGCGCGTGCAGGTCCGCGACGGCCAGCCAAAACTGCTCGACGGTCCGTTCGCCGAAGCCAAGGAAATGATCGGCGGGTTCTTCCTCCTCAATTGCGATACGCGCGAAGAAGCCGTGGCCATCGCGCAAGCCTGCCCCGCGGCCACGTGGTGCACGGTCGAAGTCCGCAAGCTCGGGCCTTGTTTCGCTTAGACGATTCGCGCATCGACGGCATGGTCTTGGGGTTTTCCCTGGTGGATCGGCGGCCATGTCGATCCGGCCGCGCGTTGCTCGTCGTGTGAGTAAGAAGGCTGGCACGGTGCGCGGCTTTCGCTCTCACAACGAAACGGAGTCACGGCGATGCGATTCATGATCCTCGTAAAGGCGACGGCCGCGAGCGAAGCCGGCGAGATGCCGGAAGCGTCCCTCATGGCCGCAATGGGTGCGTACCACGAAGAGCTGACCAAAGCCGGCGTGCTGCTCGACGCCACCGGCCTGCAACCGAGTTCGAAAGGCTGGCGCATTCGCTACAGCGGCGCCAAGCGCTCGGTGATCGACGGCCCGTTTGCGGAAACCAAGGAACTGCTTGCCGGCTATACGCTGATCCAGGTGCGCTCGCGTGAAGAAGCCATGGAATGGGCGCGACGCTTTCCGGCGCCCTTTGGCGAGCAAGTCGACGGCGAAATTGAAGTGCGTCAGTTATACGAACTCGACGACTTCGAACCGAGTCCCGAATTGGACCGGTTCCGCGAGCTGGAAGCGGGCAAGCGCTGAGGCGGGAACGGCAGCCCCGCTGAACGCGGCGCACGGCGGCAAAGCGGCAAAGCGGGCACCGTACGCACCGGCGGAGGTGCGCTGAAGCCGTCCGGCCAAGAACTCATCAACGGACACCATCATGCATAAGCAGATCTACGTCAATCTCGCGGTGGACAACCTCGAACGGTCGAAGGCCTTTTTCAGCGCGATCGGCTTGAACTTCGAGCCGCAATTCACGAACGGGCAGGCGGCCTGTCTGATCCTCGGCGAGAACATCTACGCCATGCTGCTGGTCAAGGACCTGTTCAAGTCGTTCACACGCAAGTCGCTGTGCGATCCGAACGAGAGCACCGAGGCGCTGGTGGGCCTGTCGTGCGAAAGCCGGGAGGCAGTGGATGCGCTGGTCGCGAAGGCACTCGCCGCGGGCGGCACGGTACCGCGCGCGCCGCAGGATTATGGTTTCATGTACGGACACGGCTTCGAGGATATCGACGGCCACATCTGGGAGCTCATCTACATGGACCCGAACGCCAACGCGGCGGGCTGAGGCGTGACGACGGCCGCCACCCACCGTGCCATCGAGGCAGTCTGGCGGATCGAATCCGCCAAGGTCATCGCTCACGTCGCGCGGATGGTGCGCGACGTGGGGCTCGCCGAAGAGCTGGCGCAAGACGCCTTGGTGGCCGCGCTCGAACATTGGCCCGACGCGGGCGTGCCCGACAATCCTGGAGCATGGCTGATGGCGACCGCAAAGAACCGCGCCCTCGACCGCTTGCGGCAGGAAGCGCTGCATGCCCGCAAGCATCAGGAGCTGGGGCACGATCTCGACGCGCTGGAGGCGCATCTCGTGCCCGATTTCGTCGATGCGCTCGACGCCGCCCGCGCCGACGATATCGGCGACGACCTGCTACGGCTGGTGTTCACCGCGTGCCACCCGGTGCTGTCCACCGACGCGCGCGTCGCGCTCACCTTGCGTCTGCTCGGCGGCCTCACCACGGACGAAATCGCGCGCGCGTTTCTCGTGCCGGAGCCGACCATCGCGCAGCGAATCGTGCGGGCCAAGCGCACGCTCTCGGCGGCCAAGGTGCCGTTCGAAGTACCTCAGGCGGAGGCGCGCGCGCCGCGGCTCGCATCGGTGCTGCAGGTCATCTATCTGATTTTCAACGAAGGCTATTCCGCCACTGCGGGCGACGACTGGATGCGTCCGGCGCTATGCGAGGAAGCGCTGCGACTGGGCCGCGTGCTGAGCGGTCTCGTGCCCGGCGAAAGCGAAGTGCATGGCCTCGTCGCGCTGATGGAGATTCAGGCCTCGCGCACGCATGCACGCACGGACGCGCAGGGTCGCCCCGTGTTGCTGCCCGATCAGGATCGCAGCCGCTGGGATCCGCTCCTGATCCGTCGCGGACTCGCCGCGCTCAACAGCGCGCATGCGTTGGGCGGCGCGAGCGGTCCATACGCGCTGCAGGCGGCGCTCGCCGCCTGTCATGCCCAGGCGCGCCGCGCGGAGGATACCGACTGGGCGCAGATCGTCGCGCTCTATGACGCGCTTTCACAGGTCGCGCCGTCGCCGGTGGTCGAGCTCAATCGCGCGGTGGCGGTCGGCATGGCGTTCGGCCCGGCTGCCGGACTGGAGATTGTCGACGCGCTGGCAGCCGACGCCGCTCTCGCGAATTACCACTGGTTGCCGAGCGTGCGCGGCGATCTGCTGGCGAAGCTCGGCCGCGTGGACGAAGCGCGTGCCGAATTCGAACGCGCTGCCGCGATGACGCGCAATGCGCGTGAGCGCGAGTTGTTGCTCGAGCGTGCGCGCGGCATGACGCATTGAAGCTCGCCGCGTATGGCGCTTGCGCTCCACGCCGTGTCAGACGGCGCACGCCCGCAGCAGATAAAACTCACGCGGGCCATATGCTTGCGGCGGGTCGCTGAGCGGTTCGACGAAGCGGGTAATGCCGATCCGGTCGAATCCCGCGGCCACGCAGGCGGCCTCCAATGCCGTGGCGTCGTGCACGGTGAAGCCGTACTCGGCGAAAGGCATGTCGATGGCGGCGTCGGGCGTGATGGCCGCGATCACCAGCGTGCCGTCCTCACGCAGCACGCGGCGAATCTCTGTCAGACCGGCCTTCAGGTCGGGCCAGAAATACGTGCTGTTGATCGTGATGGCTTTGTCGAACGAAGCCTCGGCGAACGACATGGCGGTGACGTCGGCGATTTCGAGCCTCGCCTGGCCGTCGCGCACAAAAGCCGCGTTGCGGCAACGGGCGACGGCGATCATGGTGGGCGACAGATCGATGCCGGTGAAACGCAACCGCGCGGCCTGATCGAGCACGTAGGCAATATGGCCGCCGTTGCCGAGGCCGACTTCGAGAACGCGCTCGTTTGCGTGCAGATCGAGCAGATCGAACGACGTTATGATGGCCGCGCGATTCGATTGCTCCAGCATCTCGCCGACGGCTATGCCGATCTTGCCCGCAGGGCAGCCGAGTTGGGGAAGGAGAATGCTTTCTTCGAGGGCGGCGGTCGTCACCTCGCCTGACGGATCAATAGTTTCTCTCACAGCGATTCCTCCATGACAGATCGTGCCGGATGCGGTGCCCGCCGAAGAAGCGGGACACTAATACGGCATCCTTAATTTATGTCATGAAGGGGCGCGGCGCTTATCTCTTTAATGCCCGTCAATCGCGGCGAGACGGCGTGCAAAACAGTATTAACACGCGTCTCGCGTTGAGGGACCGCCGAAGCTACCGTATCAACTGACGCACACCCAGCGCGACGATCAGCCCGCCGCATACGCGGTCGATCCATGCCTTGCGGCGGCGATAGGTGATTGCAATGCGCGCATGCGACAAGGTGAGCGCAACGAATCCGTACCAGCTGCTCGCAACCACGCCCACCATGCCGAGCATCGCGGCAAACGTGCCCACGCCGACGTGCGCCGGCGCAGCGGAGGAGAACACCGCGGCGAAGAACGCCACCGACTTTGGATTTGCGATGTTGGTGGCGAAGCCTTGCGCGAACGCCTGGCGAAATCCGCCCGCCGCGGCCTTCACGCTGGCAGTCGGCTTACCGGCCGATGCGTTGGCGATCAGACGTGCGCCGAACCAGATCAGGTAGCCGGCGCCGGCCACCTTCACCGCCAGCGCGAGCCATGGAAAAGCCGCGAACACGATGCCGACGCCGAGAATCGCGCAGCTGGCCCAGAACAGGTTGACCAGTACGATGCCGCCGACCATCGCGAGCGCTTCGACTCGCGTCGCGGAGGCGGCCTTGTGCGCGACCGCGACGAAGTTCGGACCGGGGATCACCACGCCGGCCACATAGACAGAGAAAACGCCTAGAACGGCGGACCCATCGATCACGCTTCACTCCCTTCATTGGCGCCGCGCGGCCGGCAATCGGGGCCGCGCGGCTTGTCATCCATCAAGCCGAAAATAATGCCAGCGCGCCGGTGATGACGCCCGCTCCCGCCACCACGAACGAAAGATTGCGCAGCCATTTCTTGCGGGTCAGCAACGTGATCGCGCACAGGGCGATCGCCACCTGGATCAACGTGGTCGCTTGGGCCCAGCGATGATGGCCGTGCAGGAGCGTTTCACTCCTGGCGTCGTTATCCACGACTTCCTTTTCGATCGCTTCGGCTTTCGCGCGGATCGGCTCTTTCTGCTGCTTGTATTTGTCGACGTCGGCGAGGAATTTCGCGTGCGCGTCAGTGTTGCCGGCGGACAGCGCCGCGCCGAGCTCGGCGAGGTTCTGCTTCTCGCCCTTCGCCTGGTAATAGTTCCACTGGTTCGACGCTTCGGTCTTTTTGATGGCGGCTTCGTTCTTGTAGTACAGCGCGAGATTTTCGCTGTTGCCGCTCTGATAGGCGCACAGCGCGCCGATCGTCGCGAGGATCGCCGTCATCACGGCCATGCGGCTCGCGAACGGGTCGGCGTCGTGATGGCCGGCGTGTTCCACGGCATGGTCGTGCGGACCATGTACTTCGTATTCTTCAGGCATCTGATTCTCCGAGGCGAAACTTTTCTTGTCATTTCCGGGCGGCGCGCGGACCCGTCGGGCCTCAATCTTAGCGCGCGATGCCGGGTGAGGGAAAAGGCGACGGCCTGGAGAGAAAAGCGACGCGTGCGCGCCGGCTATTTTTGATCGACGCGCTGAACTCGGCGCCAGCGGCGCGCGGCGGCATGAAGCGGGTCAATGAAGGCCCGGCGCGAGCCATGTGCGGATCCATGGAATCACATGCTCGCCGCCCAGCATGCCGAGCAGACCAACTAGCGCGACGGTCGGCGGCGCGGGTGATTTCACTTGCAGCACGTTGTAGAGAAGGCCGACCGCCACACCGACGGCCAGCGACATCAGATACGCTTTCATGACTGTTGTACCGAGGTGAAAAGGAACGTGAGAAGCGGGCTGAACCGCGCGCAGCCGCGCCGCTAGTCCCGACGGCAATTACATCGTGATGACGACGCGGCCGCGTGTGCCGGCGGCGACGGCTTCGTACGCTTCGCGAGCGCGTTCGAGCGGGAAGGCCTGGGCGATGACCGGCCCGCTCAGCTTGCCGGTTTCGAAGCCCTCGACCAGCGCCGTCATCAAGGGCGCCGAGTCGGCGACGCCGAGCTTCGCGCTATCCACACCGAGCAATCGCGTCTCGTTGTGATAGAAGTCGATCAGATCGAACTCCACGCGGCGCTTGCCGGTCGCGCTGATTTCCAGCACGCGGCCGCGTCGCTTGACGAGGCTCAACGCGGTTTCGAACGCCACGCCGCCGACCGTGTCGTACACCACGTCCGCGCCCGCGCCGCCGGTCAGCGTTCTCAAGCGATCGGTGACGTTTTCGTCGAATGGCACGTAGTCGTCGATCAGTCGGCCCGCAGGTGTATCCGCGTCGAGCGGATGACGGTCCACGGCGATCACGCGCGCGCCGCGCGCCTTCGCGATCTGGACCACCGCGCCGCCCACGCCGCCGCCCGCGCCGATCACCGCGATGGTTTCGCCCGCTTCCAGATGCGCGTACTCGACGGTGCCGAGCCAGGCCACCACGAAGTTCACCCCGATTGCGGAGGCTTGGGCGTGGCTCAGCGTTTTGGGCTTGCGCGACAGTGCCGCGAGCGGCACCTTGATGAACTCGGCATGCGTGCCGTCGCGCGTGAAGCCGATGTCGCCGCCGGTGCCCCACACTTCCGCGCCGAGCCAGGTTGGCGGGCCGTCCACCACCACGCCGCTGAAGTCGCGCCCCGGCGTTCGGGGCAAGACCGTGTGGCCGAAATGTCCGGAGACGTTCTTGACGTCGCTCGGGTTCACCGAGGCCGCCTTGACTTGCACCACGACGTTATCCGCGTCCGCTTGCGGCGTTGGCAGATCGACGACTTCGAGCACCTCGGGGCTGCCGAAAGATTTGAACTGGATGGCTTTCATCGTATGTCTCTCCCAGTGCCAGCGGTCGGCCAGAGTGGGCGCTTCAGCGCCTTCCCTTGCCTTGCGCCAGTTGGTTTGCGGTTAGATTCCGGGCTGCTTCGCGCAGCGGATGGAGCGTAGTCTAGATGACCGGCGAGAAGGCGTTAAGACAAAGACTTTCGAATTTCGGACAAGGCGCACTGGCGGTCTGCTCACGGACTGAGTGATCAGCCCGGGCCGCTTGTCGCGGGTTCAGGCGGGTCGGCGCCAGCCGCTTCGCTCAACGTGCCGCTCGGGTCGAAGCCGGTTGGGCGCGCGCCCAGCTCGCGGCGGAACATGTCGCTGAAGCTGCTCGGCTGGAAGCCGAGCGCCCGCGCGATGCTGCTCACCGGCCGCCCTTCGGCGAGCCAGGAGACGGCGACCGCCAGTTGCACCTGGCGGCGCCATTCGGCAAAGCCGACGCCCAGTTCCCGCGTGAAGAGTCGCGCGAGCGTCCGCACGCTTGCTCCAACCGAAGCCGCATGCTGCTCGAAACTGATGGCGATCGACGGGTTGTCGATCACCGCGCGGCACAGCGCCTCGAGCCGCCGGTCCGAAGCATCGGGCAGCGCGATGCGCAGCGACGAGCGCGGCGCGTGTCCGAGTTCGAGCATGGCGAGACGGTACGCGGCGTCGAGATAGGTTTGATCGCGCGTGCCAGTGCCCTCGTATTCCGCGATCGAGGTGATCAATTCGCGCAACAGGCCGTTCACCTCGAACACATCGCTGCGCCGGCTCAGGTGACCAACGTTGCGCTCGTGAAGGTACAGATTGCGCATCTCCACCTCGCTCATCATGTGGATGGAGTGCAGCGTGCCGGCCGGCAACCAGACCGCCCGTTGCGGCGGCACGACCAGCGCTTCGCGGCCGACTTCCACCCACATCACGCCCGATACCGCATACAGCACCTGCGCCCAGGTATGCGAGTGCGGGTCGATGCGCAAGCCGCGCGGATAGCGCCGCGCGAGCGAGCGGGCATCGGCGTCGTCGTGAAGTTCGGGTGGGCGGGCTTTGGGCACGGCGGGTCGGTTCGGGCTTCGCGCAAGAAGATCGCGGACCGTGTCGGTCCGTGTTCGAAGCATAACGCGAGGCGTGGGCCGTCGGATACTCGCGCGCCGCCGGCGCGATCAGATACGCTCAGCTCCGATGGCCCATCAACATCAACAGCAACGACAGGGTCGCGATCGAGCCCACGGTCGAGAGCAGGATGGTCCGCGAGGTGATGTGCGCCTCACGTTCGTAGAACTCGGCGAGCATGAACGGGCCGGTGCCGGTGGGCAGCGCGGCCAGGACGACCGCCATTTCGACCAGCGTGGGCGAGAGGCCGAACACGCGCGCCGCGAACCACCACGTCAGCGCCGGCTGCACTAGCAGCTTGACGCCGGTCAGCAACCAGGCAATGCCACGTGTGCCGGCCGTAGCCGGGCGTTTCTCCGCGAGGAACAGGGCGAGGCTCACCAGCGCGCACGGGCTCGCCGCGCCGCCCAGCAGCTTCAGGAAAGTCTCGACGCTTGCCGGCAATGCCACATGGAAGCTGGCAAACAGCACGCCCACGATCGGCGACACGATCAGCGGATTGCGCGCCAGCGAGCCCAGCACTTTCAACGCGAGCTTATGCGGCGTGCGCTCGCTCTGCAGTCCCACCTCGATCAGCACGATCGCGAACGCGAACAGCACGCACGCGACGAGGATCGTGGCGATGGTGGTCGGCGTCAGGCTGGCCGGGCCGAAGGCGATCACGCCCAGGGGGAAGCCGATATAGCCGGTGTTCGGATACGAGGCCGCGATGGCGTCGACGCTCGCATCGGCGAGATGCCGGCCGCTCAGCAAGCGCATCGCGAGAATCAGCACGAACACGCTGACGCAAGCAAGCGAAAATGTCGCGACGAAAGCCGGTTGATAGAGCTGCTGCCAGGTGGCGTGCGCCATGATGTCGAACAGCAACGCCGGCAGCGCCAGCCAGACCACGAAGCGGTTCAGTTCCGACGCCGAGTTCGGTCCGAGCACATTGCGCCGGCGGCAGGCGAAACCCGCGAAAATCAGGCCGAAGACGGGAAGCAGGATTTCGAGGGTAGCTAACATCGGCGCGAAGACTTCGGGAAAGAATGGCGATCCGCCAGCGTAGTGGCTGCCGTTGATACAATCCAATACCGTTTGTTGTGCCCGACAATACCTTTTTTGCATTGTCATTTCGCGCGAGTGCATCGTGATCGATATCAAGCCGCTGCGCTACTTCGTGACGCTTGCCGAGACGCGCCATTTCGGCCGGGCCGCGGCGCGTCTGAACCTGTCGCAGCCGCCGCTGAGCCGGCAACTGGCGGCGCTGGAGGCGAGCATCGGCGTGACGCTGGTGGAGCGCAGTCCGCGCAGCGTCAGCTTGACCGCCGCGGGTGAGCGCTTTTATGCCGACGCGAAGGCGATTCTCGCCGCCGTGGAGCAGGCGGTCAGCAACGCGCACGCTGCCGCGCATGGCGACGCGGGCAAGCTCGCCATCGGCTTCACGATGTGCGCGGCGTATAACGTCGTGCCTGGCTACGCGCGGGCATTCGGTGCCGCGTTTCCCGAGGTCGCGCTGAACCTGCGTGAAGTCGTCTCGAACGATCTCGCCGAGCAGGTGCTCACCGGCCAGATCGACGCGGCCATCATGTTCCCGAACGTGCCGGACAAGGGGCTCGCCACGCGTACGATTCTCAGTGAGCCTTTGTGCGTCGCGCTGTCGCGCAGCCATCCGCGCGCCCGCGCGCGGCGCCTGAAGATCGCGCAACTGGCGGGCGAGCCGTTCGTGCTCGCGTCCGAGGAGGTGGCCCCCACTCTGCGCGCGACGATTGTCGAGCATTGCCGCACGGGAGGCTTCGAACCCGACATCCGCTTCGAAGTGCAGTTGCAGCAAACGGTGCTGAGTCTCGTCGACGAAGGCGTGGGCGTCGCGCTGGTGCCGGCGTCGATGCGCAAGGCGCAACTCGCGGGCGTGGTGTTCCGGCCGCTGGTCGATGCGCCGCTGATCGAGCAGGTGTTGGCGTGGTCGCCGGCGAATCGCAATCCGTGTCTGGCGCGCTTTCTCGAACTGACGTGAGGGTTGCGCTTATCGAGTGGCGAGGGGCGGCGCCTCGTTCACGCTATCGTCCGGATAGCGCAGCGCATCCTGTTTGATGAGCCGGCGGCACCAGAAAGTCCAGGCCGTCAGGCCGGCATAGACGCCGTACCTCAGCACGTTGGAGGCGATGGCGGAGCGCGGGTCGTCTGCCCATTGCCAGACGACGAGACTGCGCAGAACATTCTCGCCCGTCATGCCGATGCCCCACACGAGCGTCATCAGGCGGATATAGGCGACGAGCGTGGGGCGTTCGCGCCAATGGCGCTCAAAGCTCTCGACGCTGCGAGGATCCTCGCGCGACATGGTCGAGCGGGCGAGATAAAACACCAACGGCCGCGGCAGCGCGAGCGATAGCAGGAACGCCACGCCGATCATGCCGGACACCATGGGCTCTTCGACTGCGCGCAGCCGTGTGTTGCTGGCGAGGCCGGCGCCCGTGGCCAGTATGGAGAGCACGATACCGACCAGCACGAGCGCGCTGAGCGCGTCGAAATGGCGATAGCGCAGCAGGTCGAGGCTCATCCACGCGAGCAGCGGCAGCGCCGAGACAGCCTGCGCGCCGAGGTGGCCCCAGTGCGGGAAGGCGAGCCGGTAGACGAGCCAGGGCAAGGCGACGTTCACGATCAGCGCGGTGAGATAGCGCAGGCGAAGTTTCATCGACAGAGCGGTGGTGAGCGTGGCATTGCAGTGCGAACGGCGCGAGCTGGCAACGACGCGCCTGTCGCGCCGACCCGGTTGCGCGGAGGTATCGGGGAGTGTAGGGCGAAGTCGTGTCGCCTGCCATAGCTTGCGGCGCGCGCGCTCAGGAATTTGACCGGGCCCCTGGCGCAGAAAAAATCTGCGATCATCGAGCGCACTGCTTGCCGAGCCACTCCAACCACGATCCGCTCTTACGCAATGTCCACCCGTCCCACGCTCCTCACCACCCCGCGCCTCTCACTGCGTCCGCACACGCGTGACGACTTCCTCGATAGCTATGCGATGTGGTCCGATCCCGAAGTGATCCGCTACATCGGCGGCAAACCCTTCACGCGCGAAGAAGTATGGGCGCGGCTGCTGCGCTACGCCGGACACTGGGCGATGCTCGGCTATGGCTATTGGGTCGTACGGGACAAGCAGAGCGGCCGGTTTCTCGGTGAGGTCGGCTTTGCCGACTACCATCGCGAGATCGAGCCGTCGTTGATCGGCACGCCTGAAGTCGGCTGGGCATTGGACCCCGCCGTGCATGGCCGGGGCTACGCAACCGAAGCCGTGCGTGCAGCCCTGGAATGGGCCGACCGGCAGTGGCCGGGCGGCGAAACGGCCTGCATCGTCGCGCCGGAAAATCTGCCGTCGCTGCGCGTTGCCGACAAATGCGGTTATCGCGAGCGACTTCGCACCACTTACAAAGGCAAGCCGACCATCGTGCTGCGCCGCTCGGCACACGGGGTCTGAGCCGGCGCGCGGCGGGCGCCGCCGCCGGTTGCGCCGGGCCAGCCGCGCGGCGGCCGGCTCGACACGCGTTTCATTGCGCGTCGTTGCCCGCTGTCGCCCGCTGCTGCGCGATCAGATCCGCCAGCCGTTCGACCTGCCCGCCTTGCGCATCGAAGTTGCCGGCATCGAGCCAACGCACATAGCTGGGCCGCAGCACCGGCCATTCGCTGTCGATGACCGAAAACCACGCGGTGTCCCGATTGCGTTCGCGATACACGATCGCCTGACGGAAGATCCCCTCGAACGTGAAACCATAGCGCAGCGCCGCCGCGCGCGACGGGCCGTTCAGTGAATCGCACTTCCATTCGAAGCGCCGATAACCCAATTTGTCGAACACCTGCGTCATCAGCAGGAACATTGCCTCGGTGGCGATGCGCGTGCGCTTTAGCCGCGGGGAATACGTGACGTGGCCCACTTCGATCACGCCGTTGGCGCGGTCGATGCGCATCAGCGCCAGCGTGCCGACCGCCTTGCCGGTCGCGAGATCGATGACCGTGTAGTGCAGCGGATCGGCGGACGCGGCGGCGCGCGTCAGATGCTCGCGATAGGCCGCAAGACTCTCGAACGGGCCCACGGTCAGATAGGTCCAGTCGCGGCCGTCGGTGGCCGAGCGGTACGCCTCGTACAAGTCCTCGGCGTGACGCTCCACGTCCACCGGCTCGATCCGGCAATAGTGGCCTACCAGCGGCTCGCGGCCTGGCGCCTGAGCGCCGTTCCAGCCCGGCACGGGGGCGCCGATCGGCTGCTCGAACGCGTTGCGTCTGGGTTCCATGGCTCTTCTCCTGTCGGTTACGAATGATCGTCGTTGATGGAGAACGATACGGCAAACGTGGTATGTTCAAAAGATCCATCGCAAACTCATTTGATAGGTCCAGCCGCAATGATCGAGATCATTGGCCCGCTCGCCAGCCCGCTTGCATCGGCCATTGCCGGCGGCGTTCCGAAGCCGCAGCCGCTGCAAAAACAATTGATCGAGCGCCTGCAGCAGGCGATTCTCGCGGGGCGCTTGCCGGCGGGATCGCTGCTGCCGTCGTCGCGCCTGCTCGCGGCGGAAATGGGTGTGTCGCGCAACACGGTGGTGATCGCTTACGAGCATCTGGCCGCGGTCGGCTATGTGGTCGCCGACAAGAAAGGCACCCGGGTGAGCCCGCTCTCCAGCTCGTCTGCGAGGGGCGCGCCGCGCGCAAACCCGGCCGCGCCGGATGTGACCTATGCGACGCGCGTCGGGCAATTCGCGGCCACGCTAACCCATGCGGACAACACCTTGCCGCTGACCCCCGGCACGCCCGCGCTGGACCGCTTTCCGGTGACCGCGTGGCGGCGCGCGCTCGAACGCTCGATGGAGCGCGCGTTGCCCCTCGCGCTCGGCTACGGTACGCCGGCGGGCGAGCCGGCGTTGCGCGACGCAATCGCCACGCATTTGCGCATGGCGCGCGGGGTGCGCTGCGATGGCTCGCAGGTGGTGATTACCGAGGGCGCGCAGGAGGCGCTGAACCTGTGCGTGCGACTCTTCACCAATCCGGGCGACCTCGCGTGGGTCGAAGATCCCGGTTATCGCGGCGCGAAGGCCGCCTTCAACCAGGGCGACCTGAGCACGGTGCCGATGCCCGTCGACTCCGAAGGGATGGCGGTGCCGGTCGACGCGTGGCGCACGCGGCCGCCCAAGCTGATCTACACGTCGCCCGCGCACCAGTATCCGACAGGTTCGGTGCTCTCGGTGGCGCGCCGTCTGGAACTGATTGCGCAGGCGCGGCAGAGCGGCGCGTGGCTGATCGAGGACGACTACGACGGCGAATTCCGTCACACCGGCGAGCCGATCGCCAGCATGCAGGGGCTGCTCGAGGATGCGCCGGTTTTATACGTCGGCTCGTTCAGCAAGACGATGTTTCCCGCGCTGCGCATCGGCTTCGTGGTGTTGCCGCGCCCGATCGCCGCGCATACCGCTGTCGCTTTGCAGGAAATGTTGCGCGGCGGGCACCGGCTGGAGCAACTGGCGCTTGCGCATTTCATCGAGAGCGGGGAGTTCGGGCGGCATCTGGGGCGCATGCGGCGCCTGTATCGTGAGCGCCAGCAGGCGTTGCGCGACGCGCTCACCGTGCATTTCGCGCCGTTGCAAATCCTCGGCGGCAATTGCGGCATGCATTTGACGCTGCGCTTGCCGGCGCCCATCGACGATCGAGCGCTCGCTGAGCGCGCGCTTGCCAAAGGACTCAATCCGCGCGCGCTGTCGGGCTTCGCGTTGCAGCCGCGCGCGGAGACGAACGGGCTGGTGATCGGGTACGGCAGCACGCCCGCGGAGCAACTGGCGCCCGCTATCCGCGTGCTGGCCGGGCTCGCGGCCGAGCTGGACGGCAAGTCGAAGCGCCGGTCCACCATGGCCTCGGCCGCGACGCTTCGCGCGTAGCTTTTTGCGTTTGTCCGCGTGGCCCATGTCGCGCTATCGTGTTGCTTATGCGAGGCGATTTCGGCGTGGATGAATTCGTCGGATCGCACGCAAATCATGCCGCACGCGCCGCACTGCAACATGGCCCGAACGTACTGCCTGCGAGGGCTTTTGCAGGGCGTGCGCTGGCCGGGCCGCTGCTGGCCCGGGCATGAAGAATGCCTTTGTTGTGGTTATTTATGACGATTTATCCGAATGGAGACGACATGAAGGAAATCGAACCGACCGCGTGGTTTGAGCTTGCGGCCCACACGCCCGTCCGTGAAGGCTGGTACGAGGTGCAATTGACGAGCGGGGACACGGCTTTTGCGAAGTTCGGCGACGGCATATGGACCGAGAAACCGCTGCTGGTGTTTACACACTGGCGCGGCTTGTCCGCCGATCCATCGAAAGCCGCCGATGGCGAGGCCGAGTCGATCGGCGCCGAGGCCACCGCCGCCCAAGGCGTGCGCGCCGCATGGAACGCGTTCTTCCCTGGACTCGGCGAAGAACAGCACAAACCACTGGACGCCGTGCCCAACGGCAAAGCGCCCCACTGATGGACGTCCCCGGGCGGCGGCTCGTGAGTTGCCGCCCTGATCTGCCTTAGGCGCGTCCGAGCGCCTCGGCAGCCAATCTGCCGATTTCCCTATCGATGCCGGGCAATTCGCCCGTTTCGAGAATCCACGCTGCGGACAATCCGGACCACGCCAGGATCCATTGCAGCAAACGGCGCCGGTCGAGCCCGGCCATTCGCGCAACCCGTTCGACGCGACGCTCGAACCATCCCGCTCTCGACGCCGACGCGTCGTCCGGATTGCAGAAAATGTTCGCGTAGTCGAATCCGCGCTCGCCGTAGAGACCTTTGGGGTCGATGGCCAGCCAGCCGCGTGGGCCGAAATCGAGTACGTTGCCGTGATGGATGTCGCCGTGCAACACCACGGGGTCCTGTGGCGCGGCAAGGAGGGCTCGGGCGACGGCCGCGCTGTCCTGCAACCAACCGCCGTGGTTCTGCGCAGCAGGCCACAGGCTCGCGAACCAGCGCGGCAAGCCGATCAGTTCCGGCAGCGGTTTGCTTCGCGGCGCGTGGAGCCGCGCGGCGGTGGCGCAGAGAACGTCGATCGCGCGGTTGTCGGCATCGCTGTTGCCGGTGCGAGCCATGTCCGCCAGCGCATGGCTGCTTTGCGCGCGCTCGAGCAGGATTGCGTCTGCATCGTGTGCGAGTACGCGGGCCGCGCCTTCGCCCTCCCACCACACCATCAACCGCGCACCGAATTTCTCTTCCGGTTCCAGTGCGACTTTAAGCATCGCCGGCGCGCCGTGGTGGCGCACGGGCAGTAGCCGGCTGCTGTGCGTGCGAATCGGTTCGCCGTCCTGCCGCAGATCCCACTTGACGATGTACTCGGTAAACATCTGGCGTCACCTCGCGAGCGCGGCGGCGCGAATTGCTTCGTCGAAGACGGCGATGCCGTTGTCAGCGGTATTCGGGCGGACGGCGCGCACGGTCTCTCCAACAAGTTCGATAGTGTTTCATTCTCGCCTGGATAGACGGGGCACGGCACGCGCAGCGCACATCGAGCGGCGACGCTACAATCGCCCTCATTCATTCGACGCGGAATTCAGGTATGACAGTCATCCGAGAACCCGTGGCTTTGCCGCGGGCCACGCAGTTACTCAATCATGGACCGGTCACGATCATCACCAGCGCGCACGGCGGCCGCTCGAACGTGATGGCGGCCTCCTGGGCAATGCCGCTCGACTTCAACCCGCCGAAAGTGGTCGTGGTGGTGGATAGCCGCACGCTCACGCGGCAACTGATCGACGCAAGCGGGGTGTTCGGTCTGCAACTGCCGAGCCGTGGCTTCGCTGCACAAACGCTGGCGGTGGGCACGAACGCAGGTACCGAACTCGACAAGTTCTCCGCCTTCGAGCTGGAGACGTTCCCCGCGCAACACATCGACGTGCCCATGCTCGCGGGTTGCATCACGTGGATGGAGTGCAAGGTGATTCCGGACGATAGTCAGCGCCACGATCTGATTATCGGCGAAGTTGTTGCGGCTTATGCGGACAGCCGCGTGTACTCGAACAACCGCTGGCACTTTGGCGACGATCCGGATTTGCGCACCTGTCACTACGTGGCCGGCGGGACTTTCTTTGCCACGGGCGACGCATTCGAGGTGGACGCCGTGGCGAATGGCGCGGCGAACGAGTGAGGCCTGGCGCGCGCCACTACTGGCTGCGAAGGAACTTGCCCACCTTCAGTTCCAGTAGCGCGACGAGCTCAGGACGCATGAAAGCGTAGCCGTCGGGCGTGCGTATTCGCGTACCGTCGCTTACGCGTCGCCCGCTGCAAACATCTTCAGCGCATTTCCCGCCAACCGATAGCGCACCCATTCGCTTTGCGCGCTCGCGCCGATCGACTCATAGAAGCCGATTGCCGGTTCGTTCCAGTCGAGCACGCTCCACTCGAAGCGGCCGCAACCGGCGTCGCGGGCAATGCGCGCGAGGTGGCGCAGCATCTGTTTGCCCGCGCCGCTGCCGCGCGATGCTGGCGACACATACAGGTCTTCCAGATAAAGCCCTTGTTTGCCGAGCCAGGTCGAATAGGAAAAAAAGTAGACACAAAAGCCAATGGGCTCGCCGTTCATTTCGCAGATCAGCGCCTTCGCGCTCGCGCCGGCGGAGAACAGGCTCGCTTCGATGTCGTTGACGGTTGCGACGACTTCATGCTCCGCCTTTTCGTACACCGCGAGTTCGGTGATGAAGCGGAGAATCAACGCGGCGTCGGTTGCGTGTGCGGGACGGATATGGATAGTCAAGGTTAGAAGCTCGATTGATCGGTTGAGTTGCAGACCCGAGTGTCGCGAAGGCGCGGCGGCTTCGGATCAGACATGCATCGTATCGCTTAACGTGCTGTTCGTGCACAACGTGCTCAACGTGCTTATCGTGCTGTTCGGCCCGGAGCATGTCGAGAATGCGATTGACGCATCCTCGCCAGATCGTTTAATGTGGATCCATGGACTTCCACTCGATTCCCTTCGCTGCCGTCACCACCACGACGACCACCTTCGCAGGCGGGTCGTCTGGAGGTTGCACGCGCTAGCAGCAAGAAGCAGTGGCAAACCCACCAAAGGCCCCGCCGGAAACGGACGGGGCCTTTGGCGTTTCTGGTCCTCCGTTTGCGGCATCCACCAGTGCTAACCGATCAAACGGAGCAAGTCGTGAACGACATCGACCATCGTGTATTAGGCAATAAACTCGACCTCTTCCATCAGCAGGAAGAAGGCGCCGGCATGGTCTTCTGGCACCCGCGCGGCTGGGAGCTGTATCGCGTGCTCGAAGATTATGTGCGTGCCCGCATGCGTCGCGCGGGCTTTCGCGAGATTCGCACGCCGCAATTGCTGGCGCGATCGTTATGGGAAAAGAGCGGGCATTGGGAGAAGTTCGGCGCGGCGATGTATTCGCTGGCCGACGCGGAAGAAGGCCGCGCGCTCTGCCTTAAACCGATGAGCTGCCCCTGTCATGTGCAGGTTTTCAATCAGCGCGTGCGCTCTTATCGCGAGTTGCCGGTGCGTTATAGCGAGTTCGGCGCCTGTCATCGCGATGAACCTTCGGGCTCGCTCGAAGGACTCAAGCGCACGCGCGCTTTCGTGCAGGACGATGCGCACGTGTTCTGCATGCCAACGCATATCCAATCGGAAGTGGGCCGGTTCTGCACGCTATTGCGTGCGGTCTACGCGGACCTCGGTTTTCCCGAGTTCAAGGTCGCGCTCGCGACGCGCCCGGCGATGCGCGCAGGCAGCGACGAAACGTGGGATCGCGCGGAGGACGCATTGGCGAACGCTGCGCGCGCGGCCGGATTGGAGTTCGATGTGGTCGAAGGCGAGGGTGCTTTTTACGGGCCGAAACTCGAGTTCCATTTGATAGACACCCGCGCGCGCAGCTGGCAATGCGGCACGATTCAGCTCGACTTCGTGCTGCCCGAGCGGCTCGACGCTGAGTTCGTCAACGAGCGTAACGAGCGCGAGCGGCCGGTGATGATCCATCACGCGGTGCTTGGCAGCATGGAGCGATTCATCGCGATGCTGCTCGAACATCACGAGGGACGGTTGCCGGTATGGCTGGCTCCGGAGCAGGTCGCGGTGGCGACGATTAGCGATGCGAATCTGTCTTATGCGCAGGAGGTCATGCGGGCGCTCGACGCTGCCGGTGTCAGGGCAGTGCTGGACAGCCGGCCAGAGCGGCTGGAGAAGAAGATCGTCGACGCGCGGGAAAAGCAGGTGCCGATTCTGGTCGTGGTGGGCTCGCGTGACGAGCGGGATCGGACGATCAGCATTCGCATGCGCGATGGGCGTCAGCCCACGTTTTCATTCGCCGACGGTGTCGAGCATTTGAGGCTCGCCGCGCGGCCGCCCGCGGTGGCTTCGATGCTTTGACCCGGCGGTGGCTGAAGGGCGCATCGGACTGCGCCCTTCAGCCCGTCACTCTCGCGCAAGGCGACGCGGCACTCTGGCTCGAAGGCGGAAACTAGCGCAATTCCCCAAACAAGCGCCCCCAGTTCATCAACGGCTTCATATCCGCGTCCAGCAATCTCAGCGCCTTCCACACCACCGTCGCCACCGTGTCATACGCAGGAATATCCGTCGCCATCTCAAACGCGCGCACCAGATGCGCCGCATGCAGATTCGTACAGAAGGCGTCACCGCGCCGGTCTCGCGCATCATGATCGCGAGCTGGGTGTCGGGCATTTCAGCAAAGCTGAAATTATCCTGCAGGCTCAAATGCCGTTCCGCCACGCATTCAATATCGAGCTTCGCGTAGTTGCGCATGATCCGCTCTTGAACATCGTCGGTATAAGGTGATACCAGGCCGAAGCGTTTTACTTCGGTCTTTCCGAAGATCTCGTTGAGCGCCAGCGCCGAGGTCGTTGCGGGAATGCCGGTCGCTTCGGTGGTGGGTATTCACCCAGCCCAGATAGATGACGCAGGACCGCGCGTCGATCACGCGCTGGGCGTGGCGTTGCTGCCTTCTTCTGCGCGGCAATTGTCGACGGGCGGTGTCGCGGTCGTGCCGGTGGCGGCGCCTTGTCCCGAGGTGTCGCTGCACGCGCGCTATAGTGCGGAGGCGCCTTCGCCGGTGCTGTCGCTCTTTCTCGATACTGTGCGGGAAGTGGCGGCCAGTACGGACTAACGCGCGCTGTCAGTTCGTGCGACCAGTCCGCGGATCACGTCGATCAACGGGAAGGCGAGGCGGTGCGCTCCTGTTTGCTGCCGATTGCCGCGGTGGCCGGCAAACGCATCACGACGATCGAGGGATTGTCGAAGGACGGGCGGCATCTGTTGCAACTCGCGTGGGTCGCCGAGGATGTGCCGCAATGCGGCTACTGCCAGTCCGGTCAGTTGATGCAGGCGGCCTCGTTTCTCAAGGACAAGCCGACCGTCAACGATGAAACCATCACGGCCGCGATGTCGGGCAACATCTGTCGATGCGGCACGTACTCGCGAATTCGCAAGGCGATCAAGCGGGCGGCGTCGGGTGATGGGGCGTTGGCGGCTGTGGAGACGCCTGCTTGCGCGGCCGCCTGCTCGTTTCTCGCTACGAACGAGGAGGCTTGAATGCGCCACGACAAAGAAGCGCTGACCAGCGCTCGCGGCGCCGCGCGCCGTCGCTTCATCAAACAGAGTTCGGCGCTGTTGGCTTCGGGGCTCGCGATCGGCTTCCAGTTGCCTGAAGCGCTCGCCAACGCTGATAACCCAAGCGGCGACCCCAAACCGAGGCCGGTGAATTCGAACCGAATGCGTGGGTGCGCGTGCTACCCGACGATACGATCAAGCTCGTCGTCCATAAACACGACTCCGGAACGGGGACGCGTACCGCGCTCGCTGCGCTGGTCGCGGAAGAGTTGGATGTCGATCCGTTTCGCGTCGATGTGATCACACCGGAGAATCCGTTTTACGGCGACTACCTTCATCCGTTGTGGAAAGTCTATTCGACGGGCGGGAGTACGAGTGTCTCGTTGGAATACGAGCGCTTGCGGCGTGCGGGTGCGACGGCGCGCGCCATGTTGATTGCCGCTGCGGCAAAGCTATGGAAGGTGGCGCCGTCGACGTGTGCGACCGAGAACGGCTTCGTGGTCAATGAGGCCAACGGCAAGCGCGCGAACTATGGTCGCTTGCGCAGGTCGCCGCGCAAATGCCTGCGGCGAAAGACGTCATGTTGAGAGATCCGTCGCAGTTCAAATACATCGGCAAATTGCTGAAGAAACGCGGCGCCGCGGAGAAGGCGAGGGGCGCGTTTCCGTACGGCATCGACGTGTCGTTGCCGGGCATGCTGGTCGCGGTCGGCACGCGTGCGCCGGTGATCGATGCACGCGTGCGCAGCGTGGATGCCAAAGCCGCGTTGGCCGTGCCGGGCGTGCGACAGGTGTTGCAGATTCCAGGGCGGCCCGACATTCTCGGCGGCAATCAGGCGGGCGTTGCTGTGCTGGCCGATGATTATTGGTCCGCGCATAAGGGGCAGGCGGCATTGCGTGTGCAATGGGACGACAGTCCGCTTGAAACTTTCGACAGCAGCACGCTTGCTGCGCGTCAGGCGGCGTGGCTCGATGATCCCGCGACGCGGGTGGTGTCGACTATTCAGAGTGGGGATGTGAAGACTGCGTTTCCGCACGGGGCGCGGGTGATCGAGGCGGCCTATTCGATGCCTTATAAGGCGCAGTGTCCGCTCGAGCCGATTAACGTGACTGCGTGGGCGAGGAAGGACGGTTCGATCGAGTATTGGGGTGGGCTGCAAGTGCCGTCGGCGGTGCAGAAGGCGGCTGAGGTGATCGGCGGTATTCCGGCGAATCGTGTCGTGCTGCATGAGCTTGTTTCAGGCGGCAGCTTTGGGTCGCGTGAGTCGAAGTACTGGCTCTTTGAAGTGACGTGGCTCGCGCTGAAAGTCGGGAAGCCGGTCAAGTTGATGAATAGCCGTGAAGATGACATGCGTGCGCTTTATTACCACTCGGCGAGTTTTCATCGAGCGAAGGCGGTGCTCGATTCGCGCGGGAATTTGACGACGTTGCAGTTGCGGGCGGTGAGCTATATACCGAATGCGTTTGCGGTCGAGTCGTTTATGGATGAGGCTGCGCATGCGGGGCGTCGCGATCCGATTGAGTTTCGGCTCGCGCATATGAAGGATCCGAGGCATCAGGCTGTTTTGCGGGAGGCGGCAAAGCGGGCGGGCTGGGGGAACGCGCTGCCTGCTGGGACTGCCTTGGGCGTGGCGAAGACCAGGCATATAGCAGTTATGTTGCGGTCGTGGTGCGGGTGGTTCGGAAGGGCGATGGGATTGTGGTCGAGAAACTCACCTGTGTTGCGGATTGCGGGTTGGCTGTTTCGCCCGGTGGTGTCGAAGAACAGTTTGACGGCGGGTTGATGTGGGGGCTCGGGCATGCGACGGCGGATCGCGTTGATATTCGGCATGGGCAGGTGGAGCAGAAGAACTTCGATACTTACCGTGTCATCCGGATGAGCGATATGCCCGAGCTCGACGTTCTGATTGTGCAGGGGGATACGTCGAAACCGGGTGGCGTAGGAGAGTTGTCGAGTCCTGCGGAGGCGCCGGCGGTTGCCAATGCGGTGTTCAGGCCGACGGGGAAGCGGTTGCGCGATACGCCGTTCGAGTTGGAGAAAGTGGGCCGGAAAGCGTAGGCTCGAGGCGGTGGCCGCGCGATTCGATCATGCTATTGCATCGACCGGTCGAATCCGTGACCGATTACGCCGCTGTTAGAATGGCTGCCCTTTCCTTGGGAGCTGCACATGTCTTGGTTCATCTATGAAGTGCCCGAATACAACGAAGATGGGGCGCGTATCGAACCCTTCAGCGACCTGCGTAGCCGTGTCGTGAAAGTGAGTGGTCAGGCCATGGCTGACGAACTGGAGAGCGTCCGCGAGAACGCTGCGGCGACGGCGGACACGCCGGCCCGGCCGCTGCGCGCCGCGGAAAATCCGCACGTGTTTCCGATCCCTTATGCCGATTCCATGATTCTGGTGGGGTTCATCTTCGAACTGAAGCGCGAGGGTCGACAGCTGGTGGTGTCGCCTGTGGAAATGCCCTGGTTGAAAGAGGCGTGAAGAAGGGGCGATCGAAGCAGCCCTAACCGGAGGAGCAAACGCCGCGGCCGGCGGCGCCATGTGGTGAAAATGGGTTGCGATTGGCAAATCAGCGAAAAGAGGCCACAAAAAAGGCCTGTTCGTGACGCAGACGCCGACGCATGAGGACCTGTCCGCATTTTCGTGGGCGAGGCGGTTAAAAACCCTCGTGCTCAACGGGCCTGCGTAAATCGTTCACCGAACAGAATAGCAAACTGGTTCATCGCGGATTTCCAATCAAAGGTGCTCCGCACCGATTTCGCCAACATGTTGCGTAGCGCGAGCCAGAGCAGCTTGACGGCCGCCTCGTCGTTCGGGAAATGGCCTCGCGTCTTGATGATCTTGCGCAGTTGCATGTTCAAACTCTCAATGGCGTTGGTGGTGTACACCACCCGTCGAATGTCCGGGGGGAACACGAAGAACGGTATGACGTGCTCCCAGGCACGCTGCCAGCATTGGACGATCATCGGGTATTTGGCGCCCCATGGCCCTTCGGCGAAGTCGCGTAACGCTTGCTCTGCGGCCTCTGCGCTGGCGGCAGCATAGATCGGTCTCAACGCTTGGGCGAGCGCTTTGCGGTCCTTGTAGTTGGCAAATTCCAGGCTATTGCGGATCAAATGCACGATGCAGGTCTGCACGGTGGCACGGGGGTAGACCGCAGCGATTGCCTCGGGCAAACCCTTCAGACCATCCACCACGGCGATCAGGATGTCCTGACAGCCGCGCGTCTTGAGTTCGTTGAACACCTTGAGCCAGAACTTCGCGCCTTCGGTCTGCTCGATCCAGAGCCCCAGCACGTCGCGCTGGCCGTCGGCCTGGATGCCCAGCGCCAGGTACACGGCCTTATTGCTGACCATGCCGCCGTCGCGAATCTTGACCCGCAGCGCGTCGAAGAACACCACCGGATACATCGTCTCGAGCGGACGACTTTGCCAGGCGAAGGCTTCGGCCATGACTTCGTCGGTCACCGAACTGATGAAATCGGGCGAGACCTCGGTTCCGTAGCTCTCGGCTAGAAAAGCGCGGATCTCACGCACACTCATGCCACGCGCGTACATCGCGATGATGCGCTCGTCGAAGCCGGTAAAACGGCGCTCGTGCTTGGGAATGAGGATCGGCTCGAAGCTGCCGTCCCGGTCGCGTGGGATCTCGACCCGAACCGGGCCGCGGTCGGTCATGACGGTTTTGCCACTGGCGCCGTTGCGTTCGTTGACCTGACCGAGCGGCTTGACCTGGCCGGACGGGTAACCCAGATGCAGATTCATCTCGGCGCCCATCGCCCGTTCGATGATGGCCTTGTTGAATGCCAGCATCAGGTCTTGAACGTCGCCGGGCGACATAGGCCCTTTGACCAGTTGATCCATCAACTCATCTGGCAGTTCAGGCAGCGGCCCGCGGGCCGCTGCCTGAGACGCTGCTGTCCGTTTCTTTTTCATCGGCATATCCATGACCTTGATCCCTCATGATATGCCCCGCCCACGAAATCGCGGATAGGTCCACGCATGACCGATAGAATTCCTTCCAATACGCAGGTTATACGCCGTCACGGCGCGAGACCTGTCGGATCGTTTTCTCACATCGGATTTCCGGTTACTTCAGCATGACACGGCTCGCACGGCACTACGTCCCAGACCAACCGCAGCACGTTATCTTGCAGGGGCTCACAGGGCCCGCTTTCCTCGACGAGGGAGACTATCTGTATTTCCTCGCCTGTCTGGCAGACGCAGCGCGCGTCGCCGATCTGGCAGTCCACACCTGGGTACTCATGCCCGACGCGGTGCAGTTCCTCGTGACGCCTTCATACGAGTCCAGCGTGGCCATGGCGATGCAGGCGGTCGGCCGTCGCTATGTCGAGACATTCAACCGCCGCCATGGACGCCGCGGTACGGTGTGGCGTGGCGAGTACCGGGCAACAGTGATCGAGCCCGACCGCTATTTCCTGCTCGCGAGCCAGGTCATCGATCATGCGCCCGTGCGCAACCGCCTTGTAGCCGAGCCGGGAAACTACCGGTGGTCGAGTTACACGCACCACATCGGGCTGCGTGTCGACAGCTTCATCAAGGACCATTCACTCTACCGGGCGCTCGGAAGTACACCGTGCGAGCGTCACCAGGCGTATCGGGATTTGAGCGCGCAGCCGCTTGACGAACGCGAGGTCAATGATCTGATGCAGTCGACGCTCGAGGGCTGGGTGCTCGGCAGCGCCGCGTATTGCGAGTGGGCCGCGCAGACAGCCAGCCGGCGGTTGATGCCCCTGCTGCTGCGCGAGCGGCCATCCAGGGTTCGCTCGCCACGTGTTGTCGCACACGTGGGCTAGTTGAAGAAAGGCAAGCAACGAAACTCGACTCGCGATGATGATCGTCGGGCTTGGATGAACACGTTGCTGCCGATCGATCCGGTCAGGTTACGCGCCGCCGAAGAATACGGGCTTCATTCCATCATTCGGGTCCGGGCGAATAGAACCTTGAATTTTGTGTTCCAAGCGGGAGACAGCGGTGCCCAACGAACGCAGTTGATGGTGGCTGCCTGACGCTGAAGTACCGTCAGCGACGCCGCCACGATCGGTTGCAGCGCCACTTCCTGTATTCAGGCTGGTTTGTGCGGCCTGAACGTTGGTCGGAGCAACTCCTTCGTTCGATTGAGCAAAAGCTGACACAGCGGGAATTGCAAGAGCAGTTGCGACGATGAGCGATTGAACGAGTTTCATGATGCTTGCCTCTAGACTTCGTTTGTCCGCAAACGCCCGTTTGCGTTTCAGTGATTGCAGTCTAGGCTGGGGTCCGCTCGCAATTAAGTATCTGCAAAACAAAACAATGTTGTAGAAGTTGGTACAAACCCTTAGATCCTATCGTCACGCGCGCAGCAGCTTGCGTTCGCCATCACACCACCATGACGCCGGCGCGCATAGACGCCAGCGATACCGCGATATTCACGACCAGTACTCACTCGCCGCCGATGTTTGCTTTGCGAAGCGCTTAACGCTTCGCCTCCTCCTGCTTGGAGCCCGTGCCCGCAGCAATGCGGCTTTGTGCAGAGACGAGTTGATCATCGGTTGTCGCCACCAGCCACAGACGTGCGTGCTCCGCGATCTGGCGGTTGTGGTCCTTCAACGGGCCCATCGCGGAGGCGGCCTTCCAGACCACCGAGCCGACGCGGCTCTGTCTGCCCGACGGCGCGCCCACGAGCAGGCAGTAGGGTCCCAGCGGAAGCGATACAAACGGGAGCGCAGGACTGATGCGCACGCGCCAGTCGATGAAGGGCGACTCGCTGAAAAGCAGCGGTGTGGGCAAGCCGTAAAGCACGCTGAAATCGTACAGCGCCAGTTGCTCCGGCATGCCCGCGTAGATGCGCCGGATATCGTCGACAACGGCCGCGCGGATCTCGTCCTCGAACATGGGTTCTTGCGCGTAGCGGGCCCATGCCTCTCGAGCCGCATGTTGATATGCGCTGAACAGGCCGAGTTCGATGCAGTCCTGCACGGCGCGTTGAACTTCCGCTACGGAACCCGCTTCCGCAGGTGTTCCCAATTGCGCGGCTCGCAGAAATCTGGCGAGTCCCGCTTCCTGGATTGCAGGACTATCCTTGGATGCATCGTCTTGAGCATCCTTACCGAGGGGCACGTAGGTGTATTTCTCGGCTGCGAAGTGGGATTTCTTGCCTTCGTCGAACTTGATTTCGCCATCCACGCAGTCCAGATAGCGAGTGCCGACTCGTCCATGCTCCCAAACCCAGTTTTTCAGGAACGGGCGTAGTGGATGCGGTTTTTCGTGATCGGCCATTGGATCCTCCAGGTGTCCCAGTATAGTTCCAAGTTGGAGCTTGGTCTGTGGAAGGCATGGCAATGCTCAAACCGATGGCTCGGCTCTTTCTGTCAAGCGAGGCGGCGTTCCCGCTGGCTTGGTGGCGACCGGCTCGAAGGGCCGACATCAGACGCCTTTTGCTGCCGCTACAAGTGGCTTTCGCTAGAATCTGTTGTTGAAACTTATATTCGTCCATAACCGGAGACAAACGTGCCAGGCTTACTTCCCGATGTCGACCGCGAGGGGCTCCTCGAATATTCAGTCGTTTATACCGACCGATCAATCAATCATATGTCGCAGCTCTTTCAAGGAGTCATGTGCGATATTTCCGATTCTCTGAAGAAGGTCTACAACGCGAAGTCGGCCGTTGTCGTCCCGGGCAGCGGGACGTTCGGCATGGAAGCCGTTGCGCGGCAGTTCGCAACGAACAGGAAGTGTCTGGTCATCCGGAATGGCTGGTTCAGTTATCGCTGGACGCAGATTTTCGACATGGGCGGCATTCCGTCTGAATCGATCGTACTGAAGGCGCGTCCAGTCGAAGAAGGGAGGCAGGCTGCCTATACACCGGCGCCGATCGAAGAGGTGGTCGCGGCGATCAGGGAACACAAGCCGGATCTGGTCTTTGCGCCGCATGTCGAAACCGCGTCCGGGATCATGCTGCCGGACCCTTATTTGCGCGCGGTGGCCGACGCTGTGCATGCTGTCGGCGGTATGTTTGTACTGGATTGCATTGCCTCCGGCACGGTTTGGGTCGACATGCAGGCGAGCGGCGTCGACGTTCTGATCAGCGCGCCCCAAAAGGGATGGAGCGCGTCGCCGTGCTGCGGGCTGGTTATGCTTGGTGAGCTTGCACGTGAAAGAATCGATGGAACGACTAGCACCAGTTTCGCTTGTGATCTTCGCAAATGGCTGCAGATCATGGAAGCTTACGAGAACGGTGGTTTCGCGTACCACGCGACGATGCCCACGGACGGTCTCGCGACGTTGCGCGACGTTATGAAGGAGACTGAGGCTTACGGCTTCGATAAGGTGAGAGCGGAGCAGCTTGAGCTTGGGAAGCGGGTTCGGTCACTTCTTATGGAGAAGGGATTTAGAAGCGTGGCGGCTAAAGGGTTTGAGGCGCCGGGTGTTGTTGTTAGTTATACGGACGATGATGGGATTCGATCCGGCAAGAAGTTCGCCGATGCGGGGTTGCAGATTGCGGCTGGGGTTCCGCTTCAGTGTGATGAGCCGGAGGATTTTAAGACCTTTCGGATTGGGTTGTTTGGGTTGGATAAGCTGCATGATGTTGAGGGGGCGGTGGGGAGGCTCGAGAAGGGGCTGGACGCCATTCTTTAGGGCGGGTTTT
This sequence comes from Paraburkholderia aromaticivorans, assembly GCF_002278075.1. NCBI lineage: Bacteria > Pseudomonadati > Pseudomonadota > Betaproteobacteria > Burkholderiales > Burkholderiaceae > Paraburkholderia > Paraburkholderia aromaticivorans. The sequence continues at coordinate 1,853,547 of NZ_CP022990.1, read as the reverse complement.
CTTTTTGCCGGGGGGTACGCGCTGCTCGTCATCGTAAAAGGCTCGGGGGGAGGAGCCCGAAATCTGGCGAAGTGCTGGAAGTCAGGGACCTATCCGCGATTTCGTGGGCGGGGCATATCATGAGGGATCAAGGTCATGGATATGCCGATGAAAAAGAAACGGACAGCAGCGTCTCAGGCAGCGGCCCGCGGGCCGCTGCCTGAACTGCCAGATGAGTTGATGGATCAACTGGTCAAAGGGCCTATGTCGCCCGGCGACGTTCAAGACCTGATGCTGGCATTCAACAAGGCCATCATCGAACGGGCGATGGGCGCCGAGATGAATCTGCATCTGGGTTACCCGTCCGGCCAGGTCAAGCCGCTCGGTCAGGTCAACGAACGCAACGGCGCCAGTGGCAAAACCGTCATGACCGACCGCGGCCCGGTTCGGGTCGAGATCCCACGCGACCGGGACGGCAGCTTCGAGCCGATCCTCATTCCCAAGCACGAGCGCCGTTTTACCGGCTTCGACGAGCGCATCATCGCGATGTACGCGCGTGGCATGAGTGTGCGTGAGATCCGCGCTTTTCTAGCCGAGAGCTACGGAACCGAGGTCTCGCCCGATTTCATCAGTTCGGTGACCGACGAAGTCATGGCCGAAGCCTTCGCCTGGCAAAGTCGTCCGCTCGAGACGATGTATCCGGTGGTGTTCTTCGACGCGCTGCGGGTCAAGATTCGCGACGGCGGCATGGTCAGCAATAAGGCCGTGTACCTGGCGCTGGGCATCCAGGCCGACGGCCAGCGCGACGTGCTGGGGCTCTGGATCGAGCAGACCGAAGGCGCGAAGTTCTGGCTCAAGGTGTTCAACGAACTCAAGACGCGCGGCTGTCAGGACATCCTGATCGCCGTGGTGGATGGTCTGAAGGGTTTGCCCGAGGCAATCGCTGCGGTCTACCCCCGTGCCACCGTGCAGACCTGCATCGTGCATTTGATCCGCAATAGCCTGGAATTTGCCAACTACAAGGACCGCAAAGCGCTCGCCCAAGCGTTGAGACCGATCTATGCTGCCGCCAGCGCAGAGGCCGCAGAGCAAGCGTTACGCGACTTCGCCGAAGGGCCATGGGGCGCCAAATACCCGATGATCGTCCAATGCTGGCAGCGTGCCTGGGAGCACGTCATACCGTTCTTCGTGTTCCCCCCGGACATTCGACGGGTGGTGTACACCACCAACGCCATTGAGAGTTTGAACATGCAACTGCGCAAGATCATCAAGACGCGAGGCCATTTCCCGAACGACGAGGCGGCCGTCAAGCTGCTCTGGCTCGCGCTACGCAACATGTTGGCGAAATCGGTGCGGAGCACCTTTGATTGGAAATCCGCGATGAACCAGTTTGCTATTCTGTTCGGTGAACGATTTACGCAGGCCCGTTGAGCACGAGGGTTTTTAACCGCCTCGCCCACGAAAATGCGGACAGGTCCGAAGTCAGCCCCAGCGGATATCATCAGCGGCGTCAACGCACCGCGCACGACAAGCCGCACCGAAGCCGCGTAAGCAACGATGCACTGCTCGCGCAAGTCAAGGCAATTCACGCGCAGGTTAAAGGCGAATACGGCTGGCCCCGCATGTGGAAAGAGTTGCTCACACAAGGCGTGCGCGTGGGTAAAGAACGGGTTCGCAAACTGATGGCGCAGCATGGCATTCGAGCTCGCCACAAGCGCAAGTACATTGCGACGACAAACTCTAACCACGATTTGCCGGTGGCGCCGAATCCGTTGGAGCGCAACTTCACCGCTAACGCACCGAACCAGGTCTGGACGACCGACATCACGTACCTGGCGACAGCCGAAGGCTGGGTCTACCTCGCGGTTATCATCGACCTGTTCAGCAGGCAGGTGGTGGGCTGGTCGATGCAGCCGCACATGAAAGCTGACCTGGTCACGGACGCATTGCGAATGGCGTGGTTCCGGCGTCGCCCTGACGCCGGCTTAATCGTGCATAGCGACAGGGGCAGCCAATATTGCAGCGGCCTGTTTCAGGACACGTTGGAGGCCTACGGTATGCGTTCGTCGATGAGCCGACGTGGAAATTGTTGGGATAATTCGCCGACGGAAAGTCTATGGGGTTCGCTGAAGGTAGCACGCATGCACGGACGACACTTCGCCACTCGGCGAGCAGCAATGGATGAGGTAATTGACTGGCTGGGCTTTTACAATGCGCGCCGGTTACAATCAACGCTCGATTACGTCAGCCCCATGACATTCGAAAAGAACTGGTTCGCAGCTCAGAGAGGCGAAGCCGCATAATCACCCAGCGATGGGATTCGTCAAACGAGGGCAAGGTCACGCACCATGACCAAGTCCATCAAAAATCAAGCATCATCACGTCCGCCCGTCGACGCACTCCAGTACGAAAAACTCGCCCTATCCGCATTCCACTTATGCGACCGGCAAGTAGACCAACTGGACACCTTGATCATACTTGCGTCCTCGATATGTAGGAATCCCGCCATCACGAGCGATGAGCGGCGGCGTCGTCAAACGCTCCTTGAACTGCTGGTGGACACGGCCGAACAGTATCAGCAGGAACTCGAATACGACCGCGAACTGTTCCAGATAATCGCACTCGATGCGAAGGGCGTCTCCCAAAGCCGCATCACGGCGCGCCACGCAGCAAACCTGTTGGCCGAGGCATCGCGGAAAGCGAAAGCATCCGAAGCCGCCGCAAGCGAGCCAAAGCGCAAAAGCTCTTCATCAAAAGGTCCAGCGACGTCAAACGCCGGCGCGGCGCAGCAACCTGCCGGTGCACCTCACTGAGCGATCGAGAAATCGCGCCAGGTTGAAAAAAGGCTATACCCCGGCCTGATCGCAATCGCCAAGGAAGACGCCGGAGCAGGGCGCGGAGAAGATCGGGCCAATCAGCCGACTGAACCTGTCGTCATACCCATTGTGCAAAGCAGCAGGTGTAGCGAATTTCAACCGGCTCGATTCACCGCTCCGCGTCAGAAACGCGCGGAAAGTGGGCCGTCTCTCGAGCGACTCGTTACGCGATCCGCTGGCGGAAGCCCAATCATGGGCGATGAGCGCGGCAAGGGAATGCCGACTGCCATCAGGCCTGATCGCCAATCGGAATGACCTCGTCTTCTTCAATCCGTCGCTCCCGGCCATCCCACCCATTGCTGCGCCGCTCCTTGACAACGACGTCATTAGACGCGCCCTCCTTCAAAGCGATATTCTGGACTCCACGCCTTCGCTTTATCCGATCCACGCGAAGGCGACTGCCACCGTCGACGCAACACCGGGCGCAATCGACGCGAGCACAAGCGCACTTGCCACAAGCGAGCGCCTGAATCCACTCCGAGGAGACATAAAATGAAAATCGCCGTACCAAAGGAAATCAAAACGCAGGAGTACCGGGTCGGTCTGACGCCGGTGTCGGTCGCCGAGTTGGTTCGACATGGCCATAGCGTCGCCGTCGAGAAAAGTGCGGGCGAGGGATCAGGCATTGCTGACAGCGACTACGTCAGGGCGGGTGCAAGCATCCAGGATTCGGTTGAGCTTCTGTGGAAGGAGGCGGAGTTGATCGTCAAGGTCAAGGAACCGCAGGCGATAGAGCGCGCGCGTTTGTCCCGCGGCCAGATCCTGTTCACGTACTTGCACCTCGCGGCCGACGCCGATCAGACAGCCGATCTGATCAGGAGCGGCGCGACCTGCATTGCCTACGAAACAGTGACCTCGCGTTCAGGCGGTTTGCCTTTGCTGACACCCATGTCGGAGGTGGCGGGGCGGCTCGCGCCACAGGCGGGAGCGCGTTGCCTCGAAAAATCGATGGGTGGCCGCGGCGTGCTGCTCGGCGGTGTGCCCGGCGTGCCACCGGCAGAGGTGGTGATTCTGGGGGGCGGCGTGTCCGGCACTCACGCGGCGACGATTGCGCTCGGAATGGGCGCGAGGGTGACCGTGGTCGACCGGTCCGCCGACGTTCTGAAGCGTCTGACAGTGCAGTTCGGCAGCGCGATCCAGACGGTCTTCTCGGTGCAGGCTCAGGTCGAGGAGCTGCTTGAAAGGGCCGATCTCGTGATCGGATGCGTGTTGCTGCCCGGCGCGGCGGCGCCGAAGTTGATCAAGCGGGAAATGTTGGCGCGCATGAAACCGGGTTCGGTGATTGTCGACGTCGCGATCGATCAAGGCGGCTGCTGCGAGACCTCGCGGCCGACAACGCACGACGCGCCCACATACGTCGTCGACGGCGTAGTGCACTATTGCGTGGCGAATATGCCGGGCGCGGTGGCAAGAACGTCGACATTCGCCCTGAACAACGCCACGCTGCCGTTCGTGGTCGACATCGCGAACAAAGGCTGGAAGCAGGCATTGCTTGACGATGTGTACCTGCGCCCCGGCCTGAATGTTCACGAAGGCCGGCTCACCTGCAAACCGGTCGGTGACGCGTTGGGGATAGATAGCTGGGACATCAGTGACGTGCTCGCCGCCTGAGTAGCTAACGCTTGGTTCGTAATCCGAGGGCAATCTGTTTCCGGGGCGGTCGCAACAGCATGCGACCTCTCGGGATTTTCTAGCGATAACGCAGTGAAACACTCGCGAGATTTATGGGAAGCGTTGCGAGGGATTTGGCACCGCGTACGGGCCAGCGTGGCGAGAAGATAAGTTTCCTATCGCAACGTTGCCTCAAAGAACCGCACCACGTCGGCGTTGAATTGCTCATGAAACGCCTCGCGGTCGAAGCTCGGCAGGCTGCTGCAAATTTCCGGCCGTGGCCGGGAAAGACGCGCATCGCAGGGGGGCAGGAAGTCGTAGTGGCCTGCGTTGGCAACAACGTGAAAGTCGGGCGCGTGGGGCAAGTTGTCGCGCACGGCCTCGTCATAGTAGGGATGCGGCTGATGACGATCGTCGGCAGCGCTCCAGAGCTGGACCGGGGCGCGAACGCCGCTTAGTCTCGCGCCGCTGAACGCAAACCCGAACGCGGGCGCCACGATAACGGCGGCCCTGATGCGCGGATCGTGGACCCAGGCGTCGGCGGGGACATTCGCGCCGATATGGAGGTCGACGCCGGCGTGCTCGAGGGCTTCACACAGATCCTGATCCGGATGAGCCTCGCAAAACGGGGCGATTGTCGAAAGATCCGGGACACCACCTAGCGCCACGAGCACGGTGAAGCCGCCGTTGGAAAAGCCAAACGCACCGACGCGCGCCGCATCCAACTGTGCGTGCCCGTGCCACTTGTCGAGCATGTAATCAACCAGCCCGTGAAGCTGGGCAGGACGGCGCCACAGTTGCAGCACCCTGCTCTGATCGTCGAAAGTGTCACCGGCGTGACTGAGCGCTGCCACGACGAAGCCTGCGTGAGCCAACGCGAGAGCCGTATCGTCATGACCGCCGTACCAGCTTCCGCCGCCGTGCGACATCACCACGAGTGGCAGGCGATTGCCAGCGATGGGTGCGTCCGCTGCCACAGTCTGGGTGAAATTGCCCAAGACGTGTGGCGTCGCCGGCGCATTAGTCGGATACCAGATGCCGGCAGTGAGCGGCGCCTCAGCACCATTCGGTATCTTGACCTCCTCAAAGCCGACATTGGCCGCGAAGACGGACGGGGCCATCAGACCCAGAAGCAGGGTGACAATGGTCAGCAATCTCACGGCGGCGTGCATCATTGTCGTCACTCAAACCGAATTGGACACGGTAGGCGCGGAGAAACGAGCAGGCATATGGATGGGCACATCGGTTGCACGGCGCCCATCCTGTCAGCCGATCGCGGGCTTACCGGCGACGCACCCGCCACATGCTTCACCGGGACGAGTGTGCGGCGCCTCAGCTCTTCAATGGCAACCAGATCTCAAGGCCGCCCATCCCACTGACGGGATCGAACTTCTCGTCGTAGCGCTCAAAATTCGGCGCGTCGGCAGGAATATGGCCCGATGCCGGCAGCCACTGATTCCAGATCGTATTCCACGTGCGCCGGATAGTCGAAACATGCTCGCGATGGCTGAACACTGCATACCGCTGCGGCGAAATGCGCAAACGGCTCAGCTCAGCCGGCAATGCCGAGAAGTCGCTCACTTCAACACCGCACAGATAATCGATATTGCCACTGTCGTCCGCGTTATAGCAAACGCCATACGCCACATTGCCGATCTGCCCCGGCACCTTGCCGAAGTAGTGACCAAACCGCTGCCACTGCGACGGAATCGCGGCACAGGTTTCGCTGGTGTAGCGCTCGCTCAGACCCGCGACGAGAAACGCTTTGCCGTCTTCAAAGCGCGGCGGTTCGAGATGGGTAAGCAGGGTTTCGTCCATTTTGATCGGCTCCACGAGGGCGAGATTGTCGAGATGACCACGCGCGCGCAGCGCGTCGGGCGTGAGCCCGAATTGCTCGCGAAATGCACGCGTGAATGCCTCGTGAGAACCGTAACCGGCGTCGATGGCGACCGCGAGGATATCCGGCGCGCCGCCTGCCAGCCGACGCGCCGCTTCGCTCAAGCGACGCCCGCGCACATAGCGCATCACCGAAAACCCCGTGGCCGCTTCGAAAGCCCTCGCCAGATGAAAGCGCGACACGCATCCGCAGTTGGCGATCTCGTCGAGCGTCAATTCGCGGGCGAAGTGGCTTTCGATAAACCAGAGCGCTTTTCCAACGGGGTTCATGTGGACTCTCATGTCAGCATGGAACCAGCATAGCGGGACGCGGGCAGCCGTGTTTGATCGGGATTGCGGTTTTCAGATGCCAAGCATGACGAATGACTGCCGTCGCTGCGAAACTCGTCTGCATCGCGAGACGTCAACGTACCTGCTCATCATAAACGACACGCGAGTCGTCTCTCTTTGAGGATGCGTTGTCGCGGATTCCGGGCGTTCTGCCATTCCCATAGTCATCGCCGTGATTCAGCCATGTCTGGTGAAAAGGCGAGTGTTTTCCTACGGATTGCTTCTCCATTGACGGTGTGTTTGTAGGAACAAAACGACGTCACAACTATTTAAGAATTATCGGATTTCCACACATTTGTATTTCCCTGGAAGTCACGGCGGCGCAGAAGGTGCGCTCGGGGCGCGTGGCGTCGCCCAGTGCAAGCAGAATGCATTCGGAAATTACAACCAGTGCAGAGGATACTGATGGTCAAGCATATGCCCTACTCGATAATTGTGACCTATGCAGAAGATCGCCAACAGTTGATCGTGCAGGCAGTTGACCCGGCCAGGCTGACTACAATCGTCGCCGGAAAACTCGAAATGCCGATAACGCTGGATGAGTTCGATTTCAAGCTTGACGACGCGTTCGCGCGACGGCTTGGAGCAGCCATGTTCAGCTTGATTGCACTAGGCCAGCCGGACATCAAGCAATACATGAGCATGACGTATGATCCGATCGACTAGACGTCGAGGCCGTTCGGCGAGGGGACCAGGCTAAGTGTGTCATAGCTGGCCGCTCAATAACTTTCTGTTGCAGTCTTATCTGTGGGCGACACTTGCTGACTGCGGCCACCTTCCTGAACCCCAGTTCCTCCTGCGTGCCCCGTCCGCAACAACACCCCGCCCAAAATCCCCGCCACCGCCGCAAAAATCGCCCCAAACAAAAACGCGACGTGATACCCGCTATTCAGCGCGGCCACGGCATCCGCAGACGACGCCTGCACTGCCTCACTCCGCGCCGCGGCAAGACTCGCCAGCACCGCAAGCCCGAGCGCCCCACCCATCATGAACGACGTATTGACGATCCCCGACGCGAGCCCTGAATCACTCGGATCGACATCGCTCATAGCCGCGAGGAGCATCGGGTTAAACGCAATACCTGCGCCGAAGCCCAGCAGAATCATCCCCGGCATGACATCGAGCACAAAACTGCCGCCAACCGGCGCGCGAGCGAACAACGCAAGACCGCAAGCCGCGACCAGCAGTCCCGCGGCCAGTGGAATACGCAGTCCAAACCGCATCACCACCCGCGCCGACAACCCGAGCGAAAAGAAGCCCATAATCAGATTAGCCGGCAGAAACGCAAGCCCGACCTGCAACGGGCGATAGCCGAGCACACGCTGCAGATAGAGCGCAGAGATAAAGAACCAGGCGAACATCGCCGCCGCCCACAGCACCCCGACCACATTTGCCGTCGCGACATTACGCAGGCGGAACAGGCCAAGCGGCATCAACGGATGCTGCACGCGCGATTCAATCACCAGGAACACGGCCAGCAGAGCCAGCGCCGCAAACAGCAAACCGAGCGTCTGCGCCGAAGTCCATCCGGCTTCATTCCCATTCACCACGGCGTACACAGCCAGCATCAGCGAAACGGTGACGGAGACTGCGCCGGCCACATCGAGTCGCTCGCCATGCGCATGACCGCGCGCGGAAGGCAACAGCGCGACACAGAGCGCGTACACGGCAATACCAATGGGCAGATTGACGAGAAAGATCCAATGCCAGTTCAGCAGATTGGTCAGCAGCCCACCGAGCAACACGCCGATGCTGCCGCCGCCCGCGCACACAAACCCGTACACGCCCATCGCTTTCGCGCGCTCGCCGGGTTCGGTGAACAGATTCATGATGAGCGACAGCGAAACCGCCGAGACGATGGCGCCCGCCACGCCTTGAACCGCACGCGCACACACCAGCAGCGCCTGCGAGTTCGAAATCCCGCAAGCAAGCGACGCGAGCGTAAACAAAGTAATGCCGATAAGAAACAGCTTGCGATGCCCATACAGATCACCGAGCCGTCCACCCAGCAGCAGACAGCCGCCAAACGTCAGCATGTACGCATTGACTACCCACACGAGGGAAGTCTCGGTAAAGCCGAGATCCGCCGCGATGGACGGCAGCGCAACGTTCACGATCGTGGTATCGAGCACGATCATGAGCACGCCCAGGCACAGCACGACCAGTGCGAGCCAGCGTTTGTTGCCGTGGATGGAATGGGTCATGCAGGCGGCTCCTTTGGCGCTGGTGGACCGGATGCCGGACGCGCCGCTGCTGAAGTCGGCAACGCGCCAAAAGAAACACAACCCGGCGCAATGCCGACCAACCAGTTGGCGACTCGTTGACGACCCGTTGACAACACAGCGTTGACGACAATGAGACTTTTCAGTCTAGCATCCGCGACTTTGGGCCAACAACTACGAGTTCCAGGGCCGCGCCGATCTCAATCGCCGCCGAGCAGTTCGTACTTCCCGCCACACTCCAGCGCCCGCTGATAAGCCGGTCTTGCATGAATGCGCTTGAGAAAATCGACCACCGCCGGAATCTGTCCTTCCATGCCGCCGCGGGCCGTGGCGGCTTCGAGCGGGAAACTCATCTGCACGTCCGCCGCGGTGAAATCGTTGCCGACGAACCAGCCGGTTTTGCCCAATTCCTGATTGATATAGCCAAGGTGCAGTTTCAACTGCGGATCGATGAAACTCGATTGCAGCGTGGCGGCGATCTTGCGGGCAATCGGCTTCGCGAAGAACGGCATCGGCGCGCTGGCAATACGCAGCGCCACGAGCTTGAGCAGCAAGGGCGGCATCGCCGAACCTTCCGCGTAGTGCAGCCAGTAGGTGTAGCGCAGCCGCTCTGGCGTGCCCGGCGCCGGCGCAAAGCGTCCCTGCCCGTATTTGCCGATCAGGTACTCGATGATCGCGCCCGATTCGGCGATTGTCTGCCCATCGTCGGTAATGACGGGCGACTTGCCGAGCGGATGCACCGCGCGCAACTCGGGCGGCGCGAGCATCGTTTTCGGATCGCGCTCGTAACGCTTGATCTCATAGGGAACGCCAAGTTCTTCGAGCAGCCACAAGACGCGTTGCGAGCGGGAGTTGTTCAGATGATGAACGGTCAGCATGGGTTAGGGATCTTGGCCAATGAAGTGTCACATCATAAGGACGTTGTGCAGAGGCGGGCCTCTAGTCGTCGCTCACACGCGTGACTTGCTGCCCATCAACTGATTCGAGGGCAGCGTTTCGTCGAGCAGCTTGCGCGCGCTTTCGATCCCGGCGACGGGCAGTCCCTCGGGGTTCAGCAAGCCGACCTGCACGAGTACGGAAGCCTGATCCCAATAGATGTGCTCGTTATAGAGCTTGTCGCCGCGAAAGCACACGACTGCCAGCATCGGCACCTCGAAATACTTACCGGTCGGCGCGACGCCGGGCAGCAGCCAGTCGATTTCGCAGCTATGCGTGCAGCTAAAAATAAATTCGTCGACGATGCGATCCGCACCGATGGTCCGCGAAATCGGAATCAGCTTCGTATCGACGGGATTCGAGTTGACGAAGTGATGCGTATAGAAGCGCTTCAGATTGTCGTGGCCGACTCCACCCGTCATGGTCGGAACGTGATTGACGTAGGGCTGCGCGACCATGGTCGGCATGACCGCATCCACGTCGCGCGTGGCGAACTCGTGGTAGCAGTGAGCTTCCCACAGCGCGTTGAGATCGTAGACCGGACCGAGCACCTTGCGCAGCAGCGCGAGCGTGCGCGAGTACGCCATCATCGCGGCGGGTTTGTCGTATTGTGCGCGCGCCGGCGCGGCGAATGCGTGATCGCAACCCGGGTACACGTATTGCTCGATTTGCGGCCGCGTGCGCAACGCGGCGCTGATCCGCTCGCGGGTTGGCGGCGGGCAGTGCGAGTCGTTTTCGGGGAAGTGAAACACCATCGGGCAGCGAATCGCCGGCACTTCGTCCAGGTACGCCTCGAGGCCCACACCGTAGTAGCTGACCGCGCAGTCGACATCGGTGCGCGCGGCGCTCAGGAACGCGAGCTTGCCGCCAAGGCAGTAACCCACCGTGCCGACTTTGCCCGCCTGTTCGGGCAGGGCGCGCAACGCCGCGATCGTGGCGGCGATATCGTCGATGGCAAGGTCTGTGTCGAACTGGCCGAGATAGTCGAGTGCCTGTTTCATGTCGGCTTCGCCATAACCGAGCGCGATGCCCGGTTTGATGCGCCAGAACAGATCCGGCACTAGCACCACGTAACCTTCTTCGGCGAAGCGGTCGGCCGTCGCCTTCATGCTGTCGTTGATACCGAAAATTTCCTGCAGCAGCACGAGTCCCGGACCCGACCCTTGCGCCGGACGCGCGACGTAGGCGTTGAACCGGCCGCCATCCTGGGCGACGACTTCGATAAAAGAGGCGGCCATGCGGTATGTCTCCGACAAGAAATGGGGGCGATGTCATCGTTCGCAACGCGCAGCGTTTGCACTGCCGGCCTCGCTGCGCGGCAGGGCATCGACGAAAACGATGGCGCGTGGCTATCTGTGCGACGCCACGCTATTTTTCACGAAATCCCGCGCCTGCGCGACCCGTTTCGTCTTCGCCCGATGTCCACCCAAGTCTCACTCCACGTCGACGACGATCTTTCCGGTGTTGGTCGCATCGACGATTGCCTTGTAGCCGAGCTCCGCGTTGCCGAGGTCGAAGCTACGCGGGTCCAGTTTCGGCATCAGCTTGCCTTCCTCGATGAGTTGCGTCGCAATCCGCAGCATCTCGCCGTGGTGCTCGCGATGTTTCCCGGTGAGCAGCGCAGACAGCGTGAACACGCCCGAATACGTGGCTTCGCGGAACGACAGCGGCGCCAGCGCATGCGTTCCCCAGCCCAATGCGCTGACAACGTGGCCGAACTGTTTAACCGCCTTGAACGATGCATCCAGCGAGGCACCGCCCACTGTATCCGCGACGAGATCGAACCCTTCGCCCTGGGTAAGCGCCTCGACATACTTGTCGACCGAATTCGCACGATAGTCGATGGGTGTGGCGCCATACGCCTTGATCAGGTCCGAGTCCCTTTCGCTGACCGTTGCAAACACCCGTGCGCCCATCGCAATGGCCAACTGAACGGAAACATGTCCGACGCCGCCGGCTCCGCCCTGCACGAGTACCGTTTGACCCGCCTTCAACTTCGCCCGGTCCGCGATGCCTTCATAAGATGTGATGAAGCTCAACGGAATCGCTGCCGCCTCTTTCATCGAGAGATTCGACGGCTTATGAGCGAGCAATCGCGCGTCCACGGCCTGAAACTGGGCGAGCGAGCCTTGCAGGCCGCCCACACCGCCCGTCATACCGTAAACGTCGTCGCCCACGCTGAACCCGGTTACGCCTTCGCCGACTGCTTCGATCGTCCCGGCCATGTCGATGCCAAGCACCAGCGGCAACGGGTGCTTCGCATGCGCCGCATTGCCCGAGCGGATTTTGGTGTCGAGCGGATTGAGTCCGCTAGCCTTGACGCGCACCAGCACCTGGCCGCGTTCGGCTTTCGGCATGGGGACGGCGGTGAGTTCCAGGGGACCGTTGTAACGGTTCAGGACAAGCGCTTTCATCGTCATGGCATTTCTCTCGGTGGTGTGTCGGAACGGCTTGATTAATGGTCGTTCATGCGAGAAAGTATGTAAATTGACGTTTTTGCACGTTGACTAAACAAAATTGCATGGGCAGGTATGGAGTGGAACGACGTTCGGATCTTTCTGGCGATTGCCCGCGAGGGGACCTTAGGCCGCGCGGCAAAGCAGGTTGGGCAGACCCAGCCGACTATCGGTCGCAGGCTGCGGATGCTGGAGGCATCGGTCGGGCAGACGCTGTTTCAGCGCACCGCGGACGGCTTCGTGCTGACGGAGGAGGGCGCCGCCGTACTCGCGGCTGCCGAGCGGATGGAGGACGAGGCGCACGCGTTCGAGCGCGCGCTGGCGGGAAAACAGCAACAGCTCACCGGCCTGTTGCGGATCTCGTCTTCGGACTGGTTCGGGGTGCATGTGTTGACGCCGGTCGTGGCGGAGTTTCTTCGTGCGAACCCGTTGGTGTCGATCGAACTCGTGACCGATTCGCGGCGCCTCAATCTGGCGCGCCGCGACGCCGATCTGCTGTTCCGCATCACGCCTTTCGATGAGGCCGACGTCATCCAGCGAAAGTTCATCAAAATGGATTACGCGCTGTACGGCCCGTCGAACCTCGTTCCCCCGCAGCGCGGCGACGGCGCGGGATACGCGCTGCTAACCATGGACAGCGCCTTCGAAACGCTGCCCGACGTGAAATGGCTGCGTCAAATTTTGCCGAACGCGCATGTGGCATTCGGCAGCAACAACCGCGAGGCGCAGGCGCGCATGTGCGCCGAACGAGGCGGGCTGGCCGTGCTGCCTTGCCCGTTGGGCGACAACACCGCGGGGATTGAACGCATCGACCTTGGGGAAGCACCGCCAGGACGAGATGTCTGGTTCGGCTACCATCGCGACCTGCGCAGGTTGGGCAGATTGCGGGCGTTTCTCGACCTCGCAATCGACCGGATATCGAACGTCTGATCCCATGCCAACTGGCTGCTCGGGCAATGCGGGCTAGGCCATCGTGCGCAACTCGAAGCGTTTGAGCTTGCCGGTTTCGGTGCGCGGCAGGGCATCGATGAAGACGATCTCGCGCGGATACTTATATGGCGCCACGCTGTTTTTCACGAAATCCTGCAATTGCGCCACCAGTTTGTCGTCCGCGACATAGCCGGGATTGACCACGACGAACGCCTTGACGATCTGCCCGCGGGTTTCGTCGGGCACGCCGATCACACCGCATTCGGACACCGCATCGTGTTGCAGCAGGACGCTCTCCACTTCGGGGCCGGAGATGTTGTAGCCGGCGGAGACGATCATGTCGTCGGCGCGCGCCTGATAGAACACGTAGCCGTCTTCGTCGAGATAGACGGAATCGCCGGGCAGATTCCAGCCGTCGCGCACGAACTTCTTTTGCCGTTCGTCGGCAAGATAACGGCAACCGGTCGGGCCACGCACCGCGAGTTTGCCGATGGTGCCGGGCGCGACCGGTTGCATGTCGTCGTCCACGGCCTGCACGACGTAACCCGGCACCGCGCGGCCGATAGCATGCGGGCGAATCTCATCGCCTTGCGCCGAGATGAAAATGTGGATCAGCTCGGTGCCGCCGATGCCGTCGATCATGTCGATCCCAGTCGCGTCGTGCCAGAGGCGCCTTGTCGAATCCGGCAATGACTCCCCCGCGGAGACGGTTTTCTTCAAGGTCGAAACGTCGTGGTGCGCAACCAGCGGCGCCATTTGCCGGTAGAAGGTTGGCGCGGTGAACATGACGGTCGCGTGAAAACGCTCGACGGTCTGCAACAACGTCTCGGGCGTGAGCTTCTCGATCAGTACCGTGGAGGCACCCACCCGCAGCGGAAAGCACAGCAGGCCGCCGAGGCCGAACGTGAACGCGAGCGGCGGCGTGCCGCAAAAGATATCGCTCGAGGTGGGCTTGAGCACATGGCGCGGGAACAGATCGCACATGGCCACGACATCGCGATGAAAGTGCATGCAGCCTTTCGGCGCGCCGGTCGTGCCGCTGGTGAAAGCGATCAGGCAGACGTCGTCGGCGGCGGTGTCGCAGGCGGTGAATTGGTCGGACTTGTTGATCGCGAGCGTGTCGAGCGAATCGGCGGCGTCGTCGTGGAACAGGCGCGTTTGCTTCAGGCCCGCGCAGAAAAACTCGTCTTGCGGGTCGGTGCAGCGCGCCAGTTCGGCGGTCAAGCGGGCGTCGCACAATGCCGCGCCGACCTGCGCCTTGTCGATGATCTGCTTCAGTTCCTTGGCTCGCAGCAGAGGCATGGTCGGCACCACGACGAGGCCTGCCTTGAGCGCCGCGAGCGCGGTCACCGCCATATGCAGCGTGTTCGGGCCGCGCAGTAGAACGCGGTTGCCCGGCCGCAATCCCATTTCGTCGACCAGCACGTGCGCGCTGCGATTCACGAGCGCGAGCAGTTCACCGTAAGTCGTGGCGCGCGGCGTGCCGTCCACATCGGACCAGATCGCGGGACGATCGCGGTGGCCCGCTTCGATGGTCCGGTCGAGCAACTCCGTCGCGCAGTTCAGGCGCGCCGGATAGGCAACGTCGGGGTTGTCGAGCAGAAAGACGGGCCACTGATCCTGCGGCGGAAGATTGTCGCGCGCGAAGGTATCGACGTGTGCTGACGGTTCCATCATGGTCTCCCGGGCGTTGAGCCGGCTAGATGCGCTTCGGTTGGCTTGGCGGCTTCGTGGTTTCGTGGTTTCGTGTCGCGTGCTGTGTTGCTCTGTTACTGCGGGACCACGGCGGTCGCCTCGATTTCGACTTTCGCTTCGTCTTCGATGAGCGCGACCACCTGGACCGCGCTCATCGCGATGTCGTAGTCGCCGATCAGCTCGCGAAACGCGCGGCCGATGTCCTTCAACGACGCGAGATATTCGCGTTTGTCGGTGACGTACCACGTCAGTCGCACCAGGTGCTCGGGCTTGCCGCCCGCTTCGTGCAGGACGGCGAGCACATTCTTGAGCGCCTGGATGGCTTGCGCGGCGAAGTCGGTCGTCTGGAAGCGCGCCTGTTCGTCCCAGCCGATCTGGCCGGCAATGAACACCTGCGTGCCGCTCGCCGCGACGCCATTCGCGTAGCCACGCGGCTTGACCCAACCAGCGGGGAGAAGAGCTTTTTTCATGAGCGATGCGCCTCAATGGAGTCGGGGTGCGGGGCGAACGTCGCGAGCGTGCTCGCAATGTCGGTGGGAATATCGATGGAGGTGCCGCTTTCGAGCGAGGTCGTCACGAGCACCTGTTTCGCGCGGAAACGCGTTTCGCCGTTGCAATGGCCGACGATCTCGATGCTGATCGAGCGCCGCCCGATAGCCGCGACATGAAGTGCCAGCGTGATTGTTTCGCCCATCTGGCTCGGCCGCGAAAACTCGCACTCCAGTTTGACGATCGGCAAGCCGACGCGGCGCTGTGCGATCATCTGCGCGTAGTCGATGTGCAGGCCTTCGTTGAACCAGTCTTCGACCAGTGCGTTGGTCATCACCAGATATTGCGGGAAGAACACGATGCCCGCCGGGTCGCAATGCGAGAAGCGGATACGCACGGGCCGTTCGAAACACGCGTTCATTTCGCGTTCGCTCCGGCGGTTGCGGCAGCATGCGCTTTCAACAGATCACGCCCCACAATCAGTTGCTGCACTTCGGTCGCGCCTTCGTAAATGCGCAGCGCGCGAATCTCGCGGTACAGCATCTCGACGGCCGTGCCGCTTTGCACGCCCATGCCGCCGTAGAGTTGCACGGCGGCGTCGATCACCTGTTGCGCGCCTTCGCTTGCGTGCCACTTCGCCATCGCGGCTTCGCGTGTGACGCTTTCGCCTTGATCGCGCAACCACGCCGCGCGATAGACCAGCAATGCGCTGCTGTCGATGGTCAAGGCCATCTGCGCGAGTTTGGCCTGCGTCAGTTGAAAGTCGCCGAGCGTCTGCCCGAACATCTTGCGCGACGCGGCGCGCGCGAGACCTTCGGCCATTGCATGACGGGCGAAGCCGAGCGACGCCGCCGCCACCGACGTGCGGAAGATATCCAGCGTGCGCATGGCGAGCTTGAAACCTTCGCCGGGCGCACCGAGCATCTGGCCGCGCGGCACGCGTGCGCCGGCAAAGTGCAGACGCGCGAGCGGATGCGGCGCGATCACGTCGATGCGCTGCGCGATCTCCAGTCCCGGCGTATCCGCGTCCACGATGAATGCGCTGATGCCGCGTGCGCCCGGTGCTTCGCCGGTTCTCGCGAACACCACGTAGAAATCGGCGATGCCGCCATTGGAGATCCACGTCTTGTCGCCGTCGAGCACGTAGGCGTCGCCGTCTTCGCGAGCGCAGAGCGCCATGGCGGCGACGTCCGATCCGGCCTCGGGCTCGGACAGCGCGAACGCCGCGATGGCAGTGCCGTTGGCGACGCGCGGCAGATAACGCGTCTTTTGTTCGTGGGTGCCGCCGAGCGAGATGGCGCCCGAACCGAGTCCTTGCATCGCCAGCGCGAAGTCCGCGAGCCCTGAGTGTTTGGCGAGCGTTTCGCGCAGCAGGCAGACGGCGCGCGTGTCGATCGTGTCGCCGTGGCCGCCGTAGGCTACGCCGCCCACGCCGTATTTCAACCAGCCTGCCGCGCCGAGTTCACGCACCAGGTGACGACACGTTGCATCGACGTCCTTGTGGTCTTCGTGCTTCAGCTTTTCGCGGCACCACGCTTCAATACCCGCGGCCAGTTCGCGATGACGAGGCTCGAAAAACGGCCACGCCAGCGCGCCATGCGGATCCAGTTCGGTGTTGGCGCTCAATTCAATCTCCCTCGAACACCGGACGCGACTTTGCGGCAAACGCGCTATAAGCGCGCTCGAAATCGCGGGTGCTCATGCAGATCGCCTGCGCTTGCGCTTCCGATTCGATCGCTTCGTCGATGCTCATGCTCCATTCCTGATGCAGCATCTTCTTCGTGATGCCGTGCGCAAAAGTCGGGCCGGCGACAAGATCCGCGGCGAGCTTGTGCGCTTCTTCGAGAAGCGCGGCGGGTTCGCACAGGCGGTTATAGAAGCCCCATGTGTGGCCTTCGTCGCCGCTTGCCGAGCGACCGGTGAAGAGCAGTTCGGCGGCGCGCCCCTGACCGATGATGCGCGGCAGGATCGCGCAAGCGCCCATATCGCAGCCGGCGAGGCCAACGCGCGAGAACAGGAAAGCGAGCTTGCTGCGGGCCGTGCCGAGCCGCATGTCGGAGGCCATCGCGAGGATCGCGCCGGCGCCGGCACAAACCCCGTCGACGGCGGCGATCACCGGTTGCGGACAATGGCGCATGGCTTTGACGAGATCGCCGGTCATACGCGTGAAGAGCAGCAGTTCCGGCATGGGCAGATCGATCAGCGGCGCGATGATGTCGTGCACGTCGCCACCGGAGCAGAAATTGTCACCTGCGCCGTGAATCACGACGGCCTTGACGTCGGTTGCAAAGGTCAATTGCCGGAACAGGTCGCGCAACTCCGCATATGACTCGAAGGTCAGCGGGTTCTTGCGTTCCGGCCGGTTGAGGGTGATCGTCGCGACCTTGCCGGCGACCGACCAGCCGAAGTGCCGTGCTTCGTAATCCGCCAGCGTGAGGCGGTTGCCGGCCAGCAGCGCGTCGGCATTGGATCGTGTCATGAATGTCTCCTCGTTTCGATGCGGCTCAGTCTTTCAGACTATCGAGCAGATGTTGCTTGAGTTTGCCGAGGCGCTGATGGGTACGCGATTTTTCCTCGAGGCTCAAACCACCGAACAGCTCGACCACCCATTGCTCATGCGCGACCGCCATCTTGTCGAACGCTTTGCGGCCCGCGGGCGTCAGACACACGCTGATCGAGCGGCGGTCGTTCGGATCGGTGTCGCGCGACACCAGCCCTTCTTTTTCGAGCTGATCCGTAATGCCGGTGACGTTGCCGCCCGTCACCATCAAGCGGCGCGACAGCTCGGTCATCTTCAGGCCTTCAGGATGGCGCTCCAACTGCGCCATCAGATCGAAACGCGGCAATGTGGTGTCGAATTCGTTGCGCAAACGCTTGCGCAATTCGGCCTGCACGAGGTTGGTCGTGGTCAGCATGCGCAGCCACAGGCGCAAGCCCATGTGACTATCCGCGCCGGTGCTCATTTCGAGGTCCACGACGTTCTCCGCGGGTTTGGCGACGCCTTTGCGCGGCGGCTTCGTGTCAGCCGCCGCCGCGGGCTTCCTGATGTTCGTTGACTTGGTCACATGACTTCTCCACCGGAGATGGAAATGGATTGCCCCGTGACGGCGTCCGAGCCGGGTTGGCAAAGCCAGAGCACCGCATTGGCGACCTGCTCGGGACTCACGAAGCGATGTTGCGGATTCGAGCGAAGCAAAGTTTCGCGCGCCTGCTGTTCGGTGCGCGAGGTCTTGCTGGTGATCTGTTCAAGCGATGCGTGCAGCAGTTCCGTTTCCGTATAGCCGGGGCACACGGCGTTCACGGTGACGCCTTTGGTCGCGACTTCCAGCGCGAGCGAACGCGTGAGGCCGATCACGCCATGTTTCGCGGCGCAATAAGCGGCGACGTACGCATAACCGATCTGTCCCGCCGTGCTCGCCACGTTGACGATGCGGCCGTGACCGCGCTCGAGCATGCCGGGCAACACCGCGCGCGTGCCGAGAAAGACGCCGGTGAGGTTCACGTCCAGCATGCGCTGCCAGAGCGCCATGTCGGTGTGCGAAAACGGAGCGGCTTGCGCCTGACCTGCGTTGTTGATGAGGATATCGACCGCGCCGGCTTCACGGAACGCATTCGCGACGGAGTCTTCCTGCGTGACGTCGACGCTGAGGCAAGCCACGTCGCCCAACGCGCGGCATTTCTCGCGCTGCGCGTCGAGCCGCTGCGCGTTGCGGCCCATCAAGGTGACTCGCGCGCCGGCGCGTAGCAGGGCTTGCGCGACGGCCGCGCCAATGCCGCTGCCGCCGCCGGTGACCACGGCGTGCTGTCCGGAGAGCGTGGAATGGAGTGTGTTCACGTGGTTCCTTCAGCGCGTTGCGCGCGTTCTTGCGGCGACAAACCGGCGTTCGCGGCGGCTTGGGCGCGCTCGCGTTCGAGGTTGCGCTCGAGTTGAGATTTCGCCGCGGTGTAGGGCTTCGGCCACGTCACGTCGAAATAGCCGATCCTGGCGGCTTCGTTCAACGTCCACGCGGGATTGGCCAGATGCGGGCGAGCAATTGCGCACAGATCGGCGCGGCCTGCCGCGATGATGCTGTTCACGTGATCCGCTTCGGAGATCGCGCCCACCGCGATGGTCGCGATTCCCGCTTCGTTGCGCACGCGGTCGGCGAACGGCGTCTGGAACATGCGGCCGAATACGGGTTTTTCTTCCTTGCTGACCTGGCCGGACGACACGTCGATCATGTCGGCGCCGGCTGCCTTGAAGGCCCGGGCGATCTGGACCGCATCGTCGGGTGTCGTGCCGCCTTCGACCCAATCGTTCGCGGAGATGCGCACGGAAATCGGCTTGTCCTGCGGCCAGACCGCGCGAATCGCCTTGAAAACCCGCAGCGGGTAGCGCAGACGATTCTCCAGCGAGCCGCCGTATTCGTCAGTGCGCTGGTTGGTCAGCGGCGACAGAAAGCTCGACAGGAAATAGCCGTGCGCGCAATGCAGTTCGAGCCAGTCGAAACCCGCTTCGGCCGACATCTGTGCGGCGCGCACGAACTGCGCCTCGATTTCGCGCAACTCGTCCTGCGTGGCTTCGCGCGAATGCTGGCTGACGCCGCGCAGATATTGTTGCGGCGACGCCGAGACGAGCGGCCAGTTGCCCTGCGTAAGCGGCTGATCGATGCCCTCCCACGCGACACGTGTCGACCCTTTCGCGCCGGAATGGCCGAGCTGAATACCGATCTTCGCATCCGACTGACGATGCACGAGATCGACAATGCGCTTCCACGCGCTCAGATGCTCGGGCGCATACATGCCGGGGCATGCGGGCGTGATACGCGCTTCGGGCGAGACGCAGGTCATCTCCGTCATGACCAGCGCTGCGCCGCCCATTGCCCGGGCGCCGAGGTGCATCAGGTGATAGTCGCCCGCAATGCCGTCGACGGCCGAATATTGCGCCATGGGCGACACCACCACGCGGTTTTTCAGCGTGACGCCGCGCAAGGTGAAGGGCGTGAACATGGGCGGCACCGAATGCTTTTCCGGCGCGCGCTCGACGCCTGCGCGCCGGGCGAGCCAGTCTTCGAAGCCGGACAGATAGTTGGCGTCGCGTTCACGCAGATTTTCGTGCGAGATGCGTTGCGAGCGCGTGAGCAGCGAATACGCGAACTGTTCCGGTTCGAACGACGTATAGCGATCGACATGCTCGAACCATTCCGTCGAATTGCGCGCGGCGTTCTGAATCCGCAAGACGTCGACGCTGCGTACGTTGGTGTAATGCTGCAGCGCGGCGGCGAGATCGCCGGGATGCGCGCCGATGCTGTTGGCGAGTTCGATCGAGTCTTCGAGTGCGAGTTTGGTGCCCGAGCCGATCGAGAAGTGAGCGGTGTGCGCGGCGTCGCCCATGAGGACGACCGGCGTTTGCGTGCCGTCCGCGTTGCCGCGCCAATGGACCCACTCCTCGTTGACCACGCGCGGGAAGCGAATCCATTGCGACGAGCCGCGCAAATGCGCCGCGTTCGAGAGCAAGGGGTTGCCGTCCAGATACCTGGCGAACAGCTTTTCGCAGAAGGCGATGCTGTCCTCCTTGCTCATTTCGTCGAGGCCGGCGGCGCGCCACACGCGCTCCGGCGTTTCGACGATGAACGTGGAAGTCTGATCGTCGAAACGATAGGCATGCGCCTGGAACCAGCCGAATTCGGTTTCTTCGAAGGCGAAGGTGAAGGCGTCGAAAAGTTTTTTGGTGCCCAGCCAGACGAAGCGGCAATCGCGCATGTCGACGGCGGGGCGATAGGTTGCGGCGTACTTTTGACGGATCGCACTGTTGGCGCCGTCGCAGGCGATGATCAGATCGGCTTTGTAGACGCTGTCGTCCGTGACCTGGGTTTCGAAGACCAGCTTCACGCCGAGTTCTTCGCAGCGCGCTTGCAGGATGTTCAGCAGACGTTTGCGGCCGATGCCGCAAAAGCCGTGACCCGATGAGCGGATCTGCCGGCCGCGGAAATTGATTTCGATGTCGTCCCAGTGATTGAACGCGTCGAGGATCGCATCGGCGCTGGGGGCGTCGGCGGCGCGCAGATTGCCGAGGGTCTGGTCGGAGAAGACGACGCCCCAGCCGAAGGTGTCATAGGGACGGTTGCGCTCGACCACCGTGACGTCATGGGCCGGGTTGCGGCCCTTCATCAACAGACCGAAGTACAACCCGGCCGGGCCGCCGCCGATACAAACGATGCGCATGCTTGTTCCCCAAATGTGAACGCTGCCGATGGGGATAATTTAGGTTTATATAGTTTAGATGTCAAGTAAATGTGGGTGAGGGCCCGTGTCGATGGGGTTGAGCTGGCGCGAGAGAATAAAGTCGGTCAGCGACGATGAAGTTGGTCCGAGCAATGGTTCGGCATGCGTCAGGGAGACCAACCGGCGGCCGTGGGGAGCGAGACGCAGACGGGGTCTTCATCGCGAGGCATCTTGAATCCGTCCTGTAGTGGCTGCTGTCTCCTGACTTGCTCTCAAGGGTGGCGTGCATCTGCTGGTGAGGCCGTGGCCGGCGATTCAGCCGAGATCGACGTTCAGGGCGAAGTCCCATGTGCCGGCGCCGTTTTTGGCCACGCCGATCATC
This sequence comes from Paraburkholderia aromaticivorans, assembly GCF_002278075.1. Taxonomy (NCBI): domain Bacteria; kingdom Pseudomonadati; phylum Pseudomonadota; class Betaproteobacteria; order Burkholderiales; family Burkholderiaceae; genus Paraburkholderia; species Paraburkholderia aromaticivorans. The sequence goes on along the minus strand of NZ_CP022990.1, from coordinate 1,831,541 downwards.
ATCAGGCCGAGCGCCTCCAGCGTCTGGGCCATCTGCAAGCCGCCGACATCAAACGGACGCAGCCCGAGACTTTCGAGGAAGGTCGAGACGCGGGCCTTCGCCTTCGCATCGTCGGCTGCGATGAACGCGTCGAGGCGTCCACCTTTGGCAAGTACGTGACCGAAGATGGTATTGAAGGCCTTCACCACGTGCGCGCTGGCGGGGATGCGCTTGGCGGTCTCCTGCGCAGCGGAACTGCCGGGCGGGGTCACGAGGCCCGAAAGGTCGGGGGCAACCGGGTTGGCGATGTCGATGATCACCTTGCCGTCGAGCGCTTCCCCAAAGTCGGCCACGACCGCCGCCGCGCTGGCGTACGGCACGGCGAGGATGACGATGTCGCCCGCCGGCGCGGCGCCGTACTTTCCTGTGATCGCTCCGGACGCGAGCTGGTCGGCCAGTGCCTGCGCCTTTGCGTTATCGCGGCTGATCACCTCGACAATCTGTCCAGCCGTGGCGACACGGCCAGCGATCGCAGTGGCCATCCCTCCTGATCCGATAATGCTGATAGTGCTCATGTGCAGTTCCTCGTTAGTTGGGGCATTGCTGTCCGCCGGGCTCGTTCTGAGCCGGCTCTCTACCGTCAGCCGTGTTCAGCCGGCGGGGAAATAATGACCGTTGCCCATGTCCTCGAGCAGGCCTGGCTGAGCAGGCTCCCAGCCGAGAGCCTTGCGCGTGATGGCGCTGGACGCCGGGAAGTCGCCCGTGACCACAGCCGAGAGGAACCCGAAGTAGCCCGGCACCATCAGTTCGTCAGCGGGAATGCTCACAGCGGGCACGCCCAGGCGAGCGGCGATGGCCTCGGCAATCTCGCGCAACCGGATACCCTCGTCGGCAACCGCGTGCCAGGTCTTGCCGGCAGAACCTTTCTCCAATGCCAGGCGGAACAAAGAGGCCAGATCGCGGATGTGCACCGCGGGCCACCGGTTCTCGCCGTCTCCGGGGTAGCCGATGACGCCCTTCTCCTTCGCAAGCCCGATCAGCATCTGGAGGAAGCCGACGCGATCGGCCGTGCTGTGTGCGATGAGGGGAATCCGCACGACCGACGACCGCACGCCTTGCTCGGCAAGGCCAACGACAGCGGTCTCCACGACGTTGCGGGCCCGCAGGGTGCCTGCGTCCAGGGGCCTGGCAGGAAGGGCGGGGTCATCCTCTGTCGCGGGTCGGCCCAGGCTGACCGGTGCGACGATAGGGGCCTCCCGACCCACGTTCGTGGGTGCGCCGATGCTGCCTGCAACGACCAGCGGTTTTCCGGTCCCCGCCAGCGCCTCGCCGAAAGCGAGCACGATTGCGAGCTCCGAACCGGCTAAGGCGGCGATCCCACCGGCCTGAAGCAGGTCGGCCCGGTATCCGACGTGGATGACGCCGTCGGACCCGGCCGCTGCCGCCTTGAGTCCATCGAGGTCGCCAAGATCCCCACGACGCGCTTTGGCGCCGAGAGCGGACACCGCAGCGGCCGACTCGTCCGTTCGGGCCAAGGCGGTGACCTCGTGGCCGGCCGCGACGAGGTCGCGGATGACGTGCGAACCGGCGTGGCCGGTCCCGCCAGTGATGAAAACGTGCATGTAACTGTCCTTTTGATTAGGTGAGAAGTGGTGGTACCCGTGCGCTCAGCCGGGAAGGCCGATACCGAGTGAGAAGTTGGTGTGGTTGACGGAGTGGGTGACGAGGCGCAGCGTCAGCAGAGCGGCGTGCTCCAGCGTCCGCGCCATGGGCAGCAGCCCGGTATCCATCGGGCGCAGTCCGAGGCTCTCGATGAACGCCGAGACGCGTCCCTTGGCCCGCGCGTCGCCCCCGGCGAGGAACACGTCCACCGGGTTGCCTCCGCCTGGACGGGCAGCCAGTACGTGAGAGAACTGGGTATTGAACGCCTTGACGACGTCCGCATTGGCGGGGGCGACCTTGACGATCTCCTGCGCGCCGAAACTGTCCTCAGGGATCACAAAGCCCTTGAAGTCGGCGTCGATGGGATTGGTGATGTCGACGAGGAGCTTGCCTGCCAGCTCCTCGCCGTACTGCTTCACCACGTCGAGAACGGCTGCGTAGGGGACCGCCAGGATAACGATGTCCCCGGCCGGGGCGGCGCCGAACGTTCCTGTCGTCGCGCCGGCTCCGAGTTGCCCGACCAGCGTCCGCGCCTTGACGGCGTCGCGACTCGTCACCTCGACGGTGTGTCCGGCCCTGACGGCGAGGCCGCCGATCGTTGCGGCCATGCCACCTGCGCCAATGACGCTGATAGTGCTCAAGTGCAGTCCCCCTGTGAGCTGGTTGGTGTTCGCATTCTCTAAAGGTCATGCTAACCACATTACTTGCAAATAACAAGTAAACATGAAAATTAACTTGCGTCATGCAAGCGATGTTAGGATCTAGTTATGAAGACGACATCTAAAGAGGACGTTCGGTCCCATTGCGCAGTGAACTACGGTGTGGAGATCTTCGGCGACCGGTGGTCGCTCCTGATCATTCGCGACATCGTTTTTGTTGGCAAAAAGACGTATGGCGAGTTCCTGAAATCGGAAGAGGGAATCGCGACCAATGTTCTTGCTTCCCGCCTTGCCTTTCTTGAGGAGCAGGGAATTCTCTCGAGAGCGCCTAGCCCCGCCGACGGGCGCAAGGACTTCTACACTCTGACCGAGAAGGGCCTCGACCTCATTCCAATCATGTTTAATATAGTCATTTGGAGTGCGAAGTATGACTCGAAGTCGTACGTGCGCCAAAGCAAGGAGTTTTTTGCTCGATTAAGTCGAAGTCCCATGCAAGTGAGCGAAGAGGTGAAGGCGCTGGTCCGCAATGGCGGGTGTGTCTTTCCTGTGAGCAAGGAATGAGCAAGTGAAGCCGCCATCAAGGTCGCATCCACTCCAGCGGCTGTTCAGGGTCCGAAAGGCTCGGTGATTGACAGCACGAGTCGGCACATTCGCCGTTGGAACAGTGCGAGCGACCGTGGAGCAGCTTAATGTCGTGCCACTGATACCGGGCGCGTGACTGCCACCCGCAATCCCGCAATGGCGGTTGCTTGCGACGAATGGCTGAGCACCTGCCTGTCGTCAGGTCGACAGGCGCAACTGCAAAACGTTCGGCCGTTATCACCGGGAAAGGTAAGCGGCAATCACGCCTGCGGGCGCTTTGTCGAATTGGTAGAACTCACGAGCCGTGGTGCACAGGATCGTATCGACGAGTGACGGCTCAAGACCCAGGTCCAGCAAAGTGGAGAGGGTCTTGCCGTAGTCCGTGATCTCTTCATATTGCGTGTGCGGCCAGTCGCTGCCCCACATGAGGCGTTCCGGGCCGAATGCATTGATGAGCTGGTCGGTAGCATCATGCACAAAACCGGCGACCGGATTCGCACAGCGGTAAGCTCCCGAAAGCTTCACCCATACGCGGCCCGAACGCCCGGTCTTCAGCAGGTTCCTGAAGCCCGGATCGCTTGTTCCGCTGTGTGGGTCCGGGCGGCCGAAATGGTCAACCACGACGGCCAAGCCGGCATCCACGAGAGCATTGACGAGGGGCGGCAGGTCCGACGCGGCCCTGTGCAATTCAACATGCCAGCCGAGTTTCGACAATTGCCGCCATAGCCTCGTGTAAGGCGCTGCATTGATGTCCGGGAGCGGTTGCCCGACGAGGTTCAGGCGCACCCCGGTAATACCCTGGTCGTTCAATTGCGTCAGGTCGTCTTCCGAAATATCCGGGGATACGACCGCTACACCGCGCAATCTGGTTCGGTCCGTCGCCAGGGCTTGCAGGAGATGGCTGTTGTCGTTGCCGAGAAAGCTCGGTTGCACGAGGACTGCGTTGTCAATATTGCTGTCATCGAGCAGCTTTCGGTACGTGTCGATGGTCGCGTTATAGTCGGGTGCATAGCGCCGACCGTCCGCGAGCGGGAGTGTTCTTGTGAACACGTGCGCATGAGTGTCGATGCGTGCCAACCGAGGCCTCGCATTCGAAGTAGGCTGATTCATCGTTGGCCCCGCGAATGGTCGAGTGCGAATTCGGCGTCGGCGGGAGGCTGCGATGTCTGTTCAACGCCAGAGGGTTGCAGTCGCTTGCTACGCGTCTCGGGAATGAGCAGCACGGCGATCATCGCCAGTCCGTATGCGATTGCCGCATCGATACCAATGGCTGCCCCCAGCGACATTGAATGACTCATGTACCCGACCAGCACCGGAAAACCTGCCGAGGCGATACGCCCGAAGTTGTAGCAGAAGCCGACGCCCGCGCCTCGCATGTCCGCGGGATAGAGTTCGTTGAACAGTGCGCCGAGGCTCGCCGGAATGCCGGCGGCAAAAAAGCCGAGCGGAAAGCCCAGAACGAGCATTTCCGTGTTGCTCAACGGCAGCATCACGTAAGCCAGCACCGTGACAATGCATGAGAAGGCAAAGAAGGCGATGTTGCGACGGCGGCCAATGCGGTCGAGCAGGTAGGCGCTTGCCATGCAGCCGCACCAGAACGCCACGATAACGACAGCCAGGTATCCGCCCGTATTCAGCACCGACAGATGCCGCTCCTTGGAGAGGAAGGTCGGCAGCCAGGTCATGATGGCGTAGTAGCCGCCGTGGGCGCCTGTGCCCAGGATCGCGCCGATAACGGTGGTCTTGATGACGCGCGGCTGAAATACCTGCGCGATTTGCGTCCACACGGAAACAGTCGGTTCAGCGGAAGCCGGCGCGGTTCGCGCCGGTTCGCGAAGATGGCGGCGCACGTAAAGAACGAGAAGCGCCGGCAGAAGGCCGACCCCGAACATGACACGCCACGCTGTGTCCGACGGCAACCATGAAAAGGCTGCTGCGTATAGAAGCACGGCACCGGCCCAGCCGACCGCCCACGCGCTCTGCACGGCCCCCATGGCCTTGCCACGATGTTCCGTGCGGATCGTCTCCGCCATCAGCACGGCACCGGCTGCCCACTCTCCACCAAACCCGAATCCCTGCAAGGCCTTCAGGACCAGCAGTTGAGGAAAACTTTGGGCAAACGCACAGAGAAAGGTGAACCCTGCAAACCAGAGAATCGTCATCTGCAATGTCCGCACACGCCCGATCCTGTCCGACAGGGCGCCCGCCAGCCAGCCACCCAGGGCCGACGACACCAATGTCACGCCACTGATTGCACCCGCCTGCGTATGGTCGATGCCATAAGACGCAATGATGGCCGGGATTGCCAGGGTGAACATTTGTACATCGAGCGCATCGAGACCCCAGCCGGCGAAACATCCCCAGAAGGTGCTGCGTTCAAGAGGCGTCCCTCTTTTGTACCAGGTGAGCATCGGCTGTCTCCACAAAAAGATGATTCATGTATTCATATATATGACTATATGTTAAACCCGTCTGGTCGGTTGTCATTGAGGATTTACCCTTGCGGGACAGATGTTGTAAAGTGGGTATTCCTGTGAACAACTATATGAATCATGGATATGCAAGCGTTCTCGGGCAAACCGGATGATCGACTGCCTCGATACCAGCAGATGCGCGACGACCTGGTGCGCCGCCTCGCGCAGGGCGAGTGGGCGCCGGACACGGCGATCGCCACGGAGGCTGAACTGGGACAGTTCTATAACGTATCGACCGGCACGGTCCGTAAAGCCATTGATCTCCTGGTGGCCGACGGCGTGCTTACCCGCACTCAGGGCAAAGGCACGTTCGTCCGGCGTCCGCGCTTCGATTCGTCGTTGTTCCGATTTTTCCGGTTCAAATCGGTTGACGGCAAGCCGGTCCGGCCGACGGCAAAGGTGCTCAGACGCGAGATCGTGAAGCCGAACGAGGCGATTCGCTCAACCTTGCAGTTGAAGGGGAGCGACAAGACCATTCATCTTTCCCGCGTGCGGCTCATTGAAGGGCGGCCTGTTTTATCGGAAGAAATATGGCTCCCGCGAAATCGTTTCGAAGCGCTGACGGGTCTGCGCCTCGGCGACTTCGAGGACTTGCTGTATCCGCTCTACGAGCGGCTTTGCCGCCAGATCGTGGCGTCCGCCACCGAGATTCTGAACGTCGAACAGGCCACTGAAGATGATGCGGCGCTGCTGGGTATCGATGTCGGCAGCCCGGTCATCCTCGTGCAACGCGTGGCAGCGGATTTTGCCGGGACGCCCATCGAGTGGCGTACCACTCGCGGCGCCGCCTCCGGGTTCCAGTATCAGGTCGATATTCGCTGAAAACACGATCGCCGCCGCCCGGCTAATGCAGTCATCGCCTTACCGCGCTCGGCCGGCGCCCTGCCAGGCCGGAGGCGGCATTTTCGCTCGCCAGCCGGCTCCGACATGCGGCATCACCATCTACCAGCGCATCGCCCCCTCCATGCATGAGTCCGGGTTAGACCTCATTGCAATGCCGTGCAAAACATACAAACATATATATGACTATATCAATTGGCTTGTCTTCGTCTGGCTGAAGGTTTCTGGTTCAAAACAGTCGAGCGTGAGCGGCCACGGACCCCGGAATGAAAATGTCTACCTCCGCGACACGCGAGCAGCAAGTGATGAGGAAAATGGCATGGCGGCTGATGCCGCTGTTGATTGTCATGTTTCTTATCGCGTTCATCGACCGCCAGAACGTCGGCTTCGCCAAACTGGAAATGGTGCAGGCTCTTGGCATGACGGAAGCGGCCTACGGCCTCGGCGCGTCGTTGTTCTTCATCGGGTATCTGCTGTTCGAGGTGCCCAGCACGCTAGCCCTGCATCGCTTCGGCGCCCGCACCTGGCTCGCGCGCATCATGATGACGTGGGGCATCGTCACCGTGCTGATGGCCTTCACAAAATCGCTTCCTGTCTTCTACTCGTTTCGCTTTGCATTGGGTGTCGCTGAAGCGGGTTTCTATCCTGGCGTCATTTACTACCTGACGCAGTGGTTTCCCCAGAGCGCGCGGACTCGTGTGCTCGGTCTGTTCACGCTCGGCAGTTCACTGGCCAATATGCTAGGCTCCCTGGTGGGTGGCCTGCTCCTCTCTTTGGGCGGCACATTCGGCATGGCGGGTTGGCAGTGGGTCTTCCTTGCCACCGGTATTCCGGCAATCCTGATTGCCGTGGTCGCGCTGAAGTACCTGCCAAGCTCGGTGAAGGAAGCAAACTTTCTTTCGCAAGAGGAAAAGGACCTCGTACTCTCGGCGCTCGAGCGCGAAGCCTCGCCTGAAGCGAAAGGATCCAGGCCTTGGGCCGCCTTGCTTGACCCCAAGGTCATTATGTTTGCAGCGACCTACATGCTGATGTCCACGTCGCTGTATGGCGTTACGTACTGGATGCCCACATTGGTGAAAAGCTGGGGTGCTTCGTCGAGCGCAAACGGGTTGCTGAACATGATTCCATGGGCACTGGCGACGCTTTTACTGCTGTGGCTTCCCGGCAAGCTCAAACGCGAACAGGTGGTGTTGAAAGCAATGGTCGTCATTGCCGGCATTGGCGTGGTTTGCTTCGCATCGAGCCTCGTCCTGCCGACGGTGGCATGGCGTTTCGTTGCCCTTTGTCTGGGCGGCGCCTGTATTCCGCTGTTATACCCGTGCTTCTGGTCGCTTCCCCCGCGCTTCTTCTCTGGCGCTCGAGCCGCGGCGAGTGTCGCCGCCATCAACTGCATCGGCAATCTTGGTGGGTTCTTCGGGCAGAACCTGATGCCGTACGTCGGGAAAGTGACCAACAGTCACGTTGCGCCTATGCTTGTTCCCACTGCATGCCTGTTTGCTCTCGCGATCGGGACCGCGATTGCGTGGACGCTTACGGGTCACCGCAGACGCGTTCGCGCGACCGGCGGACAGATTGACGCTGCGTGACGGCGCTCACCTGCGGCAAACTTTATTACGGCGGCGGCCAAGAGAGCGCCGCCGTCGTCTCATTCGCCGTTCCCTGACGGACGTGTCATCGACCTCGTCCAGGTTGCAGACGATGGCACGGCATCTCCCTGTATGGAAAGCCCGATAGCGGGCCAATCGACTCCCGTGCTTCGTTGACAAGCGTCAAGAAAAGGTCCCTCCTGGCATGTAGCCTTGTAGTGGACGATCGCCACACGCGCTTCGTCGAGATTCCGCACGCTATAGGGAGGAAATATGAAAACGCTTCTAGTTGCGACCGCTGTTGGTATCGGTGTCGCGTTGACGTCCCCGGTTCTGCAAGCTGCATCCAGGGACACGGCTACCCCACCGAGCAGTTCGAAAACGCCACCCTCCAGCGCCGCTGAATTCGACAGGAATCTGGCCCAGCTTCAGGAGCAAATGAAAACAATGCAAGCGCAGATGGAGCAGATTCGTAAGACTCAAGACCCCCAGGAACGCGAGAAGCTACTCCAGCGGCATTGGGCCACGATGCAAAGCGCGATGACAGTCATGCACGGCATGTGGGGCCCGGGGATGATGGGTCATGGAATGGGCCCGGGAGTGATGGGTGGCGCCGGTCCCGGGATGATGGGGGGCTGGGGGCATATGGGCGGCTATTACTCACACCTGACGCCCGAGCAACTGCGCCAACGTCAATACATGACTGACCAATACCTGCGGATGCAGCAGGAGATGATGAACAACATGATGTTGCAACAGCAATACCGGATGGGGCCACCGCCTGCCGGAACACAGTAGACTACTGAAGAATCGATCGCGGACGACCTCTCAACCTTAAAGGGGCGCCCACTGCAGGAGCGGCCACGAGCGGCATTTTTTTCGGCTACAAAGCATCTGACAGGCGCGGTATCGATTCAGATGCGCGCGCGTCACCGCCCGGCTTGAGGCCAGCATTCGGCCAACTCGCTCCGAGCTCTGAGTATCAGTACATTCGGACTTCTGCCGTACCAACCAGCCCCGACAAACACCACGAACCGCGACACGTGCAGACCGATACCACCGAGCGCTACGGTACGCTCCGTCAAATTCCGCGCGGCATCTGGATGCTCGGTTTCGTGAGCATGTTCATGGACATCTCGTCGGAAATCATCCACAGCCTTCTGCCGATGTTCCTCGTGACGAGTCTGGGTGCGAGCGCCGTGATGGTCGGTTTGATCGAAGGCTTCGCCGAGGCTGCAGCGCCGATCGTGAAGGTGTTTTCGGGCGTGCTGAGCGACTACCTCGGCAACCGCAAGTGGCTTGCTGTGGTGGGATACGGCCTGGGCACACTGAGCAAGCCGCTATTTGCGCTCGCGCCCACGGCCGGGTTCGTGCTGACCGCTCGTGTCGTCGACCGCATCGGAAAGGGCATTCGAGGGGCGCCGCGCGACGCGCTCGTGGCGGACATCACCCCCGCGCATCTCCGTGGCGCGGCTTATGGCCTCCGGCAGTCTCTTGACACGGTCGGCGCGCTTCTCGGGCCACTGTTTGCGGTCGGGTTGATGCTGCTGTGGGCCAATAACTTCCGCCTGGTGTTCTGGATCGCGATGGTGCCGGGGCTCTTTGCCGTTGCGCTATTGGCTTGCGGTATCAGGGAACCCGAGCGGCAGCCGGATACGAAACGCGTCAATCCGGTCACGCGCGACAACCTGAAGAAACTCTCGGCCGCATACTGGTGGGTGGTCGGCGTCGGCGCGGTCTTCACGCTCGCGCGGTTCAGTGAAGCCTTTCTTGTGCTCCGCGCTATGCAAGCCGGCGTTCCGGTAGCGCTGGTCCCCCTCGTCATGGTCACCATGAATGTCGTGTACGCGCTTTCAGCGTATCCGTTCGGGAAACTGGCCGACTCGATGAGCCACACAAAGTTGCTGTCCGTGGGCCTCGTCGTGCTCATTGCGTCGGACATCGTGCTCGCGCACGGCACCTCCTGGCCAGTCGTGATAATCGGCGTGGCGCTTTGGGGGCTGCATATGGGGCTGACGCAGGGTCTCCTCGCGACCATGGTGGCGCGTTCGGCGCCGCCGGAACTGAAAGGCACTGCCTTCGGTTTCTTCAACCTGATGAGCGGGTTGGCGATGCTCGTTGCGAGCGTCGTGGCCGGCGAACTCTGGGAGCGACTCGGCGCCAGCACGACGTTTTACGCCGGGGCGGGATTCTGTATCGCGACGCTGTTTGCGCTGGCCATCAGCAGAACGACCACCGCCACGACGCTCGGGGGTAAAACGTGAAGCCGCGCCTGCCCGTTTGAGCGCATTGGCTGGCGGCGGGCGGCTTAGGCGACTCAGTCGTCGTCGTCATGACGATGGTGTTCCCATCCGCGATGGCGACCGTGGTCATGCCACCGGCGACCGTCGCCGTAATCCTGGTCGTAGCGATATCCGTAGCCGTAGCCATAGACGGGGGCGGGTGCATAGACCACTGGCGGCGGAGCCTCGTACACGACGGGGGGCGGCGCGGCATAGACGGGTCCCGGCACGCCCAGAAACACGCCAATGTCCGCGTGCGCGAGAGCCGCGCTGGATGCGCACGCAGCGGATATGCCGACTGCCAGAAAAAGGGTAGCGCGTTTCATGGAGTTCTCCTGTTCTGCCCACTTCCGACGGATGCCAGACAATGGCGAAGTGACGCGGATTTTAGGCGTGACACGCGGCCGCAGGTGCGGCTGAAATGTCAATTCTGTAACCGGCAGTAAGCTGCTTGGGATACTGCCGGCGCTGATCGTGATTACGACGTGCTCAGCGTGTCGCCGGAGACATGGACGCGCTCACCCACCTGCACCGGCGGCTGCGTCGAGTAATTGAAATTGCGGTAGCTGCCGTCCTGCATTCTTACCTGCACCTGGTAGCTCGTCGCCTTGCGCACCGCATGCTCGATGCCGTTACCCGCCAGTCCGCCGCCTACCGCGCCTGCAATCGTGGCCAGAACGCGACCGCGTCCGCCTCCCACCTGATTTCCCAACAGACCGCCGGCGACAGCTCCGCCCACGGCTCCGAGACCCGTGGTCGGTTCGGCTTCCTGCACCGCATTGACGGCCACCACTTCGCCCGCATTCGGGTCGACGGCAACCGGCCTTGGGGCGGGTTGTGCCAGGCTCTGATAGCTATTGTCGTTCGCATACCTCGGAGCCTGCTCGACCGTCGCGCTGCGGTGATGAGGGACGCGGGGTTGCGCTGCCGTGCCCTCACGCGTGACGCGTTGCTCCGCAGCAGGTTGCGGTGAAGTCGCAGGGGCGCTTGGAATTTGGGCGGCCACCGGTGCAACTGGCGTCGACGGCGCGGTCGTTGCGCGCGAGGTCGGCAGAATGCCGGTCATTGCAGCAATGCCTGTCGCACTCGCCAGGATGACGGCCACGGCCGCCCCGGCAACCAGCGGGTGAATACGATTGCGTTGCGGCAGATTGGGTGTGAGGTTGGTGTTCATCTCGCGCTCCGTTGACGTGTGTCAGCAAGAACGCGGGAGCTGACAAACCGGTGGACATAAAGTCCGCAAGATTTGTAAGCACTTGTAGCATTTTCCGATCGCCGTTCAGGCTCGGGTGTTCTTCAAAACTCGCGAAACTACGTGGCAAGGGTCCATCACCAACGGGCAGCGATGGACGGCCAGGCGAAAGGGCTGTGCTCTGCCAGCGTACAGAGCATAGCCCGCAGTGCTAGAAGCGCTCCCGATCGAACTCCGGCAGCGCACGCGTTCCCTCAATCGCGACCGAGTGCAGCAATTCAGGGTTCAGATCGAGCAAACGCAAAATCGTCGGCGCAACCTGCGTGGTCAGGACATGCTCGTCGTTCATCCGTCCAGCGTGATGGGCGTGAGGCACGTAGATCACCAGTCCGAGATGGCTGTCGTCGGGAGCGTTGCCGCCGTGCTCTTCGTCCTTGGTCTTGCTCGAGGTATAGATGACCCCCGGGTTCGGCTGGACGACGATGTCAGGCGTGCGTCCACCCGCAGGATCGCCGAACCGGCCACTCAACTGCGGGCCGTACAGAATGTACGCCTGCGGGCCGTCCGCGCAAATGCCGGGAGCGTTGCAACCCAGGTTGTCTTTCAAGGATTTCACCACCGCGGGCAGTTGGCTTTGATCGCGCAACCAGATCAGGCCGACGTCGTCGGTCTGCACGAAACCCGTACCGACAAGGCCCGTTCCGTCATTGAGGTTGCCGCTCTTCGTACTGTTCTGCCCGAAGTTGCCGTTCGGATCCAGATAGTTGTTTGCTTCAAGCAGTTTTGAGAGCGTGTCGCCGTTCTTGATCAGCTTCGAATGATCGGTCGGGGATTGCCCGTGCTTCGCCGTGACGATGATCGCTGTCGACGAATAGAGGTTGCGCTGCTTCAGTTCGGAAACGATGCGGCCCAAGGCGCTGTCCAGATAGGCAATGGCGTTGGTGACCTGTGGCCCCGGCGTGAAACTCGCATCCAGATAGCCTCCGCCAGCGGCGACTGTCGCCTTCTGGGCGACGCTCAAGGTCTGGAAGTTGGTTCCAAAGACGGTGGGCACCTCTGCGCTGGATTGACCCGTCGAATCCTTGCCGTCGATCTCATTGATCAACGACTGCACGTGGAGATTGTCGAACTGCTCCGTGTGCGTGTAGACGTCGGTGTAGTTCGTGTTCGTAGCCGGATCAATCGAATTGATCTCGGTGCGCGAAAGATCGTCGACGCCCGTGCCGGACGGTCCATTGAGCCAGTCGTAGCCCCATGCGTGTTTGTCGGCCCAGGCGGTGCGCGCGCCTTTCACGTTGCGTTTGACCACTTCGAAGATCGTGTTGGTCTTCACATAATTGTGCGGATAGACGGGCGTACAGATGCCGTTGACCAAAGCATGCGGGATGGCCTGCGGATTGAACGCGCCGCCACCATCGAGATGCGTCAATGCGCCGCCGTTCTCGCCGTCGATACCGGTGGTCTCGTCGAATACGACGTTCCAGCCTTGCTTGCCGGTGCAATTGGTATCGGACGGCGCGTACAGCGTGCGGTCATAAGACACGTCGTAGAACAGGCCTGCGGATTTGGGCGAACCGCCGGTCACGAGCGCCGCAAGGCCGGGGAATGAATCCGACAGGCCTGGCGTGTGTGCGTTGGTGTAAGTCGTTCCCGACCGGGCCAGCAACGCAAGATTCGGGCATGCATTGGAACCGATACAACGTGCGACGTCCTGCTCATGCAAACCATCGAAGCTGATCAGCAGTACACGCTTCACCGATTCATGCTGGTGATCGCGGTCGTGGTCTTCGGCTGCTGCCGCTCCCATCGAGTACAGCCCGGCAAGCACGACAGCGCCCACGCTGGCGGCGACTCGCTTACGTTTCCCTATCCTGATCGTCATCATTTCCCGTCCTTTTTCACGTTGTCATGAAATATCTGGTAACCGGGGAATGAATGTGCAGTTCGATTGAGTCGTCAAGATGAAGCGGCGCTTTCGATTACCTGACTCAGCGAGGCGCCGATCCATGGTCTAAAAAAATACGTGTTCAAGCCTGTTCGTTAAGGTTTCCATAAGAATTCGATGGTGCAATGAAATGTTGGGCTGCAATCATCCACCGTCGGTGGCCTGTGCCTGCGCTCGGCTATGCCCATCCAGACGACGGACTGTATTGCGCCGTCGCTTGCGAGTTTGCCTCCCGCGCGGTGAGCCTCAATACCGCGTGCTCGCCTTAGCCGCAATCGCCGCGGCAGCCGCGCGCGTTTCGACATGCAGCTTGCCGAACACATGTTCGAGGTGCTTGTTCACCGTGCGCGGCGCCATCCCGAGAATGTCGCCGATATCCCGGTTTGTCTTGCCGCGCGAGAGCCACAGCAGCACCTCCGCTTCGCGTGCTGTCAGGCCAAATTGCGAGGCGAGGGCGCTGGTATGAGCGGCATCGTCGAATTCTTCCAGCAGGATCACCCATTCGCCACGCGTTGCGGGGCCCAGTACGCGCGCAACGCGGCGCACGCCGTCGGCGGCGGTCTCGAACGCGGCTTGCAAGTCGCAACCGGCTTCGATCCAGCGCACGAACCACTGCTCCAGCGTCGTCGGCAAACGCGGACCGGCTTCGATGAGCGGGTGCTGCAATGGCGAAGCTGTGTCGACACATCCCGACGCCAACGAAGCCGAAGCCGGCTCCAGATCGCCAGTGTCTCCATTTCGCGCATCCGTCGGCGTGCGCGCCATCTCGTACCACGCCAGCCGTTGCCGCGCCAGATCGCTCTGCCACCTGATCTCGCCGCTCGCCGCCGCGATCAGCGCTGCGCGCATGCCGATCTCCAGCACCATGTCCGCCTGACGCTGCTGGCGCGAGCGCTGCACGTGCGCGGCAATTCGCGCGCTGACCTCGCTGGGCTTGACGGGCTTGGTGACGTAATCGATGCCGCCCACGCGAAAACCCTGCACCACGTGTTCGCTATCGGTCAGTGCGGTCATGAAGATCACGGGCAGATGCCGGTTGCGCGGATCGGCCTTGATTAGCCGGCACGTCTCGAAGCCGTCGAGGCCAGGCATCAGCGCGTCGAGCAGGACGGCGTCAGGCGTGATGCGCGCAAGACGTTGCAGCGCGGACTGGCCGTCCAGCGCCACCAGTACCGCGTAGCCGGCCGCCTGCAGCGTTTCGGAGAGCAGCGCGAGATTGTCGGGGGTGTCGTCGACGATCAGCACTACCGGCTTGCCGTCGGGCAAGTCCGGTTGCGTCTCGGGCGGCAGGAGCACAGTGTCGTCATGCATCGGGATTGACCTGCTGGGTGGGCGCGAGCAGATGCGCGAGTTCAGTCAACCGGAAGCGGCGCGCCAACGCGCGCAACGGTTCGAGCACGCTGGCGAGTTCCGGCGCGCCATGTTCGGCGGCGTCGAGTTGTTCGATAAAACCCTGCACGTAGCCCATTTCCAGTTGCGCCTGCAGCTTTTCGCGCAGCGGGGCGGGCAGGCTCGCCGTCACGTCGATCCGTGCAACGGCGGAGGCGGTTGCCACGGTGTCGGTCGGCTCGACGATCCAGTGCAGTTGCAGCAGCGCGGCCAGTTTGTCGAGCAGGAGCGGAATGTAGAGCGGTTTGGCGAGGTAGTCGTCGCAACCGGCCGCGGCGCCTTTGTCGCGGTCATCGGCGAATGCGTTGGCGGACAGAATCAGAACCGGCGCCGCCGACAGATGGTTGTCGCGAATCAGGCGGCTCGCCTCGAAGCCGTCCATGTCCGGCATCGACACGTCCATCACGATCAGGTCCGCTGACGCGGTGCCGAGCCACTGCAGCGCCTCCGGTCCGCTAGCCGCTTCCACCACGTTAAAGCCGAGCGGCGCCAGCGTCTGCACCACGATGCGGCGTTGCTCCGCGAGATCGTCCACCACCAGCACGGTGCGGCGCGGACCGTCGTAACCCTTCACGTTGAGCGGGCCGCTCGCCAGCAACTGCGGCGCGCGCACTTCAGGCGCGAACAGCTTGACGATAAAGCGCGTGCCTTTGCCCACTTCGCTTTGCACGTCCAGGTTGCCGCCCATCAATTCCGTGAGCATGCGGCAGATGGTCAGTCCCAGCCCGGCGCCGTGATCGTGTTCGCGCGCCGCGGCACCGCGCTCGAATGGCAGGAATAGCCGCTCCAGTTCGGTGGCCGGCATGCCGGGGCCGGTATCGGCGATTTCAAAAGTAATGGTCTCCCACGCATAGCCGGCGCGCACCTTCACGGAACCGTGCGACGTGAAGCGGATCGCGTTGCCGATCAGGTTGATGAGAATCTGCCGCACGCGCTTTTCGTCGATGCGCACCACGTCCGCCATGCGCCCGCTCGTGTGGAATTCGAACTGCAGTCCCTTGTCGGTGGCCTGCGGTTCCAGCATCGCGGAGAGTTGCGCGACGAAATCGGGCAGCGAGATTTCGGTCACATTCAACTGCAGCTTGCCGGCCTCGATCCGCGCCACGTCGAGCAGGCCATCCACCAGCGCCAGCAGATGTTCGCCGCTGCGATAGATGGTCGCCACGGCATTGCGTCGCGCCGGCGGCAGTTCGTCGGTGCCTTGCAGCAACAGTTGCGCATAACCGAGGATGCTGTTGAGCGGCGTGCGCAACTCGTGACTCAGGCCCGTCACATAGCGGCTCTTTGCGCGGTTGGCGGATTCGGCCGCGGCGCTCGCTCGCTGAAGCGCCGCATCGGTCTTGCGGTGCGCCTCGATTTCCTGCATCAGCAATTCGGCTTGCCGCTGCGATTCTTCCTGGGTGACCTTGCGGTTTTCGTTGGCGAGCACGAGCCACCACGCGGCAATGCATCCGACCAGCGCCAGCGCGAAGAACGCCTTCAGATAGCCCTGCAACAGCACGTCGTGAACGGTCGTGTCGAGATTGGGCAGGGTGCGCACGCTCTGATACCACTGCACCGCCAGCACGCCGCCGAGTAGCGTCACCACGGCAATCAGCAAGCCGGCGTACTGCGCGAGCCGCAAGCCCGCCGGCCCGAGCTTGAGCTTGGGAAAGAGGGTGCGCATGGAATTGCCGAATTGCGCGGGCAGCCGTGCGTGCGGTTTGCAGGAGTCGTTGCAGCGCGAGTCGAGTGAGCAGCACAGCGAACAGATCGAACCGGCGTAAGCCGGGCAGTGCGCCATGTCCTCGCGTTCGAAGGTGTTTTCGCAGATCACGCAGCGCAGTATCGCGCCTGCTTCGAGGTCGCGGCCATCGCGCGCCAGATAGAAGCGTCCGCGTGTGGCGATCGCCAGCAGCGGCGCGCAAATGAACGCGACCAGCAACGCAATGAACGACGACAGCGCCTCAGCCGTGGTGCCGAAAACGCCCGCATGCGAAAGCGCGGCAATCAGCGAAGCGAACAGCATGGCGCCCACGCCGACCGGATTGACGTCGTACAGATGCGCGCGTTTGAACTCGACGTGGCGCGGGCTATACCCGAGCGGCTTGTTGATGACGAGGTCGCCCACCACCGCGCCAATCCAGGCGATCGCCACGTTGGCATACAGCGCAAGCACTTTGCTGATGGCCTCGAACACGCCCATCTCGACGAGCAGCAACGCAATCAGCACGTTGAACACGAGCCACACCACGCGCCCCGGATGGCTGTGCGTGAGCCGCGCAAAGAAATTCGACCACGCGAGCGAGCCGGCGTAGGCGTTCGTCACGTTGATCTTCAGTTGCGACACGATCACGAACAGCGTCATCGCGGCGAGCGCGCCTTCAGGCGAGTGGAACACGTAGTGATATGCGACCAGATACATCTGCGTGGGTTCGACGGCCTTGACCGGATCGATCTCGTGCTGGATGGCGAGGAAGGCGAGGAACGCGCCGCCCAGCATCTTCATCGCGCCCGGCACGATCCAGCCAGGCCCGGCCGCGATCAGCGCGGCCCACCAGCGAAAGCGATTGGCGCGCGTGCGCGGCGGTAGAAAGCGCAGATAGTCGACCTGCTCGCCAATCTGCACGATCAGCGAAAACACCACCGTGCACCCCGCGCCGAAAGCGACGAGGTTGAATTCATGGCCGCTGCCTGAGATTCCGCCAAACGTCACCCATTCCGCAAGCACGTGCGGTTCACGCCACAACACCACCGCGTAGGGCACGACCAGCAGCACGAGCCACAACGGCTGGGTCCATCCCTGCAGACGGTTGATGAACGTGATGCCGAAGGTCACGGCCGGAATGATGACGAGCGCGCTGATCACATAAGCCACGGAAAGCGGCACCTTCAGATACAGCTCCAGCGCGAGCGACATGATGGCCGCTTCCAGCGCGAAAAAGACGAAGGTGAAGACCGCATAGATCAGTGAAGTGAGCGTCGAACCCAGGTAGCCGAAGCCCGCGCCGCGCGTGAGCAGATCCATGTCGACGCCGTTGCGTGCGGCGTAATAGCTGATCGGGATGCCCGTCAAGAAGATCAGCAGGGAGACAGCGAGAATCGCGCAGATTGCGTTGGTGAAGCCGTAGTTCACGACCAGCGCGCCGCCAATCGCTTCGAGCACGAGAAACGACACCGCGCCGATCGCCGTATTGGCGACGCGGAATTCCGACCAGCGCCGGAACGTGCGCGGCGTGAACCGCAACGCGTAATCCTCGAGCGTCTCGTCGCCGACCCACGCGTTGTAGTCGCGGCGGATTTTGACGATGCGCTGCGTGCCGGCTGCCGGCGGGCGCGATGCCCCAGCTTGGGTGGCCGGACCGGCGGGCAGCGGGTTCTGTGGTTGCGTTTGGTGCATCGGGGCCTTTCGTCGGCGGATTCCGTGACTAGCGGTGCGGCCATGCAAATTGCATTCCATTCACGCTCGCCTCCCTGCCCTCATGCCGCCGAGGCACGCCACGCCGCCGCGATTATAGGGAGCGGATTTTTGTCACGCCCTACGTCAACTGACGTATTGGGCGGCGCAATTTGGCTACCTACCTTTCGTGGCGTCGACACCGCCATCCCGTTCACGGCGCGGGTCGCCCGACCACGACTACAAGGAGAATTCGATGTCACACGATGATCAGAACGAGTCCGGCATGCCCTCGGCCCTGCGCCGCAAACTGTTGATGGGACTCGCTGCCGCGCCCGCGCTGGCCGTGTCCGGCATCGCGCGGGCCCAGCAGTTTCCGACCGCGAAAGTCAACACCACTCACCTTGCCGTCACCGACACGGAAGTGACGGTGGGTCAGTTGCACTCGGCGACCGGCACGATGGCCATCTCCGAAACCGGCTCGATTCAGGCCGAGCGGCTTGCGATCGAACAGATCAACGCGGCGGGCGGCATTCTCGGCCGCAAGATCAAGGTGATTCAGGAAGACGGCGCATCCGACTGGCCGACGTTCGCTGAAAAGTCGAAGAAGCTGCTGGAAAACGATCACGTCGCCGCCGTGTTCGGCTGCTGGACGTCGGCCTCGCGAAAGGCGGTGTTGCCGATTTTCGAACGCGACAACGGCCTGTTGTACTACCCGACCTTCTACGAAGGCCTGGAGCAGTCGCACAACGTGTTCTACACCGGCCAGGAAGCGACCCAGCAGATTCTCTGGGGGCTGAACTGGGCGAACCAGACGAAGAAGGCGAAGAGCTTCTTCCTGATCGGCTCGGACTACATCTGGCCGCGCACCTCGAACAAGATTGCGCGCAAGCACATCGAGCAGCATCTGAGCGGCTGCAAGGTGGTGGGCGAGGAGTACTACCCGCTCGGCACCACCAACTTCAATTCGCTGATCAACAAGATCAAGATCGCCAAGCCGGATTGCATCTACGCGATTATCGTCGGCGGTTCGAACGTGGCGTTCTACAAGCAGCTCAAAGCGGCCGGCATCACCGCGGACAAGCAGTTCCTGTTGACCATCTCGGTGACGGAAGACGAAGTGCTCGGCATTGGCGGCGAAAACTTCGCGGGCTTCTATTCGGCCATGAAGTATTTCGAGTCGCTCGAGAACGACAACAACAAGAAATTCGTCGCGGCATTCAAGGCGAAATACGGGCCGAAATCCGTGATCGGCGACGTCACCCAGGCGGCCTATCTCGGACCGTGGCTCTGGAAAGCGGCGGTGGAAAAGGCCGGCAGCTTCGACGTCGACAAGGTGGTGGCGGCCTCGCCTGGCATCGAACTGAAGAGCGCGCCGGAAGGCTACGTGAAGATCCACGCCAACCATCACTTGTGGAGCCGCACGCGGATCGGACAGGCGCAGGCGGACGGCCAGTTCAAGGTGGTCGCGGAATCGCCGGATCTGATCGAGCCTAACCCGTTCCCGAAGGGTTATCAGTAATCGCCCCAGCAAGCCACGCGTGAAGCGCGCTCGCCGCAGTGCGGGCGCGCGCCGATCAATTCGAGGAGAGCCATATGTCGGCTTCGGACATTCTTAACATCACGCTGATGCAGGGTTTCGCGGGCTTGAGCCTTTTCAGCGTGCTGCTGCTGATGGGGCTGGGGCTGGCGGTGATCTTCGGCCAGATGGGCGTCATCAATATGGCGCACGGCGAATTCATGACGATCGGCGCTTATACGATCTACATGTTTTCGCAGCTGGCCGACAACTATTGGCACGGCTTCGCGCCCGTGTATTTCCCGCTCGCCATTTGTGCCGCCTTCGCACTCGCGTTCGCGGCCGGGTGGGTCGCCGAGTGGGCGCTGATCCGCCATCTCTACCGGCGACCGCTCGACACCTTGCTGGCCACGTGGGGGCTGAGCCTCGGCATGCAGCAGGTATTCCGCTCGGTGTTCGGCCCGAAAGAAGTGAGTCCGACCTTGCCGGACTGGCTCATGGGCTCGTGGTCGCCGAAGCCGGGGCTCGACATTCCGATCAACGGCCTCTTCGTGATGAGCCTTGCCGTGCTGATGACGGGCGGCGTGCTGCTGGCGCTGTACCGCTCGCGCTGGGGCTTGCGTGTGCGAGCCACCGTGGCGAACCGTCAGATGGCGAATGCCGCGGGCATTGATACGCGCAAGACCGACCGGCTGACCTTCGCGATCGGCTGCGGCATGGCGGGCGTCGCGGGCGCCGCGTTCACTGCGATCGGCTCCACCGGGCCGACCAGCGGCTCGCTGTATATCGTCGATTCGTTCCTCGTGGTGACGTTCGGCGGCGCCGCGAGCCTGCTCGGCACGGTGGCATCCGCTTTCGGCATTGCGCAGATGCAGTCGATCAGCGAGTTCTTCATGACGGGCTCGTCGGCGCGCGTGGTGACGTTGTTGACCATTGTGATCGTGCTGATGCTGCGGCCGCAGGGACTCTTCGCGTCGAAGGTGCGCCGTGCGTGATCTTTCATCGAGTGCGCATCTGAACCGTTCCGTCAATCGCTTCAGTCCGGAGAAACGCATATGGACCCGCTGAACCCTTCCGCCGGTGTGCCCGCATCGCCGGATCGTGCCGCCGCTCGTGCCGGCTTGCGGCCCGCGCCGTGGCGCTGGCTGACCACCGATGGCTACGGCAGCCTCGCTGTGCTGGCGGCGCTGATTCTGGTGGTGTTTCCGCTCGCGCTCGACGTGTTCCGTCTGAACCTGATGGGCAAGTATCTGACCTACGCGTTCGTCGCCGTCGGCCTCGTGATGGCGTGGGGCTACGGCGGTGTGCTGAGTCTCGGGCAAGGCGTGTTTTTCGGACTCGGCGGCTATTGCATGGCCATGTTCCTGAAGCTCGAGGCCTCCGACCCGGTCAGCACGAAGATCCAGTCGACGCCCGGCATTCCCGACTTCATGGACTGGAACCAGCTCACCGCCTTGCCGTTCTGGTGGAAGCCGTTTCATTCGCTGCCGTTCGCCCTTGCGGCGGTGGTGGTCGTGCCGTGCGCGCTGGCGTTCGTGGTGGGCTTCGCCATGTTCAAGCGGCGCGTGGGCGGCGTGTACTTCGCCATCATCACGCAGGCGGTGGCGCTGATTCTGTCGGTGCTGATTATCGGCCAGCAGGGCTACACGGGCGGCGTGAACGGCATCACGGATTTGCGCACCCTGCTTGGCTGGGACATTCGCGGCGACGGTGCGAAGCTGATCCTGTACTTCGTCAACGCGGTGCTGCTGCTGGTGGCGATTCTGTGTTGCCGGCAAATCCAGCGCAGCAAGCTCGGCACGCTGCTGCTGGCCATGCGCGACAAGGAAGACCGCGTGCGTTTTTCCGGTTATGACGTGGCCATGTTCAAGGTGTTCGCGTTCTGTGTCGCCGCGGTGCTCGCCGCGATCGGTGGTGCGATGTTCACGTTGCAGGTGGGCTTCATGTCACCGTCGTTCGTGGGGATCGTGCCGTCCATCGAAATGGTGATCTATGCCGCGGTCGGCGGGCGCATGTCGCTGGTCGGCGCGGTCTACGGCGCGGTGCTCGTCAATCTCGGCAAGACGTGGTTTTCGGAGAGCTTTCCGAATCTGTGGCTGTTCCTGATGGCTGCGCTCTTTATCGGCGTGGTGATGGCGTTTCCGAACGGGCTCGCCGGTCTCTACGACAGTCATGTGAAGCCGTGGCTCGCGCGCCGCGGCGCAAGGAGCGCCTCATGAGCAATACTGATTTCGTGCTGGCGGTGGAAGAACTGAGCGTGTCCTTCGACGGCTTCAAGGCGATCGATTCGCTGAACCTGTATGTGGATCGCGGCGAACTGCGCGTGGTGATCGGACCGAACGGCGCGGGTAAGACGACGCTCCTCGACCTTATCTGCGGCAAGACGCGGGCGACCCAGGGCAGCATCAAGTTCCGCAACGAAGAGATGACGCAATTGCCCGAGTTTCGCCGGGTACGAAAAGGGATCGGCCGCAAGTTCCAGACGCCGTCGATTTACGAAAACCTCTCCGTGTTTCAGAACCTCGAAGTGTCGTTTCCGCGCGGACGCGGCGTGTTCGGCGCGCTGGCGTTTCGCCGCACCGACGACGTGATGGACCGCGTGAGAAGCGTGGCCGGAGAGATTGGCCTCGCTGGTCAGTTCGACCTCGAAGCAGGCTTGCTGTCGCACGGTCAGAAACAGTGGCTCGAAATCGGCATGTTGCTGATGCAGGAGCCGGAACTGCTGATGCTCGACGAGCCGATTGCCGGCATGAGCGTGCGCGAGCGCGAGATCACGGCCGAGCTGCTCAAACGCATCTGCCAGAACCGCTCGATGATCGTGATCGAACATGACATGGCATTTGTCGAGCAGATTGCCCACAAGGTCACGGTGATGCACCAGGGAAAGATTCTCGCCGAAGGCGCGATGGAGCAGGTGCAAAACGACCCGCGCGTGATCGACGTTTATCTGGGCCACTGAGCGGTTGGCGAAACGGAACGGGAGGGCACGGTGAAACGAGCAAAGAGGAGCCCAGCATGTTGAATGTCGACGACGTATTCGTCAGTTACGGCCAAAGCGAGGCCTTGCACGGCATCAGCTTCAACGCCGCGCGCAACGAAACCGTGGCGATCATGGGACGCAACGGCATGGGCAAGACCACGCTGTTCAAGTCGCTGATCGGCATCCTGCCGCTCAAGGCGGGCTCGGTGCAGGTGGATGGCGAAGACGTATCGCGCGATGAAAGCTTTCGGCGCGTCGCCAAAGGTATCGCGTATGTGCCACAGGGGCGGCAAATCTTCGCCACGTTGAGCGTGGAGGAGAACATCCAGACCGGTCTGGAGAACTCGCCCACGAAGCGCGTGCCCGACGAAATCTACGCGCTCTTTCCGGTGCTCTACGAGATGCGCTCGCGCAAGGGCGGCAACCTGTCCGGGGGCCAGCAGCAACAACTGGCGATTGCCCGCGCGCTGGTCACGGAGCCCAAGGTGCTGCTGCTCGACGAGCCCACCGAGGGCATTCAGCCGTCCATCATCAAGGACATCGCGCGCGCGTTGAACGAGATCCGCAAGCTGCGCGACATCACGATCGTCGTGTCCGAGCAGGTCCTGAGTTTCGCGCTCGATGTGGCCGACCGGCTCTTCGTCATCGAAGGCGGGCGCCTCGTGCATGAGAGCACGCGCAGCGACGCCGACACCGCGAAGATCCGCGAGTACCTGTCGGTGTGAGCCGACTGTCTGCAATTTCCAAGAGGAGAGTTTGCAATGGCTGAAACGCTAATCAAGGTCGATCTGAACCAGTCGGCCTACGACAACGAGAACGTCCACAACCGCTGGCACCCGGATATTCCGATGGCCTGCTGGGTCAATCCGGGCGACGATTTCATTCTGGAGACTTACGACTGGACCGGTGGCTTCGTCAAGAACAACGACAGTGCCGACGACGTGCGCGATATCGATCTCTCCATCGTGCACTTCCTGTCCGGACCGGTGGGCGTGAAGGGCGCGGAGCCGGGCGATCTGCTGGTGGTGGACCTGCTCGACATCGGCGCGAAGCAGGAGAGCCAATGGGGCTTCAACGGCTTCTTCTCGAAGAAGAACGGCGGTGGTTTCCTGACCGATCATTTCCCGCAGGCGCAAAAGTCGATCTGGGATTTTCATGGTCTCTACACCAGTTCGCGCCATATTCCCGGCGTGAACTTCGCGGGACTGATCCACCCGGGGCTGATCGGCTGCCTGCCTGATCCGAAGATGCTGGCCACCTGGAACGAGCGCGAAGCCGCGCTGATCGCCACGGACCCGCAGCGCGTGCCCGGCCTCGCCAATCCGCCGTTCGCCGCCACTGCGCACATGGGGCGTCTCGCCGGCGACGAGCGCGCCAAAGCCGCCGCCGAAGGGGCGCGCACGGTGCCGCCGCGCGAGCATGGCGGCAACTGCGACATCAAGGACCTGTCGCGCGGCTCGAAGGTGTATTTCCCGGTGTACGTGGACGGCGCGGGTCTGTCCGTGGGCGACTTGCACTTCAGTCAGGGCGACGGCGAAATCACCTTCTGCGGCGCCATTGAAATGGCCGGCTGGGTGCATATGAAGGTCGAGTTGATCAAGGGCGGCATGGAGAAATACGGCATCAAGAACCCGATCTTCAAGCCGAGCCCGATCACGCCTCACTACAACGACTACCTGATCTTCGAAGGCATCTCCGTCGATGAACAGGGCAAGCAGCACTATCTGGACGTGCATATCGCCTACCGCCAGGCGTGTCTGAATGCGATCGAGTATCTGAAGAAGTTCGGCTACTCGGGCGCGCAGGCTTACTCGATTCTGGGCACGGCACCGGTGCAGGGGCATATCAGCGGCGTCGTTGACGTGCCGAACGCGTGCGCGACGCTCTGGTTGCCAACGCAGATTTTCGACTTCGATATCAGGCCGACTTCCGCGGGACCCGTCAAGCATATTACCGGCGGCGTGGATCTGCCTTTGTCACCGGATCTGGTCTGACGTAGGTTTTGTCGAAACACCTGAGAGGGCCGTGCCCGGAAGACCGCCGTGCTGGATGTCGCAGTAGCGGCGGTCATCGGAGAAAGACTTAAGGCATTCAAGGAGCGCACCATGCCGACATACGATTACCGTTGCGAAAACTGCGGCCCATTCGCCGCGATCCGCCGCGTCGCCGAGCGCGACGTGCCTTGCGCATGCCCCACCTGCGACGCACCGGCGCAACGTACCTTGAGTCTGCCTTCGTTGTCGTTGATGGCGGCAAGCGCACGCACCGGGCATCAGATCAACGAACGTTCGGCGCATGCGCCGCAACGCTCAGGCGAGTACACCCACCGGCACGGGCCCGGTTGTGGATGCGGGTCGAGCAGGACTAAGGGGGCGACGACCGCAGGCGGCTTGAAGACCAATCCCGCAGGCAGGCCTTGGATGATCAGCCACTGACCGCCAGGGCCGGCGGATCGTCGTCGACCGCTGGAACGCCATTAGCAGCGATGCGGCCCGACGATGCCCAGCTTGGCGATGCGCCGGTATAAGGTCGCACGCGACATTCCCAGTGATTGCGCGGCGGCATTGGGCCGCCATTGATGCCGCGTCAGCGCGTCGATAATGCGCGTGCGCTCGTCGCGCGGGTCCTGCTGCGCGAGGGCCGACGTCAATGCGCGATTGCCCGCGCCCTCGGGCTCCAGCATTGCGACGACGTCCGGCGCCAAGTGGCGCAATTCCACACGCGCGGTATCGCACATCGCACACGCGTAACGCAGGACGTTGCGCAACTGGCGAATGTTGCCCGGCCATGCGAAGGTTGCGAGGCGCTCGGCGAGGCGCGGGTCGAGCGTGAGGACGTGGCCGGCCATTTGCGCTTCTTCTTCGAACACGGCCGCGATCACGTCGCCGATATCCGCGCGTTCGCGCAACGGCGGCATCGGCAAACTGGCGCCGCTTAGCCGGTAATAGAGATCTTCGCGGAACGATCCTTCCGCCACCATCTGCGCGAGATCGCGGTGGGTGGCGCAGATCACGTCGATATCGACGCGCACGGGCGCATCGCCACCGAGCGGCATGACTTCGCCTTCCGCCAGCACGCGTAGCAGCCGTGTTTGCAGATTGAGCGGCATATCGCCGATTTCGTCGAGAAACAGCGTGCCGGTATGCGCCTGCGCGATCTTGCCGCGAGCGCCGCGGCTGCGTGCGCCGGTAAAGGCGCCGGGCGCGTAGCCGAACAGTTCGCTCTCGATCAGCGATTCAGGAATCGCGCCGCAATTCACCGCGATAAATGGCCGCGTGCGCCGCGCGCCCGAGTCGTGCACCGCGTGCGCGAAGACTTCCTTGCCGACGCCGGTCTCGCCGAGAATCAGAATCGGCAACCGTTTGCCGATGATGCGCAATGCCACCGACGCGTTGTGAGCAATGCGCGTGTCGGCGCTTCTCAGAAAGCGGCCCAAGGCGCCGACTTGCAGATCGTCTTGCGTCTCGCCGTGCGATTGCCGCGTGGCACCGGCGGCCGCGCCATTTGCCGTGCGCGATGGGCGTTTGAGCGGCGCGCGAATGCGCGCATACAAAACAGCGCCCGTCGCGCGCAGACGCAGGCAGACAATCGCGTCGGTCCGCGCGACATCGTGCAGACGCACCTCGGCGGTGTCGAATATCTCGTCGATATGGCGCGGGCCGTTCAACGCCGGAATGCATTCGCGCGCTTTGCGATTGGCGGCGACCAGATTGCCGCATTCGTCGAACGCAATCAGCACCTCGGGTTGGGCCTCGACGAAATTACGGCTCGAATGGCCGAACAGGATCCAGTGTTGCGCGGTTTGATTGAGGAAATAGCCATCCTCGATCAAACCGGCGCTCTGGCGCACCAGTTGAAACACGAGCCGCTGACTGTCGCGGTTGTCCGGCGAGCGGACGGCGGAGGCGTCGAGCACGCCGATCATTTCGCCGGTCGGGGCGAAAATCGGCGCGGCGCTGCAGGTCAAGGTCGTGAAGGCGGCACGGAAGTGATCGGTCTTGTGCACGGTAATCGGCGCGAGATCGGTCAGTACGTTCGCCACGCCACATGTGCCTTCTTCACGCTCGGACCAGCAAGAGCCGATATACAGTCCCGCGTGCTTGAAATCGCTGCGGCGGTCGCGCTCGATTCGGTAATCGATCGTGACGCCGTGCGCATCCGTGAGCATCACGCAGTAGTCGGCTACGCGAATCATGTCGTGCAGGCGGCTCAGGCATTGGCCCGAGGCACGCAGGAACGCTTCTTCTTTTCCCTGCACTTCGCGCAATTCAGCAGACGTAAGCACGCGTGGGCCGATCACCGCGCCGGGATCGAGCCGGTATTGTTCGAACGAGCGCTGCCATGACGATACGAGGCGCGTGGAGTCGGCGGGCGCGGGAAGCCGTCCTTCTATGGCGCCGCGCACGCGTTCAATGTGCTGGTTTTGCGAAACGTAAGGCATGGTCGGCTCCAGTCGAGCGACACGCAGTCAGGTCAGGCTGTTCTTGTAGCACATCCCGTTCGATCAATCACACTGCAATGCAGCACGCGAGACGCGTGAGACGTTCGTCTCAACCCCGGCTGAGACGCCGTCTCACGTTGCTTCGATACAGGCGGTACAAGGGTTCGCGCGTCTTACACAGAGTCCGATGCCGGGCGCCTGGGGTCGCGGAGCGAGCGCGTGAGACGCACCGCGCGTTGCGGCGCACGGCGCGCGCGCCAGACAGCGTAACCCGTTCCGTGCGTAAGTCCCTTTAAACAAGACACTTTCGCAAGGTTTCGAGGCTGCTCGGCGAAATTGGCATACCCCTTGCAGTGTTCGACTCATGAAAAAAGCGCCGTGGTTCGAATACGGCGCTCCTGATATGAGTCCGCGCATGACGCGGGCAGGAGACAAGCCTGTGCCATCGCCCATTACGGTCGGCGTGATCGCGAACCCCGCATCCGGTCGCGACATTCGCCGCCTCACCACGTACGCATCCGTGTTCCCGACGGCCGAGAAAGCCAACATGGTCGTCCGGTTGCTGGCGGGGCTGGGGGTGCTCGGCGTGGATCGCGTGCTGACCATGCGCGACCGCACCGGCGTCGCCGCGCTGCTGCTGCGTGCGCTCGATACCCACGCCGCGGTCGCCTCGCAACAACGCTGGCCCGCGGTCGAGTTCATCGACCAACCGATTACCGATAGCGCCGCCGACACACATGCGGGTGTCGCCGCGATGCGGCGGGCGGGCGTCGAACTGATCGCGGTACTGGGTGGCGACGGCACGCATCGCGCGGTTGCCGCGCATTGCGGCCGGGTGCCGTTGCTGACCTTGTCGACCGGCACGAATAACGCGTTTCCCGATCTGCGCGAAGCGACTGTCGTCGGTCTTGCGGGTGCACTGACCGCGACTGGCGCGGTGCCGCCAGACGTCGCGCTCACGCGCAACAAGCGTCTTGTGGTGCGCTGCGTCGCCGGCCCCAACCGCGGCCGCGAAGAGATCGCGCTAGTGGACGTGTGCGTGAGCCGGCAACGCTTCGTCGGCGCTCGCGCCGTCTCCGATCCGGCCGATATCGACACGCTGTTTCTCACCTTCGCGTCGCCGGACGGGATCGGCCTGTCGTCGATCGGCGGCGCGTGGGCGCCTGTCGAGCGTACGGCCTCGCACGGCTTGCATCTGCGTTTTGCGCGGCCCGGAGAATCCGGCGTGCCGCTGGTCGCGCCGGTAGCGCCGGGCCGCGTCGAGCGGGTTTTCATGCGCACCTGCGAGCGTTTCGAAGTGGGCGGCTGGACGCCGCTCGATGCCGAACGCGGCACGCTCGCTTTCGACGGCGAGCGCGAAATCGAACTGGAGCGCGGCGATCAATACGAAATTTCGCTGGACTGGGACGGGCCGCTCACCGTCGATGTCGAGCGCACGCTGCGTTACTCGGCGTCGCGGCAACTGGTTCGCGAAGTGGCAAATGTGGTTGCGCGTCAAACGTAGGTGGTAGGCAAGCAGTGCATTCATTCCAAGGAGACACACCATGTCGGTTTCAACAGAGTTGAGCAAGGACGAACTGCTGAAGGCGTATCGCATGATGCGCACGATCCGCGAGTTCGAGGAGCGCCTGCACGTCGAGTTCGCGACCGGTGAAATACCCGGCTTCGTGCACCTGTATGCGGGCGAGGAGGCGTCGGCGGTCGGCGCGATGCTGCATCTGAACGATGCGGACTATGTGGCGACCACGCACCGCGGCCACGGTCACTGCATTGCCAAGGGCGTCGATGTGCGCGGCATGATGGCCGAAATCTACGGTCGCAAGACCGGCGTATGCCACGGCAAAGGCGGCTCGATGCATATCGCCGATTTGTCGAAGGGCATGCTCGGCGCGAACGGCATTGTCGGCGCGGGCGGCCCGCTCATTTGCGGGGCGGCGTTGGCGGCGAAGTACAAGAAGTCGGGCGGCGTGGGCGTGTGTTTCTTCGGCGACGGTGCATCGAATCAGGGCGTGATTTTCGAATCGATGAACCTGGCCTCGGTATGGCGGCTGCCCGCGATTTTCGTCGCGGAAAACAACGGTTACGCCGAAGCGACTTCTTCGACGTGGTCCGTGGCGACGGACAACATCGCGGATCGCGCGAGCGGCTTCGGCATGCCGGGCGTGATCGTGGACGGGTTCGATTTCTTCGCAGTGCATGAGGCGCTCGGCGAGGCGATCGAGCGGGCGCGTCACGGCGGCGGACCGACGCTCGTCGAAGTGAAGTTCTCGCGCTATTTCGGCCACTTCGAAGGCGATGCGCAAACTTATCGCGCGCCTGGCGAAGTGCAGAAACTGCGTGACGAGAAAGACTGCCTGAAGCGCTTCGAGGAGCGTGTGGTGCGAGCGGAAATGCTCGGCGCGGATCAGCTGCGCAGTGTCGATGAACAAGTGAAGACGTTGATCGACAGCGCCGTGACCGAAGCCAAGGCCGCGCCGCTGCCGACCGCCGAAGACCTGCTGAGCGACGTCTACGTGTCCTATCCGTAACGCGTCCGCTGCAGACCTGAACGATTCGCAAACTTGGATGTGACCGAAGTCGGCGCCAAGCCGCTAACACCGGTCCACAGGAGACAGACATGGCACGCAAGATCACATTTTCTCAGGCAATCAACGAAGCGCTGAGTCAGGAAATGGCCCGCGATGAAACCGTCATCGTGATGGGCGAGGACAACGCGGGCGGCGCGGGCTCCCCCGGCGAACAGGACGCGTGGGGCGGCGTACTCGGCGTCACGAAGGGCCTGTTTCACAAGTATCCGGGCCGCGTGCTCGATACGCCGCTCTCCGAAGGCGGTTATATCGGCGCGGCGGTGGGCGCGGCCGCGTGCGGCATGCGGCCGGTGGCGGAATTGATGTTCATCGACTTCATGGGGGTGTGCTTCGACCAGATTTTCAATCAGGCCGCCAAGTTCCGCTACATGTTCGGCGGCAAGGCGGTGACACCGGTGGTGATTCGCGCCATGCAGGGTGCCGGTTTGCGCGCGGCCGCACAGCACTCGCAGATGCTGACCTCGCTGTTTACGCACATACCGGGCCTCAAGGTGGTGTGCCCCTCCACACCGTACGACGCGAAAGGCCTGTTGATCCAGGCGATCCGCGACAACGACCCGGTGATCTTCTGCGAGCACAAGCTGCTCTATAGCCGCGAAGGCGACGTGCCCGAAGAGTCGTATGCGATTCCGTTCGGCGAAGCGAACGTCGTGCGTGACGGCGACGACGTCACGATCGTCACATACGGCCGCATGGTGCATTACGCCACGGAAGCCGCGGAAAAACTCGCGAAAGACGGCCTCGAAGTCGAGGTGATCGATTTGCGCACCACCTCGCCGCTCGACGAAGACACCATCCTCGAAAGCGCGAATCGCACGGGTCGTGTCGTGGTGGTGGACGAGGCGAATCCACGCTGCTCGATCGCCACGGACATCTCCGCGCTGATCGCGCAACGCGCGTTTCACTCGCTGAAGGCGCCAATCGAAATGGTGACCGCGCCGCATACGCCCACGCCGTTTGCCGGCGTGCTCGAAGACATGTACATCCCGTCGCCCAAGCAGATTGCCGACGCCGTGTTGAAAGTGAGAGGTTAAGCGATGCCGATTCATATGATTACGATGCCCAAGTGGGGCCTTTCCATGGAGCAGGGGCAGGTCAACGGCTGGCTCAAGGCGATCGGCGACAAGGTCGCGAAAGGCGAGGAAATACTCGACGTGGAGACGGACAAGATCTCGTCCGGCGTCGAGTGCGCATTCGACGGCATCTTGCGCCGGCGGATCGCGCAGGAGGGCGACACGTTGCCGATCGGCGCCTTGCTCGCGGTGGTGGCCGACCCGGAAACCGCGGATGCGGAGATCGATGCAGCGGTCGAAGCGTTTCAGCGCGATTTTGTCCCGGCCAGCGCCGAGGCCGGCGAAACGGGTCCGCAGCCGGAAAAAGCGCAGATCGGCGGGCGGACCGTGCGCTACCTGAAACTGGGCGACGGCGGCACGCCCGCGCTGCTGATTCACGGCTTTGGCGGCGACCTCAACAACTGGCTCTTCAATCATGCCGATCTCGCCGCGCATCGCACCGTGTGGGCGCTGGATTTGCCCGGCCACGGCGAATCGGGCAAGGCGGTCGAGACCGGCAGTGCTGAAGAACTGGCGGACAGCGTGATCGCGTTCATGGACGACCGCGGCATCGGCAACGCGCATCTGATCGGTCATTCGATGGGCGCGCTGGTCGCCATGACGGTGGCCGCGAAGGCGTCAGCGCGGGTTGCGTCGCTTTCGCTGATCGCCGGCGCGGGGCTCGGCGAAGAAATCAATGGCGAGTACATCAGCGGGTTCACGGAAGGCAGCAATCGCAACGCCCTCAAGCCGCAGCTCGCCAAGCTCTTTGCCGACCCCGCGCTCGTGACGCGGCAACTCGTGGAGGACATTGTCAAATACAAGCGGCTCGAAGGCGTGCAGGACACGTTGCGCAAGATTGCCGCGTCCGCGTTCGATGGCGATGTCCAACGCACGGGCTATCGCGACCGGCTTGCGGAGCTGGTGCCTCGGGCGTTGGTGATCTGGGGTGCTGAAGACCGGATCATTCCGGCTTCGCACGCGCAGGGACTCCATGGCGATATCCGCGTTCATGTGCTGGAAGGAAAAGGGCATATGGTGCAGATGGAGGCGGCCTCGGAAGTGAACCGTCTGCTCAACGACTTCCTGGGGCGTTGACATGGACGCCGCCCTGCATGGCGATAGCGTCACCGCCCTTGGCCAGCACGGCAAGCGCAGTGGCGACAAACTCGCGCGAATTCCGGTGAAGATCGTGCCGCTCGCCGGCGGCGAGGCCTTGCCGAAACCGCCATGGCTGCATGCAAGGCCGATGATGAGCGAGACGGTCGCCGGCGTGGCGGCGATCCTGCGCGAGCATCGGCTGCATTCGGTCTGCGAGGAGGCGATGTGCCCGAACATCGGCGAATGTTTTGCACAGCGCACCGCCACGTTCATGATCATGGGCGGCATCTGTACGCGGCGTTGTGCGTTCTGCGACGTCGCGCACGGCCGGCCGGCGCCGTTGGACGACGGCGAGCCGGCGAGGCTCGCCGACGCGGTGGCGGCGCTCGGTCTTCGCTATGTCGTCGTGACGTCGGTGGATCGTGACGATTTGCGCGACGGCGGCGCTGCGCATTTTGCGCGGTGTGTCGCGTTGCTGCGCGAGCGCGTGCCGGGTATTCGGGTCGAAGTGCTGACGCCGGATTTTCGCGGACGCGTAGAGCGGGCCGTGTCCGAACTCTCGCGCGCGTGGCCGGATGTGTTCAACCACAACATCGAAACGGTGCCGTCGCTGTATCGGGCCGCGCGTGCCGGCGCGGACTATCGCGGCTCGCTCGGCTTGCTGGCGCGCGTCAAAGAGGAGAATGTGGCCGTGTTGACGAAGTCGGGATTGATGGTCGGACTTGGCGAGTCCGACCAGGAGTTACTCGACACCATGCGCGATTTGCGCGCGCATCATGTCGATATCCTGACTATCGGTCAATATCTTGCACCGTCGCGTTTTCATATGCCGGTGCGTCGCTATGTCGAGCCCGGACAGTTTGCGTCGTGGCGCGACGAGGGTTTGAAAATGGGCTTTCGCGAGGTGGTGGCGGGACCGCTGGTGCGTTCGTCGTATCACGCGGATCGTGCGGCCGATACAGTGACGGCCACAGCTCAGGAGTTGCGATAGCGCGTGAAAGCCATTGACACCTTCGGGTTTTCACGGAGAGTCGTCATGTCGAGATTGCCGGCGCCGGTTCGTCGTAGGAGTATGTCCAACTTCCTTAGTGAAAGGCGAACACACCATGACTACCGGAACCGTCAATCTTCATCGCGTGTTGCGCGCTACGCCTGAACGCGTGTACCGGGCATTTCTCGAAGCCGATGCGCTGGCAAAGTGGCTTCCTCCTTACGGATTCACCTGTCAGGTTCACCACATGGATCCTCGGGTGGGCGGCACCTTCAAGATGTCCTTCCGAAATTTCGGCACCGGTAACGGCCACTCGTTCGGCGGCGAATACCTCGAACTGACGCCGTCCGAGAAGATCCGCTATACGGACCGGTTCGACGATCCGAACCTGCCCGGCCAGATGGTCACCACCGTCTCATTGCGCCAGGTGTCTTGCGGCACCGAGCTCACCGTCGTGCAGGAGGGCGTGCCCGAGGTCATTCCTGTCGAGATGTGCTACCTCGGCTGGCAGGAGTCGCTGGTTCAGCTGGCGAAGCTGGTCGAGCCCGAGATTCCGGGCTGAGGGCTACGGCCCGGACCTGAATGCGGCAACGCCGGCTAGTTGGCCGATTCGCGCCGCGAGGCAGGCATTGGCGCCCACGTTGTGACGCTGGCCGTTCGCGGCAGCGCATCCGATCAGACGGCTACGCTGGTGCCGGGAGATTCGCGGGCGCAGGCTGCATCCCGCGCATCGCTCATTGAATCCGGTCGGTGACACGCCCGGCGAACGTCCAGCCGCCGTCCTGGCTCCAGACGTAGGTAAAACCGGTTGGACCGTCGATGAACACGGTCATCGGCTTGCTGATGCCGTGATTCTCTTCATGCTGCGACGTTCCTACTGGTGTGACCCGGCCTCTGGTTGTCCTGGGGGCTGCATCCGGGGTGTCGAGCTTCCATCCGTCAGCCGGAACATAAGTGAGCCGCATGGTGCCGCCCGCAGGTGGCTGGATGAGCAAGGTGAGCGGGGAATTCGCACCGCTCGCCGGCTCCTTGCAGGGCGTCGCCGCGGTGTGCGCCGTCGTGTTCTTGATGCTTGCTTCGTAAGCGGGCTCGCCGTCGGCGGCGGCGAAGCCGATCTGACCATACGTCGCCAACATCAACGCTGCCAGGGTGGCCGCAATCGTTCCGGCACATCGATTTGAGCGCTTCATTGCCGTTCTCTCCTGCCTGCGGAAGTGGGCGAAAGATTCCGACGCACTGAAGACACATGCGTCATCTGGAAAGTGCCGACCCACAAAGCGATGCCCTTCCGAAAAGAAGACGGAAACTGCGAAAATAATTTGAAGGCGCGTGCCGCCGGAAAGCAACGTTGTTGCGCCGACAGCGCAGCCGGTGCGGAGGATGGGTCTATCAAAGCGGCGACTGCCGCGGGACTTGCGTCAAAGTTGGATTCGTTCGACGAAAGCGCCTTGCGCAGCCGAACGATCGCCGGTCATGCGGCGCGCGTCGTCACCATGACGATGGACGTATCATCGACAGCGGTCATGGCGAAACTGGGTTCGCCGGCGACAGCGATGCCGTCGCGCGCGGCAAGGCGAAAGTTGGCTACGTCGAGGCGGCCCACCGTTGTCACGAGGTATGCCTGCGAGTCTTGCGGCAATGCATGCACGAGCGTTTGACCGGCCAGCATCGTCGCGCCGAGCAAACGGGCATTGGCATTGATGGCCAATGCGCCGGCGCGATGATCGGCAGGGTCCCCGCTTGCGAGTACGACGAGCCGTCCTTGCTGCTCGTCCAGACCGCAGCGCCGCATCGCCCAGCGCGGCTCACCGTTGGGCGAGCGGGGCGTCAACCAGATCTGGAAAAGCCGCGTTGGCTCTCGCTCTTCGTTGCGCTCGGAGTGAAGCACGCCGGTGCCCGCGCTCATTGCCTGAACGCAGCCAGCTTCAATGCGGGCCGCGTTGCCGAAACTGTCCGCGTGGGTAATCGCGCCGGTGCGCACATAGGTCACGATCTCGACGTTGCGGTGCGAGTGCATGTCGAAGCCGGCGTGCGGAGCGAACTCGTCATCGTTCCAGACGTGAAGCGCTCCCATTGGCGTATGCCCGGGACGTCCCAGTTCGCCGAAGCGGAAATGCAAGCTGGCTTTGAGCCAGCCCCGCTCGATACTGCCGAGCGTGTCAAAGGGGCGATGTTCGATCATGATTCAACCTTCGCGTGATGCAGAGGCGGCGCTCATGCCGCCGCCCCGAACCGCTTGCGCATTGCGATCGCAACGAGGGCGCCTAGACTTGCGCCTGGCCGCCGTCGACGAACAGTTCGATACCGTTCACAAAGCTGGCGTCGTCCGAAGCGAGGAAGAGTGCTGCGCCGGCGATCTCGTCCGGCTCGCCCACGCGCCCCATCGGAATACGCGAGGCGAGATAGTCGAGCAGTCCCTGCTGTTGTGCTTTGTCCGGGCCCGCCAGTTCCACCAGGCCGGGCGTTCTCGTCGCGCCCGGGCTGATCGTGTTGACGCGGATCTTGCGGTCCTTCAGATCGAGAATCCAGCTGCGCGCGAATGCCCGGATTGCCGCTTTGGACGCGGAGTAGACGCTGAAGGCCGCGGTTCCCTCGATGGTTGTCGTCGAACCGGCGAGGATCACGGAGGCGCCATCGGCGAGTAGCGGGAGCGCCTTTTGCACGGTGAACAGCGTGCCCTTCACGTTGCGGTCAAATGTGTCGTCAAAGTGCTGCTCGGTGATTTCGCCCAGCGGCAGCATCGAGCCGCCGCCCGCGTTGGCGAAGAGCACGTCAAGACGGCCCTTCTCGCCGCGAATCTGCTCATACAGCGAATCCAGCTGATCGAGCTTCGACGAATCGACGCGAACGCCGGTCGCGTTGCCGATCGCGGCGACCGCTGCATCGAGTTCGGCCTGGCGGCGGCCAGTGACGTAGACGTGCGCGCCTTCCGCTGCAAAGCGCTTTGCGGTGGCGAGTCCAATGCCGCTGGTGCCGCCGGTAACCAGTGCGATCTTGCCTTCGAGCTTGCGTGCCATGATGTTGATCCTTTGCTTCAGTGAGTTGCGTTCGTTAAGGGGTGAGGCGATGTGAGAAGAATATCGACGCGAGCCATGTTTCGAAATAGAATTGATTGCAAACCATCATTGCAAAAATGAAATGACGAAATTCCCGGATTTCGAAGGGCTCGCGATGTTCGCCAAGGTGGCCGAAGAGGGTTCGTTCGCCGCGGCGGCCCGTGCCATGGGCGTGTCCGTCGCAACGGTGTCGCGTGGCGTCGCGCGCCTGGAAGACCGCCTTGGGGCGAGGCTTTTCAATCGCACGTCACGGCAGCTCGCGCTAACCGAATTCGGCAGCACGATCTGCGAGAAGGCCGGCGACATATATCGACAGGCGGAAGAAGCGGAGAGCGCGGCGCGCGAGATGTCGGTTCAGCCTCGCGGACTGATCCGTTTTGCGGTGCCCATGTCGTTTGGTTTGCGTTGGCTCGCGCCGCTGTTGCCGGAATTCTCGCGGCGCTTTCCCGAGATATCGATCGATCTGCATCTCTCGGATGCGCCGGTCGACATTGTGGCGGAAGGGTTCGATGCGGCGCTGCGCATCGCCGCGCTGCCTGATTCGTCGCTGATCGCACGGCGCCTGTGTCCGGTGTCGCAGGTGGTCGTCGCGTCGCCCGGATATCTCGCGCGCTGCGGGCGTCCGGCCCATCCGCGCGATCTGGTTGGCCGACCCTGTCTCTCGTATGCCTATCGCGCGCGCAGCGAGGTGTGGCGCTTCGCGAATGACTCAGGCGAGGAAGAGGCCGTCACGCCCGTCGGTCCGCTGCGGGTGACCAACTCCGACGCACTGCTGCCCATGCTGCTCGCAGGGCTCGCGGTTGCCGAGCTGCCCGACTTCATTGCGGGTGAGTACCTTGCCGATGGACGACTCGAGTCGATCCTGACCGACTGGCACCTGACACGGGGCGGTTTGTACTTCGTCACGCCCTCGGCCCGGGCGCGCCCGGCAAAGGTCACCGCGCTGGCGGATTATTGCGCGGAGTTCCTGTCGAAACCCGTGTGGTCGCGGGAGAAATAGAGGCGCTGCCGGCCATGTCCTGCCTTTATGCCAACACCCGCCATTGCGCTATTGGAACGATGAGTTGCACGCGCTGTCATTCCCGAATGCCATGGGCGAACGTATTCTTCTCCGCTCGCCTGCCTCAGTTCGTTTCACCGGGCCGCGAGGGACGGTGGTCGCTGTAATATTGTCGCCGGATGATGGAGCGGTTATCGCTTAACAACCTCGAAGAGGAGAATCACCATGCCGTACGTCACAACGAAGGACAACGTCGAAATCTTCTACAAGGACTGGGGTTCGAAGGACGCCCAACCCATCGTATTTCACCACGGCTGGCCTTTGTCTTCCGACGACTGGGATGCGCAAATGCTCTTCTTCGTGAAGAACGGATATCGTGTCATCGCCCACGATCGTCGCGGCCACGGTCGTTCGTCGCAGGTCTCCGAAGGGCATGATATGGATCACTACGCCGCGGACGCCTTCGCCGTTGTCGAAGCATTGGATCTGCGTAACGCGGTGCATATCGGCCATTCGACAGGCGGCGGCGAAGTGGCCCGGTACGTGGCAAAGCACGGACAGCCCGCCGGCCGCGTGGCCAAAGCGGTTCTGGTTAGCGCGGTACCGCCGCTGATGCTCAAGACCGCGACGAATCCGGAAGGCCTTCCGCTCGAAGTATTCGACGGCTTTCGGCAGGCGCTTGCCGCGAACCGTGCCCAGTTCTTCGTCGACGTTCCGGCCGGACCCTTCTACGGTTTCAATCGGCCGGGCGCGACCGTGCATCACGGCGTGATTCAGAACTGGTGGCGACAGGGAATGATGGGTAGCGCACAGGCTCACTACGAGGGGATCAAAGCATTTTCGGAAACCGACCAGACCGAAGATCTTCGCGCCATAACCGTCCCGACGCTGGTGCTGCATGGCGAAGACGATCAGATCGTACCGATTGCCGACGCAGCGCTGAAGTCGATCAAACTGCTCGGCAACGGCACGCTGAAGACGTACCCCGGCTTCTCGCACGGGATGTTGACGGTCAATGCGGAGATCCTCAACGCGGACCTGCTGGCTTTCGTGCGGGCGTAGTCGAAGCAGGATGTAGAGGCCGCGCGCATGCGCTCGATGTCTTCGCAATCCGGCTGCACGCGGCCGCTCTCTGCCGTTCGCCCCTGCTTACCGGCAGACGTTGGAAAAACCCTTTTCACGTTCAAAGAGCAGCCGCTCGTCAAGTTTGAATCGACGTACGCGGCACGGGAACCTGCACGTTGCCGTCGACGCGACGACGAACGGGCAAGCGCCGGAATCTCTCAGCGCTCAACCGCCTTGAACACGCGATTCTTGTCGAGCGTGCCTGGATCGAGCGCCGTCTCACCGCCTTCCGCGGGCGATGCGGGGTGGTCGTCTTCCAATGCGCGCCCCGTATAGCGGCTTCGTGGCCGTATGACCTTGCCCACCCGGAGTTGCTCGATGCAATGCGCGAGCAGCCCTACGCTGCGGGCCGTCGCGAACAACGCGAACGACGCATCGCGTGGCAATGCCAGCTGCGTCGCCAGGGCCGCGAGCGCAACGTCGATATTCGGCTTGAGCCCGGTCAGCTCGACCACCTTGGCGATGAACGACGTGAGCTCACGAGGAGGATCCAGCACCGCGAGCAATGCGGCCGCCCGCGGATCGCCGTCCGGATACAGATGATGTCCAAACCCCGCGATGGGAATGGCCGACTGCAAGTGGTAAGCAACCACATGCTCCGCACCGAGTCTGCCGACGTCGTCGAACACGGCCCGCACGCGGCCTGACGCATCGCCGTGCAGCGGCCCGGATAACGTTGCGAGCCCGGTGAGCAGGCATCCCGGCAGCGATGCGCCGGTGGAGGCGGTAATCCTCGCAGCGAACGCCGAACTCGTAATCTCGTGGTCGGCCACGAGAACCATGGCCTTGCGGATGAGTTCGGCGCCATCGCGGTCCTGGCCCCAACCGAGCGCAAGCCGCTCATGCGTCATTTGGGCGTTCGCGTTGCGTCGCGCGCCAAACGCTTGTGCGACGAGCGCCACGAGCCGGCCGGCCTCGACATGCAGCGCGCTGTCCGTGCGTCCGAGGGTGGAGTGTCCGCTGGCCGCGAGCGCCGCCAGCGATGTGAACGCGCATTGCCTGCCTCGCTCGTCGCCCTGCAGCGGCAAGTCGCCGCTTTCGAAGGTAACGGGCGCGCGCGCATTCCAGAGAATAGCCGCGACGTCCTCGAGCGTTGCCGTTTCCGAAAGCCGGATGCTATCGCGTCCCCGGTAATACGGCCTGCCTTTCGAGAAGGTGGTGATGCTGCTGTAAATGCACGGCTCCGCGCCGAATATCGTCCCGGCGGCGAGCGCTTCGCGCTTGCGTCCCACCTGTTTCTTGCGGCACAGACCGGCGACGTCTTCCGCGCGATAGAGGCTCTTGCGTGGATCCTGCGGATCCGGCATGACCGCGATGTTGCCTCGACTGACATATGCATAGACAGTCTGCGGCTGCACGCCGAGTTGTCGGGCCGCTTCGGTCAGCGTGATCCAGTTTCGCATGGGATGGCAGGCAAGGTCATGCAGCGGTACAGCGCGGCGGGAGAGGGACGATTCGGATCGCGCCTTTGCATACGGGCGCGCCGATCCAGCGCCAATAGTGACGTCTTTTCAGGTAAAAGTCATCTCGGCGGGTCGCCGCTCCAGGATCTCGACGAGAATGTCACCGGGCGATCGCACGAAGCACGCCCTGACGCCAGGGCGTACCTGCTTGATCGGTTCGACGATTTCCGCGTCGCAGCGCACCAGGTGCTCGAACGCGGCGTCCAGATCGTCGACGCTCACGCCGAAGTGATCGATACCCTGACTGCGCTCGCCATCAGGACGGCGGGGCTGTGCGTTTGTCAGCGAGGTGATGAAAAGGTTGATGCTGCCGATGCGCAAATCCACTCGCCCCGGCCGACGCACGATCTCGGCGTTCAGGCAGCGCGCAAACCAGGCGGCGGTGGCTTCGGCGTCCGACGAGCGCAGTTGCAGATGATCCCACTTGAATTCAATCATTCGATTTCTCTGGATAGTCGGAAGCGTCACAGTTCGATGCGGGCAAGCTTACCCAGCAGCACGGAGTAAGAGAACGCGCCGAGCAGGCATATCGAGCCCATCAGGTTCAAAGCCCAGTAGAAGTGGCCGGTGTGGTGGGTGATGTAGCCGATCATGAGCGGCGTGGTGACGCCCGCGATGTTGGCCGCGAGGCTGGTGATGCTGCTGGTCAGTCCCACATACTGTCGCGGCGCGATTTCAGAGACGGCGGCCCACGACATCGACCCGATGCCCTGCGCGAAGAACGCGATCGTCAGAATGGCGATCACCAGCTCGTTCGACTCGACGAAATTGACGAGCACGATAGACGCACCGAGCAGCGTGCCGATAATGAGCGGCGCCTTGCGGGCGGTGGAAATCGACACGCCGCGTCGGATGAAAAAGTCCGAGAGGAAACCGGCAAGCAGAATGCCGACCGTCGCGCCGATAAACGGGAGTGCCTGGAAGATCCCAACCTTGATCATCGACATGTGACGTGCTTCGATCAGATAGGTCATGAACCACGTGGTGAAGAAGACCAGCAAGGTGTTGTTGCAGAACTTGCCGAGACAGATGGCGAGAATCTGCCGGTAGCCGAGCAGCTTGAGCGCCATGCGCCAGTCGAACTTCTCGCGGGGCTTGCGCGCTGCCGTAGCGCCTTCGTGGATGTATTGCAGTTCGGCCGCATTCACGCCCGGATGCTGAAGCGGATCGCGATAAATGCGGTACCAGACCATACTGAACAGAATGCCG
The DNA here is from genome assembly GCF_002278075.1 of Paraburkholderia aromaticivorans. Taxonomy (NCBI): domain Bacteria; kingdom Pseudomonadati; phylum Pseudomonadota; class Betaproteobacteria; order Burkholderiales; family Burkholderiaceae; genus Paraburkholderia; species Paraburkholderia aromaticivorans. Next base: position 1,791,050 of record NZ_CP022990.1, on the reverse strand, counting down.
AAGCCGCCCGTCACGAAGAAGACCGTACGCCAGCCGTACGCGGCGGAGATCCATAGCAACAAGCCAGTAAATAAGGGCGTGCCGATGTATTGGCCCATCACATAGACGCTGGTCGCGAAGCCGCGTTCCCGGGCGGGAAACCACAACGTCACGGCGCGTGCGTTCGAAGGGAAGGCCGGCGCCTCCAGCGCGCCGATGGCGAGCCGCGAACCGAGCAGCATCTGGTAGCCGGCCGCCAGACCTTGCGTCAGGGTGGCGAACGACCAGCCGACCAGAGACAGGGCATAGGCCACCCGCGAGCCGAGGACATCGGTCAGCACACCGCCGGGCACGAGCGCAATCGAATAGGCGAGACCGAATGCCGCAAAAAGCTCGCCCATCTGCATTTTGTCGAGCCCCAGCCCCTTCGAGAGGCCTGGCGCGACGATACCCAGCGCCGACCGGTCCACGTAATTGAGGATGGTCGCCACGAGCAGCATCGAGAGCACGACGTACCGGACCCGGGAGCGTTTCGTGGCATCCGCGTAAGCCGGATTTCGTGCCGGCAAGGTTTGTTCCTCTACGACTTTCATCGATGTCTCCGTAACATTAGCCTGTTGTTATTGATGGCTGGCGAAAGACGATTTATCCGCGGCCGACGAACGGCATGGCGCTCGCCATGATCGTCATGTTGAGCACATTGGCTTCGAGCGGAAGACCGGCCATATGCACGACCGCATTGGCAACGTGCGTTACGTCCATTCTTGCTTCGGGCGCCATGCGTCCGTCCGCTTGCAGGACGCCGCGGTTCATGCGTTCCGTGAGGGAGGTCGCCGCATTGCCGATATCGATCTGGCCGCAGGCGATGTTGAACGCGCGTCCGTCCAGTGCAATCGATTTGGTAATGCCCGTGACGGCATGTTTGGTTGCGGTATAGGCGATGGTATGCGGCCTTGGCGAGTGGGCCGAGATCGAGCCGTTGTTGATGATCCGTCCGCCTTGAGGGGACTGCGCCTTCATCAGGCGATAAGCGGCCCGTGCGCACAGAAACACGCCGGTCAGATTGGTGGCGACGACATCGTTCCAGAAGTCGACCTCGTAGTCTTCCAGCGGGACGGCCCCCGCGTTGCGGCCCGCGTTGTTGAAGAGCACGTCGAGCCGGCCGAACGTTTCGGCGATTTGCGAAAACGCGCGCTCCACCGATGCCGCATCGGCGACGTCGGCCTGGAAGACATACGCCTCTGCGCCGGCAATGCCGATTGCCTCCCTGGTTTCCAGAAGCGGCTCGGCTCTGCGGCCGATCAGCGCGACGCTAAACCCGGCGCTGGCGAGCGCCACGGCGGCGGCGCGGCCGATGCCGGAACCGGCACCCGTAACAGCGGCGAATTTCTTCGATGCAGGCATTTCAGTTCCTCTCGACAATTCAATTGAGCACGGGGAAGAGAGTTGCATTCGCGCCATGCGGTGAGCAATCTTGATTGATTGAATCAACATCTGGGGGCCTTGCGCATGGGGATCGCACCAGGGTTTTCCTGATACGTGCGTTGCCGGCCGAGCGGCGGACAAGGGCATGCAAGGAGAGCGAATCGCGTCGTGCGGAGTGCAGGGGACGAATGAGGGGCCGATCATTTCCCAGGAGTTGATTTATCCAATCAACATTGACGACCCGGTCTGCGGTTCGTAGTCTCTCGACGTCTGTCTACCCAAGTCCCCAAGGAAGAACCATGTCGGAAAATAACCGTACCAGGCTGTTGATTGCGCGCAAGGTTCCCACCGCCGTGGCGAAGCGCGCCGAGGCCGAACTCCATGCCTTCGTGACCGAGGCCGATATGGACGCGTGGTCTGTCGTCGAGTTCTGCACGAAGCACGACGTGCCGGCTGTACTGATCGGCAAGAAGTCCGGTTTGCAGGCGGAGCACATTGCCGCGCTGCCCGCGTCGGTCAAGATCATTGCGAATGCGAGCGCGGGGTTTGATCACATGGATGTGGCGGCCGCCCGGCAAAGGGGAATAGTCGTGACGAACGCACCCGACGCGTTGACCGAATGCACCGCCGATTTCTCCATGCTGCTCGTGCTGGCGGCTTGCCGTCGCGCGTCGGAATACGAACGAATCATGCGCAACGGATGGGGCAAATCGTTCGGCATGACCGAGATGCTGGGTACGCGAGTCAATGGCAAGACGCTCGGCATTGTCGGATTCGGGCGGATTGGACGGGCGGTCGCGAAGCGTGCGCAGGGTTTCGGCATGCGCGTGATCTATACGGACATCAGCCGCGCGGCGCCGGCGCTGGAAAACGGCGCGACGTTTTACGCCAGACTCGACGAAATGCTGCCGCACTCTCAAGTGCTGACGCTGCACGTGCCGGGCGGAGGTGTCCCGTTGATGACAAGAAAGGAGTTTGGACTCTTGCCGAAGGGCGCAGTGTTCGTGAACGCGGCGCGTGGTGGTCTCGTGGACGAAGATGCGCTCTACGAAGCGCTGACTTCGCGACATCTGTTCAGCGCGGGTCTGGATGTGTACCGGAACGAACCCGATGTCGACAAGCGTTTCGCGGAGCTCGACAATGTGTTTCTGACGCCGCATATGGCCAGCGCGACGATCGAGACGCGCGACCAGATGGGCTTTACGGCACTGGACAATGTCGCCGCCGTGCTGGATGGGCGACCCGCGTTGAATCCGGTGTGAGGCCAGCCCTCCCGCATTGCGCTTGCCATGCGCGCGCGGGTGGGCTGTTTGAATCGCTTGCCGATTGCAGGGCTGCTGTCATGGAGCCGCCAACCGGCAACGCGAGCCGAGCAAGTCGGCTAGTGCTGCGTCGCCTCCAGAAGACGCTTGAGTTGCGACACCGCCGTATCGGATTCCGATTGAATTCGCGCGCGCAACACGAGCCAGTTGAATATCGCGAACCACAACGACGGCGCGCGATAAGTGAACTCACGTTGAAAGCGGGTTCCGTTTCCGTTCGATGTCAGCGAATAGGTGACGGTGCCAGCCGGTCTGCTGTCGATCTTTCCGTCGATCGTCCACTTGTCCGGGCGCTCCCGTGCCGCGACCGTCCACACGACGCGGCCGCGCCTGCCCGCTACACGGAAGTCCTCCGTCACCTGCTCGCCCAGATCGAGGGAATGGTCGACGGAGCCGCTGACCGCGAGCGATGACGGATGCCAGTCCGGCCAGTGAGCCGGAGTCGTGACGTAGTCGAATACGACGGTGGGAGGGCGTTGAATCGACGCAACCGTCACGATGCGTGTGTCGAGTCCAATCCGCTGCGGCAATGGAGCGGCGAGCAACGCGATAACGACGAGCACGGCCAGTGTCGCCGTGACGAACCGTGTACGGGGTTTCATAGCGCTTTGTACTCGACGCGCATCAGAGGCAATTATTCTACTGCGAAGCGGTAGGGCAATCTCCCTCGACTTCCCAATTCGCGCGCTATCTGTCGAACGCAATGCCCTGCCTGCGCAGTTCCCGCATACCGCTGTCGAGGTGCGCTCGCGCGCTGTCCGGATCGCCAACGCGCATTTGTTCGTACGCGCGTTGCGCGACCTCATGAGGCACGGGCTTGAGCGGCTGATTGGCGCTCATCGCCTTGAGCTGCACCGCTGCGGCGCGCTCCAGGTAATACAGGTCGTCCCACGCCTGCGCGATGTCCGCGCCCGCCACCATCACACCGTGGTTCTTCAGAAACAGGATGTCGGCGTCGCCCATTGCCGCGGCGATGCGGTCCCCTTCCGACTCGTCCAGCGCCAGACCGTTGTAGTGCTCATCGACCGCCGTGCGGCCGTAGAACTTCAACGCCGTCTGCCCGAGCCACAGCAGCGGTGGTCCCTCCAGCAGACACAGCGCCGTGGCGTTCGGCATATGCGTGTGAAACGCGGCCTTCACGCGTGGCATCAACCGGTGCAGGCGCGCATGGATATAGAACGCGGTCGCTTCCGGTTTGCCCTCACCGTGGACAACGTGTCCGTCGAAATCGCAAATCAGAAGTCGTGATGCAGTGATTTCGGCGAACGCATAGCCGTACGGATTCACAAAGAACAGATCGTCGTGGCCAGGGACGACGGCCGAGAAGTGATTGCAGATCCCTTCCTCCAGGCCGTGCCGCGCCGCGAGCTGAAAACACGCGGCCAGTTCGATACGAGCCTGCATGACCGCGTCCGCGTCGAGCCGCACGTGGGGTGAGCTCGCCTTGGAGGCGGTGGATAGAAGTGTATGCGCCATGATCGTTGTCCCTGAAATTTACCAGCCAAGTGAAGTGAAGAGTGCCGGCACCTGATCGAGTGTCGCGAGCGTCGCGTCCGGGGTGTAGTCGGGCAGCAAGGTGCGGCCTGTTCCGCGATCGATCCACACGCAGCGAAACCCGATATTGCGCGCGGCCGCGTGATCCAGATGCGGGCTCGCGCAAATATGCACGACGTCGTCCTTCGTTATACCGAGTTGTTCGTGAGCATAGTCGAACAGTCTGCGCGCCGGCTTGTACGCGCCCGCCTGCTGCGCGGTTATCACACGGTCGATGTAGCCGCCGAGCTGCGCGACGTTGCCTGAGATGATGTCATCGTCCGTATTCGACACGATGCACAGGCGATAGCCATCTTCCCTCAGCCGCCGCAGTGTGGACACCACCTCGGGAAACGGCGGCATCGCGGAGATGCTATCGGTCAGCACACCAATGTCGTCCTGCTCGCCGTGCAAGCCGAGTTCTTCGAGCGCGAGACGCAAGCCCTCGCCGGCCACCTGGCGGAACGAGCGATGCGGAGGTGTCTGCTCCAGCGCATGCTCGTGCCGGTCGTAGACCTCGATGAGTTTTGCCGGATCGACGACGTTGCCGTGTTTCGTCCGCAGAATGTCGCCGACCGCGGCCCGCAAACCTTCATCCCATTGGATCAGTGTGCCGTAGCAGTCGAAAGTGAGCCACTGCGGGCGGCCTGTGTTGTGAAGTGACATGATTTGCTCGCTTGGAAACGGGGTTCAGGTGTTCAGAAGTAGCCAGCTTAGGCACGATGGACGATATTTGAAAATTAAATTAAGCTCTTAGATTCAGTTGATTTTCAAATAACGAAGCGAGCCGCTCATGCTTGATCTCGAACTGTTGAACACACTGATTTGCGTCGTCGACGAAGGGAGTTTCACGCGCGCCGGCGAGCGTGTGCATCGAACGCAATCGACGGTCAGCCAGCAGGTGCGCAAACTGGAAGAACTGGTCGGGCGAACGCTGCTGCTGCGCGACCGCACCGGCAATCAGGTGACGGCGACCGAGCACGGCGAGTTGCTCGCGCAATACGCGCGCCGGCTGCTGGCGTTGGCGCAGGAAGCACAGGACGCGCTGGTCAGCGAGGTGGAACTGACGCCGGTTCGTATCGGCGTGCCGGAAGATTTCGACGCGCGGCGCATGTCGGCCATGCTGTCGGGCTTCGTCAAGGCAAAGCCGGGCGTGCGGCTGGAGACCGTCGCCGGCATGAGCGTCGACCTGCAACGCAAGCTGGCGAGCGGCGAGATCGAGATTGCGCTGGTCAAGCGCGAACCGGGCAGTGGGGAGTGTCTGGCGTCATGGCCGGAATCGCTGGTGTGGGTCCGCGGCGGGCAGGTTGAGTTACCGGACGAGTCGGCGGACGAGCCCATCCCACTGGCGCTATTTCCTCACGGGTGCGTGTACCGGCAACGCGCGATTCGCAGCCTCGACCGGGCGCATCGGCGCTGGCGCATCGCGTTCGGAAGTCAGAGTCTCACCGGCATTCAGGCCGCTGTTTCATCGGGTCTGGGGATTTCAGTGCTGCCCACGTCGGCGGTGCTGCCTGAGCATCGACTGTGCACGGGTTTGCCGCGGTTGCCCCCGACGGAGCTTGCGCTCGTGACTTCTCGCGGGGTGCTCAATGCGCTGCAGTTGGCGTTGGTCGAATTTCTGAAGGCGGAAATAAAGGCCTAGGGCCCGAGTTGGCGTGAGCCCGATCCCGATGGCGGGAAACCGAACGGCATGTCGCTTTCGAAAGCTCAATGTGTCCGGGGCCCGCGTCGTACGAATCGCCCATCGGAGCGCGCCGTCCACCTCCACCGGTAGCATCGCGCCGTCACGGCCACTCGTTGGCAGCGTACTCAGAAGTTGTGGCGCAAGCCGAGCATGACCGCCGTGGTGCCAACGCCCGGCGCAACCGGTTGGCCGTAGACGATCGTCTGGTTCATGCCGCCTTGATTGTTCACATGACCGACCTGGGCGTAGGCCAGCGTGCGCTTCGAGACGTTGTATTCGGCGCCGATCGCGATCTCAGTCGACTTGTTCGACGAATGGTTCTTGTCTTTTAGGTAGTAGAGACCGGACGCCACGGTGAATGCAGGCGAAAATCGATAGCGCAGGCCGACGGAGTACATGTCGAGGTTGACCTGATTCGAGTGTGCAGGATTCCTGCCGTTTGCATACGAAGCCGACACGGAAAAGCCCTCGATCGTATACATCCCGCCGAGATAGACAAAACGGTTGTTGTCGACCCCCGTAAGCGGCGCGCCCGGCGCCGGGTTCGCATCATGCCCGTTGTAGTAGACGGCGGCCAGATTGAGTCCGTAGTTTGCATACTTGAGGACCGCCGACTCGCGCGTGCCGCCCTGCCACTGGCCGGCCACGCCGCCAGGCGCGTATTCCAGTCCAAGCGATACGCCGCCGAAAGCCGGCGACTGGTAGACGAGCGCGTTACTGTCATAAAGCGCACCGATCGGCGCATTCGTGCTGGTTCCCGGCCAACCCGCCGCCTGGTTCATCCCGAGCCACGCGGTCAGAATGCTGCCGAAATACTGGGCCGAGCGTGCGTCGGTTTCGGCCATCGCGTAGATCATCGGCACGATCTGACGGCCGGCCGTGAACGTGCCGATTGGCCCCGAGACACCAATTGTCGTGAACTGGTTAAAAACCGCGGTTGTCCCGGGCGTGTCCGTGAGGCCGGATTTGCCCGTGCCGCTGTCGAACGAACCTTGCAGCCTGAAATTGACCTTGTAGCCGGCGCCGATATCCTCGCTGCCGCGGATGCCCCAGATGCTCGAGTAAATACCGCCATCCTTGAAGCGGAACACTTTGCCCGTGTTCGGCGCTTTCGGCGAGAACGTCGCCGCCGAACTGCTCTGATACAGCAGTCCCGCATCGAGGATGCCATAGAGCGTGACCGACGATTGGGCATGCGCGACGCCTGTCCATGCGACCAGCACGGCGGCTGCGGTCAGTTTCACCTTCATTGTGTCTCCGTAGTTTTATCGTTACCGTCATGCGAGGACGGCGGGGTCCGGCGTTGTGATCAATCGGATTGTTGGCGTAGCAGTTTTTTGTCGATCTTTCCGACGCTCGTCCTGGCGATCTCCGCAACGAAGACGATGCGCGCAATCTCGGGTACGGCATAACGGCTGATCCGGTTCGCCTCCACGAGCACGAGCAGATGCGCGCGAACCTCGCTGCCGGTCAACGCCGCATCCGGCTCGCATACGATGAACGCCTGCGGACGCTCGCCCCACTTATCGTCCTTCACGCCGACGACTGCGCTTTCGCGCACGCCCGGAATGGCGTTGATCAGCGCCTCGACCTCGATCGACGAGACCCATTCACCGCCGGTCTTGATGACGTCCTTCATGCGGTCGACGATCTGTACATAGCTGTCCTGTGTGACGACGGCCACGTCTTGAGTGTGCAGGTAACCGCCCGCCCACAGCGCTTCTGAAGCGCCCGGCTTGCCGTGATATCCCTGAGTCAGGAAGGGCGCGCGCAACACGATCTCGCCCTGGCTGCGGCCGTCGCGCGCCACCTCGTTCATGTCCGCGTCGACCACGCGCAGCTCCACCATCGGCACCGGCCGTCCGGCCATGCAGCGCCGCCGAACTTCTTCGTCGATGCTCACGGGCGCCGCGCCCGGCGCGCACTGCGAAAGAGCGACCACCGGTCCGGTCTCGGACATTCCATAGCCGGAAAACACATCGATGCCGCGAGCCAGCGCGGCTCGACACAGCGTCGGCGACAGCGCGGAGCCGCCGATGATCATCTTCCAGCCGGACAGGTCCTGTCCGTCGCGCCCGGAGGCATCGAGCAGCATTTGCAGCAGGGTGGGCACGCAATGCGAAAACGTCACTTTCTCGCTGGCTTTCAACTTGAGCAGCGTGTCGGGCTGATAGCGGCCGGGCAGTACGATCTTCAGGCCGAGCAGCACGGCGATATAGGGCATGCCCCATGCGAGCACGTGGAACATCGGCGTGATCGGCATATAGACGTCTTCGCGGTGCAGCCGCTGGCCCTCTCGCGGGGAGCACAACGTGGTCGCCGTCGCCAGCGCATGCAGCACGATCTGCCTATGGCTGTAGAACACGCCTTTGGGGTCGCCTGTCGTACCGGTGGTGTAGAAGAGCGCCGCGCGCGTGTTCTCGTCGAAGTCCTCGAACGGGAAGTGCTCGGAAGCGGCCGCGAGCAGATGTTCGAATTCGCCCGCGCACGGCATCGCCGGCACATCGAGGCCGCCGCTGTCGCCATCGCCATCGCCATCGCCGTCGGCGGCGATGATCAGGGTGCGCACACTGCGCAGTTCGCCGTGAATCTGCTCGAGGAGCGGCAGAAAATCCGTGTGCACGATCAGCACGTCCGCATTCGCGTCGTTCAATGCATACGCGATCTGCTGCGCGGAAGTGCGCACGTTGACCGTGAGCATGGTCGCACCCATCATCGGGATTGCGAAATATCCTTCGAGGTAGCGGTGGCTGTCCCAGTCCATGATCGCCACGGTCGAACCATGCCGCACACCGAGCGCCGCCAGCGCATTGGCGAGACGGCCGATGCGCCGGTTCAACGCGGCGAACGTGTGGCGCCGCTCGCCGCGATAGGTGATCTGCTGGTCTGGCGAGACGGCAAGTGCGTTCACCAGCAGCTGCCTGACGAGCAGCGGATAGCCATAAGCGGACGGCGTGGGTGTGATCAGGGGGACGGACGGATCGAACGGTTGCACAGCAATGCTCTCCTGCACCGGGAATCGTGGCGGCATCGTGCCGGCTAGTGCAGGCAAGAATACGCAAGGCCCAGCGTGCGAACCCCTCCCGTGACGGGAGGGGTATGGAAAACACTCAGTGTTGGTGGATCAGCCGCGCGCGCACCGGCGCGCCTGGTCTGCGAGACACGCCGCTTGAACCCCTGTCAGGCCTCTTCGAGCAGGCCGAGGACCAGCGCGCGACGCACCGCATGCTTGCGCGAACTGGCGTCGAGCTTGCCGAACAGGTTCTTCAGGTGCCACTTCACCGTGCCCTCGCCGACCGTCGCGGCCGTGGCGATTTCCTTATTCGACAGGTTGCGCGCGAGCAGTTCGAGGATCTCGCGCTCCTTTGGCGTCAGCACGACGCTCGGCACCGCGCGGGGATTGGCCGTGCCGCGCAGCGCGGGCGGCCGCGCAATGCGCGGCACGGCGATCGCGTGAGCGGTCTCGGGGGAATCGGTCTGTTCCGCGCTCACGCGTCTTGCCCAGTCCGCGAGCGCCGGATGGGCATCGGCGAGCGTTCGCGTCAGATCGTAGGTCTGCGCGAGGTTCATCGCCTCGCGCAGCAGCGGCAGGCCGTTTGCGCCGGTCTGCTCGAGCGCGAATGCGCGCAGCGCCATCAATTCGATGCGCGGCACACCGAGCTTTTGCGTCTGGGCGAGTTCCGCCGCCTCGGTGAGAGTATGCAACGCACTGTCGTTGCGCCGCGCCGCCAGGTCGGCGCGGGCGCCTGCAAAGAGCCGCAGCAGGGCCACTGACCCGCGCCACAGCGGTCCTTGCGGTATAGCCGCGTCAGCCAGGATCTCGTCGATGCTGCGCACCAGGGCGTCGCATGTCTGGGCGCGATACCGGCTCGCATGAATACGCACCTGCTCGGCGACGCTGACGATGCGCAGCCGCGGGAGCCGCCGCGCGAGGCCCATTGCGTGCAGCGCTTCGAGCAGGTCGAGCGCGCGGTGCTCGCTGCCGCGCACGCCCGCGACGCGCGCGGCGGTGCAGTAAGCGAGTATCACCGTCTCGGGCGTACCGGCGCGCTCGAGCACATCCAGCCGGTTTGCCAGCAACGCGGCGGCTTCGTCGATCCGATCGGCCTCATAGCTGAGCGCCGCACCGATCGCCGCGAACATGCAGGTAAGCGGATGCCGCCGGCCCAAATCGGCCTCGGCGCTCGTCAGCGCCGGCATCACGACCTCTTCGGCAAGGCGCAACTGGCCTTCGCGCAAGTAGCTCAACGCAACGATGTGATCGCCCCAACGCGCCAGATAGCCGTGCCCTTTGCCGACTTGTCCGCGCGGCACGCGTTGCTGGAAACGTCGCGCTTGCGCCGGCTCGCCGAACAGGACGGAGCGTGCCGACAAGCGGTTTGCGTGGACCTGCGCGAGCCATGATGCGCCGTCGGGCGGATGGTCCGCCCAGGGCTCGAAGAGTTCGACAAAACGGTCGGGTTCGTCAGCGTAATAAGCAGCCGCGCTCAGAATCAGCGCGCACTCGTAGCGCAACTCGGTGTCGACGCCCGGCGCCGCGAGAACGCGCTCCACCTGGCAGCGCGCCTCCTTGTGCCGCTGACCGAGCGCGAGTGCCCAGGCCGCCGCGAGCCGCAGACGAGGCCGCCGTTCGAGTTCCGATTCCGGCAGCCGGTCGAGCCAGTCGAGCACGGTGGCCAGGTGGCCCTGCTTGACCGCATCGTGCAGCCACCGGTCCGCCAACTCGTAGGCGGTCTGGTACTGCCCGGCCGCCAGCGCATGATAGGCGGCCTCCTGCAACATGCCGTGCGCGGCGAGCCACGTCGTCGCTCGCGTGTGGAGCGTGGTCTGCGCGCCGGCGTCGAGCGCCAGCAAGCGCTCGCGCAGCACGTCGCGCACGAGCATGTGCAAGCGGCACCACGGGCCGTCCTCGGACGTGATGAACACCGGAGTTTGCCGCACGAGACCGAGCAGCCGTTCGGGCGCGCCGGCGTCGCCGGTCAGCGCCGCGCACAGGTCGGGATGCAGCATGTCGACGACGCTGATCCGCGTGAGAAACGCCTCGTCTTCAGGGGAGAGCTTGGTGAGCAACGCGCCCACGAGCTGATCGCGCGCCCGGCCCGGGCCGGTTGCCAGCGCGTCGACGGTCTGACGCGGGTCCGCCGCGTGCGCCATGGCCGCGAGCGCGAGTTGCAGACCGAGCGGCCAGCCGTCCGTCGCTTCGAACAAACGCGCGCAGGCATCCGCGTCGATGCGCGGGCCGAAGCGGTTGCCGATCAGCGCGATTGTCTCGTCGAGACGAAAGCGCAGCACCTCGGGACCGACCAGCATTGCCTGTCCATAGGCGAGCAGATCGCCGAAAGCCACTTCGAGCCCGCTGCGCGCGGCAACGACGATTCGCAGGTTCGGCGGCGCGTTGTGTAACACGTACGCGAGCACTTCCGCGCCGTCGGCCGGCATCCGGTCGGCGTCGTCGATGAACAGCACGACATCGAGCGACAGCCGCGCCACTTCGGCGAGCCACGCGGTCGCGCCATCCAGACCGCCGGCGACTGCCGGCGCGCCCTCCAGCAGCAGCCGGCCGAAGTCGGGCCGCGCGCAAGCCGTGCGCATGGCATGAACCAGGCCCGGCAGGAGGTGGTCGGCGTCGTCACGCTCGTCGGCAAGCAGCCACGCTACCGTGGCGCCGGCAGTCAGATGCTCGCGCCGCCACTGGGCGAGCAGCGAGGTCTTGCCGAATCCGGCGGGCGCTTGCACCAGCACGAGCGGCTGGTGATTGAACGACGGTCCTACCGCGCTCAGGCGTGAGCGCGCCAGCAGATGGAGCGGTGCGCGCGGCGGGATCGTCTTCAGGACGATCTCTGTCGTAGCGGATTCACTGCCAAAGGAAGTGGTGGACATCTGGCGAGATTGGACTACGTTGCGGCGCGGCAGGGCGGGATGCTTCTGCCGACAGCACGTTTACAGGATGGGTCGGATTGTTTGCATGCGTCAAGCCCCTCCCTTCGAGGGAGGGGCGCACGTGGCGCCGACGGACTACGCTATGGTTCAACGGGTCTACGGTGTGGGAAAGGTCTCACTTTCACATGCCGATTCGGCCGGCCTACACAGCCTATCGGTGAGCAATATATCTCATGTACCGTCACCTTCTCGTCCCAGTCGACGGCGCCGACGCTTCAATCGAAGCGCTGGGTCAGGCGGTCGAATTCGCCCAGTCGATCGGTGCGCGGATCACATTCTGCCCGCTGCCGGCCGCACTCACGGGCTCGCGTCTGGATGCGGGAGTCGATCGAGACGCGCAGCCGGCCGACGGCGAAATGACCCGGGAACTGCTCGTGCGGGCCGAAGCAGCGGCACGGGCGCAAGGCGTGCCGTGCTCGCTCGCCACCCCCGGCGCGAATGCGCCGCTGCCGCTTGCCGCGCTTGCCCATGCTCAGGGCTGCGATCTGATCTGCGTCGCTCCGCGCCCGGCGGCGGCCGGAACATCGGCGGACGGCACGACGACGGTCGACGGCGGCGGCATCGCGGTGCTGGTCTGCGCGATCGATTCGCGTCCGGCAGTCGTACGGGCGATCGGCATTCTGCTTGCCGGGCAACGCGCTATCTCCGCGCACCTGCATGCCGCGCTCCGCGCCGCCCGGGTGAGTCGCGGGACGAATCCACAGTACGAGCCGACAACGTTGCACGCGCTCGCCAGCCGGCTGAACGAGTTGAAGCCGAAACAAAACGCGATGACGGAAGCCCTGTTTGCGCGACTGCGCGAACGCACCTCCGCGGTCGATGCGGAACTTGACGAGCTGGGACGGCAGCATCAACGTGCCATGCAGATGTTCGACGAATTGGGCCCGTTGATCGCAAGCAATGACGAATTCGCGGCAACCGCCGTGCGGCTCGAAGAGGGTCTGCGCGCATGCGCGCAGTTCACCTGGGAAAACATGGGCCGCAAGGAAGGCGTGGTGCTGCCAGCCGCGCGGCGCTATTTGAGCGACACGGACTGGAACGCACTGGCGCAAGCGTTTGGCGCCGGCTGCGCCGATGAACAGCCGAACACCCGGACGCTGTAAAGAACACGCGTCCAAAAGCCCTCACAAAGACTGGAGACATGAATGGCACATGCAATTCGAATGCACGAAACGGGTGGCCCCGAAGTATTGCGCTGGGAAGAGGTCGTCGTGGGCGATCCGGGCCCCGGCCAGGTCCGCCTGCGCCATGAAGCAATCGGACTCAATTTCGCCGACACCTACTTCCGCTCCGGCCTGTACCCCATGCCTTTGCCTGCGGGCATGGGCGTCGAAGCGGCGGGCATTGTCGAGGCGGTCGGTCCGAACGTGACGAACGTCGCGGTGGGCGACCGTGTTACGTACACCGGTTTTCTCAACACGCTTGGCGCTTATAGCAGCGAGCGGATAATCGCGGCTGCGCCGCTGATCCGGCTGCCCGCAGGCATCTCGTGCGAAACAGCCGCTGCGATGACAATGCGCGGCCTCACGTCCGCTTATCTGCTGCGGCGCATCCATGCATTCCGGCCCGGCGACACGATCCTGCTGCACGCTGCCGCCGGCGGCGTCGGACTGATCGTGTCGCAGTGGGCGAAGCTGCTCGGTCTGATCGTGATCGGCACGGTCTCGAACGAAAGCAAGGCGGCGGTCGCCCGCGCGCATGGCTGCGACTATACGATCGACTACAGCCGCGAGGACGTCGCGAAACGCGTGCGCGAATTGACTGAAGGGGCCGGCGTCGACGTCGTATTCGACAGCGTTGGCAAAGACACCTTCGACGCATCGCTCGATTCGCTACGGCGACGCGGCCTGATGGTCTGCGTCGGCACCGCGTCCGGACCGATTCCGCCGTTCAATCCGCAAATCCTTGCGATGAAGGGATCGCTCTATCTGACGCGCCCGGCGCTCGCCGACTACATCGCCGATCCCGCCGAAAAAGACGCCCTGGCCGGCGAATTGTTCGACCACGTCGCGGCCGGCCGCATCAAGATCGAAATCAATCAGCGCTACGCGTTGCAGGATGCCGCCCAGGCCCATCGCGACCTCGAATCGCGCCGGACAACCGGCTCATCCGTACTGTTCGTCTGAGGAAAAAGCCATGCGGATCGAACCCCTTACCTGCAGTATCGGCGCGGAATTGCTCGGCGTGCATCTCGCCGACGCGATCCATGACGATGGGCTGTTCGCTGCCATCCGCGCCGCGCTGCTGAAGCACCGCGTCGTGTTCCTGCGCGATCAGGACATCACCCGCGAAGAACACGTTGCCTTTGCGCATCGCTTCGGCGAACTCGAGGATCACCCGGTGGCCGGCAGTGACCCGGAGCATCCGGGACTCGTGCGGATCTACAAGACCCCGGATCAGCCCAACGATCGCTATGAAAACGCGTGGCATACCGATGCGACGTGGCGCGCCGCGCCTCCTTTCGGTTGCGTGTTGCGCTGTGTCGAATGCCCGCCCGTCGGCGGCGACACGATGTGGGCGAACATGGTGCTGGCGTATGAAAACCTGCCGCCCCACGTGAAGGCACAGATCGCCGATCTGCGAGCGCGCCACAGCATCGAAGCAAGCTTTGGCGCGGCCATGCCGATCGAAAAGCGGCTGGCGCTGAAAGCGCAATATCCGGATGCCGAACACCCGGTGGTTCGCACGCACCCGGAGACGGGCGAGCAAGTCCTGTTCGTCAACGCCTTCACGACGCACTTCACGAACTATCACACGCCAGAGCGCGTTCGCTTCGGCCAGGACGCCAACCCCGGAGCCGGCCTGCTGCTCAATTACCTGCTCAGCCAGGCGCAGATTCCCGAGTACCAGGTGCGCTGGCGCTGGCGGAAAAACAGCATCGCGATCTGGGATAACCGCAGCACCCAGCACTACGCAGTGATGGATTACCCGCCTTGCCACCGCAAGATGGAACGCGCGGGAATCATCGGCGACGTGCCCTTCTGATCACCGACGCCAGCGGCCCTGCCGTCTCGCGTCAATCTCACGGAAACAGAGAGGAAAAAATGCAATTTCTCGACGACTCGTTGCACCCCGAAAACATGGAACCCGTAGTCATCACGGTCGCACCGTACGGACCCGAATGGATGCCGGCTGACTTCCCCGAAGACATTCCGGTCACGATGGAAGAACAGATCCAGAAAGCCGTTGACTGTTACGACGCCGGCGCGACGGTGCTTCACCTGCACGTGCGCGAACTCGACGGCAAAGGTTCGAAACGGCTCTCGAAGTTCAACGAACTGATCGCGGGCGTGCGCGCCAGAGTGCCCGACATGATCATCCAGGTGGGCGGTTCGATCTCGTTCGCGCCAGAGGACGACGGACAGGCCGCCAAGTGGCTGTCCGACGACACGCGCCACATGCTGGCCGACCTCGAACCGAAGCCCGATCAGGTGACGGTCGCGATCAACACCACGCAGATGAACATCATGGAGTTGCTGTATCCGGAGTACCTGGAGGGCACCTCGCTGGCCAATGAAGCCTTGAAGGCGGCCTACAGCGAAATGACCGTGCCGGCGGGCCCGGCGTGGGTGGAGGAGCACTTGCGGCGCCTGCAGGCCGCCGGCATTCAGCCGCATTTTCAGCTGACCGGCATTCATGCACTGGAAACGCTGGAGCGGCTGGTCCGACGAGGGGCGTACAAGGGGCCGCTGAACCTGACCTGGATCGGCATCGGCGGCGGCTTCGACGGCCCCAACCCGTTCAACTTCTTCAATTTCATTCATCGCGCGCCGAACGGCTGCACGCTGACCGCCGAGTCCCTGCTGAAGAACGTGTTGCCGTTCAACACCATGGCCCTCGCGATGGGCCTGCATCCCCGTTGCGGTATCGAGGACACGATCATCGACCAGCATGGCGAGCGCATGAGTTCGGTGCAGCAGATCGAACAGACGGTGCGGGTGGCGCGCGAGTTGGGCCGGGAGATCGCGACCGGCAAAGAGGCGCGCGAGATTTACCGGATCGGTGTGCAATACAAGGACATCGACGCAACGCTGAACGCCAACGGGATGATGCCGAACCGCCGCGGCGCGACGAAGTACGCACCGCTGCAGGTTGCCTGAAATTTGCGGCATCCCCATCAACATTGACAGTCTCATGGCGAAAGCTGGGCGTCGCGTGATGCCCAGCCTTCAAAGGGGTCCGGTGCGCAGCGATGTGCACGAGAGAACCGCGTCGCCGAGCACTGGAGGAGACAATTTTGTACTTTCACGATATCGAGCTCGAGACCGGCAAGATCGACTCCGCCCCGGCGATCTCACGCACGTATGCATGGACCGTGTTCGCGCTGACACTCGGGCTGTTGTTGTCGGACTACATGTCACGTCAGGTTCTGAATGCGGTCTTTCCGTTGCTGAAGACGACATGGGCGCTGTCGGATACGCAGTTGGGTTCGCTCAGTAGCATCGTCGCGCTGATGGTCGGTGTGCTGACTTTCCCTTTGTCCGTCCTCGCCGACCGCTGGGGCCGCGTGAACAGCATCGCGCTGATGGCGGGGCTGTGGAGTCTTGCAACGCTGGGCTGTGCCATTTCGACCAGCTACGGTGAAATGCTCGTGGCGCGTGCGTTCGTCGGGCTGGGCGAAGCGGCGTATGGCAGCGTCGGCGTGGCGCTCGTCCTGAGCGTATTCCCGGCCCATCTGCGCTCCACACTCACGGGCGCGTTCATGGCGGGCGGCGCGTTCGGCTCCGTACTCGGCATGGCGTTAGGCGGTGGCATCGCAGCCCACCTCGGATGGCGCTGGTCCTTCGGCTCGATGGCCGCTTTCGGCCTTCTGCTCCTCATCGTCTATCGCATCGTCGTGACGGAAAAGCGCTTGGCGCGGCTTCGGGCGGAAGTCAGTGTCGCCGCTCCGTGCAAACCCGGCGTACGGCTCAGCTTGCGGTTGCTGGTGCAGGGACTCTTTGCTTCCAGGTCCGTCGTGTGCGCGTACGTCGGCAGCGGCTTGCATCTGTTCGTTCCCGCTGCCCTGTTTGCCTGGATGCCCAGCTACCTGAACCGCTATTACGCGATGACACCCGGCAGCGCCGCGGTCGCCGCGTCGGGATTCGTCCTGCTGACGGGCCTCGGGATGGTGGTGTGCGGCATGCTGACCGACCGGATCAGCCGCGCGGTGCCGGTAAGAAAGTGGATCACCGCCATTGCCTACTGCATGGTGTCGTTCGCAGTGCTGGGAACGGCCTTCCGCTTACATGCCGGCGCGCTGCAACTTGTGCTGATCGGTATCGGCATGTTCGTCAGCGCCGGCGCTTCCGGGCCGTCAGGTGCAATGGTGGCCAACCTGACACCCTCATCCATTCACGCCTCCGCTTTTGCGACGCTGACGCTCGCCAATAACCTGATGGGCCTCGCACCAGCCGCCGTGCTGACCGGGATGATCGCGGACAGAATCGGCCTGCTGGGCACCTTGCAGATCGTGCCCATTGTCCCCCTTGTTGGCGCAATCGCGTTCTTCGCGGGCAAGCGCAGCTATGCGAAAGACCTGCGCCGCCTGAGTGCAACGCGCGACCAGCCCACACCTCGCTAATATTTTTTGTTCGAGTACGTGCAATGACAGCTTCTTCACCGCCAACCATCCTGATCGTTCCCGGCCTTCGGGATCACGTGGAGGATCACTGGCAAACGATCCTCTCCCGCAAGCTGCCCAAAGCGCGCGTGGTGCCGCCACTGGAACGCGACAAGCTGAACTGCGCCGCCAGGGTCGAGGCGCTCGATCAGGCGCTTGCCAGCATCGCGGGTCCGGTGGTGCTGGTATCGCACAGTGCCGGAGTGATGATGACGGTGCACTGGGCGCAGCATCATCAGCGCGACATCCAGGGCGCGCTGCTGGCGGCGCCGCCGGATTTCGAAACGCCGTTGCCGGACGGCTATCCGGCACTCGATGTGCTGCGCGAGCACGGTTGGCTGCCCACGCCGCGAACCCGGCTGCCGTTCCCGAGCATCGTGGCGGCCAGCACGAACGATCCCCTCGCGAGCATCGAGAAGGTCACCCAGCTGGCGAGCGACTGGGGCAGCCGGCTAGTCGACGTCGGAGCAGTCGGCCATCTCAACCCCGCCTCGGGATACGGCGAGTGGCCACGCGCGTCGGGATTCATCCGTGAACTCAGTTGAGGAGTCGGCGTGCTCAGTCAAAGCAATCGCTCCACGGCTTGCGGCCAGGAAGCGCCACGGCTGATTCCGATCGACACTGTCGATGAATTGCCCCCCGGCAAGCGCAAGCTCGTCTTCGTCGACGGCCGCAGCGTCGTCATCTTCAATATCGAAGGGACCGTTTACGCGATCGAAAACTCGTGCCCCCACAATGGCGCGTCGCTTGCGAGTGGTCAACTCGATGGCCACGTATTGCGTTGCCCGGCGCATGGCCTGCGCTTCGATCTGGCGACAGGTTGTATCCGCGGGGCCGGCAGCCTGTGTCTCACAACGTTCCCTGTGCAAAAGGCCGAGAGCGGCGTCGTTGCGAGCGTCACGCGCACGGAAGTCTGAAATCGACTGCGAACTCCCGCTTGCCATTACAGCGCATCATGCGGGGCAGCACGGCTGATGCGCACGCAGGCGCTGGCTAGTTCGCTGCATCGGCGACAGGCCGCGGAGCGCTTATCCGAACGCCGGCGCGCGCCAGTCAGGCATTGATGTAACTCAACTGGCGCGGCGGCTTCGAAAGCTATGCTGAGTTCAGCAGCGCTTCGAGATGAATCGACGAAGGGCTTGGTGAACTGCGCGCTGGAAAGACGTCATGGTCATGCGCGCGATCGGATCTCTGGCGCGCGAGCGTCGATCACGGTGCTGCGTGACGGCGAAATCAGCCGTCATTCAGGCAGATGAGCACAGGGAAATGACAGGAGAGCGCAATGAAAACGGACCGGCAGTTGCAGGCAGAAGTTGCGGACGAGTTGGCGTGGGATCCTGCGGTGTCGCTGGCGGACATCGACGTGGAGGTGAAAGAGCGGGTTGTCACGCTGTCCGGCCATCCGTCGAGTTATGCGGAAAAGCTGGCCGCCGAGAAGGCGGCGAAACGGGTGGCGGGCGTGAAGACGGTAGTTTCCAGAATGGATATTCGCCTGCCCCACAGCGACGTCAGAACGGATGAGGACATTGCGAACGCTGTCCGGTCGATCCTGAAGTGGACCGTTGGCGTATCCGATGTCCACGTCCAGGTGCAAGTCGACAACGGATGGGTGACATTGCGAGGCAGGCTCGAGCGCGCCTATCAGCGTCATCTCGCCACGCGCATGATCAATCCCATGCGTGGCGTGAGGGGAGTGTCGAATCTCATCGACGTGCATGAGAGCCCGGCAGGGGAGGATATCGGCGACAGCATCCGCAAAGCCCTCGTGCGTCACGTCGAGCGCGAAGCGGATCGCATTGGCGTCAGCGTGCGGGACGGCACGGTGACGCTGACGGGCAAGGTCGGCTCGTATGCGGAGCGATCGATCGCGCGCGGAGCGGCATGGGCCGCGCCTGGCGTACACGCGGTCAACGACGATCTGACGATCGGATAGCGAGACATCTAGTGTGAGAGCGGGCGCATCGCGCGGAAACATTTCCGCCGATTCGCCCGCCATGGCGTTCATCCGTCCAGAGGACGGCGCCCGTCCCGCCTACGCCATATATTTGCCACCGTTGATCGACAGCGTGGCTCCGTTGATGAACGCCGCGTCATCCGCGACCAGGAAGACGATGCCGCGCGCGATTTCATCCGGCGTCGCCAGTCTTCCCGCCGGCACGCCACTGACTATCGTTTTCAGAATGTCGTCCGGCACACCGTGCACCATGCCCGTATCCGTATAGCCTGGGGCGATCACATTGGCCGTAATGCCTCGCGATGCGCCTTCGAGCGCGAGCGCCTTGGTAAAGCCGATCAGCCCCGCCTTGGCTGCGGCATAGTTGGTCTGGCCGAACTGCCCGGAAAGCGCGTTGACCGAACTGATATTCACGATCCGTCCAAAGCGGCGCTCGCGCATGCTTTCGATGACAGCCCGGCACGTATTGAAGCATCCGCCCAGATCCACGTCGATCACACTGCGCCATTGCTCCAGCGTCATTTTGTGCAGCGTGCTGTCACGGGTGATGCCGGCATTGTTCACGAGCACATCGATCGGGCCCGATTGCGCGACGATCGTGGCAATCGCTTGCTGGGTGGCATCGAAGTCAGCCACGTTCCAGCCGAAGACGGGAATGCCCGTTTCTTTATGAAATGCATCGGCCTCGGCATCGTTTCCGAAATAGTTGGCAATCACCGAGTAGCCGGCGCCTTGCAACTGTCTTGCTGTTGCCGCTCCGATTCCACTGACTCCGCCGGTAATGAGCGCCGTTCTTGTCATCGCATGCTCCTGTTAGAAAGCGAAGAAATCGTTTGTTTATCGAGAGCCGGGTGGGCCCGGAATCCGCATCAGCCGCGCGCACGGGCTCGATAGGTTCACGCCGTGATATGAAAGCCCGCGTCCGCGTAGATGGTGGAGCCGGTTAGTGTCATCCCCGCCTCGCTCGCGAGCACGGTCGCAATCCGGCCGATTTCGTTAATCGTGACGAGATGCTGCGCGGGCGTATGCGTGCGGACGTCGTCGAGCAGTGCATCGAAATGGTCGATGCCGGATGCGGCGCGTGTTTTCACCGCGCCTGCCGAGATCGCATGGACATGGACGCGACGTGCCGCCAGATCGACGGCAAGGTAACGCACGCTCGATTCGAGCGCGGCCTTGACGGGCCCCATCACGTTGTAATGATCCACCGCGCGCTCGGCGCCCAGAAAGCTCACGGTCATCAGGCTGCCGCCGTCCGGCATCAGCGGCAACGCGAGCTTTGTCATGCGGATGAACGAATGGCACGACACATTCATCGCGAGGGCGAAGCCCTCGGCCGAGCAGTCGACGAGGCTCGCGTGCAGGTCGTCGGCGGGTGCGAAGGCGATCGAATGGAGCACGAAGTCGAGCCGCCCCCACTCTTTCGTGATCGTCTCGAAGACGGCTTCTAGCTGACCCGGAACACGCACGTCGCATGGCATGACGAGAGGCGCACGAAGCGTCTGGGCAACCGGGCGGACGAACGGCTCGGCCTTGTCGTTCAGATAGGTGACGGCGAGTTCCGCGCCGGCCGCGCGAAACAGCGTCGCACAGCCGGTGGCGATGCTGTGCTCGTTCGCAATGCCGACGACCAGGCCGCGCTTGCCCGAAAGGTCGATGATGGAATTCACGATTTCAATGCCTCGCGATGCAATACCGCAATCGCCTCGTTGGCGATGATCTGCTCTTCATCGGTCGGCAGCACGAGGACCGTTATCTGGCTGCGCGCGCTGCTGATCACACGTGCGTTGCTGTCGTTCGCTTCGCGATCGAGTTCGACGCCCAGCCACGCGAGGCGCTCGCATACGGCAACGCGCACCGCGGGTTGATGCTCGCCGATCCCGGCGGTGAAGACGAGACTGTCGAGGCCGCCTAGCGTGGCGGCGAGCCGCGCGGCCTCGCCCGCGATGCGAAAGGCGAACAGCTCCAGCGCCTCGCGGGCTTCCGGGCGGTGGCTCGCCTGCAGTTCGCGGCTGTCCGCG
Source organism: Paraburkholderia aromaticivorans (assembly GCF_002278075.1). NCBI lineage: Bacteria > Pseudomonadati > Pseudomonadota > Betaproteobacteria > Burkholderiales > Burkholderiaceae > Paraburkholderia > Paraburkholderia aromaticivorans. Next base: position 1,769,587 of record NZ_CP022990.1, on the reverse strand, counting down.
CTGATACCGGAAACCCCGAGCAGACCGGACTGCTCATAGAGCATGTGTTCGACCTCGTCGACGCTGAGGCCGTGCTGTTCGAGCAGGTGTAGAAGAACCCCGGCGTCGAGCGCGCCGCATCGCGTGGCCATGGGAATTCCGTCGAGTGTCGAGAAACCCATGCTCGAGTCGCGGCTTGCGCCGGCCTCGAATGCACACAGGCTTGCGCCGCTGCCTAGATGGGCGGCAACGACCTTGCCGCGTGCGAGTTGCGGGAATTGCAGTTCGAGCTGGCCGTGAACGAATTGATATGACAGGCCATGAAAACCGTAGCGCTTGATGCCCTTGTCGAAGAGTCCGCGTGGAATCGCAAAGCGTTGGACCAGCGCAGTCTGCGTACGGTGAAATGCCGTGTCGAACGACGCGGCCTGCAGCAGATGCGGCCGCAGATGCCGGATCGCCCGGATCAGCCGGACGCTCTGGGGCTGATGCAACGGCGCAAGCGGGACGAGGGCGGTGATGGCCGCAAGCGTTTCGTCCGTGATGGCGACGGGACCGGCGAAGCGATCGCCGCCATGCACGACGCGATGGCCGACTGACACGAGATCGTCGAGCGGAAAATGCGTGGCGAACCAGCCGAGCGTTTCGTCGAGCACGTCGTGCAGATCTTCGGTGACGGCAGACCGCAGGGCAATGTCTGCTGTCTTGCCGCCATTCACGAGGTGCAACTGCAAGGGTTGATGCCGGAAGTCGATCATGCCCTGGCCGATTCTCACGGCTTCACCGGCGACGACGCGAAACAGCCCGATCTTGACCGTCGACGAGCCGGGGTTGAAGGTGAGCAGAAGAGGGGCGCTCATGATGCGAGCAGTTCGCTCAGGCGGCTTTCGGCGACGAGCCTGGCAAGCGCGACCGATGCGAGGCGCACCCGCAGGCTATCGGCGCGGCTCGTCAGGATGATCGGCAGCCGCGCGCCGACGATGAGACCCGCGGCGTCGGCGCCGGCGAAATACACTAATTGCTTCGCCAGCATGTTGCCGGCTTCGAGATCGGGAACCAGCAGAATGTCCGCCTGACCGACCACCGGGGAGTGGACACCTTTGGTCGTCGCCGCGGCGAGGCTGATCGCGTTGTCGAAGGCGAGCGGGCCGTCGACCAGCGCACCGGTTATCTGGCCGCGTGCGGCCATCACGGTGAGCGCCGCCGCGTCGAGCGTGGTCGGCATCGCCGGATTGACGGTTTCAACGGCCGCGAGCACGGCGACCCGCGGCTGCTCGATGCCTAGAACATGCAGCAGGTCGATCGCGTTCTGGCAGATATCGCGTTTTTGCGCGAGAGTCGGCGAGATATTGACCGCCGCATCGGTGACGATCAGCGGTTTAGGGTAAGCGGGTACGTCCATCGCATACACGTGGCTGATGCGCCGGCCGGTTCGCAGGCCAGACCCGGCAGCGACGACCGCGGAGAGCAGTTCGTCGGTGTGCAGCGTGCCTTTCATCAACGCGGTGACCTGGCCGGCGGCGCCCAGTTCGACGGCGCGCGCGGCGGCGGCGTGACTGTGCGCGACCGCTTCGATCGTGATGCCGGCGAGACTCACGTTAGCGGCTTCGGCGGCGGCGCGGATTTTGGCTTCGGGACCGACGAGTATCGGATCGAGCAGGCCTTCGTCACGCGCTTCGAAGACCGCCTGAATCACATCCGGTGAACAGGGATGCACGACGGCCGTGCGCAGTGCGGTATGAGTGCGCGCTTCGCGAATGAATGCCTCGTAACGGTCGTGCCGGCGCACGGACACTTCGGGTTGCAGGGTGGGATGCCACACGATCGGTGCCGACGGTGCAATCACCGTGGCCGTGCCGAGCAGAACGGTGTCGCCCTTCTGATTCGTGCAGCGCGTGTCGAGCAGCACGATCCGCTTCTCGGGGCGTTTTTCTTTCACCGTCACCGTGGCGGTGATCGTGTCGCCCGGCGCGACCGGGTGGCGGAACTGCAGTTCCTGATCCAGATAGATGGTCCCAGGACCCGGCAGCCGGGTGCCGAGCAGCGCGGAGATCAGCGCGCCGGTCCACATGCCGTGAACGACGATATGGCCAAACAGGTCGCTCGACGCGAAGGTCGCGTCGGTATGCGCGGGATTGACATCGCCCGACACGGCGGCGAACAGGTCGATGTCGATTTGCCCCGCTGTCCGCACGAGCGATGCGGATTCGCCGATCGCCAGTTCATCGAAGGTCCGGTTATGCAGCAGAAGATCGTTCACGAATGCCTCCTAGTGCTGGAAGACGTAGGTGCCGGGGGCGTCCGGGAGCGCCTCGGCGCCCGGTTGGTTGCCGAGGGCCGGCGGCGCGATACGCTCGGGACTCGAGCGGGCCTTGAGCCAATCGGACCAGACGGGCCACCACGAGCCTTCCCGTTGGGCGGCTGCGGGCACCCATTCATCGGGGCTCACGCGCAGATCGTCGGCGGCGGTCTCCTTGATTCTGAATTGGCGGTGCGGATGCCCCGGCTCGCTGACGATCCCGGCGTTGTGACCGCCGCTCGTCAGGACAAACGTGATTGCCGTGTCGGAAAGATCGTGGATCTTGTAGACCGAACGCCACGGCGCGATGTGATCGCGTTCCGTGCCCACCACGAACATCGGCGCGCGGATGTTGCGAATCGAGACCGGCCGCGCGTCGACCTGATACCGGGCGGAGGCGAGGTCGTTGTCGAGGAAGAGTTGCCGCAGATATTCCGAGTGCATCCGGTACGGCATGCGCGTGGCGTCTGCGTTCCACGCCATCAGATCGATCATCGGGGCGCGTTCGCCGAGCAGATAGTCGTGCACGATGCGCGACCAGACGAGGTCGTTTGATTGCAGGAGCTGGAACGCGCCGGCCATTTGACGGGCGTCGAGATAGCCCTGCGACCACATCATGCTTTCGAGGAAATAGACTTCGCTATCGTCGATGAAGAGCTGCAGCTCGCCGGGTTCGGTGAAATCCGTTTGCGCCGCGAATAGCGTGACCGACGCCAGCCGGTTATCGCCCGAGCCCGCCATGGCTGCCGCCGCGATCGACAGCAGCGTGCCGCCGAGGCAATAACCGGTTGCGTGGATCTGGCGGCCGGGGACGATCTTCGAGACGGTGTCCAGCGCAGCCATGACGCCCAACTGCCGGTAATCCTCGAGGCCTAGGTCGCGGTCGTCGGCGTCGACGTTGCGCCACGAGATGCAGAACACGGTGTGTCCCTGCCCGACCAGATAACGGATCAGCGAGTTATGCGGCGACAGGTCCAGGATGTAGTACTTCATGATCCAGGCGGGGACGATCAGGACCGGCTCGGCGATGACCTCGTCGGTCGCGGGGCTGTATTGAATCAGTTCGATCAGGTGATTGCGAAACACGACCTTGCCCGGCGTGACCGCAAGATCGGCCCCCACCTTGAACTGTTCCAGACCTGCGGGCGGCATGCCGCTCGCCTGGCGCGTCGCGTCTTCGAGCGCGTTGTGCGCGCCCTGCACGAGGCTCATGCCCGCTGTCGACATCGCGCGCTGGAACACCTCCGGGTTGGTGAGCGGGAAGTTGGTCGGCGCCAGCGTATCGAGCAGTTGGCGCGCCACGAACGACACGACGTCTTCATGGTGCCGAGTGGTGCCGGGCACTTCCCGCGTCGCGGTATTCCACCATTGCTCGGCGAGCAGGAATGTCGTTTGCCACAGCCGGTAGGGTTCGGTCTGCCACGCGTCGCCACGAAAGCGGTCGTCTTGCGACGACGGTTCCGCCGGCAAGGGCGCGTAAGCGCCCGTGGCCACATGTGCGAGATAGTCGGCGACACGCCTTGTGTTCAGCGCACAGAGCGAGGCGAGTTCCAGTTGCTTGCCGGGCGCCGCCGCGAGATGGATGAGCCAGTCGGAGAATGCCGCGCCCAGCGCCGCCGGTGACAGGCCCGCCGTCAATCGCGCGATCATGGCTTCCTTGGCGTGGTCTAGTTCCCGGAAGGGCGCAGTGGATGCGGAGACGGCAGATCCGTCAGGCAGTGCACGATTTTCCGCGGGAGCCAACCTGGAGCGAATGTCCATCTGATTTCCTTTTGATTGTCTGAGCGCGCGGCGTCGTGGCCGAACGAACCGACGACAGCGGGATAGCTATTGCAGAGCATGGCGGCGAAACGAGAACTACCTGTGACAGTCGACGTTCCCCGGCACGACGGTATTGCGGACGCGTGGAGGAGCGCGCGTAGGCTCCATGATTGTGCGTCGCAACAAGAATCGTGAGGTTGACTTTAGCGGTGCCCTGGGCGTCGCTGTTGATCTGGGTCAAGAGACGGTTGGGCGACACTTTTCTGCGCAAGGCGCAGGTGAACGATCTTTTTTATATGAGGCCAGCTGCCTTGATTCCGTCATGTTTGTGTCATGCGGAAGGCATCGCGCGCGATAACTTGACGCTCTCGGCGAGCGTGGGTCGGTTCTTCACGGAGCCTCACGAAATCGCGCAGGCGCGGACCGGAAGCGTCGTCACATTGCTGGGTCAGGACGGCGGCCAGCCGATCACGATCGACGCGATGGCGCAAACGCTGCGGCTGCCAGTCATGGAACTGGTCGCGCGGGGGCGAGGAGCCCGCCTCCCGTCGATGTGCCGGAGACGGACCTGCAGGGCAACGGCTGACGCCGGCCGTAGATCCGTCCCATGCAGATTTAGAACATCTTACGGATGCCGACTGCCGCGCCCACGTTGTTGGTGCGGCCGACGGTATCGACAACGCCGGTCGCCGGGTTGGTCGAGCCTGGGTAGTCGGCGGCGAACGCGCCGTTGCCGCGCGCGAAGTCGACCGTGCCATACACTTCCGTATGCTTGGACAGCGAATACTCGGCGAGAACAGTGGCCGAGTAGTTGATACCCGAACCGAGCGTGCCGTCGATCCGCTCGGCATTGCGAGCGCGACCGTAGTAGCCGGCCACGGTGATCAGCAGCGGCGCCGTTGCCTGCCAGTTGCCGCCGATGTAGAGCGTGTCGTCGATACGGTTCGGGCTGCTGCCCGGCAGTTTCGGCGCGCCGGCCTGCTGCATATTGGCGTCGGTGGTGCCGCTGCGATCCTGCGCGCGCAGCCAGCCGGCCAACAGGCGTACGGTGGGGGTGATCTGGTACGCGCCGCTGACGTGCAGCATGTTGATCTTCGCGCCATTGACGAGGCTGCCGTTCGCGGACGTCACGGAGGTCTGCTGGAAGCCCGCGTCGAGCGATGCGGGGCCGTGGGTATACGTCAGTTCCACGCCATACGTGCTGCCGAGGCCGACTGCGCCAGCCTGATTGCCGAAGCCATAGATCGCGTCGATGCTCAAGCCATTGAACGATGCCTTGTATTTGACCGAGTTGTTGATCGTGAGGTACGGACCGATACCATTCCATGCCCAGCTGTCTTGCCAGTAGTCGCCGACGGTCAACGGGTCGAACACATCGCCCATGGTGTCGTAGAGCGGCGCATATTGGTTACCGAAGGTCAGCGTGCCGTACTTGTCACTGGACAGACCTACATACGCTTGCCGGCTGAACAGCGTGTTGGCCTGATGCAGTTGTCCGGAGTTGAGTTCGAAGCCATTTTCAAGGCGGAAAATCGCGGACAGGCCGCCGCCCAGGTCTTCAGTGCCCTTCAGGCCCCAACGGCTGTGAGTTTCCGGGCCGACCGTCATGCTGACCAGGTCTTTGCCATCCGGGCCGGCATTCGTCTGATATCGGAGTGCCGTATCAACGAGACCATACAGCGTGACCGAGCTTTGCGCGAATGCCGGTGACGCGGCGAGGACGAAGAGCGAACCTACGGCACTGGAAAATACGACGTTTTTCATCAGACGGGTGTCCTAAGTATGATTGATTATTTGACCGCCTCGAATGCCCTTGAAGAGTGGCTGGGTGAGGCTGTAACCGGGAGCATAGTCGGTCGGTTTTTTGCCTCATATCGCATGATATGGATTGGTTCCTTCCAGAATCAGGAACAATGACGCGACTCTGTGTCTGATGAAAATGCCTGCGACGTGCAGCAGGCTTGCGGGCGGTTTCACGCCGCGGGCGCGGCGTGCCGGCATCGAACCATAGGCCATCGGCTCGATTTCGCAACCTCCCACGTGTCGCGAAAAAGCCACGATTGCGTCCTGTGCGGCATGGACCCAGACCGTGTTTCGCGCACGTTGTTATGGAGTGGCGCGCAGCCGTTCATGGCAGAACGGCTCAGGCGCGCATTGGTTCGGCAGTGACCGGGCCAGCTCTAGTCGTAGCGATAGACGCCCTGACCAACCTTGCGTCCGAGACGGCCTGCCGCCACCAGTTCGCGTAGCAGCGGGCTCGCGCGGTACTTCGAATCGCCGAAGTCCTTCAGGAAGACGTCGAGGACCGACAGGCAAACGTCGAGACCGATCAGATCCGCCAGTGCCAGAGGACCGATCGGGTGATTCGCGCCGAGGCGCATGCCGAGGTCGATCTCCTCCGCCGTCGCGATGCCTTCGGCGAGCACGAAGAACGCTTCGTTGATCATCGGCACCAGAATGCGGTTCACCACGAAGCCCGGCGCGTTCTTGACGCTGATCGGCGATTTGTCGAGCTTGACTGTCAACTCACGTACGGCTTCAATCGTGGCCGCGCTGGTCTGTATGCCACGAATGATTTCGACGAGTGGCAGGAGCGGCACCGGATTGAAGAAGTGCATGCCGATGAAGCGCGACGCATCGGTAAGCGCCGCCCCGAGCGCGGTGATCGAGATCGACGACGTGTTCGACGCGATGATCGTGTCCGGCCGCGCCACCGATTCGATCTGCCGCAAGATGCGGATCTTCAGATCGGTATTTTCCGTGGCGGCTTCGATCACGAGGTCGACGGCGGTGAGGCGCTGATAGTCGGTTGAAGTCTCGATTCGCGAGAGGGCGGCTTCTTTTACCGCCGCGTCGAGCTTGCCCTTGGCGACCAGCCGATCGAGGCTGCCCGTCAACGTGGCCAGACCCTTTGCGAGCGCCGCCTCATTGACGTCGATCATGACCGCTTTCAATCCCGCAACCGCAACGACCTGAGCGATGCCGTTGCCCATCGTACCTGCACCAATTATCCCAACGGTGTTGATTGTCATGGCTATTCCTTGTCAGCAATGCGACACATCTTTTCTATTGTAAGCGTTCGAATATAGCCGCAATCCCCTGGCCGCCTCCGATACACATCGTCACCAGCGCGAAGCGCCCGTTGATACGCTGCAGTTCATATAGCGCCTTGACGGTAATCAGCGCACCGGTCGCGCCGATCGGATGGCCGAGCGAAATCCCGGAGCCATTCGGATTGACCTTGCGCGGATCGAGTTCAAGCTGCTGCGTCACGGCGCAGGCCTGCGCGGCAAAGGCCTCATTCGCCTCGATCACGTCGAGATCGCCGATGCCAAGGCCGGCGCGCTGGAGCGCGATGCGCGTCGCGGGCACCGGGCCGATACCCATATAGAGAGGATCGACGCCGGCATGCGCGTACGACACGAGCCGGGCCAGCGGTTTCAAGCCACGCGCGTCCGCCGCTTCGCGCGACATCAGCAGAACAGCGGCCGCCGCATCGTTGATGCCCGACGCGTTGCCTGCCGTCACCGTGCCGTCTTCCTTCTGGAACACGGGTCGCAAGCCGGACAGCTCAGCGGGATCGAGTTGCAGACGCACATGCTCGTCGGTGTCGAAGACGACCCGCTGGCCCTTTACGGTCCGCGTAATCGGAAGGATCTGATCCTTGAAGCGGCCTTCGGCGATCGCATGGGCGGCGCGCCGATGCGACTCGACTGCGAGCGCGTCCTGCTGTTCGCGCGTAATGCCGTACTTCTTTGCGACGTTCTCGGCCGTCACGCCCATCGGGATCGAGTGGAACGGATCGCTCAACGCCCCGAGCATCATGTCGACCAGGCGGGTGTCGCCCATTCGTGCGCCAAAGCGCGCATCAGGCGTAATGTACGGGGCACGGCTCATGTTTTCCGCACCGCCGCCAATCGCGATGTCGGCGTCGCCGAGCAGAATGGATTGAGCCGCGGAGACGATAGCCTGCAAGCCCGAGCCGCACAGACGATTGACGTTGAATGCCGGCGTCGTTTCGCTGACGCCGCCGTTGATCGCGGCGACGCGCGACAGGTAAAGATCTTTGGGTTCGGTCGCTATCACCGTGCCGAATATGACCTGGCCGACCTGATCTCCCGCAACCTCGGCCCGCGCCAGAACCTCACGTACGACAAGCGCTCCGAGTTCGGAGGGCGGAATGTCCTTCAGACTCCCGCCAAACTTGCCAATCGCGGTGCGCACACCGCTGACAACAACAACTTCTCTTTGCACTTGAGACTCCTGAATTCGACTTGACGCGTGCAGCTTGCCTCAGCGCGCGCGCAAGGAAGTTACATGTTCGGATAGTTCGGACCGCCGCCGCCTTCGGGCGTGACCCACACGATGTTCTGCGTCGGGTCCTTGATATCGCAGGTTTTGCAGTGCACGCAGTTCTGCGCGTTGATCACGAGGCGTTCGCTGCCGTCGTCGTTCTTCACGAACTCATACACCGCTGCCGGGCAGTAACGCGACTCAGGACCCGCGTAGGTCTGCCAGTTCACGTTCACGGGCACGGAAGGGTCTTTCAGCGTCAGGTGAGCGGGCTGGTTCTCTTCATGGTTCGTGTTCGAGATGAACACCGAGGAGAGCCGGTCGAACGTCAGCTTGCCATCCGGCTTCGGATACACGATCGGCTTGCATTGCGACGCGGGCTTGAGCATCTCGTGATCCGAGTGCTGGTGATGCAGCGTCCACGGCACGTTGCCGCCCAGCAGCTTCTGCTCGATGCCGACCATCAGCGTGCCGAGGTACAGGCCCTTGCTCATCCACTGCTTGAAGTTGCGCGCGCGATGCAGTTCGGTGTGCAGCCACGAGGTCTTGAAGCTCTCCGGATAGGCGGTGAGCTCATCGCTGGTGCGGCCTGCCTGCACGGCTTCAAACGCCGCTTCGGCGGCCAGCATGCCGGTCTTGATCGCCGCATGCGAGCCCTTGATCCGCGACGCGTTCAGGAAGCCCGCATCGTCGCCGACCAGTGCGCCGCCCGGGAACACCAGCTTCGGCAGCGACATCAGGCCACCCGCCGTGATCGCCCGCGCGCCGTACGACACGCGTTTGCCGCCTTCCAGAATCGCGCGGATCGCCGGATGCGTCTTGTAGCGCTGGAATTCCTCGAACGGCGACAGATACGGATTGGTATAGCCGAGCCCGACCACGAAGCCCACCACCACCTGGTTGTTATCCATGTGATACAGGAACGAGCCGCCGTAGGTGTCGTTCTCCAGCGGCCAGCCGGCGGTGTGCATCACCAGACCGGGCTGGTGCTTCGACGGATCGATTTCCCACAGTTCCTTGATGCCGATACCGTAGACCTGCGGATCGACGCCTTCGCGCAGCTTGAACCGCTCGTTCAGTTGACGGCCCAGGTGCCCACGCGCGCCTTCGCAGAAGAGCGTGTATTTCGCGTGCAGTTCCATGCCGAGCTGGAAGTTCTCGGTCGGCTGGCCATCCTTGCCGATGCCGAGATTGCCGGTCGCGACGCCTTTGACCGAACCGTCGTCGTTATAGAGAATCTCGGCAGCCGGGAAACCCGGGAAGATCTCGACGCCCAGTGCTTCCGCCTGCTGACCCAGCCAGCGCGTCACGTTCGCGAGACTGATCACGTAATTGCCGTGATTCCTGAAGTTATCCGGCAGCGCCCAGACCGGCACGCTCTTCGAACCCGTTTCGGTGAGGAACAGGAATTTGTCTTCGGTCACATCCACGGTCAGCGGAGCGCCTTTTTCCTTCCAGTCCGGAATCAGCTCGGTCATGGCGCGCGGATCCATCACCGCGCCCGAGAGGATATGTGCCCCGATCTCCGAGCCTTTTTCCAGTACGCACACGCCAATTTCAGCGCCTTTTTCAGCCGCCTGCTGCTTCAGGCGAATCGCCGCGGACAGCCCAGCCGGGCCGCCGCCGACGATCACGACGTCGTATTCCATCGACTCGCGCGGGCCGTACTGCTCAATGAGATCTGCTGAGGTCATTGCTTTGCCGGCGCCCATCAGAACTGATCTTCAGACAACGCCAGCACACTCTCCCCACCCTTCGCGCTGACAATCGACGCCTCCAGCGCCGACGCCTGCGTCAGCACATGCTCCGCATAGAACTGCGCGGTCGCGATCTTCGCGCCGTAGAACGAAGGATCCTCGTCGCGCTTTGCGGCCGCCACCAGCAACGCACGCGCCATCTGCCAGCCGCCGAGCACGATGCCCGCGAGCTTCAGATACGGCACGCTGCCGGCGAACACCGCGTTCGGATCACTCTTCGTATTGGCAACGACGAAATCAACGGCGGCACTCAGCGAGCGATGACCCTGCGCAAGATACTTCTTCATCGACTCGAACGCCGGACCTTGCTGCGCGCCGAGCGCCTCGACCGTTTCAGCCACGCCGGCGAGCAGCGACTTCGCCACCTTGCCGCCGTCGCGCACGGTCTTGCGGCCGATCAGATCGTTCGCCTGGATCGCGGTCGTGCCTTCGTAGATCGGCAGAATGCGCGCATCGCGGTAATACTGCGCGGCGCCGGTCTCTTCGATGAAACCCATGCCGCCATGCACCTGCACGCCGAGGCTCGTGACATCGATCGACAGCTCCGTGCTCCAGCCCTTCACGATCGGCACGAGGTATTCGTAGATCGCCTGATGTTCGGCCCGCGTGGCCTCGTTCGCGTGACGGTGCGCGATGTCGCAGTGCGCCGCGGCCACATAAGCGAGCGCGCGCGACGCTTCGGTGAGGCCGCGCATGGTCGCGAGCATGCGGCGCACGTCCGGGTGCTGGATGATCGCGACCGGTTGTTTCGCGGAGCCATCCACCGGACGGCTTTGCACCCGGTCTTTCGCGTACGCCACCGCCTTCTGGTAAGCGCGGTCCGAGATGCCCACGCCCTGCATGCCGACCGCGAAACGCGCCGCGTTCATCATGATGAACATGTACTCGAGGCCGCGATTCTCTTCGCCGATCAGATGACCGATCGCGCCGCCGTGGTCGCCGAATTGCAGCACCGCGGTCGGGCTCGCCTTGATGCCGAGCTTGTGTTCGATCGACACGCAATGCACGTCGTTGCGCGCGCCGGGCGAGCCGTCTTCATTGACGAGAAACTTCGGCACGATAAAGAGCGAAATGCCCTTCACGCCTTCCGGTGCGTTCGGCGTGCGCGCCAGCACGAGATGGGCGATGTTCTTCGCCATGTCGTGCTCGCCCCAGGTGATGAAAATCTTCGTGCCGAACAGTTTGAACGAACCGTCGCCCTGCGGCTCGGCGCGCGTGCGCACCAGCGCGAGATCGGAGCCGGCCTGCGGCTCGGTGAGGTTCATCGTGCCGGTCCATTCGCCGGAAATGAGCTTCGGCACATAGGTCTGTTTCTGCGCTTCGGTGCCGGCCGTCAGCAGCGCTTCGATCGCGCCGTCGGTGAGCAACGGACACAGCGCGAACGACAGGTTCGACGCGTTGAGCATTTCGACGCAGGGCGTCGCGATGAGCTTCGGCAGGCCCTGGCCTTCGTACTCGAGCGGATGTTGCACGCCCTGCCAGCCGCCTTCGCCGAACTGGCGGAACGCTTCCTTGAACCCGGGTGTCGCGGTGACCACGCCATCTTTCCAGCTGCTCGGATTGCGGTCGCCTTCGACGTTCAGCGGCGCGAGCACTTCGCCGCACAGTTTCGCCGACTCTTCGAGCACGGCCTGCGCGGTGTCCAGGTTCGCGTCTTCGAAGCCCGGCAGCGTCGCGATGTGTTCGAGACCGGCCAGTTCTTTCATCACGAACAGCATGTCCTTGATGGGTGCCGTATAGCTCATTTCCGTCTCCTTGGTATGGTTTGCAATCGAGAGGCTCCCGCGCGAAACCTGCAATTCGGGCATGGGCGGCAACTCGGATGGCTAATCCTACTGCCTTGGCTACCCGTGCCAGATGGCGAAATCTGCCGTTTCATTGACAAAAGCTGCCGTTTTTCTATCGGCCCGGAGCGCGGGCGTGACCGGGCGTGAAATGGCAGATTCGGTCAATGAATCGGCCAAGCTTGCTAATGTCCAGGGAAGCCGGTGAATCTAGAATAGACTGAAGATGCAGCATGACGCTGCCCTCAGCGGTACTTGCGGCTGGCTGGCGTTGTTTGTCAGGCCGGTCGTTCAATACCTTCCAAAGCACCGCGAGTGAAAACCCTTCCGGAGACAAGCCCATGGACCTGTTTGGCCAGATGATGTACGCGCCGTTATTGTTGTCGTCGTTGCTCCAGCAGGCCGCGCGGCACTCCGGCAAGGTCGAGATCGTGTCGCGGCGCGTCGAGGGCGATATCCACCGCTACACCTATCGCGACTGCCATGTCCGCGCAATGCAGCTGGCGAATGCGCTGACCGCGCACGGCATCCAGCCAGGCGACCGGATCGGTACGCTCGCATGGAACGGGTATCGGCATATGGAAATGTACTACGGCGTGTCCGGCATTGGCGCCGTCTGTCATACCATCAATCCGCGGCTTTTCGCCGAGCAGATTGCCTATATCGTCAACCACGCGCAAGACCGGTTCATCTGTTTCGACATGTCGTTCGCGCCGCTTGTCGAGCAGATTGCTCACCAATGTCCGCTTGTCGAAAAGTGGATCATGCTGTGCGACGAGTCGGCGTTGCCGGCAACATTCCCTGTGCCGCTGGTGAGCTATGAGGCATTGATCGCTGGACAGCCTGAAGAGTTCGTTTGGCCCCGGTTCGATGAACAGCGCGCCGCTGTCCTGTGCTACACGTCCGGGACAACCGGCAACCCTAAAGGCGTGCTGTATTCGCACCGCTCGCTCAGCCTGATGGCCTATGGGTCGGCGTTGCCGGACACGCTGTGTCTGTCCGCGACGGATACCGTTGCGCCCGTGGTTCCGATGTTCCACGTCAACGCCTGGGGTCTGCCGTTTTCGGCACCGCTCGTGGGCGCCAAGCTGGTGCTCCCCGGAGCGAAGCTCGACGGCGAGTCGCTGTGGACGCTGTTCGAGCAGGAAGGCGTCACCTTCTCCGCGGGCGTGCCGACTATCTGGCTAGGCCTCGTCGACTACATGCGGCGTGCGGGCAAGCACAGCACGCACTTCAAGCGCGCAATCGTGGGAGGATCGGCGTGCCCGCCGCAACTCGCTTCGTCGTTGCACGAGCTTGGCATCAAGGCCGTGCACGCATGGGGTATGACGGAGCTGTCGCCGCTTGGCACCGTGTGCTCGCCGTCGCATGACTACCAGGAGAAGTCCGCGGAGGAGCGCAAGTGTATCGAAGCGAAACAGGGGCGCGTCGTGCCCGGCATCGATCTGAAGATCGTCGGCTCCGGTGGAGTGGAATTGCCGTGGGACGGAAGATCGGCGGGCGATCTCATGGCGCGCGGCCACTGGGTGTTGGATCGCTACTACGGTGCCGAGCAAACAGCGCTGGAAGACGGCTGGTTCTCAACGGGTGATGTGGCGACAATCGATGCCGACGGCTATATGCAGATCACGGATCGAAGCAAGGACGTCATCAAATCCGGCGGCGAATGGATTTCATCGATCGAACTCGAACATGTGGCAATGTCTCATCCCGAGATCGAATCAGCGGCTTGTATTGGGTGCGAACATCCGAAATGGGATGAACGTCCGCTGTTGATTGCGGTACGGCGTCCTGGCAGCACATTGAGCGCGCAGCAATTGCTGGCGTATTACGAAGGCAAGGTCGCCAAGTGGTGGATTCCGGATGACGTCGTTTTCGTTCCCGAGATGCCGTTGACCGCGACCGGCAAACTCCAGAAACTGGTTCTCAAGCAGCGATTCGCACGGCATCTCGTCGATGCGGCGAAGCCGTCGGCCTAGCCATTTGCCTCAAATCATCTTGCGGTATGCCTGAGGCGTGCTGCCCGTCCAGTGGCGGAATGCCCGGTGAAATGCGGTCGGATCGTCGAAGCCGACCTCGTAGGCAATGACGCCGATCGCGTCGGCCGAACGCGTGAGGCGCTGGATCGCAATGTCGCGTCGCAGTTCGTCCTTGATCGCCTGGAAGGTCGTACCTTCAATCGAAAGGCGGCGGCACAGCGTTCTCACCGAGTAGTGCAGATCCTGCGCGACGATTCCGATAGTGGGAATGGCCGGAAGGCAACCCGCAATGTATTGGCGAACCTGGTGACATACCATCTGTTCGGCGAACGACACGAAGATCCAGTCTTCCGGCGCACGCGCCAGAAACTTCTTCAGGTCGGACTTGTGTTGCCGAATGGCCATGTCGAGATACCGGGACTCGAACGACATGCAGGTCTGGGTGCAACCGAAATGCACTGGGCCGGGAAACAGGTAGAGGTAGTCTGTCTCCCGTGCCGGCCGAGGGAAATCGAACTCCACCTTGACTAGAGGGATTTTCTGCCCGATCAGCCAGGACGCGACGCCATGCACGAGTTTCAACAGCAGCTCCTGGCCAAGCGCATTCTGAAGTCTGTTTGCCTCGTTCGCTACGAGTTCGATCCGGCAGAGCGACTCATCGCGTTGCGACTTCACGGTGAAGTCATCGAGAATCAGGTGGAAGAACTGGCCGAACCGATGCATCGCCACATCCAGCCGAGGCGCGTCGAGCAGACTGAGGCAGAGATACTTGAGCGTGCCGTTGCGCAATGGGCGGCTGAAAATGCCAGGCATTTCGTCGTCATATTCGGCCGCCAGCAGCCGGTAGAGCGTTGCAAACTGCTCCTGCGTGACGCGCGCTCCCGGTCTGTGCAGCAACGCATGCGGGATTCCCGATCGCTCAGCCAGGCGCTCAATGGCCATAGGGTCTGCCCCGGCTAGAAAGCCGTTGACCAGCGACATTGATACGGTAGCCGAAAGCGAGTTCAAGGTGGCAGTACAGTTGCGCGCAACTGCTTGATGTTATGCGTGGCTTATTTTGTCATAGGTCGGGGTCGAATGCGACTGGGCGCGAGGCGCGGTGCCGGAATGTGCGCCTCGCTGGCGGATACGGCTCGAGGTGGATCCCCGGTTCGGCGCGATTGTTTCAACGGCCTCCAGTGCGCCGCTTGGTCCGGTAGCGTGCACTCGCTCACCGGAATGTCTTTCGGCACAAAGAGCAACACCGGGCAATGCGCGCCGCGCACTGCCCGTCTGGCGACAGCCAGGCCATGGTCTGCCTGCTGCCGCGTCCGCTTAGTTGCCGGGTTGGAAGACCTTCAGCCGATTGTCGACACGTTGAACGCCGGCGGCGCTCTGCGCAACGGTGACGGCGCGCGCGATCTGTTTTTCATCCGGTGCGCTTCCGAGCAGCGTAACCACACCGTCTTTCGCGAGAATCGAGATTCCGGACGAGTTAAGTCCCTTCGATGCGGTTAGAGCATGCCGGACGTTCTTCTGCACCACGTGATTCTGCACGCGACGCGCCTTCGCGCTCAATTGAGGAGCCGCTTGGGAAGCAGTCGCGGGGGCGGACGACGCTATCTCGTCGGACGCCGCGGTCTGTGCCAGCGCCGAAACCGAGATGAGGGAGGCGACACATAATGTGATCGTCTGGACGACTGCTGATTTCATAAAGACTCCAGGAGAGCTTTGCTGGGTGAATATCGGCCGCGCTTTTTGACAGGGGCGCGCTTTCGTGGAAATTGCCATCACATCATCGATACGCAGGGCGGGGCGCCGCACCTGTTAATCGCCATTCTAGGTGGATGATCAGGCTGTATTCGTCGATATCGCAGGAAGAGACTGTTGTCGAAACGGTGAGTAAATCGGACGCTTTCGAAGTGAAAGGATGATGGGGAAGTGCTTTATTTCGAGAAAGCCGTTAGAATTTTTAGCAGGGCGTTTTGGCTTTGCGTGATATGCGAAACGTGTCGTACCAGCTCATTTCTGGAAAGGTCTTTTAGCGGTTCCTGCGTTTACCGGGATCGGGGCGGCGTTTAATATGCCGTCGCGCCCAACCAGGAAGTATTCCGGTTTACGGCGAGACCATCGACAAGGCAATTGCAAGAGCATTGCGCCAGATCAAAAAGGCGGGATTCGTCACCACTGCCGTCGCGGGATCCGATCAAAACTGATGTTGCTTTCCGACAGGCGGCTGAATTAGATGCGTTCTGACCGATTGGCGCGGTCGTCGGTGAAAGTAGCACGGGGTACTGTCCAATGATGCACGTTGTCTTGTCTGCTTTCCAGTGGTCGCTGGTGGTGCTGTGTTTCATGGCCACGCTCTACATAGTCGTCGCCGCGGTCGCGACACCTTTTCTGCGCGCGAGTCGCGCGGGCAGTCAACGTTTCCAGCGATACAGCGCATTAGTCGACGGCGTCAGTGTATTGAAGCCCTTATGCGGTGCGGAGCCGAGGTTATATGAGAATCTCGCCACGTTCTGCGAACAGACGCATTCCCACTTCCAGATTCTGTTTGGCGTGTCATCGCCCGACGATGCCGCCATTCCAGTTGTGAGGCGTTTGCAGGCTGCCTATCCGGGTCACGATATCGAACTGGCAATCGACTCCCGCGTGCACGGCAGCAACCTGAAGGTGAGCAATCTCATCAATATGGCTGAGCGGGCAAAATACGACATTATCGTGATTGCCGACAGCGATATCGCAGTCAACCCGGACTATTTACGTACTGTCTCCGCGCCGCTCGCCGATGCGGGCGTGGGTGTGGTGACGTGTCTTTACGTCGCTCAGAGCGTAGGTGGTTTCTGGCCGCGTCTGGGCGCGCTCTTCATTAACGAGTGGTTTGCTCCGTCAGTGCGGGTCGCGCATGCCGTTGGCTCTCGACGGTTCGGCTTTGGCGCGACTCTCGCATTACGGCGCACGACGCTCGAGCGTATCGGCGGTTTCGATGTGCTGAAAGATTGCCTTGCCGACGACTACTGGCTCGCCGAGCACGTCCGCAACCTTGGACTTCGCACGGTGCTCTCACCCGTGATGGTGGCGACCGACGTCATCGAGCCCACGTTCGCCTCGTTATGGTTGAGGGAAACGCGCTGGCTGCGTACGATCAGATCGGTGAACCAGCCGGGGTTCGCGTCGCTGGTCATCACGTTTGCCACGCCGTGGCTCGTAGCCGGTGCGTGGCTGGCGTTGAATTTCCACTCGGGCGCGGAGGCGGGCGCGCATCCCTGGGCGGCCACGGCGATGGTCGTCAATTCGGCCGTGGGTGCGGCCGCGCGGATAATGCTCCACGCACGCGCCACGCGTCATTCGCGGTCGTTCTGGCGAGATCTGCCGCTCGTGCCGCTCCGTGATACGTTATTGGCTTTGCAATGGCTTGCTGGAGCGTTCGGCTCTCACGTCGTATGGCGTGGAGCGCGCGTGCCAGTTGCGTCGTCCAGCAACTCGATCAATCCCTCCGTTATGAAGGCGCTGGATTTCACCGATGCATCCGATGGACTTTGACATTACATACATTTCGCGCCCGCGGTGTGAAATTTTCCTTATTGAAAGCAAGTTGGCGGACCACTCATGAAAGCGCTCTTTTTGCAGGCACCATCGTATGACGGCTTTGATGGCGGCGCGGGTTCGCGCTATCAGGCCAAACGCGAAGTCCGCTCATTCTGGTATCCGACGTGGCTCGCGCAACCCGCCGCGCTGGTGCCGGACAGCCGCGTACTCGATGCTCCGGCCGATGGTTTGTCGGTCGAGGAAACGCTGGGCATTGCGCAGCAATACGATCTGGTAGTGATCCACACCAGCACGCCGTCCTTTCCCACCGACGCGCTGTTCGCCGAAGACCTGAAGAAGCGCAAACCGTCCATATTGATCGGCATGGTGGGCGCGAAGGTCGCCGTCGATCCCCACAATTCGCTGACGGCCACTGAAGCGATCGATTTCGTGTGCCGCGAAGAGTTCGACATTACGTGTCAGGAAGTCGCCGAAGGCAAGCCATTGGCGCAGATCAAGGGCCTCAGCTATCGCGCCGCGGACGGCTCGATCGAGCACAACGAGGCGCGTCCGATCCTCGAGAACATGGACGAACTGCCGTTCGTGGCGCCCGTCTACAAGCGCGACCTGAAGATCGAGAACTACTTCATCGGCTACCTGAAGCACCCGTACGTGTCCATCTACACGGGCCGCGGCTGCCGCTCCAAATGCACCTTCTGCCTGTGGCCGCAGACCGTGGGCGGCCATCGTTACCGCACGCGCTCGGTGGAGAACGTGCTGGCCGAAGTGAAGTGGATTCGCGACAACATGCCTGAAGTCAAGGAGATCATGTTCGACGACGACACCTTCACCGACTTCAAGCCGCGCGTCGAGGAAATCGCCCGCGGTCTTGGGCAGCTGGGCGTGACGTGGTCGTGCAACGCGAAGGCGAACGTGCCGTACTCGACGCTGAAGATCATGAAGGAAAACGGCCTGCGCCTGCTGCTGGTCGGCTACGAGTCGGGCGACGACCAGATCCTGCTGAACATCAAGAAGGGTTTGCGCACGGACATCGCGCGCCGCTTCAGCGACGATTGCCGCAAACTCGGCATCAAGATTCACGGCACCTTCATTCTCGGTCTGCCGGGCGAGACGCAGGACACGATCCAGAAGACGATCGAGTACGCCAAGGAGATCAACCCGCACACCATTCAGGTGTCGCTCGCCGCGCCGTATCCGGGCACGACGCTGTACAACCAGGCGGTCGAAAACGGCTGGCTCGAAGAGAACAAGGTGATCAACCTGGTCAGCAAGTCGGGGGTGCAGCTCGCGGCGATCGGCTATCCGCATCTGTCGCGCGACGAGATTTACCATCAGCTCGAAAATTTCTACAAGCGTTTCTATTTCCGGCCCTCGAAGATCTGGGAAATCCTGCGCGAGATGCTCACGAGTTGGGACATGATGAAGCGGCGCCTGCGTGAAGGCGTCGAATTCTTCCGGTTCCTGCGCGCGCACGAGGCATGATCGGTCGTGATCGCTTGCGTCAGCGGATGCTGATTATTACGGCCGATGATTTCGGCTTGCACCCTCGCGTCAACGAAGCGGTTGAGCTCGCTTACCGGAACGGTGTATTGACGGCGGCGAGCCTGATGGTCGGCGCGCCTGCCGCCGACGATGCCATTGCGCGGGCCCGCTCGCTTCCAGGGCTGTGCGTCGGCTTGCATCTGGTTCTCGCCGATGGCATGGCTCTGCTGCCACGCGAGACGATTCCCGCGCTGGTGGATGCCGAGGGCCGGTTCGGCAGCAACATGGTGCGCGACGGCTTCCGGTTCTACTTTCTGCCGCACGTCCGCGCACAGCTTGCCCTGGAAATCCGCGCGCAGTTCGCGGCGTTTGCGAAGACCGGTTTGACACTCGATCACGTCAACACGCACAAGCATTTTCACCTGCATCCAACGGTGCTTTCTCTGATCCTCGAGATCGGGCGCGACTTCGGAATGCGCGCAATGCGTTTGCCGAGCGAGCCCGATGCGCCACTCTGGTTGCGGCCATGGATGAACCTGGTGCGCACGCGGCTCGACCGCGCCGGCATCGCACATAACGACTATGTATTCGGTCTCGCGGACACCGGGCGCATGAGCGAGTCGGCCTGGCTTGCAGCGCTCGAACGGTTGCCCGGTGGTGTCGGCGAAATCTATTGCCACCCGGCGACACGGGGCGATGCGCCATTGACGCCCGGAATGCAGTCCTACCGTCATGCGGATGAGCTCAACGCGCTGCTGTCCCCGCGTGTGGCGGATGCGATCAGTGCTGCGGGTGCGACACGCGGCGGCTTTGTCGATCTCCTCGCGCAGCGCGGTTAGCCGTCATGA
Organism: Paraburkholderia aromaticivorans; assembly: GCF_002278075.1. Lineage (NCBI taxonomy): Bacteria > Pseudomonadati > Pseudomonadota > Betaproteobacteria > Burkholderiales > Burkholderiaceae > Paraburkholderia > Paraburkholderia aromaticivorans. The sequence goes on along the minus strand of NZ_CP022990.1, from coordinate 1,749,874 downwards.
AATGGCTACGTTGGATAGGATTGCCGGTCGGCATTGCGACACTCATTGCGCTCGTGTTGCATGAAGGTGCCGGCGATGTCATGCATGTGGTTGCTAATGCGGGTTTCGGGCTGCTGTGGCTGCTGCCGTTACACGCACTGCCATTGTTACTCGACGCATATGCGTGGTGCCTGTTGCTCGGCAAGCGCGCCTCACTGCCGTTTCTCTGGTGGGTCGCGGCGGTGCGCGAGGCGGTCAGCCGGCTGCTGCCGGTTGCGAGCATCGGTGGCGAGATTGTCGGCATCGGCCTCGCGCGCTGGCGCATCCCTGACACAAGCGTGGTCAGTGCGTCGGTCGTTGTCGAGGTACTGGTCACGATGGCCGTGCAATACGTGTTCTCCGCGCTTGGGCTCGTCCTGATCGCGATATCGACGCATCAGGTCAGCGCGATCAAGACAATCGCACTCGCCTTGGCGCTCTCAATGCCGCTACCGGTTCTGACGGTCGTGCTCCTTCGTCGCGGCCGGGTCTTTCACCGGATCGAGGGCTTCGCGGCGAAACTGCTGGGCCGCGCGCACCCGTTGCTGCGCGATATCGACGGAAAACGGCTCGACGCGGATATCGACGCACTGATGTCCCGCACAGGTCTGCTGCTAGGCGCATTTCTCTGGCAGTTCGCCGGGTACGTTTTAGGTGCGCTGGAAACATACTGGGCTCTGGCCATGTTGGGACATCCGGTGCCGGCGAGCGGCGCGTTGGCAATCGAAGCCTTGACGCAAGCCGTGCGTCATGCGGCGTTTATGGTGCCGGCAGGTCTTGGCGTGCAGGAAGCGGCAGTCCTGCTTCTCGCGCTGGTGGTCGGTGTGGATCGGGAGGCGGCGTTGTCGCTGGCGCTCGTCAAGCGGGCGCGCGAGGTGATATTCGGCTGCATTGCGCTGGTTTCATGGCAGGTGGCGGAAATCGCGCGTGGGCGCAAAAGCCACGACAGACACATGAGCGAGGGGCCGCGGAACGTGGCCTAGACTTCATTCGTCACGCCACGTGTGCCCTTTCCCCGAGGGGCATTGGAACGCATTGACGATGTTCGACGCGGCAAGCCATGCCGCGCCGGCCGTACAACACACTAGCAAGGTAGAAAAGCATAGATGACGCAAACGCCAGTTCAGCCCGCTCCTTCACGTGATATCGGCGCGCGATCCGTTCAGGCGCATGTCCCTGCGGAATGTGTTCTATGCGACTCGCCCGATCTGACGTATGCGTATGAGGGGGAAATCGGTGAGTCGCTCTGCTTTTCCAGCAATGAGCAAGCACGATCGGCGCATATCGAGGCTCGGTTAGCGGCCGTCGTGGTTTGCAAAGAGTGCGGTTTCGTCTGGGCGGTGCGGTAGCTTCCGCCGCCACGGTGCGGGCACATTGCCTCGCGGCGCATTGCCGTTCCCGCATCACCCGCCGGGAGATTCGGCATGACAGTCAAAGCATCGCCGCAGCGTTGAACGGTGCGTGGATTCGAGTTGCCGCTGGCGCGAGTGGTGCCTGAATCAGCACGTTTTCGGAAACAATTCTTTCCGGGCGAGGCGGTTACCGATTCGCGGGGATATGGCTAGACTGCGCGAGCCAGTTGAAACACTGGCTGCTGCTCAAACCATCACGTCCCCACGAGGTCGTTCAACATGAAGCTTACGTTCCAACGTGGCGTGCTCGCCGCTTCCATCGCGCTCGGCGCCGTTATTCCCGCATTCGCGTTCGCACAATCGGCGACGCCTCTAACGCGTGCTCAGGTCAGAGCGGAACTGGTTGAACTAGAACTGGCAGGGTGGCACCCCGGCGCGGGCAGCGACCCGCACTACCCGGACGATATCCTTGCCGCCGAAGCCACGGTCGCTGCGCGTCATGCCGCAGCCGGCGCGGCTGCGCAGAGCGGCTATGGCGACGCGGACCAAGGCACGTCGGAGTCCGGCGGACCCCGTAAATAAGTGCCTGCCGCAAGTCAACGCGTAAGGACACCCCGTGGCCGTTCGCTCGCAATAGCACGCGAGCGGCTTGCAGGCCGATGAAACACCGCTTCAGACCGGGTTATTGCGCTGGTTGGAAAGGACTCTTCCGAATTCGCCGATACGCGAAGAAATTTGGATCACTTAACGTTTGGCATCGATCAATCGAATGTCTTACATGCCGTGCTGCATGACGACATTGTTGGCCGACAAAGAACGAAGGTATTCAAAACATTCAACGGAAGGGGATTAGCGGTGGTGATGAAACAAATCGGCGTGGCGCTGTCCGCAATCACGCTTGCGACAGCCGTACATGCGCAAAGCAGCGTGACGCTTTACGGGAAGATTGAAGATGGCTTCAATTACACGACCAATGCGCGAGGGCATGATGCGTACCAGATGCAAAGCGGCTATGACTACGGAAGCCGCTGGGGCCTGAAGGGCACCGAAGACCTCGGTGCCGGGTATCACGCCATATTCCAGCTCGAAAGCGGCTTTGACGTGAACACCGGCAAAATGGGCCAGGGCGGCAGGGAGTTCGGCCGCCAGGCGTTCGTCGGCATTGCGTCCGATCAATACGGCACGCTGACCTTCGGGCGCCAGTACGACCCGAGCGTCGATATGTTTTCGCCGATGACGGCGAATGGCAACTGGACCGGCTATCTCTTCGCGCATCCCTACGACAACGACAACACCGACTATTCGTTCCGCGTCAACAACTCGATCAAATACGTCACGCCGAGCATTCATGGTTTCACGGCCGAAGGCATGTACGCATTCAGCAATCAGGCGGGCGGCTTTTCGAATAACAGGCTGTATGGCTTCGGTGCGCAGTACCAGAACGGCGGACTGCAAATCGGCGCATCGTATCTCAAGCTGAACAACGCGAGTTCCGCCGTGGTTGCGCCCGCCAACTCGGCTGGCGCGGTGACCAGCGACAATACATTCAACGCCCGCTCACAGCAGAACATCGGCATCGGCGTCAACTACACGATCGGCAAGGCGCTGGTCGGCCTCGCGTACTCGCACGTCGATGTTTACGATCCGACGGCAAATGCGTACTTCACGGGCACCACGCAACCAGCCGGCGGCACATGGAACGCCTGGAAGTTCGACAACTTCGAAGTGAGCGGCTTGTATCACTTCACCCCCGCGCTGTATCTCGGCGCGTGCTACACCTATACCCAGGCGCGTCTTTCCTCGACGGTGGGTCAATTCGATCCCAAGTGGCATCAGCTTAGCCTGAAGCTCAACTACGATCTGTCGTCGCGTACTTCCGTGTTTGCCGAAGGTGCCTATCAGCACGCAATCAGCGCGAATACGGGCACCGATTTCGACTTTGCCAACATTCCTGGCTCGGCCGACGTTTCTTCGGGACGCAACCAGATGGTTTACCGCGTCGCGTTGCTGCACATGTTCTAACCGGCCAGTTTGACGCCGGAGGATGTCCTGTCCGCCTTCGCCGCCGCCTGATCGGCGCCGGCGAAGGTGGTCGGGATACTGTCACGCGAGCGGTAGACCGCATCATTGTTGTTCAATCTGGAACGCATGTTCTTTCGATGTCCGATTGATCTACCTGTACAACACTTCTAGAATTTTTTACTGAAACACTCGGCGTTTGCGCGCTATCGGCGCCGTGCCGGTGCGTCGGCGCCACCCAACGCATGCGGCTACGCGCGTCGACCTTGCTTGTAGAGGCATGCAGCCAGGATGGAGAAAGCGGTGCACGTGTCGATGGAACAAGACTCAAGGGAAATGCAGCTACGCGCGTTGATGAAGCTCGGCAAGGAGCGCGGATTCCTCACCCACACGGAGATAGTCGACCACCTGCCGGATTGCGTCGCAGCGGCAGATGCCGTTGAAGGCATCGTCAAGGCGTTCAACGACGTGGGCATTGCCGTTCGCGATCGCGCTCCCGCCAGCGACGCGCTTCTGCTCGGCGATGCCGCCCAGCAAACAGCACCCGACGACGTCGCGGAAGACGAAACAGCCACCGCGCTGACCATCGCCATGTCCGAACCCGGACCGGCGGCGGACCCCATGCGTGCCTATCTGCGTGAAATGGGCGCGACCCCTCTCTTGACGCGCGAAGGCGAAATTGACGTCGCGCGTCGTATCGAAGCCTGCCTGCGGGAGATGCTGGAGGTCATCGCCTCGCGTCCCGCGACGGTCGAAGCGATACTCGCGCGCGCGGATCGCGTCGCATCGGGCGAACTCGATATAGACGATCTGGTCGACGGAATCTTCGAGCCGCGCCCGAGCGAGGTGCTTGCGACAGGGCAGGTTAAGGCGGCCGAGGAAGCAGAAGGTGAAATTCTCGCTGGCGAGCCAGGCAGTACAGCCGAGTCCGATGAAGCCCGTGTCATTCGCTTGACGGCGAGCTGCACTGAGATCTTTTCGCAGGTCCGTGAACGGCTTGCCTTGTGGCGGGCAGCGGCGGCGGGAGGTGTCGGTCAGCGCGATGCCGCGCAGGCCATGCTCGGGCTGATCGCTTCGACAATCGGGCAGATCCGCTTCAGTGCGCGGACAATCGGCGAACTCGCGGGCGAAGTGCGGCAGGCGGTCGAGGAGATTCGCGGAATCGAGAGAAACGTCTTGCGAATCGCCGTCAATCAAAGTGGTATGCCGCGTGACGTGTTCGTTGAAACGTTCGTTGGAAGCGAAACCGATCCCGACTGGGTGGCACGCGCGGCCGCCGCGGTGCCGGCTTGCAGTGCGGCGTTGATGCGTTGCGCTCCGTCGATTCATGGTGAGCAGGAAAAACTCGCGCAAATCGAGGCACGCGAGCGTTTATCGTTGCAGGAGCTGAAACGGATCAGCAGAAGAATGAATGTGGCGGATCGCGAGCTGCAGGAGGCACGCCGCGCGATGATCGAAGCGAACCTTCGGCTCGTTGTGTCGGTTGCCAAGAAGTACGTGCAGAGCGGCATGCCGTTGCTCGATCTGGTTCAGGAAGGCAACATCGGCTTGATGAAGGCCGTGGACCGTTTCGAATACCGGCGTGGCTTCAAGTTCTCGACCTATGCCACCTGGTGGATTCGGCAGTCGGTCTCGCGAGCAATCGCGGACTACGGCCGCACGATACGCGTGCCCGTGCATATGGCGGACGCCATGCACCGCGTCAAAAGGGTGGCGGGTGAGATGCGTCAGGAAACCGGGCGGCAAGCCCGCTCCAGCGAACTGGCGGCGCGCCTGGGCATGAGCGAGGACAAGGTGCGCAACGTGCAGAAGGTCACGAGGCAGCCCGTCTCGCTCGATGTGCCGATCGGCGAGGACGCGGACACCACGCTCGGCGAAATGGTCGAAGACCCTTCCGCGCTTGCGCCGCTCGACGCACTGCTGCAAGCCGATCTGCGGGTGGCCATCGACGCGGCGCTCGGTGTCCTGACGCCGCGCGAAGCGAAAGTGCTAAAACTGCGCTTCGGCGTCGATGCGGTCTCCGAACATACACTGGAAGAACTCGGCGATCAGTTCGACGTGACCCGTGAGCGGGTTCGCCAGATCCAGAACAAGGCATTGCAGAAGCTGCGTCACGCCGACGGTATCAATAACTTGAGAGGCTATCTCGATCATTGAGCCAGGAGGTGGGCGCGTGAGCCGCATTGCACCCGGCTTATTTGCTTGTGTCGGCGCCAATGAGCCGTTCTCGTCGCGCGTCGCCGCGGTCAGAAAGCTGCAACGCGGACGGCGCAGTGAGCCTTGCGGCGCTGCGCTTTGCAATTTTCACCACCCGTCTTTAGTGCTTGCTGTAAAGGGACTGTCTCTCCAGGCTGGCCGCCGGAACCACGGCGCGGCTCGTGCCTGTCGCCGAGGTGCCGCCCGTCGAGCCGCCATACGAGTTCACCGACGCCTTTTGTGCGGCGACTTTGGCTTCCGCAGCCTGAATGTCGGCGGGATACGAGGGATCTTCGCCATGCGCCGGGTTGTAGCCGGCCTTTTCGAGTTCGACAAGCTCGGCGCGCACCTGAGCGCGCGTCACCGGCTGATCGGATTGCTGCGCAAACGATACGGCCGGCGCGGCAAGCATGGCGGTGATTGCAACCACCGGAAACAGCGACCTGAACATCATTGACCTCTCTTGTGTTTGATTGACGCTTTCCATTTTATAAAGGATGACGTAGTAAATTATCCGCCTTGCGTGGAATGGTCCCTTGGTGGTTGAGGATAGATCGCGCCTGCCGGTTTCTTCCGACCGAAAGCAGGCCGATGGCGTGGGCCGCGCGGGCGCATTGTTACCCTGGCGACAAGGGACGTTCCCTAAGAGCCCGCTTAATAGACCTATCGGGCGGTCCTAGAATCGAGGTTCTTCCCTTGACGACGGACGACGCCATGACGCGGCTCAATTCCGCAAAGGGCGACCACCGCCGCGTTTTCCATGGATCTCCGATATTCCCGTAGTCCCTCATTGAGCCAAAGAAGCGAGGTGTCGCGCTGGCTGAGGCTGGCGAGAAAGGCGTCATCGCATTGGGCGCTCAACGACGGTCTGATCTGGCTGCATCTGTTCAAGACGGTGGCCGCGGCCCTGCTTGCGCTGGGCATCGGAATGTTGCTCGACCTCCAGCAGCCGCGCACCGCGATGACGACGGTCTTCGTTCTGATGCAGCCGGTCAGCGGCATGGTGCTCGCGAAGAGCTTTTACCGGGTTGTCGGCACGGCCGTCGGCACCGTGTTCGCGATTCTGCTTGCCGGTCTCTGCGTGCAGGACCCGGAGTTGTATCTATTCGGTCTGACCTGCTGGATTGGGCTATGCACAGCGGCGGCGGTTCGAAACCGCCACTTTCGCTGGTACGGTTTCGTGTTAGCCGGCTATACGGCGGCGCTGATCGGCGTTCCGGCGCTGATGCAACCCAACACGATCTTTCTGGCGGCATTGACCCGTGCCGCCGAGGTGTCGATCGGCATTCTGTGTTCGAGCGCGGTGAGCGCGCTGGTTTTCCCGATCAAGGCGACGACCACTTTATTCCGCACGTTGAAACGGCGGACCATCGAGTTCACGGATTTCGCGGCCGGCGTCCTGTCGACGGCATTGCCGGCGGATAGGTTCGAGAAGCAGTTTGCCGCGCTCGTCGACGAGATCGTCGGATTCGAAGCGACGCGCACCTTCGCGTCGTACGAAGACCCCGATATGCGCGCCCGGGCGGCGCGGCTCTCACGCCTGAATAGCGACTTCATGAATGCATGCGCCCGCCTGCATGCGCTGCACCAACTGCTCAAGCGATTACGCGGCAGTGGCGCCGCCGAAACGATCGCCGCCATTTCCCCGTTTCTGGATGAACTGTCCGTGTTGCTCGTGGATGTCGGCAGAAGGCTGCAAAAGGGTGAGGCCGACATGCCGGAGCTACTGGAGCGCATCAAGGGGTTCCAGACCGGTCTGGCGCGGCGCGCGCGCGAAACGCAACGGGAAATAGAACGAGTCGCGCCACGCTCGATGCTGGATTACGTCACTGCGATGGAACTGGTTCACCGGTTCGTCGGCGAATTCCTGTCTTACTGCGACATTTATCTCTCGCTGGCCAACTCGCGCAAGCATGTGCTCGACCGCTCGCGCGTACGGTACGAACCGCAAACCAGCCCATACGTGGTTGGACTGGCGTTCGTTCGCACGGTCGTGGCCGTCGGCGCCGCCAGCTGGTTCTGGATCGCGTCCGGCTGGCCGGGCGGCAGCTTTCTGGTGACGGGCGCGGCGATCACCTGCGCGCTGAGCTCGACATCGCCCGTGCCGCCGAAATTCACCTTGCAGATTGCTGCTGGCGCCGCGCTCTCGCTGCTGTTCGGCTGCGTGTTCCTGTCCCACGTCTATCCGAATATCGACGGCTTTCCGCTGCTGTGCGCAGCGCTTCTGCTGCCGCTCGGCCTCGGCGCGTTTCTGATGGCGCGGCGGTCCACGGCAGCCTACGGGGTCGGCTTCGCGGTGTTCTTCTGCCTGCTCGCCGGACCCGACAATGTGATCGACTACGCGCCCGACGTCCTGATGAACAACGGGCTCGCGATTCTCACGTCGATGCTGCTGTGCGCATTGGCCTTCGCCGTTATCTTTCCGCCTCAAATGCCCTGGCTCGTCGAGAAGATCAAGCGTCACTTGAGAGGGCAAGTCGCCATGGCATGCACCGCGCCGCTCGCCGGGCTCGACGGGCGCTTTCAGTCGAGCACCCACGACCTGATGTCGCAACTGCGCACGCTGCTCATCACGCAATCGCATCGGCACCGCGACGCGCTGCAATGGATGCTGGCCACACTCGAAGTGGGTCACGCGGCCATCGACCTGCGTGGCGAATTGCAGCAGGAGAGCGGCGTGCGCGGCCGGATGCCGAAGCCTCGCTGGCTTGCTTCGATCGATCTGGCGGTGCGCGCGCTGCCGGTGCTGTTCGACCAGCCCAACGTGAGGCATCTGAGAAGCGCGCTCGCGGCGGTCAACGTGGCGATCAGCATGGCGCAAACGCGGCTGGAAGAGTTGACGCCTCATACGGCGGAGCGCTACCGCATGCTGAGGATAATCGGTTGCCTGCATTTCGTTCGGACCGCGCTGCTGGATCGCGACGCGCCGTTTCCGCGCGACTGAACGCGCGGATGCGCCGCTGTAAGCGGAACATCGATGTGACGGTGTTCCCCTGCGCGGCCTGATCCGCCTGCGTGATTTTCACTGGCCATATCGGACGCAGTGCGTACTCCCATTAGCGCCGTCTAGTGGAAGAGTGCCTTACACATTTGCGTCTGTATGCGGGCGACAGTGCGATGATAAAAACACGGGCGAATCACTCGCTCAACAGTCGAATGCCATTGAAATCAGGTCATGGAGACCACTGACCGGCATCGATATCAACCGTACACGTCATTCAATGAACAATTACAGGCAATCGGCCAGAAGCCGAGCCGCGGCGCATTCCGCGCACTTCGGGGACAAGCGCGAACACCACCGTGATACGGGCCGTCAAGCACGGCTGCGAGTTGCCATGGTTCTGGCCATGACGTCGCCATTGGTTCATGCGCAAGCTTCATTGCGACTGACAGGATCGATGGACGCGGGCATTGCGTATGTTAGCGATGCCGGCAACAAGTCGGGACATCAGTCGGCCTGGCAGGCCAAGAATGGCGACGTGAACATCAGCCGCTGGGCGCTGACGGGCGAAGAACCCATTACCAGCGACCTGAATGCGCTCTTCACGCTGACCAATGGCTTTTCGGTCATGACGGGCACAGCCGCGCAGCAGGGCCGGCTATTCGGCTTCCAGTCGTTCGTGGGACTGGCCTCGAAGCGTTCGGGAACGCTCACGTTGGGCCGTCAGTTCGACGCGGTGGTGCAATACGTCGAGCCCTTCGCGCTCGGCGGCACCGCTTACGGCGGAACGGCCTTCGCGCATCCGTACGACAACGATAATCTGGATAACTACACGCGCACGAACAACTCGGTCAAATACTCGAGCCCGGACTTTCACGGTGTGACGTTCGGCGGCACGTATGGCTTCTCGAACAAGGCCGGGGCGTTCGACGACAGCCGCGAATATAGTTTGGGCGCGAGCTACCACTATGGCGGGATGCGCATCGGCGCGGGATATTTCCAGTTCAATCACGCTTCGAATCTCGCCACGGCCAATACGGGTGGTTCGGAACCGGCGGGTGCGCCGTTCAACGCCGACCGACAACGGACATACGCGGTGGGAGGAAACTACCGGTACAACGACGCACTCGTGGGACTGGTGCTAAGCGAGACCCGGCTCGATAACGCGACCTCGATCAACAACGTCGCCGATACGGCGATTTCGCTGCCGCACGACAAGGTCCGGTTCGAGAACGCCGAAGTCAACGTGCGCTACTTCATGACGCCCAAGTGGCATGTCTCGGCAAACTATGTCTTTACCTACGGCCGATTCGACACGCCGACCGGAGTGCGCTATCCGAAATGGCATCAACTCGGGCTGTTGAACACGTACTTTATTTCGGCGCGCACGGACGTGTATGCCGAAGCGTTATATCAGCGTGCGAACCAGTTGGAGGGGACGGGGATTCAGGGCGCCCAGATATCGAATTTTTCGCGCGCGTCGGGCGCGAATCAGTTCGTCGCGGCGGTCGGTCTGCGCCACCGCTTCTAACACGGCGCCTGCGTCCACGTACAGCCGCCCTCCGCCGGTTAGACCCGTAAAGCCCCGCGCAGCTCCCGGAAGTCGATGTGCGGCAGCGTTCCCGAAGGCCGACGGTCCGATACGGTGAAAAGCGGTTTTTCCCGCTCGGCGTACAGCTTTGCCGCGATGTTGTGTGGAAAGGTGTGCAGCGTTGCATTGTAGATTTGCGCGGCTTCGTCGTAGCGCGTGCGAGCGGAGCCGATACGCGTCGCCCAAACGGCAAGGTTGCCCTGAAGCGCACGGAAGGTGGCGTCTGTATTCAGGCGGGGTTCGGATTCGGCTTCGACCGTCAGCGCGGACACGGCTTCGGTCAACTGCCTTTGCGCAACGTCGAAACGTTCGAATGCAATGGGGTCGTTTGCAAGCGCGGGCGTGGCATTCACGGCAGCGATCTGGGCGCGGGCGCTCGCAACCGCGGCGAGTACGGACGTACCGTGCTTCAGGTTGTCTTTTGCAATCGCCGTTAGCTGGGTGACCAGCCGGAGCCGCTGGGAATAGAGATCCAGCACGTCGGTCAACGACGCCTTGAGCTCTGCGTCGTTCGCCGGCGCGATATAGGTTCCGCAGCCGCCTGCCGGCAGGAGCGCGAAGACAGCAGCAATAAAGCAAACCGTTTTCGCGAACGGTCGGGTCGTTACATTGAATGTTGAGATCAGCGCCGCTGTCATCGCGATTCCTTCCGGGTGACCAGACATTGAAAACGGACGTTGCCGCGCGGCGGCGTCCCCATAAGCCGCCGACTTTGACCACGGTAGACGAAGCGGCGCCGCTGAGCTTGACCACGATCAAGCGCGACGCGCTGGGCGCTCCGAATAAGCCCTTGTCATGAGGGAAAGCGCCGATGCCCTATGATAGGGTTTCGCGTGCATCCATTCATGCGATGCTGGGAATGCGGGCGCCACGATGAAAACCGCCTTATCGGCGCCAGTGCCCGCTGCCGCTCCTGCATCGCGCTACCGACAGAAGAGACTGCAAGGCTATGGCGAATCCCGCGCAAAGCAGCGGCGCAAGCAATCATTGGATGGATGACGACGTCGATCTTTACGATCAAAAGCGCCAGTCCGTTTTCGCGTCTCTATTGAGCGTGATGACTGGTCACGCGGCGGAGATAGTCGATGCGTTCTACCTGAAACTGGCCGTACTCCCGAAATCGAAAGCCATTCTCGAGGCGCTCTCGCCCGACGAGTTGGAGCACCTCAAGGCGAAGCAGCGGGACACGCTGCTGACGATGGCGTCCCCCGATCTGAGCGCACACGCGCATCGAGAGATGGCTTTGCGGGTGGGCCGCGTGCACGCGATTATCGGTCTCGACCGGGAAGAACTCGTGCGCAGCAGGATCATTCTTGCGACCGAGATTCGTCGTTCGGTCGATCCAGTGCAGCATAACGAAGCACTGTCGCTACTGGCGCGCCGGTTGACGCGCGATCTCGCGTTTCAGACCGAAGCCTATCAACAGATCCAGGCGTCGCGGCAGCAGGTTCTCATGGCGCTCACGAACGTTGCGTGGGAGGCCGAGACTTACACCGATCTGATCGGCCTCACGGTGAATCTTCTTGGCCGACACGAAGAAGTCGCGGGATGTTCCGTCGGCCGACCTGACTCACAAGGCGTGTTTCGGTTCGAGTCCGCGTCGGGTGGCGCTATCCGCGCGTATGTTGCGCATGTCGAGGCGGGCAGCGAACAGCAGATCACGACCGACGCGATGCAGCCGCAAGGGCAGGGGCCGGCAGGGCGCGCATGGCGCAGCGGCGAGGTGCACCGGGTGGTCGATATTGCAACGGACCCGAGCATGGAACCCTGGCGGGAGCGGGCCGCCATGGCGGGCTTTCGCTCCAGTATCGCGATTCCGCTGCGGCAGCCGGGCAAACCGGCGAAGGCCATTCTTTCGCTGTATAGCGCCTATCCGGGAGGCTATTCGTCGGAAGATCAGAGTGCGTTCATTGCCATGCTGCAGAGCTTGCTGGGTCTCGCGATCGACCGGATCGAAAACTCCGAAGGGCACACACGCACGGTACCTTACACACAACGGCAGCGCTGGACGGAGTTGCTTCACTCTGAAGCGTTGGTGATGTATTACCAGCCCTTGCTCGACATCCGGACGGGGGAGGTGACGAAGATCGAAGTGCTCGCCCGGCTGCGGGACGGGGACCGTGTGCTGAGTCCGGCCGTTTTCTTTCCGGTCATGTCGTCGAACGATTTTTTTCACCTGTATGTAAGCGGCCTGAACCAGGCGCTCGCGCAAAGAAATGCGTGGTTGCGGGACGACCTCGATCTTGCCGTGGCGATCAATCTTCCTCCCGCCGCGCTCAGCGATCTCCGCTATTTCACGGCGACGCAGCAGGCGCTCGCGCAGCACGGCTGCGCCCCGCATGTGCTCACCCTGGAGGTGCTGGAAACCGACGACCTGCCCGCGAACAGCGACGTTCTGCAGGCATTGAACCGCTTCAAGGCACTGGGCGTGATTCTCGCGGAGGACGATCTGGGCTCGGGTCACAGCAGCCTGAACCGCTTGCGGCAATTGCCGTTCGACTGGATCAAGATAGATCGCAATATCACGAACCTCGCCGACCAGGACGCCAACAGCGTATTGCGTTTCATCTATCAGTTGACGAGACTTGGCCACTCGCTTGGCAAGTCGGTGGTGGTCGAGGGTATCGAACACGTCGATCTGCTCGACGCGATCGGAATTCTGGGCGCGGATGCCGTGCAGGGTTACGCTATCGCCGAGCCGATGCCGGCCGCCCAGTTGACGAACTGGCTGGCGACGCGCCCACGTACCGCCGATACGTCAGCCGGCCACCCTCGCAAGGGCGCATTCGTGAAGCTGGCGCAGTTGCTGATCTGGGAGGAACGGCTGCATCTCGTGTCCGAAGACCCGCTCGCGTTGACCCGCCTTGCCGACATCGGCAACACGCCGTCCGCGTCGAACGTGGGCGGCGCCGTTTGGGAAGCTCCGCTTGCGTCCGCATGTCAGGTCTGCCCGTTCTCGACGTTCTTCTCCGATATGGATTCGATCTTCCCGGCCGGATTCGGCGATGAGTCTGTCAAGCGGGCATTTGTCCATACCGCGATCAACGAAGGACCGCGTAGCGAAGCTTACCTGGCCGCCCGGGAAGCAATCGTCGAAGCGATTCTCGCGGCGTCGGCGTGAGCGGACGCTATTGGCTGCGCGAGCTGAACCGCTATCGCCAGTAAAGGCATGACTTTTCCCTCGAAAGCCCACGTCACCGCGAGAGAGAGTACCTTTCCATAACGGATTCCGTCCGGCTGCCTATCCGCGAGCAACCGGTCACCGCAGAAACGAACCGTTATCGGAGGATTTGCCGTGAACACCAAGCAAAGTAAAAAGGAACATCTCGATGCTGCTGCATCGCATCACGAGCAGGCAGCGAAATTTCACCGGGAGGCTTCGCAGTATTACGAGGCGGGCAAGGATTACGATCACGCGGCCCACCAGGCGGTATTGGCGCAAGGCCATGCGTTGTTTGCCATCGCAGAGGCCAACCTCGCCGCCAAACATACCGCCGCGCCATTGCCGGCAGGGTCCGTCGAAAGTGGCCTGACTGCCGCGAAACATCATGCCGCGGCGTCGGATCTTCACACGCAGGCTGCGCAGCACATGCGGCGCGCAGCGAAAGTCTTCGACGACGACCGCAGCGCGGTGGCCCATGAAACGCAGCTGGGATTTTCCCTTGCGTCACGGGCGATCGCCCACGGCAACGAAGCCGCCAGGCAATATGTCGCGTCGCTACGGGACAAAAGCGCTTGATTTCCATCTATGACTCGAGCCGGCTCGTCTAACCTTGCCATCGCTGAGAACGATTGCGGCGGCACCAAACGGGACGACTATTCGATGCAGAAAGATCCAGCGAATCCATCGGAACGCATTGATCAGCTGATCGCAGAACTGACCGATTGGCGCGGCAAGACATTCGCCAGTCTGCGCAAGGCGATTCTCGAGGCCGACCCGGAAATCATCAAGGAATGGAAGTGGATGGGAAGTCCGGTGTGGTATCGGGATGGAATGATCGCGGTTGCCAACGCCCACAAAGGCAAGGTGAAGCTTACCTTCGCCCACGGGGCAAAGCTGGCGGATCCCGGCAAGCTTTTCAACGCAGGCCTCGAAGGCAACGCGAGACGAGCGATCGATTTTTTCGAGGACGACAAGATCGATGCGCGTGCTCTAAAAAATCTCATCCGTGCCGCCATTGATTACAACCAGAGCAAAGAGAAGAAGAAAGCGCCTGCTAGCACGCGAGCGAAAGCAGCCAAAGGTGAAGCGACCTGAAGCGCTGGCTTTGCCCACTCGTTGTCGCGTCGATTCGGATCGAGCCTCGTCATGGCTAACGAATATCGTCTATGCCCGGCGTTGCGTGGATCGCATAACATCGCTCGTCGCGCTGGACTCGCGCAAATAGACCCGTTAGTCTGAGAGCGTTGGGACAACGTGGGAGCCGAAACATGGAAGTGAGCACGGAAGCGCTTGTTGACATGCTGAGAGAAGTCGAGGCCGACGACCCGATCGACTACGCCGACCTGCCTTTCGGAGAGCAGGAACTCAGGCGTCTTGTCATGACCTCGCTCGTCGAGCGCCACCACCAGGTCGAAGCCGGCAACCTGTCGGTGTCCGACATTCACGCGCTGTACCTGCTCAGCACCGCCAAGCTTGTCCTCGAAAACACGGTGCTTCACGCGAGGCTGCTTCTGCTTCAAGGGCAGCAGATCGATGTCCAGTCTCTGCTGGCTCCGTTCACCCTGAAAGGCAAACCTTAGGGCGGCAAGGCGGAGCCCCTGACCATGGGGCGTCCCGCCGCCGCGCGGCGCTCAGTTCTGGAAATAATTCAGGCCGAGCGCGCCCTTCACCTCCGACACCGTCGCGCCCGCCACTTCCCGCGCGCGCAAGGTCCCGCGGCGCAGGATGTTCAGCACCTCGGCGCGGTCGGTCTCGAATTCGCGGCGGCGCTCGCGAATGGGGGCGAGCATCGATTGCAGCCGTTCGTTGAGCGCGCGCTTGACCACGCTGTCGCCAAGGCCGCCGCGGCGGTAGTGTGCCTTGAGTTCGTCGACCTTCGGTACGTCGGGCTCGAACGCGTCGAGGAACGCGAACACAACGTTGCCTTCGACCTGGCCCGGATCGCTGACGCGCAGATGGTTGGGGTCCGTGTACATGTTGTTCACGGCCTTGGTGATCTCGTCCGGAGTCGCGCCCAGCGTAATGGCGTTACCCAGCGACTTGCTCATCTTGGCTTTGCCGTCTATGCCCGGCAGCCGCGCCACGTGCGAGAGCACCGCTTCGCATTCCACCAGCACCTGTTTGTCGACCGTGTTATTGAAGCGGCGCACCAGTTCATTGGTTTGTTCGATCATCGGCAACTGGTCGTCGCCGACCGGCACGCGCGTTGCCTTGAACGCCGTGATGTCCGCAGCCTGGCTGACCGGGTAGGTCAGAAAGCCGGCGGGGATGTCGCGCTCGAAACCGCGCAGCACGATTTCCGCCTTGATGGTCGGGTTGCGTTCGAGGCGCGCGACCGTCACAAGATTCAGCAGATACTGCGACAGTTCCGCCAGTTCCGGCACCTGCGACTGGATGAAGATGGTCGACTTGGCCGGGTCGATGCCGACCGCCAGATAGTCGAGCGCCACCTCGATAACGTTTTCAGTGACTTTCTGGTGGCGGCCCACGTTATCGGTCATGGCCTGCGCATCGGCAAGCAGGAGGAATTGCTGCGCTTCGTGCTGAAGCTGCACGCGCGAGCGCAGCGAGCCGATGTAGTGGCCGAGATGAAGCGGGCCGGTGGTTCGGTCGCCGGTGAGGATAATGGGTTGTTTCGTGGTCTGGTTTGCGTCTGTCATGGTCTGGGTTCTGCGTTTGTCGATACCACCAGCCGTCAGCGCGCAGAAACGAAAATGCCGCCAGGACTGGCGGCATCACGTTTCGATGGACGAGTGGAAACGGGGCCGCCTAAATCAGGCGCGCCACCAACAATTCAGCGTGATCGGCTTCGTATCCATGAGGAGAGTATAACGCGGCGGATCGCCGTGCCGTCAACGGCGCACCGGATAGCATCGTTGACCGGCGCCACGGTCGCTTTCCCGACAGCCGCGCTCAGGGCGCGCGGACGGCCCAAACGCGTGGCCCATACGTGGCCCATAGGCGAACCACATGTGGCTCACGCACGCGAGACCGCCGTCGCGCGCTAGCGTCTAAGCCGCGGAGAAAACAACCGCTGCGGCGTTCTCGACTTGCGTGAAAGTGCGCACGAAGCGGTAGGCTTGCCCGCCGATTTCCATCTCGTTGACGCCCGAGCGGGTCAGCTCCAGCATGTCATTGGCGAGCGGAATGGAGATCGTGCCGACCTTCTTCATTTCGTCGAGCAGGCCGGCCGGGTCGCCCAGGTAGACCGTGCAGGCGTCGGTGGTATGGCGTGTCATGACCACGCTCGCCGCCTTGTCGAGCGAAAGTTCGAGATACTCGACCAAGGTCTGCAGCGATTCCGGCACGGGTTCGTGAGAGCCGTTCATCGATGTACTTGCGACTGTCATTTTGTGGTCCCCCATCGCGCCAAAGTGCGGGCAGTCCGCTGGAGATCAGCGGTGCATCCACTATACGGCATCGTACCGCGATACTCGACTCGTCCAGAATGTCGCGCAAGATACCGTGTGCGTTTGGAAACCAATGCGAGCCGGCGTTTTTCCGCACGCTGCGCGTCAGAGAACGCCAAGCACGGACTTTGGCTCCAGAAACGCTTCCAGCCCGAACGTACCGTATTCGCGCCCGATGCCGGATTGCTTGAAGCCGCCGAACGGCGCGGCCGGCTCATGAGCCAGCGTGTTGACGAGTACGCGCCCCGCTTCGATTCTCGACGCAACCTCATGCGCCCGCTCGTTGTCACCCGACAACACATAAGCCTGCAAGCCATAGCTCGTATCGTTGGCAATCGCGATGGCTTCTTCGGTGTCACGATAGCCGATGATCGACAGCACGGGGCCGAAAATTTCCTCACGCGCAATCGTCATGTCGTTCGTGACGTCGCTGAACACGGTCGGGCGCACGAACCAACCGGCGTCCATGCCTTCCGGACGTCCCGGGCCGCCGGCAATCAGACGCGCGCCTTCGTCGATGCCGATGCGGATATAGCGCTGCACGCGCTCCCACTGCTTCTGGCTGACCATCGGGCCAACGGTGGTTTTCGGATCGCGCGGAGCGCCGGCGCGGGTGCGCGCGACCTCTTCCTGCACGCGCGCTTCGAACTCCGGCAGCCGTCGCAGCGGCACCAGAATGCGAGTGCCCGCGATACATGCCTGCCCGCTATTGATGAAGCCGGCCTGAATCGCGAGCGGCACGGCTTCATCGAAGTTCGCGTCGTCGAGCACGATCACGGGCGACTTGCCGCCGAGTTCGAGCGTCACCCGCTTCAATGTGTCGGACGCCGCGCGCAGAATCGTCTTGCCGACAGCTGTCGATCCGGTGAACGACAGCTTGGCCACGTCGGGATGCGAGCTGATTTCCGCGCCTGTGGTGTCCCCGCGCCCTGTCACGATGTTGAACACGCCCGCGGGCAAGCCCGCGTCATGCAATGCCTCGGTCACGATGCGCGTCTGGATCGCGCTCATCTCGCTCGGCTTGACGACGGCCGTGCAGCCGGCGGCCAGAGCGGCGGCGAGCTTGCCGCAAATGAAGCCCGCGTCGCTATTCCACGGGGTGATCAAACCGGCGACGCCCAACGGTTGCATCACGACCTCGGCGCTGCCCGCGCGGCGCGTGAATGCATAGTCCTGCAATACCTTCGCCGCTTCGAGCAACACGCTGCTCGCGTGCCGCGCCATCCAGCGGCCGCGCGACACCGGTGCGCCGTATTCGTCGGTGATCGCTTCGTAAAGCTCGTTTTCTTTTGCCACGACGGCTTCATGCATCCGCTTCAGCATGTCGATGCGTTCACGCTTGCTGGTGCGTGAGAAGGCGGGAAACGCGCGTTTCGCGGCGGCGATGGCATCGCGCGCGTCCTGTGCGTTTGCAAGGCGGACGCGGCCGATCACCTGCTCCGTCGCCGGATTGAAGAGGTCGAACATGTCGCTGCCGTGCGGCGTGACGAACGCGCCGTCGATATAAATCTGGTCGATGATCCGCATGATTGCTCCGAGGAAGGCTCCGAACGAATCACGATAGACCGATGCCATTGAGTTGACTAGCCGTACAATCGTGCACGTCATATTGAGCAATTCAGGACAATGAAAACATCGGGTTTGGGCGAACTGGAGGCCGTACTGGCTGTGGCGCGGCATCGTAGCTTCCGGGCGGCCGCGACTGAGCTGGGCGTGTCGACGTCGGCGCTCAGTCACGCGGTTGCGGCGCTCGAAGCGCGCATCGGCGTGCGGCTCTTCAATCGTACGACCCGCAGCGTGGCGCTTTCGGAGGCGGGCGCGCAGTTCGTCGACAGCGTCGCGCCCGCGCTATCGACGATCCGCGTCGCGATCGAACAGGCCGGCAGCTTTCGCGACACGCTATCGGGCACGTTGCGCATCAATGCGTCGGTGGGCGCGGCGAGGCAGGCCATGCCGGTCTTCATCGCATTCTTGCAGCGGTACCCCGAGATGAAGATCGATCTCGTGACCGAGGGCAGACTGATCGACATCGTCGTGGAAGGTTTCGACGCAGGGATCCGTCTGGCCGAAACGGTGCCGCAGGACATGATTGCGGTGCCGTTCGGCGACAGGCAACGCTTCGCTGTCGTCGGCAGTCCCGCTTATTTCGCGCAGCACAAAGCGCCGCGCACGCCTGCCGATCTGCTCGCGCACCGTTGTATCCGCACGCGCATGCCGAGCGGCGCGATGTATCAATGGGAATTCGAGCGCCGCGGCGAAACCATGCGTATCGACGGAAAAGGCGCGCTGACGCTCGACGAACCGAGCTTGATGCTGGAAGCGGCGCGCGCCGGTCTCGGTGTGACGTATCTGACGGAATGGAATGTCGCCGCGGATCTGGAGGCGGGTACACTGGTGCGCGTGCTGGAGGACTGGACGCCGCCGCTGGACGGTCTGTGTTTGTACTATCCCGGCCGTCGTCATGCGCCTGCCGGGTTACGGGCGCTCATCGACATGATGCGCGAGTACGCCGCCGCGCATCGTGAACACGCAAGGGTGAAGCGCAAGCCGCGTGGAGCGCGGTAAATCGCAGGCAATCAACCGCGCCGATCCGTAAATTTTTCTCCTTGCCCGTGACCGGGGGCATTTCCTCAGTCGAATAAACCTGCTACTTTATGCTTGCGTAATAATTGCAAATCAAGAATTGCAAAACAACCCGTTTTCGGTCCACCAACCATAAAAATGCGCAGGTCATGGCTTTCAGCGAACCAAGGTCTCCATTTTTCAAGTGGGTCGTCTCATCCTCTGAAGGCCTGAGCGCGGACAACCGGCAGATATTGCTTGCGAATCTGTTCACGCGCACCTCGTCGATCGTGTTTGCGTCGGTTTGCGAAATCAGCGTCTGCGCGACCGCGTACTATCTCCATCCCCAACCTCTTTACGCAAGCTGGGGCGCCGCCGTTGTCGCGCTGCTAATGGCACGGCTCGCGTTGATCTGGCTGAACTGCTCGCGCAGCGCCAGCAGCCAGCCCACTCCAACCTCCGCGTTTCTGTTCGCGAGCCTGCTCTGGAGCCTGCTATTCGGTTTCGGCGCATTGCTCTGCAACATCAGCGGCGATCAAACACTTTTTCTGCTCGGCAACGTTTGCGCCGTGGGCGTTATCGGCGGATTGGCGGGACGCAATGCCGGCACGCCCCGGCTCGTCATGCTGCAGATCACCTTTATTCTCGTGCCCCTCGCGCTCGGCGCGGCGCTCTCTCCGGGGTCCGGCAAACTGGTGTTGCTGTTTCAGGCGCCCTTTTGCGCGGCCGGTTTTTTCACGGTTGCTGTGCGCAGCAATCGCGACACGGTTGCGCTGCTTCTCGCGCGGGAAAACAGCCATCGGCTCGCCCATCACGACAGCCTCACGGGCCTGCCTAATCGCACGCGTATCAGCGAGCTTCTGCTGGAACGCACGGAGAAGGGCGCGTTACGCAAAGACGAATCGTTCGCTGTTCTACTGATCGATCTGGACGGATTCAAGGCTATCAACGACAGTCTCGGCCATGCCGCCGGCGATCAAATCCTTCAGGAAGCCGCAATCCGGTTGCGCGAAATCTTGCCGAGCTGCGATCTCGTAGGACGCCTGGCCGGCGATGAGTTCGTGGCGTTTTCCGATGGTGGCGGCCAGGCCCGCGACGTCCGGATCCTGGCCGACCGCATTGTGAAGACCCTGGCGCGCCCGTTCGCGCTGCGCGAGGCGCTCGTGCATATCGGCGCGAGCGTCGGGGTTTCGCTCTATCCCGAACACGCGAGAACCGGCCCGCAATTGCTGATTTGCGCCGATCGTGCGTTATATGCGGTGAAACGCAGCGGCAAGAGCGCGTTCGCCATTTTCGATGCCGCGAGGCACGCGTCGGATGAAAGCCTGAGCCTTCTGCGCAGCGATCTGGAGGGCGCGCTGCATTCGTTCAGCGGCTTGCGCATGGAATATCAGCCTATCGTCGATCTCAGCAGCGGCGCGGTCTGCGGCCGCGAGGCGCTGATACGCTGGACCCACCCGACCCGGGGCGAGCTTGCGCCGTCATCATTCATCCCCACCGCCGAACGTACCGGCCTCATTCTGGCCTTGGGTCAATGGGCATTGCTGCAATCGTGCAAGGAAGCGGTGACCTGGCAAGACAAGGTTACGGTCGCCGTCAATGTGTCGCCCGTGCAATTGCGCGAGGAGTCGTTTGCCTCGACCGTCGCGGGGATTCTGCGCAAGACCAGGCTTGCGCCGCAGCGGCTGAATATCGAGGTCACGGAAACGGTGCTGTTGAACGACGATGTCGTCACCCGGCGCAACATCGCGAGGCTGCAAGCCATGGGCATCGGTCTCGCGCTCGACGATTTCGGCACCGGCTTTTCGACCATGTCGACCCTCGTGCGTTTTTCGTTCGACAAGCTCAAAATCGATAGTTCTTTCGTCAAGGAGTCCGTGCATCGCCGGGAGTCGGCTGCGGTGGTGCGTGGGATCGTGGCATTGGCGCGCGAAATCGGTATGCCGACCACGGCGGAGGGCATCGAGACGCAAGAACAGCTGGATTTCGTGCGCTTGTGCGGATGCACGCATGCTCAGGGTTTTCTGCTTGGCAAGCCAGTGCAGGGGCACGAGATCGCGCGGATCGAAGAAAAAACCGCAGCGCATTCCGCGAAGGAATGAGCGTCCGTCAATTCCGACACCGAGGCCGATATGGAGCCCACTCTGCAATTCCAGCTGCGTCTTACCGTTTCGCCGGAACTGGCCGACGCTTTGCGTGCTGATCCGGCGGGTGCTTCGCATAGCGCGCTTCATGAGGTGCTGCGCAGACACGACGCAACGCTGAAATGTCAGTTCGACGCATTCGCCGACTATGTGCGCGAAGCGGAACGGCAGGGCACGGAAAATTATCCGCTCTATCAGTGGACCCGCGAGACGATCGAGAACGCGGAGAAGAAAGCCAGGTACTTGCGCTCGTTTACCGTCTACGTGAACGGCGGCGAGGTTTACGGCAAGGAGGTCACGGATCTCATGGAGAGCCAACTATCGGAACTGGTCAGCCAGGAGGGAATACAGCGCATCTCCAGATTCGACACCAATCCCGCGAATAATCCGCAACCGCCGGGACGCTAGCCGTTGCGCTTGCCAAATATGAAATCTGCGCCGGTTCTGCGCGGTGTCAGTTCATTGCCATTTCGTTTATTCGCTCGCGGGAAAAGATTGCCGCATGCGCCCATTCGGCAATTATCGCCAGCCCTGTTGGTTATTCCATTGCCCCGCACTAAAGGATGACCTGTGGATGAATAATCTTAATAGGCGCCCTTTGCGTTCTTAATAATAAAATATCTATCGGTTTGCCAAACCGTCGATCGTCTGAATTGCAATGCGGAGTGGACGGATGAGATTGTCTGCTTTGAGCGGTTTCATCCGGGTGTCATAACCTGGCGCCTAGGATGGTTGTCGTCAGGCTCATGCGCCGGCGTCCTTCCACCTCCGTACAACAACACCAGACATGTCGAACAGCAAAATCCCCAAGGCATCACCGACCGATCACGGTGCTTCCATCGTCTCGCGCCGTGGCTTCCTGAAGTTGGCCGGCGCATCCAGTCTCGCCACGGCGGCAGGCACGCTTTCATCCGCGACGCGCGCGGCGAACAGCGCACCTGACGGCACACCCGAGCAGGTCCATCTGACCTGGGGCAACGATCCGACCAGCGAGGTGACTGTCTCGTGGGCGTCGCTGGCGCCCGCGGTGAACCCGCAAGTACGCGTGGGCGGCGCGGGTGCGGCCAAACATGCGGTGCATGGCGTCCAGGCCACCTATACGGACGGCCTGAACGGCGAGGTCGTATTCACATATCACGCACGTTTGCGGGATCTGAAGCCCGATACGAGCTACGAATACCACGTGAGCGCGGACAACGACAGCAATGCGGCTCAGCCATTCACGGCAAGCTTTCGCACTGCGCCGCGCGGACGCGCGCCATTCCGCTGGACGAGCTATGGCGATCTCGCGACGCCGAATACCGGCTGGGTGTTGTCGTCGCCGCAAAGCCGCTTCGCGGTGCAGGCGGTCGAGCGGTTTCAACCGCTGTTCCACCTGCTCAATGGCGACCTGTGCTATGCCAACCTGAATCCGGCGCACCAGCCGGAAGTGTGGCGTGATTTTGGCAACAACTGCCAGACATCGGCCTCGAACCGGCCGTGGATGCCGTGTCCGGGCAACCACGAACTCGAGTTCAATAACGGTGAGCAAGGCCTTGCCTCGTATCTTTCGCGCTATACGCTGCCGGACAATCACACGCGCTTTCAGGGCCGCTGGTACAGCTTTCGCGTGAGCTCCGTACTCTTCATTTCGCTCGATGCGGACGATGTCGTGTATCAGGACGCGGCCGCCTTCGTCGCCGGCCCGGATCCTTTGGTGCCGGTTGCCCGCACCGGCAATCCGCCCATTCAACCCGGCACGTCGCTCTATGTGCGCGGATATAGCGCCGGCGAGCAGACGCGATGGCTCGAGAGGACGTTGCGCCGCGCGGCCGAAGACGACGAGGTCGACTGGATCGTCGTCCAGATGCATCAGGATGCGCTGAGTTCATCGAAGACCGGCAACGGTTCCGACAAAGGCATTCGCGAAGCCTGGCTGCCGCTGTTCGACCGCTACGGCGTCGACCTGGTGCTGTGCGGCCACGATCACGACTATGAGCGGAGTTTCCCTGTGCGTGGCTGCAATCACAACAGGGGCACCGACATCGCGACGGGCCAGCCAGTGGATACGTTGCAGCCGAAGCCGGTGATGTCCGCCGTGTCTTCGGGCGCGTCGACGTTCGATACGAGCCACGGCACGATTCACCTGATCCTCGGCGGCGGCGGCACGAGCGCGCCGCTGGATGTGTATGGCGTGGATGCCGGCACGGGGCTGCCGCAAGCGCGCATCTTCACGCGGCCCAACCGCCCGGTGGCAGGGGCGACGGCCGGGACATTCGTGCGCGCGGGCGCGGACGCCGTGGAGGATGCGATCTGGTCGGCACAACGCGACACCGGCACCGGTTACGGCATTGCGGTGTTCGATCATGATCCCGGACATCCCGGTGGCGAGACCACGATTACGATGAACTACTATCACGCGCCCGGCGCGGATCAGACACCGACCCAGAACTACGAATTGTTCGAGACCATCGAACTGAAGAAGACGCGGCGCAGATAAGTTTTGAACACGCGGTTGGCGGGCCGGCGGTCCACGATGGGCCGCCCGTCGCGCGGCCACGCCAGACTGAATGATTCGCTATCCATAAGATCGCCGGCAAAGTAGCCGGCGACCTTCTTTTCGTGTTCAGTCCGAGGCCATTCAAACCCGTGTGCCCAACACCGTGCGCGTCGGCATTGCCTCGTTCGGCCCCACGAAACGCGCCCCCTCGACTTCTCCCGGATTATTTTGTTACACGTCTTACGGGTGCGAAGCGACGTGGTTACAAACGCCTTTCAGAAGTGCGTTTATACTCGGCGCCGTCCCAAACAATGAAAGGACTTGTTATGTCGAAGAGAATCCTCCAGGTTATTGCCGTTGCGGTGCTCACCGCTTCGGCATCGTTGTCGGCGCTGGCCGGCGATATGAATAACGCGCTTGGCGGCGCGCTCGGCGGTGTCGCGGGGGCGGCAGTGGGTGGCGCGTTAGGCGGCAGCACGGGCGCCGTGCTGGGTGGAGCAGTGGGCGGCGGCGCGGGTGGCGCGGTCACGTCGAACCGCAGGGAGCGCACGGGCGCCATCATCGGCGGCGCGCTTGGCGGCGGTGCGGGCACCGCGGCAGGCAATGCGATGGGCGGGCGCGGCGGCGGCCTCGTCGGCGCCGCGTTGGGTGGCGGCGCGGGATCGGCGCTCGGCGGCAACATCTCGCGCTCCAATTCGTACGCGGACGACTATTCCCGAGGAGGCTATCGGTCGCGCAAGCATCATCACAAGCATCGGCACGACGACTGAATGCCGCGTGAAGGGCGGGTGGGCTCGCAGATCATCTGCTTGCCCGCGCGCGGATCGCTTCGGGCGACACCTGTCCGACGCCCTGCATTGACATTCGTTCGCGCGCCGATATCGTAAAGGCTCCTCGCAGCCCGATTGCCGGCTCTCCCGCTGCGGGAATGCTTCACGACTTCCACCATCCTCACGGGACGCAGAATGATGCTACGAGTGTATTGCGCAGGGCCGCTCTTCAACGCAGCCGAGCGATCGGAGATGGATTCGATTGCAGCCGCGCTGGAGGCCGCGGGTTTGACGACATTTCTTCCGCATCGCGACGGTCTGGAGTTCGCGAAGCTCAAGCCGGAACTCGAGAAGCTCGGCGCCTCGGTCGAAGAAGCGGCGCACATGCTCGAGCGCGCAATCTTCAGTCTCGATACGTATCAGTTGCTCAGGCGCTGCGACGCAGTCGTTGCCAATCTCAACGGCCGCGTTGCCGATGAGGGCACGGTGGTCGAGGCGTCGCTGGCGTGGCACGCGGGCAAGCCGCTTGTGCTGTTCAAGGCTGACGCACGGTCCATGCTCAGCGGGTCGGATAATCCGATGCTGACCGGTTTAGGTGATTTCGAGGTGATCGATCATCTGGCCGCGCTGCCGCAGGCCGTTTTAGAAGCCGTGGCGCGAGATCGGAGCCACGGAGTCGAGCGGACATTGGAGCGCGGTGCGCGGATCGCTGCGCTTCGCGAGGGTGGCGGCGAGTTGAGCGCGCTCGCAAAGACGCTGTATAGCGCTTTCAAAAAGCCATAAGGCCGATGCCTGCGAGGCAGGCGCTCTAACTGGAGCATCACCTCGGTGCGGTGGAGTCAGCGCTTGAATCGGCCTGTTCTGTTTGCGGCATGAGGGGAAAAGCGCCTATGCGCGTGCCCCGGTTTTTCGGCGTGCCGATACCAATGCCGATTCGTCCGTGGAGGATCCCCCGTTACACAAGGCTTTCCAATCCATTTCGAATCAATAATAAAACCGGTTTCGCCAGCCTCTTCTCTGTCTAAATCCTGCCACACCGCCTCCCCGCTCGCGCCGGAAAACGTTAAGCTTCGTGCCCCGTTGTTCTTTTGACGCCACGCCGTTTATTTTTTTGACGCCTCGTTTATTTTCATCGTCCTATGATTGGGCTGCTCGTTTTCTCGCCGCACCGGCTGGTACGCGCTCACTGAGCGATCTGAAAAGCCATGCAATAAAACAGCGCGCACGATGGCGAAGCCATTGAAATAGCGTTGCGCGCAATAAACATCAAACAACACCTTATGCTTCTCGCAGTTTGCGCAACAACGGTTGCAAAAAACGTATTGCATGCACGGTCATGGCGCTGGCGGAAAGAGCAATTGACACCCTCAATTACTGCTTGATCACGATCACGGAGCCAACAAGTATGAAAAAGTCTTTACTCGCGGTCGCGCTCTTCGGCGCATTGACGATGCAGGCGCATGCGCAAAGCAGCGTGACCCTCTATGGCCTCATCGATGCTGGATTGGTCTACACGAACAATCAGCTTGGACACAGTAATTGGCAGGAAGTGAGCAGTTCGACGCAGAACACGGTCTTCGGCCTCAAAGGCTCGGAGGACCTGGGCGGCGGCTTGCACGCGATCTTCAAGCTCGAGCAAGGCTTCCTGCTGAACAACGGCGCCCAGGCATTCTCCGGCGATGGCTTCGGCTCTCAGGCGTGGGTCGGTCTGCAAAGCGATCCTTACGGCACCTTGACGTTCGGCCGCCAGTTCGACGTGATGAACGACCTCGTCGGACCGCTCACGGCGGAGTTCAATACGTGGGGCGGCAGCATGGCCGCGCATCCGTTCGAAAACGACAACCTCGCTGCGAATTCCGTCGTGATCAACAATTCGGTCAAGTACGCAAGCCCGACCTACCGCGGCGTCACGTTCGAAACGATGTATTCGTTCAGCAACAAGGCGGGCGACTTCGGCAATAACCGCTCATATGGATTCGGCATTTCCTATGCACAAGGTCCGCTCAATCTCGCTGCGGGCTACCTGCAACTGAACAACGCGGGTAACGGCAGCGGCGCGGTGACGTCGGGCGATGCGAGCGCGAACTTCCTCGCGCAACGCCAGCGTATCTGGTCGCTGGGTGGAAACTACACGTTCGGGCCCGCTACCGTCGGGCTGGTCTGGAGCCATTCTCAGATCGACAACGCATCGGGTGTGTTCTCCTTCGGCA
This sequence comes from Paraburkholderia aromaticivorans, assembly GCF_002278075.1. Taxonomy (NCBI): domain Bacteria; kingdom Pseudomonadati; phylum Pseudomonadota; class Betaproteobacteria; order Burkholderiales; family Burkholderiaceae; genus Paraburkholderia; species Paraburkholderia aromaticivorans. The sequence goes on along the minus strand of NZ_CP022990.1, from coordinate 1,723,019 downwards.
CCGGCAGCTACCTTGGCGCGGGCGACACCTCTGCCGGATCGCTGAACGGTTCCCTGCGCCTCGACAACTACGAAGTGAACGCCAAGTACGCGCTCACGTCGGCGGTAACCGTATCGGGTGCGTACACGTATACGCACGGCGCGTATAACGGTTCGGCGCCGGGATGGAACACGGCCATGCTGCAGACCGATTACGCGATCAGCAAGCGCACGGACTTCTATCTGGAAGGCGTCTATCAGAACGTGCACGGCGCGCCGGCGGACTCCGTGCTCTCGCATGCCATGATCAACACGTTGTCGCCGTCGGCGACCAACACGCAAGTGGCGGTCACCGTGGGTATGCGTCACGCGTTCTAAGTTTTGTGGCGTTGAGTGATGTATAGACGCGTATGCCTGGCATCTGCCGGGCATACGCTATCGTGCAAGCGCGCGCACCTTGCCTCAGTCGGACGGAGCAGTCCGACTTCAAAGCGCAGTCGTCCCGTCTCCCGCCACGCGCGCGGCGTGGCCGTTGCATGAGCAACGTTCAGTGTTACGTGCCCTTACGTGCCGTGTGAATCGTCGTTCTTCGCTTCGGCCAGAATCTGCTGGATGGCTTGCTCGAAAGTTTCCACGGGTTGTCCGCCGCTCACCAGGTAGCGACGGTTGAAGATAATGGCCGGCACCGACTGGATGCCCATCGCCTCGTTTTTGCGCTCCTCCGCCCGAACCTCGGCAGCGTACGTGCCGTTTCGCAACACGTCGCGAGCCTCCGTGGCGTCGAGTCCGACGGATTGGGCCGCTTCGATCAGGACTTCGTGGTCGCTCGTATCCTTGCCGTTGGAGTGATAGGCCTGCAGCAGCGCGAGCTTGAGCGGCAACTGCTCGCCCTTGAGGCCGGCCCAATGCAACAGACGGTGCGCGTCGAAGGTGTTGTAAACATGCGTGCGCGGGCCAAAAGTAAAACCTGCGCTCGCGCCACGCTCGCGAATCGCCGCTTGCGTTTCGGCGATCTGCTCCGGCGTGCGCCCATATTTTTTGCCGAGATAGTCCACAATCGTCTCGCCGTCCGGCCCCATCTCCGGATTCAACTCGAACGGATGCACGACGATCCGGGCGTCGACCGCGTCGCCGAGATTCGCTAGCGCGCGTTGGAGCGAGGAAAGGCCGATCGCGCACCACGGGCAGGCGATATCGGAGACAAAATCAATCGTGAGCGCTTGTGTCATTGCTGTGTTCCTGATGGGGATGATCTGTTGCATGGCCGACCCGGTGCCAGCTCGGCAGCCGCGAACAGCGTAACCCGAATTGCCGGTATTTGCAGGACCGCGCTCGTGACGGAGTGCGAGCCGGGGACTTACAATTCACCACTGCGGTGAGAATGATCGACTTCGCGAGCAACAGGGATGCCGGCAAGCGTCATAATCCGTCGTCTGCGGCAACGGCTGCTTTTCCAACATTGAAAGGAGTTTCAAATGAGCAAGGGATATTGGGTGACGTCATATCGCGCCACCAAAGACGCGGCCAAACTGGCCGCGTATGCGCAGCTCGCCGCGCCCGCCGTGGCGGCCGCCGGCGGCAAGTTCGTCGTGCGTGGCGTGGCGGACGAGGCGCGTGAGCAAGGTTTGAAGGAGCGTACGGTCGTGATCGAGTTTCCGACCTACGAAGCGGCCGTCGCGGCGTACGATAGCGAACCCTACAAGAAAGCGCTGGAAGCGTTGGGTGACGGCGTCGAGCGCGATCTGCGGATTGTGCGCGGCACCGAGTAATACGAAGGAGGGGCGAGCGTGACCTGTTTGCCAGAGTCGCACCCTCCCGGGCGGCACGCGGCATGGTGAGTGCGGATGGCAGCCCGCCATCTGTCGCGCTGGCCCCCGAACGCTACTTGACCGCTCCCAGCGCGAGCCCCTTCACCAGATACCGCTGCAGCCACGCGAACACAACCGAGACCGGCAGCGTCGCGCAGAGCGTGGCGGCCATCACCAGATGCCACTCCACGACGTACTTTCCGGCGACCATGTCGGTTACCTGCACGGTCAACGTCTTGTTTTCCGGTGAACGGATCAACGTATAAACGACCGCGAATTCGTTCCACGCGTTGATGAACGTGAAGATCGCGGTGACGACGATCGCAGGCACCGCGAGCGGCAGGAACACCTTGAAGACCGCCTTGGTCCGTCCACATCCTTCGAGCCACGCCGACTCTTCCAGATCTCGCGGCACCGTCTGAAAATACGAAGACAGCATCCACACGGCGAACGCGATATTGAACGCTGCGTAAGAAACGATCACGCCGATCCTTGAGTCGACCAGGTTTCCGTCGCCATAGGGAATCATCGCGGCGAGGCGGAACAGGCCGACTACGAGCAGGATAGGCGAGAGCATCTGCGTGACGAGCAGAAACTGGCGATAGAACCCGCGGCCACGAAACGGAAACCTGGCCAATGCATAAGCCGCCGGCAGACTGACGGCCAGCGCGAGGGCGGTCGAGAGCAAGCTGATCACCGTGCTGTTGCGCAGCGCCACGCCGAAATTGGCGGCCACCCACATGTCGGAGAAATTACTCCACTGCCAATGCACCGGCAGCCACCGCGCCGGATAGACAAAGATCTCGGAAGCCGGTTTCAATGCCGTGAATAGCATGATGGCAAACGGAAACAGCACCACGACAACCAACGGCGACAGCGCGAGCCAGCACCACAGCGAACGCTTCATCTTGACGCTCAGACTCATGACGGATCTCCTTCTTTCGCGGGCTGCAGGCGCAGATAGGCGATCGAAAACACGAACAGCATGACGAGCATGATCAGCGACACCGCTGCCGCTTCGCCGGGGCGTCCGAGCCGGAAGCCAAGCTCATAGAGATAGGTCACGAGAATGTGCGTGCTGTTATCGGGCCCGCCCTGTGTCATTACCCAGATGATCGGAAACGAGTTGAACACGTAGATCACGTTCAACAGGATCGTCATGTTGATGAACGGCCGCAACAGCGGCATGGTGAGCTTGCGAAACTGCTGCCAGGCGCTTGCGCCGTCCATGCGCGCGGCTTCGTAAATATCGCCGGGCACCGACGACAATCCGCCGAGCAGAATCGTCACCGTGAATGGGATCGAGACCAGAATGCCGACCGCGATTTCGACCGGAAACGCGAGCTCCGGTGTGGCCAGCCAATGGATCGGACCGCTGATCAACCCCAGCCTCTGCAGCGTGACGTTGACCATGCCGTAGTCGTCATTGAAGGCCCAGCGCCAGACTACGGCGGTCATGGTCAGCGAGACGGACCACGGCAGCATCACGATCGTGCGCGCCACGCCGCGTCCATAAAAATCCTGATTCAGCACCAGCGCTACCGGCACCGAAATCAGCACCGTGCCGCCGACCACGCACACGGTCCAGACAAGGGTGCGTTTGGCGGCGGCGAGAAACGCGGGGTCGCCGAAGATCGTATAGAAATTCTGCAGACCGGTGAAATCGCGAATTGCGCCGAAGCGCGAGACCTCGTGCAGCGATTGCCACACGATGTTGAAGATCGGATAGCTGATGATGAAGAGCGCCAGTATCAGGCTCGGCGCTATCAGCAACCAGGGCGCTTGCAGGCGCGTAGAAGCGGAACGGCTCATGCGTGCTCGATCGTAAGTCGCGTCCGCGTTGACCGGCGGGCGCGACGGGATGGGCCGGATAGTGCATTACGGCCGGCACGCGCGCCGCCTTGCGAGTGGCGGCGCGCGTGCCGGGTTCAGCGGATCACCGCGGGATCAATGACCGAGCGACTTGTTCGCCTGGGTGGCCGCCGCGTTCAATGCGTCAGCCGGCTTCGCCTTGCCCAGATAGATCGACTGCATTGCGTCGGTCACGGCCTTGGCGGTATCTTCCCAGCCCGTCACCGTCGGCGCGAAGCGGGCCGTCGGCAGCAGCGCGACGAACGCTTTCGTGTCCGGATCGTTGAACGCCGGATCCGTCGATTCGGCCTTGGTGGTCGGCAGGAAGCCTTCGGTCGTGGTGAACTCCACGCGCGGTTCCTTCGTGAACAGATAGTCGAGGAACTTCCATGCCGACTTCTTCACCTTCGAGTTCTTGAACATCACGATCGAGTCCGTGACGGCGTACGTGGCGTGCGTCGTGCCCATCGGAATCGGATCGATGCCGTATTTCAGGTTCGGTGCTTCCTTCTTGATCTGCTTCGACAGGAACGGCGCCGAAATCACCATGGCAACGCGGCCTTGCTTGAAGAGGTTCTGCACGTCTTCACGGCTATAGCCGGTCACGCCGGGTTGCGTCAGACCCTGATCGATCATCGATTTGTATAGCGTGGCTGCCTTGATGCCGGCCGCCGAATTGAACGCTGCCTTGTTGTCCTTGCCGACCACGTCGCCCCCATTGGTCCACAGGGCGTAGTAATAGTAGACGTCCGTTTCGATCTCCTTGCCTTGCAAACCGAAGCCGGCAATGCCCTGCGCCTTCAGTTTCTTCGACGCTTCGATCACGTCGTTCCAGGTCTTCGGGCCGTCGGGATAGCCGACCTTCGCGAGCAGATCCTTGTTGTAGTACAGCGCGCGCGCCGAAGCGGCGATCGGCAGGCCGTACACCTTGCCGTTGATTTCACCCGGTGCGAGGAACGGGCCGATGAAGCGGCCCTTGAAGCTCGCGTCCATATAGCCGTCGAGCGGCTCCGCCACGTCGTCCTTCACGAAGTCGAGCAGCCAGCGCGTGCCGACGATCGCGAGGTCGGCGTTCGCGTTGCCGGAAATGTCGGTTTGCAGTTTCTGTTGCAGCGTGTCCCAGTTCACGTCTTCGATCTTGATGGTCGTGCCGGGATTGGCCTTCTCGAAGTTGCGGGCCATTTTTTCGAAGTACGGCGCGGTCGCGTCGCTGTAATGCGCGACGGTCACGCGGACCGTGTCGGCGTGTGCCGCGACGGCGATACCTGCAAACGCGAGCGCCACGGCAACTTTGCCGAGCGCGAGGGAAGCACGGGCATGCAACGACATTTCTCTCTCTCCTGGGGATGGTTCGCTGCCGTCGCCGGCCGCTTCGGGTTGAATTGTTTGAAAAAATCCTACATGACGAAAAATAGCTTGTCACGTAGGGTCTGCCATATTTTTTCTCAGCTGGTTTTGTGCATAACATGCTGTAAAGCAGGGGTATTCTGCGCGGCGTGATGTCACGGATACCCAATCTTCGGGATCACTGGACAATGCCGCGAAACCGGGTTTGTAAGAAATTTACAGGACAGTTCGGTGCTGGCGGCGCGGTAGAAGAGCGAGGCGGACAATGAATCGTGTGGTGTTGGTAACGGGCGCTTGCGGCGGCATCGGCAGCGTGTTGTGCAAACGCTTCGTGGAGCAGGGCGATACGGTGCTGGCGCTCGACATCGACGCCGCCGCGCTGAAAGCGTTGACCGCGCAACTCGGCGAGGCGCACGTCACGCCGATCGCGGTCGATCTCGGCGATGCCGCCGCGGTGCAGCAAGCGGTGGCCGCCGCGGTCGCGGTGCGCGCTCCGGTGGACGTGCTGGTCGCCAACGCCGGCGCGGCAGACGGTCTGACGCTTGCCACGACCGATGTCGCGAGCTGGCAGCGCGACATCCATCTGAATCTGAACGGCACGTATCACACGGTCGAAGCCGTGCGCGCGTCGATGATCGAGCGGCAGCAAGGCGCGCTGGTGCTGATCGGTTCGGTCAACGGCATGGCCGCGCTCGGACATCCGGCTTACAGCGCGGCGAAAGCCGGGCTCATCAGTTATACGAAGGCGCTCGCGCTCGAACTCGGCCGCTATGGCATTCGCGCCAACATCGTGTGTCCGGGCACGGTCAAGACGCAGGCGTGGCAGGCGCGTGTCGACAAGAATCCGCAGGTCTTCGAGGATCTGAAAAAGTGGTACCCGTTGCGCGATTTCGCGACGCCCGACGACATCGCCGACGCGGTCCTGTTTCTCGCCTCGCCGATGGCGCGCGTGATTACCGGCGTCGCGTTGCCGGTGGACGGCGGCCTGATGGCCGGCAACCGTCTGATGGCGCAGGAACTGACGCTCGAGTCGATCTGACCGCTCGAAGCGACATGCGGGCGGCACGAAATCGGGTCAACGAAAGAACACGATGAGGACAGCATGGCAGCAGTGCAACTGAGCGGCATCTTCAAACGCTACGGCGATACGCAGGTGGTGCACGGCATCGATCTGGACATCGACGACGGCGAGTTCGTCGTGCTGGTCGGGCCGTCGGGCTGCGGCAAGAGCACGTTGATGCGCATGGTGGCCGGGCTCGAAGAGATCAGCGGCGGCGATCTGATGATCGGCGGCACGCGCGCGAACGGCCTCGCGCCGCAGCAGCGCAATATCTCGATGGTGTTTCAGAGCTACGCGCTGTATCCGCATCTGTCCGTCTACGAAAACATTGCGTTCGGGCCGCGAATTCGCAAGGAGTCGCCGGCGAGCTTCAAGCCGCGGATCGAGGCCGCTGCAAAAATGCTGAACCTCGGCGGCTATCTGGACCGTTTGCCGCGCGCGCTGTCGGGCGGACAACGGCAACGCGTGGCGATGGGCCGCGCCGTGGTGCGCGAGCCGTCGCTGTTCCTGTTCGACGAGCCGCTGTCCAATCTCGACGCCAAGCTGCGCGTGCAGATGCGCACGGAGATCAAGGCGCTGCATCAGCGGCTGAAAAATACCGTGATCTACGTCACGCACGATCAGATCGAAGCCATGACGATGGCTGACCGCATCGTCGTGATGAACGCGGGGCGCATCGAGCAGATCGGCCGTCCGCTGGAGCTGTACGACTATCCGGCGAATCTTTTCGTGGCGAGCTTTCTCGGCTCGCCGTCGATGAATTTTGCCGAAGGGGTGATCGCGAACCGCGCGCAAGGCGCCGGCCTCGCACTGAAACTCACCGATGGCGGCGAGATCGTGCTGGAGGGCGCGCCGGCTTCGGCGGTGGTCGGCGCGAAGGTCACGCTCGGCGTGCGGCCGGAGCACATCGAGACGATCGCGCAAACCCCCGACGCCACGATGGAAGTGGAGGTCGTCGAGCCGACTGGCGCGGAAACGCATTTGTACGGGAAAATAGGCGGCAGCACGTGGTGCGTGACGACTCGCCAGCGCTCGAAAATCGAGCCTGGCGAACGCGTTGCGCTACGCCTGCCGGCCGAACATATTCATCTGTTCGATACGGAGAGTGGACGCAGGCTGGTTTGAACCGTGTGTGGTCTTTTGAGGCCGATCCAGGTTTGCCTCTCGCATGATTGATGGTGCCACGTAAGGAACACCGGGTGTCCGCACCAAACTTGATTCCCCATATTCGCAGCGCGCTTGCCAGTTTGCGGCCCGCCGAGCGCAAGGTCGCCGACATGGTCTTGAGCGATGTCGACTTCGCGATGCGCGCAAGCATCACCGAACTCGCGCAGCGCGCGGAGGTGTCCGAGCCGTCCGTCACGCGTTTTTGCCGCGCGATCGGCGCGCATGGGTTGCGCGACTTCAAGATGCAATTGGCGCAGAGCGTGGCGGGCGGCATGCCGTACGCGTCCACGGCGGTGGCGCGCGACGACGACGTGCAAACGCTCATGGACAAGGTGGGCGAGGCGGCTATCGACGGCATTACGCATGCGCGTGGCGCGCTGGACCCGGCGGTGGTGGAGAGTGCGATCGGCGCGTTGTCGAGCGCGCGGCGGGTGTTTTTCTTCGGCGTGGGATCGGGCTCGGGACTGGTCGCGCAAGATGCGGCGCTGCGGTTTCTGCGGCTCGATATTGCGTCCACCGCGTTTGTGGACGGACATCTTCAGCGTCTGTACGCAGGCCTCATGGAACCAGGCGATGTGGCTTTCGCGATTTCGCATTCGGGCCGCAGCGTCGAAGTGAACGAGAGCATTCAGATTGCCAAGGAACGCGGCGCGACCACCATTGCGCTGACCAACGTCGGCTCGCGCCTGGCGTGGCTGGTGGATATTGCGCTGCTGCTGCGCGTGCCGAGTCCGATCGATCCGAATACGCCGGGCGTGTCGCGGCTCGTGCATCTTTGCATCATGGACGCGCTGGCTATCGGCGTCGCGCTCAAGGCGGGGCCGAAGACGCTCGAAAAAATGCGGCATGCGAAGGCGAGGCTGGCGTCGCATGAGCCGGAGGCGGCGGGGGATTGAGGGAGGGCGGCGCCGTGGTGGTGATCCATGCGCGTGCCGGCGGGAAGGCAGGACCAAAGCTCCCGCAGTTTCGTTTAACCGGCTCGCAACACGATTGCAAACAGGCAGTTCTCCAGAAAAGCGATTATTCGACGGGGGCCGCCATCCATCCAAAGCGCCGCGATAACCGCATTGTCGCGGCGCGCAACGTCTGCGCCGGCCCGCCGGCCAATTCACTGTCAAAGCTGCCGCTCGGCCCCATCAACGCGAGAACGAGGCAGATGCTGCCCGTATGATCCAGCACCGGCGCGGCCAGCGTGTCGATGCCCGGCACGGGGCGGCTGAGCGCCGTATCGATCCCGTCCGCGCGGACTTGCGCAAGCCGCTGCGCGTAGGCGCGAGTCAGCGGCGGCGGCGCGCACGCTGCGTCCGTGCCGCCCCGGACCTGAGCTTCGCCCGCTGACGCGGCGTTCCCGGCAAAAACCTCCGCCGTCTCCGCTCCCGCCAACCGCAGATGATCCTGCGCGAGCAAACCGGCGCGCACGTCGTCCGCGACATAGGCGGCAAACACGCGGCCTATCGCCGTATTCACCAGCGACATCACCGTCCCGACCCGCAGGCTCACGTGCAACGGCCGCGCCGATTCCTCCAGACGCACGACGGTCGGCCCAAGCGGCCCGAGCACCGCCATCGCCACGCTCATGCCCGTCGACGCCGCGAGCTCGACCACCTCGGGTTCCGCTTCGCGTGTCGGCGACAAGCGCTGCAATCCGATCAGTCCCAGCTCCAGCGCGAGCGGCCCGGCTTCGAAGCAGCCGGACGCATCGCGATCGAGCAAGCCGATTTTTAGCAGACTCACCAGGTGCGGAAACGCCTTCGCCGGCGGCATGCCGGCCGCCGCCGCAAGATCGCGCAGGCTCAATGGCCGCGCCGCCGCGACCAGCGCCGCCAGCAGTTCGCCGGTGCTATCGAGCGACTGGATGCCGCGCTGCGGTTTCGCGTCGGCGGAGGTGGCGTGAGGGGTGTCGAGAGAATCGGTCACGTTGCGGAAGACGCTAACAAGGAGGTTTGAGTCGCCAACCGGGCGCCGATCTCGCGCGCCGTGGCCAGCAGCGCACGCGCGATCGGACCGTCGGCGGCGACGTCGATAACGCCGCTCGAGCCGATCACCGTCAGCGCGAGCGACAGGCGGCCGTCGGCGTCCAGCACCGGCGCACTCAGACTGCTGATACCCGGACTTGGCGCATCCACGCTGCTTTCCAGGCCGCGCGCGCGGATCGCGTCCAGGGCGGCCTCGAAGGCGGCGCTTTCATCAGGCGGCGTCATGGCGCGATTGGCCGCACCGGACTGATTCGCCCACATGCCGTCGCGCACCTCGCGCGGCAGAAACGCGCAAAACACGCGTCCCGTCGAGGTAGCCGGCAGCGACATGACCGTACCCACGTGCAAATTGACGTGCAGCGGAAAGCCCGCGTGCTCATAGCGGACGATGGTCGGCCCTTGCGGCCCGGCAATACAGATCGCGACGCTGAAGCCGATCGCTTCGGCCAACGCGGCCACGCGCGGCACGGCGGCGCGGAACGCCGGCTGATTCTCCAGATGCAGCAAGCCGAGCCGCAGCGCCAGGGGACCGGGTTCATACCGGCCCGACAGCTCGTCGCGCTTGATCAGACCGAGCCGGCTCAAGCTCACCAGGTACGCATGCGCTTGCCCCGGCGCGATCTGCGCGGCGGTGGCGAGGTCGGACAAGGCGAGCGGCGCGCGCGCCTGCGCGAGCGCCAGCAACACGCGGCCGCCCACTTCGACGCTCTGGATGCCACGCTGCGTCTTGCCGCCGTCCGCCGTCTCGCGGCCGCCCGTGCCTTGGCTTGTGGCCGATTTCGCTGCTTTGCTCACACCTGCGCTCGTCCGTTAAAAAGGGTTCATGTTAACCGAAGGCCTCGGCCAAGGACCGCACCTGTCTGCCCACATCCTAGGCTTCTGAGAATTTGCGTATAGCGATACATTTCGCTATTGACAAATAAACTGGCGCCGTCCTAAGATGCATTCACCCCGACACACCGGCGCAGTTACAGAATCCAATACGGGGCGAGACAATCTTCCAACACCGTCAGCCCGCGCGGCATGCGCGCAGCCGGCCGTCTCGCCTCACGTCCAACTTTTGAGGGAGACACGCATCATGGCAAAGGCATTCGCATCCCAGGCCGATCTGGAAGTCAAGAAAGTCACGTGGACCAGGTTGTCCGAGAACGCGTACGCGTACACCGCTGAAGGCGACCCGAATTCGGGCGTGATCATCGGCGACGACGGCGTGCTGATCGTCGACACCACCGCTACGCCGGCCATGGCGCAAGACCTCATCGCGAAGATTCGCAGCGTCACGGATAAACCGATCAAGTACGTGGTGCTGTCGCATTACCACGCGGTGCGCGTGCTCGGCGCGTCGGCATACTTCGAGGAAGGCGCGCAGGAAGTGATCGCGAGCCGCGGCACGTACGAAATGATCGTCGAGCGCGGCGAAGCGGACATGAAATCGGAGATCGAGCGCTTCCCGCGTCTGTTCGCGGGTGTCGAAACGGTGCCGGGTTTGACGTGGCCCACGCTCGTGTTCGAAAAGGAAATGACGCTGTTTCTCGGCAAGCTCGAAGTGCGTATCGCGCATCTCGGCGCGGGTCACACCAAGGGCGATACGGTGGTGTGGCTGCCGTCGCAGAAGGTGCTGTTCTCCGGCGACCTGGTCGAGTACGACGCAGCCTGCTACTGCGGCGACGCACAACTCGAACAATGGCCGGCCACGCTCGAAGCGTTGCGCGCGCTGAAGGCCGAGAAGCTCGTGCCGGGCCGCGGTCCCGCGCTGACCACGCCGGAAGACGTCAACAAGGGTCTGGATTACACGAAGGACTTCGTCACCACGTTGCTGCAGCAAGGCCGTGAAGCCGTCGAACAGAAACTCGATCTGAAGGCCGCGATGGCGCATACGCGCAAGGCGATGGATCCGAAGTTCGGCCACGTGTTCATCTACGAGCACTGCCTGCCGTTCGACGTGTCGCGTGCATTCGACGAGGCGAGCGGCATCACGCATCCGCGCATCTGGACCGCGCAACGCGACAAGGAAATGTGGGACGCGCTGCAAGCCTGACCGGAACGGACGCATCGCAATACAAGGCAGAGCGGAGAAGGACGGAGACACAAGATGAGCACCAACTACCAGACGCTGTCGTTCGAATACCAGCCGTGCCGCGAACAAAGCGCGCAAGACGGCGCGGAGCAGACGGTCTATCCCGTGATCGTGGTCGGCGCGGGCCCGGTGGGTCTCGCCACCGCGATCGATATCGCGCAGCAGGGCGTGCCGGTCGTGCTGGTCGACGACGACTGTTCGCTGTCCACCGGCTCGCGCGCGATCTGCTTTTCGAAGCGCTCGCTCGATATTTTCGACCGCCTGGGTTGCGGTCAGCGAATGGTGGACAAGGGCGTCAGCTGGAATGTCGGCAAGGTGTTCCTGAAAGACGAGTTGGTCTACACGTTCAATCTGCAACCGGAAGCGGGCCACAACCGGCCCGCGTTCATCAACCTGCAGCAGTACTACGTCGAAGGCTTTCTGCTCGAACGCGCGCAGGAGATGCCCAATCTCGAGATCCGCTGGAAAAGCAAAGTGGTGGGCGTGCAGCAGAACGGTACGTCCGGCACTGAGGACACCAGCGTGACGCTGACCGTCGAGACGCCTCACGGTCAATATGCGTTGCGCGGCCGCTATGTGGTCGCCGCCGACGGCTCGCGCAGCCCGATCCGCAACCTGATGGGACTCGACAGCAAAGGCGTGACGTTCAAAGACCGCTTCCTGATCGCCGACGTCAAGATGGAAGCCGAGTTTCCCACTGAACGGTGGTTCTGGTTCGATCCGCCGTTTCATCCGAATCAATCGGTGCTGCTGCATCGTCAGCCGGATAACGTGTGGCGGATCGATTTCCAGTTGGGCTGGGACGCGGATCCGGTGCTGGAAAAAACGCCGGAGCGCGTGATCCCGCGTGTGCGCGCGTTGCTCGGGCCGGACGCGAAGTTCGAGCTGGAATGGGTCAGCGTCTACACCTTTTCGTGTTTGCGCATGGACCGCTTCCGTCATGGCAACGTGCTGTTCGCCGGTGACTCGGCGCATGGCGTGTCGCCGTTCGGCGCACGCGGTGCGAATAGCGGCGTGCAGGACGCGGAAAACCTCGCGTGGAAACTGGCGATGGTGCTCGAAGGCAAAGCCTCCGACGCTTTGCTCGACACCTATGCCAGCGAGCGCGAATTCGCGGCTGACGAAAACATCCGCAATTCCACGCGTTCCACCGATTTCATTACACCGAAGAGCCCCGTGAGCCGCGTATTTCGCGACGCGGTGCTGAAGCTCTCGCGTCATCATCCGTTCGCGCGGCAATTGACCAACAGCGGCCGGCTGTCGGTGCCGGCGGTGTTACGCGATTCGCCGCTGAATACACCGGACAGTGACCCCTTCGAAGGGGCGATGGTGCCGGGCGCGTCGTGCGTGGATGCGCCGGTGCAGGTGGCGGGACAGCCGGCGTGGCTGCTGCAGCAACTCGGCCAGCAATTCACGGGTGTGCTGTTCTGCGGCGAGCAAGGCGTCGATCAGGCTACGCAGGCCGCATTGGATGCGTTGCGTAGCGGACCGATTCCGGTGAAGCTCGTCGTGGTGACGCGCGACGTCGAGCAGCACGGCGCGCCTGCCGGCGCTCAGGTCGCGCACGACATCGAAGGGCTGGCTCACTCGCGCTATGACGCGAAGCCGGGCACGTTCTACCTGATTCGTCCGGATCAGCACGTTTGCGCGCGCTGGCGGCAACTCGCCGCGGTCGATGTCGAGTCCGCATTGAAACGCGCGTTGTACGTCGAAGGCACGGCTTGAACGTACGGCAAAAGCGGCTCGCGTAGCACGCGCCGCATCGGAAAAAAATAGCAGGAGACAGACATGGCACTGAACACGCAACCGAATCTCGCCCGCCCCGACGATTTCTACGAGGCGCTGATCGACATGCATCGGGATCTGGACGATGCGCAGAGCCAGTCGGCGAATGCGCAACTGATCCTGCTGCTCGCCAACCATATCGGCGATCACGCCACGCTGCTCGAAGCGATGCGGTATGCCCGCGCGGGCGTGGTCGACGTTCCGGCGGTTCAAGACGCGCAGGCGCATCCGTTGGCGGCCTGAGCCGGGTCTGGGCGAACTCGAACCCGTACGAGTCAACGGAAAACACGCGTGGCCGTTCGAGCCACGCAATCCAACAAGGCAACGCGGCGTATCGACAAGCTCGCCTGCCTTTTTTCAGTAACAGACAACAACGCGGCGCATCAAGACGCCGGACCCAACGGGTCCGTTGGACCCTCACGTTTGGAGATAACCGATGAGCCAATCCCTCGCCCGCGCGCTCGAGCCGGGCGCATCCGCTGCCGCGCACGACGACCTGTTGTATCGCAAGGTCTCGTTACGGATCATTCCTTTTCTGTTTCTCTGCTATGTCGTGTCGTTTCTCGATCGCATCAATATCGGTTTTGCGCAATTGCAGATGAAGCACGACCTCGGCTTCAGCGATGCGATGTACGGGCTCGGCGCGGCGGTCTTCTACGTTGGATACGTGCTGTGCGAAGTGCCGAGCAACATGCTGCTCGCGCGTTTCGGCGCACGCCGCACGTTCACGCGGATCATGTTGCTGTGGGGCATCGCGTCGGTCGGCATGATGCTGGTGTCGAGGCCCACGCACTTCTATGTGTTGCGCTTCATGCTCGGCGTGTTCGAAGCAGGCTTCTTTCCCGGCATCGTGCTGTATCTGACCTACTGGTATCCGGCGCGGCGGCGCGCGGCCGTGCTGTCGATCTTCTTTGCCGGCGTGGCGGTGGCCGGGGTGCTGGGCGGACTGGTGTCCGGCTGGATCATGCGCGATATGGGCGGGGTGCTGGGCTTGTTCGGCTGGCAATGGATGTTCGCGATCGAAGGCGCGCCCGCCATCGTGCTCGGTCTGCTGGCCGCGTTCTATCTGGTGGACGGCCCGCAGCACGCCGCATGGCTTACCGCCGCGGAAAAGGCGCAGTTGATTGCGCAACGCGACGAAGAGCGCCGTCCTTCGACTGAAGCGCATTCGTCCCGCTCGTTCATGGAGGCGTTGCGCAATCCGCGGGTGTACCTGTTCGCGTTCGTGTACTTTTCGCTGACCTGCGCCTCGCTCACGCTGAACTTCTGGATGCCGCTGATGATTCGCGACTTCGGCGTTCACGACGTCCTCGCCATCAGCCTGTACACGGTGATTCCCAATGCGATCGGCGCGGTGGGGCTGATTCTGATCGCGCGTCATTCGGACCGCCGGGGTGAACGTCGCCGGCATTTCGCGGTTTGCACGATTGGCGGCGGCGTGGCGCTCTCGTTGCTGACGCTTCATCTGAGCAGCTTTCCCGCGATGCTCGCGATTCTCTCGCTGGCCGCAGTGTTGATCTTCGCCGCGTTGCCGATTTTCTGGACGGTGCCGTCGGGCTATCTGTCCGGCGCCGCGGCGGCGGCCGGGATCGCGCTGATCAGCAGCATCGGCATTACCAGCGGTATTGTCAGCCCGTGGGTGATCGGTCTGATCAAGGTGCACACCGGCAGCATGGACAACGCGCTGTATGTACTGACCGCGTTGCTGTTCGTCAGCGGCGTGGCCATGTTGCTCGGCGTACCGAAAAACGTCGAGCGCGCGTGAAGACGCGTGCCGGATCGGACGGGATAATCGGGTAGAGTCGCGTGTAGTCTGTCGCGACAGCCCGTAGACCGTCCGAATCTTCACGATGCCTTCCATCGACCCTGTTCCGCTGCCGCACGACGGCCCGTCCGACATTGCCTTGTGGCGAATCGACATCGACTTCGCTGTGTCGCTGGACGCGCCGTTTTTCTCGTCGCTTAGCGACGACGAACGCACGCGAGCCCGCAACTTTCGCCGCCATGAAGACGCGTTGCGTTTCGCCACCGTGCGTGCCGCGCTGCGAGAACGACTCGCGCAAGCGCTCGGCATTGCGGCACATGCCGTGCGTTTTACAGTCGATGTCAACCACCGTCCTCATCTCGCGGATTCGAATCGTGTCGATTTCAACGTGTCGCATGCGGGCGCGCATGGCCTGGTTGCAATGTCGCCGGTTCGGCGCGTCGGCGTCGATATCGAACTGCACAGCGACAGATTCGATTGGCATTCGATTGCGGCCTTGACGCTCGATCCGGAGGAAGCCGCATGGATAGAACGGCTCGACGCCGCCTGGCAAGCTGCTGCGTTTTACGACGCATGGGTCGCCAAGGAGGCGCTCGTCAAGACAACAGGCGTTGGCATCACGCGTGGACTGCAACATCTGACGGTGCTGCCGCGCGAAAGCACGCGCGTGACGCTGCGCAACCGGATTCCCGACGACATGCGTGAAGTCGGCGCGCACTGGCTGGCGGCGCCGGGCGGTTACGCCGCTTGCGTCGCATGGTCGGAGATCGCGCTCCGGTAATCGCGGCCGCGCCATGCATTACGCGATTGCGTCTCCGAATACCAAAGTCTTCGGCCAGCCAAACGTGTGCACCTGGATGAGCGGTTGAGCCACTGCGACCGCCGCACGAATCTTGCCGGCCATCGGCACGTCGAGCACGTGCCAGCGGCCATATTCCGCGAGATCGAACGCACCGGTTGCGGTGGGACTGAACAGCATTTCGGTATCGATATCGACAGGCGCGTAGCGCAACGCGTTGCACAGGCTGGCATAGCGAGCACGCCGGCGCGATGCTTGCGGCGTCTCGTCGGGGGCCGCGCCGGGCGAGGGCACGACGACACCCAATCCGAGCGTCGCCGACGCAACGCCGATCATGATCCAGATACCGCCGTACGCGATATCGATCGTGATGCCGCGGCCGTCGCCGGGATGACGCGCACGCAGTTTCTCGTTGCCGTCGTCTTGCAGATCGACGGCGTGCGGCGCGGTGTCGAACAGGTTCCCGACGATCCAGCGCACCACCACGCGCGCGCCGACAAAGCGTTTGCGCAGCGCGGCGTTGGGATGCAGCCGCGCGCGCTCGCGCTCGGTTTTCGAAAGCCAGCTATCGCCTTCCTGTACGGGCACGGGCAGCCATTCGCAGCGGAATCGCCACAGATGCAACTCGCCGCCGCGCGGTGCCGTAACGTCGTACGGCCGGTTGCGTGTCAGCGGATGGCACCGGAACGCCGGTGCCGCGACAGCCGTGTCCGCGATGCGGAGTGCGTGCACGGCAGTGTGGCCAGCGGCGCCTTCGGCGATGCGTTCAACAGCGCCTTCAAGTTCGCGCGCCGTGCCGCTCCCGCTTAGGCTTCCGCTTCCGCTTCCGCTTCCGCGCAAAGTCGCTGGACACACCTGGTCCGGTTCCAATGACATAAGCCGGCTTCCTCAATGCATGTACGTGACGCGCCGTGCTTGCACGTCGAGTTCGACACCGGCGTCGAGCAGGTCGATGGCGAACCAGCGAAGCAGCTTCAGCACGCCACTTACCGCGGGCGCCGGCAGCCACTCGTTCAGCAGGCGCAACGCGGCGCCGCTATGCGTTTTTTGCAGCAAAGCGATGGTTTGCAAAATCACCGCTTCGTCCTTGCCGAGCTCGGTGGCGCAGCGGCAGCGCATGTCGAGCGGACGGTACGACACGTGCATCAGCGAACGCATCAGCAGATCGAAGTGTTCAATGCCGTCCTGACGCAAGCCGACGCAGCCCAGAATGTCGCGCCATTGCATGCCGCCGCTCGCCGTTTCGCAGGCGGGCCGCAGCCAGGTGCGCACGGCGCTCAGCACGGTGCGTTCGGGGGCGTCGGCGGAATCGGTCGGATGATCGTCGATCAGTTCCGGGCGGCCGGCGTGTTGAGAGCGAAAGTTCATCGATGCTCCTGGGTGGACACGGTCCAATGAATCGCGCCGGCCACATGGGACGGGTGCCGCGTCGCAGGCCAGCGCATGTCGTGCGACGGATGGGCGATGACGCAAAGCCGGCGTCAGGTGCTTATCTCGGGTGCCGGCATCAGGCGTTTCCTTCACCTTGAACTGGCTGAGATGGATGATGAGCTAATTTTCGTCTAAATGCAAATCATTCTCATTTGGACGCAGCGTGAAATTGACGCATCTCCGGTGCTTGACGCAGGAGTGGGGCAGCCGTGCGGCTGACCATTGGCGTCATATCGCAACTAACGGTCAGCCCCTCCGAGCGTCCCCGGATATGATGGCGAAGTGCCGGATTCAGCCTTTGTGGCACAAACGGTTTGCAGCCGACTTGCCCACTTTCGCCACCCCCATGCCGACAAAAACACTCGACGCCGCATCGACTTCCAACCCTACCGCAGCGGCGCGGCGCCTGCCCACGCTGAAGCTTGCCGCGACGCTTTCGCTAGGAAGCGCGATCGCGCTCGGGCTTGCCCGGTTCGCGTATGCACTGCTGCTGCCGTCGATGAAACTCGACCTCGGCTGGAGTTTCGCCCAAGCCGGCGCGATGAACACGGCGAACGCGCTGGGTTATCTGCTCGGCGCGCTGGCTTTTCCGCGCCTTGCGCGCCGCTGGTCGGCCGGCGCGCTGTTCGGCGGCGGTTGCGTGGCGACCGCGCTCCTGATGGCCGGCAGCGGCCTGCTTGCCGACACGCACTCGCTGCTCGCGTTGCGCGTGGTCACCGGTGCGAGCAGTGCGGCCATCTTCATCAGCGGCGGCGTGCTGGCGGCGCGGCTTGCGTCGGCAAGGCCGCGCGACGCAGGGCTCGTCCTCGGCCTGTATTACGGCGGCACGGGATGGGGCATCGTGGTGTCGTCGGTACTGGTGCCGCTGACCATTTTCAACGTCCCGCACGGCTGGCAGTTCGCATGGTTCGCACTCGCGCTGGCGTGCGCGTTATTCGCCGCGGTGGCCGTCGGCGCCGCGCGAACAATCGAAAGCGTGCACGTGACGGTGTCCGCGGCGGCGCAATCGCACCCTGCCGCCGATGCGCCCCGCTGGCCGCGCTTCAGCGTGGCGCTGGCGGGCTATGGATTGTTCGGCGTCGGCTATATCGGCTACATGACGTTCATCGTGGCGTTGCTGCGCAATGCTGGGATGAGCGCGGCTGTCGTCACGGGCTTCTATCTGCTGCTCGGCGTGGCGACCGTGGTCTCGGCTCGCGTGTGGTCGAGCCTGCTCGACCGCATGCGCGGCGGCGAGGCGCTCGCGGTCCTCAACACTTTGCTCGCGATCGCGACGCTGCTGCCCGCGCTGTTCACGCAGCCGTGGGTGGCATTCGTGTCCGGTGCGCTGTTTGGCGCGACGTTCCTTTCCGCCGTGGCGTCGACCACGGCCTTCGTGCGCCACAACCTGCCCGTGAGTCACTGGGCCAAGGGCATCAGCGCATTCACGATCGTGTTCGCGTTCGGGCAGATCGTCGGGCCGATGGTGATCGGCTGGGTTTCCGACGGCGCGGGCCTCGCGCGGGGGCTGGTGTATTCCGCGGCGTTGCTCGCGGCGGGCGCGGCGCTGGCGGCGTGTCAGAAGCCGCTGCGCTGAATGTGGGGGCGCGCTCGCAGGCGAGTGCGCCTCACGCCTCGCACTACACACTTCGCGCCTCATACCTCACACCTGCACGGACGGGATGCTCTTCATGCAACGCAAGGCGAACATCGAGCGGCTATGACGGATGCCGGCGATCTTGTAGAGCTTCTCGCGCAGGAAGCGCTCGTAGCCCGCTGTACCGTCAACCGCCACCTTCACCAGATAGTCGTAGTCGCCCGACACGAGATAGGCTTCGAGCACCTCCGTGAGCGTTGCCAGCTCGGCGCCGAAGCGGGCGAGGGCGTCGTCGTCGTGACGGTCTAGCGTCACCTCGAGCAGGACCACGTCCGCGAAGCCCAGCTTCTGCTGATCGAGCAGCGCGACGTAGCCGCGGATATACCCCTCCGTTTCCAATTGACGCGTGCGGTTCCAGCATGCGGTGGTCGACATGCCGACCAGTTCCGCTAGTTCGGCATTGCTCAGGCGCGCGTTTTTCTGCAGCTCACGCAGGATCTTGCGATCCTGATTGTCGAGCGGGCGGTTACGGGTGGTCATGGGCGAGAGTGGAAGATTGTTCTTGAGAATGTCATTCTAGCGGAATATCGTCCCGAGACACGGGATGCGGGCTATCGCTTTAGGAAGCCTATCCAGCTTGCCTCCGGGTATATTTTCCACATGCATTCATGCCCGGGACAACCGTCCGGGTCGTGGGCCTCGTGCCTGCGGCCTGAAGCGGCCACAAGCTGCCATCCGGTGTCTTGCTGCCTTCACGGGAAGGCGGCAGGCGGGCGAATTCCGGTGTTACCCGCGCCGGAAGGCGCGCTCGCCGGGCATGAACGCATGTTCTCGTCCGAACGCATGTACGGTCGCGTCTTGCATTGAGCGTGGCATCCGTTGGCAGTTTTTTCGCGTCGCTTGCGAACTGTTTTACAGCGGTTGCAAAGGCGTTTGCGCGTCGAATTTTTCAATGGATAGTTCGCTGCTCGGCTTCGACGCGCTGAGGGCAACGGTGCGCTGAACCGCACGCATCGACCGCAAAGCGCAACGGCCACAATGGCGATTCGAAAAAGCCGCCAGGCGTTTCCGCCTGCTCAGGTCGGTTTGATCGGCGCTTTGACCGCGCTCTGTACCGCAATATTGCGATAGACGTCGCGACAAAATTGCACGCCGCGCTCGTGCGTACCGTTGACGGCCGCCGCGACATGCACTGTCCCCTCGACACGCTGGGGCGCCGGCGGATTGACGAGGGCGGCGTCGATCGCGAACGGATCAGCAGGCGACGCGCGCATGATGCCGATCCCCTTAATGGTGACCGCAAGGCATGGATCGGATGCTTGCGCGCCGTGGCCGGCCGCAACGTCGAAATTGATGTTCAGCGTCCAGAACCCCTCGTGAATGCCCTGATGAATAATGACGGCTCTCACCACGTCCTGGTGTGACAGCGTGTACTCGTTGCTTGCCATCGGTCCCTCCTCACTCGCACGCATTGCGGCCATACGTATGCAGATATGGCATTTCGCGAGGACTAGCGAAGGTTAGTTTTACGCGCCATTCCCGACAGTGCAAGCGGAAAGATGCGGCCGCCGGCTGCGGCCGCCGGCGCGTCGGCATGCGGGCATCGCGCGGACGCGCGAAAGGCGACACCCTGACGCCGGTGTCGCCTTTCGCGCCGCAGCCCCGCGAGGCCGCGGCGCACCGGAACGGAAGTTCAGTTCAACTGCATAAATGGTGAAGTCGCAAGGATTAATGGAAGATGAGGTACAGGATGACCAGTACGATCAACGGGACGCCAAGCAGCCAGCCGAGAAGGTAAGGCATGGTGAAATCTCCTTTCGTATCGAAGTATGAATACGAAAGTGATTGAGCATCCCGCGTGCCTGACCTGCCATGCGTGACCAGCCGGTAGCGTCGTGGCAATGTCAGGGCAAATTTTCCCGCAGAACAATGCTGAATTGCACCGGCTTCACGTCGCTCAATGGGTCGCGCTTCTCGCGTACGTTGCGGAAAATGCGCAAACAATTTCCCACCATGGCTTGCGGCGTTTGAGTGATCAGCGCATCCATGGTGCCGTCGATCAACAATGCGCGCGTGTCCGGCGTCAAGCCGTGACCGACGAACAGAATCTTCTGTTCAGAGCGTGCTTCGACAAGCGCGCGCGCCACGCCATCCGATCCTCCGCCGCTGTTGTAGATGCCGGCTAAATCCGGATGTTGTTCCAGTAGCTTGCGCGTCTGCATATAGTTGCGCTCGCTGTCGTCGTGTCCTTCGCGCAAGCCGATCACGCGCACTTGTGGAAACGTCGATTCGATCAAATGCAGAAAGCCGATTTCGCGTTCCTCATGCCCACGATAGTTGAGGCTGCCCGCGAGCATCGCGATCTTTCCGCTCGGACGGGGGCCCATGAAGCGCCCGAGCAGCAGCGCGGCCGTGCGTCCTGCCGCACGATTGTCGATACCCACATAAGCCAGCCGCCGCGCGTTCGATAAATCCGAAATCAACGTGATGGCCGGCACTCCCTGACCGGCCAACGCATTCACGGCATCGCGCACCACGGGGTGTTCGAGCGCCATGAACACCACGCCGTCCGCACGCTGTCCGTAGTGCAACAGACGGTCGGCCAGTTCCTTCGGGTTGAAACTCTCGACATAGTGCACGCGGCACTTCATGTCCAATGCGTTCCACTGATCGTGGGCGAAGTCGATGTAGTCGCCGAGCATGCGCAAGTAGCGATTGGTGCCGGCGGGCAGCAGAAACGCGATGCGCATCGGTTTCGAGGCGGGCACGGCAGGCGCCTGCGGCGTGAGCAGATAGCCGAGTTGAGCGGCCGCTTGCAGGACGCGTTGCGCGGTCACGGCGCGCACGCCTTCGCGCCCATTGAGCACGCGGTCCACCGTGGCGGTTGAAACACCGGCGGTGCGCGCAATGTCGGGAATGCGCGCGCGCGCGGCGGCGGTGAGGTGAACCGTTTCGGACATAGCCGTCCTTCATAGAAGGGAAGTCCATCAAAAAACATCAAGTCCGCGGTTTGACAGCGCTTGCCGCGCACCCCTAGTCTTGCAGCTATCACGCGACGACTCAACACCGGCGACTGGAAATCAAGGTGGTTGAACAGGCGATGATGGTTTTTGATGGATTCGACAGTCACATCAATTATAAGCAAGGAGACGCTCAAATGACCAACCTCGCGAGACGCACCGTTCTGCGTGCGGCAGCCGCTGTGCCGGTAGCCGGCGCGCTGGGCTTTCCGGCGATCGTGCGCGCCGCGTCCGGCCCGGAGTTCGTGTTCAAGTACGGCAACAACCTGCCGCTCACGCATCCGTTGAACGTGCGCTCGCAGGAAGCCGCGAATCAGATCAAAGAGGCGTCGAAAGGGCGCATGGAGATCCGGATATTCCCCAACAACCAGTTGGGCGGCGACACCGACATGCTCGCGCAGGTGCGCAGCGGCGGCATCGAGATGTTCACGCCGTCGGCGCTCGTGGTGTCGACGCTGGCGCCGTCGGTTGCGATCAACGCGGTCGGCTTTGCGTTCAGCGACTACAACCAGGTGTGGAGCGCGATGGACGGCAAGCTCGGCGCATACGTTCGCGCGGCGATGCAGAAGGCCGGCCTCGAATCGTTCGAGAAGATGTGGGACAACGGTTTTCGTCAGACCACGACGAGCAATGGCCCGATCACGAGCGCGCAGACCATGCGCGGTCTGAAGATTCGCGTGCCGGTGAGTCCGCTCAGTATCGATATGTTCAAAGGGCTCGGCGCCGCGCCGACCAGCCTGCAGTTCAGCGAAGTCTACTCGTCGCTGCAAACGCATATCGTCGATGCGCAGGAAAATCCGCTGCCGATCGTGCAGGTCGCCAAGCTCTACGAAGTGCAGAAATACTGTTCGCTGACCAATCACATGTGGGACGGCTACTGGTTCGTGCTGAACCCGCGCGCGTGGCAACGCTTGCCCAAAGATTTGCAGGGCATTGCCAGCGACGCGTTCAACCAGTCGGCGCTCAAGCAGCGTGAAGACGTGCGCAAGCTGAACGATGCGGCGGTCGCGGATCTGCAAAGCAAGGGTTTGTCGATCAACCGTCCCGCGCCGGACACGTTTCGGGCAGCGCTGCGCCAGGCGGGCTTTTATGCCGAATGGAAAAGCAGGTTCGGCAATCAGGCGTGGGACCTGCTCGAACAATCGGTCGGCAAGCTGGCCTGAGCGTGTTGCATACGGATGAGCCTGAGACGAAGCGCGGCGAGCGGCCGCGAGGAGGCAGCAGGATGTCGAATCACGCATTGAATCCGGCGGAGGCGGGCGTGCCGTTGCATGCCGCGAGCACGCCGCGCCGCTGGCTGAGGAGTTTCGATCGCGGTCTGATGGCGCTCGTCGAAGTGTGCGCGGCGGCGCTGCTCGCCGTGGAGATCGTCGTGATGCTTGCCGGCGTCGTGAGCCGCTACGTGCTGCATCAACCGCTCGTCTGGTCCGATGAACTGGCCGGCATTCTGTTCCTGTGGCTTGCCATGCTCGGCGCCGTGCTCGCGTTGCGGCGCGGCGAACATATGCGGATGACGGCGCTGGTCAGCCGCCTCTCGCCGCAACGGCGCGCGTTCGTCGATACGCTGGCGATCGCGGCCTCGATCGCGTTGCTCGCGCTGCTGATCGCGCCCGCGTACGACTATGCATCCGGCGAGGCGGCGATCGTCACGCCCGCCTTGCAGATCAGCAACGCGTGGCGCGCGCTCGCCTTGCCGATCGGCGCGGCGCTCATGCTGCTGGTCGGCCTGATGCGCCTCGCCCAGGTAAGCCGGTCGCGCGACGTCGTGATCGTGCTCGCGATGACGGCATTGCTTGCCGCCGTGGTGGTGTTCGCCGGGCCGTGGTTTCAGACGCTCGGCAAGACCAATCTGGTGATCTTTTTCGTCGGCGTGGTGGCGGTCGGGATTTTTTCCGGCGTGCCCATCGGCTTCTCGTTTGCGCTTGCCACGTTCGGTTATCTGGGCCTTTCCACCTTTACGCCGCTCGAAGTCGTGGTCGGCCGCATGGACGAGGGCATGTCGCATCTCGTGCTGCTGGCCGTGCCGCTCTTCGTCTTTCTCGGCTTGCTGATCGAGATGACCGGCATGGCGCGCGCAATGATCGAGTTCCTCGCGAGCCTCGTCGGTCATGTGCATGGCGGCCTGTCGTTCGTGCTGATCGGCGCGATGTATCTGGTGTCGGGCATTTCCGGTTCGAAAGTGGCGGACATGGCGGCGATCGCACCGGTGCTGTTTCCGGAAATGAAAAAGCGCGGCGCTTCCGAGGGCGATCTCGTCGCGCTGCTCGCCACCACAGGCGCACAAAGCGAGACCATTCCCCCGAGCATCGTGCTGATCACGATCGGTTCGGTAACGGGTCTGTCGATATCCGCGCTCTTCACTGCGGGCATGCTGCCGGGCGCGGTGCTCGCGCTGATTCTGTGCGTGGTGGTGTGGTGGCGCTATCGCAAGGAAGACCTGAGCGGCGCGCAGCGTTTCAGCAAGCGTCAGATCGGGCGGTTGTTCATCGTGTCGCTGCCCGCGCTGGCGTTGCCGTTCGTGATTCGCATGGCGGTGGTCGAAGGTGTGGCGACGGCGACGGAGGTGTCGACCATCGGCATTGCCTATTCGACGCTGATCGGCCTGCTGGTGTATCGCCGCTTCGAATGGCGGCGGCTTGGCCGCATGCTGGTGGATGCGGCGACGCTGTCGGGCGCGATTCTCTTCATCATCGGCTGTGCCACTGCGATGGCGTGGGCGCTCACGCAATCGGGCTTTTCGCAGGATCTCGCGCAACTCATGGGCTCGATGCCCGGCGGCGCATACGGTTTTCTCGCGGTGTCGATCGTCGTGTTCGTGATGCTCGGCAGCGTGCTCGAGGGAATTCCCGCGATCGTGCTGTTCGGGCCGCTGCTCTTTCCCATCGCGCGGCTCGCGGGCGTGCACGAAGTGCATTACGCGATCGTGGTGATTCTCTCGATGGGCGTGGGCCTCTTTTCGCCGCCGTTCGGCGTGGGCTACTACTCGGCCTGCGCGATCAGCAAGGTCAATCCGGACGCCGGCATTCGGCCGATTGTCGGCTATATGGGCGCGTTGCTCGTCGGCCTGATGCTGGTCGCCGCAATTCCCTGGATTTCGATCGGGTTTCTCTAAGCCGGTCTCTCAAGTTGATTAACAGGTTCGACCTTCGGGCGCTGCGTCCTCGCCGCGCCGGGGTGTCGCTCGTCTTTTCAAACCCGCAGCATCGGGAGAGTTTCATGAGTCGTTTCTTTGGCGAAATCCGGCAGGCAGGCTACGTGGTTCGGGATATCGAGGCCGCCATGGACTATTGGAGCCGCGTGCTCGGCGTGGGCCCATGGTTTTATAACGAACGCGTGCCGATTGAAAACTATACGTACCGTGGACAAACGTATGAGGTGCATAACTCGGTTGCGCTGGCGAACTCCGGACCGCTGCAGGTCGAACTGATCCAGACGCGTAACGACGCGCCCTCGATGTATCGCGACTTTCTCGCCGCCGGCCATACCGGTTTGCAACACAACGCGTACTGGACCACCTCGTTCGACGCGGATCTCGCGCGCCTGCAGGAGCAGGGCTTCAAAGTCGCGATGAGCGGCGAAGTGGGGCGCAACGGTCGCTTTGTCTACTTCGACACGGAGAATCATCCCGGAACGGTGATCGAGTTGTCCGAGATCGCCGGCCCCAAGGGCAAGCTCTTCGACATGATCTACGCGGCGTCGCGCGACTGGGACGGACGTGAGCCCGTGCGCCGCTTTCCCGATCTGGGCACGCTATGAGCGCGGCGCTGCAATCGCAGACCGTCTGCGACGACACGCTCGAGGCGGACTATCTGATCGAGACGCCGCTCGACCCCGCGCGCGTTGCCGACGTCATGGCCGGCGAGCAGTCGAGCGGCACGTTCGTGCGCGTCGCCAACGAATCCGATGCGCTGCGGGCACGCAGCCGCGCGAGCGTGCTGCGTGTCGAAGCGCTGGAGGCGGCGGCACGGCCCAGCTTGCCGAACGCATGGCTCGAGCGTCAAGGCACGCCGGGGCCGTGGCGGCGCGCGCGCGTCACGCTGTCGTTTCCGCTCGCCAATATCGACGCGAATCTGCCCACGCTGGCCGCGACCGTCGCGGGCAATCTGTACGATCTCGGCGAAGTGACCGGCATGCGGCTTCTGTCGCTGCGCTTGCCGGCTTCGTACCGTGCGCGTTTTGCATTGCCCCGGCATGGCGTGGCGGGGACGCGCGCGCTGACGGAAGTCAGCGACAGGCCGCTGATCGGCACCATCATCAAGCCGAACGTCGGCTTGAGCGCGGCGGAAACGGCGGCGCTGGTGCGCGACCTGTGCGAAGCCGGCGTCGATTTCATCAAGGACGACGAGGTGTGCGCGAACCCCGCGCATGCGCCGCTTGCCGAGCGCGTGCGGGCGGTGATGTCCGAAGTGCGCGGCTATCGTGAACGCAGCGGCCGGCCCGTGATGGTCGCGTTCAATATCACCGACGAGCTCGACGCCATGCGCCGTCACGCGGAACTGGTCGAACGCGAAGGCGGCAGTTGTGTGATGGCGAGCATCAACTGGTGCGGCTTTTCCGCGATCCAGTCGCTGCGCCGCGCGACGCCGCTGGTGCTTCACGCGCACCGCAACGGCTACGGCATGATGTCACGCGACCCGGCGCTCGGCATGTCGTTCCAGGCGTATCAAACGTTGTGGCGTTTGAGCGGCGTCGATCATATGCACGTGCACGGTCTCGCCGGCAAATTCGCCCAGAGCGACGCCGAGGTGATCGAGTCGGCGCGCGATTGCGCGACCCCGCTCGCGCCCGGCTGCGACGATGTCGTACTGCCCGCGTTTTCGTCAGGGCAGTGCGCCGGCACCGTGCAAGCGACCTTCGACGCGGTGCGCTCGACCGACTTGCTGTTCATGTCGGGCGGCGGCATTCTCGCGCATCCGGACGGCCCCGCCGCGGGCGTCACGAGCGTGCGCCAGGCGTGGGCGGCCGTGCAGGCCGGCACGCCGCTGCCGGTGTACGCCGAGCACATGCCGGAGTTGCGGCGCGCGTTGGCGTTTTTCGGCAGCCGCACGTGAACACCGCACACGGGACCGAACACACGATGAACGGCGTGCGCGGAATGAACGGCCACGGGCCGGCTTACGCGTTCTACGGCGATGACTTCACCGGCGCAACCGACACGCTGGCCCATCTCGCTCGCGCGGGTTTGCGCACCATGCTGTTCTTTTCCCCGCCGGATGCCGCGCGTCTCGCCATGCTCGGCCGGCTCGATGCGATCGGCGTGGCGGGCGCCGCGCGGACCATGGCGCCCGCCGCGCAGCGGCAGGAACTTCAGCAGGCCGGCGCCGCTTTTGCCGCACTCGGTGTGCAGGTGATGCACTATAAGGTGTGCTCGACGTTCGATAGCGCGCCGGAAACCGGCAGCATCGGCGTGGCGCTTCGCACCTTGCGCGAGTACTGTGCGAACGAACTCGTCGCGGTGATCGGCGGTCAGCCGAATTTGCGGCGCTATTGCGTGTTCGGCGAACTGTTCGCGGCAGCCGGCGCGGACGATAGCGCGCAGTCGATCTATCGCATCGACCGCCATCCGACCATGAGCCGCCATCCCGTCACGCCGATGAACGAAGCGGACTTGTGTGTGCATCTGCGGCGCCAGGGGCTGGACAATGTGCAATCGATCGACTGGCGCTGCTATGCCGCCGGTGAGTCAGCGCTTGAAGCACAAGTGCGGCGCCGGCTCGATTCGAAACCCGACGCGTTGCTGTTCGACGTCCTCGACGATTCGCATCTGCAAGCGATTGGCCGCGTGATCGCGCGCCACGCCGCAGCGTCGGCGCCGTTGCTTGCGGTAGGTGCGAGCAGCGTCGCGCAGGCTTACGCACTGGCGCGCAAGCGTACTGCCGAATGCGCCGCTGCTGAGCGCGCCACGCCACCGCTGGCGCGTGCGCGCGGCCCCGTGTTCGTGTTGGCGGGCAGCCTCTCTCCATTGACCGAGGTGCAGATCGGCGCGGCGCAGTCCTATCTGCGCGTGGAACTGGATCCGTTGCAAATGACCGGCGAGGCGGCGTCCGATTATCTGGCGACGCGTGTGGCGGCAATCGCCGGCCCCTTGCGCGACGGACGCAACGTACTCGCGTACACGACGCGCCGCCCGTCGGGCGAAGGCGGTGCGTTGCCCCGGCTCGCGCACGCCTGTGCGTCGCTGTTGCAACAGGTGCTCGGCGCCGTGCGCTTGCAGCGCATCGGCATTGCGGGTGGCGACACGTCGAGTCTTGCCGTGCGCGCGCTGGGCGCATGGGGCCTGTCGTATCTCGCGCCGCTATCGGCGGGCGTCACCGTGTGCCGGCTTCACGCCGATCGCGCGGAACTCGACGGCATGGAGATCATGCTTAAAGGCGGCCAGATGGGCGATACGGATCTCTTCGAACAACTGATCGCCGGCAACGGCTAGCCGTTGTCGCCGAAACCGGGGTAGAGCGTCATGCCGCCGTCGACGAACAACGTCGTGCCGATCTTCTGCCAATCTTCCAGCGTCATTTCGGCAAACGCGCTGTCTTTTTGCAAACCCGAGTTCGCGACCACGATGTCGACGCTTTCGAAGCGCGCACGGCATGCCGCGAACATCTTCTCGACCTGTAACGGATCGGAGACGTCGGCCTGAACCGCGAGCGCGGCGCCGCCTGCTTTCTCGATCTCGCCGGCAAGCTGTTGCGCCGCTTCGGCTTGCGAGTGATAGTTCACGACGACAACCGCGCCTGCGTCGGCGAGCGCCTTGGCGACACCGTAACCAATGCCCGAACTGCCGCCCGTGACTAGAGCGACCTGATTTGCGAGTAATTTTTCCATCGCTTCTCCCGGCGTGACACAGCGGCAAGATGGGTCGAGCGTCGACATAGCAAGGCCGCCGGCTATCCGTGCAGCAAACTGCAGGGATAGCCGGCGGCCTGCGACCCAGCCTGGAAAATACGGATACTCCGAAATGCTGCGGCGGCGAAGACTATATGACGCCGACGATCAGCAACACGATCACCACGATCACGACAAGGCCGATACCGCCGGTCGGACCATAGCCCCACGAACGGCTATGCGGCCACGAGGGAAGCGCTCCGATCAGGAGAAGAATCAGCACGACTAGAAGAATAGTTCCCAACATATGAATGACCTCCGCCTGGTTGATAAGATCTGTCTTCACGACAGCCACGCAGGGCCCGGTGTGGGCGCTTCTGCGTACGGCAGTATCGATGTCATGGTTGAGCAAACCGCATGCCTAAGGCGAAGGGGCGAGCTGGAAATCGGCTAGCCCGGTTACTGCGCCGGATTGCGTGCAGCGCCGGGACGCGGCGCAACCAGATCCGCGACGAACGCGAGACTCAGCGCTATCGCTCCGCAAGTGAAGATCAACGTGTAATCGTTATGCGTATGCGAGAACAGGTACGAATAGCCGTAGCCACCCAGCGCCTGGAAGAGCGCGAAGGCGGTCGTCGCGCGGCTCCACGCTGCGCGCTGTTCGGTGTGATCGTGCGGCACGAGTTCGTGAATGCGTCCGAGCACGAGCGGCACGATGCCCGGTGTGAAAATGCCGAGAATCACGGTCGAGACAGCCAGCGCCGCCGGGCCGCCTGACAAGGCGAGCAGGCCGACGGCGCCGGCTTGCAGAACCAGTCCGACGCGATACGCGTTGCCGAAGCCGATGCGATCGGCAACGTTGCCGCAGATCACCGGGCCGACGATCGCAGCGAGGCCGTACAGGACCCAGTAGTCGGCGCCGATCGCAGCGCCGCGTCCCAAGCCACGGGCGACGTAGTCGACGAGCAGCACCATCGCCGGGACGAGGCCGAGGGCGTTCGCCGCGTATTGGGCGTACAGCACGCGCAGCGTCAAGCCTTGAACGCGCACCGCGTGATGCGCGCCGGCCGGCGCGAGCACCGCGGGCGGATTCGTTGCGGGCCAGCCGAACCAGCTCACGGCTGTGAGCGCCAGCGCCACGCCGCCCAGGCCGATCCACGTGGTCTGCAAGCCGAAGTGGAGCAACTTCGGAATCAACGTGCCGGATGCCGCGATGCCCAGGCCGAGTCCGAGAAAGATCATGCCGCTCACGAAGCCACGGCGCGGTGCCGGAATATGCGGAAGAATCGACGTGGCCACCAGCACCATGATCGCGCCGCCGGAAATGCCCGACAGCAAACGCCACGTAAAGAACCAGCTCACCGAAAGCGGATACGCGCAGGCGAAGAAGGCGGCTGTCACCACAACCATCAGGATGCGCAACGCGCTGCGGTTCGACAGCGCGGAGGCGAGCGGCCTGCCGATCAACGCGCCGACCAGATAGCCGGCGAAGTTCGCCGCGCCGAGCGTTACCGCTTGCGACGAGGTGAACCAGTGGGCCTGGATCAGTGAGGGAATCAACGGCGTGTAGGCGAAGCGGGCGAGTCCGATGGCGACGAGACTGCCGCACAGTCCGGCGAGTGTTGCGAAGAGCGCGCGGGCATCCAGTGAGACCGGACTGGCGGATGTTATGGGTGCAGCGGACATGACGGTTCCTTTACCGGTGCGCGCGCGAATGGCGGCGCTGCCGGATGTCGGTGGTGAAATCGATGTGAAGGGGCGCGCCCAGTCAGGCGCCGGGCTCAGACGTGCGGGTCTTGCGCCGGTAGAGCAGGCAAACCGAGCAGCAGCAAAGCGGGCGCAATCGCGCCGACCAGCAGCGCCGGTTGCGGATTGACCCGCGCGAGGACGCGAACGCCGATCAACGTGGCCAGCAGATGGGTGGCGGCGTCATCGGCGGAAACGACGGCGGTGATCTCGCCGCTCTCGCTCGCCGCGACCATGCGGCGGTAGAAGAACGCGCGGACTTCGGCGAATTCCGTGGCGACGATTTCACGAAATGCTTCGTCGTCCGATGAAGTTTCCAGCGCCGAATTGACCAGCATGCAGCCGCGCTTGCCGGGGTCGGCGAGCGTTCTCTCCAGAATCTCGTGGAAGAACAGGGTGACGCCTTGAGCCGGCGACACGGTGCGTTCCAGGCGGTTGATCCGCTCGCGCAACGTGTGCTCGAGGTAATGCTCCAGCGCGCGCAGATAAAGCGTGCGCTTGTCGCCGAACGCGTTGTAGAGGCTCGGCTGCGTCAGACCGGTGGATTTCACCAGGTCGCGCGTGGTGGTCGCCTCATAGCCTTTGGTCCAGAAGGCCGCGCTTGCGGCTTCCAGCACCTCGTGCTCGTCGAATTCGCGGGGTCTTGCCATGGTGTAGGTCCTTCCTGCATAGCTGACGACCGTTCTGTATCGGTCGATATAGAAAGCGATTATATATCGACCGATACAGAATGCAAGAAGAACATGGCGTGGCGCCAGGCAAGGCCTCTACAGCGCGCTGCGGCGCGATGGAAGGGCGTCTGCCGGGGATTGTCCGTCCGGCGTGAGTTCAGCGTCCTGATAGCTGATTCGCACGGGCGGCACGAACCACGCGAGACACAGTCCGATCAGCGCGGCGGCGCCGGCCACCAGAATGCCGATGTGAATCGACTGCACCAGTGCTTCGCGTGCGGACTTCATCATGGCGTCTCCCGCCTGGCCCGCGCTCACCAGACGATTGATCAGCGCGGCCTGTTCCGCGCGGTCCACCAGCAGTTCAGGACTGGCGAACGATTTGAACCACTGCGTCGCCTGATAGGAGTCGAGCGAGCGATGCACCCCGCGCGAATAGAGATGGCCGAGCAACGCGCCGGTCATCACGGTGCCGAGCATGCCGCCGAACGTCCTCAGCGATTGAAGCAGCGCGGTGGCCGCGCCGACGTGATCCCGCGCGACGATCTGCTGCGAACAGACCGTCAGGCTGGTTGCGACCAGACCGAGCCCGATGCCGCTGATACCCATGCACGACATCCACACCAGACGCGGCTCCGTGCCCCGCAAGACGACCACGCTGAGACAGGCGAGCGCGGACAGCGCAAAGCCGACATACATGATGCCGTTTGCGCGGTGGATTCGTGTGACGATGCGGTTGTTGACCACGCTGCCCACCGTCGTGCCGAGCAGCAGCGGCGTGATCAACATGCCCGAGTCATGCGCGGACATCGCGTAGCCGCCCTGAAACAGCAGCGGCACGTAAAACACCAGCGAAAAGAGCGCGAAACCGCCGAGCACCGACATCGCGAAGAGCGCGGAAAGTTTGCGGTCCATGAGCATGTCCACCGGCACGATCGGATAGCCGACGCGCCGCTCCCATAGCCAGAGAATGAGTCCGCAGGTTGCGCTCAGAATGGCCAGCACGATGGTCGTGGCGTCGAGGCCGCGCCTCGGAAGCAGTTCGATCAGCAGTTGCACCGCGCCGAATGTGACCGCGAGCACGAACGCGCCGAGCCAGTCGAGCCGAACCGGACCCTTGCGCCGCAGATGAAGGAGCGGCGGCAGAAAGCGCTGCACGAACAGCAGCGACACGAGTCCGACCGGCACATTGACGAAAAACACCAGCCGCCACCCGCCATATTGCGTCAACATGCCGCCGAGCGTCGGCCCGATCATGTTGGCGATGCCGAAGGCGGACGTGACGAACACCAGCCAGCGCAACCGCAGTTTCGGATTCGGGAACAGGTCGGCGACAGTGGCGAACACCGTGCCGATCAGAATGCCGCCGCCGATCCCTTGCAGGCCGCGCGCAACCACCAGCAGCAACATGCTGCCAGCGAGCCCGCACAGGACCGAAGCGCCGGTAAACAGAAGGATCGCGGCGATCAGAAACCGCTTGCGGCCGTACAGATCGCCCAGCCGCCCGAAGATGGGAATCGTGATGACGGAGGCCAGCATGTACGACGTGGCGACCCACGCGTACAGATCGAAGCCCTTCAGTTCGGCGACGATGCGCGGCAGTGCGGTGCCGACGATGGTTTGATCCAGCGCCACCAGCATCGCGACGAACGCGATGCCGAGCATCGCCAGCAGCGATTCGCGGAACGGCAGCAGTTGCCCGCTCGGAAGCGGCGCGGCGAGCCCGGTGCTCATGGCGTGCCTACTTGTTGCGAGCGGCCAGATGTTTGCCGAGGGCGGCGCCGAGTTCTTCGTCGGTCATGGCCGGGAAGATGCTCATGGTAAGCAGGTCGCCCCATTCGAGCGCCAGTGCTGAGATGCCGGGGGTGTCGTCCGCTTCGACGACCGCAAAGCCGTGCAATCCGCCGATGGCGTGCCAACGCCCCAGCAATTTGATCCCGTCCGGCGGTTGGCCGCCGGTCTTCATGAAGCGTTCGATGACGGAACTCTCGGCGGTCGGCAGACCGTTCCATTGGACGATGAATTTCATTGCGCGTCTCCAATCCGAATGGGCGATGCCGGCTCGTGGCGCGCTGCCATCGTCGCTGATGGTGGGCGGCGCGTCGTGGCTGCGGCGCGTCGCGATCACTGCTGCGCCAGCAAGCTGTCCGGATAGTACGTGCTATTGGCGGACGGCAATGAGAAACCACGTGGCGTCCTAAGCATCATAGGCGAGCGCGCGGCATGCGGCGTCGCCGCGTGCGGACATTCACCAGGCTAAATGAAAAAGCCCTTTCATGGCGAAGCAGCGAAGAGGAATGTTCCCGGGCGCCGGTATCTCCGGCGTTGTTAGTGACAGGCTGACGACGCTCCGCCCGAAATGAAATGAGCGGCTGGCCGGTGGAAAGCACCGGCTGCCGCTCGGGTATATCGTGAAATGTGCTGAGGTCTCTTCGCACTATCAGTATAGGAAATCTGCTCGTGGCTCGCC
Organism: Paraburkholderia aromaticivorans; assembly: GCF_002278075.1. NCBI lineage: Bacteria > Pseudomonadati > Pseudomonadota > Betaproteobacteria > Burkholderiales > Burkholderiaceae > Paraburkholderia > Paraburkholderia aromaticivorans. The sequence goes on along the minus strand of NZ_CP022990.1, from coordinate 1,689,670 downwards.
GGCCGGCGATGGCCTGCCGGCGGTAGCGAGGCCCCCCGGGCCTCGCTACCGCGAGCGCTCAGACGTTGGCGTAGTTGGCGCCCCACAGCGACGGGCTGACGTTCAGGTGCAGCGGCACGAAGCCCGCGCCGATCACGCCGACGTTGTTCAGCGCCGCCACATTGACGTACTGCAACTGGTTGAGGTTCTGGTTCACCGAGACGTTGACGTTGGCAATGCCGCCAAGGCCGGCGACCGAGGGCAGGCCGGGTACGCTGCTGCCGGTGCCGCCGGCCACCGCCGACATGGCGCGGCGGTCGAGCTCGCGGGTGCCGGACAGATCGCGAATCATGAGGGATGACATGGTGCTTCTCCAAAGGTGCGCGCGGGACGCGGGTAATCGGCGGGCGGCAAAGCGCGCCGGGAAGCCGGGCGCCTTGCCGCGTCACGAATTACACGTGGATGTTGTTGCTCGTGGTGACGTAGGGGTTGACCGTCGAGTGGATGCCGGAGGCGAACGCGACGTTGTTGCCGTTGGCGCTCTGGAGATTCAGTTCGTTGTTGATCAACTGGGTGGCATCGACCTTCTTGCTGTTGTTCGGGGCGTAGACGGGGCTGAAGTTGAAGTACGAGGTGGACGGATAGTAGCCGGTGCCGCCGCGCACGGCGCTCATGGCCTTGCTGTCGAGCTGTTCGGTGATGGACAGGTCTTTGATGGTCAGCGTGTTCATGGTGAAACTCCTGGAGGTAAGGGTCACTGGCTTGGGGTGGATTGCGAGCAACTTGTCTGCTCGAGTGTCACTAATGCACGGGCTGTGCCAGTTTTATTCAAGGTTCCTAAGAAAGTGGGAGAAGGCTTGCCGAATAAGGCTTTCGCGCCGCCGTGCCGGATGGGCGAAGACGTGCTGCCGTGCCTGCGGGATGCGAGGCTGACGGCGCGCGCCCGACAAACCGCGTTACGCTGTTGGATAGCGCACGACACTGACACCGTTGAATCGCGCTGCATTGACGTGCGCGTGTTCAGACTTCGAGGATGCGAAGCCGGTGGAAGATGTCGAACGGAGGGCAGACGGAGCGTGCGAGATTCGCGGCAAGGCGACTGGATGCCTTGCAATCCTGCTGTCGCACTGTTGTCAGCACGGATCGCTTAACCGTGATCGTCCGATGCAATCGCGGACCAGATGACTTCGCGTGAGGAGATCATCGGCTTTGACGGTTTCGACGAGCGGCCGTCTAATGAACGTCGTTCAACGTCGGAGAACCGAAGCGTGAGCGTCGAGGCGACGCTGCTTGAAAGGGGTTGCATGAAAGGACGGGGCGCATTAATGAACGACAGGGCCGGACATTCACCAGATCAAATGAACAGGCCCCCTTCACGGCGAAGACGCGCAAGGGGCCCGTTTCCAATTGCGGACATCTCGCGCGTCCTACAGGTAGGTCCCGCCAATGCGTCCTTCGAAGATGGCGGTGTTGATCTCAAAGTCGTCGACATGGCCTAACCCGCCGCGGTCCACGGTGACGACGACGGAACGGCCGCCGCGCAGCGCCTTCATCTGCTCGGCGGTGAGCGTCATGTCGTCATGTGCATGTTCCGCGGAGCGCGGCAGGTCCTTGAGGATGAGTGTGGATTTCATGGCGTTACTCCTGAAGTTGGATGGGCGAGCACAGTGCGGTGCTCAAGCCATGTTCTGCAAGGGCTATGCCAAATTGCGCGCGATGCGCGAGGAAACCGTATGCGAGCCGGCAACGCAAGGCCTGCAAGGGAGAGGCGTCATGCGCTTATCCGCCATGAGGCCCGGTGAAGGTGAGGCGGGATCGAAGTGTTCGGTGAGCGCCGACCAACCGCGTGCGGGTTGTCGGCTAACGGCGCTCCCCTCGCGACACAAGCAAACGGCATGCGTGTGTGACGCGTGCCGCTGCTGTGAACCTGCAGCGCCGCGGGCGGCCGCGCTACGGTTTGCGCTGCATGGCCGCCCGGGCAATGGTCTGGTGCGCTGCGGGAAATCCGGGCGGATATTCGACAACACGTGCCGAAACCGGCACCAGCGGCACGGCCACATTCAGCCGTGCGCCAATCCTGGCGCCGCCGACAATGGCCGCCATTGCCTGGCGGTCGAGTTCGATGCTGTCGGAGAGGTCCCTGATGATGAGATTCGCCATGGTGGCTCCAGGAAAGAAGTCGAGCGGCTGGCCGGTGGAAAGCACCGGCTGTCGCTCGGGTATATCGTGAAATGTGCTGAGGTCTCCTCGCACTATCAGTATAGGAAATCTGCTCGTGGCTCGCCGGCCGGCGATGGCCTGCCGGCGGTAGCGAGGCCCCCCGGGCCTCGCTACCGCGAGCGCTCAGACGTTGGCGTAGTTGGCGCCCCACAGCGACGGGCTGACGTTCAGGTGCAGCGGCACGAAGCCCGCGCCGATCACGCCGACGTTGTTCAGCGCCGCCACATTGACGTACTGCAACTGGTTGAGGTTCTGGTTCACCGAGACGTTGACGTTGGCAATGCCGCCAAGGCCGGCGACCGAGGGCAGGCCGGGTACGCTGCTGCCGGTGCCGCCGGCCACCGCCGACATGGCGCGGCGGTCGAGCTCGCGGGTGCCGGACAGATCGCGAATCATGAGGGATGACATGGTGCTTCTCCAAAGGTGCGCGCGGGACGCGGGTAATCGGCGGGCGGCAAAGCGCGCCGGGAAGCCGGGCGCCTTGCCGCGTCACGAATTACACGTGGATGTTGTTGCTCGTGGTGACGTAGGGGTTGACCGTCGAGTGGATGCCGGAGGCGAACGCGACGTTGTTGCCGTTGGCGCTCTGGAGATTCAGTTCGTTGTTGATCAGCTGGGTGGCATCGACTTTCTTGCTGTTGTTCGGGGCGTAGACGGGGCTGAAGTTGAAGTACGAGGTGGACGGATAGTAGCCGGTGCCGCCGCGCACGGCGCTCATGGCCTTGCTGTCGAGTTGTTCGGTGATGGACAGGTCTTTGATGGTCAGCGTGTTCATGGTGAAACTCCTGGAGGTAAGGGTCACTGGCTTGGGGTGGATTGCGAGCAACTTGTCTGCTCGAGTGTCACTAATGCACGGGCTGTGCCAGTTTTATTCAAGGTTCCTAAGAAAGTGGGAGAAGGCTTGCCGAATAAGGCTTTCGCGCCGCCGTGCCGGATGGGCGAAGACGTGCTGCCGTGCCTGCGGGATGCGAGGCTGACGGCGCGCGCCCGACAAACCGCGTTACGCTGTTGGATAGCGCACGACACACGCCCGCCTCGCAGGCAGCGGGCCAATCCTGGTTTGCGAAAGCACGGGCCTGGAGCTAGTATCGAAGCGGCACATGTAACCGGTTACGACAGGTTTTCTATCGGCCCGAGAGTCTCGGATCGCGTGCGATCCGGCCCAACGGCAGCGGCGGTGCTTCGCACAAATGGCTAGCCTTGCGCGTGTGATTCACGACTTTCAGAACGGCGAGCTGTCCCGTGACGAGTTCGTGGCCCAACTCGACAGCACGTTGACGACCGAAGGACTCGGTCCCACGCAGCTGCTGGATATGCTCGGCGCGGCACATCGCAAAGCGCCGCTCCCCGACGATCTCTATGTGGAAGTGCGGCGGCGCATCGAACAGTTGCGCGTTTCGAACGTGGCGGCCGGCGGCGACGAGACCGGCATCCAGACCACGGTCGAGCTTCCGTCGGTGCGCTCGGCCAGCGCGGGCAGCGGGAACCATTCGAGCAGTGCGTCCAACGCGACGAGCACCGGCGGCGCGGCCGGACACGATCAGATCAAGGGCACGGGCGACACGCTGAATAACCGTTTCGTGCTCGAGGAATGCCTGGGCGTCGGCGGCATGGGCACGGTGTACAAGGCGCTCGACCTGCGCAAGCTCGAGGCTTCGGATCGCAAGCCGTATCTCGCGATCAAGGTGCTCAACGTCCAGTTCCGCGGCAACCCGAATTCGCTCGTCGCGTTGCAGCGCGAGGCGCGCAAGGCGCAGGTGCTCGCGCATCGCAACATCATCACGGTGTACGACTTCGACCGCGACGGGCCGATCGTCTACCTGACGATGGAGTACCTGTCCGGCAAACCGCTCAGCCAGTTGCTGCGCACGCCGGGCTACCAGGGCATGCCGGTGCGCGCGGCGCTGCCGATCGTGCGCGGCATGAGCAGCGCGCTCGCCTACGCGCACGAGCGCGGCTTCGTGCATTGCGACTTCAAACCCGCCAACGTGTTTCTCACGACGAATGCCGAAGTGAAAGTCATCGACTTCGGCATCGCCCGTGTGTTCCAGCGTCCGGAAGAGGAGAGCGACGCAACCGTTTTCGATCCCGGCAGCCTCGGCGCATTGACGCCCGCATATGCCAGCCCGGAAATGATCGAGCACCGCGAGCCGGATCCACGCGACGATATCTACGCACTCGGCTGCATCACGTATGAGTTGCTGACCGGCCACCATCCGTTCGACCGCTTGTCGGCGACGCAAGCCCGCAATGCCGATTTCAAGCCGCAGCGGCCGCCCAATCTCGACGCGAGACAGTGGCGCGCGTTGCGCTCGGCGCTATCGTTCGATCGCAATACGCGCATGCCGAGCGTGGAGCGCTTCATCGCGGAGTTTGATAACGAAGCGCGCGCGGAGAAGTCGGGCACGTTGGCGAAGGTGGGACTCGCGAGTTTCGCGGTGGTGTGCGCGGCCGCGGTCGGCGTGTACGCGTTCCGCTCGGCGCCGAACCGGCAGAACGGGGCACAGACGCAGGCGGGCGCGTCGCAGGCCCTGGCGGAGCAGGCGGCTTCGTCGGCTTCGGGGGAAACCGTGTCGGGCCCGGTTGTCGCGCCCGCGCCGTCACCGCCGGCAAGTCCGGTCGCTGCGGCGCCCGCCACGCCACCGCCGGCAAGTCCGGTCGCGGCCGTGCCCGTCACGCCGTCGGTGTCGCCGCCCGCGCCGAAGCCGGCGCTGACTCTCGCCGCCGTCACATCCGCGCTGACGCAAGTGCCCTGTTCAGCACTGTCGGCCTCTGTACAGGACCACTCGCTGACGGTGCGGGGCTATGTTTCGCAACGCTACGGCACGCCGCATTTGAAGGACACGCTGGCGGCCCTGCCGGGCGTCGATACGCTGACGCTTGCCGTCGACCCGCTCGCCGACGATAAGTGCGACACCGTCAAAGCGCTCGCGTCCTACTGGGTGGCCAATATGCAAGCCGGCCATGTTGCCGCCTTGCACGTGCGGCCGCCAGGCGGTCAGTTGAGCGACGGCGACCCGTTGGTCGTCGACGTCACCACGCCGGGCTACGACTCGTATGTGAACCTCGACTACTACCAGCTCGACGGCAGCGTCGTGCACATGGTGCCGAGCCCGCGCGCAAAGGACAATCAGGCGCCGCCGCACTATGCCGCGACGATCGGCGGCGCCGGCGACTGGATCATTTCAAAGCCGTTCGGATCGGAGATGGTGGTGCTGCTGATTACGCCAGCACCGCTATTTGACAAGCCGCGTCCCGAAAGCGAATCGCGCGCCGATTACCTGCACGCACTCGACGCGCGGCTCGCGCAGATCGGCGGCAAATATGGGCGCGACCACATCGTCGCCGATTTCGCGCCGATTACGACGAAGCCGCGCTCGCCCTGAGCGCGAAGTGTGAGCGCGGCCTGCGGGCCGGTTGTGAACCGGCCGCGGCCCCACAAGTCACTTGAGATCTTTGACGACCCGGAAGCCGTCCTGCGACTGGCGCACACCCGAGCTGTATTTGAAGCGTGTCGCGCTGAGCATATAGCCGCCGCCTTCACGCCACGAACCGCCGCGAATCACGCGCATGTCGCAGCCGGGGGTCTCCCATGCGTGGCCATCGGCCGGCGCGCCCTGGTAGGAGTTGTGCCAGCAGTCGGCGGTCCATTCCCAGACACTGCCGTTCATGTCGTACAGGCCGAGCGGATTCGGTGCGAACGAGCCTGCGGTCTCGGGTCCTTCCTTGTGCCACGGGTCGCCGCAGTCCTTGCAATTGGCGTTGCCCTTGCGCATCTGCTCGCCCCACCAGTAGGCGGTCGTGGTGCCGCCGCGATCGGCGTATTCCCACTCCGCTTCGGTGGGCAAGCGGTACGGTTTGCCGGTGCTCTTGCTCAACCATTTCACGTATTGCTGCGCGTCGTCCCAACTGAGGTCGCGCGCGGGAGCCGCTTTGTTGGTATTGCTTTCGGGCGTGAGCTTCTGACACGCATTGGCGGCAACGCAGGCGTTCCATTGTTCGACCGTCACCTCGTACTTGCCGATCGCGAACGGCGCGCCGATGCTCACGTGATGAACCGGCTTTTCGGAAGGATCGTCGGTGCTGCTGCCCATCGAGAACGAACCAGCGGGCACGGCGATCATGATCGGACAGGTGGCGCAATCGCGGCTTTCGCCGGCAACCGGCGCGTGCGTGACGGGCTTTTGCGCGACCGCGGCGGCGGGGGGCGTGGCCGGCGGGGCGGCGCTGGCGGTGGGCTTGGGCGCTGGCGCGGTGGGCGGCGGCGTTGGCCGCGCGGTTTGCGGAGCCGGTGTTTGATGAGCCGGTGTTACCGAGGACGCAGCGGGCGTGGGCACGGACGGCGCAGTCGACGCGCCCGCCGCGCGCAAACGGTCGATGCGCGCATGAGCGAGCGTGGCGAAGCGGCCGTTCGGATAGGCCTTCAGATACGCCTCATAGTCGGCCGGGTAGTTGCTGTCCTTGATCGAATCCCAGAAGGTGATTTCGTATTGCTCGCTGCTGTCTTTGGGCAGAATGCCTCGGCTGTGCAGTGTGACCACGGGATTGTCCCAGGCAGCGGACGCAGCGTCGGCCATGAAGAAGGATTGAGGAAGCGACGCAGCAAGCCACGGCGCTTGCTCGCCGCCAGTCGCGTCGCGAACCTGCGCCGCGACGCGCTGCAAAAGGTTCGCCAGGGGCTGTGACGCAGCGCTGTCGAGGGCGTGCAGCCATGCATTCGTATAGACGCCATGACGCGCGCCGTCTGCTGCGAAGCCGCCGGGTGCGGTCGCGTAGGCCACTACCGTGTGGTCCGGAAGCGCTGATGCATCGCCCGTCACGTCTGCCGAGAACGGATTGTTCAGACACGTATCGAGGATCACGAGGTTGAATTTGCCGTCACGCGGCGCGCGCATTGCCTGCAACACGGTATTCAGCTCGATGGCGTTGCTGAAGACCGCGGCCGGCAAGCGAGCATCCAGTCCGGCGGGAATGAGCATTGTTTGCGCGCCGATCCGCATGCCGTGTCCCGCGAAATAAAAGAGACCGACGCCGCCTGCCCGCAAGCGTTCATGAAATTCGCCGATGGCCTGCCGCATTTGCTGCGGCGTCGCATTCGTGCGCATGACGACATCGAAGCCGAGTGCCTTCAGCCTGTCGCGCATGGCCTCGGCATCGCGTGGGGCGTTCTTCCGCAGCGCGTCCGCTTGCGCATCATTGCGATCAGCACGATCAGCACGATCAGCACGATCAGCACCGTAAGCGCCGTTGCCGATCACCAGCGCAATTCGCGGAGACGGCGGCTTGCCCCATGGCGGCGCGAACGGCGTGAGCGGCCATTGCGCCATGGGCGCCGCACTCGCGTTCGCCTGGGCGCCCTCACGTTGCGGCGCCGCAAAGGCATTGCCCCAATGCGCCTGCATCGCCCCGGCCATGCACACCAGCATGAATATTCGCCACATCTTCACATCCTGTTTGTTCCGGACAGAACATAGGCAATCGGGCACCGCGCCACTCGCAGCCGTTGCTGGAGTCAGTCGCGCGAAACATCGACGCCGCTATCGACCATCCATCTGCAACCTCTTAATAACGATAGCACGCGCTTTGCGCGCCACAACCGTCCACTTGCCCCGAACGCGTTATACGGTTAACGAGTGTGGCGTATCTTTTTGGCAAGTTACGTCCTAAGCTAATTCACAAAGTAAGGCGGCACGGTCGTTATATACAGGGTGGCCGTCAAACCGTGCGCGCGCCCGCGATATCCAGCCGGACGCCCGGCCTGCCTCGCGCAGCCGGGGTGGCCATGACCGCTCTTCGGGAGAGTGCGCTATGCGAAGAACCGTTACCCCCGTTGTTCTCGACGTGCGTCACGAATCGAATCCTCATCGCGAGGCGCGGCGTAAGGCGTTGCGTGCAACGCTCGTTCTCATGTTCGGCGGTATGGTGCCGGGCGCATTTGCGCTCGCCGAGCCGACGGCCTCGCCGCCGGGCGCGGAGGAGTACATCATCTGGCCGCCGGATGGCGCGGTGATTCACGGCGGCAAGTTGTGGGTGCGCATGGGCCTGCGGAACATGGGCGTGTGCCCGAAAGGCGTTGTGTTCCCGAACACCGGCCATCACCATCTGCTGATCGATACCGATCTGCCGCCGCTCGATCAGGAAATCCCATCGGATCGCAATCACCTGCACTTCGGTGCGGGTGAAACGGACGCGCGTATCGAGTTGCCGCCGGGCAAACACACACTGCAACTCATTCTCGGCGATCACAACCACGTGCCGCACGTGCCGCCCGTGTATTCGAAGAAGATCACCATCACCGTGCTAAAAGACTAGCGCGATCCGTTCGCTCGAAGCGGATCCGTCAGGACGGAGAGACCTCCATGTACAAGATCATCGCGGTCGCGGCGCTCGCCATGTCGGCGGTATTGGCTTCGCCGAATGTCGTCATTGCGGGTACGACGCCGGCACCGGCGGGCGCCCATGCCTATATCGGCTATCCCAACGACGGCCAGGTCGTACCGGCCAACAAGCCGTTCAAGGTGTGGTTCGGCCTTCGGTATATGGGCGTGGCGCCCAAAGGCGTCAAGTATCCGAATACCGGCCACCACCATCTGCTGATCGACACGGATCTGCCGCCGATGGATCAGGAGATTCCGTCGGACCGTAACCACCTGCATTTCGGCGCGGGCGAAACGGAGACGACGATTCAACTTCCGCCGGGCAAGCACACGTTGCAGTTGCTGATGGGCGACGACATGCATGTCCCGCACAATCCACCCGTGTACTCGAAGAAGATCACCGTCATTGCTCGATGACGCCGTGCGCGGCGTGACACCCGAACTGCCTGGTGTGACGCCGCAACCAACAGCTTCACGCGGATTGTTGGCCGCGATCCACCATCTTCCCCGCGCCGGCTCATTGCTCTTTGCCGGGGCGTTCTCCCGGGCCACCCCGCAACCCTTTATCTACAGCGCTTCGGCAAATTTCTTAGGAGAGGAAAGCAAGACTGGCACAGCCCATGCATTAGTGACACTCGAGCAGACAAGTTGCTCGAACCCAACCGCAAACTGTGCAGTATTCCCTTCCAGGAGATTTACCATGAACACGCTGACCATCAAAGACCTGTCCATCACCGAACAACTCGACAGCAAGGCCATGAGCGCCGTGCGCGGCGGCACCGGCTACTATCCGTCCTCGTCGTACTTCAACTTCATGCCGATGTACGCGCCGAACAACAGCAAGACGGTCAACGCCACCCAACTGATCAACACGCAGCTGGACATCCAGAACGCCAACGGCAACAACGCAGCGTTCGTCTCCGGCATCTCGACCACGATCGATCCGCACGTGAGCGCAAGCAACAACATCAACCTGCATTAAACGATGCAGGCCGCCGCGGGGGTCCGATGGCCTCCGCGGGCGCCTACCGGCCGCTCCTCAAAAAGAATTCGCAACCAATCGTTCTTTCCACGCCATCCCCGCGTCACCGCCCGATTCCCGCGCCGACATTCTTGCCTCGCTTCGATGGTGAAGCCGCGCAGGAGATGCTTTACTTAAAGGGCGCGTTCTCCTCGTGCAATGAAGTGGGCGTCATCGGAGACCATTGTGTCAGCGTTGCTTTCATCAGCTCGTCAGCGCTTTTATCGCAGGACACTGGCGCTGCGTTGCGTTTGCGCGGCAACGGTTTGCGCGCTATCGCTGACGGCCTGCGTCGATACGAGCATGCCCGATTACAAGCGTCCCGACACGCCCGCCAAGGCGTCGTGGTCGGATCAGAAGGGCTCGCCCGTCTCGGCTGCGGCGACGATCGAACCCGACTGGTGGAAAGGCTTCCATGATCCCTATCTCGACACGCTGATCGCGAAGGCGATTGCCGGCAACTTCGATATCAAGGTGCTGGCCGCGCGCATCGACGTGGCCGGCACGCAGATCGGCGAAGCCAAGGCAGGCGCCCTGCCGACCATGGACCTCGGCGCCGGCGCCGATTTCGAAAAGACCACCCACCAAACGTTCTCCAAGCAATACAACCTGGCGGCGCAGGTGAACTGGGACATCGATATCTGGGGCAAAGTCGAAAAAGGCGTGCAGGCGCAAAAGGCGGAATTCCACGCCAGCGAAGCGGACTGGCGAGCCGGCTATCTGGAACTGGTGTCGAACGTGTCCAGCACGTACTTCCAGATTCTGCAATTCGACGATCAGATCGAACAGCAACAGAAAACCCTCGAAACGAACCGGCAGATTCTCGCGATTTACGACGGCCAGCGCCGCAACGGCCTCGTGCCGCAAACCCAGGTGTTGCGCCAGCAGGCCGAGATCAACCGCCTGACCAATCAGTTGCTCGATCTGCGCCGTTCGCGCGCGCTTGCCAACAACGCGCTCTGCACGTTGCTTGGCGTGCCGGCGGGCGAGTTTCAGATGCCCAAGGGACATTTGCAGCAGCGCGTGCAACTGCCCGCCGTGCCTGACGGCCTGCCCGCACAACTGCTCGCGCGGCGTCCCGACGTGGTGGCCGCGGAGTTCAGAGTGCTGGAAGCGTACGACCTCGTCGGCCAGGCAAAACTCGCGCAACTGCCGACCATCAGCCTGACCGCGCACGGCGGCACCGCCAGTTTTGCGCTGACCGATCTGCTGAAATCGTTCACGTACGGCTTCATGCCCAGCATCAACATTCCGCTGCTCGATCCCGGCGTGCGGGCGCACGTGAAAGTCACGCAGGCGCAATCGACGGTTGCCGAGCAGCAGTATCGCGTGGCGGTGATGGCCGCGTTCGAAGAAGTGGAAAACGCGTTGGTCAATGTGAATTCGCACAAGGAACAGCGGGTGGAACTGCAGCAGGAAGTGGCGCGGCTGCAAATCGTGGCGGATCAGATCCAGTCGCAACTGCGCCTCGGCGTGGTGTCGCAACTGGAGGTTTTCGAAACCGAGCGAACCTTGCTGGAGGCGCAGCAGGCATTGCTCGCCAACCATCAGCAGATTCTGTCCGACACGGTGCTGCTTTATAAAGCGCTGGGCGGGGGCTGGCCGAGCGTCGACGTACAGACAGAAGTAAAGGAACACTGAGCTAAACCGCAATGTGGCGCGCAACAGGGGGTATTTCGGCTGTATCTGATGCACTCGTTGCCTTCATAACCGACGATCGGAAAATTGACACCCGCCATGTGTGACTTACAATCTTTAAGGGGCCGGCCCATGCACGGCTCACTCGAACAATATCTTTTCGCCGTAGTCCTTCGTCCCGTTTCCGCTGCGCTCTCGCCGCCGCGGGTAAACGCTTAGTGATCCAGATAAAATGGCCGCCGGCGAAGCTCCGATTGCTGAGATGCGCGCGACTGAAGACGCCGCGTTCGACGTGGTGTTGTCGCCGGCTGCGTCCGCGCAACGTCCCGCGCTGGATGCGATCCGGATCGTCGACAACCTCTTTGCAATCGGGCGCAGCGAGGCGCCGTTTACCGACTATCCGGCGCAACGGATTGCGCGCCTGTCCCGCCGCCATGCGCGGATTTTCACGGAACATGGCGCGGTCTACGTGGCCGACCTCGGCAGCAAGAACGGCACGACGGTGAACGGCGTCGCGGTGCGGCAAACACCGGCGCGTCTGCGTGCCGGCGACGAACTGTGCTTCGGTGGCGAGCTGTGCTACCGGGTGGGCATCGAGCCTCGCGCGCGTATCGTGGCGGCCGCCAGTTCGTCCGCCGCGCCGGGATTGCTGCTGGTGCCGCAGCGCGACGACCTCGGCCTGCAACCCATCGAGGTGCAGGCCTTTCCGTTTCTCGTCAGCAAAACGGACGAGGTGTTTTCGCGCTACAAGGACCGCTACCCGCACCAGGTCAACTACATTTCGCGGCGTCACGCTCACATCTTTCTGAAGGGCGGCGAACTGTATGTCGAAGATCTCGGCAGCACCAACGGGACATTCGTCGGCGGAAAGCGGCTGGACGAATCCGCGCTGCCGCTCGTAGAGGGAGACCTCGTTGCATTTGGCGGAGATCACTTCGTCTACAGGGTGACGCTGCAGAACCCCCCTGAAGTCGAGCCCACCGTGACCCAGCTATGCCTCAATCCGGCCGCCGCCGAAGCCGCCGATCAGGACAAAACCACGTTCGTCGGCGCCGCGCATTCCTTCCTCGATATCTTTTGCGTCGACCCTGGTGTGCAACGGGAAGACGAAGTCAACGAGGCCGCGCAGCCCACGTCCGCGCATGCGAAACGCGACACGCCGACGGGCATGGAGAAAGGCGCGAACGGAACGAACGGTGCGCATGGCGCCGCCCATGCCGGCGCGGGCAAGCGCAAACCGCAACGTTGGCGCTTGCTCGCTGGCGAACTCGGTAACGCCTTTGCAATCGGCGATCGCACGAGCGTGCGGCGTATCGCGATCTGGGGCGGCGTGGGCGTGGCGGCGCTGGTGGCAATCGCGTCGACACTTTATATGCGCGGTTCGTCGGAGCGCGAGTTGAAGAACCTGCTCGCCAACGGCGATTACAGCAGCGCGGTTACCACGGCAAAGGGCTACCTGGCGAGCCATCCCACGGACACGAAAGTCAGCGCGCTCGCGAGCGAAGCGCTGTTGAAGGCGAAAGTCCCCAACTGGCTGAATGCGCTGGAAAAGGCGCAGTTCGATCAGGCCGACGCGTTGCTCACCGAAATGAAATCGTTGAGTGCAAACAACGCGGATGCCGCGTCATTGATCGGCGAATTACAGTGGGTGGGCGATCTGGAGCGCTTCGTGGCGGGACGCGGCGGCGTGGAGGCGCCGATTCGAATGTACACGGACGAGGGCACGATCGGCAATTTGCTGCGACGCTGGGAAGACGACGCCAAGAGCCACCAGCGCGCGCTCGACCGGATCGCGTCCTACGTCCCCGTGTTCGCCGACCCCTATGCCCTGGCGCTGAGCCATCTGCGCAAGCTGGAAAGCGACGACTCGGTGTATCTCGCCGCCATCGACCGTCTGAATGGGACGATTCGCACCGAGCTGGCGCGCGACAAGCCCGATGCGCTGCCTCCGGTACTCGACGATTACGCGCAGCGCTATCCGCGTCTCGCGGGCATCGACCGGGTGCGCCAGGATCTACGCCAATATACCGACTTGCTGAACGCCGCGCTGGGCCGGCAACTAGCGCCATTGCTCGCGATGCTGAAAACGGCCCATTTCAGCACGCCGCCGTTTCAGGCGCAGTTTCAACAACTGGCGGCCAGCCGTTTGCCGTCACCCGACGTCATTGCGCGCCATGACGCGGTGGCGGAGGCATGGCAGCGCGGCGATGCACAACAGGCGCTGGCCGGTTTGCAGGCCATGCCCGCCGGGCCGTGGTCCGATGTGCTCGCGGCGGAACTGGCGCACAAGAAGGCCTTGCTCGATCAGTACGCGCAATTGCAGAAGACGCGCGGCGATAAAGACTACGACCAACGCCTGCTGTCGTTCTACGCGAGCCTCGTCCCGGCAACGGACGGTTGGTTCCTGCAATCGATTCAGAAAGACGTCGCCGCCTTGCACGACAAAGCGCTGGCGCGTGCCCAAGACCTGCTGTTGCGCGCCCAGACCCTATGGAAACAGTATCGCGCGAGCGGATCGATCGGCGGAACGCAACGTCTCGAAGCGGGAATCTCGCCGGGGTTTCGCAGCGCGGCGCGTCTGCTGTCCGAGGCGCAAACGTCGGCGCAACAGGGCATGCGCATCTACACGCAACTGAAGGCCGATCACCCCGCCGACTTCGACCGTCTGCTCGCCGATATCGAAGCCGAAGCCAACTTGCAGCGCCGTTCGCTGACCGAGTTGCGCATGGTGCTGGATCCGGGACTTCTGAAAGCGAAGCTGGCACTCATCGGAGGCGAGCAGAGTGAAACGCGACAATCACCCTAGACCGTTGTCGGAGGCGCTGGAGGATCACAGTGTCGAAGGCATTGCGATTCTGACGGCGGAACCGGTGCGGCTCGCGCGCGCGCTGATCTGGGCGATGGTCGCGCTCGTCGTGGTCGGTCTGCTGTGGTCGTTCGTGGGACGGGCGGACGTGATCGTCAGCGCGCAAGGCACATTGTCGCCGGAATCGGAGGTGCGCCGGATCTACGCGCCGATCGACGGCGAGCTCGCGGACCTCTATATCGCCGAGGGCCAACCCGTGTCGAAAGGCGACGTGCTGGCGCGGCTGAATGCGCGCGGTGCGATCGAGGCCGCCAGCAACGCGCTGCAAGCGCAACTCAAACTGGAAGACGCCGAGCGCGACTGGAAGCAGTTTCCCGAGAAGAAGGCGCTCATGGAGCGTAAAGCCGCCGCGCTCAAGGCGCAGATGGAAGTGGAAGCACGCCAGCACGAAAATCGCGTCTCCGAAGGCACGACCAAACTCGCGGAAGGGCAGAAGGCCGAACTCGACGAAGCTCGCAGCGTGCTCGACAACGCCCGGCGCACGCGCGAAGCGGCGCGTCAGGAACTGGATCGCTATTCGCGGCTATTCGCGCAACCGGGCGGCGGCGGCATTGCCGAATTGCAGGTGGAGCAGAAGCGCACCGCGGCGATGGAAGCGGATAACGCATACCGGGTCGCGCAATCGAAGCTCGCGGAGCTGGATTTCCGCCTCAGCCACGAATATGCGCAGGCCAATGCGCAACTGGAAACCAGCGGTCAGCAAACCACCGACCTGCAGCTTCAATACGATTCGGCAGTGCGCGACATTACCGACGCGGAAGACAAGTTGCGCCTGCAACTGCAAAGCGCGCGGCTGGTCTCCGAAGCGGCCGCGCGGATTCGCTTCGAGAACATCGACAAGGACAATTTCCTGCTGATTCTCGCGCCGGTCTCGGGCGTCATCACCGACGTGACATCGACCCAGCGCGGCGACAAGATTCAGGCCAACGCGCCGCTCGGGGGCATTGCGCCCAAAGACGCGCGGCCCGTGCTTAAAATCGAAATTGCCGAACACGACCGTGCTTTTCTGCACGAGGGTCTGCCCGTCAAGCTCAAATTCAACGCCTTTCCGTATCAGCGCTATGGGCTGATCAGCGGCACGCTGGCCTATATCTCGCCGGCCACCAAGCCGTCGGCGACGGACAAGCAGCCGGTCTACGAAGGCCGCGTCACGCTCGACAAGGATTACTACCAGATTGCCGACACGCGCTACCCGTTGCGCTACGGCATGACGGCAAGCGCCGAGATCGTGGTGCGTGAGCGCCGCCTGATCGATCTGGGTCTCGATCCGTTCAGGCAGGTGGCGGGTTGACCACGCGGATCCCACATCAATTAAAGGAGCGAACGAGATGACCGCGATAGTACGAATCGACGACGAAGTCGTGGACGTGGCCGAGTTCATTCGTCTTCTGAAATTGACCGGCCAGTTCGAGAGCCTGATCGAGCAGATCGTGCGCGACAAGCTCACGGTGCATGCGGCGAAGAAGCAGGGCTTGACCGTGAGCGCGGATGAAATCCAGGAACGCGCCGATCAATTCCGCCGGGTGCGCGGCTTGCATCGCGCGACGGATATGAATCAGTACCTCGATGCGCTCAACGTCAGTCTCGACGAGTTCGAGGCCTTCATTACCGACGGGCTGTATCAGGAGAAGATGCTCGACGAGATCGGCAATGACGCCGCGATCAAGGACTACTTCGCACTGAATTCGCCGAAGTTCGACGCGATCGAAGTGAGCCACATCGTGCTCGACAGCGAAGGCAAGGCGAAGGAGATGATCTCGTATCTGCACGACGACCCCGACAGTTTCGCCGACATGGCGCGCGAGCACTCCATCGCGGATACGCGCGAGGCCGGCGGCGTGATCGGCAAGGTGTTGCGCGGCTCATTGAAGCCGGACATCGAAGCGAAGATTTTCAATGCGGCAGTGGGCGACCTGCTGGGGCCGTTTCCGTCGGCGGATCGATCGTGCTTCGAGATTTTCGCCGTAACGGCCAAATATCCCGCGACGCTCGACGCCGACGTGGCCTCGGAAGTCAGGCGGCTGCTGCGCGAAAGTTGGCTGATCGCCCGCGCGCAGGAGCACGTGATCGAAGCGCGTTAGCCCGCGCTCGCACGCCGCATTGAAACAACGCCACGACACGCCGATTCGAGGTCCGCAAGCACATGGATGCACCCCAGACCGCGCCCTCCGCAGCCGAGTTTCTCACCTCGGTGGAAATTCTTTCGCCGTTTTCGCGCGATGAGATCGAGCGTCTCGCCGAATATGCGCAAGCGCGCTTCTATTCATTCGGCGAAACGGTTTGCTCCGCGGGTGAGACGGCCGACGGGCTGTACGTGGTTCGCTCGGGTTCAGTGCGGATCTTCACGGAGGAGCACGGCAAGGAAACCAGCATGGGGGTGCGCAAATCGGGCGAAATCTTCGCCGATATCGCGATGTTGCGCGCCTATGTGCATGAAGCGTCGGTGCGGGCGTCGGCGAAAACCGAGTTGCTGTTCATTCCGCGTGCCGCGATCGAACCGGTGATTGCCGGCAATCAGGCCGCGCTGGCGTTCGTTGCCAGTTATGTGGCAATCAACTCAGCGGGCGGGTTCGTCGCGCAGTTGTTCGATCTGCGCGGCAAGCTGAACAAGGCGGAACTCGAGGAGTATGTGCGCAGCGTCGGTGTGAAGCGGGTCGCGGCCGGCAAGGAAATTCTCAAGCAGGACGGACGCGAAGACCGGCGGCTGTATGTGGTGCGCCAGGGGGAAGTGCGCATTGTCCGGCACGAGGAAGGCCATGACTACACGCTCGCGACGCTCGGAGAAGGCGAGATATTCGGCGAGAAAGCGTGTCTGATGCGTCAGGAGCAGATGGCCTCGGTTGTCGCGACGACCGATACACGCCTGTTGGTGATTCCGGAGCGCACGGTCCACTTCATCCTGGAGCGCAATCCCAAGCTGCGCGAAGTGCTCGACGAGCGGATTCGTTACGGCGACCGCGAATTGCAGCGCCAGAAACGTCTCGAACAGCGGCGCAAGCTGCCGCTCATGCTCGATCTGCAGACTAAGCCCGAGTTCGGCGAGAAAGTCATCAAGCGCTTCGCGCTGGTCGAACAGGCCGAAGAAATGGATTGCGGCGCGGCGTGCCTCGCCATGATATGCCGCCACTACAGCATTCCAATGACGCTCGGTAAATTGCGCGAACTCGCCAACGTCACGACCCAAGGCGCGACACTCGACAGTCTCGCGCGCGCGGGTGAATCGCTGGGCTTCACGGCCCGCGGCGTGCAATGCACGTTCGACTCGTTGCGCGGCTTCGATCTGCCGTTCATCGTGCATTGGGAGGGCTACCACTACGTCGTGGTGTACGGGCTCTCCAAAGACTATGTGTGGGTCGCGGACCCGGCGGTCGGCTTCAAGAAGATGACGGTCGAGGACTTCGAGCGCGGTTGGAGCGGCACCTGTCTGCTGTTTGCCGGCGGCCCGAATCTGCTGCAGATGTCTGCCGCGCGTTCGCCGTGGATACGCTTTGTCGGCTATCTCACGCCGTACAAGAAGATTCTCGGTCACCTGTTTCTCGCTACCTTCGTCATTCAGGTGTTAGGCGTAATTCCGCCGCTGATTATCCAGAACATTCTCGACGGCGTGATCGTGCATCAGAATGTCAGCCTGCTGCATCTCCTGATTGGCGGCTTGATCATCGCCAACGTCTTTTCGCAACTGATGTCGTCGATTCGCGCCTATCTCGCGAATTTCATGGTACGCAACATGGACTTCGCGATGATGTCGCAGTTCTTCAAACACACCCTGTCGCTGCCATTTTCGTTCTTCGCCAAGCGCAAGACCGGCGACATTTTCGCGCGTTTCCAGGAGAACCAGACGATCCGCGCTTTCCTGACCGAATCCACTGTTACCACGGCGCTGAATCTGCTGATGGTATTCATCTACTTCACGATCATGTTCGTCTACAACGTGAAGATGACGCTGGTGCTGATCGCGTTCGTCATTCCGATCATGGCGCTGACCGCGATCGCCACGCCGAAGATCAAAGGCTATGCGCGCGAAGTGTTCACGGCGTCGACCGAATCGAAGTCGTTTCTGATGGAAGCGCTTGCCGGGGTGGAGACTATCAAGGGCATGGGGATCGAGCGGCCGGTGCGCTTGCGTTGGGAGAAGAAGTACGCGAAGGCGCTCGAAGTGCAGTATCGCGCGCATGCGTTCAATATTCTCGTGGGACTCGGCAGCCAGTTGCTGAATGCCGCGACGACGATCGCGATTCTCTGGGTCGGCGCGAATCTCGTGTTGGCGCGTGAAATGACGATCGGTCAGTTGATCGCCTTCAACGCGTTCATGGGCAGCGTACTGGGCCCGTTAATGGGCCTCGTCGGCTTGTGGAGCATGCTCAACGACGCGGGCGTGGCGATGGAGCGCCTTGGCGACGTGCTCGATATCGAGCCCGAGCAGAAGCCGCAGGATTTGCCCTCGCGGGTGATGCTGCCCGAACTTCAGGGCGAAATCAGCCTGAGCGGTGTCTATTTCCGCTACGGCGAAAACGATTCGGCGTATGTGCTCGAGAACATCAGCTTCGATATCAAGCCGGGTGAGTTGGTGGCGATCGTGGGGCGCAGCGGATCGGGCAAGACCACGCTCGCCAAATTGCTGGTCGGCTTCTACACGCCGACCGAGGGCAAGATGACGATAGATGGCTACGATCTCGGCGTGGTGGATAAAGCCTATTACCGCGCGCAGATCGGTTATGTGATGCAGAGCAACCTGCTGTTCTCCGGCACGATTGCGGAGAATATCGCTAGCGGCGACGACGCGCCCGATCGGCGCCGCATCGAGGAAGTCGCGAAGATGGCTGACGCGCACGCGTTTATCAGCAAGATGCCGCTCGGCTACGAGCAGATCGTCGGCGAGCGCGGAATCGGCTTGTCCGGCGGGCAGATCCAGCGGCTTTGCATTGCCCGCGCGCTGTATCACGATCCGCGTTTGCTCGTCTTCGACGAAGCGACCTCGGCGCTGGACTCGCAATCGGAAAGCAATATTCTCGGCAATATGCACGACATCCTGAAAGGACGAACGGCGGTGATCATTGCGCACCGGCTCAGCACGATCATGCGCGCGGACAAGATTCTCGTGTTGTACGAAGGGGCGATTGTCGAACAGGGCCGCCACGATGAGCTGATTCAGCGCGGCGGCATGTATTACCAGCTGGTCCAGAAACAGTTGAGCGCGTGATGATGAAAATACTCGACCAGATTGAAGAGGCCAGCCCCGCGATTTCGTATGCGGGCCTGATCGAGCGGATCGAGATTCTGCGCTCGACGTTGCGCTGGTCGTCGCGGCTGGAGCGCGCGGACATCGACAAACTCTTGCGGCAAGCCACCTCGTTACGCGACGAGGTGATGCAACTCTCGCACAAGGAGCGCTTCGTGCAAGCGGCGGTGGCCGCCGAGCCGCAGGAGCGGGTCGATCAATCGCGCGGCGCGCGCCGCAAAGCGCTGCTCGAACGCAGCTTCATTTTCGAAGGGACGTTCGGCGATAATCCGCGGCTGCTCGAATCGCTCGAAATTGCGGAAAAAGCGGCGCCGACTGATTTGCCCGTGCTGATCGACGGCGAAAGCGGCACCGGCAAGGAGCTGATGGCGAAGGTGATTCACGCCAACGGCTCGCGTGCCGACAAGCCGTTCATTTCCGTGAACTGCGGCGCGATTCCCGACAATCTGCTGGAGTCGGAATTGTTCGGGCATCGCAAAGGCGCATTCACGGGGGCTTCGAACGACCGCAAGGGAAAATTCGAAAGCGCGCATACGGGTACCATTTTCCTCGACGAGATCGGCGAGTTGCCGCTAGCCGGCCAGGTGAAGCTGCTGCGTGTGCTGGAAGCGCATGAGATTCAGCGCGTCGGGTCCGATGAGACGATTGCGGTGGACACGCGCATTGTCGCCGCGACCAATCGCAATCTGCGGAAGCTGAGTGAAGAGGGCAAGTTCCGCGAGGACCTGTTCTACCGGCTCAGTGTGATTCATGTCACGCTGCCGCCACTGCGCGAACGGCGCGATGAGATTCCATTGCTGATTGCGTGGTTCGGCGATGAAGCCGCCGGTACGTTGAAGCGCAGGCCCGTGCGGATGACGCCGCGTCTGCGCGACTTTCTGCTGAACTATGCGTATCCGGGCAACATCCGCGAGCTGCGCAACGTGATGTATCGCGTGTCGTGTCTGGCCGGCGATATGGCCGATGTCGATCACTTGCCGCAGGACATGCGGCCGACGGGGCCCGGACCCGCGTCGTCGTTGAACGCGGCGGCCGCAACGGGGCAGGAGCCGATCAGCGTGACCAACCTGATGTCACTGAGCGACGCCAAGCGCGCGGCCAGCGACGACGCCGAAAAAGCGTTTCTCGAGCGTGGCCTTCGCGAAGTGAGCGGCACGGTCGCGGAACTGGCCCGCCGTATCGACATGAACCGTTCGCATCTGCAGATGCTACTGAAGAAGCACGGCCTGCATTCAAAGGACTTCCGCAACCGCAATATGCCTTCCGCTGCCAGGAACGGTGCGGGCGAGCGTGACGAGGAAGGCGACGAGCCTTGAGCCCGCGACTTAAGCCCCGGTAATGCGCCGTCATTGCAACAACAGGCTCAAGGCGCCGGGTTCAGCAGGGTTTTGTCCGATGCATTCGGGTCTTCGGCGCGCACCACCACGGCGGTGATGTTGTCGCGTCCGCCGCGCGCGAGCGCCAGCTCGACGAGTTCTTCAGAAGCGTTCACGCTTGCCGACTTGCTCAGCACGGCCAGCATCTCGTCTTCGCTGACCTCATTGCTCAGGCCGTCGCTGCAGAGAAGGAAAACGTCGCCATCCACAACCTCGATGGCGTCGTCGTCGAGTTCGAGCACGTCGGTTGCGCCGACGGCGCGCGTGATCATATGCTGCGCCGGATGATGCCGCGCTTCCTCCTCGGTGATCACGCCGAGCGACTTGAGCGCCTCAACCTGACTGTGATCGCGCGTGAGTTGCCGCAAACTGCCTTCGCGCAGCAGATACAGCCGGCTGTCGCCGGCCCATACGTAGCCGCAGAAACGGTCGCAGGCGAGCAGCGCAACGACTGTGCTGCCGATACGCTGCACCTGGCGGCGCGCGGCTTCTTCCCGCAGTTGACGATTGGCGCTTTGCAGGCGCGCCCGTGCGTCGGCGACAAACGCCTTCATGCTAACTGGCGAGGTCAGCCGGGCGAGCGCATCGATCACCAGACGGCTCGCCACATCGCCGACCGCGTGACCGCCCATGCCGTCGGCAACGGCCCAGCGTCCGAGTTCGGACTGGTCGAGGCAGGCATCTTCGTTGATTTCGCGGACGCGTCCGGCATCGGAACGCGCGGACGACGTCCAGCGAAATTGGCTCGCACAGGTCACAACGTTTACACCGTATCGTTTCTGCTGCGTGCGTCGGGAGAGACACTGATGTTCGAGTTCGCGCCGGTGTTGCGGACGTCGACCGACTGGAACTGATTGATCATCTGGTTAGCATAGAAGTTGTTGGACACCTCGTACAGATTGACGACGGGTCCAATGCTCGGCGTGTCGCGCACATAAGGCTGAATCCAGCCGTACACCCATGGGGCGCCGCCGCCGCCGCGAATCGCCGTCATCGCTTTGCGGTCTAGCGCGAGGTTCAGCGAGAGGTCGGTTACTGTAATAGAAGCCATGTCGTTCTCCGGTTGGCCGCGTGAAACGCGCGCGGTGACGCGCGGTTTAATTGAATCTGCGCGATACGATGCAAGTGCCATGCCAATTTGCGGACCTTGCGCGCCGTTTTTTCTGACGCCTTGATAGCCGGGCGATTCCGCGCGCCTCGTTTCATCCCGCACGGACGCGGGTTGATTCACAGGTCGGCTGACAGCCAACTAGCGCGCAGCCGGACCGGTGTCGGACCCAACACTTTCCCGTCACCCGCCGCGCGTCGTTATCGGCTTGCCTGCCCCTCGCGCAGCAGCCATGAATGAACGCCGGCCGCCAACACTTCGGCCCGGATTCTGTCGGCTCACAACGCACACTCGTCGCGTCCGTCCCGCTGCAATTTGCCGCAAAGCCCTTTAAATAAAGGCTTTCGCGCGCATGGCCCGGATGATGCGAATAACCTCGCAACAGTGTTGGAAATCGAAGCGAGGCCAGCCATGAACACCAAACTTCTCCCGACGAGCAGCGATAGCAGCGAAGACCGCCGCGACGCCGCGTCCACCATCGACCTGCCGATCGGCGCGCACCTCGTCACGCAACGTCGCGGGTACGAACACCACGGCATCTATGTGGGCAATGGTCGCGTGGTTCATTACGCGGGCTTTGCGAGTTCCGCGCATCGCGGCCCGGTTGAAGAAGTGGAACTGGAACGCTTCGCCGCCGGTCACCCGCTGTCGATCCGCTCCACCCCGTCCGCCCGCTACGTCGGCGACGAAGCCGTGCGCCGCGCACGCTCCCGTCTCGGTGAAAACCACTACCGCCTGCTGACGAACAACTGCGAGCACTTCTGCTCGTGGTGCCTGCTCGGCGAAAGCCGTAGCGAACAGGTGCATTGCTGCCTGCGCCATCCGCGCACCGGCATGCATGCGCTCGTGTGCCTCGTGAAGGCTTTCGTGGAAAGCAGTGCGAAGGGCGCTCAGGGTGCCATGCAGTTGGCGTAACGGGCCATCCGATTTCAGCGATTCAAGCATTCAAGGAGAACATCATGGCTGCCGCGGAAAAGACCTTGCATTGGGCCGTGGACAAATGGCTCGCCCCGACCCCGTCGATGCCCGCGCGCGTCGTGCAGTTTTGCCACCGTGCATCGCAACAGCAACGCTATGTGTGCGTGGAAGCCTTGCGGCCGGGCGGGCTGCTGTCGATCTTCTTCTTCCGTCATGACGACGGCTCGTGGAATGTGTTTCCGCCGCAAGCCGAACGGCCGGCAATGAACGGCCATCGCCGCACGGCGCTTTGCTAGCCGGCTAGTTTGGCGTCTGCCCGGCCGCTTCCTTGACGATCCACTGACTGAACAGCAGCATCGCCGGCGTCATGGGTTTGCCCTTCAACCCTGTGAGCCAGTAACTGCCGGCGTGAACCTCCACCTCGAACGGGCGCACCAGCCGGCCTGTGTTGATCTCGTGATCGAACATCAAGGCGGGCGCGAGCGCGATCCCCGCGCCCTGCATCGCCGCTTCCACCATAAGCCGCGACGAATCGAACACCGGCCCGCGAATCGGCCGTGGCGCAATGCCGGCGGCCGTGAACCAGCTCATCCAGTCGTCAGCGCGATAGGAGCGCAGCAGCGTCTCATTGGCGAGATCCTCCGGCTTCGACAGACGCGCGGCGACTTCAGGCGTGCATAGCAGCGCGAGCGGCGCGTCGAGCAGTTTGGTCGCGAGCGAACCGGGCCATGTGCCGTCGCCGAAACGGATCGCGAAGTCGAGACCTTCGGTGGCGAGATCGACCAGGTTGTTGTTCGTCAGCAGCCGCAGTTCGACAAACGGATGCGCGTCGCGAAACGACTTGAGTCGCGGCATCAGCCATCCCACCGCGAACGTGCCCACTACGCCGACCGTCAGCACTTCGTGAAAGTGGCCGCCTTCGAATTGCTTGAGGACGGCTTCGATGCGATCGAACGCGTCGGTCAGCACCGGACGCAGCGCGAGACCCTCGTCCGTCATGGCAAGACCACGCGGCAGACGCTTGAAGAGCGCGGTGCCGAGCCGCTCCTCCAGGCTTCTGACCTGCTGGCTGACGGCGGCCTGGGTGACGTTCAACTCGAGCGCCGCGCGCGTGAAGCTCAGATGCCGCGCGGACGATTCGAAAGCGCGCAGCGCGTTCAGCGGAAGGTACGGTCTCATCGCGAAGGCATAAGATTTTCTTGTGAGTTGGCTAACTTATCATCGTTTGTCAGCGGCTGGCGGAAAACCGATAGTTGCGCCTTCACACATAGGAGCAGCGATGGTCACAAGACGCAAGTTCGCGGGCGCGATGCTGGGTGTTTCGATAGCTGGAGTTGCAGTTGGCGGAGCCGGCGCGTTCGGCAAGACGATGAAAACGGGGGCGGCGGCGCAGGGGCGCGAACTGGGCAGGGCCGAACCAATCCGGCGGCGGCTTGCTGAAATCGAAGTGGCGAGCGGCGGCCGGCTCGGGGTGTCGATCGTCGATACGATGTCCGGCTTGCACGCCGGTTGGCGGACCGACGAGCGCTTTCCGATGTGCAGCACCTTCAAAGTGCTGGCGGTGGGCGCGGTGCTGGCGCGCACGGACCGCGGCGAGGAAGATTTGCAGCGGCGCGTGGTGTTCTCACAGAACGACGTGGTATCCAATTCGCCGGCCACGAGCAAGCACACCCGCGAGCTGACCGGTCAGGCGGGCATGAGCATCGCTGAACTGTGCAAGGCGGCGATCACGTTGAGCGACAACACGGCGGCCAATCTCTTGCTGGCGACGTTCGGCGGACCGGCGGGGCTGACCGCGTTCGCGCGCGGCCTGGGTGACGGCATCACGCGTCTGGATCGAAACGAGCCGACACTGAACGAAGCCATGCCCGGCGATCCGCGCGACACCACGACGCCCAACGCCATGCTCGGCAATCTGCGCGAACTTCTGCTCGGCGAGCATTTGTCGCCGCCGTCGCGGGCGCAACTGCTGGCGTGGCTCGCGGCGAACGAAACGGGCGGAGCGCGGATTCGCGCCAGGCTGCCAAAGGAGTGGGGCGTGGGCGACAAGACCGGCACTGGCGATCACGGCACCGCCAACGATGTGGCGATCCTCTGGCCACCCGGACGCGGTCCGGTGCTGGTGACCGTGTACCTGACCGAAACGGATGGCAACGCGGCGCGCAGCAATGCGGCGATCGCGAACGTGGGCGCCCTGGTGGTGGCGTCCATCTGAGCGCGGCGCGCATCGGGCTGCCGAATCGGGCCGCGTCAGCGTGGCAGTCTAGCCGGCTCGGGCGATCCGTGAAGCGGCCGGTGCTGGCGATGCGGGCCGGGAACTGACGGCTGGCGTCGCCGCGGCAGTCGCGGTAGTGGCCGTAGTGGCGGCGGGAATGAGCTTGCCCTGCACCAGCAAACCCAGCGTCTTCACCGCCAGGATCGCGATGATCAGATTCGCCGCGACGAACAGAACCGGCGCGGCCCATTCCAGCGGACCCGTCGCGCCTCGTTCGACCATCCGAAGCGCCATTGTCGGCAGAGCGGCCACACCGAAGCTGAAGGCCCAATAGCCCGGGACGAAAGCCTGCTGGCGAATCCACGGCAGCAGACGCAACAGCAGCAGCGCCTGGTACAAGCCATAGCCGAGCAGGACCAGCGCGAACAGGTCGGGCGTGCCGCTGCTCAGGCTCAAATAGGTCACGCCACCCACCACTGGCGGCGCGAGTTGCACGCCGAGCAGCGGGCGCAGTGCTTCGGGCAGCGGTTCATGCACGGCGGCGCGATGCAGGATCAGCGATTCGATTGCAAGCCACGAGAGCAGACCCGCGCCGAAAAAAAGCCCGCCCAATTGATGGAACCCGAAGGCGGCCGCAGCCGTGCCGGCCACGAAGCTCGGCGCCACGGTCGGCAGATAAATGGCAGGCGTCACCAGTTCCGGCTTGCGTCCACCCTGCCAGAGCCTTCCATGCAGATAGACGCCGAGCGCCAGTTGCGCGGCGACGGCCACGCCGAACAGCGCGAGCGCCAACGCGTGCGCATACGGCTCTAGAAGCTGCGCGGCCAGCAGGCTTGAAACGGGCCCGAGCGCCGCAAACGACGATTGCACGGGATGCTTCATTTCCGCGCGGGCTTCGGCGACATGCGTCAGCCACTTTTGCCCGTATACCGCCAGAATGACGAGCCACACGGCGAGCGCGGCTACCGTCGTCAAGGTGCCCACGGCAGCCGGCAGGTGCCAGAGCCTGATCGCGACGCGCCACAAATTGGCAAACGCCAGCGCGCCCACCGCGATTCCGAAGAAAGCAACTGGAATCGCCCCACGATTGCTGTTCATCACCGATCCTCCGAAAGTTGCGTCGCGCTCCGATGTTCCGGCTTCGCGCGATCGATGACGTACTGTAAAAGGCAGCGGCAAAACGCAGAACGCTGGACGCGCTCAACAAATGGCGCGGTCGTCTCAAGATGCCTGGAGCGGCGTTGGCGGGGCGGTCCTGGCCGCGTTGCATAGGGCATGGGGTGTGGATCCGGCGTTTCGCGCGGAGGAGAAGGAGGGGGCGGGCGCGCTCGCAGACGGCGCGTCGGCCCGCCGGGCCGGCAGTCCGGCGCTTTATGCGGCCATGCGCTGAAGCATCGCCAGTAACGTGTCGAAGGAGAGCGGCTTGCGCGCGTAGGCGATCGTGGGGTTCGGCTGCAGGGGTATATCCGCCGCCGCGCTGCACAGAATGATCGGAATGGCGCGCAGATCGGGATCGGCGTTGAGCGCCGCGCACAATTGCAGCCCGGACATGACCGGCATCATGCAGTCCGACAAGATGATGTCGGGCCGGGTCTTGCCTATCTGTTCGAGCGCGGCCGCCCCGTTCGACGCGACCAGCACGGTATAGCCGTGCCGCTCCAGCAACAGTCGCCAGACCGTGAGGATGTCGAACTCGTCGTCCACGACCAGAATGGTTTTCATGGGTGACTACGTATTTCGTCGCGGCGGCAACGTGGCTGACAGGCCTGCCGCCGAATACATGCTCGCGGTACCGCCCGGGGCTTCGATCACGTCGAGACCCTGAGGCGAAATCACGAGCTCTCGCAAGGAGGTGTCGTGGGCGCTTTCGCGCTGTTTGACCACGGAAATCATGCGCCGCAGACCCGCCTCCGTTTCGGCGTAACGCAACAACAGGAGATTCTCGGTCAACGCCGAGACGCGCACGCTCCGGGAATGGCCTGGGTCGGCGTAGAGCGGCAATTCTTCAGTTAGCAGCGTCGTGACGCAGGCTTCGCGAAGCTGATGCAACAGTGCATTCAGGAACAGGCCGAAGCGCTCGGTGCGCAATGCGGAATCGCGGAAGCCTTCCACACCATCGATGACGATGCGCGATGCGCCGACCTTCTGGACCGTGGCGAGCGCGGTGGCCGCGAGTTCGTCGACGGCCAGTTCGATGGCCGGTTGCCACTGGATCACGAGCCGGCCGTCGTCATGCGCTTCGGTGAGGCCGATCGACACGGCCTCGGCTTTGCCGATGAGCCGCTGCGGTCCTTCGTAAAAGCCAAGGTACACACAGCGTTCGCCGCGCGCCACGCCAGCGGCGAGAAATTGCAGGCAGAGCAGCGTCTTGCCGACGCCCGACGGCCCGATCAGCGTCGTCGTGGAGCCTTGCGCAAAGCCGCCGCCCAGCAGGGTGTCCAGATGCGGCAGGCCGAAACCGAGGCGCGCTTTCAGATCCACCGGGCCGGGCTGTGCGGCGCATTGCGCTTCCAGTCGCGGGAACATCAACAGGCCGCTTTCGGCAATGCGGAAAAAATGCTTGCCCATTAAATGATTGCGCGCGCGCATCTTGTGGACTTCGATTTCGCGCGCGCGGCGCATGCCGTCGTTGTACCGGTTCAGCTCGATCAGACCGTCGACCAGCGTGTGCTCCGGATGCGGTTCGTTGCCCGAAAGCGGCGCGAGCAGCAGGGTCGTGCAATCCATGGCCGCGACCAGCGCGTTCAACTCGTGGATGAACTTCGACAGCGACAATTCGGTTTCGCTGAATTCGCGCGCGCTGCGAAAGCCGTCGATGATCATCAGGCTCGGGCGGTAATCGTAAATGCTCGAGGCGATCAGCTTGAGGAAGCCGTCGAGACCGTCCTGCATCAGTTCGTGATAGCCGGAGACGAACAGCATCTGCTGTGCGACGGCTTTTTCGTCGAAGAAGCTCAGACCCTTCAGATGCCCCAGGAGCTTGTCGTGCGATTCGGCGATCAAGGTCATATACAGCACCTTCTCGCCCTGGCTTACACGATGAAAGCCAATCTGGCTCGACAGAATCGTCTTGCCGGCGCCGGCCATGCCTTCCAGCAGGTAGACGCCGCCGCGGACCAGACCTCCGCCCAGGATCTCGTCGAGACCGGGGACGCCTGTTTCCACGTTGGATCGGGAAGACGTCGGAGATTCGTGGATAGTCATTGTCGAAGTGTCATTCAAGGTGCGCGGAATCGACGGCTCGCCCTTGAACCGTCTGTTGTTCAAACTACTTTTGCCAGCAATCCGTGTTCCCGAAGCAGGACGGCTACGGCGCGCGTCGGCATGGATGCGGCGAATTCTACCTGGTGCCGGGCCGGTTGGCGAACGGGCAATGTCGGCGCGGCGGGTAGGGACTAGCGGCGAATGGGCGCGGCAAAGGTCGATCCACTCGGCGCCACGCGGGCAAGCGTTTCAAACGGTGCAACTGGAGCGGGAAAAAGAGTTGAGCGCGCGCGCCGTATACAATTCGGCAGCGCCGGATTTCTGTCCGCTTTTCGCCCATACTGACCTGATCCCATTCATGCCGAATCCGACCCGGGCCTTCCTTCTCGGCCCGCTCCTGAAAGGCGTTTCACGCTCCTTTTATCTCACGCTGCGCGTGCTGCCCGTCGGGATGCGCGATCCGATCGGACTTGCCTACCTGCTGGCGCGCGCGGCCGACACGATCGCGGATACCTCGCTGATCTCGCCTGAACAACGCCTCGCCTTGCTGCTGTCGCTACGCGAGCAGGTGAATGGCGCGGCGGACGACGGCGCGCTGTTCCGGCGCATGGCCGCCGAAGTGGCGGGGCAGCAGGTCCAGTCGGATGAGAAGGTCCTGCTCGAATCGCTCGGTCCCGCGCTCGACGTGCTACTGCAACTGAGCGAGTTCGATCGCAAGGCCGTGCGCGAGATCGTCACGACGTTGACCGAGGGCATGGAGTTCGACCTTCGCACCTTTCCGGACGAACGTTCCGGCCGGATCGCGGCGCTGCGCGAATACGACGAACTCGACCGCTATACGTATCTGGTGGCGGGCTGCGTCGGCGAATTCTGGACCACGATGACCTACGCGCACATGCCCGGCACGCTGAGGGAGCAACCCGACACCATGGCACGGCGCGGCGTGCGTTTCGGCAAGGCACTGCAAATGACCAACGTGCTGCGCGATTGCGGCAAGGATTTGCGCATCGGCCGCTGCTACCTGCCGCAGACCCTGCTCGACCGATATGGTCTGAGCGCGCAAGACCTGCTGCTGCCGGCCAACTCCGTGCGTGCCCGACCGTTGATGATCGAGCTTCTGCGCAAGACACTCGATCATTTCCGCGAAGCCCTCGACTACACGCTGGCCATTCCCGCGTCCGCGGTACGGCTGCGTCTTGCGAGCCTGTGGCCGATTCTGATCGGCCTGGAGACGCTGATCCTTCTGGTGGACAACGACGCCTGGCTCGATCCGCAAAAAGTCTCCAAAGTTCGGCGCAACAAGGTGTATCAGATCATCGCCTGGTCGCTGTTGCTGGTGCCTTCGAATGGGCTCGTGCGCAACGCCGTCGAACAGCGAATCAGGCAGATCGAAGCGCGCTTCTGAATCTCTTGAGCCATTTGCTGTTCCGTTGGAGACCCGCGGCATGATCCGGAACAGCAGGCATCCGCTGCGCAACATCACACGCCGGCTCGCGACCTTGCGCGCGATGCGAATGGTCTCGCCGTATTCCACCGGATAGCCCGTCACCTGTGCAGTGTGGGGGAGCGTACCGAATAAAAACAGGGTGGGCCTTAGTTTGTTGGACAACCTCTCTGCCCGATCCGACTCACATGGCGCTTGCCGACAAACACCATTGCGACACGCTGGACCTGATCCGCGCACTGGCGGCAGGCGCGGTATGCATCAGTCATCTGCGCAATCTCATGTTTGTCGATTACCGTTCGAGTGCCGCCATGGGACTCGCGGGCAAGGCGTTCTATTTCGTCAGTAACTACGGCCACACTGCGGTGATCGTATTTTTCCTGCTGAGCGGATACTTTGTGGGCGGTTCGGTGTTGCGCCAGGTCCAGGCGGGAACCTGGACCTGGCAGCGCTATCTGACCGAACGCATGTCGCGGCTGTGGATCGTGCTGATTCCCGCTCTGCTGCTGACCATGTTCTGGGACCGCCTGGGCATCGCATTGGGAGGCGGGTCCTTTTATCTCGGGACCGAGGGTACGTTCGATCAGCAGATCAACGTCGCATCGCATCTCGGAGGCGCGACGCTAGCTTGCAACCTCGTGTTCCTGCAGACCCTCGCGTGCGGCACCTATGGATCCAATGGGCCGTTGTGGAGTCTCGCCAACGAGTTCTGGTATTACCT
Source organism: Paraburkholderia aromaticivorans (assembly GCF_002278075.1). Lineage (NCBI taxonomy): Bacteria > Pseudomonadati > Pseudomonadota > Betaproteobacteria > Burkholderiales > Burkholderiaceae > Paraburkholderia > Paraburkholderia aromaticivorans. The sequence goes on along the minus strand of NZ_CP022990.1, from coordinate 1,659,344 downwards.
CTGGTTCCCCGCGTGCTTCGTACTACTGCGTCAGCGGCGTGGCTTCGCGGCCTTCGCGGCGGCTGCACTCGCACTCGCCACGATGATCGCGTTCCCGTCGCTTCTGAGCGGGTTCGGCCTCTGGCTGCTCGGCGTCATCCTGGTGGTTCTGGAAAGGCGCTTTGCGGCGCGGAGCGTGCGTACGGGCTTGCCCTGGTTCACGCTGGCAAGCGGAGCGGCGTTTCTCGCCGCGCTGGTGTGCTCGCGTTTGTTCCTGTGGAGCAACGACTGGGCCGTTGGCGTGCCGTGTTTCATTTTCCTGCGTTGCATTCTCTGGGAAAACGTTCGCCTGCGTCCGGCGCTCCTGTCGCGTATCGCGATACGCTTCTCCGCATTCTCCTATTCGCTGTATCTCACGCATTTCTCGTTCATTCTGTTCGTCGCCGCAGTCGGGTTCGGGCACCGTATCCAGTTCGACGCTCGCGGTGTGCTGGTGCTCATGAGCATGCTCGTCGCGTGTTACGTCTATGCGTACACGGTATATCTGCTGTTCGAGCAGAATACCAAACGCGCGCAGAGGAGCATCCAGAAGTTCCGTTTTGTGCGCGCAACGCCGGATTCAGTCACCCCGCATAGCGGCTCGCGTGGAAGCATTACCTGATTTAATCTGCATCATGGAATACCGTTCGATCGGGAAACCCCTAGGACCAAGCATCCATGGTTCGCGTTAGTCTGCTCAAAAGAGGAGGCGAACCATGAGACAAGCGTTCAATATTGCCGTGGTGCTGCTGCTTGGCTATCTGATGGCAGATAGGGCGCTGATGCGCGCGCAAGCAGGAGAAATGGGCACGATAACCTGCCACCAGGGTGCCGAGCTGGTGAAGTCGAGCGCGCTGAAAAAAGGTTTCGGGGACATCGGGGCCAGCAGCCAGGGCGAGAATTTTCTATCGAGCTGCCTCGTCACCGGGCGCGGTCAAGTGGGCGATCTGGTGGCGCGCGACTGATTCGATTCGCGAGCCCACTATCTGAAACCGGCCCACAGGCGCCTGTTTCAACGACTCTGGCGATACACGCAGAAGTCTCGCCAAACCACTTGCCGGTAAAAAGCGCCCGGACCGCGAAGGTCCAGGCGGAAGCCATCGGGAGCCCGATGACGGAGGTAAGGAATACACAACTGGCCCGCGATCGGGAGTACTCGGTCGCGGGCCAGTTCATTTGAATCAGTGCGCGTATGCCGTGCACGCGCTGAGCGTCGGGCGGCGCGCGATTTCTCGCGCCTGCACCGGCCGTGGCCCGCCGACGGCAGGTTACGGCCGGGTTACCGCTTGCTTACCGCATGACCGACGCCTGGTTGCCGCTTATCTACCGCTTAATTGCCGAAGTAGATCGACTTCGGGCCGTTGGCGAGTTCCGGGCGGCCCGATTGCGACGCGCCACTCACCACGCCACCGAAGCCGCTTTGCGCTGCCTGCGCGGTTCCGTTCTGAGCGTCGACGCGAGCTTGCGCGGCCTGAATGTCAGCCGGGTAGTGCGGGTCGTCGCGGCCCGGTTGATAGCCGGCCTTTTCCAGTTGAATCAGTTCGGCGCGCACTTGGGCGCGGGTCACAGGCTGGTTTGACTGCGCAAACGAAGCAACAGGCGCGGCCAGGACGGTGGCAATAACAACTGCTTGAATGAGCGATTTCATGATGAACTACCTCCAGTTCGGTTTTTGTGTTGCTACGAGCGTTCTCGTTCGTAGTCAGTGATTGCATTGTAGTTTTGCGACCTGGAGAGAGTAATCACCGTTTCAGGTATTGTTTGTTGCCGAATCTGAGACAAAGACGGCAACGGACGATGCCCGGGGCGAGCCGCTCGCTCGCCGGGTGCATCGTCCGGATTGCGCTCTGCGGGTCAGCTGCCCGAAAAGATCGGACCTTGGCCGCCCGGCGCGAACTGCTGGAATACCTCGCCATGCGAGGGTGCGCTGGCCGCTGCTGGACGTGGTGCAGAAGTGGCGGGCTCGCGCAGCGTGACCGCGCTGTCCGGCGTAATGGGCACGCTGGGCTTGGCGAGTAGCTCGGTCTTTCGCATCGATCCGACCGAGGTGCCGAAGTAATATCCGATGATGCTGATCCACGCCGTACCGAGGGCGCCGACGATCACGTTGACGAGATCCTTGTTCGGCCCCGGCAGCGGTTGGAAGGCCATGAGCAACAGAATGCCGAAGAAACCCGCGGTAACCGCCATGGCGAGCACCTTGGGCACCCAGTCCTTATTGCTGATGGCCATGGCGCGCGCGTCGGCCCGATCGGCGGCCTGGATGCGCGCCATGTCGCTTTCGTGCGCGAGGCCCGCCTGGGCGGCAGTGACCATCAGTTGTTGCAGCTGCAACGAGTTCGCACTCTCCGCCTGACGGATCTTCTCCAGTGCGCCGGGATCGTTCAACGCGGGTTCCACGAAGGCGGGATCGCTAGGCGTTCCGAGTGCATGTGAAATGATCGAAGCGGCGGCGGTCACGCCCAAGCCGACCGGTCCTCCCACGAGCCCGGCGAGCAGGGGGGCCGCGCTGCCAATATTCGATGCCACTTTTGACCAGTCCATCATGCTGCTCCCAGGAGAAGATTCGCGGCCATTCTTTCTGTCCATCCACGGCTGAAATTGGGCCATGCATGCAGGTTCCGCAGATAACGCAAACGAAAGGCGGCAAAGCGCATGACAAACTTCAGCGGGTCCGCGCTTTTGACCGCGTCCAGTGTGTCCGGGCCGAACTTGCCATCTTCTTTCGCGCCGGACGCCTTTTGCATCCACAACACCACCAGCCCGCCGTTGTAATTGGCGTCGAATATCTGAAAGGCCACTCGCGGGTCGAGTTCATCGAGGTGCAAGGGATCCCAGTACTTCTGCTTCGCGATCTGTTTCGCGGTATCCAGCGGCAGATCTTTCATGGCCCCGGTATAGCCCTCGCTGCGCGCCACCCGTGCCGTCACGCCCCACATCGTTTCTCCGCCCGGGTCATGCGGATTGAAGGAGTACCCACCTTCATTGCCGATTAGAGCCTTGAACGCATCATCGAAGTTGTCCATCAATCATCTCCTCTTCCACTGTGTGCATGACTGCGACGGTAAAAATGCTTCTGGGCAAAGCCATCCGCATGGTGATTCATTCGGTATTGCCGGGTGCCTGTTAGGCCGTTTGAAACGGAAGCGCTGCGGGGGGATGCGAAACGGGTCTGATTTGTCTATCGGGTTTCGGCATGTCGGGGCGATCGCCTTCCTGAATCGCTTTCGCGACGCGCGCCAGACGACTTTCTCGCGCCGACAAAGTGCCCGCGTCGAGTTGCAACGCTTGCGCGTATTTGCGCGAGGCGCCGAGCAGATCGCCTTTGCGATCCAGTGCCCGGCCCCATTCCGCGTAGGAGGGCGCCAGATCCGGGCGCAGTGCGACCGCGCGGGAAAGTTTTTCGATCGCTTCGTCATAACGGCCGACCGTAACCAGCGCTTCGCCCCAATCGTGCAGGTTGTCGACAGAGTCCGGCTTCATGCTGTCAGCCTGCTTGAATGCGTCGAGCGCTTCGGAATAGCGATTCGCATGCAACAGCACGTCGCCGAGAAGACGCAGATTTTCAGCAGTCTTCGATTTCTCGCTCGCACCGGCTCGCAATGCTTCCAGTGCGTCGTCGATGCGATGCTGCTGTTCGAGTGCAATGCCGAGGCTTGCACGCAGCACCGCCGAATGCGTGTACACGGTCAGCGCTTCGCGGGTCTGCTGTTCGGCTTCTTTGGAGAGCCCCTGATTGGCGAGCAACCACGCTTTGCCAGCGAGCGCCCATTCGCCTTGCTCGGAGGCGGGCAGTGACAGCACTTCGTCGTAGATCGAGACGATCTCGCCGTAGTCGCATTGCGCGAGCGAGCACTTGGTCTTCTGGACTTGCGAATAGAGGTGACTGGCCAGAATATTCGGTTCGGCGAGACGCATGGCTTTGACAGCGATATCGTGCACGAACTTTTCCAGGTCGCGTCCTTCGAAAGGCACGGTGCTTTCGCGGGCATTGAACGGGCCGCCTTCAATCTGCACGTGGGCTATATAGGAGTCGGCGCTCTCGTTGACCTTGGTGATGCCGACGTGAACCACGACATCCGTGCGTTTTATGACGCCTTTGATGAAGCGCACTGTCGTCGCATACGACATCTCCTGGCCGGGAATCTGAATGTCCGGTTGCGCGTCGTTGTCGGTCATGGTGTCGTGAGGAATCGACTCGGCGTCCTGACCGATCGCTCTCATCGAAGACATGATGCGTTCCGCGAGAAAGTTCGACGTATAACCGCGTTCCACCAGCGACTGCGGCGTTTCGACCGGTGGCACCAGCAACTGCCGCGTGAGTACGCCGCGCACGACGAGGCAGAAGAAACCGACGGTGAGCACCGCGAAAACCCACGGCAAGACATACGGCCACAATTGCTTCGGACCCCGGCCGATGAAGCCGGCGGTCCGTAACCCGAGCGGCACGAATCCGGTGGCGAGGTGGCGGCCTCGAGTGCGGTGCTTCAAACCGCTTTCCGCAGAAAAGGGCCGGCTTCGCCACGTCACTGGACGACGCTGACTTTGCACGCTTGACATGACGCACCTCGATTCAACCGATGTTGGTAAGTGCACGACGGGGTGTCTTTTCTTACGCATCGACCGTGCCATAGCGCACGGTGTCTTATGCGGCGGGCGTGTATGCGATTGGGGCGATTGTGGGTGATGAAAATGTGTTGCGCGGGGGCCAACGAATACTGATAGTGAGTTTGGCGACGGGCGACAGGCTGCGGGAAAGTGGCGACTAACAGGGCCGACAATCACGACCAGGCGGCCGTTTCCACTGGACGCCGTATTCGCTTCGTCCGGTCGGGATCCCGTCGGGACGTTGACGCAAACACGGCGTCATTCATGCAGTGATGTGGACGGCTACTGGATTCAACAGAGCGGTCCCGCTCCAATGCTACGGCACGGTTCAATTGCCCCCTTTGAATAGATCTTGCAGGCGCGCCGCTTCCCCGCTTTTCTGCGATTGAACGAGTTGCTGGTAGACATCCGCGCGCGTCAGTCCCTGTGTTCTTGCAGGGCCGCCGGACATCGAAGTGGTGGCGGGCTGCCCGCCCATCGCGTCGGCTGCTGTCGGTTGCGCCTGCGCTGTACTCTCCGCGGTGGTGTCCTGAGCATGCGCTTGCCATGTAAACGCGCAAAGCAGTCCGCCTGCGATGATCAGAGCCTTCTTCATGTCCATCTCCTTCAAACCCTTGGCGCCACCCTCGCGGCACCCATTGCGAACGTCCGCCGGACATGCGCGCAACACATGCGGGACTTTCCGGCGGGACACAGGGCGGGGACTGTCACCGGCGTCCTTGTCGAATTGTGCGCAGCGCACCAGAGAGGTGCGTTATCGAAATACTTCGTGTAGCAAGGAAAGGTGCACGCTGAGGCTTTGTCGTTCGGCGACGGTTCAGAGAGCCGGTCTTGCCTCCGCCATGTGAAGCAGACGTACAGATCACATGCGGATTCAAGCATTAATCAGCCATCCTGAATGCGAATGCGGAAATATAGATATGAGGGGTGGCGCGCTCGACGTGATCCGTATTCAAGTTTCCATTTGGCTTACGCAGCGGATCGACTCGGCGATGCCATTTCGCATCGGCTCTGACTTACGACGCGGAGATACGTTGGGGCCACAGTCGAGCGGCAACGCGTGATCCACAATCCGTAAACGAAAAATGCCGTTCAGTCCACGACTGAACGGCATTAGCCTCGAAACAAGTGTCGCTGCCCAGGGACTAAGACATCCTGATCAAACCGCGGCCGGCCGCCACTTCAACAGACGGTGTTCGACCGCGGTCAACAGATAGTCTGCGGCCAGTGCGACCACAGCCAACACAATCATGGCGGCGAACACGCCACTTGCGTTGAACGCCCCTTGCGCGGTGGAAATCAGCAGACCGATACCCTGCTTCGAACCGAGAAACTCGCCCACCACCGCGCCGACCAGAGCAAAACCGAAGCTCACGTGCAAGCTCGCGAGAATCCAGCTCAGCGCCGACGGGATCACCACCGAGGTCGTCACCTGACGGCGCGACGCGCCGAGAATCTGCGCATTCGCAATCATGTAGCGATCGGCCTCACGCACGCCCTGGAAAGCGTTGGCGAATACGACGAAGAACACCATCACCACGGCCAGCGCCACCTTCGAGGCCATGCCCAGACCGAGCGCAATCACGAACACCGATCCGAGCACCACGCGTGGAATCGAGTTGGCGATCTTGATGTAGAGACTGAACACGTCGGACAGCAGTTTGTTGCGGCCGAGCACGATGCCGCAGAACACCCCGGCTACCGAACCGATAATGAAGCCGAGCCCCGTTTCTTCGAGCGTGACCCACACCTGGGTGAGCAGCGGGCCTTGCGAGGTGCCGTTCACGAACCAGTCGACGATCTGGTCGAAAATCGCGCTCGGCATCGAGAAGAAGAACGGGTCGATCCACTTCAGGCGCGCGGACAGTTCCCACCCGCCGAGTACGACCACCAGCACGACGATACGTAACGAGATCACCAGCGCGTGACGTTGCCGGATGCGTTTTTGGGCCACGCGCTCGACTTGCGCGAGCGACGCGGCGTCGATGCCCGACGGCATCATCTGTTGGGGGGTAGTAGACATATTTGCCATTCCTTGATTAACCAATCTGCACTTCTTCGCGCAGGTCGTGCCAGATGTCCCGCGAGATTTCGACGAAGCGCGGGTCGTAACGAACCTCCGAGGTCACGCGCGGACGCGGCAAATCGATTTCGTAGACTTTCTTGAGCGTAGCCGGGCGCGCGGTCAGAACGAACACGCGGTCGGCGAGCGCAATCGCTTCTTCCAGATCGTGCGTGACGAAGACCACCGATCCAACCCCTCCCCACAATTGCAGAAGCTCGTCTTGCATCAACGTGCGAGTCTGCATGTCGAGCGCGGAGAATGGCTCGTCCATCAACAGGATTTCCGGTTTGTTGATGAAGGTCTGCGCGAGCGCCACGCGTTTTCTCATACCGCCGGACAGTTGATGCGGATAGTGCTTGCCGAACTTGTCGAGGCCCACGCGGCGCAGCCACTCGTTGGCTTCGTCGTACGCGGCGGATTTCGAACGGCCGCGATACAGCGGGCCCGCCGCCACGTTGTCGAGCACCGAGCGCCACGGGAACACGGCGTCGGCCTGAAACACGAAGCCGATGCGCGGGTCGATGCCGTCCACCGGCGCGCCCATCACGCGCACTTCACCCGTGGTGGGTTTCAGCAAACCGGTAATCATGCTGAGTGTGGTGGACTTGCCGCAACCCGTCGGGCCGACTACCGCAACGAATTCGCCGCGCGCCACCGACATGCTGAAGTCGCGCAGCGCAATGGTCGCCTTGCCGTCGGGAGAAATGAAACGGCACGATACGTTGCGCATCTCGATCGCTGGCGTATCGCGTGAAATGGGTTGATTCATCGGCTGGTCCCTCGCTGTTCTCGTGACTTTGATTAAAGATCGTTACTTCGCCGCGGTCTTGACCGCTGCCGATACGTAGTCGTTGCTGTAGGTCTTGGCGAGATCGATATGCTTACCCTTCACCGAAGGATTGAACGCCGAGAGCACCTTGAGCACCGTGTCCGGACCGTCGGCCGGCATCTTGCCGTCCTTCGTGAACATCGGCAGCGACGCTTTCAACGCGCCGACGTACAGGTCTTTATTGTTGCCGTAGTAGTCTTTCGGCATCTTCGCGGCAATCTCTTCCGCGCTATGCGTCGCGATGAAGTTCAGCGTCTTCGCAAAAGCATGCGAGAGCTTTGCCGCTTCGTCCTTGTGCGACTCCGCCCACGCGCGCTGCACGTAGAAGCTCGATGCCGGATAGGTGCCGCCGAGCGCGGCGCGCGTGCCTTCCAGCGTGCGCATGTCGACCAGCACCTTGGCGTCGCCGGTCTTCAGCAACTGCGAGACGGTCGGCTCCGTCGTCATGCCCGCATCGATGCGGTTCTGCTTGATGGCCGCGATAAAGCTGTTGTCCGCGCCCACGGGCAGCAGCGTGTACTGCGTGGACGGCACACCTGCGCGTTGCGCGAGGTATTGCGTGAGAAAGCTGGTCGACGAGCCGAGCCCGGTCACGCCGAGCGTCTTGCCCTTCGAGTCGGCCATGCTCTTGAAGGTCTCGGACGCCTTGGTGGAGACCATCTCCACTTCACCCGGCACCTGGCCGAAGATCACGAGCGCCTGAACTTCCTTGCCCTTGCTCTGCAGGTCGATGGTGTGATCGTAGAAGCCGACCACGCCTTGCACCGCGCCTGCGAGCAGTTCGTTCTCCGCGTCGACGCCGGCCGGTTGCGAGAGGATTTCGACGTCGAGGCCTTCGTCCTTGAAGTAGCCGAGTTGCTCCGTGAGCTTGGCGGGCAGATAGATGATCTTGGTGGCGCCGCCGACCATGATCGTGAGCTTTTCAGCGTGAGCAGCAGCCGAAGCAGCGGCAAGGGTGAAGGCAAGACCTGACACGGCGGCAATCTGGCGCAAGGTACGCATGATGCAGTCTCCTTAGGTTTGGTCGCCGCTGGGTGAGGCACGCGGCGCTTTCTGGGTGAATGTCGGCGATTATAAAAATTTGAAACCTTCTGGCAGCTTTCTGGGCAGGCGGTAAATCATGGGTGTTAACCCGCAACCACACGACAACCCTGTCGCAGCGCCGCCCCGAAACGCCACGGCGTATGCCGCAAACCACAGCGGAAACGCGCAAGGCCGCTGTTTTACGGCACAATCAACGGCCTGACTTTTGCCGTTCCCGCCATGAAGCTGCTGCTGATCGAAGACAACCCCACATTGGCGCACTGGCTCGCGAAGATGCTGGAACAGGAGTCGTTCGCGCTCGACGCCGTGCAGGATGGCGACGCGGCCGACCAGTTGCTGCGCACCAACCACTACGACGTGATCCTGCTCGACCTGAATCTGCCCAAGCTGTCGGGCAAGAACGTGCTGCGCCGTCTGCGCCAGCGCGGCGACGCTACGCCGGTGCTGATCCTGACTGCGAGCGGCTCGATCGACGAAAAGGTCGAACTCCTCGGCGCCGGCGCGGACGATTATCTGGTCAAGCCGTTCGAAGTGCGGGAGCTGATTGCGCGGATCAAGGTGGCGATCCGCCGCCAGTCGCCCTCGAAGGCGAGCGAAGTGGTCTGTGGCGATCTGGCGTTCGACATCGACACGCGCCAGTTCACGCTAAAGGGTGCACCGCTGAACGTCACGCCGCGCGAGCGCTCGGTGCTCGAAACGCTGATCCTGCGGCTGGGCAAAACCGTCACGAAGCCGGCGCTGGTCGACGCGATCTTCACGCTCGCGGACGAGCCGAGCGAAGATGCCGTCGAAATCTACATCTCGCGTCTGCGCAAGAAACTCGACGGCAGCTCGGCGGCGATCGTCACGCTGCGCGGACTCGGTTACCTGCTGCGCAAGAAAGAAGATGACCAATAGTCTGCGCATGCGCCTGTTGTGGTGGTTGCTGGTACCGCTCGCGCTGTACGTGTTCGTGACCGGCAAGGCTGAATACGATAACGCGCGGCGCACCGCGGATCTGGTGCAGGACAATCAGTTGATCTCGTCCGCGCGCATGATCGCGGGCGAGGTGGAATGGGTGGACGGCATCTTGCGGGTGGATGTCCCGCCCGCCGCGCTCGAAGTATTCGTGTCGCCCTACCGGGATCAGGTGTTCTACAGCGTGAGCGTCGACGACGGCAGGCTGCTTGCGGGCACGCCTGAATTTCCCACGCGTGCCGCGCAGGCACCGGATACGCCCGATCACTACGACGCTCATGTGCAAGGTCACTCCGTGCGCGCGGTCGGCCTTGTCCGTCTCATGTACGACAACGGCGCGACGCGCCGCGTGCGCGTGACTGTCGGTAAAACCGTGCGCTCGCGTGACGCCATGGCCGAGCAGTTGTGGCAACCACAACTCGTGCGGCAGATCGAGATGATCGTGCTCGCGGTGGCGCTGGTATGCATCGGTCTGACTTTCGAATTGCGGCCGCTGATGAAAGTGAAAGAGGATGTGGCGGACCGCGATCCAATGCAACTCGCGCCGATTCGTGTCGAGCGGCTGCATACCGAGTTGCGGCCGATCGTCGAAGCAATCAATCAGTGCATTGCGCGGCTCGGCGTTCAGGTGGCCGCGCAGCGCCGCTTCATCGCTGACGCCGCGCACCAGTTGCGCACGCCACTCACGTTGTTGGGCACGCAGTTGCAGTTCGCGCGTCAGCAGGAGGGTTTGAATCCGGCTCTGGACGAAGCACTGGCCGCCATGCATCGCAGTAATCGTTCGATGGTGGGACTGACGAACAAGCTACTGTTGCTCGCGCAAGCCGAGGCTGCCGACAACACGCAGCTCGCCTTGGAGACGGTGGATCTGGTTCCGCTCGCCATGGAAGTCGTGGAAGATCTCGCACTGCTCGCACAGGCGCGCGGCATCGATCTCGGTGCCGAACTGAACGGCGCCGCGCCGGTGGCGGGGCACTGTGGCCTGCTTCAGGCATTGATCGCGAATCTCGCTGAGAATGCGATTCGCTATACCGGCAGCGGCGGTCATGTCACGGTGGGCGTGGATGCCGACGCGGAGACCGTCACCGTGAGCGTGTTGGACGATGGTCCAGGCATTCCTGCCGAGTCGCGCAGCCGCGTGTTCGAGCCTTTCTTCCGGGCGTCGGCGGATACGGAAGGCACCGGGCTCGGCCTCGCGATCGTGCGTGAAATCGCGGATACCCATCACGGCGAGATCACGCTGAAGCCTGGCGAAGGTGGCAAAGGCGTGCATATCAGCGTGTCGTTTCCACGGGCAGTGGCAGCGCAACTGCCCACGGTTTAAAGCCGCAGGCAGGATCGGCAAGGCAACGGCAAGGCAGCGGCAACAGCGGGTAGGTTTCCCGCTGAATTTACTGGCTGGCTGTGGTTCTGCATCGATGCGATCGGCAGATCGCGACACGCTAAACGGCAAATCGCATCTGATTCGATATGGTATGCGAAGCAAATTCAGATATGCCGGTTAGCAGGTCGACAACTCCGGGTCACACATTGGAAGAAGCTCATTGACCTGGTCGAGCACGCCTGTCTTCTTCCAGGTGATATATCGAAGATAACAAGTCTGCTGCGGCGGGAAAGTGGCAGGAAGCCTGTGCCATTTCTCCTTTCTTTGCTGCAACCAGAGTATCGCGTTGAGAATCTCGCGATCGCTGCGACGAGGTCGCCCGCGTGCGGAACGAAGGTCGGGAAAGAGACCTTGGACCCTTGCCCAGTCGGCGTCAGAAAGAGGGATTTGTAGCATTGGCTGCCCCGGAACACTGTGTGAGGAATGCGCAGCCGTTGTCCGCTGCATGTGTGGCGATACTAGTAAATCTTTCTTTATCGGTCAAATAGTCTTGTTGCGACGCGTCGCGGTAAATTGTTCAGCACTTCAGCACGCCATGCGTTTGATTTCGCTGCCGTATCGGATTTGGGCAGTGTCGCGCAACATCGGATTCGCTGCCGGCGGTCACATCGATGTGCTGTGCAACGTAACATGAAGCGCAACGCTACGTAACACGCAACAGCGCGCAAACGTTTGGCGGAGAATTTCACACTTCGGCAAACTCGCGTCAGGTACTGCGCAATTCGCTGCGGGACCGGCGTTTCCGTCAATTCGAGCGGCCCTTCCACAGCAGACGTCGCCTCGGTTGGCATGACATGTGCATATAGCGGCCGTAACCAAAAAGTAAATTCGCCATGCACACGCTCGACTACTCAAAACCTGGACTGCCTGCTCGCGCGCGCATGAAGCACGCCGCCCGTATGACGCAAGACGACCTGGAGGATGCCGGTGATATCCCTGTGGGTCTGAGCGAATTCGAAAACCGCGCATTGCAGGGGTTGAGCGCAGGTGAATTTCATCTCGTGTTTCAAGGCGCATATCGCGCCGCAAGCGGAACGCTCGCGCGCCTGGAAGCGCAGCTTCGTTGGGCGCATCCGGATTACGGCGTGCTGCTTCCCGGCAGTTTCATGATGCCGATCGAGCATCCGCAGATGGCGTTGGACATGGCCCTGTTCGTCGTGGATGGGGTATGCCGAGAACTGCGTGACTGTCACGAGGTGAAGCTGCCATTGCAGTCGGTTGCGATCGCGATGCCGGCTCACGTGGCGCTGCATGAATCGCTCGCGGGCGAGATTACGCGCGTGGCCGCCTCGTATGGCGTTTCGCCTCGGCTGTTTGAAATCGAAGTTTCAGACAGCGCTGAAGCGGCAAAACTTCTCCCTTTGCGCACGCTGACTGGGAGTCTTCGCGATGCCGGCGTCAGTATCACGCTCGGCAATTGGGGCAACGGCGGGTCGTCGATGGCGCTGCTCGGCGGGCTCGACGTGGATACCGTGACGGTCGCGCGTGAGCTGATGGCGACAGTGCCGCGCGATAAGCGGGCGGCGGCGGTGATGGCTGCGCTGATGGATCTGCTGCACGCGCTCGACCTGGGGGTTGTGGTGAATGGTGTCGACACTGAGGAGCAGTTGCGGTGGTTGAGTCGCTGGCCACTGGCTCTGGTGCAAGGTTCGCTATTTTCGCTTCCACAACTCGGGCTGGCTAGCATGTTCGCGTTTCGCGGCGAGGCGTGATCGCCATGCCAGATGTTACGTAACGCTGTGTCGAGCGATGTGCTGCGAGTGATGTTCAAACGTGATGAGAGGGATGATGTTCCCCTGATGGCAGGGTTTTCCGTCGGATCGAAGTCGACAGTCGCACAAAAGAACGATCGGCTCGCCCGGTGCCCTCCTCACAGCGGATCAAGCATGAGCAGCGGTGGATACTGTTTAAAACAGCCGGTCTGGTCGCGGGGCGATCCGATCAATTGAACATCGTCGCAAGACATAGTGTGGGCTGAGTTGATTGGCTCAGCGGCTGCGGCTTATCCGCACTGCACTCTATTGCTCTCCGATGTTCCACACCAGGACTTTCCCGTGTAGCGCCCGATGAGACCAACACAACCACCTGCTGGAAGATGGCAGGGCTTGAATCTTCACGATGACCACAAGCGCATCGGCAGAAATGCACTTTTCATCCTGGTCTTCGTCCTCATTGGGCGGTGCGCGGGTGCGCTGAAAGAGATTGCCATTGCGAATTTCTACGGCGTTAGTCCGATCGTCGACTCGTTTCAACTGACCTTCAATCTAATGACCTGGGTTCCAGGCACCCTGGTTTCAGTGCTTGGGATTGTATTGGTTCCTTTGCTGGTCCACGTCCGCATGCTGGAGGATGACGAACGCGTTCTGTTCCTGGCGGAGTTGAACACCGCAGTCGTTGCAACGGGATGTGCGATCGGTGCTCTGCTTTATCTGGCATGGCCGTACGTCTTGCACGTCTTCGCAACAAACCTGTCTGCCGAGAGCGTTCAATTTTCGATGCAGTTTTCAAAGGGACTTGCCCCACTGGCCGTCGAGATTTTGCTGATTGCGCAATTTTCGGCGAGACTTCAGGCACAGGAAAAGCATGTCAACTCGATGTTGGAGTGCGTGCCGGCTGCGACCTTGCTAATTGCAATTGTCCTGTTTCACAAGGGCCATGCCGTTCATTCGCTAATGCTGGGTACCCTTGCTGGTTTCGGCTTGCAGGCACTCTGTCTATATGGTGCTGTCAGACTGAATGACGACATAGGAGCTCCTTTCAAATTTGGCTTTGAATCTCGCCACTGGCCCGATCTTCTGCGCTCCATTGGACTTTTCTCTATCGGCCAGATAGTCCTCTGCCTGGCTATTCCACTTGATCAGTTCTTCGCTGTCAAACTCGGTCCGGGAGGAGTGGCAACCCTGGGCTATACCAACCGGATTCTGGCGCTGATTTTGGCTGTCGGCGCGTTGGCAATAGGGCGCGCCATTCTGCCCGTTCTGACAGATGTCATGCAAACGCGGTCACAGGAGAGGGCTATAGGGATCGCGCTGAAGTGGTGCGCCGTCATGTTTATCGCGGGGTTGACTGTTGTGATGCTTGGATGGCTAGGGGCAAGCCTGTTGGTGGAGATCCTGTTTCAGCGAGGCGCATTTACGGCCCACAACACTCAAATGGTCGCTGCTGCGTTGCGCCCTGGCCTTCTCCAGGTCCCGTTCAACTTCGGCATGATCGTCCTTATGCAGATGTTCTCAAGCCTGAAGCGATACCGAATCATGTCGGTCATTGCCGCGTTCGGATTCGTCACGAAAGTAATCGCCAGCTTTTTCCTTGTAAGACTTCTGGGGGTTGAGGGCATTTTGCTTGCGACATCGATCATGTATGTCTCGATCTTTAGTGCGTATCTTTTTGTCGCGCATCGTTTGACACAGGAGACTGCGCAATGAAAATCGTGGTAGTTGTCAACTCCCTTGGCAGCGGTGGAGCGGAACGCGTTGCGACCACGCTGGCGAATGCGTGGGCCGATGCAGGAGCAAAGGTGCAGCTTGTCGCCACCTATTCCGGCCGTGGAACCATTTTCTATCCTGTCGGCCCGGGGGTTGCAGTCAGGTTTCTAGCCGACATGGTGCCGGGTCGCTCGGCGGGAAAACTGTTCTTCTTTCTCCGGCTTGGAAAACTTAGGCAAATAATCAGGAGCGAACGTCCAACGGTTGTCGTTTCGCACTTGACGAACGTCAATGTGATGACCATCCTGGCAACGTGTCTACTGAGAGTCCCGCTCATTATTTGTGAACACAATAACCCGCTGGTCGACGGAAGATCCCTGTTCTGGCGAATCGCATCACGGCTAACCTATAGATTTGCCAGTTGCGTTTCGGTTCTTACGCATGACGTTGTCGCACCCTATAAAGCCCTCTTGCCGGGTGTCGGAAACATGGCGGTAATCCCGAATCCGCTTCCCGCGGACATGCCGTCAGCGCCTATGCGGCCGAATGGAGCATCCGGTCGTTTCCGCGTGGTTGGGGTAGGACGTTTGCAGTACCAGAAACAATTTGATCTTCTGATCAGGATGTTCTCCCGTCTGTCAAAAGAATTCGACAATTGGGACCTTTATATATGGGGCGAAGGTCCGGAGCGTCCTGCTCTTGAGGAGTTGATCGATCAGCTTGGCCTGCGGCGCCGGGTCTTCCTGCCGGGGCGAACAAACGCTCTCTGGGAGGAACTGGCAAATTGCGACCTCTTTGCTCTCTCCTCCCGCTTCGAAGGCTGGTCGATGGCCCTCATGGAAGCCATGGCGCTAGGACTGCCAGCTGTCGCCTTCGACTGTCCGAGCGGGCCGCGCGACCTGACGGAGCGCGGCGTATCCGGGCGCCTGGTCGAGAACGGAAACGCCGACGATTTCGTAGCCGCGTTGCGCTCGATGATGTCGAAATCTTCGGCCGACCGCCAATCTCTTGGACGTCTAGGCGCAGACTCGGTCCGCGGTCGGTTTTCTCTTGCGAGGGTGACCGCGTTATGGGATGCGGAGTTTCGCAAAATTGGAGTCCTCGAGGAGGTGCGGTAGAGCCGGTGGCACGAGGCAAGACTTGTGCCTCTGGGCAGACGCGGCGTGCATTAAGGAGCCTTGATCGCGGACCTACCGCGCTACAAACCGATGCATCGCCCAGTCCGAATGAGTGGGCCACCTGAATCGAGGAGAACGATAAGAATGAAAGTAGCCCTTTTTGCCAATACAGATTGGTATCTATACAACTTCAAACTGTCTCTCGCGCAGGAGTTGCGTGATCGAGGTTGCGAGGTGGTGCTGTTCTCTCCGCCAGGTGAATACACCACTCGGTTAGAGGAAGCGGGTTTCGTCTGGAAGGAAGTTCCCATGCGCCGACGGAGTATCAATCCGCTGGCCGAACTTCGGGTGATCATGCGGCTGGCGAAATTGCTCGCCGCGGAGAGGCCCGACATCTTGCATAACTTCACAATAAAATGCGCAGTCTACGGGTCGATCGCTTCAAAACTGGCAACGACCGGCGGCATTGTGAATTCCATTGCGGGGTTGGGATTTGTCTTTACCAGCCAAAAGGCGCTTGCGCGATTGTTACGACCGATCGTCAGGGGATTGTTTCGTTTGTCGCTAGGTGGTCCACGCATCACAGTCGTCGTACAAAACCCCGATGACTTGGCATTCTTCAACAAGGCCCGTTGGATAAATCCGCGCGACGTGTGCCTGATAAAGGGTTCAGGCGTGAATTTGGCCCGTTTCCGTGACCGCGACCGTCGCGACGTTCTGGACCGATCGAGGCCCCTGCGACTTGTACTTGCTTCGAGGCTTCTTTGGGATAAAGGGATCGGCGAGTTCATAGACGCCGCGAAACAGTTAAAAAACGAATCACGGCACTACAGTTTTATCCTCGCCGGCACGCCGGATAAAGGAAATCCTGTTTCTGTCCCGGAAGGAGAAATCAGCCGATGGCAGTCGGAAGGCATTGTGGAATGGCTGGGGCATGTTGCCGACATGCCAGGCTTATTCAATGACGTGGATGTGATCGTGCTACCGAGCTATCGGGAAGGTCTGCCTAAATCACTGATTGAGGCGGCTGCTTGCGGTTTGGCCATCGTTACAACCGACGCGCCCGGCTGCAACGAGGTGGTCAACGACGATGGTAAAAATGGGCTTTTGGTGCCGGTTCGCAACGCCTCGGCCCTTGCCAGCGCGATCCGGCGACTCGAGGAGGACCGTGCTCTGTGTTTGACTCTTGGCAATGCCGCACGTGAAAGGGCACTTCTGGAGTTCGACGAACGGATCGTGATACGCAAGACTATTGCCGTCTATGAACAACTGACAAATGCGACGATTCAAGACGTTGCTGCTGAGTCGCGGCGAGCTGTTACGCCGTCTTAGCCGGCACCCTGAGTTTCACAATGGCAAGTGTCTCCGATTCGATCGATCGAGACGCCGGTAGAGTCGGGATCACGTGTTTGTGTCACCTTTCTCCTCCGGAAATCCACAGCTTGTTTGTCATTTTGGTGCCAATGACCATGGAAAATGCCGCAGACCTTTTCGCCGATGGATTCTTTGCCGGGACGCCAGTGAATTGGCCGACGTTGGACCGCCACCCGGTTGAACCGCAATGAAAGCGCTAGCACTTCCGCGTCTTCGTATTGCAAAGCCGCGTGTCCGGCTAAAAGAGTTCTGGTTTCGACCCGCTGGGTGGGCATTTATCTGGGTGGCGGCCATCGTCCTGATCTTTCTGGCGACCGCACCGCGGACCTATGCGCTGCTGGATCAGGACAACTACTTGCGCTATTTTGCCGAAACCAATTGGCAATGGATTCGTATCTACGCCGAAAAACACTCGGGGTTCATGTTCCTTATCGGCACTGTTACGGACGAACTCGGCTGGCGGATGTGGATCCTGCTCGTCAACTGGTTCGACAACGTTCCCGAGGATGGCGTCCGCTTGACGGTATTGGTGCTTAACGCGCTCACCATCTACACATTCAGCAGAGCACGACGTCCGCTTCTGGCTTTGATTCTCTATATTGTAATTCCGACCGCGTTATCCACGGTCGGGCTATTCCAGATTCGCCAAGGGTTTGCGTTCGCAATAGCGATGTACTCCGCTATCGTCTACAGACGGCCGGTGTTGGGCGCACTGATCGCGAGTACGATCCACACCACCTTCGCCGTTCCCGCTATCTTCCTGATCGTGGCGCATGTTTTCAGAAACCGGACGGCACTGGCGATTTCCGCCTGTAGTGCAACGGCCATCGCGCTTGCAAGCGCGGGTCATTTTCTCTTTGAAAGGTTTGGCGGTCGCAGGCTTGGAACGTACTCGGCGGACACGGACGACTTCACGATCAAGCTATTATTTTTGCTAGCCGCCTATGGGATCGCATCAATCTTAGTGCTTTACACTCGACGCAACGACCATAGATGGCCAATGAAAAGGATAGTCTCGCAGATTTCCGTCATCCATATCGCACTCGTTGTCTACCTCGTGGTGGCATTTTTCATTTTCCCATTCGGCAAGGGGCGTGTCTGGTACTACGTGCCGATGTTGTTGCCATACCTGATTCCGGAGATCGTCATCAAGCGATGGCTTGTTCTCGGCATGACGGTTCTGCTTTTTGCCATGGTCGGGGTCGACGCAATCAACAACTACTATAAGAATGTCTACGACTATTTTATTTCCGACATATCAATCTAGTTGGTTTTGCGAGGCTCCAAAGACATGGTCTTATTGAGCATGTTCGTGCAGGATGCCTGCGGGAGAAAGTTCGTTCGAAGTACATGGGTGAACTATGGCGACCTGTGTTTTCGGCGCAAAGCCTCCGCAAGGGCCTTCCTCTACTTGTTTTTCGAACTAAATGAGGCTTCTCGACGCGTCGTTGACTGGTACATCCGAACGACCGCCCCTTCCAGACAATCGAGAAGCGGTCATAATGTGTGATCGACGTCGGCGCACCGGCGGGGGCGTCTCTCTCTCCAATCAGCTTTTCAGGCGATGCGACGCATACCAGTCAACGGTAGTCCTTAGACCTTCGCCCACGCGGATGGCCGGACGGTATCCCAGCACCTCGCTTGCCATGCTTACATCAGCTTGCGAATGTCGGACGTCTCCGGCTCTGAAATCCCGGAACACCGGGTCGGCCTTCGGAGTGAATCCCCTGGCGCGAACAGCCTGAACAATCAACGCATGAAGTTCGAGTAGTGTTGTACGGTCCCCCAACGCAATGTTGCAAACCTCGTGTCCTTCGGCGGGGGATGTCATGGCAGACAGAATATTAGCCTGAACCACGTTGTCGATAAAACAGAAGTCGCGACTGCTTGAGCCGTCACCATTGATCTCTATCGTCTCGTTTCGAAGTGCCTTCATTATCCATCTAGGGATCACAGCGGCATAGGCTCCTTCGGGATCCTGCCGTTTGCCGAACACGTTGAAATAGCGAAGCCCACGGCTGCGGAATCCCAGTTGTTGAGCGAACACATGGGCGTAGAGTTCATCCACGTATTTGGTGACTGCATACGGGGATAATGGCATGCCAATGCAGGACTCTCGTTTTGGAAGTGCCTCGTGATCTCCGTATGTCGAACTCGAAGCCGCGTAAGTAAAGGAGCAGTCTGATCTCTCGCGAGCGGCAAGCAGCACGTTCAGAAAGCCGGTGATATTGATGTCGTTGGTAGTCAGCGGGTCTTTCAAAGAACGGGGAACAGATCCTAATGCCGCCTGATGCAGGATATGATCGACCCCTTCTACGGCGTGCCGGCAGGTATCAATATTCCGAATATCACCTTCCAGGAATGTGAACCTTTCCTTCGCATCCGTGCCTGCGTCCCGCAGAAGATACTCAATGTTGTCCCGCGAGCCCGTCAGAAAATTATCGAGGCCAGTCACATATTGGCCGAGTTGCAAAAGTCGCTCCGCCAGATTGGACCCAATGAACCCCGCTACACCTGTAACCAACCAACGCTTCGGCTTAGCTTTGAGATCGGCACAGATCTCCTCGTATTTACCTGTCATCACTATGTCGGACTTGAGAGATTGTCTGTGGCTTCGCTTATAGACGGAGATCTGAGTCTTCCCGTGGGAAGATCGATTTCAGGTCGAAAACGACGTGGTCATCCTTTCCATAGCGTCTTACTCCTTTGGGACCAAGGTCGGTGAAAGCAGCGTGGGCCACCGCGACAATCACTGCGTCATACACGCCTTTCTGGGGTTCTCTGGTCAACGACAATCCATATTCGTCCATTGCCTCGTGGGATGATGCCCACGGGTCGTGGATATCCACGAGAGCGCCGTACTCTTTCAGCTCAGACACGATATCCACAACACGTGTGTTGCGTAGATCCGGGCAGTTCTCCTTGAATGTAAGGCCCAGAATCAAGATTCTCGCACCACGCACGTGAATTCGCTTTCGGGTAAGCGCCTTGACAAGTTGCGATGTCACGTAGGCGCCCATGTTGTCGTTCAGTCTTCGTCCGGCAAGGATGATCTCCGGATGATACCCAACCGCCTGTGCTTTATGCGTCAAATAGTAGGGATCAACGCTAATGCAGTGTCCCCCGACAAGCCCCGGTCTGAAGGGGAGAAAATTCCACTTTGTGCCTGCGGCGTTAAGGACGGCTTCTGTGTCGATGTCGAGCCTATTAAAGATGATCGCCAGCTCGTTCATGAGGGCGATGTTCAGATCTCTCTGGGTGTTCTCTATGACCTTTGCTGCTTCCGCTACGCGGATACTCGCGGCGCGGTGAGTACCTACGGCAACAATCTCGGAGTAGAGACTGTCGATCAAAGCAGCCGCATCCGGAGTCGATCCAGAGGTCACTTTCACCACCGTTGTCAGGCGGTGGACCTTGTCCCCCGGGTTGATTCTCTCGGGGCTATATCCAACAAAGAAATCGATATTGAATGTCAGGCCGGATATCTCTTCGAGTAACGGAACGCATCGTTCTTCGGTCGCTCCCGGATATACGGTCGATTCATAAATGACGATATCACCGCGCTTCAACACCGAGCCGATCGTACGGGTGGCACCCAGAATCGCCGATAGGTCCGGCTGGTTATGCGCATCGATTGGCGTGGGAACCGTGGCGATGTAAACATTGCATTTACGCAGATCATCGACGCTCGCGGTGAAGGACAGGCCGGTTGCCTGCGCAAGGTCGTCACGCTCCACTTCGAGCGTCCTGTCGACGCCATCATTAAGATCGGCAAGGCGCGCCTTGCTGATGTCGAAGCCCACCACCGTGCGCTTTTTTCCGAACTCGACTGCGAGTGGCAGACCGACATACCCCAGGCCAATTACAGCCAATTTGACTTCTTTTAAACGAATCATTTTTTTTGCCCTTGTTATTGGAGACCCGCTGATTGCTAGTGATCTGTTTCGACTTCGTATCGGTACGCCGTGTAGCGATAGGCGCCGTACTTCGAGCCGTATGCGTAAACCCCGGAACGCTGGATCACCCCGTTGAATATGAGGCCCCGAACGCGTGCTCCAACCTGCCGAAGCCGCTTTTCGGATTCGATCAGCTCGCCGGTCTTGGTTTTGCCGAAACGAGCTACCAGAAATACAGTGGCAGCGGAAGATGCGATCACTTCGGCATCGGCGACCGGCAGCACTGGTGGAGAGTCGAGCAACACAACATCGTATTTCTGCGACCATTCATTCAGAATCTGCTTGAATTTGCTGCTGGCAAGAAGCTCCGATGGGTTGATCGGCCGTGTACCGGTCGAAACGAAGTCGAGTCCCGGCTCGACCTCTCTCTTTGTAGCCAGTTCCATATCGGCGCTACCCGCTATCAGTTCGGAAAGGCCGGCGTCGCGTGTCAATCCGAAATATTGATTCAAATGACCTCTGCGCAAATCGCAATCGACCAGCAGGATACGTTTGCCTGCGGCTGCGAGCACCGAAGCGAGATTCGCGCTAAGAAAGGATTTGCCCATGCCGGGCGAAGGAGCAGTGATTTGAACGATCCTGTTCGAAGCTTCGAGCATTGCAAATTCGAGTGAGGTCCTAAAGCTACGTAGGCTCTCGACGGCCGGATCTTCAGCGGCGACCTTGGTCAACAAAAGAATCTCGCGAACCTTGAGCTTGATCTTCTTGAACAAGAGATCCTGTACTTCGCTAAAGGGAACGATCGAGTAGACGCTGAGGCCGGTGTTCTTTTCCAATGCGTCGACATCGGTTACGCCGCCGTACAGCAATTCTATTGCCATAGCCGCGAATACTGCCGTTGCCAGCCCGAGCGTTGCGGACAGGAGCAGTACAAGAGCTTTGTTGGGCTTAACTGGAATTTCCGGGTTGAATGCCGTATCGACTACCCGAACGTTGCCAATCTTCCCCGACTTGAGAAGTTCCAGTTGCTGGATGTTGCTGAGCGTCGCCACGTAGAGGTCGTTTGCAACCGTAACGTCGCGCGTCAAGCGGATGAGCTCCTGCTCCTGATTGGGCATTGCTTTTTCTCTGGAGGTCAACTCCCCACGCTTTTGACGAGCAAGTGAAAGTTGCTCCGCAATGGTTTGAACGGAAGGGTGCGATGGCCCGAAGCGCATCAATAGTTCCCGTTGTTGTGCCTCCAGCATCGCGATTCGCCCCTCGGCGTCCGCCGATTGCGCCAAGACGACTTTGGCTTCTTCGCCGAGGCTGATAATTCCGTGCGCGTTGCGGTAGGTCGTCTGACGTTGCTCGGCTTCATCTAACCGCTTCTTCATTTCTGGAAGTTGCGAATTCAGGAACGTGAGCGATTTTGCCGCCTGCGCCGACTTGCGCTCGACATTCTGTTGGACGTACTGATAGCCAATCTCGTTGAGAATAGCCTGGAGACGAAAAGGATCTTTGTCCAGCAAGGTGGCGCTGAGTACACCTGAATCCTTGCCCTGCTCAGCGATTTTGAGTCCTTTCTGGAGAAGCTCGATCGTATTCTGACGAGAATGCCGGATCACGTGGAACCGCACGCCGCTCTCTGACGAGATGCTGGCTACATTGATGACAATTGGGCCTCCGCTTGAGGAAAACGTTTCCGTCTTTCCCACGTGACCGATCCATCCTTTAGACCAGCCACTTTCGGCCAGGCGATACGTACTCCCGTCGATAACAGTGAGCGTTAGCGACGACTCCATCAGACCCGGTGGCACTTCGAGGGCGACCACCTTGACCTTCTCCTGCCCCCAGGCGAAGTACCGCAGAAGCGGCGTGGATGAACCATCGAAGGGAATATGGCGCGCGATCCATTCGCCTATGAGCATAAACCGCGCGGGCTCGGCTGTGATGTAGAGCTTTTGCTGGTCCACCGTTCGGGAAATGACAAGCCGCGATCCAAGCAATTGGATTTCTGCATCTGCGGAGGATTTGACCTCGAACATTGAGGAGATGTCGCCAAGAAGATTTTTTGCGGCGCCTGCTGCGTCCGCGTTGTCTTCGATCTGCACGAGAATGTTGGCCTCATAGACAGGCGTTCCCATAAATGCATAGAGTGCGCCGAACAGGACAACGATTGAGGTAATGGAAGCGATCATTCCCTTGTGCGAGATGATCGTGTCAAGTAGAGACGCGAAATTGATATCGTCGTCTTCCTCTTTCAATGAGCTTCCGGCTCCCGCTGTATAAGTCATATGTGGCCCCGTCATCAATCGATTTCAGCCTAAGTCAGCTGTTGCAGTCTATTTTTCCAATCTGTCACGCCAGCCTCGATCAGCGCCAGACATTCGACAAAACTTGAATAGCCCATCTTGTACGGATCGAATATGTCGGTGTTCGAGAAATGTCCGAGTCTGAAAACTCGACCGCGGAGCGGCGTGTGGTTCTTCTCGAGTAGTGCCTTCTGAGCCTCGTCCATGACAAGAATCAGGTCGGAGTCGCGATGGGCCTCGTATGAGAACTGTTGACCTCGATGACACGCCAGGTCCAGTCCGCGCTCCTGCATAAGCTGGTATGCCGTCGAATCCGCTTTTGCACCTACGACGGCATGCAGGCCGGCGGAGCGTAGCGTGATGTGAGGAACACCCGCCTTCAGCAATGCCTCGGCCATGGGACTTCGGCATATGTTTCCAATGCACAGCACGGAGATCTTCTTGATCAAAGCCCGGCTCCCGCTGCTCGTCCGAAATACAAACCCTGCGTGCTGGGCACGAGAAGTGTGATGACGCGGCTCCATCGAACCAGTCCCGGTGAATCGACATACACAAGGTCTTTCGGTCGAAGATTGAAATGTTCGGCGAGACTCAGACTGACAGGCGAGGAACCATCAAGATGAAATACTTCAGGCCGGACGGGGTCGGCAGTCGCCCGAATGACGTATATGGCGGAGGCGTTTGCAAGGTTCTGATTGATGCCGTTGGCCGCGGCAATTGCTTCATTCAGGGTTAGACGACCATCGTGTAATGGGACCGCTGTTTGCTTCATGACTTCACCCGCGACAAATACCTGGTTGTAGGCCTGCGGCTGAACTCTCACGATGTCGTGGTCGGCAAGATATAGATGAGCGAGGTCCACGCCCTGCGAGATCAGTTCAGGGAGATTCAGGTTATAGACCCGCCCTGCACGTACCAACTGCACCTTACTTTCGTCGCCGACTCCGGGAGTAATCCCACTCGCACCTGCAATGGCTTCGAGGATCGACATCGGAATGCTCGTCAATGGCTGTGCACCCGGCTGCGCCACCTGACCTTCGACGAAAATTCGCTTGCTTCGGTAGGCCGCCATGCCGACCGTAATCTGCGGGCGGTGTACGTATTCGTTAAGGGCGCTTGCCAGCCGCGACTGAATTTCGATAAGCGATTCGCCGGCGACCTTGAAGTGGCCTACATACGGAAATTGGATGTATCCGTCTTCGCTCACGGTGAATCCGGGCGCTGTCGGCGAAGTGAGCCCGGCTCGTGGTGTGAGCCCTTGCAAACCAGTGCTGTTCTGGACGTCGCCGGAAACGTAAGTCAGATTCGGGATCACAAGCTCCGGATGGTCCCAGACGATAATCGACAGGACATCACCGGGGCCCACTCTGTACGGTACGGGCTTGCCGATCAACTGTTCGTATGTGTCAGCGCTAGATGCTGCTGATTCGGCCTGTATCTGTGTGACGAGGCTCGGTGTGATCTCGACCACAGTGGGCGTGATGGTGGGACGGCCGTTTTCGGACGGCACATTCGCCTCGTACTTCATGCCTGGAGCGAAGGCGCAGGCGTTGAGAAGGCAGACCGTTAGACTGACAAATAGAAGCTTTGTATAACAGAGGATGTGGTTGGCCATATCACATTTGAGTTTTGGTATGCGGAAGGCAATACACCTTCCAATAATCGTGAGTCGGTTGCTTAAGTCATCCGAGGCAATAGCAGCTTCCGTCTGCGAGTCGAGTTTTAAGTAGTAGAGACGTCGCGACGCCGAGTTGAGAAGACGCCTGTTTGAACGACATCTCGTGGATCATGCAAGGCAACAACTATGCCCGCGTTGTGCAAGAGGATGCATGCGCCGTCCAGACTGCCGGCTCCGTTTTAATTCATGAAATCCAGCTGTACTTCAGCATGCGCGCGGTCAGGCGTTACGGCCTAAGCGCCGTAACGTCCGGTCCATGTTACGGGTACAGGTCGGCCTGATTGAGCGTATAGGTCCGCGAGAGCCACGTGTGACGGTGGCTCTTTGTCGTTACTTGGCTGGCATACAACTCGCTATTACGAACCAGGTGTCTTTCTCTCTACGCGGCGCAGAGTCGCTGCCGGGAATCCTCGCCGTTTGCACCGGGGAGCGGTGATTCGCAGAAACCCAGAACCATCATTGTGGGGAAAGTCGTACAGACGGTCGGCAAGCCAGACGTATGCAGATGAGGGTGGGGAACCTGCCGCATTGGCAAAGTGAAGGTGTCGCCTCGACAGCGAAGCGCTGTTGAGTGCGTCCGAGCTGATTGATTAAATAACCCGCTACGCACATGATCCGCGGGCTGCCGCCTAGGTGTTGCAAGCAACACTCAGGTACGGAACGGGGGCAGTCGCATGTTGTAACGTGATCACGCTGTCGCGGCTACAAAAACGTATTGCTTTAAAAAGAAAAATCGCGATGATTTTCCTTATGCTTCCTTTGGGGCTGTCTTTCGTGTTCGTACTATTGATCTTGCGGTACGACCGATGGCACTCAAGGTTCTCGCACGATCACGATATCTGCGGCGTACAGAAATTCCATCAGAGGGCGGTTCCGCGGGTTGGAGGCGTCGCGATTATTCTGGCTGCGATTTCCTGTGTGGCTGTTACCGCGATCCTGGATGCGCCCGCGTCTCACAGGCTTGGACTGTTTATGCTTTGTTCACTACCGGCGGCCTTGTCCGGGTTTGCAGAGGATCTGACGAAGCGGGTTTCGCCCCGTGCGCGTTTGACCTGCGCTCTGGTAAGTGGCTTGCTGGCCAGTCGGTTCTTGCATGCGACCGTGTCTGTCGTGCATGTCCCTATCATTGATCTAATCCTATCGGTCGGACCTGCCGCGCTTGTGTTTTCGTCGTTTGCCGTTGCGGGCGTCACACACGCCGTGAATATCATAGATGGCTTCAACGGCCTGGCGTCCGGTGTGTCCCTGCTCGTGCTGTCGTCCATTGCGCTGGTTGCGTATCTCGCCGGCGACCAATTTGTTTTCTTCGCCGCGTTGATGATCGCTGGGTCGATTCTGGGATTCTTCGTCTGGAACTTTCCTCGGGGAGCGATATTTCTCGGCGATGGTGGAGCCTATTTTATTGGTTACTCGATTGCCGTTTTGGCGCTCGTGCTTGTGTCAGAGAATCCGACCGTTTCACCTTGGTACGGCGCGCTCGCATTAATCTATCCCGTGTTCGAAACGCTGTTCACGATCTACCGGCGTAAGTTTGTGCAGGGGAAGCCGGTGGGACAACCCGACGGATTGCATCTGCATACGCTTGTACATAGGCGTATTACTTGTTCATCTCAGCCGCGATTCGGCCTCACTTCGAATTCGATGACGTCACCGTACCTGTGGGTACTCTGTCTCATGCCATTGTTGCCGGCGTCGATCTTCTGGAACCAGGATGTATCGCTAGTTGTGTCACTTGGGCTCTTCATCTTGCTATATGTCTATCTCTATGCGTGCCTCGTCAACTTCCGGGCACCATTGCTCTTTAAGGCGTCAAGGTCTGCAAGGCCGCGTTTGCGCCGGCGCGGCGTCTGATCGCAAGACGTGTCCGGGGTAGGCGGATGAAGATCGTTCATATCATCTCGGGCTTGGGGGTCGGCGGCGCCGAAGTATGTCTGTGCCGGTTTGTCGAGCAGTCGCAGAAAGACAGCGTACAGAACGTGGTCATATCGCTGTCCGGAGAGGGGGACGTTGCGCCGCGGTTAAGGCGTTCAGGTTGCGAGGTGCTCGCGCTCAACATGGGTAAGTCATGGCGGACGCTCTATGTGCTACTTGAGTTGGTTCGCCTTGTCAGGCGTATAGGTCCCGACGTAGTACAGACATGGATGTACCACGCAGACCTGGCCGGTGGACTGATGGTATTCATCAGCCGTCTGGTCGACTGGTTCGACCTCCGGAGGCCTCGATCAACGCCGACCTTGGTTTGGGGAGTTCACCACACGGCGTTTCCCAGATTTCGTGAAGGGTTCGTTTTGGGGGCGGTAGCCCGCCTCTGTGCTCGCCTTTCCTCTGCAATTCCGGACGCAATTATATGCTGCGCTGATGCGGCTCGCGTGTCTCACATAAAACATGGTTACTGCTCGAAGAAGATTTATCTAGTCCGCAATGGTTTCGATACGGAGCTGTTCAGGCCATGTAAAAGCGCGAGGGACGATCTGAGGATGAAACTGGGATTACCGGCCGACTGTCGAATCGTCGGTATTGCGGGGCGCTACCACGCAATCAAGGACATTGGGAACTTCATCGACGCAGTCGCCATCGTTGGGGCGAGAGAACCTGATATTCAGTTTGTGATGATGGGCCATGGATTCAGCAAGGGTAACGGCCATTTGGAAGATCGGATTGCGGTTAAGGGACTTGAATCCAGAGTGCACCTGATGGGGCCGACAAGTAACATTCAGGAAAGCCTGGCAGGTCTTGATGTCTTCTGTCTCTCATCCCGCAGCGAAGGGTTGCCGACGGTAATTGGCGAGGCGATGTCCTGCGGTGTCCCATGTGTCGCTACAGATGTCGGCGACACCGCATCGTTGATCGGAGAAACGGGCGTTGTCGTCCCACCTAAGGACAGCATAAGGCTCGCCGATGGAATACTGTCGATTGTGAACTTGTCGAGTGAGGAGAGGCGTGAGCTCGGTCAGCGAGCTCGGCACCGCATTGTTCGTCACTTTCCGCTTCACGCCGCATGCCGGGGTTACTTGCGACTGTACGGAAGATTACGCGTGCGGTGATTCCCGGCGTGGCGGGCAGACGGCATCGGATCTTAACTTCAATGAGCCAAGATTGAACAATCAGCCTCGAATATCTCTCAGCCGGCGTGATGCACTGAAGTTCGCAGCTTTCGGGCTTCTCTCCGTTTCATGCGCAAAGGTCCGCGCTGAGAGCACGGCCGCCGCGGAGGTGGCGGCGCAAACATTCGGTGTGAAGGCAGATGGCCGCGCTAACGATACGGCAATGTTGCAGCGTGCCATCGACAATTGTGTGGGAAAAGTGCTGGTGATCTCCGGAAAACCTAGAATAGATGTGCAGGGCCTGACGTTGAGATCGGGCACTAGGATCAGATTTGATGGAGGCGCAGCCATTAAATTGCTTCCTCACAATACATACACGTACCAAATGGTCCGTATCTGGGATATCCATGATGTCGAGATTGTGGGTCTGGTGCTTGACGGAAGCAAGGAGCTGAACTCTGCCGCGAACGATCGTCGAAAGAATGGATATGGGATGGGAGTTTCCATTTGCGGGTCATCGAACGTGGTGTTGACCAATCCAGTCACGAACAACTGCTGGGGAGATGGAATCTATATCGCTAACAGCTACACGGACCGGGACGCTGTTTGCTCAAATGTGGTGGTTAAATCCCACTACGCAAGCGGATGCAGAAGACAAGGTATTTCGCTTATTAGTGGTCGCAACGTTCGCATCCTGAATCCGCTGTGGGAAAACATCCGCGGCACGTTGCCATCGGCGGGTTTGGACATTGAGCCTAACAGCAATCGAGATGTGCTTGAGAATATCGTGGTGTCAGATCCGGTGACGCGTAACTGCCGTTGCGGAATCGAGCTATGGCTGGCCAGGATACCGGGGGCGGTTGCGAAGAAAATCGATATTCAAATTAATGGGCATCAGGATGACGGCAGCGACAATGCCTATATTGTGTCGGCCCTGAAAAGTAAGGGGCATGTGGTTGAAGGAAGGATCGTCAGTCGACATGCTCACTGGGTTAACACAAAGGGTGTAGCCTATCTTCGCGAAGGGATAGAGGCGCCTAACGTCGTGGTTCAGATTGAGCCTTAGTTGATTGACCACATAGGCCTGCGGCGTACAGAACCTCACAATTGACTTCGATTGCTGATGTTACGGGCGCTCGTAGCGCATAAGCAATATCGGCACTACATCCAGGTGCTGGATTGGACGTCTAAAGCGTGTGGTCAGTGCGACATCACACGAACTTCGCGTTGTCACCGTTGCCGCGCGCTTGGACTGGCAATGAGACAAACCCCGATGCGATCGCCCCACGAGAGGGCGGCGTTTCTATTAACCTCACACCGCACGCCATGACCTATATTCTCGCAATTCTGTGGAAGTTATGTTTTGCCTGGAGTCTCATCTACCTGGTGACAAGTCTGCGGACGGCCTTTTGGATCTCGAGACGCCGAGGTAGTGGGCTCATTTTCCTTGAGTTGCACCCGGGTCGCGCGATTGGTAAAACGGAGACTGCGAAGGCGAGGTCTTTGCGGCGGATGGGCTTCTCGGCAACCGTATCGATGCTTCTGGGCATAACGTCGTGGTTGATTGCCCAGGCTACCAGCTAGTCGTAGACGGAAAACAGATGCGGCGCATTGCGCGCCGCACCTCAAGGTCAGTCCGTGGTAGTAAGACGCTGAACATATCTTGTCAGTTCAGACGTTTCATCGCCACATTGCGTCAGCGGTCCTAAAGAACGGATGTGAGTATCGGTCGGCTGTTTCTTCGCGAGGCTTTCCGCCTCAAACCTGTCTAGGTCCCCAAGTAAATGCTGGATCTGCAACGTTTGTGTCTCAGTCAACCGAAACTCGCTCTGTATCCGCTGCAGCCGTCTTCGCCAATACGCCGGCTGCAGCACCGGCTCGCCACGGAACGCGCTGAGCGACGGCACCATCACACGCGCCACGTGAGCGATGTCTTCATCCATTGTCATGCCATAACCCCGTGACCTCGCCATTTAGGAGTGGACTTTATTTTTATGTCGAGCGTGGACTGAAAATCTGGCAGATGGTATCTGTCCGAACGCGGCGGTCATCATCCTACAAATTCGTAGTCCGTAGGTCAAGGTGTTCGACACCTGTCGATACAATGGCAGGCTGACGCAAGCCAGCTTGCCGCGAGGTTGGTCGATTTCGAGGGAGCGCCTGTTGCGCTGCGCGATCAGCCGTTTTTTATCGATATCCGGCCTGGCGAGTAGTGGCGACCATCGGAAATGATGAACTGACTTTTCCTGGTGTCGATATTGACTAAGGCATGCTGGCTTGATGGGAAGCTGGCGCATTGGTGAACGCTCACTCAAACACACGCAAGAGCTTGGCAAACACCCCGTTCCTCGCAATCCAAGCGGCGTATTCCCTGTACTCCGGATCATTCATCAAATGTCTTTCTTCAGTCCTGGCCCGAAGAAAATACAGCAGATTTACCGCAACCAGCGCCGCACAATGTGTCACCGCAACCTTCCAGCCCAGCGGCTCGACAAACGGCACTGTCACCATCCAGTAAGACAGATTCTTCGAAATGTAAGCCGGATGTTTGGTGAACCGATACGGCCCGGACGTAATAATTCCACGATTAGTCA
Source organism: Paraburkholderia aromaticivorans (assembly GCF_002278075.1). Lineage (NCBI taxonomy): Bacteria > Pseudomonadati > Pseudomonadota > Betaproteobacteria > Burkholderiales > Burkholderiaceae > Paraburkholderia > Paraburkholderia aromaticivorans. The sequence goes on along the minus strand of NZ_CP022990.1, from coordinate 1,629,016 downwards.
GATTCGAAAACCGCAACCCAAACGAAATCGTAGCGAGCGCATAGCACAGCAGCAAAGCAATGATGACCGCGCCCCAGACCACACGCACAACCGGCACGGTAATCAGCCAGCCGTCCCAGAACACCGAGCCTTCGTAATGAATGTACTGGTTCGAGATCAAGGACCAGAACGGCTGATAACAGATCAATGCTGCCAGCCAACCCAAGGTGGTCGGCTCGGCGCTGCGCACGTGGCTGTCGAGAATGCGCAACGTGCACAGGTAGCCCACCGTGCCGAACATCAGGTCCATCGCAAACGACAGGTCATACATGAAGCGGAATGTCGCGAGCGAAAACGGCGCGTTCAGCGCGGTCGTCAACGACGCGTCGAGGTGATCCGCATTGGTCGACAGGTAGACGATCATCAACGGCAGAAAGAACGCCTTCACCATCCACCCGGCCAGCATCTCGCGCACAGGACGCCAGTTCGTCGGCCGCTCGCCGCGAAACAGGAGGTGAGCCCATAACAGATACGCGTCGTCGACTTCGCGCTGATGTCTGTCCATCCACGCAAAATAAAACGGCGCCGCAACGAGCACATACGGCGCGAGCGTTCCGATCAGCGACCAGAACGGGTTATAGAACGCACCGTGATACTCGGGCAACAGCCAGTAAAGCACGCCGATACCGGCATATACCGAGGCCAATGCCGCGAGGCGCAACGCAACGCGTGCAATGCTGAGCGACCGCACCGCGCGGCTTGCCAGGCCGGCGCTCGGCCGCAAATAGACACGCGCGACAAATAGCTCGTAGGTGGCGATGGTCGCGATGATCGCGAGACAGGCGGCAGTACTGCGCGCCGCGCCGTCCAGCGCGCGACTGTCGCGCAGCGCCCAGAGCGTCAGCAGTCCGGCGGCAATCCCAAGCAGGCCGATCGAAAAGGGCGTCGCTGAGCGCGGCCGCGAGTCTTGCACGCGCGCGACCGCATCGAAAGTGGAGTTCATGTCATCCCTCGTAGTCGTGACATTGAAGGCGGCCGGGCTGTTGGCTTTTTTGCGCCCGGCCGCTGTGCTTGCGTAGCGCTTATTTGCCGGCTGTCGCCGCGCCGCCAAGCAGTCCGCCGACCAGATTCGTCACCGGCGCAAGCGGGTTCTTGCTGGTCGAACCGTTGCCGCCCGTGCTGCCGGCCGAGCCACCGGTCAATCCGCTGATCAGGCCCGTCAGCGGATTGGCGGGCGCGCCGCCTTGTGAGGCGCCGTTGACGGCGCCGCTCACGCCGCTCGTCAGCGAGCCGACCAGGCTGACGACAGGCGCGAGCGGACTGCTGGTGCCGGGCGTCCCACCCAATGAACCGACCTTGCCGAGCAGACCTGTGACAGGCGCGAGCAGGCCGGCAGCGCCGCCTGTACCACCGGAACCTCCTGTGGCACCGCCCAGCGATCCGAGGTTGCCGATCAGGCCGCTCAAAGGCGGGATGGCGGCGCCACCCGCGCCGCCCGAGCCGCCCGAGCCACTCGTGCCGCCGAGCGGTCCGAGCAAGCCAGTGATTGGCGCAAGCGGATTGGTGGTCGCGCCGGTGAGCAGTCCGCCCGTGTTCGTGACGGTTTTGCCCAATTGGCTTACGACTCCGCCGACGTCCTTACCGACCTGATCGCCGGTGGCGCCTGACACTTTGACGCCGGCCGTGTTGAGGCCGTTGCCGAGTGTGCCGAGCAGGTTGTTGAGCGGCGAACCGAGGCCCGTCGCGTTGCCGATTGTCTGCGTCGTGTTGGAGACCGCGAGGGTGATCGGGTTGATCGCCGAACTGAGCTGCGTCTCGATCTGTTGAACCGGCGCGCTGGAGAGCGCGGTGTTCAATCCTTTGCCGAGAGCCGTGACGCCGCTGCCCACGCCGCCGACGACGCTGCCCAGCGTCGACGTCACCGGGGCAAGCGGTTTCAGCGGACCCGTGCCGAGACTCGTCACCACACCGCCGACCGCGGTGACGGCAGCACCGGTGTTGGAGACGACGCCGGAAGTCGAGGTCAACGTCGGGCCGAGCGGATTAGCCGCGCTGCCGAGGGTGCCGAGGCCGGCGGCGGTGCCGTTACCCAGCACCTTCACGCCATTGCCGAGGTCCGTGAGAGCCGTGCCGAGACCGGCAGTCGTCGCGCCATTGACGCCGGGAATCGACGTGCCCGTGACCTTGGCGCCGGTGTCGGCGACTGTTGTGCCGACTGCCGTGATGAGATTGCTGGCATTGGTGACGATGTTGCCGATGGGGGTGGAAGAGGTACCCGAAGTGCCCGAAGTTCCCGAAGTTCCCGAAGTTCCCGAAGTGCCCGAAGTGCCCGAAGTGCCCGAAGTACCCGAAGTGCCGGAAGTGCCCGAAGTGCCGGAAGTGCCCGAAGTGCCCGAAGTGCCGGAAGTGCCGGAAGTGCCGGAAGTGCCCGAAGTGCCCGAAGTGCCCGAAGTGCCCGAAGTGCCCGAAGTGCCCGAAGTGCCGGAAGTGCCCGAAGTGCCGGAAGTGCCCGAAGTGCCCGAAGTGCCGGAAGTGCCGGAAGTGCCGGAAGTGCCGGAAGTGCCCGAAGTGCCGGAAGTGCCCGAAGTGCCCGAAGTGCCGGAAGTGCCCGAAGTGCCGGAAGTGCCCGAAGTACCGGAAGTACCGGAAGTACCCGAAGTACCCGAAGTACCGGAAGTACCCGAAGTACCCGAAGTACCGGAAGTACCGGAAGTACCGGAAGTACCGGAAGTACCGGAAGTACCGGAAGTACCGGAAGTACCCGAAGTACCCGAAGTACCCGAAGTACCCGAAGTACCCGAAGTACCCGACCCCGACGTTCCGCCTAACCCGCCGCCGCCAAGCCCGCTACCCGGCGTGTTGAGTGTCGACCCGCAGCCGTATAGCGCGAGTAATGTGGAGGTCGCGACGGCGATGGCTGTCCGACCGGCAAATTTCTTCATGATGTCCCCGTTGAACGACTATTGACGAGGACATCACTGCAAGTTGCACGCCAATGTAAGTTATGGCGTGATCGTTTGTCAGTGACGCATAAACACCGACAAAAAATCCAGAAAAGAAAATTTACCGCGACAAAATAGCCGGTTTCGTATCAACGGCAAGACCATGTTCCGACCGCGTGCTACGTAACGCGCGCGCCCGACGTAACGCTCAAGGTCGCCACCCTCCGCCATGCCGCACCGTCACATCGCAACAAGCCCATGACACCCATTCGAACTAGAGCGCAGCCGTATAAATCTCCAACGCATCCGCTTCGCTAACCGGCCTTGGATCGTTCACCAGCAGCCGCGTCTGCAACATCGCATCGCTCGCCATTCGTTCGAGCCCGCTGTGCTCGATACCGACATCGCGCAAACGCGCCGGAATCGCCGTCGCGGCAATCATCCGCTCAAGCCGTCGATCAGCGCTCGCGTCTTGCTCTCATCACTGCCGGTCACACCCGGCGCGACCACCTCAGCGAGTTGCGCATACAAGGTCGCCGCCGCTTCCGCGTTGAACCGCAACACGTGCGGCAGCACGAGCGCGTTCTAAAGGCCATGCGGCACGTGATAGATGCCACCGGTCGGATACGCCGGCGCGTGCACCGCGGCAACCGGCGCATTCGCAAACGCCTGGCCCGCAAAGGTCGCGCCGTGCAGCATCGCCTCGCGCGCTGCACGGTTGCCGCCATCCTCGTAAGCCGGCAGCAGATTGCGCGACAACAGTTCGAGCGCTTTCACCGCGAGCATGTCGGAAACCGGATTCTTCAGATGCGCGGACGCGTAAGCCCGGGTAAGCCTCCATCGCATGCACCACTGCATCGACGCCGGTCGCCGCAGTCGCCGCTACGGGCAGGCCGAGCGTGAGTTCGGCGCTAAGAATCGCCAGATCCGCGAACAGTTGCGGTGCGACCACGCCCATTTTCTTCACTTTGCCTACCGTCACGATCGTCACGGCTGTGGCTTCCGAGCCGGCAGCGATTTCCACTATTGTGCGGCAGTTTGAAGCAGGGTGAGCGCATCGAAAGTAGTACGGATACCTAAGATATATTCATGGCCCTTGCCGGAGACCACAAGCTTTCGTGGTCAGTCGCTATGCATTTGGCATCACCCGAAAAGCTATCGGAGAGCGTAAGGTTATTCCAAATCTTGATTGAGAATGATTCGCGTTTACGTTAGATTGGCGCTCCTGTCCTTTGAGAAAACGGAGCGAATCCATGGCTGAGGTGCTCGTCAGGCGAGATCCATCAACCGCGATCCCGATCACGGTTCTCAACGCGGGGGGCGCCTGTCCACCGGTCTCACGGCGCGCGCGCGGCCATGCGCGTTCAGTCGATTGGGAGCAGGGCACGCTGCTCGACGTGCTGATCGCCAACCGGCCCATGCTCGTCAATCTGGCGCGCGGTTTCGTGGGTTGCGCGAGTCTCGCGGAAGACGTGGTGCACGACGTCTTCATCAAATTGGTCGACTTTCCGGATCAGGACTCGGTGCGTCAACCGGTCGCCTACGTCACACGCATGGTGCGCAACGCGTCGATCGACGCGTTTCGCCGACAAAGCCTCGAAAACACCTATCACGCCGACGAAGACGACGGCCTGCATGTGCCGTCGCCGGAACCTTCGCCTGAAGCCGCGCTGCTCGTGCGCGATACGCTGCGGCACGTCTACCACGCGCTCGCGCAACTCCCGCCGCGCAGTCGCGCCGCATTCGAAATGGTGCGCCTGCGCGACGAAACGCTGCAAAGCACGGCGCGCGCGCTCGAGGTCTCGCAGACGCTGGTGCATTTCATGGTGCGTGACGCCGAGAAGCATTGCGCCGATTGCCTCGACGCCCGCAATCGCGGCGTGGCCGGCCCCTCGTTCTGCAGCGGCCGCGCGCGTCGCCGGTAAAAAAGCGCGCGCATCAAACGTCAACTGAATAGATGCGGTGCGCGAGCGAGTTGCCGGCGCCGCTATGCCTGGACATGCCAGTGCACTGTCCCGGCGCTACCCGACTTTTCATCGACTGAGCCTTTCATCATGACGCAAGCACAGCAGACCTCCGGCGCGGCAGCCGGCGAGGCGGACGACCTCGTCTACACCGTCGTCATCAACCACGAAGAGCAGTACTCGATCTGGCCGACATTCCGCGACGTGCCGGCCGGGTGGCGCGAAGTCGGCGTGCGCGGCCCGAAGGCCGAATGTCTTGCGCACATCGAGACCGTGTGGACGGATATGCGCCCAGCCAGTCTGCGCAGACACATGGACGCGGCGGCCTGAAGCACGTGACGGCCTGAAACACGAGCAGTGCAATTGAGCGGGCTCGGGCGTGCGCCCAGCCCCGCCGCTTCCGCAAAAGGATTCACGGTATGACCATGCTTTCGATGCCGCTGCCCACGCTCGCCGATTTATCAATCGAGCCGGGCTTGCCGACTGTCGTCTCGCCGCGCGCAGGTGCGGCGATTTCATTGGAAGAAGCCGCGCCGGTCTTGCGTACGATTGTCGACGACACGCTCGAACGCGCGGGCGGTGTGCTGTTCACCGGTTTTCGCGTGGCCTCGATCGACGCGTTTCAGCGCTTCGCCGCCTCGTTCGGGCATCCGCTGATCGGCTATGAGTTCGCGTCCACGCCGCGCAGCCAGGTGGAAGGCGCGGTGTACACGTCGACGGAATATCCGCCGCATCGCTCGATTCCTTTGCACAACGAGCAGTCGTACACGCGCGAATGGCCGTTGCGCATCTGGTTTCACTGCGCGCTCGCCGCACGTTGCGGCGGCGCGACGCCGATCGCCGATAGCCGCGCGATCTACCGTGCGCTCGATCCCGCACTGGTCGAACGCTTTACGAAGCGCGAGCTGCTCTATGTGCGCAACTTCGGGCAAGGGCTCGATCTGCCGTGGGAGCAGGCGTTCGGCTCGGAGGATCCGCGCACCGTCGAGCACATCTGCCGCGCACGCGGCATCGAATGCGAATGGCGCGACAGCGAAGACGGCGAGCTGCTGCTGCGCACGCGCGAACGCTGCCAGGCGGTGGCGCGCCATCCGCGCACGGGCGAGCCTGTCTGGTTCAATCAGGCAAATCTCTTCCACCTGTCCTCGCTCGACGAAGACATGCAGGAGGCGCTGATCGATTCGGTCGGGCTCGAAAACGTGCCGCGCAACGTCTATTACGGCGACGGTGAACCGCTCGAAGCGGACGCGCTCGCGGAAATCCGCGGCGTGCTCGACCAGCAGCGCATCGTGTTTCCGTGGCTGACGGGTGACGTGCTGATGCTCGACAACATGCTGAGCGCGCATGCACGCGATCCGTTCGAAGGACCGCGCAAGGTCGTGGTCGCGATGGCGCGAAGCTACAGCGAAGCCGAAGGTGAAAAACGGACGGCCGCGCAATGACCGGATCGCGGGGCGCGGCGCTCGCAGCGCATTCGTTGACGGTCGGCTATCGCGATCACGTCGTGCTGCACGGTCTGAATCTGAGTATCGCGGCCGGCCGCGTCACGGCACTGTGCGGACCGAACGGCTGCGGCAAAAGCACGTTGCTGCGCACGCTCGCCGGCTTGCAACTGGCATTGTCCGGCCGCGTCGAGGTCAACGGGGTGCCGCTCGCTTCGCAGCGGCGCCGCGTATTGGCGCGCACGCTCACCATGCTCGCGCAGTTCAACCAGATTCCTGCGGGTCTCACCGTGCGTGAACTGGTCGCGTACGGGCGTTACGCGCACGGTGGCTGGCTGCGCGGACTCTCACGCGCCGATCATGCGGCAATCGACGAAGCGCTCGCTACCAGCGGTCTCGCCGCCGACGCCGCGCGTGACGTTGCCGCGCTCTCGGGCGGCGAACGGCAACGCGCGTGGATCGCCATGGCGCTCGCGCAGCAGGCGCCGATCGTGCTGCTCGACGAACCGACCACCTATCTCGACATCCATCACCAACTGGACATTCTGCGCGAGCTGCGTCGCCTGAATCGCGAGCGTGGCCTGACGATCGTGTGGGTGTTGCACGACCTGAATCAGGCCGCGGCCTACAGCGACGAAATCGTGTTGATGCGCGCCGGCCGCATCGTCGCGCAAGGTTCACCCGACGCGATGCTCGACCCGCGTCATCTGAACGAGACCTTCGGCGTGCCGATGCTGAAAATCGCGCATCCGCAGACGGGTGCACCGATGTGCGTGCCGGCGTACGAAGGCGGCGCCGCGCTGCGCGATGAAGCGATGCGCAAGGATGTCGCCGCATGACGACGCTTGCAGCACGCAAACGCCTGCGCCGTAACACGCCTGCCATGGACAGCTACCGTGCGCCCGTCAAGAGTCGCGTGACGGCAATCGGCGCCGCGCTCATCGCGTTGATCGTGGTCGTCACCGTGATGCGGCTTGCGCCGGGTTTTCGCGCATGGCTCGCCGCGCCCGCGGGCAGCGACGCCGCGCAGCTCGCGCGCATTCTGCTGTTCGACCTGAGCGTGCCGCGCATTCTCGCGGCATGGGTGGCGGGCGGGTGCCTCGCGGTGGCGGGCACATTGTTCCAGTCGCTCACGCGTAATCCACTGGCTTCGCCCGATCTGCTCGGCATCACCGGCGGCGCCCAGCTCGGCCTGCTCGCCGCGATGCTGGTGCCGGCGCTCGCGGGCGTGGCGTCCGTGCCGCTGCTGTTTGCATGCGGTCTCGGCGCGGCGGCGTGTGTGGCTGCCGCGGCAGGCGGCTGGCGCGCGACGCCGCTGCGGCTCGTTCTTGCCGGCAGCGTTTGCATGCTGCTGTTTTCCGCGCTGACCACGCTGATACTCGCGTTCTCAGAGCAGAGCATCGTCGGCGTGTCGTTGTGGGCGAGCGGCAGTCTGTATCAACCTGGCGCGGCGGGGTTGAAGATCGCCGCGTCCTGGCTGGTGCTGCCGTTGATCGCATTGCCCTTCGTGATCCGCCCTCTCGACCCGCTCGCGCTTGGCGACGACGCCGCGGCGGCAGCCGGCGTACGCGTGGACGCCACGCGACTCGCGGCGATGGTGGTGGCGGTCGGCTTTGCGAGCGTCGCGGTGAGTGTCGCCGGACCGCTCTCGTATGTCGGCTTGATCGCACCGAATCTGCTGCGTCAGATACGCGGCGCGAAAGCGTCGCGGCTCTCCGCGCTCGTGCCTTTGGCGGCGCTGGTCGGTGGCGCGCTGGTGCTCGTTACCGATAGCGCCGTGGAGGCGCTCGATCTCGACGCGACGCTCTCGACGGGCGTGGCGATTGCCTTCGTCGGTACACCGCTGATGCTCGCGATGATCCGCCGCGGCGCCGCATGGTCAGGCGCGCTGCATACGGGTCAGGAGCGCGCCGCCGAGCGTTCGGGCACGCGCTTCGTGCGCGCGATCGATGCGTGGCCGTGGCCGCTCACGGCGAGCATTTTGATGCTGCTCGGCATCGCGATCGTGTGCGCGGGCGCCTCGTTCGGCCCAACCACGATCGGCGCGCCGCGCTGGCTCGCCGCATTCGATCAACGCGACGAGTTCGCGAGAATGCTGCTCGATCTGCGTCTGCCACGCCTCATTTGCGCATTGCTGGCAGGCGCGTTGCTTGCCGCGAGCGGCGTGCTGATGCAAAGCGTCGTGCGCAATCCGCTCGCCGGCCCGGAAGTGCTGGGCGTGACGCAAGGCGCGGGTCTTGCCACGCTCGCGGCTCTCGTGATGTGGCCGCTCGCGGCGCATTCGACGCTGGCCGTCGCCTCGCTCGCGGGCGGCGGCATCACGCTGGCGCTCACGCTCCTGCTGAATCGCCGGCATCGCTATGCGCCGCTCGCGGTCGCGTTGACGGGCATCGTGATGGGCACGCTGTGGACCACACTCTCGCAATGGCTCATCACCCAGCAAAGCGTGCAACCCGCGCGCTTCGTGGTGTGGCTGGCCGGCGGCACATACGGGCGCAGCTGGGGCGAAGCGGCGACGCTGCTGCCGTGGTGCGTGCTGGCCGTGCCGGTGTTCGCACTGCTCGCGCGGCCGCTCGATCTGCTCGCCTTGGGCGACGATCAGGCCGCCTCGCTCGGCTTGCCGATCGGCGTGTTGCGTCCGCTGGTGCTGACCGTGGCGACGCTCGCCGCGTGCGCCGCGGTGGCGGCGGTCGGTCCGGTTGGCTTCATCGGTTTGATGGCGCCGCATCTGGCGTCGATGCTGGGCGCGCGTGCTCATCGCACGCGTTTATGGCTGGCGGCGGTGTGCGGAGCACTGGTGCTGGTCGCGGCCGATATCGCGGCGCGCACGCTGCTGGCGCCGCGCGAAATTCCCGCGGGCGTGCTGACCGCGCTGATCGGCGCACCGTATCTGCTCGCGCTGCTGATCGTGGAGGCTCGGCGCGAGAGGCGGGGCAAGACGCGGGGCAAGAAGCGGGGCAAGCGGTGATGCGGCCACCGGATCGAGACCCGCGAGCGCGGTGTTTCGCGGCCTTCGCGCCGGAGTCGATCGCACATTATCTGGAGCATGTGTGGCTCGGCGCGCCGAAGGCGATCGAGGAACCCGCGCTCGCCGGTGACCGGACTGCTTCGCTAACCGTGATCCGCGTTAGCGAACTCGCTGACCATCGCACCACATTGCTCGACGCAATGGTCACGCTCTACGGCGGCGAGCGCGAAACGCATGCGCGCGCATTGCTGTCGCAATGGACCAAGTACTACTTCGGTTTCATCGCGACCGCCGGATTCGTCGCGGCGGCTTTGCTGCGCAGACCGCTCGCCATGTCGCCGGATAAGACCCATATCGTGCTGCGTGACGGCCTTCCCGTCGCCGCGTATTTCATGCGCGACGCCTTGCAGCCCGTTGAATGCGACCCGGCTCGCCGCTACGCGCCGCTCGTCGACCACCTGAATACGGTGATCGGCACAGTGTGCGCGATGACCCGAATCGCACCGCGCGTCTTGTGGAGCAACGCCGGCAATCTGCTGGACTACCTGTTCGAACAATGCGCGCCGCGATTCGATCTGACCGACGACATCGCGTGGCTGTTCGGCGCGCTCGATGCCAATGGCGAGGCTAATCCGCTGCGTCAACCGGTACGGCAGGCGAAGCCGCGTGCCGCGAGTTTGCCGAACCCGTTCAGTGCGCGGCGCGTGTGCTGCGTACGTTATGAAATTCCTGGAGAGACGCAACTGTGTGGACGCTGCCCCCTGCTATTGACGATGAGCGATGCGGAAATCGCATTGCAGGCCGCGTCGCAATGACCGCCGTGTTGGCGGCATCGGCGCTGCGCTCGCGCCGCGCGAGGAAACCCCCGCGTTTCAGGCAGTTTTGCGTGGTTGCCGCCGCGGCGGCCACGCTGTTCTGCAACGCGTATGCGTTCGCGCAAGGCAGCAAACGCGCACCGTCCGCAACCGGAGCAAGCCCTTCAAGTGATGTAGTCAGCCCACACGCCCAGCGGCAAATCTGCACGCCGCTTGCCGACGATCCGATCGTCTCGCAAGCGAGCCCGTCGCTGCCCGCACGACCGAAGCGTATCGTCGTGCTCGAATTCATGTTCGCCGAAGACCTGGCGGCGCTCGGTATCACGCCGGTCGGCATGGCTGATCCCGAGTATTACCCCATGTGGATCGGCTACGACAATGCGCGTCTCGCATCGGTGCCCGACATGGGCACACGGCAGGAGCCGAGTCTCGAAGCGATCGCGGCGGTGAGGCCCGATCTGATCCTCGGCGTCGGTCTGCGTCATGCGCCGATTTTTGCGGCGCTCGAACGCATCGCACCGACCGTGCTGTTCAAATACGGCCCGAATTTGACCGAAGACGGCGCCCACGTCACGCAACTCGATTGGAGCCGCAAGATTCTGCGCACCATCGGCTGCCTGACGGGGCGCGAGGAGGCGGCGCGTGCCGTCGAGGCAAGGGTCGATGCCGGCTTCGCCCGTGATGCGCAGCGTCTCGCCGATGCGGGCCGCCATGGCGAGCAGGTCGCATGGTTGCAGGAATTGGGCTTGCCGGACCGCAACTGGGCGTTCACCGGCAACAGCACGGCGGCGGGTGTCGCGCAAGCGCTCGGGCTTGACCCGTGGCCCGCCGAAGCGACTCGCGAAGGCACCGCATATGTGAGTTCTGAGGATCTATTGAAGCAGCCGAAGCTGACCGTGCTGTTCGTCAGCGCGACGGGAGAGAATGTCCCGCTCGCCACCAAACTCGATTCGCCGATCTGGCGTTTCGTGCCGGCTCGCAGCTCGGGACGCGTTGGGCTCGTGGAACGGAATATCTGGGGTTTTGGTGGACCGATGTCGGCATTGCGGCTCGCCGACAGGATGACCGAGACGCTGTTGTCCTTGCCGGCGCCCGCGGTAAAGAAGTAAGCGAACCGCGTTGCAACATGCTGAGCGCCGCAACACCAGCGCCCGGCATGCGTATCTCTCTCGTCATCATCCCATCGTACCGTTGGCCGCCGCCGGGCTCAGCACCGCTTGTGCCGAACCCTGCGTCTCGCTGACGATACTGCCGTTCTCCAGCTTCAACACCCGGTCCGCGAGATGGAAGTAGCGGTCGTCGTGGCTGATCACCAGCACTGTCTTGCCGCGCGAGCACAGTTCCGGCAGCAGTTGTTCATAGAACACCGCTTTGAACTGCGGGTCCTGATCCGCGGCCCATTCGTCGAACAGGTAGAACGGCCGGTCTTCCAGATACGCGACTACCAGCGCGAGGCGTTTGCGCTGACCGGTGGAAAGCGCTCGCGTGGAGAACGCGCCGTTCACCACCTGCACCTTGTGATCGAGCGCGAGTTTCGCCACCAGTGCGTTGGCGCGGGCATCCGCCTGCGCGCGTGAGGCGTCGTTCGGGTCGACAATGCCGAGCAGCGCGTCGAATAGATGGAAATCGTTGAACACGGCCGTGAAGCGCTGGCGGTACGCGGCGCGTTCGGCGAAACCGACCGGTTTGCCGTCCAGTTCGATCGTGCCGTCCTCGGGTTCGTAGAGACCAGTGAGCACTTTCGCGAGGGTCGTCTTGCCGCTGCCATTGCCGCCGACGATAAACACCAGCTCGCCTGGCCTGAAAGTCAGATTAACCGGGCCGACGCGGAACATCCGCTCGTCGCGCTCGTGGAAGTACGAGTGCGTGACATTGCTGAGCGTAAGCGTGCGATACGGCGCATGCGAAGCGTTTTCGTCGGGCGGCGGCGCGGTGCGCAGCGCGCCGAATTCGGCCATCACTTTCTCGATGCGATCGAGCGAGACGCGTGCCGCGTTGAGCGTCGGCACGTTGTTGAGCAGGCCGTCGAGCGGCAGCAGCATGAACAGGAACACGACCACGTAGCCCGATGCGGACGGCGCATCGGCATGCACGCCGAGCGCCGGCCAGAACGCCGCGACGCCCAGAAACACGTAGAACAGAAACACGATCCAGCCGACCCCGACCGCATAGGCGCTGAACGCCTCGCGCCGGTGATCGCGCACTTCGTCGATCGCCGAACCGAGCTGGCCGTCGACGAACTGACGCGAGCGCGCCTGATGCAGCTTCAATTCCTTCGCGCCGGTGAAGAGCGCGCCGAGATAGCCGAACAGTTTGTCTTGCGAGCGGCCCGCGGCTTCGAGCGAGGCGATCGCGCGCTTGTCGCCGGCGTGATAGCCGAGCGAGCCGACCAGGATCGCGGCCACCGCGAGCAAACAAATCGGCCACGACAGCCACGCCAGATAACCGAGGCAACCGAACACGATCGAGCCGTGCATCACGAGATTGGGCAGCGCGAAGAACAGCATCGAGACGTTGGTGGCGTCGTCGGTCAACACGGACTGCACCGGCGCCGCACCGATCCGTTCGACATCGCGCAACTCCGCTTCGGCCACGCGACGCGCGACGTGTTCACGCAACTGCGCCATCGTGTCCTGAGAGAGGCGTGCGAACAGCACGCCGGTGATCACGCGCGTGACGAGCGCGACTACCGCGCACAACGCGAAACGCATGGCGAGCGACATATCGGCGGCGCCCGGTTGCGAGAGCGCGCGGCTCAAGGTCGCGACGAGCAGCACGCTGGCGATGCCGTTCAGCACGCAGGCGCTCAGCGCGATCGCGAAAGAGCCGCGTGAGCGCTTGAGCAGCGCGACGATCAGGCGCATGGCGGGCTTGCCCGCGGAGTGGGAAGGAGATGAAGAAGAGGCGGGTGGCGCGTCGTGGCGCTCGTTGGCAGCGGTCATCGGCAAGGTGTCGCAGTGGGTCGCAATGGATCGGTGAATCGCCGCGCATGAGGGCATGCATACGGCCATTCAGCGGGGCGCGCAGACTCGCCCCTCGCCTGATAGACGAATGGGCGAAGCAAACATTTACCATGCGCCGTCATCCGCCGCGCGGAAAAGACGCAGTCCGAATAAAAACGCCATACGCGGTAAAGATTCACGAACGCGGATCGTCACACCAATGAAGCGGCCCATTACGGCCAGCGACTTGGCCGAAGCGGCCGGTTCTAACGGATTTCATGCCCATGACGAGCTTTCCGATTGCGTTGCACCACCAGATCCGCGCGCTGGCGCGCATCGATCCCGATGCGCCCGCGTTGGCGTCATTCACGCCGTATACCGTGCGGTTGACGCGCGGCGAACTGGATAGTCGCGCGGCCTGGCTTGCCGCACGGCTGCGAGCGGCCGGTGTGACGACTGAAGTGCGCGTGGGCGTCTGCGTTGCCCGGTCCTGCGATCTTTTCGTCGCCTTGCTGGCCGTATTGAAGGCGGGCGGCGTGTTCGTCGCGCTCGATCCGCGTCATCCGCCGGCGCGCCTCGATTGGGTCGCGCGGGACGCGGGGCTCATGCACGGCATCGTCGACGATTCCGCCGATGCGGCCATGCGCGCGCGCTTCGCCCAATGCTTCGACGTGACGGGCGCTGCTGCGGCAAACCCGATCGAGCCGCGCGTGAACGGCGATGACGCGCCGGTGCATCCGCGCGCGGCGGCCTACATGATCTACACGTCCGGCTCGACCGGCACGCCGAAAGCGGTGACCGTCGAACACGGACCGCTTGCCGCGCACGGTCAGGCGCTGGCCGACGCGTTGCCGATCGGCGCGGGCGACCGTGTGCTGCATTTTGCGTCGGTGAATTTCGACGTTTCCATCGAAGCCTGGCTAGTCCCGCTTGCTGTGGGCGGCAGTGTGGTGATCAGCGACCCGCCGCCGTTCGCGCCGCAGACCGCGCATGCCTTCATGTTGCGCGAAGGCATCACCAATACGACGCTGCCGCCCGCTTATGTGCGCGAGTTCGCGAACGTTTGCGAGCGCCTTGGCGTGCCGCCTTCGTTGCGCACGCTGCTGTTCGGCGGCGAGGCGATGTCGCAGGACAGTTTCGACGAGATTCGCCGCGTGTTCCCGTCGGTGCGTCTCGTCAACGGCTACGGGCCGACCGAGGCCGTGATCTCGCCGATGCTGTGGCCTGTCGATCCGGGCATGACGCCGGCGCTCGAGGAAGGCAACGGCTTTGCGTCGCTGCCGATCGGCTGGCCGATCGGGCGGCGCGTGGCGTGCATCGACGGCGCGGCGCAACTCGGCGAAGGCGGCGAACTGCTGCTCGGCGGCGCGTGTCTCGCACGTGGCTATCACGGCCGCGCGGCCCTGACGGCGGAGCGGTTTCTGCCGGACCCGGGCGGCGAGCCCGGCGAGCGGATTTACCGCACTGGCGACCTCGCACGCGAACGCGCGGACGGTTCGTTCGATTATCTCGGCCGCATCGACGATCAGGTGCAGGTGCGCGGCGTGCGTGTCGAGCCCGGCGAAATCGCGGCGTGTCTGCTGACGCATCCCGCGGTGGCGGATGCGGGTGTGCTCGCCGAAACTACCTATGGCCGGACGCAACTGATCGCCTGCATCGTGCTGCAAGACTCGCTCGACGATGCATCGCTGCGAGCGCATCTCGCCGCGCATTTGCCGCAGGCGTGGATGCCGCAGCGCCTCGTGCGCTTTGAGCGGCTGCCTTACACGCTGAACGGCAAGCTCGATCGCGCCGCGTTGCGCGACTTCGTTGCGACGATGCCGGTGGTGGCCGATGCGGATCATGTCGCGCCTCGAACCGCGACTGAAACGCGGTTGGCGGCGCTTTGGCAAACGCTGTTGAACGGCGCGGCGCCGATCGGCTGCGGCGATCGATTCTTCGCTAGCGGCGGCGATTCGCTCGCGGCCATGCAGTTGCAGGCGGCGATTCGTGTCGAATGGCGCGTGAACCTGCGGCTCGACACCTTGTTCGACGATCGACCGCTCGAAGCGCTAGCGCGTCTGATCGACGAGAGCGAGCCGGAAACGTGCGTGGGTTCGCATTCCATCACCGTAATGCGGCCCGCCGACGCGCCGTTCGTCGACCGTGCCGCCTCGTTCGCTCAACAGCGGTTCTGGGTGCTCGCGCAAACGCAGGACGCGGGTGCGGCTTACCACGTTGCCGTGCAATGGGACGTGCAAGGCTCACTCGATATCGGCACGCTGCAACGTGCGCTCGATTGTCTGATCGCGCGGCATCAGGCATGGCGCACCACACTGGTCGAATCCGACGACGGCGTTGTGATGCAACGCATTCATGCGCGCTTGCCGGTGCCGATCGCGCGCATCGATTTGCGCGCCGGCGGTGAGGCCGAACGCGCTTCACGACTGGTGCTGCTCACCGAACAGCACGTTGGCGCCGCCTTCGATCTGTCGAAAGGGCCGTTGGTGCGCGCCGCCCTTGTCACGCTGACTGACAACACCCAGCGGTTCCTGTTGACCACGCATCATTCGATTAGCGACGGTTGGAGTTCACGCTGCGCCTTCGACGAACTGCGAGCCGCCTACGCGGCATTCACGATCGGAAGCGAGCCGCAACTGCCCATACTGACCGTCCAGTACGCCGACTACGCGCAATGGCAGCGCGACCGGCTGGCCGCGGGCGAAGGCGACACGCAACTGGCGTACTGGCGCGATGCTTTACGCGACGCGCCCCCAGCACTCGGATTGCCGCTCGACCGGCCGCGCTCGCCGGAACACGACTATCGCGGCGGCCGTCTCGCGCTGCGTTTGCCCGTGGCGCTCTCGGAGGCCGTGCGCGAAACGGCGCGCCGCGCGCAGGCGTCCCCGTTCACGGTGCTGCTCGCCGCCTTCGACGCGTGGCTTTACCGGTTGACGGGCTCGACCGACGTCGTGGTCGCCGCACCCATCGCCCATCGCCAAAGAGCGGACACCGCGCCGCTGGTGGGACTCTTCCTCAACACGCTTGCGCTGCGCGCCCATGTTGCGCCGGACCTGCCGTTCGCCGCGTTGCTCGACGGCGTGCGCCGCTCCACCTTCGATGCGTTCGCACATCAGGACGTGCCGTTCGATCAGGTGCTCGACGCCGTCAAGCCGCCCGTGCGGCGCGGCGACGCGTGGCTCAAGGTCAAGTTCGCGCAGCAGTTCGATCTCGAACTGACGGCTGAATTGCCGGGTGCCTCGGTGCGCATGTCGCCGGGGCTCGACCTTGCCGCCCGCTTCGATTACGCGCTCGATTTCACCGACGACCCGCGCGGCATCGAACTGGTCGCCGCGTACGCATTCGACGGCATCGACGAAGCGACCGCTCACGCGTGGCTTCATAGTTACGCCGCGCTCGTTGCGGATGCCGTGCGCGATCCGCAACGAGCGATTGCTGAGTTGGACTGCGCGGATAGCGCCGAATACCGTTCCGCGCGGCGTGGCCGCGAATTCCAGCCGGCGGCTGATAACGTGCTCGCGCTGTTCGCGCGGCATGTGCGTGAGACGCCGCATCGGCTGGCGCTGGCGGATGCCGATACGCAGCTCACGTATGCGGAACTCGACGCGGCGTCGGACTGTATCGCATCGGCTTTGCGGCAGCGCGAGGTGGGCGCGGAACTGCCGGTGGCGGTATGTATCGAGCGTTCGGTGCGCTTTGCCGTGGCGATGATCGGCGTGATGAAGTCGGGCGCGTACGTCGTCCCGCTGGATCCGGCCGCGCCGCATGAGCGGCTGACTGCTTCTGTCGACGCTTGTGGCGCGCGCTGGATTCTGACGGCGGGCCAGGCCGTCACGCGGTTGGGCGCCGCGATCGCGCTCGACATCGACACGCTCACGCAAGCTTCATCGCCGGCTGGAGGTGGCGACGCCAGCCGACGCTCAATCGCATCGCACACGCCCCCGTTGGCAGCTCAAGCCGCCTACCTGATCTTTACCTCGGGATCGACCGGCACGCCCAAGGGCGTCGTGATTTCGCATGGCGCACTGGCCGACTACGTCGAAGGGATGCTGGACGAACTCGCATTCGCCGCCGACGCTTCGATGGCGATGGTGTCCACCGTCGCCGCCGACCTCGGCCATACGGCCTTGTTCGGCGCATTGTGCTCGGGCCGCACGCTGCACCTGTTGCCCGTGCAGTGCGCGTTCGATCCCGATCGCTTTGCCCACGAAATGCGCACGCGCCACGTGGGCATTCTCAAGATCGTGCCGAGCCACTTGCACGCGCTGCTCGACGCGCAGCAGGCTGCCGACGTGCTGCCCGCGCACGCGCTGGTGACGGGCGGCGAAACGCTGCCGTGGGCGCTGGTCGAGCGGATCGCGACGCTCAAGCCCGCGTGCCGCGTCATCAATCACTATGGCCCGACCGAAGCGACGGTCGGCGCGTTGACGTGCGATACGTCCGCGCCGGGCCAAACGGCGTTGCGCGCGCCGAGCATGCGCGGCGCCCAGGCCGTGCCGCTCGGTCTGCCCTTGCCGAACGCGTACGCGTGTGTGCTCGACCGCTCCGGCGCGAGCGTGCCGCCGGGCGCCGTCGGCGAGTTGTATCTCGGCGGGCCGGGTTTGGCGCGCGGTTATCTGCAACGTGCTGCCGCTACCGCCGAGCGTTTCGTGCCGAATCCATTCGCAGCGGGCGAGCGGCTCTATCGAACGGGCGACCGCGTGAGACTGCGCGCCGATCGCCGGTTGGATTTTCTGGGCCGGCTCGACGATCAGGTGAAGATTCGCGGCTACCGTGTCGAACCGGGCGAGGTGAGCGCGGCACTGCGCGCGCTCGACGGTGTCACTCAGGCCGAAACGCTGGCCGTGGAGCACGAAGGGCGTTTGCGTCTGGCGTCTTTCGTCGCGTTGACGAGCGGTGCGCGTTTCGACGAAGCCGCGTTGCGCGCGGCGCTGGGCGCGAGTCTGCCGGACTACATGGTGCCGGCCGTGTTGCAGCCTGTCGCCGCATTGCCGGTGACCGCCAACGGCAAGGTGGATCGGGCCGCGTTGCGGGCGCTGGCGGCTGCATCAGCACCCGTAATGGGCGCGGGCGACGCGCCGCAAGGCGCGATCGAGGCAACCCTCTCTACCGTCTGGAAGGACGTGCTCAAAGCCGAACGCGTGGGCCGCGACGACAACTTCTTCGAACTGGGCGGCGATTCGATTCTGGTGTTGCAGGTGATCGCCCGTTCACGCAAGCGCGGCGTGCGTTTTACGCCCAAGCAACTATTCGACTCGCCCACGCTCGCGCAACTCGCGCGTGTCGCGACGACGGTGGATCTCGCCGCGCAGGCCGCACCCGCTGCGAAGGCGCAGGCCGCGCCGTCCGAAGCCGACCACGCCGCGACGCTCACGCCCGCGCAACTGCGTTTCTTCGCGCTGGATATTCCGCGGCGCGGACACTGGAACCAATCGATCGAATTGGCTACGCAAGCGCCGTTCGATTTCGATGCTTTCGCGCGCGCTTTCGAAACGCTGCTGAGCCATCACGAGATTTTCCGGCAGCGTTTCGCGCCGGTTGGAACGCAAGGCGAATGGCGGCTCACGCTGGCCGCGCACGCGTTCGAAACACTGCCGCTCGCGGCGGCGTCCGCGCGCGACGAGGCCGACGCGCTCGCCCAGTTCGACGCGTTGCAAAGCACGCTCGATCTGACGCATGGCCCGCTCGTCTGCGCTTTGGCCGCGCTGCTGCCCGACGGTACGACAAAACTTTATCTGGCGATCCATCACATCATCGTCGACGGGGTGTCGTGGCGTGTGCTGCTGGACGATCTCGACACCGCGTATCGTGCCGCCTGCGAGCGCCGCAGCGTGCGTCTCGCGTCGACGGGAACGCGGGCGCAGGAATGGGCGGCACGGCTCGCACGCGCCGCGCTCGACACCACGAACTCGCCGTTTGCCGCCGAGCTGCCGTATTGGACCGCGCTCGCCGCGCCGTACGATGATCTACCGCTCGACCGTCCGCAAGCCACGGCGACGAACGCCGATGCGCAATCCGTGGTCCAGACCATCGGCGCCGAGCTGACCCAGGCCGCGTTGACGGAAGCGAATGGCGCATACCGGACGCAAACGGTCGAACTGCTGATAGCGGCGCTGGCGCAATCGCTCGGCTTGCCCGTGTGCCGGATCGAACTGGAGGGCCACGGCCGCGAGCCCTTGTTCGACGACGCCGACGTGAGCCGCACGCCCGGCTGGCTGACGAGCCATTATCCTGTGCAGTTCACACTCGAAAGCACGCCGGCGGCCACGCTCGGCGCGGTCAAGGACACGTTGCGCGCGGTGCCGAACAAAGGTCTCGGCTTCGGCGTGCTGCGCCACTACGGCGATGCGGCGACGCGCGCGGCGCTGACTGCCGTGCCGCGCCCGCGTGTGACCTTCAACTACCTCGGCCAGTTCGATGCGCCGCGCGAGGCGGCGCTCGTGCCGCGTTTCGGCGGCGCGGGCCGCGAGCGTGATCCGGCGGGTCCGCTTGGCAACGCATTGGCGATTCACGCGTATATCGACGGCGCCGCGGCGCGCCAGCTCACAATCCACTGGGTCTACGGCGCGACGCAATTCGAGCGCGCCACCGTGGAAGCCATCGCGCGGCGCTTCGAAAGCGCGCTCGCCGGCTTGATCGCCGCCTGCACCGCCCGTCTCGCGCAGCGCGGCGGCGGCGCGACGCCTCGCGACTATCCGCTCGCGCGTGCCGCCGGCCTGACGCAGGCCGCTATCGAGCGCATGCCATTCGACTTGCGCGCCATCGACGATATCTATCCGCTTTCGCCGATGCAGCACGGCATTCTGTTTCACTCGCTGTTCGCGCCCGAGCAGTCCACTTATGTGAATCAACTGGTCGCGACGCTGATCGAGCCGGACGTCGACCGGCTGCGGGTGGCCTTCGAGGCCGCCGTGCCGCGCCACGACATCTTGCGCACGAGCTTCACGCCCGATGAGGCGATGCCGATGCAGGTCGTGCACCGCCAGGCGCGCATGCCCGTCGAGATTCTCGATTGGCGCGAGCGCGGCGCGGATGCCATGGCCGCGTTCGAAGCCTGGCTCGGCGCCGACCGCGCGCGCGGTTTCGATCTGACGTCGCCGCCGTTGATGCGCGTTGCGCTGATCCGCATCACGGACGACGCATGGCGTCTCGTCTGGACGCGTCACCATTTGCTGCTCGATGGCTGGAGCACGGCGCGTTTGTTCGCCGACGTGCTGCGCGACTACATTGCGCCGCCGCGCCCGCAGCCGTTCGCCGCGCCCGCGAAGACGCGTTATCGCGACTTCATCGCGTGGCTGGCTGAACGCGACGCCGACAGCGAGCGCGCGTTCTGGCTGCAACGGCTCGCGCGGCTCGACGAACCGACGCTGGTTGCGGATCTCGACTCCGCAAACGGCCGCCGCGCGTCGCGTCACCTCACGCGGCGCGAGACCGTCGACGCGGCTACGACGGCGCGTCTCACCGACACCGCGCGCCGTCTGAAAATCACGCTCAACACGATGGTGCAGGGCGCATGGGCGCTCGCGCTGCAGCGGATCACGCATCGCCCGGTGGTCGCCTTCGGCGCGACTGTCGCGGGCCGTCCCGATGCGCTACCGGATGTCGATACCGTGCTGGGCCTTTTCATCAACACGCTGCCGGTGATCACCGCGCCGTTGCCGCAACGCCGCGCCTCGGCATGGCTGCACGATCTGCAGCGCGAGAACGCCGCGGCTGCGGAGCACGCGCACACGCCGCTCTATGAAATCCAGCAATGGGCGGGACAGGGCGGCGGCGCGCTGTTCGACACGCTGGTGGTGTTCGAAAACTATCCCGTAGACGATGCCTGGCAAGGCCGCGACGAGCGCGCGCTCAAACTGCGTGAACTGCGCAATATCGAAGCGACCGACTTCGCGCTCACGCTGGTGATCGAAGCGAGCGCCACGCTGACGATCGACTACGGCTACGACGCCGCGCAACTCGATGAGGCACGTGTCGCGGCATTGCACCGCGCGTTCGCCGCATGTCTGGAGGCCCTGATCGCGGATCCGGACGCACCGCTCGGCACGATTTCGATTTCCACGGCGGACGATCGGGCCACGCTGGACCGCTTCAACGCGACCGCGCAAGCATGGCCGCGCACGCGGCAGCAGGCGCTGCATCGGCAGTTCGAACAGAGCGCGCTGGCGTCGCCCGATGCGATCGCGCTGGAATTCGCCGATCCGCAAGGCCGCACGCAGCAGATGTCCTACGGCGAACTCGACGCGAATGCCGACCGCGTCGCCGCCGCGCTCATCGAAGCCGGCGTGCGCGCGGACACGGCGGTCGCGTTGTGCGTCGAGCGTTCGTTCGACATGGTGGTGGCGCTGATCGGCGTGCTCAAAGCGGGCGCGGCTTATCTGCCCATCGATCCCGACTATCCGGCGGATCGCATTGCGTATCTGCTCGACGACGCGAAGCCGGCTGTCGTGCTGACGCAGCCGCACCTGCTGGAACGCGTCACGGCCGCAGTCGACAGCGCCCGCGTGCAAATCCTGAGCGTCGACGCACTACGCGGCGCCGACTTCACGCTCAGCGCTGCCGTGGCGGTTGCACCCGATCAGCTCGCTTACCTCATCTACACATCGGGCTCGACAGGCAAGCCGAAGGGCGCGGGCAATACGCACCGCGCGCTGGCGAACCGGATTGCGTGGATGCAGACCGCCTATCGCCTCGACGCGAGCGACGTCGTGCTGCACAAGACGCCGTTCGGCTTCGACGTGTCGGTGTGGGAGTTCGTGTGGCCGCTTGCCGTCGGCGCGAAGCTCGCGATTGCGGCGCCCGGCGACCATCGCGATCCGGCACGCCTCGTCGCGGCTATCGAAGCCCATCGCGTCACCACGCTGCATTTCGTGCCGTCGATGCTCGCGGCCTTCGTCGCCCATCTGGAAGACTTCCATGTGGCGGCGCGCTGCGCGAGCATCGAGCGAATCGTCGCCAGCGGCGAGGCGCTGGCGCCGGAACTGGTGGCGCGCGTCGCCCGGCAATTGCCTCGCGCGCGGCTCTATAACCTCTACGGCCCGACCGAAGCCGCCATCGACGTGTCGCACTGGACGTGCGATGCGCGTGATGCCGAAGCGGCGTCCGTGCCGATCGGTCATCCGATTGCGAATCTGCAACTGCACGTGCTCGACGCGGCGTTGCAACCGCTGCCGCCAGGGGCGACCGGCGAACTATACCTGGGCGGTGCAGGGCTGGCGCGCGGCTACCTGGGCCGGCCCGCGCTGACGGCGGAACGCTTCGTTCCCGATCCGTTCACGCAAGGTGCGCGGCTTTACCGAACCGGCGACCTCGCACGTCGCCGCGCGGACGGCGCGCTCGACTATCTCGGCCGCATGGATACGCAGGTGAAACTGCGTGGCCAGCGTATCGAGCCGGGCGAAATCGAGGCGCTATTGCGTGCGGCACCGGGCGTGCACGATGCCGTGGTGATCGTGCGTGACGAGCAATTGATTGGCTACGTGGCGCGCGGCGCGGACAACGCGCTCGACACGCCGGCGCTGCTCGATGGCTTGCGTGCGCAATTGCCGTCGTACATGGTGCCTTCGTATCTGGTTCAGGTGGATGCGCTGCCGGTCACGCCGAACGGCAAATGCGACCGTCATGCGCTGCCGGCGCCCGAGCGTGGCGCGGCCGACCGGCAAGCCGTCGCCTTGCCGGCCACCGAAACCGAGCACGAACTCGCCGGGATCTGGAAACGGGTGCTGCGCGTCGACACGATTGGCCGCGACGACGACTTCTTCGCACTGGGCGGCCACTCGCTGCTCGCGACACAAGCGAACGCGCAGGCGAATCTGCACTGGACGCTCGTCCTGCCGCTGCGCACCTTGTTCGACGAACGCACGTTGCAGCGCTGCGCGGCCGCGATCGACCGCGCGCTCGCCGGGCGCGATGCGCACGGAGCAGGCGATACCGCGAGCGCGATCGATGCATTGCTCGGCGAATTCGAACTGCAATAAGCCAGCGCGGTCGATTCGTCGACCCGTCGGCCCGTACCGGGACAACCCAGCATGACCACAGCCAAACCGGATCTGCTTTCCCTTGCGTCGCGCTTCGCGCTGTTGCCCGATGCGCAACGCAAGGCCTTTCTCACGAAGCTCGCCGCCGCCGGCATCGACTTTCGCGTGCTGCCGATTCCGCCGCGCGCCGAGCGGACCGCGAGCGTGCCGGCTTCGTTCGCGCAAACGCGTTTGTGGCTGCATGCGCGAATGATCGATGAAGCGGCCGCATATCACATTACCGAGCGTCTGCGGCTCGACGGCGCGCTCGATGCCAACGCGCTGCGTCTTTCGTGCGATGCGTTGATCGCACGCCACGAAGCGCTGCGTACCACTTTCAGCGAGAGCGCGGACGGCGTGTTGCAGACGGTACATGCGCCGTCGCGTTGCCCGTGGCGCGCGAGCGATGTGAGCGCGTCGGCCGCCGATCAGCGCGAGGCGTGCGCCGCCGAGATTGCACGCGCCGACGAAGCGAAGTCCTTCGATCTGTCGGTCGGGCCGTTGATGCGCGCTCATCTGATTCGCCTCGACGCGACCACCCACTGGCTCGCGCTGACGACGCACCACATCGTCTCCGATGGCTGGTCCGCCGACGTGATGCTGGCCGAACTGGCGTCGTTTTACCGCGCGTATGCGAAGAGCGAATCGGTGTCGCTCGCGCCGTTGCCGATCCAGTACGCCGACTTCGCGTTGTGGCAGCGCCGCTGGCTCGACGCGGGCGAGCGTGAGCGTCAATTGGGATTCTGGCGCGAGCGGCTGGACGCGAATCGCGACGTGCTGATATTGCCGGGCGCGGCGCCGCGTCCGGCTCAGCGCAGCGCGCGCGGCGCGCGGCATCGTTTCGTGCTCGATGCCGCGCTCGCCCGGCAAGTCAAAACATTGGCCAATGCGCGGCGCGCAACGCCGTTCGCCGTATTGCTCGCAGCCTTGAGCGCATTGCTCGCGCGCTCGTCGGGCGAAACGCAGATCCGGATCGGCGTGCCTGCGGCGAATCGCGAGCGCGGCGAAGTCGCCGGGCTCATCGGCTTCTTCGTGAATACGCTCACGCTCGCTACACCGGTTCCGGCGAGGCAGCCGTTCGCCGCGCTGGTCGATGCGACGCGGCAAGCGCTGATCGACGCCCAGTCGCATCAGGATGTGCCGTTCGAACAGGTGGTGGAAGCACTCGGCGTGGTGCGTAGCGCGAGTCATCATCCCTTGTTTCAGGTGATGGCCGCTTACGGCGCGCGCCGCCGTCTGCCTTCGCTCGCGGAAGTGCGCATGACGGAGTTGCCATCGGGCGCGCCATTCGCCAAGTTCGATCTGACGTTGAGCTTCGAGGAACGCGACGACGGTTCGATCGACGCGTATTTCATCTACGCGCTCGATCTGTTCGAGGCCGATGCGATAGAGCGTCTCGCCGCGCGATTCATCGAGTTGCTGTCGAACGCGATAACCACTCCGGCGACCGCGGCCGGAGATTTGCAGTGGCTGCCTCAAGCCGAGCGCGCGCAACTCGATGCATGGAATCGCGCGGCTTTGCCACCCGAAGCAACGTTCAGGCCGGTGCATCAGCGCGTGGCCGATCATGCCCGCGCGCGGCCGGACGCGCACGGCGTCGCCGACATGAACCGCTCGCTCACGCGCCACGACGTGGACGCGCAAGCGACGCGTCTCGCGCAACGCCTCGTCGCGGCCGGCGTGAGGGCGGAAACGCGGGTCGGCGTGGCGCTGAGCCGTTCGGTCGATCTGCTGGTCGGGCTGATTGCCGCGTTGAAATCGGGCGGCGCGTTCGTACCGCTCGATCCGAGCCATCCGCGCGAGCGTCTCGCACAGATTCTCGATGACGCGCGAATCACGCACGTCGTCACGGAACGCGCGAGTCTTGCCGCGTTGCCAGAGTCGGACCGTTTGCGTTTGTGGCTGATCGACGAGGCACCGTCGAGTGATGAGCACTTTGCGGCAAATGTCGAATTACCGCGCGTGTCGCCGCATCAGGCAGCCTATGTGATCTATACGTCCGGTTCGACCGGCAAGCCGAAGGGCGTGGTGGTCGATCACGGTTCGTTTGCGCTTCACTGCGCGGCAATCGCGCAGCGCTACGGCGCCGGTGAGCGCGACGTCTTCCTGTTGTTCCAGTCGGTCAATTTCGATGGCGCGCATGAAGGCTGGTTCTCGCAATACATGTCCGGCGCAGCCGTCGCGATCACGGCGGATACGTTGTGGCCGCCCGCGCAAACCTGCCGGATGATGGTGCGCGAAGGCGTGACCATGACCTACGTGCCGCCCGGTTGCGCGACCCAACTCGCCGAGTGGGCGCTCGCGCACGGCGCGCCGCCCAGCTTGCGTTCGTTGACGGTGGGTGGGGAAGCCACCTCGCGTGAAGCATTCGCGCTGCTGCGCCGGGCATTTCCGAACGCGCGCATCGTCAACGGGTATGGGCCGACTGAAACCGTCATCACGCCGATGCTGTGGATGTTCAATCCGGCCGACGACACCGCGAAGCTCGCGGACAGCGCGTATCTGCCGATCGGCACGCTGGTCGGCGCGCGTTCGGCGCACGTGCTCGATGCGCGCCTGAATCCGCTGCCGGTCGGCGTGATCGGCGAACTGTATCTGGGGGGCGAGGGCGTGGGCGTCGCGCGCGGCTATCTCGACCGGCCGGCGCTCACGGCCGAGCGCTTCGTGCCGGATCCGTTCGGGCGGCCGGGCGCGCGGCTCTATCGCACGGGCGACCTCGTCAAGCGGCGGGCGGACGGCGTGTTCGACTTTATCGGCCGTGTCGATCATCAAGTGAAGCTGCGCGGCTTGCGGATCGAATTGGGTGAGATCGAAGCGCAACTCGCCGCGCACGACGATGTGCGCGAAGCCGTGGCGACCGTGCATGGCAAAGGCGCGCAAGCGGCGCTGGCGGCGTATGTGGAACTGAGCGCCGAAGCGCGCGAGCGCAATACGCGCGCGGATGCCGCCGAGCTCGACGCGCATCTGCGTCACACGCTGCCTGACTACATGGTGCCGGCGCATATCGTCGTGCTCGACGCATTGCCGCGCAATGCCAACAGCAAGGTGGACCGCGCGGCGCTGCCGGCGCCGCGACGTGTGGAACGTGCCTACCAGGCGCCCGCAGCCGGACTCGAAGCCGAGCTTGCACGGATTTTCCGCGAAGTGCTGGGCGTGGAGCGTGTCGGCCGCGCCGATCATTTCTTCGAACTCGGCGGACATTCGCTCGCGGCGGTCCGGGTGGCAACACGCGTGGCTGAACGGCTCGCGCGCGATGTGCCGGTGCGCACGCTCTTCGAAGCACCGACGCTTGCGCAATACACGCAGCGGGTGATGGCAGCGGCACGCAGCGAAGCGCCGGTCGATGTCGGCAACGAGACGCCGGGCGGCGCTGCCAACGCGGGCGTCGTACCCGACGCGAATGGCATCTTGCCGCTTTCTTCCGCGCAATTGGGCTTGTGGTTCCTGTGGCGCTCGCAACCGGACAGCGCGGCCTACAACATTCCCGTTGCGCTGCGTCTGCATGGACCGCTCGATGTCGTTGCATTGCGCGAAGCGTTCGCTCAAGCCGCAGCGCGGCATCCCGCGCTGCGCGTGCGGCTCGTCGAACGCGAGGGGCAAGCGCCGGGACAAAGCGTCGCTGAGTCTGCGTCGTTCGAACTGCCGGTGATCGATCTATCGGGCGATCCGATGGAAGCTGCCCGCGAGAACGCCGCTATCGCACTCACCGACGAAGACGCGCTCACACCGTTCCACCTGCTAGACGATGCGCCGCTTTGGCGCGTGCGCGTGCTGCGCCTTGCCGGGCATGATCACGTGTTGTCGCTGGTCGTGCATCACATCGTGTCGGATGGTCAGTCGATCGATCTGTGGCTGGAAGATGTGCGCGCCACCTATGTAGCGATCGTGCGCGGCGCGTTGCCGGCGGCTTCGGCGGCGCAATCGCCTTCTCGTCAGGAACTGGTCTTGCCGGTTGCCGCGCCGCGAGCGCGCCTGGCGTTCTGGCGCGATGCGTTGGCCGAGGTGCCATCGCAACGGTTGCCGGCGCCGCCGACAGGCCGCGTGGCGGTGCCGGGCTGGAGCGCCGGCCGCCTCGTATTCGAATTGGCCCCGGCTCTGGTGCGCCGCGCCCGCTCGATGGCGCTCGAAGTTCATGCCACGCTGCCCATGTTGCTGCACGCCGCGCTGAACCTCGCCTTCTATCGTGCCACCGGCGCGACGGATCAGCCGGTCGGCGTTCTCGCTTCGACACGCGAGCTGACGGGCGAAGCCGCACACCGCGCGCTCGGACTCTTCATCAATGCAGTGGTCGTACGCACGCGGCTTACGAAAACGGATACGCCCGTCACGCTGCTCGCCGGCGTGCGCGATGCCGCGCTCGCGGCTTATGCGCACGCGGACACGCCGTTCGCCGACGTCGTGACCGCACTGCGCGCCACACGCGTCGAAGCCGGCAACCCGCTTTTTTCGGTGATGTTCAATTACCTGCGCCCCGCTGGAACGGCGCAACGCGACTGGGCCGGTCTCACCCTCGGCGACTTCAACGACGTGCGGCACCGGGTCGTGTTCGAGCTGGAACTGGATGTGGTCGAGCATGCCGATGGACGCGTCACAGGTGCCTTCTCATATGCGGACGAACTGGTGGACGGTCGCTTCGTCGAGGCGCTGAGCGCCGATTATCTGAATGTAGTGCAGCAGTTCGTGGACATGCCGCATCAACCCTTGGGCGCTGCCTCAGCGCGCTTTGCATTGGCATCGGCCGGCGCTTCGACGAGCGCGCAGGCAGGCCCGACCTCTCACCACGAAGCAGCCGAGCGCGCGGAGGCGCTCGAACGCGTCTGGAGCGATCGCTTTGAAGGCAACACGCCCGCGCTTCACGACGATCTGTTCGAAGCGGGCGCGAGTTCGTTCGACGTCGTGCGCTTTGTCGATGCCGCGCAACGCATGGGGCATGCGCTGGAGATTGCCGACGTGTTCGCCGCGCCGACTTTCGCGCAACTGGGCGCGCGGCTGGTGGCGCGGGCTTCGAGCGTCGCCGAGTTGCGCGACGGCGCTTGAATCGTGGAGCGAGTACGAAGGCGAGCAACAACACGCAATGAATAAGAACCGCATCAATCACGAAAGAGTTTTCGCCGGCCCGCGCATGCGGCACGCCGGCTTCCACCGATAAGGACCTGCGACATGCACAGAGACACCGTATTTGATCTGATCGGAATCGGCTTCGGACCGTCGAATCTGGCGCTGGCCGTGCGCCTCGCCGAAGAAGCCGGGGTCTCGGACCTCGCGCACTGCTTTATCGAGCGTCAGCCGGAATTCGGCTGGCATCGCGGCATGCTGCTCGACGACTGCCGGATGCAGATTTCCTTCCTCAAGGACCTCGTGACGATGCGCGATCCGACAAGCCGCTTCACCTTCATCAACTATCTGTTCGAACGCGGACGCCTGGCGGATTTCGTCAACCTGAAGAACTTCTATCCGACGCGCGTGGAGTTTCACGATTACCTGGCCTGGGTGGCGGCGTCGTTCGACGATCGCGTGAACTACGGCCAGACCGTGACCGGTATCGAAGCGGTCAGGAGCACGGGCCACACGAACGAAGTCGCAGCGCTGCGCGTGTTCTCCCGCGACCACGAAGGACGCGAATGGCAGCGGGTGACGCGGGCGCTGTCGGTCGGTATCGGCGGCGGCCCTCAGGTGCCGGAGGCTTTCGCCGCTCTCGGCACGCACAACATCGTGCATTCGTCGCAGTACCTCACGTCGATCGATCGGGTGGTGGGGCCCGCGAGCGGTGCGCGAAAACGCTTGGCGGTGGTCGGCGCGGGGCAGAGCGCGGCCGAAGTGTTCGTCGATCTGACGCGCCGCTATCCGCACGTGGATGCGAGCCTCATCATCCGGTCGAGTGCGCTGAAACCCGCCGACGACAGCCCGTTCGTCAATGAGATCTTCAACCCCGCCTTTACCGATGTCGTGTACGCGCAGCCGCGCGACGGCCGGCGCGCGCTGATCGAGCGCTTTCGCGACACCAACTACGCGGTGGTCGACCGTCCGCTGATCGAGCAGATCTACGAAATGCTTTATCTGCAGAACGTCTGCGCCGAGCCGCGCCACCGGTTGCTGGCGAACACCGCCATCGAAACCGCGATGCGCACGGGCGGCGGCCGGATCGAACTCACGCTGCGCGACCGCTTGAGCGGCCACGCGCGCGCCGAGCATTTCGACGCGCTCGTGCTCGCGACGGGTTATCGCCGCGACACGCATGTCGACCTGCTGGAAGGGCTCGCGCCGCATCTGGGCGATGCGCTCGCGCGAGGCGACGTCGAACGCGATTACCGGCTTGTCACACCGGCGAGCTTTAAACCGCGCATTTATCTGCAGGGCTGTTGCGAAGACAGTCACGGACTCTCCGACACGCTGCTGTCCGTGCTTGCGCTGCGTTCCGACGAAATCGCCGCTTCGCTCGCGCATCACGCCTTGCAGGACCGGACGGCTGACCGGACAAGCCGCACCCAGGCAAACGCGACGAGCGCGGGCCGCATGAGCTACGCTGTCTAATGCAACGCGGCGTCACGACTGACATACACAGGAATCGACCATGCCAAAGAAGAAACTCGTTTACATCTGGTCGCTGCGAAACGCGGCCGCCGACAAGGCAGGCCAGGACATTGCGTACAAAAGCGGCTCACGCTATATGAAGTCGGTGCTGGAGTCGCTTGTCGAAGCGCTCAATGAAACCGGACTCGGCGACCAGTACTCGCTCGAACAGGTCATTTACGATGACGATGCCGGATCGAGCGCGGACCGCGAAAAACTCAAGGAATACGGGTTCGCCTACGAGCCGGGCAAGCGCTGGTTCTATCCGCCGGATTTGCGCGTGCAGGGCAAGCCGGTCAATGATCTGCTGCTCGCGATTCCATCGACATACCGGCGCGAACCGCTCGATGCGCCAGGACGCGCGGCACGTAAGAGCGAGTTTGAAAAGCACCTGCTCGATACGCTGAGGGCGTTGAAGGCCGATATCGTCGTGCTCGATGGGCTTCTGATCATTCTCGACGAACTGGTTCGGCCGGGCGCGCCGTTCTATCGCAAGATCGTGAATATTCACCCGGGCGTGACGCGCGCCGATTCGCCCTATGAGCGGCGCGGCGCCTATGCGACGCTCGACGCGCTTTACGGCGCACGCGGCAAGAAAGTCATCAACTGGAAGACGATGGAGACCGTGGCGGTCGAACCGCTACATCTGACGGGCGCATCGTTTCACTATGTCGATAACGGAATCGACTCCGGCGAGGTGATTCACGACGTGCTGAATACCGAAATCGACGAGAACGATACGATCCTCGAACTACGCTGGAACAATTTCAACCGCAGCCTTTTCCCGGCTTTGAACGAGGGGCTCGCGATCATGGCCGGGCAGCAGGCAAGCCGATGCGACGCGTGCTGAACAGCGTGTCATCTCCGATGGCGCACGCCCGCCCTCCATAGGCACCCTGAGGCACCCTGAGCGGCGCGAGTGCGCCGCTCTTCCGTCACGCCTCGACTTGCACCGGCTGCCCCCCAGGCGCGTGCTTCGTGCGGCTCAGTCTTCGCGACGCGCGGCCGGAAATCACGAAACTGAGTGCGGCGAGCACCCACACACCCACGGCACCATAGATCATCACCCAGCCGAAACCCTGCATCAACGCAGCGTGCACGATGCTTCCGGACGGGTCGATTCGCGCCAGGGCCGGGATGCCGGCTCTCACCGCCTCGATATCTCCCGCCGCAATTTTCTCTGCCAGCCTGCCGAGTTGCGCGGTGCCGAGCGGCTTCGGCAGTCGCGTCTTCAGATCGAACAGAATGCCGCCGACCAGGATCGCGCCCATCAACGCGATGTTGATCGCGAGCGTAATCATCCGGGCGCTCATATCGATGGCGGACGCCATGCCCGCGCGTGCCGCGGGAACCGCAGCGGTCGTCGTATTCGTGACAGGCGTATTGGTGAGGCCGAGGCCCGCGCCGGCAAGCATGCAACCGGGCAGCATCGCCCACACGTCCGCGTGCGCGGCGCTGCTGCCGTATCGCATCAGCATGAAGCCGAGGCCGATTGTAAACAGGCCCGCAGGGATGGCGATTCCCGAGCCGAAACGCAGCGCGAGACGTTCGCCGAGCGGCGGCAAGACCAGCGTGGGCAGCGTGTAGGCGAGCAAGGCAAGTCCGGCGTGCACACTGTCATAACCAAGGCCGATCTGGAAGTAGATCGGCAAATAGATCATGAAGGGCCAGAAGCTGAAATTCATGCCCGCCGAGCCCATCAACGCGCCGGAAAACTGCGGAATCCTGAAGACGGAAAAATCGAACATGGGACGGGCACTGAGTTTCTCGGCAACGAGAAACCCCACGAAGGCGAGCAGCGTCGCCGCGATGATCAAGCGTGCGCGAGGATTGTCGAAACCGAGGGCTGGGGCCTGCGTGATGAAATACACGAGGCCGAAAACCGCGAGTGACAGCGTGACGATGCCGGCCACGTCGAGCGTATGCGCGTGCGGGTCGCGCGACTCCTGCACGCCGCTGAAAACGAGCGTCAAGGTGAGGACGGCGAGCAGTGCATGCACCCAGAAGACCCATTGCCAACTGGATAGCGCCACGATCGTCCCGCCGATGATCGGCCCAAAGCCGAGCCCGATGCCGAAGATGATGCCCCACGCGCTGAATGCGCGAGCGCGTTCGGGCCCTTCGCTGAACTGATGCGAGAGCACGGCCACCTGGCAGATGAGCATGGCGCCGCCGCTCGCGCCTTGCAACAGGCGCGCGACGATCAGCGTCGGCACGCTTTGCGCGAGCCCGCAGATCAACGAGGTGACACCGAACAGCGCGATGCCGATCACGAAGATGCGCCGGCGGCCGAAGCGGTCCGCCAGCGCGCCGGTCGCCATCAGGACGGTGGTCACCGCGAGCGTGTAGGCATTCATGATCCATTGCATGCCTTTGAAGTCGCCGTGCAGCACTCGCTCGAGCGTCGGCAGAATCACCGGCACGCTGGAGATTTCGAGGCCGAACATCAACGAGGCAAGGCACACCGCGCCCAACGCCAG
This sequence comes from Paraburkholderia aromaticivorans, assembly GCF_002278075.1. NCBI lineage: Bacteria > Pseudomonadati > Pseudomonadota > Betaproteobacteria > Burkholderiales > Burkholderiaceae > Paraburkholderia > Paraburkholderia aromaticivorans. The sequence goes on along the minus strand of NZ_CP022990.1, from coordinate 1,596,898 downwards.
GGTGTTTTTGCGGAGCGAGAGGACGGTGGCGGGCCGCGCGACTTCGCCGGCAGCGATGCGTGCAGGGCGCGACTCGCGCGAGGCCGGCGGATGTTCTGCCGTGGCCGCCGCTCGGGGCCGTTGTGCGCGCCGTGGCGGCGCGATCGGATCATTGGTCATGGATTTCCACCTCGAAAGTCGATGGGCTTTGCCCACCATGGAATGTGTAATATAGGGGGAATTAAAGTCCCCATTGGCGCGTGAAAATCCCAGAAATGTGTCTTGGAAGGAACCAATAAGGCGAAGTATGAGCGACATCCTCGACGGCGTGACCACGTTCGTGCGCGTGGTTGAAACCGGCAGTTTCGCGTTGGCCGCGGAGCGCATGAACCTGACGCGCTCCGCGGTCGGCAAAGTGATCGTGCGGCTCGAGAAGCGGCTCGGCGTGCGCCTGCTCAATCGCACGACGCGCAGTCAGAGCCTCACCGAAGACGGCCAGGCGTATTACGACCGCTGTGTGCGCGCGCTGGCCGAACTGGAGGCCGCCGAAGCCGACCTGGACTCAGGGCGGCGCGAACCGAAAGGGCGTCTGCGTGTGAGCGTGCCGCAGGCCTTCGGGCATCACTGCGCGGCGCCAGTGCTGCTGGGACTTGCGCGCAAGCATCCGCAATTGAAGATCGACATTTCGATTACCGATCGCTTCGTCGACGTGATCGAAGAGGGTTTCGATCTCGTGGTGCGTGTCGGACCGCTCGCCGACAGCGTGAGTCTCGCCGCGCGCAAGCTCGGCGTGCAGCACGCGAGCATCGGCGCCGCGCCAGCCTATCTGGCGCGGCACGGCACGCCGCGCAGCGTGGCCGAACTGAGCGGACACGTTGTGATCGCCTACTTGCGGGCAGGCTCGGCGCAGCCGTGGGATGTGGTCGACGTGGATGGGCAGATTCGCCGCGCGCAAGTTCAGCCGCAGCTCGGTTTCGACGACATGCAAGGCATCGTCGATGCCGCGCTCGCCGGATTCGGCCTGGCGTGGCTGCCGAGTTGGCTGCTCGCCCGCCATGAGCAGACCGGCGAACTGGTGACGGTCATGGACAACTGTTTCCGGCCTTCTCAGGAGATCCACCTGGTGTGGCCGAAGAGCCGCTATCTGCCGCTGAAAACGCGCTGTGCGATCGATGCGCTGGTCGCGCAGATTCCGCCCATGATCGGGGCGCCCGACGCGGGCGCCCCTCGTTCACCTGATGCCTAGAATTGCAGCGTGGCGCTGGCTACGGCGGTGCGCGTCGGCGACGGCGCCACGTAGTAGCCCCATGCCGTCGTCCAGTAACGGCGATTGAAGAGGTTGTTGATCCCGGCGCGGAAGGTCACGTCCTTGCCGGCGATCCTGGTCTCGTACCGGCCGCTCAGATCGAAGGTGGTGTAGGCGGGCACGAACTGCGTGTTCTGCGCGTCCACCGCCTGATTGCCGACATACTTGCCGCCGAAGGCCAGCGTGAGCGGGCGCAGATACGACGGGTTGTATTCGATACGGCCCGTCACGGTGAAGCGCGGCGCGCCGTAGATGCGCTTGCCTTCCACGGACGGGTCGTCTACGTCCACTGCCTTCGTGTCGAGCCACATCACGCCGCCCAGCACGCGCCATTCGCTCGTCAGCGCAAGCCAGCCGCTCGCGTCGACGCCCTGATAGCGCTTCGTGCCATCCTGCACGAAGATATTGGCGGTGTTCGTGTAGTTGTAGCCCTGATCGACACGGAACAGCGCAACGTTGGCGCCCCACCCGGCGTGATCGGTTTTGAAGCCGATTTCGTACTGCTTGCTCTTCAGCGGACCGAACGTGGCCGGGTAGTTGAGGTTGGTATTCGACGCCGCGCCGCCCTGTTCGAGCGACTCGACGTAGCTCGCGTACACCGTCGAGTACGGATCGGTCTTGAACATCAGCGCGAAGGTCGGCGTGACCGGATCCGCTTCGTATTGCGACGAGACGGCGCCGCTCGGGTCGTACACATGCTGGCGATATTGCGTGTAGCGCAGGCCGACCAGGGCCGACAGGCGCGACGTGAGTTGCACGGTGTCGCTCGCGTACACGGCAGCCTGCGTGGTGCGCTGCTGGCGGTACAGGTCCGAGCCGATGCTGACTTCGTCGTTGGTCAGCAACGTGCTGCCGTACAGATTGCCGTAGCCGAGGAAGTAGCCCTCGTTCCAACCCGTGCTGTTGCTGTACTCGCTGGTTTGCGTTTCGAAACCGGCGCCTACCACCACGTCATGCTTGATGCTGCCCGTGTTGAAATGCCCTTGCACCATCGCGTCGACGTTCTGGTAGAAGTAGCGCGTCATGGCCGCATAGAGCGTGTTCGAGTAGTTGCCCGCTGCGTCCGTGACAAACAGAAGACTGTCCGAATTGGTGCGATTCTCCTTGGCGAAGCGGTATTTCACGCTCGCGTGCCAGTTTTCGGAGAGGCGGTAGTCGAGGCCCGTGCCGAACGAGGCCATTTCGGTCTGGTAATAGTTCTGCGGTTGCGTCAGCGCGTGGGTGACTTTGCTCGCGTCGGGAATGCCGCCGGCGTCGGAGCCGAACATCAGGCCGAACAGCGTGCCGTTGGTTTTGCGCTTCTGGTAGAACGCGTCGGCGCTCCACGTCAGGTCCGGCGTAATGCGGAAGTCGAACGCGAGCGACGCCACCTGGCGGCGCACGTGACCGTGGTCCTCGGCGGTGTTGCCGTCTTCGTTGACGAGGTTCAGGCGGTAGCCGAAACGGTCGTCGTTGCCGAAGCGGCCGCCCAGATCGACCGCCTCGCTGAACACGCCGGCCGACCTGTAGCCGACGGTGACGCTGCGGTACGGCGTGTCGGTGGGGCGTTTCAATACGTAGTTGACGATCCCGCCCGGCGAGCCGAAGCCGTACATGAAGCCGGACAGGCCCTTGAGCAATTCCACCTGCTCGAACGGTTCGAGCGACAGGTCGGTATCCCACGACGGGAAGGTCTGGCCGTCCACCTTGATGCTGTTCAGCGTGTCGATCGGCATGCCGCGCACGGTGAACATCGAATTTTCGCTGATCGCGTTTTCGCTCGTGACCGAGACGGCCGGATCGTACTTGTACAGATCGTTGGCGGTCGTCGCGAACAGATCCTGCGCTTCGTCGCTCGTCACCACGTGGGTCGAGAACGGCGTGTCCACCTGCTTGCGCGAACCGAGCGCGCCCGCGCTGACCGTGTCGGCTTGCGCGACCGCGCTGTCTTTCGACGCCGTGACGCTCACGGCCGGCAAGGTGGCGGCCGTCTCGCTCGCCGCGGCTTGCGCCCATCCCGGCGACGACAGCGTGGAAAGCGTCAAACCGACGCTGGCCAGAAGCCCCGCGCTAAGCAGCGATGGGGTGCGACGTTGGCCGCGCGCAAAAGTCGGGCGGCCGGCGACAAATAGAGTCTGCATGTTGTTCGAATTAGGCAGGTGGCGGCGCGCACCAGATTTGTGCAAAAACGGCGCCGTGCTAGCGAGTGGTTGTTAGACGAAAGGGTGAAACTGAAAGGTGTGCTCGAATGGTAATGCATCTGATTCGCATTCACAAATTATTTTTTGCGGTTCAGGTCATCTATAAGACATCTCTTTTCAGACCGGGTGTATGAGGCTGTAAGTCTTATCTGGCGGGGCTGGACCCCATTGAGCGTGCGTTCTGGATATGTTTGTTTCGCAGCGAATAGAGGAAAACACGCATATACTCACGCTCTGGCCGTAAAAAGTAGTGCCGAGCCTCGCGCTGCGTTTTGCTGCTTCGTCGCAACCTCGCCGGCTCAGCGCTACCAAACGCTCTGTCTATCACTTCACCTAGCAAAGCATCGAACATGTCCACACCGCCGAAGATCATCTACACCCTGACTGACGAAGCGCCTGCTCTGGCGACCTACTCGCTGCTGCCGATCGTCAAGGCGTTCACGCGCTCGTCCGACGTGATCGTTGAAACGCGCGACATTTCGCTGGCCGGCCGGATCATCGCTGCATTTCCCGACTACCTGAGCGCGGAACAGAAGGGTTCCGACGATCTGGCGGAGCTGGGTGCACTCACCACGCGTCCGGAAGCGAACATCATCAAGCTGCCGAACATCAGCGCGTCGGTGCCGCAACTGAAGGCCGCGATCACGGAACTGCGCGATCAGGGCTACAAACTGCCGGCGTACCCGGACGTCGCAACGACCGACGCAGAAAAAGACGTCAAGGCTCGCTACGACAAGATCAAGGGCAGCGCGGTCAACCCGGTGCTGCGCGAAGGCAATTCGGACCGTCGCGCGCCGCTGTCGGTGAAGAACTACGCACGCAAGCATCCGCACAAGATGGGCGCGTGGAGCGCGGACTCGAAGTCCCACGTCGCGCACATGAACAGCGGTGATTTCTACGGCAGCGAAAAATCGGCGCTGATCGGCGCAGCCGGTTCGGTGAAGATCGAACTGACGGCTGCCGACGGCTCGAAGACGGTCCTGAAGGAAAAGACGGCCGTGCAAGCGGGCGAGATCATCGACGCTTCGGTGCTCTCGAAGAACGCGCTGCGCAGCTTCATCGAAGCGGAAATTGCCGACGCGAAGGCGAAGGGCGTGCTGTTCTCGGTGCACCTGAAGGCCACCATGATGAAGGTGTCGGATCCGATCATGTTCGGTCACGTGGTGTCGGTGTTCTACAAAGACGTGCTGACCAAGCACGCCGACGTGCTGGCGCAAGCCGGCTTCAACCCGAACAACGGTATCGGCGATCTGTACGCGCGCCTGAAAGACCTGCCGGCTGAAACGGTCGCGGCGATCGAAGCGGACATCAAGGCGCAATACGAACAGCGCCCGCCGCTCGCCATGGTCAATTCGGACAAGGGTATTACCAGCCTGCACGTGCCGAGCGACGTGATCGTAGACGCGTCCATGCCGGCCATGATTCGCGAGTCGGGCAAGATGTGGGGCGCGGACGGCGCGCTGCACGACGCCAAGGCCGTGATTCCGGACCGTTGCTACGCGGACGTTTATCAGGCGGTGATCGAAGACTGCAAGAAGCACGGGGCGTTCGACCCGGTCACGATGGGCACGGTGCCTAACGTCGGCCTGATGGCGCAAGCTGCCGAAGAATACGGTTCACACGACAAGACGTTCCAGATTCCGGCCAACGGCGTGGTTCGCGTCACGGACGCAGCCGGCACGGTGCTGCTCGAACAACCGGTCGAAGCGGGCGACATCTGGCGCATGTGCCAGACCAAAGACGCGCCGGTTCAGGACTGGGTCAAGCTGGCGGTCAATCGCGCCCGCGCCTCCAACACGCCCGCCGTGTTCTGGCTGGATGCGGCCCGCGCGCACGACGCCCAGATCATCAAGAAGGTCGAGCACTACCTGAAGGACCACGACACGAGCGGTCTGGACATCCGCATCATGACGCCGGTCGAAGCGACGAAGTTCTCGGTCGAGCGCATCCGCGCCGGCAAGGACACGATCTCGGTCACCGGCAACGTGCTGCGCGACTACCTGACCGACCTGTTCCCGATCATGGAACTGGGCACCAGCGCGAAGATGCTGTCGATCGTCCCGCTGATGGCAGGTGGCGGCATGTTCGAAACCGGCGCGGGCGGTTCGGCGCCGAAGCACGTTCAGCAACTGGTCGAAGAAGGTTTCCTGCGTTGGGATTCGTTGGGTGAATTCCTGGCGTTGGCCGCGTCGCTCGAACATCTGGGCACTGCGTATCACAACCCGAAGGCGCAGGTCCTGGCCAAGACGCTCGATCAGGCAACCGGCAAGTTCCTCGACAACGACAAGTCGCCGGCGCGCAAGGTCGGCGGTATCGACAACCGCGGCAGCCACTTCTACCTCGCGCTGTACTGGGCGGAAGCACTGGCCGCGCAAACCGAAGATGCCGCGCTGCAGGCGCAGTTCGCCGGCGTGGCGAAGGCACTGGCCGAAAACGAGGCGAAAATCGTCGAGGAGTTGGGTGCTGCGCAGGGCAAGCCGGCGGACATCGGCGGTTACTATCGGCCGAATGTCGAACTGACGAGCAAGGCCATGCGCCCGAGCGCCACGTTGAACAAGATCGTGGACGCGATTGCTTAAAGCACGGAAGAAGCGTGCTGCACAGAAGTAAGCGGTAAGCATGACGATGGCGCTCTCGAGCGCCATCGTCATTTTCATTTCGACGTGAGTTGCCGCCATACCTGCGATCACACGTGAACGATTTCCCAGTCGCTGAGCTTCTCTGGAATTTCGAGCGTTGCCGTGTCGTCGCCTTCCGAGAGATGCGGGCAGATCAAGCCGCGTGCGAGGTCGTCGGCCGCTTGTTGCGGGCTGGCAAACTCGCCGAGCGTTTCGTTGCCGTAAGTTGCTTCCCAACCGCCTTGTCCCGGCAAAATGTAGAACGCTCCCTGATTCGAACCAAAACGAAAGCCTTTCATTTTTAGTCTCCCAATGACCAATTAAAAACCGCGGTGCCGTGGCGGCTTCGAGCGCGGGGTTGGGGACCGTCAGACAGTGCTTCCGTCTCATCCCACTCGCCCGGCTACTGAAGCGTCGGCTCTTGTAAAAGAGTTTACGTCAGCAGGCAGCGGCGCAAGGGGTTGTTCGACGCTTCGTTGGAGCAAAAAATTGTTTTTAAAAATAACGGCTTATCGTCGTCGTTCCGCCATGTGAAACGCGGGGCGGCATTGCGAAATGCCGGATTTGTGCCACGCACCACGATTTTTTACGAAGCAATCGATCGTTCCACATCGTGAAATTTTCGGCGGTTTAAGTGCGGTCGTTCTATTCGCGGCAGGATCGCGAGCGGCCGCCGTGTGGCCGCGGCCCGTTTAGCCGGCAATGCGGCGCAGGAAAGCGAGCATCACACGATTGAATTGCGCCGGCCGTTGCAGCGGGGCGAAATGGCTCACGCCGGACAGCAGAATCAGCTCGGCACCGGGAATGGTGCGGGCAAGGTACTCGGCGTGTTCCGGCTTGATGAATTCGTCGTGTTCGCTTTGCACGATTGCGACCGGCGCACGGACTCGGGCCAGGTCGTCGGCGCGGTAGTTAGGCTCGGTTTTCATCATCGTGCTGACGGCGCCGACAAACGTATCGAAATCGTCCGGGGTCGCCGAAAGCTCTGCGTAGTCTTTTGCGTGGCGGCTGAAGCAGCGCTCGATCGTCGGCGTGGGTACAAACGGCTTCGTGCCGCTCGGGTCCATGTTGCAACCGAAGAAAAACACGCCCGCCACGCGCTCCGGGGCGGTGATCCCCAACACCATCGCGACGCAGGCGCCATCGCTCCAGCCGACCAGCGCCGCACGATCGAGCTGCAAGGTGTCCATGACGGCTAGCACGTCGGACGCCATCAACTCGTACCGGTAGGGGCGCGCGTCGCGAGTGCTGCGGCCGTGTCCGCGACTGTCGATCGCCACCACGCGATGCCCCGCCTCGAGCAGCGCCGGAAGCTGATAACCCCAGTTGCCGCTGTGCCCGAGACCGCCGTGCAGGAGAATCACCGGCGCGCCGGCGCCATACGACGCATACCAGATGCGCGCGCCTTCGTGCTCGACGTAGCCTTCTTCGTTCGAAACCGGCAACGGCGCCGCGCCATGGGCTTCGAAGTGCTCGAGGTCGTCGTCGTGCAACTTGCTGATGGATTCCATCGCCCTTGTCTCCGATGTGTCGACCAGAGTTGGCGCTTCAGCGCCTACTCTGGTCCCATGCACCTGCTGCGTCCCATGCAACATAGTTGTCTTGGGGATTCGCTAGGTTGCCAGCGTTCCGGACACGGATCAACGGACCTACGAGTTTTTGCGTCCGGTGGGTTCGCGCAACGTCGACGCAATAAAAGCAAAACCCGGCACGCAGGCCGGGTTCCGTTTTATCGCCGCACCGCCGGGAATACGTCCATCACTGCATCCCGGACGACTCGTAATTCACATCCGAGACCACGCCATTCGGGTCGATCGTCACGATCAGATCGCGCTTGGAGAACTTGAGGTTGAACGCCGACCCGCTCGTCGTGTGATACGCATAGACGAGGGCTTGGCCGTTCTTGTCCTTGATGATCGGATACACCGCATAGCCGGCGGGTCTGCCCAGCAACGCGATAACCTCGTCGCGGGTGGTCTTGCCTTTGACGATGGCCGAGCGTTTCGACGCGTCGAAACTACTGGCGTCGTCCTTGAACGTGGAGACGAATACGTTCGACACCATCACGTCTTTCCAGAAGCCCAGTTCCAGCGAACGCGCCGGTATCACCCCGGTTTCCAGCGGCGTGCCGCCAGTCGACGCATACGCATAGGAAAGCAGCGTCACGTCTTCCTCGTTTTTGGTGACGGTGCTCTGGCGAAACGGGCTGCCGTATTTTGCGCGCGCCTCGGCAACGGTCGTTTTGCCGTTTTGCAAAGCCGCATCATCAGGACGGACGAAGTTCGTACCGGCGCAGCCACTCAGCATGCCGACGAGAGCGGCACTCAGGCAGATCATTGAAATCTTGTTCATCAGGTCCCCGAAGACAATGTAAAAAGGCGTGCACTTGGCACTGTTTTGAATGCTTCTCTAACCAGCGAGATGCAGCGAGATGCAGCGAGGTTCGCATGTCACACGCACAGTGGCTATCGACGTCCTTCCAATAACCACTGCACGTCACCAGAAACTCAACTCGAAACGTACGCGACATACGGCCCCGCCCCGCCGCCGCTCGATGCGCGCCCCGAGATGCCGTAGTACACATGGCGCCCGTAGAAGAACGGCAGGCCGAAGTCGAACTGGCGGGTCATGTAGATCCCGAGGTTGTTGAATGCGTTATTCCCCGATACGTTCAGCGTCGCGCCGTTCGCGATATTGAAGCCGAGCGTCACGCTCGAAGGATTGGTCGCCACGAGGGTCGAGGTACGGCCCACCGTCGCGGCCGGAATGTAGTAGCCGGACGACGCGTCGCGGGCGATCGTCGTGTCCGGAAAGAACAGCACGGTCGAGCCCGAATCGAAGAACGTCTGCGTGAACACGGTGCCGTTATAGCTCGACGTGAAGTCGCCGTTCAGGTTCGTCCGCAAGAGTGGCGCGCCTGTGCCGTTCAGCACGTTGTTGGCCTGGGTGTCGATGCCGAACACGAGCGTGCCTTGAGCCGTCGCGCTGCCGCTATCCGACACTTGCGCCATCTCCAGAATCACGCCGTTGTTGTCGTGCGCGAAGAGCGACACCGGATTGGTGATCTGGCCGCTGGCAGGCACCGAGGTGGCGTTGCCGGCATTGGTGTAATAGAACTGCGGACGCGCCGTCAGTTCACACGCTGAACCGCAATCCGTCGGACTCACGCCAATGCCGAGAATGCCGTTCGCACCGATATCGGCAACGCTCGCCAACTGCCGCCCGACCTGACATTCACCCGGCGCGGCCACGCTCAGTGCCGGATCGCCGATCACGTGGATCGGCGCCGACGGGGCAATTTCGCTCGATAGCCCCACGTCCGCGAGATGCACCGACCCCCATGCATAGCCGCTGCCGAACAGCGCGCATTCGGCGAGCGGCAGGCCGCTCGGACGAGCCGTTTCGGCGGTGAGCGTGCTGAAGGTGGCGTCGGGAATCGCCGAGCGAATCAGACGCAGCCCGAACGACGCCGTGTCGACGATCACGTTCGGAATCGTCGCGCAACTGGTTGTCGCGTTGGAGCCGGGTGCGCAGATCTTGACGCTCACCATCGGCTGGTTGTGAATGCCCGTTCCGCTTACCGTCACCAACATCGTATTGCCCACGCCCACCGGTGTGGGTACGGCCGACGCGTCGACGGCGAGCACATTGGGTGTCGGGTTACTGGTCAGGGGAGTGTTCGTCGAGCCGCCCGATGCCGCGGGCGCACTCGCCGCGGCGGGCGAGTTGGCCGCCGTGGTGCTGCTGCTACCGCCGCCGCCGCCACCGCAGCCGGCAAGACCGAGTGCCAATCCGAGCCCGAGCGCCGCGGCAATAATCCTTGCGATTTTGCGCACTGTTGTTCTCTCTGATGATTTCAATGAGTTATTTGATATCGTCAGCGCTTACCCCTTGCGGCAGCGCTTGCGGCAAATAGGCGCGGCCCACGAAGGCGCCCATATGGCCGCCGGTCTCCACGACCAAACCCGACTGATGGACGACTGCGGGTCCATATCCCCCGCCTTGCGTAACGTGGGCATCGGTAAGCGCCTGGACATAAGAGGGGAAGTACGTGGCGAGCAGCGTTTTGAGCGGCGGCATGGTCGGGCCCTGCCAGCTCAACGCGAAGACGCTGTTGCCCGCGCCGATGTATTCGCTGACGACGGTGCCCGATGAAAGCGTTGTCTGGCTGACGGTGTAGCTCGCCGCTGGCGAACTGCCGCTGGCGGCGAAGCGCGCCACGGCTGCGCTATGCTGGCCGGCCGCCCCCGCGCTCGTGCTGCTCGCCGTGACGGGATAGGTCGGTGCGCCGCCCAATGCCGCATAGGCCGGAGCAGCCAAGGCGAGCGACGCCGCGACTATCGCGAGTATTCGAAACTGACTCGTCATCATTTTTAGTTTTCAAAGTTTTTGGATTTTTTTGGACGCGCGAGCGGTTTTCTTATCGCTCGAACTCGCGCGAAGCCGATATTATTGCGAGCGCGTTGAATTAAATCAGCCGATTAATGGTGATAATCGGGCGCTGTTTGAAATTGAAAGGTAAAGCGCATGCCGCGCCTGTTCAATCCTCGCCGAGTTTCTCGATCAGCATCGAAACAAAGGTCTCCGTGACGGGCGGCAACGTCCGGCCGCGCTTCTTGATGAGCGCGATCGGCCGGGTGAACGCGGGATCGTCGACCGCGCGCACGATCAGTTCGGGCTCTGCTCTGACTTCGCGGGCCGACGCCGGCAGGATCGTCACACCGAGCCCGGCGCGCACCATCGCGACAGCGGTCATCATGTAGGTGGGTTCGCACGCGATCTCCGGTGTGCAGCGGGCGTTCGCGAAGGCGCCGTCGACAACGGCCCGCACGCTCGTGCCCTGGGCGGTCAGCACGAGCGGCACGGCGGAGAGATCGGCGAGCGTGATGCGCCGCCGCCGGGCCAGCGCATGGCGCTTCGGAAACACGGCAACCAGCCGGTCGATGCCCGCATGCAGCACCTCGAACGCGGCATCGTCGAGCTGGCCGCCGGTCAGCCCGATGTCGGCCTCTTCATTGCGCACCAGCGTATTGACCATGCTGGCAACCACGTCGCGGACATGAAAGCTCACGCGCGGCACGGCCTTCTTGATGTCCTGCACGAGTTCAGGCAACACGCTGGCCGCGAACGTGGGCAGGCAGGCGATGCGCACCGTGCCGCTCGCGCCTTCGCCGAGCGAGCGTGCGTCGATCAGCACGTGCTCCATGTCGTGCAGCGACTTCTGCAGGAGCGGCAGCAATTCGCGGCCGGTCGGCGTCAGCGCGACGTTGCGGCTATTGCGGTCGAACAGGCGCATGCCGACTGTCTCTTCGAGCCGGCGAATCTGCACCGTCAGCGCCGGTTGCGACAGATGCAGCCGGGTCGCCGCTCGCGTGAAGCTGCCCGTTTGCGCCACTGCGATAAACGCGCGAATGTCCCGAAGATTCAGATCCATGATGGTTTGTAATTGCTGCGATCAAATCATTTCAATTGATTTATAAGCGCTTCGAACTTACGCTGGATCGCAGTAAAAAACAATCTCGGAGACAAACACATGCTGCCATTACTGGGGCTCGCCACCATTGTCGTATTGCTCGGCGCGATTCTGTCGAAACGCATGTCGCCGCTGGTCGCGCTCATTATCGTGCCGATTGCGGCGTCGCTCATCGGCGGCTTCGGCTTTCAGACCAGCAAGTTCGTGATCGAAGGGCTCAAGAGCCTCGCGCCGGTCGTCGGCATGTTCGTGTTCGCGATTCTTTACTTCGGCACCATCACCGATGCCGGCACGCTCGATCCGATCATCGACCGCATTCTGCGCGCGGTCGGCACGCGGCCCACGCGGATCGTGATGGGCACCACGCTGCTTGCGCTGCTGATCCATCTGGACGGCTCGGGCGCCGTCTGCTTTCTGGTTACGATTCCCGCCATGTTGCCGCTCTACGATCGTCTGAAGATGGATCGGCGCGTGCTCGCCGCAGCGGTTTCGATGGCGGCCGGTATTAACTTTCTACCGTGGACGGGGCCGATGATTCGCGCCTCCGCGTCGCTGCATCTGCCGATCTCGGCGCTCTTCAATCCGCTGATTCCGGTGCAGGCGATCGGCCTCGCATTCGTGTTCGGCATGGCGTTCTGGCTCGGTCGGCGCGAGGAAAAACGCCTCGGCCTCACGGCGGCGAGCGCTTCGGTGCCCATGCCGAAACGCGAACTCACGCCCGAAGAACAGGCGCTGCGCCGGCCGAAGAACTTCTGGTTCAACATCGTGCTGACCCTGGTGGTGCTCGGCACGATGGTCGTGATGGGCGAGAAGATCCCGCCGGCGATCATGTTTATGGTCGGCCTGTGCATCGCGCTGATGGTGAACTATCCGAACGTCGATATGCAGCGCAAACGGATCGACGCGCATGCGCGAGCCACGTTGATGATGGCCGGCATTCTGCTCGCGGCCGGCGTGTTCACCGGCGTGATGCAAGGCAGCGGCATGCTGAAGGCGATGGCGCAGGCGGCGGTCGGTTTCGTGCCGCCGGCGATGGCCGGCCATATTCCCGTGGTGCTCGGCTTGCTCTCGATGCCGCTCAGCATGTTGTTCGACCCCGACTCGTTCTATTTCGGCGTGCTGCCCGTGATCGCCGAAGTGGCCGGCCAACTCGGCGTGCCCGCGGTGCACGTCGGCCAGGCGGCCTTGCTCGGCCAGATGACCACTGGTTTTCCGGTGAGCCCGCTGACGCCCGCCACGTTCCTCGTGGTCGGCCTGTGCGGCATCGATCTCGCGGACCATCAGAAATTCACGTTCCCCTTGCTGTTCGGCGCGTCGGTCGTCATGACGATTGCCTGCGTCGCGCTGGGGATATTCTCACTGTGAGCCTCACTGAACGGATGTGACCAGCATGACAGCCACTCATTCTCAACGGACCGTGCGCATTGGCGCGGGCGCGGGCTATTCCGGCGACCGGATCGAACCCGCCGTCGAACTGGCGGAGCACGGCGCGCTCGATTACCTCGTTTTCGAGTGCCTCGCGGAACGCACGATTGCGATCGCGCAGCAGGCGCGCAGCAAGGACGCTGAGCTCGGCTACGACCCGTTGCTCGAAACGCGCATGAAGGCCGTGCTGCCGGCCGCGCTGCGCAACGGCGTGCGCATCGTTTCGAACATGGGGGCGGCGAATCCTCTCGCGGCGGCGCGCAAGACCGCGGAGATCGCGCGCACGCTCGGTCTCGGCGAGGTGAAGATTGCGGCGGTTACCGGCGACGATGTGCTCGACGTCGTTCGTCAGGGCGATTTCTGCTTCGTCGAATCGGGAGAGCATGTCTCGGACTATCAGGATCGGCTGGTTTCCGCGAACGCCTATCTCGGCGCGAGCGCCCTCGTCGATGCGCTCGCGGCCGGTGCGCAGATCGTCCTGACCGGACGCGTGGCCGATCCGTCGCTGTTCGTCGCGCCGCTGATTCACGAATTCGGCTGGCGCATGGACGACTGGCAAACGCTGGGTCAGGCAACCGTGATCGGCCATCTGCTCGAATGCGCGGGGCAGATCACCGGCGGCTATTTCGCTGATCCGGGCTTTAAGGACGTTCCGGAACTGGCGAGGCTCGGATTCCCGATTGCCGAAGTCGGGCAGGACGGCGCGGTGGTCATCACCAAGCTCGCGCAAGCCGGCGGGCGGGTGACCGAAGCGACCTGCAAGGAACAACTGCTGTACGAGATTCACGATCCGCGGCGCTATCTGCAACCGGACGTGGTCGCGGATTTCTCGCAGGTGCGGGTCGCGCAGGAAGCGCCGGATCGTGTGCGCGTGAGCGGCGGGCGAGGCACGCCGCGTACGGATACGTTGAAGGTGTCGGTTGCTTATTTCGACGGTTATATCGGCGAAGGGCAAATTTCGTACGGCGGTCCCGGCGCGTTGGCGCGCGCGCGGCTCGCGCTCGATATCGTGCGGGAACGGCTCGTGTCGACCGGCGTGGAGACGAGTGAATTGCGCTTCGATCTGATCGGCGTGAATGCCTTGTACGGGGAAACGGCGGCTGCCGGCTATGCTGAACCATACGAGGTGCGCGCAAGAGTGGCGGGGCGCACGACCTCGCTGGCGCAAGCGGTGCGTATCGGCAACGAGGTGGAGACGCTCTACACCAATGGACCCGCAGGCGGAGGCGGCGTCACGAAGTCGGCCCGCGAAGTCGTCGCGGTGCAATCGGTTTTGCTGCCGCGCGAGCATGTGACGCCGGCGTTCTCGATGGTGGAGGCGTGAGATGAAATTACGTGAGCTGGCTCATTCGCGTACCGGCGACAAAGGCAATACGCTGAACATCTCGGTGATCTGCCATGACGCGAAGCACTATGAACACCTACGCACGGCGCTGACGCCGGAGCGGGTCAAAGCGCATCTGCGTGGTGTCGTGCAGGGCGACGTGGTGCGCTACGATCTGCCCGGCATTGCCGCGTTCAACTTCGTGCTCGGCAATGCGCTTGGCGGCGGCGTAACGCGTTCGCTCGCACTCGACGCGCACGGCAAATCGCTGAGTTCGGCGTTGATGGATCTCGATGTCGAGGCGCCTGCTGCGTAGTGCGCTCCTACGGTTGCGGCCGCCCTCTGACCGGCGGCTCAATCGCCCGCTTTGCTCAGCTCGTGAGCGCGGCGCAGCCGTTCGCGGCTATTGCTCAAATGCATGCGCATGGCGGCGCGCGCGTCGTCCGGATCTTGCCGTTCGATCGCGCGAAAGATCATCTGATGCTCGCTGAGCACGTTACGCAGATGCTCGATATGGTCGAGTTCCGCGATCTCCGCCGTGCCGAGCCGCGTGCGCGGGCTCACCGCGCGGCCGAGCTGGCTCAACACGTCGAAGAAATAGCGATTGCCGCTCGCGCGGGCGATCTGCAGATGAAACTCGATGTCGTGCGCGAGCGTATCCGTGCTGCCGCGCTCGAGTTCGGACTCGAAACGCTCCAGCGCGCCGCGGATCTGCTTGAGGTTCTGGTCGGTGCGCCGCGCTGCGGCGAGCGCGGCGGAGGCGGCCTCGACGTCGATACGGAATTCGATGATCGCCATCACGTCCAGCATGCTGGAGAGGTCGGCGGCCGGCAACTTCATGGCTTGTTCCGTGGCCGGTGCCAGCACGAAGGTCCCGATGCCGTGACGCGTCTCGACCACCTTGGCCGCCTGCAGGCGCGAAATCGCCTCGCGCACCACGGAGCGGCTTACCGAGAGCTGCTTCATCATCGCGACTTCGGTGGGAATGCGATCGCCCGGCCTCAAGGCGCCCCGGCGGATTTCATCGGAAAGGGTGGCCACCACCTTCTCAGTCAAGCTGCTCATTTCTGGGGCTGGTCGGTTGTTCGGCTGGAATTGCACACGTGGCGCGTGCGAACGGCGTCGTGTGTCGCCTCGGTATAGCCATCATAGCGTCTGTCCGGCCAGGAACGATGTCAATCGCGCGGTCGCGACGGTTTGTGGAAATGAGGTTCCAAGGCCAGTTTGACGGCAGCCGGCCCTCAAAATCTTCTAGTCATCAGACATCCTAGTTCGTTTTGCGAAGAGGACGCTGACGTGGATTCTAACGCGGAAGTACACCATATTGCATGGGTTTGACAGGGTAAACACTGCGTTGGAGCCGTCCACTAAACAGCGGTAGACTGTCATCGGACAACGTATCACGTAATTTGGTATGAAAAACCGGCGTGCACGAATGCGCCGCGCTGCATTCGATCGGCTCGTTTGACTGGCCGGAACAGGAGACAACCTTGACATCTGCTTTCACCACCCCCGCCGATCCGCTCGAATCAGCGGTCTCCAAGGTCAAGCGGCACGTGCTGCCGCTGTTTCTGATCATGTTCATTGCGAACTACATCGACCGTGTGAACATCGGCTTCGTCAATTCGCACATGCAGACGGATCTCGGCATCGGCGCCGCCGCCTACGGCCTCGGAAGCGGCCTGTTCTTCATCGGCTACGCGCTGTTCGAGGTGCCGTCCAACGTGTTGATGCAGAAGTACGGCGCGCGCGCGTGGCTGACCCGCATCATGGGCACCTGGGGACTCGTCGCGGCGGCGATGGCGTTCGTCTGGAACGACACCTCGTTCTATGTGCTGCGGTTTCTGCTCGGCGTCGCCGAGGCCGGCTTCTTCCCCGGCGTGGTTTTTTACTTCACGCAGTGGCTGCCGCAGAAGGAGCGCGGCAAGGCGGTGGCGGTTTTTCTCGGCGGCTCCGCGCTGGCGTCGGTGCTGTCCGGTCCGATCACCGGCAGCCTTCTTTCCATTCGCGGCTTCGGTCTGCACGGCTGGCAATGGATGTTTCTCATCGAAGGCGGTTTTTCGATCGTGCTGTGCGCGGTGAGCTGGACGCTGCTGAAGTCGCGTATTCGCGACGCCTCGTGGCTCACCACTGAAGAGCAGAACGTGCTCGCGACGTCGATCGCGGCGGAGCAGGCCGAGCGCGAGGCGCACGGCGGCGCGCATCTGCCGGCCATGAAACTGCTGAAGGACCCGCAGATTCTGCTGTTCTGCTTCCTGTACTTCGCGATTCAATTGACCATCTACGCCGCCACTTTCTGGCTGCCCACCATCATCCGCAAAATGGGCGGCCTCTCGGACTTCGAAGTCGGCATGCTCAACGCGATTCCGTGGCTGATCGCCATGTTGGCGATGTACTGCTTCGCGTTGCTGTCGGCGAAATGGCGTTTTCAGCAAGCGTGGCTGGCCGTGGCGCTCGTTATTGCGGCGTGCGGGCTGTTCGCTTCGACCTCGGGCAATCCGGTGTTCTCGTTCGTGGCAATCTGTTTCTCGGCGATCGGTTTCAAGGCGGCGGCTTCGCTGTTCTGGCCCATTCCGCAAGGCTATCTGGATGCACGCGTGGCCGCCGCGGTCATTGCGTTGATCAACTCGGTGGGCAACCTCGGCGGATTCTTCGCGCCGGCTGCGTTCGGATATCTGCAGCAGCATACCGGTTCGATTACCGGTGGCCTGTACGGCCTCGCCGTGGCTTCGTTGATTGCGGCAGCGGCTGGCTTTCTGACCCGCAACCGCCGCATGAATCACGATTCGCTGGCGCAATCGTTGCCGCATAAAGTTCACTGATGACACTGACTGGCAGAGCCGCCCATCATGCGTGACGCACTGTCCAGTTTCCGTCCGGCGCCCAGTGTCGAGCGCGATCGCATAGCGCCTCGATTCCGGCTACCCGGCTCATTCACTCACCTGGTTCAACCTCATGTCCACGAAACCTTCCCAATCGAACGCCACGCCGGTCGTCACCGAGCTGCGTGTCGTGCCTGTCGCCGGCCGTGACAGCATGTTGCTCAATCTGAGCGGCGCGCACGGCCCGTTCTTCACGCGCAATATCGTCATTCTGCGCGACAGCGCCGGTCATACCGGCGTCGGTGAAGTGCCGGGCGGCGAGAGCATCCGCAAGACCATCGATGATGCGCGCGCGCTCGTCGTCGGTCAGTCGATCGGCAACTTGCAGGCAGTGTTGAACAAGGTGCGCACGCAGTTCGCCGATCGCGACGCCGGCGGCCGCGGTTTGCAGACATTCGATCTGCGCACCACGATCCACGCGGTGACCGCGCTCGAAGCCGCGTTGCTCGACCTTCTCGGCCAGCATCTGGGCGTGCCCGTCGCCGCGCTGCTCGGCGAAGGCCAGCAACGCGACGAAGTGGAAATGCTCGGCTACCTGTTCTATATCGGCGATCGCGGCAAGACCGATCTGGCGTATGCGAGCGGCGCCGATGGCCGCGACGAGTGGGAGCGCGTGCGCACCGAACAGGCGCTGACGCCCGAGGCCGTGGTGCGTCTGGCCGAAGCGGCGCAGGCGCGCTACGGCTTCAACGACTTCAAGCTCAAAGGCGGCGTGCTCTCCGGGGACGCCGAAATCGAAGCCGTCACGGCGCTCGCCGAAAGGTTTCCCAAGGCCCGCGTGACGCTCGATCCGAACGGCGCGTGGTCGCTCGCCGAAGCGGTGCGACTGTGCCGCGACAAGCACGACGTGCTGGCCTATGCGGAAGATCCGTGCGGCGCTGAAAACGGCTATTCAGGCCGCGAGGTGATGGCCGAGTTCCGTCGCGCGACCGGCTTGCCGACGGCGACCAACATGATCGCCACCGACTGGCGCCAGATGGGACACGCGATCCAGTTGCAGTCCGTGGACATCCCGCTGGCCGATCCGCACTTCTGGACCATGCAGGGTTCGGTGCGCGTCGCGCAAATGTGCAACGACTGGGGCCTCACGTGGGGCTCGCACTCGAACAACCACTTCGACATTTCGCTCGCCATGTTCACGCACGTGGCGGCGGCCGCGCCCGGCAAGATCACGGCGATCGACACCCACTGGATCTGGCAGGACGGTCAGCGCCTGACGCGCGAGCCGCTGCGGATCGTCGGCGGCAAGGTGAAGGTGCCGCAGGCCGCGGGGCTGGGTATCGAGCTGGACATGGACGAGATCGAGAAGGCGCACGCGCTGTATCAGCAGCACGGCCTGGGCGCGCGCGACGACGGCGCGGCCATGCAATATCTGATTCCGAACTGGAAGTTCGATAACAAGCGCCCGTGTCTGGTGCGCTGAACCGTCGACAACCGGGCCGGCGGCTTCAACTCTTGCGAAACACCACATGCGAGATGCGCTGCACCAGCAGCGCGGCCGCCAGCGCCGCGACCGCCGTCAGCCACACGCCGATATGAATCGACTGCACCAGCGCATCGCGCGCGGTATCGATCAGTGCGAGCGTATTGAGCCCTGACGGCTTCATATCCGCGATCAGCTTCAGACGCGACGCTTCGTCGATAAGGATGCGCAAGTCGACGAAGCGAGGCCGCCATTGCGACGCGGCCGGTTCGCCGAGCACGCTTATCGTGCGCGTGACCACGTCGCGGTAGTGATGCGCCACCACGGTCGCGACAATGCTGGTGCCGAGCATCCCGCCCACCATGCGCGTGGATTGCAGCAGCGCCGTCGTGATGCCGAAGCGCTCGCGCCCGGCAATCTCCTGGCCGAACACATTCAGATTGTTGAGGATGAAGCCGAGGCCGATGCCGACCGCGGCCATCGGCAATTCGATCCGCACGTGCGGCGTGTCCGGATTCGCGAACGCCAGCGCAATCGACGCGAACAACAGCAGCGCGAAACCGATCGACAGGATCTGCGTGGGCTTCTTCATGTGAATGACGATGCGCGTGTTCAGCAGACTGCCGAGCGCGATGCAGGCGGCGATCGGCGTGGCGAGCAGGCCGGCCTGTTGCGGCGACAGGCCGAAGCCGCCTTGCAGCAGCAGCGGCGCGAAGAAGATCAGCGAGAACATCACGAAACCCGACAGCATGCCGAGCGTAAACAGCGTGACGAGTTGCGGGTCTTTGAACAGGTCGAGCGGAATGATGGGGTGCGTGGCGCGCTTTTCGCATATCAGCAATGCGATGGTGCCCGCGATCACGCAAGCGGCCAGCGTGAGATTGCCGGCGCTCAGGCCGTCTTTCGGCACGGCTTCGATGAAAGCCTGCAGCCCGCCGAGCACGGCGGCGACCAGAGCCGCGCCGAGCCAGTCGATCTTCACTTCGCCTTCATGCGGACGCCGGAAGCTGGGCAGATGCGCCCAGATGAAATAGAGCGCGGCCGCGCCGACCGGCAAGTTGATCAGGAAGGTGGAGCGCCAGCCCCAGTGTTCGCTCATCCAGCCGCCGAGCGACGGCCCCGCCGCGGTGCCGATGCCGTAGGCGGCGGCCATCACCACTTGCCAGCGCACTCGCGCCCGCGGATCGGGGAAGAGGTCGGGTATCGACGCGAAGGCCGTGCCGACCATCATCCCGCCGCCGACGCCTTGCAAGCCGCGCGCGATCACGAGAAACAGCATGTCGTTCGCGACGCCGCAGAGCACCGATGCCACCGTGAACGTGATGACCGCGGCAATCACGAAACGCTTGCGGCCGAAGTAGTCGCCGAGCCGCCCGAACACCGGCACGGTGACCACCGAGGCGAGCAGGTACGCGCTGGCGATCCATGCGTAGTACTCGAAGCCGTGCAACTCCGCGACGATGGAAGGCAGGGCGGTGCTGACGACCGTCTGGTCGAGCGCGACCAGCATATTGACGAGGCCGATGCCGAGCATGGCGAACAGGGCGTTGCGAAAGGGCAGGGCGGTGGCGGTCGGATTCACGGGTATGGGAGAGAAAGCTTGGCAAGTTTCGGCGCTGCGCGGCCGGCGCAGGTCAAGGGTCTTGACGACTATGTCCTCTAGTTGTCTGACCTCTTGGGAGGATTATACGGGTTTGCCCTTACCCGAAACTATTCATCGAAGTGACGGGCAAAAAAATGCCGGGTACGCTGCTCGTCGAAACCGGGGGGAAATGACCTGACCAGAGCGGCCTGGGATATGCGAATGCCGACCTGCAGGAGACCTGCCTATCGTGCAACGAATCGGGGAGTGGGGACCCTTTGAAAACGAACACGCGCAGGCAAGCCTGCGCGTCTCGAAGCTAATACCTCAACAGCTCAACCAGCGTCAGAGACCGGTCGGTGGATAGTAGCCCGGTGTATTCAATCCAGTGATTTACGAGCCAAAATACAGCGGCTTCATTCCGTCGTTTGCATCCGGACGGATTGAGCCTTGGATCTTGTGGCCCACGCTGGAAACCGCGCTGCGCAACGAGTGCAGTTGCTGACGGGCGCCCGAGGCCGACGTGCCCTCGGCGACGCCGCCGGAATCCGCGGCAGCCACGTCCGTTTGCGCGACCAGAGTATTGACTGGCGCGGCGGCCTCGTTGGATTGGGCGAACGACGAGATAGCCGGAATGGCGAGGGCAGCAGCAACAACGAGCGATTGAACGAGCTTCATGATTCTTACCTCCAGACTTGATTTGTTCGCAAACACCCGTTTGCGTTTCAGTGCTTGCAGTGTAGGCCGGAGGTTGCTCGTAATTAAGCTCTCGCAGAACAATTGAATGTTGTCGTGACAGGTACAAACCCTATATGAACCCTATATGTCTCAACGTCACGGCATGCCACCTTAGGCTACGCGTGAGGTGCTGAAGATCTCGCCGTGCATTTGTCTCCGGTGCAAGGGGCGTTGCGCGGATACGCTGGCTAACAGCGCGCGGCGTGCGTCTCACCGTGCTGACGAATTCGCTTGCGGCGGTGCCCGGAACAGCGACAGAACTCGACCAGGAGTGCGGCGTTTCCGTGCTGAAGCGCGTAGGCACCTAGTGCCTCGGTGTGCTGCCGATTAACTCACCGCTATGACGGGGGCACGGCGAGAATAGGAACCGGCACTATTGCGCGCTTACGCCGACGCTTTGGAAATTGCTCAATGCTTCGCGTAAGACTCACACCTGCGTCTATGGGACCATGGTCTCATGGTTTAGCGAGAGTATTTGGAACAGACTGCAACGGCAGCAATCGCGTGGTTACGCCCATGCCGACTCATCGTGGGCCGTCGTCGAGGTTCGTTCATACGGGCCGCAGGCAAGTGCAAGTCGCCGCGCTTGAATGCGCCCAGCGGCCGTGTCACATCGGACTCACGATCGCTGCCGGAACGTGTTGTAAATCTTGCCAACTGGAGTGAGTAATGAAAGTCATCAATATCCTCAAGTTTGCTACTGGCGCATTGATCGTGGCCGCATCGATCAATGCTTGGCCGCAAACCAGCGAGTCAGCAGCCACGTCGACAGCGCCGGCAGCCGAGGGAAGTGCTAAAGCCGCTAGACAGGCGAATCGCGCACTGAGCAAGAAAGTGCTTCGCGCGCTCTCCAAGGGCGGCGTCAATACTTCCAGAATCAATGTGATTGCAAAAGGCGGCGCAGTGACCCTCGCGGGATCCGTCACCGAAGGCGGACAGAGCGAAAAGGCGACCGAAATCGCCAAGACGGTGAGCGGTGTGACGTCCGTGAAAAATGCGCTGACGTTGAAAGAAGTTGGACAGTAACCTCCGCGGGCTCCGACCGAGCATTCGACCATCCGGCCGCGGACGCACGCCACGTCTTAGGCTCGCAGTCCTTGCGGCGACCGCCTCGGCCGATCACGTGGCGTTCAACGCCGCGAATTTCGAATCGCTGCTTCCCGAGCAGGGAGGAGGGCCGGTCCAGACGGGGCGGTGGAATACGAACGGGAGGCTGCGGAAGAAGACAGTCCCAGCTATCCCTGCCGCTGATCGTGCTATTGCGGCACGGTCTCTGAGAACACGACGCCCCGTCGTCTGCTTTATAGAAGGCTTGAGGCGTTCTTGATTGACTCAGGTTATCCGGCAATGCGCTTGAAACTGGTGTAGTAATCGTCGGTGTAGTAGCAGTCGCTGGTCTGCCTGCGCGGTCCACCACAAACAATGCGGCGTTGCCCGCGATCCGCGAGGCCAGGCGTGCGAACTGTGTATGCGTGGTAATAGCCGCGCGGATGCTGCGGCAGCAATGCCGCGCTGTTGCGGAACAAGACACCGTCCTCGCCAAAAGGGAACGGGCCGCCCGATTTGATCAGACGCAGGGTTTCTGCTGCCTCCGCCGGTAACTGCGCCTTGGTGATGGCGGCCGGCGCGCCTCGCTCCTGCGCGCCCGATGCGGCAGGTGTATCGCTCGCGGCCTGCCCAGGCTGACCCGGCGCCTCGCTCGCTGGTGCGCCCGCTTCCTGCGCAGCGTTTTGCGATCCACCCTTGCCACATCCGCCGAGGATCGCGCTCAACGTGAGGATGCAGAAGAAAGCCCACGCTCGGTTCACGAAAAGGTTGTCTCCGGATTGATTGGCATTGGACGATCACCGACTGTTCAAGGTTATCGCCAATGGCAGAGTGAATCAATGTTCGGCCGGAAATAGGAATTTTTCACTCGGCAACCAGGCCGATGCGCGGTTCTCGGCATTCGAGAAGCAGGCAAATCAAGCAGATTGCGGTGAGCTCGTTTTATCGCGGGGTTGCTTCGAAAAGACCTATGATTCGCCGCAACCTGCGCAATCCGCTCACAGTCGAGGAGTTCGCGGATGTGGCTAATCTCAGCCCTCGCGAGTTCAGTCGCGCCTTTCTGGCCGAGACCGCTCTCAGCCGATTTTGCGCCGGCCGCACCGCATGCGCGTCAATGCGTGCTCAGGAAAGCGCATCGAGCAGTCCATACCATGCCACTCCCGCGCTGATATAGAGCCGCTGCAACGCGTGAAACGGCACAGGCTCGATAGACGTTGGCGGCAGCGGCAAGCCGCGTGTCGTACCGCCGATCAATGCAGCCAGATGCATTCCCAACGTGGTCGCCATTGCAATGCCGCGGCCGTTGTAACCCAGCGCGATCGTCATGCCTTCGGCCGGCACATGCACGTGCGGCAAAAAATTGCGGGTGATGGCGATACGGCCGGCCCATCGGTATTCGTATTCGATGCCCTTCAGCTGTGGAAACATCAACTGGGCGGCACGTTCGAGATGCGCCCAATCCGCGGCGTTGCGAGGCTCGCGAAAGGGGCCGCGCCCGCCCATCAGCAAACGCCCGTGTGCATCCTTGCGGAAATAGAGCAGCAGGCGCCGTGAATCGGAAGCCACTTCTCCGCCGGGCAGAATCGTTGCGCCGACATCGTCGGGCAGCGGCTCCGTTGCGACGATGAAGCTATTCGCGGCGATCACTGATTGGGCGAGGTGCGGCCAGAGACCATCCGTATAACCGTTGGTGGCCAGCAGGACCTGTTTCGAATCGATGAGCGAACCCTGCGCCGTGCGAATTCGCCACCCTTTCGGGCCGCGCTCCACGCTCGCGGCACGGGTTCCGCTATGGATCGCCGCGCCAGCCGTTTGCGCCGCGCGCGCGAGGCCACGTGCGTAGCTCAATGGATGCACGCTGCCCGCGCGCAGGTCGACCCAACCGCCAACGAATGCGTCCGTGCCGAGCCGCCTCGATATCTGCGAACGGTCGAGCAGTTCGACCGGGGCGTCGCGCGACGCCCACTGCCGGGCCCGGTTGTGCAGCGTGCCGAGCAGCTTGCTCGAATGGGTCGGCTGAATCCAGCCGGCGCGCGTCGCGTTGCACTGAATGCCGTAACGCTCGATCAGGGCGAAAACCGAGTCCGCGGCGCCGCCCGCCATTTGCACGAGCGCATCGCCGTCGTCTGGGCCGTAGCGTCGGATGAGTTCGTCGGGATCGTATTTCAGGCCCGGAATCACCTGGCCGCCGTTGCGGCCGGACGCTCCCCAGCCGGGCTCGTTGGCGTCGATCACACAGACCCGTATGCCCTGTTCGGCCAGATGCAAGGCCGTCGACAAACCGGTGTAGCCGGCGCCGACAATCGCGACGTCCGTTGTGACCGAGCCGTCGAGCGGCGGCGTATCGACCGCGGGTTCCGCCGTTGCCGCCCAAAGAGAGGGCGGCAACGGCTTTGCAACTTCAACCAGGCTCATGATGTTTTCAAATCCGGGGGGCGTCGGTAAGCGTGGGCATCCTGCCGAGAAACTCGCGTGTGCGAGGATTGCGCGGACGTTCGAACAGGTCGGCGGCGGACCCTTCCTCATGGATCGTGCCGTCATGAAGAAAGCACACACGATCGGCCACTTCGCGCGCGAAGCCCATCTCGTGCGTGACGACGATCATGGTCATGCCGTCGTCGGCGAGCTGGCGCATGACGCCCAGCACTTCGCCGACCAGCTCGGGGTCGAGTGCCGAGGTCGGCTCGTCGAAGAGGATCGCCTTCGGTTCCATGGCCAGCGCGCGCGCAATCGCCACGCGCTGTTGCTGTCCGCCCGACATTTCGGCCGGGTAAGCGTCCATCCGGTGCGCGAGGCCGACTTTGTCGAGCAGATGGCGGGCGCGCTCGCGTGCCTGCGCACGTGCTTCCTTCCTGACGAATACCGGACCCTCGAACACGTTTTCCAACGCCGTGCGATGCGGAAACAGGTTGAAGCGCTGGAACACCATGCCGACCTGTGCGCGCAGAGTGTGGATCTGCTTCGAATTCGCGTCGACGGCGTGACCCTCCACGGTGATCGTGCCGGCGTCATGCCGCTCCAATCCGTTGATGCATCGAAGCAGCGTGGATTTGCCCGAGCCGGACGGACCGATCAGACACACGACCTGGCCGCGTTCGACACGCAGACTGACACCTTTGAGCACGTGCTGATCGTGAAAGCGCTTGTGAATCGCATCGACCTTGATCATCGTTTTCCCTTCAGTCCGAGGCGGCGTTCAAGCCGCCGCAAGCCATAGACGAGCGGCAGGCTGAGTCCGAGATAAAGCAGCGCGACCAGCGTGAATACCGTCATGTTCTGAAACGTCGACGACGCGATCAGCTGCCCGGCGCGCGTCATCTCGGCGACGGTGATAGTCGAGGCGAGCGACGAATCCTTGAGCATCATCACGAGGGTATTGCCGTATGCCGGCAGTGAAATCCGGAACGCCTGCGGCAACACCACGCGCCGCATGATCATCGCGCCGCGCATGCCGATGGACTGCGCCGCTTCGATCTGCCCGTGATCAATTGCCTGGATGCCGGCGCGGAAGTTTTCCGCCTGATACACCGAGTACGCGACGCCGAGGCCTATGAAACCCGCCTGGAACGCCGACAACTGCACGCCGAGGTCCGGCAGCACAAAGTAGATGTAGAAGAGCTGAACGATGATGGGCAGCCCGCGGATCACGTTGATAAAGGTCGTGGCGGCATTCGCTGCGACGCGGTTGCCGGACACGCGCATCAGCGCGAGCACGAGGCCGAGCACCGTGCTCAGAACGAACGAGCAGAAGGTGATCTCGATCGTGACAACTGCGCCTTTGAGCAGGATCGGCAGAAACTCGATGGCGTTCTGGAAGAACATGGCGGGCGGTCCTTATTCTGCGAACGACGTCATTCCACCTGCCACTTCTTGACGATTTGCGTGAGCGTGCCGTCGGCCTTGATCTTTCTGATGCCGGCGTTCAACTGTTCCAGCGTCGCCGTGTCGCCCTTGCGCACGACGAAGCACACCTGGCCTTTCACCGACGGCTGATATCCGCTCACGAGCCGCAATTGCGGATTCGGATTGTGCTGAAGCTGGTAGGCCAGAATAGGGTGGTCGCCGAAGCCCGCCTTGATGCGGCCGAGCGCGACGTCACGCATGATGTCGGCGACTGAATCGTAGGTGCGCACTTCCTTGAAGATGCCCTTCTTGTTCAACGCATCGACGAATGCGGTGCCAACCTGCGCGCCGACAATTTCGCCCTTGAGGTCGTCCATCGTGGTGTACTGGCCTTTGTCGTCGGCGCGCACGATCAGGCCTTCGCCGTAGGAGTACACGGTGTCGGAGAAATCGACGACCTGCTCGCGCGCCGGCGTTTTCAGCATGGCCGCCGAGATGATGTCGATCTTCTTCGTGGTCAGCGACGGAATCAGCGAGGAAAAGGTGGTCTGCTCGATCTTGACGTCGAAGCCCGCGGCCTTGCCGGTGGCGGTAATCGCATCGACCAGCAGGCCCTGGATCGAATTGGTCTTCACATCGAGAAAGGTGAACGGCACACCGGTGGCGGTCGCTCCAATCTCGTACGTGGTGGCGGCTGCGGACAAGGCCGGCGCACCGGCGAGCAGCAATCCTGTTGCAAAGACACCGGCGAAGCGTTTGGCGAACTGGAACATGAGTCTCTCCACGAGTTGACGACGGTCGGTCGGAATATCGGTAACCATCAGTTGAGCAATGATATTCGAGTCAAAAATATCGTTTAACGAAATTTGTGTATCGATATGCGATATGCTAGAGTCAATGACAGCAGAGAACAATTGGGTGATTCCATGACACGCAAGCAACTCAGCCCAGAGACGGAAGCGCCCCTGGAGCCGGAGGAAACGCCAGACGCACTGTTCAATCAGTCGCTGGAGAAGGGCATCGCGGTGTTGCGCGCGTTCAGCGCGCAGCGAAGGTCGATGACGTTGCAGGAAGTGGCGGAGGCGACGGCCATCACCAAAAGCTCCGCGCAGCGCATGATCTACACGCTGGAGAAGCTTGGTTATGTGAGAAAGCATCCGCGTACGAAGCGCTATCAACTGGCGCCGCGTGTGATGCAGATCGGCTTCAACTATCTGGCTGCGGACACATTGATCGATGTCGCCAACCCGTTTTTGTCCGAGCTGACCAACGTTACTGGCGAGACCACCAACCTGACCGAGCCGGATGGTGTCGACATGGTCTATGTGGCGCGCTTCGTGTGCATGAAGTTCGTGCCGATTCACATGCCGATCGGCAGCCGCATTCCGATGTACTGCACGGCCTCGGGACGGGCGTATCTCGCGGCGCTCCCGGAAGACGAGTCACATGCGCTGCTGCTCGCCAGCGATCGCGTCGCGCATACGCAGTACACCGTGACGGATATCGACGAGATCGTGACGCGGCTCGCGCTCGGGCGGCGCAATGGCTATGCGTCGAACCGCGAGGAACTGTTCATCGGCGACATGACGATCGCAGCCCCGGTGCTCGACGGGGAGCGTCGACCGGTCGGTGCGGTTCACGTCGTGGCGCCGACGAGCCGGTGGACGCCGGCGGAAGCCGAGGCGCGGCTGGCACCCGCGGTGATCGATTGCGCGCGGGGTATCAGCAACTCGATCCGAACCCTTGCCTGAGGGCAGGCAAGCTGATCGGTTCGAGTTGGCGGAGACCCTTTGCAGAAGCCGGCACCGCCGATCCGGAAGCGCTAGAAACTCATTGCGAACCCGAACGACACGCCGTGCACGTTGTGTCCGAACACGTATCGCACCATGGCGCGCGTGCGGGTGATGATGATCGGATACTTGCTGCTATCGAGTTCCAGTCCGACTCCCAGCGATGTGAGGTCGTTGAACCCCAACACCCCGGCGCTGTCGCCAAAATAGTGCGAATAAGCGGCTTCCAGCACATAGCGGATCGGCCGGTCCAGCGCGTGCCAGCCGGTGGGCGCTCGCCAGCGTGTCCACAAGCTCACTTGCTGAGCCATGGCCGACCCCTGCACGGCCTCCGAGGAACCGCCGAAGCTGCGCAGGTAAATATCGGTCGCACGCAATTCGGCGTCGATTTCGTAGTTTTCGCGGTAGTGCTCGTAGTCGAGCATGAGTGAGCCACCGTAGCCGTAGGCATCCAGCGAGCCATTCTCGAGGAACTGCAGATTGCTGTCGGTAACGTGGTTGAAGATCGACTGGCCCACCTTCAGATCGCTCGAGACGCGTCCAATCGTGCCATTCAGGATCGGACGGAATACCAGTTCGTCCGTGATCCGGAAATCCCAGCCGACGCCAACCGTGCCGCTGAAAGTGTTCCATCTGGTCGGCACCGCACGCTGCTGCGTACCATCCGTAGCGATAAAGATCGGGTCGTAACGGCTGTAGGCGAGCGTGCCCTCCAGGTATAACGGGAACGATTTGCTGATAGTGAAGCCGCCGCCGAACTGCGTCTGACCGAAACCGGGATTGCCCGTGGTGCCGCTATTGACCGACAGATTACTGGTCGTAACGTCGGGTACGGTCGTGTAGGTCATGATGGCGAGCACGGCGTTGGCATGTTGCTTCACGTTGCCGCCAACCACCTTGCTGCTGGTCGATGGGCCCGCCTCGGTCTGCGCATTCGAGGGGCAAGGCAGCAGGGCGAGGGCCAGAGCGGCGCACGCCGATGAGGCGCGGCAGGACCTCTGCATCCGGAGCGCGGGCGGCATCATGCGACCTCACTGTTGGTTCGCACGACTGGAAGCTGACACATAGCGTACCGAACGCACATGACTCACTCCTGTCAGTCAGGTCGTTGTGTTGGTCTTCCGCGAGACCGGCATTCCGTGCCGGCACAACAGTTCCAGACAACCGATCTGGCGCGTAACGGCGTTTTCCGCCGTTCGCCACATTTGAGTGGGCTGCATCGAAGCCTGCCTAATTGTATCGCTGAACGAGACGACAGATTTCTGCGCGGCGCTTTGCGCCGGGAGCCATGTCATCCCGCGCGATATCACGGCCGTCCGTCCTGCCTGACGCTATATGTTTGAGAGGGCATTCACTCCTTAACTGAATCTTGCGGCCGACCTGCTCACCACGGAACGACTCTTCCAAGATAGTCGAGGTAGTGCAACCCTGAGCGTCCTTCGTAAGCCTCCATCGTGTTCAGCAGGTTCGGAATGCTTTCTTCGATACTTAACCGGGCTTCGGGTCCACCCATGTCCGTACGTACCCAACCTGGCGCCATCAGCAACAAGGTTCGCGGGTCATTGGCGTGGCGAGCCGCAAAACTGCGCATAAACATGTTCAGTGCAGCCTTGCTGCCCCGATACACCTCGTAATTTCCATTGACGTTGTTGGTGACACTGCCCTGGCCGGAAGACATGACGCCAATCGTTCCGTTCGGTCGGACGAGATCCTGGAAGGTTTCGACGACTCTCATGGGACTGAGCGCGTTCGTCACCATCACGCGTACGAATTCCTCGGTCGAGACATCCGCTATGGTTTCCCGATCGTCGTTCTTGACACCTGCATTGACGAAAAGCACGTCGAGCTGTCGACCTGCAAGCCGGGCGCGTAAATCCGCGACTTGCTCCGGATGCGTTATATCGACCGTTTCAATTTCGAGTGCTCCGGTGAGATGGCGCAGCCGCTCCGTCGAGTCGGCTCGCCCGGTGGCGATCACGCGCCAGCCTCGCCTGAGGTATTCCGCGGCCATCGCCAAGCCAAGACCACGGGATGCGCCGATAAGAAGAACGGTTTTCTGCAGAGGTGAGGTTCGCATTTTATCTATACCTTTGAATGAGGCATGTCCGGACGCATCGGAAATAAGACGCGTCGTAGCGAGCTAGTCCACGCAATATATCGGCGGGTGAGAGAGGGCGGAAGATGCAACGGCTGCATTCATAACCTGCACCGAACGCCTCGTCTCGCCCGGCAATGTTACGATCGGGCATGCCCGAACCCGACCTGAACCTGCTGATTGCGCTGGAGGCGCTGCTTGCCGATGCAAGCGTGGCGGGCGCTGCTCGTCGATTGGGGCTGAGCGCCTCTGCAATGAGCAGAACGCTCGCCCGACTTCGCGCCTCGACTGGCGATCCATTGTTGGTGCGGGCAGGGCGCCAGATGGTATTGACGCCGTACGCCGAAGAAATCCGTGAACGCACGCAAAATGCGGTTCACGAGGCTCGCGCCGTCCTTCGTCCTTCCAAGCCGGAACTCGACTTCACGAGGTTGCGGCGAACCTTCACCATTCGAGCCAACGACGGTTTTGTCGAGGCCTTCGGTTCGCCGCTCATTGCCGCGGCAACGGCGGTTGCGCCACACGTATGTTTGCGCTTTGCGCCGAAGCCCGATAAGACCGCCGCGCACTTGCGAGACGGGTCGGCCGACCTCGAGATTGGTGTTCTGGGTGAAATGGGTCCGGAGGTGCGGCTACAGGCGCTATTCCGGGATCGTTTTGTGGGTGTGGTCAGAAGAGGCCATCCGCTCGAACTTGACGGACAAGTCACCGCTGAGCGGTACGTCGCTTTCGGCCACGTCGTGGCTTCCCGACGGGAACGCGCAAGTGGACCTGTCGACGAAGCGTTGGCCGTTCTGGGTCTTCAGCGAACCATCGTGGCCGTCGTGCCGAGCTTTCCCGCCGCGCTGGCTGTGGCTCGAACTTCGGATCTGATCGCACTCGTGCCCGCCTCTTTTCTGGTCAATCAGACAGAACCTCATGACAATGCGGCGAGCGTCGCCACCCACGCGTTCGAACTCCCCGTGGCGACCGAGAAGATTACCGTGTCGCAGATGTGGCACCCTCGCCTGGAGGTCGACCCTGTTCATCGTTGGCTTAGGCAGCTCGTGCTATCGGTCTGTCGACGGCAGTTGCCGCTCTGAACATCGCGTTTCAGGAAATCCGAAATGCGCCAACGAATTTTCGAATCGCATGAAGTCATGCAAAACTGGAACTCCGGTGCCTTTTTGAAAAGGAGAGGCATTCCAGTGTGAGAGA
Source organism: Paraburkholderia aromaticivorans (assembly GCF_002278075.1). NCBI lineage: Bacteria > Pseudomonadati > Pseudomonadota > Betaproteobacteria > Burkholderiales > Burkholderiaceae > Paraburkholderia > Paraburkholderia aromaticivorans. The sequence goes on along the minus strand of NZ_CP022990.1, from coordinate 1,565,996 downwards.
TTCTCATCCAGTGACGTTCGATAGCTCACTATCCCCAAACGCCTGGAGCACAGAAATGACTTCCGTTCAACATGACCTTATTCTTTCTCAAAGCGGCTTTAGCCATGTAATCGACGTCGATGTCGAGAAGATCGATATCGCGCAATGGCTCTTCACTCTTCCGGACGCAGAGTATCAACGGTGTGCCCCGCCTGACCATATCGCGGCTGGCGCGACATGGACCGACGATGGCAAGCGGATGTCCATCAATGTGGAGATGATCGGTACCGGACTCGTGGTACAGCATTATGTCGGCGAAGTGACGGAACGGCTCTATTGCAAGATGGTGTCCCTGTCGGACGTTTTCACGCCGCACGGGCGGACCAAGGTTCAAGTCATCTGGGAGTTACGCGCAAAAGGGTTGCCCAACGGCAAGACCGAATACACCAATAGCGTCACTTCGCATCCGACTGATGATTTTCTCTCTTTCATTGAAAAGAACGGAATGTCGTTTGACCAGGCTGCCCGTGATCGCCAGGCGGCATCGGGTGATCACAACCAGCGCGAAACGCCGCTCTTTGCTGAGAGTATCGCCCGCGCCGCGCGACGCACGGCGGGTTGAATCTCTGAATTGCTCGCCAAGCGAGCTGTTCAAGACAGCTCGCACTCGATCGCGAGTTCATTTGCATAGGATTGCAACGGGTCACCGACATGCACTTTCAGTGCGTCAATGAAACACCTGATTTTCGCATCCACGAACTGGCGCGACAGATAGACCGCATAAACGTTGCGCACCGATGTGTGGAACTGCGGCAGAACGCGCACCAGGGTGCCGTTTCGCAGATCGTCGATTGCAGAAAAACCCGCGAGCAAGCCAATGCCGGCACCACTGCGCAACGCAACCTGCATCGACTCCATATCGTTCACGCTGAAATGCGGCCCCGCGGGCCGATAGCTTGCGTTGCCGGCCGGGCTCTCCAGATGCCACTCGTCCGGAGCGTAATCCACTGTGCTCAATAACACGCATGTGTGATCGACGAGGTCTTTGGGCTGCTCGGGTGCCGGATGCCGTGCGAGGTACTCAGGCGAAGCGGCCAGCACGCAATGACTGCTTCCGATCTTCTGACTCACATACGCGGAATCCGGCAGCGTGCGTGCAATCACGATGGCCAGATCGAGTTGTTCTTCGAGCAGATTCGGCATTCGTTGCGAGAGCAGCAGATCCACCGAGACATCCGGGTACGTTTGGCGATACGCGAGGGCGGCGCGCGTCACGAGTTGTCGTCCGAGACCGGGCACAGCGTGGACGCGCAACGTGCCACGCGGCGCAAGCAACGCATCGCGCGCCTCAGCTTCGGCGTGATCGATTTCCGCCAGGATCGAGACGCTACGCTCGTAAAAACGGCGGCCCGCGTCGGTCACGGCGAGACGTCGCGTGGACCTTTGCAACAGTCGCGTGTTGAGTCCTTCTTCGAGCACCGAAACGGCACGCGAGACGTTGCCGACGGTGGTATCCAGGTGGTTGGCGACGGCGGTGAAACTACCCATCTCCACGACCTTCACGAATACCGACATGTTATAGACCTTGTCCATTCCGATTTTTCCCGTTGAGCCTTCATTATTCGTTGGTCGATCGCGCGATTTGTCGACAGCCAGTCTCACGCACACCCAGCATGATACGCGCGGGTCTTTTTGAGCGGCAGCAACGCGCGGCGGCCACGCCTGGGCTCGGGCGCCAGGCCAAAACCGCACAGGCGTTCTAAAACAGCGCGGAGATTTTCCCTCCAGCAGAAAGACTCATTCTTTCCAGCCCCGCTAACACCACACGGGCTTCGCGCCTAGACTTCGTTGCGCAGTCAGGCACTCGCCGCACCCTTTCTGAATCGAGCGTCGCTTTACCCGGAGGTACGGAATCTGGAAACGCACGCTTTCCAATGGCCGCATCCAGCCATGAAGCGACGCGGGCGACAGCACCGCCCATACGAATGACCTGATCGCATTGAATCCGCTGAGCAAGCAAGCCTGGCAAATATTATGGATGTCTAATCGTTAGCACTTACCGGAGGTAATGTCATGAACGCAGTCTACGATCCGCTGTACCTGTTCATCGACGGCGAATGGATCGCCGCAAACCAACGTGAAACCGCGCCCGTCGTCAACCCGGCCACGAAACGCGAACTGGGCCGCGTGCCGCTCGCAACCACCGCCGACCTGGACCGCGCGCTAAGTGTCACGCGCCGCGCGTTCGACGTCTGGCGCAACACGGTGCCCGCCGAACGCGCTCGCGTTCTCAGGCGCGCTGCGGAGCTGATGCGCGAACGCGCACCGCGCATTGCGGAACTGATGACGCTCGAAGAAGGCAAGCCGCTTGCCGAAAGCCGCGACGAAGTGCTGCGGGCCGCTGAATACTTCGAGTGGTTTTCGGAAGAGGCGCGCCGCATCGACGGCCGCGTGGTGCCTGCGAACCGACCCGGCGTCCAGCAGCTCGTGAAGAAGCAGGCAATTGGTCCGGTGGCTGCGTTCACGCCGTGGAATTTTCCGGCTATCACGCCGGCACGCAAACTCTCGGCGGCGCTCGCAGCCGGTTGCAGCGTGATCATCAAACCGGGCGAGGAAAGCCCTGCCACGGCACTCGCACTGGCCCGCGCACTGGACGACGCAGGTCTGCCCAAAGGCGTGCTGCAAGTCGTGTTTGGCGTGCCCGACGAGGTCTCGAAGCAGCTGATCGCCTCGCCGGTGATCCGTAAGGTCACTTTCACGGGTTCGGTGCCGGTTGGTCGTCTGCTCTCGGCGCGCGCCGCCGAAGGCGTCAAGCCGATCACGCTCGAACTCGGCGGGCACGGTCCGGTACTCGTATTCGACGACGCCGACGTCGAGAAGGCCGCCGTCGAAGGGGCGGCGAACCGCTTTCGCGGCACCGGGCAGATCTGCATCTCGTCGACGCGCTTCCTGATCCAGCGCGGTGTTTACGACGTGTTCGTCGAGCACTTCGTGCTGGCAGCAAATGCCCTCAAGGTCGGCGACGGCATGGATCCCGCCACCCAGGTCGGCCCGCTCGCCAATCCGCGTCAACTCGCGAAGATGGAAGAACTGGTGGCCGATGCAGTGGCGCGCGGCGCCAAGGTGCTGGCAGGCGGCAAGCGCATTGAACGCGAAGGCTACTTCTTCGAGCCGACGGTCCTTGCCGACGTACCGATGGACGCCCGCGTGATGCACGAAGAGCCGTTCGGCCCGATCGCCGTGCTGATGCGCTTCGACACACTCGAAGATGGTCTGGCCGAAGCGAACCGCCTGCCGTATGGGCTTTCGGCCTATGCATTCACGCAGAGCGCGCGCACCGCGATCGACGTGGGCGATGGACTGGAGGCCGGGATGATCGGCATCAATCAGTACCGCATCGTCGCAACCGAATTGCCGTTTGGCGGTATGAAAGAAAGCGGCCATGGTTCGGAAGGGGGAGTCGAGGGTATCGAGTACTACCTCACGCGCAAGTTCATTAGCCAGGCCTGAAAGGAGAGCCGCCATGTCCCACGCAAACTTCAGCAGCCCGCGCGAGGCGGCGCGTGCTTTCACGCCCAAACTCGCGGAGTTCGTCGATGCCACGCTCTATCCACAGATCTGGAGCGACCCCGCTCTGTCGCTGCGCGAGCGCAGCCTCGTGACGGTCGCCGCGCTGATCGCGGGCGGTCATCTCGACGAGCTGCCCGCGCACTTGCGCCGCGCCGTGAATAACGGCGTGACGCATGAAGAACTGGCCGCTGCCATCACGCACCTCGCGTTCTACGCGGGTTTTCCGGCAGCGATTTCGGCATCGGCCGTCGCACAGGCCACGCTCGCTACGCAGCACGAGACCGATACCGGCACACCTCCCGCTACACAGGAAACACCAGCATGAAAGCCATCACATTCAAGGAATTCGGCGACGCCGACGTGCTCCAGCTTGCCGACGTGCCGGCGCCCGAAGTGCGCCCCGACGATCTGCTGGTGCGCGTGCACGCCGCTGGCGTGAACCGCGCTGACCTCACTCACCGCACAGGCGGCTATGGCCGTCCCAACTTCGGCGACTCCACGATCATGGGCCTCGAAATAGCGGGCGAAGTGATCGAAACCGGCAGCGCGGTGCAGGGCTACAAGGTGGGCGACCGTGTCATGGGGGTGGTGGGCGGCGGCGCCTACGCGGAGATTGCGCGAATCGACTGGCGCATGGCCATGCCGATTCCGGCCGCGCTCGATTATGTTCATGCAGCCGCGATTCCTGAAGTATTCGTCACGGCGCACGAGGCAATGCTGCACCTGGGTGGACTGCGGCGCGGCGATTCGGTACTGATTCATGCGGCGGCGGGCGGCGTCGGTTCGGCCGCCGTGCAACTGGCGTACGCGACCGGTGCGCAAATCTTCGCCACGGCCGAAGCTTCCAAGCACGAACGCGTCGTCCAACTTGGAGCGGATGTGGTCATCGACTATCGCACTGAGGATTTCGCCGACGTCATCAAGAAGACTACGAACGGGCGGGGTGTCGATGTCGTGATCGACTTCGTGGGCGCGCCGTATTTCGCGCGCAATGTGGCAGCGCTCGCCAATGGCGGACGGCTGATCCAGGTCGGCATTCTTGGCGGTGGCGCTCAGGTGGCTGTCGAACTGGAGCAGATCCTTTATCGTCATCTGCAGATCAAGGGAACGGTGATGAAGTCGCGGGCGCAAGCGGAAAAGCACGCGATGGTGCGGCGTTTTCGCGAGCATTGGCTGGAGCGCTTCGACGGCGGCGCGCGCCTGGAGCCGGTCGTGGACAGCACGTTTGCTCTCGCCCGGGCCGCCGATGCGCATCGGCGCATGGAATCCGCCGCCAATGTCGGAAAGATCATCCTGACCATGGCGGCAGAAGACCTGGTGTGAAGCGCATTGGGCGTTGTCGATTCGATACACGCGGGGGCCACGCGATATGGGCCCCTGCGTCTCGTACCGGCAAAGCCTGGCAACGAACCTTGTCAGCAGGCCGGCGTTCGCCCGCTGGGGTGGCTTCCGCGGCGCAAGACGAGCCGGTTTTGCCGTCCGGCGAGTTTAGTCAATTCGCGTCGCAAAACCGGCCGATCCAACGAATTCGGTTGCGCCTGGTTGGGCGCGTGACCGAATCCGCGGGCAACCGTCGGCTACACGAGGTTCCTGATCGGATTAAGCCGGCCCGCGCGCGTATCACTGCGGAATGATCCGCTCCGCCTTCAACCGGTCGAACAGCGCGAAGAATGCGTCGGACGTGCTCTGATAATCCAGAAAGCCTGCCTTGCGGCTCTTGGTCATATCCGTGAGCACTTCCATCGGACGGCCGAGGTCCGCGTCGGTGTGCCACCACGAGGCGAGCTTGCCGAGGTCGGCCTCCTTCAAACCGAAGCGCGCGGCGATATCGGACCATGTCTTGCCGGCGTTCTGCATGCGGCCTTCCAGCGGACGCGTCTCGCCGTCGAACGGTGCGGCTTCGATGCCGAAGTAGCTGGCGATTCGCGACCACATCCATTTCCAGCGGAACACGTCGCCGTTGATCACGTTGAAGTCTTGGTTGCGCGCGTTCGGCGACGTGGCGGCCCACTCGAGATGGCGCGCGAGCAGCCGCGCGTCGGTCATATCGGTGAGGCTGTTCCATTGCGCCGCCGAGCCGGGGAAGATGAACGGCTGGCCGGTCTGCTTGCACAGCGTCGCGTAGACCGCGAGCGTCACGCCCATGTTCATCGCGTTGCCGAGCGCAAAGCCGATGATCGTGTGCGGACGATGCACGCTCCAACTGAAACCGTAGCGTTGCGCGGCGTCGAATAAACGGTCTTCCTGCTCGTAGTAGAAGTTGTCCACCGGCTGGCGGCCCTGTTCCTCGCGAAACGGTGTGATCGGCACGGCGCCGGTCGCATACGCTTCGAACGGGCCGAGGTAGTGCTTCAGTCCCGTCACGAGCGCGGCGTGTTCGAGCGTGCCTGACGGGCCCACGGCGTCCATTACATGACGCACCATGGCGCCGTTCACGCGAATATTCTCTTTCTCCGTGGCCTGGCGCGACCACGCGGTCAGAAACACGTGAGTGAACCGCTTGCCGGCGAGTGCCTCGCTAACGGACTCGGCCGATTGCAGATCGGCGGTGATCGACTCGATGGCCGGCGATACCGGCGTGCGGCCGCGTGAGAGTCCGGCGACGTGCCAGCCGCTCGAAAACAGCTGGTCCGCGAGATTGCCGCCGACAATGCCGCTCGCGCCGATGATGAGTGCTCGTTTTTCCATGAGAGTAGGGCTCGGTAATTGAATGCCTGTTGACGCGGGGTGGTTCTAAGACCGATCGTGATCCGCGGGCTGAACGCGTCTTCCGGCCAGAGCTGGCGCTGTGGTTCCCGATCGGAGTGCGCGCTTCAGCGCGTTACTCCGGTCCCACGCAGCGCGCCCTGGTCCAACGCAAGATGATTGCCGCACCAGTAAAGTGACCCGCGTCACACGGATCGGTTCAACACGAAATCGAATTCGAGCGTGCTGAACGGCGTGGTCATACGCGTCCCGTCCGGCGCCGTGCCTGCCTCATGGCGATTCCACTTCGCCACCAGCGACGAGCGCACGCCGAACACCGCGTCCGAATCGAGATATCGATCGCCGTCGCGGAACACGTGGGTCACGAGGCGCTCGTAGCCGGGCGCCGTGATCATGAAATGCAGATGCGCCGGGCGCCACGGATGCCGTCCCAGCACTTCGAGCATGCGCCCGACCGGCCCGTCGTGCGGAATCGGATAAGGTTCGGCGACGATGGAGCGAAAGTGATAGCGCCCGTCCGCGAGACTATGGAGCACGCCTCTCGCGCGATGCGTATCGTCGCCGCCGTGCTGGACGTCGTAGAAGCCGTCCGCGTCGGCCTGCCAGACGTCGATGCGGGCGTTGGGCACCGCTTCGCCGTCCGCGCCCCTGATGGTTCCCGACACGAAGCAGGGCTCGCCGTGCGCGCCGTTGGACACGTCGTCGCCGTTTCGATAGACGGGCGCGCCTTCGACGAAGAACGGTCCGAATACCGTCGCCTCGGTGCAGCCCGGCGGCTTGCGGTTCGCCATGGCCGTGACGAGCATCGACAAACCCAGCGTGTCCGAGAGCAGGATGAATTCCTGACGTTTGTCGTCGGTAATATGGCCCACGTCGGTCAGGAAACGAATGCCCTGTTCCCATTCGTTCTCGGTCAGGTTCACCTCGCGCGCGAAGGCATGCAAATGCCGCACGAGGCTCGTAACGATCGTCTTCAGCCGCTCGTCGTTCGCGTGCGCGTGGCGCGCCAGAACCGCCTGCGTGATCGTGTTTTCGTCGAGATTGCGCATGACCGTGGCGTCTCCTTCCTGTCGGTCATGCGATTATCGGCTCGTTTGCCGGCGAGCGTAGGCAAGTGACGCGCGCGTCAGCACTTACCCCTTCGCCCAAGCCGCCGCCGTCTCCACCGCGAAGTCCCGATACGACCGCGGTTGGCGGCCCAGCAACGCCGCGAGATGATCGATTTCCGCTTGCGATGCGACCGCGCCGTCCTGCTGATAGCGGCTCATCATCAGGCGCATGTCGTACGCGAGCCAGCCCGGTGCGGCACCCTTCAAACGCTGCTCCAGCAGGTCGAGATCGTCGCCGCCATAGCGCACCGCGCGCCCGAGCACGTCGGTCCAGATCGACGCCACGCTTTCCGCCGTGATCGGCTCAGGTCCGACCAGCGCATACGTCTCGCGCGGCAAGCGTTCCGCGGCACGCTCGCGGCGCAGCAGTTCGCGCGCCGCGGCCTCGCCGATATCGCGCACATCGACCATGGATATACCTTTGGCGCCGATCGGCATGCCGTACACGCCGTGCGTCAGTAAAGGCTCTTTCTGGCGCACGTCGTTCTGCATGAAATACGCCGGACGCAATACGGTGGCCGGCAGATCGCGGTGTTCGATCATCCGCTCGACCGCGTGCTTGCTGGTGAAATGCGGCACGTCGACGTAGTCGGCACCTTTGAACACCGACAGATACACCACGCCTTTCACCCCGGCCTCACGCGCCACGCTCAGCGCTTGCAACGCTTGCGTCAGTTCGTCGGCGGCGTTGGGTGCGAGCAGGAACAGTGTGCTGACGCCGTTCATCGCGCGCCGCAAGCCGTCCACGTCGGACAGGTCGCCTTGAACCGCCGCGACGCCCTCCGGAAACTGCGCCTTTTCCGGCGTGCGGGTCAGCGCGCGGATTGGCGCGCCGCTGCCGGCCAGATGTTCGAGAACCTGCTTGCCGACCACGCCGGTGCTGCCTGTTACGAGGATTGCCATGATCTTTCTCCTAAGGTGGGATGGACTGTCAGTCAGCCCGTAGACACACAATAGATGTTCCATTTAAGAGGCGATAGTGCAAAAATTAAGACATCTCGTCTCATATTTGGAACGATCATGGATTTGACGTCGCTTGCCGATTTCAACGCCGTCGCGCTGCACGGCGGATTCGGCCCGGCCAGCCGGGCGCTCGACCGTCCCAAGGCCACGCTGTCGCGGCGCGTGGCGGAACTCGAGGAAACGCTCGGCGTGCGGCTGATCGAGCGGGGCTCGCGCAGGTTGCGGCTGACGGAAGAAGGTCTCGCGCTGTATGAGCGCACGCGCGGGCCGCTGACGGAAATCGAGGAGGCGGGCGAAGCGGTGGCCTCCCGTGCGCCGGTTCCGCGCGGGCGGTTGCGGATCAGCGCGCCGATCGTGTTCGCGCATGTGGTGCTGGGCCGGATCGCGGCGCGTTTTGCGTTGGCCTATCCGCAGGTCGAACTCGAAGTCATTGCGGAAGACCGGATCGTCGATCCGGTGGAGGACGGCTATGACCTCGTGATCCGCATCAATCCGCCGCGTGACGAGCAGCTCGTGGGGCGGCGCATCTACGGCGACGAACGGCTCCTCGTCGCGGCGCCCGGTTTGCCGATGCCTGCCCGGGCCGCCGGCGATGCCGCGGCGTTGCCGGTGCCGGCAATCGTGTTCGCCGCGGCGTCGCCGGGCGCGATCTGGACGGTGCGCACCGAATCCGGCCTGTGGGCGCTCGCGCCGATACCGGTGCTGCGGCTCTCGTCGCTGCTGATGGTGCGTGACGCGGCAGTGGACGGCGTGGGGGCGGCGCTGCTGCCCAAGCTGCTGGCCGAGCAGGATGTGGCGGCGGGACGGCTCGTCTGCTGGGGCGTGGCGGACGGGCCGCAGGTTGAAGTCTGGGCGCTTTACAACTCGCGGCGTCTTTTGAGCGCCAAGGTGCGGGCGTTCATGAACCTGTTGCAGGACTTGCCGGGACGCGAGCCGACACGAGGCTGATCCACGGGGCGATCATGGCTTGCAGGTGGATTCGCCACGTGGATTCGGCACGCCCCGGCCTGCTCATTTGGGCCGTCGCACGGCCCGCACCTTGCCGCTGCTTCCGCCGCCGCAAAAGAAGCGATCGCCGCCGTCGGATTCGAGTCCCGACACGCTGACGCCGGACGGCATCTCGAGCCGCTCCTGAACTTCGCCGCTGCGCGGATCGATGCGCCGCAATTCGCTTTCATCGCCTTCCCACGTGCCGTGCCAGAGTTCGCCGTCCACCCAGGTGACGCCGGTCACGAAGCGGTTGGATTCGAGGGTGCGCAAAATCGCGCCCGTCTCGGGATCGATCTGATGGATCCTGCGCTCCCGATACTGCCCGACCCACAGCGACCCTTCCGCCCATGCGAGCCCCGAGTCGCCTCCGCCGCCCGGCGCGGGGATCGTGGCGAGCACGCGTCCGGTCTGGGGATCGATCTTCTGGATACGGTCTTCGGCGATCTGGAACAGATGCTTGCCGTCGAAGGCGGTGCCCGCGTGCGCGGCGACATCGATCGAACGGAGCGGCTCGCCGCTTTGCGGGTCGAACGCGTTCAGCGTGTCTCCGGCGGCGAACCAGACGTGCCGGCCGTCATACGTCACGCCATGCACTTTTTCGACGCCCGGAAAGGGTCCGTACTCGCTGATGATTTCGGCGGCTGATCGTTTCATGGCTGTTCACTCGTGGTTTTCGTGTTGCCATCCTAATCAATCGGCAACGGCGCGGGGAGTAACAAGGTCGTCGTGAATCCGGGCATGGGCGGGGTCATCCAGCGGCGCGCCCGGCCTTTGCCGACGGACTGCACCTTGCCTTGCAACGCGAGCGTATCGAGGCTGCGCTGCACGGTGCGCTGACTCGCGCCGAGCGCGAGCGCGAGGGCCGAACTCGACCACGACTCGCCGTCGGCGAGCAAGGCAAGCACGGGCGCATGTTTGTCCTCGACCGGCCGCGCCAGCACCACGACCTGCCGCGCGTGCCGTGGCACCAGCGTGAAGCCGCGCTGCGTCGCGCTGACGCCGGCCATCGTACGAAGCACGGAACGCAAGCGCCCGAGTTCGACCCGCAGACGCACGCGGTGCGATTCGTCGGCGGCCTTGCCCCGGAAGGCTCGCGCGACGAGCACGTCTCTCGGCACGTCCTCCGGCCACGCTTCGGCGAGCGTGCGGGCGAGCACGAACAGCACCGGGCGGCTCGCGAGCGAGATTACCGCGCCCGCGTCGCGTACGACGTGACGGCACGCGTCCACGATCAATGCCTTCGATGCCAGTAACGCTTCGACCTCATCGAGCAGCAGCGGGCGCTCTTCGCCCCGCGCGAGCAGTCGCGCCGCGGGCGCGTTCAGCACGAGCGCGGCGTTGTCGACCTCCGCGATCAGGGCAGGGATGCCCGCGAGCCGTGCGGCACGTTCGGCTCGTTCCAGCGCGGCGCGCGCCGCGCGGGTCTGCAGGCGGCGCAGCGCGACACCCGCCACGACCAGTTCGTGCGCGGCTCGCAAGGCGGGCGGGAACGGCGCCGGGTCGAGCCCGGCGAGCGCGCGCTCTGCTTCGTCGAGGCGCCCGACCAGCAGCAGGCGCCTGACTTCGAGATAGCGCGCATGAGCGGCGTTGAGCCGGTCGCCGTGCGCTTCGAGGGTGGCGCGGGCGCCTTCCAGTGCTTTCGTGGGCCAGTTCAGATCGCGCGAGACGAGGGCGATCTCGGCTTCGGCGACGACACATCGTGCGCGGGCCACCGGCTCTCGTGAACCGAAGGCGCGCGCGGCGCTGCGCACGAGCGCCCTGGCCCGCACCAGATCGCCGAGTTGCGCCATGGCGATGCCGCGCAACGCGAGCGCCGGCGCGTCGTCGCGCAAGGCCACGCGATTGAGCGCGCCGAGCGGATCGCCCGCGGCGAGCGCGCGCGCCGCTGCCGTCACTAGCGAGTCCATGGTCTACGCGAATCCCGCCACACTTGTCACTCCCGTCGCTCGAGGCCCGCGGCTAATCTAGCACGACCAACCCGCGGCATTCCGCGCGGGACTTCGCGTAGCACCTGGCGTGCATTTCGCGCGCATTTCGTATAGCGAACCGAACCAAGGAGAGAAGCATGGCGACGACACACCCCATCGGCACACGGCAAGCATGGCTTGCAGCGCGGCTCGAATTGCTCGAAGCCGAAAAGGCGCTCACGCGGCAGAGCGACGAACTGGCCCGGCAGCGGCAAGCGCTGCCCTGGGTCCGCGTCGACAAGGCATACCGGTTCGAGACCGACGACGGAAGCGTCTCGCTGGCCGGCCTCTTTGGCGGACGCTCGCAGTTGCTCGTCTATCACTTCATGTTCGGCCCCGACTACACGGCGGGCTGTCCGTCGTGTTCGGCGGTCGCGGACGGCTTCGACGGCTCGGTTGTCCACCTCGCGAATCACGATGTCACGCTGACGGCGGTATCGCGCGCGCCGCTCGCGAAGCTGCAGGCTTACAAGCGGCGCATGGGATGGACGTTTCCGTGGGCGTCCTCGGCCGGCAGCGACTTCAACTTCGACGTCAATGTCTCGTTCACCGAGCAGCAGCAGCGCGAAGGCAGCGTCGACTACAACTTCCAGCGCGGCGGCCATGCGATGGACGCGCTGCCGGCGCCGGCGCCCGTCGTCGAGTTCGCGGCCGCCTGCGGCACCGATGCGCCGACGTACTCGCTCGACAGGCCCGGCATGAGCGCGTTCGTACTCGAAGACGGTGTCGTGTATCACACGTATTCCACGTATGGGCGCGGCGTGGATGCATTGTGGGGCATGTATCAATGGCTCGACCGCGCACCCAAGGGACGCAATGAAGCGGGTGTCTGGTGGCGCCGCCACGACGAGTACGGGACGCATTGAGGCAGGTGGAAAAACACGGGCGGCGCGTGAAGGACGATGCGTCACGCCGGCGTGCGGACCGGGTGAACCGCGGCGAGCGCCGACGCGGCGCGCCTCGCCGCTCCGGATCATGGAGACGAAAATTGCAAACCGGCTCAGGTCTGTTATGTTTCGACGCTGGACTGACGAGCGACCTGTCTGAACACGACAGCTGATCGTGTCAGGAACGCACGTTGGACGTCCGCATGGAGGAGTTCATCTGGTCAGCGCCGCGAGATCTTCACTCAATGAGCCGCCACGAACACGGGCGCCGGTAGCGCACGTCGCCACGTGGGTCCGCCGCGTGGTCCGGTGCGCAGGCGCCGGCGGCGTGGCGCTGCTGTGTTGCGCGCAGAGCCTGGCGGCACCGAACGCGGGTTCGGGCTCGGTCACGCTGTACGGCTTGCTGGACACCAGCCTCGAAATAACCGATCCGGGCTCCGGCTGGACGCCGCGGCTGGACTCGGGAGCCTATCGCGGCTCGCGGATCGGCTTGCGCGGCAGCGAGCCGATCGGGGCCGGCACCGATCTGGTGTTCACACTGGAAAACGGCTTTAGCTCGGCCGACGGCACGCTCCAGAGTCCCGGTCTGTTATTCAACCGCCAGGCGTGGATCGGCGCGCGAAGCGCGTGGGGCGAGATGCGTTTCGGCCGGCAATACTCGCCGATCTATATCCCGTTCAAGGGCGATCTCGATGCATTCGGCGCCGGCACGATCGCGTCCGGACTCAACAACTTCTCGAAGATCACGCCCTACGCCAGTAACGCAATCGCGTATCTCTCGCCGCTCGTGGCAGGATTCAGTGGCACCGTCATGATGGCCACGCGTGATCCGTCGGAGAGCGATGGCAACGGCATCGACGGCTACTACGTTACCGCCGCCTATCAGATCGACGAACTCAGGCTGCTCTACGCGCGCCAGCAGACCCACGGCGCGGGCGCGCTGCGGGCGAATCTCGGCGGCGCGACGTACGCGGTCGACAAAGTGCGTGTGTGGCTCGCCTTCTTCAATGGCGAGGGCGGCACGCCGCTCTATCACGGCGCGGGTGGGGCGCTTTCGGCGCAATACAGCTTTTCTTCGAATGCGCGCGCGTCCGTGGGCTATGCGCACGTGCGCGACTTTACCGGTGCGGGCGCGAGCGCCGATCAGTTTAGCCTGGCGGTCGAATATAACGTGTCTGCCACCTTGCTGTTCTATTTCAGCGCAGCCTATCTGTCGAATCACGACGACGCCAGCTTCACCCTGCGCGGCGTCAACGTGACCGGGCTGCCGGTCGCCTATCCAGGCGCGCCGGTCGCGGGCGTGCAGTTCGGCGTGGTCGAGCGATTCTAGCGGGCAGGGCGACCGTGGCCGCGCGTTGCGACGGCGGCGGCATAACGCGCGGCTTGCCAGGGCGAGCGCGCTGATTTCGTCTTGAGTACTATCGCCGAACGGCTCTCATGCGCGCATCACCCGACACCTTTACGGAGGACTACATCATGGATCGCCACGACGTCACGAAGAAAATCATCGCCGCGAAAGTCAGAAGCAAGCTGAGCTGGGGGGAAATCGCCGAGAAGATCGGCCGCAGCAAGGAGTGGACGACCGCGGCGATGCTCGGCCAGATGACGCTCGACGCGAAGCAGGCCGCCGTCGCTCGCGAACTGTTCGACCTCACCGACGAGGAGACCGCCTGGCTGCAAATCGTCCCGTACAAGGGCTCGCTGCCGACGGCGGTCCCGACCGATCCGCTGATCTATCGCTGGTACGAGATCGTGAGCGTGTACGGCACGACGATCAAGGAGCTGATCCACGAGGAGTTCGGCGACGGCATCATGAGCGCGATCGACTTTTCGATGGATATCGAGCGTGAGCCGAATCCGAACGGCGATCGCGTCAAGGTGGTGCTGAGCGGCAAATTTCTTCCCTACAAATCCTACTGATCGCACCGATCGGGCTGCGCTGGCGCCGAGTCAGCAGAACCGTCCGCACTGGCGCTATGCTAGCGGCTTCGTCTACTTCGAGGAGCAACTCATGACACAGGCAGCAGGTTCGATGATCACGTTCAGCCGCCCCGATGGCCAGCAGATCCAGGGCTATCTGGCCAAGCCGCAGAAGCTGGAGGGCGCGCCCGGCATCGTCGTGATTCAGGAGTGGTGGGGCGTGAACGACCAGATTCGCGGCGTGGCGGACCGGCTCGCGCAGGCCGGTTATCTGGCGCTGGTGCCCGATCTCTTTCGCGGTAAGACCACGGTGGAAGAGGCGGAGGCTCACCATCTGCTCGACGGGCTCGATTTCGGCGACGCGGCCACGCAGGATGTGCGCGGCGCGGCCCAGTATCTGAAGCAGTCTGCGGCAAAGGTCGGCGTGACGGGCTTTTGCATGGGTGGCGCGCTGACCTTGCTCGCGCTGTGCAATGTTCCCGAAGTGTCGGCCGGGGTGGTCTGGTACGGCTTTCCTCCGCTGGAGTATGTCGACCCGTCGAAAATCAAGGTGCCGCTGATCGGTCATTGGGCCACGCAAGACGAGTTTTTCACGGCAGAAACGGTCGATGCACTGGAAAGCAAACTGAAGGGCGTGAATGTGGACGTCGAGTTCCACCGTTATCTCGCGCACCACGGGTTCGCCAACGAACAGGCCGTCGGCCCGGGCCGTATTGCGAGAACGCAGTTCGATCCGGTGTGGTCGCAAATGGCGTGGGATCGCACGCTGACGTTTTTCGGCCGCACCTTGTGGAAGTAGGCGGCGCACCCGCCTGCCGCCCGCGAGGCGGGGCGCCGCGCTGAGCGGTCGCCTGCCTTGCCCGGCGTCCCCCGGCACCCCGCGCCGGTCTTCGTGAGGTCCGGCAGGCCGGTTTCGACGCCGCCCGGCGCCGCCCCATTCACACACATGTCGCGTTCACCGAGCGCGACGCCGACGTGCTTCGCAGCGTATCGACCGTCGATCGCGCGAACGGCTCCTGCAGGTCGGATACATCGCCGTTCCTGAAGCCGTTTCCTCCGGCAGCCGAAGCGTTGCCGGCACGCGCCGACGACGCATCGCGCTGAGCCGGCGAAGACGCCGGCAAGCTGCTTGCCCGCGCGATTCTCATCAAGATGACGCCTGCACAGGTGCAGACCGTTCACGCTGGCGGCGCGCCGCTCCGTTTACCTATACTCGTCTCACTCTGGAAGGCCGCCCACTTTTCGTCGACACCAACAAGCCGGAGCCTCACATGTCTGTAGCGATGCGAAACGCCGCCCTCGGGCTGCTGGCATGTTCCATGTCAGGCATGGGTGTTACCGCTGAGGCCGGCTCCAGTTGCAACGAAGGATGCAATGCGCGCGGCCAGCTTCTCGACCACCACGTCTCGGCAACGCTGAGCGCACCGGCGTTTTCGGCGCTGCTCGCTTCCAGCGCGGGTGGCCGGCGCCTCGCGCGGATTGCCGGCCAGCCCAGGTGCGGCGTCGAGATCGTCAGCTTTCGCTACCGGACCGTCGGCGGCGCGGGCGAGCCGACCAACGCGAGCGGCGCGCTGATGATCCCGACGGGAGCGTCGGCGACATGCGGCGGACCCCGTCCGCTGATGCTCTACGCACACGGCACCACCGCGTATCGCAACTACAACCTCGCCGACATCACGCTGACGGATCCGGCCAACGGCGACGGCGCCGGGGAAGGCATCAGCGTCGCCGCCATGTATGCGGCGCAAGGCTATATCGTCGTGGCGACCAACTATGCGGGCTACGCCGGCTCCGACCTGCCGTACCACCCCTATCTGAACGCCGACCAGCAATCCGCCGATATGATCGATTCGCTGCAGGCGGCGCGCCTCGCGTTAGCCGAATTGAAGCCGGACAGAAGCGCAGGCGAGAACGGCAAGCTATTCGTCACCGGCTATTCGCAAGGCGGCTTCGTTGCCCTGGCGACGCATCGCGCGCTGCAAGCGGCGGGCGTCAAGGTGACCGCGTCCGCGCCGGGCTCCGGTCCGTACGCACTCGCGGCCATCGCCGACGCGCTGATCGAAGGCGCGGTCAACCTCGGCTCGACGCTCTTCGCGACGCTGATCGTGACGGGCTACCAGCGTGCCTACGAGAATATCTACCGCCGCCCCGGCGACTTCTACGACGTCGCCTACTCGTCCGGTATCGAGACGCTGCTGCCGAGCGAGCAGCCGCTCAACAAGCTGTTCGCCTCGGGCAAGTTGCCGTCGACGCAACTCTTCAGCAGCGTGCCGCCCACGCCGCGGTTCGCCTCCATGACGCCGCCCGCGGTACCGCCTTTGACTCCGCCGGTATTGATGCCGCTGTTCGCGGCGGGATTCGGCAAGGCCAACCTCGTGCGCAACGCCTATCGCCTGACCCTGCTGGAAGACGCCGCCGCCAATCCCGACGGTGCGTTTCCCAACGCGACGCCAGCGATGGAGCCGGCCACGAATCCGCTGCATCCGCTGCGCCAGGCGTTCAAGCGCAACGATTTGCGCAACTGGTTGCCGCGTGCGCCGGTTCTTTTGTGCGGCGGCCAGTCCGATCCCACGGTGTTCTTCTTCAATGCGCGCATCGAGCAGGCGTACTGGCAGAACGCCAAGGTGCCCGCGGGGCTCACGACCGTGCTGGATGTGGATTCCGCGGTCGCCGGGCCCGGCGATCCGTACGCGCCCATCAAGCAGGGTTTCGCGAGCGCGAAGGCGGAGCTCGCGAGTGAGGCCGTGGCCGACGGCGCGGCCGACGGCGGGGCGTCGGCAGTATTGCGGTCCTATCACGGCGACCTGGTCGCGTCGTTCTGCATGGCGGCGGCGCGCGCTTTTTTCGCCCGCTTCTGAGCGCACGGCGCGGTTCGTGAAGTTTTGGGTGCCCGCGGCTATCATGCGCAGACAACGCAACCGGCGCGCCAGTCTCGACGGTCGGGTCCGTGACGAGCGATGCGAGGAGCACGCTTGGCTCCCGTGCCGTTTGAATACGCGCCGCGAGCCGCGACGCGAGCGATTGGCCGCGCATGGCATGTCGCGGTGCCATGCGCGGAGACTGACTCGACCTCGTCGCTTCGCTGGCAGTTTGAACCCACAATCAAAGGAGATGAGCACGTGGTAAAGATCGATCCGGACCGGTTGCTGACCGATCTCAAACGGCTGCGCGGTTTCGGCGCCACGGGTCCAGGCGTCGTCCGGTTGGCGCTGTCGCCGGTGGACCTGGCGTCGCGCGAATGGCTGGCTGGCCGCATGTCGGAAGCGGGGCTCGACGCCGTTATCGACGGCGTGGGAACCGTGTTCGGGCGCTCGCGCAAGAGCGGCCCCGCGCTCGTGATCGGCTCTCACACCGACACGCAGCCGACCGGCGGCTGGCTCGACGGCGCGATGGGCGTGATCTACGGACTGGAGATTGCACGCGCGCTGGCGGAACACGAGGAGACGCGGCATCTCGCGGTGGACGTGGCGTCGTGGATCGATGAAGAGGGCACGTTTTCCGGCTTGCTCGGCAGCCGCAGTTTTGTGGGCGATAGCGTCGACGAATCGATCCGCAGCGCTACGAACCGGGAAGGGCAGCGTCTTGACCACGTGCTCGAAGCCGCGGGTCTGGCCGGGCGGCCGCGTGTCCGGTTCGAGCCGGGCCGGCAGGTTGCCTATCTCGAACCGCATATCGAGCAGGGTGGCCGGCTGGAGGCGGCGGGCAAGTCCATCGGGGTCGTCACCACCATCGTCGGGCTTCGCGAACTGCGGCTGCGCTTCACTGGCCAGCGCAATCATGCCGGCACCACGCCCATGGCGATCCGGCGCGACGCCGGCGCGGCGCTAGTCGCCTTCATCCCGAGAATGAACGAAGCGTTCACGCGACTCGCGGATGCCGATACCGTCTGGACGGTGGGCCGCATCGAGCTCGACCCCGGCTCGCTGAGCGTGGTGCCCGGCGCGGCCGAGATGTACCTGCAATTTCGCGACGCCAACGCCGCGCGCTTGCAGGCCATGGAACACGCCCTCGCCGACCTGGTGCGAACCTTCAATGCGCAAGGCCCGGTGCGCGTTGAACTGACGACCATCGACGAACCGATGCAACCGGTGACCATGCACGCCGCGCTCGCGGATCATCTCGCGCGCGCCGCCGAGGCGGTCGCGCCCGGCGAGTGGATTCGCATGCCGAGCGGCGCCGCGCACGACGCGCAGGTGATCGCCCGCTGCATGCCGGCCTGCATGATGTTCGTGCCGAGCATCGGCGGCGTGAGCCACGATTTCATCGAAGATACGGCCGAGGCGCATATCGTGCTCGGCTGCCAGGTCGCGGCCACGGCTGCGGCTGCGATGCTGCAGGAGCACTGGGCGAAACGATCATGACGAACCTGAACGGGCAGGACGGCTTCGTCGTGCGCAGGATGTCGGCCGACGAGGTCGCGTTGGCGGTGGAGTGGGCCGCGCTGGAAGGATGGAACCCCGGTCTGCACGATGCCGCCTGTTTTCACGCGGCCGACCCGGACGGGTTCTTCATCGGCGAATGGCGCGGCGAGCCGGTGGCGTGTCTATCCGCTGTCGCGTACGGCGAGGACTTTGGCTTCATCGGCCTATATATCGTGAAGGAAGCGTTTCGCGGCCGCGGCTTCGGCATGCACGTCTGGCGGCACGGGATGGACTACCTGCGAGGCCGCAATGTCGGTCTGGATGGCGTGGTCGCCCAGCAGGCGAATTACAGGAAGTCCGGATTTCAGCTTGCGTATCGCAACATCCGCTTTCAGGGCGTGGCGGCGCAAGGCAGTGCCCATGGCGAGCCGCATGCGGACTTGCTGAATGCCTCGGCGCTGCCCCTCGACGCGCTGAGCCACTACGACCGGCAATGCTTTCCCGCCGCGCGCGAGCGCTTTCTCGCCAACTGGCTCGCGCAGCCTGATGCGATCGCACGAGTCGCGGTGCGCGACGGCACGGTTGTAGGCTACGGCGTATTGCGGCGTTGCCGGAGCGGCAACAAGATCGGCCCGCTGTTCGCCGACAACGGCGAGATTGCCGGCCATCTGTTCTCTGCGTTGACGTCGGGCGTTCCGGGCGAAGTGTTCTTCTTCGACGCGCCGGAGATCAACGCAAGTGCGGTGGCATTGGCCGAGCGGCACGGCATGACGAGCGTGTTCGAAACCGCGCGCATGTACACGCAGGCACCGCCGGCAATTGCGATTGAACGTGTGTTCGGCGTGACGTCGTTCGAACTGGGCTGAGCGCGGCGCGACAATCAGTGCATCTTGATTTGCATAGCCATCGACGGTGCTGTCGGAGAACCGCCGACGACATCTCCTACTTCCATTTCGAGCCAAGATTCTCCAGCCCGGCTTCTTTCAGGTCTTGCGGCAACATCGCAATACGGATTTCGCAGTCGGCATTGAATTTCAGAAACCATGGCTCCGCGAGGGCGGGAATCGACGATGCGTTGTCGATATCGACCACCAGCACCGCCCCGCGCGCGCCGTCCTGCTCGGTGAAATAGACGGCCTCCGGTTTTATCTCTTCCAGGATTTTCCCGATCACGGGTCCGACGGTGCCTTCACGCACCATGGTGTTGAACGGTTCGTGCGGGATTCGTATGTTAAGGAGCATGCGCATGTCTTCCTCCTGTTGACGCCCAACGGGCCTCTTAAGGATAGGTGCTTTATGCGCACGGCAACGTGACCTGGTACGAAGCGAGCAACGCTGCGCAGCGCACCCGGTGCGCAAGCGCAGCATGCCTGCGGTCAATTCCCGAACAGCGAACTTTGTGTGCCGCGGCTCGGCGCGTGGCGTGCGGGTTTCGTCGGGGCGTCGGATGTGGCCTGAGTCTCGACCTTCTTCATTGCTTCGAACGCGAACATCTCGGTTTGCCTGTCCGTTTCCGCTTCGAGCGATGTCTGGCCGGCCTCGAGCGACAACAGAAACATCTTGTTCGCCAATCCGCCGGCAAAGCCGGTCAATGCACCCGATGCGCCGATCACCCGGTGGCACGGCGCCACGATGGAGATCGGGTTTCTGCCGTTCGCCGCGCCAACCGCGCGCACCGCGTTGACGTTGCCGATCTGCACGGCGATTTCCGCGTAGCTGCGCGTCTGGCCGAACGGTATGGTCAACAGCGCGGCCCAGACCTGCTTCTGGAAGTCCGTGCCCTGGAATGCAAGCGGAAGGTCGAATGCGCGCCGCGTGCCGGCGAAATATTCGTTCAACTGCCGTTCGGTGTCGATCAGAACGGGCCGGTCATTGGCTTCGACCAACGCGGCGAGACGCACCCGGTTCGGCTTGTCGTTCTCCCACAGAATGGCGGCGAGGCGCTCGCCGTTCGCAACGAGTTTCAACTGGCCGACGGGCGAGTCCATCAGCTTGTACGCGTATGTCACTTTGCTTGCTCCTGACGGGTTGGAGGCGCAGTTGCTGCAAGGCGGTTCTGCGAATGCGCGCGGCAAGCGCGCCGATATCCTGCAGTGTGAGCCTTGCCCGCTCTGAAGGCGCTCCGAATCTTGCGGTCCGGTTCCTTGCGAACGGTCAACCGTATCCGGGTTGCCGGCCTGAAGGGCGCGCGGACGATGCGTCACTGTACAACCGTTTTCGCGCGAGGCGCGCGACTCAGTAGAATTGATACCTTCGACACGAAGCGCACCGGCAACCGGACATTTCCCCTACGACTGTGACGACGACACTTGAACAACTACGGGCCGGACGACTCGCAGGCGCGCGCCGGCTCAAACTGGCATGCGGGCTGACCGAATTTCCGCGCGAGATATTCGATCTGGCCGACACGCTCGAAGTTCTCGACCTGTCGGGCAACGCACTGTCGACGCTTCCCGACGATTTGCCGCGCCTCGGCAAGTTGCGCATTCTCTTCGCCTCAGACAACCCGTTCACGCAGTTGCCGGAAGTGCTGGGGCAATGCTCGCAATTGAGCATGGTCGGCTTCAAGGCAAACCGCATTCGGCAGGTGTCCGGCACAGCGCTTCCATCGCAACTGCGCTGGCTGATCCTCACGGACAATGAGATCGAGGCGTTGCCCGCCGAAATCGGCGGTTGTGCGCAATTGCAAAAACTGATGCTGGCGGGCAACCGTCTGCGCACGCTTCCCGAGGAGTTGGGCGCCTGCTCGCGGCTCGAATTGCTGCGTCTCGCGGCGAATCAGCTCGACGGCTTGCCTGCCTGGTTGCTGCGTTTGCCGCGGCTGTCGTGGCTGGCGTACGCCGGTAATCGGTTCAGCGAAGCGTTCGAGGCGGCGGCGCTGAGCGACACGCCGAGCGCCGCGGTTGCATGGCATGCACTGAAGCTGGAAGCGCCGTTGGGTGAAGGCGCCTCCGGTGTCATCTATCGCGCGCAGCTTGCGGATCGGCACGGCGCGTCCCGCGCGGTCGCGGTGAAACTGTTCAAGGGTGCGGTCACGAGCGACGGCCTGCCGGACTGCGAGATGGCGGCCTGCATCCGCGCGGGCGATCATCCGAACCTGATCCCGGTGGCCGGAAAAGTGCAGGACCATCCGGCGGGCACGCACGGCCTCGTGATGGAGCTGATCGATCCGCAATTCAGAAACCTTGCCGGTCCTCCGAGCCTCGAATCCTGCACGCGCGATGTCTATGGCGCCGACACACGCTTCGATCCGGCCTCGGCATTGGGTATTGCATACGGTATGGCCGCGGCGGCGCATCATCTGCATGAGCAAGGCATCATGCACGGTGACCTGTACGCACACAACATTCTGTATGGCGGGCAAGGGCGCGCGTTGCTGGGAGATTTCGGCGCGGCGTCTTTCTATGCGCCCGGCGATCGGAACACCGGCACGGCGCTCGAGCGCCTCGAAGTCAGGGCATATGGCTGTCTGCTCGAAGAGTTGCTCGAACGATGCCACTGGCTGGACTCGCAGTCGGACACGGCGGCGCGCCTCGTCGAGTTGAAGGACAATTGCTTGAGCGAGGCGATCGAAAGCCGGCCGCTGTTCGGCGAAATCGCAGCGCGTTTGCTGGCGCTCAAGGGCGATCGATGATCGGCAGACCGCAGCGCGGCCGGCGTATCGATCGGCTTTCATCCGAATGCGGTGCGGCCATTCGTCGGGCCGCCCCAGAGGGAGAGATTCGATGACACAGAAGACGCCCCGAAGGAAGTCCTTCCGGGGGATGCGCCGTCGCGTGTTGCTTGCCGGCGCGTTGGCCGTCGCCGGCATGAGCGGCACGGCGAGCGCCGTGGCCGCGCCGGGCGGCAAGCTCAAGATCGCGCTCGTGCTGAAGTCGCAGACCGATCCGTTTACCGTGGCGATGGCGAGCGCCGCGCTGGACTATCAACAGCATTTCGCGTCGCAATTCGGTTTGACGGTGCGCGCAACGGCCACCGAAAGCGATACCGCAGGACAGATCCGCATGGTCGAGGAGCTGATCAAGGCGAAGATGAACGCGATCGTCGTCGCTCCGACCGATTCGAAGGCGTTGACCGCGGTGGTCGCGCGCGCGATCAAGGCGGGCATCATTGTGATCGCCATCGACAATCCGCTCGATGACGACTCGCAGGACGCGGCCGGTATCTCCGTGCCGTTCGTCGGGCCGAACAATCGCAAGGGCGCGCAGCAGGTCGGCACTTACCTGGCGGGCAAGCTCAATGCGGGCGATCAGGTGGGCATCATCGAGGGCAGCCCGGCCGATCGCAATGCACAGCAACGCACGCAAGGCTGCAGGGACGCCATGAAGGCGGCGGGCATCGTTATCGTCGCCGTTCAGTCGGGCGAATGGGAGTACGGCAAGGGCCGGGACGTCGCCTCGAAGATGCTCAGCGAACATCCGCAGATTCGCGGCTTGCTGTGCGGCAACGACAACATGGCCATGGGCGCGGTCGACGCGATTCGCGACGCGGGCAGAACGGGCGGCGTCTACGTCACCGGCTACAACGATATCGATGCGATCAAACCCTTGCTCGCGGATGGCCGCGTGCTCGCCACGATCAATCAGTTCGCCGCGCGCCAAGCGATATTCGGCGTCGACGTGGCATTGAAGGCCGTGACCGAGCAGAAGAAGCAGAGCGAATTGTCGAGGGCGATCGAAACGCCCCTGCAACTGGTCACGGCCGCCACCCACTGATGAGTGTTGTTGCTTTCATTGTCGGCTCCTGGTTGTCTGTCTAACGTGTCTGTCGAATGGTCGGCTTCCACCAGGGTACGGGGAAGCACGCCACGTGCCCGGGTCCCGACGCCCGACGTGAAGCGGCATTCGTGCCTCGCGGGCAATATTCAATTGCCTGCGCAAGGGTGTTTGTCAGGTGCCCACTACTGGACAATCCGTCGCTTGCACTATCTGGACGGAGAACAGGCATGAAACCAACCTGGGCACTGCTGGCCCTGGCTGTCGGCGCATTCGGCATCGGCACGACCGAATTCGCGCCAATGGGCTTGTTGCCCGTGATCGCGCACGGCGTGGGCGTGTCGATTCCCGCCGCCGGCCTGCTGATCAGCGCCTATGCGCTCGGCGTCATGCTGGGCGCGCCGTTGATGACGCTCGCCTTCGGCAGGCTGCGCGCGAAAAAAGCGCTGATCGCGCTCATGTCGATCTTCGTTCTCGGCAATCTGCTGTCGGCCATGGCGCCCGGCTACTGGACGCTGCTCGCCGCGCGCCTTGTCACGAGCCTGAATCACGGCGCGTTCTTCGGCATCGGCTCAGTGGTCGCCGCGAACCTCGTGCCGCGCGAGAAGCGCGCGAGCGCGGTCGCCACCATGTTCATGGGGCTGACGATCGCCAACATTGGCGGCGTGCCGGCCGCGACCTGGATCGGTCAGCAGATCGGCTGGCGCATGGCGTTTGCCGGCACCGCGGGGCTCGGGGTGCTGGCGATTGCCGCACTGGCCGTTGCGCTGCCGCGCGGCGACGCGGGCAAGATGCCGGACATCCGCCGCGAGTTGCGGGTGCTGAGGCGACCTGAAGTGCTGATGGCGCTCGCCACCACCGTCATGGGCGCCGGCGCGATGTTCACGCTGTACACGTATGTGGCGCCGGTGCTCGAGAATATGACCGGCGCGTCCGCGGGCTTCGTCACGATCGCGCTGGTGCTGATCGGCATCGGCTTCACGATCGGCAACGGCCTGGGTGGACGGCTCGCCGACTGGTCGCTCGACGGCAGCACGAAGCTGTTTCTCGGCGCGCTGGCGGTCATCATGGTGGCGCTGCCGTTGGTTCTGACCAGCCACGTGGGTGCGTTGATCGGCATGCTCGTATGGGGCGCGGCCACGTTCGCGATTGTGCCGCCGGTGCAGATCCGCGTGATGCACGCGGCAGCCGACGCGCCGGGGCTCGCGTCGTCGGTGAACGTGGGGGCGTTCAATCTCGGCAATGCGTTGGGCGCCGCTGCCGGCGGCGCGGTGATTTCGGCCGGTTTGGGCTACACGGCCGTACCGATCGCCGGCGCGATGCTGGCCGCGGCCGGCCTCATGCTGGTGTTCGCCGGACGTGCCAATCGCCGGGTGGTCGAGAGCTGCTGACAGGGAGGTTTCACTCCGCGGCTCTGTACGGGCGGGCACAGAGCGCGGGGCGGCAAGCATGCACAATCGGAGCGATATCCGGGCGGCGCCTGCGGCGCACCGCCATGCGCGCCCGGGCCGCCAGCCGCCGCGCTCGTTGCGCGGCGACGGCGATCACCCTCTGCCGCATGGGAGACGCAATGGGTTGGAAAAGCCTGCTGATCGAAGCGCCGGTCTGGATGTTCGGCCGGTTCCACCGTCCACGGTTCGACCCGCATCGCGACACGCCGCGCGAGATTCTCGTGCTGCGCCCGAACGATTTCGGCGAACTGCTTACCACTACACCCCTTTTCGAAGCGCTGCGCGCACGCTTTCCGACCACACGCCTGATCGCGGGCGTGGGCAGTTGGGGGCGTCCGATTCTCGAGAACAATCCGTTCGTCGACGAGATCGTGGAGATCGACGCGCCCTGGAATAACAAGCTGGTCGAGGACCGCTCGCACGGCAACGTGTTGCGTTTTCTGTGGAAGTCCCCACAGGTCGCGGCGCTGCGCGCGCACGACGGCTTCGATGTCGGTATCGACGTGCTCGGCAGCTACATGGGCGCGCTGCTGATGATGCGCACGGGTGTGCGTTATCGCATCGGCGTGCGTGGTTATCGCGGCGGCTGGAGCGGGTGTCAGTCGTATATCGAGTTCGCCGCCCGGCAATGCGGACGCGCCGCGCTCGCACAGGGCGAGCTGCTGGGCGCGACGGTGCTGCCGGAAGCGCGCCCGCAGCTGTTTCTGACCGACGACGAGCGTGCCACGGCCGCGCAACTCTGGAATGCGGGCAACGTGCCGGGGCGGCGCACCGTGCGGCTGATTGTCGGTGTCGGGGCCGGGGTGCCGACCAAGGCATGGGACGCCCGTCAGGTCGGCGCGGCACTCGCCCAGATCGCGCAGACGCTCGAAAGAAACGGTGACGCGTGCGATATCGTGATCGTCGGCAGCGAAGCGGATCGAACGCGCGCCGCCGAGGCGATCGCCGCGGCGGGGCCGCGCGTGCCGGTGCGCTCGCTCGCCGGCCAGGTGCCGATGCGCATCATGTTCGCCCTCACCGAAGAGGCCGGCGTGGTGCTGACGAACTCGTCCATGCTGTTGCACGTCGCGGCCGCGTTTCGCCGTCCGACCGTCGCCGTGCTCGGTGGCAGCGTGACGAGGCCCGACCGGCACGATGCCATCTGGGGTTATCCGCCGCCGTATCGCAGCGTGTCGCCCGAGCAGTATGTGGCGGGCGAGCACGCGCGAAACTGGCCGGGCGTCGAGCGGGTGGTGCAAGCGGTTGTGCAGGCGCTCGGCACGCAGCGGGCGCAGGTCGGCGCGGCCGCCTGAGGTCGTAGCGCTTCGAGCTTTGGTGCCGGGGACACGGCGGCGGCATGCTCAAGGCGCCGCCGCGCCTGCCAGGCCTGCCTGAACAAATGGGACTGACCGGATCCGCGGAAGTGCCGCCCCCGGATTTGCAGCGATTGCGATGTAATCGCATGCGATATATAATGGCATCCACGAGGCTTCGGCCTATGCGCCACGAGGATGCAGATGAAATCGACCGACCAGTCAGCCGCCGCGAATGTGAAACTGTCCGACTTCCTATGCTTCGCGGTCTATTCCGCGAACCTCGCGTTCGGCAAGGCATACAAGCCGATTCTCGAAGAACTCGGCCTGACCTATACGCAGTACATCACCATCATTGCGCTGTGGGAGGAAGACAACCAGACCGTCAGCAGTCTGGGCGAGAAGCTCTTCCTCGAATCCAACACGCTCACGCCGATCCTGAAGAAGCTGGAGGCGGCGGGTTATGTGGAAAGGCAGCGCGACCCCAACGACGAGCGCCAGGTACTGGTCGGCCTGACAAAAAACGGTCGGCGCTTGCGTGAAAAAGGCCTGAGCATGAACCTCCTCGAAGCGACCGGCCTTGCGCCGGACGAGTTCGCGAAAGTGCAGAAGGCGATCGTGACGCTGCGCAACAATCTCGTCAAAGCGGTGCAGAACGGGGAGTGAGCGGCGCGCTGGGGACGGTCGCGCAAGCCGTCTCCGCGTCAGGCGCTTTGCCAATAAAAGAAGCCCACAGACCTCGTCTGTGGGCTTCTGTTTTTTGCGCGACGGCGGTGTCGACCGTGGGCGCGTGATTGCATCTTCAGCCGCGCTGGGGCAGCTTCCAGTCCGGCCGGACGAAGTGGCACGTGTATCCGTTGGGAATACGCTCCAGATAGTCCTGATGTTCCGGTTCGGCTTCCCAGAACGGGCCCGCGGGCACCACCTCGGTGACGACCTTGCCGGGCCACAGATCCGATGCGTCGACGTCGGCGATGGTGTTCGCGGCCACGCGCTTCTGCTCGTCGTCCAGATAGAAGATGGCCGAGCGGTAGCTCATTCCAACGTCGTTGCCCTGGCGGTTCTTCGTCGTCGGATCGTGAATCTGGAAGAAAAACTCCAGGATCTGGCGATAGCTGATCTGGTTGGGGTCGAACACGACCTCGAGCGCTTCCGCGTGCGTGCCGTGGTTGCGGTACGTGGCATTCGGCACGTCGCCGCCGGTGTAGCCCACGCGCGTGGACAGCACGCCTGGGTAGCGTCGCAGCAGGTCTTGCATGCCCCAGAAGCAGCCGCCGGCCAGAATGGCGGTTTCGGTTTGCGTCGTCATTTCAATCCTTTTCGTCAGTGGCGCCGCGCCACTCGCCGGTGGGTTGGTTCGCCGTTGCGGATGCGATGCCACAAGCATGCCAGAGATCGGCGCGGCCGGCCGGCTGGCGGGTAAAGCCCATCGTACCGACATTGTCATCGCGCGCCGGCCGGGCCCGTGCCGCGGCCGGCGGCGCGTTTCAATGACGCGCGTAGAGGCCGTCGTGCGGTGCAACCGCGACCCGGGCGCCTGATTCGGAATGACCGGAAACCACGCCGCCATAGGCCGCTTGCGGGCCGGCGGCTTCATCGGCGGCCGCCGCGACGGTTTGCGCGCTTTGCCCGCGTTGCGAAGCCGGTGCACCGGCCGATGGTCGATAGAAGGGTGCCGGACCATAGCCGCTGGCGAACGCGGGTGCGGCGGCGGAAGCAGACAGCGCGGCGAGCAGCGCGGCAACGAGTATGGATTTCATGATGAAACTCCGCTAAAAGAGGGACGGTGAGAGGCGCGCGCCTTGCCGGATCGCGCCCCGAATGCGATTGAGTGGACGACCAGGATCAAGCCACGTTGACGACGACGTCGATGTTGCCCCGCGTGGCTTTCGAATACGGGCAGACTTCATGCGCTTCGTGCGCGATGGCTTCGGCGAGCTCGCGCGCCACGCCCGGCACGCTGACGTTGAAGCGGGCCTGCAGGAAGTAGGCGCTGCCGGTCATGCCCAGATCCACCTCGACATCGACGGCGAGATCGGCCGGAAGCTTCACCTTTTTTTCCTGCGCCACGAGGCCGATCGCCAGGATGTAGCAGGACGACCATGCGCCCGCGAACAACTGCTCCGCAGTCGGATGTGCCAGGACGGCGGTGAACGCGAGGTCGTCGGCAGGGCCGGCGGACGACGAGAGCTGGAGGTCGACGTGGCCGCCACGGCCATTGACTTTCGTATGGGTTTTGCCGGTGGAGAGGACAGTTTCGATCTGGGTCATGATGGATTCCTTGGGTAGCAGAGAGTGTCGAACCGCTTTAAGTCGCATGCGATGTAATCGCATGCGTCGAATAATGGTCGAGAAGTTCTGCCTTGTCAAGCGCATACGATTTAATCGCATGCGAATTTTGATAGCGAGAAACCACGAGGTCTGGGTCAGTGACCCGCAAGCGCGTGTGTCGGGAATCGAATCCAGCTTCGACCGGCCGGAGCTCGGCGCCGCCGCCGAACGCGGCGCGGCCATGTTGATCGGCTTCGCCCCTACCGAGCGAGCCTGTGCGCGCCTAGGACCCCAGCCTTTCCATCAGGAAGTCGACGAAACTGCGCACGCGTGACGACAGATGTCGTGCATGCGGATAGAGCAGAACGAACGGCCGCGAACAACCGCCATAGGCAACGAGCAACTCCTTGAGCGAGCCCTCGGCAAGGTCCTTTTCGACGATAAAACGATAGGTTTGAAAAACGCCCGCCCCGTGGCGCGCGAGCGTGGCGCCGGCAAGCACGTCGCCTGAGGACGTGTAGGCGCCGCGCGTCATCGTCTCGACCACCTGGTCCTCATGCTTGAACAGCCACGGAATGTTGCGGCCGGTGCTCGGCAACGCGAACTGGATGCAGTCGTGGTGAATCAGATCGTCGGGCGTTTTCAGTCTGGCGGTGCCTCGGAGATAGGCCGGCGAAGCAACGACGACCAGTTCCGCGTCCTCGATCTTGCGCGCGATCAGTCCGGAGTCGCCCGGCGCGCTGCCGCGAATGGCCAGGTCGAAGCCTTCTTCGCCAAAGTCGATGTTGCGGTTGCTCAGGTGCGTTTCGACCGTGACGCCCGGATAGCGCTGACGAAACTCGGCCAGCAACGGAAGCACGCGGTAGTGGCCATACGGCGTCGGCATGCTGATTCGCAGCACGCCGATGGGCGCCGTCTGCTGCCCGGTCGCTTCGCGTTCGGCTTCGGCAAGTTGCGCGAGCGCCTGCCGGCATTGTTCGAAATAGCGTCGTCCCGCATCCGTCAGGCGGATCTGCCGGGTGGTCCGCACGAACAATCGCACGCCGAGGCGTTCCTCCAGACGCGCGACCGTGCGACTGACGGCGGCCGGTGTGACGCTCGCGGCGTTTGCGGCCTCGGTGAAACTCTCCAGTTCGGCCGCGAGACAGAACAGTTCGATACTGCCCAGAAGGACGTCTTCAAATTGACGCTGCATGGTCTCTCGGCAACTTGCCTGATCGTGCTTTCTTGTCCTGGCAGAAGGCCGCCCGGAACGACCGCAACCTGAACGTAGCGGCGGTGCGCTCGCGTTCGGTGCGGAACGAAGGTTCATATGGATTATCAGGACTATATTGTAGTGAGACTCGATGAGGAAGCGACATGACCGACCAGACAGACCACCGTGCCTTGCTGCACCTGCTGGGCATCGACAAGCCGATCATTCAGGCGCCGATGGCCGGCGTCAGCACGCCGGCGATGGCCGCGGCTGTTTCCAACGCGGGCGGCCTCGGTTCGCTGGGCGTGGGAGCGATGAACGCTGAAGGCGCGCGCAAGGTGATCCGGGAGACCCGCGCATTGACGGCCAGGCCGTTCAATATCAACGTCTTCTGCCATCAGCCGGCGCAAGCGGACGCGGCGCTCGAGCAGCAATGGTTGAACTGGCTCGCGCCGCATTTCGAAAAGTATGGCGCGATGCCGCCGGCAAAGCTCTCGGAGATCTACACGAGCTTTCTCGCGGACCCGGCCATGCTGGCGGTTTTTCTCGAGGAGAAACCGGCGATCGTCAGTTTTCACTTCGGCTTGCCTTGCGCCGATGTCATCGCCGAATTGAAGAAGGCGGGCATCAGGCTGCTTGCCAGCGCGACCCGGCTGGAAGAGGCGGTGCAGGTCGAGGCGGCGGGCGTCGATGCGATCGTGGCGCAGGGCATCGAGGCCGGCGGGCATCGCGGTGTCTTCGATCCCGCCGCGTTTGACGACGGGCTCGGCACATTCGCGCTCACCCGTTTGCTGGCCAGTCGATGCCGGCTGCCGGTGATCGCTTCCGGCGGCATCATGGACGGTGCCGGTATCGCTGCGGCGCTCGCGCTCGGCGCTCAAGCCGCGCAGCTCGGCACGGCCTTCGTTGCGTGTCCGGAAAGCGCGATCGACGAGGGCTATCGTCGCGCGATGCTGGGAGAGGCGGCTCGCCGCACCACTTTCACGGCGGCGATTTCCGGGCGGATGGCGAGGAGCATGGTGAACAGCTTTACTGCGCTCGGCGCCGACGCGCGCTCACCGAAGCCGCCCGCGTACCCCATCGCCTACGATGCGGGCAAGGCGCTTCACGCCGCGGCGAAAGCGCAAGGGGAGTTCGGCTACGGCGCGCAGTGGGCCGGCCAGGCGGCCGCTCTGGCGAGGTCGTTGCCCGCCGCCGAACTGGTGGCCCAGTTGGAGCGCGAACTGAAGGAGAGCATCGAGCGGTTGCGGCAGTTCGCGCAGTAATCGGCCCGCGATCGGCCCGCGGTCGACGGGCCGATTGAAACTGCCTGAAAACGACTAGAGGGTTGCGCGATGCACGCGCCGACGCTCAACCCGGCTTCTGCTCGAGCTGCTTGCGATACGCTAGAACCGGCAAGCCGCCCCAGCCCCAATTCCCGGTGTCCACTTCCTCGATGACGACGAAGGTCGATGCGAGCGGCTTGTGCAGCACGTCCAGCAGCAACTGGCTGACTCCTGCGATGAGTTGGGCTTTTTCGTCGGCCGTGACGGCATCGTTGCCGGGTTTGGAACCCTCGCGGGTGACCTGAATCGTGACGATAGGCATGTCGTGCTCCGTTGTCCTCGGTTGACTTGAAGGGCGCCGCCCGGCGACGCCCCTGGCGTGATCAGTGGCCTGCGCTCTGGCCGCCGTCGACGTGCAGGATTTCACCTGTCACGAACGGCGCCGAATCCAGGTACAACACCGCGCCCACGATATCGCTCATTTCACCCATGTGTCCGACCGGGTGCAGCGCGCCGAGCGCGGCATGGGTCTCTTGCGGATGCATCGGCGACTTGATGATGCCCGGCGAAACGGCGTTTGCGCGAATGCCCTTCTTTGCGTATTCGATTGCAAGCGACTTCGTGGCCGAGTTCAGGCCGCCCTTGGTCAGCGAGGCCAGCACCGAGGGCACGCCGTCGATGGCGTGGTCGGTCAGGCTCGTCGTGATGCTGACCACGTGACCGCTCGCATTTTTTTCCATCTCGGCAATGGCGAGCTGCGTGATATGGAAGAAGCCGGCGAGGTTCACGGCGGTGACGGCGGCGTAGTCTTCGGCCGTGTATTGGGTGAAGGGCTTGGCGACGAAAATGCCGGCATTGTTGACGAGCGTGTCGATGCGGCCAAAACGGGCAATGGCTTCGGAAATCACGCGTTGCGCGGTGGCCCGCTCGGCGATATCGCCTGCCACGGTCAAGAGGTTGGGATCGTCCGAAGGCTTGACCGAACGCGCGGTTGCGACGACCCGGTAGTCGAGCTTGCGAAACGCGTTGACCAGTTCGGCGCCAATGCCTTGTGATGCACCCGTAACGACGATGACCTTTTGTGAGTTGCTCATGGCTGAATCTCCAGATAGGTAACTTGGGATCAAATGCTGATCGGGCCAGCGGCTCCGATGGGTATGAAATCTAGGCGCATCGGCGCCGATTTCGAACACCCGCCATGGACAAACAGTCTTGCGTGCGAGGTACAAATGGATTGCGCGGCGGGCGCCCGGGC
Organism: Paraburkholderia aromaticivorans; assembly: GCF_002278075.1. Classification (NCBI taxonomy): domain Bacteria; kingdom Pseudomonadati; phylum Pseudomonadota; class Betaproteobacteria; order Burkholderiales; family Burkholderiaceae; genus Paraburkholderia; species Paraburkholderia aromaticivorans. Next base: position 1,534,100 of record NZ_CP022990.1, on the reverse strand, counting down.
AATCCTGATGCCGCGGCCGCGCGGCGACCTGCGGCGCTGATGCGGTTTATTCCCGGCTGTCCGCCGAGGCCATGCGATAGACCGAGATGCCTTCCATCGGGTCCAGGGTTTCGCGCCAGGGCGCGCGCTTGAGCAGGCGGGCCGTGTCCTCATAGCCCGCGAGCCAGCGCCGCTTGATCCCCGCCGACGAAAAATCGATGTCGCGGTTCAGGTCGTCGTTATCGAATGCCGGTGCATCGAGTTCCAGCACTTGCATCGTCGTGCCGCAGCCCCAGTCGAGCAGTTCCCGCACCTCCGGCGCGTCGCGTTTCTCTTTGGGCAGGTGCTGGCCGAGTTCACGAATCACGTGACGAAGGCGGTGAATCTGCTTCTGCCGATCGAGATGGCTCTCCGCGCGGCTCGAATACTGAATGTCGCGTTGCCGGCTCATGACTTGCAGGATCGATTCGGGCTCGGGACCGCTAGATGGCCACAACTGCACCGAAAAAATCACCGAGTCGCGTCGCGGCCGGTCGTCGAGCACGGCTTCGAGCGGCGTGTTCGAATAGATGCCGCCGTCCCAGTACGATTCGCCTTCCAGCCGCACCGCCGGGAAGCCGGGTGGAAAAGCGGCGGAGGCCATCACGTGGTCGACGTCCAGTTGCGCGTCGCGATTGGTGAAGTACCGCATGCGGCCACTGCGGACATTGACTGTGCCGACGGTGAGCCGCGTCGTCTTCTGATTCAGATAGTCGAAGTCGATTAGCGAGGACAATGTTTCGCGCAGTGGTCCCGTCGAATAGAACGCCGCTCGATCGGGGCGAACACGGGTCTGAATGCCCGCCCAGCTCTGCCACTGCGGGGTGAAAAACGACGGCACACCTTGAGTGACCGTAGCGAAGTCGCGCAGCCAGGTCGCGAGTCCGGGCAACCAGTTTGCCGCCTCGACGCCATGACATGCCACGCCGTTCCAGAACTGCGTCAACCGGGCCATGCGGTTCTCGGGCGGATTGCCCGCGATGATCGCGCCGTTGACCGCGCCGATCGACGTGCCGATGACCCAGTGAGGTTCGACTTTGCCGTCATGAAGTGCCTGATACACCCCCGCCTGGTAGGCGCCGAGGGCGCCGCCCCCCTGGAAAACCAGCACGATCTGGCCGGGGATGTTCGGTGCGGCGTCCGGCCCGTCGGCTGCGCTGGTCTGGCGTTCGACGCGCGTCTTGTTGCCCATGACAAACCTCCGGATCAAATGCTGCGGTGCCGTTGATTCTGCCACGGTACGGCTGGCGTGACGTTCGCGCCAACCTTGCGCTGGATTTGCCGCGCCGGGTCGAAATTCGCTACCGGTGAATCACGGCGCTCATCCCGCCCCCGCTTCGGCCGATATTTATTTCGGTATGCATATCGTATGGGGAGTCGGCTAGGTCGATCGGGCAGTATCGAGCGGCTGGACGCGCTGTCCTACGCCTTCGGCAGAGTCGATGTCTTGCTCCGCCTGCGCGGCTTCGGCTCGACGCCCACGCGCGGATCGCGTGCGAGCACGAGCGTCGTCAGCCTTTGCGCGACGGTCTCGAACGCCGGATCGTCCTGCGGCACATAGAGCCACTTGCCGAGCACCGGATGCGGCCGCAGAGCAGGCATTTCATCGATGAGCGCGGCATGGCGCTCCTGCGATGTGCACACCAGCAGGCCGTTCCAGGGCGCGTCGCCATCGGCGGCGACGAGACATAAGAGTCCGTCGATATAAGCGGCGTCGCTGCCGAACATCCGCTTGCTGAGGTAGGTCGAATCGCGCTCGAACGCGTCGAAGATCCAGACGAGCGAGTTGCGCACAGACGAAGGCATCGGCGTGAAGTCCAGGGCGACATGGGCGAAGAGGAGCGAAAAGCATAGCACCACGCCGCCCGGGCATCGCACGTCAACGCGTGCAGATCACCGCGGTCAGCAGGAACGGAATGACCATATGCACCTTGGCGGTGCTCCCGGCCGCGAGCACGCGCGCCTGGACCGACTCGCTCGGTCCGGATAGCACGGCGCCGTACAGCGGACCGGCGAGGGCCTCGCCGCGGCCTTTCTTGAACATGCCGTCGTCCGGTTCGTAACCGAGCACGGCATAGACGCGAAACCCGAAGGCTGTCATATCGCTGCCATGTACCGGCTTGAACGCGTTGACCGAATTCGTGTCGACCCGCATGGGATTGGGTTCGATGTACTTGTCGTCGATGAGCTGCCCGATGAAATCGTGGGGGCGCGACTGACAGTCGAATTGCGCGTCAAGCGTGTACGCGTGCGAGGCCGTCGGGTAGAAGCCGACGCTCGAGGCGAGTAGTGCTGCAGCTGCAGTAAGAGAACGTGGTGCCATGGCTGACATGCCTGAACTGCGCGCATCGACCGGCCGGATGCGCGCTAGTCATCAGTTTCTCATGTCCTTGCCTTGAGCGTACGTGCGTCAGCGAACCATGGCTGCGCCGGGCGGCCCGGTTCGCACCGGCAGCCGGTCGATGCGTCGCCGTGCTGTTACGTGCGGTCCCGGAACAGATCGTTGAGTTGCGAGCCGGAAGCCGCGCCGGCAAAGCCGTCGAAGCGTCCCTGGACGAGCGACTGCGCGGCCTGCATGAACCCGCCCCATGCCGCCCGCGCCAATGCGCCGCCGACGCTGATGCGCCGTACGCCGAGCGCGGCCACGTCCTTGAGCGTGAATGCCGATGTCGAACCGATCAGCAGGTTGACGGGCTTCGGCGCCACGGCGGCGACCACCGCTTCGATCTGCTCGCGCGTCTGAATGCCTGGCGCATACAGGCAGTCGGCGCCGGCCGCGGCATAGGCCTTGAGGCGCGCGATCGTATCGTCGAGATCGGGTGCGCCGGCGAGGAAGTTCTCCGCCCGGCCGATCAACAGCGTCTCGCCGCCGGTCGCGTCGATGGCGCGGCGCGCCGCGGCGATCCGCTCGACGGCGACATCGATCGAAAACAGCGGCGCGTCGGCCTCGCCGGTGGAGTCTTCGATCGACAGGCCGGCAACGCCGGTGTCGACGGCCAGCCTGACGCTTTCAGCGACTTCGGCCGGATCGCGGCCGAAGCCGTTCTCGAAGTCCGCGTTGACCGGCAGATCCGTTGCTTCGACCATCTCGCGCAAGTGCACGAGGATGGCCTCGCGCGGCAATGTGTTGTCGGCGTGACCGGTTGACCATGCGAAGCCGGAACTGGTCGTGGCGAGCGCCTGGAAGCCGAGGGTTTGCAGATAGCGCGCGCTGCCGGCATCCCATGGATTGGGCAGGACGAAACAACCGGAGCTGTGCAATGCCTTGAAGGCGGCGCGTTTCTCGACTACGGTGCGGGACATGCGTATCTCCTGAAACGGACGAGCGTGAGGCGCTCGTATTGTTGTGCGGCAGGGAGGCAGTGGGCTTCATCATCCGTGAATTTCGGCCGGTTGTGTCGGATATACGTAGGTTCGGAAAGGCAACGCCGGCAGCCGTGGACGGCGCGCCGCGCGGTCGTGGACCGGGCGCGGTGCGTCATCGAAAATGGAAAATAAATTCCATTATTATTTATTTGGCAATTATTCTTGCAGAACCGCCGGATCGTCTTCTATGCTTGACGTCAAACGCAGCCGCAACGCAAACGCGGCGCGGCTCACAGGAGACAGTCGTGGACAGGATCGAACCAGACGACGCCACACCGGCCGTGGTGGTCGAGGCACTGACGCGCGGCCCCGGCGCGATCTGCCTGCGCGGGTTGTTCAGCGAGAGCCAGGTTGCCGAAGCACGCCGCGTGGTGATGGCCCATTCGGAAGACCGCGCGCAAACCGTCACGCATTTCCAGGGACAGGCGGCGCAGGAGCAGCGGCTTCACCTGCAGCGGCGCGTGTGGAATCTGCTCGCCAAGGGCGACGTATTCTCCGAGATGTCGGAGCAGCCTGTGATCGTCGAGGCGATGCGGCGCTTTCTCGGCGACGACTTCATCATGGGCTCGATCGCGGCCAACCGTATTCTGCCCGGCGGGCCCGGCCAGGAACCGCACATCGATTACCCGTACTGGGACTACCACATGCCGGACACGTTTCCGCTTGGCATCAACACGTCGTTTCCGCTCAATGCGCAGGTGACGATTCCGCTCGATCCCTTTACGGCCGAGACAGGCGCGACGGCCTTCGTGCCGCACACCCAGCACGAACTGCGCTATCCGGCTGACGGCGACCGGTTCTTCGAGCGCTGCCAACGCATGACGGCCGAGCCGGGCGACGCCGTCGTGTTCTTCGGCGCGACGTGGCATTGCGCGATGCCCAATCGCAGCGCGCAGGACCGCAGCGCCGTGCTGATCCAGTACCTGCCGAAGTTCGTGAAGCCGATGGAAGACCTGCGCGCGATGGTGGGCGAAGACTTCGTCAAGCGAGCGAGCCCGACGATGCGTCAGCTGCTTGGCCTGAATTTTCCCTACCCGCAGAACCTCGACGAGATTGCCGTGGCGACCAACGCCGAGGGCCGCACGAACGCGATGCGTTGACGCAGCGCCATCGGCGGCCTTCGTTGAACGATCACGGAGGCTTCTGGCGCATCCAGTGCGCGGGTAGGACTATGAGTTGGGATCGCGCTGGTGGGTGGAGTTCGCGCGCAGGGATTTCTTCGCCGCGCGAACGAATGCGACGAATCGGGCCACCGCCGGATCGTCACGTGTGGCATGCCACGCCAGTCCGACTCGCCACCGGCCGGCGGCGTCGCGCAGCGGCAGCACCCTTGCGTCGCGCAACAGGTATTGCGCCCGCGAGGGCAGGAACGCCGCGCCGACACCCGCCGCCACGCCGGCCAGCACGGTCTGAATGTCGTCGGCTTGCTGGATCACTTTGGGCACGAAGCCATGTTCACCGCACCAGTGATCGATTTGCGCTGCCAGTCCCGGGCCGCGTCCGCGTGACAGCGCAATGAACCCGAGCTCGTTCAATTCCTTCAGATTCGACGGAACGCGTTTCCAGCGCGCGTGCTGCGGTATCGCCAATGCCAGTGCCTCGTCGAGAATCGGCAACGTGGACAGGCCGGCGTCAGCCGGCAAGCGCAGGAACCCGATGTCGAGCTTGCCGGTGAGAAGCCGCCGGCTTTGTTCCGCCGAAGAAAGATCGTTGAGCGTGACGCTGACAGCGGGATGCAGCTTGCGGAATCGGGCAATCAGTTGCGGCGCCTCGGTCAGGGTCGAGAGTCCGAGACCGACGCGCAGATAGCCGCGCGTTCCACTGCTCGCTTCGCGGGCACGCGCAAGGATATTGTCCGCGTCACGGACCAGCGCTTCGGCGTCGGCAAGAAACGCTTCGCCGAATACCGTCAGTTCCGCGCCGTGCCGGCCGCGCTCGAACAGCCGCGCGCCAAGGCTCGCTTCCAGTGCCACGATCTGCTTGCTCAGCGCGGGCTGGCTGACGCAAAGCGCCTCCGCCGCATGACCGAAATGCCGGAGTTCGGTGACGGTCAGAAAGGCGCGCAATAATTTGAGTTCCATTCCACCAAGTGATTGAACGCATAGAATTTTTCATTTTACTTATCGAAGCCGCGGCGGTCCAATGGGATCGTTGTGTCCGTCACGGTCGTGAAAATGTCTTGTTCCGCTGTTGCATCGCTTCGGGTTGCGGCCATTCCGCTCGTTTCACGGCCCGGCGACCCGCCCCACGACGTCGCGCGCATTGTGGACGGGCTGGCGCTTGCCGCTCGGGACGATATCGCGCTCGCGTTATTTCCGGAGGTGTGTCTCGATAGCCACGGCAGCATGGCGAAGCTTCATCGCGCCGATCTCGATGCGCTCGCCGAACCGCTTGACGGACCGTCGATCAGCGCGGTTGCCGACGCAGTCGAACGCCTTGGCGTGGCGGCTGGCGTCGGCTTTGTCGAGCGAGCCGCAGGCGGACGCTTGTTCAACAGCTACGCCGTTTGCCTGCCCGACGGGGCGCGGCATTGCCACCGCAAGCTGCATGCGTTCGGGCATCGGCGGATCAGCAACGGCGACCGGTTCACCGTCTTCGATACGGCGTGGGGCGTTCGCGTCGGCATTCTGATCGGCGACGACAATAGTCTGGTCGAGAACGCGCGTATGACGGCGCTCATGGGCGCGACGCTGCTGCTCGCCCCGCATCGCAGCGCCGGCGTGAAGCGTGGCGGCGATCGCTCGACGCAGCCGGTGCCGATGGAACAGTCGCTGCGATGCTGGCTGCCGGCGCGCGCAGCCGACAACGGCATGTTCGTCGTCTCCAGCGAAGGCGGGGAAACCGACGGCCGCGAACGGTCGGGCGGGGCGGGGATGATCGTCGATCCATACGGCCGCGTGCTTGCCGCGAGCCGTGCGGCGGACGCGCTCATTGCCGCCGATCTGGAGATGGGCTTGATCGATGAAAGCGCCGGGCAGCAATGGCTGATGGCCCGTCGCCCGGAACTCTACGGCTTGCTGACCCGATCCGGCCATCATGCGACGGATTTCGAGCCACGCCGCGCCGCTTCCCGAGGCGCAGTCGCGATCAGTTTTGCGCAGGTCGGGCGCGATCGACCGATACGGTAGCGTTCATCGAGACGCTAGCGGAAGATCTCGGCAATCAGGTTCGCCACGGTCCGGATCCGCTCGCTGTCGCGCAAAGCCGGATGGAGCACCATCCACACGTCCTGATCGAGCGCCTTGATATGCTTCTCCACGCAGACGAGGTCGCTCGTCGTGTCGCCGGCCAACTGGGCGAGGACGCCGAGCCCGGAGCCGCCCAGCACGCCATCGAATACGCCCATGCCGTAGCTGCTGCGAAGCGACGGCGCCGGCGCGCCCGGCAGCGTTTTTAGCCACTGCGTGGCCGGGTGATCGGGCTGCCGGTCGTCGTAACCGACGAACGACAGCTTGTCCCATTCTTTCTTCACGATCGCCGCCCGGTGGCGCAGGTAGTAGTCGCGCGAGCCGAACAGCCCGAAGCGGATTCGCCCGATCCGCCGAACGTACAGGTCGCCTTCTTCAGGGCACTCGGACCACAGCGCGATGTCCGCCTCGCGCCGTGCGAGGCTATAGGGACGGCGCGAAGTGAGCACTTCGATCGCGAGCCCGGGCAGTCGGTCCTGAAACGAGCCGAGCAGCTTCAGCAAAATATACGACGGCCATTCGACGGCGTTGATCCGCACCGTGCCGTGCGCGGCCGCGCCGCCGTTCACGTCCGCGGCGCGTTCGATCTGATGAGCGAGGTCCTCCATCTGCTCCGCCCAGGCCCGCACCCGGGCGCCGAACGCAGTCACCGTGCAGCCCGACGGCACCCGGTCGATGAGCGGTTCGCCCAGCCGTCTTTCCAGCTCGGTGAGGCGGCGCGACAGGGTGGGCGCGCTCAGATCGCAGGCCGCCGCGGCCGATCGCATCGTTCCCTCACGGGCGATGGCCACCAGAATTCGAAGGTCGTCCCAGTCGACGTGTTCCATTTTTGAAACGATAGGTTTTGAAATTTGGCATAGCATAACGCACTTCGCGAGGATAGGATTGCAGCTGGCCATACTTGCCCGGCATACGGGACGACCCGGAAGGTTCAGCCAGTGGCGGCAAGTGCGGCGTTCCCGACCATCACACGACTCAACGGCTCTCAGTAGACCGAACGAGCGATACGGAGACATCCATGATTCGCCATTTCCTCCCCGCGCGGCGTCGCGCCATCGCAGCCGGCGCAGCCTTCCTCGCCGTGTCGATTCTGCCGATGCCGGCGGCCTTCGCCCAGGCCGCCCATAAACCGAAAGTCGCGCTTGTCATGAAGTCGCTGGCGAACGAATTCTTCCTGACCATGGAAACGGGTGCCAAGGATTATCAGAAGCAGAATCCGGCGAAGTTCGACCTGGTCACCAACGGCATCAAGGACGAGACGGACACCGCGAACCAGATTCGTATCGTCGAGCAGATGATCGTCTCGAAGGTGGACGCGCTGGTGATCGCGCCGGCCGACTCCAAGGCGCTGGTGCCGGTCCTGAAGAAAGCGGTCGACGCCGGCATCATCGTGGTCAATATCGACAACAAGCTGGACCCGGACGTCCTCAAGTCGAAAGACCTGAATATCCCGTTCGTCGGGCCGGATAACGCGAAGGGCGCACAAAAGGTGGGCGACTACCTGGCCAAGCACCTGAAGTCGGGCGACAACGTCGGCATTATCGAAGGCGTCTCGACCACCACCAATGCGCAGCAACGCACGGCCGGCTTCAAGCAGGCCATGGCGTCGGGCGGCATGAAGGTCGTCTCGCTGCAATCGGGCGAATGGGAAATCGACAAGGGCAACGCCGTGGCGAGCCAGATCCTCAACGCGAACCCGGACGTCAAGGCATTGCTGTGCGGCAACGACAACATGGCGATCGGCGCCGTGTCGGCGGTGCGCGCGGCAGGCAAGGCCGGCAAGGTGCAGGTGGTGGGCTACGACGACATCAACGCGATCAAGCCCATGCTCGCCGACGGCCGTGTTCTCGCCACCGCCAATCAGTACGCCGCCAAACAGGCCGTGTTCGGTATCGACACGGCTTTGAAGGCACTCTCCGCACACAAGAAACAGTCTGAATTGTCCGGCGTCGTCGAAACGCCTGTCGATCTGGTCACCAAGTAAGCGTGGTGCAACACGTGGCCTGCTCCGTCAAGGGGCCACGCTGACTGATTTCTGTCCAGTTCGATCACTCCGATGTCCACTCCCATTCCCTCCCTTGCCGATGCCCCGCCTGTATTGCGTGTTCAGGGCATTGGCAAGACCTACGCCGAGCCCGTGCTCGCCGACGTATCGCTGGAATTGCGCGCGGGCGAAGTGCTGGCCCTGACCGGTGAAAACGGCGCGGGCAAGAGCACCTTGTCCAAAATCATAGGCGGCCTCGTCACGCCGACTACCGGCTCGATGACCCTGGGCGGCGCGGCCTATGCGCCGGAGAGCCGCAAGGACGCCGAGGCGCTCGGCGTGCGCATGGTCATGCAGGAGTTGAACCTGCTGCCGACCCTCACGGTGGCGGAAAATCTCTTTCTGAACCGTTTGCCGCGGCGCGGCATGTTCGGCTGGATCGACCGCGCCACTCTGCGCGAGAACGCGCGGCACGCAATGGCGCAAGTCGGGCTCGACGCGATCGATCCCGACACGCTGGTCGGCACGCTCGGTATCGGGCATCAGCAGATGGTCGAGATCGCGCGGAATCTGATCGGCGACTGCCGCGTGCTGATTCTCGACGAACCGACCGCGATGCTGACCGCTCGCGAAGTCGATCTGCTGTTCGAACAGGTCGAGCGGCTCAAGGCGCGCGGCGTCGCGCTGGTGTACATCTCGCACCGGCTGGAAGAATTGAAACGAATCGCACGGCGCGCTGCCGTGCTGCGCGACGGCCGCCTCGTGCATGTCGACGAGATGGCCAATCTCACCACCGATCGTCTCGTGACGCTGATGGTGGGGCGCGATATCGGCGACAGAATCGATCTCGGCGAGCGGCGTATCGGCGAGGTGGCGTTCAAGGTCAGTGGCATGACGCGCGAGCCGGTGGTGCGCGAGGTGTCCTTCGAGGTCAAGTCCGGCGAGATTTTCGGCATCAGCGGGCTGATCGGCGCAGGCCGCACGGAGCTGATGCGGCTCATTTACGGCGCGGACCGCGCGGACGCCGGCACGGTGTCGATCGGGCGTCAAGGTGGCGCGCCCGAGCCCGTGGCGATCGCCTCGCCGGCTGACGCCGTGAACCACGGCATCGCGCTGATCACCGAAGATCGCAAAGGCGAGGGACTGTTGCTGACCCAACCGATCGCCGCCAATATTTCGCTCGGCCACCTGCGCGCGGTGTCGAGCAAGGGCGTGGTGGACGGCCGTCGCGAGGCGGCATTGGCGCACCGGCAGATCGACGCCATGCGCATCCGCAGCGCCGGGCCGTCGCAGCCGGTGTCGGAGCTGTCGGGCGGCAACCAGCAGAAGGTGGTGATCGGCCGGTGGCTCGCGCGCGACTGCACGGTGCTGCTGTTCGACGAACCCACGCGCGGCATCGACGTCGGCGCCAAGTTCGATATTTATGCATTGATGGGCGCGCTGGCTCGCGAAGGTCGGGCTCTCGTGGTCGTATCGAGCGATCTGCGCGAATTGATGGCGATTTGCGACCGGATCGGGGTGATGTCGGCGGGGCGGATGACCGGCCTGTTCGAGCGCGGCAACTGGACTCAGGACGCGCTGCTGGCCGCGGCGTTCGCGGGCTACGCGAAGCGCGAGGACCTGTTGCACGCGCCGATCGAACCCGACGCCAAAGCGCCCGACGAAAGTAAATTTGTGGAGCATTGAGTATGACCGTGGAAACCAGCCTGCCTACCTTGCAGAACGAACCGCCAAAAAATGCGAAGCCGCTCGGCGCGCGCCTCGGAGTGTCGAACTACCTCGGACTGCTCGGTGCGCTCCTTGGGATGATCGTGCTGTTCTCGCTGCTGAGTTCGCACTTCCTCACCTACGACACGTTCAGCACGATCGCGAATCAGATTCCCGATCTCGTCGTGATGTCGATCGGCATGACCTTCGTACTGGTCATTGCCGGCATCGACCTGTCGGTCGGCTCGGTGCTGGCGCTCGGCGCGGCGCTCACGAGCGTCGCGGCCTTGCAGTGGCATTGGGCGGCGTTGCCCGCGGCCTTGCTCGGCATGGCGGGTGCGACGCTGACAGGCTGTGTGACCGGCGCGATAACGGTGGCCTGGCGAATTCCGTCGTTCATCGTGTCGCTCGGCGTGCTGGAAGCGGCGCGTGGTCTCGCGTATCAGCTGACCAACTCGCGCACGGCCTATATCGGCGACGCGTTCGATTTTCTCTCCAACCCCATCGCGTTCGGCATCTCGCCGGCGTTCATCATTGCCATTGCCGTGATGGTCGCGGCGCAGTTCGTGTTGACGCGCACGGTCTTCGGCCGCTATCTGGTCGGCATCGGTACGAATGAGGAGGCGGTGCGCCTTGCGGGCGTCAATCCGCGGCCCTACAAGATAGCCGTATTCGCGATGATGGGTCTGCTGGCCGGTCTTGCTTCGCTGTTCCAGATCTCGCGGCTCGAAGCCGCGGACCCGAATGCCGGGCAGGGTATCGAATTGCAGGTGATCGCGGCTGTGGTGATCGGCGGAACGAGTCTGATGGGCGGGCGCGGGTCGGTGACGAGCACGTTCTTTGGGGTGTTGATCATTTCGGTGCTGGCCGCGGGGCTCGCTCAGATCGGCGCGACCGAGCCGACCAAGCGCATCATTACGGGAGCTGTCATTGTCGTGGCTGTCGTGCTGGATACTTATCGAAGCCGGCGTCGCGCCGCATAATTGGGTTATTCAGTGCAGGGGTGGTGACCGCTTTGCGTGGGACCCGAGTAAGCGCTAAAGCGCTAACTCGGGTCGACCGCTGTGCATGGGACCCGAGTAAGCGCTAAAGCGCTAACTCGGGTCGACAGGAGAAAATGAAAGTGTCGAAAGAAACGAAGCAGGGCCGCGTTCTGGTAGTGGGCAGCATCAATACGGATCTCGTCGCGCGGGCGCCGCATTTGCCGCGCCCAGGCGAGACCATTGGCGGGCACGAGTTCTCCCAGGTTGCCGGCGGCAAGGGCGGGAATCAGGCTGTCGCGGCCGCGCGCATCGGCGCGCAGGTGGCCATGGTCGGCTGCGTCGGAAGCGACGCGAACGGCGCGCAACGGGTCAAGGACCTGGAAGCGGAAGGTATCGACTGCAGCGGGGTCGAGGTCCATCCGACCCAGCCGACCGGCGTCGCCATGGTGACGGTGTCGGACGACGGTCAGAATACGATCGTCGTGGTCGCAGGCAGTAACGGCGAACTCACGCCGCAGGGCGTGGCTCGCCACGAGGCTGCGATCAAGGCCTGCGATGTCGTGGTTTGCCAGCTCGAGACGCCGTGGGATTCGGTTCATGCAACGCTCGCGCTGGCTCGCAGGCTGGGCAAGATCACCGTGCTGAACCCGGCGCCGGCAACGGGGCCGCTGCCGGCGGAGTGGCTGCCGCTCGTCGACTACCTCGTGCCGAATGAGGTCGAGGCCGCGATTCTGGCCGGCCTGCCGGTCGAATCGCAAAGCGGTGCGCGGCGCGCGGCAACGGAGTTGCAACGAGGCGGCGCGCGCAATGTGATCGTCACGCTCGGCGCGCAGGGCGCCTATCTTCTGGTGGAAGGCGGTGAAGGTATGCATTTCCCCGCGCCGCAAGTGCAAGCGGTCGACACCACGGCTGCTGGCGACACCTTTATCGGTGTTTTCGCCGCACAACTCGCTGCGCGGCAGCCGCTGGAAGGCGCGATCAATCTCGCACAGCGCGCGGCGTCGATTTCCGTGACGCGCGCCGGCGCGCAGCCTTCGATACCGACTCGCGCGGAAGTCGAAAGCGCGGCCTGACACGGACGCCGGTCGTGACATGAAGCCGTCCGTATTGCCACCTGGGTGGCTCGACGCTGATTTATCGGCACCGTCTCGCGACGGTGATGCTTTGTTAATCACGCTCTCGAATGGACCGGCATGAAACAGCCCAACGCTCGTGCGATTTCTCTCTCGGCATTGACCGTGCTCGAATTGACTCCGCCGCAGATGGTGGAATGCGCGGCGCAGGCAGGCTATGACTGCGTCGGGCTGCGCCTGTTGCCCGCCACCGATCAGGAAGTGCGGCACGAGATCATCGGGGATACGCCGTTCAGACGCGAGACGCTGGCGCGCTTGCGGGACACGGGTATCAAGGTGCTCGACGTCGAGATTCTCCGCCTGAAGCCGGAAACGAATGTGACCGACTACGAGCCGGTGCTCGAGAGCGCCGCAGAACTCGGCGCAAGCTACGTGCTGGTGGCGGGTAACGACCCCGACGAAGCACGCACGGCAGACCGGCTCGCGCAACTCTGCGATCTCGCGAAGCCGCTCGGATTGTCGCCGTCGCTCGAACCGATGCCGTGGACGAACGCGAAAGACATCACCCAGGGCGCCCGTATCGTGAAGGCAGCGGCTCGCAGCAATACTGGCCTCATCATCGACCCGATTCACTTCGACCGTGCCGGTTCGTCGATAGAGGAACTGGGCGCGTTGCCACGCGAGTACTTTGGCTATCTCCAGTTTTGCGACGCGCCCGCGGCGCGCCCAACCGACCTGGAGACGCTGCTCTTCCAGGCCCGCTGCGAGCGAATGATTCCGGGCGAAGGCGGCCTTGACCTTGCCGGCATCCTGCGAGCGCTTCCGGACCATTTGCCGCTCAGCATCGAGGTGCCGATGGAGCAATGGGCAAAGTCCACGCCGGCGGTCCAACGCGCGCGCAGGCTGCGCGAGGCGACGCTGGACGTTCTCGCACGAACCTATGCTGCCGGTTCGACCGGTGCGCCTGACACACGGCAGTAAGTACAAGACCGGCGCCGAAGTCCAGATCTCCGTCTGGAAGATCGTGAAGCTGACGGCCGGTACGGCATTCGCGGATAGCTTGAACGGCGTCTTCTATGGACAAAAGGACGCCACGCACAGGCGCGTCTTCGCCATTCGTGGGGAGACGCGCCAGCGGAAGATGCGGCTTTTCCCGTCGCATGCCTGGACTCATCTCCTTCGACCTGGCAGAATAGGCTACCCGGATGCCGTGTCTCATCGCGAGGCTGCAACCGGTTGGATATCTCTTCAAATAGCAAATGGTGTATGGAATTGAAACGATCGCGGGTCCGCCGTCATGCAATGTGTCCGCCGATCGGTGCGCTGTTGCGCTATCAGACGCGCATCGTCCGCGTCGTGGCAGAAGCGCGCGGGCAGCGTGCAATGATCGAATCGCTCGACACCACGGGCAGGACATTCGTCAGTACCGTGAAGTGGGCCAGTCTGTGTGAGCTCGGTGCGCAGTTGTTCTGATGCCGGACGTCAGCGCGGCGTCTGCCAGATCAGGGAGCGGTCTTATGCGGAAACGGAAGTTCGCAGGAAAGATGGTCGAGGGACCGAGTCTGCAGGAACTGCTGAATCGGCTTGAAGCGGCCCTGGTGAGCATGCCCGAGCGCAGGTCGGTCTGCAAGGCACTGGCGGATCTTAGTAGGACGCTCGGCTCGGCGGGCGAGAAAGCTCCAAGACGGGCCATTCGATCCACGCGTGCGCGCGGGCGGCGCGAGGCGATAGTCGAATCATTGCCACTGTTCTCATGAGTCTGTGAAGAGCCGCGATCTAGCGGCATTGAGCGCGTTCGGTCAAATACGGGCCAGCGGTATCACTTGAACTTGTCCGCGGTTCACGAGCCGGCATTGAGCGCGAAGTCGACCTCGTTGCTCCCGACGACGCCGCCCACGCGGCCCGGTGCGCGTTGATTGCTCCAGTAGAAGTTCGTGTGCGCGATCACGCTTTGCGGTGGCGGCGCGCCCCATGGCGTCGAGTCCACGGTCGTGTGAGCGTCGCCGACCAGAGTCGCGTCATAGCCGCGCGCGAGCGCGCCGTGCAAGGTCGAGCGAATGCACATATCGGTTTGCGCGCCGGTCACGATGAGTTTGCCGACACCCAGCGTTGATAGCACCTGCTCGAGGTCGGTGCTCTCGAATGCGTCACGATAACTCTTTTCAATAATCGCTTCCCCGGGGGCCGGCGATAGTTCGTCGACGATCTGCCACGCGTCGCTCCCGGCCACCAGTTCTTCGTCGCAGTGGCGGACCCAGACGAGCGGCAGGTTCGCGCGGCGCGCTCTCTCGACGAGCACATTGACCGCGCGGAGCACCTCTTGACGTCGATAGGCGCCGGCGACGACGCCGTTTTGAAGATCGATGACGATGAGCGCGGTATTCGGGCGATTGGCGAGCGTAGTCATAGGGTGTCGAGTCGTGTCGGTTTAATCGCAAACCCTGCGAAAGATAGTCTGCTCTTCAGACGGTATTGGAGAATAACTCAGCCGCGCGGCCACGGCCGCCCGTGTGCGGCTACCAGGTCGTATTCGGCGGCGCGAGCCGAGGGCAGCATCCGTGACCAGCTTGCGTTCGTACACCGCGCTATTCGGCCCGAACTCCACACGCACCATGGGCCGTTAACCGCCAAACTGGTAACCATATACGGCCTTCACGGATGCTTGCGTTTTCGCTATTGGCGCAACGACCTCAACCCGGCGCGGACCTCCTCCGCAAACAACTGGGGTTGCTCCCACGCCGCAAAGTGTCCGCCTTTATCGAGCCTGTTGTAATAGACAAGGTTGTGATACGCGCGCTCTGTCCAACTCCGCGGAGCCTGATAGTTCTCGCGAGGAAAGACGCTCACGGCAGTCGGAACGGACACATCGGCGCTGGCCAGAAAGTTGAAATGCGACTCCCAATAAAAGCGCGCCGCGGAAATGCCCGTGTTCGTCAACCAGTAGAGTGTAATGTCGTCGAGCACATCGTCGCGGGTCAACTCGCCGGCGGATTCGCCATTGACAGGGCGCGCGAACACGGCCGCGGTCAAGGCCGCCGCCGGTTGAACATACCCGTCGCCGTGATCGAGCAGCCAGCTTGCCAGTGCCACGGGCGAGTCGGACAGCCCATAGAGCGTTTGCGGACGCGTCCCCATCTCCAACGCATACGCGCGTCGCTTTTTGGCCGCACTGGCGAGCTGTTCGTAAGCGTGCCTTTCGTCATCCGTGAGGCTGGAGGGCGGCGGATCGCCGGCCTGAAGCGCCTTTGAAATGTCGGCGGGAACAGTGGCGGGAAAGTTGACGTGAATGCCCAGCAATTCCGGCGGCGCCAGCTTACCCATTACGTTGCAGACCACGCCACCCAGATCGCCGCCTTGCGCGGCAAATTTCTCGTATCCAAGGCGTTTCATCAGTACGACCCAGGCACGCGCCGTCCTCTCCGGACCCCAACCGGTCGTGGTCGGCTTACCTGAAAAGCCGTAGCCCGGCAGAGACGGAATGACGAGATGGAACGCATCCGACGCGCTCGCGCCATGTGCAGTCGGATTGGTTAGCGGGTCGATGATCTTGAACTGCTCGATCACCGACCCGGGCCACCCGTGCGTGACGATGAGCGGCATCGCATTCTCATGTTTCGAACGAACGTGGATGAAGTGAATGTCCAGTCCATCGATCTCGGTGACGAACTGCGGCAGGGAATTCAGTTTCGCTTCACATTTGCGCCAATCGTAGCCGGTTGCCCAATGGCGCGCGAGTTCCTGCATCATCGCGAGCGGCACGCCTTGAGAGTCGTCGGCAACCGTCTCGCGTTCAGGCCAGCGCGTCGCCTTGATGCGCCTGCGCAAATCGACAAGCTGCGATTCAGGCACATGTACGCGGAGTGGACGAATAGCGGTCTTGTCACCGTTGCCCGCCTGGGCAACCTGGGCAATGGCCGGATTCGTTTCTGCAACCGCGAACTGGCTCAACGACCCAGCGGCGACAGTGGCCGCCACCGCGCCTACGAAGTGGCGGCGAGACGGCGATTGGGGAGAGGTATTGTCTGACATAAGGTTTCTAAATCGTGACGAAGACAGGTTCCTGATCAATGGCGATGTGATGCCACGAGCCATGACAGGCAGTATTCGACGCAAGTGCGTTCGACACCGACGCGTTAGGGTGCGGATGTCTATCATCTGCTTTCCGCAAGGGCGGCTGCAAGAGCGTACGTTAATCGCGCTCAACCAGATGCGGCACGTGCAGATACATGGATTACCGCGCGGGCCCAACGCCCGATGACCGTATTCGAACGCATGGATATATCTCGCATGTGTCGGGAAAAGCGATTCTTGTGTACGCCTGTATCGACTTGAACTGAAGATACATTGCAATACAAAAGGTCGATCGGTGGGGCAACGCGCATGCAGGGGGGCGCGACGGGATTTCATCCAACGGTATCGACAACCTGCTCGGCGGCTCGCTGTCCAGCTGCTCAACCTTCGCCAGTCCTTAAAACAAACAATGCGAAGAAACATGACGCTCTCCGACTGTGCGGCACGCACAATCCGCGTGCGCCGCACGCACGAATTTCGCGCCTGACAGCGTTCGAAGCGTCCGCGGCCATGGCAGACGCTTTTGTCCGTATTTGCTGTATCCGGCCGATCAAGTGCTTTGGACCGGCTAAGCGCGCCGACATGGAACGCGCCGCGGCCATCTGGCGAGATCCGGCGCAGTTGTCGCTCTTGCTTGGGCGACCGGCATGTGCCGGAGGTTCAAGGAGGTGCGCAATGCGGTCCGGAAAAATTCCCGCCACGGTCGTGACCGGCTTTCTCGGCGCGGGCAAGACGACGCTCGTCAATCACATACTCGAAGCGACACGGCCGCTCGCGATCGGCGTCATCGTCAACGAATTCGGTGAGGTCGGCATCGACGGCCAATTGATCGTTGCTGACGAAACCGCCGTCATCGAGATCAACAATGGTTGTATCTGTTGCACCGTCCGGACGGACCTGGTCGGCAGCGTACGCGAAATGCTCGATCGGTTTGGCGACGGCTTGCAGCGACTCGTTGTCGAAACTTCTGGTCTGGCCGACCCCGCGCCCGTGCTGCAAACCTTTCTCGCTGACCCGGATGTTCGCGAGCGAGTCGAACTCGAGTCGGTGATCGCAGTAGTCGACGCCCTGCATGCGCAGCAACAACTCGCCGACGATATCGCACGCGAACAGATCGTGTTTGCGGACAGGATCGTGGTGAACAAGACCGATGTCGCGTCCCCCGACAACGTGACCGCGTTGGTTGAATCTATCCGGCAATTGAACCCGACCGCGACGGTGGACCTTGTGCATCGCTCGACAATCGACGTCGGTTCATTCATTGGCGTGCGCAGTTTTTCAATCGACAACCTGCTCGCCGTCGAACCCGATCTGCTCGATGAAGCGAGCCACGACCACGAACACGACGAGTCGATCGAATCGCACTCGTTCGTCGTGCCCGGTGCCGTGGACGCAGGCCGTTTCGGCCAATGGGTCAACGCGTTCGTGCAAAAGCAGGGTCAACAGATTCTGCGCATGAAAGGCGTGCTGAATCTGCACGACGAAGCGCGACGACTGCATTTTCACAGCGTCCATATGCTGATGGACACCACCTTCGGTAAAGCATGGAGCCAGAGCGAGCCTCGCGATAACCGCTTCGTGATGATCGGTCGCAATCTCGACGCCCGGGTGATGAGAGACGGCTTGCTTGGTTGCATGCATTGAGACTCGTTGATTCCCCCTGACCGTCGTTTCCTTTAAGGAGCAAGAAAATGAAGAAACCTGAAGCGTACACGTTGAGTATTGGCGTCCTCGCCGTCGTTGATACCTGGCTCACGGGAACGGTCTTTCCCGTGCCAGTCTGGGTGACGTTTATTGCCTGGGCGTCGTTTTTTGTGCTCGGCGGCGGCCAGGCTGGTTTCGTGAAGAGCGTGGCGTCGAATCTGACCGGGCTCGTGATCGCGTCGTTGACGCTGCTGTGCATCACGACGATGAGCGCGGGCGCGATCGGTGTGGCCGTGCTCGTGGGTATCGGCAGTGCGGCGATGGTGCAGGCGTCGAAGATCAAGTTGCTGGACGTTTTGCCTGCGATCGTGTGGGGTTTCGCATCGACTGTCGGCACGACCGTGGCCACTGGAAAGGCGATCACGACTGTCGGCATTTCCAATCCGGCGCTCGTTGCCGCAGCGGCGCTCGTCACCGGCGCCGCCTTCGGCTTCGTGTCGGAATTGCTCGGCGAAGCGCTCGCGTTCAAGCGCGAACATCGGTTGAGCTAAACCCTGAGTGTTTCATTTCAACTACCCTTCGGAGCGAATCGTGAAACTTCAGCATCACCTTGGCGGCATCGAAAACCTGGGCCCGGTCAACACGGACACACGTGTTTTCGTCGAGCCGTGGGAGAAGCGCATCTTCGGCATTCATACGGTGATGATGGCCGAGAGTGTGCATCTGGCCGAAGCCCGGCACGCCTATCCGGTTGCGCAACTGCCCACGACGTTCGGAAACACGTGGACCTGGGCGTCGTTGCGCACCGGCGCGGAGGATATGCAGCCGTTCGAGTACTTCAAGTATCGCTACTACGAAAAGTGGCTCGGTGGGATCGCGCAGTTCTTCGTGGATCAAGGCTACATCACGGCGCAAGAGCTCGCGGAAAAGTCGGCGCATTACCTGCGGCAACCCGACGCCGCATTGCCCGATAAGCCGAATGCCGCTCTCGGCGCACAGATCGATGCATACCTGTTGAATGGCGATTCCGGTTACAACGAGCTGGACACGGCCGCGCGGTTCAAGGTCGGCGACACCGTGCGCATTGCGGATCCGGAGGCGGTCGATCACACCCGTCTGCCCGGCTATCTGCGCAGCAAGAAGGGAACCGTCGATGTCGTGTATCCCGGCGCGTTCTCCTATTTCGTATCGACGGGCGTCGACGGCATCGGCCAGCCCATGCCGGTCTACCGGATCGCTTTCGACGCCGCCGACCTCTGGGGCCCCGGCAAGAGCGAAGCCCACACCACCATCTACGCCGACCTGTACGAAGCGTACGTCGACGCCGTGAACTGATCCATCAGCGAGACAAGCATGAGCAACCTGTTCGAATATCCTGAAGCCCGCGAAGCGTCGAGCGCCGCGAAAGTCCGCGCTCTTGAGGCGCTGTTGATCGAGAAGGGTGTCATTGGCAGCGATTCAGTCGATACCGTGCTCGAGCACTTCGAGACGATGGCCGGCCCATTCAACGGTGCGAAGATCGTCGCCCATGCCTGGGTCGACCCGGAGTACAAGCAACGTCTTGTCGAAGATACGCCGAAAGCTATCGCCGAACTTTCGTTGCCGCTCGGCATGGCGGGCGCGGAAGGCGAGCATATGGCCGCTGTGGCGAACGATGCGGATGTTCACAACCTGATCATCTGCACGCTGTGTTCCTGCTATCCGTGGCCGGTGCTGGGTTTGCCGCCGTACTGGTACAAGGATCCGGTGTTTCGCGCGCGCGGCGTGCGCGAACCCCGTGCCGTGTTGCAGGAGTTTGGCGTGACCGTGCCCGCATCGAAACAGGTCAAGGTGTGGGACAGCAGCGCGCAGATTCGCTGGTTTGTCATACCCGAGCGCCCCGCCAACACGGAGCACTTGAGCGAGGACGAGCTTGCCGCGCTCGTGACGCCGGAATCGATGATGGGCGTGGCGCTCGTTGCGCCGCCCGCAGCCTGAGGAGCGCCGCCATGTTCACTCGTTTCGAGGAATTCGCGGCGGCGTCGATGCTCGGCAAGTCGGATTCGCCGCCGCGTCTCGACGGCAAGCTGCTCTTCACCAACCGCTGGGAGCGCGACGTGTTCGGCCTCGCGCTGTCGTTATCGAAAGCCGGCTGTTTCGAGTGGGAAGATTTTCGGCAGAGCCTGATCGCGTCGATTGCAAATTGGGAAACCGCAGACTGTGCCGACCAGCCGCGCTGGGACTACTATGAGCGTTTTCTCGAAGCGCTTCTTGCCGTAGTCGAAGCACACGGCGTGCTTTCCGCGGACGAGTTGCGCCTCGTGATCAGCATGCGCCGCCACGATACCTCGAACGCCGGATTCCACGCTGCACCGCCGGTCGAGTCGAACCAGCTTCACACCGGGAGCATCAAATGAACGCTACCAGAACCTGCATGACGTCAGAACTGCCGCTGCGTCGTCGCGTCGGCGCGATGTATGCGCTGCTCTTATGCATCAACGTGACGGCGTGGGTATGGGCGTGGACTGTGTTGCGCGCGCATCCGGCCTTGCTCGGCACGGCGTTTCTCGCGTATAGCTTCGGTCTGCGTCACGCGATGGACGCCGACCATATCGCCGCCATCGACAACGTCACGCGAAAACTGATGAACGACGGCAAGCGGCCAGTGACGGTCGGCTTCTACTTCGCGCTCGGGCATTCGGCGACGGTCGTCGCCGGTGCGGTGATCGTTGCGCTGGCCACCCGCGCGCTCAGCCATTACTTCGATGCATTCCGCGAAACCGGCGCCATGCTCGGCACGATCGTGTCCGCGTCGTTTCTGCTGATGATCGGCGTGGTCAACGTCGTCTTGCTGGGCGGCCTGATCCGTTCCTTCCGCCAACTGCGCAACGGCGGCACGCGTACGGATGCCGACTCGCGCGTCGCCGACTTCGAAGGGAACGCGCTTGCGCGTTTGTTCAAGCCGTTATTCCGGATGATCCGCTCGAGCTGGTTGATGCTGCCGCTCGGTGTGCTATTCGGATTGGGCTTCGAAACCGCGACTGAGGTCGCGCTGCTGGGAACGTCGGCATCGCAGGCATCCGCAGGCCTGTCGATGTGGACGATTCTGGCGTTCCCGGCGCTCTTCGCAGCGGGCATGCTGACCATCGACACCACCGACGGGATTTTGATGGTCGGCGCATACGGCTGGGCGTATGTTAAACCGCAGCGCAAGGTGTATTACAACCTGACGATCACGCTGCTGTCCACGGCGGTGGCTTTGCTCGTCGGCGCAATAGAGGCGCTGGGGTTGATCGGCGAGCAGTTCGGTCTGACCGGTGCGGCCTGGCGATTTGTCGGTATGCTCAACGAAAATTTCGGCCTGCTCGGGTATGCGATCGTCGCGCTGTTTATTGGCGGATGGATCGTCTCGGCGGCGGTCTATAGACTCAAGGGCTACGACCGCGAGCCGTTCTCGGTGTAGAGAACGTCATGGGAGAGAGGTGACGCGATGAGGAAGGTCAAGGTCGGCATGGTCGTGTTTCCGGGCTTTCAGTTGCTGGATATTGCTGGGCCGAAAGACGCATTCGCCGAAGTGAAGGTTTTGAGTTCCGGTGAATGCGAGTATGAAATGCTCACGGTCGGTACAACGCGTGGCACGGTCCAGTCGTCGAGCGGATTGACGACTGTGCCGGACCGGACGATTTTTGACCCATGTCCTGAGTTCGACACCGTGATCGTGCCAGGCGGCCTCGGCATTTTCGATGCGTTCGACGATCCAGCGCTGAGTGGCTGGCTGAAGGAGCAACACAAACACTGTCGTCGCGTGTCCGCGATCTGTAATGGGCTATTCGCACTCGGGTCGGCGGGCTTGCTGGACAACAAGGTCGTCACGACCCACTGGATGGACGTGCCACGTCTCGGCGCAACTTTCCCGCGCGCGAAAATCGAACCCGACCACATCTTCGTGCAGGACGGAAAAATTTTTACGACGGCTGGCGTGACCGCGGGAATTGACCTGTCTCTGGCAATGATAGAAGACGATTTCGGGCGCCAGATGGCGCTCGACGTCGCGAAGTACCTGATCGTCTACCTGCGACGCGCAGGTGGTCAGTCGCAATTCAGTCCGCTGCTCGAGTCGCTTGCCGTGCCCGGCTCGCAGACCGTGCTGCTGCAGCAGTACATGCTGGATCATTTGCATCTGGAGCATACGGTTGCGTCGCTTGCCGAGCGCGTTCATATGAGTTCGCGCAATCTGACCCGCACCTTCACGCGCGAATGCGGCGTTGGCCCGATGACTTTCCTGAACAACGCCCGAATAGACGCGGCCCGGCGTTACCTGGAAGGAACCGAACTCTCGCTGCGCGAGATCGCCCGACGCTGTGGCTACGACACGATGGACGGATTCCGGCGCACCTTCCAGCGGCGGCTCGACATCAATCCGGCCGAGTATCGCGACAGGTTTCGGCCAGATGTCACGGCGGCCCTGAAGGAGGAAGGCCGGCTTGACAAACGTTCGGGGTCGCGCGCTCTGTTTGCAGCGCCCGCAAAATTTGCTTCTTCGCGATGAGCGATAAGGCTGCCCCGGCAAAGATGTGCGGACGACGACAAGGTGGTGGCATTTGAAAAGCCGTCCGTGTCGACTTAAGTGGACAACGATCATCGAGATTGGAAAGGTGAGGCCCGGGCTCAGAGAAATTCACTATCTATTAGATCCGTTGCGGCAGCGCCGCGTCGATATTTTTTATGAACCTGTGCAAAGCTAGCCGTCGCAACCTAAAGTTTACGTCGGCATAGCCGTTAAGCCTATGCGGCATGCAGAGCTTTGCAAGCTTCGTTGAATATCCGCTGCGCGACAGCATCACTCGCATGGCGCCGTGTGCAAAGCGGCGCCCTGAAGCGGGCGTATTCATCGAACCGTGTGTGCGCGTTGTCCGGGCCGACAACGAGTAAGAAACAATACTGACAAAAAAGATATCCATAAGAATGAGAGATGCACATTCAATTCGGGGCTGTTCCAGTCAAGCCATCTGCCAAAGCGCAGATCTCCACTATGACGCGCAAAGTGGTCGACGCTAGCCGTCGTTAATCGATTTATGCCGCGCTCGCGGCCAGATAAACACAATTGACTTTGTCATTGGGGAACCCACCCATGAAGCTTCGCGCCCATTGGGCTGCGCCGCTCGCGCTTGCCTGTTTGCTCTTTGTCGCCGCGTGTCACGACACGTCGAACCACGCAGCCGTCGCAACGGACGTGAGCATTGAACAAGTCAGATCAGCGCTCGATCAGAAAAACTTCGGCGTGGCGTCGACCTTGGCGGACCAGCTCACCGCCGCCTATCCGAAGAGCGCCGATGCCTGGTTCGCGGCAGCGGACGCCAAAGCCGCCGCAGGTGACCGGCTCGCCGCGCTGGCCGCGCTCGAAAGGGCAATGAGTAATGGCCTGCGTGATACGGCGCGACTCGATGCGGACGGCTATCTCGGTGCCGTGCGCTCGTCGGCTGAATACCAGGCGCTTCTTGTGCGCTTCGGTCTTGCTCAACCCATCGCTCAAGCGGGCGATACCTCGATTACCGAAACTTCCGCCGGCACGGTCGTCAAGGCCGGTGATATCTCCGTCACGCTTCCCAATTCCCGATAAGACCACCATGAAATTGTTGAACAGGACCTTGCTCGCAACGGCCGCTGCGGCCGTCGTGTTGACCCCGCTCGCGCACGCAATGGACATCGAGACGCGCGGCGTCGGCTCTGCCGCGATCAGCGGCGATGTGAATTCGGTGCGTACCTCCGCGCTGCGGCAGGCAAAGCGCAATGCGGTGCTGGCCGCATTGGACAAGGTGGTCGGCGCCGGAACGAGCCGCAATCCCGATGTGCAGGCCAAGCTCGACGATCTGGTCGTGCAGATCGGCGAAGAGTCTTTTTACAGCGTCACGCCGAGCTCGGCCGATGGCCAGTACCAGGTCAGCGTCACGCTGCGGGTGGACGACAAGTCGCTACGCACCGAAATCAGCGATCTCGGCCTGGCAATGAACACGACCACAACGCGTAGCCAGCCGATTCTCGTGATGATGGACGAGTTCTTCACGACGCCGACCAACCTGCATGCGCCACTCGAAGAGTTGACGGAGTTCCGCCACGAAGCGGGATCGCACTACAACGAGAAGGAAGCGGCCGCCTCGTCGAAGAGTTCCGCCTATGCGGCAAGCAGCAACGCGGCCTACGCGTCGAAAGAACAGGCTGCCTTCGCGGTGAACGACAAGTCCGCGGGCCGCATTAGCGCAGCACGCGAAACGCGGGTAGCAGGCGCGGCTCAGGATGGTTACGGCAATTCGGCTGCGGTGGCAGGGCGGGATTCGGGCCGTCTCGATGCGTCCGGCGAAAGCAGTCATCAGGCGGCCGGCGCGGCGAGCCGTCAGGTCGCGGCAGCCGCCAGCAGCAAGGTGGCGGCTGCATCGTCGTCCCAGTCGGCTTACGCCCACAATGTGAATGCCGAGGATCACGACAACACGTACTACAGGAAGCTCGTCAAGTATCAGCCGCAAAACACCGGTCCCGACAAAAAGAATTACACGTACAACGAGTTGAAAGGGCAGTTGGCCGACCTCGACATCAAGGTGCTCGACAACTCGCTGTTCAAGAGCAGGTACTTCGGAGATCGCCCGATTACGCTCGACCAACTGGACAACAGCGCCGAGCTGGCCAAGTATGTCGATTACGCGCGCAAGGACGCGACGGCCGATTACATGATGATCGGATCGTCCGTCATCTATGACCTTGGCGTCGACAAGAACTCCGGTCAGGAGTCGTGCACCGGCGTGGCGAGTACCAGGACGTTCTCGACCAAAACGGGCGAAGACATCGCGTCGGCTACGCAGTCGGAATCGTCCGTCGGCGCGTCGTCCGACGATTGTCGCGCGCGACTGGCGGTCAAACTGGCCGGCAGTCTCGGCGAACAGGTCGGCAAGCGGATTCAGGAATTCGTCAAGAAGCGCACGATGTACGGTGCCGAATACACCATCCGCCTGACGGGCGACAACCTGCCGCTCATGACCCGCACGGCCTTCAGCCAGGCGCTCAAGTCGGTACCGGGTCTGGAGAAAGCAACCCAGCGCCAGGCGGGAGCGGGGCAGGTCGAGATCGTCGCGACCTATCGGGGCAGCGATCCGCTCGACCAGGCTGTCGCGATGGCACTGGGCAGCAACCCGCAGTTCGCGAGCCTGGATTCGTCAGTGGACGGAACCGTTATCACGCTGTGCATGAACGGTTGCAAAAAGGCGCTTCACTGACATGAACCTCAAGGCAATCACTCTCGCCGCGGCGGCGGCCGTCTTCGCGACGGCGACGCATGCCGCGCCTTCACCGGCAATCGGCTTGTATGTCGTGCCCGGCATCTTCTTCGACGATGCGTCGGGCGCGGCCGGCTCGGCTGGCGGCAGCAGCAAGATCGATCCGGCGTTTCGCGCGTCGCTCGATATCGGCCAGACCGTCGGGCTGTTGCAGCAACAGGCCCAGGCGCATTTTCCGGCGTTGAGCGCCACCGTCGATAACAAGAACCGCCTGCGCACGCTCGCGCTGTCAGTGCAGGTGACTCGGGTGTCGAAGTATCTGATCGACAAGACCGACGGCACCGCCGACATCTATCTGCCGATCACGCTGAGCGTCTACTTCAGCAATCCGATGACGGGCGAAGTCTTGCAATCGTTCAGCCAGACCCGCTACGGTGTGCTGACGGTGTCTCGCTCGCTGCCCGCTGCCGACATTGCGGGCAAGGTCGGTGAAGCGTATCGCGCGGGCTTTTCGGCCCTGCTCGACAGCACGCTCACGTCCGCCGCGGAGCGGTTCAACCCCTATGTCGTCGATGCCAAGGTTGCCGATACATGGAAAGGCTTTGTGATTCTCGACAAGGGTTATCAGTCGGGCATCGGCAAGGGCGACGTGATGGACGACGGCGATGCCGAAATTCGCGTCGAATACGCGGGGCAAAACTACGCAGTCGCGGTGCCCGTGCTGGGTATGCCGAAAGACGGCGCGGTGTTTAGCCGCGCGGGCACGATGGCTTTGTCGGACGTCAAGAAGCCGCGTGTGCTGGCACTCGTCAGTGACGGCAATGCGGTGCTTTCCGATGCGGTGAGCACGCAGCTTTTCACGGACAAACTCGGCAGCAATGCACCGTTCGCGACCTTGCCGCTCAACGCCAACTTCAGTCAGGTCCAGGCGTCGATCGACAGCCATACGGGCATCGGGCATGACGTGAGCGGCAACCGGGCATTGCCCGACTATTTCATCCGGATGGTACTGCCTGCCGCTCGCCACTACGAACTGCCGACCAACCTCAGCTACAAGACCCGGCAGTCCGTGCAGGCCTGGGCCTTCGCCGAACTGTTGTCGCGCGACGGTCGCGTGTTGTATTCGGCGGACGTCGATACCCGCATCGACGATATTGTCACGAACGGTTCGGGCTTTAGCGTGGAGTCGCGCAAGGAAGTGGTGCTGAAGAACGCGCTGAACGATCTGGCCGCGCGCTTTGACAAGGAAGTCCGCTTCAAACCTGTCACGCTGAAGGTGACCGATGCGTCGTCTGATTCCTTCCAGATCGAAGATAGCGGCATGAATCTTCAACCCGGCGATTCGATTCGTGTGTATCGCAACGCGGGGCGTCCGGGCGGCATTGCCGAGGACGCGCTGGTGCCCGTGTGGGACGCCAGCGTGCTAAGCCGCGACGGCAGCAAGGTGACGGCATCGCTCGTGCTGCCCGTCGCCGGCAAACCGTCGAAACCGTCGAGCGGCGATGTGGTGCTGATCGACAGCGTGGAGAGGGCCGGGGCGGGCGCGCAACGGATCGCGTTCTGTCCGGCGGAGAAAAGTCAGGTGGGCTCGGTGGCGCTGGAGCGCTTTAACGCGCTCGCCTACGCCGACGCAGCGGGCGCGCCGCTCGTAATGGTCAACCCGGGCCTGGCCGACCTCGTGAAGGGGAAGGTGGGCGGACAATCGGGGTTCGCAAAAAACCTCGAACTGCGCCCAGCCACCTATGACCGTTGTCTCGAAGCGCTGTACCGGATCGACGCTAAGGAGCCGAAGTGCGATGGCGGCACGTGTGCGGGCGTGTACAACGTGCGGCTTGCCTACCGGCAAAAAACAGGCGGCGTCGTATCGAGCCAGGTCGTACTCGAACATGGCTTTACGACCAGCAGCTATCCGGCAACCACGGATACGGCAAATGCGGCTGCCTTGCAAGGTATCGACCTGGACGCGGATACGCGGACAAGTCTCGATGGTGTGATGAAGCAGATGTTGTCAAAAACAAACTAAGGACTAGACCAGAATGAAAAAGTATTCGGCATTGTTGGGCGCACTGGCGATTGGCACGATGGCGTTGAATGCGCCGCAAGCGCTGGCATTCGGAATCGGCAGCCTGACGGCCGCGATTCCGGGCGTGGGCGGATCGTCGGGCAGCGCAGTATCGGCCGGGGACGTCGACGCGTTCATCAAGACCGCGCAGGACGCCGATATGATGATCGGCACGGCGACCGCGCATATCTTCAAGGCCATCGGCAACAAGGAAGAGATCGCCGCTCTGGAAGCAAAGGAAGCCGCCGCCAACAGCATCGCCGATCCGGCCGAGAAGGCCGCCGCGATCAGCAAGATCAAGGACGATCAGGCGACGGCCGTGCAAAAGGCGCTGTCGAGCAAAGACGTGCAGGACAAGCTGAACGGCATGAGCAAGGCTCAGCTTGCTTCGTTCGGCAACGCGGCATTCACGTTCATGCTTGGCGTGCTGAAAGACAAGCAACTCGCCGACGGCAGCCGCGCGCTGGTCGCTGGTGTCGCGTCGAATCCCGTTTTGCTGCCGCGTCTGGGCGCGTTAAAGGACGTGGCGACGTCGGTGAGCGCGCAAGCGGCCAATACCGCGAAGATCGGTGAAGGTCTGGTCAAGCTCGCTAGTGCAGGCAAGATCGCTACATTGCCGACGTCCGCTTCCGAAGCGCCGAAGCCGGTCGACAATATCTGAGTGCGATTCGATTCGCAGAAGCAGGGTACGTCCGCGAGTAATTGGCCGGACTCGACGTGGCGCGATACTCGTGGCGCGTATGGCTGATGCGAGAGTGTGTGAAGTCGAGAGCCGCCGCCATCACGGCGGCTTTTTTAATTTGGCAGGGTTTCGAATCGGTACGGTGGAGAAATCGCGAGTGCAAGCGCGGGCCGCTCGTACGGGAATGGCCGTGGGTTGCGGTCCCTGCAAATGCGGCTCTGCGTCTGCGACGCATAAGCGGAACGCGCTCCATGCGCTGGGAGGTTCCCGGAAGGCTCCTACGTCACATGGATCCACGCTGACATTCCAGGCGCTTGAACGCGCGGCATGGAGCCAGTCGTGGCTGACAGGCCGATAGTTGCCACTTCGTGCCGTTGCAGTGCTTTTAAAACCGACTGCTTGAGCGAAAGTATCTCGTCGAACTGGGTTACCAGTTCAAAACACAATAGAAACGCCAGCATATAACAGGGCCCGGGAAATCTGTGCACCCACCCCAGGATCGGTGTTGCGAAACGCTTTCTAACGGGGTTCCGTGTCATGACATACGTGATGATGATTCCGATCACGCCCCCTGCGAGTACGTCGGTGGGATAGTGCAAGCCGAGATAAACGCGCGGCAGGCATATGAAGATTGCGGTGTACAGGAGCGCCAGGACGCCCACGCGGCGCCAAACGAGAAAGATTCCTGTCGCAACTGACATCCACAGCATTGCGTGGTCGCTCGGAAAGGAACTCCAGGTTCGCAGCACCTCCTCCCGTAGACCAGCAGAGGGGAAGCTCAGGTGCAGTTCGAGGTTATAGATTGGCCGCACCCGAAATGGCAAATAAAGGGCGAGGAGCCTGCCTATTGCGAGCGACAGAAGGCCGCTCGCAATAGTTGCGATGACCATTTCACGCTCCCATTCACCACCCTGGCCGGGTTTGAACCACATCCACCACAGTATGGGTATGAGTACGAGGCCCTTGAAGGTGTATAAGCCCGCAAATACCCTTATCGCGTGGTTAATCAGGTTGGAACTGAAAGCGGTGTGCGTCAGAAAGCTTTGGATTGCAACGTCGAAACTATTCATATTGGCATCTCCTCGTAGCTACTGAGCTAAAAAGATGCCTGCTCATAAAAAAAGCTGGAATGTGCTCTTCTTTGACCGCGAACCAGCGATTGTGTCTTCAGACGAAAGCCCAATACGCGTTCCACGGGTGACTTCAGAACAATGTCGCTGAACAAGTCGAGGTCTCCCTTCACGAGAACGGAATCAGAACGGAGCGGGTCAGGCCATCAGCAGCCTGATGTGCCCTTTCTGTCGCAGAAGCATGAGGGCGTCCATCTGGAGCAGAAACCTATGGAAAATCTCAATGGTTCACTGCCCTGGTCAAGAGGCCGACTCGTGACTCGCAACTGCGCTTTGCCTTGTGGAAGGAGTCGGGTCGGGTACCGCCATCGCTGTCCAGCGGGTGGTTCACTTGCGGTGCTATCTCCTACCGTTGCAGCCGCAAGCGTATTTCCTCGGCATCCGCATACAATGTATGGATTGCCGCTGAGTTCGCGGAATCGATCACAGAACTGGCGCGCGGACGTCTGTTTCACGGTAGCCCTGTTGCCGAGCGTGCGCTGTCTCTGATAGTCGGGCGTTGCGGAAGCATTCTTCAAGCATCCGAGGCAATGCCTATCCGACCGCTTGAAATATGTGCGCTCGTCTCGTTGTAGCGAGCACGTTAAGCAAAGCACGCGCCGGGCTACCAGCGCCCGGTAGTCGAACTGGTTCCGGTCCCCTCAACGTGCGGCGGACAGATCGCTTGCGTTCATGGCTTGCACCTGATTCAGCGAAATAAACCAGTAGCTGAGGTTACCTTCAGTAAAGCAGAGGCCGAGCTCTTTCGATTAACTTCTGCCTTGATGGTCAACACCCCACACACCGAAACCCCGCATATACATATTGATAATGCGGCTGAAACCAGTTGCGGAAAGTCGGCCTCAACATGCACTGCGCGGTGCGCGCCGAGCCGCCTTTGATCACATAATGCTGGCCGTCGAAAAAGTTGGCGGAATAACCGGGATAAAACGTAAAGGCTTCGAAGCCGGGTAGCGCGTCGAACACCGTCGAGGTCCACTCCCAGCCATTGCCGAATTGACCTTCCACGCCGAATGCACTGACGTTGTCCGGATACGCATCCACCGGTTGCGGATTCCAACTGCGAAAATCGAAATTACCCGATGCGGTGCGCGGTGCACCGTGCGCGGCTCGCTGCCATTGCGCCTCGGTGGGCAGCGCTTTGCCTGCCCAGCGCGCGTAGGCGCTGGCTTCGGCGTGGCTCACATACGCAGGCCAGTCGAGCGGCAACGGGACTTCGTCGAACATCGTGCGCAGCATCCATGCGCCGGGTTCGCCCGCTTGGCCGCTCGCGCGGCGCGGCGACCAGCAGGCGGGATGTTCGATGTGCTCGGCTTCCTTCCACGCCCAATCCTTCTGCGACCACCACTTCGGCTCGCGATAGCCGCCTGCCTCGATGAACTCACGGAAAGCGCCGTTCGTCACCATGTAGCGATCGATCTCGAAGGCGGGCACCTCGACTCGCATTTCGCCGAACTCGTTGTCCCAACCGAAGCGGCCGCTGTCGCGCGACATGCCGAGTACGGTCGCACCGGCGGGCACGCTGACCATCGACGACAACGCCTGCCGTTCTCCGGCACGCGTCACAACGGGCTCGCGCAGTTCGGTGAGCTTCTGCGCGAGGGGCAACTGATGGAGCATGTACGCCAGCGTCTCGGCATGCATTAGCCGATGCTCGATCGCGACGTTCAGCAATTGCCCCGCGGTCCCGGCTTGCGCGCCGTCGCGGCCGGGTTGGGCCGCGTGCGTCAGTGCCTCGAGTTCGCGGTCGATCTGTTCGCGCGCGCGCAAGCCGTAGCCGCGAACCGTGTCGAGCGACGGCCAGTCGCTGGGCTGGTCGGTGGGAAAACCGCCATCGACGGGGTCGATGCCGAAGGCAAAGAGCTGGTCGAGGCGCGCATCGAACGCTGGCAGATCGCACAGGCGCTGATCGAGCAGATTACGATCGAAAGCTTCGAGATGGCCGATGTAAAACACGATCCGGTGGCGCTCGCGGATCGGGCGTTCATACAGAAACTCAGGTTTGACGATGGAAAACAGCGCGTCGGTGACTTGACGCGCTTCGATCAGGCGCTGGACGAGCGGGTGATGCGGGGCGGGGTCGCGATTCATTTCGCCGGGTCTCCTTGCGGGGGACGGACTAAAGACTGTACCCGCTCGCAGGAGCCATGCCAAGACGAAAGCGCGTTAAAAGGAGTGGGCGGGCAGCGTCGGCCGGGCTCCCGCCGGCGGCCTAGACTTGCCGCAGCCCGTCCAGATCGACGATCCGGATGTGCTTGCCCTGCGTGTCGATCAGGCCGCGCTTTTGAAATCTTGACAAGGTGCGGCTGACGGTTTCGAGCGTCATGCCGAGGTAGCTGCCCATGTCTTCCCGCGTCATGCGCAAATTGAATTCCGCCGACGAATACCCGCGTTGGGCGTTGCGCTCCGACACGTCGAGCAGGAATGCCGCGACCCGTTCATCCGCCGAGAGCGAACCGAGCACCATCATTTGCGCCGCTTCGCGCACGATCTGCTCGCCCAGCAGTTTGTGCATGCGCTCCTGCATCGAACTTATTTCGCGGCATAGCGACTTGAGCGCCGTATACGGCACGATGCACACGGTGCTGTCTTCGAGCGCAACGGCGCTGCAGGCATGCACGTCATTGCTGATGCCGTCGAGACCGAGAGCTTCGCCGGCGAGCCGCAAACCCGTGACCTGCTCGCGGCCGCCTCGGTGCGCCATGACGGTTTTCATCGAACCGGAACGCACCGCGTAGATATTGTCGAAGCGGTCGCCGCTGCGATACAGCGCCTCACCGCGCGGCACTGAGCGCGCCGAGCAAATCAGCGTTTCGAGTTTCGCGAGTTCGTCGCACGAGAGACCATGGGGCATGCAGAGTTGCCGCATCGCGCAACTCGAACAGCGAGCGGCGGTGCGCGTGCTCGCGCGCGAGCACGCCGCGCGGCGGCTGCCGCGCGTAGGCGATGGACTTGCGGCCGACGCGGCGGATTCGAGGGTTTCGTCGGAGCGAGTAACGGCAGTGGGAGTGAGCATGTTCTGCAGCCAATGGTCAGGTGTTGATTGATTGTCCCACCGGCCACACTGCCCGCTTCGCGACAAAATGACGCGTTCAGGCAGTTAGGTATCTTGATCGATATCGCTGGCGGTGATCGTGGTCAAACTGCTGCGAAAGCGTGAGCAGGCCGGTCCTGCTCACGCTTTCGCAGCAGGTCGCGTTTTGCAGATTCGGTGCACGAGCAACGAATGTGAAAGCGCGCACTGTGCGCTGCCGGGTTCAGTCCGCGTCGCCCGTCTTACCTGCCGCGGACGGCACGAGGAGCACGGGTAAGTGCGCCTGCCGCACACAGCGTTCGGCGACACTGCCGAGGATCAGCCGCTGAAAACCGCGCCGTCCATGGGTGCCCATGACCAGCAGGTCGGCTTTGAAATCGGCGGCGGCCTTGAGCACGACCGCTGAAACATCGTCCAGCGACGATGCCTCGCCTATCGCAAGTTCGCCCTTCACGCCCTGGTCGGCCATCGCCTTGGCGAATTCAGCGCCGAGCTCCTTGCCCTCTTCGACGAGACGGTTCCGCAATACGGATGGATCGTAGCCGGGCGCCTCGAAATAAAGCGGCGTGTTTTCGACGACATAGAACGGCCGCAAGACCGCGCCGTTGGATCTGGCGAGCGCGAGCGCTGCTTCGAACGCACGGCGCGAGGTTTTGCTGCCGTCGACCGCTACAAAGATGCGTGTGTACATACCGACTCCGCGTCTAAAGGAACTGGATGCCGCAACCGCTTCAGCGAATGGGCGCTTGGCACTCTATTGCCAATGGAAGCTGGAATGGTCACTGAAGAACATTCACTCAACCTGGATGTAAATCAAACTCTTGTCAAATTTTGCCGCGTGGCATCTTGCCTCATGAGCGGCGGTGAGCAAGCCGCGGCGGCTTCCGCTGCGATTCGGCGCGCCTATCCGTTATCAGACCAGCGCCGGGTTTGCCTTACAATTAACACCTCCTCAGACAAACTGCTTCAGCCCCGCTGATGAACGAGCGCAAGACGAAGGGTTTGCCCGACAGAATCTACGGCGACATCCTCAACCGCATAGTCGAAGGCGAATACAAGGAAGGTGAGCGCTTGCCGACCGAGCATGCGCTGGCCGAGCGTTTCGCCACGTCACGGCCAACGGTGCGCGAGGCGCTGGCGCGCTTGCGGGCCGACGGCATCATCGCGACGCGGCACGGGTCGGGCACAACGGTCGCGCGCCGCCCGGACCCCGACGTGCGCCGCTTTGCGCCGCTCGAAACGCTGTCCGACATCCGCCGCTGCTATGAATTTCGCATCGTCACAGAAGCGGGCGCAGCGGAGCAGGCAGCGCTAAAAGCCGATGCCGACGATATTGCTGCCATCCAGCATGCATGGGAACAGTTGGAGCGCATTATCGAAACGCAGGGGATCGGTGCGCAGGACGACTTCATGTTCCACCTCGCGGTGGCGCGTGCGTCGAAAAACCCGTTTTTCATCACCGTCATGTCGTTCATCGAAGAGCAGATCCTCTTCAGCATGAATCTGTCTCGCAATCTGTCGCTGGTGAAAACGGTGGCGCGGCAGCGGCTCGTGCAGGCGGAGCATAAGGCGGTGCTCGAGGCGATTCGCCGTAAGGACGTGCCCGCCGCTGGACATGCGATGCGCGCGCATCTCGAGAACGCGCTTGAGCGAATGTTCGGATCCTGAAACCCCCGCGCACCGGCGCCGCCGGCCGGGCCGATGCGCCGTGCCGCCGGCGGGTCGAAGCGACCCCGGCTCGGCACGGCGCTGAAACCCGCCCCGTTCGCGGCGGCTACGCGGTAACTACGCGGTAACTACGCGGTAACTACGCGGTAACTACGCGGTAACTACGCGGCAGCGGCCATCGGTCCGAACAAGGCGGTGCGCGTTTTCGGACTCACGGCGATATCCAGCGCCACGGCCCGCTCCACGCCGATCTGCAACGGCGACCCGAGCCGGCTGATCTCGATGCCCGTCTTGCGCAGCAACCGCTCGATCGGCGTGGTGGTCACCGTGACATAACGCGTGATGCCCATCTGGTCGGCGAACGTCACCAGTTCATGAATCGCCTGCATCGTCAGGTCCGCGAAGCCGAACGACTGCTCCTCGCCGCCGGTTTCGATCGCGAACCGGCTCAGTTCCCAGATGTGCCGGCCAACGGGCGCCGCCGCGCCGTGCAGCAATTGCGGGAAAGTGTCCTTGAGCATATTGGGCCCCTCGGTCGGCATCAGGCGCCAGCAGCCGCGCACGTGCCCCTCGCTGCCCTGGATCAGCATGTAATACGGCCCGAGCGCATCGTAGCCGTCGATCTCCATGCCGGCGATGGTCGGGATATCCCACCCGAGCCGCCCGTGAAACACCCGGGCGCGCAGCCGGTACATCTCGTTAATGTCCGCGTTATCGAATTCCTGACGCATTCCAATCCGGATTGCTGTTTGCATGACGTTCTCCTGAACGTGTTGGGGTACCCAATACGCAAGAAAACTTATGCACTTTGAATCATTTCGCCACCTACCTACCTGGATAGGTGCGCATGCTTATCGGGTAAAGCAGAATTCGAGACAAGCACTGCCCTCAACCGACAGGACACGAAAATGGAACTTCTCGAAAATCACTGGCAGCCGCAAACCGGCCTTCAAACCCGTTCGGCGGAGCCTTCCACGGCCGTAGATCGCGTTCTGATCATTGCCTACCGCAAAAAGAAGAAAGAGAGCCAGCGCCGTTTCTGGGCCCGTTTCGGCGTGACGCAGTCGCGTGGCAGCCGTTTCGAGTCGGGTGCCGAAATCCCGGCGCCGGTCGCGATTCTGCTCGGCCTGTACTTCACCAAAACCGTTTCCGACGCGGATCTGGGCCGCGCCGAGCGAGTACTTTACAGCCGCGACGCGGCTTTGCTCAACCCGGGTCAATAAGGCCGAGCTGAGCTGCGATCACGGCCGCCGCACGCCGCGAATTCACACCGAATTTCGTCCTGATGTTTTTCATATGGAAGTTCACCACGGCTTCCGAACAGTTCAGGATGTGGGAGATCTCCCATGTGGATTTGCCGCGTGCGGTCCATTTCAGGCATTCGCGTTCACGCGGCGTCAACTTGGGCAATAAGGTTTGCGCGTGCGTATTCAAATGCCGTTGGCTGGTATCGATTACCAGGTCGCGCAGCAACACCAGATTCGGCAATGTGACGTTGATATGACGCCAGAACTCGTCGTTCGGATTGGTGTCATTAACGAAGCAAATCATGCCGGCTTCCTGATTCGGTCCATGAATCGGCAATGTCACGCCAGCGCGCAGTCCATGCGCGCGGGCTTCCTCATACATGGAAAGCTGCGGTGCAGTCTTGAAAATGTCCGGCGACCAGATCAGCGGCGTGGCGCGCGTCGCACAATGCGACACGGTCGGATCGATATGGACGAGCCCCTGCTCGTCATAAGTACGGCGCCATACGGGCGAGTACGTGCTGCGCACATAGGCGTCTTCGAGACGGATGGTCGGCCGCGGCAGCATGGCGATCAGAAGCTTGTCGAAGCCCCATGTCTCGGCGAACCCCGTGATTGCACCGAACCATTCCGCCTCGTCGGCGGCGTCCAGTAGCGGTGCCATCTGCTCGATAAAATGTAGCGCCAATTTTTACTCTCTCAGGCTCGCAAACATCCGGTTGCGGGGAATTGCGGCCGGCATTCCGTCCGGTGGTTTTTTGTCTTCACAATCTATCACTAAAAATTAATTCGCAAAGCGAGAACGATTTAAGACAAGGCTGCGGCGGCAGCGTGGCGTCAAATGGATAGCCATTTTTAGCTGGGTTTTCTGACCGAATTAACATTGGTCGGATGTTAATGCGGGCAAATCTCTCGTAGCCGCTTTTTGATGCCAATCATTGGCAACATTATTGTGAAACTCTTCTAATCCGCGATCATTGCCAAAATATCAGTCACGATTGCACCAATCGCCGAATCGTCCGCCGCGATCGCTCATTGCCGCGTGAGGTACATCACCACGGGCTCTATTGTCATACGAAAAGGATGCGCGGGTAGTTTGCGATCTTCGCGATCGATGCAACGATTCGCGAGGCCGGCGTTGCTCCCAAGTTGTTTGACAACATTCGGCGCCCGGTGCTAACTTGAGCGCTCCCCGTCCTGTCACGCCCGCCGTGCGAGGCCCATGAACCTATCCCCGATAAGTGACGGCGAGTTCGCTGCGTCGGTCATGGCAGTGCCGCCGCTGGCGCGCCGCGCCGACTACACCATCGACGCGGCTCAAAATCGCGCGCTGATTCGCCATATCGAGGCCGGCGGCGTGCGCACCCTGTTGTATGGCGGCAACGCAAACCTTTACCACATGGCCGTCAGCGAATATCGGGAATTGCTCGACCTGCTGGCTGACGCCGCGGGCGAGGGCACGCGGGTGATCCCGGCCATCGGCCCGGACTACGGAAAAATGCAGGATCAGGCGCGCATCCTCGCGCAGACCCGTTACCGGACGGCAATGGTATTGCCGCTCGGCGGATTGACGACGTCCGAAGGCGTCGAGGCAGGCCTGACTCGCGTGGCCGACATCGCAGGCATGCCGCTCACGCTGTACATCAAAAGCGAAAATTATGTCGAGGCGGATGCGCTCGCGCGTCTGATCGATCGAGGCACGCTGATCGCCGTGAAATACGCGATCGTGCGCAAGAACACGGCGGACGATCCGTATCTGCGCCGGTTGCTGCAACAGGTGGCCGCGACCAGGGTGGTGTCGGGCATGGGCGAGCGGCCGGCGCTCGTGCATCTGCGCGAATTCGGTCTAGCGACCTGGACCACCGGTTCGGGATGCATCGCGCCGCGCATGGTCGCGGCGTTGCTGCAGGCGGTCAAAACCGGCGATCGCGCGACGGCGCAACGTCTATACGACGCGTTCCTGCCGCTTGAAACCCTGCGCGAGAACCTCTCACTGATCCGCGTACTTCACGACGCGGTCACGTTTTCGAAGCTCGCCGACATGGGGCCGATACTGCCGCTGCTCAGTTCGACGCCGCCCGAGCATCATGCGAAGATCGACCACGCCGCGCGGGCGCTGCTCGCGTTGGAGCACGAATTCGCGCATGCCAACCCACACGCAAGCCAACCCACACTTTGAACCGCCCGCATGACCGACAACAGCCGACGCTATCCTGATCCCTCCATCCGCCACTTCGATCCGCGCTTCAAGCCGCTGATCCTGGCCTCCGCCTCTGTCGAGTGCCTGTATCAGGGCGCGCGGTGGTCCGAGGGCCCGGTCTGGTTCGGCGACGGCCGCTATCTGCTGTGGAGCGACATTCCGAACGATCGCATCCTGCGCTGGGACGAACCGAGCGGCGCGGTATCCACATTTCGCCAGTCGTCGAACAATGCCAATGGCCATACGCGCGACCGCCAGGGACGCCTCGTCAGTTGCGAGCATCTCACGCGCCGCGTGACGCGCACCGAATACGACGGCTCGATCACCGTGCTCGCCGACCGGTATCGCGGCAAACGCTTCAATTCGCCGAACGACGTGGTCGTGAAATCGGACGGCTCGATCTGGTTCAGCGACCCGACCTTTGGTATCGACGGCTTCTATGAAGGCGAGCGGCAGGAGTCCGAACTGCCGGCGTGCGTGTACCGGGTCGACGGCCAGACCGGCGAAGTCTCCGTGGTGGCCGACGACGTGCTGGGGCCGAACGGACTGGCGTTTTCACCGGACGAGTCGGTTCTGTACATCGTCGAATCGCGTGGCGAGCCGCGCAAGATTCGTGCGTTCGACGTGGGCGGTAACGGCACCACGCTCGCGAACAACCGGGTGTTGATCGACGCCGGTCCGGGCACGCCGGACGGCTTTCGTGTCGATATCCACGGCAATTTGTGGTGCGGCTGGGGCATGGGCACCGATGAACTCGACGGCGTGCGCGTCTTCACGGCGCAAGGCGAGCCGCTTGGCCACATCGCGTTGCCTGAACGTTGTGCGAACGTGTGCTTTGGCGGCCGGCATCGCAACCGGCTATTCATGGCGGCAAGCCACGGGCTCTATTCGCTCTACGTCAATACGCAAGGCGTGCAAGGCGGCTAGTTGTCTGGCAACTGGTCGTCGGATTTCATGATTAGCTCCGGGTTTGCCCTTGGATGCAGCGCGCAAACCTTTGAATGACAAGGATTCAACGCCAAAACCGCTGCTCTCGGCAGCCAACGCTGCCACAAGCATTTGCTTGACATCAGCTGTCCCGCTTCGCTATGTTCCATTGGTAGAAAGACACCGCCCGCAGCGCAGCCGACCGGCGGACTTGCATACCAAGAAGCGAGGAGACGCAATGACTGTTTCAGACAGGTTGGCGCTCAGGCTGGTGTCCGTATGTTTGGCGGCGAGCGCCGCGTTCGCATCCGCCGCGCACGCGGCCGATCCGGTCACGCTCAATATCGTCGACGTGGCCGGCGACCTTCAGCTCACGCAAAAAGGTTTCGAGGCATTCAAGGCGAAGTATCCGAACCTCGTCGCCAATCTCACTTTCACGAATGCGCCCGCTCCGCAACTGCCAGGCAAGATCAAGGCGATGCAGGCCGCGGGCCGCTCCGATATCGATCTCGTGCTGACCGGCACGGATGCGCTCGCCGCCGGCATCGAACAGAATCTGTGGATGAAGCTGCTGCCCGAGAACGCAGCGATGTTCCCTGGCGTGCTCGACAAATACGCGCCGGGTCCACGCAAGATGCAGGATCTCGCGCAGGGTTACGGGTTGGAGGTGGCGTATATGCCGGCCGGTCCGCTACTCGAGTACAACCCCGCCAAAGTCGGCGACCCGCCGAAGACGCCCGAGCAATTGCTGCAATGGTGCAAGGCGCATCCTGACAAGTTGATCTACGCACGGCCGGCGAATTCCGGCCCGGGCCGCACGTTCCTGATGGGCTTGCCGTATGTGCTCGGCGACAAGGATCCGCAGGACCCGATTCACGGCTGGGACAAGACTTGGGCCTTCCTCAAGCAAATGAACGATTGCATTCCTTACTATCCGGGCGGCACCTCGGCGGTGATGAAGGAACTCGGCGAAGGCACGCGCGACATGACGGTGACCGTCACGGGCTGGGACATCAATCCGCGCGCGCTCGGCATCGTGCCGGCGGAATTTCGCGTGCAGGCGTTCGACAACATGACATGGGTGAACGACGCGCACTACATGGTGATTCCGAAAGGCGTGCCGAAGGACAAGCTCGAGGTGCTCTACAAGCTGATGAATTTCATGCTCGAACCGGCGCAGCAGGCGCTGACCTATGACGACGGTTATTTCTATCCCGGTCCGGCGATCAAGGGCGTGAGCGTCGAGCAGGCGCCCGCGCACAGCCAGGACGTGCTGAAGAAATACGGCCGGCCGGAGTACGCGAAGCTGCTGGCCGAGCGTCCTCATGTATTGCCGCTGAATGCCGCGGCGATGGTTGCGGCTTTCAGGAAGTGGGACACCGAGGTCGGCGCGCAGAAGACCAAATAGCCTGCGCAGCAGTTCATGCATGCCGTCGCGATCGACGCGCGATCCGTGACACGACGCGTCGCGTGTATCAGGAAACCGCCATGAAGCATCACTTTGAGCAGTTGCGGCTCGATTCGGTGAGCCGCAGTTTCACGAATGCGGAAGGCCAGGCGGTCGCGGCGCTGCGCGGACTCGATCTGACCATCCGGCGTGGCGAGTTCATCGCGTTGCTGGGGCCGTCCGGTTGCGGTAAATCGACGGCGCTCAACTGCATCGCCGGATTGCAGCCGCTGAGCGGCGGCGGCATCTGGCTCGACGACACACGCATCGACGTGCTGCCGCCGGAGAAGCGCGGCTTCGGCATGGTGTTTCAGAACTACGCGCTGTTTCCGCATATGAGCGTGCTGGACAACGTCGGCTTCGGTCTGAAAATGCGCGGCGTTGGCAGGAACGACGCCATGCGCCGGGCGCGCGAAGCGTTGCAGCTCGTGCAACTGGTCGGGCATGAACGCAAACTGCCCGGACAACTTTCCGGCGGCCAGCAGCAGCGTGTGGCGATTGCGCGCGCGATCGTGATCGAACCGCCGCTGATCCTGATGGACGAACCGCTGTCGAATCTCGATACCCGGCTGCGGATCGAAATGCGCGCGGAGATCCGCCGCATTCATAGCCAGCTCGAACGCGCGACGCTCTACGTGACGCACGATCAGGACGAAGCGCTTTCCATGGCCGACCGCATCGTCGTGATGAAGGAGGGCGTGGTGCAACAGGTGGCCACGCCGAAAGAGGTCTATACGCGGCCGCAGAATCTGCATGTCGCGCGTTTCATGGGCTATCGCAACGTGGCCGAATTCGAGCTCGAAGGCATGCAGGGCGAAGGCGTGCTGGTGAGCGCAAACGGTGTGCGTCTGCTGGGCACGCCGATGGCCGGCTTCAACAGCAAACGCGTGAGCGTCGCGCTGCGTCCCGAGGATATGGAGCGCGCCCCGCCCGGCGCGGACAATGCCTTCGACGCGTTGGTGACGAGCGTCGAATACGGTGGCCGCGATTCGCTGCTGCGTGTGAAGACCGCATTCGGCGATATCTGGGCGCGCGTCGGCGGAGAATTCGAAGCGGGCGAGCGAATCGGCCTGCGCGTGCCGCCGTCGCGCACACTCGTCTACGACGCCGAGGCGGCATGATCGCGCCCACGCTGTCGCCGCCCCTCGTGCCGCGCGACGCCAAGGCGTGGCTGGTCGCACCCGCACTGCTCATTATCGTCGCGTCGTTCATCTATCCGTTCGCGTATGGCCTGGTGCTGTCGTTCCGGCCGATGAACGGCGGCGGCCTGTGGGCCAACTATCTGGCGTTCTTCACCGACACGTCGATGTGGCCGACCATTCTCGTCACGCTCAAGCTCGCGGTGCCGGCCACGCTCATCAACGTGGGCGTCTCGGTGCCGGTGGCGTTCGCGCTGCGGCGCTACTCGCGCTATCAGAAGTTCGTCACGACGCTGCTGGTGATTCCCGTGACGCTCGGCACCGTGCTGATCGCGGACGGCATGCTCACGTATTTCGGCCCGAACGGCTGGTTTCCGCAGGCGCTGCAGGGCCTGCACCTCTATACGCGCGAAGTGCGGCTCACGCATAACTTCTGGGGCGTGCTGATCTCGCTGATCGTGTCGGGTTTCCCGTTCGCCTTTTTATTGACGCTGTCGTACGTGACCGGCATCGACCCGACGCTCGCGAGCGCGGCGGCGACACTCGGCGCGAGTCCGTGGCAGCAGTTTCGCCGCATCTATCTGCCGCTGCTGGTGCCGGGGTTGACGATGGCGGCGTGTCTGTCGTTCGTGCAGGCGTTTTCGGTGTTTCCGTCGGCGGTGCTGCTCGGCGCGCCCGCTGGCCCGACGCGCGTGATGTCGATCGCCGCCGCCGAAGCCGCATTCGAAAGCTACGACTATTCGCTGGCCTCCGCGATCGCGATGGTGATGGGCTTCGTGCAGTTGCTGGTGGTCGCCGCATTGCTCGGCGCACGCCGCTTCTTCTACAGCGGCCCGGTGACGGGAGGCAAAGGCTGATGACGAGCGGGCATCGCGCGGCGCCGCCTTCGTGGTCGGCGTCCGCCTCGAAAAATCACGACGACGGCGCGCACGAACCGGATCAGCGCACCAGTCCTGGCCGGCAGCGCAGCAGCGTGCCGGGGCGGATCTGGCGCGTGCTGGTGTGGGGCGCCATGCTGTTCTTCCTCGTCAACGTGGTGCTGCTGATCGCGACCGTGGCGGTCAATTCGGTGGCGACGCGCTGGTTCGGCACGTTGTTGCCGCAAGGCTTCACGCTGCATTGGTATGCGCAGGCGTGGAGCGATTTCCAGTTGGCAAGCGTGTTGTGGGTGACCGTCGAAGTGGTCGGCGCGGTCGTGCTGCTGTCGGTTCTACTCGGCGTGCCGGCGGCGTATGCGCTTGCCCGCGTGCAATTTCCCGGCAAGCGCTTGGCGATGCTGATCTTCCTGTTGCCGCTGATGGTGCCGCCCGTCACGTACGGCATTCCGATGGCGACGGTCATGTACAAGGTTGGCCTCGCCGGCACGCTGAGCGGCGTGATTCTGGCGAACCTCGTGCCCGCGTTGCCGTTCGTGATTCTGGTGATGACGCCGTTCATCGAACAGATCGATCCCAATCTCGAAGCGGCGGCGCGTATTTTCGGCGCCAACACGTTTCGCTATTTTCGCTACGTGTTGCTGCCGCTGCTCGTGCCCGGCATGCTGGCGGCCGGCTTGCTGGTGCTCGTGCGCACCATCGGCATGTTCGAGCTGACGTTTTTCACCGCGGGCCCCGCGACGCAAACGCTCGTGGTCGCCCTGTACTACGCTGTATTTTCAACCGGCGTGCGCGCGCCGCAGTCGATCGATGCCATGGCGATGATCTACATGGCGATCACGCTGATCTGGGTGCTGATCGCACTGCAATTCGTGAGCCCGACGCAAATCGTCTCGCGCGTGAAGGAACAGAGGCGCTGAAGCTCGCCCCGAAGCGACGGGCGAAAGACATCCTGGAGCAAACGTTGACGAAGAGAAAGCAACCCGAGGAACTGCGCAGCCACCGTTGGTACGGCGTGAACGATCTGCGCTCGTTCGGCCATCGCTCGCGCACCGCGCAAATGGGCTACAACCGCGAGGAATATGCCGGCAAGCCGGTCATTGCGATTCTCAACACGTGGAGCGAGATCAACGCTTGCCACACCCATTTCAAGCAGCGTGTGGAGGAAGTGAAGCGCGGCATCTGGCAGGCCGGCGGCTTTCCGGTCGAACTGCCAGTGCAGACGCTCTCCGAACCCTTCCAGAAGCCGACCACGATGCTGTACCGCAACTTCCTCGCCATGGAGGCCGAAGAAACGCTGCGCTCGTATCCCGCCGACGGCGTCGTGCTGATGGGCGGTTGCGACAAGACCACGCCGGCGTTGCTGATGGGCGCGATCTCGATGGACCTGCCGGCGATTTTTCTGCCTGCGGGCCCGATGCTGCGTGGCAACTGGAACGGCGTGACGCTCGGCTCCGGTTCCGACTCGTGGAAGTATTGGGCCGAACTGCGCGCGGGCACGATCACGCAGGATGACTGGCAAGGCATTGAAGGCGGCATCGCGCGCTCGCCGGGGCACTGCATGACCATGGGCACCGCCTCGACCATGACGAGCGCGGCCGAAGCACTCGGCTTCACGCTGCCCGGTTTCGCGTCGATCCCGGCGGTGGATGCGCGTCATGCGCAGATGGCGGCGAAAACCGGCATGCGGATCGTCGAGATGGTGTGGGAAGACCTCAAGCCCTCCGACCTGCTGACCGCCGGTTCCGTCGACAACGCGGTGACCACGTGCCTTGCGCTGTCCGGCTCGACCAACGCGATCGTGCACATGATCGCGCTCGCGCGCCGCGCCGGCATCGAGTTGACACTGGATCGCTACGACGAGATCTCGCGTCACACGCCGGTGCTGGCGAACGTTCGCCCGACTGGCGAATATCTGATGGAGGACTTTTTCTACGCGGGCGGTTTGCGGGTCTTGCTCGCCGAACTGGGTGAGTTGATCGACCGTTCGCAGAAAACCGTCAACGGACGCACGCTTGGGGAAAACCTCGAAGGCGCGGAGATTTTCAACGACGAAGTGATTCGCCGGCGCGACACGCCGCTTCTGCCCAACAGCGGCCTCGCGGTGCTACGCGGCAATATCGCGCCCGACGGCGCGGTGATCAAACCCGGCGCCGCCGAGCCGCACCTGCTCGTGCACACCGGCCGCGCGGTGGTGTTCAAGGACTATAACGACATGGCCGCGCGCATCGACGACGAGACGCTCGACATCGACGAGAACTGCGTGATCGTGCTTCAGCATGCCGGCCCGGTCGGCGCGCCGGGCATGCCGGAGTGGGGGCAATTGCCGATCCCGCGAAAGTTGCTGCAAAAAGGCGTGCGCGACATGGTACGGATTTCGGACGCTCGGATGAGCGGGACGAGTTACGGCGCGTGCGTGCTGCATGTGGCGCCGGAGTCGTTCATCGGCGGGCCGTTCGCGCTGATCGAGAGCGGCGACATGATCGCGCTCGACGTGCCCCGGCGCAAACTCGATCTGCTCGTGACAGACGAGGAACTGGCGCGCCGCCGGGCCGCGTGGGTCAAGCCGGCGCCGCGCTTTACGCGCGGCTACGGTGCGCTGCATCAGGTGCACGTGATGCAGGCGAATCAAGGCTGCGACTTCGACTTTTTGCAGCGTGGCGGCGCCCATGCGGCGCCGGAAGCGGACGCCGCGGGCGAGCCGGAGATTCACTGAGCTTGTTGCGGGCCGCCGAGAGCGTGACGCGGCCGCCGTAGAGCGGCGACAAAACCGCGGGGGCGTGCGATGCGGCCGGGCCGCATCGCGCGGATCCTTCAGTCAATATCCCACGCGATATACGCGGCCCGTTTGCGCGCCTTCCACGCTGCGCAGATAGGCCATTGCCGCACGTTGCGCCGTGACCGGCTCGAAGCCGCGGAAGTAGGGCGCGTAAGCGTCCATCGCTTCGGTGAGCACGGTCGGGCTCACCACGTTGATGCGAATCCCGCGCGGCAGTTCGATCGCCGAGCCGCGCACGAAACCTTCGAGCGCCAGATTGACGGTGGTCGCGCTCGCACCTTGCAGAATCGGCTCGTCGCCGATGATGCCGCTCGTCAGCGTGAACGAGCCGCCATCGTTCACGTAGGGCTGGGCGGCCAGCACCACGTTGATCTGGCCCATCAGCTTATCGCGCAGCCCGACCCAGAACTGTTCGATGCTCATGTCGGGGAGCGGGCCGAAATGGACCTTGCCGGTCGT
Organism: Paraburkholderia aromaticivorans; assembly: GCF_002278075.1. NCBI lineage: Bacteria > Pseudomonadati > Pseudomonadota > Betaproteobacteria > Burkholderiales > Burkholderiaceae > Paraburkholderia > Paraburkholderia aromaticivorans. The sequence goes on along the minus strand of NZ_CP022990.1, from coordinate 1,489,173 downwards.
GGTGACGACGCCGTCCACCCTGCCGATTTCGCGAAAGAGCCGCTCGACGCTCGCCGGGTCGGTGCTGTCGACCTGATACTGCCCGCGCGTCGCACCCACTTCGATCACTTCATGACGCGCCTTCAGTTCGGCGCTCACCGCCCGGCCCAACGTGCCCGTGGCGCCGATCACGACGATTTTTTTCATCTATTGCTCCGTTGAGGATTGACGTGCAGTCGATTGTGCCGGCACTGGTCAGAGGGAAAAAGACGCGTCCACGCGCAGGTCCTGCAACCCTGAGTTTCTAATCGCAGTAAAAAGCGCGCATCGTGAATCAAACGATGCGCGCTTCGCAATAGACGGATTAATCAGGGCCCGCGCCGAAATTCAAACGCGGATGAAAAATAGAGACGCAACGTAAATCGACTATTTCACCCGACGCAATTCGATCAGCCGGGTAGGCCGCATATGATTGAGCGCGTAATGAATCCGCCCGCGTTCCTGGCGGCTGCCGACCGGACGCGGATCGTCGAATTGATGGTCTGCCGAATACGCGCCCTGGGGCTCGATCATGCCCTTGTCGATGACCGTATAGCCCGGCTCCAGCGCGAGCAGCAAATGATTGCCGCCAACCCGGCTGTCGAAGCCGGCCATGCCGTCGAGCGCCTCGGGCACGCTGTTCGTGAGGGTCGCGTTGCTGGTGGTGATCTCGTCGGGCGAGATCGGACTGTGGCCCGCGATGCGCGCGGCCTGAAGGTTCTTGCCGTCGGTGTCGACGGTGCTGTCGTGCGTGCGGTCGTTGTGCAGTTCCGTCGAGCTCGGGCCGTGCGTGGCCGCCGGCTGGTTCGCATCTGCTGGCTTGTTGATATCGCTGTTCATCATGCATTCTCCTTTGAAGAGGACATGGTGTGACATGCAGCAAAACCCGTTCCGCTCCGCACGAACCCTGATTCACTTGTGTTGCACCGCGCCTTATGCCGCAGTGGCGTGAGAGGATATTCGGCTGGCGAATGCGTCCGCAATTCTTTTCGTTTTTTTTAATGGACGCGTATTTTCTACAGAGTATGATCTTACTCCGACGAGCGAAGCGCGGTTAAATTGGCGACACGGGTCACGACTGTTTTTCCATGGTCGGCTGCCCATCCACGCGCTACTCAAAACATTCCACGGGGCCGTCAGGGCGGGTGACACATGCACTTCGATGCTGCATTCACACATCGCGGCTATTTGTTGAATTGCGCGCCGGCGCGCGCGGGAGATGGCACCTGGCAACCTTATGTCGTCATCTCGCGTTCGAGCGACGGCGAACTGGTCGCCAACCGTTTCTTCCCCACCGAGTTACGCTTTCCTGACGAAGCCGGCGCCATCGCCCACGCGCGCGATTGGGCGGTGCGCTGGATCGACGCGAGCAGCGTAACCATCTGAGCACCGGCCGCCTGACACGGCGCATAGGCCATGGCCCGCCAGATGTGCGCTCGCGCGGGTTGCGGCAAAACGCGGTAATCTCTCGGCATAATCACTTTGACCGTGCTGACTGCACGGCGCTGTCCTTTTATGCCTAACGTTCCTTCCCAGAACTGGGGTCTCGAACAGATCGTCGCGGACCTGCGCGCGTCGCGTGAAGAATTGCATCGCACACGGCACCCGCTCGGTATTCGCGAATTGCCGTCGCGCGAAGCGGTTGTCAATATCGTCGCCGGCCTGCGCGCGGCGCTCTTTCCCACGCACTACGGCGCGCCCGATCTCACTGACGAAACCGTCGATTACTACGTCGGCCACACGCTCGAAAGCACCTTGCGGCTGCTCGCGGAGCAGATTCGCCGCGCGTTGCGGTTCTTGCCCGAGTTCGGCGAAACGCCGGATGCGGATTTGCAGGCGCGCGCGTTCGGTGTCGCGCGTGAATTCGGCACGCAATTGCCGGGCATTCGCGCGCTGCTGGTCAGCGACATACAGGCGGCTTTCACCGGCGATCCGGCGGCGCAGCACATTACCGAAATCCTGCTCTGCTACCCGGGCGTGTGGGCGATGACCCATCATCGGCTCGCGCATGCGCTGCATCGGCTGGGCGTGCCGCTGCTGGCGCGTTTCATCAACGAGATCGCGCACTCGGCCACCGGCATCGACATACACCCGGGCGCGACGATCGGACCGAGCTTCTTTATCGACCACGGCACGGGCGTCGTGATCGGCGAGACGGCGATCATCGGCGAACGCGTGCGGGTGTATCAGGCCGTGACGCTCGGCGCGAAGAGTTTCGCCGCGGATCTCGACGGCACGCTGATCAAAGGCAACGCGCGCCATCCGATCGTCGAGGACGATGTCGTGATCTATGCCGGTGCGACGATTCTCGGGCGCGTGACCATCGGGCGTGGCTCGGTGATCGGCGGCAACGTCTGGCTCACGCACAGCGTGCCGCCGGGCAGCAGCGTATCGCAAGGCAAGATCCGCGAAGGCGAGCGCACCGACGAGGGGCGGCAGTGATGCGCGTGCCGGCTTGCGAGCCTACGCGTGCCGTCTTGCGCGAACTTTTCGTTAGCCGCTGAACGACGACCATGGCGCGCGGCCGCGTTCACATGCCTCGCTGCGCGCTTGCCGGCGTTGAAGCGACGGTGGCCGAAACGGCGCACGCGTTTCCGCGTCATTCGCACGACCGCTTCGGCGTCGGCGTGATTATCAGCGGCGGGCATCGGTCGGCGAGCGGACGCGGACGCGTCGAAGCGCGGGCCAACGACGCGATCATGGTCAACCCCGGCGAAGTCCACGACGGCAGTCCGCTCGACGAGCGTGGGCGCGCGTGGCGCATGTTGTATTTCGAACCGTCCGCGCTCATCGCCGCCGCGAGCGAACTGACGGGCGCGGCGCCGCGTGAAATCGAACTCACGCGGCCGGTGGCGCACGATCCTCTGTTGAAGCGTTTGTTCGAGCGGCTGTTCGCCGTCGCGGTGGAAGCACCGTGCGTGCCGGACGATCTGGTGCGCGAGGAAGCATTGCTCGACCTGCTCGGGCATCTGGTCCACGTTCATGCAACGCCGCCGACACGTTCATGGTCGACCGACGCGTTGGGCCCGATCGCGCGAGCGAAAGCGCGCATCGACGAGGATCCTTCGTCTGCGCTTACGTTGGCCGATCTCGCCGCCGATGCGGGCATGAGCCGGTTCCAGTTGTTGCGAGGCTTCGCGCGTGAGACAGGCCTGCCGCCGCACGCGTATCGAATGCAGCGTCGCGTGGCGCTCGCGAGGCACTGCATCGCGCACGGCGCCGCGCTGGCCGAGGCGGCCGCCGCGGCGGGCTTCGCCGATCAGAGTCATATGACGCGCGCATTCGTGCGCCTGTTCGGCGTGACGCCGGCAACCTATGCGGCAGCGCGTCGGTGAGGGTTAACCGATTCTCAAATGCTGCAGCAGGGAAATGCCATGCACGCCGTGCAGCCAGACGTGCTGCCCGACGAACCATGCCGCCGCCCACGAAGCCGCCACCACGATTAGATCGCAGTGCCCGCTATTCCAGAGATTCAATGAATGCCTGCCGGCGACCCAGGGCACGCCTAGCGGATTCGGCCAGTCGGCGAACAGATGCATCAGGCCGCCACAGGCGAACCCGAACGCCGGCGCGGCGTAGACCGAATGCCCGAGCCAGTGATAAGACACGGCGAGCAACGCCAGCCATGCCACGCCCCAATGCGTGAGCGTGCGATGCGTGATCCACAAGCGCCGCGCACGCGACCACCACGCCACTTCGAGCCAATCCGGCGCCGTGCTGCCGGCCACGCCGGTGATGAAACTCAATAGCACGCCGAGATGGAACGAGCCGCCGCCGCCGATGCGCGCGACGATCGCCGCCGCGATGACGCCGGCTGCGAAGCCGGTAGCGTGATGTGCTTTGCTGGATGCCATCGAAACTCGCGACGCAGCGCCGCATGAAAGACAAAGGGCGGTTATGTTCGCAGATGCGTGGATAAAAAAATAGCCGACACGCGAGTTAAAAAATCGCGTATCGGCTTGGCGTTCGAAACGCGCGCGCGGGACTGCAGCTCAGGTCGCGCAGCGTGCAATGTCGAAGCGCATTTCCGGTTCCGGCGGATCGTCCGGTGCGTTCGCGGGATGCATCACCTTGATGACCGAGCCCGCGTTCGACGGCGTCAGCGTGACGAAGTACGAGTTGTTCGAATCCGAGCCGACGGCGATCTGCATCGCGCCGCTCACGCGCGACGTACGCACGCGTGACAGACGGCTTTCGAGGCAATCGGCGATATCGGCAGGCGCGCGTTGCGAAGACACGTAGATCATCGGCAGCGACGCGTCGCGGGCGGGGCCGCTGGAAGAGCCACAGCCGGCAAGAGCGGTAAGCGCGGCAGCAAGCGCGACAGCAACGGGGGCAAGCAGGAGAGGTCTTTTCATGGTCCGGTCGTCGGCGTCCCCGGTCGTATGCGGGAACTTGGGGCGCGGGCGAAGCGCAACGCGATTCAGCGCGACGTCATGCTTCGCGACGAGGCCGCCGTTCAGCCGCCGCGAAAGGCTGGCATGACGGCAAGGAAGGCAGCCGGGCCCAGTATACCCACGCGATGCGCGCGCCGTCACTACTCGGGGCGGCCGGCATTGTGTCCAAACGTAAGGCCATGAAAAAACCCGCGACGCGATCGTGTCGCGTGCGGGTTCTCTGCGCAGCGAATCGATACATTCGCTGTGCACGTACTACCTGAGAGACTTAGAAACGGTGACGCAGGCCGACTGCCGCCGCCACCTGATTGCCGGTCGACGACGGCGCCAGCGTGTTGATCGCCGCGACGTTCGAGCCGAAGTTGCCGAGCTCGCCCGATGCATGCTGGTACACGCCTTCCACGTACACGTCGGTACGCTTGCTCAGCGCGTAGTCGCCTTGCAGCGACACCGTGTGCCACTTCGGATCACCCGAGCCGTTCGAGCCGGACATCTTGCCGTCGGTGAACGTGTACGAGGCCGCGAGGCTCAGTGCCGGCGTCAGCGCATAGCGGCCGTTCACTTCGTAGTTGTCCATGTGCAGGTTGGTGCCCGCGACGCCAGGCAGGGTCGTGCCGCCGACGTCCACGCCGCTGATGCCGTCCAGTTGCGTGTGCGTATAGACGAAGCCGACAGTCGCCGGGCCGTACGTATAGTTGATGCCCGCGCCGTACGTGCGTTGCAGATCGGCTGCGACCGCTGCGGTTCCGTCGCCCTGCGACACGGCGCCGCTCAGATTCGAGCTGCCCGACTTGTTCAGTTGCAGGTAAGCCGCGGCAAAGCTCAACGGACCGTTGTCGTACGAAGCACCGACGCTCCATGCGCGATTGTTCGAGAAGTCGCCTGCCGAGTTGCTGAAGCCGTACAGGCCGCCGAACTTGAGGCCCGCGTAATTCGCGCTGGTGTACTTCACGGCGTTCTTGATCGAGAACGAGTTGTCGAGATTGTCGTTGTCGAGCGGGTGAGCCGCCAGGTTGTTGCCGTAGCCCGCGCCTGCTGCGGACAGCGGTGCCAGGTAGTCGACCACGGAGTCGTATTGACGGCCCAGCGTGAGCGCGCCGTACTTATCGCTTTGCAGACCGACGAAAGCCTGACGATTGAACATCGTGCTGTTTTCCGAGTACTTGCCGTTGTTCAGGTTGAAGCCGCTTTCCAACGTGAAGATGGCATGCAGACCGCCGCCCAGATCTTCGTTGCCGCGCAGACCGAAGTACGTGTCCGACGCCACGCCGCTGCCTTGTTGCCAGTTGCTGTGGCCGCCCTGGTTGTTCGAGTACACGATGCCGGCGTCCAGCGTGCCGTACAACGTCACGCTGCTCTGCGCGTGGGCGGTGATGGCAACCGCGCCCAGGAGGCCTGCTGCGATGAGGGTTTTTTTCATGTTGAGATAGCTCCGAAACAGTGCGTAGAGAATCGCATCCCAGTGCTTACCGCCGATTACGCCGGCTGCCTGACGATCCGGGGCGAAGTGTAGTCCCGTTATTCCTATCTTGAATTGCAAATGGCACAACAATTATTTTTAAAATTCGTAATAGCGGACTGTTAATTGGATAAGTGCGGATAAATAAAGAAAAAATCCGTTCGGCGAAAAGCCCATTCTGGCCGTGTCAATCCCCGCGCCGTTGTCAAACTGCGACGTCACGCCGCAGCCCATGCTCAGTAAGGGTTGGGGCTAATTCGAGATACGCCGCGATTCATTCTGTTTTCTGCAATGTACTCTTCCAATTCACGTGACCTATCCCGATGAATTACGGCTATACAATTCGGCTCACCCCTTGACCAAGGGTGTCTTTTTCATCTTTTTATACGCGGCTCACGGGCCGCGTTTTTTTATGCCTTTTATATTCGGCTTATAAGCTCGCGCGAATCGCGGCGGCGACGATTTCGATTGGCGATTACGCCGCCCCGGCTTGTCCGTTCGTTAGAGGGCCGGGTTCGCCGCGCGCGGGGCGGGTAGAATTGCGTGCTCGAGAATGTTTCCGCCCCCGCGAACGTGAGTGAACCTGCAATGACCGATACACCCCTTCCATCGTCCGACCCCGCTGAAGATTTCACGACGGAAGGCGCGTCCGAACCGGGCGAAACCGTGCACGAAGCACGCCTGTGGCGCGACGACGGCTGGACCGCGCGCGTCATCAAGAATGAAGACGACGAAGGCTGGGCCGTCGAAATGATCAAGGACGGCGAAGCGGAACCCGCGCTCGTCGGACCGTGGACGATGGGCCGCAACAAGAAAGATCCGAAGCCGCTGGACACGTCCGCGTTCAACACGCTGGTGAAGACGGCGTCCGAAGTGCTGCGCCGCCATGAGCAGCAACTGCGCGCGCAACTGCATAAGGAAGTGCGGGTGGCGAGCGCGGATGGCAACGACGAACTCGACATCACGCTCGACATCGTTCCCGATGAAGACGAGCCGTACGCCCTCCTGACCGCGCTCGACACGTTCGGCGAACAGCTCGCGCAAGTGCAGGTGGCGCCCAATTTCAAGCTCAGCAAGGCGAGCGCCGCGGCGTGGGTCGAGAACGAGTTTCGCCGGCCGGGTTAGAAGCCGCTGCCGCTTGCGACAGGGTTGGGCTAGCCGGGTGGCTGAATGAAGGCCGACTAAATAATTACCAAAGCCTGTCAATATACTTTCACATTCACTTCATAGAATCCTCGCGTCATAGCGGCGCGAGCGTGAGCCATGTGGTTTGGGTCTGAGCGCGTGCCGGCTGTGCGTTCACCCACGCTACCCAAACACTGGATCACGACAACATGGCTGAGCCGTTCGACCTTTCCCGCCGCAAGGCCCTGAAACTGTTCGCGGGCGTCCCGATGCTGCCGCTCGGCGGACTTGCCACGGCTTCAATGCTGAGCGCTTGCGGGGGCAGCGACGACCTGGCGACGCCGGTCAAACCGGTCGCCAACTTCGTCTCCGCGGCGTTCGCCGGCATGGCCGCGCCGACGCTGGCCGATCCGGCCGCCATGGCGAAGACCACGGTGGCCTCGACGTTGACGGTGCAACTGAGCGACGGCAGCAGTCGCACGTTCAAGCTGGCGTACCAGCCATTCTTCGTGACCGGCGACAGCGTGCCGAACACCAAGGGCGGGACGATCCTCGCGGGCGGCTACTTCGACATCAACAATCAGCCGATCGTCGACAAGTCGGTTGCGGGCAAGGAACGGCAGTTCTACTCGGATTGCCCGGACGGCAGCTCGCTGATCCGCCTCGACAATCCGACGGTGAAAGGGCTCAAGGGCAACGCGGTATTCGCGGTCGTGCAATTCGAATACACGACGCGCGATCAGAGTCTCGCGTCGATGTACGGTCAATTGCCGTCGCCGATCGCCGTGCTGACGCTCGACCAGGACCCGGCCACCGGCAAGCTCACGCTGGCGGGCTACTCCAATGTCGATACGTCGAAGGCGCATGGTTTGTGGATCACGTGCGGCGCGAGCCTGTCGCCATGGAACACGCATCTGTCGAGCGAAGAATACGAGCCGGACGCCACCACGATCGCCAGCAATAGCCAGTTCAAAGGCTTTAGCCGCAACCTGTACGGCGACGAAACGACCGCGAACCCGTATCACTACGGCCATCTGCCGGAGGTGACGGTCAATCCGGACGGCACCGGCACGATTAAGAAACACTACTGCCTCGGCCGTATCTCGCACGAACTGATTCAGGTGATGCCGGACAAGCGCACCGTTCTGATGGGCGACGACGCGACCAACGGCGGCCTGTTCATGTTCATCGCGGATCGCGAAGCCGATCTGTCGGCGGGCACGCTGTACGTCGCGAAGTGGACGCAGGTGTCCGCGAGCGGCGCGGGCGCGGCAACGCTTTCGTGGATCAACCTGGGCCACGCGACCAGCGACGAAATCGAGGCGCTCGCCAACCGCCTGCGCGCGAACGACATCATGGACGTCGCAACCAAGGATCCGCTCGATCCGACCTACACGAAGATCAACTACAACGGCACGTTCAACTGGGTGCGCATCAAGCCCGGCATGACGCAAGCGGCGACCTTTCTCGAGACGCACCGCTATGCGGCGCTGGCTGGCGGCAGCATGGGGTTCACGAAGCTCGAGGGCACGACGGTCAACATCAAGGACAAGGTGCTGTATTCGGCGATGTCGCGTATCGAGAAGTCGATGGTGCGTGGCAATGCGGCTTCCACCGACGTCGCCGTGGACAAGACGATCAACGCCGGCGCGGTCTACGCGCTGAACATGAAAGGCGGCCAGCGCGATCGCAGCGGCGGCGCGATCAACAGCGAATGGGTGCCGGTGGACATGGCCGCGCCCGCGGCGCTCGTCGGCGAGGACCTGTCCGCGCCGGACGCGCTCGGCAACACGGCGAACCCGGAGCGCATTGCGAACCCGGACAACCTCAAGTTCTCGGAGAAGCTGCGCACGCTGTTCATCGGCGAGGACAGCGGTCTGCACGTGAACAACTTCCTGTGGGCGTACAACGTCGATACGAAAACGCTCGCGCGGGTGCTTTCGTGCCCGGCGGGCGCCGAGTCGACCGGTCTGCACGCCGTCGACGAAATCAACGGCTGGACTTACGTGATGAGCAACTTCCAGCACGTCGGCGACTGGGAAAGTCCGTTGCACGACAAAGTCAAATCGACGCTGGATCCGCTCGTGCGGGCCAACTATAAGGACCGCTTCGGCGCGACGGTGGGCTATCTGACGGCGGATCCGGCGGCGATCAAGTTGTAAAAGGGCCGAAGATGGAGTCGGCCTGCGAGGTACGGCACGGCGTGCCGGACAGGCCGAAGCCGGGAACGGTGAAACGCCGGCCCGTATCTGCGCGCGGCCATTGCTTCAAGCATGGCCGCCTCAACTCCGCTTGCAGAAAATCGCCGTGATGAGCGGCGCTACGTGATGCACGATCGCCGTGCTGCCTGAGGCGCTAACGGCCTTCTTCACCTTGGCCTCGCTGCCGACCACCACCACGCCATAGGCCGAACGGGCGACCGGTTCGCCGTCGCCGACCCGGAACATCGGGTCGTCTTTTTCGTAGCCGACCACCGCGAACACGTGAAAGCCGTATGCGGTCAGATCCGCGCCGGACATGGGCGAGAAGGCGTTGATCGAGTTGCTCTCCACGCGTGTGGGCTTCGGATCGATCAGCTGTTGCTGCGTGAGATCGGCAATGAACTGATGACCGCTTTCGTTGCAGGAGAGCGGCGCGTCGAGCGCGGTGGCGTGGCAGGTGAGCGGCAGGGCGGCCGTGCCCAGAGCAAGGAGTACAGACGAAAGAAAGCGTTTCATAAGCGTGGACGCGGCCCGATTCGATGTAGTGTGTTCGCAACGGGCGGGCGTGATGTCGAGACCCGGAAAGACCGTGCGCATCGAAATGTTCCCGCGTGGCAGGCGCAACTGCCTTACACTTTATCGCGATTCGGCAAATCTTGCTTCGCCGCCGCCACTTATCGGCAACCGGCGAAGCGTCTGGAAACATACAGGAAGAAAGCAATCTTTTTCGATCCCGTATATATTTCCGGGTTATGAATTCGCGACCCCCAACTCCAATTAACGTTCCGCCGCCCAGAACATGGGACGCGCGGCTCGCTCGCCGGCTCGTCACTCCGCTCGTGAACACGTGGGTCACGCCTAACCATCTGACCACGCTGCGCCTGCTGATCGGGCTGGCAGGCGCGCTGTGCCTCGCTCATGGCGAGTTCACGTGGGCCAATGCAGGCGCTCTTCTGATCGTGCTGTCGAACTTCGTCGATCACACGGACGGCGAGCTCGCGCGCATCGGCGGAAAGTCGAGCCGCATCGGTCATTTTTACGACCTTGCCTGCGACGCGCTCGTGACCGTCATGTTGTTCGTCGGCATGGGCGTCGGCGTGAGCACGGCGCGCGGCGGCGCTCTCATCGTCGCGCCGGGCGTGCTCGGCGCCGTGGCCGGCGTGGCGGTCGCGCTGATCTTTTTCCTGCGCATGCGCATCGAAGAGATGGCCGGCAAGGCGGGCACGAAGCAGGCGTCCGTCGGCGGGTTCGAAACTGAAGATGTGTTGTATCTGCTGCCGATCGTCACGCTGACGAGCGTCGTCATGCCCTTCGTCGTGGTCGCGTCGATCGGCGCGCCGCTCTTCGCCGCGTGGGTGGTGATCGACTACTGGCGCGTGGCGCGCCGTGCCGCCCGTCCGGCGCCCGAGCCCACCGCCTTCCGAAATCAGCCAAATGTGGGCCAGTGAATGAGTACGCACGCCGAAGACGACGTGATCGCCCCGGTTCCGGTAGCGGGCTCGCCGGCCGCATCGCCCGCACCGAATGCCGACCGCGCGGTGGCGAGCCGTACGCGCGAGTTCGACAACCCGCGCCTGCGCAAGGACTTTGCCGAACAGGACGCGTTTCTTTATCTGGAAGACTTTCTCGCGCCCGAAGTCACGGCGCAACTCGTCCACAGCGCCCGTGCGCTGCTCGACGAAGTGAACCGCAACTATCTGCCGGGTCATAAGCAGGGCGGCAGCGTCAGCCGTCATACGATCGACCGGCGCGCGCCATTCATCGCCGAGCTTTACCGCTCGAAGGAACTGATCGGCTGGCTCGAGCAACTGAGCGGCGACAAGCTGCAAGTCTCGCCCGCCGACGATCCGCATGCCTACGCGCTGTACTACTACACGCGGCCGGGCGACCACATCGGCTGGCACTACGACACTTCGTACTACGACGGCCGCCGCTACACGCTGCTGCTCGGCGTGATCGACGAATCGTCGTGCCGGCTCGACTACGAGCTGCACACCCGCAATCCCGATGTCGCGGACCAGCCGGGTTCGGTGCAGATCCCGCCGGGCGGCCTCGTGTTTTTCGACGGCGACAAGCTGCGCCATCGCATCACGCCCGCCGGCGCAAACGAAATGCGCGTGTCGCTCACTTTCGAGTACGTGACGGACCCCAACATGCGGCCGTGGCGTCGTTTCATCTCGAACATGAAGGACGCGATTGCGTACTTCGGCTTTCGCCAGGTGTTCCGTCAGATGACCCAGCGCGGAAAGGACTCCGCATGAGCCGCGCGGCCCTGCTTCTGCTGTCGATCGGGACGGCGTTATTTGTCGGCCTGCTCGCATGGCAGGGTTTCGGCTCGGTCGCCTCGACGCTGCTCACGGCAGGCTGGGGGCTCGCGCTCGTCGCGGCGTTCCACCTCGTGCCGCTCGTTCTCGACGCCGGCGCGATCTCGGTGCTGTTCCAGCGCCGTCAGGACGGCGTGCATCACGGCCTGTCGTTGCGCGACGCGCTGTTCGCGCGCTGGATCGGCGAATCGGTGAATAGCCTGTTGCCGGCCGGCCAGATCGGCGGCCCGGTCGTCATGGTGCGGCAATTGTCCCAGCGTGGCATGCGCATGCGTGACGCGGCCGCGGCAATCACGGTCAGCACGACCGCGCAGGCGCTCGCGCAAATCGTCTTTGCGCTGGGCGGCCTGCTGCTGTTCGGCGCTTACGCCGCGCACGGCGCGCTGCACGACCTGCAAACCGCCACGCTGATCGCAACCGGTGTGCTGGGCGCGATGATCGCCGGGTTCTACTATGCGCAGCGGCGCGGTCTGTTCGGCCGGCTGCTCGGCGTGGTTTCGAAGCTGTTCGGCAAGCGCGACTGGTCCTCGTTGATGACGCGCGCTGAAGCCGTCGACGCCGCCGTGCAGGCCATGTACCGCGAACGCGGCCGCGTGGCGGCGAGCTTCGCGATGAGTTTCGTGGGCTGGGTCGTCGGCACGGTGGAGGTGTGGCTCGCGCTGCGCTTTCTGGGTCATCCGGTCGACTGGGTCGACGCTCTGTTGCTCGAAAGTCTGGGGCAAGCCATTCGCGGCGCCGCGTTTATGATTCCCGGCTCGCTCGGCGTGCAGGAAGGCGGCTATCTGCTGCTCGCGCCATTGGTCGGGTTGCCGCCTGACGCGGCGTTGGCGTTGTCGCTCGCCAAGCGCGCGCGCGAAATCCTGCTGGGCTTGCCGGGCTTGCTGGTCTTGCACTTCAGCGAACGAAGCTGGCAACGGCGCCGTGCCTTGGGGCGCGTGCCGGTTGTCGATTAATCTCCGCATTTTTTTAAAAGGACCGCGCATGCGTGCCATCATCCTCGCAGCGGGCCTCGGCCTGCGTCTCCAGCAACCGCCGCAAGCTCAGTTCCCGAAGTGTCTGCTGCAATTGGACGGCGTGAGCCTGCTCGAACGGCATCTGCAGATGCTCGAAAACGCGGGCGTGACCGACGTCGTATTGGCGCTCGGCTTTCAGCCGGAGTCGGTGCAGGCGGAACTGGAGCGCATCAATTGGCCGTATAAGGTGGAAACCGTGCTGAACACGCGTTACGACCTGGGCAGCGTGCTGACGGTGCATACGGTGGCCGAGGCGCTCACGCGCGGCGGCGACGTGCTGTTGATGGACGCCGACGTGCTGTACGACGAGCGCATTCTGAACGCGCTGGTGGCGGGCGAGACGGTCAACCGTCTGTTGATCGACCGTGATTTCGAAGCCGGCGACGAGCCGGTCAAGCTGTGTCTGAAAGACGACGTGCCGGTCGAACTGCGCAAGCAGCTCGCCGTCAATCTCGAGTACGACACGATTGGCGAATCGGTCGGGTTCTTCCGCTTCCGTCAGGAAACCGCGCAACGCTTCGCAGAGATCGTGGCCGGCTATGTGGATAGCGGCCGCGCCAACATGCCGCACGAAGAAGCGGTGCGCGATCTGCTGCTGGAGAGAAGCCAGGTGTTCGATACCGCCGACGTGACCGGCGCGCCCTGGATCGAAATCGACTTCCCGAACGACGTGGCTCGGGCTAGCAGCGAGATCCTGCCGCAGTTGCAGCCGCTGGTTAGCGCATCGCGCTAGGGCTTGCAGCGCATTGTCGCTGACACTGGCGTGTCACAGGTTGGGCCGGCTCGATGCCGGCCCAATTTTTTTCCGCGTATCGCTCGCCCTGTTCGCATCGCGCGCGGTCTCGTTGCGCGCTCAACCATCGCGTACGGGTGGATACAAAAAGGCCTCGTGCAACAACATCTGTTGCCGATGCGATGCCATAATCGTCGCTTTACGCCGACGGCCTCGCAAGCCGTCGTCCTGCCAATGCCTCTTGCTTTAGGCACTTTCATTGTTCCGCTGATCGTCGCGTGTGCGATGTTCATGGAAAACGTGGACGGCACGGTCATCGTGACGTCGCTGCCGGTTCTGGCGCGCGATCTCGGTCAGGATCCCATCACGCTCAAGCTGGCCGTGACGGCGTATGTCATCGGTCTCGGCGTCTTCATTCCTATCTGCGGCTGGGTGGCCGACCGCTTCGGGTCGCGCACGGTGTTTCGCACCGCCATTGGCATTTTCATGGCCGGCTCGCTGATGTGCGCGGCCTCCACGTCGCTCGGCACCTTCGTGGTTGCGCGCTTCGTGCAAGGTCTTGGCGGCGCGATGATGGTACCGGTGGGCCGCATCATCATTTTCCGTTCGGTGCCGAAATCCGACTTCATTCGCGCGGTCAACTATCTGACCGTGCCGGCTTTGCTCGGACCCGTGGTCGGGCCGCCACTGGGCGGTTTCATCACCACCTATCTGCATTGGCGTCTGATCTTCTTCATCAACATTCCAATCGGTCTGCTGGGTATCTGGCTGGCGAACAAACATATCGCCAACGTGCGCGAGGCGCATCCGGGCCGGCTCGACTGGACCGGCTTCGCTTTGTCCGCGAGTGGCGCTTCACTGTTCATGCTGGGGCTTTCGCTGGTGGGCGGCGAGTTGGTGTCGAACACGGTGTCGGTCGGCATGTGCGTGGTCGGCGTGGTGCTGCTGCTGACCTATGTGCTGTATGCGAGCCGTGTTGAATTGCCCGTGCTCGATCTGCGGCTGTTGCGCATTCCGAGTTTTCACGCGAGCGTGGTGGGCGGCTCGCTGTTTCGCATCGGTCTGGGAGCCGTGCCGTTTCTGTTGCCGCTCGCCTTGCAGGAAGGCCTCGGCATGACTGCGTTCAAGTCGGGGTCGATCACGTGCGCGTCCGCGTTCGGCTCGATCTTCATGAAGGCGGCCGCCTCGCGCATTCTCGAGCGTTTTGGTTTTCGCACCGTGCTGATGTTCAATGCGGGCTGCGCGGGTCTTGCCATTGCCGTGTACGGTCTGTTCTTCCCCGGCACGCCGCACTGGCTGATCTGGTGTGTCGTGCTGTTCGGCGGCTTCTTTCCGTCGCTGCAATTCACGTCGCTGAATACGCTTGCGTATGCGGACATTCCGAGTCGCGACGTAGGCCGTGCGACGAGTGTTGCAAGCGTGATCCAGCAGATTTCATTGGGCCTCGGTGTGACGATCGCGGGTATCGTGCTGCAAATTTCGCATAATCTGCAGGGTCACTCCACCATCGTATTCTCCGATTTCTGGCCGGCGTTTCTCGTGGTCGGTCTGTTCTCGTTCATGTCGATCCCCATCACCGCGCGCCTGCCACACGGCGCCGGCGATGAGATTGCGCGCGGCAGCCGCGGGCGCGCATAAGCGGCGTGAGCTTGCGTGAGCCGAGCGCATGTTGCGCGTTCGCGCGCGGCATATGTTTTGCTGGATACGCCTGTCCTGGGCGTTTCGAGCATGAATTTCCTTGCCACCGAACCGGCTGTTTTTTGTGCCGCAGCATCGACCCTACGATAAGTAGCGGCTTCGCAAGCGGGCGGTTCACATGCTATAAGCCCAACGCAGCGTTATTATCAGACGATAGTCGTCCTGGGGGATTGGCAATGAGGTTGTTCCGCAACGTAAAGTCGTCGGTCAGCGGGTTCGCGCTGGTCGCACTCGTCTCCGCTTCAACCGGTTTTCTCGAGGCCACGCCCGCGCTCGCGAAGCCGCCCGCGAAAGCTCAGCCCGCTGTACTCACCGCTTCGGCGATCGCCGTGGCCGACAAGTTCAGCGCCGACGCTGCCGAGCAGATTTTCAAGGAGGGCGGCAACGCCGTCGACGCAGCCGTGGCGATTGCCTTCACGCTTGCCGTGACCTATCCGGAAGCGGGCAACATCGGCGGGGGCGGCTTCATGACGCTCTACGTCGACGGTAAACCGTACTTTCTCGACTATCGCGAGCGTGCGCCGCTCGCCGCGACCAAGAACATGTATCTCGACGACAAGGGCGAGGTCATCAAAGGCATGAGCCTGTTCGGCTACCGCGCCGTGGGCGTGCCGGGCACCGTCGACGGCATGTGGCAGGCGCAGCGCCGCTTCGGCAAGCTCACGTGGAAGCAGGTGCTCGCACCGGCCATCCACTACGCGCGCGACGGTTTCGAGGTCAGCCAGCAACTGCAGGAACGCCGCGACGCCGCCGCGAAAGACTTCGCCGGCAAGACCAACTTCGATACCTACTTCGGCAATCTGAAGCAGGGCGTCAATTTCAAGCAGCCGGATCTCGCCGCCGTGTTGCAGCGCATTTCCGATCAAGGCGCCAAAGATTTCTATCAGGGCAAGACGGCGGATCTGATCGCGGCGTCCATGCGCGGCCACGGTCTGATTACCAAGGCCGATCTGCAACAGTACAAAGCGGTATGGCGTACGCCGATCCAGGCCGAGTGGAACGGCTATCGCGTCTACACGGCGCCGCCTCCGAGCTCCGGTGGCATCGGTCTCGTGCAGTTGCTGAAGATGAAGGCTGACATTGCGCCCGACTTCAAGGACGTCACGCTGAATTCCGCGCAATACGTGCATCTGATCGCGGAGATCGAAAAGCGCGCGTTCGCCGACCGCGCGCAGTACCTCGGCGATCCTGACTTCTACAAGGTGCCGGTTGCTCAACTGACCGACGACGCGTATATCGCGAAGCGCGCCGCCGAAGTGAATCCGACTACACCGTCGGACACGAAGAGCGTCCAGGCCGGGCTCGGCACGTCGATGCCGGAGAAAGCGGAAACCACGCACTTCTCGGTGATCGACAAGTGGGGCAACGCCGTGTCGAATACGTACACCATCAACGGCTATTTCGGTTCGGGCGTGGTGGCGGACCGCACCGGCATCGTGCTGAACGACGAGATGGACGACTTTTCCGCGAAGCCGGGCGTCGCGAACATGTTCGGCGTGGTGGGCAGCGACGCGAACTCGATCGAACCTAAGAAGCGGCCGCTCTCCTCGATGAGCCCGACCATTCTGACGAAGGACGGCAAGGTCTCGCTCGTGATCGGCACGCCGGGCGGCTCGCGCATCTTCACTTCGATCTTCCAGGTGATCAACAACGTGTACGACTACAACATGCCGCTGCAGGAGGCTGTTGCCGCGATGCGCTTCCATCATCAATTGTTGCCGCCCAACACGATCTTCTGGGAGCCGTACAAGCCGATCGAGGGCGAACTCGCCAAACAGATCGAGGCGAAGGGCTATAAGCTGGAAGGACAGGATTTCAGCGGCGATATCCAGGCGATCAAGGTGAACGGCGATACGCCGGAAGCCGCCGCCGATCCGCGCGGCCGTGGTGTGACGCGCGTGATCCAGTAAGCGCCGGTCACAGCAAATCGGGTGGCGCATCTTCAAAGACGCGCCGCTGCTAAAAGAAAGCCTCGCGATCAGCCAGTCGCGAGGCTTTTTTGTGCTCCGGCAGCCGGCCCACGGCCGTTACATCAGCCAGCCTGCTCGACCGGCGTGAGCGTCAATTCGAGCCGCTGTGCGCCGCGCAATACCGTCACGTTGACCGGTTTGTCGATACGCGATGCGTCGAGCGTGCGCTGCAGGCTATCCACGTCCTGCACGGGCTGCGTATCGATCGCGATGATCGTATCGTCGGTGCGCAAGGCGCCGAGCGCGGCCGGGCTGCCTTTGACGATCTCCATGACGCGCACGCCGCTTTCCGAACTCAAGCCGAAATAGCGCTGCACACGGCGCGACAGCGGTGTGGTGGTGCCGGCCACGCCGATATAGGCCCGCCGTACGCGACCGTGCGCGAAGATCTGCATGATGACCCACTTGGCGGTATCGATCGCCGTGGCAAAGCAGATTGCCTGCGCGCCGGGAATGATCGCGGTATTCACGCCGATCACCTGGCCCGCCGAATTGATCAGCGGGCCGCCCGAATTGCCCGGATTGAGCGCTGCGTCGGTCTGGATCACGTCATAGATCATGCGGCCGGAGTTCGAACGCAGTGAGCGGCCGAGCGCCGAGACCACGCCTGTCGTCACGGTTTGTGCGAGACCGAGCGGATTGCCGACCGCAATCGCGATCTGCCCGACGCGCAGCTTCGACGACTCGCCGAGTTCGACATGCGGCAACGGCTCGGGAGAGCCGATCCGCAGGACGGCCAGATCGCTGCCGGGATCGTCGCCGACCAGATCGGCGGCGAATTTCGCGCCGTCGGCGAGCGTCACTTCAATCTGGGTGGCGCCGTGCACGACGTGGCTATTGGTCAGCAGGTAACCGTCGGGCGTGAAGAGAAAGCCCGAACCGGTGCCGCCGCGCATCTCGCGTCCGCGGGCGGACGGCGCCCCCGGCAGCCGGCGTTCGACGGAAATGAAGGCGACGGCCTGCTGAACGCGTTCCAGCGCGCCGATCACGGTGCGGGAATAGGCGTCGAGCAGGGCGTCGTCGGATAAAGGATTGAGTGTTTCGGGCCCGGGGGCGTCGGATGCGGCGCGCGACAGGTCATCGATGAAGCGTGGGCGGCTTCCCATGGCGATGCTCCGGATGAACGGAAATGCAGATGCGGGGCGCCGCGAAGGTTTTCAAGTGCCGCATGGGCGGGTTGCGGCGGCGCGGCTTGTGAGACACTTTCTGAGTAAGCCAGCAAGCAGTCCGGCTGACCCGGTCCGGCCATGCCGGCATGAGCGCCGCATTCAACGGCGTGGCATGCACCGTGCTGGACACGCCGGAAGCCCGTCATGTCAAGGAGGCAGCCGCCATGAACTCACCCGCCACGTCAGCCGCTTCGAACGGGCCTGCCGAACCGCGCATCGAATCCATCAGCGCCATCACGCTCGCCACCTGCGACATGCCGCGCGCCGTGCTGTTTTATGAGGCGCTCGGCTTTCCCATGAAGTTCGGCGGACCGCAGCAGGCGTTTACATCGTTCGCCTTCGGCGGCTCGTATCTGAACCTGATCGTGGATACGCGCGCCCCGGTCGCCTGGTGGGGCCGCGTGATCATTTACGTATCCGATGTCGACGCGCTCTACCGCAAAGCGCTGGCGGCGGGACTGAAGCCGTCGCTCGAGCCCGCCGATGCGCCGTGGGGCGAGCGCTATTTCCACATTACGGATCCGGACGGCCACGAGATCAGCTTCGCAAAACCGCTGCGCTAGCGCCCCGCGGCCGCCGGGTGGCCGCATAAACTCGCTATCATGGGCGTCGAAAGGCGCGAACCGAACCGGTAACACGGCTGACACCTGCTGCTTCGATAATCGAGCGCGCCCGCGCCGCGCTTCCCGCCGCGCCTAACCGTTTCCGTTGCCAGGAGAGCCGCAATGAAAGAGCAGGATCCGAGACCCGAAGCCGAATTGATGGCAGAGCGGCAGCGCCGTTTCGAAGAGGACCTGATCGACGCGTACGACGAAGAACTCGAGATGGAGGTCGATGACCGCATCATCGACGGCGCCGAGGGCTTCACGCCGGAGCATCGCGAGGCGCGCAAGATGTACTTCCGCGAGCTGTTCCGGCTGCAGGGCGAACTTGTCAAGCTGCAGGACTGGATCGTGCAGACCGGCCACCGCCTCGTGGTCATTTTCGAGGGACGCGATGCCGCCGGCAAGGGCGGCGCGATCAAACGCATCACCCAACGGCTCAATCCGCGCGTCTGCCGGGTGGCGGCGCTGCCCGCGCCGAACAACCGCGAACGCACGCAATGGTATTTCCAGCGATACGTCTCGCATTTGCCGGCCGGCGGTGAAATGGTGCTATTCGATCGCAGCTGGTACAACCGCGCGGGCGTCGAACGCGTGATGAATTTTTGCAGCGACGAAGAGTACGAAGAGTTCTTCCGTTCGGTGCCGGAATTCGAAAAGATGTTGGCGCGAAGCGGCGTGCAGATTCTCAAGTACTGGTTTTCGATTACCGACGAAGAACAGGAAATCCGCTTTCAGAACCGCATTCGCGATCCGCTGAAGCAGTGGAAGCTGAGTCCCATGGACCTCGAAAGCCGCCGCCGCTGGGAAGCCTACACGCAGGCGAAGGAAGTGATGCTGCAACGCTCGCATATTCCCGAAGCGCCGTGGTGGGTCGTGCAGGCGGTCGACAAGAAGCGCGCGCGCCTGAACTGCATTCATCACTTGTTAAGCCAGGTGCCGTATCACGAGATCGAGCACTCGCGGGTCGAATTGCCCGCGCGCGTTTACCACGACGAATACAGCCGCCAGCCGGTGCCGTCGTCGATGATCGTGCCGGAAGTGTATTGACCGGCCGGCTCACGGTTCCGTAGAAAAAAAGCGCGGCCACGAGCCGCGCTTTTTTTTACGCGGCGACCGGTTCAGGAACCGGCCGCCGCGCGGACTTAGAACAGCGCGCGAAACACCCAGTACAAGCCGGCCGCGAGCGCGATGGAAGCCGGCAAGGTCAGCACCCACGCAAGGACCAGGCTGCGCACGGTCGCCCATTGCAGGCCGGAGCCGTTGGCCGCCATCGTGCCCGCCACGCCGGAGGACAGCACGTGCGTCGTGGAGACCGGCAGACCGTACATGTCGGCCGCGCCGATCGTCAGCATCGCCACCAGTTCAGCGGATGCACCCTGTCCGTACGTCAAATGCTGCTTGCCGATCTTTTCGCCGACCGTCACGACAATGCGCTTCCATCCCACCATGGTGCCGAGACCGAGCGCAATCGCCACCGCGACCTTGACCCACGTCGGAATGAACTTGGTCGCATGATCGGTTTGCGCCTTGAAGTTGGCGATCGCTTTGGCGTCGTCGGGCGAGAAAGCCGGTTGCTGGGCTTTCTCCATCAGGCGGATCGCTTCGGAAGCCACGTACATGTTGTTGCGCACGTTATCCACGAGCCCTTGCGGCACGGCGGCCATCGATCCCGACGCGCTCACCTGGCCGGCAATGATATCGGTGAGTTGCTGCAAAGCCGGCAACGTGGCCGGCGTCAGCTGGCGAGTGCGGACATAGGTCTCGACGTCGGCGCGCGGATTGGCGGAGGGCGCGGCGCCCTGGGTGTATCGGGCGAGCGTCGCCGAGGTTTGATGCGCGACGGCGAGGAAGGTTTGCGTTTCCGCCGGCGTCACCGCCTTGTTCAGCGCGTAGGCCGTGGGCACCGTGCCGATCAGGATCAGCATGATGAGTCCCATGCCTTTCTGGCCGTCATTCGAGCCGTGCGCGAACGAGACGCCCGTGCAGGTCAGGATCAGCAGGCTGCGAATCCAGAAAGGCGGCGGCTCCTTGCCCTTCGGTTCGGCATACAGCGCGGGGATGCGCACCACCGCTTTCAGGATCAGCAGCAGCAAGCCCGCGGCGAGAAAGCCCACGAGCGGCGAGAACAGCAACGACTTGCCGACGCCGAGCGCCTGATTCCAGTCCACGCCGCTCGTGCCGTTGGTGCCGTGCATCAGCTGATTCATCAGGCCCACGCCGATGATCGAGCCGATCAGCGTGTGTGAGCTCGACGACGGCAGTCCGAAATACCAGGTGCCGAGATTCCAGATGATCGCGGCGATCAGCAACGCGAAGACCATCGCGAATCCGGCGCTGCTGCCCACCTGCAAGATCAGTTCGACGGGCAGCAACTGCAGGATGCCGAAGGCGACGGCGCCGCTCGACGTGAGCACGCCGAGAAAATTCCAGCCGCCGGACCACACCACGGCGAGGTTCGGCGCGAGCGAATGCGTGTAGATGACAGTCGCGACCGCGTTCGCCGTATCGTGAAAGCCGTTGACGAATTCGAAACCGAGCGCAATCAGCAGTGCGACACCGAGCAGGAGATAAGGCAGAGCCGAGCTTTCGCGAATGGGCTGTAAATCATCCAGCAAGTGCACAGCGCAGTACACGGCGCCGATCAGAATCACGGCGAGAAAGATGACGAGGCCGATATTGCGACCTTTTCCGCTAGCAGTGCCTGATTGTGGATACGAAAGTTCCGGCATGACGGGAGCCCCAAAGTTTGTCGCGGAACTTCCGATCCTGCGGGGGCCGTGTGTCGTAATGATGACGGCGACGTGACGCCAAAGGTGCGCCGCCACTGACGGCGCACCGTTTCGGGACACGGTTTGAAGGATTGTCCGATTCGGATGCCCGGATGTCCGAATAGGGCTTTAAAACGTGCGCGGCTACGAAGCCGAAATCACTTCGCCGCTTGCGCTGCCGCCCAGGCTGCGCTTGTAGGCTTGCGCGACCAAGGCCGCCGGCACGCCTTGCGCGGGATCGCGACCCATCGATTCGAGCGTTTCGGCGACCCAGCCCGGGCTGACCACGTTCACGCGCGCTTTGCCGCGCAATTCGAGTGCCGCCGAGCGCGCGAACGCTTCCACGCCGGCGTTCACGATGCTGACGGCCGCGCTGCCTTCCATTGGCTGCTGCGCGAGTACGCCGCTCGTCAGCGTGAAGCATGCGCCTTGCGACACGTGAGCCGCGCCGCAGCGCACCAGGTTGACCTGGCCCATCAATTTGTTGGCAAGACTGAACGAAAAATCTTCGTCGGAGAGCGAGGCGAGCGGGGCGAACTTCGCTGCGCCGGCGGTGCAGATCACCGCGTCCAGCGTGCCGGCCTGCTGGTACATCGACTCGATGCTGGGTTTGTTCGACAGGTCCACGTGCAGATCGGAACCCTTGCGGCTCGCGGTGACGATCTCGTGCTCGGCGGCGAGCAGCTTGACCACTTCGCCACCGAGCAGACCCGTTGCACCCACAATGAGTATTCGCATAAAACCTCCTGACAAGTCGCCTCGTTGCCGATTGCGTCGATGTGAGGCGCGCGGCCTGGCAGCCGCGCGACATCGTCGCGTGGGTTAAAGCCTGTGTTAAAGATAGTCGCTGCGCGGCGTGCCGGCCATGAATCCCAACGCGTTCGTGGAGCGAGTACCCGCTGGGTCCTTTTTTTGCTAGCCTGTCACCACGATGTAGCCAAGGATTTTCGATGAAGCCCGAGAGCCGCAAAGCCGATAAACGACCGGCGGACAACGATCCTTCCGCCGGCGCGCCTTCTGCGCAGGCAGCCTTCACCTCGTACGCCGCGCCTCTCGTCGATGAGGCGATCGAACACGCCAATGCTGTGCGCGAAGACACATCGCCGGAAGCGCTGCACAAACTGCGCGTCGCGCTGCGGCGTTTGCGCTCCCTGTGGTGGGCCTTCGATCCGTTGCTCGAACAGGGTCTGAGCACGCAGCAACGCGCGCTGTACAAATATCTGGCTACGGCGGCCGGCAAAACACGCGACTGGGACATTCTGATCGAATTGCTCGCGGGCGACGGCCACGGCGCGCGCCGTGTCGTCGACGAGATGGCGCCCAAACTCCAGGACGCTCGCGGCGGCGCGCTGGCGACGAGCCGCGAAACGCTCTCGAATGCCGACGTCAAACATCTGCTGCGCGAAGCGTTGTCCGGCGCGTCCAAAGAACTGAATACCGCGCGTGAGCGCATCCCGCTGCGCAAATTCGCGGCTCAACGGGTGGCGGTTTCGGAGCGTTCCTTGAAAAAGCGGATGAAACGCGCGCGTCGTGCGAAGCCCTCGAACTACGCCGCCTTCCACGATGTCAGGAAAGCCGGCAAGAAGCTGCGCTACCTGCTGGAGTTTTTCGGGCCCGTGCTGAGCGGCGGCCGCAAACGCACCGTCAAACGCCTGAAGCAGATCCAGAAACGATTCGGTGCGCTGAACGACGTCGTGGCGAGCGAGTTGTTGTTGCATGACAATCTGGCCTTGCTGACCGGCGCCGGCGATACCGATGCGGCGCTTCAGTGGCTCAAGAAGGAGCGCAAACGGCGGATGCGTGCAGCGGCTCAATTGCTGCGCAAACTGTGACGCGGCGCGCAAGGTTGAGCGCATGCGCGAACGATGGGGCGCAGTCGGCGTCCGGATAAGAACATTGGCTGCGCATCCGCATAAGGCATAAGCGGCAGGCATGCGCATCATTTGCGAAGGAGGCGATGCGCACGTGGCACATCAAACGCTTTCGCTGCGTCGGCGCTTGCGCAAGAAATTCCGCATGTTGGGCGCCGCCGTTTCGCGATACGTGGGTAACCAGCCGTTCTTCGTGGGGTTGGCCGGCACACTGGTGGCCGCATCAATGGCGGGCTTGACGCTGCTCACGCTCAGCAGCGGCCGGACCGATGCGCTCGATCACGCGCGCGAGACGTCCAGAAAGCTCGTCGCGATCATCTACATGAATCTCGAGCGCAACGTCGAAATCCACGATCTGTCATTGAATGCCAGGGCGGACGGGGCGCGCAACGAGGCTTCCCGGAAGTTGCCCGCCGACGTGCAGCGCGCGGTGCTGTTCGACCGGACGACAACCGCAGCCTATCTGGGCGGCGCCTATGTGATAGGTGGGGACGGACGGATCGTCGCCTCGCAGAACGGCGAGGTGAATGCCACGGTCCGGCTCGCGGACCGCGACTATTTCCTCGTGCACCAGCGCAGCCCTGCCGTGGGCCTGTATTTCTCGCATCCGTTTCATTCGCGGTTGCGCGACGGCAGACTCTCCATCGGTCTGACGCGGCGCATCGACGACGCGTAGGGCGCCTTTGCCGGCGTTGCGCTGCTAGCCATTCGCATCGAATATTTTCAGCAACTGCTGGGCCGGATCGACACCGGCCGGCGGGGATCGGTGTTCATCGTCATGGACGACGGCACTCTGGTTGCGCGCAAGCCGTTTTCCCCGCGCGATATCGGTTCGAGCATCGCGAAGTCGCCGACGTTCCAGGTCATGGCCGCGCATGACGCGGGCACGTACGAGGCGAATTCGGCCGTGGACGGCGTGCGGCGCATCTTCACCTACGCGCGCGTGCCGGGCACGCCGCTGATCGCGACCGTCGCTCCCGCCGTGGACGACGTGCTGGCGCCATGGCGGCGCCGCAGCCGGATTACCGGCGTGCTGACGCTCACCTTCGGTGCGGTATTCGTGATGGTTTCGTGGCTGTTGTCGCTGGCGTTGCGTGACAAGCTGCGCGCCCAGGCGGCGCTGGTTCGTCTCGCCGCGACCGACCCGCTCACGGGTCTGAGTAATCGCTGCGTGCTCGATACCCGGCTCGACGAAGAGTGGCGGCGCGCGCGGCGCAGTGGGCGGCCGCTGTCGGTGCTGTTCATCGACGTCGATCACTTCAAGCGATTTAACGACGTCGACGGCCATGCGAGCGGCGACGAGGCCTTGATCACCGTGGCCGAATGCATATCGGCGGCGGTGCGCCGCTGGGTCGACGTGGTGGCGCGGTACGGCGGCGAGGAGTTCGCCGTGATCCTTGCCGCGGACGCCGGCCGAGGGCGCGCTCAACGTGGCGGAAACGATTCGCCGCAACGTGCAGGAGCAGGATGTCATCCACCGCGACGGCGAAGCGGTCAGCGTCCGGTGAGCGTGGGGTGCGCGACCTGCGTGCCGGCCGGGGGCGCCAGCGCGCTCGATCTGCTGGCCGCGGCCGACCGGCAACTGTATGCCGCCAAAGCGGCCGGCCGCAATCGCATCAGTTCGCCCGCGCGGGCAGAGCGGCCCATCGCGCAGGATTCGCCATCGTAGGGGCGGGCGGCCTGGATGGGACCCGCCGACGGCGCGGCTCAGGTGCTCTGGCTGCTGCGCGGGGCGAAGCCGCGCAGCGTGATTGCCCCGCGCGCCTCGCTGCGCGGTTGCGGCGCGCGCGTGTCGGAGATCAACTCCTCGATTGGCGGAAGCGGTTCGACCGGAAAGCCGCGCCGCTGCCAGGCGTCGAGCCCGCCGCGCAGCGCGCGAATCCTCGTGTAACCCTTGTGCCGCATGTGTCGCGTGATATCGACCGCGGTCGCGCTGTCCGGGCAGATGCAATAGATCACCGTGTCGTGCGCGCGCAGGGCGCCGTCGATCTGCTCCGGCGAGTGGGGATCCAGCGCGAGCGCGCCCGGAATGCGACGCGGCGCTTCGAGCGACAAGGCTTGTGGTCGGGCGTCGAGCACCTTGGGTGGCGCAATGCGGCGCCCGGCACCGTCGACGGCCAGCGGGTCGGCCCGCGAGGCGGCCTCTTCGAAGCGGCGGCGCTCGCGGCGTCGTTGCTGCAACCGGAAGGCGAGATAAATCAGCGCGGCGGCCAGCAGAACGTCGATGACGGTGCCGCCGCGGGCTTTGACGAACTCGAGCAGCATATGCAGCTGCCGTTCCGCGGCGGCGCCGCCGAGCAGCCAGAAGCTGGCCCACGCGAGGACGCCGGCGAAGTCCCAGGCCGCGTAGATGCGGGCATCCACAGCGGTCGTGCCCATCAGCGGCGGGGTGACGAGCGCGAGTCCGGGAACGAACTTCGAGATCGACACGAGCGGCACGCCGAAGCGCTCGAACAGCGAGCGCGCTTTGTTCACCTTCGGATAGACGGCGGGCGAGAGGCGGCCCAGTGCGGCGATCAGCTTGCGGCCATACAGCCGGCCGGCCGTGAACCATGTGCCGTCACCCATCAGCGCCGCAAGCACGGCGGCGCCGAGGATCGGCCAGAAGGACAGGGTGCCGGCGGCGATCGCTGAGCCCGCGAAGAGCAGCACGGGCACCGCGGGAATCGGCACGCCGAGCCGCGTCATCAGGACGTTGAGGAACACGACCGCGCCGCCCCAGGTGGATACCGCCGAAGACGGAAATTCAACCAATTGAGGAACTCCTGTTTCTTGCGGTTGAGCCGACGCGTTGCGGGCTTTGCTATCCGGATGCAAAGTCTGTACCCGAGGGCGCCGGTGGTTGGCGGGGGGCGTCGACCGCCGTTACCGCCCGTTCAGGATACCCGATGGATTTGGTGCCGGGCGAGCCTTCGGCGGCGGCGTCTCGATCTCGCCGAGCCGCGCCGAGTCGCTGACTTGCTTTTGCGCTGCAATTTCGTTCAAGACCGTCGGCCGCCATCCCACTAATCTGCGTGCTCGTTCCAACAGGTGAGGACAGCACCATGAATTCGCGATATGCCGGATACCTTTTCTGCGCGCTGGCCATGATCGGGGTCGGCAGCACGGTGGTGGTCAGCAAACCGATCGCGGCCGGACTGCCGCCTTTTAGCGCCACCGCGCTGCGCTTCGCGATTGCCTTTCCCCTGTTCGTGCTGGCGATGCGCTGGCGCGGCGTGCGCTGGCCGCGTCTGGACCGGCGCGATACGTTGCTCGTGATCGCCCAGGCGGGAGCGGGCAGCGTCGGCTATACGGTGTTGCTGATCAGCGGGATGAAACTCGCCTCGGCGGCCGATGCCGGCGTGATTGCCGGCACCTTGCCCGCCGTGTCGGCCGGCGTCGCCGTGCTCGCGCTCGGCGAGCGCCCCGCGCCCGCGTTGCTCGGCGCGATCGTGCTCGCCACGGCGGGCGTGCTGGTGTGCACCGTGCGTCCCGACGAGTTCACCGCGCCGCATACGGACAGCTCGCTGGCGGGCAACGCGCTCGTGTTTCTCGCGATTGTCTGCGAGGCGCTGTTCATCCTGCTCAACCGCAAGCTGCGCACGGCGGTTGCACCGCTGCCGCTGTCGGCGTCGATGTGCGGCATCGGCTTCGCGGTCGCGCTCGTGCCGGCCTGTTTCGAAACACCGTGGATGTTGCCGCTCGATGCCGGTGCACTCGGCGGCGTGCTGTATTACGCGCTGGTGCCGACCGTGGCGGGCTTCGTGCTCTGGTATGCGGGGGCCGCGCGGATCAGTGGCGCGGAAGCGGGGCTGATGACCGCGCTCGTGCCGGTGAGCGCGGTGGCGATGGCCGCGACCGTGTTGCACGAACCGGTCAGCGCTGCGCAACTGGCCGGTGTCGCGTGTGTGCTGGGCGCGGTGTTGCTGGCTACCTTCGGACAGATGTGCAGGCGAACCCGCGTGGCATGAGGCGCCGATGTCGCGCCTGCGTTGCGCCTACTTTGCGCCTACGTATTGGCGACCGCCACCACGCCCGGATTGCCGACGATCGACAGAAACTCGCGGCGCGTCGACGGGTCCGTGCGGAACGTGCCGAGCATGCGCGAGGTGACCATCGTCACGCCGGCCTTGTGCACGCCGCGCGTCGACATGCATTGGTGGGCGGCTTCGAGAATCACGCCGACGCCTGCCGGTTGCAGCACTTCGTTCAAGGTGTCGGCGATCTGCACCGTCATCTTTTCCTGGATCTGCAGGCGTTTGGCGAATGCATCGACGAGGCGCGCCAGCTTGGAGATGCCGACCACGCGATGCTGCGGCAGATACGCCACGTGCGCGCGCCCGATGATCGGCACCATGTGATGTTCGCAATAGCTTTCAAAGCGGATGTCTTTCAGCACGATCATCTCGTCGTAGCCGTCCACCTCGGAGAAGGTGCGGGCAAGGATCTCGCGCGGGTCGACCTGGTAGCCCGCGTAAAACTCCTCGTACGACCGCACCACGCGCGCCGGCGTATCGATCAGGCCTTCACGCGCCGGATCGTCGCCGGCCCAACGCAGCAGCACGCGAACGGCTGCTTCGGCTTCTTCGCGGCTCGGGCGCTCCGTGGCCGCTATGGGTTGTTTCTTCTTTGCCTTGCTACTGGTCATCCGTTGCTCCTGCGGGATCGCGCGTCGACGCTGTACGGAGCGCGCGGGTTCAATGAGTGCGGCCATTGTTCCATGTTTTTCGTCATGCGGTGCCGATGTCCCTTCTCGTTTCATGCAACCGGGTTGCCATCAGGGCGGCCTGATCGGGCGGCGCTCATTTCGGCCATTCGTCCATTGCGTCGTTGAACAGTTCGGCGACCACGCCGCGCAGCCAGCTTGCGCGCGGATCGTTGTGAAACTTGCGGTGCCAGTGCTGCCGCAGATCGAAGTGCGGCAGCGGCAGCGGCGGCTCGACCAGCGTGATCGACGCGTGCTCCGACACGTACGCGAAGCCGATTGCGTGCGGCACCGTCGCGAGCAGATCGGTGCGCGCGAGGATGAACGGCAGGCTCATGAAGTGAGGCGTTTCGAGCACCGCGCGGCGCTTGATGCGCTTCTTCTCCAGGTAGTGCTCGAGAACCTCCTGGCTGCGTCCTTCGGCCCGCACGACGGCGTGACCCGCCGCCACGTATTGCGCCAGCGTGAGCGGCGCTTTCGAAAGCGGATGGCCCGTGCGCATCAGGCAGATGAATCGATGGGTGAAGAGCCGTTGCTGAAAGAAGTTGTTGCCCGACAGATCGGGGAAGTAGCCGACGGCGAGGTCGATGTCGCCCGATTCGAGCCCGCGTTCCACCTGCGACGGCGAGAGCGTCACGGAGCGCAGATTCGCGAACGGCGCGCGTTCGGCGAAGAGTTGCAGCAGCCGCGGCAGAAACACGATCTCGCCGACGTCGGAGAGCGCGATCGAGAAAGTGCGGGTGCTGGTGGCCGGGTCGAACTCCTGCACGTCGAGCATGCCTTTCTCGATGCGCAACAGCGCGTCGCGCGCGGCAGGCAGGATGGCGAGCGCGCGCGGCGTGGGCTCCATGCCTTTGGACGTGCGCACGAACAGCGGATCGTCGAAGTATTCGCGCAGTTTTCCTAACGCGGTGCTCACGCGCGGCTGGCTCACGCCGAGCTGCTCGGCCGCGCGGCTGACATTGCGCGCGTCCTCCATGGCGACCAGGTAGGGGATCAGGTTCAGATCCAGGTTCGTTTCAGACATGCTTGCATGACCTGTGAGGCGGGCCGGGGTATTCGACAAGAGGATAGAGGTTAGCCCAGTCATCGTAACTCGGGATAGTGCGGCTTGGGCTCCGTGAACCCGCAAAGTGCACAACAAAACCCGCACGATGCGCGGCAAAACCTATGATTAAGGGGAATTCCCTGCCTTGACAACCTGACCGAAGGACAACCATAATCGCCTGAACGTTCGCTAAACGAATCCATGTTCATATAACGAACAAATTCGAAGCGAGCTAACCGACGGCGCCAGCCCGCATCCGCACTCGGCGAGCCACCGCCCGCATTGGCCCGGAGACCGTTCCGTCCTCGCCCTGCCGCGCAAGGCAGCAAGCCGGCGGCACGCAGCGCCCCAAAAGGAAATTCGACATGATCAACAAGATTTTCGAGTCACTTCAGTCGGCCGTCGCCGATGTCCACGACGGCGCGACCGTCATGATCGGCGGGTTCGGCACGGCCGGCATGCCGTCGGAACTGATCGACGCGCTCATCGAACAGGGCGCGCGCGATCTGACCATCGTCAACAACAATGCCGGTAACGGCGACATCGGTCTCGCGGCGCTGCTCAAGGCCAAGCGGGTGCGCAAGATCATCTGCTCGTTCCCGCGCCAAAGCGATTCGTATGTGTTCGACGCGTTGTACCGCGCCGGAGAGATCGAACTGGAACTGGTGCCGCAGGGCAATCTCGCGGAGCGCATTCGTGCGGCGGGCGCGGGTATCGGCGGCTTTTTCACGCCGACCGGCTACGGCACCAAGCTCGCCGAAGGCAAGGAAACGCGTCTGATCGACGGCCGGCACTATGTGCTGGAGTCGCCGCTGCACGCGGATTTCGCCTTGGTCAAGGCATACAAGGGCGATCGCTGGGGTAATCTCACTTATCGCAAGACGGCTCGCAATTTCGGGCCGATCATGGCCAGCGCGGCGAAAACCGCGATCGTGCAGGTGTCGGAAGTGGTGCCGCTCGGCGGACTCGATCCCGAAGTGATCGTCACGCCCGGCATTTTCGTGCAGCGCGTGATCGAAGTGCCGCAAGCGGCGCACGCCCCGACGCCCAATCCCCACGACGCTGCCGCCTGACTCGGAGACCGACATGAAAAAACTGACCCGCGATGAAATGGCCAAGCGCGTTGCGCTGGATATCCCTGAAGGCGCTTATGTGAACCTCGGCATCGGCGTGCCGACGCTGGTGGCCAACCACCTTGCCGCCGACAAGGAAATTTTCCTGCACAGCGAAAACGGTTTGCTCGGCATGGGCCCGGCACCCGCCAAAGGCGAGGAAGACGACGAACTGATCAACGCCGGCAAGCAGCATGTCACGCTGCTCACGGGCGGCGCCTATTTCCACCACGCGGATTCGTTCGCGATGATGCGCGGCGGCCATCTGGATTTTTGCGTGCTCGGCGCCTTCCAGGTGTCGGCCAAGGGCGATCTGGCGAACTGGCACACCGGCGCGCCCGACGCGATTCCCGCCGTGGGCGGCGCGATGGATCTGGCGATCGGCGCCAAGCAGGTCTATGTCATGATGGAGCACCTGACCAAGCAGGGCGAAAGCAAGATCGCCGCCGAATGTAGCTACCCGGTAACGGGCGTGGGTTGCGTCGACCGCATCTATACGGACCTTGCGATGATCGATGTCACGGATCAGGGCCTCGTGGTGCGCGAGATTTTCTCGGATATCGACTTCGACGCATTGCACAAGCTGACCGGCGTGCCGCTGATCGACGGTACGCAAGGGGCGCGCGCGGCCTGAAGCGCGGCGGCGCTTTCACTTTCGTAACTTTCGTTATCTTCGGCTATCCACGTCAACATGCTCGACTCCAGCGCCCGTCTCACCGTGCTTCTTTGCGGCACGCAGCCGATGAACGACATCTGGGCGCCGCGCGCCACGCTGCAATGCATGCTCGACGTGGAAGCGGCGCTCGCGCGCGCGTCAGCCACGCATCACGTGATTCCACGGGCGGCGGTGGCCGCGATCGAGGCCGCCTGCCAGGCCGATCACCTCGATGCCGACGCACTCGCGTGCGACGCCGCGCTCGGCGGCAATCTCGCGATTCCGCTCGTCAAGCAGCTCACCGCGCGCGTCAAGGCGGCCGACGCCGAAGCGTCGAAATACGTGCACTGGGGCGCCACGAGTCAGGACATCATCGACACGGCGACGGTGCTGCAATTGCGCGACACCTTCGATCTGCTCGACAGCAGCCTGCAAGCCACCTGCGACGCCGTGGCGAAACTCGCCGCCACGCATCGCGCCACGCCGATGATCGGCCGCACCTGGTTGCAGCAGGCGCTGCCCATTACGCTCGGCCTGAAATTCGCGCAATGGCTCGACGCGTTGCTGCGTCATCGCGAGCGGCTCGATGCGCTGCGCGCCCGCGTGCTGGTGTTGCAGTTCGGCGGCGCGGCGGGCACGCTGGCGAGCCTGCGCGATGCCGCGCCGCTAGTCACACAATCGCTCGCCCAAGAACTCGGCCTCGCCGTGCCGACCCTGCCGTGGCATACGCAGCGTGATCGCATTGCTGAAACGGCGTCGCTATTCGGCATGTTGATCGGCACGCTCGGCAAGATCGCGCGCGACATCTCGCTGCAGATGCAAACCGAAATCGACGAACTCGCCGAACCGGCCGCGGCCGGCAAGGGCGGTTCGTCGACCATGCCGCACAAGCGCAATCCGGTCGGCTGCGCGGCGGTGCTGACGGCGGCCACGCGTGCGCCGGGTCTCGTCGCCACGGTGTTCGCCGGCATGGTGCAGGAGCACGAGCGCGCGCTCGGCGGCTGGCAAGCCGAGTGGGATGCGCTGCCCGACCTGGCGCGCCTCGCGGGCGGCGCGCTCGCCAACATCGAGCAGATTGCCGCGGGCCTGAACGTGAACGTGCCGCGTCTTGCCGCCAACCTCGACATCACGCATGGCCTGATTCTCGGTGAAGCGGTCATGCTCGCGCTCGGCGACAGCATCGGAAGGCTCGATGCGCATCATCTGGTAGAACGCGCGTCGAAAGCCGCGATCCGCGACGGCCGCACGCTCTTCGACGTGCTTGCCGCAGACCCGGCTGTCACCGAACATCTTCCGCTCGAGCGACTGAAGCAACTGCTCGATCCGGCTCAATACGTCGGCCAGGCGCACGCTTATGTGGACGCCGCGCTGGCACTTCACACCACGCGCTCGCAGCGCGACCATTCCAGGGAGTAACCGGCATGCCTTACGCCGCAGTCAATGGCACCGAGCTTCATTATCGAATCGACGGCGACCGTCACGGCCACGCGCCGTGGATCGTCCTGTCGAATTCCCTCGGCGCCGATCTGTCCATGTGGGCGCCGCAAGTCGCGGCGCTGTCGAAACACTTTCGCGTGCTGCGCTACGACACGCGCGGCCATGGCCATTCGGAAGCGCCGAAAGGCCCCTACACGATCGAGCAACTGACCGGCGACGTGCTCGGCCTGATGGATACGCTGAAGATCGCCCGCGCGCATTTCTGCGGCCTGTCGATGGGCGGCCTGACCGGCGTTGCGCTCGCCGCGCGCCACGCGGATCGTATCGAGCGCGTGGTGCTGTGCAATACGGCCGCGCGCATCGGTTCGCCGGAAGTGTGGGTGCCGCGCGCCGCGAAGGCGCGCACCGAAGGCATGGTCGCGTTGGCCGATGCCGTTTTGCCGCGCTGGTTTACGGCGGACTATATCGAGCGCGAGCCGGTGGTGCTGGCCATGATTCGCGACGTGTTCACGCACACCGACAAGGAAGGCTACGCATCGAATTGCGACGCCATCGACGCCGCCGACCTGCGCCCCGAGGCGCCCGGCATCAAGGTGCCGGCGCTGGTGATCAGCGGTACGCACGATCTGGCCGCCACGCCGGCGCAAGGCCGCGAACTGGCGCAGGCGATTGCGGGCGCGCGTTACGTGGAGCTGGACGCCTCGCACATTTCCAACATCGAGAAAGCCGAGGCTTTCACGAAGACCGTGATCGATTTCCTGACGGAGCAGAAATGAACGACGAAGACCGTTACGAAGCCGGGCTCGGTGTGCGCCGGGCGGTGCTGGGCAATGCGCACGTCGACCGGTCGCTCGCGAACCGTACCGAACTGACGGATGAGTTTCAGAATTTCATCACGCGTTATGCATGGGGCGAAATCTGGACGCGCGATGGGTTGCCGCGTCACACGCGCAGCCTGCTGACCATCGCGATGATGGTCGCGCTCAACCGCAGCGAAGAGCTCGCACTGCATCTGAGGGCTGCGAAGAACAACGGTGTGACGCGGGAGCAGATCAAAGAGGTGCTGCTGCAAACCGCGATCTATTGCGGTGTGCCGGCGGCCAACTCGGCGTTTCATCTGGCCGACAAGCTGTTTCGTGAAGACGACGCGGCGGCCGCGCAGAAGTAATCTCGCGATAGCGATAGTGTCAGGCGGCGTGCGAATGCGCGCTGCCTTGCACATCGATCATGCTGAGTACTCATCCAGCCTGCAACGGGTTGTGATGCGGATACCGGGTATCCGATGGCGTTGGCTAAGAACTTGCCGCGCTGTGTGACCTCAGCGTGGGTCTCGCAAATTCCCATTTCTTGCCGAATTTTCCTGCATTCAAGTTGGCTTTTCTCGCCAAAATTCCGCGTGTTCCTACTTCAATATCAGTGATTTCGCAGAATCAGGTCTGTGAATTTGACTGTAATATTATTCGCAGTTAATTCGCGTTATTCATCTTCTGTATAGCCGATATTTAAATCTGTCTGATTCAGGCGAGGCGGGTGTTTGAAAAACGCTCGCTGCATGGGTTTTAGGGTGCTTCAAGAAGGCGTTCAAGTTCTAACGATTTGACGTCGCCGTGGATCTAAACCAGCCACCGCTGTGCGAGGCGATCTGTCCATATGAGCTTCACCTATCAACATGACGGCCGCGAGGAATCCCATCCCCGTGCTCGTTTCAGCACGCTCTTTTTACTTCCCTGGCGGCAGCGCCAGCTTATCGCCGCGCTAACCAGGCGTGAAATACTGAGCCGGTATCGCGGCTCGGTAATGGGACTTACGTGGTCCATCGTTCAGCCGTTGCTCATGCTCGCAATGTATACGGTCGTCTTTGGCACGCTGCTGAAATCGCGCTGGCCGGGAACCGACAATAGTTTTCAGTTCGCCGTGATTCTGTTCGTCGGGCTCATTCTTTTCAATTTCTTTGCCGAATGTCTGAATAGGGCGCCGGCCATTATCACGGCCAACGCCAACTACGTAACGAAGGTCGTGTTTCCGCTCGAGATCCTGCCATGGATCGCGGTGGCGTCGGCGGCGTTTCACTTCCTGACGAGTTTTGCCGTCTGGATCGTGTTTGCATTGTGCGTATACGGAAAGCTTCAGTGGACGATCGTGTTTTTGCCGGCGCTCTTTATCCCGCTCGCTTTCGTCGCGCTCGGCGTGGGTTGGCTGTTCGCCGCCACGGGCGTGTATGTGCGTGACCTGACCTATGTCACGGCGCTGCTTTCGTCCATGCTGATGTTCCTTTCGCCCGTCTTTTATGCGCTCAATACTTTGCCGCCCACTTTCAGGGCGCTTGTGCTGGTCAATCCGTTGACGTTCATCATCGAGCAGGCACGGGCGGTCATGATCCATGGCGATTTGCCGGATTTCGTCGGGATCGTGATCTACCTGCTGTGCAGCATTGCTTTCGCGTGGCTTTGTCTTGCCTGGTTCCAGAAGACCCGCGAAGGTTTCGCGGACGTTCTGTAAATGCCCGCGCTCACGGAAATGAACACAATCGACAGGCCTGAAACGACGATTCAGGTGAGCAACGCTTCGAAGCGCTTCGACATTTATGAAACGCCGCTCGACCGTCTCAAGCATATTGTCTTTCCCCGGCGCACCAGGTACTCGAGGGAATTCTGGGCGCTGCGTGACGTATCGCTGTCGGTCAGCCGTGGCGAGACAGTGGGGATCATCGGACGCAACGGCTCCGGTAAATCTACTCTTTTGCAAATCATTTGCGGAACACTGCGCCCCACTGCGGGCGATATCGCGATCAATGGTCGCGTGGCTGCTCTGCTCGAACTGGGAGCGGGCTTCAACCTGGAGTTTTCTGGCCGGGAAAATGTCTACCTGAATGCAGCCATGCTGGGCATGACGGCCGGGCAGATCGAACAGAAATTCGCCGGCATCGAGAAATTCGCGGAAATCGGCGACTTCATCGATCAGCCGGTCAAAACTTACTCGAGCGGCATGTATGTGCGCCTCGCGTTCGCGGTGGCCATTCACGTCGACCCTGCCGTATTGATCATCGACGAAGCCCTTGCTGTGGGCGACGCACGTTTTCAGGCCAAATGCTTCAACAAGATCAAGGAACTCAAGGAATCTGGCGTCACGATTCTTTTCGTCTCGCATGACGTGGGCTCGGTGCGCACTTTGTGCGAACGAGCCGTCTGGCTCGATGGCGGACGGGTTCGGATGGAGGGCAACGCATTCGCCGTTACCGCGCAGTACACGCAGTTCATGTCCGAGGGACCCGGCGAAGGCGAGACCCTCGGCCTGTCCCGCCAGACGCCGGACAGCGCGCCCGCACGCAATGAACAAGCGAAGGAAAGCAACCAGATCGTGGAAAGCGCGAGGCCGGTCGCCACAACCCTCGGCGTCGAGCCGATCAATCATTGGGGCACGCATGTTGGATCGATCGTGTCGGCTCAAGTCCTGGACTCGTCCTACCGGCACCAGAACGTATTCGCGGCGTTCGAGCCGATGGTTGTGCGCTTCGCGATCCGACTCCCGGAAGGCATCTGCCGCCGTGCGTTGAGCGTGGCGTTCTCCATCAAAGATACCAAAGGAACGGATCTGATCGTCCGAACCACACACGACGAAAAAGACATCGACTTTGATTTCGACGGCAGCGAATTCGAGATCGAGTTTCGCCTGAGAAACCAGCTCAACACAGGCCGGTATCTCCTCGTGGCGGCGCTGGAAGACCGCTCCGGAGCAGTGCCGCAGTACTACGAATATATCGAGGGCGCCTGCTATTTCTCTTCGTATGTGGAAAGCGATAGATACGGGCTGTTCCTGACCGACGTCACAGAAAGATTACGCGTGGAAGCCATGCCTGCCGACAGGCAATGACGGTACGAAAAAAGAAAACAGGGTAACGGCGACTTGAGAGGTTGGCCATGGATGAGCAAGAAGTGACACTAGACACGGCGCACAGACAAACCTACGAATCGCTCGTGGAGTTGAGTATTCCGATGTCCGGTGCGGACGCCCTCGTCAAGCAACATAACCAGATTGCAGAGGAGCAGCGTCTCGCGCGCAAAGACCGCTACGCGCTCGCCAAGCGGTTATCAGATGCGCTTTCCGAGATTCACGACCTCAAGCGTTCGCTCAATGCCGTGTCGGGCGAACTTGTGCATGAGATTCACAAGCGCGAGCGGGTGCAGGATACCCTTAACGAAGTTTTCGAAAGCAGTTCATGGAAATTGACCGCGCCCATGCGGTGTATTGCGAGTGCCGTTTACGCGATAGTAGGGCGCTACAAGAATCCCGTTGCTGCCAATAGTTCCATGCAACAACTCGCCGCGACTGACAGTGTGCCCGCGAGCAACGGCGAGTACGAAGCTCACACGCGTGCCCAGGCCGCCTACTTCGGGAACTGCGCCAAGGATCCTTCGAAACAGAGAAGACACCAGATCAGCCGCCTGCTCACGGCCCATTCAGATCGCCGGGGTGTCGTACTGTGCCCGGTTGCCTACGATCTTTCGCTCAAACAGCGTCCAGACCACATCATGGCGGAGTTCGCCAAAGCGGGTTATTTGTTCGTGATGCTGGAATATGGCGGTCCTTATCCATTTATCCAGCCCACTTCAGAGAACCTTTACGTGTCCAACATGGTCGAGGATTTTCTCGGCTATTTCCAGGACGAGCCGGTTACGCTCTATCTCCACTGGCCCGGCTTCAAATACGTCGCTGACCTCTGCCGCGCCGCGTTCACGATCTACGATGTACTCGACGACCTGACCATCTTCGCCAATTATTCCGAGGTCATGCGTTGCGACCATGAACTCTTGCTGCACATAGCGAACGTCTGCCTGTTCTCATCGAACCGACTGTACGAAGCGAATCGCGCGAAGGTCACGAATGCGCTGCTTCTGGAAAACGGGGTCTATCCCGAGGACTTTCTTCACGGGCAGCGCGAGCGATGCGACGTGCCTCCGGAGCTATACGAGATGGCAGCAAGCCGGAGGGTTGTCGGCTATCACGGCGCCATTTCTGAACTACTCGACTTCGATCTGCTGGACGAAATGGTGCGGCTGCACGATGTCGTCTTGCTGTTCGTCGGTCCTGTCGTCGCGTTCGAACCGCAATACAACACTGAGGTTCAGGAGCGCATGGCGCGTCTGAAAACGTTCGGCAACTTCATCCACCTCGGCCCGAAGCCGTATTCCGAACTGAAGCACTATCTCGCCTGGGTCGATGTCGGCATCGTGCCATTCATCGTCAGCGAGAAAACCGACCCCGTTTCACCGCTGAAGCTATTCGAGTATCTGGCGGCAGGAAAGCCGGTGATTGCCACCCCGACCCGCACCATCAGAGAATACGAACACGCCGTCATCGTCGCATCCGGAATTGATTTCGTCGACGCGGTGGCGAGCGGGCAGTGGTCCAACGCGTATACGGCGGCCTCCGCGGAAGTTGCGCGCATGCACGCGTGGCCGGTGCTGCACGCGCCGTTGCTCAGACAGGTCAATGCAAGAAATGTCCCAAGGCTGATACGCCCCGCGACGCGGCGCGCGATGAAAGTGGACATCGTCAATGTCAACTTCTATGACTGGGCAGGCGAAACCGTCTATAAGGGCGGAGCGGAACGCTACGTCTACGACCTCGCCGTCGTGCTCGGCGGCATGGGGTGCGAGGTACGGCTCTTGCAGAATGCGTGGAAGCCGTTTGAACGCGAGTTTCGCGGCGTCAAGGTGGTCGGAGTGAACGCCTCGGACAACCTTGATTTAGAGGCAATGTCGAGCAAATACGCAGAAATTTGTGCAGACGCCGACCTCATTATCGCATCGCCCACTGAACTCGCCTCGTCGCTCGGCAAGAGCAGGCGCGTCATCTCGATCAACCACGGCATTCATTGGGATGGAGCAGCCAATAATCTCGCGACCTTCGATCGGGCCCGTTATGAAACGCTCTTCCGCGCGCTTCGCAACAGTGATCGATGTGTTTGCGTCGATACGAACTTTATCAACTGGGTGCGAACCTATGATTGGGGTCTCGCCAATACGCTGAGCTACGTGCCGAACTACGTCGATCAAGACTCCTTCAGAAGCAACCCGAAGGATTTCGACGCGCAGGAGTTGTGCGTTCTTCTGCCACGCCGGCTTTATGAAGCCCGAGGTCTCTATCTGACCATCACCGCATTCGACCTCCTGTTCTCGCGGCGCCCGGATATCCGGCTCGTTCTGTGCGGGCAGGCGGTCGATCGCGACGCCCAAGCGGTCAAGGCATTCGTGGCGCGTCATCCGCACAAGGTGACCTGGATCGAATACGACATGGAGGACATGCACAAAGCCTATGTGGACAGCCACATTGTGCTGGTGCCCACCATGTATTCAGAAGGAACATCCCTGTCCTGCATCGAGGCGTTGGCAACCCATAACGCGGTGATCGCGACCAACGTCGGTGGACTGCCGAATCTGATCGTCGATGGCTACAACGGCAGGCTGATCCGTGCGGATTATGTCGAGCTTGCCGCCGCGATTGAAGAACTGGCCGATGATCGAGCCAAACTCGCCAGACTGGCGGCTCACGGACTGGATTCCTCGTCCGCGTTTGCAAAGACGGAGTGGGAGAACCGCTGGCGTGAAGTCATCCAGAGCACGCTCACTGTCGACTAGCGGTCTTTGATCGTATCGGCAACGCTGGCGAGCAGCGCAGCGTTCGCGCATTGAATTCGATGGTATGGACAGACCGACAAGCCGCCTGATGACAGACATTAACTCAAAGCAGTACTGGGACCACCGTTTTACGACCGACTGGGTGTCCGCCGGTGGACATGGGCAAACGCGATTTTTCGCGATGATTGCGGCCAGGCTGATGCCGGATTGGCTCAAAGACCTGGTGTTGCGGGAGCAATGCAACATCTGTGACTGGGGTTGTGCGGAAGGACAGGGTGTCGACGAACTGAGCAAATGGCTCGGTGTGAACTCCATTACCGGAGTCGATATATCGGAAGTTGCCATCGGCAAGGCTCAGGCGTCTTTTCCCAACAGACGCTTCAAGGCGCAGACGCTCGACCAACTCGACGACTACGACGTCATTTTTTCGTCGAATACGCTGGAGCACTTCGATCGCCCGTTTGACGTCGTGGCGCGTCTCGCGGCGCATACAAGGCGCTTTCTGGTTCTGCTTCTGCCATTTCAGGAATATGACCGGATCCCCGAGCATTTTTTCACGTTCGACCTCGACAACATTCCCGTGTGCCCGGTGCCGGGCTTCGCCGCCGTAGCCTGCCGCGTCGTGAACGCCGCGAAGGTGAATATCGACTATTGGAACGGTAAGCAGATCCTGCTTGTTTATGCGAGGCTTTCGTCACTCGGTGAAACCCGGCCGGATCTGCGCAATTTCTTTGTCGGAGACGATACCTACGAAGCGTTCGCACAGGAACGTAGCCAGGTCATCGTCCAACAGAACGCCGCCGACAGAGCGCAAGGTGCGTCGCAGCTTGCCCGGATTCGTAGCGAGCAAGCTGCGACGACCGCGCAGCTCGAGTCGGCTCTGCAGACTCTCCAGGAGGTGCGCGCAGAACGCGACGCAGAGCAAGACAGGCTCGTCCAGTCGCAAGAGGCAGTCGCCAAGCTCGTTCAGACCAGTGCGGAGCAGGACCGGACGATCGTCGAACTGAGACAGGCCAACGCCGAACGCGAGCAGACCATCGTCGTACTGAAGGAGGAATGTGGCGCCCTGTCCGCGGCGATCAGCCCGCTTCATGCCCGCATTGAACGGTTGCGTATCGAAAGCGAGGATTGTGCGAGGCTCCTGACCGAGGCGCGAGCGCTTGCGGCCGGCGCCGCCAATCAAAGGGACATGATGCTTCGCTCAAAGACATGGCGGTTCAGATGCGCAGTGCGCCGCCTGGCTGGTCGATCATGACCTGTTCAGGCATCACCTTTCAAGTTCAATACCGGAAGACTCTGTGAAGAAACGTAAGATCATCGTTACTATCGGAACCCGTCCTGAGGCCGTGAAAATGGCGCCGCTCGTCAAGCAGTTGCAACGCGAAGCGTGGGCCGACTGCCGCGTTCTGGCGACCGCGCAGCATCGCGGCATGCTCGATCAGGTCATGCGCCTGTTCGAGATTCAAGCCGATATCGACCTCGACATCATGCAGCCCAATCAGTCGTTGCCGATGTTGACTTCGCGGCTCATGGTTCGGCTCGATGAGGTGCTCGCCGCCGAACAGCCCGACGTGCTGCTCGCGCAGGGCGACACGACCACCGTACTGACGGCGGCGCTTGCGTCCTTTTACCGGCGCGTGCCGGTCGGCCATGTCGAAGCCGGTCTCAGAACAGGCGATCTTTCCAATCCGTTTCCCGAAGAAATGAATCGTGTGGTTGCAAGTCGGCTTGCGCGCTGGCATTTCGCACCGACTGAGACAGCGAAACGCAATCTGCTCACGGAAGGTATCGATGCGGCGAGTGTGTTCGTCACCGGGAACACGGTTATCGACGCCTTGCTGGAGGTGGCCGGGCGGTGCGACGCAGCGCTGCCTTTCAAAGGGGGCGGCCGATTGATTCTGGTGACGTCGCACCGTCGCGAGAATTTTGGCGAAGCTTTTCAAAACATTCTGCGAGCAATCAAAACGATCGCGGATAACAACCACGACGTCCGTATTCTCTATCCCGTTCATCCGAACCCGAACGTGCGTGAAGCGGCCTATGCGCATCTGGACAACCATCCCCGAATCACGCTTTGCGAGCCGCTCGATTACTTGCCGTTCGTGGCCGCGATGAAGCGTGCCTATCTGATTCTGACCGACTCCGGCGGAGTACAGGAAGAGGCGCCCGCGCTCGGCAAACCCGTGCTCGTTCTGCGGCGCGAGACGGAGCGGCCGGAAGCGGTCGCGCAGGAGGTCGTCAAGCTCGTGGGGACCGAATATGCCGATATTGTCCTGAACGCACAGCGGCTGCTCGACGACCCCGCCGAATACCGGCGTATGGCGCGAGGCGTGTCACCTTATGGCGACGGCCTTGCGTCCGGACGGATTGTCAGCGTTTTGCGGGATCATTTTCAGGTGTAGCGCGTTCTTGCCGGTAAAGCGCTGTTTCGCCATACATGCCGACGTGAGCGTCAGCCACTCTCGTCGGCTGGATTTCAGCGAGCACGGCTGGCGCTACGCTTCGCCATTCTGCCTCGCCGTTCTGGCCACCTCGTCCACCGGCAAGCTCGCTCTCACCGCGCGCAACACCGTATCCTTGATCACCTCGCGCCAATGCTCGAGCGCCGCCTTGTCCATGACCGGCTCGCCAAGAAACGCGCCCAACGTGTACTGGTTGGCGTTATAAAAATACCCAAGCGACGCGATCATCAAATACACGTCGCGCGCTTTGACATCCGCACGAAAAACCTGCTGCGCCTGCCCCGCATCCAATAACTTTTGCACTACCGAAATCGCGTAGCCTGAAATCTCCTTGAGCTTCAAGGATTTCTTCGCGTGCTTACCCTGATGCAGATTCTCGCTGGAGAGCAGCGTGACGAACTCGGGATGATCGAGGTAGTACTGCCAGACGAATTCGACCATCTGTTCGAGCCCACGCACGGGGTTGGCCAGGTCGAGATCGAGCTTGCTTTCCGCCTCGTTGAATTGCGTATAGATCGTTTCCAGTACTTCGACGAACAACTGTTCCTTGCTGCCGAAGTAGTAATAGATCATGCGATCGTGCGAGCGTGCCGCCTTCGAAATGCTTTCCACGCGGCCGCTCGCATAGCCCTGCTTGGCAAATACCTTGATGGCCGCTTTCAGAATCTTGGCGCGCGTGTCCTGCGCCTGTTTCGCGCGAATGCCGGGAGCGCCCGGTTTGCGGGCGGCGGTGGGACTCATGGCGGTCTGGGGTCTCTTGTTTGCGTCAGGTTGAACAGCATGCGCCGCGGCCGGCCAGGCACGGGCGCGCCTTTATCATACAGCCCGCGCGAACCGTTGCGGCATGCGCTGCGCGATCATTCACTTCGGCGTAGATTGAAGCGTGATGCACGCGGCCATGCCGCGCTGCACCAATCGGGCGCATGCCGGTAAACTCGTTGCGCAGACTAAATTGATCGAGTAGATTTCTAACGAATTTGGTGTAGCGGATACTACACAAACGGTGAGTGATCGCTACATGGAAAGTTGCGGATCACGCGAAAGTACCTTTAAAAAAGGACGATTCGTCAGCCGGAGCGGGACCGATTGTAATGTTGTCGTATGGGGAGCCCCGCCATGACAGAACATACGAAGGTCGATTTCGGTGCGGACGGCGTCGACGGCGAAACCGCCTCGACGCCGGGCCCGACTGTGCTCGAAAAGGCGCCGCCGCGCGGCGAGCGGATGGCGTCGAACAAGATCGAATGCAATGCCTGCCCAGTGCTGTGTCAGATCTCCGAAGGGCGCACCGGCGCATGCGATCGTTATGCCAATTCGGATGGGCGGCTGATTCGCGTCGATCCGGTGGTGTTCCTGTCGCGCGCGCCGTCAACAGCCGAGGCGGGGGCGGGCAGCGCAACTCCCGCGATTGCATTTGGCGCACCGCCTGAAGCGCACGACGCCACGGCCGGCCAGGCGTTGTTCGTGACCGGCGTCGGCGCATCGTCCACCTATCCCGACTACAAGCCCGCGCCGTTTATCGTCGCGTCGAAGCTCGACGACGTCGACATGATCACGGTCGTTACCGAAGGCATTTTCAGCTATTGCAGTTTCAAGGTGAAGATCGATACCGACCGTTTCCTCGGGCCGGAGCAGTCGAACGTGCGCTGCCAGGGCGAGATCGTCGGCCATGTGACGACGGCCGAATACGGCTCGCAGATGCTGAGCCTCGGCGGCGTGCATCATCTGACTGGCGGCAGCAAGAAAGAAGGGCGCGTGACGTGCGACATGATGCTCGCGCTCGGCAACAAGGAGGCGGTGGAGCTGAGCATCGACGGCGGCGCGAGTCTCGTGATTCGCGCGGGCGCCGCGCCGATCGTCGACGGTGTCGAGGAGCAGCGCATGCGCGTGGGCTGCGGGTCGGCGACCATCGGCATCTTCGCGAAGCAATGGTTCGGTCTTGCCGACGAAGTGGTAGTCGTCGACGACCACATCACCGGCGTGCTCACCGAACATCAGGCCGGGCGCTGCCTCGGCATGACGCGCTCAGGCTTGAAGATTCGCGGGCGCAAATCGACGCCGGGCCGCTATTTTCAGGTGGCCAATCCGGGCACCGGTTGGGGCGGGACAGACATTCAGGATCCGCTCGCGATTGTCGAAGGCTTCGATCCTGCCGTCGCCAGACCGGGCATGCGCTTGCTGATCGTGTCGACCACCGGCGAGCACGCAAGGTGGTATGAACTCGATCGGGATCTCGTCCCGCGTATCGCTGCGATGCCGGAGGCGGTGCGCCGCACGGTCGATCGGATCAGTGAGAACTGCGAGCCGTCGCTTGCCACCGTGCTGTTTCTAGGCGGAGCGGGCGGCAGTC
Organism: Paraburkholderia aromaticivorans; assembly: GCF_002278075.1. Lineage (NCBI taxonomy): Bacteria > Pseudomonadati > Pseudomonadota > Betaproteobacteria > Burkholderiales > Burkholderiaceae > Paraburkholderia > Paraburkholderia aromaticivorans. Next base: position 1,445,436 of record NZ_CP022990.1, on the reverse strand, counting down.
TGCGAGCGGGCGCCACGGAGAACCCGGTGCTGCTCACGCGCGCCATCAAGCAGAAGCTGGTCAACGTAACCTGCGGCGGCGCGCCGGCTTACGTGTGGCCGGGCGGCGGCATCACGGTGATGGTCGATGTCTCGCGCATGCCCGACCGTTCGTTCGGCACGGTGCCGACGCCGGCGATTGTCGCGCCGATCGAATTCACCATGAAGTACGACGCGTATCGCGATCTCGGCGGTCATCTCGACGCGGTACGTTCGCTGGAGAGCGTCCTCGCCAACGGGCCGGAACATACCGAAGGCGCGCCGCTCGCGCGCCGCACCCTGGCCCGCAATCCCGACAACCCATGGCCGCCCGCCATGCCGCCGATGCTCGGTTGACGGTGCCGAGCGCGCCAATCCAACGTACGCCACGAACGCAACGCATGCAACGGACCCGATGAATCCCACCCGCACCCGACTCGATGCGACCCGCTGGCATTGGCAGCACGGGCCGATCGATCTGATCCTCAGCGCGGACGGCACGCCCCCGGCGGTGCAGGCCGCGTATGAGGCGTGCTGGGCGCGTTTTGTCGGCGTGTTGCCGGAACTGGTCGGCGAGTTGCAGCGGCTTCGGCAACCCATTCCCGCCGAAGCCGCATTGAACGACACGCAGTTGCAAGGCCCGGTTGCCCGCCGCATGTGGTCGGCCTGTCATCCTCACCGAGCGCGCTACATCACGCCGATGGCCGCGGTGGCGGGCGGCGTCGCCGATGAACTGATGACGACGTTCGCGCGCGAGGGCATCTCGCGCGCCTTCATCAACAACGGCGGCGACATTGCGCTTTACCTGACTGAAGGGCAGCAATACCGGGTCGGCGTATTCGCCGATCTGGCTTCGTTCTCGCCCGTACGGCCGGCGCACGATCAAACGCTCGACGCCAACCTGACGCTCGAAGCCGGCCAGCCGGTTCGCGGCATAGCGACGAGCGGTTGGCGTGGGCGCAGCTTCAGTCTCGGCATCGCCGACAGCGTCACCGTGCTCGCGCGCGACGCCGCCACCGCGGATGCCGCGGCGACCATGATCGCCAACGCTGTCGACGCGGAGCACGCGGGTATTTTGCGGCGTCCGGCTTCGTCGTTGAAAGACGATACCGACCTCGGCGACAAGCTCGTCACCGTGGACGTGCCGTCCTTACCGCAGCCGCTGATCGATTTCGCGCTGGCGCGCGGTGTCGAGGCCGCCCAGCGCCTGCTCGACCAGGGTTTGATCGAGGGCGCCGCGTTATTCCTGCAAGGGCGGGTGCGCGTTGCCGGCATTCTTCACACAGGCGGGTTGCTCACGCAGCGCGCGCAGATAAGAACGGAGGCTCCGTGTTCGAAATACGCCGCGTGCTGACGCACGTCGAAGATATCTTCCACGAGTTCGGCCCCGCGCCCGCGCAGCCACTCAGGCGCGGCGCGATTGCCGCGGTGATGACGAATCCGTTCGCCGGCCGCTACGAAGCAAACATCGAGCACGCGATGGAAGCGCTCAAACCGATCGGCTTCGATATGGCGCAACGGTTGCTGGCGGCGATGGCGGTGCCGCATGCGTCGATCGAGAGTTACGGCAAGGGCGCGATTGTCGGCTCGCGCGGCGAACTGGAGCATGGCGCGCTGTGGCATGTGCCGGGCGGCTATGCGATGCGCGAGTTGCTGGAGAAGAACGGCGTGCCGACCAACGCCATCGTGCCGTCCACCAAGAAGGTCGGCGCGCCGTCCACCGCGCTCGACGTGCCGCTCACGCACGTCAACGCGAGCTACGTGCGCAGCCATTTCGACGCGATCGAAGTGCGTGTGCCCGGCGCGCCCGCCGCGGACGAACTGGTCTATATCCTCGCGATGAGCACGGGGCAGCGTGTGCATGCGCGCGTCGGCGGCCTCGCGAAAGAGGCGATCGTGGGCAAGGACGGATTGCGTTGAGCGGCGCCTGATTGGCGCACTGAAATCACGCTGGGCAGACATCGGAACTCGGAGAGCGAAATGGCAATCAAGCTTCGCAAGCTGATCGTGCAAGTGGATGAAACACGCATTGAAATGGGCCAGGCCGTCGAGCCGCCGGCTCGCCGCGCGGTCGCGATCGCGGTGATCGAGAATCCCTACGCGGGCCGCTACGAAGCGAGGCTCGACGCGCTGATCGAAGCGGGCGAAGAATTGGGTGCATTGCTCGGCAACAAGTGCGTGGAAGCGCTGGGTATCGCGCCGGGCGAGGCGCAAAGCTACGGCAAGGCCGCCGTCGTCGGCGAGGCGGGCGAACTGGAGCATGCCGCCGCGATCCTGCATCCGAAGCTCGGCGCGCCGTTGCGGGCGGCGGTGGAGAAGGGGGCGGCACTGGTGCCGTCGGCGAAGAAGATGGGCACGCTCGGCACCGCGATCGACGTGCCGCTCGGCCACAAGGACGCCGCCTTCGTGCGCAGTCATTTCGACGCGATCGAGGCGCGCGTATCGGACGCGCCGCGCGCGAACGAGATCGTCGTGGCCGTCGCGGTGACGGCGTCGGGGCGGCCGCTGCCGCGCATCGGCGGCTTGCAGGTGAGCGAGATCAAAGGCGAAGACGGGCTGCGCTGAGTTTGCATCCGGTTATTGGGCTGTTACTGTCCTGCAGTTGACGCGTGCGCGCATGGTGCCGCACGCGTTGCAACGTCTGCTGATCGTGTCGGATGCGCCAACGCCGCGCCCGCACGGTTCAGCAAGCTGCCGAGGGTCGCGATGTTTTCGAATTTGCTGGTACAGCTGGTCAACGGACTCGCCGACGCGTCGACGCTGTTTCTCGTCGCCGCCGGTTTGTCGCTGATCTTCGGCGTGACACGTATCGTCAACTTTGCGCATGGGTCCTTCTATATGTTCGGCGTCTATGTCGCGTACAGCATCGCGAGCCGCTTCGGACACACGGCGGGCGGCTTCTGGCTCTCGGTGCTGGCTGCGGCGCTGGTGGTCGCGGTGCTGGGCGCGCTGGTCGAAGTGGTGGTTCTGCGCCGCATCTACCAGGCGCCCGAGCTGTTTCATCTGCTCGCCACGTTTGCGCTAGTGCTGATCTTTCGCGACGCCGCGCTCTGGCTGTGGGGCCCGGAAGACCTGTTCGGACCGCGTGCGCCGCATCTGGCGGGCGCGGTCGATTTCCTCGGCCATCCGCTGCCCACCTACGACATCGCGTTGATCGTGATAGGACCCGTGGTGTTGCTGCTGCTCTGGTACGCGTTGACGCGCACGCGCTGGGGCACGCTGGTGCGTGCCGCCACGCAGGATCGCGAGATGCTCGGTGCGCTCGGCATCAATCAGGCGTGGCTGTTTACCGGGGTGTTTTTCGTCGGCGCGTTTCTCGCCGGGTTGGGCGGCGCGCTGCAAGGGCCGCGCATGTCGGCGAATCTGTCGCTGGATCTGGAGACGATCGGCAATGCGTTCGTGGTGGTAGTGGTCGGCGGCATGGGTTCGATTCCGGGTGCGTTCATCGCCGCGCTGCTCATCGCGGAGATCAAGGCGCTGTGCATCGGCATCGGCCATGTGACGATCTTCGGCGTCGGCCTGTCGTTGAGCCGCTTTACGCTCGTGGCTGAATTCGTCGTGATGGCGGTCGTGCTGGTGGTGCGTCCCTGGGGTTTGCTCGGCCGCGCGAGCGCCGCGGTCCGCGGCATGGGCGCGCCGGAAACGCCGTTGCGTCCGGCGGGCAAACGCCTCAAGTGGCTGGCCGCCCTGACGTTGCTGGTTCTCGTTCTCGCACCTCTGGCGGCGAATGCCTTTCCCTACGTGCCCGTGCTGCTGGTCGAAATCCTGATCGCCGTGCTGTTCGCGACGAGTTTGCATTTCATCATGGGACCGGGCGGCATGCATTCGTTCGGCCACGCCGCGTACTTCGGACTGGGTGCATACGGCGCCGCGCTGTTCCTCAAAGTGCTCGGTCTGCCGATGGAAGCCGCCTTGCTGCTCGGCCCGCTATTGGCCGTGGCCGGCGCGCTGGTGTTCGGCTGGTTCTGCGTGCGCCTCTCCGGCGTCTATCTCGCCATGCTGACGCTCGCGTTCGCGCAGATCGTCTGGTCCGTGGTGTTCCAGTGGGACGACGTGACGGGCGGCAGCAACGGCATTCTCGGTTTATGGCCGTCGAACTGGCTGTCTTCGCCGGTGGCCTTCTACTATCTGACGCTCACCTGCGCCGTGGTCGGCGTGTGGCTGTTGCGCAAGTTGTTGTTCTCGCCGCTGGGTTACGCCATGCGTGCTTCGCGTGATTCCGTATTGCGCGCCGAGGCGATCGGCATCGACGTGAAGCGCGTGCAATGGGCCGGGTTCGTGATCGCGTCGTTGTTCTGCGGTCTCGCCGGCTCGCTCTATGCGTTCTCGAAGGGCACGATTTCGCCGGAAGTGATCAGCGTAAGCCGTTCCGTGGACGGCCTCGTGATGGTGCTGCTCGGCGGCTTGCAGACCCTCACCGGACCGATTGTGGGCGCGGCCGTGTTCACGTGGCTGCAGGACACCGTCGCGCGGCAAACCGACTACTGGCAGGCGCTGCTCGGCGTCGCGATCCTGCTGCTGGTGATCGCGTTTCCGCAGGGGATCGTCGGCTTCATTCGCGAGCGTTTCGGCGACGACACCGTCGACCCGGCGGCGCCCAGCGCCGTCTCGCCGTCGCAACGCGCGGCGATCAAGGAGGGGCTATGAGCTTGCTGCGCGTCTGCGGTCTCTCCAGATCGTTCGGCGGCCTCAAGGCGGTCGACAATGTCTCGTTCGATCTCGAAGCCGGCGAGTTGCTGGCGCTGCTGGGGCCGAACGGCGCCGGCAAGTCCACCTGTTTCAACATGGTCAACGGGCAGTTGCCGCCTTCGTCCGGGTCGATTCGTCTCGACGGTCAGGAACTGGTCGGCATGCGTCCGCGTGAGATCTGGCGGCTGGGTGTGGGCCGCACCTTTCAGATTGCCGCGACCTTCAACTCCATGACCGTGATCGAGAATGTGCAGATGGCGCTGGTCTCGCGCGAACGCCAGACCTTCGGGCTATGGAAGCCCACCCGTTCGCGCTACGCCGACGAAGCCCTCGCGCTGCTCGACCAGGTCGGCATGGCCGCGGAGGCGAACCGCGCGTGCGGCGTGCTCGCTTATGGCGACGTCAAGCGCGTCGAACTCGCGATTGCGCTCGCCAACCGCCCGAAGCTGCTGCTGATGGATGAACCCACCGCCGGCATGGCGCCGAAGGAGCGCAACGAATTGATGGCGCTGACGAGGCGTCTCGTCACCGACCACAAGATCGGCGTGCTGTTTACCGAACACAGCATGGACGTCGTATTCGCCTACGCCGATCGCATGATCGTCCTCGCGCGTGGCAAGCTGATCGCCGAGGGCGACGCCGAGTCGATCCGCAACGACCCGCGCGTCCAGGAAGTCTATTTCGGCACCGGCAAAACCTTCCAGCCGCACGCGTCGCTGCACGAGGCAGCGGGCGGCCATCAAGGACACGGAGCGCGGCCATGAGCGAGCCGATGCTGAAGGTCTCCGGCCTTAACGCGTTCTACGGCCGCGCGCATATTCTGTTCGACGTCGGCCTCGAAGTTGGCCGCGGCGAAGTCGTGGCGCTGATGGGCCGCAACGGCGCCGGCAAATCGACCACGATGAAAGCGGTAATGGGTTTGCTGCCGCGCCGCCACGGCGAAGTGAGTTTTCGCGGCCAGAACATCGCGGCGTTGCCGCCGTACAAGATCGCGCGCATGGGCATGGGCTTCGTGCCCGAGGATCGGCGCGTGTTCGCGGATCTGACCGTGATGGAGAACCTCGACACCGGCCGTCAGCCGCCGCGCGACGGCGCACCGCAGTGGACGCCGGAAAAGCTGTTCCGGCTCTTCCCCAATCTCGGCGAAATGCCGCAGCGTCCGGGCGGCCAGATGAGCGGCGGCGAGCAGCAGATGCTCACCGTGTCGCGCACGTTGATGGGCAATCCCTATCTGGTGCTGCTCGACGAACCGTCCGAAGGCGTGGCGCCGGTGATCGTCGAGCAGATGGCGAACATGATTCTCGAACTCAAGCGCGAAGGGCTGTCGATTCTGTTGTCCGAACAGAATCTGCACTTTGCCGAGCTGGTCAGCGACCGCGCGTATGTGCTCGAGAAAGGGCAGATCCGTTTTAGCGGCACGATCGGCGAACTCGCACAGAACGAAACAGTGAGGCGCGCTTATCTGAGCGTGTGATTTCTTCCATTGGCGCGTGCGAAGTGCACGCTGTGGCACTTCGTGAGCGCCGGGCAGTCGTTGCGAAAGGAGAGGCAGATGGCAGCAGAGACGTTGACAGGCTTGTCGGGCAAGGTCGCGGTAACGAACATCGGGCTGCTGTTATCCGGCGACATCGATCAGCCGATTCTCGACGCGAACACGCTCGTGATCGACGACGGCGTGATCGTCGCGGTTGGCCGCGAAAAGGACTGCGATCTCGAAGGCGCGCGCACGACGGTCGATTGCAAAGGCACGACGGTCGCGCCCGGCCTGATCGACTCGCATGTGCACCCGGTATTCGGCGACTGGACGCCGCGCCAGAATCAGATGGGCTGGATCGAATCGAATCTGAACGGCGGCGTCACCACGATGATTTCCGCCGGCGAAGTGCATTTGCCCGGCCGTCCGAAAGACGTGCTCGGCGTGAAGGCGCTCGCCATTACCGCGCAACGCTCGTTCGAGGGGATGCGCGGCGCGGGTGTCGGCGGCGGCGTCAAGGTGATGGCGGGCGCGCCGGTGATCGAGAAGGGGATGGTCGAAGAGGATTTCAAGGAACTCTCCGAAGCAGGCGTCAAACTGCTCGGCGAAGTCGGCCTCGGCAGTGTGAAGGGTGGCGAGGAAGCCGCGCAGATGGTCGCATGGGCGCGCAAGTACGGCATTCAGAGCACGATTCACACGGGCGGCCCGTCGATTCCCGGCTCCGGGCTGATCGATCGCGACGTGGTGCTCGCCGCCGACGCGGACGTGATCGGCCACATCAACGGCGGCCATACGTCGCTGTCTTACCGGCATGTGTGCGACCTGTGCGAACAGTCGAGCCGCGCGCTGGAAATCGTCCACAACGGCAATGAGCGCATTGCGCTGCTGACCGCGCGCCACGCGATCGAATTGAAGTGTCCGCACCGGATCATTCTCGGCACGGACAGTCCCGCCGGTTCCGGCGTGCAACCGCTCGGCATTCTGCGCATGATCGCGCTGATTTCCAGCCTCGCCGACGTGCCGGCGGAGACCGCCTTCTGTTTCGCGACCGGCAACACCGCGCGTCAACGCAATCTGCGGCAAGGGCTGATTGAAGTGGGCCGTCCCGCGGACCTCGTATTCATGGATCGCGCACAGCATACGGCGGCCGATACGCTGCTCGAAAGCGTGCAGCTCGGCGATATTCCGGGTGTGGGCATGGTGATGATCGACGGCCTGATCCGCTGCCGGCGCAGCCGCAATACGCCTCCGGCCACCGAAGTGCCGGTGGTGCTGTGAAGACGCGTCGCATACACGGGCCGGCACGCTCATGAACCGCCCGGCGCCGCTTACGCTGAAGGTGAACGGTGCGACGCATCTCGTCAGCGCCGCCGCCGACACGCCGCTGCTCTACCTGCTGCGTAACGACCTCGCGCTGAACGGTCCGAAGTTCGGCTGCGGTCTCGGCGAATGCGGCGCGTGCACGGTGCTGCTCGACGGCGTGCCGACGCGTGCCTGCGTCACTACCGCAAAGGTCGCCTTGGGCCGCGAGATCACCACGCTCGAAGGACTGGGCACGCGCGCCGCGCTGCATCCGGTGCAGCAGGCGTTTATCGAAGAACAGGCCGCGCAGTGCGGCTATTGCCTGAACGGCATGATCATGACGGCCAAGGCCCTGCTCGATCGCGATCCGCATCCGGGCGTCGAGACGATCCGGCGCGAGTTGTCGCGCAACCTGTGCCGTTGCGGCACGCATGTCGAGATCGTGCGCGCGGTGCAGCGCGCCGCTGAATTGCTTGCTGCGCGAGCGGCCGCGCAATCAGCCTTGCACGAAGGAGGGCGTGCATGAGCGGGCCGGATTTCAGCGTCGATCGACGCGCCGCGCCGCCCTCGCGGCAGCAACTCTACGACGCGCAGAGCGTGTTGATCGTCACCCGGCCGCCGCAAGCGGCGGTGAAGCCGGCGCTCGGTCAGCCGGGCTCGCGTTCGTCGTTCGTGCCGACCGAAGCGGACCTGTTCCTCGTGGTGCGCGACGACGGCAGCGTGGTGGCGTTCAACGGCCACGTCGATCTGGGCACCGGCATCGGCACGGCGCTCGCGCAGATCGTCGCGGAAGAGCTCGATGTGCCGCTCACGCGCGTGTCGATCGTGCTCGGCCATACGCGTGAAGCGCCGAATCAGGGGCCGACGATCGCCAGCGCGACGATCCAGATATCGGCGGTGCCGTTGAGGCACGCCGCCGCGCAGGCGCGGCAATTTCTGCTGGCGCAAGCGGCGGCGCGGTTCAACGTTGGCGCCGAGCAACTCGACGTGCGCGACGGTGTCGTTTTTCAACGCGACGGCGACACCGCTGCGAAAGGCCTCAGCTACGGCGATCTGATCAGCGGCAAACGGGTCGAATTGCAGCTCGACACGCAAGCGCCGCTGAAGTCTCCGGACACGTACAGGGTCGTTGGCAGAAGCGCGCCGCGCATCGATATTCCGGCGAAGGCCGCCGGTGAGTTGAGTTTCGTGCACGACGTGCGGGTGCCAGGGATGCTGCACGGTCGCGTGGTGCGCCCGCCCTATGCCGGCGTCGCGCAGGGCGACTTCATGGGCAACAGTCTGCTGCGCGTGGATGAAGATTCGGTCAGCGATTTGCCTGGCATCGTGAAGGTCGTGGTGGTTCGCGATTTCGTCGGCATCGTGGCGGAGCGTGAGGAAGTCGCGCAGCAGGCCGCGAAGCGGCTTCGCGTGCAATGGAAAGCGGTCGACGGCTTGCCGTCGCTCGACACCAGCGAGGCAGTGGAAGCGGCCTTGCGGGCGAATCCGGCCACACGGCGCGACCTGGTGATCGAGGGCGATGTCGATGCAGCGCTGGCGCAAGACCCCGCCCGCACGCTTGAGCGCACCTACGTGTGGCCGTTCCAGATGCATGCATCGATTGGACCTTCTTGCGCGGTGGCCGACTATCGCGAGGACGCGTTGAAGGTCTGGTCGGGCACGCAGAATCCGCATTCGCTGCGCGCCGATCTCGCGTTGCTGATGAGCATCGACGAGGCGAACATCGAGATCGTGCGGATGGACGCGGCGGGCTGCTACGGCCGCAATTGCGCGGACGATGTCGCCGCCGACGCCGCATTGCTCTCGCGCGCCACGGGCAGTCCGGTGCGTGTGCAACTTTCGCGCGAAGACGAGCACGCGTGGGAGCCGAAAGGCGCCGCGCAATTGATGGACGTGCACGGCGCACTGACCGCCGAGGGCGAACTGGCCGCGTACGACTTCGCCACCCGCTATCCGTCCAACGATGCGCCTACGTTGGCGCTGCTCCTGACCGGCACGATCGCCGCGCAGCCGCAAGTGTTCGAAATGGGCGACCGCACGGCCGTGCCGCCGTACGACTACCGCACCATGCGCGTCGTCTGCGACGACACGCCGCCGATCGTGCGGGCGTCTTGGTTGCGCGGGGTATCGGCATTGCCGAACACGTTCGCGCACGAGTCGTTCATCGACGAACTGGCGGTCGAGGCGGGCGTCGATCCGGTCGAGTTTCGATTGCAGCACCTGCGCGATCCACGCGCGATAGAACTGGTGAAGGCCGTCGCGGAGAAGGCCGGTTGGCAACCGCGCAATACCGAACCAAAAGAAGAAGCGGGCGATATCGCGCGCGGACGAGGCATCGCCTACGCGCGCTACGTGCACAGCAAATTTCCCGGCTTCGGCGCGGCGTGGTCCGCGTGGGTGGCCGACGTGGAAGTCAACCGCAGGAGCGGCGAGCTCGCGGTGACGCGCGTGGTGGTCGGCCAGGACACCGGCACGATGGTGAATCCCGACGGCGTGCGTCATCAGATACACGGCAACGTGATCCAGGCGACGAGTCGCGCGCTGAAAGAGCGCGTGACGTTCGGCGAGAACGCGGTGACGAGCCAGGAGTGGGGCGCTTATCCGATCCTGACCTTCCGTGAAGTCCCCGTGATCGACGTGGTGATGATGCCGCGCCACGGCGAACCGCCGATGGGCGCGGGCGAATCCGCGTCGCTGCCCGGCGCGGCGGCGATAGCCAATGCACTTTTCGACGCCACGGGCGTGCGATTTCGGCGGCCGCCTTTCACGCCGGAAACGATCCGCGCCGCGCTCGCCGACGCGCAAGCCGAAGACAAGGCGGCGCGTAAGAAGAGGCGCTGGCGATGGGGTTTTCTCGGCACTGTCGCGGCGGGCGCAGTCGGTTGGCTCGGCGCATTCTCGCTCGCGCCGCACGCTATCGCACCGATCGCGCCGATCGCGCCGCCGCTCGCGAGCGCGTTTGCGCCGGAGCTCGTGGCGCGCGGCAAACTGCTTGCGTCGCTCGGCAATTGCGCGGTTTGCCATACCGCGCACAACGGCGTGCCGAACGCCGGCGGCAAGCCGCTCGAGACGCCCTTCGGCACTGTGTACAGCACCAACATCACGCCGGACGGCCAGACCGGCATCGGCACCTGGTCGCTCGAAGCGTTCGTGCGGGCGATGCGGCAAGGCATCAGCCGCGATGGCCATCGTCTTTATCCGGCCTTCCCGTACACCTCGTTCCAGAACGTGTCCGACGACGATCTGAAAGCGCTCTATGCCTATCTGATGGCGCAAACGCCGGTCCGTTCACGTCCGCCGGAAACGAAACTGGCGTATCCGTTCAGCGTGCGTCCGCTGATGGCGGCATGGAACGGCCTCTTTCTCGGACGCACGGCCTTCACCGCCAACGCGGCACAAAGCGCGCAATGGAATCGCGGCGCGTATCTGGTGAATGGGCTCGGCCATTGCAGCGCGTGTCACACGCCGCGCAATGCATTCGGCGCCGAGAAAACCGGCGCGGCGTTCATGGGCGGCGGCATTGCCGAAGGCTGGGAAGCGCCCGCCTTATCGACGCTTTCGAATGCGCCCGTGCCCTGGAGCGAGGACGAACTGTTCAGCTATTTGCGCTACGGCCACGCGCCGTTGCACGGCGTCGCGGCGGGGCCGATGGCGCCGGTCGTCGGCGATCTGGCGGCGCTGCCCGACAGCGATATTCGCGCGATGGCCGCGTATCTCGCGTCGCTCAATCCGTTGGAACCCAACGCGAATCCGGCAGCGATGGCGCAACAGGCCGAACAGGCCAGCGCGATCTCCGGCATGCCTTCCGGCCTCGGCGCGCGGCTCTTCGACGGCGCATGCGCCGCCTGTCATCACACCGGCAGCGGGCCGCAACTGTTCGGCGCGCATCCATCGCTCGCGCTCAATACGAATCTGCACAGCGCGACGCCTGATAACCTGATTCGCGTGATCCTCGACGGCATCGGCTCGCCTGCGCGGCCCGAACTCGGTACGATGCCGGCTTACCGCGACAGTTTCAACGACGCCCAGGTCGCCGAACTCGTCGCTTACCTGCGACAGCAGTTCGCCGGCGGCAAGCCGGCCTGGCAGGACGTTACGGCGAGCGTCGCCCGGATCCGCGCGACGCCGCGCGCCGATTGAATCGCGATGCGTCGCGAGCCCTTCTAAGGCTTGATAACAACGACCAGTATTCCCGCAATCCTTCTGATAACGGAGAAACGCATGACCACGCGCGCAGGATGGATGACTCGCCTCATGGTGCCGACGCTACTGTCGCTCGCCGCTTTGAGCGCGAGCGCACAACAGACCATCAAGATCGGCGAGATCAATAGCTACAAGGCGCAGCCCGCCTTTCTCGGGCCTTACAAGAACGGCTGGAATCTCGCGCTCGACCAGGTGAATGCCGCGGGCGGCGTGCTCGGCAAACAGCTCGAAGTGGTATCGCGCGACGACAACGGCAACCCCGGCGACACGATTCGCGTCGCGCAGGAACTGATCGCGCGCGAGCAGGTGCAGTTGCTGTTCGGCGGCTTCCTCTCGAACACCGGCCTCGCGCTGACCGACTTCGCGAAGCAGAAGAAGATCTTCTTCCTCGCCGCTGAACCGCTGACGGACAAGATCGTGTGGGCGGACGGCAACAAATACACATACCGTCTGCGTCCTTCCACGTACATGCAGGTGGCGATGCTCGTGCCGGAAGCGGCCAAGCTGAAGAAGAAGCGCTGGGCGCTGGTGTATCCGAACTACGAGTACGGGCAATCAGCGGTAGCCACCTTCAAGAAACTGCTGACGGCGGCGCAGCCCGACGTGCAATTCGTCGCCGAACAGGCCACGCCGCTCGGCAATGTCGATGCGGGCGCGGTGACCCAGGCGATTGCGGATGCGAAGCCCGATGCGATCTTCAACGTGCTGTTCGGCGCCGACCTCGGCAAGTTCGTGCGCGAGGGCAATACGCGTGGACTCTTCAAGGATCGCAGCGTGGTGTCCCTGCTGACGGGCGAGCCGGATTATCTCGATCCGCTGGGCGCCGAAGCGCCGACCGGCTGGATCGTCACCGGCTACCCGTGGTATTCGATCGATACGGCGGCCAACAAGAAGTTCGTCGATGCCTATCAGGCCAGGTATCACGACTATCCGCGGCTCGGCTCGGTAGTGGGGTATTCGGCGTTGATGTCGATTGCCGCCGGGATCAGGAAGGCCGGGTCGGTCGATCCGGATAAGCTCGCCGCCGCGTTCAAGGGCCTCGGCGTGGAGACACCGTTCGGGCCGATCACCTATCGGGCCCAGGACAATCAGTCGACCATGGGCGCATACGTCGGCGTGACGGGGTTGAAGGACGGCAAGGGAGTGATGACGTCGTACCGGTATATCGACGGCGCGAGCGTTCAGCCTTCGGATGCCGAGGTCAAGAAGCTGCGGCCGGCTGAGTGAGGTTTTGACGCCTGCGGCGCGCGGCGCCGCAGGCGGGTAAAGCAACGCACAACGCCGCGAGGCCACGCAAGGCCACGCCCGGTGACAAATGGAAAACTACTCCTCCGCGTCGTGCTCGATCACGAATCGTTTCAGATAAGCCAGTACGGCGGCCTCAACCGCGCGATGATCCGCGGTGCTCTTGGAGCCCGCGTTCTCTTCGTCGCCGAACAGGGTGGAGGGCGCATTGTGCACATCCACTTCCTGACCTTCGCGAAAGACGCGTATCTCATGGACGTCTTCGGCGTATTCGGCGATCCAGTGCACCCCTTCAATATGCGCGCCTGCGCGAACGGTAGGTATCTTCATGGCCGTCTCCCGTCGGGCCGGACCACGCGCCAACCCTTGCCAATACCATACGCCGTCCAGATGGCCGGCGCGAGTTCCGTTCGGCGATTTCTTGAGGTTTCGCCGGGATTGCGGCTATTTCTCGAATTTTTTTCACCGTTCGCGCGTCGCGTCGCAATTCCTTGCGGCGGGCGCGATCGTACGCACTTTCTGGCATGAGGGCGCGTTCGCGCGGATTTGCCCGCGCAACGCGTTGCGGCACACCCGTTGCTGCATGACACAGGCCACAACCAACTGGAGGACTGTCATGCCCGAACAGAAAACCCTCAAGCGTGCCCACGCCGACAAACGCGCCGGCAAGTCGTCGAGTACGCAAGCCGGCGAATTCGTCAAGGAACAGGTCGACAAGGTGCGTGCTGGCAAGCACGGCGTCAGGTCGGCAAGGCAGGCGATTGCGATCGGTCTTTCGGAAGCGCGCCGTGCCGGCGTCGCCGTGAAGTCGCCGAAGAAGGGCGCGGCCAGCGAGTCCACGCGCAAGAAAGCGGCCACGGACAACGCCGCGGGTCAGCACAAGAGGAGCACGACGAAGAAGAGCACGGAATCGACGGCGAAGCGCTCGCGCGCCGCGACCAATGCGTTAAAGCGTGAGGGAAGCGCCGGCGCGTCGCGCACGGCGCTGTCAAAGCAGACGAAGGCGGCCGCGGCCAAACGTCCGGCAGCCAGCCGTTCCGCAGCGGCGAAGAAGGCTGCCGCGACGAAGGGTGCCGCAGGCCGTTCGGCGGCGGCAAAAAAGGCAGCCCATACGCGGGCTTCGCGCGCGCATCATTGACGGCGCGCGTTTGAAAGAAGCATCTGGCCAAAGGCGACGCGTGCAACATGCGCCGCCTTCATTCGCGCGCGCCCGTTACGGCTTACTGCACCGTCGCCAGCACGTCGCCCACGGTCTTGAAGATGTGCGCGATCTGCTCTTCGTTGATGATGAGCGGCGGCGAGAACGCGAGGATATCGCCTGTAAAGCGCACCAGCACGCCCGCTTCGAAGCATTTGACGAACGCTTCGTAGGCTCGCGCGCCCGGCGCGCCGTCGCGCGATTCCAGCTCCACGCCGGCGATCAGGCCGATATTGCGCACGTCCTTCACATGCTTCGCGCCGCGCAGCGAGTGGGCGGCGGCTTCGAACGTCGGGGCCAGCGTCGCGGCGCGGTCGAACAGACCCTCGCGGCGATACAGGTCGAGCGTGGCGACCGCGGCCGCCGTTGCCGCCGGGTGAGCCGAATACGTGTAGCCGTGGAACAGCTCGATTGCGCCTTGCGCGCCGCTGTTGACGATCGTGTCGTGGATCGTGCGGCTTGCGGCCACCGCGCCCATCGGGATCGCGGCGTTGTTGATGGCCTTCGCCATCGTGATCAGATCCGGCGTCACGCCGAAGTACTCGCTCGCCGTGGCCTTGCCGACGCGGCCGAAAGCGGTGATCACTTCGTCGAAGATCAGCAGGATGCCGTGCTTCGTGCAGATCTCGCGCAGCTTTTGCAGATAGCCTTGCGGCGGAATCAGCACGCCCGTCGAGCCGGCCACCGGTTCGACGATCACCGCGGCGATCGTCGATGCATCGTGCAGCGTGACAATGCGCTCGAGTTCCTCGGCGAGATGCGCGCCCCAGGCCGGCTGGCCTTTCGAGAACGCGTTCTGTTCGAGGTTATGGGTGTGCGGCAGATGATCGACTGCCGGCAGCAGCGCGCCCGAGAAGGTCTTGCGGTTGGTTGCGATGCCGCCGACCGAGATGCCACCGAAACCCACCCCGTGATAGCCGCGCTCGCGGCCGATCAAGCGCGTACGCTGGCCTTCGCCGCGCGAACGGTGGTACGCCAGAGCGATTTTAAGCGCGGTATCGACCGACTCCGACCCCGAGTTCGTGAAGAAGATGCGGTCGAGACCTTCCGGCATCAGTTCGGCGACTTTCGTCGCGGCTTCGAAGGCGAGCGGGTGGCCCATCTGGAAGGTCGGCGCGAAATCGAGCGTGGAGAGCTGCTGGGTGATCGCGGCGACGATTTCCTCGCGCCCGTGGCCGGCGTTCACGCACCACAGACCCGCGCAACCGTCGAGCACTTCACGCCCGTCCGTGCTGCGGTAGTACATGCCCTTGGCCGATTCCAGCAGGCGCGGCGCGGCCTTGAACTGGCGGTTGGCGGTAAAGGGCATCCAGAAAGACGACAGATCGTCGATGACGGGGCGCGAAGTCATGTGTATTTCCTCGAAGTGGAACCCCAAGGAGACCTCCTGTGGGGCATAGCAAAACTGTAGCGTTCGCGGTTTAATGGCGGCATAAACAGTTGACGCAGTGTGGCGCTAACTGTGTTGGTGGAATTGCACTAACTGTGTCGATGCATCCCGGACCGGCGGTCCGGCTCCGTCATTTGCACGTTCAGCCGCCTGCGCGGCCCGCTTCTTCGTCCTGACCATGATCGAATTAGAACTCGAGCGCGACCGGCGCGCTGCTCCCACGCTCGTCGAGCAGGTGGTGCAAGGCTTCACGCGCGCCATCGAGGCGCAGTCGCTGCGCGCGGGCGCGCTGCTGCCGTCGGTGCGGCAACTGGCGCAAAGCCACGACCTGAGCACCTTCACGGTCACGGAGGCGTACAACCGGCTGGTGTCGATGGGGCTAGTGGTCGCGCGGCGCGGTTCCGGCTATCGCGTGGCGGCGCGCTCGCAGTCCGCGCGAGTCGCCGCCACCGACTGGCAGCCGCCGAGCCTCACCGCCACCTGGCTGTTGTCCGACGTGTTTGCCGACCATTCGGTGCCGATCAAGGCGGGCGGCGGCTGGCTGCCGAACGAGTGGATCAACGAGACCGGTTTGCAGCATGCGCTGCGCGCCGTGAGCCGGGTGCCGGCGGCGCGCCTCGGCGATTACGGCCATCCGTACGGATTCGCGCCGTTGCGTGAGCGGATCGCCGAGCAACTCGACCGGCGCGGTCTGCCCGTGGACGTCTCCAATGTCCTGCTCACGCAAGGCGCGACTCAGGCGCTGGATCTGATCGTGCGTACCTTGCTGCGCGCGGGCGATGCCGTGATCGTCGAAGATCCCGGCTATTGCAATCTGCTGCAGATTCTCAAGCTGGCGGGACTCGTCGTGCATGGCGTACCGCGCACGCCGGCGGGCGTGGATACCGACGTGCTCGAAGCGCTGGTCGCGCGGCACAAGCCGAAGGCGATCTTCGTCAACACCACGCTGCAGAATCCGACCGGCGCGACCTTCGGCATGTCGGCGGCGTTCCGGCTGCTGCAGATTGCCGAGCGGCAGCGCATGTGGGTGATCGAAGACGATGTGAGCCGCGAGCTCGCGCCGTCCGGCGCGCCGCTGTTCGCGGCCATGGAAGGTTTGCAGCGCGTGCTTTACGTGGGCGGCTTTTCGAAGACGGTGACGCCGGGGTTGCGCTGCGGCTATGTGGTCGCCGAGCGCGCCGTGCTGCGCGAACTGGCGCGCACGAAGATGGCGGTGGGGTTGACGTCGTCGGAGGCGATCGAGCGGATCGTCGACAAGGTGTTGCTGGAGGGGCGCTACGCGCGTCACGTGGAAGCGGTCAACGAGCGTCTCAAGCTGGCGCACGCAACCGTTGAAGAGCGGCTCGATTCGCTCGGTCTCGAACTGTTTCACCGGCCGCGCGCCGGGCTGTTCCTGTGGGCGCGTTTGCCGATCGAAGCCGAGCGGGCCGGCGAAGTGGCGACGGCCGCGCTTTCCCACGGCATCTGGCTCGCGCCGGGCTCCTACTTTCGTCCCGACGATGCCCCGAGCGCCTGGTTCCGCTTCAACGCGCCGTACTCGACCGACGACGCGTTGTGGCGGTTCATCGAGCGCGTCGGGCAGGGCACGCTCTAGCCGCGCACAGGTACTCGGGTGCTCGTTGCTCAGGCACCCTGCCCGAGCAGCTTCAGCGCGATCGGATACAGCGACAGCACCAGCAGCAGCGCCATCGCCACATTGAAAATGCGCAGCCGCTTCGGGTCCGACAACACCTGCCGCATGGCGGTGCCGAAACCTGCCCACAGGCAGATGCAGGGAAAGCCGATCACGTAAAAGATCACCGCCATGGCGATGGCGTTCATGCTGTAGCTCTCGCTCAGGTGAATCGTGGTGGCGGCGGTCAGCACCATCATCCACGCCTTCGGATTGACCCATTGGAAGGCGATGGCTTCATAGAACTTCATGGGCCGGCGCTCACCTTTCTTCACCTTCAACTCACCCGACGTGCCGATCTTCCACGCGAGATAAAGCAGATACGCGACGCTCGCGATTTCGAGCACGGTGTACAGTACGGGGAAATGGACGAAGGCTTCGCCCAGACCGATGCCTACCGACAGCATCAACAGCACGACACCGGCGCTGATGCCGGACAGATGCGGCAGCGTGCGGCGAAATCCGAAGTTGACCCCGGAGGCCAGCAACATCGTGTTGTTCGGACCGGGCGTGATCGTGGTGACGAGCGCGAACAGGATGCCGGCGGGCAGCGCGCTGAGACTGAGATAAGACATGAAAGGCTCCGCTGTCGGTCGAAAGATATGGGAGCATTCTAGCGAGCGTGGCCGGTACAGTACCTGTACGGTTTTTAAGATGGTGTCCGGTACGGGCAGTGGGCGTTCAATCGGTTCGACCGGAAGGGTGGTCGAGCCGTGTTTATGGTCGATCCGCGACTCATGCCACCGTCCATGATCGACCGACCCGCAGGCGACAGCCGGATCGGCTGATAGCGGACGCTCAATCGTATGGTCAATCACGACCGCAGCACGGCTCCCTGGACGGTGTCAGGAAACCGGCCTCGAGTCTCGGACAGCCGGGTTTGGGCTGCCTGCGCGTACGCTGAAGACGGATGCGGTGAAAATGGTCAGCGTATCTGCCCGTCGATCTGCTGCCGCAGACGCTTTTCCTCCTCTTGAAGCTCAGGTGTAAAGGCCTCGCCAAAGTCCGCAGGTTCAAAGAAAGGCCGAATCTCGATCTCTGAATCACTTACCATCGGATTCGGGCAGCGCTTTACCCATTCGATCGCTTCCTCCATCGATTGAACTTGCCAGAGCCAGTATCCGGCGATCAATTCCTTGACTTCGGCGAATGGACCGTCAACGACGGTTCGGTCCTTACCTGAGAACCTCACGCGCGCGCCTGCCGAACTCGGTTTCAGCCCGTCGCCGCCTTGCATGATCCCGGCCTTCACCAGTTCCTCGTTATATTTGCCCATCGCTGCGATGAGTTCCATGCTTGGCATTTGCCCGGCTTCGGATTCGGGGGTTGCCTTGACGATGACCATGACACGCATTTGGGTTTCTCCTTAGAAGACGATAGTGTTCGGAGGCAAAGGCGCCTCTAGTGGCTACGACGAATGATCGTAAGAGAAATCGACATGCGCACGACAGGACTTCGCAGTTCTCCCGGTGCGGGTTGCCGCCGCCGAGCCGGTCCCTGGTCGATGGAGGTGCGATATCCAGGCAGGTTTAGCTTCGTGTACGGAATCGGCTTAGTCAGAAAAGAGGCAGCCCTGTCCGTCCGGTGGGCTATCATGCCTATCCTCTTCGAAGTAGCTCCTTATGATTTCCGTCCGTAATGTCACGCTGCGCCGTGGCGTCAATATCGTTCTCGACCATGCGTCCGTCACCTTCACCCCCGGCGAAAAGATTGGCCTTGTCGGCCGCAACGGCGCCGGCAAGTCATCCTTCTTCGGCCTGCTGAACGGCACGCTGCACGAAGACGGCGGCGAATTCTCGATTCCCGCTGCATGGAAGATGGGCCAGGTCGCGCAGGAGATGCCGGAGACCGAGCAAAGCGCGACCGACTTCGTAATCGACGGCGATACCGTACTGCTGGCCGCGCAGGCCGAAGTAGCCGCCGCCGAGGCCAGCGACGATGGCATGCGCATGGCGCACGCCTACATGGCCCTGCACGACGCCGGTGCGCACGATGCCCCCGCGCGTGCCCAAGCGCTGATCCTGGGCCTTGGCTTCAGTGCTGCGCAGCTTAGTCAGCCGGTCAACAGCTTCTCCGGCGGCTGGCGCATGCGACTGCAATTGGCGCGCGCGCTCATGTGCCCGTCCGACTTGCTGTTGCTCGACGAGCCGACCAATCACCTCGACCTCGACGCGCTGGTCTGGCTGGAAGCGTGGCTCAAGCGCTATCAAGGAACCCTGGTAGTGATCAGCCACGATCGCGAATTCCTCGACGCGGTGACGCAGGTGACGGTGCACGTCGACAACGCCAAGCTCGTGCGTTATGGCGGCAACTACAGCAAGTTCGAAGAGATGCGCGCCGAGCAACTGGTGTTGCAGCAGGCCGCGATGGCGAGGCAGGCGGACAAGATCGCCCACTTGCAGAAATTCATCGACCGTTTCAAGGCCAAGGCCTCGAAGGCGAAGCAGGCGCAGAGCCGGGTCAAGGCGCTCGAACGCATGGAGAAGATCGCACCGGTGCTCGCCGACGCGGAATTCACCTTCGAGTTCAAGGAGCCGCTCAACGTCCCGAACCCGCTGTTGTCGATGCTTGACGCGAGCTTCGGCTACGCGGCGCCGGCCGGCGCGCCGCCGGGCACGCCGCCGACGGTCATCGTGCGGGGCATCAACCGATCCGTGCTGGCCGGGCAGCGCATCGGCATTCTCGGTGCCAACGGCCAAGGCAAGTCCACGCTGGTGAAGACGGTGGCGCACGAGCTGGCGCCGATCGCCGGTGAAATCAGCGAAGGCAAAGGCCTGAACATCGGCTACTTCGCACAGCAGGAACTCGACGTGCTGCGTCCTCTCGACACGCCGATGGAACACATGATCCGCCTTGCCAAGGACACGCCGGCGCACATGCGTGCCCCAGGCCAGAGTGGCACCGAACAATCGCTTCGCACCTTTCTCGGCACCTTCAACTTCAGTGGCGACATGGTCCACCAGGCGGTCAGCACGATGAGCGGCGGCGAAAAGGCGCGGCTCGTGTTGTGCATGATCGTGTGGCAGCGCCCCAACCTGCTGCTGCTCGACGAGCCTACCAACCACCTCGACCTGGCCACACGCGAAGCGCTGGGCATGGCACTGAACGAATTCGAAGGCACCGTGATGCTGGTCAGTCACGACCGGTCCCTGTTGCGCGCGGTATGTGACGAGTTCTGGCTCGTCACCAAAGGTGGCGTCGAACCCTTCGACGGCGATCTGGACGATTACCAGCAGTTCCTGCGCGACGAAGCCCGTCGCATGCGCGAGCTGGCTGCGGGAGAGCAGAAGGTCGTCGCCTGAGTGAGCCCCGGCAGCTCCAGTTGGAAGCCGTCATAAAATCCTTGCCCTCACGCAACAAGTTGTCCCAACGCCTCACGAGCCAGCACAACGAACTCCGTCGCAAGCGTCGAAGTCTGTTGTGCTGCCGCACTCGCCAGATAGATCTGATCACGTAGCTCGGGCTCGAACGCCTTGACCGCGACATGCTCGCCGGCATACGCGGCGGTGACAGGATCAATCAGCGCCACGCCGGCGCCATTGGCCACCAGCGAGACAATCGTCCGCGATAGTTGCGCCTCGACGGCCAATTGCCTCGACACTCCGTGCTCGACGAACACGCGATCGATAGCGCTGCGCGCATCGAATGAACGGGGATACGAAACGAACGCCTCGTCGCGCAAGTCCGCGGGACGCACCAGGCGTTTCTTCTCGAGCCGGTGTCCGAACGGCACGATGCAACGCATCGGCGCTTCGCTCAGGCGTTCCAGCCGCACGCCTTGATGCGGAGTCGCCTCGGCGACGAAACCGATATCGCAGCGCTGCGACGCCACCAGTTCGACCACCGTTTGCGCGCTATGCGTGAGCAGCGTGACGTCGACGCCGGGACGATCGGCGATAAAACGGGCCACCACTTGCGGTAACAGTTCGAGCGCCACGGCGGGCGACCCCGCAATGGTCAGCGAACCTCGCCTCATCGCGCGGATCTGTTGGGCCGCAAGCGCAATGCGATCCATGCCGACGAACGCGCGTTCCACCTCTTCATACAGCACGCGCGCCTCCGCAGTGGGCAGCAGCCGACCCTGCTGCCGCTCGAACAGCGGGAAGCCGACGCCCGACTCGAAGTCGGCCAGCAAACGGCTCACGGCGGGCTGGGAGATGTGCAGCGCCTGGGCGGCGCGCGTCACGGTGTGCCGTTGCATCAGCGCGCGGAACGCCTCGACCTGGCGAATTTTAAGGTCCGATGAAGCCATAACATTAGAGTATGGGTGATAGAAAAAACGGTATTGGACACGTCATTTGCGGCGGGAGATCCTTGAGCATAGCTCCATTTTCAAGGGATTTCCTGCGTGAGACGTACCCATAATATGCGCCCCACCGTGCGGCGCCAGTGAGCGTGCCACGAACGTTCGACATCGTCGTGGCCGGCGGCGGCCTGGTGGGCATGGCGATCGCCTACGGGCTGGTGCGCACGGGCGCGCGCGTCGCGGTATGCGATGGCGACGACAACGCGTTTCGCGCGGCGCGCGGCAATTTCGGCCTCGTCTGGGTGCAGGGCAAGGGCGCGCGCTGCCTGCCTTACGCGCAATGGTCGCTCGGATCGTCGGAACGATGGAGCTCGTTCGCCGCGCAATTGACGCGCGAAACCGGTACGGATCCCGGTTTCGATCGGCCCGGCGGAATCGAGTTGTGCGAAACGGCCGCCGAACTCGAAGCGGGGCACAAGTTGCTCGAATCGCTGCATCAGCGCGAAGCCGGGCTCGGCTACCAGGTGCTGGACAACGCAGCGCTGCGTCGGCGCGTGCCGGCGGCGTCCGCGCAACTGGCGGGCGCGCTGTATTCGCGCAACGACGGTCACGCCAATCCGCTTTTCACGCTGAGCGCGCTTCATCAGGCGTTCCAGTTGCGCGGCGGCGCTTATCTGCCACGTCATGAGGTTACCGAAGTGCGTCCGTTCGCGGGGCGCTTCGATGTCGTCACGCCGGGCGGCACATTCGAGGCCGGCCGTGTCGTGCTCGCCGCGGGTCTCGGCAACGCGCGGCTCGGCCCGATGGTCGGGTTGCGTGCGCCGATTGCGCCACTGCGCGGCCAGATCATGGTGACGGAAAAGCTCGCGCCGTTCCTCGACTATCCGACCCTCGTGGTTCGGCAAACCCGCGAGGGTTCGGTCATGCTCGGCGACTCCGCGGAAAACGTCGGCCTCGACGACGGCACCACCCGCAACGTGATGGCCGATATCGCCCGTCGCGCACGCACCGCGTTTCCGATGCTGGCTCACGCGCGCATCGTGCGGGCGTGGGGCGCGCTGCGCATCATGACGCCCGACGGTCTGCCGGTCTACGAGGAGTCGGCGGCGCAGCCGGGCGCTTTCCTCGCCATTTGCCATAGCGGCGTCACCCTCGCGGCCGCGCACGCGGACACGATCGCGCCATGGATCGCGGGCGGCGCGCGTCCGGCTGTGATCGATCCGTTCGTGACCGCGCGCTTCAATGCATCGACAGAGGTCGGATATGTTTGAACTGTTGCCACTTTCCACGGCCGCCACGGTGTCGATCGACCTCGACGGCCATACGAGCCGGGTGCCCGCACACTTCAGCGTGGCCGAAGCGTTGCTCGCCAGCGGTCGCAACACGTGCCGCGCCTCGCAGGTGAGCGGCGAGCCGCGCGGCCCGTTCTGCATGATGGGCGTGTGCTTCGAGTGTCTGGTCGACATCGACGGCGTGCCGAACCAGCAGGCCTGCATGACGCCCGTTCGTCCCGGCATGCAGGTGCGCAACATGCGCGGCAAAGCGAGGCTCGCATGAGCGAACTGCAATGCGATCTGCTGATCGTCGGTGCCGGTCCGGCCGGCATGGCGGCCGCAATCGAAGCGCGCGCACGCGGCTTGACGGTGATCGTCGCCGATGAGGGCAAGCAGGCCGGCGGCCAGATTTATCGACAGGCGGCTCACTCGCCGCTCGCCCATGCAGACCAGGTACTCGGCGCGGACTATGCGGCGGGCCGCCCGTTGATCGCGCGCTTCATGGCGAGCGGCGCGCAGTATTTCGCGCAAACGCTGGTGTGGCAAATCGAGCCGGGTGCGCCGCTGTCGGCCATGCTCACCTGTCGGGGCGAAGCGGGCGGCACGCTGCGCGTGCGCGCGCAGGCATTGTTGCTGGCGACCGGCGCCCAGGAGCGTGCGTGGCCGGTTCGCGGGTGGACGCTGCCTGGCGTAATGGGTGTCGGCGCCGCGCAAACCATGCTGAAAGCCGGCGGTCTCGTGCCCGGCGCGAACACGGTGCTGGCGGGCAGCGGACCGTTGCTGTGGCTCTATGCGAGCCAGTTATTACAGGCAGGCCGCACACTGCGCGCGATTGTCGACACGACGCCGCGCGGCGCGCTGCGCGGCGCGTTGCGCCACTTGCCGCGGGCATGGCGAGCCGGCGAGTATCTGTTCAAAGGCCTGCGCATGATGCGCGCCGTGCGGCGCAGCGGCATTGAACTCTATCGCGCGGCCCGCGATGTCGAGGTGCTCGGCGAAGCGCAACCGCATTTACCCGCAAAGGCGCGGGCCATCCGGTTTCGCGCGGGCGGCCACCAGTATGAAATTCCGGCGGACCTGATTCTGCTACATCAGGGCGTCGTGCCGGGCGGCAATGCGGCACGCTCGATCGGTTGCGCGCATCGCTGGGACGACGCGCAGGCGTGCTGGCAGCCGCAAGTGGATAGCTGGGGGCGCAGCAGCGTGGCGCGCGTCTGGATTGCCGGCGACGGCGCGGGCATAGGTGGTGCAAAAGCCGCAGAGCACGCAGGCGAACTCGCGGCCCTCGATATCGCGGCCGACCTCGGCCATATCGATCCGCCGACCCGCGCGAGCGCGAGCCGCGCGGCCCGTGCCGAGCTGGATCACCACCTGACGATCCGTCCGTTTCTGGACGCGCTTTACACGCCCCCGCCGTCATTGCGCCGCCCCGCCGAGGATGTCGTCGTGTGCCGGTGCGAGGAAGTCAGTGCGGGCGAGATTCGCCGGCTGGCCCGACTCGATTGCGCCGGTCCGAATCAGTTGAAAGCGTTTTCGCGCTGCGGCATGGGCCCGTGCCAGGGGCGCTGGTGTGGCACCACGGTCGGCGAACTGCTCGCCGAAGTGCAGGGCCGGCAGCCGCGCGAGGTGGGTTACTACCGCATTCGCGCGCCGATCAAGCCGGTGACGATCGACGAACTCGCCACCGTGCTGCCTACCGACCGCGATTTCGTGCGCGGCGAGTTTCCGAGTTGATGTTCCCTTTCCCTGATGTGTTCCTGCCTGGAGTGCGGTGATGAACTGTAGCGTGAAACTATTGGCTTCCTGCGTAGTGATGGCGACCTCGCTGGCGATGTCATGCGCGGCGTCCGCGAAAGACTGGTCGACGATTCGCATCGGCATCGACCCGACCTATCCGCCATTCGAATCGCTGGCGAAAGATGGCTCGGTGGTCGGCTTCGACGTCGATTTGGGCAACGCATTGTGCGCGAAGCTAAAAGCGAAATGCGTGTGGGTGCAGACCAGTTTCGACGGTTTGATTCCGGGCCTGCAGGCCCGCAAGTTCGACGTGATTCTGTCGTCGATGGCGGCGACCGCGAAGCGCCGCGAGCAGATCGATTTCACCCACCGTCTCTATCGCAACCAG
Organism: Paraburkholderia aromaticivorans; assembly: GCF_002278075.1. Classification (NCBI taxonomy): domain Bacteria; kingdom Pseudomonadati; phylum Pseudomonadota; class Betaproteobacteria; order Burkholderiales; family Burkholderiaceae; genus Paraburkholderia; species Paraburkholderia aromaticivorans. The sequence goes on along the minus strand of NZ_CP022990.1, from coordinate 1,420,601 downwards.
ACACGTCTGATCGGCAGCCAGAAAGCGGGCTTGCAGCCGGAAGCCGCGAAACTGGCCGGCAAGAAGATCGCGGTCGAGCAAGGCACGGTGCAGGAAACCTACGCCCGCGAAAAATGGGCGCCGGCCGGCGCGCAGGTGGTGTCGTACCAGAACTATGATCAGGCGTACGCGGACCTCGGCACGGGGCGGGTGGACGGCGTGCTCATGGATGCGGTGCAGGGCCAGCAGGGCTTTCTGGACACGCCCAGCGGCGCGGGCTTCGCGTTTGCCGGCGGCACGGTGTACGACCCGATCATCATGGGCGACGGCGACGCCGCTGGCGTGCGAAAAAGCGATCCGGAACTGCGCGACGCGTTGAACGGCGCGATTGCGGAGATTCTGCGCGACGGTACGTACAAGAAGGTGGAAGCGAAGTATTTCAGCTTCGATATGTACGGGAAATGAACGGCGGAGCGTACCAACCTGCCAGTTGAGAAGATCGGCCGCCGTAAGGGTTTCGCTCGTGGCGAGCAACCTGCCAACCTGTCCAGCCGGTATCGGCGAAGCCACGACAGAGCATCGGACGATTGAGCCCACGCGGTCGATCGATAATGGTTCGTTTAGACGGATCGTGGTCAACGGGAACAGCGCCCGCTTCCTGTAAAGCGGACGTCAGCCGGACAGGTTGGGTTCGTACACGTCGCAGTGAGTCACGGCAGTGGAGCAATCAGCGGTTCGTCAGGCGTCGTTGGAGCCGGCGTGGGACCGGAAAGCACCCAACCGCGTTGCAAAGCGTCGTGCGCATTCCAGCCCGAACGCGGTCGGTGCGACGCCGCGATCGTGCTGCACGTCGAAGCCCATGCGCCACGCGGCGATCCGCTTGCCATAGCAGGTAAGCGCGTCGAGCGACTGCATCACAAAGACGATAGCCGGCAGGGCCTGGGCATAAAGTGCTTCGGCATCCTGTTCGAGTCCGTCAGCGAACGCTTGTTGCATTGCGACCTGCCAGTCGAATGTGTCCGGCGCGACGATCAGTCCGGCACAGCCGGCGCGCAGATTGTCGACGAGTTCCTGTCCGCCCCTGCCATTGAAAACCGGCAACGTATGGCCAAGCGCGCGCAGCCGCTCGACCGTGCGCTGAATCGTGGTCGCGGGTCCTTCGCCTTTGAGCAGGCGAAAATCTGGACACCGACTCGCCAGCGCCACGATCGATTCAGCCGACAAGCCGACGCCGAGATATTCCGGCGCGTTCTGTATGCCGACCGGGACGCGCGTGCGCTGCATCACCGCTGCAAAGAAGTCGAAGTAGAACGATTCCGGCTGGTCCCGCATCGACGGCGGCTGAAGGATCAGCCACGAAGCGCCGCGCTCGACGGCGTAGTCGGCCATTGCGACTTGCGCGTTCACGGTATCGCCCGTGATGGTGACGACGAGCGGGACACGTGCGGCGATGTCTTCGCTTGCCCAGTCGATCAGTCGATGTTTCTCATCAAGCGATAGCCGGTTCACTTCGGTCGCGAGACCGAGTATGACGATGCTCCGGGCGCCCGCCGTGATCGTCGCGTCGATCTGCGTCCGCATGGCTTCGCGATCCAACTGGTTGTGGGCGTCGAAGTAGGCGTACAGAACAGGCCAGATGCCGCTCGGCGAAGAATGAGAGTCGGGTGTCATCGATATCACCCGCTGGGGAGACGGGGTTCAATGCGAATCGCGCGGCACCGGCGCGCCGCTCGACCCCACCAGGAAGTCGAGATCGGCGCCCTGGTCCGCTTGCAGCACGTGTTCGACGTAGAGCTTGTAGTAGCCGCGTTTGGGCGCTTCCGGCGCCTGCCATGCGGCGCGCCGGCGCGCGAGTTCGTCGTCGCTGACGTCCAGATGCAGGCGCCGTGCTTCGACATCGAGTTCGATCATGTCGCCGGTTCGCACGAACGCGAGCGGGCCGCCTGCGGCCGCTTCCGGCGACACGTGCAGCACAACGGCACCGTACGCCGTGCCGCTCATGCGACCGTCGGAAATGCGCACCATGTCCGTAATGCCTTTTTGCAGCACCTTTTTCGGCAGCGGCATGTTGCCGACTTCGGCGAAACCCGGATAACCCTTCGGCCCGGCGCCCTTGAGCACCATGATGCAATGCTCGTCGATGTCGAGCGACTCGTCGTCGATCTTCGCGTGCAGTTCCTCGATGTTCTCGAACACCACGGCGCGGCCGCGGTGTTTCAGCAGCTTCGCGGTCGCCGCCGACGGTTTGATCACCGCGCCATTCGGCGCCAGGTTGCCCTTGAGCACCGCGATGCCGGCCTTCGGCTTGAACGGCTCGGCGAACGTCGTGATGACCTTTTCGTCATAGTTCGGGGCGTTGCGCACGTTGTCCCAGAGTGTCTTGCCGTTTACCGTCAGCGCTTCCTTATGCAGCAGTCCCTGTTCGCCGAGTTGCTTCAACACGGCCGGCAAACCGCCCGCGTAGTAAAAGTCCTCCATCAGGTATTCGCCCGACGGTTGCAGATTCACGAGACACGGCACGTCCGAACCCAGCTCCCAGTCCTCCAGCGACAACTCCACGCCAATACGCTTGGCGAGCGCGATCAGATGGACGACCGCATTGGTCGAGCCACCGATCGCCGCGTTCGTGCGGATGGCGTTTTCGAAGGCCTGACGCGTGAGGATCTTGTCCATCGTCAGATCCTCGCGGACCATGTCGACGATGCGGCGCCCCGCGAGATGCGCGAGCACCTGACGGCGCGCGTCGACCGCGGGAATCGCCGCGTTGTGCGGCAAGCCCATGCCGAGCGATTCGACCATCGAGGCCATCGTCGAGGCCGTGCCCATCGTCATGCAGTGGCCGCGCGAGCGGTTCATGCACGACTCGGCTTCGGTGAATTCCTCCTGCGTCATCGCACCGGCGCGTACTTCTTCGGACATCTGCCAGACGCCTGTGCCGGAGCCGATGTTCTTGCCGCGAAAGCGGCCATTGAGCATCGGACCGCCCGATACCGCGAGCGCGGGCAGATTGCACGACGCCGCGCCCATCAGCAGCGCGGGCGTGGTCTTGTCGCAGCCGACCAGCAGGATCACGCCGTCCATGGGATTGCCGCGAATCGATTCCTCGACGTCCATCGAGGCGAGGTTGCGGAACAGCATCGCGGTAGGGCGCAGATTCGACTCGCCGAGCGACATCACCGGGAACTCGAGCGGCAGGCCGCCCGCTTCGTGCACGCCTTTTTTCACATACTCGGCGAGCTCGCGAAAATGCGCGTTGCACGGCGTCAGTTCGGACCACGTATTGCAGATGCCGATCACCGGGCGTCCGTCGAATTCGTCGTGTGGAATGCCCTGATTCTTCATCCACAGCGGTGGATGAAACTGTCCTTGTCGTTCCTGCCGAACCAACTCTGCGAGCGGAGTTTGCGCATATCGTCACCTTTGTGTGCCGGTTGAGTACTTCTGACAAGCAGCTAATCGACTATCCCTGCGAGCGGCGTACCTCGCCGCGACCGATTGCGTCGAGATCGCGCCGCGTCGAGAGGAGTAGCTAGGTCATGGCGGCATGCGCCTGCGTGGGCTGTCGCCGGCGAATCGCGTCAAAGACGTTTTGGTGCATTTGCAAGGAGTCTCTCGGGTCGGCCGCATGCTGGCCCGTCACGCGGATCTCGGCGGCAAGCGCTGCCCGGATCGTCACGATCAGTTGTCGTAGAACCCAGTTCCCGGTTGCGTCGATGATCGAGGCATGGAACGACAGATCCGCGTCGTGCCAACCGGGGCCGCGTGTTCCGTCGGCCTCGGCTCCCATTGACGTGAGCGCCGCTCCGATGCGTTCGAGATCCCGGTCGTTCGCGCGTTGTGCGGCGAGTTCCGCGGCGCGAGGCTCGATCAGAAGACGCGCTTCGATCAGATCATGAAAGAAGTCGACGTCCGCCACATACTTGACGGCCACCTCGAGCACGCTCGGGTCGAGGAGATTCCAGGCGCCGCGGGGCAGCACGCTGGCTCCTTTGCGTCGACGCACTTCGATCAGGCCAAGGGACTGCAGCTTCTGCATGGCTTCCCGCGCCGCGGTACGGCTGACCCCTCTCGCCTCGGCGAGTTCGATCTCGTTCGGCAGCGAGGTGCCCGGCGCAAATTGCCCGGACACGATCGACTCGATCAGATCGGTGACGATCGACTCATGCAGCTTAAGCATCTTGCTTTTCCAATTTCGATCACTGATTTAGTCTGACATATTTGTGATGATCGAGTCGATTGTTTTGCTTTAAGCTCAATATGTGGTCGAATATGAGATACATATTCGACCCACTGGTCGATCACATGAACGTGATTCTCCGCGCGACAATTCCGTTTTGTCCGCCGTCTTGCGAGTCGATCAAAGCGAGCGCTCGATAGCCTGTCCGAGCAACGCCAGCCCGAGATCCACCTCATCCTCGTGAACGGTCAGCGGCGGCGCGATCCGGAACACCCCGCCCATACCGGGCAACTGCACGATGTTCATGCTGAGCCCCAGCTTCATGCACTCGCGGGTGATCTTTGCGCCAAGCCCATCCGCCGGTTCCTTCGTGCGGCGGTCCTTGACGATTTCCATACCCAGCAGCAGCCCGCGTCCGCGAATGTCGCCGATGCACTCGAAGCGCTCCATCAGATCCAGCAGGCCGCGTTTGAGCCGCTCGCCCATCAGGTTCGCCCGCGCAACCAGCCCGTCGCGCTCGACCACGTCCAGCACTCGTAGACCGACGGCCGCCGGAAGCGGATCGGACACATGGGTCGTGTAGAACAGGTAACCCAATTCGTGGGCCCGTTCTTCGATCTGCGCGGAGGTCACGACGGCCGCGAGCGGCAGGCCGGCGCCCAGCGTCTTCGACAGCGTGAGAATGTCGGGCGTGACGCCGTCGCGCTGGCAGGCGAACATCGTGCCCGTGCGCCCGACCCCGGTTTGCGCTTCATCGAGGATCAGCAGCATGCCGCGCTCCTCGCATTTGCGCTTCAACGCGACCATGTAGCCTGGCGGCAGTTCGATGATTCCGCCGGAACTGAGAATCGGCTCCGCGATGAAAGCGGCGAGGTTGCCGCTGGACTGGCGGTCGATGAGATCGAAGGCGTAGTCCAGCTCCGCCAGGTAGTCGTATTCACCGTTGCGCTCGAACCGCGGCCGGTACGGGAACGGCGCGGGGATCGCAAAGGAGCCGACGGCGGCCGGACCGACGCCCTTGCGGCCGGCACTGTAGGTGGCGGACGCTGCTCCGCCCGTCATGCCGTGCCACGACTGCGCGAAGCCGACGATTTCATATTTGCCCGTGACCAGCTTCGCCATCCGGATGGCGGCCTCGTTCGACTCCGCGCCTGTGCTGAGCAACAGCGCCCGGTCGAGTCCGTCAGGCGTGATGTCGGCCAGCCGGGTCGCGAGGTCGACCACCGGACGCGACAGCATCCCGCTGAACAGATGGTCGAGCTTGCCTGCGTATTCGTTGATGACCGAGACGATTTCCGGATGGCTGTGCCCGAGCACCGCGCTCATCTGCCCCGAAGTGAAATCCAGGATCGCGCGGCCGTCCGCGTCATAGACGAAGCTGCCCTGCGCGCGCTCGATGATCATCGGCTCGAAGGTGCCGCCATATCGAATGAGGTGCTGCCTGGCGTTGCGCCAGAAAGTTGCGTCGTCGTTGCGGGACACGGAGGTTCTCCTTGGCTGTGGCGGGAATGCTTGCAGTCTAGGTGGCTCTCTGATTTCATAGAACCTAATAGTTCTTATAGAAGATAGAAGCGAGCCTAATACCTTGAGTCTTTCACTCGAAATCGATCTGCTGCGGTCGTTCATCGTCGTCGCCGAAGTTCGGGCGCTCACTCGTGCGGCCAACCGGATCGGCCGGACCCAGTCGGCGCTGAGTCAGCAGATGAAGCGGCTCGAAGAAATCGTCGAGCAGCCGCTGTTTCAGCGCACGGGTCGCGGCGTGGTGCTGACGGACCCCGGCGAACGGCTGTTGATCCACGCACAACGCATTCTGCGACTGCACGACGAGGCGATGGCAGACCTGTCGGGTAAAGGGCTGTCGGGCACGATCCGGTTCGGCTGCCCGGACGACTACGCGGCGGTTTTCCTGCCGCATTTGCTGCGTCAGTTCTCGAGCCAGCACCCTCAGGCGCTGGTGGAGGTGGTTTGCGCGCCCACTCCGCGCTTGCTCGAACAACTGGAGATGCATGCGCTGGACCTTGCGATGATCTCGGTGCCGGATGACGCGCCGGATGACGACATCATTCGGCGCGAACCGCTGGTCTGGGTCGGCAGTCCGGGGCTGGATCCGGTGCACTTCGACCCTTTGCCGCTGGCGGTTTCCGATCCGGACACGCTCGACCATGCGGCCGCCTGCGACGCGCTGCGAATCGCGGGCAGGGCTTACCGCATCGCCTATGCAAGCAGCAGTCTCGCCGGTCTCACGGCGCTGGTCCGCTCGGGGCAGGCGTTCGCCGTCATCACGCAGACGGCGGTCGCCCCGGATCTCCACATACTCAATGGCGATCCGGCGCTTCCGCCGTTGCCCACCATTGGCATTACCTTGAAGTTCGAGCGGGAGCGTCCCTCCCATCTGATCACGGCATTCGCGGAACACATCAGACTGACGCTGCCGTTGCTGTGATCGAGCGGACGCAATGGAGGGCGGCTATCTCTCACTGGCGCTTTCCCTGCTGCTGCCTCGCGTGATGCATCGACCGATTGCCCGGATCGCGCGGCAGATACCCTGCATGACGCATGAAAAGCGTGGCGGACTTGTTTGTCGACTTCATCGTACTTCAGTCACAGCGGAGCTTTGCGATCGCCCTCGTCGATTGACGGTGCTAACCCGAGGTCCGAATTCTTCCACCACCAGGTCGATGAACGCGCGCAATTTCGGCGTGACCCGTCTAGCGGTAAAGACCGCGTGCATGGGCCGTTCAGGCGCCTCGTATTTGCGCAGAAGACGCACGAGTCGGCCTGCGGCAATATCCTCTTTGACGGCAATCTCCGGGGCGAGTGCGATGCCAAAGCCGTCAACCGCAGCCGCAATCAGTGCCTTCGTATCGTTCGCCTGAAAGCGCCCGGTGACGGTCACGGCATGCTTGCCGCGCGAACTGCCGAAGACCCACTCGTTGTACGGCGGTAGCGACGTGAAGGAAAAACCAAGGCACTCATGCTTGACCAGTGCTTCCGGTGTTTTGGGCTCACCCCGTTCCTGCAGATAAGCGGGCGACGCGCAGGCGAGCAGTCGATACGGCATCAGCGGTTTTGCGATCATCGACGAATCCGACAGGGTGCCGAGCCGGATCGCCACTTCATAACCTTCATCCACGAGATCCACAAAACGATCGGTTAGCGTGAGATCGACCTGCACGTCGGGATGCGCGCGAAGATAGCGCGTGATTAACGGCGCCAGGCAACAGGATCCAAATGTAACCGGGGCAGTGACACGCAGCCGTCCACGCGGCGACGCTGAGAAGTCCATGGCTACCGATTCCGCCGCCTCGGCATCCGCGAGCAGGGCTTTGCAGCGTTCATAAAATATCTGTCCGATTTCGGTCAAGCTCTGGCGACGGGTGGTACGGGCAAGAAGCGGCGCGCCGACCCGCTCTTCGAGCGCGATCACATGCCGCCCGGCCATTTGCGACGAAATGCCGAAGGCGAGAGCGGCTGCCGCAAACGAGCCGCTTTCGGCGGCTTTGACGAAGATGGCCATGCTGGTCAGGCGGTCCATGATTCCCCACTCATAGTTTCTACAGGCGAACCGGAATCATCGTTTATCTCGTTCAGGTTTTCAATCATAGTAGTTGCACGGTGCGGGCGGTTGATGATGCCGCCGGCAAGTTCAACAGGAGATTGAAAATGAAGATGGGTATTTTGGGTGCGGGATTTCTTGGCAGGGCGATGGCGACGCTGGCAAAACAGCACGGGCACGAGGTGATGATAAGCAACTCGCGGGGCACGGAAACGCTGATGAGCACAGCCGCGGCAATTGGCTGCCGGGTCGGCACCGCGCGTGAGGCCGCGGTATTCGGCGAGCTGGCCGTGGTGGCGGTGCCGTTTCGCCATTACCTCGCGCTGCCCGTTGCGGAGCTGGAAGGGAAGATCGTGATCGACACGTGCAACTATTATCCCGAGCGCGATGGTCATATCGACGTACTGGACCAGCACGCCATAACCACCAGTGAATTGATGGCGCGCCATTTGCGCGGAGCGAGGCTGGTGAAGGCCTTCAACGCGATTCTCGCAAAGGATCTCGAAACGGACGGCACTCCGGCTGGAGAATCAGCAAGGCGTGCGCTGCCAATGGCGGGCGACGACCTCGCGGCCAAGCAGGTGGTAGCCGGTATTCTGGATCAATTCGGTTTCGACGCTGTCGATGCGGGCTCGTTGTCCGCGAGCTGGCGCTTTGAACGGGCGAAGCCCGCGTATTGCGTTCGGCTGGATCGGGCGGGTCTTCTGGAGAGGTTGGCTGAAGCGAAGCGAGAGGTGGAACTGCCGCATGGTTCGTGGCGGCACTAAGGAGAGGTGGTCGCTCGTTTTTGCGTGATCCAAAGCGACGTTGCTCGGGCTTTTGTTACTCGGTATATTCAAACGCTGCGGCGAATGGCCGATCGACAAGGCGACCCGGAGAGACATGCAACCGATTCTGCTGGATGTGTGCGATGCGCTTCAGACCGAACGGCTGACCGTCCGATGCCCTCGCCCGGGCGACGGGCAAATGGTTTTCGACGCTACCGTTGATTCTCTGGACGCGCTAAGAGAATTTCCCGCATCCCTTCCATGGGCCCTCGACGCCCCCTCGCTCGAAGCATCCGAAGCATTTTGCCGAAACGGATTCGCTGATTTCGCCGCGCGGCGCGACTTTCCTTTCCTGATGTTCCTCCGCAACACCGAAACAGTGGTCGGCTGCGCAGGCATACATCGGCCCGTTTGGTCCATTCCCGCCTTCGACATTGGATGGTGGGGCCGCACGCAGTATCTCGGGCGAGGTTTGATAAGCGAAGGCGTAGACGCACTTTTGAAATTCGCGTTTGCGGATCTGCGCGCGCGGCGGGTCCAAGCCATGGTCGATGAACTCAACGCAAAAAGTTGGCGGATCTGCGAGCGCGTGGGTATGGATTTCGAAGGGACGCTGCGCCACTCGCGGGTCGAGCCGGGCGGGCGACTGTCGAACACCAGAGTGTATGCGACTGTTCGTTAGCGCGGAAATTGCGTCGTCGTGTTTTAACGGTGCGGTCGTTCAATCGGACCACCCGGAGACAAATCGACTTGCACACAACATCAGCTTTGTGTGTCAATATCGGCGACATGGAACTCCGTAACGTCCCGACCAGGTCTCACCATCATCACGGCTGCAATTCAATGCGCCGTGGTTCGTTACGTCCATAGCAAGGAACTGGAGAGTTCGGTTCTTCCTGCTCCATGCACAAACGATCAAGGCGCCTCAGGCGCCTTTTTTTATTTTCAGACTCGAGAGGATCTCATGACCATGATTCGCGGAACCCGTTTTATCGTTGGAAAGGAAGCTGCGCAAATACGCGCTCTGGAGGACAGGTTCCGGAGCTATCTTCATTGACGCGGGAGCGCAAGAGGCGATCGTTCCCGCTTTGTGGTCGCAGGACACGTTTATCCAGAAGGCGGGTGGCAGCGAGATCGTCGATCAGATGTGGGCCTTTCCGGATAAGAAGGGACGTCCCTGCTGCCTGATCCCGGAAGCCACGGCTTTGTTCCAGGAGAAGTGCGACGAACTGCTCGGTCGGCGAGAGGAACGCATGCTGTTTTACGTTGCACGGTGCTATCGATATGAGCGGCCGCAGGCCGGCCGCTATCGGGAGTTTACGCAACTGGGATTCGAATACCTGTCCTCAAGCCCGGAACGGGCTGCGAGGCGGAGCCAGGCTATAGCGATTGGCTTTTTCGATTCACTCGGACTGAACTATGAAGTCGACGGCGCGGCCCGCAGAGGCCTCAGCTACTACCTGAACGGGCAGGGCTTCGAGATGCGTTGCACCGAACTCGGAGCGCAGCAACAAGTTGTGGGCGGAGGGGCATATCGGGAGGGAGCCGGTTTCGGCATCGGGGCCGAGCGGCTGCTCTTAGCCATGACGGCTCAAGGGCTCATCTAGCGACGAGCCAGATTGAAGGGACGTTCAGATGTCCATGGCAATCCTTGAGCGGCCGTTCGTCTCTTTCGTCTAAAGGCCTGTCATCTTCAGCACGGCCTCGGGCAGCCGCTCGCCCTGCACCTTGATCCTGGAGGTCTCCCGGTCGATTTCAACGAGGTCTTCTCGCGATAGCACCAGATCGGCGCCACCAAGATTTTCCTCCAGGCGCTGAAGTTTGGTCGTACCCGGGATCGGCACGATCCAGCGCTTCTGCGCCAGCAGCCATGCGAGTGCGACCTGAGCCGGGCTGGCGCCCTTGCGCGCGCCGACGGATTTGACGACGTTGACGAGCGCCATATTCGCCTTGCGTGCCTCGACCGAAAAACGAGGAACGAGATTGCGAAAATCCGTTGAATCGAACTGGGTGGTCTCGTCAATTTTGCCGGTGAGAAAACCCGCGCCCAAGGGGCTAAAAGGTACGAATCCGATACCAAGCTCTTCGAGGGTTGGAAGAAGCTCCTGTTCCGGCGCTCGCCAGAACAGCGAAAACTCGCTTTGCACGGCGGTCACTGCCTGGACCGCATGGGCTCGACGGATGGTTTGCACGCCTGCCTCGGACAGCCCAAAATGCTTGACCTTGCCTTCGGCAATCAACGCCTTTACGGCGCCGGCCACGTCTTCGATCGGCACCGCCGGATCCACGCGATGCTGATAGAACAGATCGATGCGATCGGTTCGCAAACGCTTGAGCGCGGCTTCTGCGACGGCTCTGATGTGCTCGGGGCGGCTATTGGTGCCGCCGCGGCGTTCACCGGTTGCGAGGTCGATGTCGAAGCCGAACTTGGTGGCGATAACGACCTTGTCACGGACCGGCTGCAACGCTTCGCCAACCAGCTCTTCATTGACGAAAGGCCCGTAGGCTTCCGCTGTGTCGAACAGCGTAACGCCCCGCTCGTGTGCCGCGCGGATGAGCTTGATCATTTCCTGCCTGTCCGCGGGCGGCCCATATGCCGAACTCATGCTCATGCAGCCCAAGCCGAGCGCCGAGACTTCGAGGTTGTTTCCGAGCTTGCGATTTTCCATGATTCCATTCCGATGATTGAGCGAGGCAACGCGGCTCGCGCCCCATGCAGGGCAGCGCTCAGTCCTTCGCCGACGTTGCGTGATGAAGTCAAGGTTAAGTGCATACACTTCGCTCAACAATATGGTCAGAATTGCATGGGCTTGTGAGTGAAATTCAGTAATTGGGGCGTGCGCCTGACGATCGCCGCGCTATCTCCACATCTTCCGTCCGCTGATCGAACGCTATCAATATCTTTTTCGACCTAATTGCGCTGAAAAAATATATTGGACGTCTTACTCGCGCTCTCGCACTATTCGTCCATTCCCAACGCACACCATTCGCGGTATCGCGAGCCGCTGCCGGCGGGGCAGGCGTATGCCGTCACGCCCTGAAAAGGTCATGTGGCCGGTCCGCGCGGAGTGCCATTCCAAGTTAAAAGACCCCAATACCTGAGGATACAGATGCCTGAATATCGTTCACGAACTTCGACTCATGGTCGCAACATGGCCGGCGCACGCGCGCTGTGGCGTGCCACCGGCATGAAGGACGGTGATTTCGGCAAGCCCATTATTGCGGTGGTGAACTCGTTCACCCAGTTCGTGCCGGGGCATGTGCATTTGCGCGACCTCGGCGCGCTGGTCGCGAAGCAGATCGAAGCGGCTGGCGGCGTCGCCAAGGAATTCAATACCATCGCAGTGGACGACGGCATCGCCATGGGCCACGGCGGCATGCTGTATTCGCTGCCCTCGCGCGAACTGATCGCCGACTCGGTCGAGTACATGGTCAACGCGCATTGCGCCGACGCCATGGTCTGCATCTCCAATTGCGACAAGATCACGCCAGGCATGCTGATGGCCGCCATGCGCCTGAACATTCCCGTCGTGTTCGTCTCCGGCGGTCCGATGGAAGCGGGCAAGGTCACGTCGCCGAAAGACGGGCAGGTGATCGCCAAAATCGATCTGATCGACGCGATGATCAAGGCGGCCGACTCGAAGGTCAGCGACGCGGAAGTCGCGGAGATCGAGCGCAGCGCCTGCCCGACGTGCGGCTCCTGCTCGGGCATGTTCACCGCGAACTCGATGAATTGCCTGACCGAAGCCATCGGTCTGGCGTTGCCCGGCAACGGCACGATCGTCGCCACGCACGCATGGCGCAAGGGTCTGTTCGAGCAGGCCGGCCGTCTGGTGGTGGACCTGTGCCGCCGCTACTATCAGGAAGAAGACGCGTCGGTCCTGCCGCGCAGCATCGCGAGCAAGGCGGCATTCGAGAACGCCATGGCGCTCGACGTCGCCATGGGCGGTTCGACCAACACCGTGCTTCACCTGCTGGCGGCGGCGCAGGAAGCCGGCGTCGATTTCACCATGTCCGACATCGATCGCATCTCGCGCAAAGTGCCTTGCCTGTGCAAAGCCGCGCCCGCCACCGACAAATACCATATCGAAGACGTTCACCGTGCCGGCGGCATCCTCGGTATTCTGGGTGAACTGGCTCGCGCGGATCTGCTCGACCTGTCGTGCGGCAACGTGCATAGCGGCACGCTGGGCAATGCGATCGCCCAATGGGACATCGCCGGCGGCGCCGGCGAAGCCGCGCAGAAGTTCTTCCGCGCGGCGCCGGGCGGCATTCCGACCACCGTCGCGTTCAGTCAGGAGGCCACGTTCGCCTCGCTGGATACGGACCGCAAGACCGGCTGCATTCGCAGCAAGGAGAACGCGTATTCGAAAGACGGCGGCCTCGCCGTGCTGTACGGCAACCTCGCGGACAAGGGTTGTATCGTCAAGACCGCGGGTGTCGACGAATCGCAGTGGATTTTCTCCGGGCGTGCGCGCGTGTACGAAAGTCAGGACGACGCCGTCGAAGCCATTCTGGGCGACAAAGTGGTGGCTGGCGACGTGGTCGTGATCCGTTACGAAGGCCCCAAGGGCGGCCCCGGCATGCAGGAAATGCTTTACCCCACGTCGTATCTGAAATCGAAGGGCTTGGGCAAGACCTGCGCGCTCTTCACCGACGGCCGCTTCTCCGGCGGTTCGTCCGGGCTGGTGATCGGGCACGCGTCGCCGGAAGCGGCCGAAGGCGGCACGATCGGTCTGGTGGAAGAGGGCGATGTGATCGAAATCGACATTCCTAATCGCAAGATGCACCTGGTGGTCACGGACGAGGAATTGGCGCGCCGCCGCGCAGCCATGGTGGCGCGCGGCGACAAGGCGTGGATGCCGGCGGCGCGTGAGCGCGTGGTGTCGCAGGCGTTGCAGGCCTATGCGGCGCTGGCCACCTCCGCTGACCGCGGCGCGGTGCGGGATATCTCGCAACTGAAGCGCAAGTAAGGCGCAACGGTTCTGTCGCAGTCAGGCGCGCAGGACCCAGGAGTCGATCGCCGGGGACGCCCGGCGATCGCGTCGCTGCCCGGCCCGAAGGCGTCGGGCAGCGACAGTCGCGCACGGTCGCGCCCTCGCAACGAGGGCAGGCCGGCTAGACTTTTTCCGGCAGCATGTCAGCCGGTTTTCACATGGGTGGCGCGGATTTCAGCGTGTGTGGCACCTGTCGCGTTCGAGACCCGTGCTCACCGATCACTTCGGACGCGCCTCGCGTTCCAGATACCCTAGACAAAGCGACTCAAGTTGACCGCGTAGCTTGCGGATCATGGATGGTGGCGGCTTGTTCTCGAGCAGCGAACGGACAGGGCCGGCCAATGCGCCCATGAACATGAAAGTGGTCGTGGGAATGTCGTCAAACTGCGCGTCGGAAGCCGTTTTCAGCATCGCCTCCAGCGCCACGCGGCTGCGAGTCTGCACTTCGCGTACGTAGTCGCGCGAGTCGAGTTCGAGGGCAACTGCGTATAGCGCACGCGATTCGTCCAGGTTCTCCGTCTTTGCTTTCACGAATGCGGCAACGACCGCCTTCACCATTGCCGACAAAGTGGCGTTGTGCGCCGACCCGGCGGCGGCTTCCGTCGCGCTCACCACCCTTTCCAGATGTCGTTGCAGCACGGCAAAGAGAAGCGCCTGCTTTTGCGGAAAGTACTGATAGAGCGTGCCGACCGATACACCGGCTCGCTCGGCTACCCGGATGGTGGTGAGCCGCTGCAACCCTTCGGCCAGCAAAACCTGAATAGTCGCATCGAAAATGGCGTCCACGGTGGCTTGCGAACGCGCCTGCTGCGGCTGTTTGCGGGCGTTCAGCCCCTGTCCGTTATCGGTGCGCATATGCGAATTCACAATCTGAATGATTATTCGTATTCTATTCGAGCAGGTTTCAGCGACAGAAACATCAACCCGAAAAAAGGAGTGCATCGATGACTGAAGTGACGCGGGCAGGCACGTTTGAACTTGGCGATTTCCCTGTTACGCGCATGGGCTACGGTGCGATGCAGCTGGCGGGTCCACACGTTTTCGGTCCGCCGAAAGACCGCAACGCGGCGATAGCCGTGCTCCGTACGGCCGTTGAAAGCGGAATCACCCATATCGATACGAGCGATTTCTACGGCCCCCACGTGACCAATCAGATCATCCGCGAGGCGCTTCATCCGTATCCCGATGCGCTCACTATCGTTACGAAAGTGGGCGCGAGCCGAGGTAGCGATGGCTCGTGGAACCTCGCCGCCTCGGCGGCGGAACTGGAGTCGGCGGTGCATGACAACCTTCGCCATCTCGGTCTCGATGTGCTGGACGTCGTGAACTTTCGCGTGATGTTCGACGTCACCGCGCCGGCCGAGGGCGATATCGAAGCGCCGCTAGCCGCACTCGCGCAGCTTCAGGCAAAAGGCTTGATTCGGCACATTGGGTTGAGCAACGTGACGGCGAAGCAGATCGCGCAGGGACGCGCGATGACGGAGATCGTATGCGTGCAGAACCTGTACAACCTCGCGCATCGCAACGATGACGTGCTGATCGACAGTCTCGCGGAAGATGGGATCGCCTATGTGCCGTTCTTTCCGCTCGGCGGCTTCTCTCCGCTGCAGGCCGAAGCGCTGAACGACGCGGCTAACCAGTGCGGCGCGACGCCGATGCAGGTGGCGCTTGCATGGTTGCTGCATCGCTCGCCGAACATACTGCTGATTCCCGGCACCTCGTCGGTCGAGCATCTGAGGCAGAACATCGAAAGCGTGAACCTTGATTTGCCGCAGGACGTGTTGTCGTCGTTGGACACCATCGGTTCCGGGAAGCCGCAAGACTGAACCGGTGCCGCTCGATGCTGCGCGCGACCCAGGCCGCGCACTAGCAACTGAGCGGCGTCAGGCGATCGCGGCCTTCGCCATCAGTCCTAGCGCCACGCAGATCAGAATCGCTGCAAAACCGAGCTGCACCTGGTGCCCCGGCAGACGATGAGACGCCACGCGTCCCGCCAGCATCCCCGCGCCTGTGGCGAGGCTGAACCACAGCACGACTTCGAGCGGCAGCGCTGTGCCGTGGCGCACCGTGGCGATGACACCGCCGCCGCCGACCAGCGTGATCACCAGCAACGAAGTGGCCACCACGCCGTGCATGGGCACGTTGGTCAGCTTGCGCATCATCGGCACGATGATGAAGCCTCCGCCGACACCGAGCAGACCGGTCATCAGTCCGGTGAGCGCGCCTGTCGCCGCGAGCGCCGCGCCCGTCGCCCACGACCAGACAAGCCGGCCGGTCGCGGGATCGAGGCGCGCCACGCACAGCGCCGATTCAGGCTGGGGCGCCGCGCCGCTGCGGAGCGTGTGGCGCAGCAGCCGAACCGCGACGACCAGCATCACGCCGGCAAAGAGCGTAAGCAGCAAACGCTGCGGTAACGCGTGTGCGAGACGGGCGCCCAGCGCTGTCGCCGGAATCCCGGCTATCGCCATGAACAGCGCGGCGCGATAGCGGACAAGCCCCTTGCGGAACGCCTCGAGCGCGCCGACCGCCGCGCTGCTCGATACCGCGACGAGCGCGACCGGCGTGGCCTGCTGCATCGGCCAGCCCATCCCGAACACCAGCGCGGGCACCGCGAGAATGCCGCCGCCCGCGCCCGTGAGACCGAGCAACGCGCCCACGATTGCGCCGAGTAGAAGTGAGATCAGCATGGATAGACTCGAGGGTTGATGACAGACCGCCGCTCATTCGGCGAGCCGGGGACGGGCGAGCCACTCCTTGCCCCTGAGCATGCCGCGCCAATAGAGCGGCGGCAGGATGCGCTCCTTCAGCAGCCAGGCGAGCCGCGACGGATGCTTGCCGTCGATCAGCCAGCCGGGGAAGGTCGGCGCGACCTTGCCGCCGTAGAGAAACTCGGCGAGGACGATCTTGCCGCGCTCGACCGTCAGCGGACACGAGCCATAGCCGTCGTACTTTGCGATCCCCGGCATTGCGCCGAGCGCCGCGAGCACGTTGTGCGCGACGACCGGCGCCTGCTTGCGGGCGGCGGCGGCGGTCTTTGCGTTCGGCGTGTTGGTCACGTCGCCAAGCCCGTAGACGTTGTCAAAACGCTTGTGTCGCAAGGTCGTCGGGTCGACGTCGAGCCAGCCCGCCGCGTCGGCGAGCGGACTGGCGGCGATAAAGTCGGGCGCCTTTTGAGGCGGCACCACGTGAATCATGTCGAATTCCGTTTCGAAGCGTTCGGTCGCGCCATCCGCCATCGTGCGCGTGAAGGTCGCGCGCTTCGCCTCGCCATCGATCGCGCTCAGGTTGAGGCCGAAATTCAGCTTGATGCCGTAGCTCTCGACGTATTTCATCAGCGCGGGTACGTAGTCCGCCACGCCGAACAGCACCGCTCCCGCGTTATAGAACTCGACATCGATCCCATTGAGCCGACCGGCGCGCCGCCAGTGATCGGAGGACAGATACATCGCCTTTTGCGGCGCGCCGGCGCATTTGATCGGCATCGGCGGCTGCGTAAACAGCGCGCGCCCGCCCTTGAGCTCCTGCACCAGACGCCACGTGTACGGGGCGAGGTCGTAGCGGTAGTTCGAGGTCACGCCGTTGCGGCCGAGTGTCTGCGGCAACCCTTCAATGGCGTTCCAGTCGAGCTTGAGCCCCGCGCAGACGATCAGTTGGCTATACCGGACGACGCGGCAGCCTTCCAGCACCACGGCATGGTTCTCCGGCTCGAACGCGGCCACCGCGGCCTTGATCCAGCGCACCTCGCCGGGCAGCACGTCGTCCATCGTGCGTGCCGTCGTCTCGGGCCGGAACACGCCTGCGCCGACCATCGTCCAGCCCGGCTGGTAGTAGTGCGTATCGGCCGGATCGATCACGGCGATATCCAGGCCGGGCGAGCGCGCGAGCAGGCTCGACGCCGTTGCGATGCCGGCTGCGCCGGCCCCCACGATCACGATGTCGTGCCGCTCCTGCGAGACCACGAGGGGCGACGCCATCCGGCCGGCGAGCCCGGTCAGATCGTAGCCGGCCGCTTTCCCGGCAGCGACGATTCCGGCGAACGGCTCGGCCGAGGCGCGGGACAACGCCCACAGCGTGGCCGAGCGCATACCGCTGCGGCAATACGCGAGCACCGGTCCCGGCAGGCCATGCAGGTATTCGCCGAACAGCCGTGCGTCAGCGTCGCTCACCCTCCCCGATTCGACCGGCAGATAGCGCGCCTCGATTCCCTCATCGCGCGCGGCCGCCGCGATTTCAGCAAAAGTCGGCTGATCGGGGCCTTCGCCGTCCGGACGGTTGCATATCAACGTGCGAAAGCCCGCGGCGCGCAACGCCGGCAGGTCTGCGACCTGAATCTGCGGGGATACGCTCAGCGCATCCGTCAATCTTTTGATATTCATTGCCTCTCCTAACTGTTCTGCCGGCGATCGTCGCGTCTTCTACAGCGCATTCACCGGAATCTTGAGATACGACACGCCGTTGCTCTCGGGCTCGGGCAGATGGCCGGCGCGCATGTTCACCTGAACGGACGGCAGGATCAGGACGGGCATCTCGAGCGTCGCATCGCGGGCCGTGCGCATTGCGACGAAGGCCTGCTCGGGCGTCCCTTCGCGGACGTGAATGTTGCGCTCGCGTTGGTCCGCTACGGAACTCTCGAACTGCACCGGGCGGCCGCCCGGCTGATAGTCGTGGCACATGTAGAGGCGGGTGTGCGCAGGCAGGCTGAGCACACGGCGGATCGAGCGGTACAGCGTGGCTGCGTCGCCGCCCGGAAAGTCGCAGCGGGCAGTGCCGTAGTCGGGCATGAAGAGCGTGTCGCCGACGAACGCCGCGTGGTCGTCGCCATCGCTCACCACGTAGGTCACGCACGCCGGCGTGTGGCCCGGCGTGTGCATCACGCGCACTAGCAGCCGTCCCACGCCGAAGGTTTCGCCGTCGGCAAAGAGGTGATCGAACTGCGAGCCGTTGGCGGCAAATTCACGACCGGCGTGGAAGAGCTGGCCGAACACCTGCTGGACGCACGTCACCTGCGCGCCGATCGCGATTCGCCCGCCGAGCCGTTCCCTGAGATACGGCGCGGCGGACAGGTGGTCCGCGTGCACATGCGTTTCCAGCAACCATTGCACGCTTGCGCCCAGCGCTTCGACGCGCGCGGCGAGGCGGTCGGCGGACCCGGTTCGGGTGCGTCCTGATTTCGGGTCGTAATCGAGCACGCTGTCGATCAGCGCGCATTGCCGGGTGTGCGGATCCAGCAGCAGATAGCTGATGGTCCACGTGGCGGGATCGAAGAATCCTTCGACGACAAACTGGTTGGCGGTCATGGCGGTCGTTCCTCTTGTCGGACGGGGCGTCCAGCAGCATTCGGGAGCGACTTGAATCAAGTATCGTGCCAGTCGGGGCGGCGTCTCGCGCCGCGTTGTTAAATCCATGATCTATATCGGCTTTCAGGCTCTGCACGGCGTTGTGCACGAACCTGCGCGGACGGGAACCGCCGGCGGCTGACTGCCACCGACTGCCATATGGCAGTCGGTGGCGGAGTTGGCAGTTGCCGCGTATAGTGCTCGTTCTTCGACGTATTTCCGGTCCGCCACCATGATCCTGCCCGAGCCCGCATCCTCGCCAGCCGCCTCGCCTGATGCGACGGCCGCGCTGCCAGACGCGCCCGAGATCACCGCGCTCGTCTCCTATCTGGAATACGACCCGCAGCCGTCCATCGTGCTCGACCCGCACTATCGGATCCTTGCGGCGAACACCGCATACCGGAGGCAGTTCGGTGTCGCGGGGCAGCCGCACGTGGGCCGCCGCTGCTACCAGGTGTCGCACCACTACGACGTACCGTGCGACCAGGCCGGCGAGCATTGCCCGATGAAGCGGGCCTCCGAAATCCGCAGCGCGGACCGTGTGCTGCATATCCATCACACGCCGCGCGGACCCGAGCATGTGGATGTGGAACTGCGCCCCATCTTCGACGCCCGGCGCGAGATCGTCGCATATGTCGAGCGGCTCTCGACGGTGCGTGGTGCGTCCGCGCGGCCAAGCGTGGACGGGCTGGTCGGCCGCTCACCCGCATTCAACGAGGCGATTTCGGCATTGCAGCGGGTTGCGCCGTCGATGTTGCCGGTGCTGCTGCTCGGCGAGTCGGGCACCGGCAAGGAACTGTTCGCCCAGGCGCTGCACGAGGCAAGCGATCGGGCACAACGGCCGTTCGTCGTGGTCGACTGCTCCGGCATCACGGAGACGTTGTTCGAGAGCGAATTGTTCGGCTACGAGAAAGGCTCGTTCACAGGTGCTTCGAGCCGCAAGCCGGGACTCGTCGAGACGGCGCAAGGCGGGACTCTCTTTCTCGACGAAATAGGCGACGTGCCGTTATCGATGCAGGTCAAGCTGCTGCGTCTCATCGAGACGGGATCGTTTCGGCGCGTCGGCAGCGTTGAGACGCAGCGCGCGGACTTCCGGCTCGTGGCTGCCACGCACAAGCCTCTCGAGCAGATGCTGGCGGCGGGGCAGTTCCGCTCGGACCTGTATTTCCGGATCAGCGCGTTCCCGATCCGCCTGCCCGCGCTGCGCGAGCGCGCCGACGATATTCCGCTGCTGGTGGATTCGACGTTGCAGCGCATCGCCTCGGGACGGAGCAGCGCGCCGCGCAAGACCTCGGTCGCAGCGGACGCGCTCGCACGACTGTGCGCCTATAGCTGGCCGGGCAACATTCGCGAGCTGCGCAACGTGCTCGAACGCGCGAGCCTGCTGGCGGACGATGGCGTGATCCGGCCGGAACACTTGCCCGATATGGTCAGGACCGACGTATCGCCGGCGAGCCGCGAGGCCGCATCCTTGCACCCATTCTTTCGCCCAAAAATTACGGATGCCGAACTGTCGCGGATAGCGGCGGGTTTTGTGGGGATGCGCAGGGATCTCGCCGCGCAACTCGGCATCAGCGAGCGCACACTGTACCGGCGGCTAAAGGCTCTTGGCGAAGATGATTCGCGAGGCGAGCGCTAAAAAACATCGCGGCGATGACTATGCGCAGCGACACAAGAAGCCCAGGTTGGCCGTTGCCCACGCGAACAATCCGGCGATGCGCATATGCCTCTCATTTCGGACGCGAAGCGCGCTACCAACACGGGCAACGCGAATCGCGTTAGCGCTTGGCGCGCATCCCGGCAAGCGAATCAAGCCTTGTCACGAAACCACAACCGCGGCCGCTTGCCTTGCCCCCAAACCTGAAAACTCAATTGCGCCGAGGGCGCTACCGGCGCGCTTTGCCAGAACGTAAATTCACTTCACGACTCCGCTGTACACGCAGTGGAGCTGGCAAACCCTTGATTTCGAATACACCAAGGCCGCCAACCCGATTGGCGCGAAGCTGATTTCACGTGT
The DNA here is from genome assembly GCF_002278075.1 of Paraburkholderia aromaticivorans. Taxonomy (NCBI): domain Bacteria; kingdom Pseudomonadati; phylum Pseudomonadota; class Betaproteobacteria; order Burkholderiales; family Burkholderiaceae; genus Paraburkholderia; species Paraburkholderia aromaticivorans. Next base: position 1,399,772 of record NZ_CP022990.1, on the reverse strand, counting down.
TCCCTTCAAGACATTCCCCGCCGACCTGTACGCGAACGGGCCGACGCGCGTCGTGCCGCTGGACCTGTCAGCCGAGCTGGGTTGTGACGCGCCGGCAACCGGACCGGGGTTGGTCGCGAACAAGAAGCCGCGATCTGGGCGGTCTATCCGAGGAAGAAGACGGTCTCGTCCAAGGTTCGGTCGTTCATCGACTTTCTCGCTGAGAAACCAGGCGAAATGCCGTACTGACAGACCGGACGACCCATCGGGATCGTCACCGGATAGCGCCCGCGAGCGCACTCACTCCTCGCATTTCACGTCGCGCTTTTGCACGACGATGATCACCGGGTACGTTCCCCGGTCGAGTTCGACGCGCGCGACCACGGCCATCGTAGTACTGTCGATGTCGTCGTACACGCTGACTTTTTCATTGCGAAGGCTTGTAATGCCGGTACAGCCCGACGCGCGTCCCTCGTCGGAGATCTTGCATTGGATCGGGTTGTCGGCGAGGAAGCGATATCGGTCTCTGTCCGGCGTTGCCAGGTATTCGCGAAAGCTCTGCGGCGCTCCGCCAATGCCGGTGACATACCCGATCGCGCAGTCCGGTTTGGGCGTGTCCGTGCCCGCGGGCGTTTGGGCGTTCGCCATCGCGCTCGCGGCCGCGATGCCGACCGCGAGTGTCGATGCAAGAAGGTATTTCATGGCGCGTGTCACGGTTGTCGGATCGAAGTGCTGGATTGTAAAGGCATCTCGTCCAATGCGCCGCCGTCCTCGCCGAAGGCAGGTCTAGCGGATTTCTGTGGCCACGCCTTGCAATTTCAGGAAGGCGCGGTAGCGCGCCTCGTGCAGTGCCGCGATCTTGCCGGCACCCGGCTCATAGGTCTTGCTGATCTGCGACATCCTCGCCATGGCCGAGCGCACGTCGTCGAACTGGCCGCCGGCCACGCCTGCGAGCATTGCGGCACCCAGCAGCACGGGCTCTTCCGCCTGGGTGGCGAGCACGGGCTTGCCGGTCGCATCGGCGAGCAGTTGCCGCACGAGATCGAGCCGCCCGGCGCCGCCGCTGATCACCACCCGCTCGATCGGCGCACCGGCGTTGGCCTGCGCTTCGATGATCTGCCGCAGCCCGTAGCCGATGCTGCAAACGCCGGCAATATAGAGCGCGACGAGGCTGTCCAGATCGTCTTCCATGCCAAGACCCGCAATCACGGCTCTGGCGTGCGGGTCGGCCAGCGGGGCACGGTTGCCCAGAAACTCCGGCACGACATGCAGACCGTTGGCCAGCAACACGGCGTCCGACAAACTGTCTGCCGCTTGCGCGGCGAGGGCGGCGAGCATCGCCGGCAATGACAAGCCTTCGCGCTGCGCGCGAAGCCGTGCATCGGCGGACGCGGGATGCATGGCGAGCAGTCGTTCGATGGCCGCGCCGGCAACGGATTGGCCGCCCTCGTTGAGCCAGGCATCGGGCACCATCGCCGAAAAATAAGGTCCCCACACGCCGGGCACGAAGACCGGGCTGCGGGTCGTGGTCATCGTGCACGACGAGGTGCCGAACACGTAGGCGAGGCAGGACTCGGCGTCACCGTCGGCGCCGACCGTGCCGATCCCTCCGGCGTGGGCATCGATCACGCCCGTCGCGACCGGCGTGCCGGTTCGCAGGCCGAGCTGCGCGGCGGCGTCCGCGCTCAGGCCGTTGCCGAGCGGCGTGCCCGCGTCGACGACCTTCTGACCGATGCGCGCAAAAGCCTCGTCCGCCAGCACGCCCAGTCCGACGCTGCGAAAGTAGCTTTCGTCCCAACGACGCTCGTGCGCGAGATAGGTCCACTTGCAGGTGACCGTGCAGGTCGATCGGGACAGGTCGCCGGTTGCGCGCCATGTGAGGAAGTCGGTCAGATCGAAGAACTGCCAGGCCGCCGCGAAGACGCCCGGCCTGTTTTCGAGGAGCCACAGCAGCTTGGGCGTCTCCATTTCCGGCGAGATCTTGCCGCCCACGTAGTTCAGCACTTCGTGACCCGTCGCGTTGATGCGCTCGGCCTGTGCGACGGCGCGGTGATCCATCCAGACGATGATGTCGCGCTCCGCCTGCTCCGACGGACCCACCGGTAACGGCTGGCCGCCCGCGCCGAGCACGACGAGCGAACAGGTGGCGTCGAAGCCGATGCCCGCAACCTGCTCGGGCAACACCGCGGCCTGTAACAGCGCTTCTTTTACGGAATCGCACACGGCCGTCCAGATTTCGCCGCTCGACTGTTCGACGATGGAACCGCTCGCATGGAACAGCGTGATGTCACGTTTGGCCGACCCGACCATGCGGCCGGCAAGGTCGAATATTCCAGCCCGGGCGCTGCCCGTGCCGACGTCCACGCCGATGACATAGCGCGCCTCGCGCGCGCTGCTGGTCGTGCTGTCGGTTGCGGCGGAGGTCGGGTTCTCTGAGGTCATGGCTGGCGGTCTGCTGACTATCGGGTTAGGGATGGCGTGTCGAGCGTTTCACAGATCGACGTTGTTGGGAAGGATCACGAGATCGCGAATGGTCACATTGCGTGGCCGCGTCAGCATGAAGAGTACGGCATCGGCAACTTCCCTGGGTTGCATCAGGCTGCCCGAGGCGAGCGCTTCATCCATCTTCGCTTTCGGCCAGTCGTCGAGCAGGGCCGTCACGACCGGACCGGGAGCCACCGCGCCGACCCGCACGCCATGTTTGGCGAGCTGGCGGCGCGTTGTGTGGACGAAGGCCTGCACCGCGAATTTGGACGCCGTGTAGATCGGCTCCCACACCACCGGCACGATCCCGGCGATGGAACTCGTAAAGATAATGTCGCCTGATTTCTGCGCGACCATGTGCGGCAGCACGGCGTGCACCGAGCGGAACGCGGCATTGACGTTCAGGTTCAGCACGCGATCCCACTCGTCCGGATTGCCGTCCAGCACGTCGCCGCCCACGTAGGCGCCGGCGTTGGCATGGAAGATGTCGAGCCCGCCGGCGAGCTGGAGGATCTCGGGCAGCAGCGCGGCAACCTGCGGCGGCTGCAGCAGATCCACGACCAGCGGCAGCGCGTTCGGCCCCAGTTCCTTGCAAAGTTGGTCGAGCCTGTCTTTTGCACGGTCGATCAGCACCACCTTCGCGCCTTCCGCGATCAGTGTGCGCGCGCACTCGAGCCCAATGCCCGACGCCGCACCCGTGATGGCGGCAACCTTTCCCTTGATGGATTCAGTCATTCGCTGTTCTCCTGGATTGCTGGAATTACGCGCGGCCATGCGAGACGCGGGACTGCCGGGCGAGCGAGTCGACGATCACCGCGATCGCCAGCACCGCGCCGGTGATCATGAAGCGCAGCGAGGACGACAGGTTCAACAGCGTCAGACCGCTGGCAATCGACTGGATGACGATGATGCCCAGCACCGCCGAATACGCGCTGCCACGGCCGCCGAACAGGCTCGTGCCGCCGATCACCGCCGCCGCGATGGCGTTCAGGTTCACGTCGCCACTGCCGGCCTGCTGACTGGCCGAGGCGAGCCGCGCCGCGGTCAGCACGCCGCCGAGCGCGGCAAGACTCGCGCACAGCACGAAGGCGCTGGTGTAGATGGCGCCGACCTTGATGCCGGCGCGTCGCGCGGCCTCGTGATTGCCGCCGACCGCGTGCATCGAGCGGCCCCAGCGGGTTCGCTTGAGCGCATAGTCCATCGCGACCGAGAGGCCGAGGAACACCCCGAACATCAGCGGGACGCCGCGCCCCCGGTTGAGGTAGGCCACCACGGCCTCCAGCAGGACCGTTATGGCGAGGGCGCGCACGAGCAGGCTGCCCACCGAGGGCGCGGAGAGCTGCGACGCACGGCGGCGCTCACGCGTGCGCAGCCCGAGCGCCAGCATCACCGCACCCGGCGCCAGCGCAAGGAGATACGAAATCACGGCGGGAATGATGATGAGTTGCCCGAGGTTCACGATCGCCGAGCCGTAGGGCAGATTGATCGATCCGGTGGCGCCGAGCACGTAGAGCTGCATGCCGAGGATCGCGAGCAGCCCGGCCAGGGTCGCGACGAAGCTCGGCATGCCGAGCCGGTTGAGCAGCAGCGCATACAACGCGCCGACCACCGCGCCGACGGCGATGGCGGCGGCGATGGCCAGCAGCACCGGCCAGCCGTGATTGACCCACAGCATGCCGACGAGCGCCGAAGCGAAGCCGCTCATCGAGCCCACCGAGAGGTCGATCTGTCCCACCATCAGCACGCAGACGATGCCGAGCGAGATCACGCCGACCGTCGAGCAGTCGAACAGCAGATTCACCAGATTGTCGGCGGAGAGGAACACCGGGTTCAGGCTGGTGAACACGGTCCAGATGATGATCAGGCCCGCCACGACCGGCAGCGATCCGAGATCGCCCGAGCGCACCCGTTCGACGAATTCGCTAACGGTGCCGCCGATGCCGGTGGCGTGCTTCACGCGGATATCGCTGCGATCGAGCAGCGTGGACGGTTGCGGCTCGCCTTGCGGCTCAGGCTGCGGGGCGCCTTGCATTTGATTGCTCATGATGGTTCCTTGGTTCAGGCGCCCAGCTCGGTCTGGCGCCGGCCGGCGCGGCGCGACACGGCGTTTTCGGTCGCGCCGGTGATCGCCGCCACCAGTTCCTGATTCGACGAGTCGGGATAGAAGACGCCGTTGTTGCGGCCGAGCCGCAGCACCACGATGCGGTCCGCCACCGCGCGGACGTCCTCCATGTTGTGGCTGATCATGATGACGGCGTGGCCGCGGTCGCGTACGCGCTCGATCAGGTTCAGCACCTCGGCGGTCTGGGCCACGCCGAGCGCGGCCGTCGGTTCGTCGAGCATGATCAGCTTCGGGTCCAGCAGCAACGAACGCGCGATCGCCACGGTCTGCCGCTGCCCGCCCGACAGCGAGGCGACCACGTCGCGTACGCTGGGAATGCGCGCCGACAGCTCGTTCAGCAGCGTCCAGGCCTTCACCTCCATGGCCACTTCGTCGAGGCGCAGCGGATTCAGTTCGCGGCCGAGATAGATGTTCGCGACGACATCGAGGTTTTCGCACAGCGCGAGATCCTGGAACACCGTGGCGATGCCCAGATCGAGCGCCGCGCCCGGATCGGCCAGCGTGACTTCCTTGCCGCCGAAGGTGATGGTGCCGCTGCTGGGCTGGTGGACCCCGGCAAGCACCTTCACCAGGGTGGATTTTCCGGCGCCGTTGTCGCCCACCAGGGCGACCACTTCACCGGCATGCACGTCGAGCTCGATGTCCGTCAGGGCCGAGACCGCGCCGAAGTGCTTCGAGACGCCGCGCAGGCTCAGCACCAGTTCGCCGCGCCTGGACTGTGTTGTGGCGAGATCAGTCATGGGACGGATACCTCATAAAGCGTTGCGGGACCCGGCACGCGCCGGGTCCGTCCAGGGCCTGCGCCGGAATTGGGCCGGAAGTGCGCCGGATCAGTACGTGATGCCGAGCTTCTTGCATCCTTCGGCGTAGCGGTCGGTGCACAGATCCTTGCCGCTCGCGAACCCCTTGTCGACGACTTCCGCCTTGAGGTTCTTCGCCGTGATGACCGCCGGCTTGAAGAGCTGCGTCGGCGTGTTGAAGAGCGTCGTTTCACCCTTCGGCGTCTGGCCGGACAGGAAGCCGACCGCGACCTTGGCCGCCGCCGCTGCGACGACCTCGCTCGGCTTCAGGATCGTGTTGTATTCGTCGCCCGCGATGATCAGCTGCAACCCCGCGATCGTCGCGTCGTTGCCGGTGACCGGCGGCACCGGATTGACGCCGGCTGCCTTGAACGCGGCGACGGCTCCGCCGCCCGTGCCGTCGTTGGCGGCCACCACACCGACGATCTGCGACCCGAAGCGGGTGATCTGTCCGCTGACCCACTGCTGGGCCTTCGGCGGGGCCCAGTCCGGCGTGTCGTACTCGGCCAGCGTCTTGTAGCCGCTGCCCTGCAAGCCGGCGTGGATGCCCTTCTTGATCAGTCCCGCCGCCGCGTCGGTCGGCGAGCCGTTGACTTCGAGCACGCCGCCCTTGGTGGTCGGCACGCCCGAGTCCTTCAGATGCTGGACGAGCGACTGCGCGATCGCCTTGCCGATGCCTTCGTTGTCGAACGACACGTAGTAGTTGGCGGGCGTCGAAGGGACCGGCCGGTCGTACGCGATGACCTTGATGCCCTGGCTTTGCGCCATATGAACCAGCGATGCCGCGGCCGTCGAGTCCACCGGGTCGAGCACGATCACCTTGGCGCCCTGCGCGATCACCGAGTTGAACTGCTGCTGCTGTGTCGCGACGTCGGCATTGGCGTTCTGGTAGAGCACCTTGCAGTCGGGGCAGAGCTTGCTCATTTCGGTCTTGAAGCCGGGGAAGTCGTGCTGTTCGTAGCGCGTCGAGGCCTGGTCGGGCATCAGGAAGGCGACCGTGCCGCTGGGCGCGGCCCATGCGGCCGTGCCGCTCAGCAAGCTCAGGCTCAGGGCGCTGGCGCCGAGGAGTTGGTTCGAAAATCTGGTCATCGCATGTCTCCGTTTTTTGAAAAATTCCGGCGCAACTGCTGCCGTGTTTGGGCCTGGGTGAGCCTTCTTGTGAAGTTCGTTAGTTTTCCGCTGCTGCGCGGATCAGCGCCAGTCATGCTGCGGCGCTGTGACGGCGCGGCGATCGATCACGCGATGCCGGCGCCGACCATACGCTCGCCGAACGCCTGCGAGGCGGCCGCGGCAGCGGACGATTCAGTCGCGCTCGCCGCATTGAGTCGCTGAAAAGCCCGCCATCGGGAGGGCGACATGTTTTTGAGCAACAGGAACTGACGGTTGAAGTTCGAGAGGTTGTTGAAGCCGACCTGGTAGCAGATATCGGTGATATTCAGCTCGCCTGACATCAATAGTTGACACGCGAGATTGATGCGCAGCCGGTTCACGTACTGCACGAAGGACACGCCGGTGTGGCGGCGGAAAAATCGCGAGAAGGCGCTGACGCTCTGTCCGGCGAGTTCGGCCACATCCGCTTCCCGTAATGCTTGCGACAGGTTTTTGCCGATATACGAAAGCACGTGATTGACGGGCGTCTCGGCGTAGCGTGCCGGGTCGGCACGATAAGCGGCGCTCGCCAGCTTGATGGGCGCTGCGCTTTGCACGAGCAGGTCGAACAACGCGAGAAACAGCGTGATACGCCGCATGCCTTGCGCACGCAACAGTTCGCGCATGATGGGTTCGGCGGCGGCGCCCGTTTCCGGTGAGAACAGCACGCCCCAACGCGAAGCATCGAGCAGCGGCTCCGCTCGCCTGAGTTCAGGTAGCGCCTGGATGGCGCGCGCGATGAATGCGACATCGAACTGCAGGATCAGACAGCGTTCATCCACGCGATCGCCGCGCGGCACATGACTGACCCAGTTGTGCGGCAGATTCGAGCCCACCATCACGAGGTTGCCGGGCGCGAAGTTGCCGATGTAGTCGCCGACGAAGTATTTGCCCGTGGTCGACGTGACCAGCTGAATTTCATACTCGGGATGGAAGTGCCAGCGCACCGTGCGATAGGGATAACCGTGCGACCAGACCTTGAACGACTCGTCGCGCGGCACGGCGACCAGTTCCAGATCCGGCGGGACGATTTTGGCGCAGCGGGCGTCCGCATGCGCGGCGGCACCCTGGGCGGTGTGCATCTTGTCTTCCTCCTGAGCCGGTCTTGTTCTTGTCGCGCGTCGTTCGCGCACAACGTATTGCACCGGGCTATGGGAGAAAGTTAGTCCTGCTGGAGCGATACCGCCACTGAAAATCGAGCCGCAAACTGATACTTAATTGCATTCGGGTAAGTCCGTACGGGGACGCCGCAGGGGAGAACGACGCACAGGCGCGCGACGTGCCGCTGGCCGGCGCGAGGGCTCGCGCCGGCGAACATCCGCAATGGAATCAGAAGCTTACGAACGCGTGCACGAGCCGGTTGAAGGCCCCGGCATTCGAGACATTCATGCCGTGCGACGCGCCGGCGATGGTTTGCCGCTCCGCATAGCCGATCCACTCGGCGAGCTTTTCGACGTTATTGCGAAACATGCGCGGGCTGCGCTGGCCGTCGATCAGCAAGGTCCGGCATTTCACGTCGCGTGCCACCTCGTGGGAATAGGCGGGCAGGGGATCGCGGAACTGCTTGGGCAGCGTGTCCGCATTGTCGATCGCCATGGTGCGGAAGGCGGCCGGACTCTTGCGCCACGAGCCGGGCGCGCTCACCGAGTCGACGAAAAGCTCCAGCCCGGCGTCGATTTCCCGGTTCTCGATCAGCTCGGCGACGCGCGCGCGCAGCACATTGGTCGCGGGCGGCAGCGACGCGTCCGCCATGCCCTCCATCTGCAGCGGGCCGCCCGGGTCCGCGAGCGTCAGCGTCTTCACGAGCCGCGGATATTCCCGCGCGACATGGAACGCCACGCAGCCGCCGCGCGAATGGCCGACCAGATGGACGGGCGCAAGGCCGATTGCCTCGATGAACTCGGCCAGTTCGGCGACATGCGTCTGCCAGCCGAACTCGCCCTGAATGCACGCCTCGTTTGCCGGCCAGTAGTGGCTCAGGCTCACCGAGATGCAACGGAAATGCTGCGACAGCGCCGCGGTCTGCGCGCTCCAGTAGCGATAGTCGCAAAGCGAGCCATGCACGAACACGAGCGGTTCACCCTCTCCGCACTCGACATACGGCACGCAGATGCCGGATGCGATGGTCGCAAACGACAATTCCGGCACGGCAAGCACTGAGAAATCGGTACGGGCGTTCATTGACTGGCTCCTTTGCGGCCACTATGCCCGATGTCGCTACCTTAGAAAATCGCGTAATATTGATCGAATCTATCTACTTTTCTGATACCAGACCTTTGAAAGCGCTCGACCTGGACGTGATGACCATGATCGTGGCCGTCGCCGACACCGGCAACATCAGCCGGGCGGCGGAAGTCGTGCATCGCTCGCAATCGGCGGTGAGCATGCAGATCAAGACGCTCGAGACCGCGCTCGGCAAGCCGCTGTTCGTGCGCAAGCCGAGGAATGTGGTCCCGACGCAGGACGGCGAAGTGCTGCTGACCTACGCCCGGCGCATGCTCGCATTGCGCGACGAGGCCTGGGCGGCGGTGGTGCGGCCGGACGTGACCGGGCGCGTGAGTATCGGTGTGCCGGACGACTACGCGTCGTCGCTGTTGCCGCCGATCCTGAAGAAGTTTTCCGCGACCTATCCGAAGGTGGAGATTCAGGTGGTCGGTCTGCCGAGCGTCGCCTTGGCGCCGATGGTGAAAGACGGTTCGGTCGATCTCGTGTGCGCGACACGAGTCAAGGGCTTGTCCGGCGAGTTCATCCGGCTCGAACCGATGGAATGGGCGGCGGCGCCGAGCGCCGATGAAATCTGGCGCGAAAGGCCGCTGCCGATCGCCGTGTTTCTGCCGGGCAGCGTCGCGCGGGAGAATGCCATTCGGAGCCTCGAGCGGGCGAAGATTCCCTATCGGACCTCGTACGAGAGTCCGAGTCTGCTGGGGCTGCTGTCGATGGCCGAAGCGGGGCTGGCCATTGTCCCGCTCGCGCGATGCGCGGTCCCGGCGCACTTCACGCTCCTCGGGCGCACGCATGGATTGCCCGAGATCCAGGCGCTCGAAATGGTGTTGGCGCGCAGCACCGCGTCGAAGCGCCCGCCGTGCGACTTTCTGGCGGAGAAGATCGTCTCGGAGTTAAGGCGCTAGGTTTTCTGGCGGCTTACCGCGCGGTCCGGGTCACGTGCTGATTTCAGCGGCTTTGAGCGCGGCTCTCGCCTGGGCTTCGTCGTTCCGATCGAACATGCCGATGAAAACGATCTGCGACTGCGCGCCGCTCCGGGCAGAGGACGCGCTGATCATCACGCGGTTGCCGACCACGTGCAATTCATGCGACGCGCCGTCGCTCTCCAGCCGGACAAAACCCTTTGCGCGCAACAGTTTTGCCGAGACGCTTTGCAGCGCTTCCTTGAGTTTCTTGCGGCTCAGCCGTGCGTCGGTGGCGATCGAAAAGCTGCCGAGCTCGCGCGGCGTGTGAGAGACGGACGGCGTTAGTGCGCCGGTATCGCGCGCGGGCATCACATGCCTGTCGAAGATCAGATCGAGCGGCGCGGCCGCATGCGTCGCCTGCACGATGATCCGGCTGCGCGCCAGCGCTTCGACGCGCGCGACGAGCGCTTCGCGCGACGGTTCGCTGAACAGGTCCATCTTGTTCAGCACGATGGCGCTAGCGCCTTCGATCTGCCGCCGCGCAATGTCGCCGACATAGGGATCGGCCAGCGTTGACTCGACACGCTCCGCGTCCACGAGCACCACGATGCCGTCGAGCCGAAACGCGCGATCCAGCAAGCCGATCTGCGCGATGCGCACCGGGTCGGACACGCCGCTCGCCTCGATGATCAGCAGATCCGGCGCATCGGGGCGCGCACTCACGGCGAGCAGCGCCTCGACCAGCCGGCCGCCGATCGAACAGCAGACGCAGCCGTTCTCCAGGTTGATCACGTCGTCGGTGCGCTGGCGAATCAGCGATGCATCGATATTGATCGAGCCGAAGTCGTTGACGAGCACGGTGATGCGCCGCGATCCGGCGTGGCTCAGGACATGGTTGAGCAGGGTCGTCTTGCCGGCGCCGAGATAGCCGCCGATGACGACGAGCGGAATCGCACTCATCCGGCCGGCGCCTGGAAGACCCGGCCGCCGAGCACCGTGCCCCACACTTCCAGGTCCTTCAAACACTGCGGCGCGACTTCGGCCGGATCTTGCGCGAGCACCGCGAAGTCCGCGAATTTGCCGACTTCGATACTGCCCACCAGATGGTCCATTTTCAGCGTGTACGCAGCGCCGAGCGTGATGGCGCGCAATGCGTCGGCAACCGGCACGCGTTCGTTCTCACCGAGCACGCGGCCCGACGCGGTTTCGCGCTGCGACGCGCACCACGCGGTGAAGAGCGGATTGAGCGGCGTGATGGGGGCGTCGGAATGAAAAGCGAACGGAATGCCCAGGCGGCGCGCGGATTCCACTGCGTTCATGCGATTCGCGCGGTCCGCACCCATGGTTTGCGTATAGTGCGCATCGCCCCAGTAGTAGATATGGTTCGAGAAGAAATTGATGCACAGGCCGAGGCTCTTTGCTCGCGCGAGTTGGCTCGCGTCGGCCATCTGGCAGTGCTGCAGCGTATGGCGATGATCGCGGCGCGGATGGCGCGCGAGAAGCCGCTCGAACGCATCGAGCACGAGTTCGGTCGCCTCGTTGCCGTTGGTGTGCACGTGAAGTTGCAGGCCTGCCTCGTGAAACGGCGTGAACACCTCGACGAACTGGCTCGGCGGAATCAGCCATAGCCCATTGGGCTTGCCGTTCAGATAGCCGGGCCATTTCAGGCGCGCCGTGAACCCCTGGATCGACCCGTCGACGATGAACTTGACGGGGCCGAAATGCAGCTTCGGCGTCGCGGTTTGCATCGCGGCGAGCACCTGTTGAGCGCCGCCTTCAGGACTGCGTTGGGGTGCGAACGCGGGCACGATCCGCACCGGAAACGCTTCATGCCCGGTGACGTCGCGCAGGTTGCGATTGCCCAGTTCGGAGAAGTCGTTGACCAGATCGGTAGCGGTCGTGACGCCGGCGAGTTGCGCAACCCGGCCGAAATTCCAGATGGCCTTCGCGCTTTCGCTCGCGGCGATCGAAAGGCCGGCGCCGATCACGCGGTAGACCGGGAACATCGCCGCGAACTCCTGCAGCTCGCCGGTCGGCTGCCCGCTTTCGTCCTTGTCGATCCCGTCTATATCCGTTTCCGCGTCGATGCCCGCGAGCGACAACATCGCCGAATTGACGTTCATCAGATGGACGCTCGCATGCAGGATCACGATGGGCCGTTCGGCCGACACCGTGTCCAGTTCCCGCACGCTCAGACGGGTGGTGCCGAAGAAGATGGGATCGAAGCCCCAGGCGAGCAACGGGGCGTCGGGCGATGTCATTTCGGCCTGAGCGGCCCGCAGGCGCTCGATCACGGCGTCCAGCGTCGTCAGACCGGGCCAGCGCCGGCCGTCGGGACCGCGGCGGTCGTAGTAGCCGACATAGACGGCGTCCCACATCGCGCCTTCCATCAGATGGCAATGGCCTTCGACGAAGCCGGGCATCAATACCTTATCCGCGAAGGTATCGACGATGTCAGCGTCGCCCCATTGCTTTACGTCGTCGGCGCCGCCCACCGACAGGATCTTGCCGTCACGAATCGCCACATGCGTGGCATACGGCTGCATGGGATTCATCGTCACGATTTTCTTCGCAACGAACACTTGTGTCGCCGGGTGCCGCTCTTCTCGTCGGGTCATAAGGTGGTGATTGAAGTTCGTTCAACTCGGTTTCAGCTCAGCGCGTGCGCACGGCTCGGTTTTGCGGTGAGATTCACGGCGGTGAGTACCAGCAGGTTCACGCCGAGGCAGAGCAGTCCCAGATTGAAGCCGCCGAGATCGATCTGCAGCACGTAGAGAATGATCGCCAGCACCTGTCCGGTCAACATGCCGGACGCGATGGCGGCCGGCCGCACGCGCAGTCCGAACAGAACGACCATCACGCCGGGGAAGAATTGCGTCACGCCGTAATACGTGGTGTTGATCAGAGTGAGCATCAGGTTCGGGGTGAGCAGCGTCATCACGATCGACACCAGCAGGTACAGCACGATCACCACTTTCGCGCTGGTCTTCTGACGGGCCTCCGGCATGCCAGGCAAGAGATTGCGTGTGACGATGGGGCCGATCGCGAGGCAGATGCCGGCCAGCACGAGCAAGCCCGACAGCGACGCGCCGGCGGCGACCAGGCCGAGCAGCCAGCCCGGCAACAGCCGGATCGCGGCCGCGAAGAACGCCTCGTTGGGCGAGGCGAGATGCAGGTTCTGACTGATCGCATAGTACGACGCGACCACGAGAAACGGATACATCAGCATGTAAAGCGGCATCGCGACCTGAGTACGGCGGATCGTGTTGGCGCTTTTGGCGGTGAAGAAGTTTTGCACCGCGAACGGCATGACGTAGAAGCCGAGCGACTGGAACAGCATGGTGCTCATCGAAAAGGTCAGCTGGTGCGGATTCATCTGGTTGCTCACATGCAGGCTGGCTGCATGAAACACATCGGTGACACCCACTTCCATCGACACGGCCACGCCGGTCACGACGATCGCGACGACCATCAGGATATCCTTCAGCACGGCGATATAAGCCGATGCGCGCACGCCCGCGATGGCGATATAGGTGAACGCGAGCAGCGCCGAGATCAGGATCAGATAGAGCGGTTTGAAGTTCCAGCCGAGACCGTTCAACGCGGCGACGAGTCCGGTGAACTGCAACTGGCCCCACGGCAACAGAAAGACGATCGCGGAGCCCGCGACGATCAGTTCGAGCGAGCGGCTCTGAAAGTGGCCCTTGAACAGATCGGGCAGCGTGATCGCGTTATAGCGCTTGCCGGCTTGCCAGATCTTCGGGCCGATGAAATAGCCCACGGGATAGGCGAGCAGAATGTAACCGAGAAACCAGACGCCGTAGGTCGGCCCTTTTGCATAGATGCCGCCCGGAAAGCCGACCATCGTGCCGATGCTGTAGATCTCCCCGGCGGCGAGAAAGAAGACGAGGTAGGCGCCGAACTGCCGCGACGCCACGAAGAAATCATGCACGCTTTGCGGACCGCGACCCTTCTTCGAACGGATCGCGAGGTAAAGCGAGAAAGCGAGGAAGCCGAGAAAGACTGCGGTGGCCATCCGGACACTCCTTTAGCGGTTTTGCGGGTGGGACTCGTCGTGCTGGCTGTCGAACACGCGCCAGCAGATCATCAGGCAGCCGGAGGTGAGGATGAACCACGCGAAGATCCACGCGTAGATGAACGGCACGCCCAGCACGAAGCGGTCGACGGAAGCCACCCAAGGCAGCAGGCCGATCACGCCCAGATAGGGAATGCCGAGTCCGATAAACAGTTTGAGCACCTCGATTCCTCGCAGCGTGAAGTCATGGGCGCGCGCGGCCATCAACTCTGGCAGTCGCGCAAGGACAGGCAATCGGTGTAAGTAACGGCCGGTACTCGCAGTGTTGCCGAACAAAAAAACTGAACCATAGAGCCAGTTCTCAGGAGTCGATGAGTCCAATTCAGCAGACGCCGCAAAGCGCGCGCCACCCGCGCCGCGGCCCGGTTCATGATCCGTATTTCCACGTGCTGCACCAGGCGAAAGCACGGCACTGGACCTACCGGCCGGACACACCCCCTGCCTACAATTTCCTCACGGATCGCCAGCCGATGGCGGCGTCTCATGCCTTATCGAAAGTCATCCAGGAGGAGAGAGCAATGGCACAAACACAGACCCCACTGCAGCACGTCACGGCCGACACGCTGGCCGCGTTTTCCGACGCGTTCAATCGTCATGACGCTAACGCGTTGATGACCTTCATGACGGAAGATTGCGTATTCGATGCGGCAGGCGGTCCGGAAGTCTTCGGTACGCGCTTTGTTGGCCGCGAGGCCACGCGCGCGGCATTCGAAGCGGTGTTCAAGACCTTTCCCGATGCACATTGGGGCAAGGGCCGCCACTACGTGAGCGGCGAACGGGGCGTGTCCGAGTGGGTATTCACGGGAACGCACGCGGAGGGCTGGCGTATCGAGGCGGAAGGTTGCGACCTGTTCGAGTTTCGCGACGGCCTCATCGCGGTGAAGCGGGCTTTCCGCAAGGAACGTCCGAAGCAGAACCTCGCACGCTGACCGGGAGCTTCACATGGAGCACAGTGAAATCGAACGCGTCGCGCAAGGCATGCCGTCCCGCCGCGATGACGATACGCGCTACGATCCGGCGTACGACCCGCTGGTGTCGCCAGGCCCTGGCTGGGGCAAGCAATACGCGCCGACCTACTGGGTCGCGACCGCGGGCACGCCGCCCGAAGACGACGGCCCGATCACCGCGGACGTCGACGTGGATGTGGCGATTATCGGCGGCGGCTATACCGGGCTCGCTACCGCGCTTTGTCTCGCGCGGGAGCACGGCATCAAGGCGGTCGTGCTGGAAGCCAACAAGACGAGCTGGGGTTGCAGCAGCCGCAACGGCGGGCAAGGTCAGAACGCCTCGGGCCGGCTGTCGCGTTCCCAATGGATCGAGCGCTGGGGTAAAGACGTCGCATTGAAAATGCACGACGAGATTCAGGAAGGGTTCGATAACTTCAAGTCGCTGATCGCGGAGATCGATTGCGATCCGCAACCGGGCGGCCATTTTCTGATTGCGCACCGCCCGCGCATCATGCAGAAGCTCGCAGCCGAGGCCAAAGTCTGGAAGGACGTGTTCGGCTACCCGTCCGAACTGATCGACAAGCGCACCCTCCAGCGCGAGTACGTCAACGACGCGGAAGCGGCCGGCGCGCTTCACGAGCCGGAGGGCATCGGCATTCATGCGTTGAAGCTCGCCTTCGGCTATCTGCGACTTGCCCGTGAAGCAGGCGCCAGGGTGCATCCGGCGAGCCCCGTGCTCGGCTGGGAAACCATCAACGGCGTGCATCATTTGCGTACGCCCGGCGGCACCGTGCGCGCGCGGGCGGTCGGCATTGCGACCGGCGCGTACACGGCGCAAACGCTGCACCCTTCGCTGCGCAGCCGCGTCATGCCGATCCTGTCGAATTCGATGGTCACGCGCCCGCTCACGAAGCAGGAAATCGCCGCGTGCAACTTTCGCACGACCCAGGTGCTCACGGATACGCGCACGTTGCGCTTCTACTATCGTTTCCTGCCGGACAACCGTTTGCAGATCGGCAGCCGTTCCGCGATCACCGGCGCCGATGCGCCGAATTCGCGCCACTACGATCTGCTGGTGGAAGGCATGGTCCGCAAGTTTCCGGCCTTGCGCGGCGTCACGATCGATTATTCATGGTGGGGCTGGGTGGACGTCAGCCACGACATGATGCCGCGCGTGTATCAGCCGGATCCCATGCAGACGGTGTACTACGCGCTCGGCTATGGCGGCAACGGTGTGTCGTATTCGCAGCAGGCCGGCCGGCGGCTCGCCGAACGCATTGCGGGAAAGGGCGCGAAGCAGACCTTGCCGATCTTCACGTCGCCTTTGCCCGGACATCCGTTCGCGCCGTTCCGGCGGATCGGCCAGCGGATGCTGTATCAACTCTATTTCCGCCGCGACGAGAAACCCTGACCCGCCGTGTCGCGCGCGGTTCGAATCTTGCCGCCCGCATGGGGCAAACGGTGCACACTTGCACCGTGCGCCAGCGGCGCGCGGTGCTTCATCACAAATCATCCGGCGAGACGCCGAAGCGTCCTCGCCCCATCCAGTATTGAAGACGTCGGGCCCGGGCGGCTGCGCAGGCAGACCGGCCCGGCTCGCGATCGGATGACGGAACGTGGAGGTGACATGCAGCGATCTACAGAAACAACGGAATTGAAGGCGGGCCTCAAGCAGCGCCACATGACGATGATCGCCCTCGGCGGCGTGATCGGCGCGGGGCTCTTCGTGGGCAGCGGGGTGGTCGTGCAGCAGGCCGGCCCCGCGGCGGTATTGTCGTTTCTGATCACCGGCGCGCTGGTCGTGCTGGTCATGCGGATGCTCGGTGAAATGGCCTGCGCGATGCCGGCCGTCGGCTCCTTCTATGAATACGCGCGGCTGGCGTTCGGCGGCAAGCGCGCCTCCGGCAATCTGGCCGGCTTTTTGACCGGCTGGATGTACTGGTACTTCTGGGTCATCGTCGTCGCGGTGGAGGCGGTCGCGGGGGCGAAACTCGTGCAGTTCTGGTTGCCCGATGTCCCCGCGTGGGCGATCAGTCTCGTCTTGCTCGTGACGCTCACCGCAACCAACCTGGTCTCGGTCGGCAGTTACGGTGAATTCGAGTTCTGGTTCGCATCGATCAAGGTCGCGGCGATCATGGTGTTTCTGTTTCTCGGCGGCATGTATGTGCTGGGACTGTGGCCCGCGTCGAAGCATGTCACGGAGGTGCTGCCGACGCTGCTCTCGCACGGCGGCCTGATGCCCAAAGGAATCGGACCGGTACTGAGCGGCGCGGTCGCCGCCACGGGCTTTTACTTCGGAGCGGAAATCGTCACCATCGCGGCGGCCGAGGCGCAGGAGCCTGCGAAGGCGGTCGCCAAAGCAACCAATTCGGTGATCACGCGCGTGCTGGTTTTTTATGTCGGCTCGATCCTGCTCGTCGTTGCACTCGTGCCGTGGAACTCGCCGAAGATGGCGACGCCCTATGTGAGCGCGCTCGACGCAATGGGTATTCCGGCCGCGGCCAGCGTCATGAACGCCATCGTGCTCACGGCGGTGCTGTCGGCGCTCAATTCGGGACTCTACGCGGCGTCGCGAATGATTTTCGCGTTGACGCGCCACGGCGACGCGCCCGCCGCGCTCGCCAGGGTCAACCGCCGTGGCGTGCCGGTGCGTGCAATTCTGATCGGCACCGTATTCGGCTATGCGTCGGTCGTGATGTCGTATGTCTCGCCGGATACGGTGTTCGCGTTTCTGGTGAATTCGTACGGCACGGTGGCGATTTTCGTCTATGTGCTGATTGCGATCTCGCAACTAAAGCTGCGCGCCCGCATCGAGCGGGATGCGCCGCAGACGCTGCGGGTGAGGATGTGGTGCTACCCGTACCTCACGTGGGTCGCGATCATCGGCATGGTCGGCATTCTGGTTGCGATGGCCTTCATTCCGGAGCAACGTCAGCCGCTATGGTTCGGGGTCGCGAGCCTGGGCGTGCTGCTGCTCGCTTATCCGCTGCGAGGCCGCAGGAGCGACGCCATTTTCGGCGAGCCGGAAACGGTCGAGTACCGGCACCATCATCGATAAAAAACGAGATGATTTGTATCGAAAAAAGAAAGTGCGTATGATGGACCGGCGAGGCCGCGCTGCCTGACCGGGCGTCGGCCACCGTCGTGGCGAAGTGCGGAGGAGACCATAGTGACCGATATCGTGACAGGCAAACCGGACCGGATGGTCCCGGTGCGCACGCTGTTTGGCATCGATTCAGGCTTGATGGTGCCGGCCTTCAGCGAACGCGATGACCACGTTCCGGAAGTCGACGAGGCATACCGCTTCAATCCTGAAGTGACGCTGGCGATTCTCGCCGGCTTCATGCGCGAGCGCCGCGTGATGGTGCAGGGCCTGCACGGCACGGGCAAATCGACTCACATCGAACAGGTTGCGGCCCGGCTCAACTGGCCGTGCGTGCGCGTGAATCTGGACGGGCATATCAGCCGTCTCGACCTGGTGGGGAAAGACGCCATCATCGTGCGCGACGACCTGCAGGTCACGGAGTTTCAGGAAGGCATCGTGCCCTGGGCGTTGCAACGGCCCATGGCGCTGATCTTCGACGAATACGACGCGGGCCGTCCCGACGTGATGTTCGTGATCCAGCGCATTCTCGAGCGCGACGGCAAATTCACGCTGCTCGATCAGAATCGCGTGATTCATCCGCATCCTTATTTCCGGCTGTTCGCTACGACCAATACGGTCGGCCTCGGTAATCTGAATGGGATGTACCACGGCACGCAGTTGCTGAATCACGCGCAGATGGACCGTTGGAACGTCGTGGCCACGCTCAACTACCTGCCGCGCGCCGAGGAGGCCGGCATCGTGCTGGCACGCGTGCCGGAGCTCGCCGACGAGGCCGGCCGCGCGCTCATCGAGTCGATGATCAGCGTCGCGGAACTGACGCGCAAAGGCTTCGCCACCGGCGATCTGTCCACGCTGATGTCGCCGCGCACGGTGATCGACTGGGCGGAGAATTGCCAGATTTTCCGCGATCCGGCCATGGCGTTTCGCCTGACCTTCGTCAACAAATGCGACGAGGCCGAACGGCCCATCGTGGCCGAGTATTTCCAGCGCTGCTTCGATACCGAACTGGAAAGCGCGGCCGAGCGCGAGGCGCGCTCGACGGTGGCGCAATGACCGCCGCGCGGCGGCAAGCCACCCGCCGCGCGGAGCAGCGTCAGAACCTGTGCGCGGCGACGGTGCGGGCGTTGACCGGGGATGCCGCGTTGCATTACCGCGCCGGCCGTCTATGCCGTGGCCTGCGTCCATTACCGCTTCATGCGCCGCATCTGCGTACGGACCCGCAGGTGGACGATCTGGTTTCGTTGCGCGGCGCGGCGGACGGCGCCGCGTTGCGCCTCACCCATTCCGATGCGATTCTCCACGCGAGCTTGTGTCCCGCCGGGCCGGTCGAGCGGCTCCTGTTCGAGCTGTTCGAGCAACTGCGTTGCGAAGCGCTCGCGCCCGCCAGCATGCCGGGGCTCGCGCAGAATCTGCGTCATCGCTTCGAAACCTGGTCGCGCGCTTTCCATCGTGCCGGCTTGACCGACGGGCACCTGGGCATTCTGTTTTTCACGGTGGCCCAGATCGTCTGGTCACGCCTGTCGGGCTGGCCCGTGCTGGAAGAGACGGAAGGTTTGATTGAAGCCACCCGCGCCGCAATCGCTCCGACGCTGGGCGTGCCGCTCGCGGCGCTGCGGCGGCATCGGTTGGACCAGGAGAGGTTCGCGGTTCATGCGCTCGAACTGCTTCGTCTCGTCAGCCAGATGATGCGTGACGCCCGTGCGCAGTCTGTCGAAGAAGACGAGCCGGCGCCGGAAGACGACGAAGCCGTGCGCGCCATGTTCGCCCTCTGGTTCGATACCGACGAAGGCGAGCAGGTCGACATGGGTCTCGCGGCCACCGGCGACAGCCGTGTTCTGCGCGACGCCGGGCATCGCTACCTGGCATACACCACGCGCTACGACCGCGAGCTGGTGCCGGGTTCGCGGATCCGGAGCGAACTGCTCGCCGAGTATCGCGACCAGCTCGACAAGCGGATCGCCGCGCAGCGCATCAACGTGCCGCGGCTCGCGTATGCGCTGAAGGCGGCGCTCGCGGTGCCGCAGCGCGATGGCTGGTCGTTCGGTGAAGAGCAGGGCCGTATCGACGGCCGGCGTCTCGCGCAACTGGTCAGTTCGCCGGCCGAGCGGCGTCTGTTCGTGCTCGAACGGCACAAGCCGCTGGCGGATTGCGTGGTGAGCTTTCTCATCGATTGTTCGGGGTCCATGCGAACGTATATCGAGCCGGTGGCGATGCTGGTCGACGTGCTCACGCGCGCGCTCGATCAGGCCGGTGTCGCAAGCGAGGTGCTGGGTTTCTCGACCGGCGCATGGAACGGCGGCCGCGCCCGGCTCGACTGGCTGGCCGGCGGCCGGCCGCATCATCCGGGCAGGCTCAACGAAATCGCTCACCTCGTCTTCAAGGATGCCGCGACAAGCTGGCGGCGCGCTCGCGCCGACATTGCCGCGTTGTTCAAGGCCGATCTGTTCCGCGAGGGGGTGGACGGCGAAGCGGTCGACTGGGCCTGCGCGCGGCTGCGTGCGCGCGCCGAGGCGCGGCGCATTCTCGTCGTGATCTCGGATGGCAGTCCGATGGACAGCGCGACCGCCCAGGTCAACGACCCCTACTATCTCGACAATCACCTGAAGCAAGTGGTGGCGCGCAACGAAGCCGCGCGCGACGTCGAATTGCTCGGGCTCGGCGTCGGACTCGATCTGAGTCCGTATTACCGCCGTTGTCTTGCGGTCGATCTGTCCACGCCGCCTGACATGGCGCTGTTCGGCGAACTCGTCGGATGGATCGGCGCGCGCCGGTAGCGTGGCTGTCAAGCTCGCGCGTCAGCGGACCAACTGCCGCAACGCATGCAGGATCAACGAAGCGCCGATCACCACCAGAATCGCGTACGCGATGCGGCGCGTCATCACCCCCGACAGCGGCGGCGGATACTGGCGGGCCACCATCGTCATGAGCGCGACGACCGGGACCGCGAACGCGGCCTGCATCCAGAGATCGGCGTCCAGTTGGCCCTGGTATGCGCTGAACAGCGTGCGGGTGATCGAGGTCACCGTGAAAATCAGAATCAGCGCGTAGCGGATCTGCATGAGCGAGAGCGGCTGACGATAGAACTGAAAAATCAACGGCGGCCCGGATACGCCGAACATGCCGCTCAGCAGGCCGCCGAACAGGCCGCTGACGAAAAAACTGCGATCGCCCGAGCGGCACGCGAGCGGGGCCGGACGCAGCGCCGCGCTCAGGCCGCCGTACAGCACCACGGCGCCGAGCAGCAGTTGCAACACGCTGGACGCCGCATGGCTTAGCAGATTCAGGACCAGCACGCCCACCACCACGGAGGGCAGCACGCCGAGCGTGGCGGCCCCTACCGCGCGCCAGTCGATGTGATGGAATTTGCCGGGCAAGGCGGTCGCGCTATTGGCGAGTGTCACGAGGCTGAGCAAGGCGGCGAGACTGGTCACCGGCGCCAGTTCGAGGCCGCTGGCCGCGCCGATGACGATCATGCTCAGGCCGAAGCCCGTAATGGTTTGAAAATAGCTCGCCACACCCATCAATGCGAGGAGAGGCAGCAACTTCTGAACGATCATGAATGAGACGGTGTGAGGAGCGCGGTGGGAACAGTGAGCGCGGCTTGCGCCTGAACCGCGGTGACGGCCGTCACGTAGTAGATGTCGTCGGCGCTGCAGCCGCGCGACAGGTCGTTGGCGGGCTTGCGCAAGCCCTGCAGCAAGGGGCCGATCGCCTTCGCGCCGCCGATCCGCTCGGCCAGCTTGTAGCCGATGTTGCCGGCCTCGAGACTCGGAAACACCAGCACGTTGGCGTGGCCTTCCACCTGCGAGTGCTTGACCTTGCGCAGCGCGATTTCGGAGACGATCGCCGCGTCGAGTTGCACGTCGCCGTCGATCGCGAGATGCGGGCGGCGTTCCTGCACGATGTGTGTCGCGTTGACCACTTTGTCGACGGCCGCATGGTGGGCGCTGCCGCTGGTCGAAAACGACAGCATCGCCACGCGCGGTTCGTCCATCAGCAGGCTTTTTGCGCTGTCCGCGGCAGCGATTGCAATCTCCGCGAGTTGGCCTGCATCCGGTTCCACCACGAGTGCGCAGTCGGAAAAAATCAGGCCGCCCTTGAGCGTGTGGAACGGCTCGCACAGCATCATCAGAAAGAAGCTCGACACGAGCTTGAACGAAGGCGCGATGCCGATGATCTGGATCGCGGTGCGCACGACGTCGGCGGTGGTGTTGACGGCGCCGGACACGGAACCGTCAGCGTGGCCGAGACGCACCATCAGGTTCGCGAAGCAGAGCGGGTTGAGGATTTCGCGCTGCGCCTGTTCTAGCGTCATGCCTTTCTTGCCGCGCAGTGCGAATAGTTCGTCGGCATAGGACGGTGCGAGCGCCGACGCGGCGGGGTCCACCAGTTCCATACCGGACAGATCGACGTCGAAACGGGCCGCGGCCTCGCGGATGCGCGCAGCGTCGCCCGCGAGCAGAATCCGGGCAATGCCTTCGCGGCTCGCGCGCTGGGCCGCCTGCAACACGCGTGGATCTTCGGCCTCGCTCAGCACGATGCGCATCGGCGAACGGCGCGCTTGTTCAATGATGCGATTGATGGCTTTCATGGCAGTGGCCGATTGAGGAGATAGCAAGACTCGCAACGAAGCAGCCGGAGACAGAGCGCCCGCGCCGGCGCACTCTGTTTCCGGCCTGTGAGCGCGGCGGGCTCCGTTCACCTGAGCACGGAGGCCGCCGTCGCCTGACACGCTCAGACGTAGTCCTTGTACTTGTCGAGCATGCGCACGGGCTTGGAGAGCGCGTCCCGGCGGAACGGATCGCCCAGTTCACGAGTGCACATGATCTCGATGATGGTGGTCTTGCCGCGGTTCATCTGCGCGTCGATCGCGCGCTTGAGCGCGGGGCCGACATCTTCCAGGCGATCCACCACGATGCCCTCGGCGCCCATCGCGCGGGCAATCTCCGCGAAGCTCTGGTTATCGAGCTCGCCCGCCACGAAGCGGCGATTGTAGAAGTCCACCTGGTTCTTCTTCTCAGCGCCCCACTGGCGGTTATGGAACACCACCGCCGTCACCGGAATGTTGTGGCGTACGCAGGTCATGGTTTCCATCAGGCTCATGCCCCATGCGCCGTCACCCGCATACGAAACGGCCGGGCGGTGCGGCGCCGCGACCTTGGCGCCGATGATGGTCGGAAACGCGTAGCCGCAATTGCCCCAGCTCATCGCCGCGAAGAAGCTGCGCGGCTTGTTAAAGCGCAGATAGCTGTTGGCCACCGAGTTGATGTTGCCGATGTCGGTCGACACCATCACGTCTTCCGGCATGGCTTTTTCCAGTTCGCGCAGCACCTGGCGCGGATGAAGATAGGCGCCGCCGCCGGGCGTGCGTTCATGCTTCTGTTCCTCGATCATGTCGAGGCTGTAGGCGTCGCGTTCGTGCGTCCACTCGTCGAGCTCCTTCTCCCAGGCCGCTTTTTCAGCCGCGATCTGAGCGCCGCGCTCTTCGCGCGTAGCGTCGCAGGCAATCTTGCGTCCGGCGAGGCGCTCGGTCAGCGCGACGGCGGCGGCCTTCGCATCGCCGCAGATGCCCACCGAGATTTTCTTCACAAGGCCAAGCATCTTGTGGTCGGCATCGATCTGAATGATCTTCGCGTTGGTCGGCCAGTAGTCCAGGCCGTGCTGCGGCAGCGTGCCGAACGGTCCGAGACGCGAGCCGAGCGCGATTACGACATCGGCACGCGAGAGCAGCTTCATCGCGGCCTTCGAGCCTTGATAGCCGAGCGGGCCGCACCACAGCGGATGGTTGGCCGGGAACGAATCGTTGTGCAGGTAGCTGTTGACCACCGGTGCGTTCAGACGCTCGGCGAGCGCCTTGCATTCTTCGATCGCATCGGCCATCACCACGCCGCCGCCGGAAATGATCACCGGGAACTTGGCTTGCGCGAGCAGCTCGGCCGCTTCGTTCAGACGTTGCTCACCGCCCGCGCCGCGATCGAGACGCTGCGGCTGCGGGATTTCCACTTTGACCTGACCGTAAAAGTAATCGCGCGGGATATTGAGCTGGGTCGGCCCCATTTCCGCCATCGCGCGGTCGAAGCAGCGCCCCGTGAATTCCGCCATGCGGGCCGGATGCGTGACGTGGCCCTGGTATTTGGTGAACTCCTGGAACATGGGCAGTTGCTTGGCTTCCTGGAAGCCGCCCAAACCGATACCCATGGTGCCGGCTTCCGGCGTGACGATCACCACCGGGCTATGCGCCCAGTAGGCGGCCGCGATGGCGGTGACGCAGTTGCTGATGCCCGGGCCGTTCTGGCCGATCACCACGCCGTGGCGTCCCGATACGCGCGAGTAGCCGTCGGCCATGTGGCCGGCGCCTTGCTCGTGCACCACCGGAATCAGGCGGATGCCCGCGGGCGCAAAAATGTCCATGGCGTCCATGAACGCGGAGCCCATGATGCCGAACATATCGGTCACGCCGTTGGCCGCCAGGGTTTCGACAAACGCTTCCGACGGCGTCATGGCCTGCGGGCCGTCGACACGATTCTCGGCGGTGACGTCGCGCGGGGAAGGATTCTGCTCGCTCATGGGGTGTCTCCGATTCTCGAAATAAGTGGAACAAAAAATACCGAAAAATGCTTGGTGTCTAAAATGTAGGGCAGGCGATTCAGTGAGTCAACCTAAATTCAAATAAATGGAACGTTTTGTATCAAAAAAAGAGTGATGCATGCAGTGCGCAGGCCGTTTCGGCTCCGACTGCGGCGTCAGACGGCCTCCCACGGCGCCGTCACAGCCACGGCAACGAGTACGTTTTCACGTTGGTGAAGCTCTTGATCGCTTCCTGAACGCCTTCCTTGTAGCCGAGCCCCGAATCCTTGATGCCGCCGAACGGCGTCAGTTCGAGCCGGTAGCCCGGCACTTCGCGCACGTTCACGCTGCCCACCTGCAACTCGGCGATAAACCGCGTGATGTAGTCGAGCCGGTTCGTGCAGACGGAAGAGGACAGTCCGTAGTCCGACGAGTTGGAAATACGGATCGCTTCGTCGATATCGCGGAAGCGGATCACCGGCGAAACCGGGCCAAACGTTTCATATCGCACGAGCGGCATGTCCGGCGTGACGCGATCGACCACGGTCGGCGAATAGAGCGCGCCGCGGCGCACGTTGCCGAGCAGCAGTTTCGCGCCTCGACCGACGGCGTCGTTGACCTGGGCTTCGAAGAACTTCGCGGCCTCCTCGTCGATCACGGTGCCCATGTCGGTATCGGGATCGGTCGGATCGCCGTAGCGGATTGCGCGGCTCTTCTCCACCAGCAATTCGACGAAGCGCTCCGCCACCGCTTCATGCACGAGCATCCGCTTGATGGCGGTGCAGCGCTGCCCCGAGTTCTTGTACGAGCCGGAAACGGCCAGCGTGCTGGCCTCGTCGAGGTCCGCGTCTTCCATCACGATGATCGGGTCGTTGCCGCCCAGTTCGAGCACCGCGCGCCGGTAGCCCATCTTGTTCGCGATGGTTTTGCCGATGGCCACCCCGCCCGTGAACGTGATGAGGTCGACGTGGCGGTTCGTGATGAGTTCGTCGGCAATGTCTTTCGGCTCGCCCGTCACCACTTGAAGCATCTGTGGCGGCAGGCCGGCGCTATAGAGAATGTCGGCGAGCAGACAGGTGGACAGCGGCACCTTCTCGGACGGCTTGACGACGATCCGGTTATTGGTGGCAATAGAAGGCACGATCTTGTGCGCGACCTGGTTCATCGGATGATTGAACGGTGTGATCGCGCAGATCACGCCGAGCAGCGGGTCACGCTGCGTATAGACGCGGCGCGGTTTGCCATGCGGCGTGAGATCGCAGGAGAAGATCTGGCCGTCGTCCTTCAGCGCCTCATTGGCGCCGAACAGCAATACGTCGCTGACACGGCCTGCTTCGTATAGCGAATCTTTCTTGCAGAGCCCGGATTCGGCGGTGATCAGATCGGCGATTTCACCGGTCCGCTCGCGCACGATCTCCGCCGCGCGCCGCAGGATCTGCGCGCGCTCATAGCGCGTGAGGCTGGCGCGATAGGCGCGGGCATAGTCGAAAGCGTGGCGCACGTCGTCCACCGTGGCTTTGGGAACGGTGCCGACCAGTTCGCGCGTATAGGGGTTGAACACTTCAATGACTTCCGTGCGCGTGATTTTTTCACCGCCGATACGCATGGCCTCGTGCCGAACCCCAACAGGCGTTGCTGGTTTGACGATGGCGTTCACATGTCCCCCTGATTGAATCGACGCTCGTGGAAGGTAAAAGTCTTACCGTTGCGACCGATATTGCCGTTGGGCGCGGCAGCGGGGTAGAGCCAGCCTGGAGGAGTCGCTGAGTCCAGCGCCGTGTCGCGATGCGACGAAAAGGCCAAAAAAAGAAAGGCCCGAAAAAGAAAGGGCAAAAAAACAAAGGGCCCGAAGGCCCTTGTCCGTGCAGCACGGCGACGCGGCGTCAGACCTTCCCTTTCCAGGGCACCAGCACCCGCTCGATATAACGCATCAGCAAATCGAAGCAGAGCGCGAAGAAGCCGATCACGATGATCCCCATGATCACGACATCGCTGGCCAGAAATTCCGCCGCGTTGAGCACCATGAAGCCGAGGCCGCTGGTCGATGCGACCATTTCGGCGGCCACCAGCGTGGTCCAGCCGACGCCGATGCCGATTCTCATGCCGGTAAAGATCTCCGGCATCGCCGATTTCAGGATCACGTACAGCACGACCTGCGTGCGTGAGGCGCCCATCGAATACGCGGCGTGAATCTGCTCGATCGAAACCGAACGCACGCCGGCACGGGCCGCAATGGCGAGCGGCGCGAAAATGGCGAGGTATATCAGCAACACCTTCGAAAATTCGCCGATGCCGAACCAGATGATGATGAGCGGCAAATAGGCGAGTGGCGGCAGCGGCCGGTAGAACTCGATCGGCGGATCGAATGCGCCGCGTGCGAAGCGCGACACGCCCATCATCACCCCGACGGGTATCGCGGTCAGGCAGGCGAGCAGGAATGCGCCGAAGACCCGCAACAGGCTGATCCCCGTGTGCTGCGCTAGCGTGGAGTTGGCAAAGCCTTCCGTGGCGACAAAGATGAACTTCGCGTAGACGGCCTGCGGCGACGGCAGAAACAGCGGCTTGATCCAGTGCAGGTTGGTGGCCGCGAACCACAGTCCGATGAACGCGGCCACGGTGATGAGGCTCGTGACGACGCTGCTGCCTTGCCCCGGCACGCCGAACGTGTCGCCGGGCCGGGCGGGTTTCTTCGCGAGGATACGTGGCCCGCGTCGGGGGCTGCGGGGTGGCCGGACCGGGGTGTTCGTCTCCATGGGGGCGGCCTCGCCGTGCAAAATGGCATGCGCGGATTTTGAACTAAACATGAGCGACTCCGGCCTCGGCGGCGTGCATCTTCTCGTCGCCGTAGATGATGTTGAGGACGCGCTCGCGCATCGCGATGAAATCGGGACTCGATTTGATCGCCCGTGCGTCGCGCGTTTCGAGAAAACGGCGATTGAAGTCCAGATCGTAGGTATGGGTGATACGGCCGGGACGCGGTGACATCACGATCAGGCGGCTTGCCAAAAACAGCGCTTCCTCCACGCTGTGCGTGATAAAGAAAAACATCTTGTTGGTCTTCTTCCAGACATCGAGCAGCAGTTCCTGAATCGTTTCGCGGGTGAGCGCGTCGAGTGCGGCCATCGGCTCGTCCATCAGCAGCATCGCCGGATCGCAGGTGAGCGCGCGGGCAATGCCGACACGCTGCTGCATCCCGCCCGAGAGTTGATAGATCATGTGCTTGTGGAAATCCTGCAAGCCGACGAGCGCCAGGTTGCGCACGGCAATGTCACGCCGCTGCGCGCGCGGCACGCCTTGCAGTTTGAGACCGAATTCCGCGTTGTCGATCACGTTGAGCCACGGCAAAAGCGCGTGTTTCTGGAACACCACGCCTCGGTCCGCGCCCGGCCCTGCAATGGGTTCGCCGCCGAGCAGCAACTCGCCCCGGCTCGGCGCGATGAAGCCGGCCATGAGCGACAACAGCGTGGTCTTGCCGCATCCGGACGCGCCGAGCGCGACCACGAAGTCACCTGAGCGGATCGTCAGGTTGATATCGTCGAGCGCCTGCACGGTCTGGCCGGGACGGCGCCCCGGAAACACCACGCTCACGTTCCTGACAGTCATGTTTTCCATCTTGCCTCCCGATCCACTGGATCACGGTTACGTCATTTGAGTTTCGCGGCGGCTTCGGCATAGGCCGGCGTGACGAATTTCGAGTAGTCGGGCAAGACAGCGCCGATCTGCTTCTGGCTCTTCAGGAACTCCGAAGTGTCCTTCAGCGCGAGCGCGGCGCGGCTCGCCGTACCGCCGCCCAGCCATTGGGCGGACGCCTGCTCGCCGAGCGTGGGGAATGCATAGAGCGACAGCGACGCCGGCACGTCCGCCGGCGAGCCGCCGATCATCTTCGCGATGGCCGCGGCCTGCGGCGAGGCCGCATTCCATTGCGATGGATTGCTGCGGTATTGCTGGTCGGCTTCGGCGATGGCCTTGACGAGTCTGGCCATGAAGTCCTTGTGATCCTCGCCCCATTTGCGATCGACCGCAATGCCGTCGAAGGTCGGCTTGCCGAGTTTCGAGAGATCGCCGGACGTGATCAGCACCTTGCCGCTCTTTTTCAGTTCGGCGAGCGCCGGATCCCACACGTAGGCGGCGTCGATGTCGCCGCGCGACCAGGCCGCGACGATCTGATTGGGCTGCATGTTGAGAATCTTCAGGTCAGACGGATTGATGCCCCAGTGCTGCAGCGCGAACATGGTGTGATAGTGGGTGGTAGACACGAACGGCACGCCGATGGTCTTGCCTTTCAGGTCCGCGGGCTTCGTCACGCCGGAGCCGTTGCGCACCACCATCGCTTCGGCCTGGTTGATGTTGTCGAGTATCCAGAAGAGCTGCAGATCGAGGCCTTGACTCACGGCGGCGGCAAGCGGACTGGAACCGATCACGCCGACCTTGACGTCGCCCGACGCCAACGCGGTCGCGACTTTCGCCCCCGATTCGAATTGCCGCCAGTTGATCTTGTAGCCGGTGGCCTTCTCGATGGACCCGTTCGCGATGCCGACCACCCACGGATCGACGATCTGCTGATAGGCGATCGTGATTTCCTTGTCTTCTGCGTGACCGGGCGTGGCCACGAGGGCCGCCGTAGCCGCGAAAGCCAGCGCCAGGACGCAGTGCGCCGTCCATTGGAACCACGGCCGTGATGTCGGGTTTTTATGGCGTTTCATAATAGGTCTCACAAGTGGCTGTCTGTGGAGCATGGAAGTCGTGGGGCCACGACCGGTGCTTGTCCCGATCGCCTTGGACGGGGTGAGTCGAGTATCGTCAGTAAAAAATAGAGCAAGTTAGTGCCAGACGGCGCCGATCGTTGAGTCCACATCGGCGCTCGAGGTCCGCTCGAGGTCCGCTCAGGGATCGCTCAGGGACCGCCCGGAGCCGCACTGGCCGGCCCGCGCCACGAGCCGCTATCGCGGCAGGCGGCTGTCTCGCCCCGCGCCGCGCTGGCCGGCGCGGTCTTTTCACTTTGAGGAGGATGCATGTCTAGCCGTACAGCGACGGCCCTTTGGACGCAGCGTTTTCAGCGTCCGAGCGACTCGAACATGAGCCTGCAAGGCCAGATTCGCCAGATGCTGGTGGCCGCGATTCTGGACGGCCAACTGCCGCCGCAAACCGCGCTGCCGTCCAGCCGGGAACTGGCCGATCAGCTGAGCGTCGCGAGAAATACGGTCGTGCTGGCGTACCAGCAACTCGTGGAGGAGGGCTATCTGATTTCGCGCGAGCGCAGCGGGCACTTCGTCAATCCGGCCATGCTGGAGGGACGGCACGGCTTCAGGCCGACGCAGACGGTCCCCGCCCGCGAGCACGATGCGGCGCCCGCGCGGCCCGATTGGGCGCAGCGTGTGCAACGGCGGCCGTCCGAGCAGCGCAATATCGTCAAGCCGGGCAACTGGCAGGACTACGAATATCCATTTATCTACGGGCAGTTCGACCAGTCGCTGTTCCCGACCAACGACTGGCGCGAATGCTGCATGAAGGCGCTCTCGGTGATGGAGATCCGCAACTGGGCGCCGGATCTGATCGGCCGCGACGACGACACGCTGATCCAGCAAATCCGCACGCGCGTGCTGCCGCGGCGCGGCGTGTTTGCGATGCCGGACGAGATCGTCATCACGATCGGCTGTCAGCAGGCGTTGTATCTGGTTGCCGATCTGCTGGCGCGCGAGCGCACTACGGTAGGCTTCGAGAACCCCGGCTATCCGGACGCCCGCAATATCTTCGAGAACCGCAACGCGCAACTGGTGCCGTTGCCGGTTGACGAGGGCGGCGTGCGGCCCGTCGAGGACGCGCATCTGTTCGCCCAATGCGATTACGTCTACGTGACGCCGAGCCACCAGTGCCCGACCACGGCCACCATGCCGATCGATCGCCGGCATGCGTTGCTCGAACTCGCGCAGGAGCACGATTTCGTGCTGATCGAGGACGACTACGAAAGCGAAAACAACTTCTCGGGCCTGCCGCACCCGGCGCTCAAGAGTCTGGACAAGGCTGACCGCGTGATCTACATCGGCAGTCTGTCGAAGACCTTCGCGCCCGGTTTGCGGCTCGGGTATATCGTGGGTCCGCGCGAACTGGTGCAAGAGTTGCGCGCGCTGCGCCGTCTGATGGTGCGGCATCCGGCGGCGTACATCCAGCGTGCGTTCGCGACGTTTCTCGCGCTCGGTCATCACGACGCGTTACTGCGCAGGCTGGCCCACGCCTACCGCGAACGCGCGCTGGCGCTGATGGCGGCGCTGGACAAGTACATGCCGCAAGCGCGCTACATCCCGGTTACGGGCGGCGCTTCCTGCTGGGTGGAAGGGCCGCCCTGGCTCGATGCCGTGCGTCTGGGCGCCGACGCCGAACAGCACGGCATCCTGATCGAACTGGGCAGCGTGTTCTTCATGAACGGACTGGAGCAGAACCACTGTTTCCGGATGGGCTTCTCGGCGATCAAGCTCGACAAGATCGACGCGGGCGTGCGCCTGCTGGCCGAACTCGTGCGCAAGCAGAAGCCCGGGCCGTGAGCCCGCGCCGCGCCGGGTAAGACAGGCAGGGGCGCTCGCGTCAGAAGGTGGCTGCGAGTTCCCGCGCGGCTTCCTGAAGACGCGGCACGAATTCGAGCGCGCGAGACAGCGGCGCGCGCGAGACCGGCGCATGCACGGCGACCGCCGCGATGCAGGTGCCGTTCTCGTCTACCACCGGCGCCGCCACGCATACGATGCCGGCGAGAAACTCTTCGTTATCGATCGCAATGCGCTTGTGCGCGGTCCGGTCCAGTTCCGCTTCGAGCAGCTCCGGGTCCGTGATGGTGTTCGGCGTGAAGCGTTCGAGTTTCAGCGCGCGCACGAGTGCCGAGCGCTGTTCGCGCGGCAGCATGGCCAGCAGCAGTTTGCCGCTCGCGCTGCAATGCGCGGGGACGTGCGAGCCGGGTTTGAGATCGAGGCGCAACGGCCATGGCGCTTCCATCCGGTCGAGATAGAGCACCTCGGTTTCATGCAGCATGGTGAGATTGCAGGTCTCGCCGAGATCGGCCACCAGACGCGCGAGAATCGCATGACGCAGGCGCCGCGCGCCGGAATGCATCACCACCCCTAACGCGAGTTGCGCGAGGCGCGGCCCGATCACATACGCGTTCTTCTGGCCGGGCTCACGGATCACGAGCCCGCCCGCCTCCAGCGAAGCAAGCATGCGATGCAGCGACGCCTTGGGCAGCGCGACGTCTTGCGCGATATCGGCGAGCGACACCGGGCCGTCCGAATTGACGAGGTGTTCGAGCAACGCAAACGCGCGCAGCGTCGGAGTATCCGCTTTGGTCATGCCTGCCGTTCCGGAAAATGGATCGGCGCCATTGTACAACTCCGCTTTGGGCCGTCCGGCCTTCGCGCCGCCGGGCCGCACGCCGGCGGATGACTCCGCCGGATCGAATGGATCGCTCATGGGGACGGCCTCAACGCTCATGGTGCGCATGCTCCACAGAAGGGCCCGCGGATAACAGCGGGGCGAGCTTCAGCGCCGCGTCCTTCAGTCTCGGCACGGCCTTCAGCAGGTCGTTCAGACTCGCGCGCGCGGTCGGCGCGTGAATCGCCAGCGAGGCAAGCACGTGCCCATCCGCCGCATCGCGCACAGGCACCGCGACCGCCACCATGCCGCGAACCAGTTCCTCGTTGTCGATGCCGATTCCGCGCACCGCGAGGCGGTCGAGTTCCGCCTCGAGCAGATTCAATTCCGTCAGCGTGCCTTGCGTTTTTCGCTCCAGCGTCAGCCGCGCGAGCACCAGGCGGCGCTCGGCCGGCGGCATCTGCGACAGGAACAGTTTGCCGCTGGCGGTGCAGTGCAACGGCACGCGCGTGCCGGGCTGCAAATGCAGCCGCAGCGGTTCGGCGGTCTCCACGCGCTCCAGATAGAGCACGGTGTCGCGATCCAGCGCGGTGAGGTTGCAGGTTTCGCCGAGCGCGTCGACGAGCGAGCGCAGCAGCGAACGGCAGGCGCGCCCGAACGTATTGTTGGACAGCGTGGTGAGCGCGAGCTGCGCCGCTTTCGGACCCAGCGTGATGCCGCGGTCCGTGCCACGCGAATCGGGCAGATGAGTCACGTAGCCCTGCGCTTCGAGCGACTCGATCAGCCGCATCAGCGTCGCTTTGGGAATGTGCAGGCGCAGCGAGAGTTGCGAGAGCGAAAACGGCTGCCCGGCGGCCGCCAGCTGTTCGAGCACGGCCAATGCACGCAAAGCCCGCGAGTCTTCGGCCACGGGTTCGCTGCGCGGCGACGGGCAGAGTGCTTGCATACACCTCCTTGCTCTCGATCAGTGACTCGCCAGCGTCCGCGTACGTTGCGCAGGCCGGTTGGTAATTGCTAAAAGTGAAACAAAAAACGCTGTTTCTGTTTCACATGAGCCGATAGTAGCGGGAATTTCTTGAACAGGAAACGGGCTGAACATAAATTTCAACGAAACATACCGGTTTTTATAAAACATGCAGGAGACATTGCACATGGCAGACCGATTCGACTTTGTGGTCGTCGGCGCGGGGTCGGCGGGTTGCGTGCTGGCGAACCGGCTTTCCGAAGGCGGCCGCTACTCGGTATGTCTGCTCGAAGCCGGCCCGGCCGATCGCTTCATGTGGATTCATATCCCCATCGGTTATGGCAAGACGATGTTTCACCCGGTCTACAACTGGGGCTTCTATACCGATCCCGATCCGAACATGCACAATCGCCGGCTCTACTGGCCGCGCGGCCGCACGCTGGGCGGCAGCAGTTCGATCAATGGCCTGATCTACGTGCGCGGGCAGAAGGACGATTACGACCATTGGGCGCGGCTCGGCAATCGCGGCTGGAGCTGGGATGACTGCCTGCCGTATTTCAGGCGGCTGGAACACAACGAACTGGGCGAGGGGCCCACGCGCGGCGTCGACGGCCCGCTGTGGGCCTCGACCATCAAACAGCGGCATGAACTGGTCGACGCGTTCATTGCGGCGTCGAATTCGTTAGGCGTGGCAACCATCGAGGACTTCAATACGGGCGATCAGGAGGGCGTCGGCTACTATCAGTTGACTACCCGCCGCGGCTTTCGGTGTTCGACCGCCGTCGCCTATCTGAAGCCCGCGCGGCAACGCAGGAACCTGCGGGTGGAAACCGATGCGATGGCCTCGAAGATTCTGTTCGAGGGAACCCGCGCCTGTGGGGTGCAGTATCGGCAACACGGTGAGTTGCGGGAAGTGCGCGCCAATCGCGAAGTGATCCTGACCGCCGGTGCGCTGCAGTCGCCTCAATTGCTGCAACTGTCCGGCGTGGGGCCGGCCGCATTGCTGCGCGAATTCGGCATTCCCGTGGTGGCCAATCGCGCGGGCGTCGGCGAGAACCTGCAGGACCATCTGCAAATCCGGCTGATCTATGAAGTCACCAAACCGATCACGACCAACGATCTGCTGCGTTCATGGACGGGGCGCGCCAGAATGGGGCTGCAATGGGCGCTGATGCGCGGCGGTCCGCTCGCGGTCGGCATCAACCAGGGCGGCATGTTCTGCCGGGCCTTGCCGCAGGAATCGGCGACACCTGACATCCAGTTTCATTTCTCCACGTTGTCGGCGGACTCCGCGGGCGGCAACGTCCACGACTTTCCGGGCTGCACCTATTCGATCTGCCAGTTGCGTCCCGAATCGCGCGGCGCGGTGCGCATTCGCAGCGCGGACCCGCGTGAAGCGCCGTCCATTCAGCCGAACTATCTGGACACCGATCTGGATCGGCGCACGACGATCGCCGGCGTGCGTTTCGCGCGCCGCGTCGCGGCCGCCGAGCCGATGGCCGCGCTGATGAAACGTGAGGTGCGGCCAGGCGCGCATGCGCAGACCGACGACGAACTGCTGGATTTCTGCCGGGAGTACGGACAGACAATTTTCCACCCATCTGGTACAGCAAAGATGGGCACGGCCGGCGATCCGCTCGCGGTGGTCGACGAGCGCCT
This sequence comes from Paraburkholderia aromaticivorans, assembly GCF_002278075.1. Lineage (NCBI taxonomy): Bacteria > Pseudomonadati > Pseudomonadota > Betaproteobacteria > Burkholderiales > Burkholderiaceae > Paraburkholderia > Paraburkholderia aromaticivorans. The sequence goes on along the minus strand of NZ_CP022990.1, from coordinate 1,365,418 downwards.
GCGCGTGTACGGCACGCAGGGGCTGCGTGTGGTCGACTGCTCGATCATGCCCACGCTCGTGTCAGGCAATACCAACGTTCCGATCGTGATGGTGGCTGAAAAGGCGTCGGACATGATTCTGCACGACGCCAACGGTGTCGATCGCGGTGTGGCGACGACGCCGGCGGCGAAAGTGGCCGCGTAGCAGGTGCAAAACAACGGCGGGCACAGTCCGCCGCAATACGCAGCCGCGAGTCGTCCGATGCATGGACGGTTCGCGGGGTGCACATAAACCGCCCCGGAGGAGACAACTGGGGTTACCGGCTGGCCGCGTGCCGACGCAGGCGGCATGGCTGTCCATTGAGGAGCTGCTGCTATGGCAATCGATCCCCGCGCTATCCGCCGCGTTGCGTTCGCCAGCGTGATCGGCGCAACCGTCGAATGGTATGACTTTTTTCTTTACGGCGTTGTCGCCGGCATCGTCTTCAACAAGCTCTATTTTCCGGCCAACGATCCGCTGGTGTCGACGCTGCTCGCGTATTCGACCTTTGCGGTAGGTTTCGTCACGCGGCCTCTCGGCGGCGTGATATTCGGCCATTTCGGCGATCGTATCGGCCGCAAGTCGGCGCTGATCCTCACGCTGATCATCATGGGGATCTCGACGGCAGGCGTCGCGTTCGTGCCGACCTACGCGCAGATCGGCATCTGGGCGCCTGTCCTGCTGTTGTCGCTGCGCGTGCTGCAAGGCATCGGGCTCGGCGGCGAATGGGGCGGCGCGGTCTTGATGGCCTATGAATATGCGCCCCCGGCGCAACGCGGTCTCTATGCCAGCCTGCCGCAGATCGGTTTGTCGATCGGGCTATGCCTCGCATCGGGGATGGTCGCGAGCCTCTCGCGTCTGCTGCCCGAAGCCGCGTTCCTGTCGTGGGGCTGGCGGATCGCGTTCGGCGCGTCGCTCGGGCTGGTGCTGATCGGGCTGTATATTCGCGCCAAGGTGATGGAGACGCCCGAATTCATCGCGCTCAAACGCAATCGGCGCGAGGCCAAGATTCCGTTCGTCGACATGATGACGCGCTATCGCGGTGCCGTGGTGCTCGGCATGGGCGCGCGCTATATCGACGGTGTGTTCTTCAATATCTTCGCCGTATTCTCGATCGGCTACCTCACGCAGCATGTCTCGATGAGCCGCACCGACGCATTGCTCGGCGTGATGATCGCGGCCGGCGTGATGTGCTTCTTCATCCCGCTGTTCGGCGGCATGTCCGACAAGCTCGGCCGCGCGCGCGTCTACTTCTGGGGCTCGCTGATTTGCGGCGTGTCGGTGTTTCCGGCTTTCTGGCTGATCGAAATGCAGCCGGCCAATACATTGTTGATCTGGGCTGCGATCGTGGTGCCCTTCGGCATTTTCTACGCGATGGTGTACGGCCCGGAGGCGGCATTGTTTGCCGAACTGTTCGACGCCGAAGTACGCTACACGGGTATCTCGTTCGTCTATCAGTTCTCGGGCATCTTCGCGAGCGGGCTCACGCCGATCATTGCGACGATCCTGATGCGGCTGAACGGCGGCAAACCGTGGACCGTGTGCGCGTATGTGTTGTTCTCCGCTTTGATCTCCGCGCTATCGGTGCGGGCGATTGAACGCAAGCGGGCGGGCGCGTTCGATACGGTCGTCCATGCGCGTTCGTGACTCCGCGGTGTGTTAGGGACAGGTGAACCCGGCGCGTGGAGTGCGGCGCGCCGCTCGATGAAGCCGTGCCGCTTGCGTGGCGATGTTATCGCGGCTTCGCGCGGCGTCATTCCCGAAACGTCTTCGCGGTCTCTTCCGCTGCATAGCGCAGATCGGGAACGAAAGCGAGCAGATCGTCGAGCGTGACTCGTCCCACCGGCGCCTGCACGGCAATCGCCGCGCAGGCCCGATTGCGATCGAGCATGACGGGCACGGCAATCGCGATCAGCCCTTGCAGGTGTTCCTGATTGTTGATCGCGAGCAGCCGGCGCCGCGTCGTGCTGAGTTCTTTACGCAACAGGTCGCGATCGGTAATCGTTCGCTCGGAATAGCCGCGCAGCGGCAGCGTTTCAATCACGCGCTCGCGCCTGTCTTTCGGCAGAAAGCTCAGCAGCAGCTTGCCGCTCGCCGAGCAGTGCAGCGGCACATGTGAGCCCGGCTGCAAATGCATGCGCAGCGGCCACTCGGTTTCGACGCGGTCCACATAGACCACGTCGTTGCCGGAGAGCATGGTCAGATTGCACGTCTCGCCGATTTTCGCCACCAGTTGTTCGAGCAGCACGTGGCGGGCGGCCGCCGGTCCGGCATGCATCAACACGTTGACGGCGAGCATGCGCACGCGTGGCGAGCATTCGTAAAGACGGTCGCCCGCGCCGCGCGTGACGAGCCACGCATCCATCAATTGGACGAGGATCCGGTGGACGGTCTGCTTGGGCAGGCCGAGCACATTGACGAGTTCCGTCATCGAGAGCGGGCCGCCCGCTTCCGCCAGTGTTTCGAGAACGCGAAACGCGCGAACTGCAGCTGCATTCGACTGGTTTGATGTCGACATCCCACTTCCTCGGCAGCGTATTCACAGGGTTGATTTTGCATCGACTTCATTGTTTTTCGGGACTATGGAAAGTACCGAATTTCGCGTTTTCCGATGCTGACGGGCGTCGTGCAATGGATAGCTCGAAAAACGGGACTTCGCTCAAAGCGCGGCTGGCTAGATTGATAGCACTGCAATCAATCTATTCACGCGGAGCGAACTCATATGAACGTCAGAGCCTCAGGCGCCGAAATCGCGGCACACCGTGCGGACGGCGAAGCCGAACGCATGGTTGCGCCGCTCGTAGCGAGGGCGCGTACGGCGCAGCGCGCTTTCGAAAACGCGGGACAACAGGCGCTCGACACGGCCGCCGCCGCAGCAGCGTGGGCCATCATGGAACCGCAGCGCAACCGGCAACTGGCGGAGCGCGCCGTACACGATACGGGTCTTGGCAACGCCGACGACAAGTTCCGCAAGAACTATCGCAAAACGCTCGGCCTGCTGCGCGATCTGCATGGACAGAAGACCACCGGCGTGATTGCGCAGGACAAGGCGAGCGGCATCGTCGAGATCGCGCGCGCCGTCGGCGTGGTGGCGGCGATTACGCCGTCCACCAATCCGGCCGCCACGCCGGCCAACAAGATCATCAACGCGCTCAAATGCGGCAATGCGGTAATCGTCGCGCCGTCGCCCAAAGGTCACTCCTCCTGCGCGTTGCTGATCGAGTTCATTCACGCGCAATTCGCCAAAGCCGGTATCGATGCCGACCTCGTGCAGATGCTGCCCGCGCCGATCAGCAAGGCGGCCACGGCCGCGCTGATGCGGCAATGCGATCTGGTCGTGGCGACGGGCTCGCAGGCGAACGTACGCATGGCGTATGCGAGCGGGACGCCCGCATTCGGCGTGGGCGCGGGCAACGTCGCTTCGATCGTCACCGCGTCCGCGGATCTGCATGACGCGGCGCGCAAGATTCTGCGCTCGAAAACCTTCGACAATGCGACGAGCTGCTCGTCCGAAAACAGCGTGGTGATCGAAGACACGGTCTATGCGCCGATGCTCGCCGAGCTGGCCGCGTGCGGCGGCGTGCTCCTCGATGCCGCGCAGAAGGCCCGCTTGCAGGCGGCAATGTGGGTCAACGGCAAGCTCTCTGAACATTGCACGGCGAAGTCCGCCGAGGTGATCGCCGGCGTGGCGGGTCTGGATGAGGTGGCCGCCCGTCATCCCGCCTTTCTGATGGTGGAAGAAAGCGGCGCGGGCAGTGACTATCCGTTTTCCGGCGAGAAACTCGCACCGGTTCTTGCCGTGTATCGCGCCGCCGACTTCGCTGCCGCGGCCGACGTGGTGCGCGACATTTACGCGTACATGGGCGCCGGCCATTCGGTCGGACTGCATTCGAGCGATACCACGCAAGCGGTCCGGCTCGGCGTAACGTTGCCCGTTGCGCGCGTGATCGTGAATCAGGCGCACTGCCTCGCCACCGGCGGCAACTTCGATAACGGCTTGCCGTTTTCGCTGTCGATGGGCTGCGGCACGTGGGGCCGCAACAACTTCTCGGGCAACCTGGGCTTTCGCCACTATCTGAACACTACACGGGTCGCCTATCCGATCGAGGAGCGCGTGCCGGAGACGGACGAATTGCTCGGCGATTTCTTCGCGAGGTATGGCCGATGAACTCGCCCGCCACCCTGCGCGCGCTGATCGACGAGCGAGCCTTGCAGTATCCGGAAAAGCCCTTTCTGCTGGCCGCATTCGACGACGATGAACCAGCGGCCGCTGACCGGCGCGCGACCGTGCTGACGTTTCGCGAGTTGCGCGACGACTGCCGTGTGCTGGAGACACGTTTCCGGCAAGCCGGGCTGCAACCCGGCGACGTCGTTTCGGTGTTCATGGGCAATGGCATCCAGACCGCCCGCCTGTTGCTCGCGGCCATGTATAGCGGGCTCGTGGCGAATCCGCTCAACCTGCTTTGCCAGCCCTCGCAGGTGCGCTATATCGTCGACCATTCCGACACGCGGATGATCTTCGCCGGACGCGATACGCATGCTGTGATCGACACGGCCGTCGCCGAGCTGCGCGCCGCCGGGCTCACGCGCGAGATCGCGTTGATCGGGACCGAACCGGCGCAAGCGGAGCCGCCTACGCTTGCGAAGCGCGAGCCCGCCCTGGCTGAAGCAGGCGCGCATACCGCGGGCGGGTCCGCTGGCGCTGCGCAGGCACCCGCGTCCGCGATGCGCGGCGCACGGCACGAGGTGGCTACCGCGCCGGTGCATGAACCGGCCGCGGACGACGTCGCGCTGCTCATGTACACCTCGGGCACCACCGGCACCCCCAAAGGCGTTCTGCTGACGCATCGCAACCTGGTCGCAAACGCTCGCAATATCAGCGCCGAACACCGGCTGACGGCCGACGATCGTGTGCTGGCGTCGTTGCCGCTTTATCACATCAACGGCCTGGTCGTCACGCTGCTGGCACCGCTCTTTCACGGCGGCTCGGCGGTCATGCCATCGCGCTTTTCGGCGCGCACGTTCTGGCGCGACGTCGCGCTTCATGCCTGTACGTGGATCAACGTGGTGCCGACCATCGTCGCTTATCTGCTCAATGCCGACGAAACGTGCGCCTACGATCTGTCGGCGCTGAAGTTTTGCCGCAGCGCGTCGGCGGCATTGCCCGCCGATCATCATCGCGCGTTCGAGGCGCGCTTCGGGATCGGCGTGATCGAAACCATGGGCATGACCGAAACTGCCGCGCCGGTTTTTAGCAATCCATATGAAACGAGCCGGCGTCGCGTGGGCAGTATCGGCCTGCCCTCGGGCGGCGAGGCGAGGGTGATCGACCGCGAAGGGCGCGAGTGCGCGGCCAACGAGTGCGGCGAGCTGGTGCTGCGCGGCGAACAGGTGATGGGCGGCTATTACAAGCGGCCCGAAGAGACGGCGGCGGCATTTACGGCGGATGGCTGGCTGCGCACCGGCGACCTTGGTTATCGCGACGCGGACGGCTACTTCTACATCAATGGCCGCGCCAAGGAATTGATCATCAAGGGCGGCGAAAACATTGCGCCGCGCGAAATCGACGAAGCGCTGTTGCGGCATCCCGATGTGCTGGATGCCGCGGCGGTCGGCGTGCCCGACCCGGCTTACGGTCAGGAGATCGTCGCGTTCGTGGTGCCGCGCCTGCGCGACGGACGGGGCGCGCCCGACCCGGCGGACTTGCGCGAACACTGCCTGCGCGAGCTCGGCCGCTACAAGACGCCGAAGGAATTCCGGTTCGTCGACGAACTGCCGCGCGGGCCTTCCGGCAAGGTGCAGCGCCTGAAGCTGGTGCCCACCTGATGGCGCGCGGCCGGCGGTCGACGGCGGCCAGCGCGCAGCACACCTCATGAGTCGCATCGCGGTAAATCGGACGGCCGGTCATGGCCGTGGTCGATACACATAAGAGAGAAACAGGAGACAGCATGGAAACGCGTATCCGGCGTGTCAAGACACGTCATATCATCCTGGCGGTCATGTGCCTGATGTATTTCATCTCATACATCGATCGGGTGAACATTGCCGTGGCCGGTCCATTGATTCGTCACGAGATGGGTCTCACGACCGTTCAGCTGGGGCTGGTGTTTTCCGCCTTCGCTTATCCGTATGCGGCAATGCAGATTATCGGCGGCTGGCTCGCCGACAAGTTCGGGCCGAAACTGGTGCTCACGGTGCTCTCGCTGATCTGGGGCGTGGCCACGTTGGCCACGGGCTTTGCCGGCAGTGTCACGATGCTGGTCCTGATGCGCTTCGCGCTCGGCGTCGGCGAAGGCGGAGCGTTTCCCACCGCGACGCGCGCCTTCACTTACTGGATGCCGGTCGCCGAGCGCGGTTTTGCGCAAGGCATTACCCACAGCTTCGCGCGTCTGGGCGGCGCGGTCACGCCGCCGCTGGTGCTGGCCGTGGTGGCCACGGGCGGCTGGCGCGATGCATTCATTCTGCTCGGCATCGCGAGCCTCGCCTGGACCGTGCTCTACCTGTTCGTGTTCACCAACTCGCCGGAACAGAACCGGCGCATCACGCCCGAGGAAACCGCGGAAATCGGCTACCGCGCCGGCGACTGCGACCGCGCCAAACACGCGGCCACGCCGTGGCGCAAACTGGTGCGCCGGATGTGGCTCGTCACCTTTGTGGACTTCTGCTATGGCTGGCTGCTGTGGGTCTATCTGACCTGGCTGCCGTCCTACCTGCGCGAATCGCGAGGATTCGATCTCAAACAACTGGCGCTCTTCACCGCGCTGCCGCTGCTGGCGGGGGTGGTTGGCGACACGCTCGGCGGCGTGGTGTCGGACAAGCTCTACAAGATCACCGGGCGCTTGCGCTTCGCGCGCTGTGCGGTGCTGGTGGTGGGCATGGGCGGCTCGCTGGTGTTTCTGCTGCCGATGGTGTCCGCCACCGATCCGCTCACCGCCGTCTGGTTCCTGTCGGCTTCGTTCTTCTTCCTTGAAATCACCAACCCCGTGCTGTGGACGTTGCCGCTCGACATTGCCGGCAAGTATGCGGGCACGGCCGGCGGCATGATGAACACGGGCTTCGGTGTCGCGGGAATGGTCTCGCCGGTGGTGTTCGGCTATCTGATCGAGAAGACCGGCAGCTACAACGTGCCGTTCAATATCTCCGCGGGCCTGCTCGCGGTCGGTATCGTGGCGGCGCTGTTCATCGACACCGGCAAGACCGTCGAGGCCGACGAGGAGCGCGAGCGCACCGCCGGCGCGGAGCTCGGCGGCATGCCGTCGTTCCTTCACGCGGGGGCGGCGGTACGGCTGGAGCGCCATCACTTGCGCCGGCCATTGCGGTGGCGCAAGTGAGGCAGGCAACTGAGGTAAGCAACTGAGGTAAGCAACTGAGGTAAGCAACTGAGGTAAGCAACTGAGGTAAGCAACTGAGGTAAGCAACTGAGGTAAGCAACTGAAGCAACGCGGCGGGCGGCCGGCTAAGGGCGCGCCCGCCCTGGCTCATCTGGCTCACCTGGCCGGCTTGAGCGCGCGCAAGCGCCAGATCAGGCTCGAGGTGTCGAAGCGGCTGCCGCCGAGCGACTGCACGTCAGCATAGAACTGATCGACGAGCGCCGTCACGGGCAACGACGCGCCGTTGCGTTTCGCTTCGTCGAGACAGAAGCCGAGGTCCTTGCGCATCCAGTCGACCGCAAAGCCGTAGTCGAACTTGCCGTCGATCATGGTCTGCCCGCGATTGTCCATCTGCCAGCTGGCGGCCGCGCCCTTGCCGATCACCTGCAGCACGAGCGGCATGTCGAGGCCCGCGAGCTGGCCGAAGTTGATCGCCTCCGAGAGTCCCTGCACCATGCCCGCGATGCAGATCTGATTGACCATCTTCGCCAGTTGCCCGGCGCCGACGGCGCCGATCAGCGTGACGGCCGCCGCGTAGTGCGCGAGCACGGGGGACGCCTGTTCGAAGACGGCCGGCTCGCCGCCGCACATGATCGTCAGCTTGCCGTTCTGCGCGCCGGACTGGCCGCCCGACACGGGCGCGTCGACGAAGTGCAGACCCTGGCGGCCCGCGATTTCCGCCAGTTCGCGCGCGACGTTCGCCGACGCTGTCGTGTGATCGACGAACGCCGCGTTCGGCGCCATGCCGGCAAACGCGCCGTCGTCACCGAGCGTGACGCTGCGCAGGTCGTCGTCGTTGCCGACGCAGGCGAGCACCAGTTCGGCGCCGTCCGCGGCTTCCCGCGGCGTGCCGGCGGCGCGGCCGCCGTACTCGGAGACCCATTGCTGCGCTTTCGACGCGGTCCGGTTGTACACGGTCACGTCGAGGCCGGCTTTCGCGAGATGGCCGGCCATGGGGTAGCCCATCACGCCGAGGCCGAGAAACGCGACGCGGCGAACGAAGGATGGGGCGGGCTGTGCGGTTGGATGATTCATTGGGGCTCCATAGTCTGGGCTGGGTTGGGGGTGGGGTGAGGTAATTATCAGGGCGCGGCCGTCCGGGCCGCCCCGAAGATGACAAAAATCTCATTTTTCCACCATGTTGGCACTGCGGCAGCGCCGTAGCATCGGTCGCACCTGGTCAACGTTTCAAACGCCCATGTTCACCCGCCACCTTGTTGCCTTCCTTGCGCTTGCCACGGTGAGCACGGCTTACGGACAGCCGGCGGCGCTGCTTGCGCCGAGCGATCCATCCGCGCCGCCGGCAGAGTACTCACAAACGCAGTCACAGACGCAGGCCCCGCCCCCGACCCCGTCGAGCGACGGTCCCGCCTTGCCCCTTGACGAGGCGCTCGGCATCGCGGCCGAGAACAACCCGTTGCTGCGCGGCGCGCGCGCCGACGCGGATGCATCGAGCGGGACATTCATGCAGGCGGGCGCGCGCCCCAATCCGCAGATCTCGCTGCTGCAGGAAGGATTCGGCGGCACGGAGCGCACCTCGACGGCGTTGCTCAACCAGACCGTCGAACTCGGCGGCAAGCGTCAGGCGCGGCTCGACGTCGCCTCCTACGGACGCGAAGTGGCGCTCGCATCGCTCGACGCGCGCGGCGCGGCCCTGCGCTCGGACGTCATCGCCGCGTTTTACGGGTTGCTTGCGGCTCAACGCCAGTTGCGGGTCGCGCAGGAGTCCGCCGGTATCGCGACGCGGTCGGCGGAACTGGCGGAAAAACGCGCGCGCGCGGGCAAGGTGTCGCCGGTGGAGGCGACCAAGGCGCGGGTCGCCGCGACCGGCGTCCAGATCGAACAGGCTAACGCCGCCGCGCGGCTGACGATTGCAGCGGAGAAGCTTGCGAACGTGACGGGCAGTCCGCTCGTGCGAGGACGGCCCGTGAGCGGCGACATCGAAAGCGTGCCGGCGATCGGGTCACTCACCCAACTCCTGCCGCGCTTATCCGACGCGCCGCTTGCGCGCGCCGCAAAAGCGGAGACGCGTCGGGCCAACGCCGCCATTTCCGTGGAGCGCGCGAAGCGCATCCCCGACCTCACGTTCAGCGTGGGGATGAAGCGGGTCGTCACGGGCGGAGTTCCCGGCAACCAGGCGGTGGTCGGCGTGTCCATTCCGCTTCCCCTTTTCGATACCAACAAGGGCGCGCTGTTCGAATCGGTTCACAAAGCCGAGAAGGCGAGCGCCGACTTCGACAACGAAACAGCCCGCTTGCAACTGGAATTGACGCAGGCATACGCGAACTACGAGAGATCGAATCTGGAGGCGCGACGCCTGAAAACCGACGTTCTGCCGGCCGCGCGCGAAGCGCTCGACGCAATGTCGCGCGGCTACGAACTCGGCAAGTTCGGTTTTCTGGATGTGCTGGATGCCCAGCGCACGTTGTTCCAGGGCCAGTCGCAATACGTGCAGGCGTTGACGGACGCGCACCTTGCCTACGCCGATATCGGGCGGCTTGTCGGCGTCCCGCTCGTCGACGTCTCCTCGCGCAACTCAGCGGCCCCAACGCCACGCTTACCCTGAAGGATTTGTCATGCCGCGCAGAAAACGCCTCATCGCCGCCATGGCGGCCCTCGTCAGCGTGAGCATCGCGCTCGCCGCCTTCGCGTTGACGCGCGAGTCGCCGGATGCCGGAGGCGCTCCGGGTAGCGGCGACGCTTCAGCGGCAGCGCAGGAGCCGTCCGGCCGCCACGGCGGCACCGTTCTTGGCGATGGCGCGCTGTCGGTCGAAATCGTGCTGTCCGAAAAGCCGGGGGACGCGCGGCTCATCGTCTATCCGCTCGTCGACGGCGAGCCGGCGGACCGCGGCGTGGCCCTGTCGGGCACCATCACCCGCTACGACGGTTCGAAAATGCCGCTCCAATTCGTGCCGGCGGGCCAGAAGTGGACATCCGCCGAACCGATCGGCAAGCCTCACGTGTTCGACGCGGCCATTCACCTCAAGTGGGGCGAGCAATCCGCGTCGTTCGTCTTTTCGCGGGCAGACGGCGCGATCGCCCTCAATGCGGCGCAAATCGACGCGGCCCAGATCCGCCTTGGCGAGGCCGCTCCCGCCCAGGTGCTCACGACTGTCCAGCTTCCCGGCGAAATCCGCTTTAACGAGGATCGCACGGCCCACGTGGTCCCGCGCGTGGCGGGCATCGTGGAGCGGGTCGGCGTGTCGGCCGGCGAGAAGGTGGGCAAAGGCCAGGTGCTGGCGGTCATTGTCAGCACCGATCTCGCGGATCGCAGAAGTGAACTGCTGAGCGCGGAGCGCCGGCTCGCCGCGGCGAGAACCTCGTACGCGCGCGAAAGGACCTTGTGGCAGGAACGCATTTCGGCCGAGCAGGACTATCTTGAGGCGCAGGTGCAATTGCGCGAAGCCGAAATCGCCACGCAGAACGCCCGCGCGAAACTCTCCGCGCTAGATGCGCCGGCGTCGGCGGCCGCATTGAACCGTTACGAGCTGCGCGCGCCGTTTGCCGGCACCGTGGTCGAAAAGCACGCGACGCCAGGCGAGGCAATCGCGGCGGATGCCAGGCTCTTCGTTCTCTCCGACCTCTCGTCCGTGTGGGCCGAGATGGCGGTGCCGGCCCAGCACCTGAACGAAGTGCGGGTCGGCCGCGCCGCTACAGTCAGCGCCACCGCTTTCGAATCGAAGTCGAGCGGTCCGATCGCCTACGTCGGCGCGCTGCTCGGCGAGCAAACCCGCACCGCGCCGGCGCGCGTGGTCTTGCCGAATCCCGACGGCGCGTGGCGGCCGGGCATGTTCGTCAATGTGTCGGTGGATGCCGGCCGGCAAAGCGTGCCGCTCGCCGTGGCGGCCGACGCGTTGCAGGACATCGACGGCGCGCCCGCCATCTTCGTGCAGTCGCGCGGAGGGTTTGTCGCTCAGTCTGTTCAGACGGGACGCCGCGACGACAAGGTCGTCGAAATCGTGAACGGACTGCGGCCCGGTCAAAAGTATGCCGCTTCGAACAGTTTCGTCCTCAAGGCCGAACTCGGGAAGGGCAGCGTCGAGGAAGAGTAGCGCCCCGGCGCATGAAGCGCCTCGCACTTGCCGCGGGCAGGCCGCGCTCCCGTTACCCGGTTCCAGAGGACCCTCTCCATGTTCGAGCGACTGATTCGCTTCGCCATCGCGCACCGTTGGTTAGTCATGCTGGCCATAGCCGCTGTCGCGGCCGTCGGCGTGTACAGCTATCAGAAACTGCCCATCGACGCCGTGCCTGACATCACCAACGTTCAGGTTCAGATCAATACGTCCGCGCCCGGCTATTCGCCGCTCGAAGCCGAGCAGCGCATCACGTACGCGGTGGAGACCGCGATGGCCGGTCTTCCCAATCTGGCCCAGACGCGCTCCATCTCCCGCTATGGCCTGTCGCAGGTGACCGTGATCTTCGAGGACGGCACCGACATCTACTTCGCACGCCAGCTCGTCAACGAAAGGATTCAGGAAGCCAAAGACAAGCTGCCACCCGGCGCCACGCCGGCCATGGGCCCGACTTCCACGGGACTCGGCGAGATCTACCTGTGGACGGTGGAGGCCGACGCGTCGGCCCTCAAGCCGGACGGGACCCGCTACACGCCCGCGGATCTGCGCGAGCTTCAGGACTGGGTCATCAAGCCCCAGCTTCGTAATGTGCCGGGTGTCACCGAGGTCAATTCCATCGGCGGCTTCGTGAAGGAGTTCCGGGTCGCGCCGAATCCCGCCAAGCTCATGTCCCACGGGCTGACGCTGGCGGACGTGGTGCGGGCGCTCGAGCGCAACAATGAAAATGTGGGCGCCGGCTACATCGAAAAACGCGGCGAGCAGTATCTCGTGCGGGTGCCCGGCCAGGCCCGCTCGGCCGAAGACATTGCCAATGTCGTGCTGACCAACGTGGGCGGCGTGCCGGTTCGCATCAAGGATGTCGGACAGGTGGATATCGGCCGGGAATTGCGCACGGGCGCCGCGACGTCGAACGGCGAGGAGGTCGTGCTCGGCACCGTGTTCATGCTGATGGGGGAGAACAGCCGCGCGGTCTCGAAGGCAGTCGCCGCCAGGATGGACGACGTCAATCGCACACTGCCGCCGGGCGTGCGCGCGATTCCCGTGTACGACCGCACCGTTCTGGTCGACAAAGCGGTGCAGACGGTGAAGAAGAACCTGCTCGAAGGCGCGGTGCTCGTGATCGTGGTGCTGTTCCTGTTTCTCGGCAACCTGCGCGCGGCGCTGATTACGGCGCTCGTCATTCCGCTATCCATGCTGATGACGTTCACCGGCATGGTCAACGCGAAGGTGAGTGCGAACCTCATGAGTCTGGGCGCGCTCGACTTCGGCATCATCGTCGACGGCGCGGTGGTGATCGTGGAAAACTGCGTCAGGCGCCTCGCTCACGCGCAGACGCTCGCCGGCCGGCCGTTGACTCGCGAAGAGCGTTTCGCCGAAGTGTTCGGCGCCTCGCAGGAAGCGCGCCGTGCGTTGATATTCGGGCAACTGATCATCATGGTGGTCTACTTGCCGATCTTCGCGCTCACGGGCGTCGAGGCGAAGATGTTTCACCCTATGGCGATCACCGTCGTGATGGCGCTTGGCGCGGCGATGGTGTTGACAGTCACCTTCATTCCTGCTGCTATAGCACTCTTTATCGGCAAACGCGTCGAAGAAAAGGAAAACCGCTTGATGGGCTGGGCAAGACGGCTATATGAACCGCTGCTCACCGCCTTCATGACGCGTCCGAAACGCGTGTTTCTCGGCGCCGCGGTGATCGTCACGTTGAGCACGGGGCTGGCGGCGCGCCTTGGCAGCGAGTTCGTTCCAAGTCTGAACGAGGGAGATCTGGCCGTCGCCGCATTGCGTATTCCGGGCACGAGTCTCTCCCAGTCGGTCAGCATGCAAAAGGCGATCGAAAAAACCTTGAAGCAACGGTTTCCTGAAATCGACCGCGTTTTTGCGCGCACGGGTACGGCGGAAATCGCGGCGGATCCGATGCCGCCTAACCTGTCCGACGGCTATATCATGCTCAAACCCACGGACCAGTGGCCGCAGCCGAACAAGTCGCGCGAGACACTGGTGCAGGAGATCGAGGCGGTGCTCGATGAAGTGCCAGGGAATGCGTACGAATTCTCCCAGCCTATTCAATTGCGCTTCAACGAACTGATCTCCGGTGTGCGCAGCGACGTGGCCGTGAAGCTCTTTGGCGACGATATGGCGGTGCTGGATCGCACCGGCGAGAAGATCGCCGCGGCGTTGCAGAAAGTGCCCGGCGCCGTCGAAGTGAAGGTGGAGCAAACCACCGGCTTGCCGGTTCTCACCATCAACGTGGACCGGGACAAATTGGCGCGCTACGGCGTCACGGTAGGCGACCTGCAGGACACGGTCGCGGCCGCGGTGGGCGGGCAGAAAGCCGGCACGCTGTTCCAGGGCGATCGGCGTTTCGATATCGTGGTGCGGTTGGCGGACGAACTTCGCACGGACATCGAGGCGATCAAGCGGCTGCCGATCGCGTTGCCGTTTGCGTTACCGTCCGCGGCGGCCGGAAGGGGCAGCGTGCCTGTCGTCCAGGCGCCGTATGTGCCGCTCGCCGAACTGGCCACGGTCGAGGTCACGCCGGGTCCGAACCAGATCAGCCGGGAAGACGGCAAGCGGCGCGTGGTGGTGAGCGCGAATGTCCGCGGGCGCGACGTCGGTTCGTTCGTGGCGGACGCACGCGAGCAGATACGCGAGGACGTGCAGGTGCCGTCCGGTTACTGGTTGTCGTGGGGTGGACAGTTCGAGCAGTTGCAAAGCGCGAGCGAGCGCCTGAAGCTGGTCGTGCCGCTGTCGCTCTTCATGGTGTTTGTCCTGCTGTTCATCATGTTCAATAATGCTAAAGATGGCTTGCTGGTATTCACCGGCATTCCGTTCGCTTTGAGCGGCGGCGTGCTGTCGCTCTGGTTGAGAGACATTCCGCTTTCCATTACCGCGGCGGTCGGTTTCATAGCGCTCTCGGGCGTCGCGGTGCTGAACGGGCTCGTCATGATTTCCTTCATCAGAAATCTGCGGGAAGAGGGCGCGCAGCTGGATGCGGCCGTTCGTGAGGGGGCCGTGACGCGGCTGCGGCCCGTCCTGATGACGGCCCTCGTTGCTTCGCTCGGGTTTTTGCCGATGGCATTCGCAACCGGCACTGGCTCGGAAGTGCAGCGCCCGCTGGCAACGGTGGTGATTGGCGGCATTCTGTCGTCCACGGCGCTGACGCTGCTGGTGTTACCCGTGCTTTACCGGGCTGCGCACACGTCGTCGTGGCGCGCCTTTGCCATGAGCCGGCTGGCGAACGTCTTGCCGGGCCGGATACGGCGCCGGCACGGCATCTTTGAGAGGTAGCTTGCATGCGGATCCTGTTGGTGGAAGACGAGCCGAAGACCGGCGCCTATCTTCGCAAAGGGCTGTCGGAGGCGGGGTACGTCGTCGATTGGGCTGAAGACGGTGTCACGGGTCAGCACCAGGCGGAGACGGAAGACTACGACCTGCTGATTCTCGATGTGATGCTGCCGGGACAGGACGGCTGGACGCTGCTGCAGAATCTGCGCCGCACACGGTCCACGCCCGTGCTGTTTCTTACCGCGCGCGACGACGTGGGGGACCGCGTCAAGGGGCTGGAACTCGGCGCCGACGACTATCTCGCGAAGCCGTTCGACTTCGTCGAACTGGTCGCGCGCGTCAGGTCGATCCTCAGGCGCGGCAAGCCGCGCGATTCCATGTCGCTGAAAGTTGCCGATCTCGAACTGGACCTGACGCGGCGCAAAGCGACCCGTCAGGGCGATGTGATCCTGCTCACGGCGAAGGAGTTCACGCTGCTGTGGCTGCTCATGCGCAAGGAAGGCGAAATCCTGCCCCGTGCGACGATCGCCTCGCAGGTGTGGGACATGAACTTCAATAGCGACACGAATGTCGTGGATTCGGCAATCAGGAGGCTGCGCTTCAAGGTCGACGACGCCTACGAACCCAAGCTCATTCACACGGTACGAGGCATGGGCTACGTGCTCGAAGTCAGGGGGGGTGGCAATTGATCAGAAGCGTCGTTCCACGAACGCTTCGCACGAGGCTGACGGTCCTGATCATTCTGTCGACCTCGATCATTCTCGCGCTGAGCGGCCTCGCGCTGTGCGAGGCACTGCGAAGCCGACTCGAGTCCACCGCAGCCGAACTCATGTCCGGCACGCTGGCGGGGCTGCAATCGCATCTGGTCACGAGTCAGACCACCGACGAGATTACCCACGATGCGCAAACGTGGATCGACCTGCTGCATGGACACCAGAACATGGCGCTTGCCATCTTCGACGCAGCGGGTCAGCGCCTGTTGAGCACGCCCGGGTTCCAGTCTTATGCGCCGCTTCTCACCGCCCGCGTGGACCGGGTGCCGGCCGGTCTCACACCGGCCGACTCGAATCTTCGCTACCTCGTCGCCATGGCGCCGCTCAATGACGCGGCCGGGTCGTCGGTGCGTGTCGCCGTTCAGTACGATGGAACCAGCGACCGGGCCCTGTTGCGGGCGCAGGTCTATACCGCGGTCGTCATCGAAGTGTTCGGCGTGATTCTCTCCGCCGCCTTCGCATACGGCATCGCCACGCTGGGCTTGCTCCCGCTGCGAAGGCTCGCGGCCCAGGCCGAGGCGATGTCGACGAGCCGGCTCGCGCAGCCTTTGCCCGAACTCGACGCGTCGGGCGAATTGAAGGAGCTGGAGCATGCCTTTAACGGCATGCTGGCGCGACTCGACGAGTCGTTTACGCGGCTCAGTCAGTTCTCATCCAATCTTGCGCACGATATGCGCACACCGCTCACCAATCTGCTTGCCGCCGCGCAGGTGGCGCTGTCACAGCCCCGGACCGCGGAAGACTACCGTGACGTGATCGAATCGAGCGTGGACGAATATCAACGGCTGTCGCGCATGATCGAGGACATGCTGTTCCTCGCGCGCTCGGAGCAGGCCGACGCGGCCTTGTCCTTTCGCCCGCTCGACGCGGCCGCGGAAGCCGGGCGCGTGGCGGGCTATTACGAGCCGATGGCCGAAGACGCGCAGGTGAGGATCGAGGTGACGGGACAGGGTACGGTGCATGCCGATCTGCTGCTCTTCCAGCGCGCGCTCAGCAATCTGCTGTCGAATGCGCTCGTGCAGGCGCCGAAGGGCAGCATCATCACGATCGACTGCAAGGAAGACGCCCATTCAACCACGCTGACCGTGTCGGATTCGGGGCGGGGCATCGAGGCTCATCATCTCAAGCGCATATTCGAGCGGTTTTATTGTGTCGACCCTTCGCGGCAAGGCTCGGCATCGGGTACGGGGCTTGGCCTCGCCATCGTGAAGTCGATCATGAACAGCCACGCGGGACACTGCGGCTGCGAAAGCCAGCCTGATATTCGCACGCGTTTCTGGCTGCGCTTTCCGCGACGCGAGTGCGTGGGGGGCGGCCTGAGCTCCCTCGTGAACCGCGAGCCGGTGCGCAAGGATTGAGGGGCCACCTTGATCGGCAACAGACGCACAATTGCGCCGGGGAGGTCGGCCCCCGGCGCTACGTGACGCTATCGCGCCGCGAAGGTGTCGTGATGATCCACTGGCGGTGACTTTTCGCCGGCATGCCACGACAGCGCGTGTAACTCCTTGTTGCGGGCAACCCTGTCCGCACTGGGCGGATATTGTGTCTTGCTGTTTGGAATCACGCCGTCATGCTGGGCTTGAACGAGCTCCTGATGCACCTGCGCGCGAGTCTTGCCTTGTGCCTGCGCCGCTTGTGAGACTGCGCCGATCAACGCCATTGCGGCGACAGACAGGGTGGCGAGCTTGGTAACGTTCATATCGAATCTCCTTCGTGATGACCGCCGGTTGGCGGATTCATGAGCCCAGTATGTGTCGCGGGCGGTTTGCCACCGTGACCGCAAAATGAAAAAAATGACAGATGCGGGTGGCGTGGCCAACAGCGTCATCTGGCGCGGCGTGCATGAGATTTTTGTCATTCCGGCGTGAGGTTGACGGCGACCTTCGTGGAGCACGATGACACTCTTCTTTCACGAGCGGCCGGGCGGCGAAACATGCGTGCATTCATGTTCAGATTTCTCGTCGCGGCCGTCATTGCTGCGGGTCTTGCCGGATGTGCAGGCAACAGTCGCAAGCCGGCCGGTACGTCGGACTCGACACGAGCGGCGGCGCCGGCGAATCTCGCGCCGGGCGAGCAGATCGACTACGCAGGCCATCGTTGCGGCAATCCGAATCTGTATGTGAAGACGCATCTGTGTGTCTTCCCGCGCCGTTAGCGCGGCACGCGATCCGTGTCTCGCAAGCAGGCCGGCAGGCCCGCGAACGCGGCCGTTGTTGCGGATGCGGTGAAGGTCTGTTGCGCGGCGTGCCGATACCCGTTTTCGCCCGATCCAGCCGTCTCGTTGCGAGACAGGTGGCCCGGCCACGGTTTATCCAGATTCGACAACAATCCTCCCCACTGGCGGCCCTTATTCTGAAGGGCTCACCTTTCTAGACTGTCATCACCGAGTTGCGAACAGGGTTGTTCGTAGCAGGACAAAGCAAAGTCTGGAGGTAGTCATCATGAAGTCGCTCATTCAAGCCGTTGTGGTTGCCGCTGCCCTTGCCGCGCCGGTTGCCGTGTTCGCTCAGTCGAACCAGCCCCTCACGCGCGCGCAAGTACGCGCCGAACTGATCGAACTGGAGCAGGCGGGCTATAACCCGGCACGCGGTGAAGATCCGACCTATCCGGCCGATATTCAGGCCGCCGAAGCAAAGGTGGCGGCGCGTCACGCCGCGACAGGTTTTGGCGGCACGCCGAACGGTTCGTCGGACGCGGGGCGTCCGGCCGTTTCAAAAGCGGACTGGAATGCGATGTACAACCATCCGTGAAGCGAGAAGCGAGAAGCGAGAAGCGAGAAGCGAGAAGCGTGAAGCGTGACCGCGCGAGCCCGCGCCTTTGAAAGCGGGCCCGCACTCATCCGGAACCGCACACCGGTTTCAATGGTGTGCGTGAGCAGCCGCTTCGTCGACCAGTTCGGCGATGTCGTGGACGTCCACCGTGCAACCGGCCTTGTTCTTCACGCCGCGTCCCCACGCCTGCACATGCACGCCAGGCGTCAGATATTCGACGAGTTCGGCTGCGGCATGCGGCGACATGCGCAGCGAGGTGCCGTCTTCCAGCAGCGCGCCGCGCAGTTCGCCCTTCGGCCCGTAGAGCGGCATGACGACTTCGCCTTGCACGTCCATCGGTTTGCCGTCGCGATCATGGCCGCCGCCATGCTCATGCTTCGGGTCATGACCGTGAGAATGCGGACCTTCGTCGACGATCTCGACGCCTTGCCGGGTCGTCAGCGAGACCGCCGCGATCAGATCCGCGCCGCGCGGTTTCACACCGCGCACGCGCACCGTGTCGCCCGGCATGACATGACGTGCGACCTGTTTGCCCAGATGCGGCGGGACATGCACCTGCTGTTGCGTACCGTCGGGGTGCTGAAGCACGAAGCCGTCGGCATCGCCGTGCGGATTGAGCAGGAACAGCACGACTTTGCCGCGTGTTTCCGGCAGGCAGGCGGGGTCGATCCAATGCATGGTGAAGCTCCTTGTTCGAGTGACTGATTGAAGTTACCTGGCCAGGTCGCCGTATAAAACCGTGAGATTGCCGGGTGTGCCGAACGCGGTCGCCTGCAGCGATTGGCCATAGCGATTACGCGTGCCATAGCCCTGTGCCGCGACCATCGCGCCCGGTTGCAACAGGTTCGTGAAGCGCGCGGCCGCTGGCGGCGTCAGCTTGATGACGGTGCCGTCCATGAGGAGCACGCCGTCGGGTTCGCCGCGCGGCGCGCTGGTGACACGCAGCACGCGGCCCGCGGCATCGAGCTTGACGAGTCCGACACCGGCGAGCGATTTCGGCAGACGCTGTGCGCCGGGCGGCGGTTGATCGACAATGCTGCGGCCGCTTGTCGTGTCGGCGATCTGGCTGGCGCGCAGCGTGCCGTTCGCTTGAGCAACGCCGTTCACGTTGACGGTGGCGCCCGGCGCGATGGTGGCGGCGACCTGAGCGCCGAGATGCGGCGGGAACCGGACGAGCGTGTTGTCAGCGAGCAGCATGCCGTCGACATCGCCCTCCGGATTGATCACGAAACGCCGCACGACGCCGCTCACCGTGGTGGGAACGCCCTCGCGCGGAGCGGCGACGGGGGCAGGCGGTGGCGGCACTGGCGCGTCGGCGCTCGGCGGCGGCAGGGGCGCGCCGTCCTGAGTTCGCGGCACGGGCTGAGCGGCGCAAGCGGCCGTCGCGGTTATGAGGGCTAGCGCGGCCGCGGCACGCGCGATTGGATTGAAATGGTTCATCGTCAGACTCCTTCGACTGCAATGTCGTGCAAGAGTCTTTGCAACCACCATGCCATGCCGCTATGCCCCGCCGCATCGGGCTTCGAGCGCCGACATCCCGGCGTGGATGTCACCTCGCTGGACAGCGGGTGTCGGCCGGGCGGACACCGGCAAGCGCTTCAACCGAGCTTATAGGCCGCCATTTTCGTATAGAGCGACTGTCGGCTGATGCCGAGGCGCCGCGCCGCTTCTGCGCGATTGCCCACGGTCTGCTGCAACGCGCGTTCGATCGCGGCGCGCTCCAGCCATTCGATCGCCTGCGGTAGCGGCAGATCGAGCAGCGCGGTGGGAATCTCACTCGTGCCGGCGCGCGGCGCGTTGAGAAAAGCCAGATCGTCGGCGGTGACAAGCGGGCCGCGTGCGAGCGCGGCGACCCGCTCCATCGCGTTCTTCAGCTCGCGCACGTTGCCAGGCCATGCATAGGCGAGAAGCCGCCGCTCGGCGTCGCCGCTCAAGGTCCGCGCGGGACCGGCAAGATGGGTGGCGGCGGCGAGAAAGTGCGCGGCGAGCGGGAGAATGTCGTCAGGACGATCACGCAGCGGCGGCAGGTGAATCGGAATCACGTTGAGCCGGTAGAACAGGTCCTCGCGGAAGGTGCGCGCCGCCACTTCCGCGCTCAGGTCGCGGTGCGTCGCCGCCACGATCCGCACGTCGATAGCGACGCTCGCATTGCTGCCGACCGGCGTGAGCGCGCGCTCCTGAATCACGCGCAACAGCTTGGCCTGCATCGGCAACGGCAGGTCGCCGATTTCGTCGAGAAAGAGCGTGCCGCCGTTGGCATCGGCGATACGGCCGGAGCGCTGCGTCACCGCGCCGGTGAAGGCGCCTTTGGCGTGGCCGAATAGTTCGCTCTCCAGAAGTTCGGCGGGAATCGCCGCGCAGTTGATCGCGACAAACGGCCCATGCCGGCGTCGCGACGCATCGTGCAGAACGCGTGCCGCGACCTCCTTGCCGGTGCCGGTCTCGCCCGTGATCAGCACGGTCGAATCCGTGGCGGCCGCACGGCCGATCTGCTTCTGCGCGTCACGCAGCGCTTCACTGTTGCCGAGCAGGCGAGGCGTACCGGTGTCGCCGGCTTCTTCGTTCGAGGCTTGCAAAGCGGCACCTGTTGCGCCGCGATTCGAGGCTTCTATCTTGCCGAGCAGGGACGCGATCGCGTCGCGCCCCACCGGCTTGGTCAGGTGCTCGAAGGCGCCGAGCCGCATCGCGTGTATGGTGTTGTCGCTGGTGGCGAAGGCGGTCAGCACCACCACCGGCAGTGCCTCGCGCGTCGGCATCGCGCGCAGACGTTCGAGCACTTCGATGCCGCTCAGGTCCGGCATCCTGATGTCGAGAAACATGCAGTCCACGCGTTCGTCGCCGGCCAGCCTGGCAAGCGCGTCGTGGCCGCTGCCGGCCTGCGCGACGACATGGCCCAGGTCGCCCAGCGTTTCGGCCAGGCTTTCGCGGAAGGCATCGTCGTCGTCGACGATCAGGATGTGCGCCATGGGATCTCGATCACAAAACAGGCACCGCGCTCGCGCGCTTCGTAAAAGGCGCTGCCGCCATGCGCGGCAGCGATCTCGCGTACCACCGCGAGCCCGAGCCCCGAGCCGGCGGCGTGGCCGGTCACGAACGGCTCGAAGATGCGCTCGCGTTCGGCCGGCGGCACGCCGGGTCCATCGTCGGCGACTTCGATGCGCAGCGCTTCGGCGGCGCGCGTCGCACGCAGCGTCACCTGGCCGCCGGGCGGCGCGTGACGCAGCGCGTTGAGGAGCAGATTATCGGTGGCGCGCGCCAGTTGATCGGCATCGAAACAAGCCTGCGCGGGAAGGCCGTCCGCGCAATCGAGCGTCAGTGCGATGCCGGCCCGGGCGGCCGCGTCATGATGCCATTCCACCCGGTCCGTCAGCCACCCGCGCAATTCGACGCGATGCGCTTCGACACGCACGGGCTGGGTCAACGCCAGCAGTCCGGACAACTGGCGCTCCACGCGCTGGATCTGTTCGAGGATTGCGCCGAGCGCGCGTTGCTTGCGTTCGACGTCGCCGTTCAGCGCATTCTCCGCCTTGAGCCGCATCGCGCCGATCGGATTGCGGATCTCGTGTGCCATCTGCGCGGAAAAGCGGCCGATCGCCGAGAAGCGCTCCGCGGCGGCGAGTTGCGCATGCAGTTCGCCCGCCTGCTGCTGCAACGACGTGGCGCGCGCGCCATAAGCGTTGAAGGCATGGACGATCTTGTCGAGGTCGGGCTCGCCGGTCGGCGCGATCGGCGTGAACAGGTCGGCGGGCCGGCTGAGGCCCGCCTCGATGCGCGCGAGATTGGCGCGCCAGCGCCGCAGCAGAACACCCAGCGCGATGGCAATTCCGACGATCACCGCCAGCAGCACCGCGAGCGTCGTGACGAGGATCTTGCCCGACGGCCCGAGCGGCGGATGCACGCGCGACAGCGTCCAGGCCAACAGGCCGTCGCGGTGCGGCACCGGGCACGCGGTGACGATCACGGCGTCCTGCTGGCCTTCGACGAAATCGGACGCCGCCGCCCGGCTCGTGGACGCCGCGCGCAAGGTGCGCAGGATCAGGGGCGTCTCGGCATCGGGGATGTCGCGCTTGAGGCCGCTGCCCTGATAGGTCGGAAACGCGTAAGCCTCGAAGCTGCCGCGCGGCGTGCCGTCCGGCCGCCAGAAACCGCCTTCCATGCCGTCCATCTGCGCGAGCACGATGTCGAGGATCGCGTGCATCAGGTCCGTGTTCGACATGGCGGGCGGCACGGCCGGCGTGACGGCAGGCTGGGGTGCGGCTTGACCGGCGCGCGGTTCGGCGGCCGCCTGCGGCGTCCGGTCGATCGACAGGTCGTAACGCGATCCGATCGTCTCGCAGCCGGCCAGCCCCTGCTGCCGCGCGAGGCCGATCTGGCGGCCGAGATTGGCTTGCGCCATGAACCAGACGAGCCCGATCAGGACCGCGCACATTATCGCGACCAGCAACCAGAAAACGACCAACTGACTGGCGAACGATAAACGTCGGGGAACTGCGGTCATGAGCGCGCCGGAAAGGATTTGGGCTAGACATTAGCAAGAATTCAGCCCGCAGTGAGCCTTTTGCTGTGGGCGATCGGCGAGCGCCAGGAGCGGCCGGGAGAGAGAAAGGGCGCGGCGCCGCTGTTGCGCCACTGGACAGGCTCTGTCCACGAAATGGACGGCGCCCGCCGCGGTCGCGCGGCAAGGCCCGCTCCCCGCCACGCGCGCACCGCCGCCATCGCCAATGGCATATGAGTTGCGTAAGGCTCGCCGCCATCCCGGCACTTCTCGCCAGTGGGGACATCCACATGATCAAGTCGAAACGCTCGAGCCATTCGCCACACGCCGGTTCGCCACGCGACGCACACGATCCGCTCATCGCCCGGAGTCCATCGTGAAAGGCGGACGCGCGCTCGAAGCGCTCAATTTCTTCGTGGCCGACGTGCAAGCCGGTATCGGACCGTTTCTCGGCGTATTCCTGCAGGCGCGCGGCTGGGGCGCCGATCAGATCGGCACGGTCATGACGATCGGCGGCATCGCCGGCATGCTCGCGACCTCGCCGGCCGGCGCGTTGGTGGACGCGACGCGGCACAAGCGCAGCCTCGTCGTGGTCGCGGGACTGATGACCATGCTCGCGTCGGGCTTGCTGTGGATCGCGCACGGCTACTGGATGGTGGCCGCGTCGCAGGTGGCGACCGCGATCACCGGCGCGGCGATCGGCCCGGCGCTGGCCGGCATGACGCTGGGGATGGTCAGGCAGCACGGTTTCGACCGGCAATTCGGCCGCAACCAGGTGGCCAATCACGGCGGCAATGTCGTCGCGGCCGCACTGTCCGGCTGGCTGGGCTGGCGTTACGGGTTCGGCGCGGTGTTCCTGCTGAGCGCGCTGTTCGGCCTGCTGTCGATCGTGGCCGTTTCGTCGATTCCGCGGGACGCCATCGACCACGATGCCGCGCGAGGCGCCGATGCGCAGGAGAGCGCCGGCGCGGCCGCCGAGCGCGTGCCCGCGAGCGGCTTGCGGGTGTTGCTGCAATCGCGCCCGTTGCTGCTGCTCGCCGCCGCGCTCGGGCTGTTCCACCTGGGCAATGCCGCCATGTTGCCGCTCTATGGCCTCGCGATCGTCGCGGCGCATCAGGGCGAGCCGAGCGCGTTCACCGCTCAGACCATCGTGATCGCGCAACTCGTGATGGTTGCCGCCGCGATGTTCGCGACCCGGCTGATCCGCTGGCGCGGCTACTGGTGGGTGATCCTGCTGAGCTTCCTCGCACTGCCGATGCGCGGGCTGATCGCCGCGTCGGTGATTCACGCGTGGGGCGTGTGGCCGGTGCAGGCGCTCGACGGCATCGGCGCGGGATTGCAGAGCGTTGCGGTGCCGGCGCTGGTGGTCCGGTTGCTGGAAGGCAGCGGGCGCGTGAACGTGGGGCAGGGCGTCGTGATGACCGTGCAGGCGGCCGGCGCGGCGCTGAGCCCGGCATTGGGCGGCATTCTTGCGCACCGCTTCGGCTATCCCGCGGCCTTTATCGCGCTCGGCGCGGTGTCGACGGGCTCGCTGGTGTTGTGGCTGAGTTTCGGCGCGTCGCTCAGGCACGCATGCGCGGCCGACGGCGCAGCGGCGCGTCACGCGGCCGAGGCAGCGTCGCCGGTGTCGTGACGCTCGCTGGCGTGAGCCGACGCCTCGGCTGATGGTACGGAGCTTGCTGAGCGCTGGTGTTCTTTTCGCCAGTGTTGCCCATGCCTCGAACTCCCGCTACTTGCCAAAGGTGGAGCGCCCGCGAGATCCGGATACTGCACGAAGTGCCGCGCGTCCTGGTCGTGGACGACAACGTCGGCGCGGCCGAAGCGCTCGCCACCTACCTGTCCTACGAAGGCGTGGAAGCCCGCGCCGCCAATGGTTGCGAGCAGGCCCTGCGCTGTGTGCGCGACTGGGTGCCGGATATCGTGGTGCTCGACATCATGATGCCCGAGCGCGACGGCTATGAAACCGCGAGCGCCCTGCGCAGCTATCTGCCGACGCACAGTCTGGGTATTGTCGCGTTCACGTCCCTCGATGAGGATCACGTCAAGGAAACCGGCAAAGCACGTCACAATTTCGACGGCTA
The DNA here is from genome assembly GCF_002278075.1 of Paraburkholderia aromaticivorans. NCBI lineage: Bacteria > Pseudomonadati > Pseudomonadota > Betaproteobacteria > Burkholderiales > Burkholderiaceae > Paraburkholderia > Paraburkholderia aromaticivorans. The sequence goes on along the minus strand of NZ_CP022990.1, from coordinate 1,340,548 downwards.
TTGTCAAAAAGGCACGCCGCCGACCGCGCTGCTCGCGCTGATGCGCAAGTTCTGGCGCGAATAGCGGCGCTAATTCGACGCCGATGCGCGTTGGGTGCGGGGAGGTCCGCAGCCGCCAGGCCAGAGACGACAAGCCGAAGCCGCCAAGCCGAAGCCGCCAAGCCGAAGCCGCCGAGCCAGAGCCCTAAGCCGGTTCGTTCAACGCCGGTTCCGAGACGATCTGCTTGAGTATCGCCTCCATCAACCCCGGAAACCGGCTGTCCAGTTCCGCGCGCCGCAAGGAATTCTGATGCACGGTGCCGGCCACACGCGTGCGCACCAGGCCGGCCTCACGCAGGATCCGGAAGTGATGCGACACGCTCGATTTCGGGCGGCCGCCGTCGAGCTCGCCGCAGGTGGCCTCGTCGACCGACGCGAGGCGCCGCACGATCTCGAGGCGGACCGGATCGCTCAGGGCATGGAAGAGCCGTCCGAGCGTGAAGTCCTCAGCAGCGGGATGGTTATAAGTACGCATCCTGCAAATGATAAAGGTTTCTGCGATACTTGGTTATTCGATGTTTATCGAACTACCGTACAAGCAAGTCCAAAGGAGTTTCGCCCGATGTCCGCATTGTTCCAGCCCTATAAGCTCAAAGACGTTTCCTTGCGCAACCGGATCGCCATTCCGCCGATGTGCCAGTACACCGCCGAAGACGGCCTGATCAACGACTGGCACCGTGTGCATTTGGCCGGCCTCGCACGCGGCGGCGCCGGGCTGGTGATCGTCGAGGCGACGGCCGTGTCGCCCGAAGGCCGTATCACGCCGGGCTGCGCCGGTATCTGGACCGACGAGCAGGCGCAGGCTTTCGCGCCGGTCGTGGCGTCGATCAAGGCGGCCGGCTCGGTGCCGGGCATCCAGATCGGCCACGCGGGCCGCAAAGCGAGCGCCAACCGCCCGTGGGAAGGCGACGACCACATCGCCGACGGCGACAGCCGCGGCTGGCAAACCATCGCGCCGTCGGCGATCGCGTTCGGCGGCAATCTGCCGAAGGTGCCGAAAGCCATGACGCTCGACGACATCGCGCGCGTTCGCGAAGATTTTGTCGCCGCCGCCAAGCGAGCACGCGACGCGGGCTTCGAATGGCTCGAACTGCACTTCGCGCACGGTTATCTCGGTCAGAGCTTCTTCTCCACCCACTCGAATCAGCGCGACGATAGGTACGGCGGGAGTCTCGAGAACCGCAGCCGCTTCCTGCTGGAAACGCTGGCGGCGGTGCGCAAGGTGTGGCCGGAGCACCTGCCGTTGACGGCGCGCTTCGGCGTGATCGAGTACGACGGCCGCGACGAGGAAACGCTCGCCGAGTCGATCGAACTCGCGAAGAATTTCCGGCGCGAGGGACTGGACATGCTGAGCGTCAGCGTGGGCTTTTCCACGCCGAGCGCGGCGATTCCGTGGGCACCCGCGTTTCTCGCGCCGATCGCCGAACGCGTGCGCCGCGAGGCCGGCATGCCGGTTTCATCGGCATGGGGCATCGATACGCCGGAACTGGCGGACCGTTCGGTGAAGAACGGGCAGCTGGATCTGGTGATGGTCGGTCGCGCGCATCTGGCCGATCCGCACTGGCCGTACCATGCGGCGAAGAAGCTGGGTATCGAGCGGCCGTCGTGGACGTTGCCGGCGCCTTACGCGCATTGGCTCGAACGCTACGCGGTCGCGTGAGTTTGCGCGTCGTTTGCCTTTTGTAGCGATGCACTGATGTGCCGTTTGCCCTGAGATTCATGCGCCGGGGCAGACGGCACGTTTGCTTTTGGCTTCTCCGCGCGAGCGCCCAGCGCGGCGTGTTGCTGCACGCTGGAGCGGGCACGGCGCCCGCAGATTTCGTGGCCGAGCGTTCCGACGCTCGGCCATTCTCCTTTCCCTGCCTGGCCGTTCGTCCGCTCGCCTGTTTCCCTGCGCTCTGGTGGGCGTTCGTTCGACCGCCTCTCCTTCCTTCGTTCCTTCCTTCCGCCGGTGCGTCCGTGCGTCCGCCGTTCGGTCAGCCGCCGAAGTGGCCATGCACGGTGGAGATCGCGCGGCGTCGGTGGTCGCGCGTAGTTTCGCGGGCATTCAAACGACGCGGTCATGGCAGTAAGTGCATCAAAAATCCGTTTCATGCATCCAAAATGAGTCGATAAAGCGTTTCACGATTACGCAAATAGGCGTATTCTTGAATCAGGCTACGCGATAAAGAGTTTCATGATGACTTCATCCGACGATCAACCCTCAGCCCAACAGGGCTACAGAAGCGGCGAGGCGGCGCGCCTGGCAAAGATGCCGGTCACCACGTTGCGGATCTGGGAGCGCCGTTACGGCGTGGTTGGCCCAGCCAAAACCGCGTCAGGCCAGCGCCTGTATACGGAAGACGACGTCAGGCGACTCACCCTGATCAAGCTGCTGGTGAGCCGCGGCCACGCGATCGGCGCGATCGCGCGGCTCGATCGCGAACAACTGCAGTTCCTTGCCACACGCAGCGGGCGTGAGAGCGGCGGCGCGACCGACATGCCGTTCACCGAGTCCGCCGATCTCCGGCTGGCCCTCGTGGGCGGCAATCTGGAGCAGCGTTTGCGGGCATCGGGTGTCGATTTGCGGCCCTACGGCGTGAATGAACTCGTCACCTTTGCCGATCTTGCCGACGCGAGCAGTGAGCGCCGCGAGCCGATCGACGCGCTGCTGGTCAGCGTCGACTCGTTGCAGGAGGAGGTCGCCTCGCAAATCATCTCGCTCGGCGACGCGGTCCGCGCAAAAGCGATCGCCGTGGTCTACGGCTTCGGCACCGGCCCGGCGGCGGAGATTTTGCGCGTGGCGGGCGTGCGTCTGTATCGCGAGCCCGACGGCCGGACCGAATTCCGTCAAATGCTGGGCGATCTCTGCGAACGCGCGCGCATTCAGGACCGCACGGGCAACGACGCCGTGTGGTCGCGCGTGCGCCGTCGCTACGACGATCGCGAACTGGAAACCATTGCCAGCCGGTCGTCGACGATCTCGTGCGAATGTCCGCGCCATCTGGCCGAGCTGGTCATGAAGCTGTCGGCGTTCGAACGCTACAGCGACGCGTGCACGTCGCGCTCGGCACAGGACGCCGCGCTGCATCGCTATCTGGGCGACGTCAGCAACCGGGCTTGCGCGATGGTCGAGGCGGCGCTCGAGCGCGTCGCGCGGGAAGAAGGTTGGTTTGCCGGCGCGCAGGCGCCGCAGGCCGCGCAGGACTAGCAGGCGCACACCGTCTCGGAGGATGTGCCATGTCACCAGATGTTTCGACGGACGCGGCCCTTTGCGCACCCGGTCCGGATGAAAAGAGCGCGCGTCTCGCGGCGCTCATCGAGCGCGTTTCAAGGCGCGACGCCAGGGCATTCGAAGCGTTGTACCGGGCGTCGGCGCCGTCGCTGTTCGGCCTCGCGGTGCGCGTGACCCGCACCACCGAGTCCGCGGAAGAAGTGCTGCAGGACGGCTTCATCAAGATCTGGCGCTTCGCCGGCTCTTACGACCCCGCCAAGGCGTCGCCGTCCACGTGGATGTCGAGCATCGTGAAGAACCAGGCGCTCGATTACCTGCGGCGCAATCCGTACGCGGGCGTGTACGTCGAAGAACTGGACGAGCGCCTTACCGCGAGCGATGCCGAGCCGGACCTCTCGCACGAATTTTCGCTGGACGCCGAGCGTCTGTCGTTCTACCTGGGCCGTTTGGCGCCGGTTCAGCGCCAGGCGATCGCGCTCGCTTACTTCCGGGGCCAGTCCCAATCGGAAATCGCGAACACGCTCGATGCGCCGATCGGCACGGTCAAGACGTGGATCAGCCGCGGGCTGGAGTCGCTGCGCAGAATGGCCGAGGCTCGCCACGCGCCGCCTCGCGGCGGCCTCTACTGAGCGTTACTCGTGCCGCGCTTGCCGCACGGCTCGCATGGGTCATGCTGGCCGTGGCGGCCCGCATCGTTCGCTTCGATCAGCCCGTTATCGCATGAATCGTATTGTCGCGCACTGCAGCGGCCATGCCGCTGCCTCGGCGCTTGCGGCTCATCTACATCGAGCAGCGTTTGCGGAACGCCGCTTGCTGCCAGGTCTTCTCATTGATCTGACACGGAGGCTTGTCGCATGAAACCCTATATCGTCGCGCACATGATGTCCTCGCTGGACGGCCGTAGTCTGACCGACGGCTGGCATCTCGACTATGCGTCGGACCTGTACGAAAACACCGCCGCCACCTTCGAAGCCGATGGCTGGATCTGCGGCCGGGTGACCATGCAGGAGGTCGCGCACGGCGAGGACTATCCGAAAGGGCTCGCCAAAGGCACGGTCGCTCGCACCGATCATTTCGTCGAGCACAACGCGGATCAATACGCCATTTCAATCGACCCGCAAGGGCGCGTGGCGTGGAAGAGCAACACGGCGCTCAAATCGCACGTGGTCGAAGTGCTGACCGAGCGGGTTGCCGACGACTATCTCGCTTACCTGCAATCGATCGGCATCTCATACGTGTTCGGCGGCGCGACCGAGATCGATCTCGACAAGGTGGTGCACACGCTGGCGCGCGAACTCGGCGTGAAGAAGCTGATCGTGGAGGGCGGCTCGCATGTGAGCGGCGCGTTCGTGAACGCCGGTCTCGTCGACGAAGTGAGCGTGTTGATTCTGCCGCTGGTGGATGGCCGCAGCGAACATCCTTCTTCGTTCGAAGTGGCGATGGAGAAGTGGCAAGCGCCTGCGTACCTGAAGCTCACATCCGTTGAAAAAACGGACCACGATGCTGTATGGCTGCGCTATACGAAAGTCTGAAGGCGGGCGGCAGCGTGACGTCGAAGTCCACGTTGCCGTCCGCCATTCGCGCTATTTGCGGTTCGCGGCGTTTGCCGCGGTGATCCGTTATCAGCCTTGGATGTGGGCCGTCGAGAGCCAGCCGCCGCTCACGCCGATCTCTCCGATCTGCTTCGCCACCGCGTCAGCGAGGCGCTTCGCATCTGCCGACACCCCGGCGCGCTGGGTTTCGGATACGGCATGCAAGCCGCCGCCCGCTACCGCCGCAGTCGCGACACTGCCGGCCGCCGCGCCGACGCCCGCCGTCTCGCCCATGCCCGGCGCCTTGCCGCTATCCGCGCTGGCGTTGAAGGTCTGCACCAGTCGCGGCGTGCCGCCCGCGGGCTTATACAGAATCTGCACCGAACTGCTGACCTCGCTCTTGCCCGCACCGAGGCCGATCAGCATGCGGCGGCGGCGATTGCCCGAGTCGATCGTGCCGAAGCTGCCTTGCACGAGCAGCACGTTCTGATCGGCGGGCGCGGGAATATCCGAGCGGATGGCACGCAGACCCATTGATTGCAATTGATGCACGATTTCGTTGGCGACCTGCTCGCGGACCGCGGCGGCATCAGCGGCCTGCTTTTGCGCGGCGGACGAACCTTCCAGTTGCGTCTTCATCTTTTGCATCATGCCGCCGTCCAGTTTGACCTGGTCCGGGCTGGCGTCGAACGTGTAGACATAAATGTTGTCCGGCCGCACGTGGGCCGGCGTGCTCGCCGTGCTGGCATTGTCGATGCTGCCGCTCGCGCAGCCGGTCAGCAACGCGCCGCAGCAGACCATCGCGGCGCAGGCAAAACGGGCGGCATTTCTTTTGAGGAATTTCACTGAAGTCAACATGTTGATCCTGTCGTCGGCACGCGGTGCCGGTATGGTCGAACGGGTCTTCCGATGATCGGGCAACCGTAGGATCGTTGATCATCGGCGAGCCGTCTCGCACGTGAAGCACCCTTGATCTCATGCGTTCTGTTTCATACGCACCGGCAGCGAAACGAAGTATGGGCGAGTCACTTCCCGAACTCCATTCAACAATTATTTCGCCCTATGTCACAGCGGCAAGCGGCGCTGCGCACGGCTTTCGCGCGTGGCGAAAGTCATCGGACCTGGCGGGAAAGAGGGGAGGTGCGGGTGAGAATCGGGCGCGCCGGCAAGCGGCCTAAAGTCGTGCGACCGCGCGTGCGGCGGCTGGTGGATCGAACGTCAGCTCAAGGCGAGTTTGATGATGCAGCCAAGGACGAAAACCAGCAGGAAGGCGGCGACGGCCAGGTTCAGCGGATAGGGCATTCTTCACCAAGAAACCAGCGTTTGCAGTGCTCATATCCTAATCACCTGACGGAAGAAAAACAGCGGCGAAAGAAGCGGCAATGTGGGCAAGCCAACGCAGCGTGCCGAATGGACTGCGCGGCTGGTTGGCGGGAGCGCTTCCAGGCGGCGGCTCGAAAGCAGGCGTTGCCGCTCGCCAGTCAAGGGCGGAAAAAAACGCCCGCGCGCGAAGCGTCAACGAGTCGGCGACCGGGCCTTTCGTACCGCATGGCGGCGGTCCGCGCCCCGCGAATGCACTCGACGCTATGCGGCCAGGGTGTGCCCGCTGGCGCATTGTTTCCGGATGGCGCATGATTGGAGCGATGTGCCGTCCGACCCCAGAAGCCGCAAACCTCTGCGGGGCGCCCGGCGCACGCGAAGCCGCCAGTGCATGCGTCACGGCAACACAGCGTGGCAACGCACCGCCGGTGGGTACTCAACCGTTAAGGAGGATTTCGCATGGACCGACCTGACGCCGCCAATCCGTTTGGCGATTTCACCAAAATGCTGGAGCAGTTCAAGCTCCCCGGCTTCGACGTACCCGCCATCATGGAAGCGCGACGCAAGGATGTCGAAGCACTGGTTCAGGCGAATCAGACGGCTTTCCAGGGCATGCAGTCGCTCGCGCAGAAGCAGGCCGATATGTTGCGCTCGACGCTGAGCGAATTGCAGTCGCTGACCGGCCAGCTATCGGCCGGCGGCGCCGCGCCTTCGGGCAAGGCCGCCGAGTTGATCCAGCAGAGCCTGCACAAGTCGCTTGCCGATATGCAACAACTGGCGCAAGCGGCCTATCAGACGCAAGCCGAATCGTATGCGGTGATCGCAAAACGCGTAGAGGAAAACGTACAGGAGCTGAAGTCGCTCCTGCAGCAGAAGAAGTAACGCATCCGCCGACACGTCGAAACGCTCGGCTCTTCGGAATCGCGCCGCAGGCGTGCTCCTCGGATGACCCGTGCCGTGGTTGACCGTCCAGTCATCCACGGCATTTTTTTGTGCCGTGTAACAGCATTACGGCGCCTTGTATCGTCAGAGGAAAACAATCGCTCGACGCGATCTTTTCGGCGTTTTCTTACATCGATCGCGCAATGCTGTGCGCATGAATCTTTTTCTGCATAGGCCGTGGGCACTGACACCGTTGTTCGCTTTAAACGGACGCTAAACGGAAAACCTGTGCTCAAGCAGTGCCCGTCGGCGATCCGGTCCTGAAAAATCAAACAGGCTCGAACGTCGTCGTGCGGGCGAAAAGTTCAAATCGTTGCGCAAACGATTGCTGCGCCTCGCCGCGTTGCCTAAAGTTTCGCGCCACCACTCCGTAGACGCATTCACGCAGCTAACCCGCGTGAATGCCGTACCGGCACCACCGGCGAGGCGTGCGCCCCTGGCTTCCGGTTCGTGACCGGCTCGATGCGCGGTCACGAACGTTTCACCTCGAAGGAATTCTCTTGAAACCGATGCTCTATTCCCGCATTGCTCGCGCAATGCTCGGGGCAAGCTGCGCGCTGTCGTTTGCCGCGCACGCGACGCTCGGCCAGAACGTCAGCAGCGCAGACAGCGATCAGTCCCGCCTGCGCGCGGTCGCTCACACGGCTACTACGCAAAGCGCGTATTCGGTTCATCTGATGACGCTGCCGTCCGGCACGCAGGTGCGCGAGTACGTCGCACCCAACGGCATCGTATTCGGCGTCGCGTGGGAAGGCCCGACGCTGCCGGATCTGAAATCCATGCTGGGGGCATCGTTCGACACCTACGTCGCCGCCACCACGACGCGCCGTGGTACGCCGCTCGCGGTTTCCAGCAGCGATCTGGTGGTGTACTCCGGCGGGCATCTGCGCGCGTTCGCCGGCCATGCGTATCTGCCGCAAGCGGTGCCCGTGGGCGTCGATGCCGGCGTCATTCAATAACGGTGCGGATCATGCGTCTCACGTTTTCTCTCAAGACCCTGCTGTGCGCGGCGCTGCTCGCGTTGCTCGTCAGTGCTTGCGGCGGCGGGGGCGGCGGCTCCGGCGGTTCCAGCAGCGCGGCCAACTCCGGCAGTTCGAACACGGCCGGACCCAGCGTGATCAACACCGCGCCGTCGTCGCAAGTGCTGGCCGCGAACGCCGTGCGCGTGACGGTCGACGCCGGCGTGAGCGCCGTGCCGAACATGCCGTTCGTCAGCATCACGATTTGCGCGCCAGGTACGGCGCAGTGCCAAACCATCGACCACGTGCTGGTCGATACCGGGTCGTGGGGCGTGCGCCTATTTGCTTCCCAACTGGCCGCATCGATGACGTTGCCGCAACAGAAAGACGCCTCGGGCCATCCGGTCGCCGAATGCATGCAGTTTTTCGACGGCTACACGTGGGGCGCGGTGAAGCTCGCGGATTTGCGGATTGCCGGCGAAAAAGCCGCCTCGCTGCCGATCCAGGTGATCGACCCGAACTACGCATCGCTGCCTGTCGATTGCGCGAGCGTCGGCGCATCGCGCAACACGCCGGCCGCGTTGCAGGCCAACGGCATTCTCGGGATCGGCGTGTTCAAGCACGACTGCGGCGCGAACTGCGTGCAGCAGGCGCTGGCCGGCACGTATTACGGCTGCACCGGCACGACGTGCACGTCGATTCCGCTTGCGGAAGAACTTCAGGTCGCCAATCCGATTCCGTACTTCGCCACCGACAACAACGGTTCGATGCTGAGCCTGCCGACGGTGTCGGGCGCCGCGCAGTCGGTCAGCGGGCAACTGGTGTTCGGCATCGGCACGCAGACCAACAATATGCTCGGCGGCGCACAGGTGATCGGCGTGAGTCCGTCGAACGGCACCTTCACGACCGTGCAGAACGGCACCACGTATTCGCACAGTATTCTGGACAGCGGCTCGACCGGACTGTTCTTCCAGACCAGCGCGTTGCCGGTGTGCGCGAGCCCGAACAATGCGTACTACTGCCCGGTTTCGACCGAGCAATTGAGCGCGATGATCCAGGGCGTGAACGGCACCACGAGCGCGGTGAATTTCAGCGTCGGCAACGCCACGACGATTGCGCACACGTATAGCGGCGATTCGGCGCTGCCGCTGCTGGCGGGACCGGCTTTCGTGCAGTCGACCATTTTCGATTGGGGATTGCCGTTCTTCTACGGCCGCAATGTGTACGCCGCCGTCGAGCAGCAGCCGACGCCGGGCGGCATGGGCCCTTACGTCGCCTATTGAGTTCGGGCACCGGCCGCCCTCTACGACGCGCCGGCCGGCGTTGGTCCGGCGCCTTGTTGGAATCGCCCAGATGTGAAAACGGGCCGCGACGGAACCTGTTCCGCCGCGGCCCGTCAGTTGACGAGGAATCGCCGCTTATGTTTTGCGCAGACCCTCCAGCAACGCCATGACGGCTTCGCCGAACGCCTGCGGACGTCCCGCGAAAATCCGTTCGACGGCTTTTCCATCGATCAGATGCCGCCGCAACGCTTCGCGCTCATCGTGCTGCTCGGCCAGCCGGGCGGCGGCGCGCACGTATTCGCCGGTCGAGTGAGTTGTCAGCCACGACGGCAGGCCGGCGCGCTCGAAGAGGCCGCTGTCGATGTGTTCGAATACTTCGCGTCCGCACAGATTGACGCCGGGCAGGCCCATCGTGAACGAATCGACGATGCCGTTCGTGTTGCCGAACGGGAACGGGCTCACGAACATGTCCATCGTGTTGAGGACCTTTAGATACGTCGGATAGTCGAGCGAACCGTACACGTCCACGCTCGATTCCGGCAGTGTCGCGTGAATCGACTTTCTGACGTACGCCAGATCGATGCTTTCGCTCCAGCAGGTCAAGAAATGGAATTTGACCGGCACGCGAGCGGTGCGAACGATCGCCTTGCAGGTCTCGAGAAAGAGCGGATTGATCTTCATCGCACTGGCGGTCACCCCGATGTTGACGACGTCGCCGCGCACCGGAACGCACGGCACGATCTCGGTGAGCAGTTGCGACGGCACGTATGGTTGGCCATCCTTTGGCAAACGCATCATTGTTTCGCTGAAGCACGCCGGATCGCCGACGAAATCCTCTTCGACGCTCACGTAATCCATATGCGCCGCATGCATCGTCGCCGGGTGGCCGAGCCCCGCGATCTGTAGCGGCGCGACGCGCAGGTTCGACAGAAAGATCGTATGCGAGAACATGCCGACGCTCGGCATATAGAGCACGTCGGGCTGCTCGCGCGTGGCGAATGCCTGGATCTGGCGGATGCAGTCGCCGATATATTCCGGATGCTCGAATTCGACGAAACGGTCGAAAATCGCGCGCCCCGTTTCGTCGACATGCTGCGCCTCGCCGAACGCGACGACTTCGAAGTATTGGCGCGCGGCGAGCATCGTGCGTGAATGGGTGCGGTAGATCGAATGGCCGCCCGTGAACCATTCGAGCACCACCAGCATCACCGGCTTGCGGTTCGGCTCGCGCCGTTTCAACGGCGAGCGTGCGACGCTCGCTTCATGATCGAGCAGGCCGAGCGTCTCCAGCTTTCTGCGAACCAGTTTGTTGATGCTGCGCTTGATCGCATGCCGCTCGGGCGAGGTCGAGTAGCTGCAATGCATGTAGGCGCCGCACACGGCGGCGGTCGGCAAGTCGTCGAGGTCTTCGATGGTATCCAGCGCGTCCGGCAGCCAGGCGAGCAGCCGTTCGCGTTTTTCGTGCGCGGCGGGGGAAATATGCACCGCCGCGCTGACGATCGAAATGCCGAGGCTGGTGGCGAGCACCGGATCGCACCGGTGGAGGTCGGCGAAATCGATATCGTATTGCGAGCCCGAGGTGTAGAGCACGAGTTGCTTGCGCGTCAAGGCATCGCGCGTGGCGGCGTCGTTGCTGTCCGCGGCGGCGTCGAGCAGCGCGTGCACGATGTGGTCGGTCGAACCATACGACGTCACGGCGAAGATCATGTTGATCCACGGCCGCCCCCAGAACATGGTGTTCATTTTTTCCGCTGCGAGCGTGTACTCGGGCGCGGAAAACAGCGCGGTGAATCCGTCGGCGATGCGCTGGAGGGTGCGCAGCGACGCCTCGTCGCCGGGCGAGTTCGGACTGCTGCGGGCAAAGCGCTCGCTGCCGAGCGTGCCGCGCTTTTCGCTCAGCGTTCTGAGCAGTGCGCAGAACTCCTCGTGCGCGGCGTCGTAGTCACGGGACTGGATCTGGGATTCGAATCGATCGAGGGAAAATTCGGTGCTCATGGCTGGGGTCGAGGGTGAACGGCGTGCGTTGTTCCGCACGCGCGTTGCGGTCAATGACAGGAAGGCGGGCGACGGGGCGCGTGACACCCACAGCCGCTTGCGACGTATGCCCGGAAGCACGTCGCGCCGGCTGAGGGCGATTTCCACTAACTGCGTGTCGCCAACGGAATCCGATTGTCAAAGAATTCGACCGGGCTGCATCTAGGAGGAGTCTTATTTTGAGAAGGACTGTGGCAGAGGCCTTCGAGTGCGAGCGCGCTTCGAGACTGTTCTTAGCGCCGCCGCATGGGCCGCTTCGACGTAGCCGGCTGGACGGTGGCGGGCTCAGGCTGCAACGGTGGTTCGGACGCCACTGGCTCCAGCGGCGGCGCCGGGGCGTCCACCGGCTGAGCCGGAGCCTGCGGAGCCGGGGAAGCCTCGACTGGCGCGGCTGGCTGCGCCGCGATGGGTTCGGCCGGCGCGGCACCGGCTTGCGCTGCTGGCTGCCCCCCGGCTTGCACCACTGGCTGCGCCACAGGTGCCTCGCCTGGCGGCGTCGCCGCTTCGCGCGGCAAAGACTTGTCGCAAGCCGCCTCGATCACGCGATGCACGAAGCGCAGTTTCTCCACCACCGGCGCGGCGAGCGTGAACGGATACCCGTCCGGCATGCCGAGACTCCGGTTCAGGCTGTTCAGCGCATAGGTGAGCGGAAACCAGCGCTTCATCAGATTGTCGAAGCTGGCGTCTTCCACCGGCGTGCGATCGGTCAGCGTCGGCTCGCTGGGGTCGTCGGGCAGCAGCGCGACACCGTAAGAGGTCGAGGTATCCAGCACGTCGACGATCAGCATGTAGTGCGCCCACGTCTCGGCCCAATCTTCCCAGGGATGCATCGTGGCATACGCGCTGATGTACGACGCCTGCCAGTCGGCCGGCGCGCCGTCCCGATAGTAGGCGTTCAGCGCCTCGCCGTAGTCCGCGCTTTCGTCGCCGAACAGCTTTCGGAAGGGCTCGAGCCAGCGTGGGTTGTTCTCCACCAGTTGGCTGAAGTAGTAGTGCCCGGTCTCGTGCCGGAAGTGGCCGAGCAAGGTGCGGTAGGGCTCGCCCATCGCGGTGCGGACTTTCTCGCGGTAGGCGTCGTCGGCTTCGGCGATATTCAGCGTGATGAGACCGTTATCGTGGCCGGTCATGACGCGCGACCCGTCGCCGCCGTCCTCGAGGAACTCGAAGGCGAGGCCATGCTCCGGGTCGGCCTGCCGCGACTTCACGTCGAGGCCGAGTTCGGCGAGAGTGTAGAGCAGGCGGCGCTTGGCCATCTCCAGCCGGTACCAGTAAAGCCGGTTGTCCGGCGCGCCGAGATTCGGAATCGTCAGGGTCAGCTGACAGGCCCGGCACAGCACGTCCGGCGAGTCGGCGGGGATCATCCAGTTGCAGACGTTTTCGACGGCATAGTTGTGGCATTGACGGAACAGCGCGCCTTCGGCGCCCGGATGCAGGCTGCGCCAGCGTTCTTCGCCGGCGACTTCGAACGCGCTGATTTCCGCGAGTTCAGGCACATAGCCGAGCAACGACTCGCAACGTTCGCAACGAACGTTTTCGTAGAACACGAGGTGCGAGCAATGATTGCAGTGGAAGGTTTTCATCGGTCGAGCCTGGAGGTGGGATGGCAGTCATGGGCGAACAGTGCCGCAATCTTCATGCCGCATTTGCCAGACGTCACTGGTTTAACGCACATTACGTGCATGATCGTGCATCCGCGCTGCGCCGCTTTGGTGCGCGGCTTGGGAAATGGCAATAGAAGGGCGCTCGGTTCGATCGACCGGACGGTCGGCCAGGCGCGGCAAACTTCAGAGCAGGCGGTGATCCGGGCGGTACGGGAAGCTCACGCGGTTTTTCGCGGTTGTTCAACAAACGGCATGAAGCTTGCTTTTTGGCGGGCTGCCATCCTTCGTCCAGGAGTCCGGTGTGTCCATACGCGTCGCGTTGCATCATGTCACACATTACCGTTACGACAGGCTGGTTTCACTGTCGCCCCAGGTCGTGCGTCTCAGGCCTGCGCCGCATTGCCGCACCCCGATCCTGTCGTATTCGATGCGGGTCGAGCCGGCCGAACATTTCATCAACTGGCAGCAGGACGCATTCGCCAACTATCAGGCGCGGCTCGTTTTCCCCGAGAAGACGCGCGAATTCAAGGTGACGGTGGACCTGATCGCCGAGATGGCGGTCTACAACCCGTTCGACTTCTTCCTCGAGCCCTCGGCCGAGCAATTTCCCTTCGACTATTCGCCCGGCCTCGCGCTGGAACTCGCGCCGTACCTCGTCAAGCGGCCAATGACGCCGCGCTTTGCCGAGTTCGTCGCGAGTATCGACCGCACGCCGACCGGCACCGCTGACTTCCTCGTCGCGCTGAATCAGCGGCTGCAGCGCGAGATTCGCTACCTGATCCGAATGGAGCCGGGCGTGCAGACGCCGGAGGAAACGCTCGTGAGCGCCGCGGGCTCGTGCCGCGATTCGGGCTGGCTGCTGGTCGAGACCTTGCGGCAACTGGGGCTGGCGGCGCGTTTCGTGTCCGGCTATCTGCTGCAACTCGCGCCCGACGTCAAATCCATCGACGGGCCGAGCGGCACCGAGGTCGATTTCACCGACCTGCATGCGTGGTGCGAGGTCTATCTGCCGGGCGCGGGCTGGATCGGCTTCGATCCGACGTCCGGGCTGCTGGCGGGCGAAGGGCATATCCCCGTCGCCTGCACGCCCGAGCCGGGCAGCGCGGCGCCGATCTCCGGCGCCGTCGACGAGTCCGAGGTCGAGTTCGAACACACCATGTCGATCGAACGGGTGCTGGAGACGCCGCGCGTCACCAAGCCGTTCAGCGAAGCGGTGTGGGCCGACGTGCTGAAAATGGGCGCCCACGTCGACCAGCAACTCGCCGGAATGGACGTGCGTCTGACAATGGGCGGCGAGCCGACCTTCGTCTCGGTGCGCGATCGCGACGCCGCCGAATGGAACACGGACGCGCTCGGCCCGACCAAACGTGGTTACGCGGTCGCGCTGATGGAAAAGCTGCGTGCGCGTTACGGGGCGAACGGCTTCCTGCATATCGGCCAGGGCAAGTGGTATCCGGGCGAGCAATTGCCGCGCTGGGCGATGTCGCTATACTGGCGCGCCGACGGCGAGCCCTGCTGGCACGACCCCGCGTTGTTCGCGGACGAGCGCGAGCCCGGTACCTACAGCGCCGCCGACGCGCAACGCTTCCTCGAGCATCTCGCGGCCAAACTCGCGCTCGACGCGGACTGCATCCAGCCCGGTTTTGAAGACGTCTGGTACTACCTGTGGCGCGAGCGCCGTCTGCCGGTCAATGTCGATCCGCTCGACGCGCGCCTCGACGACGAACTGGAGCGCGTGCGTCTGCGCCGCGTCTTCGACGCGGGGCTGGGCGGCGCGACCGGTTATGTGCTGCCGCTGGCGCGCGAGCGCGAGGTGCCGCACGAGGCGCCGAAATGGGTCAGCGGCCGCTGGTTTTTCCGCGACGAGCGCATGTTCCTGATTCCGGGCGATTCGCCGATGGGCTACCGCCTGCCGCTCGATTCGCTGCCGTGGGTGTCGAAGACCGACTATCCGTATCAGCACGCGCACGATCCGTTTGCGCCGCCCGTGCCGTTGCGCCCGGCCGCGCAGTTGCGCATGCAGTACGACGCCGGACCGCGCGACGGCGACCAGAGCGGCATGAGCGCCGCCGATGTGCGTCGCGCCGCGGCGCTGTCGTCTTCGGCGGCGGAATTGCTGAGCGGCATGCCAGGCGGCGGCGTGCTGGCCTATGCGCGTCAGCCCGGCGACGAGCCGATGCCGGCGCGCGGGCAGTCGTCGAAGGAAACCATTCGCACGGCGATTTGCGTCGAAGCGCGCGATCCGAAACGCGCGGCCGGTCCGAAGGCGGAAACGGAGGCGTTCGGCAGCGGCCGCACGCTGCTGCACGTGTTCATGCCGCCGCTCACCGAACTCGACGATTATCTCGACCTGCTCGCCGCCGTCGAGGCAACAGCGGCCGAGTTGCGCATGCAGGTGGTGCTCGAAGGGTATCCGCCGCCGCGCGACGCGCGCCTAAAAATGCTGCAGGTCACGCCAGACCCCGGTGTGATCGAGGTGAACATTCATCCGGCGGCGAACTGGGATCAACTGGTCGACCATACGGAGTATCTGTACCAGTCCGCGGCTGAAAGCTACCTCAGCAGCGAGAAGTTCATGACCGATGGGCGCCACACCGGAACCGGCGGCGGCAATCACTTCGTGCTGGGCGGCGCGACGCCCGCCGACAGTCCGTTCCTGCGCCGTCCCGATCTGCTGGCGAGCCTGATCGCTTACTGGCACAACCATCCGTCGCTGTCGTACCTGTTTTCCGGGCTGTTCATCGGGCCGACCAGCCAGGCGCCGCGTGTCGACGAAGCGCGCAACGATCAGGTCTACGAGCTCGAAGTGGCGATGCGCGAATTGCAGCGGCAGATCGACATGCTCGGCGGCCGCGAAAGCGCCAGCCTGCCGCCGTGGATGATCGACCGGTCGCTGCGCAACATCCTGATCGACGTCACGGGCAACACGCACCGCGCCGAGTTCTGCATCGACAAACTCTATTCGCCGGATGGCCCGACCGGCCGTCTCGGCCTGCTCGAACTGCGCGGCTTTGAAATGCCGCCGCACGCGCGCATGAGTCTGGTGCAGCAACTGCTGTTGCGAGCACTGGTGGCGCGTTTCTGGCACACGCCGTACACGCAGCGGCTCACGCGTTGGGGCACGGAATTGCACGACCGCTTCCTGCTCGGCACCTTCGTGAAGATGGATTTCGACGACGTGCTCGGCGAACTGAACCGCGCGGGCTTCGCCTTCGACAGCAGCTGGTTCGCGCCGCACTTCGAATTCCGCTTCCCGCTGGTCGGCGAAACGACGGTAAACGGCGTCTCGCTGACGATCCGCAACGCGCTCGAACCGTGGCACGTCATGGGCGAGGAGGGCTCGGCCGGCGGCACGGTGCGTTACGTGGATTCTTCGGTGGAGCGGCTCGAAGTGCGCGCGCTGGGGCTGAACGAGAACCGTCATGTGCTGACCGTCAACGGCGTGCCGGTGCCGTTGCAGCCGACCGGCCGGGTCAGCGAATATGTGGCCGGCGTGCGCTTTCGCGCGTGGTCGCAGCCGTCGGCGCTGCATCCGACCATCGGCGTGGACGCGCCGCTCACGTTCGATCTGGTCGATACATGGAGTGGCCGCTCGGTGGGCGGATGCCAGTATCATGTCGCTCATCCGGGCGGGCGCAATTACCAGACCTTCCCGATCAACGCCTATGAGGCGGAAAGCCGGCGGCGCGCGCGCTTCTTCGCGTCGGGACATACGCCGGGGCCGCTCACGGTCGATGCGCCGCAGCGCAGTCTGGAATTTCCTTTCACACTGGATCTGCGCTACTGGTAAAACCCGCACACTCTTAAAACGACACGACCTTGGCCTTTCAATCGACTTTTCCCTTCGAAACGTCCGCGGCGCACGCGGACGCTTCGTCCCTGCTGCGCCTGCTGCCGGCTCACGAGGGACATTGGGACGAGCTACGCGACGCCGCGGGCGCGTTGCGCGAACCGTGGCGGCAATTCTTCGAGCGGCTCGGCGAGGTCGGCATTGCGCGGCTCGACGATCATCTCGCCTCGGTCGCGCAGCAGATCCGCGACAACGACATCAGCTACAACGTCTATGCGGACAACGGCGAGCCGCGGCCGTGGGCGCTCGACCTGCTGCCGTTCCTGATCAGCGAGGACGAGTGGGCGCATATCGAGCTCGGCGTGACGCAGCGCGCGCATCTGCTCAACGCGATCGTCGCCGATATTTATGGGCCGCAAACGCTGCTCGAGCGCGGGCAACTGCCGCCCGCGCTGGTGTTCGGCCATCCCGGCTATCTGCGCTCGGTGAAGGGCTTCACGCCGCCGGGCGGCCAGTATCTGCAAGTGGTCGCGGTGGATCTGGCGCGCACGCCCAGTGGCGACTGGACCGTGATGGCGCATCGAACCGAGGCGCCGTCGGGGCTCGGGTACGCGCTGGAAAACCGCCTGATCGTCTCGACGCTGTTCGCCGACCCGTTCCGCGCCCTGCGCGTGAGCCGGCTCGCGCCGACCTATTCGCAACTGATCGCGACCCTCGTGCAGGCGGCGCAGGCCACGATGCGCCACGACGGCGACGATGTCGACCGTTCGCCGCATATCGCCTTTCTCACGCCGGGGCCGTTTAGCGAAACCTACTTCGAGCACGTGTTCCTCGCGCGCTATCTCGGCGTGACGCTGGTCGAAGGCAAGGACCTGACCGTGCGCGACGACAAGCTCTATCTGAAGACCCTCGCCGGCCTCGAACGCGTGCATGTGGTGCTGCGGCGTCTGGACGACGCGTTCTGCGACCCGGTCGAACTGCGCGCCGATTCGAGCATCGGCGTGCCCGGCCTGCTGCAGGTGATGCGCGCGGGCAATGTGATCGTCTCGAACGTGCCGGGCTCGGGCTTTGTCGAATCGCCGGCCTTGCACGGCTTTCTGCCGGGCATCGCCGAAGTGCTGCTCGGCGAAGACCTCGTCTTGCCGAGCGTGCCGACATGGTGGTGCGGCGAAAAGGCGGCGCGCAATCATGTCTTCGCGCGCCTCGATGAAGCGTTCATCGTGCCGACCTGGCCGGTCACCGGGCGCGATGCGCCGCCTGGCCTGGAGCAGGGCAGGCAGCGCCTCGCGACATGGCGCGAGCGCATCGAGGCCATGCCCGACACCTACACGATCCAGCAGGCGCAGCGCTTTTCCTGCGCGCCGCGTTATGAGGACGGCACCGTCGGTGGCCGTCCGTCGGTGCTGCGCGTCTATGCGATTGCCGACGTCAACGGCGGCTGGCACGTGATGCCGGGCGGCTTCACCCGCCTCGCCGCCGAACGCCAGACCACGGTGTCCATGCAGTACGGCGGCAGCAGCGTGGATACGTGGGTGCTGTCGAGCCAGCCGACGTCGACCTTCACGCTGCTGCCTTCGCCGATGCAACCCGCCGACCTCGCGCGCAAGCACCGCACCGTGTCGAGCCGCGCGGCGGAAAACCTGTATTGGGCCGGACGTTACGGCGAGCGCGCCGAAAACAACGTGCGTCTGCTGCGTCTGATTCTCGGCTCGCTGGAGGGCAACGACGCCGACGCAATGTTTCCGACCCTGGTCGAACTCGCCATGCATTGCGGGCTCGTGCAGTCCGGCGACATGTTCTCGCCGCATTCGCCGCAAGCCTTCGAGCGCGCGCTGGTCGCCAATCTGAGCGAGAGCACCGGCGCCGCGAGCATTGGCCAGAACCTGAATTGCCAGGCGCGCTCGAACGGGGAAGTGCGCGGGCGTCTGTCGAACGATCACTGGCGCACGATTCTTGCTGCGCGCAACGATTTCCGCGACGCGTTGCAGACGCTGATGCCGGCTCCGGGATACAACGGCGGCGGGTCGCAAGGCAACGGCAACGGCAGTCGCAACGGCAACGGCAGTCGCAACGGCAACGGCGAACGCTACGAGCGTTACGACCGCGTCACGCTGATGAACGCGCTCGAACACCTGTCGGTGCAGTTGTCGGCGATCAGCGGCGCGCAGGGCGACCGTATGACACGCGACGAGGCGTGGCGCCTGCTGTTCGTGGGCCGCCACATCGAGCGTGTGTCGGCCATGACGTCGGTACTGCGAGTCGTTGCCGACAAGGGACAGCTCTCGACGCCCGCCGGCTTCGATCTGCTGCTGCAGTTGTTCGACAGCACGCTCACGTATCGTTCGCTGTATCCGGGCCGCTTCGAAGTGCCGGCGTTGCTGGACCTGCTGGTCATCGAACCCACCAATCCGCGCGGCATCTACGGCGTGTACGAGCGCCTGCGCAAGAAGCTCGACGAGATCGCCGTGGCGGCGGGCAGCACGCGGCATCGTCCGTTTGCCGAATTGATGGCGCCCGCCGCTTCGCTGCCGACGCTCGAAGCGCTGTGCGCGGTCGACGAAGACGGCGCCTACGGCAATCTGATTGCGGTGTGCGATCAGATCGGCGCATTTGCCGGCGCGGCCGCGCATGAAATCAGCGCGCGTTATTTCAGCCACGCCAGCACCGTCGCCTCACAGGTGTGGTCATGAAGAACGCGCCGACCGTGCTGTCCGTTTCGCATCGCACCACCTATCGCTACTCCACTTATGTGGAGACCGCGCAGCATCTCGCGACGATCCGGCCGATTGCCTGCTCGTGGCAACGCGTGGTCTCGCACAGCGAGAAGATCGAACCCGAACCGTCGTATCTGAATAGCCGGATCGACGCATTCGGCAACGACGTCCTGTACTTCGCGCTGGACGCGCCGCACGAGCGCTTGCAACTCGTCAGCGAAACCACGGTGGCGCTCACGCCGCGCTGGACCGACCTCGACCCCGAGTCGACACCCGAATGGGACGACGTGGCCGAGGCGCTGCGCTTTCGCGTCGGCGGCCAGTTCCGGCCCGAGGTGGAGTTCTGTTTCGCGTCGCCGAACATCGTGCCGCGGCCGTCGTTGCGCGCCTATGCGTTGCCGAGCTTTCCGCCCGGCTCGCCTATCGCCGCGGGCGCGATCGATCTGATGCACCGCATTCACGAAGACTTCGCCTACAAGCCTTCCGCGACGATGTTCGATACCCCGGCCGAACGCGCCTTCGAACTGAAAAGCGGGGTGTGTCAGGACTTCGCTCAGGTGATGATCGGCTGCCTGCGCTCGCTGGGTTTGCCGGCGCGCTATGTGAGCGGCTATCTGCGCAACGATCCGCCGCCTGGGCAGCCGCGTTTGATCGGCGCGGACGCGTCCCACGCGTGGGTGTCGGTGCATTGCCCCGGCAGCGGCTGGATCGATCTCGATCCGACCAACGACGTGCTTGCCGATCTCGATCACGTCACGCTGGCCATTGGCCGCGATTACAGCGACGTGTCCCTGCTGCGCGGGATGATTCTCGGCGGCGGCGCCCATCGGGTGGAAGTAGGGGTGACGGTTCTCGCGCTCTAGGCGCGCGCCGCGCCCGGCGGCCCATTTTCCAGCGCCCGTTCCGTCGCGCATTGTCGTCCCGCATTTCCAGCGATCGATCACGTTCAGGACCGCGAACTTGCGTCGCGGCTCGCTCGATCACGACTCCACCGCTCGGTCTGAGCGGTGCGGACCTCTCCCTCGGCAGCCGCTTTACTCGACAGCATGTTCATGCCGTGTTTATGCCATGTTTATGCCACTCGGCGCCAGCATCTCCCGCGTAATCCCATGACATCTTTGGGAAAGTTCCGACGTTCTCTCAGTGAAATCGTATAGCTGGCGAGATCGCCAACGCGGATACTTTCACCCGTTGCTCTCGGGCAACCTGAAGAAAGTGTCCTGACCTGGAATAAACCTGCTGCACGTTCTTTGCGGGAATCGTTGCAAGCATCGTTGCAACGCTTGCTCGTCGCGTGGCGCCGTTTTCGATCGACCGGGATGCAGTCACGCGAAACCGGCTGCCTCACAGCACGCTTGGAACGACGAACATTGATAGTTGAAATGGCGGCAAAAGGACAGTCCGAATTTAAACGGGGGTTGAGCAGGGGAGCGCGGAGGCGCACCCATGCGCTGATGCTCGGTGCGCTTGGCGCCTGTGTGTCGGCGTCGGGCCATGCCCAGACCGATTCGGGCGCAAGCGCGCAGTTCAACGATCAGCATGACGACGGTGCGAGCGCTTCCGCGACGGACCCGGGACAGGCAGCGCCCGGGAGCGAGCCTATCGTGGCTCCGCATGCGGAAGGTCCGTCGGCGTCGCTCGGTTACGCTTTCAATACGTTCCATACGGCAGCGCAGGGAACAGCGGATACACGGAATTATCTTGGCTTTACCGCCGGCGCGAGGATCGGCAGCTGGCAAGTGCGCGAGCGGGGCGCGCTTCAGTCCGTGACGGGCCGAGGCACGTCATATCAGAACATCGAGGCTTACCTGCAGCGTGACATTCCGTCGCTGAAAAGCCGCGCCGTTCTCGGCGACCAGTTCACGGACGGCGCTGTTTTCGACAGCGTCGGCTTGCGTGGTGTCAAGTTGGAAAGCGCCGATAGCGTCGATAGCGCGGTATCCGAGGCGGTGCCAGGTTACGCGCCCATCGTGCGCGGTGTGGCCATGTCGAATGCGCTTGTCACCGTGACACAGAACGGCAACCGCTTGTACGAAGCGGCGGTTGCGCCGGGACCGTTCGAGATCGACGACATTGCGGCAACCGGTTATGGCGGCAATCTGCTTGTGACGGTGACGGAGGCTGATGGCAGCCGGCACAGTTTCGCGGTTCCGTATCCCCGCGCCGTGCCGCTGTTGCGTCAGTCCTCCACGCGATTCAGCTTCGCCGGTGGCGTGACCCGTGACCCGCAGATCAGGCGCCACGACGCGCTGGTGCAAGGCACGGTCCAGCACGGTTTCAGCGGCATGGTGACAGGATACAGCGGCGCGATTGCCGCGCAAGGCTATGTCTCCGGCTTGATCGGTGCGGCGCTCCGTACGCCGATCGGCGCGCTGTCGGCCGACGTGTCGGCGGCTCAGGCCGACATTGCGCAGTCGCGAAGTACGCGAGGTGCGAGCTTGCGCATCGGCTATAGCAAGTTCATCGAGCCGATGGATACGAACGTCTCGATCGCCGCGTATGGCTACTCATCCGGCGGCTTTCTGTCATTGCGCGACGCGATGCTGGAACGCGACGCGGTGCTAACGGGTTCCAACCCACGTGGCGTCGGCCGCCGGCGCAACCAGTTGCAGATTGCGCTGAACCAGCGCCTCGGCGCCGCCGCCGGCACGCTGTATGTCGTCGGCTCGACCTCGGACTATTGGAACCGTTCGGGCTCCGACACGCAGTTTCAGATCGGCTACACCGGCGCGTTACGCGTGGCCAATGCGAATCTGAACTACACGGTGTCGGTTTCCCGGCAGCGCACCGGACTGAGCGGGCCGATGAGCAACCAGCTGTTCGCCACCGTCTCGGTGCCGCTTGGCAAGGCGGAGCGTGCTCCAGCGCTATCGTCCGGCTTGATGCATGACAGTCGTGCCGGCTGGTCCGAACAGGCAACGCTCGTGGGATCGACAGGCACCGCGAACGAACTGGATTACGGCCTGTACGGCACGCACTCGGACCAGTCGACCATGGGTGGCGGCAATGTCCAGTACCACAGTCCCTACGCGACTTTCGGCGCAGGCGCGAGCGGCGGGTCGGGCTATTCGCAGGTGTCGGCGAACATTCGGGGCTCGGTGTTTGCCCGCAGGGAAGGCATCACGCTCGCCGAAGGGCCAGTCGACAGAACGGATGCCGCGCAGCCGAAGCGTGCTGCCGGCGCCGGCGTGCCGGAGTATCCGGACGCGAGCGCGGGCAGTCCCGGCTATGTGGCCGTGCCGCATCTGCTGCCCGGCAGCGCGGACCTGATTGAAGTCGGTCCCCAACGCGCTTTACCCGACAACAGGGCCGAACCGGCGAGTACGCAGACAGCGCCACCGTTGAATACGGGCGTCGTGACGCGTCAGCCCGCGGGCGAGAGCATCGCTTCGAATGTCGCAACCGCGGACCAGACGGAAGGGGCCGAGCGGCTGATGCTGTTCATGAATGTGATGCCCATGAAGGTATACGTCCGCAATTCGGTCGTCTCCTGGTCGGACCTCCAGCGTGGGGGCGGACATCACTAATGCTGCGTCGGGCAGGTCAGCAGGATCTGCAATCGCGCTCTTCAAAGACCGTGCGTCGACCGGGTAGCTAAAGGATTCAAGGATTGGCCGAGCCTCGCAAGAGGTATAGCCATGTTTTGCAGGTCGTAGTTAGAAGTAGCGGTTGTAGTTAGTTTTACTCATTTAAATATCCTCATTAAAAGGCAAGAAAATGCAAAAGATCGATCGTAACGCACTGGCTCAATCGAAAATCGCTGGCGGCTGCTGCAAGTGCTGCTGTGCGCCGGCGAGCGCGTCCAAGGCCTCGGCGCCGACCGCTGCACCGGCCGCAGCTCCGGCGGCTCAGCCGGGCGCACGCAGCTAAGCAGCGTTGCCATAGCGGTGCAAGGGCGGGCTGATTGCCCGCCCGCAGCCTCGCGAAGCCCGGTCGCCCGCGATCGGGCTTCGCGTGCGGACGACGAATCATGGCGTTCCCGTGGAGCGGCTATGTCACCGAAACGAAGGAACAAGCATGCGGTTATTCAAAGCGTTGCGTGCGTTGCCCGCCGCTTTCACGCGCGCTGCGAAACGCAGCCGCGACCGGCTCAAGGGCGCGTGCCTTGCGCGCATCCCGTTGCGCGCGATCGAGCCGCTTGCCATTTCCGCGTGGTATGTGAGGAGCTGTTTTAACGCGAGGCTCCGTTGGAGCGGTCTCGAGCGGCGGGAAATCGGGCACGACGTGCTGAAGCTCGCCCCTGTCGACGATCGCCGCGTGCTGCCCGGCAGGGTGCTGGAGAAACTGATCGATCAACGGCTTCACTTCGGTCGCCAGCGCAATCGCGCGGAGGCATGGCCGGATCTGCAACGTGCGGCGAGCGTGCTGGCGCAGATCATCAGAAAGATCAAAACGGCGACGCCCGGGCGGCCGGTCATCGTTTCGCCATTTCATTACGTCTCTCAATACGCAAACATTTACTTGATCGACGAACTGCGCAAGCAACTCGGTCTCGTGTCGATCGGTGTCGTCTCGGGTGTGCCACAGAATATCTACGGAAGCGATGACGCGATGATTCCACACATCGACATCCTCCACACGTATAGCGAAACCAACCGCAGCGGATTGGGTTTGCGCGCGGCGCGCTCGCTCAAACGCAACGGTGTCGTCGTGCTGTTCTCCGATGCGCCGCCGTTTACGCTGAGCGGTTATCCCATGGAGACGGTCGGCGTCTGCCTGTTCGGGCGTCCATCGCGGATCCATAACGGCGTATTTCGCATGGGCGCGCCGCTCGACGCGCTGCTGCTGCCGTTCTATCTGCGCTTCGAGCATGGGCGTTTCGGCGCCGTCGTATTCGAGCCGCTCGAACTGGCGCACAGCGACGCGCCTCAGCGCGTGGCCGACTGCATAGAGAAGGCCCTGCGAGACAACTATGCGCGTGCCCTGGCCGCCGGACATCCTTCAATGTACGCATTTGCGCCGCTCAGATAACTCGCGCGGTGAGCGCTAGAAATACACATCCCGTCTTCAGTGGCGAGACGGCAGGACAGTCATGGACCCAACCAGCATTCCGCAGTACAAGGACATCTCCTGGCGATGGATCGCCTATGCCGCTTCGGCTATCGTGGTTGTTGCCGTCGGCTTCGGCTTCCTGCATGAAATCGAACTCAAGCAGGACGTGCAGTGCGAAATCGTGTCGCCGGCCGAAGTGAAGGTGCGGGGTTTGAGTGGCCTCGTGACGTCGGTGTACGTGCGCCCGTCGGAACGCGTAGCATCCGGTGCGCCCTTGTTCACCCTGCAGCGCGACCTGTCGTTGTCGAGCGACGGCCGCCAGCGCAATGTATTCGACGCGCAAATGCGGGACGAACAGATTCGTGTCGCAGACGAGCAATACGCCCAACGCAAAGCGCAATTGACCGCGCAGCGGGATGCTTCGTTGCTGACCGGCTCGAGCCGCAAGGCCGAGCTCATCGCGCTGGATGAACAGATCACCCAGAACCGCCAGCTTTCCGACGAATCGCAGCAGAAGCTCGCGCGCCTCAAGTCGGTGGCGGACTACGTCACCATGGATCGTATCGAGCAAGCGCGTGCCGACGAACATCAGGTCAAGGTTTCCATTGCGCAAGGCCTGGCGCGCCGCGAACAACTGCGCGGCGAGATGTCGACGCTCAGCGGCGCGCTGCTCGACCTCGATGCGCAATTGAAAGAGAACGACGCGCGGCACGAACAAAGCATTCAGGACATCCAGATGCGCTTCGAGCAGTCGCGCCAGGACGCGACGATCTCGGCGCCGCGGGCGGGGGTCGTCACGTTTTCGAAACTCGTAACGGGCCACACGCTGGAGGCGTCCGAGGTCGCGCTCGTCATCGCGACAGATGACAAGGGGGCATTGCGGGCGGCGCTGCGCATTCCGTCGCGCCGCCGGGGCTTCGTGGAAAAAGGCCAGATCGTGCGGCTCAAATTCGACGCGTTTCCGTACGCGAAATTCGGCAGCTACGAAGCACGTATCGACGCCATCTCGGACACGACGATGCAGTCATCCCCCTCTTTGCCGGGCATGCCCGCCTCGCTCGGCGCTCAAAGCGGCGGAGACGGCGACTACCTGGCCTGGGCGACGCTGCGGGGCAACACGTTCGACTACGGCAAACGGCATTTCGGCATCTTGCCCGGCATGCGGGCCACGGCGAGCATCGTCGTCGAGCGTCGAACGATCGCCGAATGGGTGCTGGCGCCGCTTTTCCGCATGATCAGAGGCTAATCAGGGGGCCCAGTGCGAACGATTTACCAGAACGAAGTCGCGGAATGCGGCTATGCGTGCCTCGCCATGGTGCTCTCGCATCTTGGCCGTGCCACCGAAGTGCGAGAACTGTCCGCATTCAGGCCGATCTCGGCGAACGGTCTGTCTTTGATGGACCTGTACGACGTCGCCACCGAATTCGGCCTCGCCGTGCAGGCTTACCGGTTCGACGTGGCGGATCTGCCGTCGGTCAAGCGAGGCTCGATTCTTCACTTTGGCGGCGCGCATTTCGTGGTGTTCGAGAAATGCGGTCATGGCTACGTGCAGGTTGTCGATCCGGCCAGCGGCCGGCGGCGGGTCTCCATGGACACGTTCGTGGCGAGCGTGTCCGGCTATCTGCTCGAATGCTCCGCTACGCCTTCCATGCCGCGTATTCGCGCGAAATCGCAGGTGCCTGGCGCACTGGCGCGCGTCCGGGCGCTGAATCCCGCGCTGCGTCGACAACTGGCGAAAGTCATGTTCGTCGCGCTGGGTAGCCAGTTCGCGATCCTCGCCATGCCTTATCTGGGCAACCTCGTGCTCGACTATGTGGTCTCGGCGGACAACATCAATTTGCTGAGCGTGCTCGTGCTGACATTCGCCGGCATTTCGCGGTCGGTGCGCTCAGCCAGTACGTGGAGACCCGCCTCGTCGAATTGCTGCATCAGCTTACGCAGATCAACATGACCGAGGGGTTGCTCGGCCACCTCCTGCGCAACTCCATGTCGTGGTTCGAGAAGCGCCATGTCGGCGACGTTTTCGCGCGCATCAAGGCGCAGGATGAGATCAGCGTGCATGCGACCCGAACCGTGACGGCAATGTGCATCGACATCGCCGTCGGGACGCTCGCCCTCGTGCTGATGCTGGTGCAAAGCCGCATGCTGACGGCTGTCGCGGCAGGCATGTTCGTCGTCTATCTTGCGGTTGCATTGGGCATGTTCGCGCGCATGCGGGACAACCATGCGCTCGTGCTCGAGACGTCGGCGCGTTGCGACGATGCCCTAATCGAAACGATCCGCGCGGCGAGCCTGATCAAGCTCGCCCAGGGCGAGACGCGCCGCACGGCGCTCTTCATGATCAAGTACAAGGAATATGTGGCCGCGCTGCTGGCGAGTAACCGGCTGACGAGCGCTCGCGATGCCATCCTCAAGTTGGTCCAGTACGCGGACACGCTTGCGATCACCTGGTTCGCCGCGCGGCTGATGCTGGCCGGCACCGTGTCCGTGGGCGTGTTCTATTCGTTCCTGATTTACAAGTCGCTGATGTCCGAGCGTCTTGCGCATGCCGTCAACGGTGCGTTCGCGTACTTCATGTTGAGTGTACCGACCGCGCGCGTGGCGGACATCGTCGAATGCGAAGAGGAGCGCTATACGCCGCTTGCCGATTGCAACCGCGCAACCGAGATACGCATGTTCGAGCGCATTGAAGTGCGCAATGTCACGTTTCGCTACGGCGTTTCCGACCAGCCGGTTCTACGAGAGGTGAACATCGATATCCGGCAGGGTGACAAGATCGCCATTACGGGGCCGTCGGGCGCGGGGAAGTCGACGTTGTTCAAACTGCTGTCGGCCTCCGAGCCGCTTCAGGAAGGGCAGATCGCCCTCAACGGCATTGCATGGCCCAATCTGACAGTCGACGAGATCCGGCGGCATGCCGCGCACATGCGTCAGGGCGACCTGATTCTGCACGGCTCGATTGCCGAAAACATTACGTTGTTTGCAGCCAGTATCGACGAAGACCGCGTGCATGCGCTGCTCGAAGACGTTGGGCTACTGCAGGACGTCATGCGTCTGCCAATGCGCACGCGCACCGTCATTAGCGACACGATCGCGAATATTTCGGCGGGGCAGCGGCAACGCTTGCTGTTGGCGCGCGCGCTCTATCAGGGCCGCAGCCTGCTGCTGCTCGACGAGCCGACCTCCAATCTCGATCCGGCTTCGGTGCAGCACGTGGCCGCCTTGCTGCGGCGGCTGAACTGCACGGTTGTCGTGATTACGCACGACCGCTCGCTGGCAGCCGCCTTCGATATTCGATATCGCCTGATGGACGGCGCCCTGGTACCCGAGATGCCCGATCACGCGCAGCGTCTACAGGAGCCGATCCATGTTTGAGTTTCGCCTCGCGGGCGTGGCTGTCAGCCTGTTGTGCGCCATTGCAGACCCTGCGTTTGCGACCGACCTGCTCACGGTCACGCAACAGACGCTGGGCCGCGACTCCAGCCTCGCGCAGGCACGCGCCGGCTACGCGGCGGCCCAGCAGGCCGTCCCGCAGGCTCGCGCCGGCCTCTTGCCGCAGATTTCCGCGGGGTGGGGGCGCACCTATAACAGCATAGCGACCGATGGTTTCCCGAAGACCACTTACTGGCAATCGGGATGGACCATCAATATCGCGCAGCCCTTGTTCGACTGGACGAAGTGGAGCAACTACAAGCAGGCGGATTTTGTCGAAGCCCGCGGCGCCGTCGAGTTGAATGCCGCGCAACAGGCAGCGATCCTGCGGGCCGTGCGCGTGTATTTCGAAGCGCTCGTGGCCGAGGATGAACTGAAGCGCGTCAGCGAATACGCGAGCGCGGTCGATCAGCAACTGCAATTGATCAGCCGGGGCAAAGCCGCGGGTGAAGCGACGCTGATCGATCTGCGCGACGCCCAGACGGCGCGCGAGAAGGTTACGCTCGAACAGATGGATGCCGGGAATGCGTTACTTGCCAGGCGCCGGGCGTTCGAGCAAGCCACCGGCGTGCCTTTCGAGACGCTCGTGCGCTTGCCTGACTCGTTGCCGATGCCGCGCCTGCAACCCGAGGACATCGATGCGTGGGCCGACCAGGCTAAAAATCACGCGTTCGATGTCCAACTGAAACAGCTGGACTGGCAGATTGCCAGAATAGAGGTGAGCAAGGCCACATCGGCGCATCTGCCCTCTGTTTACGTGACCGGAAGCTATACCCCGGCCGGCGCGGCGTCCGGCTACGCACGCCCCACCACGACGACGACGGGCATGCTCGCCATCTCGATACCGGTTTTTTCCGGCGGCGAGACACAGGCCCGGGCGAAGGCGTCGTCCGCTCTGGAAGAGAAGGCGCACGAGGGCCTTGCCGGCGCGTTGCGCGACGCCGAGGCCGCGGCGCGCAACGATTACAGCCGCTATCAGTATGGACGCACGCGCATCGACCTGCTCACGCACCTCGTCGCGTCGTCGCAGGAGGTGCTGGCGGCAACCCGGGTTGGCTTTCGGGTGGGGAGTCGAACCGCCAGCGACGTGCTTAGAGCGATCGATGCGCTCTATTCTTCGCAACGCGATCTGCTGGCCGCCCGCTATGACGCCATCGTCGCGTTGATGCAACTCAAAGGCGACACGGCCGCGCTGAGCATCACGGACGTGGTTCAGATCAACGACATGCTGGTGCGCTGAACCGCGAAGGGCGTCGATCGTGATACCGCGATTGTCAGGCCCGTACGCGGTAGGCCGGGCGTCGGCAATTCAAACACGCGGATGCTCGGAGCCCGGTCCAGAATTCGCTGAGGCGCGTTTTGTGCAACACACTGTTCAATCCAGCCGAACTTGACGCTGTGCGTATGCACATATAGACTCCCACTCATGAACCGTCCTCTCTCTTACGACGAATGCAATTGTTTCGCGCTGCGCCAGGCGGCCCGGCACGTCACGCAAATTTATGAGCGCCATCTCGGCGCCGTGGGGCTGACGGCAGCGCAGTTCACGATTCTCGCCAAGCTCGCGCGCACGCCGAATCTGCCCATGGTGGATCTGGCGGACGCCATGGTGATGGAGCGCACCACGTTGGTCCGCGCAATGAAACCTTTGCAGCGCGACGGTCTGGTCGTCGCCGAATCGGCGGAGCATGACGGCCGCACGTTCCTGTTCAGCCTGACGGAGAAGGGCGAAGCGACGTTCGATCAGGCCGCCGTGGCCTGGCGTGCCGCGCAGGACGAGTTTGAAACGAAGTTCGGCCATGCGCGCGCCAAATCGCTGCGCGCCGAATTGTTCAGCATCACAGGCTAGTCGAGGCGCGCTCACTCACGGATACCAACACGGGTTCGCCCGCGTGTGTGCATACGCACTCTATATTGAGGGAATGCAGCAATGGAAAGGCTAATCGACGACGACTGCTTCGCCATCCGCCAGGCCGCGCGTTATGTCTCGCAGATCTACGACCGGCATCTGGCGAATGTCGGGTTGACCATTACGCAGTTTTCGCTGCTGGGACGGCTCAAACGCACCGGCGCCATGACAATGAAGCAAATGGCCGAGGCCATGCGCATGGAACGCACCAGCCTGGTCCGCACGATCCAGCCGCTGCGCCGCAACGGCCTGGTATCGAGCGAGGCGCTCGGCGCCGACGCGCGGGCATTGACGATCGCGCTCACCGCCGCAGGTGAACAGCGGTTGCTGGCAGGCCGCCAGCATTGGTATGCCGCGCAAGCCGAATTCGAACATCGTTTTGGCGAGCGGCGCGCGGCCGCATTGCGTAACGAACTGTTTGCAATGACACGAGATTGAGTCTGAGGCCGCGCGTGCGGCAACGGATAGTCGGCGCGATCCATAGCGCCGTTTTTTTCAACTTAACGAGTGCATACGCACATATCGACACCATGGCCACTACTCCATCGACTATCGCCCCGCCGAGCGCGGCGCAGACTGCCAAACCGGCGCGGCGTATTCCGTGGATGCTGCTTGCGATCATCACGGTTCTCGCCGTGCTGGCGCTGGCGGCCTCGTACTGGTTCTTCGTCGGCCGCTTTGTCGAAACGACGGACGATGCGTACGTGGGCGGCGATGTCACCGTGATGGCGCCGAAGGTGAACGGCTTCGTCACGGATGTGCTGGTGCACGACAACCAGTTCGTCCACGCGAACGACGTACTGATCCGGCTCGACGCGCGCGACTACGACGCGCGGCTCGCCCAGGCCACGGCGGAAGTGCAGAGCGCGCAAGCCGCGGTGACCGAATTGCAGGCGAAGAAATCCTTGCAGCTCGCCACGATCAACGAGCAGGCGGCGGAAGTCCGCGCGTCCGGCGCCGAATTGACGCGCAGCGCCGCGGACCAGACGCGTTACCGCGAACTGGTGAAGGACGACGCGGTTTCGAATCAGGTTGTCGAACGTGCGGACGCCGATCTGACCAAAGCGCGCGCCGCGGTCGATCGCAGCGGCGCCGCGCTGATCGCGGCGCAACGCCAGATTGCCGTGCTCGACGCGCAGATCGGCGATGCGCAGGCGCGCATCGCCACCGCGCAAGCCGCCCAACGCGTGACGGCATTGAACGTGGAGTACACGACGATCCGCTCGCCGATCGACGGTTATGTCGGCAATCGCACCGCGCGAGTCGGGTTGCTGGCGAACACCGGCGTGTCGCTGCTGACCGTGGTGCCGTCGAGCGGGTTGTGGATCGACGCCAATTTCAAGGAAGACCAGTTGAAGAAGATGCGCGTCGGCGATAGCGTCGACGTCGATCTCGACGCATCGAGCAGGCGCATTCATGGCGTGGTGGACAGTCTGGCGCCGGCGACCGGCGCGACCTTCAGCGTGCTGCCCGCCGAAAACGCCACGGGCAACTTTACGAAGATCGTGCAGCGCGTGCCGGTGCGGGTGCGCCTCGACGTGCCGAAGGACATGCAAGGCGTGCTGCGCCCGGGGCTCTCGGCCACGGTAAAAGTGCATGTCGATGCCCCCCAGGGCGATTCGCTGCGGAGCGCCGGCAACACGCCGGTGCGCGGATGAGCCGATCATGACTCAAGTTCTCGCCAACCCCGCCGACCTGCCGACGCGAACCAAAGTTCTGGCGTTCACGTTGATGTGCCTCGGCTTTTTCATGGCGACGCTCGATATCCAGATCGTTGCGTCGTCGCTCAAGGATATCGGCGGCGGCTTGTCCGCGAGTCAGGACGAACTCTCGTGGGTGCAGACCTCGTATCTGATCGCTGAAATTCTCGTGATTCCGATGTCCGGCTGGCTCACCCGCGTGTTCTCGACGCGTTGGGTGTTTGCGTTTTCCGCGCTCGGCTTCACGGTCACCAGCATGTTGTGCGGGCTCGCGTGGGATATCAATTCGATGATCCTGTTCCGCGGCTTGCAGGGTGCGCTCGGCGCCGCGATGATCCCGACCGTGTTCACCACGGCGTTCGTGCTGTTTCCCGGCAAACAGCGCCTGATTGCGTCCACCACCATCAGCGCGCTCGCCACGCTCGCGCCGACCGTCGGGCCGGTGATCGGCGGCTGGATCACGTCGCAATGGTCGTGGCACTGGCTGTTCTATCTGAACCTGGTGCCAGGCGTCGTCGTCACGCTGATGGTGCCGAAGTACGTGCACTTCGACGAGGTCGATCTGTCGCTGCTGAAAAAGGGCGACTACCTCGGCATCCTTTTGATGTCCGGGTTTCTCGGTTGCCTTGAATACGTGCTGGAAGAGGGGCCCCGCAAGAACTGGTTCGGCGACGACGTGATCCTGACGTGCACGTGGGTGGCGGCGATCTGCGGATTCCTGTTCATCGTGCATGCATTCACCGCGAAAGAGCCGATCGTCGACTTGCGCGCGTTGGCGATCCGCAACTTCGGCATTGGCAGTCTGCTGTCGTTCATCACCGGGATCGGGATTTTCTGCGCGGTGTTCCTGACGCCGGTGTTCCTGTCGCGCGTGCGTGGCTTCGATTCGTTGCAGATCGGTGTGGCGCTGCTGTCGGTCGGCTGTTTTCAACTGGTCGCGATGGTCGCGTATTCGCTCGTCGCGCGCTTTGTCGATATGCGTTTGCTGCTGGTCTTCGGGCTGGTCCTGTTCGGCGTGGGCTGTTATCTGTATGTGCCGCTCACCAATCAATGGGGCTGGCAGGAGCTGCTGATCCCGCAGGCGTTGCGCGGCATCGGCCAGCAGTTCTGCATTCCGCCCATCGTCACGATGGCGCTGGGTTCATTGCCGATCTCGCGGCTGCGTTCCGCGAGCGGCCTGTTCAATCTGATGCGTAACCTCGGCGGCGCGATCGGCATTGCGGTGAGCAGCACGATGCTCAACGACCGGCTGAACCTGCACTACGAGCGGCTCGATGAGCATCTGAACGTGGGCCGTCCGGTGGTCGAATCGATCTTGCAGCAACAAAGCGCGCATTTCGCGGCAGTGGGCGGCAACGTGTTGAATGCGGCAAACGCCGGGCTCGGCGAACTGCACGCACTGCTGTTGCGCGAAGCCCTTGTGCTCACGTTCTCCGACACCTTCTTCGCCCTGTCGCTGTGTTTCCTGGTCGGCCTGCTGAGCGTGCTGTTCTCACGTCCGTTCGGCAACACCGCGCCGCCGCCCGACGCTCATTGAGGAATTCAACATGAAACCGATCCTTGTCAAAGTACTGGCGAGCGCCGCACTGCTGACGCTCGCGGCGTGCGCGGTGCAACCGGAAACGCACGCGAATCTGCCGCAGACCGTGACGACCGTCGCGCCCGCCGCGTGGAATGTCGATGCACCGCAAGACAGCGTGAGCGCGCACGCGTGGTGGGCGCAATTCGGCGACCCTGTCATGCATCAGCTGGTCGAATCCGTGCTGACCGGCAATCTCGACGTGCAGGCGGCCGTGGAGCGCGTCAGACAGGCGCAGGATCTGGCGACACAAAACCGCGCGGCCTTGCTGCCCGAGTTGAACGCGAGCGCGACCGCTTCCGACTCGCGGCAGAACACGCCACCGCCGCTCGGCTATGTGCGTCAGGCCGGCGTCGGCCTGACGGCCAGCTGGACGCCCGATGTGTTCGGCGGCCAGCGCCTTGCCGTGCTGGCGGCGCAGGCGCAGGTGTCGGGGCGCGAGGCGGCATTGAACGAGGTGCGCCTCGCGCTCGCGGCGAATACGGCCGCAGCGTATATCGACCTGCGCTGGGCGCAATCGCAGTTGCAGATTCTGAGCGACAACGAGCAGATCCGCGCCCGCGCGCTGAAGCTCACGCAGGAGCGTCTGCATTACGGGCTGTCGACGCAACTGGACGTCGCGCGTGCGCAGAACCAGCTGCAGGATTTGCAGGCGCAGATTCCACGCGTGCAATCGGCGGTCCAGCATGAATTGAGTTTGATCGCGGTGTACTCGGGGCGCACGCCGGAAAGCGTGGACGGGTTGCTGCTTGCCAACGCACGCGATATTCCGGTGCCCGCGCAAAGCGTGCCGCAGGTGCTGCCCTCGCAAGCGCTGTTGCAGCGCCCCGACGTGCGCACCGCCTATGCGACAGTCGAACAGCGCGCGGCGGAAGTGGGCGTATCGAAGGCGCAGCGCTATCCGCAATTCAAGCTCAATCTCGCCGACGGCCTGCTGGCCTCGTCCTACCTCGGCCTGCCGACGCTCACCGACAACCTCTTCAGCGCCGCCTTGAGCGCGACGAGTCCGATCTTCAACGCGGGCCGCATCAGCGCGAATATCGACGCGAGCGAAAGCCGCATGCGCGAATCGCAACTCGGCTTGCAGCAAACCATGTTGCAGGCCCTCAAGGAAATCGAGGACAACCGCAGCGATCTGGTGAGCGGCGCGGTGCAGGTCCAACGGCTGGGCGGCGCGCTCGATGCATCGGATCACGCGCTGCGTTTGTCGAGCGAGTTGTACAAGGGCGGCGCGTCGAGTTTCCTCGATGTGCTCGCGGCGCAGGAGGCGTATCTGCGCGATGCCGAATCGTTGAACCAGGCCAAACGCGAGCATGCGCTGTCGGCGGTGGCGTTGTACCGGTCGCTCGGCGGCGGCTGGGATGTGCCTGACGCGGTCACGGCGGTATCGGCGAACAACTGATCCATGCAGGTGGCCAATGAGCTGTTGAACCAACTGGAGAGAAACCATGACGAAGCAGCGAGACGTAGTGATCTGCAATCCGGTGAGAACGCCGATCGGCGCATTCGGCGGATCGTTGAAAGAGGTGCCCGCCACCGAACTCGGCGCGATCGCCGTGCGCGAGACGCTGCGTCGCAGCGGGCTCGACGCGGCCGCACTGGCATCGGTCGTGATGGGCAACGTGATTCAGGCCGGCAACAGAATGAACCCGGCACGCCAGGCGTCGATCGGCGGCGGCGTGCCGGTGAGCGTGCCGGCGTTGACCGTCAATCGCGTGTGCGGCTCGGGTGCTCAGGCGATCGCGTCGGCGGCAAAGGAGATCCTGCTCGGTCTCGGCGATGCCGCGGTGGCCGGCGGCATGGAGAACATGGACCGCGCGCCGTACCTGCTCGACGGCGGGCGCTGGGGCTACCGCATGGGTAACGCGCAGATTCACGACAGCCTGCTGCGCGACGGCCTGAACGATGCGTTTTCGGGCGAGCATTCCGGCTGGCACACCGAAGACCTCGTCGCGCAATTCGACATCACGCGCGACACCCAGGATCGTTGGGCCGCGCGTTCGCAACAGCGATTCGCGCAGGCACAGGCGCGCGGCGATTTCGACGCCGAACTGGTGGCCGTGGAAACAGCGGGACGCAAAGGCCCGCAGTATTTCACACGCGATGAACAGCCGCGCCCCGACACCACCGTGGAAACGCTGGCGAAACTGCGTCCGGCATTTCGCCCGGATGGCACGATTACGGCGGGCAACGCGCCCGGGCTGAACAGCGGCGCGGCCGCGATGCTGGTGGCCGAACGTGGCTTCGCGGAGGCACACGGCATCGAGCCGTTCGCGCGGCTCGCGGCCTTTGGCGTCGCCGCGGTCGAACCCGGCATGTTCGGTCTCGGACCCGTGCCGGCCGTGGAGATGGCGTTGGCGCGAGCCGGGTGGCAACTGCACGATGTCGAGCGCTTCGAGATCAATGAAGCGTTTGCCGCCGTGCCGATCGCGGTCGCGCGCAGACTCGGCATTGCCGACGAACTCATCAACGTGCAAGGTGGAGCGGTTGCGCATGGCCATCCCATCGGCGCAACCGGCGCCGTGCTCACCACGCGCCTGCTCCATTCGATGCGGCGCGACGGCCTCAAACGCGGCATCGTGACGTTGTGCATCGGCGGTGGCCAGGGCATTGCGCTGGCGTTGGAAATGCTGTGATGCTGCGTCGATAACCGCAGGGTGCATCGGCGTGCGAAATACGTCGATGCGCGTTGCCGCCATTGCGCAGATGCGCGGCGCATCGATCGTGACTAATTCCGTGGCAACGGCATGTCGAACTCTATCTAAAGTTTTTTCTCCAGCATGAGTTTCGTTTAGCATCGTTGCCACGTTCACAAGAACATCACGAGACATGGCACTGATCGCTCGAAACCTACTCGGTATTGCTGTACTGCTGCTTATCGCTTTACTCTTTTCGACCAATCGGCGCGCCATCCGCTTACGGACTGTAATCAGCGCATTGCTGGCGCAGATCGGCATCGGCGCGTTCATTCTTTTCGTCCCGCTCGGCAAGTCGATCCTCTCGAGCGCGGCCTCCGGTGTCAATCATGTACTCGGCTACGGCAATGCGGGTATCGAGTTCCTGTTCGGCGGCCTCGTGCAGTCGAAGATGTTCCAGGTGTTCGGCGACGGTGGTTTCGTGTTCGCCGTGCGGGTGCTGCCCGCCATCATTTTCGTGACCGCGCTGATCTCCGTGCTGTATTACATCGGCGTGATGCGCTGGATCGTGATCGTGCTCGGCACGCTGTTTCAGAAGCTGCTCGGCGTGTCGAGGCTCGAATCGTTTTCCGCGGTCACCACGATCTTTCTCGGTCAAAGCGAAATGCCCGCCGTGGTCAAACCGTTCACGCGCGACATGACCGGCGCCGAGCTGTTCGCCGTGATGTCGAGCGGCATGGCGGCGGTGGCCGGTTCGGTGCTGGCGGGATACGCGGGCCTCGGCGTGCGAATCGATTATCTGCTGGCGGCCTCGTTCATGGCGGTGCCGGGGGGCTTGCTGTTCGCGAAGATTATTCACCCGTCCACCGAGCCGAGCCGGGTTCATCTCGACAACCTCGACTTCGACGAGAAGCGTCCCGCCAATGTCATCGAAGCGGCGAGTTCCGGCGCGACCGTGGGCCTGAAAATCGCGGTCATGGTCGGGGCGATGCTGATCGCATTCGTCGGGCTGATCGCGCTGCTTAACGGGATCGTGGGCGGCGTTGGCGGCTGGTTCGGCCATCCGCACCTGTCCATGCAAGCGGTGCTCGGCGTCGTGTTCGCGCCGCTCGCGTATCTGATCGGCGTGCCGTGGAACGAGGCCGCGATTGCCGGCAATTTCCTCGGCCAGAAAGTCATTCTCAACGAGTTCGTCGCCTATGCGTCGCTGTCGCCGTATCTGAAAGACGCAGCGAGCGTGACGGCGGCCGGTTTGCAGGCGCTCGATCCGCGTACCATTGCTATCCTGTCGTTTGCGTTGTGCGGCTTCGCGAACTTCTCGTCGATCGCGGTGTTGACGGGCGGCTTTAGCGCCGTCGCGCCGGAACGCCGTGCCGAAGTCGCGCGTTACGGCCTGCGTGTCGTGCTCGCCGCGACGCTCTCGAACCTGATGAGCGCCACGATCGCGGGCATGTTCATTACGCTGAATTGAATCGAGGATGGCTGTATGAATATGGAACAACTGCTGGAACGCGCCGGTGCCGCGCGAGAAAAGGCCTATGCGCCTTATTCGAAATTCAAGGTCGGTGCGGCGCTGCTGACCAAAGACGGCCAGGTATTCGACGGCTGCAACGTCGAGAACGCCTCGTACGGGTTGTGCAATTGCGCTGAACGTACCGCTTTTTTCAGCGCCATTGCGGCGGGCTACCAGCGCGACCAGTTCGCCGCGCTCGCCGTGATCGGCGACACGGAGGGGCCGATCGCGCCGTGCGGCGCGTGCCGCCAGGTGATCATCGAACTGGGCGGCCCTGAATTGCCGATTCGCCTCGGTAACCTGCACGGCGCGACGCGCGACACCACCGCGCGTGAACAATTGCCGGACGCGTTCTATCTATGAGCAAGCATAAGGTCATCTACGACACCGACCCAGGTGTGGACGATGCCATGGCGCTCGTCTTTCAGGCGTTGCATCCGGACATCGAACTGCTGGGTCTGACGAGCGTATTCGGCAACGCGACGATCGAAACGACCACGCGCAACGCACGCTTTCTTGCCGGACGATTCGCGAGAGGGGTGCCGGTCGCGCAGGGCGCCGTCGTGCCGCTCAAGCGCGCCGCGCCCGACCCGCTCGCATGGATTCACGGCGACAACGGCCTTGGCAATATCGCGCTGGATACGACGGAGCAGGCCGCGCTCGACGCGCGCCCCGCGCACCGCTTCATCGTCGATACGGTGCGCGCGCTTCCCGGTGAAGTGACGCTGCTCGCCGTGGGGCCGCTCACGAACCTCGCGCTCGCGCTCGCCGACGATCCGCAGATCGCCTCGCTCGTCAAACAGGTGGTGATCATGGGCGGCGCGTTCGGCACGGATGGCGTGCTCGGCAACGTCACGCCCGCGGCGGAAGCCAATATTCTGGGCGACCCGGATGCCGCCGACATCGTGTTCGGCGCGGCGTGGCCGGTCGCGATCGTCGGACTCGACGTTACGCAGCGCACCATCATGAGCCACGATTATCTGGCGTCGCTGCGCGATCGCGGCGGCGCGGCCGGTCAGTTCGTGTGGGACGTGTCGCGGCACTACGAGGCGTTTCACGGACAGAGCGCACAGCTTCCGGGCATCTATGTGCATGATTCGTCGGCGGTGGCCTATGTATTGGCGCCGCATCTCTATACCACGCGTAGCGGTCCGGTGCGCGTGCTGACGGACGGCATCGCGCAGGGTCAATCCATTCAGAAGCCGTCGACCATGCCCGTGCCCGCGCCGGCCTGGGATAGCCGCCCCGACTGCAAGGTATGTATGGAGGTGGATGTGCCGGGCATGCTGGCGCTTTACGAGCGCACCATTTGCGGCACGCTTTGAAACGGCGCCTGTCGTACGCCTGACGGGTCCGGCGCAAACGCGCCATTGCGCAGATTGATCCGACATAAGGCGCTGTGCAATGCAACATGCCGGGCGCCGGCAATCGTGGCCGATGTCGAACTTCAATCTTTGCTACATTTCTGCAAACGCGCTGCAGAAGCGTTCCTGAAGCCCTCGCTCATGGACGCGGCGCGCGTGACCGAAATCTATCAAGAGGCCAAAGATGCGAATTCTAGTAGTAGGGGCGGGCGCCGTGGGCGGCTACTTCGGCGGTCGTCTCGCCGCGGCGGGCCAGGACGTGACCTTCCTCGTGCGCCCCGGCCGGGCGGAAAAGCTCAAGCACGACGGACTCGTCATCAGGAGCGTGCGCGGCGATCTCACGCTGCGCGACCCGCAGACCATACTCGCCGGCGTGAGCGCCGAGCCGTTCGATCTGGTGCTGCTGAGCTGCAAGGCCTACAGTCTCGACGACGCGATCGACTCGTTCGCGCCGCTCGTCGGCGAATCGACGCTGATTCTGCCGATGCTCAACGGCATGCGCCATATCGAGGTGCTCAACGAAAAGTTCGGCGCCACGCGCGTGCTGGGCGGTCAATGCGTGATCGCCGCAACGCTCAACGCCGAGCAGCACATCGTGCATTTGAACGACACCCATGCGGTCACCTTCGGCGAACAGGGCGGCGGCGCTTCTGAACGGGTTCAGGCGATCGCCGAGGCCATGAGCGGGGCGAATTTCGACGCGGTGGTCAGCGACAACATTTTGCTGCGCATGTGGGAGAAGTGGGTGTTCCTCGCCACGCTCGCGGCCAGCACCTGCTTGATGCGCGGATCGGTCGGCGATATTCTGGCCGCGCCGGACGGCAAGCATGTCATCGAAAATCTGCTGGGCGAGGCCCGGGCCGTGGCCGAGCACAACGGGTTCACGATGGGTCCGGACTTCGACGCGCGCGCCACCCAGACGCTCTTTACGCCTTCGCCGCTGACCGCGTCGATGCTGCGGGATGTGGAAAACCACTCGCATACCGAGGCGGATCACATTCTCGGCGATCTGATTTCGCGCGGCGGCGACGCGCAAAAGGGCGAGCACGGCTTGTCGTTGCTGCGTATCGCCTATAGTCATCTGAAGACGTACGAAGCGCGGCAGACCCGCACGTCCTGAATGAAGCCGCGGCGCGGGGCCGCGCGGGCACGGTCGTAACAGCCTAACGATCGGAGGTGAAGCATGCCGAGTCCAACGGGATCCGTGCCCGCGCTGAGTGC
The DNA here is from genome assembly GCF_002278075.1 of Paraburkholderia aromaticivorans. Lineage (NCBI taxonomy): Bacteria > Pseudomonadati > Pseudomonadota > Betaproteobacteria > Burkholderiales > Burkholderiaceae > Paraburkholderia > Paraburkholderia aromaticivorans. Next base: position 1,300,774 of record NZ_CP022990.1, on the reverse strand, counting down.
CGCGTCGGCCACGATCTTCTCGATCGGGATCGTCTTTCTCGGTTACTGGGGCATGTATGAGCCGACCGCGTGGCGAGTCGCCGACATCTTCGTGTTCGCGTCCGCGCTGATCGGCTTCGGTTGCCTTGGGCTCGTGCCGTGGGTCGCGACGAGTCCGGTCGAGCCCGAGTCCAGCGACAGCCGGATTCGCATTGCGCGGCATCTGTTTCTCGCCGGCGTGGTGGGGATCTGGCTGGCGGTGGCGATGTCGGTGGTTTTCTAACGCCGCTATCGTGCCAGCCCAAAAAAACGCGCGCCTTGCAGCGTTGCAAGGCGCGCGCTTTTTATGGGCTCGCGTTGCGGTTTCAGCAGACCGGCTTAGCGTTCGATCTGCCGGTTCCAGCGCGTGTCCCACTGCGCGCGGTGCGCGTTGATCGTATCCCAATCCACCACCGTCACCTTGCGCACCAGATCTTCGACGTTGCCGAGGCTCTGCTGCATGGGCGGCGTCATCTTCGCGAGACGGTTGGTGGGAATCTGGCGGCCGGCCTCGGCGGCTTTGGTTTGCGCCGGCGCGGACAGCAGGAACTGCGCGAGCTTCTGCGCGAGTTGCGGATCCGGGTTGTTGTTGACCACGCACAGGTCGACCAGCAGCAGCACCGGACCTTCCTTCGGATTCACATAGCCGACCGGAATGCCCTTGTCGGCCAGATCGCCCACGGCGGTCGGCGTCAACGGGAACAGACCCGCTTCGCCGGTCTGGACCATTTCGGAAATCTTCGCCGAGTTAGGCACGTACTCAACCACGTTCGGTCCGACCGTGCTCGCCCATTTGGTGAAGCCCGGTTCCACGTTCTGCTCGCTGCCGCCCATCAGGCGGTTGATGGCGAGAAAGCCGTGCAGGCCGAACGTGCTGCTCGACGCGGACTGGAACACCACCTTGCCCTTGTATTTCGGATCGGCGAAATCCATCCACGAAGTCGGCGGCGCCCAGCCTTTTTCAGCAAACAGCTTCTTGTTGTAAGCGATGCCGGTCATGCCGAGCTGCACGCCCGCGCCCATGTCGTCCTTCATGCGCGCGAACGGATAGAGTTCCTTGAGCACCGGCGAGTCGTCGAGCTTCTTGCACACCCCCATGCTGACCGCGCGCGCCATCACGCCGTCGTCGAGAAACACCACGTGGATCTGCGGGCTCGCCTTGTTGGCGAGCAGCTTGGCGAGAATGTCCGACGACGTGCCCGGCACCACGACCACCTTCACGTTGTTGGCTTTCTCGAAGTCAGGCAGCACCTGGCTCGTATAGGCTTTTTCCATCGGACCGCCGTTCATGCCGATGTAAATCGTCCTGGTTTGCGACCACGCCGGCGCGGCCGCACCGAATGCACACAATGCGGCCAGCGCCGCGAGCGTCTTGAACAGTTTCATTGAGGGGCTCCAGAGGTTCACTAAACGATGACTTAGGCGACCGGCGAGGTCGCAACAGCGGCAAAACGGCCAATCGAAAAAGCGTCGAGTGGCGTGGCGGTGGCGCCGTCGACGACGAGGTCGGCGAGCACTTCGCCGACACCCGGCGCGAGCAGAAAGCCGCCGCCTGAAAAACCGAATGCATGCAACAGACGCGGCACGGTACGGCTCGCGCCGATGATCGGATTGCTGTCGGGCGTTTCGCCTTCCACGCCGCTCCACGTGCGGATCAGCAACGCCTCGCGCAACGCGGGCAGCAGCGCGCACGCATCGCGCATCACGGCGCGCGTGGTTTCCGTCGACGGCTGGCCGTATTCGCCGTCGCCATGTCCGCGTCCGCCGCCGATCACGCAATTGCCGCGCGCGACTTGCCGCGCGTAGATGCCGCCGCCATACACGCCCAGGTTGTGCGTGATGAAGAGCGGCAGCGGCTCGGTGACCCACATGTTCGGGTAGATCGGTTTCATCGGCACGGTCTCGCCGAAGTAGCCCGCCACCGTATTCGCCCACGCGCCTGCCGAATTGATGAGCCAGTCGGCGCTGATGCGCAGGTCGCCCGCGCGCAATTGAAAACGCGTACCGTCGTGATGAATGTCGGTGAGTTCGGTTTGCTCGCGCACGTCCGCGCCCGCGGCACGCGCGGCCCGCGCGAACGCGGGCGACACCAGCCGCGGATTCGCATGGCCGTCGGTCGCGCACAGCGAGCCGCCGAGGGCCGACGCGCCGAGCCACGGGTAACGCTGGCGGAACGCCGCGCCGCTCATCAGTTGCGCGTGCAGTCCATAGTCGCGCGCCATCTCCGCCCACGATTGCAGCGCGGCCAGCGCGCTTTCGCTGCGGGCGAGCCGCAAATGTCCGGACACCGTAAATTCGCCGTCGATGCCGATCAACTCCGGCAAGCGGTCCCAGATACGCCGCGCGCGGATCGCGAGCGGCATCTGTTCGACCGGGCGTCCCTGGCAGCGCACGCCACCGTAGTTCACGCCGCTCGCCTGCGCGCCGCAATAGCGCCGCTCGAACAGACCCACGCGCAGGCCGCGCCGCGCCAGCGCCAACGCCGCCGATGAACCGACCAGACCGCCGCCCGCAATCGCGACGTCGTAGTGCAGGGTGTCACTCATCGCGCGCCTCCACGGGGATGTCAGCGACATCGTCGGCGTACATGGCCGGCGAAAGCGGAATGGGTTTGACGGGCGGCTGGCTGCGCAAGCGGCCCACCGCTTCGAGGGGTTGGCCGGTTTCTTCGGCGAGCAGGGTCAGCGCGGCTTCGCCGCACATGCGCCCCTGGCAGCGGCCCATGCCTACGCGCGTGAGCGCCTTCAGGCGGTTGATCTCATGCGCTTCGCCGGCGCGGATGCAGCGCCGTAGCGTGCCCGCATCGATTTCTTCGCAGCGGCACACCGTCATGTCGTCGGGCCAGTGCGACGCGCATTTCGCGGGCGGCGCGAAGGCCGCCTCGATGCCCTCGCGAAATATCGCGATACGTTTCAGGCTGCGCTCGATCGATGCGGCGTCGGGCATGCCCGGACCCCGTGGATGGGCGATGCCGAGATCGTCGAGCAAGGCCAGCGCGGCGCGTCGGCCGGCCATTTCGGCGGCGTCCGCACCGGCAATGCCCGCGCCGTCGCCGGCGAGATACAGGCCGCGCACGGAACTGCGTCCCGCCGGGTCCACCTCAGGCAGCCAGCAACGGTTGGTCGCGTCGAAACGGAAGCGGCAGCCCGCGAGATCGGCGAGTTGCGTTTCGGGTTTCAGGCCGAAGCTGACGCCGACCGCGTCGCATGCGATCGTTTCGGTTGCCGAACCGTCCTGCGCCGCACGCCATTCGAGCGCCTCCACCCCGTCCGCGCCGCGAATGCCGGTCAGCCTCACATCGCGCTCGATGCGCACGCCGTGCGTTTTCAGCCAGCCGACGTAGTACAGGCCTTTGGCGAACGTGGACGGCTGGCGCGCGAGTTTCGGCGCCGCGGCGATTTGCTGCGAGAACGGACTCGTGTCGAGTACCGCCACGACTTGCGCGCCCGCTTTCACGTACTGATACGCCACGAGGTACAGCAGCGGGCCGGTGCCGGCCAGCACGACGCGCCGGCCGATCGCGCAGCCCTGCGCCTTCAATGCGACCTGCGCCGCGCCGAGCGTGTAGACGCCCGGCAGCGTCCAGCCCGGCACCGGCAGCACGCGGTCCGTCGCGCCGCTGGCGACGATCAGATGCGAGAACGGCACGCGCAGCTCGCGTCCCGCATGCAGGGTGTCGAGGCGGCCTGCCTCGCAGGCCCAGGCGAGCGTGTCGGGGCGATAGTCGAGATGCGGCAGAAGCGCGGCCATGGTCGAATGCAAGGCCTCGGCCTTGTGCGCTTCGAAACCGTAAAGCGTTTTTTTCGAGCGCTCGAATCCGCCGTTCGCGGGCGGTTGCCGATAAATCTGGCCGCCCCAGCGCGCGTTTTCATCGATCACGATGGGTTTCACCCCGGCCGCCACCAGCGTCTGGGCGGCGCGCACGCCGGCGGGTCCGGCGCCGACTATCACGATGCGGCGTTCTTCGCTCATCGGGCGTCTCCGCTCGCATCCGCGGCGCCGGCGTCGGACTCCACAGCGGCAACGCGCGTGAGCACCCGCATGCCTTCGGTCACGAGCGTCGAGCACGCGCGCACGCGCCTGCCGTCTTCGGTGCGCATCCAGCAGTCCTGACACGCGCCGATCAGGCAGAAGCCCGCGCGCGGCGCGCCGCTGAATTCGCTTTCGCGGACCCGGCGTTGCTGCATCAGCACGGCGGTGAGCAGCGTATCGCCTTGCAGCGCGGCGACTTCACGGCCGTCGATAAAGAAGTGCAGCGGTTCACGCCGCGTTTCCGCTACGCGGATGAATTGCGGCTCGCGGCGCGGCGCGGTGGCCTGGTTAGACGGCAAGATGGGCGGCATGAGAGCGTGGGCGGAAGAAGACATCAGTGCTGGCCGATCAGAATGCGGTTCAGGCCATACACGCGGTCGAGCAGCAGCATCGCGCCGCCGGTGATGAAGATCACCAGCGCGGAGACGGAAGCCATCATCGGGTCGATCGATTCGGTGGCGTACATGTACATGCGCACCGGCAGCGTGACGGTTTGGGGCGAGGTGACGAAGATGGACATCGTCAATTCGTCGAAGCTGTTGATGAAGGCCAGCAGCCAGCCGCCGGTAATGCCCGGCAGAATCATCGGGAAGGTGATGCGGCGAAACGTGGTCCAGGCGTCCGCGCCGAGCGAGTGCGCGGCGTGTTCGACGCTGCGGTCGAGGCCGCTCACCGAAGCCAGCACGAGCCGCATGACGAACGGCGTAATGATGATCATGTGCGCGAGCACGAGCCAGGCGAACGAGCCGGTCGCGCCGATCAACGCGAAAAAGCGCAGCAGGGCGATGCCGAGCACCAGACCGGGAATCACGAGCGGGGACAGCAACAGGCCGTTGAGAAAGCCGCGGCCCGGAAAGCGCGCGCGGCCAATGGCGAGCGCCGCGGGCAGCGCCACGATCAGCGACAGCGTTGCCGAAGCGAACGCCAGCTTCAGGCTGTTGAAAAACGCGCCGATGAAGTCCGGGTAATTGAGGATCGCGCGGAACCAGCGCAGCGAGACGCCGTGCGTGGGTAACGTGAGCGTTTCGTCGGGCGTGAAGGCGACCAGCACGACGATCACGAGCGGCGCGAGCACGAACGCAATCACGAGCGTGTGGAAAATCAGCGCGATGGGGCCGTTTTTTCTCATGATGATTTCACTGAGTGGGCTCAATAAATGAGCTGATAAGTGCGCCGATGAATTAACCGAGGCTTCGGTTGTACCTGCGTTCCAGAACCCGGTAGTACGCGAGCATTACGATCAGGTTCGCAACCAGCAGCAGGAGCGCGATGGTCGCGCCGAGCGGCCAGTTCAGCGAGCCGAGGAACTCGTCGTAGACGGCGGTGGCGGCCACTTTCAGGCGTCGTCCGCCGAGCAGGCCGGGTATCGCGAACGCGCTCGCCGACAAACCGAACACCATCAGGCTGCCCGACAGAATGCCCGGCATCAGTTGCGGCAACACGATGCGGCGCAGCGTGGTGGCGGGCGAGGCCATCAGTGAAAGCGCGGCGTTTTCCGTTTGCGGGTCGAGCTTCTGCAAGGCGGTCCAGACCGGAATCACCATGAACGGCAGCATCACGTGCACGAGTGCAATGACGATCGCGAAGGTGGTGTACTCGAGCTTGTAGGGCCCGAGTCCAACGAGACCGAACGCCTGATTCACAAGACCGTTGGTGTTGAGCAGCATGCTCCAGCCGAACGCCCGCACCACCACCGAGACCAGCAGCGGTGCGAGGATCACCAGCAGGAACATCGAGCAATACGGGTCGCGCATGCGCGACAGGACGTAGGCTTCGGGCGTGCCGATCGCCACGCACAGCAGCGTGACCAGAAACGCGATGCCGAAGGTGCGCAGGAAGATGGTGTGGTAATACGACGAACTCAGCACTTCCGCGTAATTGCCGAACTGGAACGCGGCGATCGGCCCGCTGGCCGGATCGAAGCGGTAGAAGGTCAGCACCAGCGTCATGACGAGCGGCACGAGCACGAGCGCCACGAACAGCAGAAAGGCCGGCGCGCACATCAGCCACAACGGCAGGAATGCATGCCACGGCGCGCGGCGGGTGGTGCCGGATTTCATGCCGTGGTTGTCGGTTGCGGGCAGCGTACTAGCCATGATGCGTGTCCCGTTGAATGAAGCGGATCGCCTCGCTGTTCCAGTCCACGCCGACCGTCGCGCCTTCCGGCAACGGTTCGGTACCTTCGTTCTGGCAGCACACCAGCACTTCGCCGAGCCGGCTGTCCAGCCGGTACAGCCACTGGCTGCCGAGGAAAAAGCGGCTCGTCACCGTGGCGGGCACACGTCCCGCGTTCGGTGCGCACAGGCGCAGCTTTTCCGGACGGATGCACAAGGTCACCGCGTCGCCCACGCCGACTACGCGCTCGCGCGCCGGCAACTGCGCCGTGTGCCCCGTTTCCGCGAGGTCGTGGCCGAGATCGATGCGGATCGCGTCGCCCTCGCGCGCCACCACGGTGCCCGGCAGCATGTTGGCCTTGCCGATGAACTGCGAGACGAAGCGATTTTCCGGGCGCTCGTACGCTTCATACGGCGTGTCGATCTGCGTAATGCGGCCGGCTTCCATCACCACCACGCGATCGCTGATCGACAGCGCTTCGGATTGGTCGTGCGTCACCATGATGGTGGTCGTGCCGATCTTGCGTTGAATGCCGCGCAGTTCGAACTGCATGTCTTCGCGCAGCTTGGCGTCGAGATTCGACATCGGCTCGTCGAGCAGCAGCACGGGCGGCGCGATCACGATGGCGCGGGCAATCGCCACACGCTGCCGTTGTCCGCCGGACAGTTCGCGCGGAAAGCGATGCGCGAGCGCGTCGAGCCGCACCAGCGCCAGGGCTTCGCGGATGCGCTCCTTGCGCTCGGCCTTGTCGATGTTGCGCATTTCCAGCCCGAAGCCGACGTTCTCGGCAACGCTCATGTGCGGAAACAGCGCGTAGCTCTGGAACACGATGCCGAGGCCGCGCTTGTTCGGTTTCATGTGCGTGATGTCGCGCCCGTCGAGCGTGATGCGCCCGCGCGTCGTTTCGACGAAGCCCGCGATCATCTGCAGGGTGGTGGTCTTGCCGCAGCCGGACGGCCCGAGCAACGAAACGAACTCGCCTTTTTCCACCGACAGGTTCACGTCGGCGACTGCATGCAGATCGCCGAACGATTTCGTGACGTCGGTAAGTGTAAGGAACGACATGATCTGGCCTTTGGATGGTTCGACACCGGTTCAACTACTGCCTCGATGACGCCGACTCTAGCCAGCCAAATTACCGCCAGTCAATTTCAAATTCCGTTTGCCGATATAAGATTCACAAAAATTCCGTTACATGGAAGATATCCACTCAATACGGCGCCCAGTGTTCCGGTGTATGACGTCCGGAAAATCCCTATGAATCATTGATAAGACAGCGCCCGCCACAGAGCTGGCCGGGATTCCATCGGCGGGCAAAACGCTTTATAGTGTTCCGATCAGTGAAATAATTGAGAGCGATGAAGATGAATGCTGCCGCCAAACGAGATACCGACGCCGCAGCGTCCGGAAAGGGCGGTGCGCCCGGCCCCGGCATGCTGGAACGCGCGTTCGCGGTGATTCGCGCGCTGTCCGAAGCGCAGGCCGACGGCGGACGCGTCACGCGTCTGGCGAAAGCGGTCGGACTGACGCAGGGCACGGTGCACCGCATCCTGCATGCGTTGATCGCGGAGGGCATCGTCGAACAGGACGAAAGCTCGAAGCTGTACCGGCTGAGTGTGGACTTCTTCGCGCTCGCGGCGCAGGCCGGCAACCCGAGCGGCATGCGTACGCTGTGCCGTCCCGCGTTGCTGCGGTTGTGCGCCAGTCTCGGCGACACGATCTTTCTGCTCGTCAAGAGCAGCTTCGACGCGGTGTGTCTCGACATCTGCGAAGGGCCGTTTCCGATCCGTTCGTTCACAGGCGATATCGGCGGCCGCGTGGCTTTAGGTGTCGGGCAGGGCAGTCTGGCGATTCTCGCGTTTTTGCCCGAGGCCGAGCGTGAGGAAATCATCCGCTTCAACGTGCCGCGAATTCGCGGCTACGGCGTGCTCGACGAAGTGTATTTGCGCACCGAGATCGAACGCGTGCGCCGGTTGGGCTATGCGGGGCGCAATAGCGGTGTGCTCGACGGCATGGCGGGGGTGGCGGTGCCCATTCTGGATCGCACCGGCGTGGCGGTGGCGGCGTTGAGCGTCGGCACGCTGGCCGCGCGCCTGGGCGACGACCGTCTTCCGATGGTGGTCGAATTGCTGCGGCGGCAGGCCGATGCGATCGGCCCGCAAACCAATCCGTTCGATGTCGCCTTGCGCAGGCCCATGCATGGCCTGTCGCGCGCCATGACCACCGAACGGATCACGGGATAAGCGCGGGCGCGGCCGGCGAAGCAGGCGTCACGCCGGAGCCACGAGCGTGACGCCCTGCGCGGCAGCGCGTAGGCCGCGCCGCCTGGCGCTGCTCGAAACCCCTTAGAACACTTTCATCGGCACATTCACCACCAGCCGGTATTCCATGTTGTTGCCATCCGAGTAGTGGTACTGACTGTTGTGCCACATCGCGATGAACGTGATCTTCGTATCCTTGAAGCGCCCGCTTTGCAGCGTATAGCTCGGGATGAAGCCGAACTCGTGATGATGTCCATGTACCGGTTCGCCGTTCTTCCAGTAGAGATCATGCAGCGGCGCCGAAGGCGCAGCGTTCTCCGCCGCGCCCGCCGACGCATCCGCGCCCCAGCCGTATTGCCCCCAGAACATCGCCTTCAGTCCCGGCACGCCGGCGTATTTGCCGTCGAACGTATAGCGCAACTGCAACGACTGCTCGTGCGGCGCGTTGTAGTCCACGTCCATCGAATTGGTCAGGTAGATACCGTTGGTCTCGTTGACGTAGTCGAAGAACTGGTCGCCGAGCACCTGCTGGTAGCCGAGCAGGAGCGCATGCGGGCCGTGCTGCGCGGAAACCGACACGCTGTAGGCATTGCTGTCGATGTGCCCCTGGCGCGACGCGCCGGTGTCGTGCGTCGAATAGATGTTCGCGAGCCCGCTCCATTTGATGGTGGTCGGATCGCCGAACGATTGCGCGACCGAGCCGTAGTACTGACGCCACACATTGTCGGCCTGATCGACGTACAGAGCCATCTCGCCGTTCTTCGCGTAGTGCCACGTGCCGCCCACATACGTCAGGCGATCGATCCGCGTGCCGCCATACGAGGTGGTGAGATTGGTCAGGTTCGTGTGGCCGCGTGCATCGACTTTGGTGAAGCTGCCGGCCTCGAGCGTGGTGTGCACGAGATCGTTGCTGACCATGGAGACGCCGAGGAAGGTCGGCGGCAGCGCGCGGTTGTCGTGCGGTTCGAGGAACGGATTGGTGACCATCTGCAGACCATACTTCACCACCGTTTCCGAAATGCGCCCCTTGATGTCGTACATGCCGGGGTACGCCCACGCGAGTTGCTCCGACCCGCCGCCGTCCTTGCCCACGTGCACCATGTTGCCCGCGCCGTTGCCGCCGTCGAGCTTGAGCGCGCCGAACAGCGAAGCGTCCACCCCGAAGCCGACCGGCCCTTGCGTGTAACCGGATTCATAGTTGGCCTGCACGCCCTGAACCCACGCGTGACGATAGATCGTGTCGGGCGCCTGGAAGTAGTCGGCGTAGTTGCGAAACAGCAGATTCAGATGACTGTCGGCAATGAAACCCTTGCTCGCCGCCTGGCTCGACAATGCAGCGGGCGGCGTGACCGCTTGATTGGCTTCGGCGTTGACGATGGCGTTGGTGGTGTCCGGCTGGTCGTTACGCACCTGGCCACCCTGGTCCGCACGCCGCTTGCCGGATAGATCGCTTTGCGCCGCCGGTGAATCCGGCACATGTTGCGTGGGGGACAACAACGTTTGCGCGAGCGTTTGAGTTTTAGACGATCGGGAGGTGGGCTCCGTGACGCTGTCATCGGCATAGGCATTCGCGGCTAGCGTCAACGCGGGAAGCGTGAATGCGCAGTAAAAGAACGTCGCGGCTCCGGTTTTTTTCGACCGGTATTTTGATCGGGTATCTTTCATGGAATACGTCTCTGATTATTGTGGTGAATCTTTGGCTGGCGGTTAGCCAGTCCACGTTTATCGTTCGTCCTGCTGACGGCGGGACGAGCGAATCCAACGGCGCGACGGCCCGCCGCGCCGGGGAATACGGTTTTAAGTTCTCAGGTTCTCGGCTTTAGCGGTTCCCCAACGGGGCTTCCTTCGCAACGTCCCCCACGCGAATGCATGCGACGCGCGTCGCCTTGGCCCCGTGCGTGACAGGCTGCGGAATCTCCCGGGCGCAGGCGTCGATCGCATCCGGGCAGCGGGTGCGAAACGCGCAACCGGAGGGCGGACTGAGCGGCGAGGCGATCTCGCCGCGCAACAGCAGATGACGGCGTGCGCGCTCCACCACCGGATCGGGCACCGGCACGGCCGAGAGCAATGCACGCGTGTACGGATGGCGCGGCGTGCCGTAGACCTCGCGCTTGTCGCCGAACTCCATCACACGTCCCAGATACATCACCAGCACGCGGTGGCTGATCGCCTTGACCACCGCCAGATCGTGAGCCACGAACAGCAGGGAGAGCGACAGTTCGCGTTGCAGATCACGCAGCAGGTTGACGATCTGCGCCTGAATCGACACGTCGAGCGCGGATACCGGCTCGTCGCAGATCACCAGTTGCGGTTCGCCGATCAGCGCGCGCGCAATGCCCACGCGCTGGCACTGGCCGCCGGAAAACTCGTGCGGATAACGGCGCAGATGCTGCGCGTTGAGGCCGACGCGTTCGAGCATGGTCAGCACGCGCCGCTGCACGTCGGCGCGCGCAATGTTCTGACCGTGCGTCATCAACGGTTCGGCGACGATCTGTTCGATCGTCATGCGCGGATCGAGCGAGGCGAGCGGGTCCTGGAAAATCATCTGCACGTCGCGGCGCAAACGCGAGGTATCGCGGTGCGCGCCCGGCAGCACGGTTTCGTCGCCGAGCCAGCGCACGCTGCCGCTCGCCACCGGTGCGAGTCCGATGATCGCGCGCGCGAGCGTCGACTTGCCACAACCCGATTCGCCGACAAGGCCCACGGTTTCGCCGCGCCGCACGTTGAACGACACGCCGTCCACCGCGCGCAGCGTCGCTTTGCCGGACCACGGAAAGCCGCCGCGCGGCACGCCGAATTGCACCTTGAGATTGTCGACGCGGAGCAACGTTGCCGCGTCCTGATTTGCGGGAGGAGTGGTGTTCATACGTGTTGTGCCTCGAGAATTTCCCCTACCGGCCGATGGCACGCGCGCAGCGCGTCGGCGTGACCTTCCGCGGAGGCAAGGCGCGGCCGCGATTCGCGGCAGCGCTCGGTGCAGTAGCCGCAGCGTGGCGCGAATGCGCAGCCGGCGCCGACTTCGCCCGGCAGCGGCGGATTGCCCGGAATGGTTTGCAGCGCACGCTCGTCGTCATCGTCGGTCAGGCGCGGCAGCGCGTTCAGCAGGCCGAGCGTGTACGGATGCGTCGGCGCGGCGAACAGCGCGGCGGCGCTCGCCTGTTCGACCGTCTGGCCGGCGTACATCACCATCACGTCGTCGCACAGACCGGCCACCACGCCCATGTCGTGCGTGATCAGAATGATCGCCGTGCCGCGTTCCTGATTCAGTTCGCGCAAGAGTTCGATGATCTGCGCCTGCACGGTCACGTCGAGCGCGGTGGTCGGTTCGTCGGCGATCAGGATTTCGGGCTCGGAGAGCAGCGCCATCGCGATCATCACGCGCTGGCGCATGCCGCCGGAAAACTCGTGCGGATACATGTCGATGCGCCGGGCCGCATCGGGAATGCGCACCGATTCCAACGTTTCAATGGCGCGGCGGCGCGTTTCGCGGCGCGACATCTTGCGATGCAATTGCAGCGTCTCGGTCATCTGCCGCTCGATCGTCAGGAACGGGTTGAGCGAGGTCATCGGGTCCTGAAAGATCATGCCGATGCGGTCGCCGCGAATCCGGTTCAACGCCGCTTCGTTCATGGTCAGCAGGTTTTCGCCGCGATACGTCGCGGCGCCGGACACCTTGCCGTTGCCGGCGAGAAGGCCCAGCAGCGCCATCACGGTCTGGCTCTTGCCGGAGCCCGATTCGCCGACAATGCCGAGCGTGCGGCCCGCCTCCAGCGAAAAAGACACGCCTTGCACCGCGTCGACGGGTGCGCCTTCGCGGCGCGTAAAGCGCACGCTGAGGTCTTTGACTTCGAGTAGCGGCATCTCAACGGTCCTTCGGATCGAATGCGTCGCGCAAGCCATCGCCGACGAAATTCACGCAATACAGCGTCACGCACAGCATCACGGCCGGGCACAGCAGCAGCCAGGGCATCGATTCGAGCTTCTGCGCGCCGTCCTGAATCAGCACGCCCCAGCTCGTCATCGGCTCCTGCACGCCGAGGCCGAGGAACGACAGCACCGATTCCGTCAGCACGATGTTCGGCACCGTCACGCTCGCGTACACCACCACCACGCCGAACAGATTCGGCACGATGTGGCGCGCGATGATCGAACGCGAACTCACGCCGATCGCTCTCGCGGCGTCGATGAATTCGCGCGAGCGCAGCGACAGCGTCTGGCCGCGCACCACGCGCGCCATGTCGAGCCACGAGAACGCGCTGATGGTGAGCACGACCAGATAGAACGCGCGGCCGAACATGGTCATCATCAGGATGGCGATCAGCATGTAGGGAATCGCGTACATCATGTCGACGATGCGCATCATCACGGCGTCGACGCGTCCGCCCAGATAGCCCGCGGTCGCGCCGTACGCGACGCCGATCAGCCCGGACACCAACGTGCCGAGCAGGCCGACTTCGAGTGAGACGCGCCCGCCTTGCAGCGCGCGCGCGAGCAGATCGCGGCCGAGTTCGTCGGTGCCGAACCAGTGCATGTTCTGCAAGGTGGGCGGCAGGCTGATCGCGCTCCAGTCGCTGTCGATCGGATTGTTCGGCAGGAACCACGGACCGGCCACGCAGGCGATCACGATCAGCATCAGCACCACGAAGCCGGCGAAGGCGGCGCGGTTGCGCACGAAGCGCCACGCGGCGGTGGCGAGCGGGCCGCGCGAGCGCGGCGCCCCGGCGATGGCCGCGAGCGGATCGAGCGCCGCGGCAGTCGATTCAAGAGAGCGGGGCATGGTTCAGTACCGGATGCGCGGATCGAGCCACGCATACGCGAGGTCGACCAGCAGATTGAACAGCACGGCGATAGCGGTCGTCAGCACGACGAGGCCGAGCACGAGGGTGTAGTCGCGATTGATCGCACCGTTGACCACCAGCTGGCCGAGACCCGGCAGCGCGAACACCGATTCGGTGACCACCGCCGCGGTGATCGACGAGATGCAGATCGAGCCGAGCAGCGAGACGACCGGCATCAGCGCGGGCTTCATCGCGTGGCGCAGGACGATCGTGCGGCCTGGCAGCCCCTTGGCGCGCGCCGTGCGGATGAAGTTGCCCGACAGCACTTCGATCATGCTGCCGCGCATCACGCGGGCAATCGCGGCGACGTTGATGATGGTGAGCAGCACGATCGGCAGCACCCGGTAGCGCCACTCGCCTTCGCCCCAGCCGCCGGCCGGGAGCCAGCCGTGGCCTTCTGAGGTCTTCAGCAGGATCGCGAAGATCCACACCAGCACCGGCCCCAGTACGAAAGGCGGCACCACGTTGCCGATATTGCCGAGCACCATGACGAAGTGATCCACGAAGCGGTCGCGCCGCACCGCGGCCACGGTGCCGAGCGCGACGCCGATCACGAGCGCGATCGGCACCGACACGCCGCCCACGCCGAGGCTGACCGGCAGTGCTTTCCATACCAGGTCGTTGACCGACCAGTCGGCGTAGCGGAACGACGGCCCGAGGTCGCCGTGCAGCAGCGAGCCGAGGTAGTGGAGGTACTGCAGCCACAACGGTTCGTCGAGGTGATACTTGGCGTTCAGGTTCGCCAGCACGGCCGCCGAGAGTTGCTTCTCGGTGTCGAACGGGCCGCCCGGGGTGAGATGCAGCAGCAGATAGCACGCGGTGATCACGGCGAGAATCGTCGGGACCGCCCAGAGCGTGCGGCGCAGCGTATAGGCCAGCATGACGGTGCTCCCCGCGTTCAGTGCTTGATCAGATACATGTCTTGCGTGGCGCGCTGGTCGACGTAGTTGGTCGACGTGTAGCCGCCCACATACGGTTTCACCAGCCGGTCCGCCGAATACTGGAAGAGCGGCACGAGTGGGTAGTCGCTCATTGCCAGATCGTGCGCCTGCGTGAGCAGAGCGGTGCGCTTCGCGTCGTCGAGCTGCTGGTTGGCCTGATCGACCAGTTTGTCCACTTGCGGATTGCAGTAGCGCTGATCGTTCTGCACGCTGTTGCAGCGGATCAGATCGAAATACGACATGGCGTCGTTATAGTCGACGAACCAGCCGTCGCGCGAGGCCTGCACCTTGCCGTCGTGGCGCTGCTTGAGCAGCACCTTGTATTCGACGTTCTCCAGTTTCGCGTTCACGCCGAGCTTGGTGCGCCACTCGGACGTGGCGAACAGCGCGACCTTCTTGTGCAGGTCGTTGGTGTTGTAGGTGAGCGTGAACGCGAGCGGCTTGGTGTCCGAATAGCCGGCCTGCTTCAGCAGATTGCGGGCATAGTCCACGCGCTTTGGCATCGGCCAGGTGGACCACTCAGGCTTGAACACGGCGGCGCCTTGCGTGCCCTTCGAGATCAGGCCGTACATGGGCAACTCGCCGTCCGCGGTGAGGCGCTGGGTCAGCAGGTCGCGGTCGAGCACCATCGACAGGGCCTGACGCACGCGCTTGTCCTTGAACAGCGGGTCGTCGTTGTTCAGGCTGTAGTAGTAGGTGGCGATCTGCAGGCCGGTTTTCAGTTCGGAACCGAATTGTTTGCTCACCTGCGCATAGATGCCCGAGGGAACCGAATACGTGTAATCGAACTGGCCGGCCTGATACATGCGCATGGCCGTTTCGTCGTTTTCGATCGGCAGATAGGTCACTTTCGTGATCACGACTTTGCCGGCGTTCCAGTACGTCTTGCTCTTCGTGCCCACCAGGCGGTTGCTCGGCTGCCAGTCGGTCAGCGCATAAGGTCCGTTGCCGACGAAGTTGCCCGGCCGGGTCCAGTCGCCGCCGAACTTCGTCACGACATCACGGTTGACCGGCGCCATGGTCGGCATGGCGGCCAGTTGCGGGAAGAAGGCGGCGGGCACTTCGGTGGTCACTTCGAGCGTATAGGGATCGACGGCGCGCGCGGCGAGGCTCGTGAGCGGCGCCTTGCCGGCGAGAATCGCCTTGGCGTTCTTGACGAACTCGACCAGCACGGTGTACTTCGAACCGGTCTTCGGATCGAGCACGCGCTGCCACGCGTAGATGAAGTCCGCTGCCGTGACCGGCTGACCGTTGCTCCAGCGCGCATCGTGGCGCAGCTTGAAGACCCACGTGTCCGGCCCGGTGCGCGTCCATGATTGCGCGACACCCGGCACCACCGCGCCGGCCGCGTCGATGCGCGTCAGGCCTTCGAACAGGTCCAGCGCGATCGTGTTGCCGGTCCACGATTCGATATGCGCGGGGTCGAGCGATTCGGTTTCAGCCGGCACCTGGCGGGTGATTTCCTGGCTCGCGGCGAGCGTGACGCCGGCAGGTACGTTGACGGCGAAAGCGGAAGGGGCAAACGTGAGGACGAGCGCGGTCAGCGCCGTCGCGTAGACGAACGGGGTTTTCATCGATTGAGATCGCAGGAAAGGTCGAGAGAGAAACGCGCTGGCGCCAGGGCGCCCGTTTTAGCTGCGTTGCTCGGGCCGGGGCGGCCCTTGTTGCTCGTGTTGGCAGCGCGACATGCAGGATTCCTTACATTGCGTAATGCAGGCAATCCCTGGCCGGCTCGACCGGATAAGGTGCCTGCTCTTTAGAACAGTCTTGGTGTGCCCACCCAGACGACCACCGACTCGACGCGCGCGGTGTTCACCCAGCTGTGCGGTACCGTCGATTCGTAATGCGCGCTGTCTCCCGCGTGCAACACGAACGTCTTGCCTTCCAGCGTCAACGACACCTCGCCGTCGATCACATAAATAAACTCTTCTCCGGCGTGCGTGGTCACCTCGGAGCGTTTCTGCCCGGGCGGCATCCGCACGAGGATCGCTTCGAGCTGACGACCGCCCGTCACGTTGGTCAGCCGCGCGAACAGATTGGCCGAATCCGCAAAACCGAAAAACTTCAACTGATCGCCGCGGCTTACACAGCGTTCTTCGCTGGGAGTGTCGACGAAATATTGCACCGTGACCCCGAGTGCGTGAGCGATACCGGCCAGCGACGTGATGGACGGTGACGCGAGACCACGCTCTACCTGCGACAGAAACGGCTTGGAAATACCCGCCGCGGTTGCCGTGTCATCCAGCGTGCGCTTGAGCCGCTGGCGCAGCGCGCGGATCTTGCTGCCGATTTCTAGCGCGGGATTGCTCTTTTGAATTGTCGTGACCATAGCAGGAGGAAATTAGCCCGTCAAAATTTGTTTGATATATGTAAATATGGTTTGATTGCGGTCTGGGCGGCGGCATCGGGCCTTGCCGATGCCGTGCGGGGCAAGCGACCACAATTCGAGATAACGCTCTATGTTGCCAGAATCGGAACTAATCCCGGCCAAAATGACCGTTTATTTCGGAAAACGGCATGCAAAGGCGGTCATGGTTGCAGTATGCACGCCGGTAAACGCGCTATGCAATTTGGGCATCCATGAATTAAAGGCATGACACTACAGACTATTTCTGGCCGCAAGTGCGAGTGCGGCAAACATGTAAGGCGCGCTCAACTTTGGGCCAGATTCCGTTTCGCGCGCCGCGCGGCCAGTTCGCGCGACGCTGCAACTGTTTGAACACAAGGTACACAATGAATTCATCCAATCCGCCGGGCGCGCGCGTGTCGCAGACCCGTTCGTTTTCGACGGTCTTTCTGATCGAGATGTGGGAGCGCTTCGGCTACTACGGCATGGCCGCGCTACTGGTCCTGTTCATGATCGACAAGCTGCAGTTCACCGACAGCCACGCCACTCTCACGTGGGGCGCGTTCACGGCGCTGGTCTATGCGTCGCCGTCGATCGGCGGCTGGATCGGCGACAAGATTCTCGGCGCGCGCCGCACGATGATCTTCGGCGCCGGCGTGCTGTCGATCGGTTATTTCATGCTGGCGCTACCCAATGACCAGCTCGCCTATATGTATGCATCGCTCGGCGTGATCGTGGTGGGCAACGGTCTGTTCAAGGCCAATGCCGCGAATCTCGTGCGCCGTATCTATGAAGGCGACGACGCGCGCATCGACAGCGCGTTCACGATTTACTACATGGCGGTCAACATCGGCTCGACGGTGTCGATGCTGGCCACGCCGTGGATCAAGGACCATTGGGGCTGGCACACGGCGTTCGCCGTCTGCTGCGCGGGGATGCTGTTGTCGGTGCTGAACTATTTCGTCATGTTCCGCACGCTTGCGCATATCGGCTCCGCGCCGGATGCCGAGCCGGTGCGCTGGAAACGCGTCGGCGCGGTCGCGCTGGGCGGCCTCGCGCTCGGCGCGGCGACCATGTTCGTGCTGCGGCACAAGGCGATCGCGGTGGCCTGCGTGTACACGGCGGGCGTCGCGATTCTGGCGATCTTCGGCTACATGCTGGTGAAGTGCGAACGCTCGGAGCGCTCGGGTCTCGTCGCCGCGCTGATCCTGACCGCGCAGGTGATCCTGTTCTTCGTGTTCTACGTGCAGATGTCGACGTCGCTCACGCTGTTCGCGCTGCGCAACGTCGATCCGCGTTTCATGCTGTTCGGCGAGACCTGGTTCACGTGGAGCGCCGCGCAGTTCCAGGCGCTCAACCCGATCTGGATCATGCTGCTGAGCCCGGTGCTCGCGCTGCTTTATACGAAGCTCGCGAAAAGCGGCAAGGACGTGCCGGTCGCCGTGAAGTACGCGTTCGGTTTCGCGGTGGTGGCGGCGGGCTTCTTCGTCTACGCGGCAAGCGGCAATTACGCGGTGAACGGGCGCGTGTCGTCGTGGTTCATGGTGGGCGGCTATGGGCTGTATTCGCTCGGCGAACTGCTGGTGAGCGGTCTTGGCCTCGCCATGATCGCGCGCTATGTACCGGCGCGGATGAGCGGTTTCATGATGGGCGCCTACTTCGTCGCGACCGGCGTGTCGCAATATCTGGGCAGCGTGGTCGCGAATTTCGCGCAGATGCCGGCCGGCGACATGGATCCGCTCGAATCGCTGCCGCTCTACACCAAGCTGTTCACCGGCCTCGGCTGGCTCGCCGCGGTGGGCGCGCTGGTGGCGGTTCTGCTGTTGCCGCTGATGCGCAAGCTGTCGCGCGAACATCAGCGTTGCAGCGACGAAGCACGTGAGAGCGCCCGCCAAATCGCGGCGCCGAACGGCGCGGTGGCGGAGTAACCCGTTGCGATGTGGCGAGCGGCGCGAATGCGCCGCTCGCCCACCGTATTCATCGTGATTCAGCCTTGATTGCCGTCTGGATTCCCGCCTCGAGTCCGACATTCTCCGACATTCAATCGGGCATTTTCCGGAACGACACCGCGATCCGGTTCCAGCCGTTGATCGCCACGATCAACAAGGTCAGATCGGCGATCTCCTGCTCGCTGAAATGCGGTTTCACCGCTTCCCACACCGCGTCCGGCACATGCGTTTGCGCAATCAGCGTGACCGCCTCCGTCCATTCGAGCGCCGCGCGCTCGCGTGCGGTGAAGAACGGCGCTTCGCGCCACGCCGCCACCGTGGCGAGCCGCCGCTGGCTTTCGCCGTGCTTGAGCGAGTCGGTCGCGTGCATGTCCAGGCAGAACGCGCAGCCGTTCAGTTGCGACGCGCGGATCCGCACCAGTTCCGCGAGCGTCTTGTCGATCGAGCTTTTGCCGATGGGTTCTTCCAGCGCGACCATTGCGCGCGTGCCGCTCGGGCAGGCCTTATAGAAATCGAGACGTGCTTGCATGAGGCATTCCTTCTCGTCAATCTCCGCCCGGATGGCGGCGACAGAGGTAAGCTTACGATCGGCAGTGGTCTTCAGAAATAACCATTTTCCGCATATTTGAGGTGACCACCCGGATGGAAATCCATATTGCGGTCGAAGGGCATCACGATCTGTCTGGACAGATCTATCGCCAGCTGCGCGCCGGCATCGTCGAAGGGCGCCTCGCCGGCGGCATGCGCCTGCCGTCCACACGCGAACTCGCCACCCAACTGGGCGTGTCGCGCAAGACCACGCTCGACGTGTTCGAGCGGCTGCTCTCCGAAGGCTATCTCAGCGCCCGTGCCGGCTCGGGCACCTTCGTCGCCGACGGTCTGGAGCGGCTGCCGGCGGAGCGCTCCGCGCATGCGCGGGCGGCGGAATCGTCACGCGAGCGTGCCAGGGCGAAGGCCGCGGCGCGCGCCCAGCCGCTGTGGGAAGAGATGCCCGAGCGCCTCGCGTTGCCGCGGCCTTCGGTGCGCTCGCCGCAGGATTTCATCGGCGGCGCGACCGACAAGGCGCTGTTTCCCTTCGACGTCTGGCGCCGCTGCGTGAATCGAGCGTTGCGTGCGCAGGCGCGCGGCCCGGGCACGTATCGCGACGCGGCCGGCGAGCAGGAACTGCGTCTCGCGGTCTCGCGCTATCTGGCCTTCAACCGCGCGGTGGCAAGCAATTGGGAAGACGTGATCGTGACGCAAGGCGCGCAGCATGCGCTCGATCTGCTGGCGCGCATCACCTTGCGCGCCGGCGACGTCGCGGCGATCGAGGACCCCGGCTATTCGCCGGCCCATGCCTGCCTGACGGCCACCGGCGCACGCGTGGTGCCCGTGCCGGTGGATGCGGAAGGCCTGATCGTGAGTAAGCTGCCGGACAAGGCGCGGCTCGTCTACGTGACGCCCTCGCACCAGTTTCCGCTCGGCATGCCGATGAGCCTCGAGCGTCGCGTCGAACTGCTCGAGTGGGCGCAGAAACGCGGCGCGGTGATCATCGAGGACGACTACGACTGCGAATACCGCTTCGAAGGACGGCCGATGGAGCCGCTCAAAAGCCTCGATCGCGCCGGACTGGTGGCGTACGTCGGCACGTTTTCGAAGACGATCTTTCCCGAACTGCGGGTCGGCTACGTGGTGCCGCCGGCCTCGCTCTACGGCGCGCTCCTCAAGGCGCGCCAGATCGCCGACTGGCACGGCTGCACGCTCACGCAAACCGCGCTCGCGGCCTTCATGCTGAACGGCGATTTCGCCAAGCACTTGCGGCGCATGCACAAGATCTATGCGGCGCGCCGAGCGATGCTGCTCGATCACCTGCACGGCGGCCTCGCGCCCTGGTTCGAACCGATCGTGCCGACGGCCGGCATTCACATGGCGGCGCATCTTAAAGCGCCGCTGACGGAGCAAGCCGTGGTGAGCGCGGCGCGTGAAGCATCGATCGGGCTGTATGGACTCGCGCCGTTTCATCTGCGTGTGAAAGCGCGGCCGGGCCTGATTTTCGGCTACGGCAATATCGCCGTCGAGCATATCGACGCCGCCCTCACCAGGCTCGCCGGCATCCTGCCGCGGCTCGTGCAATGAGCACGCGAGTTGAACGTCTACTCGCAGGAGCGCGTGGAAAGCGCGCCGGAGTGCGTGCCGGAAATGAAGGCGCCGCGCGCGCGGATCATCGTGGCGATGTCGCCTGGCGGCTCGACAAGTGGATGGCGACCGCCTATCGCAACCGCAAGCTCGCCATGGCGCGCGACGAAAGTGAGTACCGTGCTCACGTGAAGGAACGCGAGCACGATCCGAAGCACGTCAGCCGGCAGTAACGGCGCGTTATAAACAGCCCGCGATTTTCTGTCGCAGGGCGAAATGGGCTGCCTCCGCAGTGTTTTTCGCCGGAAGGGGCGTGTCTTTTCCACGGCGGGAACGATCAACGTGAGCGAGCCGCGACGTCTTCTTTTCGATGATCGGGCGATCCACCGGCTCTCCTTCGACTCAGAAAGTGCCGTGATTCACGCATCGAAATGACTTGTAACGTGCGTTACGTGTTCGTGTTGTCGGGCTCGACTCCGCACGTTTACCCGCTAAAACAAGCATCAAAATGTGTTGCGCAGTCTGCGGCGCGCAACAAACCTTCGCTGTTATACATAAAAGAGTCGCGCAAATCGCATTAGCGCTTGTAGAATCCGGCCTTGAAGCGTGCACATGCCGTGTGCGCTTCGTGCAATTCACTGACCACAACAGGTAGGAGAAACATGCCGACTTCCGCAAAAAAGGTGGCCAAGAAGGCTGCTGCCCCGGTACCGACCAAGAAGGTTGCTGCAAAGAAAGTTCCTGCGAAGAAGGCCGTCGCAGCTAAGAAGGTCGCCGTGAAGGCGTCCAGCGCTCCGTCGCCGATCAAGGACACCTTCACGAAGGCCTCGCTGGCTGCACACGTCGCTGAACGCGCTGCTGTGGAACCGAAGACCGCCAAGGCCGTTCTGGCCGCGCTCGAAGACACGATCCTCGGCGCCGTGCACAAGAAGGGCGCTGGCGAATTCACGCTGTCGGGTCTTCTGAAGATCGTCGTGCAAGCTGTGCCGGCGAAGAAGAAGCGCTTTGGCAAAGACCCGTTCTCGGGTGAAGAGCGTTGGTTCCCGGCCAAGCCGGCTAGCGTGCGCATCAAGGCACGTCCGCTGAAGAAGCTGAAAGACGCTGCTGCAGGCTGATCGCGTTTCATGCGTCGGCGTTGTTTTAACAATGGTTGACGCTTGAGACACCCGAGGGACTTTTCCTTCGGGACGATCCGCAGTACATGTTGTCTGAATCCCCGTGGATGCAAATTCACGGGGATTTTTCATGCGCGCTCGTTGCGCGCGCGAACCGGTGCGCGGGCCGAGGAACGTGCCTCGGGCGCGCACCGCGGTGCTGCGCATGCACCGTACTAGCGCATCATGGGCCGCCGCAGTACGATGGCAGCGGAGCCTTGCCGGTCGGGATGCGCTGTTCGCGTGCATGCACCGTGTTTACTACGCGAAAAGCTCAATGGCATAGCGCTTGCTTGATCGATTGTCGAACACCGAATGCGCAGCGCATTCGCCTTCTATCCGACAACAAGAGCGGGGCGTGACATGCGATGCTATGACGAGATGCGTCATCATGACGATGCCGTGCGGCCACACTACGCGCGCTTTGAGCGGTGGCTGGTGAAGCAGGGCAACGAGGCGATCGCACGCAAGCGTGCGGAAGCCGACCTGCTGTTTCGCCGGGTCGGCATTACCTTCGCGGTGAACGGCGACCTGTCCGGCACCGAGCGGCTGATTCCATTCGACCTGATTCCGCGCATCATTCCGCGCAACGAATGGCAGACCCTGGAGGCCGGGTTGCGCCAGCGGGTGCAGGCGCTCAATCTGTTTATCCACGACGTCTATCACGATCGCAATATCGTGCGCGCCGGTATCGTGCCGGCCGAGCAGGTCTTTACCAACGCGCAATACCGGCCTGAAATGCAGGGCGTGAATGTGCCGCTCGGTGTTTACGCGCACATCGCCGGTGTCGACGTGGTGCGCGCGGGCGACGAAGGCGAGTTCTACGTGCTCGAAGACAACCTGCGAGTACCGTCGGGCGTCTCCTATATGCTCGAAAACCGCAAGATGATGATGCGGCTTTTCCCCGAGCTTTTCGTGCAGAACCGCATTGCGCCGGTCGCGCATTATCCCGATCTGCTGCTCGATACGCTGCGCTCGGTCGCGCCCGAAGGCGTCGACGATCCGGTCGTGGTGGTGCTCACGCCGGGCATGTACAACTCCGCGTATTTCGAGCACACCTTCCTCGCGCAGCAGATGGGCGTGGAACTGGTGGAAGGCAAGGATCTCTTCGTCGACGACAACTACGTGTTCATGCGCACCACGCAGGGGCCGAAGCGCGTCGACGTGATCTACCGCCGCGTCGACGACGATTTTCTCGACCCGCTCGCTTTCCGCAACGACTCGGCGCTCGGGGTGCCGGGTCTGCTGACTTCGTATCGCGCCGGCCGCGTGGCGCTGGCGAACGCGATGGGCACCGGCATTGCCGACGATAAATCGATCTACCCGTACGTGCCGGAAATGATCGAGTTCTATCTCGGCGAGAAGCCGATCCTCAATAACGTGCCCACGTTCCAGTGCCGCAAGCCCGACGATCTGGCGTACACGCTCGCGCATCTGCCGGAGCTGGTGGTCAAGGAAGTGCATGGCGCGGGCGGCTACGGCATGCTCGTCGGACCGGCTTCGACGAAAGCCGAAATCGAGGCGTTCCGTGAGCGTCTGATCGCGCGTCCGGCGGGGTATATCGCGCAGCCCACGCTGGCGCTCTCCGCGTGTCCGACATTTGTCGAAAGCGGCATCGCGCCGCGCCATATCGACTTGCGTCCGTTCGTGCTGTCCGGCAAGACCGTCACGATGGTCGCCGGCGGACTTACGCGCGTGGCGTTGCAGGAGGGTTCGCTCGTCGTCAATTCGTCGCAGGGAGGCGGGACCAAAGATACGTGGATGGTCGACTGACGCGGTTGCCGATGCGGTTGCGGATGTTTTCACGCAACCGCGCCCGCAACCCAACGCGCCGGGGCGGCACGCGATACGCAACACGCCCGCCGCCGGCGCCTACGGATAACCAGCGCGAGCCTTTTACTTCGACAAGGTCTCGCGTCATCAGATACGGAACGCCGTCATGCTAAGCCGAACCGCCGATCACCTTTTCTGGATGGCCCGCTACATGGAGCGCGCGGAAAACACCGCCCGCATGCTCGATATCAATCTGAAGGCGCTGCTGTTGCCGCAGACGCCCGAACAGGAGGCGCGCGCACAACGCTCGGTGCTGCGCATTTCCGAACTCGAAACCGCGTTCGCGCAGCGTTACGACGAACCGACCCGCGAGCACGTGCTCGATTTCATGGTGGCGGACGCGACCAACCCGTCGAGCATTCACTCGTGTTTGCAGGCCGCACGTGAAAATGCCCGCGCGGTGCGCGGCACCTTGACGACCGAGTGGTGGGAAACCATCAACGACACGTGGCTCGAATTCAACGAGCGCATTTCGTCCGGGCAGGCGGCGAGCAATCCCGGCGCATTATTCGAGTGGGTGAAATTCCGCTCGCACCTGTCGCGTGGCGTGACGATCGGCACCGCGCTACAGGATGACGCATTCTTCTTCACGCAGCTCGGCACCTATCTGGAGCGCGCCGACAACACCGCGCGGATTCTCGACGTGCGCTTTGCCGACGTCGAACCGAATTCACGCGACGCCGCGCGCCAGCTCGAAGATTTCTACTACTGGACGTCGATTCTCAGTTCGGTGTCGGCGCTGGAAATCTATCGGAAGGTGTATCGCGACGTCGTCACGCCGGCACGCGTGGTCGAACTGATGATCCTGAATCCGCAGATGCCGCGTTCGCTGCTGGCGTCGCTCGAAGGCGTCTGCGCGAATCTGGCGATGCTGCGCACCTCGGGTTCGAACCAGTGCGAACGGTTCGCCGGCAAGCTGCGCGCCGAACTCGTGTACTCCGACATCCGGCAGATTTTCGAAGCCGGCCTGCACGCCTATCTGACGCAGTTCCTCGCTCGCGTGTTCGAGCTGGGCAATCTGGTTGCGCGTACCTACCTCATGCTGCCAGTCGCCTGACGGAGTTTTTTATGTACCTGACGATCCGCCACGACACTTCCTATCGCTACGAAGCGACTGTCCATTATTCGATCCAGCAACTGCGTCTGACGCCGTCGAGCGGCGCTTCGCAGGTCGTGCGGCGCTGGAGCATCGATGCGCCGGGCAAGCTCGACGCGACCTTCGACGCTTACGGCAACGTGCTGCACACGCTGGTCATCAACAAGCCGCATAGCGAGATTCGTCTGCATGTGGCCGGCGAAGTGGACACGATCCCGCTGCTCGACGGCTATCTGCCGGACCCCGTCGGCCCGATTCCGCTCGAGCATTTCACCTGCTCGACGCGCTTGACCGAAGCCGATGGCGCGGTGCGCGAACTGGCCGAATCGGTACCGAATCTGGCGAGCTCGGGGAACCTGATCGCGCTGTCCGAACAGATCGTGCAGCGCGTGCAGTACAACCCGGGCGTCACCGAAGTCACCAGCACGGCCGCCCAGGCGCTCGCGCTCGGCAATGGCGTGTGTCAGGACCACGCGCATCTGATGCTGGCGTGCTGCCGAGCGCGGGGCATTCCGGCGCGCTACGTGAGCGGCTATATCGAGCCGGGCGACGTGTCGCACGCCGCCAGCCACGCCTGGGTCGACGTGTGGCTCGAAGGCAAGGGCTGGATCTCGATCGACGTCACGCACGCCGCGTTCGCCAGCGAAATCTACTGCCGTCTCGCCGTCGCGCGAGACTATGAATCGGCCGCGCCGGTGCGCGGCCGGCGTATCGGCGGCCTGGAAGAGCAACTGAAGGTGTCCGTGATGGTCAGCGCGCAACAGCCGCAGTAAGAGGGCGAAGGGGCGGCGCCCGGTGAGGGCCACTGGCGGCGTGAGTGAGCGTCAGCCCTCATAACCCGTTCAGATTCGGCCCGCACCGGCCGTAATACGGTATAGAGACGCACGCGCGCCGCTTTACAATAGCGCCATTCAGTGGTTTTTTGCGGGTACCTTTCCTTATGACTTATTGTGTCGCGATGTCCGTCGACGACGGTCTCGTGTTCCTCTCGGACACGCGCACCAATGCGGGTGTCGATCACATCAGCACCGCGCGCAAGATGTCGGTGTTCGAGCAGCCCGGCGAGCGCATGCTCGTGCTGCTTGGCGCCGGCAATCTGTCGCTCACCCAGGCGGTGTTGCACGAACTGTCCGAGCCCGCTGATCCGTCGCTGCCCACGCTCTGGAACGCGCCCACCATGGCCGACGCGGCCCGGGTGATCGGCCGCGCGGTGCGGTGCGTGCATCAGCGCGAGGCTGAGGCGTTGCAGGAATTCGGCGTCGACTTCAATTGCAGCTTCATTCTCGGCGGGCAGATCGCGGGCAACCGGCCGCGCCTGTTCATGATCTACGCGGCGGGCAATTTCATCGAGGCCTCGGCGGTGAACCCGTATTTCCAGATCGGCGAGGCCAAGTATGGCAAGCCGATCATCGACCGCGTGCTGACGCCCTCCACGCCGCTCGACGAAGCCGCGAAGTGCGCGCTGGTCTCCATGGACTCGACGTTGCGCTCGAACCTGTCGGTCGGGATGCCGCTCGATCTGCTGGTCTATCAGAAGGATACGCTGCGCGTCACGCGCTTCGTCTCGATCGACCACGACAACGCCTACTTCGAGATGATTCACCGCACGTGGGGCGAACGGCTGCGCCAGGTGTTCGGCGAGATTCCCGATCCGGACTGGCAGGATTCGCCCAACGTGCCGTTGCTGCAGCGCGAGCGGGCATTGGTGCTGTATCGTGCGCCGGTCGGCGCGGATGGCATCGAGCATGAAATCGACGCGCGGCCCGCGCAGACGCTGGCGCAGGCGGAGAAGGGCAAGTCGCAGCGCAGGTAGGCTGCCGGCGCGTGACCGCTGAACTTCGCGGGGCGCCTCATGGCAAGGCCGTCAGGAGCCCGGACAGGGCTGCCGGCGGCCTTTTTTTGCGTCTGCCGCCGTGATCGGCCGCGTATCCGGCGAGCGAAGCATCCGCGAGCAGGCGATCGTGCGACTTCGACGCGCGTGCCGGCGGCACCGGCGCGAGGACGAAAAAAAACCAGCCACAGGCTTGCGCCTGTGGCTGGTCTTCAACTGCGTGTTGCTTCAGCAGTCCGTCAAGTTCGATTAGAACTTGTGGCGGATGCCCAGGCTGACCAGTTCTTGCGAGCTGGAAGCCGAGTTGTAGCTGTACGAACCGATTGCAGCGCCTGCGTTGACCAGCGTGCCGTTCGAAGCGCGTTGCTGGCCGCTTGCGTGCTGATATGCGCCGACCAGGTAGATGTCCGTGCGCTTCGACAGGTTGTAGTCGCCGCCCAGGGAAACCTGATGGTACGTTGCGCTCGAATCGCCGCTAGCCTTCGTGTAGGTGTAGCCCACGCCAACCAGCATGGCCGGCGTTGCCTGGTAACCCAGGTACGCGCCAGCGACGTTGTACTTCTCGGTCGAACCGAAGCCCGAGTTTGCATCCGGCTTGTACTGTGCATTGCTGTAACGCACGTTAGCCGTGAACGGGCCCGCCACGTATTGTGCAGCGACCGAAGCGATGCCGATCGACTTGGCAGCAGCGTAAGCGCCGTTGATCTGGTTGTCGAACGTGCCGTCCGACGTGCTGCCGTTCCAGCCCACCGAGCCTGCCGACGTGCGGCTAGCCAGCGTGTTGCCGTTGTCCATGCGGAAGTAGCCAGCAGCAACGCTGAACGGACCCGTTGCGTACGTTGCAGCGCCCGACCACGATTGACCCGAACCCGTCTGGCCAGCCACGCCGCCGAATGCGTACATACCTTCGAACTGGAAGCCGCCCCACACCGGCGAGGTGTACTTGACAGCGCTGTTCGTGCGCGAGGAGTTGTCGTTGTTGTCGACGTCGCCCGGCGTGGTGAAGGTGGAGCCGAAGAAGTTGTCAGCCGTCAGCGGCTGAACCAGGTCGACCAGCGGGTCGTATTGACGACCCAGCGTGAACGTACCCCACTGGTCGCCCGTCAGGCCGACGTAGGCTTGACGACCGAACATCTTGCCGCCTTGACCCAGCTTGCCGTTGTTGATGTCAAAGCCGTTTTCCAACTGGAAAATCGCCTTCAGACCGCCGCCGAGATCTTCCGTGCCTTTCAAGCCCCAACGATTGCCTTGCAGATTGCCGCCAACCAGGCCGACCTGATTCGAGTTCTTGCCCGAAGCGTCAACCGTGTTGTGTGCGTACTGGATCGATTCATCGATCAAACCGTACAAGGTGACGCTGCTTTGAGCATGAGCGACGCCAGTGACGCCGAGGAGCGCCAGCGAGAGGGTAGACAGCGCGATTCGTTTCATCCATTTCTCCACGCAGATGATTAGTTTGTTGTTGCGGGAGGGAGAATAGCGCAGAGGTCTTTGGGCTAGAACTGGAAAAAAAAGACTGTCTCCAAAAACTGACAACCCGCGCAAAGCCTTGTATTTAAAGCGCGTTAACGATTATTGCGGTTTCAGCAACATTTATTCGTTGACTGGGCATTATTGTTGTTTTGTTGACAGTGAGCCCACCGACACCGTCAGTTCTAGCACTCGTTTGAAGGCGGATCGTAATAAAGTCGTCTAGCTTTTTCCGGCTGTTTTATAGCAGGTGCATAAAAATCGAGACCCATTCCGCTTGATCCAGACGCTGGACAGGTCGCCCGCACTGTGATCAAGCGCACCACTTCGGCGCATAAGTGCGGCTAGCGCGACGGGTCCCGCCCGCACGCGAAGTCTTAGCGTTTCGACTCATGGCTGCCGGCATTGCGCCGTGCAACCGTTGCCGCGGTCAGCCCGGCAGCCGCGGCGAACAACACCGACGTCCACGGATGCCGCCTCACGTAGCGATCGGCCGCGACGGCTTTGTGGCCGGCCTCGATCAGCGTCACGGCGGCGATGCGAGTCGCTTGCGCTTCGGCCGAGACGATAGTGCGGCCGAGTTTGACAGCCGTCGCTCGCGGCGAGGTTTTCTTGCCGGTGCGGGCGCGGAAGGCCGACGCGGGCGCCGCGCCCACGAGTGGGCGCGCTGTCGCGTCGCGCGCGACGGGGGGGAGGGCTGTGTCGCCCGGAATGGCGTGATCGAGCGCCCCGTTCGGTGCGGCTTGTGCGCCGACCGTCGAAGCCGCCAGCACCGACGCGAGCTTGGCGCGGCTGCCGGGCGGCATGTCGTGCTGCATGCCCCAGCCTCCACGCGGATCGTGCATGCGCCCGCGCGCCGCCGAAAATTCCGCGCCGAGCAGCAGCACCGCGGCCGAGAAGTACAGCCACATCAGCAGCACGGCGAGCGAGCCGGCCGCACCGAACGAACTCGCCATTCCGGCGTGCGCGATATACAGCGCGAACAGCTTCTTGCCCGCCGAGAACAGCAGGGCGGCGACGATTCCGCCCACCAACGCGTCGCGCCAGCGCACGCGAGCGTCCGGCAGGAACTTGAGCAGGCCGGCGAACGCAAATGCCAGCACCAGCACGCCGACACCGAGCTGGAGCAGGTCACCGATCACCACATACGGAGAAGTCCCCCACAGCCACTTGCCGATGAAAGTGATGATCGTATCCAGCACCAGTGAAACGATCAGCAGGAACGCGACCCCGAGCACCAGCCCGAACGAGATCAGGCGCACGCGCACGAGAGCGATCACGCTCGAGGAGCGAGGTCCCGAATACGGCCACACTACGTTGAGTGCGCTATTGAGCGAAGAAAAGGTGGCCGAGGCGCCGATCGCCAGCATGGAGAACGAGATGATCGCCGCGACGCCGCCGGCGCTGCCGCTGTGATGGGCGTTCTCGACGATGGTTTGCACGCCCGCGGCGGCCTGGTCGCCGAGCAATCCGTGAATGTGGTCGAACAACTCGCCGCGCGCGGCTTCGGCGCCGAAAAACCAGCCGGCCACGGCGATCACCATGACCAGTGTGGGCGCGAGCGAAAACGCGGCGTAGAAGGCGATGCTGGCCGCCATGGCCGCGCAGCGGTCCTCGGCAAACTGTTTGAATGCGCCGATGGCCCAGTTGGCCTGCTTGCGGGCCGCCAGTTGCAGGTTCTCGGCGGAAAGCGTGTCGATGTCCATGGTCGTGTTTCTCAAGAGGTACGGGCGCTGCGCCGGTCTTGCGGCTGTGCGGGGGCGAACCGGTGGCGAACCGTTGAGACAGCCTTGACGCGGTCTTCGCGTGAAAGCCTTCCGCAAAGCTTGTGCCTGTGACTATAACAACCGGGAGCGGGGTGCGCAGTTCCGGCGCAACCTCGTTCAAGGGTGCCGTTAGAATGCCGGGGGATCCTCATCTATTTTCGCTCGCTATGCACTCGCACGAACTCGTACAGCAGTTGGACATCGTTGCGGCCGAACACCTGGCTGCGCATTTGCCCACGCATGTCGTCGAACAGTTGCCGGCTCAAGGCATAACCGTTTTCACCGTCGCCGACGACGCTTCGGATACCGCCGAATTCAGCGCGCGTTACGGTTTCGGTCTGGAAGACTGCGCGAACACCATCGTGATCCGCTACAAGAAAGAGGGCGCCGAGCATTACGCGGCGCTGGTCTCGCTGGGGTCGCTGCGGCTCGACATCAACGGCGCGGTGAAGGCGGCGCTCGGCGCGCAGCGGCTTTCGTTCGCCAGGCGGGAAGCGGCCGTGGAGCATAGCGGCATGGAGTTCGGCGGCATCACGGCCTTCGGCCTGCCGGCCGGCTGGCGCATCCTCGTCGACGCCGCCGTCATGCAGCGGACGCAAATCGTCATGGGCGCGGGCGTGCGCGCCGCCAAGTTGTTGCTGGCGCCCGAAGTATTGCGTCAGTGGCCGCGCTGCGAAGTCGCCTCGCTGACGCTGCCGACGGAGTAAGGCCGCATTCGGCCTGCCGTGCGCGAAATCAGACCGGCAGGCGGCGCCGCGTCAGCCACGTGGTCAGTCACATCGTGAGCCGCGCCAGCCGGTAGACGGTGCACGCCCTGGCTCGAGGGCTGCGACCGATCGGCCAGGCCTGAAGTTTTCCCTCGTCCCGCCGTTAATCCTGAAGATGGGCATGAATCGCCGGTGCACGCGCGACCGGCGGCGTGTCGACGACAACTACAAGGACAAAGGATACGGAGATGGAACGGTTTCGTCTGAAGGTGCGGCTTTGGCTCGCGCTAGCGGTAATGTGCATGGGTATTCTGGCGATCGGCCTGTGGGGCGCGTTCAAGACACGCGACACGATGGTCGCCGACCGCCAGGCCGAACTGAAGAGCGTGGTCAGCGTCGCGTACAGCGTGCTGGATCGCTATAACGGTCTGGCCGCCGCGGGCAGCATGCCGCTCGCCGACGCGCAACGCTCGGCGATGGCCGATCTGCGCGCGATGCGCTACGGCGGTGCCGGCGGCTACCTTGTGATCGAGGACGCGCATGCCCGCGTTCTCATGCACGGCGTGCGGGCCGACCTCGAAGGCAAGGACATGAGCGGCTTCACCGACCCGCAAGGGCGCCACGTGTTCAAGGACGGCTCCGACCTCGCCCAGCGCGAAGGCGAAGGTTTCATCCATTTGCAGTTCCTGAAGCCCGGCTCCAACGAGATGGCGCCGAAGATCAATTACGTGCGGCTGTACAAGCCATGGGACTGGACGATCGTCACCGGCGTATTCACCGACGACATCGACGCCGCGTTCTACACGACGCTCATCCAGTATGTGGGCGCCGCGCTGGTGCTGTGTCTGGTGGTGGCGCTCGTGATCGGCGTGATCCTGCGCAGCATTTTGCGGCAGCTCGGCGGCGAACCGGCGTACGCGGCGCAGATTGCTGCCCGCATTGCCGACGGCGAACTCGACCTGGTGGTGGAGACGAGGGCGGGTGACGAAACCAGCCTGCTCGCCGCGATGCGGCGTATGCAGCAGCGCCTCGCGCAGGCGATCGCGCAGATTCGCGGCGGCGCGACGCTGATTTCGACGGTGTCCAACGAAATTGCCGCCGGCAACGCGGACCTGTCGCGCCGGACCGAGCAGCAGGCCACGGCGCTCGGCGAAACCGCGTCGAGCATGGAGCAGATCACCGCGACCGTGAAGCAGAATGCCGACAACGCGAAGCAGGCCAGCCAGCTCGCGCATAACGCATCGGAGACGGCGGCGCGCGGCGGCGAAGTGGTCGGTCAGGTGGTCGAGACGATGCGCGGCATTTCGCAGTCGTCGCATCGGATCGGCGACATTATCGGCGTGATCGAAGGCATTGCGTTTCAGACCAACATTCTGGCGTTGAACGCCGCAGTCGAAGCGGCGCGCGCCGGCGAGGAAGGACGCGGCTTCGCGGTCGTGGCGGGCGAAGTGCGCAGCCTCGCGCAGCGCAGCGCGGCGGCGGCGAAGGAAATTAAGGCGCTGATCGAGGAGTCGGCCGCGCAGATCGAAGGCGGCTCGCAGTACGTGAGCCGCGCCGGCGAGACCATGCAGGAAGTCGTGCAGGCGGTGCGCCGCGTGACGGACATCATGGGCGAGATCAGCGCGGCTTCCGTGGAGCAAAGCTCGGGCATCGAGCAGGTCAACATCGCGGTGGCGAGCATGGATCAGACGACCCAGCAGAACGCGGCGCTGGTGGAAGAGGCGAGCGCGTCAGCGGACGTGCTGAAAGCGCAGACCGGCCAGCTCAGCGCGGCGATTGCCGTGTTCACCCTGCCGGAAGGCCGCTGACCCGCGGCCCCAGATTGGCGAAGTGGGCCGTTCGTTACGTCAATGCGATGCCGGCACGGCTCAGCAGACGCTGGTTGCGCTCGGACAGATTCTTCATGCGCAACGCCTTGCCGGCTTTCCGATAGCGCTCGACGAGGCCTTGCAGCGCCGCGAGCGCGCAATGGTCCGCCAGCAGCAGATCGCGGCAGTCGATCGTGACGTGTTCGGGATCCTGCAGCGGGTCGAACAGCTCGTGAAAACGCGCGGTCGACGCGAAAAACAGCGTGCCGCGCGGCGCGTAGACCTTGTCGCCGGCACGATCTTCGACATGCGCATGAATTTCGCGGGCATGCTGCCACGCGAAATTCAGCGCGGCGATGACGATGCCGCACAGCACGGCGATCGCCAGATCGGAAAACACGGTGATGATGGTGACCGCAACGATCACTAGCGCGTCGTTGCGCGGTACTTTGCCCAGCACCCGTAGCGAGCCCCAAGCGAAAGTCTGCTGCGCCACGACGAACATCACGCCGACCAGCGCAGCCAGCGGAATGCGCTCGATCAGCGGCGACAGAAACAGGATGTACATCAGGATCATCACGCCGCTCACGATCCCTGACAGGCGCGAACGGCCTCCCGAATTCAGATTGATCATCGTCTGGCCGATCATGGCGCAGCCGCCCATGCCGCCGAACAGACCCGAGGCGATATTCGCCGCACCGAGCGCGAGGCATTCGCGGTTCGGCTGGCCGCGGGTTTCGGTGATCTCGTCGCTCAGGTTGAACGTGAGCAGCGTTTCCAGCAAACCGACGATCGCCATCAGCACCGCGTAGGGCAGCACCACGTGCAGCGTTTCCAGATTCAGCGGGACATTCGGCATGCGCAGATCCGGCAGGCCGCCCGCAATGTGCGCCATGTCGCCGAGCGTGCGCGTGGGCAGATGCAGCATCTGCGTGAAGAGGCCCACGCCGACGATCGCCACCAGAGCGGGCGGCGCCGCGCGCGTAAGCCGCGGCAGCAGATAGACGATCGCCATGGTCAGCGCGACGAGTCCGCTCATCATCAGCAACGCGTTGCCCTGCAGCCATTGTTCGCCTTGCGGCGTGCTCTGCCTGAAGTGCGCGAGCTGCGCCGTCGCGATGACGATCGCGAGGCCGTTGACGAAACCGAGCATCACCGGATGCGGCACCATGCGGATCAGTTTGCCGAGGCGCAGCGCGCCGAACAGCACCATCAGGATGCCGCCGAGGATCACGGTGGCGAGCAGATATTGCGCACCGTGTTGCGCGACGAGCGCCACGATGACCACCGCCATCGAACCGGCGGCGCCCGAAATCATGCCGGGCCGTCCGCCGAACACGGCCGTGATGGTGCAGATGAAGAAGGCGCCGTACAGACCCATCAACGGATTGAGGTGGGCGACCAGTGCGAAGGCGATGCATTCCGGCACCAGCGCGAAAGACGAGGTCAGTCCGGCGAGGACATTGCTTTTGATGCCGGCAAACGTGGCAAGCCAGCCGTGAGTGGGACGAGCGGTGTTCATCTTAAGCGAGGAGGGAAGTCCGGGCAAGCAGCGCGCATGGACGCGAGGCGCGCGGCACTGGACAGGCGAGCGCCGCAGCCCGAGGTGTGGTACTGGCCGGGCAGGATGGCGAAAGGCGTGGATTTTACAGCAGTGTTGTCAAGATTGCCGGTGATGCGTTCAGCAACGGGCGGCGTCGCGAAAGGCTTCGCATCGCGCCGAGGCAAAGACGCCACGCAGCCGGCCAGCGGCCGCGTGGCAAAGCGCGCGCTTAGATCATCAGGCGCGAGACTTTGGTGCCCTCGAGCGATACGCCGGCCATCAGGCCGCCATTCGTCAGAACGAAGGCTTCGATCGGGCTGGTGGCGGTCGACGTGTCGACCGCACCGTTCGCGCCCACCTTCAGCACGGCGACGGTGGCGTCCGCGCCGGCGGCCCACCCCTGGCTGCCGAGGAATTTATCGAGCGCCTCTTGCGTCATGAACAGGAACACGAGGGCCTTGGATTGCGCGCCGATCTGCAAACCGAACGAGCCTGCCACGGTGCTGTAATAGCCCGCCGTGCGGCCAGCCACGCGTAGCGCCCCTTCGCCGTATTGGCCGCCGACCCAGAAGCCCGCCGAGATCACGGACGGGAACACCAGCACGCCACGCGCCTTCGCCACCAGTTCGCGCGAACCGGTGACGTTCGCGTAGAGGCGCGAGAGCGTCGAATCGATCCCCGCATTAATGGTGTCACGCTTGCCGGCGTTGGCGGCAGGCGATGCGCTCGAGGACGGCGACGTGGTCGTACAGCCGGCGAGGCCAAGACCCACCGAGGCAAGGGCGGCGCTGCTGGTCATGATGAATTGTCGTCTGCGCATGATTGTTTTCCTTATGCGTTATGTACGTTATGGAGGCTGCGTTGTTCGTGTTCAGGCGAATCCTGATGACGCAGGGCATGCCGTACGTCAATTGTTAACCAGCATTTCGCGTGCCTGCTCCCCGCGTTGGCGTGGGCACGGCGGACCCGACCCGCGAGCACCGGGAATGGCGCGAGATTCGCGCGCCATTCCCCCGAGCTCCTATGACTACGCGGATGGTCGGATGTTCTGGTTGCAGCGGAACAGGTTGCGCGGATCGTAGCGGTTTTTCACGGTTACCAGCCGTTCATAGTTCGGCCCATAGGCCTCGGCGACGCGGCCGCCTTCTTCCTCCGTCATGAAATTAACGTAGACGCTGCCCAGCGCGAACGGCGCCGCCGCGTCGAAGAATGCGCGGGCCCAGGTGATGCAGCGCTCGTCGTCGCTGGCATTGTCCCAGCGGCCGTGCACGTTCATCGCATACAGCGTGTTGCGGCTCGAATAGGCGGTGGCTTCGACGGGCACGCGCTGGGTCTGCGCGCCGATCTGTCCGAAGAAAATCTCGCATTGCGGCGACGGCAGGTTGTCGATCGCGTCGAGCAGCGCATCGATGAGGCCGTCCTTGATCTCGCTCAGGTTGTGCGATTTCCAGTAATTGCGTGCGCCGGGCGTGAGCAACGGGTCAAACGCCTGTTGCCACGCGATATACGGCATCGGGCCGAGATGTTCGCCGACCGGCGTGCCGAAGGCGCGCACGAATTCCACCGCGGACGGACCGTTTTCGACGGGGCCGGTGTAGCACATCGCGAACACGATCACCGGCTTGCCGTGCACTTCGGGCGGCAGAAATGGCAGCGGCGGTGCGAGCCGAAGCACGGCCCATACGCTCAGCTCTTCCGGCATGCCGGCGTTCGCCGCGCGGTACTTGAGCAGGGCGTCGCGCGCCTGGGTGAGCGGCAGGACCACGAGGCCGCCGTACACCAGCGGTCCGACCGGATGCAGCGCAAATTCGAATCGCGTGACGACGCCGAAATTGCCGCCGCCGCCGCGAATGGCCCAGAACAGGTCTTCGTGCGAACCGGCGCTTGCATTGAGGAGTTCGCCCTCTGAAGTCACGACGTCGGCGGAAATGAGATTGTCCACCGTCATGCCGTATCGGCGGCTCAACCAGCCGAAACCGCCGCCGAGTGTTAGGCCCGCCACGCCTGTGGTCGAGTTGATGCCGAGCGGAGTCGCGAGCCCGAACGCCTGCGCTTCATGGTCGAAATCGTGCAGCGTCGCGCCCGGTTCGACATAGGCGCGCCGTGCCGTGGGGTCGATGCGAACGGATTTCATCTGCGACAGGTCGAGCACCACGCCGTCGTCGCACAAAGCGCTGCCGCCAATATTGTGGCCGCCGCCGCGAATCGCGAGCGGCAGGCCGTTCTCGCGTGCGAAGGCCACGCCCTGGCGAACGTCGGCTACGCCGGCGCAACGCACGATGATTGCCGGATGCCGGTCGATCATCGCGTTCCAGATGCTGCGTGCCTGCTCGAAGGTGGGGTCGCCGGGCAGCAGAACCTGGCCCCGGATGGCGCTTTTCAATTCGTCGACGGCGCTGCTGGACACATTAACCATGGCTCATCTCCTGAGATAGTGAAGACGCTTGCAGAACACCATTCAGCTGATCAGAGCAAATCGGAAGTGTTCTGAAAGGTTGACTTGCGTCCAGTAAACGAGCCTGCCTTCTGAAGTCAAAGAGAGGTAAACCCGCGTTTCTTACCGATTGTCCGCGAGGGCTCGCGCGGCAGGCATCCGCGGCAGGCGCCGGTGAGAATGGCCGGTTCAAACGGTGCGGATGGTGGAAATGCTTCGGAAAAAGATACTGCCGGGAAGTGTTGGTTATGCCGTCGCGTGGTGGTTGCGCAGCGACACTTCTTTGAATGCTTTCGCGAGCAGTGATGCGCATGTGAGCGACGTGGCCAAGGCGTTTCCTGCCGGCACGATGGATGGTCCGGGTCGCCCCAGCGGCGTTTCGAACAGGCGGCCGACCGCAGCCATGCCCGCGACGGCCGCCTGTTTGGGATGGCGCAGCGTTTGCCGGTTCGTCTCTCAGAGCGAGAGCCGGCATTTCGCTTTCTTGATGGTTTGCTACTGCGTGCTTGCGTTTGATTTGACGTTTTTGGAGCCTCGCTAACTAAGCAAGGAACCGTAACGCGGCGTAAAAAAGTCTGAGTTGTGCTTTCTGAGGGATTGCACTCACTCCCGCCTCAAGCCGCTCTTTATGTTCGGAGAAACACAGAGCGTTCCTTCCCGGTGATCTGATGGTAACGATCATGGCGGTTTGATTCATTCGGTCAGATACGCCCGCGTCAGTAAAGATAATAGTTTGGATTGCATATCTAAATGAATGAATTTCCGGGTGTGTTGATAAAAGCAGTAATTGACGATCTTTGACAGTCCAGGAGCGCAATTGAGCACAAACACACGATCGATGTGGCACTGCGTGGGTTAGCGCACGGTGACTGAATGACGCTCCGCATCTTCAACGTCCATCAGGCCAAGCTGTGCCATTTCCAGAATCAGTTCGTGCACAGCCAATCGTTTTTCTCGAATCACGTTGAATCGGACCGGGGTTATCCGCGCGAGAAATGCCGGACGTCATGCTGTTTCAGCGTGATGCGAGGTAATGACGATTGGGCGTTGAAGTTTCATTTTTAACAGTGAACAGAGAGTCACTCGTTATCCAGGCCGGTCTTCAAAGGCAAGTAGTTAGGATAATGAAATGAAAAAGCAAAGCGGGGACGTGCTGGCGCTGGGGACGCGTCGGGCAGTATTCGCAGTTGCTGTGAGTTTGTATGCGTCGATGGCGGGTGCGCAGACAAATCAGGCGGTGCCTGCGGCGCCGTCTGCCGGTCCGGCGAGGATCATGCTTGCGCAAGCGGTGCCGATTGATTGTTCGTCGTTCGACACACTTGGCTGCAAGCAGGATAGCGCGGGCGTATTGACGCCGGGTGGAGTTGGAATCGCCGTGGCCGCGGATGGGTTGGGATCGCTGTCGGCTGCGTGCTCGCAAAGCGGAGGCGGCAACGGGACTTCGTCGGCAGGGGCGGCTGCTGCCGGCAATAACGGCGGGAATGGCGGGAGCGGGGTGAGCGGCGGGAATGGTGCGGCTAACTCCGGCTCGGCGGGACTTGGTGCTGGGAGTACCGGTAGCGGTGGGAAGGGTGGCGCGGGGTCGACTGGTGGGGCTGGTGGCGGTGGGACTGGCAGTGGTGGAAGTGGCAGTGGTGGAAGTGGCAGTGGCGGAACAGGCGCAGGGGGTGACGGCGGAAATGGTGGCGGCGCTGGTGGCCATGGAGATGGTGGCCATGGAGATGGTGGCCACGGAGATGGTGGTCACGGTGACGGCGGCCATGGTGACGGTGGTCACGGCGACGGCGGCGGACCTATCCGCGATTTCGTGGGCGGGGCATATCATGAGGGATCAAGGTCATGGATATGCCGATGAAAAAGAAACGGACAGCAGCGTCTCAGGCAGCGGCCCGCGGGCCGCTGCCTGAACTGCCAGATGAGTTGATGGATCAACTGGTCAAAGGGCCTATGTCGCCCGGCGACGTTCAAGACCTGATGCTGGCATTCAACAAGGCCATCATCGAACGGGCGATGGGCGCCGAGATGAATCTGCATCTGGGTTACCCGTCCGGCCAGGTCAAGCCGCTCGGTCAGGTCAACGAACGCAACGGCGCCAGTGGCAAAACCGTCATGACCGACCGCGGCCCGGTTCGGGTCGAGATCCCACGCGACCGGGACGGCAGCTTCGAGCCGATCCTCATTCCCAAGCACGAGCGCCGTTTTACCGGCTTCGACGAGCGCATCATCGCGATGTACGCGCGTGGCATGAGTGTGCGTGAGATCCGCGCTTTTCTAGCCGAGAGCTACGGAACCGAGGTCTCGCCCGATTTCATCAGTTCGGTGACCGACGAAGTCATGGCCGAAGCCTTCGCCTGGCAAAGTCGTCCGCTCGAGACGATGTATCCGGTGGTGTTCTTCGACGCGCTGCGGGTCAAGATTCGCG
This sequence comes from Paraburkholderia aromaticivorans, assembly GCF_002278075.1. Classification (NCBI taxonomy): domain Bacteria; kingdom Pseudomonadati; phylum Pseudomonadota; class Betaproteobacteria; order Burkholderiales; family Burkholderiaceae; genus Paraburkholderia; species Paraburkholderia aromaticivorans. The sequence goes on along the minus strand of NZ_CP022990.1, from coordinate 1,262,094 downwards.
ACGGCGGCATGGTCAGCAATAAGGCCGTGTACCTGGCGCTGGGCATCCAGGCCGACGGCCAGCGCGACGTGCTGGGGCTCTGGATCGAGCAGACCGAAGGCGCGAAGTTCTGGCTCAAGGTGTTCAACGAACTCAAGACGCGCGGCTGTCAGGACATCCTGATCGCCGTGGTGGATGGTCTGAAGGGTTTGCCCGAGGCAATCGCTGCGGTCTACCCCCGTGCCACCGTGCAGACCTGCATCGTGCATTTGATCCGCAATAGCCTGGAATTTGCCAACTACAAGGACCGCAAAGCGCTCGCCCAAGCGTTGAGACCGATCTATGCTGCCGCCAGCGCAGAGGCCGCAGAGCAAGCGTTACGCGACTTCGCCGAAGGGCCATGGGGCGCCAAATACCCGATGATCGTCCAATGCTGGCAGCGTGCCTGGGAGCACGTCATACCGTTCTTCGTGTTCCCCCCGGACATTCGACGGGTGGTGTACACCACCAACGCCATTGAGAGTTTGAACATGCAACTGCGCAAGATCATCAAGACGCGAGGCCATTTCCCGAACGACGAGGCGGCCGTCAAGCTGCTCTGGCTCGCGCTACGCAACATGTTGGCGAAATCGGTGCGGAGCACCTTTGATTGGAAATCCGCGATGAACCAGTTTGCTATTCTGTTCGGTGAACGATTTACGCAGGCCCGTTGAGCACGAGGGTTTTTAACCGCCTCGCCCACGAAAATGCGGACAGGTCCACGGCGGCAAAGGCGGAAGCGGCCCCGGCGCGGGCAACTCCGGCAACGGCGGCCACGGCGACGCCGGCAAAGGCGGAAATGGCTCTGGCGCCGCCACTGGCGGCCCAGGCCGCGGTGGCGGCTTCGGCGCAGGCATGGCGGCGGCTACGGCGGGGGAGGCAACGGCGGCAGCCACTAACGCGGCGAGTTTCCCTCACCGCACGGAGGCCGGGAGCCCGGCCTCCATTTCAATCCCACGCGGAGCAAGCGAACGACCACCGCCCGCTCGCTCCGACTGGTTCCCTCCACGAGCCAACCGCTCAATAAACCAGAACCCGACGCCTCATCGCACCATCTCGATCACCTTCTCCTGCACCACCAGAAAGACCTTCTCCCCAGCCACGCGACCATCCTCACGCGCTCCCCCCGTAAAGCTCCCGAATGCGGGTAACACACCGCACTCCACCCCGAACCGGAAACACGGAACCCGTACCGAATCGCTACGCGTCGCAATCCTGTACACCGGATGCACGTGCCCCGCGAGCGCATACGCACCTTCTACCTTCCGCGGGTGATGACACAACGCCCACGGCCCGATTTGCCAGGGCTCCTGAACATACTCGACGCCGAGCGTCGCCGGCAACGCGCCTGCATGCCGGTCGTGATTTCCCTCGACCAGCACCACGCGCAGCCCGGCATGGCGCGCGCGCCAGACATGCAATGCTTCGAGCGTCTCCCTCACATGCGCCTCACGCGCGTGCAGCAGATCGCCGAGAAACACGAGCATGGCAGGCTCGAACTCGGCAATCAGTATGTCCAGGCGCATCAGATTGTCCGCAGTCGAACCGATCGGCACCGGAATGCCGCGCGCGCGAAACACCGCGTCCTTGCCGAAATGCGCATCGGCGACGAAAAGACAACGCAGCACCGGATCGAAAGCCGAGCGCAAGCTCGACAGCACAAGAGGATGTCCGGCAATCTCCGCCGTCAAAGACGCCGGTCTCATGTGCGGGCCGCCTTCTCGAGTTCGGCCAGCATCCGCTCGACGCGGTCCGCGAGCTTTTCCGTGCTGACCTTCTCCCGCAGGCGCCCGACGATCAACGGAAACGCAAACGGCGTTGGCTTTTTCGGGCGTGTGACGATCACGCGGCTCGCGTTCATGCGTTCGAGCGCGGTGCGAATGCGCCGGGCGTCGAGTTCCTGCAGAAGCACTTCGTCGTCGGCCTGATTGAGCAAAAGATTGCCGCGATCGTGAGTGCGAAAGATTTCATAGAAGAGGCCACTAGACGCCTGCAACTGCCGCGCGCTTTTCTGCTGCCCGGGATGCCCCTGAAACACCAGTCCCGACACACGCGCAATTTCGCGAAAGCGCCGCATGGAGAGTTCCGACGAATTCAGGCTCGCGAGAATGTCATGATCCAGTTCATCAGGCGAAAGCAAACCGCCTTCGAGCTTCTCCGCCCAATCGAATGGTTGCGCGGACAACAACTCGAAGCCGTAGTCGTTCATCGAAATAGAAAACGTGCCGGGCTTCTCGCGGGCGATGCGCCATGCGAGCAATGCGCCCAAACCGATATGCGCCGTGCGCCCTGCAAACGGATAGCAAAAGAAATGGTGTCCCTCGCGCGATTTCACCAACTCCACGACCAGTACGCCCGGTTCGGGCAATGCCGACCACTTCTGCTGTAATTCGAGCAGCGGCCGCACGGCGCGCATTTCCGGTTCGTCGTAGATGCCGGCCGCGGCGCGTGCGAGCATCGTCAGCGTGGCGTCGGCGAGTTCGGAGGACAGCGGCATGCGACTGCCCGCCCACTGCGGCATGGCGCCGCGTGACGATGTGGCCCGCCGCACCCACGCGGTCATATCCTGTACGCGGATCAATTCGAGTGCGCGCCCACCGAAAGTGAAGATATCGCCGGGTTTGAGCCGTGAAATAAACGACTCCTCGATCGCGCCGATCCGGCCGCCCGAGAGATAAGCGACATTCAAGGTGCCGTTCGCGACGATCGTGCCGATGTTGTTGCGATGCCGTCGCACCAGATCCTCGCGCGGCACGTGGTACAGCCCATCGCTCTCGCGCGCCACGCGATGGTAGTCGGGATAGGCGCGCAATGCCGTGCCGCCGCCTTCCACGAAACCGAGCGCCCAGTCGAACTCCGCCTGGGTGAGTTGCCGGTAGGCGTAGGTGCTGCGAATTTCGCCGTATAGTTCGCGCGCATCGAATCCACCGCCAATCGCCACGGTAACGAGATGCTGTACCAGCACGTCAAACGGTTTCTCAGGCGTTTCGCGGCCTTCTATCTGACGCCTCTCGACGGCTTCACGCGCGGCGGCGGCTTCGACCAGTTCGAGCGCGTGCGTCGGCACGATCGTGACGCGCGAAGGACGTCCCGGCGCATGACCCGAGCGGCCCGCACGCTGCATCAAACGCGCGACGCCCTTAGGCGAGCCGATCTGAAACACGCGCTCCACCGGCAGAAAATCGACGCCGAGATCGAGGCTGGATGTGCACACAACCACTTTCAGCAAGCCGCTCTTGAGGCCGTGCTCGACCCATTCGCGCACTTCCTGATCGAGTGAGCCATGATGCAGTGCGATCAGGCCAGCCCATTCGGGCCGCGCTTCGAGCAGTGCCTGATACCACACCTCGCATTGCGAGCGCGTGTTGGTAAATACGAGCGAGGTCCGGGCTTCACCGATCGCCTCGGCGACGGCGCCGACCTGGCGCATGCCCACATGGCCACCCCACGGGAACCGCTCGATGGTCTCGGGAATGACCGTATCGACAATCAGCGCTTTGGGCAGCGCACCCTGCACACTTGCGCGAGGCGTTTTCACGGGCGCGAGCAGGACATCGGCGGCGAAGGGCAGATTGCCGAGCGTGGCGGACAAGCCCCATACCTGCAATTGCGGCCGCCAATGCACGAGGCGCGCAAGCGCGAGTTGGGTCTGCGTGCCGCGCTTGTTGCCAAGCAACTCGTGCCATTCGTCGACGATGACCAGTCGCACGCGCGCAAGCACCTCGCGCGCGTCGGGCCGCGTAAGCATGAGGGAAAGACTCTCCGGCGTGGTGACCAGCGCCGATGGCATGCGCCGGTTCTGCCGCGCGCGTTCGGCGGACGACGTGTCGCCCGTGCGCAACCCGACGCTCCAGGGCACGGCCAATTCCGCCGCCGAACTTTGCAAGGCGCGCGCGGTGTCGGCGGCGAGCGCGCGCATCGGCGTGATCCACAGCACGGTGAGCGGCTCCGGCTGAGTGCGGGGCGCGCGGCTGCGAGCAGTTGGCGTTGCGGCGAAGGCCGCCAGCGCGCCGAACCAGACGGCCCAGGTTTTACCCGCGCCGGTGGTGGCATGCAGCAAACCGCTCGCGCCACGGCCGATTTCCTGCCAGACCTCTCGTTGAAACTCGAACGGCTGCCAGCGGCGCGCCTCGAACCACGCGCCGAGTTTGTCGGCGAAGGGCAGGCGCGCGGCACTTTCGTCGATGCCGAAAGGCAGCGGTTCGAAGACCGGCTCGCGCGCGTCGAGCCGCGCCTGCTGTTGCCGGCTGCGCGGAATCCGGCGCGGCCGGGGAGCGCGGCGACGCTCGGGCGGAGCAGAGGGAACTGCGCTCTCGTCGGAATCAGCCGGCTCGGTCATCAAAAGCGCTCATTTGCATGGGATTCACTTGTCGGCAACGGCTCAAAGGGGATTACTGTGTGGACCGATGAACCGGGCAGGTGGTTCACAACAGAAATCCTCTCGCTGGCGCGCACCGTGCCGCTTAGATCTGAAGGCCGACTTTCGGGTGGTCGTCTGCGCGCCAAGGCGCGGCGAGCACGGCCGCCGATCCGCAACTCGGCGATCGTGGGTTGCGCCGGATGCGATCCGTTACAATGAGGCGCACTACCCATCTGGAGACTCGCTTTGAAATCTATCGTTGCATTGGTCGCAGCAGCTCTTCTGTCTTCAACGGCGATGGCCGCCGCGCCCACCACCGAAAAACTGCCTTCCGGCGTCGTGGTTGAACACCTGACGCAGGGCACCGGCGCCCAACCTGCCGCTGAAGATGTCGTCAAGGTCAACTACCGCGGCACGCTGGCCAACGGTACCGAGTTCGACAGTTCGGCGAAACACGGCGGCCCGGCCACGTTCCCGCTGAACCGCGTGATTCCGTGCTGGACGCAAGGCGTGCAGAAAATGAAGGTGGGCGGCAAGGCCAAATTGACCTGCCCGGCGGCAACAGCTTACGGCGACCGCAGCGTTGGCGTGATTCCGCCGAACAGCGACCTGACGTTCGAGGTCGAACTGGTCGGTATCGTCAAGTAACCCGGCACGACGTGAACCGAGACTGAGCCCCGCTCCGAATATCGCAGCGGGGTTTTTCTTTTTCCGGGCATTGCGTCTGCCCACTGGCGAGTAAGCTGCGATGAATCGCAAAGACAATGCCGTACCCGTGACCACTATCGGCTTCACCGGCAAGACGGCGCAGGAGTTTTTCGATTTGCTGAAAAACGCAGAGGTGCGCACGCTGCTCGACATCCGCCTGAGCAACACGTCGCAACTTGCCGGCTTCGCGAAGAAGCAGGATCTGCCTTTCTTTCTCGACAAGTTGTGCGGCGCTGCTTACCAGGAATTGCCAGAACTGGCCCCGGAGCCCGACTTGTTCAAGCGCTACAAGGCCAAAGAAGTGACGTGGGACGATTTTGCGGCCGCTTATGTCGAGCTGATTGCGAAGCGCAGGGTGGAAAGCAATCTGGACGTCGATCTATTCCGTTCGGCTTGCCTGCTTTGCAGTGAACATTTACCACACCGCTGTCACCGGCGCCTCGCGCTCGAGTACTTGAATTCGCGTTGGAATGGCCGCCTCACTATTACGCACCTGTCGTAATCGTCGACCCGGTGGCGGCGCTTCTGAACATCAGGAGAAGTCCGGATCTCACTCGGACGGCGCGAAAAGCATCGAGATATAAACGATGGTAGACACGACGGTAATACCGACTCCAATGAAAACTTTGGTGCGGTTGAATTCCAGTCCGCCGTTAATGGCCACGCAGATCCCGACCACGGACGCCAACGTGCCGATCGTGGCCAGCACTACGTGGACCTTGCTGCGTATCAGCTTGCGGCGTTCAGGACTCGCGCCTTCTTTCCAGTTATCGAGTTTCACGGGAGTCGTCCTTTGAATTGGCGGGTAATGGCCTGGAGGTTGGCGTCCGGGCGTGGTGCGCCCGGCTTGCCTTTCGCATTACGAATGTTTCCATTGGCACAGAGCATAACCGAGTCGCTAGACCGTGCAAACAACAAACACGGGAAAATGCAGCGCCTGATTGTCACAAGTCTATTTACCGGCGCGATAGTGGCCGAAAACGCTGCTTCGGCATGGCCATGAAACAGGATGGCGCGAGTTTTTTAAAGTTTCATTGCGCCCGGTCATCTACTATCTACTCATGCGCCGATGCCATGCCCACCTCGCGGCGCAGTCAGAAAAGATCCCGTCGTCATTCGCCGCGCGTCAGGAGCGCCAGCCATGAATATCGACTTCCACTACGGTGTGGTTTATATCGCCGCGCGGGTGGCCGGAATGCCGGCCGGCGACGCGCTCACCGTAGCGCACGCCTGCCAGTACGTCGACGACGCGACCACCGCGGGCATACTCCGCTTTAAAGGCGGCGAAACTTTCGAACGCTTTGCCACGGCGCACAAGTTATTCGACTACGCCACCACGGAGGACGACAAGAACCGGCTCGTGTGGACACCCTTCCATTTTCTGCCGGCGGCCGAAGGCTCGACCTTGCACGAGAAAGCCGTGTGCCGGCCGGATAGCCCTGTTGCCCGCGAAGTGGTACGACGGGCGATTCTGCGGCGGGACACCGAGACCGGATTGCATCGATTGGGTGTGACGCTTCACACATACGTCGATACATGGGCGCATCAGGGGTTTGCCGGTATCGAAAGTCCGTGGAATCGGGTTCATCTGCTGGAAGCTCAAGATTGCACGCGCAAAGGCTGGCTGGCCAAACTCAAACTTGCCAGCGAGCATCTGATCGAGCATATCGAGGAGGATATTCTGACCGTCGCGCTACCCGTCGGACATGGCGCCGCGTTGCACTATCCCGACCAGCCGTGGGCGAAATGGCACTATATCGACGGTAGAAACGAGTTCGTCCAGCGCCACAACCTGCCGGAGTTCGTGCAGGCGGCAGACATGGCATGCCGCGCGGTGCGCGCCTATCTGGCGGGGCGGCAGGATTTCGAGAACGAGGCAGGGTTACCGGACAATGTCCGGGACGTGCTCACCGATCTGCTCGATACCAATCGTATCGAAGACGACAACGAGCGCTTGCGGCACATTTGCCGCGTCGTGAAAGCTGGACATATTCCGGGTTTGAAAGAGTCGATTCCGGACTATGTGCCCAAAGGGCCGGGCTCCTGGAAGTACCTGGCTACCGGTTTGAAGTTCGACGACGACACTGGAGACAAGCCGGTATGGACGGATACCTTTGAGAAAAGCGATTACCGGCTATTTCACGACGCGGTTAAGCAGCATCGCTTCGTGACCACGCAAGAGATTCTGCCGGCGTACGGATTACGGATTGCGTGAACGGGGCGGCGGCGCGCCCCTGACTCCCGGTTATTGCATTCTCGCTTGCTGACGTTGAGCGGTCTGTTCCTCCGCATGCTTTCTGGCGATGTGCCGCCCGACCAGACAGCCGCCGACTGCCCCGGCCACCGCGTGGTGGCCGGCATAGTGTCCCGCCACTCCGCCGACGAGCGCTCCCTTCATGCAGCCGGCCGCGTTTGCCGTGCCGACCGTTGCTGCGGTGAGTGCCACCGCGGCGAGGGCGGTCTTAATGTAATCAGCTTTCATCTGAACAGTACCGTGCTATTGAGGTGTTCTAACGTGGCGTTATTCGGCGTCATTTCAATAGCCATCCCAGCGGCGTTCACGCCACTCGTGTTCGCGCCAGTGCTCGCGGCGCCACTCGTGTTCCCGCCATTCACGGCGCTCGCGCCACTCGCGAGCGCGCCAGTCGCCATAACCGCCATAAACAACCGGGACCGGAGCGGGAGCACGCGCGACATAGACGGGCGGCGGTGCAACCACGGCCACAGGAACGCCGACTCCGACTGCCACATCCACATGCGCCGAAGCCGCCGACGACGCCGCGAGCACTGCCAGACCGAATACCGCGCCGATGATCTTCTTGTTCATTTGCCTTCTCCTTGCATATCGAAGTGCGATGCTTCCGATTGCCTCAGGTTTGCCCTTACGGATTACCGAGAGCTTTGCTGCTGAGTACGGTTCGGAGTGTAGAAGGACGGTCCTGACACAGGTGAAACAGCACTGCGAGATTGGTAACGCCGGATTACGGAGGAGCGGGCGAGCAAACCGGCTTGAATGACAAAAAAACTACCGCGGCTCTTTGAATCTGCAAATGCTTGCCTATAGTAGAAGCGGCTAATCCCGCGATGCACGGCGCCCAATCGGCCTGACGAAACGTTGTCGCCGACCCGGAATAGCTCCGATCGTAATAAAAGAGCAGGGAGAGAGTGACAAAAGAAAAGACACAGAAAGTATGGCAAGGAGTAGTGAACCGAAAAAGTTCGTACTCCACCGGATGCATGATCGACTCGGACTCGTGCATTTATCGCCACGCCGATCTGCCTTTCTCGCGTCATTCGTGGCATAGTTCGATCGATTACCACATAAGGAGCAATCAAATGCCCACGTTAGAGCAAATCCAGGCAAAGCTTAAAAAGCTTCAGGCACAAGCAGACGCCCTTATTGCCAGAAAAGCGCAAGTCGCAGTCGACCAGATTCGCGACCTGATGCTCAAACATGGCCTGACCACGGCGGATATCGAAGCCCGTGCAAAGGCAAGACGTGCCGCAAGCGGTTTGAACGGTCATGCGGGTAATGGCAAGGCGAAAGCCGCCCGGGCCGGCAAGGCAATCGCCAAGTACCGCGACCACAAAACCGGTGCGACCTGGACCGGCCATGGTCGCGCGCCGGGGTGGATTGCCGGCGTGAAAGACCGCACTCAATTCCTGATCGCAGGCGCGAGCGAACTGAAGACGGCGGCAAAGGCGGCTGTCACCCATGCGAAAGGCAGCAAAGGTCAGCCGAAAGGCGCGCAGCCGCCCAAGTACCTCAATCCGAAAACGGGTGCGACGTGGAGCGGCCGCGGCCCGGCGCCGGCATGGCTCGCCACGGTCAAGGACCGTACGAAATTCCTGATCGATAGCGCGGCGGCAACGGCGGCTGGTGCGGGTCACCAGGCTGCGAAGAAGGCCGGCAAAGTGAAGTCGGCGGCGGCTGGCGGCGCGGTGAGCAAGAAGGCTGCAGCAAGAAAGGTCGTGGCAAAGAAAGGCGCGGCCAAAAAGACGGTGGCCAGGAAAGCCACTGCGGCGGCCGGAAAAGTAGCGGCAAAGAAAGGCACGGCAAAGCCGGCCGCGAAGAAGAGTGCCGCACCCAAGGCGGCAAGGAAAGCGCCGGTGCGCAAGAGCGCGGCGAAAAGCAAAGCTGTCGCGACGAGTGAAGCGGCAGCGCCGCAAGCCTCGCCGGTGCAAGCCAGCGTATGAGCGCAATGGAGCCGTGAAGTAGATGACTAGTACGCTCGAATCATCCCGGCAGGAAGACCAGGTGGTCCTGCTGGACGGCGTTCCCCATCCGGCAGAAGATGCCGCCGAGCCGTTCATTGTTGCCAGTGCCCGCCGGGTCATTCTTTCTTATCCGATTGCGGAATCCGACTTTGAACGGTTCGGGCCATTCGATACCGACGACGATCCATTTTGCACGGTGCTATTTCCGGACACCCTATTTCACCGTCTGGGGCCGCCCGGAAATGGCGATCTCGAGATTCATCCGCTTGCCTCGCAAGGTCTGATCGGCTGCTCGGTTCACGAAGTCGCCAATTCGTCGCTTGTCGCGGAGCTTGCGGCGGTGGCATCGACGGAAGCTGCAAAGCGCCATTTCGTCATCACGTTCGATGAGTCCACGTTCGAATGTGTGGCGTCGGACTACACCGTGGTGGGTGTGTATGGCGCCGGTGAAATTGCCAGCCGGGAAGCGTTCTCGCTTGTCAGATAATCGGGGCTGGTAGCAAGGCGCGGGCCTGCAACGGGCACGCGCAATGCGTCCTGCGTTTGTCGTAAAGGCCGGGCCGAGGCCCGATCTGCTCAAACCGCAGGGCGCGCGCGCCGCGTCCCGCCGATTAGCATCGAGGGCACGCATGCTGGCAATTCCCATTACCGCGTTCGTCACGCTTGTCATCATATTGGTGATTGCCAATTTATCGAGTGGCGAGAAGACGATCGAGCATAAGATCGAACGCCTCTATGCGAGCGACGATCCACAATTTCTTCGTTCCATGGGCTTGTTGCTGGGGCCACCCGTAATCTCGGGCAATCGCTTCGAGATGCTGCTCAACGGCGACTGCATTTTTCCTTCGATGCTGAAAGCCATCCGCTCCGCGCAGCGAACCATCACGTTTGAAACCTTCATTTACTGGTCCGGCGAGATCGGCGAGCAGATTGCGCAGGCACTGGCGGATAAAGCGCGTGAAGGCGTCGCTGTGCATGTGCTGCTCGACTGGGTCGGGTCATCGAAAATGGACAAGCGCTATCTGGATTTGCTGCGCGACGCCGGCGCGGAGGTGATCCAGTATCACAAGCCTCATTGGACCGGACTTGGCCGCATGAACGATCGCACGCACCGCAAGCTACTGATCATCGACGGGCATATCGGTTTCACGGGCGGCGTGGGCATCGCCCCGGAGTGGACCGGTCATGCGGAGAATGAAAAGCACTGGCGCGATACGCATTTTCGCGTTGAGGGTCCGGTGGTCGGCCATATGCAGGCCGTATTCATGGACAACTGGGTCAAGGCAACCGGCAATGTGCTGCACGGTCCTGCCTATTTTCCCGATATCGCGCCAGTGGGCGACGGCCTCGCGCATATGTTCAGCAGTTCACCCTCCGGCGGCAGCGACGATATGCAATTGATGTATCTAATGGCGATCACGGCGGCCACACATTCCATTCATCTGGCGAGTGCCTATTTCGTCCCTGACAAGCTGACGATCAACGCTATCGTCGAAGCAGCGAAGCGCGGCGTGAAAGTGCGGATCATCATGCCGGGAAATCGGATCGACACCCATACCGTGCGCGAAGCGTCGCGCGCATGCTGGGGCGATCTACTCAAGGCGGGTGTGGAAATGTTCGAGTACCAACCGACCATGTTTCACTGCAAATTGCTGGTGGTGGACGAATACCTGGTGTCGGTTGGCTCGACCAATTTCGATAACCGTTCGTTCAAACTCAACGACGAAGCGAATCTGAACATTTATGACCGCGACTTTGCGAAGCAGCAAACCGCCGTTTTCGCCGACGATCTGAAGAAGTCGCAAAGGATCACGCTCGAAGCATGGATGCGTCGCCCGTTCACTGAAAAGCTGATCGAAAAGTTCGTGCCGCTGCTGGATACGCAGCTTTGACCAATCTTCTGGTTAATGATCCGCGCCGGAAAGATAGGCTTCGATGTTCGATAGGGAGGAGGGCGGGCCGCTCTCTGCTCCCATAGCGGGAAGCGGTGTCGCAAGAAGCGCTTTCGCACGGTAATATGCCTGAGCGAATCCGCGCAATTCCTGAGTCACCGGTCGATCTTCCAGGCGGCGTCGCAAAAGCGCTTGCGCGATGCTGCGGTCGATCAATGCGAGCTGGCTGTCGATATAGTTCAGGCATAGCTGTCGGCAATGCGCGGACATACCGGCCACGGCCAGTAACGCCGGCACGATGGAGATGGTCAGAAAGCCGCCGGGCGCAATCCGCGCCAATGCTGCGGGCGACTCGAACAGGTCTTTACGCAGCGATTCGAATACGGCATGGCCCCACACTTCTCGTTCTCTTTCGAGTTCACGGCGGCGGCGTGCCAGAGCATCCCTCGCATTCGCGTCTTTTATCTCGCCTTGCGCGATCATTAATGTGGCGTCGGTGCGTTCACCTTCCTGAATGCAATTGGCGCCAATGTACGAAGCGCTCTGATTGCGCCCGGCGAGGACCAGATGTTGAAGTTGGTCCGGCACGAGCGGATCGAGCGGCACCACTTCGCACGTTAGCGGCTTACCGGAAAGATGGATGGCACAGCGTCCATCCTCCGCTAGCGCGGGGCAACGTGCCAAAGACGGGTAGTCGTAGCCCTGCGACATGATGCTGAAGGTGTCGCCGGCGCGATAAAGCAGCGTGTGGGCGATCGAATCGAAGGCGGCGATATCGGCCGCGTCGAGCACGGTTTCGTGCCCCCAGGCGCGCACGCGGTCTCCTATACGCCTGCGGGGCACACGGCCGATCGCGAGGCAGCCGATGAACCGGCCGCGATGGCAGAACAACTCGGGCAGCGACATGGTGGGCGGACTGTTGCAACATTTGCCGCACCCCGTGCAGGCGAACGAGAAGGCGTTCACCACGGTCGGCGCACCGAGTCCTGATAGCGCGTCAGAATGAAATGCGCGACGTCGTTCGAATGGTAAGCCGCCACCAGTTGCGTGACCCAAGGCTGCGTGCAGTCGGCCTCGCGCACGGTCAACACGTTGGCGTAGGGCGAGCGGGCATCTTCGAGGCCGAGGCTGTCGCGCGCCGGGTAGAGACCCGCACGAGCCGCGTCGTCGCTGTCGATCACGGCGAAGGCCACATTGTTCAATGTGTCGAATAGACGAGTGCGCGGCACCTGGCGGATCTTCAGGTTCAGACGGTTGCTCGTGATGTCGGCGAGCGTCGCGTGCAAGCCGGCGATGTCCCTGAACGTCAGCAGCGTGAAGTTCTGCAGCAGGATCAACGCGCGCGCGGTGCCTTCGAGGTCGTCGGGAATCGCGATCGTCGCGCCTCGCTGCAACTGGCCGAGGTTCGCCAGTTTGCGCGAATATAAGGCAATGGGAAACGTCACGGTGGTGGCCACGCTCGTCAGCGCGTAACCATGCTGTTTGCGCTGGGCGTCCAGGCGCGGCTCGTCTTCGAAACTCGCCACGTCGATCTGCTTCGCGGCGAGCGCGGCGTCGATACGCTCGGGCTGGTCGAATACGACCACGTCGAGCGTGAGTCCGCGATCGGCGGCGACACGGCGTACTTCGTCCATGATCTGCGCGTGCGCGCCCGCCGTCACACCGACCTTGATGACTCGCGATGCGGCCGCCTGCGCGTGCTGAGCCATCGTCGCAGCCATGAGCAACACTGCCGTTGCAAACAGGCGCGGCTTCATGACGCGTCCCGCAACACTGTGCGAAAACCGATATGCGACGCCGGCAAGTCCGCCTCCTGCTGTTCGCGCGAGGCGGCCCGATAACGCACGCAATAGTCGCGCGAGCACAGGAACGAGCCGCCTTTGATGACCACCGGCGTGTCGTGCCTGCGGCTGAGCGGCGCGACCGCGGCGGTGTCGCCATTGGTGTGCGACTGGTGTGGACCGCTATAAACATCTTTGGTCCATTCCCACGCATTGCCGATCATGTCGTAAAGCTTGAAATCATTGGCGGCATAGCAGCCGACGGGCGCAAGACCGACATGGCCGTCCTCATTCGTATTGAGCACGGGAAACACGCCTTGCCAGTAATTGGCGCTCGGCTTGCCGTGTTCGTCGCGGGGCGCTGTATCGAGGTCCGCGCCTTCGCGGCCGGCTTTGCCCGCGTATTCCCACTCGGCCTCGGTCGGCAGATCGCGGCCGAGCCAGCTTGCGTAGGCCAGCGCATCGGCTTGCGTGACCATCGTCACCGGCTGGTTCATGCGGCCTTCGAGCGTGCTGCCGGGTCCTGTCGGATGATTCCACGCGGCGCCTTTCACCCACGTCCACCAGGCGAGCTCGCGTGCGTTCATCTCATCGCGTGTCGGGGTATGAAAGACCACGGCGCCGCCTTGTCGCTCCGAGTCACTGACATAGCCGGTGGCCTTGACGAATGCCGCAAACTGCGCATTCGTCACATCGGTCTGATCGATCCAGAAACCGGCAATACGCGTCTTGCCGTCGCCGGCGGGACGCTCGTCTTCGTAACCGAGCTTGCTGCCGAATACGAAGTCGCCGCCGTGCAGATGTACCATGCCGGCTTTCGGATCTTCGCGCCAGCGCGAGGGCAGGCCGGCGTAGCGCGCGCATTGCTGCTCGGAGCCGAGCGCGGCCAGCGGGCGCGACTTGTTGAGGTTGTCGAATGCGCTTTGTTGGGCGCCGCTAAAGACCGCCGAAGCGGCCGTCGCGGCGGTGAAAGCGGCGGCGAACGCGACCGTGGCGATCGCCGCGTAGACGCCGTAAAGCGCCGCGCTTTTCTTCAGCTTGAATCGGACGGTCATTGCGCGCTCAGTAGTAACCGCGCGGACGCAACGGCTCGACGCCGCCGACGCTGCTCATATAGTTGTTCCACTGCTGCACGAGACCGTCGATGACCGAGGGGTTCTGCGTCGACACGTCCTGCGTTTCGCCACGGTCGGTGCTCATGTCGAACAGTTGCCAGCGGCCGTCCACGGGGCCGAGCGGCGGTTCGGTCCACAACGCTTTCCAGCGGCCGTCGGCGCTGCGCAGATAACCGCGGCCATAAGCTTCGTCGCCGAACGAAGCGGCGTGCACCGCGCTTGTGGCCTGATCGTTCAGCAGCGGCAGCAGCGATTGTCCGGTAATCGGATACACGTAGCGGTTGTTATAGACCACCTTGCCCTTGTTCTGGTCGACGCCTGTCAGCGTATTGACGAGCGGCGGCGCGGCCTGCGTGGGCGGCGCAAGCTGGGCGACGGCGAGGAACGTCGCGGTGTTGTCGGTCACGTGCGTGAAATCGCGCAGCGTCGGCTTCTGCGTGGTCTGACCCGGCAGATGCACGATCAACGGCGTGGAGACGCCGCCTTCGCCCGAATAACCCTTGGTCAGCCGGAACGGCGTGGCGCTCACTTCGGCCCAGCGCAGACCGTATTGCAGACGTTGCGCGTTCTGCTTGCCGTTGTCGGTGCCGAGTGCCGAATAGATCGGCTCGGCGGCGTTGGCGGTGTCGGTCGCGGTCGGATCGGCGCCGGAGTCGATCGGCCAGCCTTCCGAGCCGTTATCCGACTGGAACATGATGAACGTGTTGTCGTACTCGCCGATATCCTTCAGATGCTGGATCAGCAGACCGATGTTGTGGTCGAGGTTTTCGACCATGCCCGCGTAGATTTCCATATAACGCGCCTGGGCCTTCTTCTCGGCGGGCGAGAGGCTCGCCCACGTTTTGTTCACGGTGCCCGGGCCATAGTCGGTATAGCCTTGCGCGGCGCTATGCACGGCGCTCACGTACTTCGCGTTCACCGTGCCGTTGTTCGCGGTGGCCGCGGTCGCGACGAGCGTTTCCGATGCGCCGCCGTACGGCACGAAGTCGTTCGGAATGATGCCGAGCGCTTTTTGCCGCGCAATGCGTGCGTTGCGGATCGCATCGTAACCGGCGTCGTATTTGCCGGCGTAGTTGTGCAGATAAGGTTCGGGGACCTGCAGCGGCCAGTGTGGCGACGTGTAGGCCGCGTAGGCGAAGAACGGCTTGCCGTCGCCCTTGTTCGAGTCGATGTACGAGATCAGGCGCCGCGTGTAGAAGTCGGTCGAATAGAACACCGCGGGGCTACCGCCCGCGCCGCCCGGTTGTCCAGGTTGACCGGGCTGCACGTATTTGCCGTCCTCGGTGTAGTTCTGCGAGTTCGCCGGTTCGTGCGCGAAGTGATTGGTCGCGGCACCGCCGAGCAGCGCGTAGCTGTGCTCGAAGCCCCATTGGTCAGGCGTCTGTCCGCCACCGGTGGTGCTGCCGACAATGCCCGAACCGATATGCCATTTGCCGGCCATATACGTGTGATAACCGCCGTCCTTCAGCAATTGCGCAACGGACAGCGCGCGGTCGTTCAGATAGCCCTCGTAACCCGGCAGCCCTTTGCGCTCGTCCGTCGGCACACCCATGGTGCCTTCGCCGACCAGATGGTGGTCGGTGCCGGAGATCAGCATGGACCGCGTGATCGCGCAGACGGTGCCCGTATGGTGATTCGTCAGGATGCGGCCCGATTGCACGAGCGCGTCGAGGTTGGGCGTATTGATTTCGCCGCCGAACGCGTGGATGTCGGAATAGCCGAGGTCGTCGGCCATGATGTACAGAATGTTCGGTCGTTTTTGCGCGACAACAGGTGTGGGCGTCGGGCCAGGCAGGTTGTCGTCGCCGCAGGATGCGAGGACGACGAGGCTGGCCACGGCGGCGCCGATCAGGCGAGGGCGAAGAGAGGGGCGCTGCGATCGTCGTATTGTCATTGTTGTGCTGACCGGATATATCGGGTCGCCGATAGTAGCAACGACGTAGAAACGGACAAAGTTCGATTTCTGCGTTGCTATGTTCGATTGCCGATATAGGCGTTGCAGCGTGAGACCGGATATCACGCGCACGCCGCTATCGCCCGTCGACTGATCTGGTTAGTTGCCAGGATCGAGCACCGGCTTGTCGGGGTCTGCAAGCGTTTTGTAGGGAGGACGTGCGGCGTGCGGGTCGTTCGTCGTGTCATCGATCACACGCTCGACATCCGCGGTTTTTGCGAGTTCGCTGAGGAAGGCCGGCTTGTCGAAACCTGGTGCAACGCAGCCTTGCACGTAGATGAAGCGGCGTTGCAGTGTCAGCCAGAGGGTCGACTGTTCGCGCCAGTGCGTGGAGAACTCGATGTTGGCGAGGCGCCGCTGCACGGCGTCGGCGATTTCCGCGTCGTACAGATACGCATTGGACAGACGGCAGCGGCCTTCCACCCAGCAGCTATTGCCGCGTTCGATCCGGTAGTGGCTGTCGTCCAGCCACTCCCGCTCGGTTTCGAGTGGGCCCAACGGCACAGGGCACTCGCTGATTGCGTGAGAGATCTGCAAGAACGGGTCGTGGCCACGATTCAGACGCGCAGGTTCGGCGTGCGAATGAGTGGCCGGGAAACAGATCAGCAGACTCGCTAGCCTCAGCCATCGGATCGAGCGTTTCATCGTCGTCAGCTCCAGTGTTCGGGCGTTGAGTGGATTAAACGGTACGACGGTAATACTTTGAATGGGGGCAGTGCCGATCAGGCGGCGCTTTGCCGGTCGGCGTCAGTCAGATCTTTACCGGCTGGTGCGCCGGTTCTCAACCGCGAACTTGATCAACTCCGCCTGACCTTCAATATCGAGCTTGCGTTTCAGATTCAGCCGGTGCGTTTCCACCGTGCGCACGGAGAGATCGTTGCGTTGAGCGATCTGCTTGCTCGACAAGCCTTCCGCGAGCGCATCGAGAATATCGCGCTCGCGCGGCGTGAGCCGTTCGACGGGCGACTGCATCGCCGAGGCCTGAATCAGGCGTGCCCCGAGCCCCGCGCTAAAAAACTGCTTGCCTTCGAGCACCGCGCCGATTGCCTGGATGATCTCGGTGGCAGGCGAGTCCTTCAGCACGTAGCCGCTCGCGCCAGCACGGACTGCCTGGGTCACGTACTCGAGATTGTCGTGCATCGACAGCATGAGCACGCGAATCGCCGGAAAGCGTTCGTGAAACATGCCGGCCAGCGCGATGCCGTTCATCCCGTTCATGCCGACGTCCATCAGCACGAGATGAGGCTCCGCGCTCGCGGCGAGTGCGAGCGCTTCCTGTGCATTGCCGGCTTCGCCGACGACTTCGAGGTTGCGCACCGCTTCGAGCCGCGCGCGCAGACCGTCGCGCACGAGCGGATGATCGTCGACGAGAATCAGACGGGCGATAGCGGGCGAGGTGTCGTTCATGGTCAGGTTTCCTGCAAGGCCGGCAATGTCGGCTCGGTCGAGCCCAGCGGCACGCGTGCGGTGACGAGGGTGTGGCCGGCCTGTGAACTGAGCGACAGCGTGCCGCCCAGTGCTTCGAGCCGTTCGCGCATATTGCGCAGCCCCACGCCCGAGCGCCGGCCGACGAAGGCATGCGCCACGTCGAAGCCGCGCCCGTTGTCCGTGATGCTCAGCGTGACGGCGTCGCGCGACACCTCCAGGGTCAGCGCGGCGCTCGAGGCCTGCGCATGCCGCACGATATTCGTCAGGGCTTCCTGGGCGATCCGGAACAGCACGGTATTGACCGTGTCCGGCAAAACCGCGGCGTGGGTGTGCGCGATCTGCGTGAAGCCGATCTCGATGCCGGACTGCTCGCTGAGTTCGCGCGAGAGCTGTTCCAGCGCGGCTGCGGCGCCGAGGTCGTCCAGCATCGACGGACGCAGTGCGTGAGAAATGCGCCGCACTTCGCGCAAGGTGTCGCCGAGCCGCGTGAGGCTGGTGGTGAGCGCGGCTTCGGCCGCGGGTACGCGCACTTCGCTGCGTTCGAAGCGCGCCAGCGCGGATTCGAGCAGCAGCTTGACGGAGACCATCATCTGGCTGATGCCGTCGTGCAGCTCGCGCGACAGACGCGCCCGTTCGTTTTCCTGCGACTCCACCACCTGCTGCGCGAGCCGCTTCAGCTTGGCGTCCGCGCTGCGATATTCGGTGACGTTGAGCACGAGCGCGCACAGCGCGATCACGGCGAGTCCGGCCACGGCGATCGCGTCGATCCATTTCATCGTACGATCGATGTTGGCGGCCGCGCCTTCGTCGATATGCGCGAGCGTGCTGTCCACGTCGTCGAGATAAATGCCGGTGCCGATCATCCAGCCCCAGCGTTCCAGCGGCACCACGTAGCCGAGTTTCGACGCCACTTTGCCCGTCGACGGACGATGCCACAGGTAGCGCACATAGCCGCCGCCGCGCGAGGCCGCGGCGAGCAACTGCTGGATGGTCAGCGCGCCTTGCCGGTCGCGCAGCGCCCAAAGGTCGCGCCCCACGAGGTCGGGCTCGCGCGGATGCATCAACGAACGGCCGTGCATGTCATACACGAAGAAGTAGCCGTCCTTGCCGAAGTCCATCTTCTCGAGGATCTCGAGCGCGCGCGTGCGCAGCATCGCGTCGTCACGCGCGTTCTCCTGGCCGGCGTTGTAGAGCGGCGCGATCGCGGTGGTGGCGAGCTCCACGTAGTGCTTGAGCTCGATTTCCTTGCTGGCCATGTACGCGGCCTGGGTGGTCGCGTGCTGAGTCTCGGCCAGCGCCGTGGCTTCCTGACGCACGCCGATTTCGATGCTGGCGATGGCGGCCAGAAAGGGCACGATCGCCAGCAGGACAATCTTTGCTTTGAGTTTCATCGTTGAAAAGACGGCCGACGGGCTACGTATTATTACGTAGCCGGCTTACGTAGTTGCGCGCTTGTAAGGACGCTTACGAAGGCGAATACTACATCCCCGCAGCGTAATGCGCCTTGCGGGCGGTTGCGCCTGCCGCTGCGCGCATGGCGCGACGCAAAGAGCGCATGCCGGTTTTGCCGTCCCATATCGGTTAGCCGGTTTCCGCGTGCCGGACCACGAGTCGCGGCGCGCGGTTTCAATAATAGACTTAGGAGAAGTTTGTGGAGACCTCCCAACCTGCCGGCCGCTCATGGCTATGGCTGACCCTGCTGATCCCGTACATCGCGTTGTTGTGGCTGCCGTTCTATAACGACACGCGTCCGTCGTTCGCCGGCTTTCCGTTCTTCTACTGGTATCAGTTCTTGTGGGTGCCGTTGACCTCGCTACTGATTTACGTCGTGTACCGAGGTGTCAAATGAGCGAAGTGAATCCTGTGAATCCGGTTGCGATGACCGTCTTTATCGCGTTCTTCGTTCTCGTCACCGTGATCGGTTTTTTTGCCGCCCGCTGGAAGCGCGGCGATCTCACGCAATTGCATGAATGGGGCCTCGGCGGCCGCCAGTTCGGCACGGTCATTTCGTGGTTCCTCGTGGGCGGCGACTTCTATACCGCTTATACGGTGATCGCCGTGCCCGCGCTGGTTTATTCGGTGGGCGCGTATGGCTTCTTTGCGTTGCCGTACACGATCATCGTCTACCCGTTCGTGTTCGCGGTGATGCCGAAACTGTGGAAGATCGCGCACGCGAAAAACCACATCACGGCAGCGGACTACGTGCAGGGCGAGTACGGCGGCAAGTGGTTCCCGGCAGCGGTCGCCTTGACCGGCATTGTCGCGACAATGCCGTATATCGCGCTGCAACTGGTGGGCATGCAGGTCGTGATCAAGGGGCTCGGCGTGACCGGCGAAATGCCGCTGATCGTCGCCTTCGTGATTCTCGCGCTCTACACTTATGCGAGCGGCCTGCGGGCACCGGCCATGATCGCGTTCGTCAAGGACATCATGATCTATATCGTCGTGATCGCGGCGGTGTGGCTGATTCCGGCCAAGCTCGGCGGCTACGCCCATGTGTTCGACGCGGCCGATACGTACTTCAAGGCCAAGGGCGGCGCGACCGGCATCATTCTGAAGCCGACGCAATTCACCGCGTATGCGTCGCTGGCATTGGGCTCGGCGCTGGCGGCCTTCATGTATCCGCACACGATGACCGCGGTGCTGTCGTCGTCGTCGGCGAATACGGTGCGCAAGAATGCGATCTTCCTGCCGGCGTACACGTTGCTGCTGGGTCTGATCGCGTTGCTCGGCTATATGGCGATTGCGGCCGGCGTGCATGTGAAGTCGGCTTCGGACATGGTGCCGGCGCTCTTCAATACGCTGTTCCCGTCGTGGTTCGTCGGCTTCGCGGCGGCGGCGATTGCGATCAGCGCGCTGGTGCCCGCGGCCATCATGTCGATCGGCGCGGCCAATCTGTTCACGCGCAATTTGTGGCGTCCGCTGGTTTCGCCGAACATCTCGCCTGAGGGCGAGGCTTCCACGGCGAAGATCGTTTCGCTCGTCGTGAAGTTCGGCGCGCTGCTGTTCATCGTGTTCCTGCCGACGCAGTATGCGATCGACCTGCAACTGCTGGGCGGCGTGTGGATTCTGCAGATCTTCCCGGCGATCGTGTTCTCGTTGTACACGCGTCGTTTGAATACGCAGGGCCTGTTCCTCGGCTGGCTGCTCGGGATTGTGATCGGCACCGGGCTGGCGATTTCCCAAGGCCTCAAGCCGGTGTTCGCGCTGCATGTCGGCGATGCGGTATATCCGGTCTATATCGGCTTGATCGCGCTGGTGGCGAACATCGTCGTGAGCTTCGTCGTGTCGGTGCTGTCGCCGCGCAGAGTGGCCGTGACTGCCTGACGGATCGATGGCCAGGTAAAAGAACGCCGCGAACGTTGCTGTTCGCGGCTTTTTTTTGCGTGTGCTGGTGGGCCAGCAAGGCGCCCATGTTTGTCAGACGCGGGCGCAAGCATGCAAAAACGCAGCGCAGACCTTGCTCTGACGCCAGGTGCTCTGCGCCGCGCACGAGCGCACCTCGAGCCGCGCGTCAGCCGCTAAACCAGTATCTCCACCGAATGCGTCGCGCGGAGCGTGTCCGGCGTGCGTGCCCATGACTCGTCGCGGATCGTATCGATCAGGCAGTCGATAAAGCACCTCGCCGCCGCGTCGGATGGCTGGCCGGCGCGCGTAATGATCCCCACCGTCGACTCGTCGAGCTGCTCCCGCACGGGGATCGCGCATAAGCCGTCGCGGGCGGCGCACAATTCGATGAGCGGCCATGGAAAGATGCTGACCATGTCCATGCGGTTGAGCAGCGGCAGCGCGACCGTCAGCGAGTGAAGAAAGTGAATGCTGCGCGGCGCGGGCAAGCCGTGCCGCGAGAACATCCTGTACGGCGCCTGTCCGTCTGTTTCAGGGTCCAGCGCGACGAGCCAGTCGACATCGAGCAGCTCGGCAAGCGACCGGCTGTTCGCCCGCGGATGATCCTGCCGCGCGACGATGGCGAGGCTCGAAGAAAACAGTGGCCGGTAACTGAACTCGCCATTAGCCGTCCCCGGCGTTTGCCGGCCGACGTAGATGTCAAGGCTGCCGTCGCGCAAGCGCGGGTTGGCGATTGCGAGCAAGCCTTCGAAGACCTCCAGCTGGATGCCCGGCATTCTTTCGCGAAAACGTGCTACCGCCTCGGGGAGAAACGTCATCGCAACCCATGCCGTCACGGCGATCGAGAGGCGCCCGCGCAGATCGCCCCGCAGCGCGTCGACGGCCTGATGCGCGCGCGTCATCTGCGCGACGATGAGCCTCGCATGGGCGAGCAGTGTCTGCCCGCATTCTGTCAGTGTCACGCCCGACGAAGTGCGGGCGACGAGCTGCATCCGTAGGTTTTCTTCCAGGTACTGAAGACTTTGAGTGACGGCAGCGGGCGAGGAATTGAGCAGCCTCGCGGCCCCGCGGACGCTGCCCGCGTCCGCAATGGCGACAAGCGCACGTAACTGGTGAATTTTCATTTGATTGTATGTTTTGTGCGGCGTGCGGCAAGGTGTTCACCTTTGCTTTACGCGTTCACTCGGACGACCCGTTTGCGCGCGGACGATGCCGGGATATCGTGGCGGCACTGCCACGACTTCCAGCACCGAGCCGTTCACGCCGAGCAGCCGACCCAAGTCTCCAGGCTCCGATTCTATAGGTTAATTCGGTATGTGCATCGGCGAGAGTCACTCATGCACGATGGCCCGAGGAGTCGATGCAGCTACGATCGACCACCCCTTTCCGGCCGTTTTTCCCGGGCGAAGTATAAGAACTGGAGTGCAAAGATGACTCACCCTGCGACCATTGCCCGCATGCAAGTGTGTGCAAGCGATTCAGTCTCCCGTTCGCCTCATGACGAAGCCGAACTTCCTATGCGCCGCGGCGCTAGTAACGTCCAGCTGGACGCCGTTCACCACGCGGGCTATGCGTTGGTATTGGACTCGCTCACCCGCTTGCACAATCGCGTCTACATCGCGCAATGTCTTCAGCAATTGCTGAAGTCGCAGCGCGCAGCTCGCGTCGCCGTCCTGTTCGTCAATCTGGATGGCTTCGGCAAGATCAACGATCTCGGCGGTTACGATCTCGGCGACTACGTCTTGCGCGACGTCGCGAGCCGGCTGGCCGGCTTGATCGGTGGACGTGGTTTGCTGGGGCGCATCGGTGGCGACGGCTTCCTTATCGTCATCGACGACCGCGGCAATCCCCTGACTATCGGTGGCTTCGCACAGCAGATTTTCGAGCTTTTCAAAACGCCGTTCGAAGTCGCGGAGGGTGAGTACTACGTGGGCGTCGCGATCGGCATCGCCCGCTCCGACGATGAAGCTTGCGATGCGTCCGCGCTGATTCGCGACGCGGGCCTCGCGATGCATCACGCAAAGCAGTGCGGCCGCAGCCGCGCGCATTTTTTCACGGCGCAGATGCAGTGCGAGTTGCAACGACGCTTCAAGGTCGAGGCGTTGTTGCGCCGCGCGCTGGGCGCGGGTGAACTGAGGCTCGTTTATCAACCGATAGTCGACAGTGCTTCGGGTGAGACGGTGGGCGCGGAGGCGCTGCTGCGTTGGACCAGCAGCGAGTTGGGCGACGTCGCGCCCGCCGAGTTCATACCGGTTGCCGAGGAAGCCGGTCTGATGGAGAGTATCGGCGACTGGGTGGTGGAACAGGCTTGCGCCCAGGCCGGGCAATGGCGCTGGAGCCTTGCGCCGCATCTGGCTGTCTCCGTCAACATTTCGCCGCGCCAGTTCGACGAACGTTTCGTGCGGCACGTTGCCGCGTGCCTTGAGCGCAGCGGACTCGCTGCATCAGCGCTGCAACTGGAAATCACGGAAAGCGTGTTGATGCCGGATGATCCAGCGGTTTCGGCGACCATGGCGGCGCTTGCGAAGCTTGGCGTCAAGCTCTCCATCGACGACTTCGGTACGGGTTATGCGTCGCTGTCCTATCTGAAGCGCTTTGCTTTGCACAACCTGAAGATCGATCGCTCTTTCGTCGAAGGCTTGCCGCACGATCACGATTCGGCTGCGATCGCGCACTCGCTCGTGGCGATGGCGCACGCCTTCGGCTTGACGGCGACAGCCGAGGGCGTGGAAACGCACGAACAGGCAACGGCCCTGTTCGAGATGGGCTGCGACATGCTGCAGGGTTACTTCTTCAGTCGTCCGGCCGACGCGGCGGAGTTCGGCCGCGCGCTGTCGGACGCCGACCTCGGCAGTAAATGGTGCGCCGTGCGCCCGAGCGATGCTTAACGATCGACACGCTGCTGCCACTGGGCCGGATATCGATCGCCCGCCACTTCGATATCCCGCAGCGCGGTTTCAATAGCCGTCAGATCATCAGCCGACAGTTCGACCGCGGCCGCGCCAATGTTTTCCTCCAGCCGATGCAGCTTGGTCGTCCCCGGAATCGGCACGATCCACGGCTTTTGCGCGAGCAACCAGGCCAGCGCGATCTGCGCGCGCGTGGCGCCCCTCGCGTCGGCGAGCCGGCCCAGCACTTCGACGAGACCCGCGTTGGCTTGGCGGTTCTCTTCGGAGAAGCGCGGCACGAGGTTGCGGAAGTCGGTGGAGTCGAAGGTCGTGCTCGCGTCGATCGCGCCGGTCAGGAAGCCCTTGCCGAGCGGGCTGAACGGCACGAAGCCGATGCCCAATTCCTCGAGCGTGGGCAGCACCTTTTGCTCGGGCTCGCGCCACCACAACGAATACTCGCTTTGCAACGCGGCCACCGGCTGCACGGCGTGCGCGCGGCGGATCGACTGCGCGCCGGCCTCGGACAGGCCGAAATGCTTCACCTTGCCTTCCCGGATCAGGTCCTTGACCGTGCCGGCCA
This sequence comes from Paraburkholderia aromaticivorans, assembly GCF_002278075.1. Taxonomy (NCBI): domain Bacteria; kingdom Pseudomonadati; phylum Pseudomonadota; class Betaproteobacteria; order Burkholderiales; family Burkholderiaceae; genus Paraburkholderia; species Paraburkholderia aromaticivorans. The sequence continues at coordinate 1,237,804 of NZ_CP022990.1, read as the reverse complement.
CCTCTTCGATCGGCACGTTCGGATCGACGCGATGCTGGTAGAAAAGATCGATGCGATCGGTCTTGAGGCGTTTGAGCGATGCCTCGGCGACGGCACGGATACGCTCGGGCCGGCTGTCATTCGGTTTCTTCGAATCGCCGTCCTGAAAGCCGAACTTGGTGGCGATCACGATCTGGTCACGAAACGGCGCCACGGCTTCGCCGACCAGTTCCTCGTTGATGAACGGTCCATAGCACTCGGCGGTGTCGAAGAACGTCACACCCTGCTCGAAAGCGGACTGAATCAGTTTGATGCTCGCGGCTTTCTCCGTGGCGGGGCCGTAGCCGAAGCTCAAACCCATGCAGCCGAGACCGATTGCGGACACTTCGAGGCCACTATTGCCCAGTTTGCGTTTTTGCACGTCCTTTCTCCTTTGCGGATGTTGCCCGCGTCGCTCTGCCGCCGGTAGGGCAGACACGTCGAGCGATGTTCATGGGCCTCAAGCTTAAGCAGATGTGTGTCGCTCAACAATCCGGCTAGAATCGCAAGGGGTTATGAGGGGAATTCATTTATGTTGCGCGCCGGTCTGTCCGAACTCACTGCTTTCGTCGCCATTGCTCACCAGCGCAGCTTCAGCGCGGCGGCCCGCACGCTGGGCGTGTCGCCCTCGGCGCTCAGCCACGCCATGCGCGGGCTCGAGGCGCGTCTCGACGTGCGGCTGTTCAACCGCACGACCCGTTCGGTGGCGTTGACCGAGGCGGGCGAACAGCTCCTGCGGCGCGTCGGGCCGGCCATCGCCGATCTCGAAGACGCCGTGAACGAGGCGGCCTCCGCGCGCAATCGTCCGTCGGGCTCGATCCGGATCAGCGCGTCCGAATCCGCGGCCCGGCCGCTGGTTCAGCAGGTCTTGCCTGGTTTCCTCGCGACATACCCGGACATTCACGTGGAATTCGTGGTGGACACGCGGCTGGTGGACATCGTGGCCGATGGTTTCGACGCGGGCATTCGTGTCTTGCAGGACGTGCCGCGCGACATGATCGCCACCCGGTTCGGCCCTGACATGCGGTTCATCGCCGTGGCCTCGCCGGATTACATCGCGCGTCACGGCGAACCGCAAGCGCCGCACGATCTCGCGCAGCACCGCTGTATCCGCTTCCGCTTCGATAGCGGCGCGCTCTACCGATGGGACCTCGAATATCGCGGCAAAAGCGCCAGCCTCGATGTCGACGGGCCGATGACGCTGGGCAATCTGAACCTGATGGTCGAGGCGGCGCTGGCCGGCATCGGCATTGCCTGGGTGACGGACCAGCTGGCCGCGGACCATCTGGCTTCGGGCCGGCTCGTGCAGTTGCTGGCCGAATGGAGTCCTTCGTTTCCGGGGCTGTGCCTGTATTACCCCGCCAATCGCCATCCACCCACCGCACTGCGGCTGTTCGCGCAGGCGGTGCGGGAGTGGGCGAGCGGCGAGGCGTGCCGTTAGAAGCGCTCCACGCTGAACGGCCGCGAGTCCACTACGGTGGCTTCGCCGGTCATCATTTCGGCGATCAGGCGCCCGGTGATCGGGCCTAGCGTCAGCCCATGATGCGCATGGCCGAACGCGAACCACAGGCCGTCGTGTTTGCGCGCGGGCCCGATGATCGGCATCATGTCCGGCGTGCACGGGCGCCGGCCCATCCAGGGTTCGTCGTCGAGACGCTGGCCCAACGGAAATAGCGCGCGGGCGGCCGGCTCGACGGCGGCAAGCTGGGTCGGTGTTTTCGGCGCGTCGAGGTGGGCGATTTCCGCACCCGTCGTCAAGCGGATGCCGCGTGCCATCGGCGCCAGCACGTAGCCGTTCTGCGCATCGAGCACCGGGTGATGCAGCCGGGCGCTCCCCTGCGGCGCGTAGTGCATGTGGTATCCGCGCTTGACCGCCAGCGGCAGGTGGTAACCCAGCCGCGCGCTCGCACGCTCCGACCACGGCCCGAGCGCCACGACCGCGGAGGATGCCGAGATCGTTCCTTGCTCCGTATCGACCTGCCAGCCATCGCGTAGCGTGTCCGCATCGCCGATAAAGAACCGTCCGCCCAGCGCTTCGAAATATTTCGCGTATGCGGTGACGAGTGCGTTCGGGTCGCTCACGGAATCGGATTGCGGATAGCGCACGCCGCCGACCAGCGTCTTGTCGAGATCGGGCTCGATCTGCTGCAGGCGGCCGGCGTCGAGTGTTTCGAACTCGATGTCGTATTCCCGATGCCACTGTTCGGCAGCGCGCATCTCCTTGTCCCGGACCGCTTCGGTGCGAAACACCTTCATCCAGCCGATCGGGCGCAGTAACGCGCTCGCGCCGGCCTCGGCGGCGAGCGCTCGATGTTCGCTCACGCAGTGCTCGATCAGCGTGGCGTACGACTTCGCAATTTCCGCGTGCCGCGCCGGGTGAGAGTTGCGCCAGTATTGCCACAGGAACGGCGCTGCCTTGAAGATGGCGTCGGCATGGTAGCGAACGTCCGGCGACTGATTGCGCGCATAGCGAAGCAACGTGCCGAACCCGCGAGGAAAAGCATAGGGATAAACGCCCTCGCGCTGGATCAGCCCGGCATTGCCGAACGAGGTCTCATTGCCGGGCAGCCTGCGATCGACCAACGCGACCTGGCGGCCGCGCTTTTGCAGATGCAAGGCGACGCACACGCCGACAATGCCCGCCCCGAGCACAACGGTATCGAATTTCATTCTATTGACGTGCCTCGCCTGAAGTCACTTTGTTCGAAGATGTCCCCGCTCCGCCGACCGGCAGTCGGGTCGCGCAGCGCCGTCCACAGGCGCGTTAAAGCGCGCGTTCATCTTACATGGAGTCGTCCGCATGGCAGGGCGAAGCCGGCATGGAACACGGGATGCGCGAGAACCTTCCGGCGAGCGGGCGCGCGTCGCTTCAGCAGGTGCGCAACCGGCCGCAGCGGCGCGGGGGAAAGGCCGTTGGGAGGGGCGTTCGCGACGTTGAAATACCGTTCATGCAGCGGCGACGGATCGCCCGGTCGCCTCCCCGGTCCCGTCACCGTGTAAACTGCTGACTTTTTTGACTCCGGTGGTATGTTGCAAGCCCCCCAGCGCACCGCGCTCAGCGGCCCGGCGCTCGTTCGCCTACTGGCGCGCCTCGCGGATGCCGACGTCCCCGAATCTAGGCAATCGCTCTCGGACCGGCTCAGCCAATGGCTCGGCTGGACCGACGCCATTGCGCTGTCCTCGGCGCTGAACGGCAATCCGCCCGCCGTCGCCGCCGGCGCGCGAGCCTTCGGCAGCGCCGAAGAGGCCGACTACGTCCGCGCGCGCAGCTCGCTGGCGAAGGCCATCACGGGCGATAGCGTGTTCGCCGCCGCGCGGCGGCACGGGCACGCGTCCTCGGGCGGCGCGCCCACGGAGCCCGCGGCCGACTACGCGGTGTTTCGTCAGCGCTATCTTGCCATCCAGCAGTCGATGGAAACGGGCATCGGCAATCTGCGCGGCCGGCTGCGAGCCATGCTGGCGGCCAGAACGCCTGCCATGGCGCGCCTCGCGGTGGTCGACGCGGTGATGGAGCGGGCGTTGAGCGAGCGCGAGCGCAATCTGCTCGCTGCCGTGCCCGTGCTGCTCGCTGGACATTTCGAGCGCTTGCGCGGGGCCGAGCAGGCGGCGCTGGCCGCCGCCGAGGCCGCGGGCGACACCGCCAGCGACGCCTCCGGCAACGCAGCGGCCCTCACGCCGGGCGCATGGCTGAACCTGTTCCGCAAGGATATGCAGAGCGTGTTGCTTGCCGAACTGGATATTCGTTTACAACCGGTCGAAGGGTTGCTCGCCGCCCTTCGCGCCAGCTAACTGGGACACTATGTCCAGATATCGTATTGATCTCGTTGTGTTTCTGGCAGGTCTGGCCGCTGTGTGCTGGATCGCCGCCGGCTACCTTGGTTCGAACCCGCTGGCGCTGGCCGTCACCTTATTGATCGGCGCTTGCTACGTGGCGGGCGCGCTCGAGCTGCACCGCTACCGCGAGGCTACCGGCACGCTGACGCGCGCCGTCGCGGGGCTGTCCGCGCCGCCGCTGGGCCTCGGCGCCTGGCTCGAACCCTTGCATCCCAGCCTGCGTAATCCGGTGCGCCTGCGCGTCGAGGGTGAGCGCGTGGCTTTGCCGGGGCCGGCGCTGACGCCTTATCTCGTCGGCTTGCTGGTGCTGCTGGGCATGCTGGGCACGCTGCTCGGCATGGTGGCCACTCTGCGCGGCACCGGCATGGCGCTGGAAAGCGCCACCGACCTGCAGGCGATCCGCGCCTCGCTGGCCGCGCCGGTCAAGGGGCTGGGCTTTGCGTTCGGCACCTCGATTGCGGGCGTGGCGAGCTCCGCCATGCTCGGACTGTTGTCCGCGTTGTGCCGGCGCGAGCGCCTGCAGGCGGCGCAGATGCTCGACGTGAAGATCGCCACGACGCTGCGCATCTACTCGCAGACCCATCAGCGCGAAGAAGCCTTCAGGCTGCTGCAGCGTCAGGCCGAGGTGATGCCGACGCTGGTCGACCGCCTGCAGACGATGATGACGGCCATCGAGCAGCAGAGCCTCGCCTTGAACGAGCGGCAGCTCGGCAGCCAGGAGGCTTTCCACGCGAGGGCCGAGGCCACTTACACGCGCCTCGCCGGCTCGGTCGAGCAGTCGTTGAAGGCCAGCGTGGCGGACAGCACGCGCGCCGCCGGCGCGGCGTTGCAGCCGGTCATGGAAGCCACGATGGCCGGCCTCGCGCGCGAAACGGCCGCGTTGCACGAGACCGTCACGCACGCCGTGCAGCGGCAACTGGACGGCCTGTCGAGCGGCTTCGAGGCGAGCACCGCGACCGTCGCGGAGCTCTGGAACAAGGCATTGGCGGGACATCAGCGTTCGAGCGAAGAACTGGCGCAGCGCCTGCGCGCCTCGCTGGATCGCTTCACCGAGACTTTCGAGCAACGCTCGGCCGGTTTGCTCGACGGCGTGGCCGCACGGCTGGAAAGCGCCGCGGGCGGCGTATCGCAGGCCTGGAACGAGGCGCTGTCGCGCCAGGAAAACGTCGGCGAGAAGCTCGCGGCCAGCAACCAGCAAGCCTTGGCGGCGGCCGCCGCGACCTTCGAGCAGCACGCGGCGTCGCTGCTGCGCGGCGTGGGACAGTCGCACGCGGACTTGCAGACCGGATTGGCCTCGAAGGACGAACAGCGGCTCGCCGTCTGGACCGAGGCGCTCGGCGCGATGGCGGCGACGTTGAGCAAGGAATGGGAACAGTCGGGCGCGCGCACCGCGGACCGTCAGCAGCAAATCTGCGAGACGCTGGCGCAAACGGCGCGCGACATCTCGGCTCAGACGCAGGCGCATGCGAGCAACACGATTGCCGAGATCGAGCGGCTCGTTCAGGCCGCAGCGGAAGCGCCGAAGGCCGCGGCGAACCTGCAGGCCGAGTTGGTCTCGCGGGATCAGCAGAGGCTGGCAGCCTGGACCGAGGCGCTCGGCGCGATGGCCGCGACGTTGAGCAAGGAGTGGGAGCAGGCGGGCGCGCGCACCGCGAGCCGCCAGCAGGAAATCTGCGAGACGCTGGCGCAAACCGCGCGCGATATTTCGGCCCAGACACAGGCGCACGCGAGCGGCACGATTGCCGAGATCGGCCAACTCGTGCAGGCGGCTTCGGAAGCACCCAAGGCCGCCGCCGAGGTCGTCGCCGAACTGCGCCAGAAGCTCTCCGACAGCATGGTGCGCGACACCGCGATGCTGGAGGAGCGCAGCCGCTTGCTGGCAACGCTGGAAACCCTGCTGGATGCCGTCAACCATGCGTCGACCGAGCAGCGCACGGCCGTCGACGCGCTCGTCGCCACTTCGGCGGATTTGCTGGAGCGCGTGGGGACGCGCTTTACCGACAGGCTCGAACTCGAAACCGGCAAGCTGGGCTCGGTGGCCGCGCAAGTCACCGGCAGCGCCGTCGAAGTGGCGAGCCTCGGCGAAGCGTTCGGCGCCGCCGTGCAAGTGTTCGGCGAGTCGAACGACAAGCTCGTCACGCATCTGCAGCGTATCGAAACCGCGCTCGACAAATCCCTCGCGCGCAGCGACGAACAGCTTGCGTATTACGTGGCGCAAGCGCGGGAAGTCATCGACCTGAGCGTGATGTCGCAGAAGCAGATCGTCGAAGACCTGCAGCAGCTCGCCGGCCGGCGCGCGCCAGCCGGAGCTGAAGCGGCATGAGCGAGGACATCGACGGCGGCGTGGAGCAGGTCGCGCCGATCTGGCCGGTTTTCGGCGACCTGATGTCGGTGCTGCTCGGCGCCTTCGTGTTGATACTGGTGGGCGTCATAGGCGTGCAACTGGAGCTGTCGAACAAGCTGGAGCAGGAGGTCAAGCAGCGTCAGCTCGAAACGCAGCGCCGCAAGACGCTGGAGCAGGCGCTCGCCGGCCCGCTGGCAGCCGGGCGCGTGACGCTGGTGAATGGCCGCATCGGCATCAGCGGCAATGTGCTGTTCGCGCTGAACTCCGCGCAATTGCAGCCGCAAGGCCGGGATCTGCTCAAGAGTCTGGCCGGGCCGCTGTCCGCGTATCTCGGCGCCAATGACGAAATCCTGATGGTGAGCGGCTTTACCGACGACCAGCGCTTGCGCGAAGGCAACCGTCGCTTTGCCGACAACTGGGAGCTGTCGGCGCAGCGCGCATTGACGGTCACGCGCGCATTGATCGACGACGGCGTGCCCGCCTCGTCGCTCTTTGCCGCCGCGTTCGGTTCCGGGCAACCCGTGAGTTCGAATGCGGACGAGCAGGGACGCGCCAAAAACCGGCGCGTGGAAATCGCGCCGGTTCCACGGCCGTCGACCTCGCCGGGGAAGCCTCGTGAGTAATGGTGATAGCGATCCGGCAAGCGCAGCCCGTGCGACGCTCGACGCGTGGCGCGAGCGCGGCGCCGACCGGGTGGATCCGGTGCGCTTCCATTTCATCGAGGCGCTGGCGCGGCGCGCGGCCGGGCACAGCGGCGAGGCGCGACGGATTCTGGATGACCGGCTGGCCGGTCTGCTGGAGGCCTATGCCGGGCAGATCGAGGGCGCGACACCTCCGGCTGACAGCGGCGACGCCGGTGCCCGCCCAGACAGCTCGGCGTTAGCAGACGAGCCCGCTCAAGAAACACTGAAGAGCCTGGTCGACGCCATCGCGCGTCAACATGTCCTCGCGACGCTCGGCTCGCCGCGATCCGCCACGTACCCGGAACTCGCGGAACTCGATTACTTCAGGGAAGTCTGGTCCAAAGTCCGCACCGAGAAGCAGATGCGGCAATCGCTGGAGCAGGTGCCCGGCAACGCCGGTCCGCTCAACTCGAGCAGTCTCGTACACCGGGCGCTCTCGCTGATGCGCGAAGTGTCGCCGGGCTATCTGAAGCAGTTCCTCTCCTATGTCGACGCCTTGTCGTGGATGGAACAGATCAGTGGTGGCGCGGCGCCGGCGGGTAAAGATGCGCCTCGCGCCGGCAACGCCGGCAAGAGCGCCCGCGGCAAAGCGCGCTGACGCTATTTGCGCCGGGATACGCCGGCGCTTCCTTCATCCTGGCTGGCGGCGCTCAGTCGAAATCGAACACGTCGAAAATTGAGCGCTTTTTCTTCTGCGTCCGATAGTCCGTTCGACGGTCGTCGTACCCGCGCTGGCTGTCGTGCGAGTGACCCCAGTCCCGGTGGCCCTCACGGCTCGCGCGCGTGGCGGCCGGCACCTCGTGGCTCGCCGCGTCCTGTGCGATCAGCTTGTCGAGCTCGCCGCGATCGAGCCACACGCCGCGGCAATCCGGGCAGTAGTCGACTTCGATCGAGCGGCGTTCGGTCATCAGCAGGTCGGTGGTCTTGCATACAGGGCATTTCATGGTGTCGCTCCTCAAGAGTACAAAGGCATCGAACGCTCGATCCGGCGAGCCGCCCGATCCGGAAAAAACCTTCTGGCGCTACCGGTCATTGCCCGGTGCCGAGCGCGCGCTTCGATTTCGCGCGGCGCACCAGCATGTTCATCGCCTCGACGAACGCGGAGAACGCCATCGCCACGTAGATGTAAGTCTTCGGCACGTGTGAGCCGAAACCTTCCGCGATCAGCGTCATGCCGATCACGAGCAGGAAGCTCAGTGCAAGCGTGACGATGGTAGGATTGCGATCGATGAAGCGCGACAGCGGGCTCGCTGCGAACAGCATGACCAGCACAGCGCTAATCACCGCGATGAACATGATCGGCATATGGTCCGTCATGCCGACCGCCGTGATGATGCTGTCGACCGAAAACACGATATCGAGCAACAGGATCTGGCCGATCGCGCCTGCCACGGTCAACTGCACGGTGCTGCTCGGGTTGTCGCGTTCTTCTTCGGCATGGACCACGTGGTGGTGAATCTCACGTGTGGCCTTCCAGACAAGGAACAGGCCGCCGGCCAGCAGAATCAGATCGCGCCACGAAAACGCGTGGCCGAATAGGGTGACGGCGGGAGCGGTCAACTGCGCGATCCATGCGACCGTGCCGAGCAGACCCAACCGCAGCACGAGCGCGAGCATGATGCCGAGGCGCTGCGTGCGTGCGCGTTGCGCTTGCGGCAGCTTGTTGCTGAGGATCGAGATGAAGATCAGGTTGTCGATGCCGAGCACGATTTCCATCACGACCAGTGTGAGGAGCGCTGCCCATGCGGCGGGGTCGGTAACGAGTGTGAGCAGGAAGTCCATGGTGTCGGTAGGTGAATAGAGGCGGGTAACGTTGGAATAGCGTCATGATCGTCCTCTCGGCATTTCGGATAAATCAGTGATACGCTGATCGACATATCGGTTTTTTCGAAGTGTTCAACCATGCTCAACTACCGCCACCTGTACTATTTCTGGATCGTCGTGAAGGAGGGCGGCTTTGCGCGCGCGGCCGAGCGGCTCGACATGGCGGTTCAGACCATCAGCGCGCAAGTGCGTGAGCTGGAAAAATCGATCGGTCGGCAATTGCTGAAGCCGGCGGGGCGCGGCGTCACGATGACGGAAGCCGGCGAAACGGCGTTCAATCGCGCGGAGCAGATTTTTCAGCTCGGCGAAGCGCTGCTCGACGACATGCGCGAGGCGGGCGGCGAAGGCGTGGCGCGGCTCGCCGTCGGGCTTTCCGACGGCATTTCAAAGCTCGCGGCGCACGCGCTGCTGGCGCCGGTGCTCGGCACGCCGTCGCTCAGGTTGTTGTGTCACGAGGGCGAGCACGCGGAGTTGATGTCGGAGCTCGCCTTGCACCGGCTCGATCTCGTGCTCGCTTGCCAGCCGGCGCCGCACAATGCCGACTTGCGCGTGTTGAGCCAGCGCCTCGCCGGCTCGCCGGTGGATTGGTACGGGCCGACCGAGATCGTCCGCAAATCCGCGCGCGCGGGCTTTCCACAATGCCTCGCGGAGGTGCCTCTGCTGCTGCCCACCCGGCACGCCGCCTTGCGCGCGAGGCTCGACCGCTGGTTCGAATCGCAGGGCATCCGGCCACGCATCGTCGGCGAATTCGAGGACAGCGCGTTGATGGCGGTGTTCGCCGCGCGTGGCCTCGGCGTGTTTCCGCTCGCGGAACTGGGCGCGGAAGACCTGTCGCTGCTGCGGGGGCTGCGCTGGCTCGGCCGCGCGGACGGCGTGATCGAAGAGATCCATGCCATCCGCTCGCGTCGCGGCCAGCATCACGGGCTCGCGTCTCAGGTGGTGGCCGCCGCGCGCTGATAACCGCGCAGCACGTGCGAGGGGAGACCCTGCCGTCTCGCCGCCGGCGTCAGATTGGGGCCCCACGCGTTCAATACGGCGGCAAGCAAGGCGATTTCGCTGTCCGCCAGATGGTCGTCGGCGACCGCCACGGCCACACACAGGCGAATCACCTTGCGACGCAGCGCGGGATCGTCGATCTCGTCGATCAGGCTCGTGAGCATGGCCGGATCGAGATGGCCCACCGGCGGCGCGAACGAGGGCTGGGCGACCGAGTGGTCCTCACACAGCGTCTGCACGATCTGCTCGAACTGCGCCGGCGCGAGTCCGAGTTCGCCAGCAATGTTCAATCGGTCCAGCACACGCTCTTCCGCGCTGCTGACATGGCCGTCGGAGGTGAGGGCCAACGCGACGATGCGTGCCGCGGCTTGGGGGCTGTTACGGGGATAGGTGCGCATGATCGGGTCCTTTCGCGGACAATGTCCGTAGTGAAGATGAGCCCCAGTCTGCGGCATGCCCGGGATCGGATAAACCTGTTAATTGCGAAGGGAAGGTTCGGAAAAACCGAAGCTTTCCAGTGAGCCATTTACGCTAGAGGTGATCGACGGGTTACCGGTGAGAAGTGGAGTTTTCCTGCGTTCTCACCGGAGAACCAGATGAGCTTTGTCGATTTAAAGCGGATGGAGCTTGCCGTTGAGGTCCATCGACCACTTCGAGCCGTCGCCGAATGTCAGGACGCCGTTCATGGCGTCGATATGCGTCGGTTTGCCGACAGGCTCCTTCGGTGTTCCTCCGACAATACGGGCCATGTCGGAAGAGGACATTTCTTCGTTGCGATGCAACTCGTCGATCTTCAGTTCTTTCATGACGTGCTCCTTGGGATAGTGGCTTTGGGGGGCGAGCACGGTTGTGCGTGCTCGGATGACCGTCGTGCACAGGACGTGCCAGTCGCGGCTTTAGACCGCCAAACCGCTGATAACAAAGGAGATGCCCGCCATGAGGAGCACGCGGCAAGGAAGCCGGTTGGTGCAGCAAACCCGACAGTCGAATGGCCATGCTGTCTGTTGAACGGCAACAGTTTCTACGCCGACGCGGCTTCATTAAAGCGGTGAAGCCAAGCCTCCGGTCGGCGTTTCGAAGCGGATCGCTCGCCGCTCTGCTTGCAGCCCCTTCGCGATCCCCGTTTTGTCGGCTGCGGCGTCAGTCAAACGGGGAACCGGCGGTCCGCCGGTTCTCCGGTACGGCGTCGCCGTCAATGCATGGGCATGGTCTGCATGGCCGACTGATTGTCATTGAGCGCATTCGTTTGGGCCGCGTGCATGGCGGCGACTTTTCTTTCCGCTTCCTGAATGTCGGCGGGATAGTTGCTGTCATCGCCTCGGGACGGGTCATATCCGGCGGCTTCCAGCTCCACGAGTTCCTGGCGCACTTCGGCGCGCGTGAGCGGGTGCGTGCCGGGCGAGGGCGACGTTTGCGCGTAGACACCGTTTGATGTCAGCAGAAGGGCCGCGCTCACGGCGAGTGCCCCGGACAGGGCCCGCACAGCGAGCCGGTTAAGCGGGATCAGTCTCATGTCGATACTCCTTAATGTGCGAGCGCAAATGCTCGAACTCGACGTGAGTCGGCATCAGCACGCTCTGAACCGGTAAACCATCCGGATGGATTTTTTATTCCGGGTGGCGCGTTCATTGGAGGCGCGGGAATAACGACGTGAAATGCGCCGTCTTACAGTCGTGAAGACACGAATGGGGGTGATCAAATGGACATCATCGACATGGCCCGTCAATCGGGGATGGCGGTTATTCTCGACGCCAGGATAGGGCGGGAGGAGTACCACAGCGTTTGCGGTTCGCTGTCCGCGTTGCAGAAATTCGCCGATGCCGTTCGCCATACGACGGTGAACCCTAAAACGGGCGGCGACCGGCAGGAACGGCCCGCAGGTAGGGCCTGACATGACTCGAACACGTAACCGGGCTGGGCGGACGCCGTCCCCGGCTGACTTCTTGCGGGCCACCGGACGCGAGGCGAAATCGCTGCTCCGGCGGCCGCGGAGCCGGTCTGCGCACAATCTCCGGGAATCGACAGTGCATACGCTACTGCGCCGTTTTCAGTTCGTGTCCGGTGTGGTGCTGCTGATTTACCTTTTTCTGCATCTGGTCAATCACGCACTAGGGATCTGGTCGCTGGATCTTGCCGGGCGCGCTCTCGTATTGGCGCTGCGGCTATGGCGTAGCGTGCCTGGAACGGTGCTGCTCTATGGCGCGGCGTTACTGCATTTTTCACTGGCACTGCGAACCATCTACGGGCGCCGCTACTGGACGCTTCCGCTCACTGAATGGGTCCGGCTATGGGCGGGGTTGAGTCTGCCGCTGCTGCTGATCCGCCATGCCGTGTCCACCCGGCTTGCCTCGTCGCTCTACGGCTTTGAACCGAACTACGAGCGCATTGTGATATCGCTCATCACCAGCGGCACGCAGGGATTGCAGCTTGCATTGCTCGCGCCGGGCTGGTTGCACGGTTGCCTCGGGCTGTGGCTGCGTTTGCGTCATCATGCGATGGCGCGCCGCGCGAAGCCAGTTCTGGTCGCGCTGCTGGTTCTGTTGCCGGTGCTGTCCGCGGCGGGCTTTATCCGGATGAAGCAGGCAGTCGTGGCAATCAGTGCCGTGCCGTTGCGGCCCGATCCGAAACTGGTCGCGCATCAGGTGGCGCTCGACGTATGGCGCCACGATATCCTCATGCTGTATCTGTCGTTGCTGATGAGCGCGTTCGCCGCAGGTCAGATACGCAACTGGCTGGAGCGTCGGCGGATTAGGAAGGCAGCGGTCAACGTCTGATTCCCGGCCGGCGTGAAAGACTGTTGCCGCTACGACAATGCCGACTTGCAGTCAGTTAGCTGCGCGTTGGTGGCCGCGCCTGCCGGCGCGATTCGTCATAGAAGGATGCCGGCGGTACCTGGTTTGAGGGCAGCCGTCGGCAATTCAAAGCAAAACGTCGTGCCCGTTCCCGCCGTTTCGACCAGCCGTATCTGGCTATGGTGCAGTTGCAGCATGCGCTGGACGATCAGCAACCCGAGTCCGCCGCCGCGATGCGCGCCGCCGGCGCTGAATGGCCGTTCGAACAGACCGGCGCGTTGTTCGGGTGGAATGCCGGGCCCCGTGTCGCTGAGCGTGACCGACACCTTGCCGTCCTTGTGCGCGAGATCGATGTCGATCGATCCTCCCGCGGGTGTGTGGCGAATCGCGTTGTCGAGCAGGTTCGTCAGGACGCGCTCGATCATGCCCAGATCGGCGCAAACATTCGGCAGACGTGGCGGAATAGCCGCGCGCAACTGAATGTGCCGCGCCTCGGCCGGCAATTCGAACTTCTGAAAGACGTCCTGCACCAGATCCATCAGCGAGAATGGCTCGAGCGCCGGTTGCACGTTGCCTTGTTCGAGCCTCGCCAGTTCGAACAAGGCCTGCGCAAGCCGGCCCACCTTGACGCTTTGTGCGAGCGCGATTGCCAGATAGCGCTTGCGCTCCGTTTCGCCGAGCGTGTCGGTCTTCAGCGACAGTGTCTCGAGGTAGCCGTGCAGGGAGGTCAACGGCGTGCGCAGGTCGTGTGAAATATTGGCGATCAACTCGCGGCGCTGCTGATCCTGCCGGGTGAGCGCGCGCCATTGATCGCCGATGCGGTTCGCCATCTGCGCGAACGTGGCTTCGAGCACGGCGATTTCGTCGCGCCGTCCAGCCGACGAGCGCGGCACGCTCGGCTGAGTGTCGGGCTCGCCTTCCGCGTCGAAGCGGCGCATGGCGTCGGTCAGGCGGCGCAGCGGGCGCGTGATCAGGCCGAATGCGGTCAACCCGGCGAGCAATCCCAACAGGGCGACCAGCGCCATCGACCACAACGTCGTGCGCAACACGGAACTGGCCGCCACCTGCGCGGCGAGCGCGTCGTGTTCTTCGCCTAGCAGCACCACGTAGATATACCCGGACGGCGCCTGCCCGCTCAGTTGCAGCGGCGCGGCGCTGAACACCTTTTTACCGTCGACGCTGCGCGGGTCGTCGTCGAGAATCGGCAGCGCCTCGCCCGCGATGAAGCGCCGGACCGGCGCCAGATCCACCTGCGCGCGTTTCACGTGCCCGGCGGGCGCGTCGTCGCCTTTAATGCGCCCTTGATTGTCGAGCAGATACACCTCGACGCTCGGGTTCACCATCATCAGTTGCCCGAACAGTTGCCGGACCGCATCGGGCCGCAAGCCGTTGGCGTCCATCAGCGTGGTGCGGTGCGCGATATGGTCGGCGAGATTGCGCGACAGGCTCTGGATGACTTCCTTTTCGTGCAGATCGCTCGAACGGATTTGCAAAAAGGCGGACGCGCCGCAGCATGCCAGCAACAGCACGGAGAAAACGAGCGAAAGCCGCTGGGTCAGCGTCAGATTCACGATGCGTCCTTCTGCGCGCCGGCGGGCGCGGGTGTCTCGCCAGGCACGGCGAGCTTGTAGCCGCGCCCCCAGACGGTCAGGATGCGCTCGGGTTGAGCTGGATCGGCCTCGATCTTCGCGCGCAGCCGGTTGATATGGGTGTTGACGGTGTGCTCATACCCCTCGTGCTGGTAGCCCCAGACCGCATTGAGCAGGTCCATTCGCGAGAACACTTTGCCGGGATGCTGGGCGAAGTAATACAGCAGATCGAATTCGCGCGGCGTGAGTTCTATGGGCTTGCCGTCGACGGCCGCTTCGCGCGTCAGCGGATCGATCAGGAGCCCGGCGATCCGCAGGCTGCCGCCTTCGATCCGCGCATCTTTCGCGAGCGCGTCGACGCGGCGCAGCAGCGCTTTGACGCGCGCCACCAGTTCGAGCACGGAGAACGGCTTGGCGAGATAGTCGTCCGCGCCCAGTTCGAGGCCGAGAATCCGGTGCACTTCGCTCGAGCGCGCACTGGTGATGATGATCGGCGTGTAGCGCGTCATCGCGCGGGCGCGCCGGCAGATTTCCAGTCCGTCGACGCCGGGCAGCATCAGATCGAGAATCAGCGCATCCCAGCCGCCTTGTTCGAGCAGGCGCAGGCCTTCATTGCCGTCGGCGCTGTGTACGACCTCATAGCGCTCGTCACGCAAATGAAGACTCAGCACGTTGGCGATGTCGACGTCGTCTTCGACGATCAGGATGCGCTTCGGATTGTCCATGGTGGGTGTGGGCGACGGTTCAGGGCGCGGTTGAGGAGCAGGGCCGGGCACGGCCGCCGGGAAAGGCGGCCATTGCGCCATTGTGCAAAATTTCCGGCCTGCGAGTTATCACATTTAATTTAACTTTTCGTGAGGACTTCGACATCGGTGGCGCTCTAGCATGTGGGCACTTTCCGCAGTATCAGGCCCTGGATGAACTGTACGCCGGCTGCCGCTTCTGCCCGCGTGCCCACTTTAACTGACCTACACGAACGTTCGGAACCGACATGCTACTCATCGTTCTTGCCTATCTCGGCGGCGCTCTCACGATTCTCAGCCCGTGCATCCTGCCGGTGCTGCCGTTTGTTTTCGCGCGCGCCGATCAGCCGTTCGTGCGCAGCGGCTTGCCCTTGCTCGCCGGCATGGCACTGACGTTCGCCCTCGTCGCGACGCTTGCCGCGGTGGGCGGCGGCTGGGTCACGCAGGCCAACCAGTATGGCCGCTGGCTGGCAATCGCGCTGCTCGCGATCTTCGGTCTGACGTTGCTGTTCCCGCGCTTCGCCGATCATCTGATGCGGCCGCTCGTCAGCGCGGGCAATCGCCTGTCCAGTTTCGCGCAGGCCGATGGACAGCAGATTCGCGCCGGTTCGTCGTTTTTGCTGGGCGTCGCGACCGGTCTGCTGTGGGCGCCGTGCGCCGGTCCGATTCTCGGCCTCGTGCTGACCGGCGCGGCACTGCGCGGCGCGAGCGTCGGCACCACGTTGCTATTGGCTGCTTATGCGGCGGGCGCGGCGACGTCGCTGGCAGTGGCGCTCCTGATCGGCGGCAAGGTGTTCGCGGCAATGAAGCGGTCATTAGGTGCGGGCGAATGGATCCGCCGCGGGATCGGTGTCGCGATGCTGTCTGGCGTCGTCGCGATCGCGTTGGGTATCGACACCGGCGTGCTCGCCCGTGTCTCGACGCTCGCTACCGGCGGTCTCGAACAGAAACTCGTCGACAGGTTCTCGCCGAACGCGGCGCCGGGCAAGTCGCCCGTCGCCGGCAATCCGGCGGACGCATCCGGCGGCGCAATGAAGGGCGCCAACCCTGAGGCGCAGCGGGGCGCCAACGTCGAACCGGTCTCCGCCGCAACCTCCGGCGGCGCGATGATGCGCACCGCCGCCAATGCGGCGCCGCTGCCGGTGGAAGGCGTGTTGCCTCCACTGAACGGCGCGGTCCAATGGCTCAATTCGCCGCCGCTTACCCTGCAGGATTTGCGCGGCAAGGTCGTGCTGATCGATTTCTGGACTTACTCGTGCATCAATTGTCTGCGTTCGCTGCCGTATGTCAAAGCGTGGGCGCAGAAGTACAAGGATCAGGGGCTCGTCGTGATCGGTGTGCATGCGCCGGAATTCGCCTTCGAGCGTAATATCGACAACGTGAGGAAGGCGACGCATGACCTGGGCGTGGACTACCCGGTCGCGATCGACAACAACTATGCGATCTGGCGCGCGTTGAATAACCAGTACTGGCCCGCGCACTATTTCGTCGACGCGAAAGGGCAGATCCGCTATCACCACTTCGGCGAAGGCGACTATGCGGAGTCCGAGAAGGTGATTCAGCAACTGTTGGCCGAAGCGGGCCATGCAAACGCGTCGAACATGGCGATCGGCATTGCGGATGCCGGCGTCCAAGGCGTGCAGGCCGCAGCGGACAACGCCGATATGCAATCGCCGGAAACCTACGTCGGCTATCAGCGGGCGGAGAACTTCGCGTCGCCGGGCGGGGAAGTGGAGGACAAGGCGCACGCGTATGCAACGCCGTCGCAGCTCGCCGTCAACGACTGGGGTCTCGCCGGTTCATGGAATGTGGGTGCCGAGCACGCCACGCTCGTCGCCGCGTCGGGCCGTATCGTGTATCGCTTTCATGCTCGCGACCTGCACTTGGTGCTCGGTCCGGGTAAGGACGGCAAGCCCGTGCGGTTTCGCGTCAGTGTCGACGGTGGCGCGCCCGGCGCGTCGCACGGTACCGACGTCGCCGCCGACGGCAGCGGCAGCGTAACCGGGCAGCGTCTCTATCAACTGGTGCGGCAATCCGGCGAAGTCGCGGACCATACGTTCTCCATCGAGTTTCTCGACCCTGGTGTGCAGGCGTTTGCCTTCACGTTCGGGTAAGCCGGCGAGCGGCCTGACTCAACTTCAAGCTGATCTAAAGGAAAGACCATCATGTACACGATATTCACTAGAGCCGCGTCGCTGCGGAAGCGTTTTTCCGTCAGCCGACTCGCAGGTCTCGTCGTGGTTGTTTTGGGCGTCGTGGCCGCGCAGCACGTCGCACATTCGGCCGAAGCCGCGACGAAGATCCCCGCCCCCGTGCAGGACGAAAAAGCCGCCGCGACGCATAGCGAAACGGCAGTGTTGGCGGGCGGCTGCTTCTGGGGCGTGCAAGGTGTGTTCGAACACGTGCGCGGCGTGAAGCAGGTCGCCTCGGGTTATAGCGGCGGCGCGGCGTCCACGGCGCAATACGAAACCGTCAGCGAAGGCGATACGGGGCACGCCGAGTCCGTGCAGATCACTTACGATCCGACGCAGATCACGTACGGGCGGTTGCTGCAGATATTCTTCTCGGTCGCGCACAATCCCACCGAGTTGAACTATCAAGGCCCTGACCACGGGACTCAATATCGATCGGCGATTTTCCCTGTGAATGCAGCGCAGCGCGATATTGCGCAGTCGTATATCGCACAACTGGACAATGCACATGTGTTTTCGGCGCCGCTCGTAACTCGCGTGGAGAACTTCAAGGGCTTCTATCCGGCGGAAAGCTATCACCAGAACTTCCTCGCGCTGCATCCGGACCACCCGTACATCGCGATCAACGACCTGCCGAAGGTGGCTGACCTGAAACGGATGTTCCCGGATCTGTATCGCAACGATCCTGTATTGCTCGCTACGAAGGCTCCATAGCATCTATGGTCCAGCATGGACTGCTTAGTAAAACATCTGGTCGTTTTTGGGCTCGCAGCGGATGCGAGCCTTTTGTATTACTAATATAAAAATTTCACAAATATTGGATGACTGAAAAAGCGCGACAACAATCAACTGACGAATCAAATATTTACCTTTTCCGCAGCGCCGCGAGGCGGAGTTTTTGCATTCCCCTATGTTTGGAAAATCTCTCGCCGCATCCTCGCGAAGTTTCTTGCACATATCACTTATCGCCCCTGAACCCCGGCACGTTACGCGGATGAAACGTTTATAATTCGTCTGCCAAAAACTTCTGTAACTAATACCGGGCATGCGGTCGAGCACCGTTTTTCCTGTAACAGTTACGCCGATGGCAGCCGCGCACCTGTAAACCGCTTTTCCGGTAGCGAAGCGTGTTGGCGGACCGCGGCGCGCTTCAAATTCGACGCACCCTACCTCGCGCTGCAACTGGAGCGGGTGAGGCAGATTCGCGCCGATCATTCGTTCTTTGGGTTCCGAACCCGACTTGCAAGGCGAGGGCGTACCTCGATCGCTGTCGAGCCGACGGGTTCACATCAATAATGGACTGTCAACGGCGACCGAAAATAAGTCGGGTTGATTATTCGTCATCCTGATTTATGGGATTGCGCGTGCTGGTACGAACCTTGTTTGGCAAATACCAGGTGCGCCGGACTTTCAGGGCGAGCCTCGGTAGTCGGTAGATGTTCCAGTCGCGTCGGCGGCATGCATGAACCCCTCGTGGTGCTTTCCCTGTTGGGTGATCGGTGGGGCGTCTTTTACGACGGTCGGGAAGTCGACTGACTTTGTCACGCAATCGGTGCATGCGGTTTGATTTTGGTGCGCGCCGCGCTCGATCGACCGTGTCGAAGTTCCATATGGGGTAGTTGGTAGCGATGTATCGCAGGATTGCTATCGGCTAAATAGTAAGCATAACGTAATAAATAGATGTCGGCCGGAAACCTGGTGGCGGTGCCGATTGCTCCGCTGTTCAGCGGCAGTTTCCAGGCGAGCGGATGGCTGGCAGGTTCGCCATCGCATAGCGGCACATCAAGGCTTGAGCTTCATCAGCAATGAACGCGGTCATCGCGTTCTCAGGTTCACCTCTCTCTGTACTCAATAACGCCAAAGCGGGACGACTGATCGATCTTGCTGAATTCTCGGGGAAAACCTGCTTTTAGCGAACATACGGACAATGACGAGATACTTGAAACTATTTGGCGTTGCATCTGCAACAGTGTTGGCATCGTTTGCCGCGGAAAGCGCGCAGGCTCAGTCCACCATCACGGTCTCAGGACAGCAATACAAGTTGTGCGCACAGGAGAATGCCAACTGCTCGTTCCTCGGAACGGCCTCGGTGGTGTTCGGTGCGGTTCCGCCCAATGCACCGTCGGTGATGCTGAGCGCGCCGCGTACGTTCAGCAATGGCGTCGGCTGTTATGTCGGCGCAGTTTCGCAGACAGACCCGGCGTATGGCTACGGCAAGTCATGCTGGATCAAGGCGGCTGCTGCAACGCCGACGCCGACTCCGACGCCCACGCCGACCCCGACGCCGACGCCGACGCCCACCCCGACGCCGACGCCGACGCCCACCCCGACCCCGACCCCGACCCCGACCCCGACCCCGACCCCGACCCCGACCCCGACCCCGACCCCGACCCCGACGCCCACCCCGACCCCGACGCCCACTCCCGGCAGCTCGACCATGTCGTGCAGCACGCCGACCCAAACGGCCGGCGGCACCGCGAACGGCGTGATCAGCGCCGATACGCCGACCAGCGACGGCCTGCGTGTGTTCCAGAACAACGCCTCGTTCAAGCTGGCGATTACGACGAACGCCCCGAGCGCGGATACTGTCGTCTGGTCCGTAGCGGATTCGACTGGCGCGATCAAGACGCAGGGAAGTTTTGCAGTCAAGGCCGGCGTACAAACCGCGACGATTCCGTGTACGTCGACGTGGTCCGGCTACGGCGCGCTCACCGCGACCCTGCGCTCGAACGGCGGCACGCTGCCGAGAAGCGGCACGCGTCCGGTCGGCATCGCGACGTTCGGTGTGTTGCCGAATCTGAGTTCGGCACTGGGCACCGTGAACTATGCGCATCAGGATCAGCATCGCTTCGGCATGCAGGGCTTCAACGGCAACATCGCCGCGCTGCACGCGCTGGGCATCTCGTGGACGATCGACGACCGTCAGGTATCGGCCATGGAACCCAACGGCCCGAACACGTATACGCCGAACGTGAATGACCTCGATCCGTTCTACAAGGCCAATCCTGATCAGATGCGTATCGTGCGTCTGGACGGACTGCCGGCGTGGGACTCGAAGACCGGCCAGTTCAACGACAGCTACTATGCGCCGTCGAACATGCCTGAGTTCCAGACCTTCATGAGCAAGGTCGGTACGGACACGAGCCTGATTCGTGCTGCAAATTACCCGAACCAGCAGAAGAACTACTACCAGGTCACCTGGGAACCGAGCCTCGGCTGGGCGGATAGCGACGCGAACTTCGTCGCCATGTACAAGGCGGCCTATCAAGGCATTCACTCTACCGATCCGAACGCGGTGGTGATGGGCACCGGCAATCCTTTCGCCTCGAACTGCGACACCTGCACAACGGGTTATCTGCAGAAGTTCGGCGCACTTGGTTTGTGGAATTACATCGATGCAGTCGCAACGCATGGCTACTGGAATGCGGGTACCTACCCGTCCCATCCGCCTGAGTTGCAGGACTCGGATCCGGATCCGGCGAACCAGGCCAATGCGCTCGACAATCAGATGAAGCAACTGCGATCGGTCATGCAGGCAGGCAAGCCGAACATGAAGCTCTTCTTCACCGAAGCCGGCGTGAGCTACGATCCGGGCCTCAACTACGGTCCGAACGTGCCGTCGCAGAACCAGTTGTTCGCGCATGCGGCAGTTGGCGTGCGGGCGCACATCATCGTGCTTGGCGGCGGTGCGCAGGTGACGACGCTGTTCTACGGTCCTGACTATCCAGGCGAAGTCGGCTACGGATCGTTCTTCGATCTGAACGACGCACAAGGCGCCTTCGGTGCGACGAACCTTTCGCCGAAGCCTGAAGCGATGGCCTTCGCAACGATGACGCGGGTTCTCGACGGCACGAATACGCTGGGCCGCATCAAGAGCGCACCGTCAGGAGTCTTTGCATATGCGTTCCAGCAACTGGGGAACGGCAAGGTCGTGACGGCGGCGTGGACGCACAGCAACGCGCAGTGGCCGGCGAGCAACGGTGCGTATAGCCAGACGTATTCGACCGGCTATTCGCTCCAGGTCGACAATGCCGGCACGTCGGGCAATGTGACCAAGATCGACGGTTACGGCAATGTCAGCACGGTTGCCTACACCAACGGCCAGGTCGCGCTCACGCTCACCGAAGTGCCGCAGTACATCGTGTCGAACAACGCGACGGTCGCCAAGGCCAACGCCACTGTTCCGCTCGGATACACGGGCCAGTAAATGGCGCGATAAGCAGTCCGGTAGCAGTTCAATAAGCGCAGAAAACGATCGACGCGCCGCTGATGTGAATGGCGGCGCGTCGATTGCGCATTTGCAATGCAGAAACACCCGGTGTCGCGCTGACGCATTTGCTCAAGCCGATCACATCCGATCGTACTCCCTCCAGCTTCGCGAGCGGCGCTTATTGCTGCGCGTTCAGAACTTCGACACCCTTATCCGTAAAGAACGCAAGCCCTGCGCCGAGCATGGCGTACTGGCTCCTGATCACCGGCATATCGTGCGGAGCCGCTTCACGTAGCGCCGCAAGATAGTTGGGCGTGAATATGCGATGCCAGTTGGCGGCAAGCTGATTCGCCGAACCTATCGTCTCGTGATGCGAGGCACCCCAATTCACCCGCAGCGGAAAGTGAACGAAACGCGCGGCCTGCTTCGGGTCGCCCTTCAGCGCGGCGAAATAAAAGCCCTGGGCCCGCGCCTCGAATGCTTGGTCGGATTCGTCGGTGATCATGCCGTACAGGTGTTCCGCATTCGCATCCGCGGACGACATGGTTTCGAGGGATAGCCTGACCGGCCAAGTCTTTACGCCGCCGCGCCAGGTGCCGGCGAGGCCCACGCTATTGGCAAAATCCAGCGGCTGGTCGCCGTTCGATCCATTGCCCACGAAGTGCAGATCGAACGCCCCATTCGCTTCCTGCAATGTCAGTTGGGCGCCGGATTGTCAGCCGGTCAGTGCAATGTCCTTCAGGTAGCGGTAGTAGAAGTAATGTCCTTTGCCGAGGTTTTTTCCTCGCAGAACAAGCGTCATGCCGATCTTCGCTTCGCCCACCGTGCCGGCGTACTCCACTCTGGTTGCGTGTTCAGCGTCCGCGAAGGCGGGGTGATTCAGGCCTGTCGAAATCGTCAAGAGGGTGGCAACGGTTGCGATCGTGCGTCGCCGCGTCAGGCCACGAAGGCGCAATCGAAGTGTGTTCATGCAACGTCCTGTTAGCGGGAGTCACGAGGCTAGCATGAACGGCAGCGCTGAAGGATCGCCTCGGTGCGGGCCACCGCGCTCCTGCTCGCCCAAAGCAGGTCAGAAGCAAGGTCAGAAGCGGGCCAAAAGCCGGCCAAAAGCCGGCCTGCACGATCAACGCGGCTACGCGACGCTCGCCATCGCCTCGCGGATGAACGCGAGCACAGACTCATCCGCCTCTCGTCGGGCGACAGATACTTTTCGTAGATCAGCAGTTTTGTTTCGCTGAAGGCGGTCAACACATAGTCGCGCGACTGAGTCGAAACCTCGCAAGTTCTCCCACTTTCAACAGCATTCGAGCCTCCGGTCAGTGTGCGGGTTGGAGCGTAGAACCTTACGCGACGTGAGGGTCAAGGGGGACAAAGGGAACAAAGGCCGGCTCCGGGCGACCCGCGAAACCCGGGGCATGGCATATTGGTGGCCATAGTCATCAACAGGAGCTCGCCATGCGCATCCAGACGTCTTTCCTCTTCGATCTCGACGGCACCCTGGTCGACAGCGTCTACCAGCACGTTCTAGCCTGGAAAGAAGCGCTCGACAGCGAGGGGATTCCCTTGTCGGTATGGCGGATTCACCGCAAGATCGGCATGAGCGGCGGGCTTTTCACCCATCAGCTTCTGCGGGAAACGCACGGCGAAATCAGTGCCGAGCGGGTCGAGCGCCTGCGTCAGGCCCACGCCGCGGCCTATCAGCGACTGCGCGCGCAGGTGTGCCCGCTGCCGGGCGCCCGGGCCTTGCTCGACGCGCTGACGCAAGCCGGAACGCCGTGGGCGGTGGCGACCAGCGGCCGCATGGAAACGGCGGCGCTCAATCTGGCGGCGCTAGGTATGGATCCCGCGAAGGCGGTCGTCGTCACGCGCGACGACGTCAAATATGCAAAACCGGATCCGGATCTGTTCATCGCCGCAGCCGAACGGCTCGGCGTGCCGGTCGAAAATACGGTGGTGGTCGGCGACAGCATCTGGGACATGCTCGCGGCGCGACGCTGTCGCGCGCTGGGCGTGGGTTTGCTGTCGGGCGGATACGGCACGGAAGAGCTCGAACGCGCCGGCGCGCTGCGGGTCTACGACGACCCCGCCGATCTGCTGGAGCATCTGGACGAGGTTGCGTCGCGGCCCTAAGGGCCGGCTCCATCTCGCGGATTTTCCCGTCACGCTTTAGCGCTGTCGTTGATACTATATAGTTCAGGGGAATACCGAGTTGGGAACCAGCGTGAGAGAATCCGCCCTATGAGCGGGTAAGCGGCACGCGGATGTGTTCCTTGCACGAACACACGGAAAAGCCTGATGCGGCAAAGCGGGGGCGGGCAGGCAATGGCCGGGGCGTCGGCGGCCTCTCGTATCAGGGGGCGCCACCCCGCGGCAGGGCTTACGGACTCGCCTGTTCTTCCGGCTGGTGGCCTGCTGCGGCCAACCTCCGGCGGCGGTGCGACCAACCACGTGAATATATGAACAACTTTATCCGACCACCTGTTCTGTACCCGTCATCGGTTGTTTTCGTGGATGACAACGACGGCTACCTGGACGCCCTGCGGCGTTTCTTTCCGGATGCCGCGACCAATCTGTTCTTCACGCGGCCTCAAACCGCGCTGGCCTTCATCCGTCAGCATGCTCGCGAGAATTCACTGGAGTTTGCCCCGGCGTCGGCCTGCGTGAGCGAGACGGGCTTCGAGCGCTACGTGGAAAGCTCGGCGGAGCGGGATATTCTGGCCCGCGGTTCCCGCTTCGCGGAAGTGGCGGCGGTAGTGGTGGATTTCGACATGCCGGGCATGAGCGGCGTCGAGTTCCTCTCCTCCATCTCCAATCTGCGCTGCGCGAAAGTGCTGTTGACCGGCGTGGCGGACGAGACCGTCGCGGTCAAAGCGTTCAATGCCGGGATCGTCGATCTATACCTGAGAAAAACGGATATCGATTCCGCAAACCGGCTGGCCCATTTCCTGAAAGATGCCAAAAACAGGCATTGCTCGGAAGGCGGCTGGCTGGCGTTGGGCGATAGCGGCACGGTGTATTGCGATCCGAGAACGCGCAAGGTCATCGACGAGCTGGTGGCCGCGCACGGTATCGTCGAATACTACTGGCGCCCGGAACAGGACGCCATTCTGATGTTCGACCGTGCCGGAAACCCGAGCGTTTTCGTTGCCTGGGCCGAGAACGACTGGATCTCCCAAGGCGAAATCGT
Source organism: Paraburkholderia aromaticivorans (assembly GCF_002278075.1). Classification (NCBI taxonomy): domain Bacteria; kingdom Pseudomonadati; phylum Pseudomonadota; class Betaproteobacteria; order Burkholderiales; family Burkholderiaceae; genus Paraburkholderia; species Paraburkholderia aromaticivorans. The sequence goes on along the minus strand of NZ_CP022990.1, from coordinate 1,213,392 downwards.
CGCGGACGAGGACGGCCCGGCCGACCTGTTGAAGCAGATGGCGGTGCGCGAGGTGATGCCGGTATTCTGGCCGAATCTGGCCTACCGCTCCGGCATGAACTTCAGGACGCTGACGCCGCAGACCATTCCGGGCTGGGAAGACGTGTTCTATAGCTGGACCCCGATCGATGCCGCCGAAGTGGGCATGGACCTCGTAACATTCGCGCAATGGCGCAATGAGCGGAATCGCTAAAGCTGGCCGATACGTTGAGCCACATGTACGCTATTCCGACTGCCTTCGTGTCCGCGATGTTCGTAGTGTTCGGCCTGTACGTACTGATCACGCAAGGGGCGACGCGGCTATTCACGCCATTCATCCTGATGTGCGCGGCAACCTTCGCCTGGCAAGGCACATGGACGCTGCTGTTCCAGACCGACAACCCGCAGACCGCGGAACTGCTGGTCAGATGCGGCTATCTGTTCATTCTCTTTCTGCCGACGACCTTCTATCACTTCGTCACGGAGGTGGCGGCGCAGCGCCGTGAGCGGCCGTTGCTGATCGCGTCGTACGGTCTGTGCTTTGTTCTTGCGATATTGCTTCCCGGCAACGAAGTGGTGGCCGGCTATCGGCACTTCTTCTTCGGCTACTATCCCGTGGCCGGGCCGCTGCATCCCTTGCATGTGGTGCAGACCGTGTTGCTGGCCGGGCGCAGCGCGCAGCTTCTGCTCGCCGCGCGCCGCAACGCGGAGGGGCACGCGCGCAGACGCCTCGATCTGTGTCTGGCGAGCCTTTGCCTGTATTCGTTCGCGGCGGCGGACTACGCGGTCAACTACGGTGCCCGGTTCTATCCGCCGGGCGTCCTGTTCATCGGCCTGAGTCTCGCGCTTCTGGCGATCACCATCGTCCGCTATCACCTGATTCACCCGTACGCCGTCGCGGCGACCATCGCGCACGAGATATCGACGCCGCTCGCGACCATCGGTATGCACGCCGACGAAATCGCCAGCGTCTGGGACCACGTGTTCAAAGGGTACCGGATGGCCGTCACGCATGGGATTTACGACGATCACGACGATTCCGGCCAATCCGAACGCATCAGCCAACTGGCGAGCGCGATCCGGCGCGAAGTTTCCGGCACCAGCGCGATGGTCGAGATGGCGCTCGCGTCTTTCACGCTCGACCGTCTGGACCGCAGCCGCTTCAGCCGCCATTCCGTGCGGCAATGCGTGGCGTCGGCGCTGGAGCGATATCCGTTCAATAGCGACGAGCGGGCGCGCGTCACGGTGATGCCCATCGACCCCGCCCTGGCCTTTTCAGGTTCGGACACGGTGGTGGTCTTCGTGCTGTTCAACCTGCTGAAAAACGCACTGCATGCGATCAGCGTGGGCGGCGATGGTCAGATCACGATCAGTGCCGTGCAGGACCGGGACTTTTGCGTGCTGCAATTCCGTGACACCGGGCCGGGTATCGCGCGCGACGTGCTGCCTTACATCTTCGACGCCTTCTTCACGACCAAGCGGCACGGCAGCGGCGCGGGCATGGGGCTCGCGTTTTGCCGTCGCGCCACGGAACTTCTGGGCGGGAGTATCGATTGCAGTTCGATACAAGGCGCGCACACGACCTTCACCGTACGGTTGCCGGTGCCCGACTCACCGGCCGACCGCGCACTGCGCAAGACGCCGGCCCGTGCGCCGCATTAGCGTCGGCGCTCACCGCCAGCAGGCGCCGGCACCGCATGGGCGGACAGAAAACGGCACACCTCGCCGTGCAAGCTCCGCACGCCGGGGCTCGATTCCATAGCGCGCCAGCATCCATGCACGAGGCCGGCGCCGATCCACAACTGCGCTTCTCCGCCGGCTGCGCTGATACGCCCGGCAAAGACGCGCGCGTCGTCTCGCAACGGATCATGCTCGGCCGCGATTGCCAGGGTCGGCGGCAAGCCGTCGAAGCGCGTCGCCTCCAGCGGGATCGTCCATGCAGGGTAGGGCCGGTGTGCGCCCCAATATTGATCGCGGAATGCATGAATATCCGCCAGCTTGAGCATGGGGGCGTGCGCTTCGGTTTCGCGCGCGGGCGGCTGAGGCTCGGTGCCGAGCATCGGATAGACCAGCGCGAGCCCGCGCACGCCTTGAATGCCGTCGTCGCGCAGGCGCATCGCCACACTGGCCGCGAGCGTGGCGCCGGCGCTGTCGCCGGCCAGTTGCAGCGTGGCGCCGGCCCGCAAATCGAACGGCAAGCGGCTCTTCAGCGCGGCGAGCGTGACTGCCAGGCAATCGTCGTGCGCGGCTGGGGCGCGGTGTTCGGGCGCGAGCCGGTAGTCGACCGCGATCACGTCGAGTCCGGTGTCCGCGGCAATGCGCGCGGTTACGATCTGATGGCTATCCAACGAGCCGAGCACGAAACCGCCGCCGTGAAAGTACAGCACGGTGCCACGCGTCGCTTCGTGAGCGCATGCACGGTTGCGGTACAGCCGTAGCGCGATCGCATGGCCGGCGCCGGATTGGAACGCCGCGTCCTGTGTCGTGACGTCTTGGGGCAGCGCGGGCGTGAACGCCGCCGCGTACCGTTCGTAAATCTCGCGCTGTTCGGGTGGTGACAGCGAAGCCGAATGCCCCGGATAAATCGCGGCGGTTCTTTCGATGAACGCGGCAATTTCCGGCTCAAGCATGCTCGGGCCCACCCGGCTTTGTTCCGGCGGGCAAGCCGATCACGCGGCCGGCAAATCTGGCCGGTGGCAGGGCGGCATGCGCGTCGGCCAATGCCTGCACGTGCGCGGCGACATCCGGATCGAACGCGGCGGCGCGCGGGCCGCCGGTATCCACATGCAGCAGCATCTGCTCGCCTGCGGCCACCGGCTCTCCGCTGTCGCCGGCAAACATCTCGAGGTATAGATGCAGCCGCTTTGCATCGTGCCCGAGCAAGCGCATGTCGACGCGCACCTGCGCGCCATCCTTGATTTCATGCAGATAGTTGACGTGCGCTTCGAGCGTGTAGATAGAGCGCTGGCGTTCTTTGCGTACTGCGTCCGGCAAACCGATCAGGTCGATCAGCGCGTCGGTCGCGAAGCTGAAGATCAGCATATAGAACGCGTCGCGCAAGTGGCCGTTGTAATCGACCCATTCGGCCCGCACCGTATCGCGATAGCAAGGCAGGGCAGCAGGTTGCGGCATCGGCAATCCTCTCGAACATTCGTATCAAAGGCGTTCGCCGGCGGCGAATGTGCCGCCAGCGCTTCGGCGCAGTAGCGTGTCTTACAGCTCACAGCTCACAGCTCACAGCTCACAGCTCACAGCTCACAGCTCACAGCTCACAACTCACAGCTCACAGCTCACAGCTCACAGCTCTCGGCATCACTCCGCGGGCAGCAACCCATGCCGCGCCTTCGCCTCCGCGATCGCCGCCTGCACGCTCGTAATGCAATCGTCGCGGTAACGCTCCAGCTGCTTGATCGACCGCGGGCCGACCTGTTCCGCCGTGCCGTCCACGACCCGGTCGATCAGTTCATCCGTCAACTTCGGCGCGACCAGTTTAGTCCAGGGCAGCTCCAGCGCCGGTCCGAACTGTTGCATGAAGTGGCGCATGCCGGCATCGCCGCCAGCCAGCGTGTAGGTGAGGAAGGTGCCCATGAACGACCAGCGGATGCCCGCGCCGAAGCGGATCGCGTCGTCGATTTCGCCGGTGGTCGCCACGCCTTCGTTGACCAGATGCAAGGCCTCGCGCCATAGCGCTTCGAGCAGGCGGTCGGCGATGAAACCCGGCACTTCCTTGCGCACGCGCAGCGGCCGCATCGACAGAGCACGATATACCTGTTGCGCGGCGTCGAGCGTTTCCGGGGCGGTGCTTGCGCCGCCCACCACTTCGACGAGCGGCAGCAGGTACACCGGATTGAACGGATGGCCGACAATGCAGCGCTCCGGGTTCACCGCTCGCGCGTAAAAGTCGCTTGGCAAGAGCCCCGACGTCGACGAAGCGATGATCGCATCCGGCTTCGCGGCGCGGCTGATCTGTTCGTGCAACGCGAGCTTCAATTCCTCGCGTTCCGGCGCGCTTTCCTGAATGAAGTCCGCCTTCCCGACGCAGGCTTCGATCGTGTCGACGAAGCGCAAGCGTTCGGGCGACGCGCCCGCGGCGAGGCCCACGCGCTGCAGCGCCGGCCAGGCGTTGGCGATGTTCTCGCGCAATTGCTTCTCGGCGCCCGGCGCCGGATCCCACGCGACGACATCGAGCCCGTGGGCGAGCGCGCGCGCCACCCAGCCGCTGCCGATCACGCCCACGCCGATTGCCGCGAATGTTTTGATATCGACGATCATTGCCATTGCTGACGTTTCCTTTGCCTGTGTGTTGTCGGGTTCCGATGCGCGTTGCCATCCATGCAACGCGCCTGTCGCACGATCACGCGTACTGTCCGGCCGCGCGCCGCTCCAATTGACGCTCGCCGCGCGCGGGCAGGCCCAGCTTGCCGCGTCCTTCGGCGGGCGTCAGCGCGCGTGCGCCGAGCCGTTCGATGATTTCCACCGCGCGTTGCACCAGCGTGCCGTTGGTTGCGGGCACACCTTTGTCGAGCCAGATGTTGTCTTCGAGGCCGACGCGCACGTGGCCGCCGAGCAGCATCGCCTGCGCGACCATCGGCATCTGCATGCGGCCGATGCCGAAGCCCGCCCATTGCGCGCCGGGGGGCAGGTTGTCGGCCATTGCTTTCATGGTCGTGGTGTCGGCGGGCGCCCCCCAGGGAATGCCGAGACAAATCTGAAAGAGCGGCGGCGCGTCGAGCAAACCTTCCTTGAGCAGTTGCTTCGCGAACCACAAATGGCCGGTATCGAAGATCTCCAGTTCCGGCTTGACGCCGAGATCCTGAATGCGCTGCGCGCCGGCCCGCAATTGCGCGGGCGTCGATACATAGATGTAGTCGCCGTCGCCGAAATTGAGCGTGCCGCAATCGAGCGTGCAGATTTCCGGCAGCAACTCCTCGACATGCGCGAGGCGCGTCAAGCCGCCGACCAGATCGGTGCCAGCGCCAAAGCGCATGGGGTCTTCGCCGGGGCCGATCTCCAGATCGCCGCCCATGCCGGCCGTCAGGTTGATGATCACGTCCGTGCCCGACGAGCGAATGCGGTCGACCACCTCGCGATACAGCTGCGGATCGCGGCTGCCGCGGCCGGTTTTCGGATCGCGCACGTGGCAATGCGCGACGGTGGCGCCGGCCTTGGCGGCTTCGATGGCGGCCTCGGCGATCTGTTTCGGCGTGACGGGAATGGCGGGATGCTTGCCGACGGTATCGCCTGCGCCGGTGACCGCGCAGGTCACGATGACTTCATGATTCATGCGTGCTAATTCCTGTGGATTGAAATGCGCGACTGGCCGGGTCAAAGACCCAGATAAGCCTTCACCGCGGGCAAGCCGTCCTTGCCGTCGTAGGTCTTCACGCCGGCAAGCCATGCGCCGAGGACTTGCGGGTTCTTCTTCAGATACGCCTTGGCGGCGTCGGCGGGCTTTTCCTTGTTCATGACCGATTGCATGACCACGTTTTCGAGCTGCGTCGAAAAGCGCAGATTGCTCACGAGCTTGCCCGCGTTCGGGCAGCGCGTCAGATAGTCGGGGGACGTCAGCGTGTACACCCGTGCTTCGCCGTCGTTGGGACCGAATACGCCGTCGCTGCCGGTGAGGTACTTCATATCGATCTGGATGTTCATCGGATGCGGTTCCCAGCCCAGAAAGACCACCCACTTCTTCTCGCGGATCGCGCGATCCACCGAGACGAGCATGCCCGCTTCACTCGATTCGATCAGCTTGAAGCCGCCGAGGCCGAACTGATTGTTGGCGATCATCTTCTGGATCGCCGCGTTCGCGCTGCTGCCGGGCTCGATGCCGTAGATCTTGCCGTCGAGCTGGTCGCGGTGTTTGGCGATGTCGGCGAAGGTCTTCAGGCCCGCGTCGTATTCGTAGCTCGGCACGGCGAACGTGGCTTTGGCGCCGGTCAGGTTGGGCGGTTGCAGCACCTGGATCGATCTGGAGTCGACGAACGGTGCGATCGCCTTTTCCTGCACCGGCCACCAGTAGCCGAGCGACACGTCCAGCTGCTTGCTCTTCAGGCCCGCAAACGAGATGGGCACGGAGGCGACGGTCGTCACCGGCTGATAGCCGAGCCCTTCGAACACGGTCGACGCGAGCGCGGTCGTCGAAGTGATATCGGTCCAGCCGATATCGGCGAAATGCACCGTGCGGCAGGCAGCCGAATCCTGGGCGAAGGCCGGCTGCGCGGTAACGGCGGCGGCGACGGTGGCCGCGAGACAGGCAAGATGGGCAAGCGCGCCTTTAATGCGTAACTTCATGATGTTCCCTCTTCTGACACGTTCAACAGCGTGTTTCGAACCGGGCCGCGCCCGGGTGGATGAAACCAGGCGAAGCGGCCCCCCGGACATGCGATACGGCCTGGGTGATGCCTGAACTGCACGATGACGTAACGTTAATGCCCCATATTCCGGCCAAAGCGACCGCCAGCGACCCGTTCTTGCTTCCACGCGACTATGAGGGAAAACCTCGGTTGCCTCTTCTTGCGGTGCAACAGCGGTGGATGCGGCATTTTTGGCGTGCCTTGCCGGCTCGCGTGCTGCTTGCTACGCTCGCCGCAAGCCCGCGTCCGCCCGCGTTTTCCGTCTCCTGATCGAGTCTTTGCACGATGCCCGAAGATATGTCGTTCCTCTTGCTGCCGGGCTTTTCGGCTATCGGCTTCATGTCGGCGGTGGAGCCGTTGCGCGTGGCCAACCGCTTTCAGGGCGATCTGTACCGCTGGCGCATTCTGAGTGTCGACGGCGAGCCGGTGGCCGCCAGCAACGGCATTTCCATCAACGCCGATGCCGCCGTCGCCGACATGGACCCGCCGCGAACGCTCTTCGTCGTCGCGGGCTTCGAGCCGCTCGCCTGCTATACGCGCGCGCTGGGTGATTGTCTGAAGCGTTTCGACCGCGCGGGAACGACGCTCGGAGGAATCGACACCGGCAGCTTCGTGCTGGCGGAAGCCGGACTGCTGGGCAGCACGGACAGCGTGACCGTGCACTGGGAAGCGCTGTCGGCGTTCCGCGAACGCTATGCGTCGCTCGCCGCGAGCCAGGAACTGTTCGAAATCGGCCCGCGACGCATTACCTGTGCGGGCGGCACCGCGTCGATCGACATGATGCTCGACCTGATCGGCCGCGAGCATGGCGCCACTCTGGCCTCGGCGGTCTCTGAGCAATTCGTGGTGAGCCGGATCCGCCAGCGCTCGGATCATCAGCGCATGGAGATCGCCGCGCGCTATGGCGTGCACAACCGCAAGCTGATCCAGGTGATCGGCGTAATGGAACAGCATATGGAAGAGCCGCTCGCGCCGGATCGGCTCGCGCAGGAGATCGGCGTGACGCGGCGGCAGCTCGAGCGGTTGTTCTGCGCTTCGCTGAAGGACACGCCGACGCATTTCTATCTGCAGTTGCGCCTCACGCGCGCGCGCGAGCTGCTGCAACAGACCGATATGTCGATTACGTCGATTTGCGTGGCGTGCGGATTCGAGTCGCCCTCGCATTTTTCGCGGACCTATCGCGCGCGCTTCGGCGCGAGCCCGAGGAGCGACCGGCAGGGAACGGGCGGAAGGAACGCCGCCGAACTGGCGCCGTCGCAGGCAAGAAATCCTGCCGCGGCGACGCAATTGTGCCGTTTGGCGCAACAGTGAATTGGTTGATTGGGGGTTTACCCTAGATACCCTGACTCCTAGACTGTGTCCATCCGCTGCAGACAAACAGGTTTGCAGCGTGGCAAAAACAATCTCTGGAGGTCCTTATCATGAAATCCCTGATCGAAGCTGCTGTCATCGCCGCACTCATTTCCGCACCGCTCGCCGCTTTTGCTCAATCGAATCAGCCGGTTACCCGCGCTCAAGTGCGCGCCGAACTGATCCAGCTGGAAAAGGCCGGCTATAACCCCGCCACCGCAAGCGATCCCCAATACCCGGCCGATATTCAGGCTGCCGAGGCACGCGTCGCTGCACAGAATGGCGCCGCTCAAACCAGCGGTTACGGTTCGGCCACGAACGGTTCGTCGCAGGCTGGCAGCCGTTCCGAAACGACCCACAGCTCCTACTCGGCTCCTGTCGTCAACTACAGCCACAACTGATCGCGGCGTGAGTACGTCATAGCTCGCGGCATCCGCGTGTGAGGCAGCCGACCAGATTGGCTGCCGGCACATGGCGATCACGACGACTGGCGTACTGGCGACGTTTCGGTTGCTGCTGAGCCGGCCAGTATCTGATCGATGACTCGCTGATTCCCGAGAGAGTTCTCTAGCGGGAAAGCGAGTCTTTCGGTTTCTCCGCTTATATATTCGCCTGGCGGTTGAGTGATGTCCGCAGGCGGGAACCGATATCCGTAGTAGAGCGAGTGAGCGTTCTTCATCGCGCCATCGCGCGTCACCGCTTGGTCAACATGAAAACGCCCGCCGTCCCGTTCGCGGGTTGCCATGGGTTTCGGAATTTTCGCCCCGCGACGGTAGCGGAGACGGATCGCATCGATCAAAGCTCGCGCGGCTGGAGACGGGCTGCCGGTCGAGCACGTGGTCAAGCCGATGTCGCGTCGCGTGTTGGGTAGCTTGACATCGAGAATCGCCAGTTGGCCGGACTGAATGTCCAGTTGCAAGTGGTGCGCCGACAGCGCGGCGATCATGTCCGTATCGAACGGCAGCCCGCGAATCGCCGCCAGGTCCGCCGTTTCGACACTTGGTTCGGGTGGCTTGACTTTCATTCGCCTGAATTGCGTTTCGAAGAGCGCAAGAGCCGGTGCGTTGCTGCGCGGCAGGATCCACTGTGCGTCGCGCAGGTCCATGATGCTCAGATCGCGCGCGTGAGCGAGCGGATGATCGCGAGCAGTGCCATGTCGGACGACATCAGTCGCTCGTTTTTCGGGCCGCTCGCAGCGTCTTTCTCCCGTAGCGCGCCAAGAATGAAGTCCATGTCGTCGGCGCGCAGGTTCGCGACGAGCGCTCCTAAGCGCTTTCGTTCGCGATGGTGCGCACGCCTGGATTCTCCCTCATCATCCGTGCGATGGCTTTCGGCAGGATCAGCGTGCGTCCTGGCGGCAATGCACCAACTGTCACGGTGTCCGGGATCTGGTCATGCGTTGCACGCGATGTCGTCGGGCACATGCCTCAATTCGTTCAGCGCGCGACGCACGCGCAGCAGAAACGTTTCATCTTCTGTGGTGAGAAGGATGCCGCGCAGGCCGCGACGAAACAAAGTCAGGCCGGAGCCGCTTTCCAGCACGCGAATCGCCGTGCTCACGGCCGGCTGGCTGATGCCGAAGGTCCTGGCTGCGCTAGGCATGTGCCGATGGCGGGCGAGCGCGGCAAACAGTTGCAGCCGCCGCGTGTTGAGCAGATAGGCCGGCAACGCGCCTTCCGCCGCGGGCGGCCGGCGTGCCTGCCTCGCCGAGCACCACTGCGCGAGTTCTTCCAACTCGGCAAAGATCCGCTCGCAACGTTTCAGAATGGCCCGGCCAACCGGTGTCGGAAGCATGCCCGAGGCACCGCGGACAAAAGGCGGCTCGCCGAGCGCCGACTCGAGTTCCTGGGCAGAACATGTGATGGCCGACTGGGCGCCGCGCGTTGCGCAGGCTCCGCCGGGCGTGCCGGTCGGCTCACTTGCGGTGAGGGGTGAGGCGGAACTCGGTTTCCAGCAATTGAGCGAACTGATGCACTTGCCCGGCGTCGATGTCGTGGGAACCCTTCCGCCTGATATTCAGCTCGTTACTGTTTGTTCCGCCGCGGTCTGCGCCGCGTCCGCGCAAGCATTCGTTTCGTTTCTGGCCTCACCCCGTGCGGCGGCCGCGAAGCTTGCGCACGGCATGGAGCCGGCGTGAACTATCGGGACGCGAGCTTCTAGTAGGTTGCGCTCAACCGCTCAGTTGAGCGACGAGTTGCGACAGGCGCGCAATCCGGTAGCTATACAACGGCTCGTGTGGACAGTTTTTCAGATGCTCGACGCGATCGCGCCAGTAGGTCGGTGGGAAGGGCTCTTTCGGCGAGCAAGCGACGACGCGTTCCAGATGAACGAGTTCTCTTTCGAACAGGTGGTGATGCATGCAATGAATTCCCCGTGGAATGGCCAATGTATTCCGCTCGCGACGTCGCTAACAATCTGACGCCGCGTAGGGCTGGTAAAACTGCAATGCGGGTGCCGCGGTCAGAACCGTCTGAGCGCACGGCGAATCATGGATTGATCTTCTGCGCTTGCCGCAGTTGACCGAAAGTACGAGCCGCCGCTGCTTATCCCCGAAGGGGCAACGACGGCCGAACCCCGCAGCGGTTCGTCCAGTGCATGGCCAGACGAATCCGTTATCCCGGTGTCCCGCGTGGGGGCGCGCTTCTCTGTGGAAGCGTTCGGTTGCCATGCGTGGACACACGACAGACACCACTACAACAACGGCACGACCCTCTGTTAATTCGCGTCCAACGACTGGTGTCGTTGGAGTCGATCGTCGCGTCAGCAATTCTGGGTTCGATGTGTCGAACATGTTGCAGCGCGCGATCTTTCTGGTCTCTCAGGCTCCCCGGCTACTCGGACATTTCATTGCGCGTTCCGCGCGATGCGGGTGGAACGCGTTTCTGGTTGCGTCGCACTGCTATCGCCGGTCGGGATTGGACGCCAGGCGACAGCTGAATCGGAACTACTTTAGCAATGATCGTGCCAAGCTGGAATCCGCATAGGAGCGGGCCCATGGGTATGTGGGTCGGGCGGGACTGGACAATTCCGTCCGGCAATTTCGGCGAAATTGGACGATTTCGTCCAATTGGGTGTTTGTGGCGAATGAAAGGGCGATTTCGTCCGCATGGACGAAAACGACCGGCGCCAAGGGAAGTGGGAGGGCGCGCTCAAGGCGCGCGTGGGTCGGCGCGGCAATCACATAAAGGCGTCAATGATCCGTTCATGGAATTGCCGCGCCCGCCGGTTACGACTGGAGGTTGACCTTGCTGTAGGTCAGGCGGCTGGGGCGCACTTTCATTCGCACGAGCGACACGAGGAAGCTGAAACCGGCCTGGTTTGGATCGATCACCGGCACATAGACACCCAGGGCCTCGCTGAGCAGCGTGGACACGCGGCTCGCCACGTCCACGAAACCCGTGCAGCCGAGCAGAATGGCCTGCGCGCCGTCTTCCTTGATCGCGGCCATGGCCGCTTCGAAGGTGCGTACCACCACGACGTCGATGTTTTCGAGTTGCGCGACCGGGCAGTCGATCGCCCGGATCGAGGCGAACGTGTCCTGGATGCCATAAGTCTGCGGGTGAGCGCGCTGCATGGCGAGCGTGCTTTGCAGGATCGTGACGATGGAGAACCGCTGGCTGAGCGCGAGCGCGGTAAAAGCCGAAGCCGGAAAACCACCGATGATCGGAATGTCGATCACCTCGCGCGCCGCTTCGACGCCGCACATATCGAAGTCGGTCAGCCAGATGCCGTCGAAGCCGTCATTCGCGATCGACTGCGCGAGTTCGACCACCGGCATGCCGTTCTGCAGCCAGTTGGTCCGGTTCTCGATATCGGGATGCCCTTGCGTGATGTTGCGGATCTCGACCTGCACGTCCGGCGGCAAGACCGGCGCGATGGCTTTCATGATGCGGTCGTTATATTGCGACGTGGCGACGGGCACGAGCACGCAGATGCGAAGTGGGGCGTTCACGATGCTTCCCCCTTGCGTGCGGACTGGAGCGATTCGAGCGGCACGTACGGCCCGAGATAGCCGAGCGAGTTCAGCAGTTGCATGAAGCTGTCGAGAATCAGGCCGGGTTTGCCCAGTTCCGCTTCGGCACGCCAGGCGATCAGCGTCACGGGCCGCTTGCCGATTGCCGGGTTCAGCGAACCGTCGTCTTTCACGAGGTCGCCATTGCTGAAGATCGACTGGCCTTCGCCGCCGACGAAATACGCGACGCTGTCCGGCGCCAGCACGATCGGATGCGAACACGCGCTGTCCCACGCGAGCAGCGACTCGTTCTGGTAGATCACCGTGTAGGTGCGCTGCCCGGCCCGAATGCGAATCTTGCCGACATCGAAGCCGCCGCTCGTATCCACTTCGGCCGACACCAGTTCGCCGGCCGTCGAGATGGCCCGCGCGGCGAGTCCGCAACGCTCGGTAAGATAGCCGATCATCTGCTGGGCGCTGCCGATCTGCCCGGCCCGCACCGCGCGGCCAAGCTCCAGCGCACGCGTCAAGGTGCCGCGAATCGGCGTGGCGCGGCCGAGGTCGGCCGGCGTCATGACCCACATGGCGAGGCCGCCGAACTGACCGAATTCGGGATCGGCGACGACCGGGCGCATCATCTGTTCGACGATCGCCGAGACGTCGCGCTGATGGGTCGATCCGCCGTTGCCGCCGCTGCGCGGCGTCACGTCGAGCTCCACGCACAGGCCGCCCTGGCTCACCAGAAACGCCGGGCGCGGATCGATCTCGGCGGCCGCGAAGGTCAGCATCGGCAACGACGGCACGGCGCGGCCGGCGCCGTCGGCGTCGATCACGGCAAGCCCGAGCTTAGCCGCCACGAGCGCCGCGACCGTGAAGCCGAGAGCGCCGCTTTCCGGCGGCATCACATAGGCGAGCTTCACGGATTGCGAGGCAAGCCGCTTCTGCACATTCTCCACGGCCGTCACCGGTCCGATCGGATAGGTGGCTGAATTGATGGCTTCGGGCGCCCCGAGATAGGCGACCATGACTGCCGCGCCTTCGGTGGCCTCGTCCACCGACACCACCTTGACGGTGTCGGTCGGGTAATAGTCGCCCGTGACGAAATGCTCGGCCAGGTGCCGCGCGGATTCAATCGTGCCACCGCCGCCGCTGCCAAAGAACGCCGCGCCCAGCAGCAGCGGTTCCAGATCTTCCCGTTTTAATTCATAGGCCATTCGAGATCCTTTTTATTGTCGAGGTCAGAAAAACGCCTACCGGAGTTCGGCAAGCAAATCCATGGCGCTGACGACGCGAGCGGTCGGATCCGCCGTCAACGAGCGCAACCCGCGCTCGAGTGTGTCGATGGCTTCGGCGCCGCGGCCGGTGGCGCGCAGCAGATCGGCGAGATAGCGCGCGGCGTCCACCCGGGCAGGCACCGAACCGAAGGCGAGGGCCGTGGACAGGGCGGTGCGCAGCCCCAGCTCCGCGGCATTGACATCGCCGAGCGCCCATTGCGCGCGGGCTCGGGTGACGAGCAGTTCGCCCAGATAGACGCGCTCCTGACGGGCGAGCGTTTCGTCGATCGCGGTGGCGAGAATCGCCTCGCAGGCCTTCGCGCGGCCGGCGCGCAGCAGCAGCTCGCCGTGTTGCCACGTCTTGAAGGAATAGAACAGCGCGCCGCCGTTGCAGAGCATGTGGTTATCGTAGCCGTCGAGCATGACGGTTTCGGCTTCGTCGGACTGGCCGAGCGAACTGAGGTGGCAGCCGCGGAGCACCTGGCCGACGCCCCGATAGAACGCGAAACCGTTGGCGATCGACACCGATTCGAGTTCGCTCGCGAGATGCCCCAGCCGGTGCTGGTCGTCGAACAGGCAGGCAAGCCAGGCCGCGCCCTGCAGGTCGACGGCATGAGCCAATGCGTGCGCGCCGGGTTCTGAGGCGCGCAGGATCAGCATGTCCATTGCGCGCCGCGCTTGCCCGAAGGCGCCGATCTGATACGCGGCGAGGCCCTCCAACGTCAGTGCGAGACTGGCGAGGTCGATTCCCTGCGAGCCGGTCCGGGCGTCTTCGCGCGCGACCCCGAGCAGATTGCCCCGCGCGAGACAGGCCAGCGCTTCCTCGCTGTCGCCGAGCCAGAAGAGCGTATTGGTCATCGCGACGTGGGCTTCGTCGAGTGAAACCCGGTCGCCGCCGTTCTGGGCGCGCTCCAGCATGTTCTGCGCGGTGGCGCGCGCCTGCTTGAGCTCGAGCGTCGTCAGTTGCGTGGTCCAGATGCCGAACTGGATCGCGGCGAGTTCGGCAGGCGCGCAGACGCCTTCGCCGATGGCGAGCGCGGCGGCGTAGCAGGCGGTGGCTTCCGCGTACAACCAGCCGTGCACGCTACGCAAGCTCATGCCGAGCAGCCGGTAGGCGTCGAACTGAAGACGGCGCACGGCCTCCTGTTCGTGAGGCGTTTGCAGCACGTCGAGGCAGCGGCGCAACAGTGGAATGGCGTCGGCGAACTTCGATTCTTCGATCAGCGCGCTGGCATGCTCGAGACACTTGCGCGCTTCCTGGTGATGTTCCTCGCGTGACTTCAGGCGCCGCTCGATGGTCTTGCGGCCCACGCCCAGCACGGCGGCGGCCGCGCTCTTGTTGCCGCCGGTGCGTTCGAGCGCGCGGTCGATCAGCAGGTCTTCGGCGGCGGCGAGCTTGTCGCGGCCTTCGAGTTGCAGCAGCATGTCGGCGAGGCTCGCGCGCGACACCGGCCCGGCCGCTTCATTGGCAAGAAACGGCTCGAGCGAATCGACGTCGATGAGCGTGTTCTCGGCGAGTACGCTCAACTGGCTGATCAGGTTGCGCAATTGCCGGATATGACCCGGCCACGCGTGCTGGCAAAGCCGCCGGACCGCCGCCGGCGAAAATTCAAGGCGCCGCGAGTGCTGCGCGGCGAAGTGAGTGACAAGAGCCGGGATGTCTTCGACGCGCTGCTCGAGGCCGGGAACGGCGAGCACGAAAACCGCCAGCCGGTAAAACAGGTCTTCGCGGAACTGGCCTTCGCGCGCGAGCTCGCGCAGGTCGCGGTGAGTCGCGGCGACGATGCGCCCGGCGAAATGCAGGTTGGTCGACGATCCCACCGGACGGAAGGTTCGCGTTTCGAGTACGCGCAGCAGTTTGGGCTGCAGCGTGAGCGGCAGTTCGCCGATTTCGTCGAGCAGCAGCGTCCCCTTGCCGACCTGCTGGAATAGTCCCTGGCGGGTTTCGCCCGCGCCGGTGAATGCGCCTTTGACGTGGCCGAACAGTTCGGCTTCGACGAGGTTTTCTGGAATCGCGCCGCAGTTGACGTCGACGAACGGCTGATCCTGGCGCTGGCTATGCGCATGCACGCGACGAGCGACCAACTCCTTGCCCGAGCCGGTCGGCCCGAAAACAAGCAGCGGGTGATCGGTCGGCGCGACCCGATCGATCATCCTGACCAGTTGGCGAAACGCTGGCGCGGCGCCCACGAAGGCGCCGGAATCAGCTTTGTCGTGGACGAACGGAACGACAGGGGGGGGACTCATTACAAAAATATGCTCCACATAATCCGCGCGTGGCGCTACGCGGAAATTACCGTCCAGAAGACGGGACGGACGGTCAAACCTCGATCGGGAGTCTTCCGATTGCTTTTTCGGGACCGTCTGCCGCAAAAAAAGACAGAGTATGACGGCTTGTTGCCGATCTTGCCCCGCCGAAATAAACCGGCGCGCCAGTGCGTTTGCGGATCACATGCGTATTTGCCGCGACGGCGAAAGCACGCCCGGCAAGATGACGATACGTGACTCCGATAACGGCGTTTCAGCGAGGCTACTTTAATGGAATTGCGATGAGAGCGCTGATGGAGGGAAGGGCGTCACGACCTTAGCTCATCCAGTACCTGTCCGGAATTCTGTGGTCGGCTTCGGAGAGGAATGAGTTGTCGAGCGTGAAGGTCAGTCGGCTCGCGAGCTGTGCGCGGGTCAGTGCATCCTGAATGTAATGATGGGAATTGAACAGCCTCATATAGGCGCCATTGCGATACGCAGCGACGAGCCCGCTTTCGATCGCCTGCGCCAATGCTTCGTGGCCTTTGGCGACATAGAAAATGAAATCCGACCGGTACTTCAGCAGGAGCCGGTTTTCGACCACGAGATCCGGCTCCTGCTGCCGGCGTCCATCGAGCTCGGTAAATGCCTCGACCACGCCGCGCGGGAAATAGTCGACCCGTCCGCCCTGGGTCATCTCGAACATCGTGTCATAGGTCGAGGTCTGGACCTTCAGGCCGGCTGCCTTCAGGATCTCCGTGTCGATCCACCCCAAGCCCTGCCCGCACATGAATGCTTTCAGATCGGAGAAGCGCTCGACCAGGTCGAAATCAGCCTGCCGATCCTTCCGGATGATGAAAACCCGGTGGCCAATCAATCCACGATGTATTGGAATCCGCACGACATTCCTGCCGCGCTCGGCATGTGCCTCCATACTGGTCCAGTGCAGATTGATCATGTTGTTGCCGGCAGCCAGTTCGGCCAGCGCGCGACCGCGCTCCATCTCGATGTCGGCAGTCCGCAGCGTGTACGAAGCGTTTGCCATGGTCATGGCCAGATCGAGCACGGCGAGCGCAAACGCGGCGTGCACGTCGCGGGCAGGCCGAATGCGGGGATAGACGATCTCGAAGTGGACGGGAGGGGCGGCAGGCACGGCACGCGCACGAAGCGCGATGCCCGCTGCACTCAGCGCTGCCAGTACAAAGCGCCTGCGATGCATGGATGGTCGGTTTCTCGAAACAGGAGTGTTGCGCTCAGATGGCCGCTTGTCCGCACAGATTCTCGCCTGCTCTGTCATTCATCGTGCCACGTCCTGTCGTTGCTGACCTATTCGTGTAATCCCGCTGTTGGGGCACGGCGCGCATTCAGGATTTCCTGACGGCATCTTCAGCAGATCCGAAGTGCAATATTCCGGGCTTCCTGACTGTGTGCCGCCGCCGCCCTCTCTAGGATGGTTTATCGCAAACGTCTATATCAACGGCCCCGTTATGAACGGTCATTCAGAAAGCCGCGAAGTCGCGGTCGAATTCCTCAACACCAAGTGCGAACGGCTGTTCGACATCTGGTGCGAAAGCAGAAGCGTCATACCGCTCAGCTATTTGCTGCACTGCTGGCCATTGCCGGATTGGGGATACGCGTCCGTGAAGCGCCTGTCGGACGGGTTGCGCGAGCTGAGGATCTCGAACCCCGATGCCCTCGGTGGGCGCATCCGGCCGATTCTCGCCGAGCTGACGTCATGCATCGATGAGATCATGCTGTATCCGAGGATCTGCTTGCCGCGGGCGGTCGGCGACGCGCCGCCTGTCGAGACGGTCATGTACGTCATGTAGGCCTCACGTCTGATCAATCAGGGCGCGGTTCATCCGGCATGCGCGCCGGGGAGGACCAGGAAATGAGCGTGACTGGTTGGCCGGGGCCGGAAACGTTCAATCGCCCGTTCAATCGCCACCCCGCGGACGCGGCGGCCAGCGACTCATGGCCCGCGTAGCGGCAACGAGTGCAGAATAGACGAAACTAGAACCGTAGCACTCGCGGGGAAGTATGAAGCACAACCTGTTCGATGCTTGGTGGAGTTTGATCAGCCGCTTCAGGAGTAGCCTCGTGTCGCGGCTACTCGTGACAGTGCTGCTCGTCAGCGGCGCGGTCACGGTGTTGTTGACCGGGCTGCAGCTTTACCGCGACTACCATCAGGGCGTGGAGCAGATTGAAAACAGGCTGGTCGATATTGACCGCAGCAATCGCGACAGTCTCGCGGAAGCCCTCTGGCGCCTCGACGATGCCCAGCTGCAACTGGAGTTGAACGGCATTCTGCGTCTCGCCGACATCCGCGCCGTGGAAATCCGCGAGACGGGACGAGGCAGCCAATCCGCCTACCTGAGCGCGGGTCAGCGCTCAGCCGGGCCCGTGATTGCCCGCGAGTTTCCGCTGCTGTACAGGGTGCAGGACAAGGAGCGCGAGATCGGCAAGCTCTATGTCGAGGCGACGCTGCTCGACCTCTACGGTGAACTGAAGCGCACCGCCGCGACGATTCTGATCACCCAGGCCGCCAACACCTTTCTCGTCTCACTGTTCATCGTCTACATCCTGTCCCGTCTGGTGATGCGGCACGTCGCGGCCATCGCGCGCACGGTGGAAAGCTACGATTTCCGCGAACCGCCCCAGCCGTTCAGTCTCCAGCGCCGCAAACGGCGTGAGCCGGACGAACTCGACCGCGTGGCCGCCGCATTCAATGCGATGGGCGCGCGGCTCTACTGCGCGTATCGCGACGAGCAGGACACGGCGGCCGAGCGCGAAGCACGCAATCTGGCGGAAGCGGCCAACCGGGCCAAAGGCGAGTTCCTGGCGAACATGAGTCACGAGCTGCGCACGCCGTTGAACGGGATTCTCGGCTATGCGCAGATTCTCGAGTGCGATGCCACGCTGAGCGAGCGGCAGCGAGAACGCGTGGCGTCCATCCGCCATAGTGGCGAGCATCTGCTGACCTTGATCGAAGACACGCTCGACTTCGCGAGGATCGAAGCGGGTAAGCTGCGAGTCGAGATAGGCGACGTGCCGCTGGCGGGGTTTGTCGATGTGATTCGGGACATCATCGACGTGAAAGCCGAGCAGAAGCAGCTCGACTTCATCTGCGAATTCGCGGCCGATGCGCCCGACGGCGTGCGCGCCGATGAGCGACGCTTACGGCAGGTCATGCTCAATCTGCTTGCCAACGCCGTCAAATTCACCGACTCCGGTTGCGTGAGCCTGCATATCTCCGGGGCCGAGGCAAACCGCGTCCGTTTCGAAGTGCGCGACACGGGAGTGGGCATTGGTCACGACCAGTTGAATACGATCTTCGAACCATTCGAACAACTGGGCGCGGCCGAGCGGCGAGTCGGCGGGACTGGTCTCGGCCTCGCCATCAGCCGCGAGTTCGTGCGTGCGATGGGCGGCGAGATCGAGGTGGAAAGCCGCCTCGGGCAAGGCAGCACTTTCCGCTTCGAGCTGCCGTCCGCGAGCGTGGCGCCGGTGTTGCGCAACACGGCGAACGCCGCGCCGCTCCCGGCCACGGCGACGGGTTACGAGGGCCCGCGCAGGAAGGTGCTGGTCGTCGACGATATCGAGGTCAATCGCGCGATCGTTGTAGATCTGCTCGGCCGTCTCGGCTTTGATACCGTCGAGGCGCAGAACGGTCGCGACGGGGTCGAGACGGCGCAACGCGAGCGGCCGGCACTCATTCTCACGGACATCGTGATGCCCGAGATGAACGGCCTTGAACTGACGCGTCGTTTGCGCCAATCGCAGGCGTTCGCTCAGGTTCCGATCGTCGCCATGTCCGCCAGCCCTTCCCGAATCAACCAGGCAATGAGCATCGAAGCGGGGGTGAACGCATTCCTGCCCAAACCGGTCGACCTGGAAGCGCTGCTGGTACAGATCGGCACGCTGCTCGGGCTGAAATGGACCCGTGCGTTACCGTCCGAGCGTGACGTGGCGCCCGAGGTCGGCCTAGCCGTCGTGCCTCGGCGACAGATGGAAGAATTGCATCATCTTGCCCGCCTTGGCGACATGCATGAAATCATCGCCTGGGCCGAGAATCTGGCGGCGCACGATTCGCGTTATCGCGCTTTCACGGGGCAGCTCTGCGCGCTGGCTCGCAACTATCAATCGAAATCCATACTTCATCTGGTCGAACGACAGTTGAATCTCGAGAGCAGGTCATGAACGAGCCCAACCCGGACTCCCGCGAACGCCCGACCATCCTCATCGCCGACGACACGCCGGCGAATTTCGGCGTGGTCGTCGAAACCCTGACGGACCGGGGCTATCGGGTGCTCATCGCGCTCGACGGCGAAGAGGCGCTGGAGCGCGCGCTGTTTTCCGCGCCCGACCTGATCCTGCTCGATGTGAAGATGCCGGGTATCGACGGCTTCGAGACTTGCCGCCGACTCAAGGCGGACCCGCGTACCCGCGATATCGCGGTCATCTTCATGACGTCTTTGACGGGCGCGGAAGACATGGTCGAGGGTTTCTCGGCCGGGGGCGTCGACTACGTGGCCAAGCCCGTCCGTGTCAACGAAATGATGGCGCGCATCGAGACTCATCTCGCCTTGCGGGTGATGCACCGGCAACTGGTCGCGCAGAACCGCCAGCTTCTGAACGAGGTGGCGGTGCGCCTCCAGGCCGAGGCCGAATTGTCGCGCGCGCGCGACGCACTCGAGGCAAAGGTCGAGCAACGCACGCGGCAACTCGAGGAGTCCAATGCGAGGCTGTCCGCCCAGGTCGACGAGCGGCGCCGGGCGGAAGCGAAGCTGCTGGCGAGCGAAGGGCGCTTTCGCTCGATCGTCGAAACCAGCCCGATTGCGCTGTGCATCACGTCGATGCCCGATGGCGTCATCCTGTATGCGAACGAACCGTTGCGAAAACTGGTCGGTCTCGATGCGGGCGTGGGCACGTTGTCCAATATCGTCGATTTCTATGTGGATGCCGCCGACCGTGACCGGCTCGTGTCGCATCTGTGCACCGAGGGCAGTTTCAACAACAGCGAAGTCCATATGCGGCGAGCCGACGGCTCGCGGTTCTGGGCCATGGCGACCGCACGCGTGGCGACCTTCGCCGACGCCCCGGCGATCTACGTCGGTCTGAGCGACATCACGTCGCGCAAGCGTATCGAGCAGGAGTTGTTCGAATCGCGCAATCAGTTGCGCGAGTTGTCCGCGTATATGGAGGCGATTCGCGAGGAAGAGCGCAAGCGCATCGCCATGGAGATTCACGATGAACTCGGCCAATTGCTGACCGCGCTGAAAATGGACGTCTCCCTGCTGAAAATGCGTCTCGGCACGGATCCGGACGCAATGCGCAAAGCCGACGACATGCGCGAACTCGTTGAAAGGACGATCTGGATGGTCCGCAACGTCGCGAACCATTTGCGGCCGGTAGCGCTGAACTATGGGGTCGTGTCGGCACTGGAATGGCTGGTCGAAGACTTCATGCGGCGCCATGGCATTCCTTGCCAGTTGCATATCAACGGGGGCGAGCCGGTGCTGCCGGAGGCTAGCGCCACAGCCGTGTTCCGTATCGTGCAGGCCTCGCTCACCAACGTCGGGCGCCACGCGCAAGCGACGCGCGCCGACGTGACTCTGACTAGAACGGCGAGCGCGCTCGATCTCCACGTGAGCGACGAC
Organism: Paraburkholderia aromaticivorans; assembly: GCF_002278075.1. Taxonomy (NCBI): domain Bacteria; kingdom Pseudomonadati; phylum Pseudomonadota; class Betaproteobacteria; order Burkholderiales; family Burkholderiaceae; genus Paraburkholderia; species Paraburkholderia aromaticivorans. The sequence continues at coordinate 1,192,538 of NZ_CP022990.1, read as the reverse complement.
GGCTGCGGTTTCGATCCAGCCGTGGCGCGTACGGGTTATTCCTACGGACTGCTCGGCATGCAGGAGCGCGCCCGCCTGATCGGCGGCGCGATGACTATCGACAGTGCACAAGGCATGGGCACCGCTATTTCCATTCACATTCCGCTCACAGGCGGGGCAGAAAATGATCGACGTCCTCATTGCTGATGATCACGCCGTGGTGCGTGGCGGCCTGAAACAGATTCTCGCGACGACCACGGATATCGTGGTCGCCGCCGAGGCCGCGCAAGGGTCGGAAGTGCTCGATCGGCTGCGCGCGCGGCGCTTCGATCTCGTGCTGCTGGACATGACCATGCCCGGCATCAGCGGAGTCGATCTGATCCGGCGCGTGCGCGCCGAACAGCCGTCCTTGCCTATTCTCGTGCTGAGCATCCACAACGAGGCTCAGGTCGTATCACGCGCGCTGCGCGCGGGCGCGACGGGCTATGTGACGAAAGACAGCGATCTGGACGTGCTGCTTGCGGCGATCCGCAAGCTGGCGGGAGGCGGGCGGTTCATCGACCCGAAACTGGTCGATGCCATGGTCTTCGAAACCCATTCCGGCGACGCGCCGCCGCATGAAGTGTTGTCCGACCGTGAATTCCAGGTGTTGCGGATGCTGGCAGCCGGTCAAAGCATCAACGAGATCGCCGAGTCGTGTTCGCTCAGCGCCAAGACGATCAGCACCCACAAGATGCGCCTCATGCAGAAGCTCGGTCTCAACAACAACGCCGAGCTGATCCGCTATGCGATCAGGCACGGTCTGGTGACGGAGTGACGGAGTTCCGGTGCCGGTAGGGAAATCCTGAGGCGCGAAGCAGCGCTTCCCGAATCAACAATCCGGTGCCGCTGACTGATGAATCCCCGCTGTTGTCCCACGATTGTCAAATGGGAACCTGATGTGCGGGGGCAGATGTGGATGCGACGAAAAGCTCACTACGCGGACTGCGCGCGAAATTATGGGCGACGGCGGGCGCGCTTCCGGTGCGCGTGCTCGCGCTGCACGGTTCGACGGACGGTCTGACTTGCCGGGTCTGTGTCGAAATCAGGCGGCCGGATGGACCGATCCTGCTGTTCTTTTATCGGCACGTCGACGGTACGTGGCACGTATTTCCGCCGGCGGAGAACCTGTGCAGAATGAGCTTCGAGCCGCTCGCGGGATGATACGAACGGGGCCGGACAAAGGAGTCGTCGATGAACAGAGACAACCTGGGGACACTGTCGGCGCATGAAGCAGCGTTGCGCGCGTGGTTGAGCGAATGGTACGACCACGCCTTCGCGACCGGTTTCATCCGGCCGCCATTCATCCTCGACGACGCGACCGCCTTGAGGCTGGAAGGTTATTTCGACGTGGGATTGACGCCCGCGGAGGGTGTCAAGGCGATTTTCGGCGTGGTGCATTGACTCATCGACGCGCCGGGGCATCCGGCGTGTCGATGAGGGGCTTACCCGGAGCGCTTCTTGGGTTGCTGAACTCCGTTAGTCGCTTCGGCAGCGTCGTCCCCATTTTCGCCGTTTTCCTCATCGATCCATCGCCGCGCCCATTCGAGCGCGTATTGCCGTGCCGTCTCGTGGTCTTCGAAGCCCGGACCGATCAGCCCGGAACGAGCGACTCGCCTTCCATCACGCACGATCTCGGCCCGCCCGCGGAAACGGGCGTTTGCCAGCGGATCGGCGCACACGTGGATGACATAGCCACGCGGGTCGGATTCGACCGGGCCTTTCGACGCGAGGCCGCTCCATGGTGAGGGCGGCAGTTGAACGCAGCGCAGGGTTGTCACCGGCGCGCGGGATTCGACGCGCTCAGGAACGGGTTCCCCGGCATTCGCGGAATTCGGGAGTTGCCGCGCGATATGCCTGAACGTATCGGCAGTGTGGGACGACTGCCATGTCTCGCGCGGTGTCTGCCATGCCGCCTGTTCGCTCCACAGCACCCGGCGAAGACCGTCATCGCGAGTCTGGCGATCGACGCGGTACGCCGGGGCCGCGCGGCGCTCAAGGGTAAATTGCGGACCGCACTGGAACCTGCGGCCACCGTTCGAAAGAATCCGGTACATCTGCGCCAGGGCACCGCTCGAACGCCAGGCCTCGAAACGGTGGCGGCAGGTCGGCGCCGACGGATAGTGGTTCGGCAACATCGACCAGGATTCGCCGGTCGTCAGCACCCACAGCACGGCGTTCGCCACGACGCGAACCTGCGCGCGAGGCCGGCCGCGCTGCCGGTGATGGATGGGCGGGTCCGCGAGGATGGGCGCGAGCAGCAGCCACTCTTCGTCACTGATTTCGTCGAAATGCACGCTGTCCTCCCCTACCCATTGCTTCGGGCGAGCCCGGGTGTCGCCGGTGCCGCCGGTGCCGCTACAGGCCGCTCGTCAGCCACGTTGGCAGCGACGAGAGGATCAGCAGGTCCTCGACACAATCGGATAGCTCGCACACCTCCTGAAATGAGGCATCGCTGGAATCGTGCGGATGTTGCCGTCTGAACTCGCGTAGAGCAGTGTTAAGACGACGCAGGGTGTCAGGCTCGCTGTCGAGGATCGGCCAGCCTCGCAATAGATACGTCAGCGGCGCGATGCTGCGGGATTCGCACCACTGGTCGAAGAGGCGTAAGCACATCGCGTTGATGTGCTCGATTGAATTTTCTCTCTCGGACAGATACGGAACCATGGCAACACCTGGATGAAAGCAATCGATGTGCGTTCATCGTATGCGGCCAGTTTTCGCCGTGCAGTCAGGGGATCAAGAAAATGTGAGCGGTAGATGCTGAACTCTGGGTCAGGGAATCCTTACTCACCGGCTGTCCCTGGCAGGGCGACTGCTGCCCGGAGAAGCGGTGATAGGGGTAGCTTCGGCGCCTGTGAGGGTTCGGAAACCACCTCACCGCGCGTTTGAAGCGCGCGCAGGCGTCACGCCCGGCTCGGCGCCGCGTCGAATCTGAATTGACAGATCAGTTCCGAGCTATCGGAGAGGACCTCGATTTCGGCCGGTGTCAGCGAACTGATCCGGGTTGCCATCGAGTCTGAGACGCCGAGCGCGCGTTTTGCCTGCTCTCTGTTTTCCTTAAGCATCCGCTGCGCGAGCAGCAGATACGATTGGTTGAATGCGGCGATTGCCTGCAGGCTGTCTGAATTCTTGGCCAATTGGGTTTTTCGTCCGGGAGAGTTGAAAGGGTCCGCCGCCGCTTATTCATCACGCGACAGATTCCGTTTATCAGTTTACTGATTGCGGTTTTCCCAATTCTGACAAAACCTTGATTCAATCCGCCTATAGGGACGATCCGTCGTATTTTTTTGTAAGTGATCGCGCGGGAATAGCGACGGGGTCACGCCGGTCAATCACATTGCTGTAGCGTTCCGTCATTTGATAAGCCTGATCAGACAAACGGTTAGCCGGATCGACTATTGGAAGACGATACTTGTTTCGGGCTTCTCTGCTCTCGGTGAACCCTTTCAACCTCGGTTAAACCTGCTCGTCGGTGGATTTGGGCGGGCAGGTTCTTTTTGCGATTCAGACACCGGTAATGCCATATAAATACCCGGTCATTCCACGCGCGAGATTCAAGTCCTATGCTTAATGTAACGAAAGCCGTCTTTCCGGTTGCGGGGCTCGGTACCCGCTTTCTTCCGGCGACCAAAGCAAGTCCGAAAGAAATGCTGCCGATTGTCGATAAGCCGCTGATCCAGTACGCGGTCGAAGAAGCGATCGCGGCCGGCATCACTGAAATGATCTTCGTGACGGGACGCAGCAAACGGGCCATCGAGGATCATTTCGACAAGTCGTACGAGATCGAGGCCGAACTCGAAGCACGAGGAAAGGAGAAGCTACTTTCGCTGGTACGCAGCATCAAGCCGAGCCATGTGGACTGTTTCTATGTTCGCCAGGCCGAAGCGCTGGGCTTGGGCCATGCGGTGTTGTGCGCGGAAAAGCTCGTCGGCGACAGTCCGTTTGCCGTCGTGCTGGCCGATGACCTATTGGACGGGCGGCCGCCTGTGCTGCGGCAGATGATCGACGTGTTCGATCATTACCATACCTCGGTGCTCGGTGTCGAAGAGATCGCGCCGGACGAGTCGAAGTCTTATGGCGTGATCGACGGCAAACAATGGGAAGAGGATATTTTCAAATTGTCGGGCATCGTCGAGAAGCCGGCGCCCGCGGACGCGCCGTCCCGTTTCGGCGTGGTCGGCCGCTATGTCCTCAAGCCGAGGATCTTCAAGCATCTGCGCGCATTGCGGCCGGGCAGCGGCGGCGAGCTGCAACTCACCGATGCGATCCAGTCGCTACTCGCCGACGAACAGGTGCTGGCCTATCGGTATAGCGGCACGCGTTTCGATTGCGGAAGCAAGCTCGGCTACCTGAAGGCGACGGTGGAGTTCGCGCTGCGCCATCCCGAAGTGTCGTCGGACTTCAGCGAATATCTCGCGAGTCGCATGCCGGAACTGCAGATTTAATCGACTCCGCGTGGGAGGCCTGTCGACGTGGCAACGTGGCAGGCCGCCGTGGCTTCCGGCAACGTCGGCCGCGCAGTGCGGGCCGCGTTCGCGACCTCACTGCGTTGCGTGCGCGCTCAACGCGCGCCAGATGGTGTTTCAACCCCGCCAATGCCGGCAATGAACCGCGTGAATTGATCGAGGTGCCAGGCGGCGTTCGAATAGCTTCTCTCGCGAGCGGTAGGCGAGAGAAGCGCGCTGACGTGCGCGATGCAGACCTCGTCGGACGGCTGTGGCTCTTTGGGCCCAGGCAGTCCGTTGTCCAGCAGGAATTCCGCGCACTTGCGTTGATAGCAGAACAGCAGGACCGGGACGTCGTACACGAAACTGACGATCGCACCGTGCAGCTTCGAGGTGACGACGCACGCCGCGGCCGCCAGCAGATCGACCACCTCGGTAATCGAATCGCCGTATTGAAAGCGGCTCACCGCGACGTTCGATGGCGAGAACAGGCGGGCAATGTCGCCCGTGACCGCAACGCTCTCGTCGTCCAGCGAGACGAACAGCACTTCGTCGACGAGGCGCCGGCTGTCGACGTCGGCCAGCACGGCCAGCACCGCGTCCATGTATTGCCGCAGATGAATGGACACCACCAGCGTGCGCCGATCGTGCGCCCTGCGCTTCGGCGTGTAGAGTGCCGGCAGTGCGAAAGCCAGATCCTTGAGGTTGGCGGGCGCCGAGCCTGTCGCGTCCGCAACCGCGCGAACCGATGCTTCATCGCGAACCGCTATGCAGGGCAACGCCCTGAGCACGCCGGTAAACGCGTGGCGCCGCTCAGCTGTCGCGAACGGCCCGACCGACACGCCGACTGCGGCGACGGGCCTGTTGAACCGCCGCCCCGCGTTGACGATCAGCTTCGCGAACGACAGCGAAGCATTGGCGCCGAATAACGAGCCGCCGCCGAACACCGCAGCTCTCGCGCGCAACAGAGCGGCCACATAGGTCACGGAGCGGGCCGCCGCGCCCATTATCCCTGGCCGCGTCCACAACGCTCTTGCAACCGGCAAATGGAACAGATGCGTCAATTCCTGCGCGGGCGATGCGCCGACGATCAGCGGGAGAATCCCCGGTGTCCTGATCGACATCGACTGCAGTAGGTAGCCGAACAGATCGTCGCCGAAATTGTGCCGTCCATAGAAACCGAAGAACGCGATGCGCGTTTCACGTCTCGGGGCGGCGTTTCTGCGCGCATGGTCGCGGACCTCGGCACGGCGTGCCGGCGAACTGGGTGCGACGCGTGCAGGGGCGTCGGTTTCAGATGTATTCATTTCAGGACCTCATGGGAAAGCGCGTGCGTGACGGCCGGCAGACGGCGGTCTTGCATCGGCGTCAGCAAACGCCGGTAGACCCCCACATAAGAACGGAACAGTTGCGTGTCGCCGAAGCGGCTGCGCGCATGCGCGCTCGCGGCGGCCCCCATGCGCTGCCGTAGCGCCGCGTCGTCGATCAACTGGCGGGTGTAGCGTTCGAGCTCTTCGTCGTCGTTGGCGAGAAAGCCGGTCACGCCGTGAACGATCACGTCGCGGTTGCCCACGATGCGGCTGGCCACCGCGGGCAGTCCGGCCGCTTGCGCTTCGATCAGCGCGATCGGCATGCCTTCCCAGAGCGAAGGCAAAACGAAGATGTCGCACTGCGAAAGCCGCCGGCGAAGCTCCGCAGCCGGAATCCAGCCGCTTACCTGAACCGTGTCGCGATCGATCCAACGCTCGATCGCCTCGGATTCGCCGTCGCCGAACCATACGAAGCGGGCGGCCGGGCTGGACGAAAGTTGTTGCGCGAGCCGGGTGAAGCGCCAGGGCGCCTTCTGATACGTGACGCGTGCCGACGTGCATACGACGACCCGTTCGCCGGCCGTTCTATGAGCGCCGCTGCGGAATTCGTCGAGCTTCACGGCGTTCTCGACCAGACTGGTGCGCTCGGCGCGCAACAGCAGCATGCGTGCGTAACGCAATTCGCTCTTCGAACAGGCGACGATATGGCCGCCCGTGGCGTGCAGCATCCGCTCCACCAGCAGGAACAGCCTGATCTTGCGCGGCGAGATATCTTCTTTGAGAAAGGCGAAGCCGTGCGGCGAATAGATCGTGCGCGCGGTGATGCCGAGCAGGCGCGCCGCGATCCGGCCCACCGCCGCGGCTTTCGACGAATGCAGATGGACGATGTCCGGGCGCTCGCGCAGTAGCGCGATGAGCAGCCGGAACACGCTGACGATGTCGTGAACGCCGATGCTGGTGCGCATGTCGACGACCTCGCGGCGCACCCGCGGGTCGAACAGCTCGTTCAGCTTCGCGGCCGGCGGCGTGTCTTGCCGCATCGAATGCAGCACGAGGACCTCGTCGCCGGCGGCCGCCTGACGGTTGGCCAGCAGCGCGACGCAGTGCAGTACGCCGCCACCCAGTGCTTCCGTTACGTGTACGATTTTCTGTCGCATGATCGCTCACCCCAGTTCCTGAATTGATGGAGCCGCCTGATAAGGCAGAAACGGCGACTGTCCGTGTCCTTCTTCATCGGTCATGTTGTGGATGCGTCCGGCCAGCGCGATCAGTCCGATGACAAACAGGCAGCTCGCCAGATTGGTCCGCATGCGGCCGGTCGGCGGCGCGAACTGACGCCACAGCACGACCAGCATCAGATTCACGAGAATCAGCTGAAAGCGGATGCCCGCATACGTCACCTGGGTCATCCCGTACAGCACCGCCGCCAGCACGGCGCAGATCAGCCAGCCGATCGGCGGAATGGCGAATTGCCGCCGGTAGACGATCATCACGCCCAGCATCAGCATCTGGATCATCAGGAAGAGGAGTCCCGACGACGCGTTCGGCGCCGCGATGCCGGTGTAGAGGCTGGTCTTGTCGGCGAAGTAGTCCGGCATGACGAGCGAACCGCCGATGACGGCAACCGCGACGCCGACGAACATCAGCGTGTGACCGCGCCGGGTGGTCGCGATGAAGAGCAGGAACAACAGCGCAGAAGAAAAGTGCACGCAGGTGCCGAGCAACGCGTAGATGAAGTAGCGGAGCGGCTTCCTGTGCGGAGCGACACGCGTGGCGAGCAGAAAGATCGCCGACGCGAGGCCGAAGCGCATCACGTTCATGGTCAGCTCGTAGAACATACCCGGCACGAGGATCAGTCCGCCGAACCAGATACCGAAGCGGCTGCGGGAAATGGACCACAGCAACAACAGCGCGGTCGTCATCGAAATGCTGTTGACGACGAACCGCGGATCGGGGTCGATCGACCAGAGGAGCCGCGCATACGCATTGAACAGCGGCTCTGCGCCATAGCCGTTGCCCTGGCCGAGATCCGTGAACGCCTGGTAATACGCGGCGGTGTCGGTCCCGCTATGGCCGCGCAAGACGGCCAGCGCGACCATCGGCAGCGCGCAGGTCAGAACGACCGCGGGGTTGGTCCCGCCATAGGCGATGCACAGCGCCACGCCGAAATAGAAGACCACGAGGGGGACGAGGTAGTAAGTCATGTCGCACGCCCGGCCGTTTGCGGCGTCGCGGTGGAGGCGAGGACGTCGCTCACGCAAATCTCCGCGACACCACGCAGCGTCGAAAATATTTCATTGCGCTCAGCAGCGAAAAACACAGCCATTCGACAGGGCTGATGACTTTGCGTCTGCGCAACTGCAGATAGTTGTCCTGCTCGCCTTTCTGGATTTTCCAGAGTTGAGCGCTCAGGCCGGAGCGCGCGCCGAATTGCGCCTTGTAGATGTACGAAAGCGGCGTCGGAAACAAATAGGCGCGGCCGCGATCTACCAGCACGACTTCGAGCAACATGAAGTAGTCCTCGGCATGACGTTTGGTTTCGTCGAAGCGGGCGCCGACGTCCGCGCGCATCAGAATGCTGGAGGGCGTGAAGCGATTCGAGAACAGCACGTGCCGGCGCGACACGCGGCGTGGCACGCCGACGGGCGGCAATGGTTGCGATTGGGCCGGTTCGCCGGCGTCGAGTTGCGCGACCGGGTGGCCGGTGATCGTCGCCTCGGGACAGGCGCGCATCCATCCGTACTGGATCTCCATCTTCGCGGGATGCCAGCAGTCGTCCGAGTCGAGAAAGGCAATGTAGGGCTGTCCCGCCGCGGCCCATGCGGCATTGCGCGCGGCGCCGGGTCCCGCATTGCGGGGCTGCAGCAGGACGCGAATCCAGCCGGCCGGATAGGTCCGGGCCAGTTCGTCGAGCAGTTCGCGGGTGCCGTCCGTGCTGCAATCGTCGACGAGGATCAACTCTTTGGGGCGCCACGTTTGCAGGAACACGGACTGGACCGCGCGCCCGATCGTATCGCGGCAGTTGAAGCACGGAACGATCGCGCAGACCGGAATCATTCTGGCGACGCTGGACGAGGAAACGTCGACGGTCGGCTGAATCGCGGCAGCGGGCGCCGCTTGATGCCGCGCGCCGGCGAGAAAGTGACGCGCGCACAGCACGGACAGCGCGGCCCACACGACTTCGCCCGCAACTGAAGCAAGCGCGGCGCCGACGATACCCGCCACCGATACGCCGATCACACCTGCAATCACGCTGACCAGCAGGGCGGCGAACGCGCAGCGGTTGCGCACGCGAATCAGATTGCTGGTGGTCATCACCGAGGAAGCGCTGACCGTCAGAAACCTGAAGGGCGTGCTCAATGTCATGAGGACGACTACGCTGACCGATTGCTCGTATTGGCGGCCGAACACCACGGGGATCGCGAACGGCGCGAGCACTGCCGCGACGAGCGCCAATACGGTGCCCGAGGCGAACATCCATTTGCTGCCGTCGCGGTACATGCGTTCGAGACGCTCGTCGCCCGAAGCGGCCCAGCGATGCAGACGCGGCATCAGCAGTTTCTGGAACAGCACGGTCGGCAACAGATAGAGCGCCGTCAGCATGGTTATCGCGACGCTATACACGGCGACGTCCTGCGGCGTGCCGAGGTGCGCGACGATCACCAGCCCGCTTTGTCCGTATGCGTAGAAGAGCAGGCTCGACATGCCGAACGGCAACGCATTGCGCCAGAGTTCATGCGTCGACGGCGTCGGCAGTCTGGCGTGGGCGGCGCGCGCGGCGGATTGCGGGCCGTGGCCGACCAGTTCCACCGCGCCGCGCCGCAGCGCGGAGACCGACCGCCAGGCGCCGAGCGTCACGATCGCGCCGATGCAACCGAAACCGAGCGCGATCGCGTCGCTGGTCGCCGCGAGCTTCCAGCAGGCCAGCACCAACGCGAGACGGGCGGCATGCTGCAATGCCTGCCACAGCGCAACCCGACCGAACCGCTCTTCGAGCTGCAGTTTCGCCGAGGCCATTTCGATCGCGCCCTGTGTCAGGATCACCGGCAGCATCGACAGCAGCAACTGGCGGGTGCGCATGTCGGCTGTGCCGAGCCAGGCCCACAGCACGGCGGCGACGATGCACAGCGCCGCGCTGCGTGCGATGAACCGCACCGACGCCTCCATCCAGCGCCGTGCCGCCCAGCCTTCGGTGCCGTAGGCTTTGAGCCAGAACGACGGCACGCCGAAGCCGACCGCCGGCGCGATGATCGTCACGACGGCGAGCGCGGCGGCGAACTGTCCATATTCCGCCGGCGCGAGGGACCGCGCGAGGCTCGCCTGCACGGCAAAGGCCAGCCCGGCTGAACCCAATGCGCTGACGGACAGCAGGGACGCCGCCCAGGCGTCGCGGCTTCGCTGCGTCATGGCGCCACCTCGTCCATCACAGGGCGGGACTCTTCGCTTCGCGAGCGCGTATAGCGATAGCTGCCGTAGGTCGTGCCGTAGCGGAAACGTCCGGCGTGCCGGTCGATTCCGTTGAGCACCACGCCTTTCACGTCGACGCCGACCTGGCGCAGGCGGCGCGCGCACTCTTCGAGCTCCGCCGGCTTCGTGATGGAGGCGCGCGCCACGAGGAACACATTGCCGCTGGAGTAGGGCGCGAGAATCGCCGCGTCGGGTACGGGCAGCAGCGGCGCGGTGTCGACGATCACCACGTCGTAACGGGCGGCGAGCGTCCTGAAGAGTGCGGCCACGCCCGCACCGCCGAGATGGTCGGCGGCGTTGGGCGGCATCGACCCGCTTGGCAGGAAGTCGAGCGTCGATCGCTCGACCTTGCGGACCGACGCGTCGAGCTCGCTGGTGCCGGCGATCACATCGGCGAGACCCACCGCCGAGTGGCAGCCATACGCACGGCTCAGTCCGCTGCGCCGCAGGTCGCCGTCGATCAACAACACGCGTTTGCCGGTCCGCGCGAGCACTGCGGCCACGTTCGACGCAATGAACGATTTGCCGATGTTGGGTGACGGCCCGGTGAACATCACGACGTTGTTGCCGGAGTCGGACAGCGAGAACTGCAACGCCGTGCGCAGACTGCGCAAGCTTTCGATCGCCGGGTCGGCCGGATCTACGAACGCGAGCGGGCGGCGCGCCGGCGTTTTGCGCCGCAGAAAGCCGGGCCCCATGAAACCGCGGCGCTTCGCCATCGGCACGACCGAGAACACGCTGAGGTCGGTCTGTTCTTCGATCTCGTGCGAATCCGAAATGCCGCGGAACAGCAGATCGCGGATGAACGCGGCGGCGGCCGCCGCGAACAGCGCGAGCACGACCACGACGACACACAGCACGGGGCGCCACAACCGGATTGGCTGGTCGGGCAGCAACGCGTTATCGAGCACGCGGACGTTGCCGATCCGGCCCACTTCGAGAATCTGCAACTGCTCGATGTTGTTCAGCAAGCCGACATACAGATCGTTGCTGATCTTCACGTCGCGTTGCGCCGTCACCACCTGACGCTGGATCTCCGGCAGGCGATCGATGCGCTGGTTGAAGCCGGCCGATTGCGACTGCAGCACCTTGATCTGGTGATCGAGCGCGACCACCGTCGGATTGGTCGGCTCGAAGCGGGTCAGGGCCTCCGCGCGTTTTTGCAGCAGCGTGCTGATCAGCGTCTCGTTGTCGGCTGACTGTTGCAGCAGCGCGCGCGCCTCGCCGTCGAGATCGACCGATCCCAGCTTGCTGCGCACTGTGGCATACGCGCTCTCCGCGGTATCGAGCTTCTGGCGCAAATCGGGCACCTGGCCGCGCAGAAAGGTCAGCGAACGCGCGGCCTGCTCCGCCTTACGGTCTTCGTTCTGGCCGACATAGTGGCGCGCGATGTCGTTGAGGATCGCGGTGATCAGCACCGGATCGCTGCCGCGCAGCTTGACCTGCAGAACGTTGGAGTCTTTGCCAAGTTCGCTGATCGACAGGCTGCGCTGCAGCCTGTCGATCGTTTCCAGACGCGATTGCCGGGTGAGCTTGAAGCGCGCGCCGGTTGCCGCGTGGATCGCGCCGACCTGCAGCGTGATGGGGCCGTCGTCGCTGACGAAGGTTTCGGTCCTGCCGATCCGTCCCACGACGCCCTGTTCGAGGCCGGTGCCGGAAAGCCGGTAGGTGCCGGCGTCCAGAACCGTCAGGCGGTATTGCTCTCCCTCGAAGCCGACGGGCACGTCGAAGCGCTCGACGAGGGCGCTTTCGTCGCCCCACGTATAGCCGCCCATGCCGAGAAAGCCGGGACGGGACAGCCCCTTGCTGGAGCGCGCGATAGCGCGGCCGATCAGCGGAAAGCGAGCCGGCTCCACGTCGATGTCGAGGCGCAGATTGTCGACGGCCGAAGCCACGACGAGCCGCGACTGCAGCACCTGCATTTCCGTATCCGCGGACGACTTGACGTCGAGCATGGACGACAGATCCTGACCCAGCAGCGATGACGCGGTGGTGGCGGCGGAGCCCTCGTCGACCTGCGTGATGATGTTGACCTGATACTGCGGGTCCGACAACAGAACCGCCGCGATCCCGAGAATCGATACGGTGCCGAAGATCCACAGCATCATGTGCCGGTACAGCATGAATACATCGAGCATGGCCGCGAGGTTGAACTCCTTCTCGGCGGCGGCTTCATACGGCATATTCGGCGGGTTCATTGAACACCTCCGTCGACGCAGAGCGCTTCGGAACGGGCACGGCCGCCCGCTGGTCCGTTCAGGTCCGTCAACCGTCTGACCCAGTGATCGATGCCGGTCTGCAAGGCTGCGCGACAGGTGCGGAACTCGGCGAGCGGCATGCCCATCGGGTCGTCGATATCCGTGTCGTCGAACTCGCGCAGCGGGAAGATGCGGCCGCGCATCACCGGATACAGCGAGTGCAGGCTGCGGGTCTGCGCGGCGGTCATGGTCAGTATCAGATCCGCGTCGTTCGCGAGCTGGCGGGTCAACTGCACGGCGCGGTGCGCGCGGATGTCGATGCCCACTTCGGCAAGCGCCGCGACGGCCTCTTTCGCGGCGGGTTGCCCCACCTCGGCGGCGAGACCGGCCGAGCCGACGCGCAGGCCGTCGCTGCGCTGCTGAAGGAGAGCCGCCGCCATCGGGCTGCGGCAAAGGTTTCCGTGGCAAACCATGAGAACGTTGGAAATCATCTGGTCCTGGTTTCTTTGTGTTGAGACGTTGCGGACTCGAACCCGGCGCTGCAAAGCGGGCCTCATGAGCGCCATACCGCCAGTTCGCTTAACTCGAGCTTTCCCGTCCAGCCGATGAAACTCGTCTTGAGCGTGGCCTGAACGGCGCCAGCGGGAACAGTGGCTTGTGCACCCGCAAGCGCGTTCGCCGGGCTTTGCGATTCGCTGATGCCGAGCGCAACGCCCTCCGCCGCGTAGAACTGGAAGGTGAATGCCGTGCGCCCCTTTGCGGCCGCTGTCGCCGTGCAGGCAGCGAGCACGGTTTCACCGGGGTTGACCGGGAAAGGAGTTCGCGTGGTCAGTGAGAGCGGTTCGTCGCCCCGCTCCGCCGTCGCCAGCCGCAATGCCTGTTGCGACCGGGCCGGTGCGCCGGTTCCCGCGATGGTGTCGAGCGTGACGAGCTCGCCGGCGGCTCGCGCAGCGGCGGTGGACGACAGGGTCCAGTGCGTCAGCGCGCTCACCGGCGTGCCGGGGCTATCCAGCGTGAAGCGGCTGTCGGCGTTGATCACGGCGCCCCGCCATGGCAGTGCCGCAACTTTCTGGAAGCTCATCGCGCTGAGCGCTTCAACCGGCACTTCGTCGCCGATCAAGGGCGTCAGCGCGTCTTGTTGCGGCGACTCGAAACGCCACTCGAGTCCTGACGCCGAGAACTTCGCCGTACCGGCGACCAGTTGACGAGGCGCATTGTTGAGGTCCTTGCGCTTCCAGTGCCTCGGCAACACGATCGAGTCGCGGAACACGGTGCGCAGATGCTTGCCCGCGTCGGTCGCGTCGACCAGCAGTCCGTCGATCCCCTCGATGTGGCAGTGGTTGAACGCCACCGTGCCAAAACGGGCGTGCTTGCCGAAATACACCACGTCGCCATTGAAATCGAACGAGCAGGCGTCGAAGACGAAGTCCATGCTGTCCGAGTCGATGTCGAGCGCGTGTGCCGACCCCGCAAACGTGCAATCGATGAAGGTCATCCGTTCGCCGCTGTTGACGCTTCTGCCGACGCCGGGCGCCACGCGGATGGCGGCCTCGCGGTTCTGTTCGAAGCGCGAGGAGAACCACGCGGTGAGGTAGGTGTTGAGCGGATCGATGCGTAGCGCGCTACCCCAGCCGGTGACCACGACATTGCGGCCGCCGGCGTCTCTCACGGCGCCCGGAAAGCCGGCCTGACGGTTGCCGAGCACGATGCCCGATCCTTCGGCCCGCGCCTTGCCTGGACCGAGTATCGAGATCGTGCCGCCGGTGCCGTCGAGGAACGGCGAACGGTCACCGGGGAAACGCAACTCCGTGGCAGGCAGCGTGGTTTCGTTTCTGCATGTCAGGCCGTCCCAACCCACCGGCATTTGCGAGAAGTCGAGCAAAACGCCGCCCACCGAGCACAACTTGATCCACGGCGTAGTGTCGAGCGTCTGCGTGAGCACGTACCGGCCGGCGGGAATCAGCAGCGATGGCAGACAGGACGTATCGCGCGCGCGCAATGCGAGATTGCGGACGTAGTCGATCGCGCGTTGGAACGTGCCGGTGTCGTCGCTCGCGCCTTTGCCTTTGGCGGCGAATTCGCCGAGCCAGCGAAAGCCGTTCGGGGCCGGGTTGTCGACAGATTCACCCCAGCCGCGCGAAACGGCGCCCGCGCCCAGAAACGCGACGCCGGCGGACAGACCGATGGCGGAGCGGCGATTTACCATGGCGTCACCGTCACGCGCCGGTTCGGGAGGAATCGCGAGGTCGTGGTCATTTCGTCACCAGCCCCGCAGTCAGGCCCGCGTTGATGGCGGGAAGCAGAAGACTCAGCACACGGCTGAAGCGGACCAGCCCGTTGCCGTCGACATAGACGACGTCCTTCGGTTGCAGCTCGAAGCGGTTGGCGAGGATCATCGAAACGGGCGACGCGGCGTCGAGGTGAAACACCCGTGCGTCCTTGCCGAGCCCGCGGATCACGTACAGTTGCGCGGCGTCCGCGGTCGCCGAGTTGATGCTGCCCGCCTGCGAAAGCGCGTCGCTCAACGTCAGCTGACCGCTCCGAAGCGGCAGTGCGGTAACGGGCTTGGTGACTTCGCCGAGCACGAACACGCCGTTTTCTTCCCGGGCCGACACACGTATCAGATCGCCGGGACGCAGCATGATGGTCGACGGATTCAGGCCGCGTTGCAGCATGCCGGTGAAGTTGATGTCGTACGAACGGCCGTTGCGGGTCAGCGTAATGCGGCTCTGGTCCGCCGCGGCACTGAAGCCGCCCGCGTGACTGATCGCGTCGTACAGCGTGGTCGGGATATCGTTGATGGATTGCGCTCCCGGCGTGCGGACTTCGCCGTCCACATAGACCTGCTTCGCGCGAAACGACGCAATGCGCACCGTCACCTGCGGGTCGTGGAACGACTTGCCCAACTCCGTCGCGAGCTTGCGTTGCACCTCGTCGACCTTCATGCCCTCGACATGAATATTGCCGACGAACGGAAACTGCAGATAGCCCGCGTCGTCGACGACAAACCCCGGCGGCGGGTCATACGTGCGGGCATTCGCGGGCGGCTGGGCACCGAGCGCCGCGGCCAGTTCCGGATGATCCCAGACCGTGATCTGCAAGACATCTCCGCCCCCGATCGTATAGGCATGACCGCGGCCGAGCAGGGCGCTCGCGCTGGCATCGTCGCGGCGTTCGGCTTCGCTTCTGATTTCATCGATCGACGACAAGGTCACTTCGGTCATCGGCACCGGCAACTGCTCTGCCGGCGCCTGTTCAGTCGCACTGTTCATCGGCAAGCTGGGTGCCTTCTGCATCTTCATGCCGGGCGCTATCGTGCAGGCGGACAGGGCGAGTGGGAGCGCCGCGATCCAAACCAGCCGGCTCATGGAAAATATCTCGACGCCGCCGCGACGCAACGCGTTGGACCTGACTTTCAATTGCTTCACTCCGATTCCTTTGATTGGGCTCGCCGACCTCCTTCTCGCGGTCCGCGGCTCCACGTCATGGTTAGTACGCCTGTTTGCCGAAGAACCCGCGAACGACGGTGCGCAGCACGATCTTGATATCCATTCGGAACGAGCGATGGCGCAGGTAGTACAGGTCGTATTCGACGCGTCCGGCCATCTTCTCCAGCGCGTCCGTCTCGCCCCGGAAGCCGTTGATCTGCGCCCATCCGGTGATGCCCGGTTTGATCCGATAGCGGTCGAGGTAGCCGGAGATCAACGGCTCGTAAAGATCGTCGTGCTCGAGCGCATGCGGACGGGGACCGACAATCGACATTTCGCCGCGCAGCACATTGATGAATTGCGGCAACTCGTCGAGACTCGTGCGGCGCAGGAAGCGGCCCACTGGCGTGATGCGGCTGTCGTTGCGGGTTGCCTGACGCACCACGCCACGCTCTTCCGAATGAACCCGCATCGAACGGAACTTGTAGATCCAGAACGGGCGACCCTTGAGACCCTTGCGGCGCTGCCGGAAAAAGACCGGGCCCGGCGACGACAGCTTGATTGCGATCGCAATCACGACGAACAGCGGGGCAAGCCCGATGAGAGCGGCAAGTGCGAACGTCCTGTCGAAAATTTCCTTGCCGGTCATTGCTTCGCCGGAAATGGCGGACGGCGACAGACTGAGCGATGGGATATCGAGGGTGTCGAGCGACGCGACACCGGCATACAGGCCAAGCGGCATGAAGTCGGGCATGAGGCGTATTTCCACCAGCGTGCTCTTCAGCACTTCGATGCAATGGGCGGCCGCCGCGTGCGCGGACAACGGCAACGCAAGCCACACTTCATGCACTCCGCCGGACCCTGCCAGGGTCGCGAGGCGAGCGAGCTCCATGTCGCGATGCCTGCCGGCGTCCGTGCCGGTGCGCCCGTCGGGGCCGTGCAACTCGACCACCTCCGCGACCCGGAAATTCCTTTGCTGGCTGGAGTCGACCTTCGCGACGATCTGCTTCAGGTATTCGCCGTGGCCCACGACCACGACATTGCGCACATGCAGCCTGAAACTGCGCAGCGAAGAGTGCAACGCAGAAGCGGCCAGTCGCCACGACGCGATCAGGACCGCGCCGATACCGGTCCACCATGCGATCCACGAGAGCAGCGCGGTGTCCTGCCGGTGCATCGACAGCAGAAGCAGCAGGCCGGCGAACTGCAAGGCGAGCCATGCCGGAAGCAGTCGCGCGTATAGACGTTGTAGCGCCCGAGCCGGCGCTACAGCGTAAACGCCGAGCGCCGGCAGCAAGGCGGTCGACGACAGCAGGATCACGATCGCGAACAGCAATTGCAGTGGTCTGTTTTCCGGGCCCTGCACCGCGGCGATATGGGCCGAGACGACAGCGGCGAGCGCAATGCACCCGGTATCGACCAGGCGGGCGATAGCTTGTTTCATGAGAATCTCCGTGGCGACGGGGAGTAAACGGTCCCGCGATCTCTCGATCTTTACGAAGCAGGGCGGCGCATCCGCCTGACCACGTCCGGTTGGGACGACTCGTTATCAGCGAGGCGGTTGCGTTCGATCGTTCGATACTCCGTCGGTGAAATCGACAGATGCTGGCGGAACAGCTTCGCAAGCCGATCGCCGCTGCCGAGCCCCGTGCGCCGCGCAATCTTGTCCGCGGGCAGGTCCGTATCCACCAACATATGGCAGGCTTTTTCGAGGCGGACTCGCAGGACGAACTCGGTCGGCGTCACGCCGATCTCCTGCTTGAAGCGGCGGAGGAAATTGCGTTCGCTCATCGCGACGGCCTGAGCGGCTTCCGCAATCGACACGCGGTTCTCGCTGTTGACGCGCAGGTGATGCGCCGACGAGCGAATCAGGTCGCTGGCGCGTGCTTCGCGCGAATCGAAGACCGACTGGGTGAACTGCTTGGGCGTGGCGGGCAGCAGGTCGTGCGCCACCTGGCTCGCCGTCTCGTAGCCGCAATCCCGCTTGACCACGGACAGCGCGCTGGTCAGCGCGACCCCTGCGTCGGCATCCATGCCGGCCGTCCTCGTGGCGGATAGCGTACCTGGCGGCATCGACGGGCCGGCCATCTCCGTCGGCGCGACGACCTTCGGCTCGAGGCCGGCCATTTCGAGAGCGCCGTGTCCCCCGCCGATGCCTTGAACCACCTGCGCGTGCGGATAGGTGTTGCGCAGCCAGGAGAGCAGCCGTTCGTCGTTTGCGGCAGGCAGGGCCGTGGCGCCGCCGAGCGCGAACAGCGCATGCACGTCTTTGGCGTAGTGCGCATCGACCGCGTCGGTCCAGATCAACACGCCCGACGACGAGCGGATGGCTCCGCCGCTCGCGGACAGCAACTGCAGTTCGTAGTAGTTGTGCACTGCGTTCTCAGGATCCCGAAGACGGTTCGCAAGACTGAATGTCTCGGCGAGCCGCCCCATGTGAATGAGCGAGAATCCTTCGAAAAGGAGAATCACAACCTGTCTGCGACGGCGTGCCAAGCCGATGCTGCGGCCCATCATGAGATGAATTGATTTCCTCGTTATATCAGTCGCATATTCCATATCGCTGGCCCCCGGCACTAATATGTAAATTAGGTTTTCTGCAGCGCATCATATTCGCGGGGAGGCTTTGATCAGATGAATGCGTCTGATTCAACCATGTTCTTGTCTGAATCGATCAAGAAGGGTTGAGCGGCAATTTGGCCGGCTGGAATGCATCCAGCGCCGCGAAGCAGCGCGCGGAAATTCCCGAATCCCTTTGTGTCGGGGGAGTGAATACCGCGGGAGAGTTCGGTATGCGAAAAGACGTAGTCGAATGAAAACGGATTTCGCTTTCAATGCCGCTCGCTTGCCGAGCTCAATTAAATGAATTGGCGGTCAAAAGGACTGGCATAAATTACCGATTTTTCAAAGGAAATTTATTGAGCATTGTTGTGCGGCGGGACGTGTGCGGCAAATCGACGAGGCTCGCGCGCGGCGCCGATAGCGCCGATAGCCGCCGATACCAATAGCGAGCGCGCTTGCGCCGCGCGCAGGCGGCTTCTCTATTCGTCTCGGATTCGCGTCGCCGCAGGCCTCTCGTGAAGCCGAATTGCAGCAGATAGCTGCGGCCCCTGCGGGGCCAGTCGGACAGCGCGCTGGGGTGGCTACTCGGGGCAGGCTTCCTGAGTCTGACGGTAGTCGGTGGGCGTGGTCGACAGATACTTTCTGAACAGCTTGGATAGCTGGCTGCCGCTGCCGATCCCGCAGCGCCGCGCTATCTTGTCGATGGGCAAACGCGACTCCACGAGCATCCGGCAACTGAGGTTCAGACGCGCACGAAGGAGATAGTCGGAAGGCGTCATGCCAATCTCGTTTCTGAAGCGCCGCAAGAAGTTGCGCTCGCTCATGGCCGCGAGGCGCGCCGCGTCGTCGATCGAGATCGGACGATCGATATTGGCCTCCAGCCAACGGGCCGACGCCAGGATTTTTTCGCTCACATGGGGCGCCGTGCTGCGGGCTATGGAGGCACTGAACGGTGTTTCCTGCTGGGGTGCGATGGAATCGTCCACCTGGCGAGCCAACTCCGGGCCGAGGTCTCTTTCGATCATGCGCAATGCCACGCCCACGGCCGTTGGCGCCACGCGCCGCGACCGCGCTGCGAGGGCAGCGGATGCTTCAGTGCCGCCGCGCGGCGGCGAATCGTAACGGCTGGAAAGCCCTGCTGCCGCCAACAGCAGCACACCCTCGGCGACGGGATGGACGATCTCGCTGAGCGGATGCCGGTGGCGCAGCCAGTTGCGCAGGCGTTCGTCGGTGCACGCGCTTTGTGCGCCCGCGCCGCCTGCGATGAACACGACGTGCGTGTCGTTCGTGCCTCTGTAGGCGTCGACGCTCTCGGTCCAGACGAACACCGACGATGAACTCGCGACGCGGCCACCCGCGGCGGAAATCAGCGAGACGTCATAACGCGCGCGGCCCCAGCGCTGCGACGCGGCGAGTGCGTTCGCCTTGTGGAAGATCTCGATGAGCGCTGCGACCTTCGGCAGCGCAAAGTCATTGAACAGCGCGATATCGACGCGAGTCAGCGCGCCTGTTTGCGCCGGCATGGCGCTTTGCCTCGAACTACGCGGCTCTGCTTCTAACAGCTCCATTTGGTTTTTCCCCGGAATGTTGTGGCCAGCAAAGGCGTTCTCTCGACACCCTGTCATTTCTATTTGTCGGCGTATGTTATACAAATGATACTGACGCCATTATTGTATTGCCGATTCTGCCAGGAGGTTGGCAGTTGGTGACATTGAATGGCTAGCGAATTCGCCATTGCGGTGCATATAGCAGCCGGAAATTGAATTGGCGCAAGCCATATGTGGAGAAAAGCGAGACTGGATGCATGACGCCTTTTCGGAAATCGTGTATGTCAAATGAATGAAACTCGTATTTGAGGCGGTGCTGCGCTTGTGAGGCGATTGTGTGGTCGTATGTAATGGATGGGAAGAATGGCATGTCGTCGCATATGTCTAAAAAATCAGGTCCGCGAGGCCGGTGCGGCAGGTCGCGTCCGGACAGAATCTTGCCGGTAACGGCCGGAACATGGCAGGCCGAACCGGAATTGATAGAATCGCGTCGGTCGCCGGCATATGCGTTCTGATTTGAGGACCGACCCGGCGGCGTTGAGGCTAGCCTGGAATCGATGGCTCATAGAATTTTAGGCAAACGATTGCGCAAGAGCCTAAATTAGCCGCCCGCGTAGCCGTTAATCCGTTCATGCACAAAGAAGACATCAAGACCATCGTTGACGCCGCCAGCGAGACCGCCGATTCGATCGTCGGCGCGCGGCACTGGAGAACGGCCGAGGAAGCGCGCGCGATGCACGATGCGATCTTCTGGGACATGATAGTCAAACAATTGCCCAACGTGAGCGTTGCCGATCTCCTTTCGATGCTGAATTGACCCGGTTGACTGCCAGTCGATCCATGGCGACCCGACGCGGCTAGCTCTCATTGAGTCCAATCACCGAAAAGATCTTGACGACCGTGCCTTGCCTGGGGCGATACCCACCTTGTTGCTGGGTGAACACCTGTACGGCGCGCATCATCTCTTCTCCTGAGAGTTTGCGATAGGCGCAAATGTTGTACGTAATGCCGAGTCTCGGGTCTTTGACAAAATTATCGACGCTGGGTAGCTGCATGGTTTCCTCGAATGCGGTGCGGAACGGACTGTTTCGAACCACGGCATAGGCGGCCGAATCGTCCGCGGGAGCAAGTGCGCAAAGATCGCCGTCAGGACGCAGGAGGAGGATCTCTCAGATCCTGAATGACCATCGATGCGGAGAGAAACACGTCTTCGATCGCCGCCGCGTATTCGCCCGCCGAATCGCGACTATGCTCCTCCATCGGATGGAACGTCGCGCTGCGCCGGATCGCACGACGCACCCGTTCGAGTTCGCCGATGGTCGGCGATGTTTTCGCCAGTAGCGCCGCAATCAGCGTCTGGTATGCGAGAAGTTGCATCCGCATCTGTTGAATATCTTCCATGATTGTCTCTATTCAAAAAGGTAGTGCGGGCAACCGGCCTTTCAGGCGACGGTATGGGACAGACTTAGAATGACGGTCAACGAGCCCGCCTTGTCGTAATGGAAAAGCCGTGACTTGACTTTGAGAACGCCGTCGAATCCCATTTCGTCGACTTTCATCGTGACGTTGTCTCCTACGAGAGGAAGTTGCTGGGCCGCGCGTGAGCCCGTCGTGCGGTAGGTGCCGAATCCGCCTGTGTACTCGTACACGTAAGTCACCCTTTCATCCATGTCGACCCCGGTGGTGAAGAACACGAGTTCTGGTCGATGGAAGTCTCGCACAACTAAGAAGGATTTCGCTTGGTCTAGACAGGTCGCTCTGGAAGAGGCCGCGATCGCATGGAGGCATCGTCGATGAGACACTCGAATGCGCCGAAAAGCCTTATGCGGAAAGACAAAGAAGCGAACGGCGGTTGCGTGTGAGTTGCTCGATTGGCGCGCCACGACAAGCCGCTCTGGTTAGAAGCCGGCTATGACGTGGCGGATGCGGCCATGCTTTTGTCAATTTCGTCCAGCAACGACTTCCCGAGATCGATACTCGATCGATGGCCGGGCATATGGCGCGCACCGAGCACGACCTTCGAAGCGCGCGGGCCCTCTGCGGCTATTCATGACGCCTCGCCACGAAGACGAATGCGGACGAAAAAGAGCCCGCCGCCCGGGGGAGCGGCAGGCTAAAAATTCGAGGGGTGGGGTTCGCCTGAGACAGCCCCCTCGAAAGACCGGGACTGAGTTTAGTCTTTCGAAGCAGGCTGCGGACGCAGGCGGCGGATTGCATCAAGTTTTTGACAGAACTGGACGCGAAGTCGGGTCCGTCGAGGCGGGATGAGCCTGAATCTTCGAGGCTGGAGCGGCATGCACGAGTGTCAGCCGTCTATAGCGAAAGCTGACGGCGCGGCAATACGGAGGAGGACCTCGAGTCGCAACGCCGATGAAGCGTGCAGAGGAATCTGACGGATGCGTTGACCCCGCCGAGCAGACGGGGCGAATTCTCGAACGGGTATGCCTTGACCAATCGCGTCTGTGGGCTTGCACAGCGGCTCGAGGGTAACGCCTGTCGCAAATGCGTTACCCGGTGGTCGGGTTCCGGTGGCCGCTTACGCGCTGGTATTGATGACCGAGCCGGTGGCGACGCCCGGAGTCGTACCGGCACCAGCCGTGGCGTGTGTCGGCAATGACGAAGCACCGGCCAATGCGCTCACTGTGCTGCCCGTGGCAGGCACGTGGTGATGCACGCTTTTTACGGCGGTGCTCTTGGATGATGTCGCCGACTTCAGATGCGCCGCAAAGCTCGACTGGCTGGCTTCGCTCGCGGAGCTTTTGCCTGTTAGCATCGACAGCCCGGAACTGATGACCCTGCTGACGCCGCCGAGTAGGGTGGATGCTGCACCGATTGGAATCATATTCAGATCCATCAGAATGGAGTAATCGAAATCCTGCGTTTGCGGACTATACCTTGTTTTCTCTCTACATGGAGATGCCGGCCTCCATTGCCTGCGAACGGCTTGCGAACCGGTGTACCGGGTGCGTTGATCGCGGCACCGCGCACCCGTCCATGAGCGACGCGCGCCGCGGTGGGCAGGAGCCGTTGCGTGGTGCTACTGAACGCGGAACGTGCCGACCATCGTCTGCAACCGGGCGGCCTGCTCATCGAGCGATGCCGCAGCCGCAGCCGCCTGTTCGACTAGCGCCGCATTCTGCTGCGTCACTTCGTCCATCTGCGACACCGCACGATTCACCTGCTCGATACCGGTGCTCTGCTCGATCGACGCCGCGGCGATTTCACCCATGATGTCGCTCACGCGCCGGATCGACTCTACGATCTCACTCATCCGTTCACCCGCGACCGCCACCTGATCGGTGCCGTCGTCGACGCGCGCAACGGACGAATGGATCAGCTCCTTGATATCTTTCGCGGCCGCCGCGCTGCGTTGCGCGAGCGTGCGCACTTCGCCCGCGACCACCGCAAAACCGCGTCCTTCTTCACCGGCCCGTGCCGCTTCGACCGCGGCATTGAGCGCGAGAATGTTGGTCTGGAACGCGATGCCTTCGATTACCGTGATGATTTGACCGATTTTGCGCGATTCGTCGGCGATGCTTTGCATCGTGCCGATCACCTCATCGACCGCATTGCCGCCGCGCTGGGTCGCATCCGTCGCGAGCACCGCTAGCTGGCTCGCCTGGCGCGCATTGTCGGCATTCTGCTTTACGGTCGCCGTCAACTGTTCCATGCTGGCCGCCGTCTCCTGCAAGGACGCAGCCTGCTCTTCGGTCCGCTGCGACAGATCGGTGTTGCCTTGCGCGATTTCACCCGAGCCGGTCGCAATCGAATCGCTCGAACGCTGAATGCCCTGCACCAGTTCGCGCAACTGCAGCCGCATCTGGCTCAACGCGTACAGCAAGCTCGAGCGGTCAGCCGGTTCCAGCTTGATCGCGGCGGCCAGATTGCCCGAGGCGATTTGCGCCGCGAACGCCGCGGCATCGGCCGGTTCGCCGCCCAGTTCGCGCTTCACGCTACGCGTCATGACCCACGCCATGCCGCCGACCGCGGCAAAGATCGCAAGCGAGATCGCGATCAACATTCGCGCGAGTTTCCAGTAGGCCGCGCTAATGTCGTCATAGAAAAACCCTGTGCCGATCCACCATTGCCATGCCGGAATGGCGACCACGCCCTGTAATTTGCCTTCGAGCGGACCGTCCTGGGAACGCTTGACCAGCACGTCCACCAGCGCGACGTGTCGTTTGGCGAGTCCCTGTTGATAGGCCTGCGTGTCCGTGAGATCGCCGGATGTGGTCTTGTTGCCGCCCGTCTTGGTGCCGACGAGACTCGGGTTCGGGTGGACCAGGTTGATGCTGTCCGTATTGGTCACCCAGTAGTAGCTCTGGCTGTTCGCGTTCAACTGACTGAGCGCCGTTTTGGCGGCGGCCTGCGCTTCGTCGCGGCTCATCTTGCCGCTCCCTTCGAGCGACTGGTAGTACAGCACGAGGTGTTCCGCTTTGGTCAGCAGCGTTTCAATCTGCGCCTGACGGCTCTCGATCAGCGCATGGTCGAGTTGTGACAGCGCGAGCGCCGCGATGCTTGCCACGCCGGCCAATGCGGTGCCGACAATCAGAATCAGTTTGGTCGAAATTTTCATAGAATGTGGCCGGCATGCGGACATGCAAAATTAACTATATGGTACATATATCGACCAGCGTAGTTGAACCTTTAGCGTTTTTTTGGTTGGCGCGCGCGACCTTCATCCCCACAGGTTTCGACCTGAGACCACGATGGGCCGAATGCGGACGAGGGCTGTGCCTCACTGCCGGTGATGGCGATCATTCACCATTGGCAGCCATGTGCAACGTGTCGGCGAGACGGACTGGAGCGCCGCTGCGGGCGAGTGATGGAGGTCGCCCAGGCAGGGCGCGGGATCACACGCTCCCCGGACGTGGTGGACGGCGGTTGAAACCGCCTGCGATGTCAGCTACGCGGCAGGCCGCCGGCCGAACCCGGCCGCCGCCTGCCGCGCGACCTACTGGGCGGTCTGCTGACGTTGATACTCGTTGTGCTTCATTTGCATGTAGTCGGCGCGGCTGACCTCGTGCAATTGCCGCGGATACCGCTCGGTCGCGTCGAACCAGTCGGCGAGACGTTTGTCGAGGCGGGCGTTGGGCGGGCTGGACAGCGCAGCCAGATAGGCGTCGATGGCGAGGTAATAGCGCATGGTGTTGCGCTCCACCAGGCCGCGCACGCCGCCGACGAATTGCGTTTCGCCCGCCGACGAATCAGGCGTGGAAGAAAAGCCGACCTTGTCGCTGCCGATCGTCGCCAGATAGGTTTTCATCGCAAGGCGTCCCGCCGTGCCGTAACCGTAGGCGTAGGTCAAATGGATAAAGGTGCGGTTATCGCCCACGGGTACCGCCTCCATCACGATACGGTAGTCTTTCGTGCTCAGCGGCCCCGTGGCGGCGGAGAGCTCCACGCGAAGATAATCCGGGTTGCTCGCGACCGGGTGATAGTTGAATTGCACGCGGTAGGACGAGGAAAGCGATTCCTCGGTTTTCTTGCCGATGTTCACCGCGAGGACCGTCCCGCTCGCGCTCGTCGATGCATGGCAATACTTGGTGTTCAGATGCAGGATCAGCACGTCGCACCAGTTGGCCGGACCCTGAGCCGGGTCGTTGAGCGTGCCGTTGACCGTCGCGAACGGATAGTTGAGCACGCCGTAAATATCGCCCTTGAGCGCCGAGGGCAACTCCTGCGATTCGAGATACAGCGGTCGCTGGAACTGGTTGTGCGCGAGTTGCTGCGTCAGACTCTGGTATTTGTCGCGCAGGCCTGCCGCGTTGTCGGTTGCTTGTGCGAAGACGCTCTGGCACAGGCAGCAGGACGCTGCCAGCAGCGCGGCCATCGCCCACTGTCGCGCGCTGCGGTTGCCGGCTGGGGATTGGATAAGCCTGCCCATGGACGTCCTCCTACTGTTGGCTGAGGTTGCGGGGCACCGTGCCTGGATCGGATCGTGGCGCGCCGGTTGCCCCGCATTTTTGCAGGCAGTAGGGTGGTTTGTACATCCGTAATCGCCGCTGTTTTCTAATCGTCCGGAATCGGCCGATGGTACTCGCGCACCGCCGATCGACGTCGTTCGAAGCGGCGGCGTGTCCGGACCTGTGGTCCATGGTCAGTGGAGCATGCTTGCCAGCCTTGGGAGCATGCGGGAGCCACGGCCGCGGTAGCCGGGGATCCGGCGGCCGGCATCGCGGCGGGGCGGCTTATGCGAACGCGGCGCGGCGTTGCCCCGAAGATGTCGCGATCGGTGCGCGGCCGCCGGCGTCGTCCACATGGAATGCCCCGGCCGCGCGTTGCAGGCTCGTTGCCTGCTCCTTCAGCGACTGCGCCGCGGCTGCCGCCTGCTCGACGAGTGCCGCGTTCTGCTGCGTCATGCTGTCCATCTGCGTGACCGCGAGATTCACCTGGTCGATGCCGGCGCTCTGTTCGGCGGCCGCCGCCGCGATCTCCTGCACGACGCCGGTGACGCGCATGATCGCGTCGCGCGCTTCATCGATCGTCGAGCCGGTGTTTTCGACCAGTGTCGCGCCGCTGCCGACGCTGTCCACCGCGCGACTGATCAACAGGCGGATTTCTTTCGCCGCGCTCGCGCTGCGCTGCGCGAGACTGCGCACCTCGCCCGCGACGACCGCGAAGCCGCGGCCTTGCTCGCCCGCGCGTGCCGCTTCGACCGCGGCATTCAGGGCGAGGATGTTGGTCTGGAAAGCAATGCCCTCGATCGTGGCGATAATCTCGACCATGCGGCCCGATTCGTTCGAGATGGCTTTCATCGCCGCGACGGCCCGCGCGATCATGTCGCCGCCGCGGTTCGCGATCTCCGCGGCGCCGGCCGCAAGCTCGCTCGCGGTGCGCGCGTGGTCCGCGGTCTGGCGGACCATCGCCGTCATCTGCTCCATGCTCGACGCCGTTTCCTGCAACGACGCCGCCTGACTCTCGGTGCGCGACGACAAATCCGCATTGCCGTTCGCGATCTCGTTCGCGCCGCACGCGACATTGTCGGAAGCATGCTTGAGCTGGCGTACGGTGCCCGTCAGCGCGTCGCGCATCCGCTGCATCACGTGCAGCAGGCTCGACGTGTCGCCCTCGCGCGTGCGGATCGCCACCGTGAGGTCGCCTGATGCGATCGCGTCCGCCACGTTCGCCGCATAGGCCGGCTCTCCGCCGAGCGTGCGAACGATGCTGCGGTTCGTGAGCGCGACGAGTGTCACGAGCACGACCGAGACCGCCACGAAGACCGCGCCGATCAGCCACAGCGATTGCATGAACGCAGCGTCGATATCGTCGACATAGGCGCCGGTCGCGACGATCCAGTCCCACGGCGCATAGCGCACCACGTAGCCGATCTTGCCGACCGCCTGTGCCGCCGCCGCGCCCGGATGCGGGAACACGTAGTCGACGAAGCCGCCGTCCGGCGCCCGCGCAACCGACGCGAACGTCACGTAATGGTGACGGCCGTCGGCATCGGCGCTGGACGCGAGATCCTTGCCATCGAGTGCCGGCTTGATGGGATGCATCACCATGCGCGGCGTCGAGTCGATCACGAGGAAGTAGCCGTCTTCACCATAGCGGATGCCGCGCAGGCGTTCGAGCGCCTGCTTGCGGGCGTCCGCCTCCGGCAGCGCGCCGCTTTGCGCCAGCGCCGCATACTCCTTCACGATGCCGAGCCCGACGTGCGCGACGTTCGTGAGGTCGTGCTTACGTTCCTCGATGCGCGTTTCGCGCGACTGCCACGCTGCCGACACTGAGACGGCGAGCAACGCGCCGAGGCTGATGATCAGTGGCAGCCACAGTCTTTGCGTAAAACTGAGCTTGTGCATCCTGAGTCCTCTTGCAAGCGGATGAGAATCGCGCAGGGTTGCCACGCGAGGCGGCGCGCAAATGGGTCCGACGGGCGGCGCCGGTGGAGTGCCCGGTGTCCGGTGCGTTCCTTTCCGAGTTATCGGCGGGTAGCAGTGAAAGTTTCGTCCTGTGAAACCCTTGGTTCGGTCGGTTGCTCAGGTGCGTCGCAGGCGGTAGCCGGAGTACGAGGATGTGCTGAACCCGAGACGATGGACGGTGCGTGGTGCGCGCGCCCAAGCTGGTTCACAAGTGCTGGAGGGGAAGGCTAATGGTGCGGCGCAGCGGCGAATCAGCAACTCGTGCGCCGAACGACGATTCGGCGCGCGGTACGTGCGCGCACGCCCAACGAGCGTAACAGGCTACCGCCAGAGAGCCTGGCGGCAGCCCTAAAGGGAGAGAGGGAGTTCGCGCGCGAGAGCCGGTCCGCGCGCCGGATGCGCCTCACGAAGGCTACGCGCAACAGGATGCTGCCGGCGTAGCCTTCGGCGTCGGTCGAATAGCCGAGCCTTTGCGCTAAAGGCTCAGATCCCGCCGACGCACAGGTACTTGATGACCACGTAGTCGTCGATGCCGTAATGCGAGCCTTCGCGGCCCAGGCCCGACTGCTTGACTCCGCCGAATGGCGCGACTTCGTTCGAGATGAGGCCCGTGTTGATGCCGACCATGCCGTATTCGAGCGCTTCGGCGACACGCCAGACGCGGCCGATATCGCGGCTATAGAAGTACGACGCGAGGCCGAACTCGGTGTCGTTGGCGAGGCGGATCACTTCCTCGTCCGACGAGAAGCGGAACAGCGGCGCGAGCGGCCCGAAGGTTTCGTCGCGCGCGACCTTCATGGACGGCGTGACATCCGCGAGCACGGTCGGCTCGAAGAAGCCATGGCCGAGCGCATGACGCTTGCCGCCGGTGACGATGCGCGCGCCTTTGGCGAGCGCGTCTTCGATATGCGACTCGACCTTGAGCACGGCTGCTTCGTTGATCAGCGGCCCTTGCGTGACACCGTCTTCGGTGCCGCGCCCCACCTTGAGCTGCTCGACGGCGACGCGCAGTTTCTCGGCGAACGCGTCGTAAACCTTGTCGTGCACGTAGAAACGGTTCGTGCACACGCAGGTCTGGCCGCTATTGCGATACTTCGACGCAATCGCGCCGGCCACCGCGGCATCCAGATCCGCGTCGTCGAATACGATGAACGGCGCGTTGCCGCCGAGTTCGAGCGACACCTTCTTGACCGTCGGCGCGCACTGCGCCATCAGCAGACGGCCGACCGGCGTCGAACCGGTGAACGACAGTTTGCGCACGATCGGATTGCCCGTCATTTCCGCGCCGATCGCTTTCGGCTCGCCGGTCACGACGTTGAACACGCCGCGCGGCACGCCCGCGCGTTCGGCCAGCACCGCGAGCGCCAGCGCGGAGAGCGGCGTGGCTTCAGCCGGTTTGACGATGATCGGGCAGCCCGCCGCGAGCGCCGGACCGACCTTGCGCGTGATCATCGCCGCCGGGAAGTTCCACGGCGTGATGGCCGCACAAACGCCGATCGGCTCTTTCGTCACGACGATGCGCTTGTCGCCGGCCGGCGTCGGGATCGTGTCGCCGTTCACGCGCTTGCCTTCTTCCGCGAACCATTCCAGGAACGACGCGGCGTACTGGATCTCGCCCTTCGCTTCGGCGAGCGGCTTGCCTTGTTCCGTGGTGAGGATCTTCGCCAGATCGTCGGCGTTGTCCATCATCAGGTCATGCCATTTACGCAGGATCACCGCGCGCTGCTTTGCCGTGGTGGCGCGCCAGGCCGGCCACGCGGCGTTGGCCGTGTCGATCGCGCGGCGGGTTTCCGCCGTGCCCATGCGTGGCACCGTCGCGATGATTTCGCCCGTGGCGGGGTTCTTTACGTCGAAGGTCGAGCCGTCGTCCGCGCCTTGCCATTCGCCCGCGATATAGGCGTGGGTTTTCAGAAGCGTCGGGTCCTTCAAGGTCAATGTGCTCACGTGTCGTTCCTCAAGCCGTGATCGCGACGCTATCTTTGATCACGTCTTCGAGAATCGCCATGGCTTCCTCGAAGACCGCGTCCTGAATCGTGAGCGGGAACAGGAAGCGCACCACGTTCGAATAGACGCCGCACACGAGCAGCAGCAAGCCGCGTTCGAGCGCGCGCGTCTGCACGCGCCTCGTGAACTCCGCATCCGGCTCCGTGCTGCCCGCCTTGCAGAATTCGACCGCGACCATGCCGCCCGGACCACGCACGTCAGCGATCTGGGGCACTTCGCTTTGCAGCGCGATCAGCTTGGCCTTGATGCGGTCACCCAGCAGCGTGGCGCGTTCGCACAGCTTCTCTTCGTCGATGATATCGAGCACCGCATGCGCCGCGGCCACCGCCAGAGGATTGCCCGCATACGTGCCGCCGAGGCCGCCGGGCGCCGCGGCGTCCATCACCTCCGCGCGGCCGATCACACCCGACAGCGGCATGCCGCCGGCGAGACTTTTGGCGACCGTCATCAGATCGGGCACCACGTCGTAGTGATTCATGGCGAACAGCTTGCCGGTGCGTGCGAAACCCGTCTGGACTTCGTCGGCGATCAGCAGAATGCCGTGCTCATTGCACAGCTTGCGCAAGGCGCGCACGAACTCGGCCGGCGCCGGATAGAAACCGCCTTCGCCCTGAACCGGCTCGAAAATGATCGCGGCCACGCGTTTCGGATCGATATCGGCCTTGAACAGGAATTCAATGGCCTTCAGCGAGTCGGCGGTGGTCACGCCGTGCAGGGGGTTGGGGAACGGTGCGTGGAACACGTCCGACGGGAACGGACCAAAGCCGATCTTGTACGGCGCAACCTTGCCGGTCAGGGCCATACCCATCAGCGTGCGGCCGTGGAAACCGCCCGTGAAGGCGATCACGCCAGGGCGGCCGGTGGCGGCGCGGGCGATCTTGATCGCGTTTTCGACGGCTTCGGCGCCGGTCGTGAAGAACGCGGTTTTCTTCGGATGGTCGCCAGGCGCACGCTCGTTGAGCTTCTCGGCCAGTTCGACGTACGACGCGTACGGCACGATCTGATACGCGGTGTGGGTGAAATGATCGAGCTGATCGCGAATCGCGGCGACGATCTTCGGATGACGGTGGCCCGTGTTGCACACAGCGATACCGGCCGCGAAGTCGATGAAACGGCGGCCTTCGATATCCCACAGTTCCGCGTTTTCAGCGCGCTCGGCGTAGAAATCGCACATCACTCCGACGCCGCGCGGCGTGGCTGCGTCTTTGCGGCTCTTCAGTTCGGCATTTTTCATGGTCATCTCCTTCGCTCCTCGGTTTGCGGACGCCACGCCCACAGCGCAGCACATGCAGCGACTATAATGAGATTTGGCTCTTAACTTCAGAGCCATTTCAATAAAAATATAGGAGCCAATCAATGCGCGCGAGCGTTTTGTCCGACTGGCTGGCCCAGCGCCTCGACCGCGGCAATGGCCAGCCGATCTATCGCCAGTTGCATCGGCTCTTACAGCAGGCGATCCTGTCGCGCGAACTGCCGCCGGGCAGCAAGGTGCCGTCGTCGCGTTTGCTGGCGCAGGAGTTGGGCATCGGGCGCAATACCGTCACGCAGGTGTATGAGCAGCTGGTGCTCGAAGGCTATGTGAGTTCGGCGACCGGGCGAGGCACATTCGTCGCCGATAGCGCCCCGGACGAGATCGTCGGCGCGCCCGATGCCGAGGCGCCCGCCGCGCGGCCCGAGCCGTTGCCGCTGCAGGCAAGGCGCGCGCTCTCCACGCGCGGCGCGCGGCTGGTGGCGGGCGCGGGTGTGTCCAAGCGTCAATGGGGCGCGTTCATGCCCGGCGTGCCGGATGTCACGAAGTTTCCGGCGCGTGTTTGGAGCCGCTTGCACAACAAGTATTGGCGCCGCCTGCGTCCGGACCTGCTCACTTACGCGCCTGGGGGCGGACTGGCTTCGCTGCGGCACGCGCTGGCCGACTATCTGCGCACCTCGCGCTCGGTGCGCTGCACGCCCGAGCAGATCATCATCACGACCGGGATTCACCAGTCGGTCGATCTTGCGGTGCGGCTGCTGTCCGATCCGGGCGACGTGATCTGGACCGAGGACCCCTGTTATTGGGGCGTGCGCAGCGTCATGCACGTGTCCGGCCTGCAATCGCGGCCGATCGCGGTCGACGAGGAAGGCATCAATCCTTGCGCCGACGACCTCACGCAGCCGCCGAAGCTGATGCTCGTCACGCCCTCGCACCAATACCCGCTCGGCATGGTGATGAGTCTCGCGCGGCGCCGCATGCTGCTCGAATACGCGCGGCAGAACCAGTGCTGGATCATCGAGGACGATTACGACAGCGAATATCGCTACGGCAGCCGGCCGCTCGCCTCATTGCAGGGCCTGGATACGTCGGGGCAAGTGATTTACGTGGGCAGTTTCGGCAAGACGTTGTTTCCGGGGTTGCGCATCGGCTACCTCGTCGTGCCGGAAGCGCTGGCGGAAAGCTTTGCCACGGCGAGCGCCGAGTTGTATCGCGAGGGGCAGTTGCTGCAGCAGGCGATGCTCGCGGAGTTCATTGCCGAAGGGCATTTCACGTCGCATATCCGCAAGATGCGCACGCTCTACGGGCAGCGCCGCCAGACGCTGCTCGACGCCGCCGCGCACCGTTACGGCGATGCATTGCCGGCCGTGGGCGGCGACGCCGGTCTGCATCTCGTGATGCAGTTGCCCGGCGGCAGTGACGACCGGCTGGTGGCGGCCGCCGCGCTGGAGCGCAATATCGTCGTGCGGCCGTTGTCGGGGTATTACGCGCAACCTTCGCTGGCGCCGTCGGGTTTGCTGATCGGCTACGCGTGCGTGCCGGATGAGGAGATCGCGCCGGCATTCAACACGCTGGCCGATGCCATCGACGCGATGTTGCCGGAGTTTGCGTGAGGGGGGCGACTGAGATTCAAATCCTGATCAGCACCGCCCCCAACGTCACCAGCGCGCACGCAACGATACGCCGCGTGGTCAGCTGCTCGCGCATGAACAGCCAGCCGATCAGGACCGCGAAGATCGAACTCATCTCGCGCAGCGCGGAGACCATCGCGATCGGCAGATAGCGGTAAGCCTCGATGATCAGGCAGTACGCGCTCAGCGCGAGCACGCCCGACGCAATGCCCTTGAGCACCACGGCGCGGCCGATGAAAAGCCCCTTCGCGCCGCCGCGCCAGTGCCAGGCGAGCAGAAACTGCGGGATATTCCAGATCAGATAGACCCACATGATGTAGCTCAGGCCATTGCCCGCCACGCGCGCGCCGATTCCGTCGACCACCGAATACGCGGCGATGAACAGACCGGTCAGGAGCGCGAAGGGCACGCTCTCGCCGGAAAAGCGCATGCCGCGGCGAAACGCCAGCGAGACGATGCCGATCGACACTAGCGCCACGCCGACAGCGGCGAGCGGCTTGAGCGCTTCATGAGCGAAGACCAGTGCGCCGACGAACACGAGCATCGGCGAAAGGCCGCGCGCAATCGGGTAGATCTGGCCGAAGTCGCCGCTTTTATAGGCGCGAATCAGCGCCAGCAGATAGCCGAATTCCAGCACCACCGACGCGAAGATATACGGCCACGCCTGCGGCGCGGGCATGGGCAGCACGACCACGCCGACCGCGCTCACGGCGATATATGGAATCGCCATCATGCCGAGCAGCCAGACGCGATCTTCCGAAAGATGCAGAAACGCGTTCCACGTGGCGTGAAGCAAGGCGGAGAGCAGCACCAGCAAAACGACAAAGGTTTCCATCGAAGACCGGGGAGAGGGGAGCGAAGGCCCGGTTGCGGGCCGCAAGCCCGTGATTATTCCAGCAGAACGCCGCAATAGAAGCGTGGACGACTCGATTGGAGGGGGTTTAATTGGAAAAATGCGGCGATTTGTGGCGTCAATGAGACGCTGCCAGCCCCGGCGGGTTGCCGGACATGCAGATCGAAACGCAGTGCGGCGGTGGCGGGTGAGAGGGCTGAGAGGCGGGTGAGAAGTCGACGAAGCGGTGCTCCTTGGGCAAACTTCCCACCGCGACCGCGACCGCGACCGCGACCGCGACCGCGACCGCGACCGCGACCGCGACCGCGACCGCAGCCGCAGCCGCAGCCGTTACGCCTGCAACCTCAGGTCACGCGCTCGCGCAGCCACGCGGACGCGAGGTCGATCACCGTCACGACCACGATCACCAGGATCATCACAGCGGCGGTCTGCGCGTAGTTGAACGAGCGGATCGCTTCGTACAACACCACGCCGATGCCGCCCGCGCCGACCATGCCGACTACCATCGCCGAGCGCACGTTCGATTCGAAGCGATATAACGCGTATGAGATCCACAACGGCAGCACTTGGGGCAAGACGCCGTAGACGATTTCGTCGAGACTGGTTGCGCCGGTGGCGCGCACGCCTTCGGCCGGACGCGGATCGATCGCCTCGACCGCTTCGGCGAACAGCTTCGCGAGCACGCCGGTGGTATGCACCCACAGCGCCAGCACGCCGGCAAAAGGTCCGAGGCCGACCGCCACGATGAACAGCATGGCAAAGACCATTTCATTGATCGCGCGGCACGCGTCCATCATGCGGCGCATGGGCTGCACCACCCACATCGGCGCGATGTTGTGGGCGGACATCAGCCCGCACGGCACCGCGCACACGAGTGAGAGGGCGGTGCCCCACACCGCTACCGAAAGCGTCACGTACATCTCGTGCAGATAGCTGCGCCATTCGGCGAAGTCGGGCGGAAAGAAGTCTTTGGCGAACTGGCCCATGTTGCCGGAGTCGCTCAGCAAATCGAGCGGCCGCATGTCGGCGCCGTGCCACGCGCCGCCCAACACCGCGAGCACTGCGATCCAGCCGAGCAGCGAGAGCCAGCTGCGTTTGCCGGCAACCGGCGCAGGCTGATGCGCCGCCTGCGCGGCGAGCATTTCGCTCGCGCGCGCAGGCGGCGTGGTCAGATCGGCCGTGTTCATTGCTTCGATTGCGCGGTGTTCAGCGCGCTCAGCTTCGCGTCGAGCGCGGCCAGCTGGGTCTTGCGATCGTCGTCGGAGAGATGCGCGTCGCTCTCGATCTTCTGCTTCTGCTGGAACAACGCGACCTGGCGGATCGGCAGCAACTGCGCGTCCGCCGACGCAGCGAAGCCGCCGTAACCGGTGATCGCCGCCATCACCGCCTTTTCGTGCGGATCGGTCTTCGCGTAGTTCAGGAAGAAGTTGCGCAGCTTGTCCTTGGTGGCTTGCGGCAGATCCTTGCGCCACACCAGCGGGTCCGACGGAATCAGCGGCGACTTCCACAGCACACGCACCTGCGCGAACTTGTCCGGATGCTCTTTCTTCAACGTGTCGAGCATCTCGGTGTTGTTGGTCGCGATATCGATCTTGTTGTTCACGACAGCCAGCAGATTCGCTTCGTGGCTCGACGGCAGCACGGTCTTGAACGAGGTGTTGACCGGCGTATTGTGTTTGGCGAACAGGTAATAACCGGGAATCAGCGTGCCCGAAGTGGAGTTTGGATCGCCGAAGCCGAGCGTGACGTCCTTCGTATTCCTGAACACGTCGTCGAGCGTCTTGAAGCGGCTGTTCACGTTGGTGATCAGCACCGAGTAGTAACCGGCGTCGCCGTTCGCGTACTGGATCTTTGCAAACACTTCACCTTGCGAGCGGTCCACTGCCTCGATGGCCGACGCATTGCCGAAATAACCGACCTGTACCTTGCTAAAGCGCATGCCTTCGATAATGCCGGCGTAGTCCGTCGCGAAGAAAGCTTTGACGTTCAGGCCGGTTTGCTTGTTCATGTCCTGAATCAACGGCTCCCAGCGCTGTTTTAGCACCGAAGACGAATCGGTCGAAATGATGCCGAGGTTGATGTCCTCGGCGTGCGCGGTGGCGGCACCGGCGAAAGCAGCCGCGCCGACGGCCAGCGTGATCAACGAACGCAGGAATTTCATTGTTTGAGACCCGGTTGAGTTAGCAGAAGGGTGAGGCGCGCTCAGTTCGAGTGCGCCGGGTTGAGAGCGAACGCGTAGCGGCCCGCGGCGGGCGCGGCGTCCTGAAGCGGCAGGTTGCCGGCAACGGTTTTGGCCTCGCTGTTGTCGTCCGGGCTCCCGGCGGCTTCATCGAGCAGTTCGCGGGCATCGTCGCCGTAGAGCGCCTTGAGCAGCGCCGGCGTGAGCGCGGCGGAGGGACCGTCGTAGACCACCTTGCCGCGGCGCAGCGCAACCGTGCGCGGACAATACTGCATCGCGATGTCGACCTGATGCAGCGACACCAGCACCGTGAGGCGATGCTCGATGTTCAGCGTGCGCAGCATCTCCATCACGCGGCGCGACGACTCGGGATCGAGCGAGGCAATCGGTTCATCGGCGAGCACAATACGCGCGCGCTGCACCAATGCACGGGCGAGCGCCGCGCGCTGCTGCTGCCCGCCGGAGAGGTTGGCGGCGCGTTCGCGAGCATGTTCGCCGATGCCGACTTCGTTCAACGCGGCCATCGACAACGCCCGCTCGGCACGCGGGAAGCGCCCGCTGAGACGGCGCCACCAGGGCAGCCGCGCTAGCGCACCGATCAGCACGTTGCTTTCCACGGAGAGGCGGTTCACCAGATTGAATTGCTGGAACACGAAGCCGATATCGCGGCGAATGCTGCGCACTTCCCGCACGATGCGGCCGTTCTGCTGAATCGGCCGGCCCAGGATCGCGATCTGCGACGGTTGCGCATCCGACGCCGTGAAGCCGGCGATATGGCGCAGCAGCGTCGACTTGCCCGAACCCGAAGCGCCGATCAACGCAACCATCTCGCCCGGCTCGACACGCAGATCGATTTCGTCCAGCGCCTTTCGGCCGTTGCTGAACGTCTTGCTCAACCGTTCGATACGGATTGCTTCCCGAATTGCGTCCATAAGCACCCCTTGATGCATCCGGCCACTGCCGGCATGTGTGGGGCTCATTCTAGGAAGCGTCTGTGACGGTTGAGTGAAGGCATCGCAACGTCTAGACGACTATATCTTCACGTGTCTCCTTTGCGTCGCCTGAAAGGCAGAGCGAAGTCATTCGCCGGCGTGAAAAATGTCATGCGTGTGACACGATCCGGCTGCATTCACGCCGCTTCAGCATGATTGCTCCGCGCCAGGCTATATTGCGTCAATCGGTGTGCCGTCCCCAATAACCTTGCGATTCCTTTCGACGTCGTCATGCAGCCTCTGAGCTTCCTTCCCGACAGTTTTGCGGAGTACGAAGATCTCAAGGCGATCCTCGATCAGGGCAGCGCGAGCTTCGCGATCCGCACGGTCTGCGAGACGACGGTGCGCGGCCGGCGATTTGCCGTTCAAACCGCAAGCATCGGCTCTACCGACCCGCAGGCGCCGGCAATCGGCTTTTTCGGCGGCATTCACGGGCTCGAGCGAATCGGCTCGCAACTCGTCCTCGACTACATGCGCGCGCTGCTCGCGCGGCTCGAGTGGGACGAGCTGCTGGTGCGTCAATTGCAGTCGATTCGTCTGATCTTTATGCCGATCGTCAACCCGGGCGGCATGTGGGCGGCCACGCGCGCCAACCCCAACGGCGTCGATCTGATGCGCAACGCGCCGCAGAACGCGGACGAACGCGTGCCGCTGCTGGCGGGCGGTCAGCGCGTGGGCGCCTGGCTGCCGTGGTATCGCGGCCGCGCCGGGGCGCCGATGGAACCCGAGGCTGCCGCGCTGCTACACGTGGTTGCAACCGAGCTGGCCGCGCGGCCATTGAGCATTGCGCTCGATTGCCATTCGGGCTACGGCTGGAGCGACAGCATCTGGTTTCCCTACGCGCGCACGCGCAAGCTGATGCCGCATTTGCCGGAAATGTACGTGCTGAAGACCATGTTCGAGCGCGCCCATCCTCATCACGGCTACGCGTTCGAACCGCAAAGCCATCAATATCTATTGCATGGCGACCTGTGGGATTTCGCGTACGACCGCGCGCCCGCGTCCAACGTCTTTTTGCCGATGACCCTCGAACTCGGCTCGTGGCTGTGGATCAAGAAGAACCCGCGGCAGTTGTTTTCGCGTCAGGGCATGTTCAATCCGGTCAAGGCGCATCGCACCGCGCGCGTGCTGCGGCGTCACGCCAACCTGCTCGACTTTCTGGCGCGCGCGGCCTTTTCGTCGCAACGCTGGCTGCCGCAAGGCAATCGTCGCGAGCAATTGCTGCAAAGCGCGATCGACCATTGGTACAAACCGGAAAGCCTATGAGCACGTGGATTCTGCTGCGCGGACTCACGCGCGAAATCCGCCACTGGGGGCGCTTGCCCGGCTTGCTGCACGCAGCGGTCAACCAGCCGCCGTATCAAACGGGCGCGCCCGCCCGGCTGCTGCCGCTCGATCTGCCGGGCAACGGCGCGTTCGCGCATTTGCGCGCGCCGTCGGCGGTCGCCGACATGGTCGGCTTCGTGCGCCATGCTGCTGTGCAAAGCGGCATGCCGGGCCCGTATTGCGTGCTGGCGATGTCGCTCGGCGGCATGGTGGCGACCGACTGGGCGCAACGGCATCCCTACGAGATCGAACGGCTGGTGCTGATCAATACCAGCATGCGGCCGGTCAGCCGGATGCAGGAGCGCTTGCGCCCTTCGGCATGGCCGGGCCTGCTGGGCGTGGCCGCGCACTGGCGCGACGCGCCGCGCGCGGAACACGGCATTCATCGGCTGACCTGCAATAACGTGGAGACGCTGGGCGACGATCTCGACGCCTGGAGCCGGATTCGCCGCAGCGCGCCCGTGAGCCGCGGCAACGCGTTACGGCAGCTCTGGGCCGCGGCACGTTTTACCGCGGGCGCGTCGAGACCCGAATGCCCGTTGCTGATTCTTTCCTCGCGCGCCGACAAACTGGTCGACCCGGTGTGTTCGGCCCGGCTCGCGGCGGCGTGGGGCGCTTTGCACCTGGAGCATCCGTGGGCCGGCCACGACCTGCCGCACGACGACCCCGTGTGGACCAGCGAGCAGGTCCGCGCATGGCTCGGCGAGGAGCATGCGGTTCCCGGCTCCGTGCTTTGAATAGCGGCGCCGACTTTGCGGCGCGGCAGGCGGCAGCGGGTATAACCTAAGAAGCTGTTGCGAAATTAGTTAAACATTGGCTTGAGACGTGTCCAGCAAATTAAGGCACAAGCCAGAGAGAGGAAGGCTTCATGGATATGGGCATAACGTTCGTAGCGAATTTTCAGGCGTCGAAACGAGTGAAGCCATGCAATCGAACGCTCGACTGGCCAGCGCGTTTTGCCGAGACCACTTCCATGGGGCGAGCCAATTTTTGCGAGCACCGGCGTGATGCCGCGTTCTCTCAAACGTTGCCGATGTGGTTCGGAACTGTAGCCCCGGTCGCCCTGAACGATTTGTGGTTTATGCAAGGGGTGCCCCCGCTTGCCTCTGATGTGCGGAATTGCCTCAACCAGCGCATCGAGTTGGGTAATGTCGTGGCGGTTCGCTGCACTCAGGATGACCGCGAGCGGGATGCCTTGCGCGTCGACGATGAGGTGGTGTTTGCTGCCGAGCTTGCGCCGGTCCGTGGGATTCGGGCCGGTTTTTTTCCCGCCAGCACGGCGCGAATCGATGAACTGTCCACGAGCGCGCGCGACAAATCGATTTCGCCACGACGACGCAGTTCGGCCAGCAGCGTTTCGTGGATGCGTTGCCAGACGCCTGCTTCCTGCCATGCGACGAGCCGTCGCCAACAGGCAGTGCCTGAGCCGCACCCCATCTCCTGCGGCAGGAGATTCCACGCAATGCCTGAGCGCAGTACGAACACGATGCCCGTCAGTACAGCGCGGTCGGGTGTTGGCTTGCGCCCGGCATATTGCCGATTGCGAGGTGCTCGCGCAGGCAGAAGTGGTTCGATGAGTGACCACAGTTCGTCGTCTATGAGTTCTTTAGACATCGCTTCCTGTCAGGCAAAACAAGACAGAAAGTTAACACCAAGCCAGAAAAGTTAACAGCCCCAGAACTTAATTTCGCAACAGCTTCTAAGTGCGGTCATCCTTCGCATAGTGGTCGGCAGGTGCATAATTCCCCTTCAGACGATGCATGCGAATCAAGCCATACTCGCCATTGCCGCCAGCCGGGGAGTTGATCATGCAAGCAAAGAACGAAGAAGCTGTCACGCACTTGCTGAACGATGTCGTCGAATTCGCGCGGGGACGCCTGCCCGAACCCACCTTCAAGGTCGTCGAGCCTTTTCTGCGGCACTACTACGATTTCGTCGACGCCGACGATCTGCAAAGCCGCTCGATCGCCGATCTCTACGGCGCGGCGCTTGCGCACTGGCAGACCGCGCAGCGCTTCGTAGCGGGCGGCGAACGGCTGCGCGTCTATAACCCGATTCTCGAGCAGCACGGCTGGCACTCCGATCACACGGTGATCGAAATCGTCAATGACGACATGCCGTTTCTGGTCGATTCGGTGTCGATGGCGGTCAACCGGCATGGCCTCGCGCTGCATTCCGTCGTGCATCCGGTGTTTCGCATCTGGCGTGCGCCCGACGGCAGTATCGCGCGCGTGAGCCAGGGCGCCGAAGAAGCCACGGACTCGCGTTCGCACCTGACTTCGTTCATCCACTTCGAGGTGGACCGTTGCGGCGATGCCGCAAAGCTCGATGCGCTGCGCGACGACATCGCCCGCGTATTGCGCGACGTGCGGGCGGCGGTGGAAGACTGGCCGAAGATCGTCGAACTCGCGCGCGCCACGATCAAAGGCATGAAAGCCGGTGAGGCGGGGCCCGAAGGTCTGGAAGCGCGCGCGTTTCTCGAATGGATGGTGGCCGATCATTTCACCTTTCTCGGTCAGCGCGATTACGAACTGGTGCAGCACGATATCGGCTACGGATTGCGCGCGGTGCCGGGCTCGGGCCTGGGCATTCTGCGCGATGCGCTGCGCCCTGTCGGCGCCGCCGAGGTCACGCCCTTGCCGCCGGCCGCGGTCGAGATCATTTCCGCTTCGTCGCCGATCTTTCTCACCAAGGCCAATTCCCGGGCCACCGTGCACCGGCCGGGCTATCTGGACTATGTCGGCATCAAGCTGACCGGGCCGGACGGCAAGGTGACCGGCGAGCGGCGTTTCATCGGTCTCTATACGTCCACGGCGTATTTCGTGTCGGCCTCGGAGATTCCGATCGTGCGGCGCAAGTGCGCGAATATCGTGCGGCGCGCGGGATTTCTCGCGAAGGGGCATCTCGCGAAATCGCTTGTCACGGTGCTCGAAACCTATCCGCGCGACGAGCTTTTTCAGGCCGAAGAGAATCAGCTCTACGACACCGCGCTAGGCGTGCTGCGCTTGCAGGAGCATCAGCGCACCCGCCTGTTCGTGCGGCGAGACCGCTTCGACCGTTTCGTGTCGTGCCTCGTGTTCGTGCCGCGCGACAAATACAACACCGATTTGCGGCAGCGTATCGCCAATCTGCTGGCTGACGCATTCAACGGCGAGAGCGTGGAGTTCACGCCGCTGCTTTCGGAGTCGACGCTGGCGCGCATTCACTTCGTCGTGCATGCAAAGCCGGGCGGCATGCCCAATGTCGATACGCGCGAGCTGGAAGCGCGGCTTGTACAGGTCGCGCGCCGCTGGCAGGACGATCTCGCCGACGCACTGCTCGACGCGTTCGGCGAAGAGCAGGGCAATCGCCTGCTGCAGCATTACGCGGATTCGTTTCCCGCGGGCTATCGCGACGATTATCCGGCCCGCACGGCGGTGCGCGACATCGAACTGATCGAACGCGTGCAAGGCAGCGAACGGCTCGCGATGAACCTGTATCGCCCGATCGAAGCGGGTCCGCGTGCGTTTCGCTTCAAGGTGTACCGCGCGGGTCTGCCGATCGCGTTGTCGCGCAGCCTGCCGATGCTCGAACATCTCGGCGTGCGTGTCGATGAGGAGCGGCCCTATCTGATCGAGGCGCTGGGCGCGACACCCGCATGGATTCACGACTTCGGCCTCGAACTCGCGGACGACGCGGAGTTCGATATCGAGCGTGTCAAAGATCTCTTCGAAGAAGCGTTCGAGCAGGTATGGACCGGCGCGATCGAAAGCGACGACTTCAATCGCCTTGTGTTGCGCGCGCAACTGAATGCGCGCGAGGTGACGATACTGCGTGCCTATGCCAAGTATTTGCGGCAGGTGGGGTCGACCTTTAGCGATGCGTACATCGAACGCGCGGTGACCGGCAATCCGGCGATTGCGCGCATGCTGGTCGAGTTGTTCGTGGCCCGCTTCGACCCGGTGCTGGGCGAGACGCGCGAAGCGCGCGTGGACGGCTGGCTGCGCACGATCGACAGCGCGCTCGATCAGGTGCCGAATCTCGATGAAGACCGGATCCTGCGGCAATTTCTCGGCGTGATCAAAGCCACGCAACGCACCAACTATTATCGCTTCGACGCCGAAGGGCATCCGAAGCCGTATCTGTCCTTCAAGTTCAATCCCGCGCTGGTGCCCGGCCTGCCCGAACCGAAACCGATGTTCGAAATCTGGGTCTACTCGCCGCGCGTGGAAGGCGTGCATTTGCGCGGCGGACGCGTGGCGCGCGGCGGATTGCGCTGGTCGGACCGACGTGAAGATTTCCGCACGGAAGTGCTGGGCCTCATGAAGGCGCAGATGGTGAAGAACGTGGTGATCGTGCCGGTCGGTTCCAAGGGCGGCTTCGTGGTGAAGAATCCGCCGCCGCAAACCGAACGCGACGCGTGGATGCGCGAAGGTATCGCGTGCTATCAGACCTTCCTGCGCGGCCTGCTCGATCTGACCGACAACCTCGCGGGCACGGCCGTGGTGCCGCCGCCCGACGTGGTGCGCCACGATCCCGATGATCCCTATCTGGTGGTCGCCGCCGACAAAGGCACGGCCACGTTCTCCGACTACGCGAACGCGATCTCGCAGGAATATGGTTTCTGGCTCGACGACGCATTTGCCTCGGGCGGTTCGGTCGGTTACGACCACAAGAAAATGGCGATCACCGCGCGCGGTGCATGGGAGTCGGTCAAGCGGCACTTCCGCGAAATGGGCGTGGATACGCAGACCACGGATTTCACGGTGGTCGGCGTCGGCGATATGTCCGGCGACGTATTCGGCAACGGCATGCTGCTGTCGCCGCATATCAAGCTGGTGGCCGCGTTCGATCATCGGCATATCTTTCTCGATCCGAATCCCGATCCAGCGGTCAGTCTTGCCGAACGTGGCCGATTGTTCATTCTCGATCGCTCGAGTTGGGCCGATTACGATCCTACGCTGATCTCGGCGGGTGGCGGCGTGTTTCCGCGCAGTGCCAAGACGATTCCGCTTTCGCCGGCGGTGCAGTCGGTGCTCGGCATCAGCGCACCGGCACTCCCGCCCACGGAACTGATGCGCGCGATTTTGCAGGCGCCGGTCGATCTGCTGTACAACGGCGGGATCGGCACCTATGTGAAGGCGAGCCGCGAAACGCATCTGCAGGTCGGCGACCGCGCCAACGACGCGATCCGCGTCAACGGCGCCGAGTTGCGCTGCAAGGTGGTGGCCGAAGGCGGCAATCTCGGTCTGACGCAGCTCGGGCGCATCGAATTCGCGCAGCGCGGCGGCCGTATCAATACCGATGCGATCGACAACTCCGCGGGCGTCGACTGCTCGGACCACGAGGTCAACATCAAGATTCTGCTGGGGCTAGTCGTGACCGACGGTGAGATGACGGAGAAGCAGCGCAACGCGCTGCTCGCCGAAATGACCGACGAGGTCGGCCTGCTTGTGTTGCAGGACAACTATTACCAGACTCAGGCGCTGTCGATCGCGGGCCGCTACGGCGTCGAGTTGCTCGATGCG
Organism: Paraburkholderia aromaticivorans; assembly: GCF_002278075.1. Lineage (NCBI taxonomy): Bacteria > Pseudomonadati > Pseudomonadota > Betaproteobacteria > Burkholderiales > Burkholderiaceae > Paraburkholderia > Paraburkholderia aromaticivorans. The sequence goes on along the minus strand of NZ_CP022990.1, from coordinate 1,148,954 downwards.
GAAGCGCGCCTGATGCGCTACCTCGAACGCACCGGTCGGCTGAATCGCGTGATCGAGTTTTTGCCGACCGATGAGGAAGTCGCCGAACGGCAAGCCGCGAAACAGGGGCTCACCACGCCGGAGCGCGCAGTGCTGCTCGCTTACAGCAAGATGTGGCTGTACGACGCGCTGCTCGAATCGTCGATGCCGGAAGACCCGCTCGTCGCCGACATGCTGGTGGAGTATTTCCCCAAGCCGCTGCGCCAGCGCTTTAGCGGGCCGATGCAACGCCACCCGCTGCGCCGCGAAATTCTCGCCACGCATCTGACCAACGCGCTGGTGAATCGGGTGGGCTGCGAGTTCGTACACCGGCTGATGGAGGAAACCGACGCGCAGCCGGGCGACATCGTGCGGGCCTGCATCATGGCGCGCGACGTGTTCGATCTCGACAACGTCTGGCGCAGCATCGACGCGCTCGACAACCGCGTTGCCGACGACGTCCAGGCGCGCATGTTCGTCGAAGTCGCGCGGCTCGTCGAGCGTTCCGCGTTGTGGTTCCTGCGGCAATTCCAATCGGGCGCGGTCAGCGACGGCGACGTGGCCGGCCTGCTCGCGCGTTGCCGCGACGCGGCGAAGCGGCTTGCACCGCAATGGCCCATGCTGCTGCCGAGCGCCGACCTGGAAGCGCTTTCGGAGCGGCAGCGCGTATTCGCGGACGCCGGCGTGGATAGCGAACTGGCGGTGCGGATCGCGAGCGGCGAGATCTCCGCCGCGTTGCTGGACATCGCCGAAGTGGCCTCGACCTGCGGGCGCAGTCTCGAACTGGTGGCGGGCGTCTATTTCGCGCTCGGCACGCTGCTCAATTCCGGCTGGATCAGCGAGCGCGCGGCCGCCTTGCCGGTGCCCACGCACTGGGACATGCTGGCGCGCGCCACCGCGCTGGCCGAACTCGCGCGTCTCAAACGCGCGTTGACCACGAGCGCATTGGCCGGCGCCGACGAGGCATCCACGCCGGACGCACTCGTCGAAGCATGGCGTCAGAAGCGCGCCGCGCAACTGGAACGCTACGCGCGACTGCTGGCCGATCTGCGGGCCACGGGCGGCGCGAGCCTGTCGATGCTGCTGGTGATCGTGCGTGAAATGGCGGCGCTGGAAAGGGCCTGACGCGGCGGGCGGAGGGGGGCGTCGATAGTTTCGACTGCGGGCAGGCACACGATGCAAACAACACCGCGGTTGGACGCATGGCGCCCGGCATGGCCATAATACGGGCTGTTGCCTATCGAAAGCGCTTTGCAATCTCACGGACGCCCGTCACGACGATGAAAGAAGAATCGCCGAAAGCCATTTTTTATGCGCTCGCCGCCAACCTCGGCATTGCCATCTGTAAGTTCGCTGCTGCCGCTTTCACGGGTTCCGGCTCGATGTTCGCCGAAGCCATTCACTCTACCGCCGACTGCGGCAATCAATTGCTCCTGCTATTCGGCCTGCGCGAAGCGCGCAAACCGGCAAGTCCGTTGCATCCCATGGGCAGCGGGCGCGAGATCAACTTTTATTCGCTGCTGGTCGCGCTGCTGTTGTTCTTTGTCGGCGGCGCGTTCTCGGTGTACGAGGGCGTGCATCGTCTGTTCGTGCGTGAGCCTCTGCAGTATGCGTATGTGGCGCTGGCGGTGCTCGGCGTGTCCGCCGTGCTCGAAGCGCTTTCCTTGTGGGGCGCCGTCAGGGAAATCCGCAAGACGCATCCCGACAAAAGCATGTGGCGCTGGTTTCGGGAGACGCGCGAGTCAGAACTGCTTGTGGTGGCGGGCGAGGACATCGCCGCGCTAGCAGGCCTTGCGATCGCCTTCGTTGCCGTGCTGCTCACCCTCGTGACCGGCAATCCGGTCTACGACGCGCTGGGCTCGATCGGCGTCGGCTTGTTGCTGATGGTGATCGCGTGGCTGGTGGCGCGTGAAGTGAAGTCGATGATCGTCGGCGAATCGGCGAGCCCCGAGGTGCGCCGCGCCATCGAGGCGCATCTGCGCGGGCGCGCCGAGATTCGCAGCATCATCAACATGATCACGCTGCAATGGGGCCGGCATGTCGTGGTGGCGGTGCAGGCCGAAATGATCGACTACGCGAGCGGGCGCGCCATGATCGATGCGATCAACGTGATCGAAGCGGACTTGCAGGCCAGGTTTCCGCAAGTCCGCTGGGTGTTTTTCGAACCGGACGTGCCGCGTGTTGACACGTGAGCGCGCCGCTTACTTGAATCCGGTCACCGCATGCGGCACATAGAGCTCTTCGAGCCGGGCGATTTCCTCCGTGCTCAGATTCAACGAGAGCGCGGCCACCGCATCGTCCAGATGATGCAGCTTGGTCGCACCGACGATCGGCGCGGTGATCGGCTTCTTCTGCAACACCCACGCGAGCGCCACTTGCGCGTGCGGCACGCCGCGCTCTTTGGCGATCTCACTGACCCGTTCGACGATGCGCCGGTCCGCGTCCTCCGTCTGCGCGTACAGCGTGCGGCCGAATTCATCGGTCCCGGAACGCGCGCTCTCGGTGTTCCAGTCACGCGTCAAGCGCCCGCGTGCGAGCGGACTCCACGGAATCACGCCGATCCCTTCGCTTTCGCATAGCGGCAGCATTTCGCGCTCTTCCTCGCGGTAGAGCAGATTCACGTAGTTCTGCATCGTCACGAAGCGCGTCCAGCCGTTGCGCTCCGCCACATGCAACGCCTTGGCGAACTGCCAGGCATACATGGACGATGCGCCGATATAGCGGGCCTTGCCCGCTTTGACGACATCGTGCAGCGCTTCCATGGTTTCTTCGATCGGCGTGCCGTAATCCCACCGATGGATCTGGTACAGGTCCACGTAATCCGTGCCGAGGCGCCTGAGGCTGTGGTCGATCTCCGCCATGATCGCCTTGCGCGACAGGCCCGCGCCGTTCGGGCCGGGATGCATGCGGCTATTCACCTTGGTGGCGAGCACGATCTCGTCGCGCTTCGCAAAGTCTTTCAGCGCGCGGCCGACGATTTCCTCGCTCGTGCCGTCGGAATAGACATTCGCGGTATCGAAGAAATTGATGCCGTGATCGAGCGCCTGCTTGATGAAGGGCCGCGCGGCTTCGTCGTCGAGCGACCAGGGGTGGGTGCCGCGCGACGGCACGCCGTAGCTCATGCAGCCGAGGCAAAGACGCGATACATCGAGGCCGGTGCGGCCGAGTTTCACATAGTCCATCGTGGTGCTCCTGTTGTGAAGTGCACAAGCGCGGTGCGCCCCCGGCGGATTCCGTTCAGGGCGTGCTGCGGACGCTCGATTATAGGAAAACGGCGGCCGGAGCGTGCCGAACCGTTTTGCATGACGGCCGAGGCGACCGGCAACGTGGCCCGATAGTGCATCGCGTAGTGGAAAATAATTTCTTCGCACCTATACTTCTTTCGGCTTGAAAGCAGCCCTTTCTCCCAACCTGCATCAGAGCAAAAAAGGAAGATCACGATGCTGACTCGCTCACTCGGCGCCATTGCCGCCGTTACACTCGCGGCATGCGCGGCCTTTTCGTCCGGACCGGCCAGCGCGGACGACAACGACGGTTTCTCGCACGACGACGGCGGCGCGCGCGGGCGCCCCGTCAAGGTGATGATCATTTCGATGTTCGGGCCGGAAGGGCAGGTGTGGCTCGACAACCTCGGGCCCTGGCGCGAGATCGCGGTGGACGGCCTGTCGCCCGATTACCCGACGGTCCATTGCAACAAGCAGGACGTCTGCGTGATGACCACCGGCATGGGCCACAGCAATGCAGCGGCGTCGATCATGGCGCTGACGTTCTCGCCGCGTTTCGATTTGCGGCATACGTACTTCATGGTTGCCGGTATTGCGGGGATCGATCCGCAGCAGGGAACGGTGGGATCCGCCGCGTGGGCGAAATATCTGGTCGACTTCGGGATTCAGTGGGAAATAGACGGGCGTGAAATTCCGCCTGGCTGGACGACGGGCTACCTTGGCATCAATACCACGAGTCCTACCGCCAAGCCGCCGCTCGACTACCGTACGGAAGTCTTCCAGTTGAACACCCGCCTCGCGGACACGGCGTTCGCTCTATCCCGCAGCGTGACACTGTCCGACAACGTGCAGGCGCAAGCGGCGCGCGCCAAGTATTCCTATGCGCCTGCGAACCGGCCGCCAACCGTCATTCAGTGCGACACGCTGGCTGGCGACACCTGGTGGTCGGGCACGTTGCTCGGCCAGCGCGCCCGCGACTGGACCAGAATCCTGACCGATGGAAAGGGCGTCTACTGCACGACGCAGCAGGAGGATAACGCCACGTACGAGGCCCTCAAGCGCGCGGCTTCGGTACATAAGGTGGATTTGAGTCGCGTGGCCGTGTTGCGGGCGGGCTCCGATTTCGACCGGCCCTACGACGGACAGACGAGCGCGGACAACCTGCTGAACTACGCTGCGCAAGGCGGCTTTACGATCGCCATCCAGAACCTGTTCCTCTCGGGCAATCCGCTCGTGCAGGATATCGCCACACATTGGGGCGAGTGGCGCGACGGCGTGCCGAGGCGCTAGGCCTCTTTAGATGCGTGTGCGCCCGCGGACCGGTTCCGCGGGCGCGCGCTGCGACTTTCGACACTTAGTGTTGGGGCGCGCGGTACGGCGTCCACACTGGCGTGTCAGTATCCCAATTGTCGAGTTCCGAGGGTGTCATGATGTGCTCCTTTTTGAAGAGTGCATGGATGCGCGGCAATGACTATTTCTTTTGGAAACCGAATCATTGCAACGGCGTTTGCTTTACTGTTTGTTGGCCACGCGCGTGAGGTCGCCGCTCGTGCCTTCCTGCAGCGCGATGCGTGCAGCCTGGGTTTGACCGATCAGCCCTTTGTTCGGATACGTCGTGCGATTCAGCGCGGGCAGCGAACCATCGCGATAGGCCGCGACGAGTTCCGCCTTCACTTCTTCACGCGTTTTCGCGCTGGTGGTCGGCGCGGGTTGTGTGTCATATGTCCCGGCGCGGCCAATGCCGCCGCTGCTGCTCTGGGCGAACACCGGCGCGCTCGCGAGCAGTGCAAGAGCCAGACCTGCTAAGAGATTGCGTTTCATGATTCAGTCCTGTCGATTCGTTTGCAGCACGAGCGGCGCTGCGACAGGGTGAAATGTAGACTTCGCGACTCGGCGGATAAATCGCACTTTCGCGAAATGAATTGTCGTGTTTCCAGAACAATCGCGACAACGCCGCGCTAAACCACAGCAGCTGCGGTGCTGGAAAAGAAAACCGCGGCATTAGAGCCGCGGTTGGAATTCACTGTTCCAGATTCTGTACTTCAAGGCGCGCTGATCACGCGACCCACTCCGATATTACTGGCGTGTCGAGCGTCGGGGCGGACTCGCGTTCTTCGAAGGTGCGCTTCGTGCACGTGGCGTCGAGACTGCCGCGTCCGCTCAGCAACGGACAACGATCGAACAGCTCGGCGATCCAGTCTACGAAAACGCGGACTTTAGGCGACAGATGCCGGCTGTGCGGATAGACTGCGGAAATCGGCATCGGCAAAGGTTTCAGCTCCGGCAGGACTTCCACCAGTTGGCCCGAACGCAGATGCGGCAGCACCATGAAGAGCGCCGGCTGAATCAGGCCGAAGCCTTCCAACCCGCACGTCACGTAGGCATCGGCGTCGTTCACTGACACGATGCTCTTCATTTTCACTTCGACTTCTTTGCCGTCAACCATGAAGGCCCAATCGAGCGTGCGCCCCGTGCGGCTCGAAAAGTAATTGACTGCTTTGTGATTCTCCAGGTCTTCGAGCGAACTGGGCATGCCTGCGCGCTCGATGTAATCGGGGGCCGCGCAGGTCACGCCCTCGAACAAACCGATACGGCGCGCCACTAGCGAGGAATCCTGTAGCGCGCCAACCCGCACCACGCAGTCCACGCCTTCCTGCAACAGATCCACCGGCCGGTCCGTCAGGCCGAGTTGCAGGTCGATGTCCGGATAGCGCGTGTGGAATTCACACAGCGAAGGAATCACCAGCAAGCGGCCAATCGACCCCGGCATGTCGATGCGCAGCTTGCCGTGCGGCTTTTTATTGCCGCTTTGAAAACTGGCCTCGGTTTCTTCGACGTCCGCGAGGATGCGCACGCAGCGTTCGTAGTACGCCGCGCCGTCCGGCGTGAGCGACAAACGCCGCGTGGTCCGATGCATCAGACGCGTGCCGAGGAACGCTTCGAGGTTCTGAATAATCGTGGTAACCGACGCGCGCGGCAGGTCGAGCGTTTCCGCTGCGCGGGTAAAGCTGTTGGTGTCGACGACACGGGTGAACACTTGCATGGCCTGAAGCCGGTCCATTGCAGACCTCCAATAGGGGCGGGCGCACCGAGCAGGAAAGGACTCCACCGCGAATCCGCAGACAATCGCATTCGATTGTTCAGGGGCGCCGAATTGTGTTGCCGGATTATAGGCATTTATTTACGAGTCTGCTGAACCCACAATTCGCACCATTGAAGTTCTATGCGCATTGCGCGGCTCGACATGGAAGCATTTAAACCGCCGTACTCCTTCGTGCCCACCGGCAGCGAGCCGGCAGAGGCCGACAGCGCGGCACTGGAAGTCACTGACGTGCAGATCGAAGGACACGCGCAGGACATCACGTTACGCCTTTACCGGCAGGCAAAAAAAACCGCATTGCCGGTACTGCTTTATTTCCACGGTGGTGGATTTACGAAGGGATCGATCGAACAGGCCGATTACGCCTCGCGTTATTTCGCAGAACACTTACCGGCTCTCGTCGTATCGGTCGGCTACTCGCTCGCGCCGCGGTTTCCGTTTCCGGCCGCGCCCGAAGACGCGCACCGCGCGGCGCTGTGGGTGCAAACGCGGGCGCGTGCATTCGGCGGCAACAGCAAGAAGGTGGGCGTGGCCGGACACGATGCGGGCGGGCAGCTGGCCAATTGCCTCGCGTTCATTGCGCGTGATCGCGGCGACGTGCGCATAGCTGCCCAGGCGCTGTTCGGGCCGATGCTCGATCCGAGCCTCACGCGTCTCGGCGACGAAAAACGCCTCGGCTCGGACATCACGGCGAAAGAGTGCGCGGCCTGTTATCGCGCGTATCTGCCGCAAGCGTCCCAGCGCATGCATCCGTATGCCGCGCCGCTGGAATCGTCGCGCCTTGCGGGCCTGCCGGCCACGCTGATCGCGACGGCGCAAAACGACGTGCTGCATGTGGAAGCGGAGAAATACGCCAGCAGTCTGATCGACGCCGGCGTGCTGACCCAGGTGGTCCGCTATCCGAGCGTTTCGCATGCGGCGCTGGCCGATCATCCGCCCGCGTTGCAGGAAGCGGTGCGATTTTTTCAGTGGCGCTTCGATGCCCGCGCCCATCGATAAAACAGAAACAAGTAAAACTTTGATCAACGATACCGGGAGCTTCACATGACTATCCTTCCTCTTTCGCGTCGCCGTGTGGCGATTGCCGCCCTAGTCGTCATCGCCGTGGCCGGGCTGGGTACCTTCGGCGCGATTCGCGTGGACGCGAGTTCGCCCGCCGCGCCGACCATCGTGCCGGAAGTCGATGTCGCCACCGTGGTGCAAAAAACGATCACCGACTGGCAGAGCTATTCGGGCCGTCTCGAAGCCGTCGAGAAAGTGGACGTGCGCTCGCAGGTGCCGGGCACCATCGTGTCCGTCAATTTCAAGGACGGCGCGCTCGTGAAGAAAGGCGACACGCTGTTCGTGATCGACCCGCGTCCGTACGCCGCCGAAGTGGATCGAGCCGAAGCGCAACTCGCGGCCGCGCAGGCGCGCACGGGCTACACGCAAAGCGACTGGGAGCGTGCGCAGCGCCTGATCGCCGACAACGCGATCGCCAAGCGTGACTACGACGAGAAGCAGAACGCCGCGCGCGAAGCGAGCGCGAACCTGAAGGCCGCGCAAGCCGCCCTCGAAACCGCCCGCATCAATCTTGGCTACACGAAGATCGTCGCGCCGGTGGCGGGCCGCGTGTCGCGCGCGGAAATCACGGTGGGCAACGTGGTGTCGGCGGGCGCCAGCGCGGCGCCGCTGACCACGCTGGTGTCGGTTTCGCCGATCTACGCATCGTTCGACGCGGACGAACAAACCTACCTGCAATACCTGAGCCGCGCGAAAGACGGCAGCAAGGTGCCGGTGGAGCTCGGTCTCGCGGACGAAAGCGGCTACTCGCGCAGCGGCGTGATCGAGTCGGTGGACAACCGCCTCGATACGTCGTCGGGCACGATCCGCGTGCGCGCGCGCTTCGACAACCAGGACGGCGCACTGATTCCGGGCTTGTATGCGCGCGTGAAGGTCGGTGGCAGCGAACCGCATCCGGCCCTGTTGATCGACGACGCCGCCGTCGGCACCGATCAGGACAAGAAATTCGTGCTGGTGGTGGACGCGGGCAATCACGTCGTATACCGCGAGATCGCCGTGGGTGGCATGCAGGGCAACCTGCGTGTGGTGAAGGGCGGCCTGAAACCTACCGACCGGATCGTCGTGAACGGCATTCAGCGCGTGCGCCCCGGCGATGCGGTGCGCGCCCACATGGTGCCGATGACGGCCGATCAGGATCCGAACAGCGCGCCGCTCGCGCAGACGCCGACACCGACGCAAGAGCAAGCGCAGCCGCAACAGCGCGCCAAAGCGGACAAGAACTCGTGAGCCTCGCGCGCCGCGGCCCGACCGCGCGGCGCATGCTCCAACGTTAAGAGCTTCCAATGAACATATCCAAATTCTTTATCGATCGGCCGATCTTTGCCGGCGTGCTATCGGTACTGGTCTTGCTGGCGGGCGTGATTTCGCTCTTCAAGCTGCCGATCTCGGAGTACCCGGAAGTCGTGCCGCCTTCGGTGGTGGTGCACGCGCAGTATCCGGGTGCGAATCCGAAGGTGATCGCCGAAGCAGTCGCATCGCCGCTCGAAGAGCAGATCAACGGCGTCGAGAACATGCTGTACATGCAGTCGCAAGCGAATAGCGACGGCAATCTCACGCTCACGGTGACCTTCAAGCTCGGCACCAATCCGGACCTCGCGACGCAGCTCGTGCAGAACCGCGTCAACCAGGCGCTGCCGCGTCTGCCGGAAGACGTGCAGCGCCTCGGCGTCACGACGATCAAGAGCTCGCCCACGCTGACCATGGTGGTTCACCTGATCTCGCCGAACAATCGCTATGACATGACGTACCTGCGCAATTACGCGCTGCTGAACGTCAAGGACCGGCTCGCGCGGATTCAGGGTGTGGGCGAAGTGCAATTGTGGGGTTCAGGCGACTACGCGATGCGCGTGTGGCTCGATCCGCAGAAAGTCGCGCAGCGCGGCTTGACGGCGACCGAAGTGGTCAACGCGATCCGCGAGCAGAACATTCAGGTGGCGGCCGGTGTGATCGGCGCATCGCCTTCGGTGCCGGGCACGCAGCTGCAGTTGTCGGTGAATGCGCGCGGCCGTCTGAAGACCGAGGGCGAATTCGGCGACATCATCGTCAAGACCACGCCGGACGGCGGCGTGACCTACCTGAAAGACATCTCGCGAATCGAACTCGCGGCCTCGGAATACGGCCTGCGTTCGCTGCTCGACAACAAGCCTGCGGTGGCGCTCGCCATCAACCAGGCGCCGGGTGCGAACTCGCTCGCGATTTCCGATCAGGTGCGCTCCGCGATGAAGGAACTCGCGGAAGACATGCCGGCGGGCGTCGAATACAAGATCGTCTACGACCCGACGCAGTTCGTGCGCTCGAGTATCGAGGCGGTCGTGCATACGCTGCTCGAAGCGATTGCGCTGGTAGTGATCGTGGTGATCGTGTTCCTGCAGACGTGGCGCGCGTCGATCATTCCGCTGATCGCCGTGCCGGTGTCGATCGTGGGGACGTTCTCGCTGCTGCTCGCGTTCGGCTTCTCGATCAACGCGTTGTCATTGTTCGGCATGGTGCTCGCCATCGGGATCGTGGTGGACGATGCGATCGTGGTGGTGGAGAACGTCGAGCGGAACATCGAAAACGGGCTGAGTGCGCGCGACGCGACGTACAAGGCGATGCAGGAAGTGAGCGGGCCGATTATCGCCATTGCGCTCACGCTGGTTGCCGTGTTCGTGCCGCTCGCGTTCATGACCGGTTTGACGGGCCAGTTCTACAAGCAGTTTGCGATGACCATCGCGATTTCGACGGTGATCTCGGCGTTCAATTCGCTGACCCTCTCGCCGGCTTTGTCCGCGATGCTGTTGCGCAGCCACGGGGCCAAAGAAGACTTCCTGACGCGCGTGATGAATCGCCTGTTGGGTGGTTTCTTCAAGCGCTTCAACAAGGTCTTCCATCGCGGCTCGACGGAGTATGGCCGTGGCGTGACCGGCGTGCTGCGCCGCAAGGGCGCCATGCTCGCGGTGTACGCGATCCTGCTGGGCGCGACCGTGCTGATTTCGCGCGTGGTGCCGGGCGGCTTCGTGCCGGCGCAGGACAAGGAGTACCTGATTGCGTTCGCGCAACTGCCGAACGGTGCGTCGCTGGATCGCACGGAGAAGGTGATCCGCGACATGAGCTCGATTGCCTTGAAGCAGCCGGGCGTGGAGAGCGCGGTGGCGTTCCCGGGGCTGTCGGTGAACGGCTTCACGAATAGCTCCAGCGCGGGCATCGTGTTCGTCACGCTCAAGCCTTTCAAGGATCGTGGCGACAAGAAGCTTTCGGCCGGTGCGATCGCCGGTGCGCTGAATCAGCAATACGGTGCGATCAAGGATTCGTTCGTGGCGGTGTTCCCGCCGCCACCCGTGCTCGGTCTCGGCACGCTCGGCGGCTTCAAGATGCAGTTGGAGGATCACGGCGCGCTCGGTTACGCGGAGTTGAACAAGGCCGCGGAGGCGTTCGTGAAGAAGGCGGCGCAGACGCCTGAACTCGGCCCGACCTTCTCCAGCTATCAGATCAACGTGCCGCAACTGAACGTGGACCTGGATCGCGTGAAGGCCAAGCAACTCGGCGTGCCCGTCACGGACGTGTTCAACACGATGCAGATCTATCTGGGCTCGCTGTACGTGAACGACTTCAACCGCTTCGGCCGTGTGTATCAGGTGCGGGTGCAGGCGGACGCACCGTTCCGTCAACGCGCCGACGACATCCTGCAACTCAAGACGCGCAATGCCGCGGGCGACATGGTGCCGTTGTCGTCGCTGGTGACCGTAACGCCGACGTTCGGTCCGGAAATGGTGGTGCGTTACAACGGCTATACGGCTGCGGACATCAACGGTGGACCGGCGCCCGGCTTCTCGTCGGGCCAGGCGCAGGCCGCGGCCGAACGCGTGGCGGCGCAAGTCCTGCCGCACGGGGTGAAGCTCGAATGGACCGACCTGACGTATCAGCAGATTCTGGCCGGCAATGCGGGCTTGTGGGTGTTCCCGATCAGCGTGCTGCTCGTGTTCCTCGTGCTCGCCGCACTGTATGAAAGCCTGACGCTACCGCTCGCCGTGATCCTGATCGTGCCGATGAGCGTGCTATCCGCGCTGACCGGCGTGTGGCTCACCGGTGGCGACAACAACATCTTCACGCAGATCGGTTTGATGGTGCTGGTGGGCCTGTCGGCGAAGAACGCGATTCTGATCGTCGAGTTCGCTCGTGAACTGGAGCACGACGGGCATACGCCGCTCTCCGCGGCGATCGAAGCGAGCCGCTTGCGTCTGCGGCCGATTCTGATGACGTCGATCGCTTTCATCATGGGCGTGGTGCCGCTGGTGTTGTCGAGCGGAGCGGGTTCGGAGATGCGTCACGCAATGGGTATCGCGGTGTTCTTCGGCATGCTCGGCGTCACGCTGTTCGGTTTGATGCTGACCCCCGTGTTCTATGTAGTGCTGCGTACGCTGGCGGGTGGAACCATTCACGTCGCGCAGAAAGATTCGCCGCACTATGGGGCGCCGGTGACGGACGCCTGAGGAGAAAACAATAATGAAACGTATTGAATCTTTGAGTGGGTGGGGCCGGGCGGCCGCCAGCGGTTTGCTGGTCGCGTTGCTGGCCGCCTGTTCCGTGGAGCCCACGTACAAACGGCCCGAAGTGGATACGCCGGTGGCGTTCAAGGAGACGCCGGCTGCTTCGGCTGTTTCGGCGCAGGACAACGGCACGTGGAAGCAGGCCCAGCCCGCCGACGACGCGCATCGCGGCGAATGGTGGACGATTTTCGGCGACCCGCAACTCAACGCGCTTGAAGATCAGGCCGCCGCCGCCAATCAGGATCTGAAGGCAGCCGCCGCGCGCGTGCAGCAGGCGCGGGCGGTCACCCAGGCGGCGAAGTCGGACTGGTTCCCCAAGCTCGACGCGGGCTTCGGCCCGACCCGCGAGCGTGCTTCGGCGGCCTCGCAATTCCAGCCGGATAGCGCGGGCGGCACGAACGGCACGATCTGGCGCGCGCAGGTCGGCGCGTCGTACGAAGCGGATCTGTTCGGGCGGGTCGGCTCGAACGTGAACGCGTCGCGTGCCGACGAGCAGCAAAGCGAAGCCCTGTTCCGTTCCGTGCAACTGTCGCTGCAGGCGGATGTTGCGCAGAATTACTTCCAGTTGCGTGAACTCGATACGGATCAGGACTTGTACCGCCGTACCGTGGCGTTGCGCGAGGACACGCTGAAGCTGGTCGAACGGCGTTTCAAGGAAGGCGATATCGGCGAGCTGGATGTGTCGCGGGCCCGCAATGAACTCGCGAGCGCGCGAGCGGATGCCGTGGGTGTGGCGCGTCAGCGCGCGGCGTCGGAACACAGCCTCGCGATTCTGCTCGGCAAGCCGCCGGCGGATTTCTCGTTCGCGGAAGCGCCGCTGGCGCCGGTGACGGTGCGCGTGCCGCCGGGTCTGCCTTCGGCGTTGCTGGAACGCCGGCCGGATATTTCGGCGGCGGAGCGGGCGATGCAGGCCGCGAATGCGCGAGTCGGCCTTGCGAAGTCGGCGTTCTTCCCGAAGCTCGATATCACCGGCGCGGCCGGCTTTGAATCGGCGACGCTCGGCAATCTGTTCATGTGGTCGAGCCGTGCGTTCATTCTCGGGCCGTTTGCCGGCACGGCGTTGACGCTGCCTTTGTTCGACGGCGGCCGCCGCAAGGCGAACCTCGCGCAGGCCCGCTCGAAGTATGACGAGGACGTGGCGCAGTATCGTCAGCAGGTGTTGGTGGCGTTCCGTGAGGTCGAAGACAATCTCGCCGATTTGCGCTTGCTCGACGATCAGATGCGCGAGCAGAACAATGCGGTCCAGGCTTCGCAGCGGGCGGCGCATCTGTCGCGCACGCAGTACACGGAAGGCGCGGTCAGCTATCTGGATGTGATCGACGGCGAGCGGCAGGTGCTGATTTCGCAACTGCAGGCGAGCCATTTGTCGGGCACGCAGGCGGTGGCGACGGTCAATCTGATTCGCGCACTGGGTGGTGGCTGGGACGGCGGCACGTCGCCTGACGAGGCGGTAGGCGCGGTTGCGCCCGCTTCGGCTCCCGTGGCGGCGGTGGCTCCTGTGGCTGCTTCCGTGCAACAGGTGGCAAAGCAGTAAGTTTATCGAAGCAGGGACGAGTGAAAGACGCCGGGTCGCGCGACAGCGCGGCCCGGCGTTTTTTTGCCCAAATCATTTTTCCCGCTTTCCTTTCGAAAATCCCTTCGTAGACCACCGCTTTCCCGCCCTCTATGATGAGCCGCACCTCATCTGGAGAGAGGCGATGACCTGTCCGACCTTGCGCTGTCCGCGCTGACCGATCTACGCGCGCCGTCGCCGCTACGGGCGGCTTAAGCCGCCCGCAGCGAATTTCCGTTGCCCGATAGGTCCGGCATGCCTGTTCACGCGCCGAAAAACTTCGCATCGGTTCGGGGACGCGCAAACGCATGCCGCTGGACCGGCTCGCCTCGAATCAACCCACGCCCCCATCTCAAGAGTTCACCATGCGCATTTTTCTATCCACCGTGCGGCGCTTTTTCCACGCGCCAGCTATGTCGCTGATCGGCGCGTTCGGTCTCACGCTCGCGTTGCAGGCCGCGCCCGTCTCGGCGGCCGATTCGGCCACGCTGAAAATCGGCACCGCGACCAGCCCGCAAATCGAAGCGCTCAAAATCGCCGCGCACGAAGCCAAAGAGCAGGGGCTCGACGTGAAGATCATCGAGTTCACCGACTGGAACACGCCGAATGCGGCGCTCGCCAACAAGGACATCGACGTCAACTACTTCCAGCACATTCCGTTTCTCGAGAATGCAAAGAAGCAAGGCGGTTATAACTTCGTCGCGATCGCGCCCGGCACGATCATGAAGATCGGTCTGTATTCGAAGAAGATCAAACGCTTCGACGAACTGAAAGACGGCGCCACGGTCGCGATTGCCAACGACCCGGTCAACGGTGGCCGCGGTCTGTTATTGCTGCAGCGCGCCGGTCTTATCAAGCTGAAGCCGGGCATCGACTATCGCGCGACGACGCTCGACATTACCGACAACCCGAAGCATCTGAAGATCATCCAGCTCGAAGCGTCGCAACTGGCGCGCTCGCTCGACGACGTCGATCTCGCGCAGGGTTATCCGAGCTTCATCAAGCTCGCGGGCACCACCGATCCGAATAGCGCGCTGCTGTTCGACGGGCTTGAAAACAAGAACTACGCGATCCAGTGGGTGGTGCGTCCTGATAGCGTGAACGACCCGCGTATCCGCAAGTTCATCGCGATCTATCAGCATTCGCCGGCGGTACGCGCCGCGCTCGACAAAGCCTTCGGCAATCTCTACGCCGTCGCCTGGTAACCCGCATGGTCCCGCGTGAATCGTTCGAAGACGACAGTGCCTCGGCCACGCTGCGCGAGAAACCGTTCGGCGCCGGTTGCAAGCCGCCGCGCCGGCCATCGCGGCAGCCTGAAAGGAGCTAGAACATGGGCAATCTTTTCGACGCGCCGCAGTTCATCGAAGACGCGCCGTCTCTCGCCGTGAATGCGGGTTCGCACGCAGCCGCGACCCAGCCCGCCGTGATATTCGACGACGTCGGCAAGGTGTTCGCCAGCGCGCGCGGTGTCTCGACCGCGGCGCTCGCCAACGTCTCGTTGAACGTGGCGAGGGGCGAGGTGTTCGGCATTATCGGGCGTAGCGGCGCAGGTAAGTCGACGCTGCTGCGACTCGTCAATGGCCTGGAAAAGCCGAGTTCAGGTGCCGTGCGCGTGAATGGCGTGAGCGTCGGCGAACTCGACGAGCGCGGACTGGTGACCTTGCGCCGGCGTATCGGCATGGTGTTCCAGCATTTCAACCTGCTTTCCGCCAAGACAGTGCGCGAGAACATTGCGTTGCCGCTGAAAATCGCCGGCGTACCCAAAGCGGTGATCGAGAAAAAGGTCGATGCATTGCTGGAACTGGTGGGTCTGTCGGCTAAGCGCGATGCTTATCCGGCGAGCCTGTCCGGTGGTCAGAAACAGCGGGTCGGCATTGCGCGCGCTTTAGTCACCGATCCGGACATTCTGCTTTGCGACGAAGCCACCTCGGCACTCGATCCCGAAACGACGCAAGCCATTCTCGCGTTGCTGCGCGATATCAACCAGCGCCTGAACCTGACCGTCGTATTGATCACGCACGAAATGCAGGTGATTCGCGAGGTCTGCGACACGGTTGCGGTAATCGAGCGCGGCGAAGTGGTGGAGACCGGACCGGTGTGGCAAGTATTCGGCGATCCTCGACATGATGCGACGCGCGCGCTGCTACGTACGCTCGTGCATGATCTGCCGACGGATCTCGCTGAGCGGGTCAAGCCGTTGCGCGACATCGCGCAAGTGGATGCGCAGATTCTGCTCGACGTGCGTTTCACCGGCGCGGACGCCGGCGAGCCGGACCTGGGCGGCCTTGCTTCAGCGCTGAGCGCGGAAGGCGGGCGCGTGAGCTTCGTGCATGGCGGCATCGACCGGATTCAGGGGCATGCGCAGGGGCGCCTCGTGGTGTCGGCGCAAGTTCATGCGAACGCGCAAAGCACCGTGCAGGAGCAGATCGCGACGTTGCTCGATCGCGCGCGCCGCTATGCGAACCATGTCGAGGTATTGGGCTATGTCTGAGTTGTGGCTTTCCGAACTCGCCGACGCGATTCGCGACACCATCGTCATGGTCGGCGTGTCCGCCTTTATCGCGGCGCTGGTCGGCATTCCTCTGGCGCTGGTGTTGGTGACCACCACACGCGGCGGCATCTTCGAGAAGCGGGCGGTCAATAGCACGCTCGGTGCGCTCGTCAACGCGTTCCGCTCCACGCCATTCATCATTCTGCTGGTCGCATTGCTGCCGCTCACGCGTTTGTTGATCGGCACGACGATCGGCGTGTGGGCCGCGATCGTGCCGCTCAGCATCGCGGCGATTCCGTTTTTCGCGCGCGTGGCCGAAGTGAGTCTGCGTGAAGTGGACCGGGGTTTGATCGAAGCCGCGCAGGCCATGGGCGCGCAACGCCGGCACATTATCTGGCATGTGCTCCTGCCCGAAGCGCTACCGGGCATTCTCGGCGGTTTCACCATTACCGTGGTGGCGATGATTGGTTCGTCGGCGATGGCGGGCGCGGTCGGCGCCGGCGGCCTTGGCGATCTGGCCATCCGCTATGGCTACCAGCGTTTCGATACGACCGTGATGGTGACGGTGATCGTCTTGCTGATCGTGATCGTCACGGCGGTGCAGTTCATCGGCGATCGATTCGTACGGCGGCTTGCTCAGCGAGCGTGATCGCGCAGGATCGCGTCTATCGTCGAGCCCGCGCGGCGGCTATTTGCATGAAGAATCGCCGCGCGTGTTTGCGCCGCCGGCATCACCGCCTATCATGCTAGCTATTGCATTGAGCGCTACAGGCGTTCTGCCTGCTGCCGCTCGCCGAAAAACTTTTCACGTGGACATCCATGAACGACCTTCGTCATGCCGACGCGTTACAAACGCCTCCGGCATCCGCCGCGCCCGCGGTGCGCGATCTCGCGAGTCTCTTCGACGCGCTGCACGCCAGTGCCGCGCAGCGCGATCTCGACGGCGGCCACGCCGCGCAGGAAAAACAATGGATCGCCGACGCGGGGCTGCTCACGCTCGCGGTGCCGCGCGAATTCGGCGGCCTCGGCGCGCGTTGGCCGGACATCTACGACACGATTCGCAAGATCGCGCAAGTGGACAGCGCGCTCGCGCATCTGTTGGGCTTCACGTGCCTGCAGGTGGTCAGCGTCAATGTTTGGGGTAATCCTGAACAACGTGCCCGCTATCTGGGCGGCACCGTCGAAAATCGATGGTGGTGGGGCAACGCCGTCAACCCGCTCGACACGCGACTCGTTGCGAACGCAACCGGCGACGGCGGCTACCTGCTCGATGGCCAGAAGGGCTTTTGTTCAGGCACGCGCGGCTCGCAGATGATGACGGTTTCCGCGCAGGATCCGCTCACCGGCAATCCGGTGTTCGGCGTCGTGCCGACCACGCGTGAAGGGATCACGGTTCACGAAGACTGGAATCCGATCGGCCAGCGGCAGACCGATAGCGGCAGCGTGTCCTTCGCGCGCGTCAAGCTCGAGCCGCAGGAAGTGATGGTGCGGCCCGACACGCCGTACGCCAGTTTGCGCACGCTGATCTCGCAACTGGTGCTGACCAACCTGTTCGTGGGCATCGCGCAAGGCGCGCTCGACGAAGCGCGTGCCTACGTCGCGCGGCACGGCAAGGCGTGGATCTATTCCGGTGTCGACAAAGCCACCGACGATCCCTACCTGATCCAGCGCTTCGGCGAGATGCGCGTGCAAGCGGTGAGCGCCGAAGCGCTGAGCGCGCGCGCTGCCTGGTTGATCGAGGACGCCTGGCAACAAGGTCCGGCGCTTTCCGCGGAAGCTCGCGCACAGGTCGCGCTCGCCACCTCGGAGGCGAAGATCGTCGCGCACCGTGCCGCGCTCGAGGTCAGCGGGCAACTCTTCGACGCCTGTGGCGCGCGCGCCACGCACGCGCCGCTCGCGCTCGACCGGTTCTGGCGCAACGCTCGCGTGCATACGCTGCATGATCCGCTCGACTATCGCGTGCGCGACGTCGGCCGCTACGCGCTCACCGGCGCGCTGCCGGAGGTTTCTTTGTACACTTGAGGCGGTTCGCGGCGGCCTGTACGATGCGCCGTGTTGTATCCCCTTCAAGAGGCTCCCGGATTGCAGTTCAAACTACCGACCACGGCAACGGCGCCGTTTTGTCCATCCGAAGTGCAGGGCTCGGTGGCCGTCACGCAAGGCGCGCCGTTCTGGAAGAAGATTCTGCAATTCGCGGGGCCCGGCCTGCTGGTGTCAATCGGCTATATGGACCCGGGCAACTGGGCCACCGACATCGAAGCCGGTTCGCGCTACGGCTACAGCCTGTTGTTCGTCGTCATGCTGTCGAGTCTCGCGGCGATGGCGCTGCAATGTCTGAGCATGCGACTTGGCATTGCTACCGGCCGCGACCTCGCCGAATTGTCGCGAACGCGCTATTCGCCGGCCGTGGCGCGCTTTCAATGGCTGCTGGCGGAACTGTCGATCGTGGCCTGCGATCTGGCCGAAGTGCTCGGCGGTGCGCTCGCTTTCCATCTGCTCTTCAAATGCTCGCTGACCACCGGCGTGCTGCTGACCGCGTTCGATACGCTGATCGTGCTCGGACTGAAGGGCAAGAATTTTCGCGATCTAGAAGCGATCATGCTCGGCCTGATCGCGACGATCGGCGTTGGATACATCATCGAGCTCGCGCTCGTGCAGCCGCATTGGCCGTCGGTCGCGCAGGGGTTGATGCCGTCGTGGCAGGCGTTGAGTTCGCGCGAGCCTATGTACCTCGCAATCGGCATTCTCGGCGCGACGGTCATGCCGCATAACCTCTATCTGCACTCGTCGATCGTGCAGACGCGCGCGGTGAAGCGCGATTCCGCCAGCATCAGGTCGGCGATCGGCATGTCGCGCATCGACACGATCGTGTCGTTGCTGCTCGCGCTGCTGATCAACATGGCAATCCTGATTCTTGCCGCCGCTGCGTTCCATGCCACGGGCCACAACCAGGTCACCGAAATCGAGGACGCTTACAAGCTGCTCGCGCCTATCGTCGGCACCGGTTTCGCGGCGGTGTTGTTCGCCGTGACCTTGCTTGCCTCGGGACAAAGCTCGACCTTTACCGGCACGGTGGCGGGGCAGGTCATCATGGAAGGCTTCCTGAAGCTGAAAATTCCCTGCTGGCAGCGGCGCTTCATTACGCGCGCACTCGCTTTGATCCCCGCGCTGATCGGCGTGCAGATGATGGGCAACGGCGCCGTCGGCAAGCTGCTGGTCGCAAGCCAGGTCGTGCTGAGTCTGCAATTGCCGTTCGCGCTCTATCCGCTGATCCGCATGACGAGCGACCGTTCGCTGATGGGCGAGTTCGCCAACACGCTGCTGACCCGGTGCGTCGCTTGGACGCTGTTCGCGGTGATCAGTGCGGCGAATCTTTGGCTGGTGGTGCAAACCGTGGGCTTGGTGGGTTGACGCGGTCTCGCGCCGCCTTGGCGGTGCGATTGGAGCAAAAAAAGAAGTCCGCGCGGAGGCGGACTTTCTGTTTCAGGCTTCGGTTCGAGTCGGGCCGGACCAGCCCTCATCGAGTCAGAGTCGTTTCAGCTCAGGCAGCTTGCGCGATCTGTGCTGCTTCGAGCGCTTCCTGGCGGGCAGCGGCGGCTTTCTTCGTCTTGCCGGCACGCGACGGCGGCTGGCATGCGCCACACACCACGTTGTGTTGCAGATCGTGTTTGTGCGCCACGAACTTGCCGGTGCAACGGCAGCATTTGGTCAATTGCAGAATGTCGGCGTCGAAGAAACGCACCAGCGTCCACGCACGCGTCAGGTCCAGCACCGGTTCGGTCTCGCTGTGCTGGCAATGTTCCAGATACAGCCGATACCCCTTGGTCAGCGCGTCCAGATGCGAGCAGCGCGCTTCGTTCTTCAGGAACAGGTACGTGTTGTAGAACAACGACGCGTGGATGTTCGCCAGCCACGTCATGTACCAGTCGGCCGAAAAGGGCAGCATGCCCTTGGGCGGCGATACCCCCTTGACCTCGCGGTACAGGCGAATCATGCGGTCGCGCGAGAGCGTCAGTTCACTCTCGAGCACCTGCATGCGCGCGCCGAGTTCGATCAGCGCGATGGCACGGAATACTTCTTGTGCGTCTTCCGTCAGGCTACGCTTAAGCATCGCAGTCACCCCGGTCAAGCGAACTGTTCAGCAGGCTGGCCTGCAAGCAGGATCGCCGCGTGAGTCGGTGCAACGGCCGCGTGCTTCGTCGTTTGCGTCAACGCCGACAACATGGAGTGGTCGTTGAAGCGGAAGAAACACAAAAGCTGATCGGAAGCGGCCAGCTTGACGATCTGCGCGAGCGACAGCCCGGCAAGCAAATCGGCCAGTTCCGACGACAGTCCCAGCCGGAACATGCCGACCGGTTTGTCCTCACGCAACATACGTTGCGCGAGCATGATGTAAGACAAGTTGATCTCGCGGATTGAATCCAGCGTCTCGCTGCTACGGTCCATTTTCTCTGTTTCCGAAGCCCCGAATTACGATTCGGCATTTTTTGCCGTTATGTCTTTTGTGCCTCACCGGAAACGTTGTCCTCCGGCTACTGTCACCACCTGATACAGCTGGCGACCTTTTGATACATCGCGTTACATTTCGTAACAGCTTGGGACGAATTGTATGAAGGGTAAAAGAAGAAATCAATCCCTTCTCAAAAAAATGTCTCAAAAAGATACATCAATTTTCGGTAACTCTTTCACGCGTGTGTAATACGCGATGCATCGGCAATTTTTCGCTGCCGCAATTTTTTGTCTGATCCATGAAAACCCTTGTGAAGCGGGCGTTTCGCTTATTCATCTGAACATAGGAAGAAGGCGGGATGCCGCAGCACAATTCCCGCTCTTAACAGAAAGGAGATAGAAAGCGTGACCATTTAAGGGTAATAAATACCACTTACGGACTATGCTTTAGGGACAAACCAGAGGTGTAACAGGTTGTTGGTGCCCTAGTTACAAAGGAGGCCCGATTTGTAACTTCTTGTGTAAGTTTTGTGGCCGGCGAGGGGCGTGATCCGCGGCGGGGCTGAATATGTGGGCCGCAGGCGCGGGCAGCGGCGAGGGCGTTGTGGGCGGCCGCCTCGTTACAACTATTGGAGGAACAGCGCCATCAGATCGGCGTCATGAAACACGCCACCAACGTTCAACGCCCCGATCTCACAGCCATATTGGCGAAAACCGAGCGACTCATAGAGCCTTCTCGCGGCTTCATTGCGGCTGCCGACCCGTAACTGGATTTGCCGCAGGCCGTCCACGCGCGAAGCCCTGCTCAGCAATTCGTCGAGCAACGCGCGCCCGACGCCGCGGCCCGCAGCCTCCGGCGCGACATACATGCCGACCACCGCGGCCTTATGGCGCTGTTTGTCGCTCGGGTCCCGGATCAGTCCGACCACCCCGATCAACGGTGTTTGAGCCGCTGCGTAAGCGCCGAGCAAGAAGTCGCCTTCGGCCGCCCGCGAGCCTTCCAATAGCGCATCGTGCTGCGACGCACCTTTAGCGAGTGCGTCCTCGTAACTCTGACCGAATGAATCAGGATGTGCTTTCAGGCCGCGCAGGCGCAGCTGGAAGTAGTCGTTCCGGTCGTTGGGACCGAGTTGTCGTACGAGCACAGCGTTTTCGTTCAACTGTTTCTCCGTGGAGGCACGCGTTTGACAGATTAAGGGCGCAACGCGGGACACGCGGTCCGCGTGACAACGTCGGCTAGGACCGGTGTGCCGTCCCGCTACGCTGGCTCTCGTCGAACTCGCGCAAGGTGGCCGCGGTTTGCGGGTCGGCGGGGAAGAATGCCTCGATTGCGAGCTCGGAGAGTGTCACGTCCACCGGCGTGCCGAATACCGTGGTCGTGCTGAAAAACGATAGCACGCCGATCGGCGTGCGCAGCCGCAGCGGGACCGCAATCTGGTTCATGGCGGCATTGTCGGGCTCGGCCGCATCCGCGCCGGGCGGCGCGGGATAGCCGGCCAGCTCCTCGCGCAACGCGCTCAGCGTGTTGTCGCCGCTCACGTCGATTTGCCGCTGCAGTCGCGCCAGGATGTGCTCGCGCCATGCATGCCAGTTCACGATGGATGCCGCGATGCCCTCCGGATGCAGACTCAGACGCAGCGCGTTGACCGGCGGCTTAAGCAGTTCAGGAGTGGCGCCGCTCAGCAGAGGCGCAAGCGCGCTGTTCGCGGCGAGGATGGTCCAGTGGCGGTCGATGGCGAGCGCCGGGTAAGGTTCGTGTCCCTTCAGCACCAGCTCGACGGCCTCCCGTGCAGCGGCCAGCTGCGGATCCGTTAACGGACGTTCCCGGAACAGCGGCGCGTAACCTGCCGCAACCAGCAGTGCATTGCGCGCGCGCAGCGGCACGTCGAGCCGTTCGGCAAGATGCATGACCATTTCCCGGCTCGGCACCGCACGCCCGGATTCGACAAAGCTCAAATGGCGGGTGGAGATGTCGGCTTCCGCTGCGAGCAGCAACTGGCTCATTCTTCGGCGCTGGCGCCATTCCCGCAGCAGATCGCCGACCGTGCGACTGGCCGCGGGTGCATGCGACGGGACGGTTTGCGCAAGAGAGAGTGTGTTCATGCCTCCGATAATAGCCAAACCTCGCGGGCAATCCATTACCTGCGAGGTAAAGGAATGCCCGGGATACCCTGTGACCCTGCCCGCTCGCCCTCCGGCCACGCCTACGCCATTCCGGAAAGAACGACCACAGGCAGTGACCCGCCAAATCGACGAATCGCAGCAGCCCATGAAAAGCGCCGGCGCACGACGAGATGCGCTCGGACTTGCTTACCTCCCACGTAATCGACGCGCCGCGCTTCGCCCGTCAAGCTTTATTCCGAGCCCGCTGCAAACAAATGTGTCTGCGAGGCGTAGTGCTCAGTCATGCCAACCAGGAGTCTTGAAATGAACGCGCACACCGATCTGATCGACCGCTATTTCGACGCATGGAACGAAGCCGATGGCGCGCGCCGTCGCGAGTTGATCGCCGCGACATGGAGCGCCGACGCCGACTACCGCGACCCGCTGCTGGCCGGCGCGGGCCACGACGGCATCGACGCGATGATCCGCGCGGTGCATGAGCGCTTTGCGCATCACACGTTTCGGCGCACGGGCGAGGTTGACGGTTTTGCGAACCGCCTGCGTTTTTCCTGGGAACTGGTTACGCCGGCCAATGAGGTGATCGTGAAGGGATCGGACTTCGGCGTGGTCGATCCGCAAGGGCGCTTGCAGGCCGTTACCGGCTTTCTCGATCAGGTGCCGGGCGGCCTCTGAGCATGGCTTTCTGACGGAGACGACCATGCACGTGCCCGCTGTCGCCACGCATTCCCAACCCGCCATCGCGACCGCGCGCTTCGCGAGCGCAGTCCACTCGCTGTCCTGCGCGATCGCTGGATTTGCGCTGCTCGCCGGTGCGCGTGCATTCATGTTCATCGCCTTGCTGGGCTGGCGCGAGCCGGTGCTGGCCGGCGCGGGCCTGGTGCTGCTGGCGCTAGTCGGCTGGTTGCGCTGGCACTGCGGCGGCGGGGCGGCTCTCCCCGCCGCGCGGGCTGACCGGGCCGACCGGGCGGTCACCAGGCCGCCGACTCGGCGTGCGGCCGCCGCGCGCTACCCTCCAGGGATGTGCGCAACGTTGCTTGCTACAATCGTCCGCTGGAAGGCGATTCGAAGCGCTGGCCCGTCTTCGTCGAGCCGAGCCTGCCGCTTGGGCTCGACCCGAACGCGGGCATGAGCCGAGTGCTTCGCGCATCTGAGGCCATCGTCAGGCCGGCGCCCAGGCGCCGGTAAGGCCAACCGGACACAACCGGACAACCGGGCAACCGAACACAACCGAACACAACCGAACACAATCGGACCACAAGGAGACACCGTGCTGAAGAATCTGGATCCGCTGCTCAATGCCGACATACTGCATGCGCTACGCTCGATGGGCCACGGCGACGAACTCGTGATTTGCGACGCCAATTTTCCGGGCGACTCGGTGGCGCGCGAGAGCGTGCTCGGCAAGGTGTTGTGCCTCGACGGCGTCAACGCGCCGCGCGCGGTTCGCGCGGTGCTTTCGGTGATGCCGCTCGATACGTTCATCGAGCATCCGGCGTCGCGCATGGAGGTGGTGGGCGAGCCGCATACGATACCCTCGGTGCAGCGTGAAGCACAGACCGAGGTGAATGCAGCGGAAGGGCGCGATGTGCCGTTCGCGTCGATCGAGCGGTTTGCGTTTTATGAGCGGGCGCGCAAAGCCTATTGCGTGATCGCCACCGGCGAAGCGCGCGGCTATGGTTGCTTCGTGTTCACGAAGGGCGTTCTGCTCGCGCCGGACGCGCCTCAGTCGTAAGTTTCAGGCCCGTGCCACGGCCGCCGCACTCGCGCGGCGACGCCTGCCGGGTGCCGGCAGGCATGCGTGAAAATCGCGCGAGTGCCGGTGTTTTGCCCAGCGGCTGACGGCGATCCACCCGATCCGGCGCAATGGCATCGGATCACATCACGGTGACGAAACCCATGAGCTTTTCTGTAGAGAATCTCGATCATCTCGTGCTGAACGTAGCCGACGTGGAAACCAGCGCCGCCTGGTACGCGCGCATGCTCGGCATGCGGCGCACCGAGTTCGAGTCGCGCACCGGCACGCGGGTGGCGATGACCTACGGCAATCAGAAGATCAATCTGCGGCCGGCCGGCGCCGACACCGAGGCGTGGTTGACGGGCCGCGCGCCTGTGCCTGGCAGCGCGGACCTGTGTTTCGTCGCGACCGCGAGCCCGGCCGAGGTCAACGCGCATTGGCTCGCTCAAGGCGTCGACATCGAGGCCGGCCCCGTGGAGCGCGACGGCGCACGCGGCAAGATGATTTCGGTCTATTGCCGCGATCCGGACGGCAATCTGATCGAAGTCGCGACATACCCGCCGGCTTGAATGCGTCGGCGCTAGCGCAAGCCGTATGAACTGCCGTGGCGGGGCGGCGGCCCGCTCAGGCACCGTTTTCCGTTCCGGCATGCGGCGCGGTCCGCGTCCGCGCACCCTGGCCCGAGCTTGGAAAAGTCGGGAGATGCACATATTTTCAGGTGCAATGCGGGGAACTGCCGCCGCCTGGCCGGGTCTGCTGCTTATTCATCTACAGGAGCCCCTCCATGTCGCGTCCCGTCGATTCCGGCGTTATTCTCATCGCGCGTATTGCCCTTGCCGTGCTGTTCCTGTGGGGCGGCGTGATGAAACTGCTGGGCTATGCGGGCTTCGTCGGCTACCTGCATTCGAAGGGCGTGCCGTTCGTGCAGATCGCCGCGCCGATCGCCGTCGCCGTCGAGGCGCTCGGCGGTCTGCTGCTGATCGTCGGC
This sequence comes from Paraburkholderia aromaticivorans, assembly GCF_002278075.1. NCBI lineage: Bacteria > Pseudomonadati > Pseudomonadota > Betaproteobacteria > Burkholderiales > Burkholderiaceae > Paraburkholderia > Paraburkholderia aromaticivorans. The sequence continues at coordinate 1,123,685 of NZ_CP022990.1, read as the reverse complement.
TTCAAGGTGCGTCCGCTCGCGCTCGTCATGGCGGTGTACACGGTGGCCACGGCGGTCCTCGGCCACGATTTCTGGAATGTCACCGACGCCGCCTTGCAACGCGACATGGTGATCCATTTCTGGAAAAACATCGGCATTGCCGGCGGTTTCCTGCTGCTGTTCGTGACTGGCGCGGGGCGTATCAGCATCGACGGCGAACGTTCCGGGGCGGGCTCGCTCGGCGGACGCTCGCCACGCGGTGGACTTGGTCTTTGACGCGGCGGTGAGTCAGGCTGGGCGCGTCGCTTTCGATTCCGGCTGTAACCCAGGGAGCAAGTAATGATTCAAAGTTTCGAGCAAACCATTGGCGGCAAGGTTACGCAACTGTGTGCGAGTCTGGGTGAAGGACCCACGCCGCATCGGGTGATCATCAGTCTGGCCGATTCGGCAAAAACCCTGGTGGTTCTGGACGCATCCGGAATCATCAGCACGATCAAGGCAGAGATCGAGGAGCCGCAAAAACTGCTCGCCGACGCGATCGCCAAAGCGCAAAACGAAGGCCTGATCGAGCGCGCTATCGAGACGGGCGTGATTCAGGAGGCACCGCTATAAGCGAGTCTGCGTGGCTGCGGCGGGCAAGGCATCGCCGCTTGCCGTTCCCGGCCCGGCGCGCATCACGGTCGGCAGGCCGCGTGCGGTCAACCCCCGCCATGCGTAAGCATCGCGGGGGTCGTTTTTTTTTGCGTGCACCATAGAGCGCCCGGCGGACGCCGTGCCGGCGCGGGTCGCATCGGTCGAGGCCAGCACGGCTGTCGTCATCGCCCGCACCGCGAGGCCCATGCCCGACGGAATCAGCAGAAACGGCAGCATCAGGCCGATGAGCGGCGTGCCGGCATCGACGAAATGCAACAGGCCGTAGCCGAGCCCGGCGGTGATCGCGCCCGCGATCATCGGCACCCGCACGCCGAAGTTGGACAAGTTCATGCGTTACATCGTAGGGCCGCTGTAGCGCACCCTGTTTCGCGGCGGCGTGAAGTGCGGATGCCGCCGGCAACACGTGGCGTAAAGCCGGCGCAAACAAAAACGGCGCACCGTGCGGTGCGCCGTCGGTGCGAAGCGTAACCGCACGAGTCGGCTAACGTATCGCGTGGCTTTCCATGGCTAGCGTTGCCATGGCGCGGCGCCAGCGCTGCGTTGATGAACCGCCTGTCCATGCTTGTCTGGAGCGGCCACGGCAAGCGCCGCCAGAACAATATGCTCCCGGTCTACTTCGAAAAAGCTCCGCAGCGCGTCCCGAGTATCGCTGCGACCGAACCCGTCGGTTCCGAGGGCAATCAACGGGGCGCTCACATACGATGCAATCGACTGTGGTACGGCCCGCACGTAGTCGGTCGCCACGACAATCGGAGCATGGCCGGGCAGACATGCCGCGACGTGGCTGATGGGGCGCCCGGACTCGTGCACGTTGCTCGAACCGGCGAGAATGGAAAGCCGCTCGACCTCCCGCGCGTCGCGCGCCAGCTCGGAAAAACTGGTGACGCTCCAGACTTCGGTTGAAACACCCCAAACCGTATTGAGAATATCGGCAGCCGCGATCACTTCTCTCAAGATTGCCCCGGATCCAAGGAGCCGAACCGCGGCGCCGGCGTTGCCGGAGTAACGGTACATACCCTTGATCACATTGTCCTGCTGTTCGGTGGCCACCGCATTGTGCGCATAGTTCTCGTTGGTGACGGTCAGGTAATAGAACTCATCGACCTGCTGTTCGAGCATGCGGCGCAGACCATGGTCGACAATAATGGCCAGTTCGCTTGAAAACGCAGGATCGTAGGCTCTGCAGTTCGGCACGGTTGCCGCTATCAGGTGACTGGTTCCGTCCTGATGCTGCAGTCCTTCGCCGCCAAGCGTGGTCCGGCCGGAGGTTGCGCCAATGAGAAACCCCCGCGCCCGCTGATCTGCTGCCGCCCAGATCAGGTCGCCCACGCGCTGGAATCCGAACATGGAGTAGTAGATGTAAAAAGGGAGCATCGCAATTCCGCTGACGCTGTACGCCGTGCCAGCCGCTATCCACGAGGATAATGCCCCTGCCTCGGTAATGCCTTCTTCCAGGAGCTGCCCGTCTATGCACTCCTTGTAATACATCATGGAAGCCGCGTCTTCCGGCTCATACAACTGACCATCGGGCGAGTAAATGCCTATCTGCCGGAAAAGGTTCGCCATCCCGAATGTTCTCGCCTCATCTGCAACGATGGGAACGATTCTTGGACCCAATTGCTTGTCCTTGAGAAGATTCGAAAACAATCGGACAGCCGCGGTTGTCGTGGAGATCTCCCGATTGTCAGGAGCGAGGGCGAATTGGGCATAACTCGGCAACGGCGGAATCTCGACTACCGCCGCGTCCGAGCGTCGCCGTGGCAAATATCCACCGAGAGATTGCCGGCGAGCCTTAAGGTAGCGCATCTCCGGACTATCGTCAGACGGTTTGATGAACTGCATTTCAGAGGCGCCTTTGTCATCCAGAGGCAGCTTGAAACGATCGCGAAACCGAAGCAGGGTTTCTTCATCGAGCTTCTTCTGCTGATGAGAGGTGTTTCTGGACTCGCCAATGCTGCCCATGCCATAGCCCTTTTTGGTTTTGGCGAGAATGACGGTAGGGCGCCCTTTGTGTTCCCGCGCCGCGGCGAACGCGGCATGGAGCTTTCTGAAGTCATGGCCGCCACGCGTGAGACCGTCGATCTGCGCAGGGGTCATCCCTGACACGAGAGATCGCAGCTCTTCGTCCATGCCGAAGAAGTTCGACAGATTGTATTCGCCGCTGTTGGCGCCCAGCGTTTGATACTGGCCATCCACTGTTTCCGCAAATCGCCTCAGCAGTGCGTGATGGGTATCGCGAGCGAAAAGGTCGTCCCAGTCCGCGCCCCATAAGACCTTGATGACATTCCAGCCGGCGCCGGAGAAGGTTGCCTCGAGCTCCTGGATGATCTGCCCGTTTCCGCGCACAGGTCCATCGAGTCGCTGCAGGTTGCAATTGATGATGAACGTGAGATTATCGAGCCGCTCTCTGGCGGCGAGAGATAACGCGGCAAGCGACTCGGGCTCGTCCATCTCGCCGTCTCCGAAGACGCCCCAGACGTGCCGGTATGACGTTTTCGCAAGTCCCCGATGCTCCAGATACCGCAGAAACCTTGCCTGATAAATCGAGTTGATCGGCCCAATGCCCATGGATCCGGTTGGGAACTGCCAGAAATCGGGCATCAACCACGGATGGGGATACGAACAGAGCCCGGTCCCGCTGATCTCCTGCCGGTAGTTGGCCAGATGTGCCTCGCTCAGGTGGCCCTCCAGATACGCCCGTGAGTAAACGCCGGGAGCCGAGTGAGCCTGGAAATAGACGAGGTCTCCCTTCGATGAACCGTCGTCGGCGCGGAAGAAATGATTGAATCCGAGCTCGAAAATCTCCGCTGCGGACGCATAGCTGGCGACGTGGCCGCCGAGCTCGCCGTATGCCACGTTCGCTCGCACCACCATGGCCAGCGCGTTCCAGCGGACAATGGAGGTGATCCGCTTTTCCATCTCGATGTCGCCGGGATACGCGGGCTCTTCTTCGGTACTAATGGTGTTGCGATAGAGCTGGTAAGGGTGCGCGTAGGACGCAACGCCAGACTCGTCGGCGTGCGCCGCAAGTCGCTGCAGAAGATACAGCGCTCTGTCCGGCCCTACCGCACCGAGAACGCCGTCCAGAGCGTCCAGCCATTCTCTTGTTTCTTCCGGGTCGGGGTCGGGTCCGATGGTCTGTACGTCATGCTGCGTCACTCTCTTTTTGTTCAACATTGTGTCTTCCTCCGAAGCCAGGGATTCGTCTGGTGTGTGTGGCGAAACGACCTGGAGCACACCAGCATTCAATGTCGATTGTAGAGTTCCCGGAAAGAAAGGTGCTTTCGTTCGACGTGGCGAAGACGAACTTTAAATTCGTTGTAAACTAAACTAGAAAACAAAAATAAAAGAGAAATACGTTTGTGCAAAATTTTAAGTGATGCGAAATTGGCTCGCCTTGACGTGTATGTTTCACACGGAACGCTATCCATGAAGCGGAAGCAGCAGCGAACGGTTCGAACGTGTCGCCTCGCCCCCGGTGCCGGGCGAGATGGGGCGCACGGTGATGGACCACTCTTCAAAATTATTCGAGGCAATCGATCGGAAGAAACCCGGAGGATTGCAGAGTGATTGGGCGCAAGGGCAGCGCTGAACGCGCAGAAAGCGTCGAACCCATATCGGCAGCGTGGCAGGACACGAAGCGATGGCTTGAGGCTGGAGCGATAACCGGTGCGCCCGCGGACACTCTCGAACAGTCGGTGATGATGCGCAGACGTATCGTGATCGGCGGACCTGCGAGATGTCCGTTAGGCGCGGACGTTTCAGTTGTGGGCGAGGTGAACTCGAGCGGCCAGTGGGTCTTCCGGAATGCGAACACCCGGGCGAGATGCCGAGCGTGTGCCGGGCTTCGGCAGATCGTCGTCCGCGTGGTAGGTGAAAACCAACGATATTTTGGTTCGAGCGTCTTGATTGCGTCCGGCAGAATGCAGCGTGCGGGCGTGAAACAGGACGACATCCCCTGCTGCCAGGCACGGTGAGACTGCCGTGGCAATCAGTGATCTGTTTTCGGGAGTTTCGCTGCGCAGGAACAACGCACTGTCGAACCGGTCTGATTCAAGCTTCATTCGATGCGAGCCGGGAATGAACGATAGTCCGCCATTGGTGGCATTCTCGGTGCCCAACGCAAGCCATGACGACACGAGATCCCCTCGGCCGAAATGCCAGTAACGCAGATCCCGATGCCACCCGGTCGAGGAGCCGAACGATCCATGTTTGGTCATGACGCAGTTGTGGTGAGTCATCGAACACACTACATCGCGTTGAAAGTAGGACCGAAGCCAATCAACTACCTCCCGTTCTCCACACCATGCCTGAAATTCGTGGCCTCGGGAGAACGCATCCAGAAGGCGCCTCGGTGTGCCGCCGCCATGCACGAATCGGGAGCTCGGGGCGCCGGGGTAGTGTAGGTCCGCCTCGTACTCGATCGGCTCCGTGTTGTCCTGAATGGCGACCCGCGACCTTTCAAGGATTGCTTCACATTGGGTTTGACTTGCAATGCCGCGCAAGATGATGAAGCCATCTTCAACGAAGCGACTGATCTGTTGGGAAACAATATCCGGCATGGCGTCGAGTCTATTCAACGAGGCTGAGGGGATTCGGTTGTCGCGCGGCGAATCAGATGCAGTCTCGCCACCGTCGTGACACCGCTTCACACAGCGCTGTCTGTACGGTTCGCGTGGCCTCTTCAATCTGGCATGTCACATCGGGTAGCGAATCGGGCGAGAGAATCATCCTGCATGGATGCCCGCAGACCGACCCAATCCAGTCCAACGATCTGACCGTTTGAGTACAGAGCGCGAGCCGGCACTGCGCGGGAAGTTGACTCAACACCTGTTCGATTTCCGTCATGTCGTGAATTCCACGGCCGCCATTCGATGACACCGACGCAACCCATTCGCGGCGGAGCGACTCGATGTCTTTCAACGAAAGTAACGCGAATTGGGCGGTATCGGCGAAGCGATTGGACAGCGCGGGCGCAACGAAGATTTCGGTCGTAGGATCTACGATCGCGCACACTTCGGTGAGTGACGATGGCGGTCGCATCCACGCGCATTGCTCCGTGGCCACCAACTTTTTTTCATTTGAGTACTTGTTCATGAGCTGTACTTTTTAGGGAATGATGTTGGTTGGAGGTGCGGGTTCGATCTGTCATCTGCGTGGCGCGATCGTATCTGGAAATTTTAGGACATTTTCTGTTCGACAATGTTGCAAATGCCTGCGTGCGGGGGTAATTTCACAGAGTCAGCGCGCATATGCACGTAATTAAATTTGCAAAGGAAGGCAATGAGAGCAACAAAAAAGCACGGTCCGGTTGTGGGCAATGAGAAGTCGGCGCTGCAGCTGGATCGGATTGATCGCGCAATCCTCAAGCAGTTGCAAAGTGATGCCTCGATTTCCAACGTCAATCTCGCGGCGAAGGTTAAGCTGAGTGCGCCGGCCTGCCTGAGGCGCGTTGAGCGGCTCAAGGAGATGGGATTGATACGATCCGTGGTCGCACTTCTCGACGCCAAGGCATTAGACTGGGCGATGCTCGTGGTGATTGGCTTTGTGCTGGACCGTTCCACCCCCGAGACCTTCGCCGAGTTCGAGAAGGCAGCTCAAAAAGTCTCTGGCTGCATGGAATGTCACGTGGTAACGGGCGAATTCGACTATTTCATGTTGGTACGCACGCGCGACAATGACAGCTTCAACCGGCTGCATGCGGAGCAGTTGCTGTACCTTCCGGGGGTTCGTCAAATCCGGACGTTCATGGTGCTCAAGGAGATTCTCTCCACCACCAAACTGCCGCTCTGAATAACCGATTGTTGCATTGCACACCTGAACGATTTTGCCTGGAATCCGCTCGGCATTGAGTTCTATTGCGTCTAGGAAGCGAGAGGCGGTAGAGCCGTGGTAACGGCGGCTCCGTTGGCCGCCTGATTCGAACCGGCTATCGACTACGCCGTAGTGCTGGCAGGCAATGACAGCGGCAGACTGGAACGCGGGGTTCATCATCTGCCGCCGGTTTTTGGGGGAAGGGTAGTTGCCCCGGTCGGTCTTCGCTGTGGAGCAGATACCTGTGCTTGAGCTTATTGAAACCGGCGGGGACGGGCGGTTCTTCCCCGAAGAAAACCGTGTCGGCGGGTAATGAACCGCTCACTCACCCAGATAAGCCGCCCGCACCTTCGGATCGTCCAGCATCTGCTTCGCGTCGCCCGACATGGTGACCAGACCCGAGTCCATCACGTAGCCGCGATTGGCCGCCTGCAACGCGAGACGCGCGTTCTGCTCGACCAGCAGCACGGTCATGCCTTCAGCCGAAATCGCCCGCACCACTTCGAAGATCTTCTCGACCATGATCGGCGACAGACCCATCGACGGTTCGTCCAGCAGCAACAGCTTGGGACGCGAGATGATCGCGCGCGCCATCGCCAGCATCTGCTGTTCGCCGCCCGAGAGCGTGCCCGCGTATTGCGTGGCGCGCTCCTTCAGACGCGGGAAGAAGCCGAACATGCGATCCACGTCCGCCTTGATGCCGTCCGTGTCGGTACGCAGATAAGCGCCCATCTGCATGTTCTCGACGATCGACATGCGCGCAAAGATACCGCGGCCTTCCGGCACCATCGCGAGGCCGCGCTTGAGCAGCAGATGCGGCGGAATGCCCTTGATCGACTCGCCCATGTACTCGATGTCGCCGATCGTGTAGGGCTTAAGCCCCGTGATCGCCTTCATCGTCGTGGTCTTGCCCGCGCCGTTCGCGCCGATCAGCGTGACCAGTTCGCCCTGCGCGACTTCGAGATCGATGCCCTTGACTGCCTGAATGCCGCCGTAATTGACCTGCAGGCCCTTGATTTTCAACATTGCCGTTGCCATTAGTGGACCCCCGCACCCAGATAAGCTTCGATCACCTTCGGATCCTTCTGCACGTCCTGCGGCAGACCCTGGGCAATCACCTTGCCGTAGTCGAGCACCGTCATCTGGTTGCACAGACCCATCACGAGTTTCACGTCGTGCTCGATCAGCAGGATCGTCTTGCCGTCCGCGCGGATCTTGTCGAGCAGCTTGGTCAGCTCGACCTTTTCCGTCGCATTCATGCCGGCGGCCGGTTCGTCCAGCGCAAGCAGCTTCGGATCCGTTGCCAGTGCACGGGCGATTTCGAGGCGGCGCTGGTGGCCGTACGACAGATTGCGCGACGTGTAGTCCGCGTATTGCGCAATGCCGACGTATTCCAGCAGTTCGATCGCGCGCTCCTTGATCTCGCGCTCTTCCTTGCGTTCCGCGGGCGTCTGGAACACCGCGCCGAGCAGGCCGTGCTTGGTGCGCACATGACGGCCGACCATCACGTTCTCCAGCGCGGTCATGCCGCCAAAGAGACGGATGTTCTGGAACGTGCGCGCAATGCCGGCCTTCGCCACCTGATACACAGCGGTCGGCGTGTACGGCGTGCCGTCGAGCTTGAACTCGCCCGAATCCGGCGTGTAGAGGCCCGTGATCACGTTGAAGAAGGTGGTCTTGCCGGCGCCGTTCGGCCCGATCAGACCGTAAATCTGGCCGGACTCGATCTCAAGCCCGACATCGGACAGCGCCTGCAAACCGCCGAAGCGCTTGTTCGCTCCTCTAATGGACAGTCGAATGTTGTCGCTCATGTCTAATCTCCTGGTTGACCAGGCTGCACTTCAGCGCCTGGTCTGGTCCGATGCTCTGCCCGATTCTTAATCGCGCAGCGGTTTCTTGCCGCCACGCTTCGACAGCTTCGCAATCTTGTCTTCATGCTTGGGCGACGGCCACAAGCCTTCCGAGCGGTACAGCATGATCAGCACCATGGCGAGCGCATAGACCAGCTGGCGGATCACTTCCGTATCGACGATTTCATGGCCGAAGATCATGTTCTGCAGCGGACCCATCGTCGAGCGCAGGAATTCCGGCAGTACGGCGAGCAGCACCGCGCCGAGAATCACGCCCGGAATGTGGCCCATGCCGCCCAGCACCACGCACGCCAGCACCACGATCGATTCCGGCAGCGTGAACGATTCCGGCGACACGAAACCCTGGAACGAACCGAACATCGCGCCCGACAGGCCGCCGAACGAAGCGCCCATCGCGAACGCCAGCAGCTTCACGTTGCGGGTGTTGATGCCCATTGCCTTGGCGGCGATTTCGTCTTCGCGGATCGCGGCCCATGCGCGGCCAATACGCGAATGCTGCAAGCGCGTACACACCCAGATCACCAGCAATGCGGCGACCACGAACAGGTAGTAGTACGAGTAGACCGACGGGAACTGGAAGCCGAACAGCGAGTGCGTCTGCGCGAGGCTGAAGTCGCCGACGTGCACCGGGTCGACCGCCGTGATCCCCTTCGGGCCGTTGGTGATATTCACCGGACGGTCGAGGTTGTTCATGAAGATCCGCACGATTTCCCCGAAGCCCAGCGTCACGATGGCGAGGTAGTCGCCCCGCAGACGCAACGTCGGTGCACCGAGCAGCACGCCGAACAGCGCGGCCAGACCCATCGCGCACGGCACGATGAGGAGGAACGGCACATGCAGACCGTTCGGTGCGAAGTGCGCGATCCACTCGAACTGCGTGGACAGGTGCGGCGAGCTCAGCAGCGCTGCAACGTAAGCGCCGACCGCGTAGAACGCGATGTAGCCCAGGTCGAGCAGGCCGGCGAAGCCGACCACCACGTTGAGGCCGAGCGCGAGCATCACGTACAGCATCGCGAAGTCGAGCACGCGGACCCAGTAGTTGCCGCCTGCGGCGCCGATGATCATCGGTGCCGCGATCACGAAGATCGCGGTGATGATGCCGACCGATAGCGTCGTGGTCCGCGTCCTTTCGGCGGCAAGCGAGGATGGCTCGATGCGTTGAATCAATGTCATATCTGTTTTCTCCTTGGATCAGAAATCAGGCGCGATCCGCCACGCGTTCGCCGAGCAGACCCGACGGACGGAACACCAGCACGATGATCAGCACGATGAAGGCGAACACGTCCTGATAGTTGCTGCCGAAAACGTCACCCGTGAGATCGCCGATATAACCGGCACCCAACTGCTCGATCAGGCCGAGCAGCACGCCGCCCACCATCGCGCCGCCGAGATTGCCGATACCGCCGAGCACTGCCGCGGTAAAGGCCTTCAGGCCGGGGAGAAAACCCATGTAGAAGTGCGCATTGCCATATGCCGACGCAATCATCACGCCGGCCAGCGCGGCGAGCGCCGAGCCGATCATGAAGGTGGCCGAAATCACGAAGTTCGGGTTCACGCCCATCAGCGACGCGTTACCCGGGTTCTCGGCAATCGCCCGCATTGCGCGGCCAAGTTTGGTTTTGTGCACGAGCAGAAGCAGCCCGCCCATCACGAGGAACGCCACGATGACGATCACGATTTCAGTCATCGAGATCACGGCGCCCGGTGTCGTGTCCGTGGCCTTGATCACGTTCAGCGGGTCGGTGGGCAACAGTTGCGGGAACGGCATCGGGTTGCGCGACCAGATAATCATGGCCAGCGTTTGCAGCAGGATCGACACGCCGATCGCGGTGATCAGCGGGGCGAGACGCGGTGCCTTACGCAACGGCCGGTAAGCCACGCGCTCGATCGTATAACCGACCACCGCGCACACAACCGCCGCGATGATCAGTGCGATGACGAGCGTCGGCACATTGCCGAGGTCTGGGAAGTGGTTCTGCAGCACGCCGATAGCTGAGAGCGCAACCATCGCGCCCACCATCAACACATCGCCGTGAGCGAAGTTGATGATGCCCAGAATGCCGTAAACCATCGTATAGCCCAGTGCGATGATGGCGTAAACGCTGCCAAGCACCAGCCCATTCAAAAGTTGTTGGATGAAGATATCCATCGATTGCTCCTGGTCGCGCCCGTGTGAGCGCGTCACGTAATAAGGTAAAGCTGGTGTTCGAGAGCCGTGTTGGCGAGGCCAGGCTCCCAGCCGAGCCAGTCGAAACCTGAACATGGGAAAACGAACGCGGTATTCGCTGCTGCATCGCTCCAGTTCTAACCTCGATCTGCGCTGCTTAGACGGAGTGGGAGCTTTAAGCGACGCGCAGATGGCACTTCGCAGGCGTATAGGGTCGTCACGAGACAGCTGGCTGCCTCTTTGGCATTGCGCGACTACCTGAGTGGCCTTCTCGCCCTCCGAGGTCGATCCGAAGAGATCGACGTGCAGGCAAGGCGGATTTTTTCGTCGATTGAAGTGTTCAACTGTGTCTCCTTTGGATTTGTCATGTGCGAGGCGCGGAGGCTCGATTGGCCGCGCAGACTCAGAGGCAATCCTAAAGAAGCTCGAAGAATTGGTGGTTGCAAAATAAATTCGCGGCGCAAAACAAGATCGGCTATTTCATCAGAAGCACGGAATTTCATTGTGCAATGGCCATGAGGAAAGAACGTTTGTTGTGTATTGGATGGAGCGGCGTGGCGCTATCGCGTCCACTACCGATGGAAACGCAGTGACGCGGTCAACTGAAGCGGCTGCGTGGGAGAGCATGCATTGAAGTCATTGGCCTACCGCGTTCGCGAAGGAACGCAGCGGCACCAGGAGTGGATAGTGCGTTCGCATCGCCGCCGGGGTGACTGTGAGCTGAAATGCTTCTTCCAGCTCGTCGGCTGCGCGGAGCAGCGCAGCGATAGACGCGAGATCCATCATCTCAGGCCCTGCCGCGCGCTCGGTGGCCAGGGCCAAGCTTTTGCGGCGCGGATATCTTCTATCGGGAGTATCGTCTCGACGTAATTTTATTATGATTTTCAAGGGTCATAATTAATAAAAAGTTGCCGTTAGAAAGGAACGTTCGTAAAGATTAAAAATTGCGGATAAAAAACACAACCCATGTTTTTTCGGAAATTTGTAACATGTTCAACGTCCTCTATCGAAAGGCCATCCGGGCTTCCGTCTCTGCGAGGCCGACCTTCTAACACTGGAAATCGCTATGAACCTGAACAAATTTCCCCGCCACCCGCTCACGTTTGGTCCGACTCCGATCCAGCCGCTGAAACGTCTGAGCGATCATCTCGGGGGCAAAGTCGAGCTGTACGCCAAGCGGGAGGATTGCAACAGCGGCCTGGCTTTTGGCGGTAACAAGACACGCAAGCTTGAGTATCTGATCCCGGAGGCACTCGCCCAAGGCTGCGACACCCTTGTTTCGATTGGTGGCATCCAGTCGAATCAGACTCGCCAGGTGGCAGCGGTCGCGGCACACCTCGGAATGAAGTGCGTGCTGGTTCAGGAGAACTGGGTCAACTACAGCGACGCAGTGTACGACCGGGTCGGCAATATTCAGATGTCGCGCATCATGGGCGCTGACGTACGACTGGTTCCGGATGGATTCGATATCGGCTTCAGAAGGAGCTGGGAAGACGCGCTCGAGGACGTTCGGGCGGAAGGCGGAAAACCCTATGCCATCCCGGCAGGCTGCTCGGATCATCCGCTTGGCGGTCTGGGATTCGTTGGCTTTGCTGAAGAAGTTCGCCAGCAGGAAGCAGAGCTCGGATTCAAGTTCGACTACATCGTCGTATGTTCTGTCACTGGCAGCACGCAAGCGGGCATGGTGGTGGGCTTTGCCGCGGACGGCCGCGCGGATCGGGTGATCGGTATCGACGCGTCGGCGAAGCCGGAAAAGACACACGCCCAGATTCTGCGCATCGCGCAGAATACCGCCGACAAGGTCGGACTGGGGCGCGCCATTACGGCAAAGGACGTGGTGCTCGACGACCGTTATGGCGGCCCGGAGTATGGCCTTCCCAGTGACGGCACGCTTGAGTCGATCCGCCTGTGTGCGAAGCTCGAAGGCATGCTGACGGACCCGGTCTACGAAGGCAAGTCGATGCACGGCATGATCGACAAAGTCCGCAATGGCGAGTTTCCCGAGGGTTCGCGGGTGCTTTATGCCCATCTGGGCGGCGTCCCCGCGCTGAACGGCTATAGCTTCATCTTCCGCGACGGCTGAGAATCACAGTCGCGGTTTCTGTCGAAGTTGGCGGAGCGAGCGCAGGAAGCCCACATCTGGGTGGGCTTTTTTCTGTGCATAGATATGAAACGAGCTGTGGGTCGCAATGTCGACATCACGATAACGTGCAACCCTGGGCCTGGCAGAAAGTTCGACATGTCCAGCGTTGCGAACCGTTTGCGGCACACGGCTCGCATTGGACGATAGATACTTCGACATGCTAATCAGGTTGTATGGCGGCACTGAAGCGGAACTGGAGAATAATTCGTGACGGTAATGGAAGTAAGCGTTCCGGATATCGGCGACTACAAGAACATTCCCGTGATCGAGGTCGCGGTGAAGGTGGGGGACCGTGTCGAGAAAGAGCAGTCGCTCGTGACGCTCGAATCCGACAAGGCGACCATGGACGTGCCGAGTTCGGCCGCTGGCATCATCAAGGAACTGAAAGTCAAGGTCGGCGATATCGTCTCGGAAGGCACGGTGATCGTGATGGTCGAAGCCGAACGCGACGCGACGGCTCCAGTTCAGGCGACAGTGCCGGCGGCGGAAAAGCCGGCTAACGCACCGGCAGCTCTGTCGCCCGCGTTGCCTTCGCCGCAGGCGCTCGCTCAGGAACGCACTGAGTCAGCCACTCAGTTATCCACTCAAGCATCCACTCAAGCATCCACTCAAGCTGCCATTCAGCCACCCCTCATTCCGGCTGGCATAGGCGACCGACAGGCGGGCCACGCGTCGCCCTCTGCACGCAAGTTCGCGCGCGAACTCGGCGTCGACGTGACGCAGGTGCTGGGCACGGGTCCGAAAGAACGGATCACGCAAGCCGACGTAACCGCGTTCATCAAGAGTGTGATGACCGCTCGGCGCGCGGCGCCGGCTGCGGCGGGTGGCGGCGAGCTGAATCTGCTGCCGTGGCCGAAGGTCGACTTCACGAAGTTCGGTCCGGTCGATTCGAAGCCGCTGTCGCGCATCAAGAAGATTTCGGGCGCGAATCTACATCGCAACTGGGTCATGATTCCGCACGTCACGAATAACGACGAAGCGGATATCACCGATCTCGAAGCGCTGCGCGTGCAGTTGAACAAGGAAAACGAAAAGGCCGGTGTGAAGATCACCATGCTGGCTTTCGTGATCAAGGCTGTTGTTTCTGCTTTGAAGCAGTTCCCGACGTTCAATGCCAGCCTCGACGGCGACAACCTGGTGTTCAAGCAGTACTTCCATATCGGGTTTGCGGCCGACACGCCGAATGGGCTGGTCGTGCCTGTCATTCGCGACGCGGACAGGAAGGGCTTGATCGAGATCGCGAAGGAAATGGCCGAGCTGTCGAAGGCCGCGCGCGACGGCAAGTTGAAGCCGGATCAGATGCAAGGCGGGTGCTTCTCGATTTCTTCTTTGGGCGGCATTGGCGGCACGAATTTCACGCCGATCATCAATGCGCCTGAAGTCGCCATTCTTGGTCTGTCGCGTGGTGCGATGAAACCTGTTTGGGACGGCGAGCAGTTCGTGCCGCGCCTGATTCTGCCGCTTTCGCTTTCGTGGGATCACCGGGTGATCGATGGCGCGCAGGCGGGGCGTTCTAATGCCCACCTGTCCTCATTGCTCGGCGATTTTCGTCGGGTGTCTTTGTGATGGGAGCCGCTGCAATGAAGGCGAGCTTGGTCGAGGTCCCGGATATCGGCGACTACAAGAATATACCGGTCATCGAAGTACTGGTGCAGGCAGGGGACCGCGTCGAGAAAGAGCAGTCGCTAATAACGCTCGAATCGGACAAGGCGACCCTGGATGTGCCCAGTCCAGCCGCCGGCACGATCAAGGAAGTGAGAGTCAGGGTAGGTGATCTGGTCTCGCGGGGAACCGTCGTTGTGACAATGGACAGTGCGGATGCGCTGGTTGCCTCGGTCCCGCCGGCACGTGAAGCGCCCGCGCAGGCGGAGGCCAAACCGCAAGCCGCGCAAGCCGTCCAAGCAGCGGCGGCTCCGGCCAAGGCGGCAGCACCCGCTCCGCAAGCGGGCAGCTTCTCCGGCAGCGCGGATATCGAATGCGACATGCTCGTGCTCGTCTCCGGGCCCGGCGGCTATTCGGCGGCGTTCCGCTCGGCCGATCTCGGCATGAAGACCGTGCTCGTCGAACGTTACGCGACGCTCGGCGGCGTGTGTCTGAACGTCGGCTGTATTCCGTCGAAGGCGCTGCTGCACACCGCGCTCGTGATCGACGAAGCCGAAGCGCTCGGCGCGCACGGCATCACGTTCGGCAAGCCGCAAATCGATCTCGACAAGCTGCGCGACTTCAAGTCGGGCGTGGTCAAGAAGCTGACCGGCGGTCTCGCCGGCATGGCGAAGATGCGCAAGGTCGAAGTCGTGACGGGTAACGGCACGTTCGTCGATCCGCATCACTTGGAAGTGCAGACCGAAGGCGGCAAGAAGGTCGTCAGGTTCAGGCAGGCGATCATCGCCGCGGGCTCGGAAGCGGTGAAGCTGCCGTTCATTCCGGAAGATCCGCGGGTGGTCGATTCGACCGGCGCGCTCGAACTGCGTCAGATTCCGCAACGCATGCTGGTGATCGGCGGCGGCATCATCGGTCTTGAAATGGCCACGGTGTACGCCACGCTCGGCGCGAAGATCGACGTGGTCGAAATGCTCGACGGCCTGATGGCCGGCGCGGATCGCGATCTGGTCAAGGTCTGGGAAAAGTACAACAGCAAGCGTTTCGCGAACGTCATGCTGAAGACCAGGACGACCGGTGCGCAAGCGAAAGACGACGGCATCTACGTCTCGTTCGAAGGCGAAAAGGCGCCGGCCGAAGCGCAACGCTATGACCTGGTGCTGGTCGCCGTCGGCCGTACGCCGAATGGCAAGAAGATCGGTGCGGACAAGGCCGGCGTTGCGGTGACGGATCGCGGCTTCATCGACGTCGACAGGCAGATGCGCACCAACGTGCCGCATATCTTCGCGATCGGCGATATCGTCGGTCAACCGATGCTCGCGCACAAGGCGGTGCACGAAGGCCACGTAGCGGCAGAAGCGGCGCATGGCGAGAAGGCGTATTTCGACGCGCTGCAGATTCCGTCGGTGGCTTACACCGATCCGGAAGTGGCGTGGGCCGGCAAGACGGAAGACCAGTTGAAGGCGGCCGGCATCCGGTACGGCAAAGCGGTGTTCCCGTGGGCGGCATCGGGCCGCGCGATCGCGAATGGCCGCGACGAAGGCTTCACGAAGCTGCTGTTCGACGAGGAAACGCATCGCGTGATCGGCGGCGGGATTGTCGGTCTGAATGCGGGCGACCTGATCAGCGAAGTGTGTCTCGCGGTCGAGATGGGTGCGGACGCAACGGATATCGGCAAGACGATTCATCCGCATCCGACGCTCGGCGAATCGATCGGTATGGCCGCCGAGTTGTATGAAGGCGTGTGTACCGACTTGCCGAGGCGGACCACTTAATTCGGAACGTGAGCGCGAAGGACAACGGCGGTATGAAGATTGATTTGAAAGAGCAGGACATGGTTGCCCGCAGTGGCAGAAATGCAGACATCCTGTCTGGCGCAGAGATGGTAGTCGCCGCGCTGTGCAAGGAAGGCGTGCGGTATGTTTGGGGTTATCCTGGCGGCGCGGCGCTGCCGGTCTACGACGCGCTTCACGAACAGGATCAGGTCGAGCACATCCTTGTCCGCCACGAGCAAGCGGCATTACATGCCGCAGACGGTTCTGCCCGGGTCACGGGCAAGGTCGGGGTTGCGCTCGTTACTTCCGGTCCCGGTGCGACCAACGCGATTACGGGCATAGCAACCGCCTATTTCGATTCGATTCCACTTGTCGTGATTGCCGCCAATGTTTCTACCGGCCTGATCGGGCAAGATGCCTTTCAGGAATGCGATGCCGCAGGTATCACACGGCCGATTACCAAGCATAACTTCTCGGTCAGAGACGTAACCACGCTCGCCCAGACGATAAAACGCGCGTTTTACATTGCCTCCACGGGGCGTCCGGGCCCGGTATTGATAGATATTCCGAAAGATGTCCTGTTAGCGCGCAGCCGGTTTGTCTATCCAGACAGAGTGGAAGTCAGGTCGTATTCGCCTCCTGCCCACGGGGATCGTCGGCAGATCGACCGGGCGGTCCAGGCGCTTCAACGCGCCAAACGTCCGTTCATTTACGCTGGAGGCGGCATCACTTCGGCCGGTGCGTCACAGGCACTCAAACAGCTTGTGGAACTGACCGGATATCCCGTCACGACGACGCTGATGGGGTTGGGGGCGTTTCCAGGTGCCGACCGGCGATTTCTCGGTATGCCGGGAATGCACGGAACGTTCGAAGCGAATATGGCGCTGCAGAACTGCGACGTTTTACTGGCGCTCGGAACTCGTTTCGATGATCGGGTTATCGGAAATCCAGCCGATTTCGCAAAGGTCGGCCGTACGATCATTCACGTCGACGTGGACCCCACGTCCATTTCCAAGCGGGTTAAGGTCGACATACCTATCGTCGGCGATTTGCGTCATGTGATTCCCGAGTTGCTCGCCCGGTTGGGAAGCGCGGCGCGTGGTGAAGACCTCGCGCCCTGGTGGCTGAATATTGCGCAATGGCGCGATAGAAAGTGCCTGGCGTATGACAACTCGGTGGCGTGGCTGAGGCCTCAGTACGTGATCGAGCGGCTCTGCGAACTGGCTGGCGGGAACACCATCATCTGCTCTGACGTTGGCCAGCATCAAATGTGGGCAGCGCAGTACTACCGCTTCGACAAACCGCGTCGCTGGATCAATTCCGGCGGCCTTGGAACGATGGGGGTTGGATTACCCTATGCGATGGGTGCGAAACTGGCATCGCCCGACTCAGATGTAGTCGTGGTGACCGGCGACGGTTCGATCCAGATGTGCATTCAGGAACTGTCGACCTGTTTGCAATACGGCATCAACGTGAAGGTTCTGTGCCTGAACAATGGCGCGCTCGGGATGGTGCGGCAATTGCAGCATGTCGATCACGAGGGGCGCTACGTTCATTCCTATATGGACTCGCTTCCCGATTTCGTCAAGCTCGCGCAAGCCTATGGTCATGTTGGCCTGCGCGTGCAGAGCCAGGCCGATCTGGATGAAACGTTGCTCGACATGCTTGCCACGCGCGACAGGACTGTCTTTGTCGATGTGGTGGTCGATGCGCGGGAACGGGTCTGGCCCATGATCCCATCGGGCAAAGGGTTGACCGAAATGTTGCTGAACACGGACGACATACGCGGCGAATAACTGAATTCAGGCCTGTGAGATGGCCTTGCTCTTTTTTCGCAGCGCCGCTCCTCATTGCAAATAAAAACGGCGCACCGTGCGGCGCGCCGTCATCGCGAAGTTGAATCGGCAATCAGAAGCCGAGTCTCCGTTTAGCGCTTTTGCGGCGCGTCTTTGATAAACAGCGTGGTCAATGCCCCGAGAATGCAGATCGCGCCGACGTACAGCGGCGCGGCCATCGGGTTGGATTTCATCATGAGCGACACGGCAATCGGCGTCAGGCCGCCGAAAATCGCGTACGCCACGTTGTACGAGAACGAGATGCCCGAGAAGCGCACGACCGGCGGGAACGCCTTCACCATCACGAACGGGATTGCACCGATCACGCCGACGAAGAGCCCCGCCAGCGCATACAGCGGCACTAGCGCCGAGATATCGAGGGCGAGTTGCTGGAACATCGCGTAGTACGTCACCGCCAGCGCGAGGCCGCCGATGAAAATAGTGCGCCCCGCGCCAATGCGTCCGGCAATCGAGCCCGCCATCACGCAGCCGATCGTCAGGCACAGCGTCGCCACGCAGTTCGCCAGCAATGCGGTGGCCGGCGCGATATGAAACTGCTTCTGTAGCAGTGTCGGCGTCATCAGAATCACCACGACGATCGCCGCCGAGAGCATCCACGTAAGCAGCATCGAGACGATCACGGCGCGGCCGTGGTCGCGCAGCACGGCCTTGAGCGGCACTTCGGCGGCAATCGCCTTGCGCTGCTTGAGTTCGGCGAACACCGGCGTCTCATGCAGCCAGCGGCGCAGGTAGACCGAGAACATGCCGAACACGCCGCCCACCAGGAACGGAATGCGCCACGCGTACGCGGAGATTTCCGCCGGCGCGAAGTGGCGGTTCACCGCCGAGGCGATCAGCGAGCCGAGCAGGATGCCCGCCGTGAGGCCCGCCGTCAGCGTGCCGCACGCATAGCCGACGTGCCGCTGCGGCACGTGCTCCGAGACGAACACCCAGGCGCCCGGCACTTCGCCGCCCACCGCCGCGCCTTGCATCACGCGAAACAGCAGCAGCAGGACCGGCGCCAGCACGCCGATGCTGGAGTAGGTAGGCAAGAGGCCCATCATCAGCGTCGGCACGGACATGAGCAGCACGCTCAGCGTGAACATGCGCTTGCGGCCGAACAGATCGCCGAAATGCGCCATGATGATGCCGCCGAGCGGACGTGCCAGATAGCCCGCGGCGAAGATGCCGAAGGTTTGCACCTGGCGCAGCCATTCCGGCATGGCGGCCGGGAAAAACAGCTGGCCGATTGCTGGCGCGAAGAATACGAAGATGATGAAGTCGTAGAACTCGAGAGCCCCGCCGAGGGCGGCGAGGCCGAGCGTCTTGTAATCGCTGCGCCCAAGAGGGCGTGGGGTGACAGCCTGCGCTCCACCCAGATTTGTCGCTTGCATTGCTTGTGTCTTGTTTTGAATTGGGAGCCACACGTAGCGCGTGGAAACACGGCGGTCGTCGGGCGAGAAGTGTGGCAAGCGCTGGGTAGAGCACGGGACACCGGCGCGCCGGCCCGGATAGGGCCGGCACGGTGACGACTGGGGCCAGGCGGGGATTTTACAGGATGAAAGCGGACCGTTTCGGGAAGTGCTTAATTGGACTGGAAAAGTTCCCCGGAACGCGCTTTTTCGAGGCATTGACGAAGGCGCCTTGAGAATTGTCGCAACCGGGTGCGGGAATGCGCGGCGGTGGTGCCGGGGGCAACGGATTCATATGTAAATTAGGATTGCTCCTATGGGACGGCGCGGGCCTGCCTCTGAGAATCGCGTCCGAGCTATCAGTTAAGAGTCATCCCATGCGCATTGCCATTCTTCAACGTGACCCGGTCATGCGTCAGTCGATCGAAAAGGTCCTGACGACTGCCAGCCACACCTGCACGGCTTTCGACGACGGCCTGAGCATGTCGAGAATGCTCGCGCGCTCCACCGTGGATATGCTGGTGCTGGACTGGCAGGGTCTGCGCCTGTCCGGCGCCGAGGTTTTGCGGGCGGCGCGCTCGGCGGGCGGCGACCGTCTGCCGGTGATGTTCGCATCGGCGGACATGGCGGAGGAGCACGTCGTGCGTGCCTTCGTCGCCGGCGCGGACGACTATGTCGGGTTGCCGCTGCGCGCGGCCGAGTTTCGCGAGCGGGTCGCGGCGCTACTGCGGCGCGCATATCCGGACCGGTTCAGCGCCTCGAGTTTCGATGTGGGCCCGTACCATTTCGACACACGCCGCCAACTCGTCATGCTGCGCGGCCAGCCGGTCCAACTGTCCGGCACCCAGTACCGGCTGGCGTCGCTATTCTTCTCCAATATCGGCCGTGTGCTGTCGCGCGATCACATTTTCGCGATGGTATGGGGCCGCGAGTTCCGCGAGTTCACCCGTACGATCGACAGCCACGTTTCGCGGCTGCGCCTGCTGTTGGAGATCGAGCCGCAAAACGAGTTCCGGCTGCAGCCGGTTTATAAAAGCGGCTACAGGCTGCTGCATCTGCGCCACGGCGAATCCGCCGACTCCGACTCCGACTCCGACTCCGACGTCGAGAGGCAGGCGGCCTGAAGCGGACCCGCTCCGGTCAGATCTGCGGCAGCGCGGGCCGCGTTTCGATTGCCTTGCGAATCAACGCCTCGACCGCTTTGCGTTCGTCGCCGGCCAGCGGCAAGCGCGGCGGGCGCACCGGCTCCGTGCCCAGTCCGACGATCGCTTCGGCGAGCTTGATGTTCTGCACCAGCTTCGCCGAGACGTCGAGCGCGAGCAGCGGCGCGAACCAGCGGTAGATCGTCCGCGCTTCTTCGAGGCGTCCCGCCTTCAGCAGCTTGTAGATCACCACCGTCTCCCGCGGAAATGCGCAAACGAGACCGGCCACCCAGCCATGTGCGCCCATCAATATGGCTTCCATGGCGAGATTGTCCACCCCGCAAAGAATCGCGAAACGGTCGCCGACCGCGTTGATGAGGTCGGTCACGCGCCGCACGTCACCGCATGATTCCTTGATCGCGACGATCTTCTTCTCGTCGGCGATTTCCGCGAACATGTCGGGCGTCATGTCGACGCCATAGGCGAGCGGATTGTTATAGATCATCAAGGGCAGCGCGCTCGCATCGGCGACGCTGCGGAAATGGTGCAGCGTCTCGCGGCGGTCCGACAGATAGCGCAGCCCCGGCAGCACCATGTAACCGGCCGCGCCATGGCGGCTGCCCGCTTCGGCCTGGCGGCAGGCGTCGAGCGTGCTGTTTTCGGCGATCGTCAAGAGGACCGGCACGCGGCCACGCGAAGCCTCGACGGCGATGTCGAGCACCTGCAGCTTTTCATCCAGCGAGAGCGTGGACGCTTCGCCCAGCGATCCGCACACGATGATGCCGTCCACCCCCGCTTCGATCTGCGCCTCGATATTCTTCCCGGTCCATGCGCGGTCTATGCTGAAATCCGCGTTGAATTTGGTGGTGACTGCGGGCAATACGCCTTCCCAGATATGCGCCACGACTGCTCTCCTGAGTGTGATGTGTTCAAGCGCAGTGTAAGCAGGGAAAATCGTGCCGTCTTGCGTGAATCGCGCGCGGCGCATGACGATTTCAGCATAGGCGCTTTGCCTGAAGCGTCGCCGGCTCAATGCGAATCCCTTATTTTGGGATGCGAAGCGGGACGCGTTGAAGCGCATGGCTGGCGCGACGCGATCTACGCCGGGTCGCGCCCGTTGCACGTCCGGCGGACTTTTCCGGCTTTGTCCATGCCGAACCCCCGAAGCCGACGCGCTATCGCATGACTATGCCGAAATCGTCACAATCCGCGCGCAAGCGCACCAAGACTCGGCGGTTCGCCGTTTCTACCATGAGCATCATGAAAACCTTGGACATTATCGACTCGCACACCGGCGGTGAACCGACCCGCCTCGTGGTGTCGGGCGGCCCGGATCTCGGCGGCGGCACGCTGGCGCAACGGCTCGACGTATTGCGCACGCAGTTCGACGACTGGCGCGCGGGCATCGTCACCGAACCGCGCGGTTCGGACGTGGTGGTGGGCGCGCTGCTGTGCGAGCCCGATGACCCCACGTGCGCGGCCGGCGTGATCTTTTTCAACAACGTCGGCTATCTCGGCATGTGTGGGCACGGCACGATCGGTCTCATCGTCTCGCTCGCCCACCTGGGACGGATCGGGCCGGGGCGTCATCGGATCGAGACGCCGGTCGGCATCGTCGAAGCGACGCTCAACGAGGATGGCAGCGTGGCCGTGCGCAATGTGCCGGCCTGTCGCTATCGCGAGTCCGTGCGGGTAGACGTGCCGGGGCACGGCGTGTTGAGCGGCGATATCGGCTGGGGCGGCAACTGGTTCTTTCTCGTCGCCGACCATGGACGCGTGCTGGAGGCCTCGCGTATCGGCGAATTGACGGCGTTCAGTGGGGCGATCCGCGACGCGCTGATCGCGCAACGCATCACCGGCGCCGGGGGTGCGTTGATCGACCACATCGAGCTCTTCGCTCCCGGTTCGCGCGACGGCATCGACAGCCGCAGCTTCGTGCTTTGTCCCGGCAATGCGTACGACCGCTCGCCATGCGGCACCGGCACGAGCGCCAAGGTGGCCTGCCTCGCGGCCGACGGCAAACTGGCCGAAGGCGCGGTGTGGCGGCAGGAGAGCATTATCGGCAGCGTATTCGAGGCGAGCTATCGCCATGCCGGCGACGGCGTCCACGTGATTCCCACCATCACCGGCCACGCCTACATTACCGCGCAGGCGCGCCTGTGCTTCGACGAGCGCGATCCGTTCGCGTGGGGCATCCGCACGGCATGACGGCGGACGTGTTGATCGTTGGCGCAGGGATTGTCGGCGCGGCGTGCGCGGCGGAACTGGCGGCGCTCGGCATGCGGGTCGACGTGTTCGACGCGCAAGGCATCGGCGGCGGCGCGACGGCGGCGGGCATGGGCCACATCGTCGTGATGAACGACTCGCCGGCTGAGTTCGCGCTGAGCCGCTATTCACGAGACCTGTGGCTGGAACTCGCGCCGCAGCTGCGCTCGCGCGACGCGTTCGCGCGCTGCGGCACGCTCTGGGTCGCCGCCGACGAAGAGGAACAGCAAGCCGCCCGCGCGATGCATGCCGCGTTCGAGGCGCAGGGCGTTGCGGCGCAACTGCTCGACGCGGCCGCGTTGCGCGCGTGCGAGCCGGCACTGGCGGCCTCGATGGCGGGCGGTTTGCGCATCGAGCACGACAGTATCGTGTACGCGCCGACGGTCGCCGAATGGCTGCTGACGCAATCGCCGGCCGCCGCGAAGATTCGCGTGCGCCTGGGCACGACGGTGAGCTCGATCGGCGCGAGCGGCATCACGCTCGCCGGCGGCGAGTTTGTCGGCGCGGCGCACGTCGTCGTGGCCAACGGTCTGGGCGCACGGCATCTGGTGCCGTCGCTGCCGTTGCAGGCGAAGAAAGGCCATCTGCTGATCACGGACCGCTATCCCGGCGTGATCCGGCATCAGTTGCTCGAACTCGGCTACATCAAAAGCGCGCATCACGCGGCCGGCACCTCGGTGGCGTTCAATGCGCAACCGCGGCCCACGGGGCAACTGCTGATCGGCTCGTCGCGCCAGTTCGACAGCACCGATCCCGCCGTCGACATGCCCGTGCTCGCGCGGATGCTGCAGCGCGCCGCGCGCTACCTGCCGGTTCTGCCGACGCTCAATGGCATTCGCGCGTGGACCGGATTTCGGGCGGTCACGCCGGACGGACTGCCTCTGATCGGCGCGGCGGGTGATTTTGCGCCCGGAGTGTGGCTGGCCGTCGGGCACGAGGGCTTGGGCGTGACGACCTCGCTCGCCACCGCGAAGCTGCTTGCGGCGCAGATCGTCGCGAGTGGTGCGAGTGTGGCGACTGTGGCGACCATCGCGCCGATTCCTGCCGAGCCTTATCTGCCCGTGCGTTTTGCCGAAAAGGTGACCCATGCATCGTAGCGGCGACGCGTCAGTCATCCGCTTGACGATCGACGGCCGGAGTATCGACGTCGAAAGCGGCACGACCGTGGCCGCGGCGCTCGTGCTGGCGGGTGTTCGCAGCACGCGGACGTCCGTGAGCGGCGAGCCTCGCGCCGCGCTGTGTGGGATGGGCGTGTGCCAGGAGTGTCGCGTGACGATCGACGGCCGGGCGCACACGCTGGCGTGCCAGGCGCTGTGCCGGGACGGCCAGATCGTTCGTACCGACGATTCGGCAGGCACGCCATGAACCGGCAATCATGCCAGGTCGCCACGGAAATCCGCGTGGCGCAATGGGACAAAGCGGCGGCCACACCATGAAACAGCACTTCGATATCGTCGTCGTCGGCGCGGGTCCGGCCGGTTTGAACGCCGCGCACGCCGCCGCGCGCGCGGGCGCCACGGTCGCCTTGCTCGACGACAATCCGCGCGCTGGCGGCCAGATCTGGCGGCAGGGGCCGGGCCATGCGCCGCAAGCGCCTTTGCAGCGCTTACTGAGCGCGATCGGGGATCGAGGTAACACCACGCTCTGGCCGTCGACTCGCGTGGTTGCGCCGCTGGATTCACGCCGATTGCTGCTCGAATCGGCGGAGCACGGCGGCGCCTGCGTGACCTATGAACACTTGATCCTCGCAACCGGCGCCCGGGAACGGCTCTTGCCTTTCCCGGGCTGGACCTTGCCGGGCGTGAGCGGCGCGGGCGCGCTGCAGGCGCTCATCAAGGGCGGCATGCCGGTGCGCGGCGAGCGGATCGTGATCGGCGGCAGCGGTCCTTTACTGATCGCCGCGCTCGCCACCGCGCGCGCGGCCGGGGCGCGGGTGGTGGCGGTGGTGGAGCAGGCGCCGGCGTTCGACGTTGCGCGTTTCGGCGTCTCGCTTCTGGCGGAGCCCGGCAAGTTGCGGCAGGCCGTCGGCATGACGCGCGGGTTCGCGGGCCTGCATTATTGGACCGGCAGTATGGTTGAAGCGGCGCACGGGGACGGCCGCGTCGAGCGGGTCACCATCTCACGGGGCCACGCGGAAAGGCGCGTGACGCTCGAGTGCGAGCGCATCGCCTGCGGCTATGGTCTCGTGCCGAACGTGACGCTGGCGCAAGCGCTCGGCTGCACGATCGGCGCAGCGGGCGAGATCGTCGTCGACGGCGGGCAGCGCACGTCGGTCGAGGGCGTGTTCGCGGCGGGCGAGTGCACCGGCGTGGGCGGCGCGGAACTGGCCGGCGTGGAAGGCGAGATCGCCGGTCTTGCCGCAAGCGGCGGCGCCGCGGACCGCGCCGCGCTCGACGCTCAGCGGGCGCGATGGCGCCGCTTCGGCCGGCGTGTGGACGCCGCTTTCGCGTTGCGGGACGCCGCGCGCACGCCGCCCGCCGACAGCACGCTGCTGTGCCGCTGCGAGGACGTGAGCCTCGGCGAAGTCCGCGAGTTCGCGAACTGGCGCGACGCGAAGCTGCAGACCCGCTGCGGCATGGGCGCTTGTCAGGGGAGGATCTGCGGCACGGCGGCGAGCCTCTACTTCGGCTGGCAGGCCGCGGCACCGCGCCCACCGTTCAGCCCCGCGCCGATCAGTACATTGATGGCGGCGAATGCGGCGCCGCCGCCAGCGGAATGACCCGTTCGTCCACAGGCAGGCGGACTCCCGCCGGCGGATATTGTTCCGCTGCGGCGCGGCCCTATAATCGACCGCACACGCCGAGCGTCGGGCCGCAACGACGTTCGCTCCCCCGACTCCCCTCATCAACGCACGGACCAACGGGACCCGCACGATGAACACGCTGGCTCATCCGCTCGAAACGGACGACGCAACGCTGTCCGGCATGCTGTCGCATTTCAGGCTGCTCGAGCCGGTGTTCGACGCGATGCCGGATGTCGTGTTCTTCGTCAAGGACGCCGAGGCGCGCTATGCGCTCGTCAACCGCACGCTCGCGTCGCGCTGCGGCTTCAAGGAAAAGGCCGCGCTGCTCGGCAAGACCGCCGAGGACGTCTTCCCGCGCCGCTTCGGGCGCATCTATACGGCGCAGGACAAGGCGATCATCAACGTCGGCAATCAGCTGATCGATCAACTGGAACTGCATCTTTATCCCGGCAGGCAGCCGGGCTGGTGTCTGACCTGCAAGCAGCCGCTGCGGGATCCGGCCGGCAAGGTGGTCGGCCTAGCCGGCATTTCGCGCGATCTGAAAGCGGACGAAAGCAGCCATCCTGCCTACAGCCGCCTCGCCGCGGTGGTGCAGTCCATCCAGGAAAATTACGTCCAGCCATTGAATCTGAAGCAGCTCGCGGCCATGGCGGACATGTCGGTCGCGCAACTGGAGCGCTACTTTCACAAAGTGTTTCATCTGACGCCGCGCCAGGTATTGCTGAAAACCCGGCTGGATGCCGCCACGGCGCTGCTGGTGTCGCACGACAAGGTCACCGACGTCGCCGCGCTGTGCGGCTACACCGACCACAGCGCGTTTACGCGCCAATTCAAGGCGACCGTCGGCGTGACGCCCACCGAATACCGCATGCTGTTGCACGGCACTTCGCGGAGCTGAAGCGCCGGCCATGGCTCGCCGCAAGCATCACTACTCTGTCTACGTCGTCGCGCTGGACGACAAGGTGTGGAACGAGGCGCGCTTTCGCCGCGCGAATCCGGACTACCGGTTCGACAAGCCTTGCGTGTACGTGGGAATGACGGGACTGGACCCGGATCTGCGCTTCGACCGGCACAAGGCGGGCATTCAGGCCAATCGCTATGTGCGCGATTACGGCGTGCGGCTCGTGCCCGAGTTATATGAAGTGTTCAATCCCATGCCTTACCGCGGCGCACAGGATATGGAGGTGGAACTGGCGATAGGACTGCGCGAAGCGGGGTACGGCGTGTGGCAGGCTTGAGTCGCGCGATTTCGCCGTGGCGTTCGTCAGCGGGCCTTGCCGGCGCTCGAGCGCCCAAAGGGTCTCGGATCCAGGCGCGCGGCTTTCGAATCCGGATATCGAAGCGCGCGTTATTTCACGCCCAGACCGCGCAGCACGGCGTTGCCCTCGCGCGTCAAACGGATATGCGACGAGCCGGCATCGCCGGAGACCGTTTCGATCAGGCCGGCTTCGTGAAGCTGCGGAATCTCCGGTTTGGCGGACGCGTCGATGGGTGCGTGCAGCAACAGCAGCAGCGTGGCCAGTTCGTGATGGCTCAGCAGGCGACGCAGGATGGTAGGCCGCTTGGCCGGCGCCGCCGTGTCGTTCGTGTTGGGGTCGGGCTGGTTCATGGTGCGCACCTTGTGCGAATTAGTGTCTGGTGGATGATGCGGACGAAGTCTTAAACGATTCTTAAGACACCATTGTCCTGTAACACCGTGACACGAAGATGGCACCGGAACCGCTTACCGATTGTCACACTTACGTCTGCTTTCGCCCGCCAACCCTTACGGGGCGCACGTTTTGCCCGCCGATTCGATCCACAGATTGTTGACGTGGCGCTTGCCCGCATAGAAACGGTAAGTCGTCGCGCCATTGTCGCTGCGCACCTTCACGATATTCGAATCGCCGAAGTCGAGCATCTGGCCTTGCGGAATCGCCGTGGACTTGAACGCGGCGTTGTGGCTCGTGGCCACCTGCGTCAGACACGAGACCACGTCGTTGACGGAGCGTTGCGTGGTCGTGTCCGTGACGGGTTCGCCGGCATCCGGGTTTTTCTGGAAGTACGCGCACGCGCTGAGAAGCAGGGGAACTGACAGAACTACGGCAAACTTCTTCATATCTCTCCTGGCGTTACATTCGGCCGACAGTACGTGCGACGCCCGCACATGGCACAGCCGCGCGGCATGGGCCGCGAAATCAGGCGTCATTATATCGGGGCGGCGCGGCGCTTCAGCCAAAGCCGCACGTGCCGTGCCCGCCAGGGCCGGTTCAACGGGCCGTCGGGCGCCAAGCTGACTCGCGCGCAGCCTACTTGCGGCGCTGCGCCTGCGCGGCAAGCCGCACGGCGGCGTTGGCCGCGCCGTAGCCGTCGTACCCGCCGCGCCGCTCGACGACTTCCATGAAAAAGCGTTGATCGAGCTGTTCCGTGTAGGCGTGGAAAAATTCGCCGCCCCGTTCGTCGCGGTCGTACAGGATGTTATTGGCGCGCAGCGCCTCGAGCGTCTCGTCCGGCAACGCGTAGCGGGCGGCGAGATCCTCGTAGTAATTACGCGGGATGCGCAGTACCGGCAAGCCGTCGGCGACGAATTCGGGGATCGCGCTGAAAATGTCGCCGGTGCTGAACGCGACGTGGTTCAGGCCGGAGCCGTGATAGGTGTGCAGCGCCTCGGCCACCGCCGTGTGGCGGTCCACGGAGGCATTCAGCACGATGCGCACCGACCCGTCACGGCTGCGCAGCGCGCGGCTGCGCACGAGCCCGTAGGGATCGGGCACCAGCACGCCCGGCTCGGCGTCGAACCCCAAGGCGGTTCGCAGAAACAGCACCCACGTATCCAGCGAATTCGCCGGCACCGACAGGCAGACATGGTCGATGCGGCTAAGCGGCCCCACTTCGGTCGGACCGTTGATGTCGGTGAGGACGAAATCGGCCTCGAACAAGGTGGGCTGATCCGGGGTTTCGTCGACGAAATAGTTCAGGCTGCTGTCCGGCGCCTGCACGGCGGGCAGCAGCCGCTCGTTCGGGCCGATTTGCCCGGAGAACGGCGCGTAGCCGAAGCCGGCGGCGCGCTCGAAGGCCTGGTGGGCGTCGTCCACGCGAAATGCCGATGCGCACAGCGACAAGCCATGCTGCTGAAAGAACGCATTGGCGAAAGAATCCGGTTCGGCGTTCAGCACGATCGAGGCTGCACCGTGCTGATAAAGCGTCACTTCCTTCGAACGATGCCGCCCGGCCTCGCGAAAGCGCAGTTTGCCGAGCCAGTCGATCAGTTGCGCGCGCGTGGTGTGGTCGACCGCGAATTCGAGAAACTGATAGCCGACGTGCGCGGGCGCCGCGGGCGAGTGGTAGAGGTCGCCGACCGGCTGCTGGGTGGTTTCGAGCAGCGCGCGGGTCTGTTCCTCGAGGAACAGCAGCGAACGATGGCCGTCCGCGGCCGTGATGGTGGTCGGGGCGGCGCGAAAGCCGTCGTTGAAAATTTCCAGTGAAAGCGGCCCGTTATAGCCTGTTCTCACGACCTGGGCCGTGAAACCGGCCAGATCGAAATCGCCCTGGCCCGGGAAGCAGCGATAGTGGCGGCTCCATTCGAGCACGTCCATCGCGAGTTTCGGCGCATCGGCGATCTGCACGAAGGCGATGCGCTCGCCGGGAATGTCGGCGATCCCGTCCACCGTATCGTTCAGCGAAAGCGTGTGAAAGCTGTCGAGCACGAGTCCGAGGTTGGGATGATTGACCGCATTCACGAGTTTCCACGCGTGCCGGTACGTTTTCACGTGCTTGCCCCACGCGAGCGCTTCGTAGCCGGCGATCACGCCGGCGGCCTCTGCGGCGCGGGCGAGCGCGCCGAGCTGGTCGGTCATCAGCGAATCGTCGCCGATGGTGTCGGGCGAAACGTTGCTGCATACCAGAATGCGGTCCGTACCCAGTTCATGCATGACGTCGAACTTGCGCTTCGCGCGGTCGAGATTGTGCTCGAGGCGCTCCGGGCTCACACCGTCGAAATCGCGGAACGGCTGAAACAGCACGATCTTCAGCCCGAGATCTTCGGCGATGCGCCGCACGTCGGCCGGCGAGCCGTCGAAATACAGCAGATCGTTCTCGAAGATCTCGATGCCTTCGAAGCCCGCGGCCTGGATCGCGGTCAGCTTCTCGACGAGGGTTCCGCTGATCGACACGGTGGCAATCGAACGTTGCATGGACGGCTCCTGCAGAAACAATCAAACGGCTAGGGGAGAGGGCGTGCGACGGCCCGCGCGCGCCGCTCGCCGGTGTTGAGTCAGGCATGCTGCAATGCGCAAAATGGGCCAGTTCGTTACTTGTTGCAGTAATACGCAGGCCACAACTGCCCACGCTAACTAATGTTGTCGATAGTTTATACAAACTAACTAGATGGTACAAATTCGTACAAACCCCGAATGACGACAGCGGCCAACGCGTGCACACTGCCGTCAGGTTGCCGGAGCGCCGCGCTCGCCGCGGCTGGTTTCAGGCCTCAATTTGCAGGAGTGCATCTCATGAGTTTCGCCTCAGTACTGGTCCTCAACGGACCGAATCTCAATCTGCTCGGCACGCGCGAGCCGGCATTCTATGGCTCGGAAACGCTCGACGACGTCGCGAAACTCTGCCGCGATGCGGGAGAGCGTTTGAATCTGTCGATCGACTTCTGCCAGTCGAACGCCGAACATCAGCTGATCGACTGGTTGCATACGGCGCGCACCAAGGTCGACGGCATCGTGATCAATCCGGCGGCTTACACGCATACGTCGGTTGCCATCGCCGACGCGCTGTCGGCTATCGAAAAGCCCGTCATCGAAGTGCATATATCAAACGTGCATCGCCGCGAGGCGTTCCGGCATCACTCGTACGTGTCGGCGGTGGCGGAGGGAATCATCATCGGTTGCGGCACGCAAGGCTACGTACTGGCGCTGGAGCGGATGGCTACCATTCTTAAGCATAGGGCGGCGAAATGAACGCACAAGCGAACGCACAAGCAAACGCACAGGCAACACCCCATTCCTATCTGGTCGGTTTGATCGGCGCGGGTATCGGCGGGTCGCTGACACCCGCGATGCACGAGGAAGAGGGCAGCAAGCTCGGCTTGCACTATGTATACCGGCGCATCGATCTGGAAGCGTTGAAGCTCGACATCGCCGCGCTGCCCGATCTGCTCACCGCGGCCGAACGCATGGGTTTCAACGGTCTGAACATCACGTACCCGTGCAAGCAGGCGGTGATTCCGCTGCTCGACGAACTGTCCGACGACGCACGCGCGCTCGGCGCGGTCAACACGGTCCTGTTCAAGGACGGCAAACGCATCGGTCACAACACGGACTGGTCCGGCTTTGCCCGTGCGTTCCAGCGCGGCTTGCCGGACGTGTCGCTGGAGCGCGTCGTGCAACTGGGCGCGGGCGGCGCCGGCGCGGCGGTGGCCCATGCCGCGCTGACCATGGGCGCGAAATCGCTCACGCTATTCGACGTGGATGCGACGCGCGCGGCCTCGCTCGCCGAGGAGTTGCAAACGCGCTTTCCTGGCGCCGCGGTCAGCGCGGGCAGTTCGCTCGGCGAGTCGCTCGCGGTCGCCAATGGCCTGATTCACGCCACCCCCACGGGCATGGCGAAATTGCCCGGCTTGCCGTTGCCGGTCGAATTGCTGCACCGCGATCTGTGGGTGGCGGACATCGTCTATTTTCCGATTCGCACCGCGCTGCTGCAGGCGGCCGAAGCACTCGGCTGCCGCACGCTGAGCGGCGGCGGCATGGCGGTCTATCAGGCGGTCGACGCCATGCGCATCTTCACCGGCCTCGAACCCGACGCCGAGCGAGTGTACGGCCATTTCCAGTCGTTATTGCAACGCTAACCGGTAGCGCATCAACCGGTAACAAGCAGAGGAGACAAACACGATATGCAGCAACCCATTCCATCCGCCCAGGCCGACGCCGCCACGCCGAAAAGCGC
This sequence comes from Paraburkholderia aromaticivorans, assembly GCF_002278075.1. Taxonomy (NCBI): domain Bacteria; kingdom Pseudomonadati; phylum Pseudomonadota; class Betaproteobacteria; order Burkholderiales; family Burkholderiaceae; genus Paraburkholderia; species Paraburkholderia aromaticivorans. Next base: position 1,092,355 of record NZ_CP022990.1, on the reverse strand, counting down.
TGCGGTGAGCACCGCGCGCCGCTCGAAAGCCCGCTATCAGATTCTGGCGCTGCTCGCGGTCGGCACGATGATCAATTATCTCGACCGCACGGTGCTCGGCATCGCGGCGCCGCAGTTGACCAAAGAGCTCGGCATCAACGCCGCCCTGATGGGGCTGCTCTTCTCGGTGTTTTCGTGGAGCTATGTGGCCTCGCAAATTCCGGGCGGTCTGTTTCTCGACCGCTTCGGCAGCAAGCTCACTTATTTCCTGTCGATGACCTTCTGGTCGCTGTGCACGCTCGCACAAGGCCTGGTGCACGGCATCGGCGCGCTGTTCGCGTTCCGACTCGGCCTCGGCGTCTCGGAGGCGCCGTGCTTTCCGACCAATAGCCGGGTGGTGGCCACGTGGTTCCCGCAGAGCGAACGCGCGATGGCGACCGGCACGTACACGGTGGGCGAATATATCGGCCTCGCTTTTTTCAGCCCGTTCCTGTTCATGCTGATGGGCGCCTTCGGCTGGCGCTCGCTCTTTTACGTGGTGGGCGGCGTCGGCATCGTATTCGGCGGGATCTGGTGGATGTTCTATCGCGAGCCGCGCGATCATCCGTCGGCGAATCAGGCGGAGCTCGCCTATATCGAAGCGGGCGGCGGTCTGACGAGCGCGAAGAAGGTCGCCGATGCAGCGGGCGGCGCGGCAAAGAGCGGTTTCGAATGGCGCACCATCGGCCGGCTGCTCAAGCATCGTCAACTGGCGGGCATCTGCCTCGGCCAGTTCGCCGGCAACTCGACGCTGGTGTTCTTCCTCACCTGGTTCCCGACGTATCTCGCCACCGAACGCCATATGGCATGGCTGAAAATCGGCTTCTTCGCGATCATGCCGTTCATTGCGGCGTCGATCGGCGTGATGTTCGGCGGCTTTTTCTCCGACTGGCTGCTGCGTCGCGGCAAGTCGGCGAACGTGGCGCGCAAGCTGCCGATCATTGCCGGCCTGCTGCTCGCGTCGACCATCGTTCTTGCCAACTATGTCGAGAGCAACGTGGCGGTGATCGCGATTCTGTCGGTGGCGTTTTTCGCGCAGGGCATGGCCGCGCTGGGCTGGACGCTGGTGTCGGATATCGCGCCGGAAGGCCTGCTCGGCGTGACCGGCGGCATTTTCAACTTCGCCGCCAACCTGGCCGGCATCGTGACGCCGCTGGTGGTGGGTTTCATCGTCGCGGCAACCGGCTCGTTTGTCGGCGCGCTGGTGTTCATCGGCGCGATCGCGCTGATCGGCGCGCTGTCGTACATCTTTATCGTCGGCGATATCAAGCGGATCGTGCTGGTGGATTGAGCGGTCCGCAAACCGATGAAAAAAACGGGACGTGGCGCAGGCCACGTCCCGTTTTTTACGTTGAGGCTCGCCTCAATCGTCTTTGCGCACGAATCGCAGCACGGCATCGACGATCATGGCGCGATGCCGCGCGCGCAAGCGCGGATGCGAGGGGTCGCGCCCGAACGCCGCGCCGAAGGTATGGCGATTGCCGACGCGGTGAAAGCACAGCGAACTGATCAGCAGATGCAGATCGATGGGATCGATGTCGCTGCGGAACTGGCCTGCCGCGATACCGCGCTTGAGCAGATCTTCGATCGTATGAATCACGGTGACGTTGCGGCCTTTGAAGCTTTTGACCTGCTCGACGTACTTCGCGCCGTGAATATTTTCGATGGTGACGAGCCGCACGAAATCGCGCTGACGGTCGTGATAGTCGAACGTAAACTCGACCAGCGCGCGCATGCCCTCGATCGGATCGAGCTCGCTGACGTGCAGATCCTGTTCGAGTGCGCGAATGTCTCCATACACCTTTTCCAGCACTGCCTGGTACAACCCTTCCTTGCTGCCGAAGTAGTAGTACAGCATGCGCTTGGTGGTGTTGGTACGCTCCGCGATCGCGTCGACGCGTGCGCCCGCCAATCCCATCGCGGAGAACTCCTGGGTCGCGACCTCGAGGATATTGCGCTTGGTCTGTTCCGGGTCGTACTTGCGCCGGGTGTCGGTACGCGGACTGTCGGACGGGATGCCGTTGGTATCAGGCTCGGCAGCCTTGCTTCCCTTTTTCATTGTGTATTCGAGCGGCAGTGACGGCGCATTCTAGCATGGCCAAATCGACGGCCGGCGCGGGTCCCGGACCTAAGCGGGCACGTATTGGCCGACCTCAAACGGCAGGCCGGCGGCGCGCGGCGAGCGCGTCGCGTGTCTGCATGGCGGTGTAGGTGAGTTGCGCGGCCGCGAGACCCAGCGCGCCATACGTGGGCGTCAGACCGAACGTTGCAAATGCCTCGGGCACCGGGCGCTCGCCGGCAATGGCCGCCGCCAGCAGTTCGCCGGACACGGTGGTCGGCGCCATGCCGTGCCCGCCGAAGCCGACCGCGTACCAGACGCCGTCCGTGCTGCGGCCGATTTGCGGCATCTTGTGCCGCGCGTAGCTCATCAAGCCGCCCCACGCGTGCTCGATACGCACGTCGTGCAACTGCGGATAGACCTTCAGCAGATCGCGCCGCAACAGGCGCGCGATCACCTCGGGCGCGCGGTCGCGCACCGAGATGCGGCCGCCCCACAGAATGCGCGTGTCGGGCAGCGGCCGGTAATAGTCGAAGGCGAAGCGGGTGTCGTAGACGGCGGCGCGGGTGTCGAGCGCGTCTTTCAGGCGCGCACCGAGCGGTTCGGTCGCCATCACGTAGGTGGCGATCGGCAGCACGGCGCGTTCGACCCGCGGGTAGACGCGACGCGCGTAGCCGCCGCCGGCCATCACGACATGGCGCGCTTCGAGCGCGCCGTGCCGCGTGTGCACCACGAAGCCGGCGCCGTCGCGCTGCAGACGCACGACGGGCGAGTGCTCATGAATCTGCACGCCGGCATGGGATGCGGCGCCGGCCACGCCGAGTACATATTTGAGCGGATGAAAGTGGAATGCGTTGCGCTCGAACAGGCCGCCGTGATAGCGGCGCGTCTTCAGCTGCGAAGCGAGCTGTTCCGCCGTCACCGGTTCCCACTCGACGCCGAACGAGTCGCGCATCAGACGCCGCTGCGATTCGAGCCGCGCCGGTTCGTCGAACCAGTTCGCGAGGATCACGCCGGCATCGGTCGCGTCGCAGTCGATGCTATAGCGCGCAATGCGCTTCCTCATCAGATCGACGGCGTCGGTGGTCAACGTGTAGAGCTCGCGGGCGCGGGCCGCACCGAGGGTTTTCAACAGGTCGGCGCAATCGAGGCTGTAGCCGCCGAACACGAATCCGCCATTGCGCCCGGACGCGCCGAAACCCACCTGCCGGGCTTCGAGCACGGTGACGTCGGCGACGCCTCGCTCGGCGAGCCCCAACGCCGTGGACAATCCCGCAAGGCCGCCGCCGATGATGCAGACGTTGGCGCTACGCCGCCCGGCGAGCGGCGCATAAGCGGACGAGCGGGTGACAGTGGCTTCGTAAAAGCTTTGCATAGGGTTAGGGTAGCGGCAATCGCGCGCTCGCGTCCAGCCGTCGTGCGCTTGCCGTGTGCAAGAGTGGCGAGGCAAGGCGGCGCCCGCGTCGAGCGAATGCCGGCCTTGCCGGACTGAACGGCGGGGCGACGTTCGGCATAAGTCCCGTCACGACACCGGCAGCAGCTTGCCGGTGTATACCACCGGACCGCTAGGCGCATTGTGATCAGGCGAGCCGCCCGGCGCTTCGATCGAGACGGCCAGCGCCGCATAACTCTCCGGCTTCTGCTGACCGGCGGTGACCTTTCCGTTCGCGCTGTCCGGCAGCATGCCGAGCGAGACCGGGTGGCCGCTCGCCGGAATGCCCCACAGTTCCATCGCCCGGCCCACGGGCAGGTCGACCTTGCCGAGCGGTTGCACCGTCATGGTCGAATGCGCTTCATCCCATGCGACCAGCATGACCGGATGCGCGTCCTTATTGTTCAGCACGGCGACATGCGACACGGTTGCTTCTGCTTGCTGAGCCACGGTCGGCGCGGTGACAGGCGCCGTGGCGGAGGGCAACAGCGAGCGGACGGCGACCACCACGGCGACCGCGGCGAGACCCGTGACGCCGAGTGCCCAGCCGCGCCAGAACGCCAGATTCTCGAACAGGCTGCGCGCCGGCCGCGCCGGCGTTTCCACCACGGTGCGCGGGCGTGCCGCGTCACGCGCGGCCGTGAGGCCGAGCCGCCGTTCGATGGCGTCCCACACGGCGGCGGGGGGCATGCGCGGCTCCGCGAGTTCGGCCATCGGCGAGATGCGGCGCTGCCATTCGTCGACGGCCTTGCGGATCGTCGTGTCGTGGTCCGCGTAGCGTTGGAAGCGGCGCCGCGCGCCGCCGCGCAACGTGCCGAGCACATACTCGGCGGCCAGCAGATCGACTAGCTGAGGATAGCGATGGAGATTCATCACTCGCCTCCCAGGCAGGTCTTCAGCTTGGCGAGGCCGCGCCGGATCCATGACTTGATGGTGCCGAGCGGCACCGTCAGCACTTCCGCGATCTCGCTATGGCTCTGATCGCGCAGGTAGGCGAGGGCGACCGCCTGACGCTGTGCCGGCTCCAGTTGCTGCATGCAGCCGGCCAGCAAACGTGCCTGCAGGCTGACCGCGGTCAGCGCTTCGGGATCCGGATCGCCGGCCGCCAGGAGATCGTCCAACGCATCGCTCCATTCTGTTTCCTGCGTGTTGACCCGCCGCAGGTGATCGAGAGCACGATTACGGACGATGGCCGACATCCACGTCATCGGGGCGGACAGCGCGCGGCGATAGTCGCCGGCGAAACGCCAAATGTTGACGAAGCTGTCCTGCAAGACTTCTTCGGCCCACTCATGCTTGCTCAATATACGGAGGGCGAGGCCAAACAGTTTCGGGGCGGCGAGATCATAAAGCTCGCGCAATGCCGCGGCATCCTGTTTGGCGACACGTTCGAGCAGCTCGGCAAGGGTTTCCGGCGTCAGTTCTCGAGGCTTGGCGGTCATGGAGAAAGTTAGGGTGAGCTTGCGGGCCTATGTTACTCAATTTCTCCGCCGTCTTATATGCGGTTTTTTTCCCCTCGGCTTGCATCCGTTGATGCGGTGTGTGCGTATTCGACCTGACTGTGACCCGACTTTGACCCGACTTTGACCTGATCGTGACCAGATTCATCGCTGCGTCCGGCTGCTTCCCGGCGCGGGTTAGCGACCCCAGCGCAACACCAGCGGATGGAGCCGCCGCGCGACATTCAACAGTCCTTCGCGGGTGGCCGGATGCATCTGCGGCAACGGATGGCGCACCGCGTCCGAACGGATCACGCCGCCTTCCTTCATTAGCGCCTTGCACGACGCGAGCCCGCCCTGGCGGTTTTCATAGTTGATCAGCGGCAGCCACTGCTGATAGTGCGCGGCCGCCGCCTCGATGTCGCCGGCCGCATAGGCGTCCACGATCCGGCGGATGCCGTCGGCGTAGCCGCCGCCCGTCATCGAACCGGTTGCGCCCGCATCCAGATCGGCCATCAGCGTGATCGCCTCTTCGCCGTCCCACGGCCCCACGATTGCATCGCCGCCGAGTTCGATGAGTTCGCGCAGTTTGTTGGCCGCCTGCGGCACCTCGATCTTGAAGTACGACACGTGGTCGATTTCGCGCGCCATGCGGGCGAGAAACGGCGCGGACAAGGCCGTGCCGCTCACCGGCGCGTCCTGAATCATGATCGGAATCTCGATCGCGTCGGACACGGCACGGTAGAACTCGAAGATGCCGCGCTCGCCGATGCGGATCGTCGCGCCGTGGTATGGCGGCATGATCATGACCATCGCGGCGCCCGCGGCTTGCGCGCTGCGGCTGCGTTCGGCGCACTGGTGCGAACTGAAATGCGTGGTCGTGACGATCACCGGCACGCGGCCCGCGACGTGTTCGAGCGCGACGTGCATCAGCGTCGTGCGCTCGTCGTCGGAGAGGGCGAACTGCTCGGAGAAGTTCGCCAGAATGCACAGCCCGTTCGAGCCCGCGTCGATCATGAAGTCGATGCAGCGCTTCTGGCCTTCGAGGTCGAGACGGCCGGCCTCGTCGAAGATGGTCGGCACGACGGGGAACACGCCGCGCAATGCGGCAGGATGCGAAGTCTGGGTCATGGCGAGGTGCGTTTTCGAGGGTGTTGGAATACCGGAAGATTGCTGCCGACTATACGGAGGTGGACGCGACAGGTATATTGAATTGTTTCCATCTTGTGATCGCTTTTGCGACTTACCCGCGCTTTAGCGCTTGAGCCCGGCACGCCATGAAAGACACCCTGAATCTTCTGCTTTCGAAACTGCGCATGAAGCAACTGCAACTGCTGATCGCGCTCGACGACCAGAAGTCGCTGCACAAAGCCGCCGGCGTAATGTCGATGACGCAGTCGGCGGCCAGCAAGGCGTTGCAGGAACTGGAGTCGATGCTCGAGGCGCCGCTCTTCGAGCGCTCGAAAAGCGGCATGATCCCGAACCAGCTCGGCCATTGCGTGATCCGCTACGCGCGCCTCGTGACGACCGATCTCACCGCGCTCTGCCAGGACGTCGCCGAGATACGTTCCGGGCGCGGCGGGCGTCTCGCGATCGGCGCGATCATGGGAGCGATTCCCGAGTGCGTCGTGCCGGCGCTGAATCAGTTGCATGCCGGTCAGCCGGATCTTTCCGTCGAAGTGGTGGAAGACACGAGCGCGCGCATGCTGCAGCAACTCGACGACGGCCGGCTCGATCTGGTGATCGGCCGCGCGGCAGTGGCGGCCGATCCGTCGAAATATCATTACCGTCCGCTAGGCGACGAGCCGCTTTCAGTGGTGGTGGGCTACGGCCATCCGCCGTTGCCGAACAAAGAAGTGAAACTGCGCGATCTGGCCGGTCACCGTTGGGTGATGTATCCGTCGCATATGCCGCTGCACGCGCTGCTCGAACGGGAGATGGATCTGGCCGGTCTGCAGATGCCGGATAACCCGGTTTCGACGGCCTCGACTTTCGTGACGGTTGCACTCCTGCAAAGCAGTCACGATCTGGTTTCGCTGTTGCCCAGCGCGATCGCCGGTTTGTTCGTGCGGAAAAAGATGCTGCGCCTCGTGCCGGTGAAGCTCAAATCGCCGTCGCAAACGTTCGGCATCGTGACACGCAAGGGCGGCGTGCTGTCGCCGCCGGCCCAACAGTTCATCGAATTGCTGCGTGTGCATCCGCCGCAACCGCTGCAAACGCCGCGGCCGCCGCGAAAACGGCTGCCGGCGCACACGGCACGCAAGCAAAAAAGCGCCTGAAGAGGCGCTTTTTTCGACACACGAAAGTCTCTCAATATCGCATGGCGATGGCGCCTGCGCCATGCCTCGCAAAAGGGTGTTGTAGCCGTGACACTCTCGGGTAAATCCGTACCGTTAGCGGCTTCGCGTTCCGAGCTACACTCTTTTGAAGGCGCGTCAGGTCAGAAGAGCACGGCGCCCGCTCGGGGAGAGCAGCATGAATCGGCCACTGGTTCGGTTACCGTTTCGCGCGACAGGCACGGCGCCTGCCCGGAAGTGGTTCAAATGGGCGCTGGCGGCAGCGTTATTGCTCGCGCTGGCCCTCGCGGCGCGCTTTTGCCAGGTCGAGATCGAAACATCGCGATTGCAGGCGCGCTATCTCTCCGAATTGACTCGCGACGTGGGTTTCTCCGTCGCCGACGGTCCCAGTCACGCCATCCGTTTTCCCGAATCCAGCCAGGGCCCTTACGACAGCCGTCTGGGCTACGCGCTGTTGCCGTCGATCCAGCAGCGCCTGTTGCAAAACGGATTTGCCATCAGTGCCCAGGCGCGCGACTCCGAGCGGATGCTGACGCTGGCGGATAACGGCCTCTTTCTTCCATACGAAGAAAAGGACCGCGCGGGCTTGCAACTCTTCGACGGCACCGGCGCGCCGCTTTTCGCCGCGCAGTTTCCTGGCCGCGTCTACGATGACTTCGACGCGATTCCGCCGCTCGTCGTGAATTCGCTGCTTTTTATCGAAGACCGCTATCTGCTCGATCCGGATCAGCCGAACCGCAATCCGGCAATCGACTGGGGACGCTTCAGCCGCGCCCTGGCCGATCAAGGCGTGCGCGTGTTCAACCACCATCAGGCACAACCCGGCGGCAGCACGCTCGCCACGCAGATCGAAAAATTCCGCCACTCGGCAGGCGGGCGCACCGCGAGCCCGCCGGAGAAATTACGGCAGATCGCGTCGGCTTCGGTGCGTGCTTATCTGAACGGCCCGCAAACCATGCCGGCGCGCAGGCAGATCGTGGTCCACTATCTCAACTCGGTGCCGCTCGCCGCGCAGCCGGGTATCGGCGAAATCAACGGCATTGGCGACGGGCTCGCCGCCTGGTACGGACGCGATTTCAACGACGTCAACCGTATTCTGACAGCGCCGTCGACCGAACAGAATCTGCCGGAGCAGGGGGTGGCGTTCCGCCAGGTGCTTTCGCTGATGATCGCGCAGCGCGCGCCGTCGTATTTCCTGCATCACGGTTACAAGGAACTCGAACGGCTGACCGACAGTTATCTGCGGCTGCTCGCGAACGGCGGCATCGTGTCGATGCCGCTGCGCGATGCGGCGCTGTCCGCCGTGGTCGATTTGCATCGTGCGCCCGCGCGAACGGCGAGCATGGATTCCTTCGTGTCGCGCAAGGCGGTGACGTCCATGCGCTCGCACCTGCTGGCCGCGCTCGGCATTCGGAGTTTTTACGAACTCGACCGCCTCGATCTCCAGGCGACGGGCACGCTCAACAACGCCGTTCAGCAAGCCGTGAGCGAACGCCTCGCCGCTGCCGCTACGCGTGACGGCGCGAAAGCCGCGGGTCTGGTCGGCTTCGAAATGCTGCGCGCGTCGGACGATCCGTCGAAGATCGCCTATAGCTTCACGTTGTTCGAGCGGCGCGACGGCGCCAACCTCGTGCGCGTGCAAACCGACAGCGTCAACCAGCCGTTCGATATCAATTCCGGCGCGCGGCTCAATCTCGGTTCGACGGCGAAACTACGTACCGTGGTGACGTATTTGCAGATCGTCTCCGACCTGCACCGGCGTTATGCACCGCTGAGCACAGCGGAGCTGAAAGCCGTCAAGCCCGATCCGAACGACCAGCTCACGCGCTGGGCGCTCGATTACCTGGCGCACACCTCGAACCGTTCGCTGCAAGCCATGCTCGACGCGGCCGTGGAGCGCAAATACTCGGCCAGTCCCGGTGAAACGTTCTACACGGGCGGCGGCGCGCAGACCTTCAACAATTTCGAATCCGACGACAACAGCCGCATCCTGACCGTGCACCGCGCCTTCCAGCATTCGGTGAACCTGGTGTTCGTGCGCCTGATGCGCGACATCGTTCACTACGAAATGGTGCAGACCACCGGCCCGTCGTCGCAATGGCTGGGCGATCCGGCGACCCGCAAGATGTATTTGACGCGCTTTGCCGATCAGGAAAGCCGCGTGTACATGAATCGTTTCTACACGAAGTATCACGGCAAAACGCGCGATCAGGCCTTGACGCTGCTGCTGCTCGGCGTGCGTAAATCGCCGCCCAAAGTGGCGACGGTGTTGCGCAGCGTCGCGCCGGACGAGTCGAATGCATGGTTCAACGCTCAGATGCGCACGGCGCTGAAAAATACGCCCGCCGCCTCGGTGCTCGACGACGAAGACCTCGCGAACCTGTACGTCAAATACGCCATCGACCGCTTCAATCTGAACGACCGCGGCTATATCTCGAGCGTGCATCCGTTGGAACTGTGGACCCTCAACTATCTGCGCGAGCATCCCGACTCCACGCTCGACCAGATCCAGCGTGCGAGCCGTGACGTGCGTCTGTCGACCTATTCGTGGCTCTTCAAGACGCGCTATCACGCGACGCAGGACCGCCGCATCAAGCGGATGGTCGAACTGCGCGCCTATGATGCGATCGGCAAATCGTGGCAGGCCCTTGGTTATCCGTTCGCGACGCTCACGCCTTCGTATGCGGCGGCGATCGGCGCGTCGGGCGACCGGCCCGCCGCGCTCGCGCAATTGATCGGCGTGATTGCCAACGACGGCAACAAGGTGCCGACCGAAAGCCTCACGCAACTCGATTTCGCGAAAGACACGCCTTACGAAACGCATTTCCGCCGCGCGGCGGTGGCGCCGCAGCAGCAGTTGTCGCCGGAAATCGCGGGCGTGGTGAAAGCGCTGTTGCGTGACGTGGTGACGGGCGGCACGGCGAAGCGTCTTGCGCAAGGCATGACGTTCCCAGACGGTCAGACGCTGCAGGTGTACGGCAAGACCGGCACCGGCGATCAACGCTTCAATGTGTTCGCCAAAGGCGCCCGGCTGATCGAGTCGCGCAAGGTGAACCGCAGCGCGACCTTCGTGTTCGCGATGGGCGACCGCTTCTACGGCACGCTGACCGCGTGGGTGCATGAACCGTATGCCGCGCATTACGAGTTCACGAGCGCGCTCTCGGTGCAGTTGCTGAAGTCGCTGGCGCCGGTGTTGCAGCCGTTGCTAAACGATGCGCCTGTGAAAACGGCGTCCACGACGAAGGTCGCAACGCAATGAGCAGTGCGTGAAGCGTGCCGGTGTGGTCCGGATGGACCGCACCGTCAGGGGCTAATAAACCGCCTCCGCTGCCGGTTTCAGAAACAGCTCGTGCACGGGCGCGAAATGCGCGTAGAGCGGCAGAATCGCGCCCCCCATGGCGCGCGCATCGGCGCCGATCGCGCCTTCCAGCAATTGCGGACGCACCATGCCTTCCCATTCGAAGCGGTCGAGCACGCGCTCGGTGCGGCGAATGATTTGCCGCACCAGCTGCCGGTCGAGTTCGCCGTCGATCACGACTGCTTCGAGGTCGAGCAGGGCGGCTGCATTGGTCAGCGCGTTGGCGATCGCGGGGCATGCGCTGTCGAGCCATTGCTCGGTGAGCCGCCACATCTCCGGCGAGAGCGCGCGATGATCGTGCGCGGCCGCGGCCGGCGCACCCGCATCGGTCAATAGCTTTTCGAGCACGAAGCCCGAGGCCGCATGCAGCAGCTGGCGCGCGGGTTTGCGCGGACCGCCTTCGCGCAGCGGAATCGAACCGACCGCGCCCGCGTTGTCGTGCGGGCCGCCATGCAAACGGCCGTCGATGACGAGGCCGCCGCCGATAAACGTGCCGACGAACAGATACAGAAAATTGTGGATCCCGCGGCCCTGGCCCATCACGAGCTCGGCGGCGCAGGCGGCCGTGGTGTCTTTGGCGAACTCGACGGGCAGGCCCGTCATGGTGGCGATGCGCGAGCGCAGATCGATCTCGTGCCACGCCTCCAGCGCGTCGGGCGGCGCGCCGAGAAAGTCGCGCCAGCCGCCAAGCCACAGCGGCGCCGCGACGCCCACGCCGACAACCTGGTCGGCCTTCGCGCCGAGCGTCTGGTTCACGCGCGCGAGTTTGCTTTCGAGCGCGGGAAACAGCGTGCGCGGATCGGGATACGCGTAGTCGAAGACATCGCGATGCACCACCTGGCCGGCGAAATTCATTGCCAGCACGTCGAGACTGCGGCGTCCCACCTTGATGCCGATGGTGTACGCCCCCTCAGCGCGCAACGCGATCGGCACCGACGGCTGGCCGATCCTGCCGCGCACGCGAGCCTGTTTTTCGAGCAGGCCGTCGTCGATGAGGCGCTCGACGATCATCGACACCGTCTGCATCGACAGACGCGTGAGGCGGCCCACATCGGCTTTCGGCAGCGGCCCGTGCAGGCGGATCGCCTGCAGCACGATGCGCTCGTTGAACTGCCGCATGCCGACCTGGTTCGAGCCGACCGTGCGTTTGAGGGGCGAGCGGGTGCCGGTGGTTTCCATGGTGAGAATCCGCTCAGCAGGAGGCGGGCATCAGGCAATCGCCTTGACGTCTGCTTCCTTTGCGCCCGTCATGATCGCCACGGCTTCCGACATGTGGATGTCTTTCCGGTTCACGAGCGCGGCGCGCCGGCCGAGTCGCTGGATGTGGATGCGGTCGGCGATCTCGAACACGTGCGGCATGTTGTGGCTGATGAGGATCACGGGCAAGCCGCGATCACGCACGCGGCGGATCAGTTCCAGCACCATGTTGCCTTCCTTCACGCCGAGCGCGGCGGTGGGTTCGTCGAGAATCACCACATGCCGCGCGAAGGCCGCGCTGCGCGCCACGGCCACGCCCTGGCGCTGGCCGCCCGAGAGCGTTTCGACCGCCTGGCGCATCGAGCGGATGCCGATCTGCAGATCTTTCATGTGCGCGGTCGCTTCGTCGAGCATGCGGCGCTTGTCGATCATCTTGAAGATCGAGCCGCGCCAGCCGGGTTTCAGCAGTTCGCGCGCAAGGAACAGGTTTTCCGCGATGCTCATGGCCGGCGCCACCGCGAGTTCCTGGTACACGGTTTCGATGCCCTGGGCGCGGGCATCGAGCGGGCTGCGGAACTTGACCGGTTTGCCGTCGAGCAGAATCTCGCCTTCGTCGGGTACGGTAGCGCCGGAAAGCGCCTTGATCAACGACGATTTCCCCGCGCCGTTATCGCCGATCACGGCCATGATCTCGCCGGGCAGAACTTCGAAATCGCAACCGTCGAGCGCGGTCACGTTGCCGTAGCGTTTGATGAGTCCGCGCGCCTGCAGAACGGGCATCGCGGTAGAAGCGGAAGTGGGTGTCGACATGACAGGCTCCTGTGTCGGCCAAAGTCGGCGCCTGAGCGCTGACTGCGGCCCCATGCACGTAGTGCGATTGCGGTTAACCGCGACGATGGGAAAGTTTGTCCGCGGCCACCGCGAGAATCACCAGCATGCCGGTGATCAACACCTGGTAGACCGAAGAAACACCGATCAACGTGAGACCGTTGCGGAACACGCCGACGATCAGCGCGCCGAGCAGCGTGCCGACAATCGAGCCGCGCCCGCCGAACAGACTCGTGCCGCCGAGCACGACCGCGGTAATACTGTCGAGATTCTCGGTCTGCCCGGCCTGCGGGTCGCCCACGCCGGTGCGCGACACCGACAGCAGCGCGGCGATGCCGTAGATCGCGCCGGCCAGCGAATACACGGTCAGCAGGATCTTCTGCGACGACAGGCCCATCAGGCGCGCGGCCTCGGGGTTGTTGCCGAGTGCGTACAAATGCCGGCCCGGCACCGTATCGCGCAACACGAACCAGGTCGCCAGATACATCAACAGCGTGAGCACGGTGCCGTACGTGACATCCGCGGGGCCGAGCTTGAACGTGTTGCCGAAGAACATGATCGCGTCCGGCAGGTTCGACACGCTCTCGGCGTTCGAATAGATCTGCGTGAGCGCAAAGGCGATATTCAGCGTGCCCAACGTGACGATGAAGGCGGGCAGTTTGATGCGCGTGATCAGCACGCCGTTGAGCGCGCCGAACAGTGTGCTCGCGCCGATCCCGCACAGAATCGCGAGGACCGGCGGCACGCCGAGCGTGACCGCGAATTTGGTCATGATGATCGAGCCGAACGCCATCACCATGCCGCAGGACAGATCGATGCCGCCGGTCAGCACGATCAGCGTCTGGCCGATGGCGATGACCGCGACCACCATGGTTTGCTGCAGGATCAGCGAGAGGTTCTGGAACGACAGGAAGCGGCTGCTCTGCGAGATGAAGAAGCCGCAAGCCAGCACCAGTGCGATGAGTGGCCCGACCTCGGCAAGCGATGGCATGCGCTCGGCGAACGAGCGGGAATGGCCGGCGGGCGCGGATGGAGTCGACATGATGGATGACCTCGATGCATGAGCGTGGCGCGGGAGCCACGCGGCAATTCCGATGGCGGCCCGGCGAAGCGGGCCGCTGTGTTCAATGCGCGTTACTTGTTGCCCCAACAGTTGTCGAGGCCGAACTTCGTGTCCTTGCTGTCGATGCCGGACATCGGCTTGTCGGTGATCAGCGTCACGCCGGTGTCCTGATAGCCGGAGACCTTCTTGCCGGTCTTCGCGTACTCGACGCCGGCCGTCACGCCGAGCGAGGCCATTTTGAGCGGATATTGCTGCGAGGTCGCGGCGATGGCGCCGGCCTTGACGTTGCGCACGCCTTCACAGCCGCCGTCGATCGAGACGATCATCACGTCCTTGTCCTTGCCCGCCGCTTTGAGCGCGCGATAAGCACCCGCCGCCGCCGGCTCGTTGATCGTGTAGACCACGTTGATGTCGGGCGACTTCTGCAGGCAGTTTTCCATCGCCGTCTGGCCCTTGGCCTGATCGCCGCGCGTGTCCTGGCTGCAGACCACCGACGGATCGCCTGCCTTTACGCCGAAGCCTTCCAGGAAGCCGTTATGACGCAGCACGCCAACCGACACGCCAGGCGCGAGATCGAGCGTGGCGATCTTCGCCGGCTTGCCGTTCAGCGCGGCTTTGGCGTATTTGCCGATCAGCACGCCGGCCTTGAAGTTGTCGGTGGCGAAGAGGGCGTCGGTGGCGTCCTGCGGATCCGTCGGCGTGTCGAGCGCCACCACCATCACGCCGGCGGCGCGGGCTTTCCTGATGCTCGGCACGATCGCCTTGGTGTCGCTCGGCGTGATCAGAATCGCTTTCGCGCCGGCCGTCATCATGTTTTCGATGGCGGTGACCTGGCTCGCGTTATCGCCGTCGAACTTGCCCGCGGCGGTGACCAGCTTCGCGCCGTCTTTCGAGGCGGCCGCCTCGGCCCCCTGTTTCATCTTCACGAAGAACGGGTTGGTGTCGGTCTTGGTGATGAGGCCGACGACAGGCTGATCGGCCGCCTGGCTCGCGCTCGCACACCACACCGCCGATGCGGCGACGCACATCGACACGATTTTCCTGGCGACAGGAAGCCTGCGGGAATTCAGATTCATGGGACGCTCCTCCGGTTCTTGGCAACGACGTTGTGGACTGCTGGCGGCTGCCCGCGCGAACGCTGCGCGCTGACAACCTGGTTTGCGGCTCGATGCGACGAGGCGGTTCGAAACGACCTCCGCCGACTCGATTCTCGCCCCTTAAATCACTCAGGTTGATTTAGTACAGCAGGCGCGCGGACGCTCGTCAAGGAAACGATCGGCACGGGCGGTGACGCGCGAAAACCCGCCGTCGGGCGCTGAGCCTTACCTGGCAGGGTTCGACGGGCGTGGTGCGATGCAAGATCGGGCCTTCGGGCTTGGGGAAAGTCCTGGCTCGAATGAAAGGAGATTGAAGGCTGGGAGAGCGTTTACCAGGCCCAACGGTTTGCGGCGTGACGGAGATTCAGTGACCTTCCAAATGCGCGGCGCGCGCTGGCGGCGATGCAACGATCGTCACCCACGCGCGCTGCGGCGCATGGACTTACCGGCGCGGCACGAGCGTTTGCCGGCGGGTTTCGAGTTGCGTGACGACGCGTTGCAAGGTCCGCTCGGCCGGGCCCGGTGTCGCGACGAACTTGCAGCCGATCACGAAGCGCCGGTCGCCCTTCGCTGTGCTCACCTGGCGCGGCGCGACGATTTCCAGATCGAGCCGCAGCGTGCCGAAGCTGCCGAGTTGCAGCGCGACCTCGCGCAGCACGGTGCCGCTTTCGAGCGAGCCGAAGCGTTCGTCGGCCGTCTTCAACGCGACGCCGCCCAACGAGAGGTCCAGCAATTCCAGCCGGAACGAGCCGCCGTCCACGTACGACCCGCTTGCGATGTACGGGTCAAGCACGGGCGTTTGCACGCGAAAGAATTCGCGGCGTTGAACGTAGTAGAGCAACGACGGGAAGGGCGCTTCGAACGCCGGCAATCCGTCGAACATGACCGGCGTGGCGCCGGGTGTGGTGAACTCGGTGCGAATGCCGCCAGGCAGGCTGCGGAACGTCAGTTGCCGTGCAGCGGGCAGCGCGGTGTTGTCATCGGCCACGCTGCCGGTATCGAACACGAAGCGCGCATTGCGCGAGTCGACGTCGAGTATCTGCGTGACGATCTGCCGGCCGCCGAATTCGACCGTGACGAAGTCCTGTCCGGCTACCAGGTTGCGCAGACAAACGGCGATTTGCAACGGATGGCGCTGCGCGAAGTTCGAGGCGGCGTGATGATTGTGTTGCGCGACTTCAGCGTCCTGCAGGAGATCGGCGATCATTGGAATTTCCATGCGTGTAATGGCCTTGGCCTGGCCAGTTGGAGAGCGCGGGCGGCCTCCAGGTCGCGCGGCGCCCGGCCTTTACCTGTCTGATTGCAGGGACCGTGCCAACTGCATGGAGCGGGAAATGAACGCGGTGCGCGCGCCGCCGAACCGCTTGCCGCGGAGCGTTTGCGGCCTGTCACGGGCGGTGCGCGGGGAGGCCGCTACGGGCTGAGGGCGGGTTTGCTACGTAACGTGCGCGATGCTGTTACGGCCACATCACCGCGAACGCGGTGCGCCGGTGGATGCGCGCACAACGAGTTCGGGCGGCGAGGAAATCCGCATCGGCACGCCGGCGGGGTCGCGTCCCGCCTGGCCATACGACGACTCGATCAGCTCGCGCAACAGCGATACCGCGAGTCCGGCCACCTCGGCCGTCGGCACGGCGACCGTCGTCAACGCGGGGCGCGACTCGCGTGCGAGCTGAATGTCGGTGATGCCGATCACGGACAGGTCCGTGGGCACGTGCAGACCGAGGTCGGCGGCGGCGTGCATCGCGCCGAGCGCGGGCAGGTCGTTGGTCGCGAAGATCGCGGTGAGCTTCGGATCGCTTTCGAGCAGCGCGCGTGCCGCGGCGTAGCCGCCCTGAATCGTGTCGGCCGCATGCTTCACGCGGCTTTTCGGCGCGCCGCTCGCGCGCAGCGCGTCGACGAAGCCTTCGTAACGCGCCGCGTGAATGCCCGACGCTTTACTGCCGACAATCGCGCCGATCCGCCGATGACCGAGCTCCAGCAGATGCGTGCCGGCCAGTTCGCCCGCCCGCCGGAAATCGACCGCGACACACGGCAGCCCCGGCGGCTCGTCAGGCCGTTCCCACATGCATAGCACCACCGGCGTGCCGCGCGACTCGGTTGTATGAAGATCGGCGAAGTCGAGGTTCGCATTCGTCACGAGCACGCCTTCGGAGAGCGTGCCCGCGATCTGGTCGAGATACGCGCGGCCGGTCAACGGATCTTCGTTCGTATTGCAGATGATCACGAAATGGCCGCTCGTGCGCGCCGCGCGTTCGACGGCGAGCGCGAACTCCGGATAGAACGGGTTGGCGATACTCGACACCATCAGCGCGAGCGTGGGCGCGCGACCCTCGGCGAGTGCGCGCGCGGCGAGATGCGGGCGGTAGCCGAGCGCCTGGACGGCGTCCAGCACGCGTTGCCGGGTGGTCGCGCCGACCCGGCCGCGATTGCGCAGCACGTTGGACACGGTGGCGGGGGTGACGCCGGCATGACGCGCGACTTCGCTAAGAGTGGGCATGGCTTTCAGTATTTGGGATGGCTGCCCGACATTTGCATCGCAGTCAAAGGCGCGGCACCATCTCTCGCACAGACAAAACGATATCGGAGACAGGCAAGGCCCCACGATCCACAGCGATCGTTTTTTTGGCCTCGCTGATTAAGCGCTTAATCTCCGACTTCGAGCCGATTAAACCACGGAGTCGATGCAATGGCGAGCATTTCGTTAAGAGGCGTGCAAAAGGCGTATGGCGACGGCGCGCCGGTGATCCGCGACGTCGATCTCGAGATTGGCGAGAACGAGTTCTGCGTGTTTCTCGGGCCGTCCGGTTGCGGTAAATCGACTTTGCTGCGCATGATCGCGGGCCTCGAGGATGTGACCGACGGCGACCTCTCGATTGGCGGCCGACTCGTGAACGATGTGCCGGCCGCGCAGCGCGGCGTGGCGATGGTGTTTCAGAGCTACGCGCTGTTTCCGCACATGACCGTGTTCGAGAACATGGCATTCGGCCTCAAGTTATCCAAAACCCCGAAGGACGAGATCGACCGCAAGGTGCGGGAAGCCGCGCGCATCCTGCAACTGGAGGCATTGCTCGAGCGTAAGCCGAAAGCGTTGTCGGGCGGTCAGCGGCAACGCGTGGCGATTGGCCGTGCCATCGTGCGCGAGCCCGGCGTGTTTCTGTTCGACGAGCCGCTTTCCAATCTCGACGCTACGCTGCGTGGCCAGACCCGCATCGAGATTGCGCGGCTGCACAAGCAGTTCGCCAAGGCCAGCGTGGTCTACGTGACGCACGACCAGATCGAAGCGATGACGCTCGCCGACAAGATCGTGCTCCTGCATGCCGGCAAGGACACCGAGCGCTACGGCAGCATCGCCCAGATCGGTGCGCCGCTCGAGTTGTATCACCGTCCTAAGAGCCGTTTCGTCGCTGGCTTCATCGGCTCGCCGCGGATGAATTTTCTGCCGGCACGGGTGGCGTCGATCGATGCGCAAGGCGTGGGCGTGACGCTCGATCACACGGCTGAAACCGTGCGCGTGCCGGTGAGCGGAGCGGGCGTGCAAATCTCGCAAGCGGTCACGCTCGGCGTACGTCCTGAACACCTGGAGCTGGTCGACAGCTCTTGCGTTGCGCCGGACGAGACCGTGTTGACGCGCACCGTGTCGCTCGTCGAACAGCTCGGCGAACACAGTTATGTCCACCTCGATCAGCCCGGCGGCACCGCGCTGATCGCCAAAGCGCCGGGCGATACGCGCCTCGCGCCCGGCGCGCGCGCCAGCCTGCGCGTGCCTCGCCCCGCTTGCCATTTGTTTACCGAAGACGGCTTTGCCGCCGCTTCGCTCGAATCCGTCGAACACTACGCATAGAGGACATTCGGATGCGCCTTGGAGTCTGTTATTACCCGGAACACTGGCCGGAGTCGATGTGGGAAGACGACGCCCGCCGTATGAAAGCCCTCGGCATCGACCAGGTGCGGATCGCCGAGTTTGCCTGGAGCCGGATCGAGCCTACGCCCGGCGAATACGATTGGGGCTGGCTCGACCGCGCGATCGATGTACTGGGCGCGGCCGGCCTGAAGGTGGTGATGTGCACGCCGACGGCGACGCCGCCCAAATGGTTGATCGACCGCCATCCCGACATTCTGCCGATCGGCGCGGACGGCCGTCCTCGTGCGTTCGGTTCGCGGCGCCATTACGACTTCTCGTCGCCGTCGTATTTCGCCGCGTCGCAGCGGATTTGCACGGCGGTGGCCGAGCGCTACGGCAAGCATCCGGCCGTCGCCTACTGGCAAACCGATAACGAATTCGGCTGCCATCACACGGTGGTCAGTTATTCGCCGGCAGCCGTGGGGCGTTTTCGCGAATGGCTCAAGGCGCGCTATCACACCATCGACGCGTTGAACCGCGCCTGGGGCACGGTGTTCTGGAGCATGGAGTACCGCAGCTTCGACGAGATCGACGCGCCGGTGGCGACCGTGACGGAAGCGCATCCTTCGCATCGGCTGGATTACCGGCGTTTTGCGTCCGACGAGGTGGCGCGCTACAACCGCATGCAGGTCGAGATCATCCGCGCGCATTCGCCGGGGCGGCCGGTTGCGCACAACTTCATGCAGCTCTTCACCGAGTTCGATCACTACAAGGTCGCGGCTGATCTGGACATCGCGACGTGGGACAGCTATCCGCTCGGCGCGCTCGAAGAGCAATGGTTCGCGCCGGAGGTGAAAGCGCGTTGGCTGCGCAGCGGGCATCCCGACTTCGCGTCGTTCAATCACGACGTCTATCGCGGCATGTCGAAGCTGCCGTTCTGGGTGATGGAGCAGCAGCCGGGGCCGGTCAACTGGGCGCTATGGAACCCGGCGCCGCTGCCGGGCATGGTGCGGCTGTGGAGCTGGGAGGCGTTCGCGCACGGCGCGGGCTGTGTGTCGTACTTCCGTTGGCGTCAGGCGCCGTTCGCGCAGGAGCAGATGCATGCGGGACTGAACACGCCCGATAACCGGCTCGACGTGGGCGGCACCGAGGCGGCTCAGGTTGCCGGGGAGATTCACGCGGTGCTCGCCGCGAATGGCGACGCCAATGCTTCGATTCGCTCGAAAGTCGCGCTCGTCTACGACTACGAGGCGAAGTGGCTCTTCGAGATTCATCCGCAGGGAGCGGACTTTCACTATCCGCGCTTCGCCTTCGAGTATTACTCGGCGCTGCGTGCGCTCGGACTCGACGTGGATATCGTGCCGGCGGACGCGCCGCTGGACGGCTACAGCATGATCGTCGTGCCGCCATTGCCGGTGGTGCCGGCCGGTTTTGCACAGCGTCTGGCAGACTCCGGCGCACAGATCGTGCTCGGTCCGCGCACGGGTTCGAAGACCGGCGACCTGCAGATTCCCGCGAATCTGCCGCCCGGCGCGCTGGCTGCCGTGCTGCCGCTGCGGGTGTGGCGCGTCGAATCGATGCGGCCGAACGTGACTGAAACGGTGCGCCTTGCCGACAGTGCGGAGGCGAATGGAGACGACGGTTTCGCGCGCCATTGGCGCGATTTCATCGACAGCGACGCGGCGGATTCGCTCGACGTGCGCGCCCGTTTCGCGGACGGCCATCCCGCTTATGTGCGCAGCGGCGCGTTTCACTACTTCGCGAGTCTGTTCGATGATTCACTGACGGTGCGGCTGTTCGAGCGGATCGCGCGCGAGGCGGGCCTCGTCACGATGTCGCTCGGCGACAGCGTACGGGTGAGCCGGCGCGGCGCGCTGACCTACGTCTTCAACTACGGCGACCACGCGCACACGCTCAGCGGTGTGGCCGGCGAAGCCTTCGTGATCGGGTCGCACACGGTCGAACCACAGGGTGTGGCCGTCTACCGAACGCGATGACGATCTGACTGTGCAGAAGCAGAGGCCTACGAAATTCCATGCAGTACCGACAACGACGCAAAATCAAGGAATAAAGGAGACAGGCAGCATGAAACTGAAACCACGCAAGATTCTGTTGGCACTCGCGCTGGCCGCCGCGGCTGCGGGGACCTCCGTCGCCACTACCGCGCAGGCGGGCACGCTGACCGCCAACATCGCGTTCAAAGGCGCGAGCCAGCGCGCGGTCTGGCAGTCGGTCATCGACGAGTTCAAGAAGGCGCACCCCGGTATCGACGTGAAGGTGTCGTTCGTCGATGAAGAAGCGTACAAGGTGCAATTGCCCGGCTGGCTTACGACCGTTGCTCCCGATATCGTCAACTGGCATGACGGCGAACGCATGGCCTATTACGCGCAGCGCGGCCTGTTCGAAGACCTGAGCGGCGACTGGGCGAAGAACGGCTGGAACGACATGTATGCGTCGACGAAGGAAGCGTCGTCGTATAAGGGCAAGCAGTACGCCGCGCCGACCGTGTACTACTCGTGGGGCATGTTCTATCGCAAGGATCTGTTCCAGAAGGCCGGCATTAGCGGCGAGCCGAAAACGTGGGATCAGTTTCTCGACGACTGCAAGAAGCTGAAGGCCGCCGGCATCACGCCGATTGCGGTGGCGGGGCGCGACGCATGGACGCTCGCCGGCTGGTTCGATTATCTCGACTTGCGATTGAACGGCAATGCGTTCCACCAGAAGCTGATGGCGGGCGAGATCGCGTATACCGACCCGCGTGTGAAGAAGGTCTACACGACCTGGAAGCAATTGATCGACGCGGGCTATTTCATCGACAACTCGCTCTCCTACGATCTCGATTCCGTGCAGCCGTTCCTGTTCCAGGGCAAGGCGGCGATGATGCTGATGGGCACGTTCATTACCGCTGGTTTCCCGGCGAATGTGAAACCGGAGATGAGCTACTTCCAGTTCCCGATCATCGACTCGAAGGTGCCGACCGCCGAAGACGGCCCGGTCGAGTCGCTGCATATTCCGTCGAAGGCGAAGAACAAGGCGGATGCGCACACGTTCCTCGCGTTCGTCGAGACACCGGAAATCGGCGCGAAGCTGGCCACCGGGCTCGGTTCGCTGTCGGCGAACAGCAAGTCGCCGGAACCGGAAGACCCGATCTCCCGGATCGGCTTCCAGATTCTTGCGAACACGAAAGGCGGCATTGCGCAGTTCTATGATCGTGACATGACCAAGGAAATGGCCGACGAAGGGATGAAGGGGATGCAGCAGTTCATATCAGACCCGACGAAACTTGACGATGTGCTCGCGCAGCTCGAGCAGACGCGCAAGCGGATTTACAAGAAGTGAGTGGCGGCGGCCGCGAGGCCGCCTTTGGTTGTAGCTGATCGGCAAGGATGTTGCGTGGGACCGGGGCGAGGGCTAAAGCACTGACTCTGGTCGACAGCTTTGCATGGGACCCGAGTAAGCGCTGAAGCACTGACTCGGGTCGACAGCTTTGCATGGGACCCGAGTAAGCGCTAAAGCGCTAACTCGGGTCGACAGGAGAATCATCGTGTCGCATTCCGTCACCCGCCGCTCCGTCGGCGGTCCTGCTGAACCCGGCGGTCCGGGCTTGCCCACGCCGGGCGGCGCGTTGCGCGGCCGGCCCGCCGGTGGGCGGCGGCGCCGGCCGTCGCCCACCGCGCGCCGGCAGCGGCGCGCCGCCTTTCTGTTCCTTGCGCCCGCCTGCGTGATGGTGGCCATCTACGTGGTCTGGCCGATCCTGTCGACCATCCGCCTGAGCTTTTTCAACTGGGACGGAATGAGCGAGCCGTCGTTCATCGGTCTCGCGAACTACGTGGAACTGTTCCATGCGCAGACGTTCTACACGGCGCTCAAGAACAACCTCATCTGGCTGCTGCTGTTCCTGCTCGCTCCGCCAATGGGACTGGCCGTCGCGTTGTATCTGAACCAGGCGGTGGCCGGCATCCGCATCGTCAAGTCGCTGTTCTTCGCGCCGTTCGTGTTGTCGGGCGTGGTGGTCGGCTTGATCTTCTCGTGGTTTTACGACCCGACCTTCGGCCTGCTCGCGCTGATTCTCGGCCACGGCGTGCCGGTGCTCGGCGACCCGCGCTACGCGACCCTCGGGATCGTGTTCGCGGCGCTGTGGCCGCAAACCGCTTATTGCATGATTCTCTATCTGACCGGCCTGACTTCGCTGAACGCCGAACAGATCGAGGCAGCGCGCATGGAGGGGGCACGTGGCTGGTCCATGCTGTGGCACGTGATCCTGCCGCAACTGCGGCCCACCACGTTCATGGCGATCGTCGTGACCATCATCGGCGCGCTGCGCAGTTTCGATCTGATCTCGGTGATGACGGGCGGCGGTCCATTCGAAAGTTCGACCGTGCTCGCGTATTACATGTACGACCAGGCGATCAAGTACTACCGCATTGGATATTCGGCGGCGGTGGCGGTCGTGCTGTTCGCCATCATGCTCGTGTACATCGTTTATCACTTGCGGCGGATGCTGCGCGCCGAGCAATAAGGAGCCGACCATGTTTCCCGTTCCCATCGACAAATGGAAGCCGGCCACTCGCCGCATGTACAAACTGACGCTGCCTGTCGCACTGCTGATCTGGCTGCTGCCGATGATCGCGGTGCTGGTCACGTCTGTGCGCTCGTCGGAGGAACTGAGCGAGGGCAACTACTGGGGATGGCCGAAGCACTTCGCGATGTTCGATAACTACCGCGAGGCCCTGACCACGTCGCCAATGTTGCATTACTTCTGGAACAGCGTACTGATTACGGTGCCTGCGGTGGTGGGGTCGATTGCATTGGCCGCGATGGCCGGATTTGCTCTGGCCATCTACCGGTTTCGCGGCAATTCGACCTTGTTCGCCACGTTCGTGGCGGGAAATTTCGTGCCCGTGCAGGTGCTGATGATCCCGGTGCGGGATTTGTCCTTGCAACTCGGCCTGTTCAATACCGTCAGCGCACTGATTCTCTTTCACGTGTCGTTTCAAACGGGATTCTGCGCGCTGTTTCTGCGCAACTTCATCAAGCAGTTGCCGTTCGAACTGGTCGAGGCGGCGCGCATCGAGGGCGCGAACGAGTGGGCCGTGTTCTTCAGGATCGTGCTGCCGTTGATCCGGCCGGCACTCGCGGCATTGGCGATTCTCGTGTTCACGTTTGTCTGGAACGACTATTTCTGGGCGCTGTGTCTGACGCAAGGCGACGATGCCGCGCCGATCACCGTGGGCGTGGCCGCATTGAAAGGGCAATGGACCACGGCATGGAATCTTGTTTCAGCGGGATCGATTCTCGCGGCATTGCCTTCGGTGGCGATGTTCTTCGCGATGCAGAAGCATTTCGTGGCCGGCTTGACGTTCGGGGCGACGAAGGGATGAAGCGGCTGCGGTTGGGTGCGGGAAAGGTCGCCTCGCGCGCGCGGTTTCGCCGTGCCAGCCTGTCTTTCACCACCGCGTGACAGCATCCGCACTGCATCCATGAGAGAAAACGCGCGCCTGTCGTCGTCATTATAAAAAGTAGGAATCCTGTCGAGACGGAAGGTGAGACAGGATTCCCGATGCGCGTCATTTAATTGCCGAAGAAGATGTTGCAGAAACTCACTGGGCCGACGCAACTCGAACTGGCCGGCATGTGTGTGCGCGTGCCGGACGAGGTGTTGCCATCCTGCGTCATGCCACCATACGACGACTGCGTGGTTTGCGCTGCGTCCTGCGCCGCGACCTTCGCTTCGGCTGCCTGAATCGAGGCGGGATAGTCAGCGTCGTCCGCAAGCGAGGGGTTGTAGCCTGCCTGTTCGAGGCGCACCAGGTCGGCGCGCACTTCGGCGCGCGTGACCGGCGCATTCGATTGCGCGAAGCTCAGAACAGGGGCGGCCAACGCGCCGGCGGCGAGAGCGAAGCAAACAAGAGCTTTTTTCATGATAAAGATTCCTTCGTGAATGAGTTGAATTGACGGGCAACGATTGCCTGGAAACGGTGCGTATTTAGCTGCCGAAATACGGAGTGCAGAAACCTGCGGGACCGACACACTGCTGGGTGTTCGTGTGAACGTGTTCTTTGGCCGAAGCCTGTGTCACAACGCCTGCCGAAGCGAGAACGATCAGCGAGAGGATGAGTGAAAGTTTGCTTTTCATTTTGGATGCCTAAATAGAAGGAAATTGTAAATACCTTGCGGTTCGAGTGAAGCTACGTCTTTGCCAACCTACCAACCTACCAACTTGCCAACCTGTCCCACTTGCAACCGGAGCATCGCGCATCGACTTGTTTGATGAGTCGCGATGTCATGTTTGCTGCTGTCTACGTAAGGGCAAACACATCGGGTTTCCGCTTATTCCAAAATTTTTTCGCGGAAAAGCATCGGATGTGTTTCTTACATTTTCCTGAACATCGAGAAGCGAGAGTGTTCGACGGTTGCTGCCGCCACCGATGCCGGAATCGCTCCGCGCAGGCGTCGCCGGAAAACGACCGGCATCGCGGAAAGCCTCGACCAGAGGGCCGCCAGACGTTTTCGCCATAAGGTCTGACGATTACATTTATTAAAGTTTTGCGTTTTTCATGTCGATATCCAGTCAAATAATCTGGACCATCGGACAAGCGCGAGCCTGCGACATGGCGTGCGCTAACCGGGGATTTGCCCATTCGGGGGAATGAATCTTGAATCACCAACGATCGCCATGGTCGCGCACTGCGGCTCCGGGCGAAGTCATCTATTCCGAAGGCTTCGCGGGCGACGCCGTCGTCTACGTTATTGCAGACGGCAAAGTCGAAATCTCCACACAGTGCGACGAGAAGAAAGTGATTCTCGCCACACTGGGCAAAGGCGAGTTTTTCGGCGAGGCGGCTTTGTTGCCGCCCGAACCACGAGCGCATACAGCCAAAGCACTGAGCTTCTGTCAATTGACCGTCGTCGCGGCGGATGTGGTGGAGGAGGAACTCGCGCGCGTGTCGCCGTTGCTGCGCCATATCGTCCGCACGCTGATCCGGCGGGTGAAAAAGAAGGACGACGTCCTCGCCACCAATACGCATGCCGACTTTCTGCCGGGCGTGGTCTCCTACGCTCACGTTCTTTCGTTGATGGCGGGAAGCGAGAACGTCGACAGATTCGACGGCCGTCTGCGCCGCGCGCAAGGCGAGGAATTCTCGGTGCCGTTGCCGGAAGTGGTCAAGAAATGCCATGCGATTGCCGGTCATTCGCGTCCGCATGTGATGGCCATGCTCAAACGGATGGAGAAGCTCAATCTCGTTTCGCTGGAACCCGGCCGCTCCGATCGCGTGAGCAATACGTCGGCGCGCTATTCCGCGCAGGACGGCGCGACGAGCCGGCAACTGGTCACGTTCGATCCGGTGCGAATCATCGAGCGTGCCCAACAGGTGGCGGACCACGATCTCGATCTCTCCATTAGCAGCGAACTGGAGCTGATCGAACTGAACGATCTGGAGGCGTTGATCGGTGTCGAGAAGAAGGTGATTCTCAACAAACTGTCGCACTCGGAGATTGCGGAAGATATCTTTGCGTTTCGCAAGACCAGGGTGTTGAACTATGTCGAGGAAAAGGGCATCAGCTATTTTTCGCGGCGCAGTACGCGCGGTTTGAATGACCTGAAGTCGCTCGACGATCTGGAGTTTGTCGACCAGCGCACGTTGTTCGAAGCGGTGAGCGCGTTCGACACCTACGACCTCGCGAAACTGCTTTCCGCGCTGACCGGGCAGCCGGTCGCCGAACGCCTGCTCTCCGTGATGACCGAAGCGAGAAAGAAGGAGGTCTCTTGGGTCATGCGTCGTGAGATCAAGATCGATCCGCTCGAAATTGCCGAAATCGAAGAGCGTTTTCTCGAGACCGTGCGAGCGATCAAGGCGCCGGTTGCCACGGCTGCGCCGCTTTCCAATCTGGATGTCTGACGCGCAATTCGCCGGCGCCAGGCATTATC
This sequence comes from Paraburkholderia aromaticivorans, assembly GCF_002278075.1. NCBI lineage: Bacteria > Pseudomonadati > Pseudomonadota > Betaproteobacteria > Burkholderiales > Burkholderiaceae > Paraburkholderia > Paraburkholderia aromaticivorans. Next base: position 1,065,793 of record NZ_CP022990.1, on the reverse strand, counting down.
GACTTAGGAATTCGATGGTCCGGGTGGCCATTCGAGAGGATGTATGGATCTTTTGACGCTATTTGGCGCCTTGTTCGGCGTAACGGCGATCGTCGCGGGCTTCTCGCTCGAGGGTGGCCACTTCACCTCGCTGTTTCAGTTGGAGGCGCTCGTCATCGTTCTTGGCGGCACCTTCGGCGCGGTGATGATCCAGAATACCTGGGCGAGGTTTTATGACGGCTTGAAGCAACTTCGCCTCGCGTTTGTGAAGGCGAGGCAGGTCGATCGTGAGAGCCTCGCCATCCTGCTCGAGTGGGGTGATCAGGCCAAGCTCAACGGCATGCTGGTGTTCGAATCGATCGGGGCGGGCGGCATCAATCCGTTTGCGCAAAGAGGTCTGGAGTTGCTGGCCAATGGCGTATCAACGGCGGTGCTCGAAGACGCATTGCAACGGGAACTGGTTGCCTATGAGCGCAATCACATGGCGGCGGCGCGGATCTGGCAACAGGCGGGCGGCTATGCGCCGACGTTCGGCATTCTGGGCGCGGTGCTCGGTCTGATTCAGGTGACCGGCCATATGCTCGAACCCGCGCAACTCGGACAAGGTATTGCAATGGCTTTCGTTGCGACACTCTACGGCCTTGCTCTGGCGAATCTGGTCTTTCTGCCGTTGTACGGAAAGATCAGGGCGCAGGTGGACAGCGAACTGCGCTTCAGGCGTTTATATCTCGACGGCTTGCTCGCGATCTCGCGCAAGGAGTCGCCTCACACAATCGAAACGCGGCTCGCGGGCGACGTGCGGGAAAGATCCGCCGAGTTGCTGGGCTAGCCGGACTGGGCCACGCCGTTAGCAGGAGGCATGGCGCGAAGCGCACGTGATTTCGAACGCAAACCTTTCGGATATGAACACCTCCTCGGGTAACAAGCGCCTCACGGCGGATAAGACCGGCTATGACGCCGCCGACGAAGGCGAGGAGCAGTCCGGACGCTGGCTGATTTCCTACGCCGACCTCATCACCACGCTGATGGTGTTGTTCCTTGCGCTTTATGTGCTTCAGTTGGCAAAAACGAGGGAGCTGGAAATCAAGGCGCTGGAGCGGCACGCAGTGACAGCAGCGGCATCCGCGGGCAGCATCCCATCGTCCAATGCATCGGCGCCCGCGCCCGATACCTCGAAGCAGCGGTTGCTGGCTCTGCTGGAGCCGCTTCAGGACAACCGCCAGATTACGATTTCGAACGCCGCGCAGGGCGTTGAAGTCGCCATCAACGCGAAGATTCTGTTCAACTCGGGCGATGCGCGTCTATTGCCGGAATCGTTCGAGGTGTTGAACCAGATTGCCCGCGTGCTGCGCGACCGGTCGAAGAACAACATCCTCGTGGAAGGCCACACGGACAGTGTGCCCATCTCGACGGCCAAGTACGAATCCAATTGGGAGCTATCTTCCGCACGGGCAGGCGCGGTGGTGCGCTTCTTCGCGGACAAAGGTATCGAGGCGCACAGAATGGCCGCGATTGGCCGCGCCGACAATTTCCCCTTGATTATCGGTGACGACACGGCAGCGCGCGCCGCGAACCGGCGCGTGACCATTCTCGTCGAGTACTGAGCTGTGCGTGCGTGCGCGCCAGAGCAGCGGGAGCCTCGGGCCGCGTGACGGTTCACTTCACACCCGCTTTCACGGCGCCTTCGCGGGCATGAACTTGAACGAAGGCGTCGGCACGAAAGAACCCGATGCATCACCCGACACTACCTGGCCGGCGTCGATGGTCAGCTTCATCACGGGCGCGCCCGGTTTCAGATTCAACCTGTGCAGCGGCACCCAGAACGTATCGGGCCGCGTCGACGAATCGAAGTAATACACGAGATTCTTCTGGTCGGACACGGTGCGCCAGATCGTCGATGAGATATTCGGCTGGCCCGGCGTCGTGATACCGAGCGGCACACTGACGGCGCGCATCACGCTCATCACGCCGGCGGCCGCCTGAAACGCATACGATTGCTGGGGCACGCCGGCAATATAGTTGGGATCGAGGCGCTTCGGAATGGCATCCATCAGAAACGATGCGCGCACGAAACGATCCGCCGCGCGATTCGTGCCCGGCAGGAAGGTGAGACCGCCAACGCCTTTCCAGTAGGTGTCGAGAGCAAGCTGTTCGCTATAGATAGGCGAATTGGTCATGATCTTGAATGCCTTGCCGTGATGGATCACGAGCTTGCCGTCGAGATATTCGAGAATGGCCGAATCGCCCTGCGAATCCGAAAGCGCGAGATGCAACGTCAACGGTTTGCCGTTGGGCAAGGGCGGGGCAATGATCTGGAAGGGCTCGCGGCCGAGCGCGTCGACCGCCTCGGCCACCGTGGCGAAATTATCGAGGGCGTACTGCGCCCACAGGCTGATCGACAAGGGCGGGCGCGACGCGTCAGGTTTGCCGTAATCGGTTTCGGTCAAATAGAGCACGTTGGTCACGAGGCCGCGCTCGTTCATGCCGTCGACGCTGCCAATTTCGTAGCCGGATACGACCACGCTGCCGTATTTCGAAGTCCAGTGCGGCGTGCGCGGTCCCGCTGCGCCGTCACGTTCGATCCCGGCGGGAAAGACCCAGAGATTCGACCGCATGTCTTCAGACCAGTCCATCGAGCGCCCGGTCATCACGGTGCCGTCATCGCCCACATAGAGCGCGCGCGTGCAGCCGTTGGCGAGCGACGAGGCGAATGCGGCAAAAGCGGCGAGGACCGATCCGGCCACGGCATACCGGAACATGCGAAGCACACGGGACATGACGATCTCCTTGAAACGGGCCCTTGGATTGGCCATTTCGAGGCGGCTTGGGTTGCCGCCAGGGAGAGAATAGCGGATTCGTCGAGCGATGCTCAACCTGCGGCCGGTCCGCTGACCGACGCAGCGGATCACAAGGCGATTGCGTCACGAGGAACGTAGGCGAACCTCGTGACGTCCGCGCGAGGCACGTGCTCAACCGCCCGAATAGAGCGACCGGTTCAGATTGGCAAGCTGACCGTCGTTCTCGGCTTGCACGAGTTCATGGCGAACCTGGGCCCGCGTTTTCGGCGCGACGCCGGCGGCGTTTGCGGACCATTGCGGCTGCCCGACCGGTGCGCTCTGCGAGGAATTCGCGTCGGCAGCGGGAGCCGGCAGCACCGCGGCGTGAGCAACACTTCCGGCCACGCACGCAGCCAAAGTCAAAGCGATCATCGAAACTTTCATGTCGTTCTCCTTGAACGGCTGGATAAGAGACGCCCGCAAATCGGAGTGCAAGGGCAGAGACCGGGGCTTGCCGGATCCGATAGCTTCATTGAGGCGGCGTTGACGTATTGAACCGTGCGGGCGTATCTGGCATGTGTCGAGAAAGCGGCGATTTGCAATGTTATGTATCGCCGCCATCCACGGATACGGTTCGATACAAAGTCGGACTACTCTTTTTGCGCGAGCAAGGCCTGAATCTTCGCTTCCGTCTGCGCATAGGCGCCTTCGCCGAAATGCGTGTAGACGATCTGTCCTTTTCTATCGATCAGATAGAACGCCGGCCAGTATTGATTCTCGTAAGCGGTCCACGTCGCATAGCGGTTGTCCTGAGCGACCGGGTATGTGATGCCGAAGCGTTTGAGCGCCGACTCGACGTTGCCGGTGTCGCGCTCGAACGGGTACTCCGGCGTATGCACGCCGATCACCGTCAGCCCCTGGTCTTTGTATTTCTGATGCCAGCTCTTCACGTAGGGCAGCGTGTTGACGCAATTGACGCAGGTATAAGTCCAGAAATCGACCAGCACCACCTTGCCGCGCAGTTGCCGCAGCGTCAGCGGGGCGCTGTTGAGCCAATTCGCAATGCCGGTGAATTCGGGCGCGGGCACATGGCTTTCGAGCGGATCCGCGGCGGCGGCGATACTGCCCGCGGTTGCGGCGGCAATCACCGTGACGGCGGCGAGGGTTTTGAGCTTGGGTCGGCAGAGCATGTCAGAGTCCTTTCAGGAAGAGGCAAGGAACGGCAATTCGCGCTTGAGCCGCGAATGTCCGTATTGGAGCGTGCGCAGGTATCCGGCTTGTGTCGCCCAAACCGCGCGAGTGCAATGTTGTGTATCCGCCCGCCGTCCAGATACACTGCGACACAAATCGCCGTGCGCACCAGGCTATAAAGCAGGCATTGCCCATCACGGAGAGCACCATGAGCGCCGACTTGCTGCAAGGCTCCTGCCACTGCGGGACCGTCAGATTCGAAGTTCGCACCCCGATCGTCCCGGCCGGCCGCTGCAACTGCAGCCTGTGCCGGCGCAAGGGCGCATTGATGACGCCGCTGTTTCCGGCAAGCCAGTTGAAGATTCTGAGCGGCGAAGACGCGCTGACCCTCTATCAATTCAACACGCGGGTGGCGCGGCACTATTTCTGCAAGCACTGTGGTATTTATCCGTTTCATCAGACCCGCAAAGACCCGCTGCAGTGGCGCGTGAACATCGGTTGCCTGGAAGCCTCGGTGGCCGACGGCGCCAGCCTGTCCGTGCTGGAGGACGCATGAAACGCCTGCTCGCGATCCTTGTGTTCGTTTCCGGCGGCCTCGCCGCCGAACTGGCGCATCCGGTGAACTGTTCGCTGTTGTGCACGGGCCGGACGCAGCTAAAACGCCAACGGAGATGATTCATTGATAGAACCCATCGACCACGTGCTGATCGTCGACGACGACCGCGGCATCCGCGAACTGCTCGCCGGCTATCTGGAGAAGAACGGCATGCGCGTCTCGCTCGCGGCGAACGGACGGCAGATGCGCGCGGCGCTGGAGCAGGGCGCGCCCGATCTGATCGTGCTCGACCTGATGATGCCCGGCGAGGATGGTCTGGTGCTGTGCCGCGAGTTGCGCGCGGGCAAATTCCGTGCAGTGCCGGTGGTGATGCTGACTGCGCGCAACGAGGAAGCCGACCGCATCGTCGGCCTGGAAATGGGCGCCGACGACTACCTGCCCAAGCCCTTCGCCGTGCGTGAATTGCTTGCACGCATTCGCGCCGTGCTGCGCCGCGCGCGCATGCTGCCGCCCGGCATGCAGGTCACGGAATCGGCACCGATGCTCGCCTTCGGCGACTGGCGGCTCGACACCACCGCGCGCCATCTGCTCGACGCCGAGGGCACCATGGTGGCGCTGAGCGGCGCCGAGTACCGCTTGCTGCGCGTGTTTCTCGATCATCCGCAGCGGGTGCTGACGCGCGATCAACTGCTCAATCTCACGCAAGGTCGCCAGGCCGATCAGTTCGACCGGTCGATCGACCTGATGGTGAGCCGCTTGCGCCAGCGCTTGCGCGACGTCGCGCGCGAGCCGCGCTACATCAAGACGCTGCGCAGCGAGGGCTATGTGTTTTCCGCGGCGGTGACCGCCATCGAGGATCTGCAATGAGCCGTGGGTCATGGTTGCACTGGCCGCGCACGCTGTTCGCGCGGCTCGCGCTGATTCTTTTCGTCGGCCTTGCGCTGGCGCAGACGCTGTCGTTCTGGCTCACGCTGACCGAACGCGACCAGACCATGACCAACGTGATGATGGGCTATATCGAGCGTGAAGTGAGCAGCTCGGTGGCGCTGCTCGATCATTTGCCGCCCAACGAACGCGTGCAGTGGCTGCCGCGGCTTGCGCGGCGCAGCTACGAGTTCATCCTCGGGCCCGGCATGACCGGCGGACCGGTGGATGCGCGTCTGTCCGCGCGCGTGGCGCAGTCCATCGCGGACGGCATCGGCACTCGCTATCCGCTGACGGTGAATGCGGTCCCCGGCGACAACGAGCGCCTGCAGGTTCATCTGCGGCTGAGCGACGGCACGCCGCTGACGATCGACCTGCGCCCCATGCCGGGCGCGCCGCTATCGCGCTGGCTGCCGCTCGTGCTCGCGTTGCAACTGGCGGTGCTGGTCGCGTGCTGCTGGCTGGCGGTGCGGCTCGCCACGCGCCCGCTGCATCAATTGGCCGTCGCCGCGGATACGCTCGGCCCCGACCTGAAGGCGGCGCGTCTGCCGGAAGACGGCCCGTCGGAAGTGTCGCGCGCCGCGCGCGCATTCAACGCGATGCAGGACCGCATCGCCACCTACATGACCGAACGCATGCAGATCCTGGCGGCGATTTCACACGACCTGCAAACGCCGATCACGCGGATGCGGCTGCGCGTCGATGTGATGGACGACGACGAGCAGGGCGCGAAGCTGCGTCAGGATCTGCATGAGATGGAAAGCCTGGTGAAGGAAGGCGTGACGTACGCGCGCACGCTGCATGGCGCGACTGAAGTGCCGCGCCGCGTCGACCCGGACGCGCTGCTCGACAGCCTCGTGTGTGACTATGTGGACGCCGGCCAGGCGGTGAGTCTGCAGGGACGGCTCGGCGTCTCGCTGATGACGCGTCCGCAGGCGTTGCGCCGCATACTCGGCAACCTGGTGGACAACGCGCTGAAATTCGGCGGCGCCGCCGAGATCACCGCGAGCGTGTTGGCAGGTGGGCAGACGCAGATCGCGGTGCTCGACCGCGGTCCCGGCATACCGGCGCAGTCGCTGGAAGCGGTGTTCGAGCCGTTCTACCGGCTCGAAGCATCGCGCAATCGCGATACGGGCGGCACGGGGCTGGGCCTTGCCATCGCGCGGCAGCTTGCCATGGCGATGGATGCGACGCTGTCGCTGCATAACCGGCCCGGCGGCGGCCTGGAAGCGCGCCTGACGTTGAGCCCTCCGCGCTGAAAATGTCCGCCTTTGCGTATCACCGCGCGCCGGCGGCCGGACCTCAGCGATCGAGCGCCAGATATTGATGAAGCGACTGGATCGCCGCGGCGCCTTCGCCAACGGCGGCCGCCACGCGCTTCACCGAGCCGCTGCGAACGTCGCCCACGGCGAAAATGCCGGGCCGGCTCGTCTCCAGATAATGCGGCGGTCGCTCGGACGACCATTGGTGGAGCGCATCGGGGCCCGTCAGCACGAAGCCGTGCTTGTCGAGCGCGACGCAATCGCCGAGCCAGGCGGTACTGGGTTGCGCACCGAGAAACAGGAACACGTGGCGGATCGGTTTCTCCTCGAGGTATCCCTGAGTGTCCCATTTGATCGATTCGAGTTGTGTCGCGCCGTTCAGTTCGACAATCTGCGTGCGCACATGAACGGTGATGTTCGCCGTCGCTTCGATCCGTCTGATCAGATAGTTCGACATGCTCGCGTGGAGTCCGTCGCCGCGAATCGCGATATGAACGTGCCGCGCGAATCCCGAGAGAAACACGGCGGCCTGGCCGGCTGAATTGCCGCCGCCCACGATAACCAGTTCTTCGTTGTTGCAGAACGCGGCTTCCATGAACGTTGCGCTGTAGTAGATTCCGCGGCCTTCGAATTGTTCGAGGCGCGGCAACAGCGGTTTCCGATAGCGCGCGCCGGTAGCGATCACGACCGCGCTCGCGTACACGTGCTCGTCATAGTTGAGGCGCAGGTGAAACCGGGACGCGTCATCGCATTCGATACCGAGCACTTCAATAGGCACGCCGACTTCGGCGCCGAATTTCCGGCATTGGGACAGGCCGCGGCCGGCGAGCGCTTGCCCCGAAATGCCGGTCGGGAATCCGAAGTAGTTTTCGATCTTCGAGCTGGTGCCCGCCTGGCCGCCGGGCGCCTTGGTGTCGAGAACCGCGACCCGTAGTCCTTCGGACGCCGCGTAGACCGCGGCCGCGAGGCCGGCCGGTCCCGCGCCGACCACGACCACGTCGAAGCGCTCGCCGTTCAACCGGTCGGGGCTCAGGCCGATCGCATCGGCCACCGCCCGGTTGGTCGGCTGCTTGAGCACGGTGCCTTGCTGCGTGATGATCACCGGGATGTCCGCTTCGGTCGCGTCATAACGCTCGAGAAGCGCGCTGGCGGCCTCGTGCTCGACGATATCGAAGTAAGCGAAAGGCTGAGCATTGCGGCTCAAGAAATGCCGCAGAGCGAGCGTGGCCCAGGACGCCGAGCTGCCGATGACCAGAAGCCCTCCGTGCTGATCCTGAATGAACGCGACGCGCCGCAAAATATACGCGCGCATGATCGTTTCGCTCAGCTGCGCCTCCGCGACAACGAGCGCCCGCAGCGACTCCTCGTCGATCACGATCACTTCGCAATCGCGGGTGGCGCGCGCCGTCGAGACCGCGCCGCGGCCCGCCAGCGTGCCCACCTCGCCGGTAAAGCTGCCGGGGCCGTGCTCGCCCAGCACATGGCGCTTCTCTCCCGCGCCTCGCGTCACCTCGATCGTGCCGGAGACGATGGTGAACATGGGAATGTGCCGGTCTCCTTCGGAGAACAGGATGTCGCCCGCTTTCAGGCGGCGGCGTTCGCCGTAGCGCTCCAGCACCGCGAACTGATCTTCATCGAGCCTCGGGAAAATCTGATGATGACGGCTGCCGCCCGCCACCAGGTCTTCAAGTCTGCTTGACGATTGATTGCCCATTGGATGTTCCGAATAGAGGACGCGCATTGCGACCGTGGTGAGCTTGCCGCCGGATAGCGCGCCTGCGCAAACAGACTGCACCACCGGAAACGACGGCGCGGCGCACTATCCGCGGAGATTGTGCGCCCGAGTTCCGCGCCCGGTAAAGTGCGGAAAAGAGGAGTGTCCTGCTCGCGGCGCGCATCGGCAAAACGATCACCGCGATGACGCCGCTCGCACTTTTCACGTTGTCAAGTCGTGTCCCGATGACAAAAAAAATCCCCCCGCGAATTTCTTTTCTTTATTTATATTCGCGCTGCATGGATTGTCCCGTTTCCTCATGAATATAGCGTCACATTAATGACCTCTGTCACATCTGGCGATGTAAATTGTCCGCGAATGGTTTTCCGGAGAGCATCACACATGGTCAAGCACCGAATCAGTGCCGCCTTCCTTTGCGCGCTGATTGTCACGTTCGCGCAGACATGCCAGGCGCAATACACCACAGACTGGCTGGCAAACACGTTCGGCACCCTCGCCGCGCACGTGGGCAACACAGCACGCTCGATGTGGGTCGCGCCTGAAGGCGTCATCTACACCGCTTCACTGTGGGACGAAAACGAGGGCGGCGTCGCGATCTATCGAAATGGCCAGAGCATCGGTTCGATCGGAACGCATGCCGACTTTCAGGGCAGCGCCATTACCGGCAATGCCACGTCGATCTTCGCAGCATTGCAGTACAACAAGTCGTTCGGCAGCGGCTCGGTGGGGCGCTACAACCGGGCCACGCAAACGCGCGACCTGATCATTCCCGTCAGCGTGTGGACGGGCATCCCGCATGCGGATGTGATCACCGGCCTCGCGACCGCGGGCTCGCTGCTGTATGCGAGCGACTTCTTCGGCAATCGCGTGCGGGTCTTCACGACCGACGGCGTCTGGCAGCAGGACATCAAGATATCCGGTCCCGGCGCGCTGGCGTTGGATGGCGCCGGTAATCTCTGGGTCGCGCAGCAGAGCGCGGGCGCGATCGTCGAATTCAGTGCGGCAGGCGCATTACTGAACACGATTCAGATGCCGTCCGCGTCGCGGCCGTCCGCGCTTTATTTCGATGCAGCGTCCGGGCAACTGATGGTGGGCGACCAGGGGCCGGATATGAACATCAAGCGCTACACCATTACGGGCACGCCGACGCTTGTCGGCACCTTCGGCATTCAGGGCGGTTATCTCGACACCACCAGCGGCATCAAAGGGCAGGTGGGCGACAAGCGCTTCACGCGCGTGGTCGGCATCGGCAGGGACGCCGCCGGCAACCTGTACGTGCTGAACAACCCGTGGGGCGGCGGCTGGGATCTCGGGCGCAACGGCGCGACCGACCTTCACGCATACGACACCGCCGGCAATCTCGAATGGAAGCTGCAGTCGCTGAACTTCGAGGCGGTCGCGGCCCCGGACCCGTCGACCGACGGCGCCTACTTCTACAGCGGCACCCAGATTCACACCGGCACGGCGGGCGGCACGTTCGTCGCGAACACGGTCGATCCGTTCGCCTATCCGTCCGATCCACGCCTGAACATGAACGACACGCAGCGCGGCCAGCACTTCGGCCAGTTAGTCACGGTGGGCGGCAACCGGATTCTGGTGGCGTCCGGACAGAACCCCGGCGTCTTCAACTTTTTCCATTTCAACCCGGCGAGCGGCTACATCGCGATACCGGACGCGTCGATTCCCGGCACGGCGTTCAATACGGACCGTCAGGTCACGGGCGGGTTTTGCATCGACAGCCGGGGCGACGTGTGGGCCGGCCTCGACCGCACGAATCACATTTACCACTATCCGCTGACCGGCTTCGACGGCAACGGAAAACCTTCATGGGGTCCGGCGGTCACCCTCTCCATTCCGCAGAGCATCCGGCCGCTCACGCGCATCATCTACCTCGCGGAGAGCGACACCATGATTCTCGCGCAAGGGATTGCCGGAAGCTGGGACTGGACGGCCATGCAGTCGCGCATCGAGGTGTATCACGGCTGGAGCGCGGGCAACACCACGCGGCCCGACCCGGTGATCAATCTCACCAGCGCCAATCCCAAGTCGATCACGGCGGCGGGCAATTATCTGTTCGTCGGTTATGTGCATACGGTGCCGAATATCGACGCCTTCAATCTCACCACCGGCCAACTCGTCACCACGCTGACCAATTCGAATCCGGCAAGTCTGGATGTCGGTAACGACGTCGATTCGATGTACGGTCTGCGGGCCTATCTCCGAGCCGCGGGCGAGTACGTGATCACCAAGGACAACTACAACGGCTCCAGCGTCGTGGTGTATCGCTGGACGCCGTGACGGCGGTGGCTCGGTGATTGAACGACACCCATCGGATAAGATACGGCCCGCGCTGTCATTTTCCGAACAGAAGGAGTGGTTTCAATGATTCAACCGAGCAACGTATTCACGGACAACCTCGCGCAGATGCCCGGCATCGAGGGCATCGCGCGCATCGACCTGGTCGACGGCAAGGGCGCCGTGGTGGCGAGCATCGAGAACAAGCCGGGTAAGCAAGGCTCGCTCGCGGTGTACAACTATCTGCAGCAGACCTTCGACACGCTCGACGCCAAGGCGGCCGGGCACGGTCTCGCGGTGTTCGCCGAGCATACGGCCGATGCGCGCAACCGCCCCGGCGCGCACCCGAACGTCGATATCCTGCTCGCGATCGCGGCAGGCGGTGAAGCCTTGCGTATCGACGTCGTCGCCGCGGGCTGAAGGCTATAATTTCGCCACCCCACCCGGAAAGAAATCTCTTCGATGTCGAGCATCGCCAAGCTTCTCTCCATACTCGAACTCTTTTCCGAAGGACGCCCCTTTCTTTCCGCGGAAGAAGTGGCTGCCGAACTCGACTGCTCGATTCCCACCGCCTACCGCTATGTGCGTGAGCTGGTCGAGTCCGGCATGCTGGTGCGCTTCACGGGTGGCGAATATGGACTCGGTCCGCGCATCATCAAGCTCGACTACAACCTGCGCATGTCCGATCCGCTGCTGAAGGTGGGGCAACCCATCATGCGCGAATTGAGCGAGCACTCCGGCTTCGACGTGGTGATGTCGCGCTGGTACGGTGACGAGCTGGTGGATACGCATCGCGAGAGTCTCGATTCAAAGCTCGATCTGCGCTATGGGCGCGGACGTCCCCGGCCGCTCTTTCTTGGCGCGGCGCCGAAGGCCATTCTCTCGACTTTCCCGAAGGCGAAGCTCGCGCTGCTGTTCGAGCGGCATGCCGCCGACATCGCAACGAGCGGCCTGGGTCCGACGTTCGAAGACTTCCGCTCCGCCTTGCATAAGATCCGCCGGGCAGGCTTCTATCTGTCGAAAGGCGAACTGGAAGCAGGCGTCTCGGCCATCGCCGCTCCGCTTTTCACCGACGATCAAGGCGAAGCCGTCGGTTCGCTCGCCCTGATCGTGCCCACGCCGCGGCTCGAGTTCGTGAATCTGGAACGGCTCGTCGAGCTGATTCGCGAAGCCGCCGCCCGCACGTCCCAGCGCACGCGCGCCCTCATTTCCGGCTGAGCGCTGCCGGTGTTCGAGCCGCGCTAGCGGCAGCGCGCGCGGCTTGGTCGTGGATCGCCACGGCGGCTCGTCCGTCGCCAAGGCCGCCTTCACGCTACTGCGCGACCGCTCAGGCGATGCCCATGCGCGCGGCCATCTCCGCTTCCCACTGCGCACGCGGGCGAAAGCCCGGCAAGCCGCGCGCATGCCGTTCCACCGATTCCATCAGTTGCGCATCCGGCAGCGAGAAATCCACCGCTACGCGCATGGGCTGATCCACGTACCACGGCGTGTCGATAAACAACTCCAGCCGGTTTCCCTCCGGATCTCGTGCGTAGAACGAGATCGCGTTGCCGTGCGTGACCGGCGTGATCTCCTTCGCGTCCTCTTCGATGAAACGCCGGTAGAAGCGCTTCAGCGTCGCCAGGCTGTCGGCCTCGAATGAGATCTGGTTGATCGGATTGAACGCGAGATGCGCGGGCCGGCCGCTCGCCAGCACGATCTGATGATGCACGGCCGGATCCCGGCTCAGGAACACGAGCCGTACGTCGCCATGCGGCGTCGACAGACTGCCGCGGTCGGTCACGGTGAACTCCAGCACGCGTGTGTAGAAGTCTTCGACCCGTGGCATGTCGTTCACGTAAAAGCCCATGTGGCTAAGCGACAGGCCGGGGCGCCCGGTCTTGGTCGAGGTCATGTCTTCCTCCCTGGTAATGATAAACCCTGATAAAAAGTGTCTTGTAGACTGCGTTTTTATCAGTGTATTCTCAAATAACGATAAATTCAGCAAATAAAACGCGGAATTTTTCAAGACAAGCGTTTCCTTTTATCCATGGAGCAACATGAAACTCGCCAGCTTTTCCACTCATGAAGGGCCGTCCTTCGGCATCGTCCGCGATCACCAGGTGATCGATCTCGGCAAGCGGCTGAACGGGCGCTTCGCCGATCTGAAGTCACTGATCGCCGCCGATGCATTCGACGAAGCCCGCCGCGTCGCGACAAGCGGCGCGAGCGACTATCCGCTCGCCGAGGTGGCGCTCCTGCCGGTCATTCCGAACCCCGGGCAGATTTTCTGCGTGGGCTTGAACTACGCGGAGCATGTGAAAGAGACCAACCGCGAGACGACCGAGAACCCGGTGATCTTCATGCGCGTGCCGTCCTCGCAGGTCGGCGCCGGCCAGCCGATGCTGCGGCCGCCCGAGTCGACGCAATTCGACTATGAAGGGGAGATCGCCGTGATCATCGGCAAAGGCGGCCGGCGCATTGCCGAGCAGAACGCGTGGGATCACATCGCGGGCTACGCCTGCTACAACGACGGCTCGATTCGCGACTGGCAGCGTCACACCGGTCAGTGGGGGCCGGGCAAGAATTTCTATCGCACCGGCGCATTCGGTCCGTGGATGGTGACGAGCGACGAGATCGCGCCCAACGCCACGATGACGCTCACCACGCGCCTGAACGGCCAGCAAGTGCAGCGCGCGACGACGGACATGCTGATTCACGGCATCGCCAGACAGATCGCCTATCTGTCCACGTTCACGCCGCTCGCACCCGGCGATGTGATCGTGACCGGCACGCCGGGCGGGGTGGGCGCCAAGCGTAATCCGCCGCTCTTCATGAAAGCGGGCGACGTGGTCGAGGTCGAAGTGGACCGCGTCGGCATTCTGTCCAACCCGGTCGCCGACGAGGCCTGACGCGCGTTCGGCCGGCGCGCCCGCGTGTTCGCACCGCCGCGCCGGCCCCTCATTGAAGGCAGATACTCATGTCACAGCCAATCCCCAACCCTGATGCGTGCGACTACGATGTCGCCGTGATCGGCCTGGGCCCGACCGGCGCCACGCTCGCCAACCTGCTCGCGCTCGACGGCTTGCGCGTGCTGGTGCTCGAACGGGACCAGGACATCTTCGCGCTGCCGCGTGCGGTGCATTTCGACGCCGAATGCATGCGCGTCTTCCAGACGATCGGTCTCGCGGATACCTTGCTGCCGAACCTGTTCGTCGGACCCGGCATGAAGTTCGTCGACGCGGCCGGCCAGTTGCTGATCGACTGGCAGCGGCCTACCGGCGTCGGCCCGCTCGGCTGGTGCGCGAGCTACAAGTTTCACCAGCCCGATCTCGAACGCGCACTGCGCGCGCAGCTCGCGAACCAGCCGCAGATCGACGTCCGTCTGCGGCACGAAGCCTTCGCGCTCGATCAGACCGCCAACGGGGTCGCGCTTCGCTTCGAAGACACCCGCACGGGCAAGCTCGGACGAGCCACGGCGCGCTACGTGGTGGGCTGCGACGGCGCGCGCTCCATCGTGCGTCGCTTCATGGGCACCGAACTGGACGATCTCAAGTCGCACGAGCGCTGGGTCGTCGTCGATGTGCTGCTCGACACACCGCGCCCCGATCTGGGCGACTACTCGATTCAATACTGCGACCCCGAGCGGCCGGGCACCTATACGCGCGGACCGAACAATCGCCGCCGCTGGGAGCTGATGGTCATGCCGGGCGACGATCCGTCGAAGCTGTCGTCGCCCGAGTGGCTATGGGACAAGCTCGCTCGCTGGGTGAGCCCGGCCGATGCGACGCTCGAACGCTCAGCGGTCTACACGTTTCATTCGGTGGTGGCCAAAGGTTGGCGCAACGAGCGTCTCCTGCTCGCCGGCGACGCCGCGCATCAGACGCCGCCGTTCATGGGGCAGGGCATGGCGGCCGGCATTCGCGACGCGAGCAACCTTGCGTGGAAACTCGCCGCGGTGATTCGCGGCGAAGCGGACGGCGCGCTGCTCGATAGCTACGAATCGGAACGCTCGCCGCATGTGCGCGAATTCATCGAGACCGCCGTGCAACTCGGCGCGGTGATCCAGACGACGCCTTCGCCGCCGGCCGGTCCCGATGCCGCGGGCGGCGAAACGACCCGGGCGATCCGCCATTTCGTGACGCCGCAACCGAGGCTCGGCGAGGGCGCGCATCTCGGCCCCGCTCAGCCGCTGGCAGGGAGTATCGCCGCCCAGCCGCGCCTGTCCGATGGACGCCTGCTCGATGACGCCGTCGGCTACCGCTTCGCGCTCGTGGTGTCGCCGTCAATCTTGCATGGGGATCCCGGCCTCGCCGAACGCGCGGCGCTCACCGACATCGCGCTCATCGCCGATGGCGGCGCAGCGGTCCGGGCGTGGTTCGCGGAAATCGGCGCGCGCGCCGTGCTCATCAGGCCGGATCGCTACATCCACGGCGTGGCTCACGACGAAGCCTCAGTGCACGCATTGCTGTCACGCGCGTTCGCGGGTTTGCAGACCGAACACGCGTGAAGCTGCCGCCGGCGGTCACCTTTCGTACTGGCCAGTAGAAGCCAGACACCCCTATCGGAGGAGTCAATGGAAACAACCCAACACGAAGTCATGGCGGCGCGGCGCACCGCGTCTCGCGGCATCTCCCGCGCGCAGTGGAAGATGATCCTCATCGCCAGTCTCGGCGGCTCGCTGGAGTTTTACGATTTCATCGTCTACGGGTTCTTCGCGCATTACATCGCCGCACAGTTCTTTCCCAACGCGTCGTCGGTGGTCAGTTTGCTGTTTTCGTTTTCCGTTCTTGCGATCGGCTATGTGATTCGCCCGCTCGGCGGTATCGTGCTGAGCAGTTGGGGCGATCGCTATGGGCGCAGGCCGGTGTTCCTCGTCTCCATCGTCGTCGTGACGGCGGCCACGATCTGTCTGGGGCTGCTGCCCAACTATCGAAGCTGGGGTGTCACGGCGTCGATCCTGCTCATCGTGCTGCGCATGCTGCAGGGGTTTTGCGTGGGCGGCGAGATGCCCGGCGCCATCACGTATGCGGTGGAAGCCGCGCCCGAGCGCGCCGGTCTGGCCGCGGGGATCATCATTTGCGCGGTCAATGTGGGCGTGTTGCTGGCGACGCTGGTGAACCTCGCCGTGCAGACGTTCCTCTCCAGCGCCGACGCCGCCGCATACGGCTGGCGCATCGCGTTCCTGTTCGGCGGAGCATGCGGAATCGTGTCGTACTGGATGCGGCGCAATCTCGACGAGTCGCCCGAGTTCGAGCAGATGCAAGGCGCCGTCGCGAAGCAGCCGTTTCGTGAAACGCTGCGCAATCACAGCAGAGCGGTGCTGGCCGGCGTGATGTCGATTGCGGTCATGGCTGGCGTGAATGGCATTCTGTATGGTCACATGCCGGCGTTTCTCGTTCAGCAATTGCACTATGCGCCGCGCACGGCGGCGATCGCGCAGAACGCGTATCTCGTCGTCAGTTCGTTCGGACTGCTGTTCGCGGGCTGGCTGGGCGACAGAATCCCGCGCCGGCATCTGCTGCGCTTGTCGGCCTTGTTGCTGATCGTGCTGAGCTATCCGTTCTATGTCGCGCTCAGTCGTCATTCGGTCGATCCCGTCGTGCTTTTCGTGCTGGCGGCGCTGGTCTTTTCGCTGGCAAGCGGGACGTGGGCGTCGGTGCTCGCCGATCATTTCCCGGTGCAGATCCGTTTCAGCGGCATTGCGCTGTCGTATAACGTCGCGGTGGTCGCGTTCAGCGGTTTTGCCCCTCTGCTTGCGACGCTTCTGATCCGCGAGACGGGGTCGCTCGCGGCGCCGGCGTATTACGTGATCGGCGCCTCCGTGGTCACGTTGCTGGCGAGTCTCGTTTTGCCGGGAAGGCGGACGCTGGCGGTCAGCGTGCGGCACGTTCATTGATCGGCGGGTCCCGGCCTGGACGGTCGCGGTGGCCGCGATAGCCTCGACGGCCTCATGTCCAGGCGCGTCTCGCGTGAAGCGAATGCGCGTGCACGGCAGGGGAGCTGCCGGCGCGGCGAATTCTCATGGCACCGCCTTGCAAGTCTGAATGAAAACGGGCACCGTGCCCCTCTGGACCATCCCGCTCGCCGCTTCGCGCGCAATCGGCCGCGGTTTCCTTGATCTGGCGCAAAGTCGCGACGCTGCGCAAAACCGTCGGCCGCCACAACAGGCGCGACCGGCAACGCGTTGCGCACCGTCCGTGAACTGGTCGCGCTGCCGCGCGCCTCTTGCCTGCGCGGCATCGACCGCGCGGGTTTCATCGCCGCCAGAACGCGTGGGCGATGCGCCGTCAATCCTCCAATGTGCGCGACCCCACATACGAATGCACGCCAGGACTGCTTGTGCCGGCGCAACAAAGCGGGCGCTCGCGACTCGTGCGTCTCACGTTTGCAACATGCCGGACCGCGCTCAGTAAAAGCTACTTCACCCACTCACGCACAGGCATATTTGTCCGGGGCATTCGTCAAACCATTGCCAGTCCACGGTCCTTCGGGTTTTTCCGCCCCCGGAAACAAGCCGTCATGTCCGACGAAAAGGCTTCTTCGACACGCCGTCGCGTGTCTCAAATCCGAACCATCGCGTGTTGCGAACTTGCCGCGAGCTCGCTCACCGAACCTCCAGTCATTGCCCCGCAAGGCTTTGCGGCCTCATGGCACAGCCGTTGCAAATAGAGAGTCACAAAACGAAATACGTTGCCGCCGGGAAGCAGCAAACAGATGCACAAACAGCAAGCCTTCCCGGCAGCAGCAACAGTCTTCGTGAAGCGCGTTCGGGGAGGTCCACGCGTTTTACGGGGGGCGGCGGGGCCAACGAAAAGCGGATGTCGATAAACAACGACACGGGTAATCGATACGGGGTATCGGCCACTCGTGATCGTGACGACGTAAAGCGCTGACCTCGCCACTTTTTTCCGTCCTCGTGACGGGCTTGAACGCCACTTCGGCACACCTGTTTTTCAGGCAGCCGCAGGCGGCATAAACCGAAGTCAACTTTCACTCTACGGGGGTTAGCATGAAGAACACGATCCAACAATTTCTGCGCGAAGAAGACGGCGTTGCAGCGATCGAATACGGCCTGCTGGCCGGCCTGATCGCAGTGGCGATCATTGCGACGATCACTACGGTCGGCAGCAAGCTGAACACCGTGTTCACGTACGTGCAGAACGCGTTGAACGGTGTGACCAACCCGGCCGCCTGAGGCGGCAGGAGGCGCAAAGCCGATCGCTCGCCCTGGCTCGACGGTCCTTCGGGACAGGGTAGCGACGGCCCCGCGCCGAACGATTCGACTCCAGTAAAACAGGGCAATTCGATCCTCGACACGGAGCGGGCAATGAACGGGGTTCCTTTTCCGGTTGGGCCGTGCGTGATGACATTGGTACTCGTCGCCGCACTGTGGGACGTGCAAACGCGCCGGATTCCTAACTGGCTGGTGGCGTCGGGATTGGTCGTGGCGATGCCGGTGCAGTGGTTCACGCATGGCGGTATCGACGCATTGACGTTGTGGCTGGGCGGCATGCTGGCCGGCGGCGCGATTTTCCTGCCGGGCTACGCAATGCGGCTCCTGGGCGCGGGCGACGTGAAGCTGATGGCGGCGGTCGGCGCTTTCTGCGGCGCTTACGGCGCGCTCGAAATTGGCTTGGCGACCTGTGTGATCGGCGGCATCGGGTCGCTCGCAATATGGCTGCGGCGCCGCCAGATGCGCGCCGGGCTGAGTGGGATGGCGGCATTGCTGATCGACTGCGCGACGCCGGGAAACGGCGCGCTGCGAAGGTCGGGCAGTGTGGCTGAAAGCAGTGCGACGGGGACCATGCCGTACGGCGTCGCGATAGCAATAGGCAGCGCATGCGTGTTGTTCGCCAGCGTGTGACGTGTGCCGGGACAGGACACAATTCGGGGGTTGAAAATGAAAAATGCGCGCGCTGTAACGATGCTGCTGATCGCGACGCTGGCGGGCCTCACCGCGGTGGTGTTCGCCTCGCGCTGGATGGTCTCGCAGTCGTCGAATGCCACGACCAAGGTGGTGGTGGCGGCAACCGACATCAATCTCGGTCAGCGGATCGGCCCGGATTTCCTCAAGCTCACCGACTGGCCGTCCAATAGCGTGCCGCCGGGTTCGTTCACCGACCTGCAGAAACTCGACGGCCGCGTGCTGAAGGAAAGCCTGCTGCACGGCGAACCGATCCTCGAGGCGAAGCTCACGCCGGTCGGCACGCTCGGCGGCCTCTCGGCGGTGATCGGCGAAGGCAAGCGCGCCATCACGGTGCGCGTGAACGACGTGATCGGCGTGGCCGGTTTCGCGCTGCCGGGCAATTACGTCGACATCATTGTCAACACGCAGAAGGATGCCCGCGATCCGGGCACGCAGCGCGACCAGAACATCTCGAAGATCGTGCTCGAAAAGATTCTCGTACTGGCCGTCGCCCAGGAAGTGGGCCGCGACGAGACCAAGCCGAAGGTGGTCGACGCGGTGACGCTCGAAGTCTCGCCGGAACAGGCCGAGAAGATCGACCTCGCGCGCAGCATCGGCACGCTGTCTCTCGTGTTGCGCAACCAGATCGATCCGCAGGCGATCGATACCGCCGGCGCCACCAAGGCCACGCTGCTGAAAACGCCGGTCGCCGTGGCGCCCGCGCCCGAACCGAAGCCGGTGCACATCGTGCGCAAAGTGGTTGCGCATGCGCCGGCCAACTGCGTGCGAGTGCTCGACGGCGCCGACGCAAGACAAGAATGTTTTTGACAGGCTCGAGCCTGCAAGCCGTGACCGATGCATGACTGGCGTCCAGACCAGCACGCAAAAAAAACCGGCACATAACGGGGGTAGGACATGAACGCCAGAACGACTCAGCGCGCTAGCGCGCCGCAGCACCCGCCCGGCCCACGCGAAGCGAATTCGCGCTCGCCACGGGGCCGCACCCGGATCGCCGAAGCCTGCACCGGCGTGCTGCTCGGCATGTACCTGACGATGCTGCCGGTGGCGCAAGCGGCCGGCCAGAACGCGGCAGCGGGCGTGCCGGGACTGCCGGACGTGCCGCTCACGGTGGCGTCGAACGGCTCGGTGCGTCTGACCATCGCCGCCAGCGGCATGGGCCCGGGCGCTTCCTCCGGCGGCGCGCAGCAAGGCAGCCGCGGCCCGAACTGCAGCGGCCCGGTCGCCGACCATAGCTCGGTGACGATCCCGGTCGGCAAGTCCGCGATGATCGACGTGCGCGAACCGGTGAAGAGCCGCACGGTCGGCAATCCGTCGATCGTGCAGGCCATGCTCGTATCCCCGCAAACGCTTTATCTGCTCGGCTCCGATGTCGGCACCACCAACATGATCGTGCAAGGGCGCAGCGGCTCCTGCACGATCATCGACGTGAGCGTCGGCGCGGATCCGGGCGGACTGCAACAAACCCTCGCCGCGCTGATGCCGGAGGAAACCGGCATTCAGGTGAAGGCCGCCGCCGACTCGCTGGTGCTGACCGGCACCGTCTCCGACGCGGTCAAGGCCGAACGCGTGCTCGAGCTGGCGCGCGCCTTCGTGGCCCGCCCGGCCACCGCGTTGCAAGGCGCCGCGCCGATGGGCAGCGGCCCGTTGCCGGTCGGCGCCGCGCCGCGCGCGATGGGCGCGCCGGCGCCCTCGCTCGGCAGCGCGAGCGGCGAGCGCATCATCAACATGATGCACGTGGCCGCGCCGCAGCAGGTGATGCTCGAAGTGAAGGTCGCCGAAGTGTCGAAGACGTTGATCGACCAGCTCGGCATGGCGGCCAATATCAACGGCGGCATCGGCAGCTGGAGCTTCGGCTTGCTGGCCGACTATCTGTCGGGCGGACTCAGCGCGCTGACCGCGTCGAAAGCGAACAATTCGCCGCTCAGGTTCGCGGTCGACGCGCAGAAAACCGATCAGCTCGTGAAGATCCTCGCCGAGCCGAATCTGATGGCGATCAGCGGCCAGGAAGCGAGTTTCCTCGCGGGCGGCAAGGTCTATATTCCGGTGCCGCAAAGCAACGGCTCCGGCGGCACCACCATCGTGCTGCAGGAAGAGCAGTACGGTGTCGGCCTCACCTTCACGCCGACCGTGCTCGAAGGCGGACGCATCAACCTGAAGGTCGCGCCGGAAGTGTCCGAACTGTCGTCCACCGGCGTGGTGGTGAGCGCCGGCAACTCGAACACCACGTCGATCCTGCCGTTGATCACGACGCGCCGCGCCTCCACCACGCTGCAGGTGTTCGACGGTCAGAGCTTCGCGATAGGCGGCCTTTTGAAGAGCAACGTGACCGGTTCGATCAAGGGCTTGCCCGGCGCCGCGGAGTTGCCCGTGCTCGGCGCGCTGTTTCGCAGCACGAGCTACGAGCAGGACAAGACCGAACTGGTGTTCGTCGTTACGCCGCGTCTGGCCAAACCGTTGCCGCAGCACTATCCGTTGCCCACCGACGGCTTCGGCGACGCCGGCGAAGCGAACGTGTACCTGACCGGCCACATGGAAGGCACGAAGCGCGCCGCACCGGCTGCGGGAGCGTCGGCGCCCGCCCCGGCGCCGGTTCCCGCGCCCACGCCCGCGCCCGCTCCGAGTGCGGCCGCATCCGTGGCTGTGCTCCCGGCCACGCCGGAAACCAGCGACTCACACGCCTCGCAGTAATGCGCGGCCTACCGGAGATCGACATGACCACCACCAACACACTGATCCGCATGGCACTGTGCGCCGGCTTGAGCGCCGCGCTCGCCGGCTGCCTGAGTTCCACGCCGCACTGGGACGCCACCTTCGGCGACTCGGTCAACCAGATCAAGGAAATGCAGACGCTCAACCCGCAGGGCTCGGCCAATACCGATCCGGTTGCGGGTATCGACGGCAAGGCGGCAGCGGCGGCGCAGAAGAGCTACGCCAAGTCGTTCACCGCGCCGCCCCCGCCGACCAATGCCTTCACGATCGGCATCGGCTCGTCGAGCGGGTACTGAAGCGGTGCAACCAGGCGGCTCCACCGGAGCCAGCGGAGACTGACCATGATCGATACTCTTCTGATTTCGTCCAGCGCCGAGCGTGCGCCGCTGATCGCGGCGCGTCTCGAGGCAAGCGGCATCGCGTTTCGTCTGCGTACGCTGCACGGAACCGCGAAGCAGTTGCGCGTGCACGCCGCAGCGATCAAGAGCGCCGACCTGCTGATCGTCGACGACGCCGAGCTCACGCCGCGCGATCTGAACGGCGTCGAAGAGATGCTGTCCCTCATGCCGAATCTGCACTGCATGCTGGTGACGCCCGCGCCGTCGACCACCCTGTTGATGGCGGCAATGCGCGTGGGCGTGCGGCATGTGCTCTCGTGGCCGCTCGACGACGGCGAGATCGCCGACGCGCTCGCCCATGTCTCGGCGAAGAAAAACGCCGGCGTGCGCCGCGACGGCCGCGTGGTGTCGTTCACGTCCTGCAAGGGCGGCAGCGGCACCACGTTGATCGCCGTGAATCTCGCCTACGGGCTGGCCGCCCTGCGCGAGAAGCGCGTGCTGCTGATCGACCTGAACCAGCAGTTCGCCGACGCGAGCCTGCTGGTCGCCGACAAGGCCCCGCCCGCCACGCTCGCGGATCTGTGCTCGCAGATCGAGCGGCTCGACGCCGCGTTCTTCGAAGCCTGCGTGATGCACGTGCACGCCAATCTCGACGTGCTGGCCGGCGCGGGCGACCCGGTCAAGTCCGGCGAACTGCGCGCCGCGCATCTCGAACGGATTCTCACGCTGGTGCGCGAGCAATACGACGCGGTGCTGATCGACGTCGGCCAGAACATCAATCCGCTCGCGATCTACGCGCTCGATCACAGCGATTCGATCTGCATGGTGGTGCGGCAGAACATTCCGTACCTGCATGCGGGCCGCCGCATGCTCGACATCTTCAAGGAGCTCGGCTATCCGCCGGGCAAGGTGAAGGTGATCGTCAACCAGTACGACAAGCACGCGCGCATCGACCTGGCGACGCTCGAAGAAACCTTCGGCGCGAAGGTCGCGCATCACTTGCCGCGCGACGAAAAGCAGGCCACGGAGGCGCTGAATCACGGCGTGCCGCTCGTCACCGGCGCGAAGGGCGGCGCGCTCGCCCAGGGCATCTCGCAACTGGCCGCGCTGCTGTGGCCGCTGCCGGCCGTGACGCGCAAGAGCGTGCTCGGGCGCCTCTTTCCCGGCAGGTCGAATTCGCCGCCGCAACTGAAGCCCGGACACTGAACCTCAGGACGCCCCGCCTGAATCCGTTCAGGTCCGGCTGCCACCGAAAAGAATGCGGAGAGCACCATGTCATTGCGCGAACAGTTGATGATCCAGAGCGGCACGCTGCCGTTCGATAGCGCCAGTCCCGCGGCCGCCGCCGGCGCGGCCGCCGAGAGCCTCGCGGCGCGGCGCGCGTATCAGCAGCTCAAGATGAACATTCATCAGGCGATCATCGACCGGGTGGAGCTCGACAAGCTGCAACGCCTGTCGCCCGAGCAGATCAAGCGTGAGCTTGCGCAACTGGTGGAGCGGATCGTCGACGAAGACAAGATTCCGATGAACGAGCTCGAGCGCCGCCGTCTCGCCCAGGACGTGCACGACGAAATGGTCGGCCTCGGCCCGCTCGAACCGTTGCTCAACGATCCGACCATCTCCGACATTCTGGTGAACACGTCGCAGCACGTCTATGTGGAACGGCGCGGCCGCCTCGAACATACCGACGTGACCTTCTACGACGACGCCCATCTGATGAAGATCATCGAGCGCATCGTCTCGCGCGTGGGCCGCCGCATCGACGAATCCACGCCGATGGTCGATGCGCGCCTGCCCGACGGGTCGCGCGTCAACGCGATCATTCCGCCGTCCGCGATCGACGGACCGCTGGTGTCGATTCGCCGCTTCGCGGTGAATCCGCTCACGGTCACCGACATGGTGAACAACCAGAGCTTCACGCCCGCCATGGCGCAACTGCTCGAAGCGCTGATCAAGGCGAAGCTGAACGTGCTGATTTCGGGCGGCACGGGCAGCGGCAAGACCACGCTGCTCAACCTGCTCTCCGGTTTCATTCCCGAGGACGAGCGGGTCGTGACGATCGAAGACGCGGCCGAATTACAGATGCGTCAGCAGCACGTGCTGCGGCTCGAAACCCGGCCGCCGAATATCGAAGGCAAGGGCGAAATCTCGCAGCGCTCGCTGGTGCGCAACGCGCTGCGGATGCGCCCGGACCGCATCGTGCTCGGCGAAGTGCGCGGCGCCGAAGCGCTCGACATGCTGCACGCGATGAACACCGGCCACGAAGGCTCGATGGCGACGCTGCACGCGAACACGCCGCGCGATGCGCTCACGCGTCTGGAGAACATGGTCGGCATGGCGGGCTTGACGATGCCGATCAAGGCAGTCCGTCAGCAGATCGCGTCGGCGATCACGGTGGTGGTGCAGGCTTCGCGTCTGACCGACGGGCGCCGCAAGCTGATGAGCATTCAGGAAATCACCGGCATGGAAGGCGACATCATCAACATGCAGGAGATCTTCACGTTCAAGCGCACCGGCGTCGACGAAAACGGCATGATCAAAGGCTATTTCTGCGCGAGCGGCGTGCGGCCGAAATTCTGCGAGCGGCTGGCGGGCTTCGGCATCGTGCTGCCGGACCAGATGTTCGATCCGGCGCGGCGTTTCGAAGTATGAGCGCGCCACGGGGTTGAGGAGAGGCACATGAATACGTCGTTTATCGGCTTCGCGGTGCTCGCGTTTCTCGCGGTGGTGCTGTCCATCGAGGGCCTTTATCTGTTCTGGAGCAGCCATCACGGCAAGGCCGTGAAGCGCATGGACGAGCGGATTCGCGCGTTGTCCGCGGGCGGCAACGTGAGCAGCGAACAGCTGTCGATTCTCAAGCAGCGCATGCTCAGCGACTCGCCGTTCGTCACGAACCTGCTGCTGCGCCTGCCGCGCGTGCACACGCTCGACCGGCAATTGCAGCAGTCCGGGCTGAAGTGGTCGGTCGCGCGTTTTATCGCTTACACGCTGCTGTGCGCACTCGCGGGCGCGTTTGGCGGTTTCGTGCTGCATGCGCCCGCGCTGGTGTGCGGCGCGCTCGCCGCGGCGGCAGCCCTGCTGCCGGCGACGCTTCTGCGCCGCAAGCGCGCCAGACGCGTGCTGCAACTCGAACGCCAGTTGCCCGATGCGGCCGATCTGATCGCTCGTGCGCTGCGCGCCGGGCATTCGTTTCCGGCCGCGCTCGGCATGGTTGGCGAAGAGTTGCCCGAACCGCTCGGCGGCGAATTCGCACTGGTGTTCGACGAAATCAACTACGGCGTCTCGATGAACGACGCGCTCCTGAATATGGTGAGCCGCGTGCCGGTCGAGGATCTGCGCTACTTCGTGATCGCCGTGTTGATCCAGCGCGAGGCGGGCGGCAATCTGGCGGAGATTCTCGGCAGCATCAGCGGCATCATCCGCGAGCGGCTCAAGCTGCTCGGCAAGGTGCGCGTGCTGTCGGCGGAAGGGCGCCTGTCGGCCTGGGTGCTCGGCGTGCTGCCGTTCGCGATTCTTGGGCTGCTGACGGTGCTCAATCCCGGCTATATCAGCGTGTTCTGGAAGGACCCGGCCGGCGTGCAACTCGCCGGCGTGGCGATCACCATGATGCTGATCGGCATCGTGTGGATGCGCAAAGTCGTGCGCATCCATATCTAGACCACCGGTTTCGACACGAGGAGCGCGGGCCCGGCCCGCAGACCATGAAAATAGAACAGATCGTGATGCTGGGGGTGATGTTTCTGATCGTGTTCGGCGCGGCGCTGAAGGCGATGACGCTGTTGCGGCCCGACCCGGTGCAACGGCGCATCGAGGAACTCGCGCAGCCGGACGTGGCCGTCGAGGCCGACGCCGGCGCGCAGAAGAACTGGGTCGAGACGGTCACGAAGATGTCCGAGCGGGTCGCCAAACTGTCGCTGCCGAAAGACGACTGGGACAAGTCGGCGCTGCGTCTGCGCTTTGCCAATGCGGGTATCCGCACGCCGTCCGCACCGGCGGTCTATTTCGCCGCCAAGACGGTGCTGGCGCTCGCGCTGCCGGCGCTCGCGCTGATCTTCTTCGGCAACGCCTTCGAAGCCGATCAGCGCATCTATCTGCTGCTGACGGTGCTGGCCGCGTCCGCGCTCGGCTTCTATCTGCCGAATCTCGTGATGACGCGTCTCGTTGAAAGCCGCCAGCGCAAGCTGTTCGAAGATCTGCCCGACGCGCTCGATCTGATGACCGTCTGCGTGGAAGCGGGCCTCGGCCTCGACGCGGCGATGATGCGCGTCACTCAGGAAATCGGCGTGAAGAGCCATGCGCTGAAAGACGAGTTCGACATGGTGCTGCTGGAGCTGCGCGCCGGTTCAGGCCGCGACAAGGCGTTGCGCAACCTGTCGCTGCGCACCGGCGTGGAAGATATCGACACGCTCGCCGCGATGCTGATCCAGGCCGACCGTTTCGGCACCAGCGTGGGCGATTCGCTGCGGGTCTATACCGACAACCTGCGCACCAAGCGCCGCTTGCGCGCGGAAGAACAGGCTGCCAAGATTGCCTTGAAGCTCCTGTTTCCGCTGATGTTTTTCATTTTTCCGACGCTGCTGGTCGTGCTAGTCGGCCCGTCGGCGATCCAGGTCGTGCGCCAGCTATTCCCGGCCGTGAACTCGATGGCGGGTGGTTGAGCGCCGGGTCTTCACCGGGGAATCCTATGTTCGCATCCAGCCCGCTACCTGACCTGTTGAACCACGCAAGCTTCTGGCTGCGCGCGTACGCGCTCGGCCTGGCGATGATGGCCGTGGGGGCCGCGCTGGAACGGCGCTGGCCCGCCGCGCGGCTGCAATCGCGCGCCGGACAGCGTTTGAACGTCGCGTATGCGGGCGTGTATCTGGCCATGGTGGAAGCGATGAAACCGCTGACGGCGGCGGCGAGCATCGCGATCGTGAATGCGCTGGGCGGCGGCATGGTGGTGCTGAATTCGCGCGGGTGGGGCGCGGTGGCTTCGTTCGTGATCGTGCTGTTGACCATCGACGTGCTCGAATACGCGTTTCACCGCTTGCAGCACACGTGGCCCGTGCTGTGGAAGCTGCATTCGCTGCACCATAGCGCGCTCGAATTCAATATCACGGTCACGTGGCGGCACCACTGGGTCGAATCGCTCATCAAGGGCTGTCTGCTCTATCCACTCGTCGGCGTGCTGTTCAAGGTCGATCCGTGGATCGTCGGCGCGACTTCAGTCGTGTTCATGCTCGGCAATTACTTCGCGCATATGAACCTGCGCATCGACCTCGGCCGCTGCGTCACGTGGATCAACAATCCGCACTATCACCGCCTGCATCATTCGAACCGCACCGAGCATTTCAACCATAACTTCACGCAATTGCTGCCGTTGTGGGACCACCTGTTCGACACGCAATGGGTGCCGGCCAGCGAGGAGTGGCCGGCCTCCGGTCTGGACGACGGCGCGCAACCGCATTCGCTGCTGGAGGCGTTCTGCTGGCCGCTGCGCCTGCACGCCGAACGCGCTGCGGGGCTCGGCCGCAAGCCCGTGCCGGTGCTGGACAAGGAGACCAAATGAAAGCCGCTCGCCGGAAGTCCCCCTTCAGCGGCGAGGCGCGCGCGGGCAAGCGCGGCCTCACGCGCAGGCAGCGCGGCGTCGCCACAATCGAATTCGCGTTGATCGCGCCGCTGCTGTTCCTGTTGCTGTGCATTGCGATGGATCTCGGCATCGCGCTGTGGGTCAATCTGACCATGCAATACGCGGTGCGGGAAGGCGCGCGCTATTCGGTGACGGGGCAGGCCAACCTCGATCCGAACGCGACCAACCAGCAACGTTATCTGGCCGTCGTGCAGGAGATCAAGAACAGCTCGATGGGCCTCTATTCGCTCGTCTCGCCCACCTACGTGATCACCATCAACGGTGCGACTCAAACCTACAACACGCAGACGAGTTACAGCACCGGCATGTTCGGCAGCCCGGGCGACATCGTGGTGCTGCAGATCAACTGCATCTGGCCGCTCCTCACGCCGCTCGTCAAGCCGTTCTTCGCCAACGGCAAGTTCACCTTCAGCGTCGCGGCGACGATGCGTAACGAGGGATTCTGACATGCGCATACGCTCCCTGCGAAACCGCCGCCGCGCGTCCAAAGGCATCGTCAGCGTGGAAATGGCGCTGTTGCTGCCGATCCTGGTGGCGCTCGCGCTGCCGGTGTACGACCTTGCGCGCAACATCCAGGCGCAGATGATCCTGATCAACGTGAGCCGCGAAGGCGCGAGCCTGTCGTCGCGCGCGTCGCTCACCTATCCGATGCAGACCATCATGTCCTCGCTGACCGCGACCACGCCGCCGCTGAACATGACGGCGCACGGCATGATCTACATCACCGAGATCATGGGCAACAACAACTGCGACAGCAGCGGCAATAACTGCACCGGCGTGGTGGTCGCGCAATACCGCTGGAACGGCGGCAACTACTATCCGGCGAGCCAGTTGTGGAGTTGCGGCAGCAGCGGCACGCGCTGGGCGACGGACGGCACCGGCAGTTGCAGCGGGCTTCCGGCTGCGGGCAGTTCGTCGCCGGTGGTGAACCTGTTGCAAGGCAAGCTCGCCGACGGCCAGATCGCATACGTGGTCGAGGCGTTCTATCTGCAAACGCCGCTGATCGGTTCGCTGAATCTCGGCGGCGGCATCAGGACGCCCGCGCTCTCGCCGAATCTCTATGCCATGACGGTGTTCTGACGCGCCGATAAGCCGGGTCAAATAAGAAAAGGCTCGTCGGCGGAATCTGTGGGTGGTTTGATGCGATTCATGAGGGACAGAGGAAGCGATAGAGTTTCTTGCAGGTAGCGTCAAAGGCGTTCTGCTCGTGCTCGGAGAGGTGCCTCGAAAGCGGGCCACCGAACTCGTGGATCTCATTGAGAAGCAGTGTGCGGGCATCCATGGCGGCTAAGTCCGGATCGACGTGACGGACTTCGATGAGATGGCCACCAAGCATCCAAAGGTGATCGCGGTGGCGGTGCAACGTTTTGCGGGCATAGCCGTGGGTCAGCAGGTGTTGCAGGAAAGGTGTGAAGACCTTCACGAGCGCCTGTCCGAATGGGATGTCCTCGTCCTCGAAGCGCCATGAGGCAGGCCAGTTCTGCAAGTCCGGGACGTAGCGCTCCAGTGCGTGCGGATCTGAGGTAACAATAGCGTCTTTACTGATTCCCGCGCGCTTGCTAACCATGTTGCTGACCCGCCTGCTCAATGCCTGCCATCATTTTCCCGGCTTCGTCTATGAAAGTGCCCGACTGTGCGAGCAGTCCAAAACCATCGAGATCGACGTGCGGCCACGCAAGGGTTCGAAGCCGATCTGTTCGTGTTGCAACCGGCCTGGCAGCGGCTATGACACGCTCGCATCGCGTAGTTTCGAATTTATTCCGATCTGGGGCTTCGCGGTGATTTTGCTGTACGCCATGCGCCGCGTCGACTGCCGTGAGTGCGGCGTGAAGGTCGAGACGGTGCCGTGGGCCATCGGCAAGCACACGCTGACCAAGGCCTACATGCTGTTTCTCGCGCAGTGGGCACGCAAGCTCTCCTGGAAAGAGACAGCGCAAAGCTTTCGCACCAGTTGGGAGAAGGTTGCCCAGGCGGTGGAGTGGGTGGTCGACTGGGGGCTGGCCCATCGCGAACTCGGCACCATCCGCGCTTTGGGCGTCGATGAAATCCAGTATGGCCGAGGGCACAATTATCTCACGCTGGTCTATCAGATCGAGGCCA
Source organism: Paraburkholderia aromaticivorans (assembly GCF_002278075.1). Lineage (NCBI taxonomy): Bacteria > Pseudomonadati > Pseudomonadota > Betaproteobacteria > Burkholderiales > Burkholderiaceae > Paraburkholderia > Paraburkholderia aromaticivorans. The sequence continues at coordinate 1,036,386 of NZ_CP022990.1, read as the reverse complement.
GCTGCGTGCGCCTGCTTTGGGTTGGCCAGGAGCGCACGAAGGAAAGCTTCGCAAAGTTCTTCGTCATGATCGGCAAACGGTTGTGCGAGCAGGTCGAGTTCGTCTGCTCGGACATGTGGCGGCCCTACATCGAGATGATCGCACTACATTGCCCCAACGCGCTGAACATCCTCGACCGCTTCCACATCGTTGCCAAAATGAACAAGGCGATCGACGAGGTTCGCGCCGAGGAAGCTCGCCGCATGACCCGCGACGGCTATGAGCCAGTCCTCAAGAAGTCCCGCTGGTGTTTGCTCAAGCGGCCAGAGAACCTTACTGACAATCAGCGACTGCGCCTGCGCGATCTGCTGCACTACAACCTGCGCAGTGTCCGCGCCTATCTTCTCAAGGAGGAGTTCCAGCAGATCTGGGATTACATCTCGCCTGTCTGGGCAGGCAAGTTCCTCGATCAGTGGTGCACCCGGGTCATGCGCTCACGCATCGAACCAATGAAGAAGTTCGCACGCACCGTGCGCGCCCATCGAGAACTGATTCTCAACTACTTTCATGCGCGCAAGCAGTTCTCCAGCGGAATCGTCGAGGGTTTGAACAACAAGGCCAAAGTCACCATGAGAAAAGCGTACGGCTTCCGGACGTTTCGAACGACGGAAATCGCGCTATATCATGCACTTGGCAATTTGCCCGAGCCGCCGACAACCCACACTTTTTACTGACGAACCTAAGAAAAAGCAGTTTCGGGGGAAGCCATGAAAACGACAGCGACATTCAGAAGGCGGCAGAGGGGCTCGGTCAGCATCATCGTGGCGGTCTCGCTGATCGCGTTGCTGGGCATTCTCGGTCTCGCCGTGGATTCCGGTCTCGGCTACATGATCAAGGCGCGCCTGGATGCCGCCACCGACGGCGCGGTGATCGCGGCCGGCGAAGCGGTCACGCGCGGCGCCAACCAGACGGAGCAGACCAACAACGCGCAGCAGGCGGCAACGGCTTTTTTCGCGGCGAACTATCCGGCGGGGTTTCTCGGCTCGAGCGTGACGGCGGGCACACCGTCGATCGTGTTCAACGGCGGTACCGTGACGATCGGCATGAACGCGCAGGCGAGCGTGCCGGTCAGCTTCACGAAGGTGCTCGGCTTCAAGGTGCTGAACGTGAGCGCGTCGTCACAGGCGATTCGCAAGACGCTGGATATGGCGTTCGTGATCGATACGACGGGTTCGCTGAATAGCTCGGGCGTGCCGGCCGCGGTGCGCTCGAACGCGGTGGCCTTTCTCAACAATTTCGATGTGACCAACGACCGGGTGGCGCTGATGCACTTCGCGTACGGCACCGTGGTCGACGTGCCGTTCAACGGCGACGCGCGCGGTTTCGATCGCACGACGATGACCGCCGACATCAATAAATACACGTTCAACGGCAGCACCAATTCGGCCGAAGCGATCTGGAACGCGCGCAATCAGTTGAACACGGTGATCACGCAGCCGTCCAGTTTGCGCGTGATCGTGTTCTTCTCGGACGGCGCGCCCAACAGCTTCTCCTCGTTTTTCACGACCAATCAGAGCGGCTGCAACAACACCGCCGGCACGATTGCGAGTCCGGACAGCCCTGGCACGATGTCGGGGCTGTACAACATGAATGCGCTCAACCAGACGCTCGGCTCGCCGTGTTTCCAGAGCAACGTGACCAAGCTCGTGACGGCCATGCCGAAGTGGTACAACGCCCACAACGTCAACGAACAGACGTTCCCGATCTGGCCCGTGAGCGCGCCGCGCGCCGTGCCCAACGGCACCATCACCTACGTGAACGTCAATCGCGCGTCGCGCAATCTGCTCGAAGCGATGGCCTCGGCGGCGCGTGATGAAGGCACCTACGTGTTCACGCTCGGTTACGGACCCGAACTGGTGCAGCCCGCCGGCCCGGACAACGAACTCGGCCAGGACCTGCTCAAGTGCATGGCCAACACAGCCGATTCGCTGTCGCGCTGCTACAACCCGAAACAGCCGGTCGGCGTGTATTGCTACGCCGCGACGCCCGCCGATCTGAAGCCGTGCTTTTCGCAGCTGGCTTCGCAAATCCTGCGTATTTCCAAGTGAGCGCGCCATGACACCGACGACCCCTTTGCAAGACTTGCCCCTCGCCGCCAGCATCGAAGGCGCCACCACAACGGGCAGCGGATCCGACGCCGCGGGCGGCGCGCCTGGGCTGCGGCACGCGCTGATCGAGGTGGCCGCGCGCGTGGGCGCCGCGCTCATGCTGAGCGTGTTCGCCTATGCCGCGATCATGCAATGGCTTGCCGCGCCGTCGCGGATCACGCTGTTGTTGCTGGTGGTCGCGGCGTGCTTCACGGTGGGCTTGTCGCTCTTCACGCGGGTGCCGATGAAACGCGACTGGCGGCCGTTCGCTTTCATGTGCTCGATGGGCGGCACGTACTACTTCCTGGCCGTGCGTCTCGCCCCGGGCGCGCAACTCGTGCCGGAGACCGTCGGCGCGGCGCTGCAACTGCTGGGGATTTTCTGGCAACTGTTCGCCAAGGCGTCGCTGCGCCGCTCGTTCGGCATCTTGCCGGCCAACCGCGGTGTCGTATCGCGTGGCGCCTATCGCTTCGTGCGTCATCCGATGTACCTCGGTTATTTCTTGACCGACATCGGTTTTCTGCTGGTGAATTTCGGTCTGCAAAACCTGCTGGTGTATGGCTGCCAGTTCGCATTGCAGGTGGGGCGCATCGTGCGCGAGGAGCAACTGCTCTCGGCGGACGAAGGGTATCGGACCTACAAGGGCCGCGTGCGTTACCGCGTGATTCCGGGCGTGTTCTAGGCGGACCGCCGGGCGGACTGCTAGGCGAGCCGCGCGCTGCGCACGGCCTGGCCGCCGACGAGGCAAACGACCAGCGTCGCCATGACGAGCACGCACAACGCGAGGCGCAGGCCGAGCAGGCCCGCGCCGAGGCCGATCAACGGCGGCCCGACGAGGAAGCCGGCATAACCGAAGGTCGCGGCCATCGAGACGCCGGTTGCCGGCGTGAGCGTCGAGCGGCCCGCCGCGCTGAAGATCACCGGAACGATATTCGCGAGGCCCACGCCGACCATCGCGAAGCCCACGCAAGCGGTGAACACGGTCGGCCAGCCCAGTACGAGCGCAAGCCCCGCCACCGCAATCAGAGCGCCGAGCGCCACGACCCTGCTCGAACCGAAACGCCGCACGGACACGTCGCCGACGATGCGGCACGCTGCCATCGAGAACGCGAACGCGGAGTAGCCGAGCGCCGCGACGCTGGCCTCGCGGTTCAACGCCGAGCGCAGATACACGGCGCTCCAGTCGGCGACCGCCCCTTCCACCAGCATGCACAGAAACGCGAGCATGGCGAGTTTCATCACGGCGGGCGAAGGCCACGCGAGGCCGCTCGACGCGGCAGCCGCTCTCGGACCGAGGTCACGCAGGGCAAGCCACGCGGCGGCGGCGATCAGAACCGCGATGCACAGGTCCGGTATCAGCAGGCCGCCGGTTACGCCGCCCCCACCTTTTTGCAGCATCGCACCCGTGGCGGCGCCGAGCAGGCCGCCCGCGCTCCACGCCGCATGAAACGACGACATGATCGGCGCATGCCACTGCGTTTCGATGGTGCTGGCGTGGCCGTTCATGGAGACGTCGAGCGCGCCGTTTGCCGCGCCGAGCAGAAACAGCACGATGCACAGTGCGGCCATGCCGGGCGCAAAAGCCGGCAATGGCAGCGCGATGACGAACGCCGCGCCGAGCAGCGCGGTGGCGCGGCCGCTGCCGAAGCGCGGCGCGAGTTGTCCCGCCAGCGGCATGGCCACGATCGCACCGAGCGCGAAGGCGAATAGCGCAATGCCGAGCGAGGCGTCGCCAAGCGCGAGGCTTTCCTTGATGCGCGGGACTTCGACGGCCCACGCGCCGATGCCGAAACCGTTGGCGAGAAACACGCCCAGCGTCGCAATGCGTTCCTTGACCGGCTTGAGTGGGGACGTAGCGGATGGTGTCATGAGCGCGCCACCACCACGTTGTCGCAGACTGCTTCGAGACTGGCGAGCCGCGCGGCGGGCACGTCGGCTTCGACGAACAGGTAGTCGACGTCGGCAGCGGGCGCCACCGAGAACGGCGCCGCCGTCATCAGCTTTTCCGAGGTCATGGCGATGGCGATCTGGCCGCTTGCCTTGACCATTGCCCGTTTGAGTTCGGCGTCTTCGGCGTGGAACGCGGCGACGCCTTCCTCCGGGTCGAGCGCGCAGGCGCCGAGAAAGCACAGGTCGGCGCGGATCTGCTGGATCTGCAGCAACGCGGTCGCGCCGAGCGAGCCCGCCGCGCCGCGCGCGATCCGCCCGCCGATCAGAAGCACTTCGAAGCCCGGCCGGTTCAGCAGACGCACGGCGGCCTCGGGCGAATTGGTGACGACCGTCAACTCCGCGTTGGCGGGTAAGGCCGCGGCGATCGCGACGTTGGTCGATCCGGCGTCCAGCAGAATGATCTGCTTCGGGCGGACGATCGACACCGCGGCGGCGGCGAGACAGGCCTTGCGATCCATGGCCTCGTTCATGCGCTCCGCCGCCGGTTTGTCGGACGGCGAGATCAGCAGGGCGCCGCCGTAGACGCGCTTGCAATGGCCCTGGTCGGCGAGGTCCCGCAGGTGGCGGCGCACCGTGTGTTCCGAGGTTTGAAGTTCGGCGGCTAGTTCCGATGCCAGCACGCGCCCGTGCGCTCGCAGCCGCGCCAGAATCAGCGCCTCGCGCTGCTCGGGCAAGAGCCCTTCGATGGCTTCCTGTCGCGTTCGTTGCATGTCTTCACCTTGCCCGGTTCGATAAATCGATCATAAACGAGCAAAATGTATCGTAAACGCACAAAGCGTGCAACGTGCGTTTCTTGGGCCATGGGCGGCCTGCGTTCCACGAAAATCGCGGACGGCTCACGGTTCCGCGGACGCCGCGCGGGTCACGCGATGCGCCGCGCGCCTCGCCCAACCATCGCCCGATCGGCGAGCCACACGGCGACCAGCGTGGCGCCCATCAACGGGAACACGATGCCGAGCAGCACGAGGCCGGTTTTCCAGCCGCGCATCGGTGGCGCGGCCCGTTCACGCGACGGTGCGCCGAGCGAGCGTTGCGGCCGCCGCTTCCACCACATCACGCAGCCGGTGACGGCCATCGCCGCAAGCCCGAGGGAAATGGCGGTGCAGAGAAGCTGATTGGCGAGACCGAAATAACGGCCCATATGCAGCGACGTTCCGTACGACACGGCTTTCGATACCGCGCCGTAATCGCCATAGCGGATGTCCTTCAGGACCGCGCCGCTGTATTGGTCGACGTATAGCGTGCGTTCGTCTTTGGGATCACCCGGAAAGTACGAGACGGTGTAGACGCCGGTCGCGGAAGCCGGCAGCGCGATGTTGTAGCCCTCAGTCAAGCCGAGCGATGCGGCCAGCGCGACGACGTGGCCGAGCGGCAGCGGGTGCGCCCCGGTGTTGGCGCCGGAGTTGGGCACGCGGGCGTTGCCCACGGCCCACGGCGTGAGCGGCAGAGGCAAGTCGTCCATCACCATGCCGGGCATCGAGTCCGTGTTGCCCGTATGCGCGCGGTGGCCTTCGTGTGCGGCGTGTTCATCGTTCGACGCATTTTCCGCATGCGTGTCCGGCCCGGAGATACCGTTGCCGCCTTTTGCGGGCACGCCGGATTGCAGCGGCAAACCGCCCCACGCTCCCGGCGGCGCCCCAAGATTCGCAGCGCTCGCGAGCGCCTTGAACTGCTTGCCCCACGAACCCGTCCACGGCAGTCCTGACAACACGAACAGGAGCGCGCCGAGCGCGAGCCAGATGCCCATGACTGCGTGAACGTTCCTCCACAACGGACGGCCCTTCAGCGCGAAACGCGGCAGCAGCGCGTTGCGCGCCGTGGTTTTCTCGCGCGGCCACCACAAGGCGACGCCGGTGCCGATCATCACGAGCGTCCAGCATGCGGCGAGTTCCATCAGCAGTTCGCCGGGTTTGCCGAGCAGCAGCTTGCGATGCAGCATCCGGTCCACTTGCATGAAGCGCCGCTCGACGCTCAGCGTGCCCAGCACCGCGCCCGTGTACGGGTTCACATAGACGCTCTGTTTATCGCCGTGTGCGAGACGGAAGACGAATTCGGCGCTGCGCCGCGGGTCGTTCGCGACGACCGCGGTCACCGCGGTCGCATTCGGCGGCATGGCCGAACGCGCGTGGGCAAGCAGCGCTTCCGCAGGCAGCCTGGGCACGGCTTGTGGTGCGACGATCAGCCGCTGCGGATACAGCAGCGGCTCGATTTGCGGCTGGAAGCAATACAGCGTGCCGGTGATCGCGAGCACGAGCAGAAACGGCATCACGAAGAGGCCGGCATAAAAATGCCAGCGCCAGAGCGTTCGATAGCCCGCGTTGGCGGCGCTCGTCACGCGTGACGTCTCGACAGTGGTGGTGGACATGGAATCCTCCTGGAGCAGAAATTGAATCGATCGGGGCGAGCCGCATGCTGATGCGTGCAGCGGCTTCGGCGCGCCTACATGCGCAGCTTCGCTTCCACGTAGAACGTGCGGCCGGGGTACGGGTGATAGACGAAATAGCGGGCATCGAACAGGTTGTCGACGCCGATGCCGACTTCACTCAACCTGGTCGGCTTGTAGGTGAATTTCGCATCGGCCACCGTGTACGAGCTGGTGCCGCCGAACACGTCCGGATTCGTATCGGTGTTGGTGAGCGTGTTGTACTGACGTCCCGAATAGCGCGCGGCGAGCGTGAACGCCGCGCGTTCGTCGATGTGATACGTCGCCGCGAGATCCGCGCGCCACAGCGGAATCCGGTAGAAGTACTTGCCGACCGTGGCGGGGTTCTGCGCGTTGGCGAGAATCTTCGACTGCGTGTAGGCCACGCTCGCGAGCAGGTCCAGGCCGTGCACCAGCACGTTCTCTCCCGAGTAGCTCGTCTCCACGCCGCGCGAGCGGACCTTGCCGATATTCTGGAAGTTCGTCACGTTGGGAATCACGGTCGTATCGGTCTGGCTGAAGATCGTGTTCTTCACGTCGTCCTGAAACAGCGAGAGGCGGAAGACGCCGTTCCAGTGCGCCCATTCGGCGGTTAGTTCTTTCGAGAGGTCGTCTTCGGGCTTCAGGTTCGGATTGTTGTTGACGATCGCGGAGCCGTTGATTTGCCCCTGGAACAGTTCGCTGACCGTCGGGAAGCGATAGGCGCGGCCAATCGACGCGCGCAAGGTCAGGTCGTCGGTGACGTCGAACGACAGGGATGCTTTCGGCGAGAAGTGATGCTGGCTCACGTCGCTGTACGGCAGGGTCGTGCCGGCGAGCGACTGCGAGCCGCCGTACGCTTGCCAGTCTTCGTAGCGCACGCCGTAGACGAGCTTCCAGCGCGGCAGAAAGCGCCACGCGTCCTGCGCGTAGAGCGCCTGAGTCCGCGTCTTGCCGGCGAACGCATTGGCGAACGACGTGGCCGCGCCGTCGCGCCAGTTCAGCGTGTTGTAGCTCTCGTTATCGACAAAGTAGTTGTCGTAGTGGTAGCCGAAGCTCAGCGCGTGATTCGCGAGCCCGGCCTGTTGCGTCACGGGTGTATAGGTGCTGCGCAGATCGAGTGTTTTCCAGCCGGTGCCGTCGCCGAAGATCACGGTGCCTGGGCCGTTGCCCGGCACGCCGGAACTCGCGGTGCGCGCCACGCTGTTGCCGACGTCGTAATACGAAGCAATGGCTTCGCCGTTCCAGCCGGTGGCATTGCGCGTTTTGAGCGACACGCCGTAGAGCCAGTTCTCGCTATGGCCGAGACTCGGGGCGAGTGCGGCCGCGGGAATCGTGTATTCATAGCCGTCGATCGCGACCTTGCCGCTGTAGACCGGATTGCCGTTCGCATCGCGCAGGAAGCTCGATGTCTGACTGTTATAGGTCTGATGCCAGTAGCCGAGCGTGAAGCCGCCTTGCAGTGTCGGCGTGAAGTCGTACTGCATCTTCAGCTTGAACTGGTCCTGCACCGTATGTTCGATGCCTTCGCCGTTCACGCCGAGCACCGCCGTCGGCGTATTGGTCTGGTTGTTGTAGAAGTACGCGCCGGTGACCGGAATGTCGCCGGCTTTCGCGGGCGTGTGCGATTGGGCCAGTGTGGCGAATTGCAGCGGCTGGCTGGTGTTTTCCAGGTGATTTACGCCGAGCAGATACGAGAATTTGCCGATGCGCTCGCCAATCGTCGCGCTGGCCTCGCTGCCGTTGAAATTCTGGTTCACGCCGAACAGGCTGAAGTGCTGGGTGAAGCCTTTGAGGTCCGCGCTCGCTTCGAACTGTTTCGGCATGCGCGTGCTGATCAGGACGGTCGCGCCGAGCGAGTTGCCCGGATAGAGCGCCGAATACGGCCCGTAGATCACATCGACCTGCTGGATCTCATCAGGAAACACCATCGACCAGCGCGGCGGAAACGCATAGCTGTTGCCGAGCAGATTGCTGAGCAGCAGGCCGTCCGCGTAGACGAGACCGCGCGCGCTTTGCGTGTTGCTGGTGCCGCGCACGGCGATGATCGAATTCAGGTCGCCGATAAAGCGCTTGCGCACGGCGAGGTTCGGCATGTACTTCAGCACGTCTTCCGTATTGACGACGTTCCAGTTGTCGAACTGCTCGGGCGTGACGGTTTCGACTGAAGCCGGCAGGTTGGGATCGACGGCGCGCGGCGCGGCGACGGCACTCGCGCTAACGCTGACCACAGGTAGCGTGGCTTCGGCGCTCGCGCTCTGCGCATGAGCGGGCGAGGCGATGAAGGCGGGCACGAACGCCGGAACGATGGCGGGCAAACAGGCCGGGACTAACGACTGGGGCAGCACTTGAAGCGAGAAGCCGCGCGCGCCGTGGCGGGCGCAAAGAGACAGCCTTCGCACAACGAAGTTGAACATGAACGTTTCCTTGATGCATGGAACAGGCGATCGTGCGCCCCCTCGACGGGTGCGGCGAATGCGCGATCAGGACTGGCAGCGATCAGGAAACGACGGGTGGAGCTCTGGGACGGCCGGATGGAAATGCGCCGAGCGGCGTGAAGCGGGTGGAAAGCGTGGGCGGCGCGGTGCCGGCAAGCGCGAGGGCGGGCGGCGACGCGACCACGGCGACCGTGGGCATGGCGACGTGGTGCTGGAGCAGGTGACAGTAGCCGCACGCGCCGAACGCGTCGTCATGGCTCAAATGGACCGGTGCCGCAGCGGCCTGGGTCGCCGCGCTCGCCATGCTGAAGTCGCGCGGCTGGAGCGCCGAACAGAGCGCGGCAATGGGTTCGTGCGCACGGTTGGACAGCAGCAGCTGACTCACGAGCGGCGCGAACACGACGAGGCACATGGCGAACAGGCCAAGCCAGGCGGTCATGCGGTTGCGGGCGCGTAGAGTCATGATGGTGGGCTTAAAGACGCGGGCGATTCTAACATCGCCGCGCGCTCTTTTCGCGCGTGATCCTGGTTATAGCGTGGGATTAGAAGCCTGAAAGCCGTGCATTTCGCCGCGTTACAGGCGCGCCGATTCGCGTAAGCTGCGTGGTACATGTTCCGCTTTCCCGGCCGGATCGCCACTGATCCCAGTAGCCACGACTCATGACCGACACGCAGCTCGCATTCCCGATCGACGATATCAACCAACAGGCCGTCTCGCTGTTCTCAGCCGGACAATTCGCCGAGGCCTTGTCAATGGTGATGCCGCTGCTGGAGGCCGACGCACTGCCGGACGACGCGCGGGCGGACGCGTTGAATATCGCCGGCGCGTGTGCGTTCGCCTTGCAGCGGCCGGCCGCTGCGGAAGAGCATTGGCGCCGCTGTCTGCGCATCAAACCCGGCTACGCGGAGGTGTACGGCACGCTCGGCATGCTGCTCAAGTCGCTCGGGCGGCTGTCGGCGGCCAAGGCGATGTACCGGCAACTGGTCGCGCTGCAACCTGGCCACGCCGACGCCCGCAATCATCTTGGCGCCGTGCTTCACGGCCTCGGCTACAGGGAGGAGGCGGAGGCGTCCTATCGCGAGGCGCTGGCGCTTCGTCCCGACTACGTCGAAGCCCACTACAACCGCGGCATCGTGCTGCACGAGCTGGGCCGCCTGCACGAAGCGGAAGCGGCGTTTCGCCGCGCATTGCCGGGGCTGCAGGATCGCGCCGAACTCCATAACAACCTGGGCAACGTGCTGATGGAGCTGGGACGTCTCGCCGAGGCGGACGACGCGTACCGCGAAGCGCTGAAAATCCGGCCGCAGTATCCCGAGGCGCTCAACAACCTCGGTGGCGTGCTCAAGGCCACGTTCCGTCTCGCCGAAGCCGAACTGGCTTTTCGCCTCGCGATTGCCATTCGTGCGGACTATCCGCAAGCCCATCTGAATCTCGGCACGGTGCTCGCGGATCTCGAACGCCTGCCCGAAGCCGAAGCCGCCTACCGCGAAGCCATCGCGCAACGCCCCGACTACGCCGAAGCACACTACAACCTGGGCGCGGCGCTGGGCAAACTGGAGCGGCTGTTCGAGGCCGAAACGGCTTATCGCGAGGCGATCCGCCTGCGGCCCGATCTCGCCCGTGCGCATAACAACCTGGGCTGTGTGCTTCGACGGCTCGATCGTCTGCCCGCGGCTGTCGCGGCTTTCGAGCAGGCCCTCAGCGTGTGTCCGGATCTGGCGGAGGCGCACTACAACCTCGGCGCGGCGTTGGCGCAGCTCACGCAACTGCCCGAGGCCGAAAGCGCATATCGCCGGGCGCTTGCTTTACGTGCCGATTATGGCGATGCGAAGTTCGGGCTGGCCGTCCTGCTGCTCGGCATGGGCCGCTTCGAGGAAGGGTGGCGTCTGTACGAGTGCCGCTACGAACATCCCGGTTTCGTCCATCACGCGAGCGCGTCGATGCTAGGCTGCCCGCGGTGGCAAGGCGCTCCGCTCGCGGGCCAGTCCTTGCTGGTGTGGCAGGAAGACGGCCTCGGCGACATGATCCAGTTCAGCCGCTATTTCGCTTTGTTAAAGGCTCAGGGCGCCTCGCATATCGCCTTCGCCTGCGCGCCGTCGCTGCACCGGCTGATGGCTCGCGTCGATGGCGTGGACGCCGTGTTCGATCATGACACCGCTCGCGCCAACGCGCGAGCTTACGACTGCTGGACCAGTCTGCTGAGCGCGCCGCTGCATCTGCGCACGAGAGTGGATACGATTCCGCGCGCCGTGCGTCTCACGGCCGAGCCGGGGCTGGTCGAACAGTGGCGGCCGTTGCTGGACGCATTGCCACCCGGCCGCAGGATCGGTCTCGTGTGGAAGGGCAACCCGAACCATCATAACGACGCGAACCGGTCGATTCCTTCGCTCGCCGTGCTGGCGCCGCTCTGGAGCGTGCCCGGCGTGAGTTTCGTGAGTCTGCAAAAAGGGCGCGGCGAAGACGAGGCGGCCAATCCTCCCGCTGGTCAGCCGCTGCTCGACCTCGGATCGCGTGTGACGGATTTCGCGGACAGCGCCGCGATCATCGCGCAACTCGATCTGGTGATTGCCGTGGACACATCCACCGTGCATCTGGCCGCGTCGCTCGGCAAGCCGTGCTGGGTGATGCTGCCGGAAAAAGACATCGACTGGCGCTGGCTGCACGAACGCAACGATTCGGCGTGGTATCCGCACACGCTGCGCCTGTTCCGGCGCGCGCCGGTCGAGGACTGGTCGATGCCGGTCGAGCGCGTGCGGCAGGCTTGCGTGCAGCGATTCGCCGCGGCTGGCCGCGCGCTCACGTGAGCCGCGCGCGGCGCTTGCGGGCGGCTTGCGTCGCTGTGTAAAAGCGGTCTTCGATCGTCTCGATCGCCTGGCCGAGAAACTGCAGGAACATGCTCATCGCGACGGTGGTCGTCAAATCCGAGCGTTGATACAGGCAACTGGACGATTGCGCGTTCCGCATCGGCGAGCGGTGTCCACGCCAGCTTACGCTGCGTGACGTCTTCCGCAACGTTCTCCGCGATCAGAAAGCCGATGCCGATGCCGACGCCATCCGCCACGAGCCGGCGCACCATCGAAACCGAACTGGTTTCCACCAGCGGACGCGCCTTGCGCCGTTCGCGGTGATCGATCTGGCCCACCATCGCGCGCAATTAGGTGTCCGGCGTCATCAGGATAAGCGGGTAGTCGAGGCAATCGCGCAGGCGTGGACGCTTCTGGAGCTTCGTGAGCGGATGGCCCGGCGGCGTGACCTGCCCGAGAGGCTGCGCGAACGCGCGCACCTCCACGACGCCGGGCGGCGGCTTGCGGCGCCGTACCGTTAGCCTTCGGCGACCTGAATGTGATAGAGACCCCACGGCGACAGCTCGAAGCGGTCCTTGAGCGGCTTGTTCGACAACTCGGGGATATGGTCCGCGTCGTAGGTTGCCCATAGCGGGCCGACGCCGCCAAGCGGCAGCGGCTTGCCGTCCATGTGCGTCGCCACGATGAAACGATAGGCGCGCACCTTGTCGAGTGTCGTGGCGACCGCGTAGCCGTCCACCGCGTGCATGACGATTTGCGTGCTGCCCGCGGCAGGCGCGCCGACGTGTTCGAGCACGCCGGTGAGCAAGGGGCCGCTCAAGCTGTGCTGGCGAGAATCGTATTCGGTGGTGGGGTTGATGGTCACGGCCGGCATGCCGGCGATCAGCGCCAGATCGACGCCATAGGCTTCGGAGAACTTCACCTGGTGCTTGGCGAGCAACGGGTCGAACGCGGGATCGAGCGCGCCGCGATTGTGGCGCCTGATCGCACCGCTGATCGTGAGCATGACGGGAGATGCCGCGCAGGCCGATTTACGGGCGTGCTGGCTGCCGAATGCGGGCGCGGCAGCCGCGCTCAGCAGCGCCGCACTGCCGAGAAACTGGCGTTTGTTCATGAGCGTGGTCTCCGGACAATGAGAGGGCGATGTCGTTGATCAGAGCGTCGCGGTCTCCATTGTCGGCCAAATACCACGGGCTGTGGGCGCATGCTCGACGATCGGACGCCGGCGTTGCGGGACGAGCCGGGTGCCTCACCCGCCGCGCAAACGAACGAGGAGCGACTCCCTCCGTGAGCGGCGGATCCGCCGGCGGCGCGTTGCGGCGCCGCCCCGCAGCATCAGAACCTGTGCCGCAAGCCGATGCTGACGATCGCCTGGGACTGCGCGGACGACGAATGGCCGTTGCCCTTGTCGCTGACCGACGCGGTGGCCGCGACCGGATTGCCGAGCGCATCCAGCGTGCCGCCCGATGCGTGCTGATAGCCGCCCATCAGATAGGCGGTCGAACGCTTCGAGAGGGCGTACTGCGCGCCGAGCGTCACGTTGTGATACTGCGCGCGCTCATCCACGCCATCCACTTCGCCGCCGCGCGTGTAGCTGTAACCCGCGAACAGTTGCACGGCCGGACGAATCGTCCATTGGCCGAACACGCCCGCGACGTTGAACGTGGCGTGTCCCTTGAACAGCGAGTCGGCGCCGGAGCGGTATTGCACGTTGCTGTAATTGACGCCGACGACGGCCGGGCCGAAGTCGTACGTGGCGCCCGTCGCGATGATCTGCTGCGATTGCGCGCTCGCGTAGCCTTCGTTGATCGATGAATTGAACAGGCCGTCGTCCGTGCCGCTCCACTTGCCGTAGGTGGCGTCGCGCGTGCCGGTCTTGCTGTTGTCGGAGCGCTCGTAGCCGACGCCCACATGCAGCGGACCGTTGCCATAGGCGGCGCCCACGCTCCACGTATTCTGCTGCTTCAGGCTGCCGGGCTGGCCGCCGAAACCGTACAGCGCACCGAATGTGAAGCCGGAATAGTTCGCGCTCGTGTACTTGACCGAGTTGTTCACGCGCGCGGTCTGATCGAGATCGTCGATGTCGCCCGGATGCGCGCCATAGCCGCCGACCATTGCCACCGGCGCGACGGGAGAGACGAAGTCGTTCAGCGACGTGTACTGCCGGCCCAGCGTGATCGTGCCGTACTGCCGGCTGCCGATCCCCACATACGCCTGGCGGCCGAACAGGCCCCCGTTCTGCCCCGTCTTGCCGTTGGTGACGTCGAAGCCGTCCTCGAGCTGGAACAGTGCGTTCCAGCCGCCGCCGACGTCCTCCTGCCCCTTGATGCCCCAGCGGCTGCCGGACAGGTTGCCGCTCGTCAGGGCGACATTCGAGTGGCCGCTATAGTTGCCGGTGGTGCCGGTGCGCTCGTTGCTGCGGTACGAAATGCCCGCATCGACGATGCCGTACAGCACGACAGAACTCTGCGCGGACGCAATGCCGGCAAAAGACATCAAAAGGGGGGCGGCAATCCATGGCTTTTTCATCGTTGTATTCAGTCTGGTTGGAACGTCTATCTCAGGTCACCTGATTGGCGATTTCTCTTTTTTCCGCGCACGCGAGCACCCGCTCCCGACCATCGGAGCGGACCGCGTGAAGCGGGGAAAGGGGTACTGATGCGGTGCTTGCGGCGCGCCCCGCAACCGGACGCGTCACGCAAGGCGGCGTGCGATCAATGGCTCAACGCGGCGCCTCGTGGCATCTCGGGCGTGTGCACCGTGACCGTCTTGCGGACTCTCGCGACATCCGTCGAGCTGACCGTCGAACCAGTGTTGCCCCAACTGTTGCGCACGAAGTTGGTTACGTCGGCGACTTCCTGATCGTTCAGGCGCCAGCCGAAGGCCGGCATCGTGAACGAGGAGGGCGCGGTCTTCGTGCCTTCAAGCGTGCTGCCGGTGAGCAGCACGTGAATCAGTGAGGTCGCGTCCTTGCCCTGCACGACCGGATTGCCGCTCAGTGCCGGAAACACGCGGTTGTAGCCGTGGCCGTCGCTGCGGTGGCAGGCGGTGCAGTTGTCCCGGTAGACGGCGGCGCCCGGCGCGGTGGCGTCGCCCGAGCGCAGCGCGTGCGCGGCCGTGTCGTCGTACACGTACGGCGCTTCCTTCGGATCGGTCGACGGCAGCGTCTTGAGGTAGCGTGCCATCGTCGTGAGGTCGGCGTCGTTCATGTGCTGCATGCTGTGCTGCACGACGTCCGTCATGCCGCCGAAGGCCGCGCTGTGCTGCGTGCGTCCGGTCTTCAGGAATTGCACGAGATGGGCTTCGCTCCAGGCGCCGATGCCGGTGCGCGGATTGCCGCGCAGACTCGACGGCGTCCAGCCGTCGATCGTCGCGCCGCCCGCGAGAAACGCCGAACCGTCGAGGTCGCTCAACGCGCGTTCCTGCATCGTTGCCGCGCGCGGCGTATGACACGCGCCGCAATGGCCGAGCCCTTGCACGAGGTAGGCGCCGCGCGCGATGACGGGGTCGGCGTAGCGCTTCGCGTCGAACGAAACCGGCTCGGGCGCGAACAGGTGGCGCCAGATGCCGAGCGGCCAGCGCATCGATAGCGGCCAGACGATATCGACCGGACGGTTCGCCTGTTTTACCGGCGCGACGCCTTGCGAGAAATACGCGTACAGCGCGTGCATATCGTCTTCGCTCAATCGTGCATACGACGGGTACGGCATGGCCGGATACAGCGTGTCGCCGTTCGGCTTCACGCCGGCGCGCACCGCGCGGTCGAACTGCGCGAAGTTCCACGCGCCGATGCCGGTGCCGCGCTCCGGCGTGATGTTGGTCGAGTAGATCGCGCCGATCGGCGTGTCGAACTTCAGACCGCCGGCAAAGGGCTTGCCCGCGTTCGCGGAGTGACACGCAATGCAGTCGCCGGCCCGCGCGAGGTATTCGCCGCGCGCGATCAGCGCCGCGTCGTTCGCGTTGTGAGGCGCCGCCGCGTGCGCGGCGAGCGGCGTCGTGCCGAGCGCGGCGGCTGCGCACAACGAGGCCGCGCCCGCGCGTTTGAGTGCCCGCGTGAGGCGTTGGATATCGATCTTCTTCGTCATACGCTCACCAGCGGCCCGGGGTTCTTCAGATACTGCGTGCGGATGGCGCGCGCCGACCAGTAAGCGAGCGCCGCGGCAAGACCGGTCGGGTTATAGCCGATACCTTGCGGGAAAGCAGACGCGCCCATCACGAACACGTTATGCACGTCCCAGCTTTGCAGGTAGCGGTTCAGTACGCTCGTCTTCGGATCGGTGCCCATCACCGCGCCGCCCACCAGGTGAGTGGTCTGATAGCGGCGCGAGTCGAAGTGCGCGCCGAATTCGCGCGTGTAGACGTTGATCGACTTCGGACCCATCTGCTGCGCGATCTTGTGCATCTGGCCGGTCACGTAGCGGGCCATTTTGATGTCGTTGTCCTTCCAGTCGAAGGTCATGCGCAACAGCGGCTGGCCGTATGAATCGCGGTAGGTCGGATCGAGGTCGAGGAACACGTCGCGGTACGACATGTTGGTGCCGTGCGCGTCCATCGAAATGGTGTGCGCGTAGTGATCCTTCACCGACTTCTTCCAGTCGGCGCCCCAGTTCGGCGTCCCCGCCGGCGTCGCGATGCCGCTGATCGGCTTGGTGCCCGCCTGGTTCACCCACAACGGCGAACCGCCGACGAAGCCGAGCGGGCCGTGATCGAAGTTGTCGGCGTTGAAGTCGTCGACCGCGACGCCGTTGCCGCCCGCGCCGATGAACGGATTGGTGAAGGTGTCCTTGTCGAAGAACGCGGTAATCGTGGAGAGGTTCTGATACGCGAAGTTGCGGCCGACCACGCCTTCGCCCGAAATCGGGTCGTACGGCTTGCCGATGCCCGACAGCAGAAGCAGATGGACGTTGTGATACTGGAACGCCGCGACGATCACCAGATCGGCCGGCTGGAACACTTCGTTGCCCGCCGGATCGACATAGGTCACGCCCCTGGCGCGCTTTTTTGTGTCGTCGAGTTCGACCCGCAGCACGTGGCAGCGCGAGCGCAATTCGAAGTTCGGCGACTGCTTGAGCGCGGGCAGAATGTTCAGATTCGGCGACGCCTTCGAATACATGTAGCACGCGTAGCCGCTGCAGAATCCGCAGAAGTTGCACGGACCCATCTGCACGCCGTACGGGTTCGTGTACGGACCCGACGTATTCGCCGACGGCAGCCGGTATGGATTGAGCCCGAGTTCGCGCGCGGCCTTGCCGAAGCGTTCTGCGGAATAGGTGTTCAGTTGGGCGGCGAGCGGAAAATTGTCGCTGCGCGGCGCTTCGAACACGTTGCCGTCGCCGACCACTTTGCCGTTGACCTTATACGCCTGCCCCGAGGTGCCGAACACTTTCTCGGCGAAGTCGAAATGCGGTTCGAGTTCTTCGTAGCTGACGCCGTAGTCCTGAATCGTCATGCCTTCGGGAATGAAGCGCTTGCCGTAGCGTTCTTCGTAATGGCTCTTCAAGCGCAGTTCCTCCGGCGTGATGCGGAAATGCACGCCCGACCAGTGCAGACCCGCGCCGCCCACGCCTTCGCCCGGCAGAAACGCCGCGAGTTGCCGGTATGGCAGCGCCGTATCGCCGACGTTATGACGGATCGACACGGTGGTCTTCGAGAGATCGAGAAACAGCTTCTTGCGGACGTTGTAGGTCAGCTCGTCGATCGTGTTCGGATACGCGCCGTCCGGGTAGGTGTCTCGATACTCGCCGCGTTCGAGCGCGAGCACTTGCAGGCCCGCTTCGGTGAGCTCCTTCGCGAGAATCGCACCGGTCCAGCCGAAGCCGACGATCACCGCGTCCACATGGGGTTTGGTTTGAGTAGACATCAGCTGCGCTTTCCTTCGATCGACACCGGGCCATACGGATAGGCCGCGCCGTTCTGATTGACGAAGTCCATGAAATCGGCGCGCGCGCCGGGAAAGCCGATCATCTTCCAGCTGGCCATGTCGCGATTGCCGCCGTGGATCGGGTCGCAGAAGTAGCCTTCGCGGGTGTTTTGCAGAAGCTGGCCGAAGAAGGTCGCGGCGGGCACGTCGGCGAGCTCGATCCTGCCTTTCTCGAGCGCGGCAAGCACGGTGTCGCGCGTGGCGGCGTCGAGCGCGTCGAAGGGATGCGCGTAGGTCTTCGCGCAATATGCGTTGAGCGCCGCGATGCCGAGCCGGTAGAGATCGCGCGGCACGAGCTTCAACTGGTAGCCGAGTTCCGGCGCGCCTTGGGCGAATGGACCCTGCATGTACCAGAGCGCGCCGTGCGCGTACGGCGTATCCATCTGCCGGTCGATGAATTCGGGCACGCCCGCTTCGACTGCGCCGGGGCCTTCGCTGTCCGGCGGAATCAGACGGTCGACCGCCGCATGGATGAACGCCCATTCCTTCGCGTCGAAGAAATGCGGCTGGTAGTGGGCGCGCGGCGCGTGGTCCGCGGACGCATTCGCGCCTTCGTTCGAGCCCGCCGCGGCGGTGGTCGCGGATTGTTTGACCTCGCAACCGGCAAGCGTGCCGGCCGGAACCAGGGCGATAGCCGTGCGTAAAAAGCCGCGGCGAGAGCTGAGAGGGGATGAAGGCATATTGTTCTAGTCACCAGATTGGAGCGCGCCATTGCGCCCCCGGGCAGTCATCGGATTGCCGGCGGTATAGTAAATGGAACCGGTTCCAAAGTCTTTTAACTTTTTTACAATAAGTTGTTTCGCGAAGTGATCCAATCCCGCTCCTCCGGGGAAACATCTTTTTAATCAAGGGTTTTCAGCAGCGGCGCGGGGCGCTGGCGAGCTCGGGGCGGGGGCTTCGGCGATCCCGTTGCGGCGCGCGCGCAACACGGGGCGAATGGGCGGTGAATGGGCGGCGATGGGTGGCGCTGGGTGGCGGCGCCGGGCGCGCAGCCGCAGATTCTTTACCTGGCAGGTAATCGACGGGCGTCACGCACGCGGCGACCATGGGCGGTATGCGAGTCATCGATTCGCATCCATCCCTTCCCAGGAGCCACTTCCCCGGAGCCACGCCATGACTGCGTATGCCATCGCCCACCTGCACGACGTCGAACTGTGCGACGACATCGTCGACTATCTCAACGGCATCGACGCCACGCTCGCGCCGTTCGACGGCCATTTCATCGTGCACGGCGCCCGGCCGGAGGTGCGCGAAGGCGAATGGCGCGGCGATCTGATCGCCATTGCGTTCCCCGATCTCGATGCCGCGCGTGCCTGGTACGAGTCGCATGCGTATCAGCGGATTCTGCCGTTGCGAACGAAACATGCGCGTGGGCCGGTGATTCTGATCGATGGTGTGGACGAGCGGCATCGCGCCACTGACATCCTGAGGTGAGCGCCAGGATGCGGAGAGGGCTCCACAGCGCTGAATGTGCCGGGCAAGCGCCGGCATGCTCGCCTCGCGCCGAGGCCGCGTCGTATTGCCGGATCGACGCCGCGCGGCGCGCGGGCGCTGCCGGTGCACGCATTCGCCTGCGTTACACTTGCCCATCTCGTTTGCCGGGTTCCTTCGTCCCGCCGCCGGGTTCGCCCTCGCGTGCCTCGGCCTCACCGGGCGTGAAGGCACAACAATGGAAAACCTTCTCAAGAAGCTCGACCTCACTTCGTTGCGCCTGTTCGTCGCGGTCTGCCAGGAGCGCAACATCGCGCGCGCGGCGGAGCGCGAGTTCATCGCGTCGTCGGCGGTGAGCCGGCGCATCGCCGAGATCGAAGCGGTGATCGGCTTGCCCGTGATCCAGCGCCAGTCGCGCGGCATCGCCGTGACCCCGGTTGGCGAGACCGTGTTGCGCTACGCGCTGGCGATCATCGGCAATATCGAACAGATGAGCGCGGAGCTGTCGCGCTTTTCGTCAGG
This sequence comes from Paraburkholderia aromaticivorans, assembly GCF_002278075.1. Lineage (NCBI taxonomy): Bacteria > Pseudomonadati > Pseudomonadota > Betaproteobacteria > Burkholderiales > Burkholderiaceae > Paraburkholderia > Paraburkholderia aromaticivorans. Next base: position 1,016,793 of record NZ_CP022990.1, on the reverse strand, counting down.
CGCAAAGGGGCGCGTGCGGCTGGTGGCGAATCTGTCTTCCATCGTGCAGTTCCTGCCGGAAGACGTGGCCGCGTTCGGCCGCGCGTTTCCTGAAGTGTCGATCGAACTTGAAGAGGAGAACAGCGCCGACGTGCTGCGGATCGTCGGTGAACATGGCGCGGACTTAGGCATCTGCAATGCGGTGGCCGGCAGCGAATCGTTCGAGCAGGTGCCGTACCGGCAGGACCGGCTGGCGGTGCTGGTGCCGGGCGGCCATCGTCTGGCCGGCGCGATGCGCGTGAGGTTCGACGAATTGCTCGACGACAGTTTCGTCGGCCTGCGCAGCGAGAGCGCGCTGACGCAACTGCTCACGCAACAGGCGGCCAGCGCCGGGCGGCAACTGGATGTGAAGATTCGCGTGAGCAGCCTCGACGCGCTATGCAGGATGGTGCACGCCGGGCTCGGCATCGCGATCGTGCCGGAGCAGGTCGGGCTGCTCTATCTGAACGCGCTCGACGTGAGCCTGCTGTCATTGAGCGACGCGTGGGCGGTGCGCCGCCTCATCATGATCTTTCAAGGCACGCGACCAGTTGAGCGCGAGCGCGGCGGCGCTGGTCGGCTTTCTCGGCAAGGGCGTGTGACTGCAACGGCGGCGGGCGCCGAGCGTCGCCAAACGAGAGGTCTGCGTTGCCGCACCGGCACTTCGGCATCGACCGCGCGCGCCGTATAGTGAGCGCAAGGAGAATGCCCATGCGCGATACGATTCGTCTGGACGGCCGCGTGCTGTACCTGTCTCAAGACCCCGCGGTGATCGAGGCCCAACTCGCCGGCGAAAATTTCACGCTCGCCACCGCGGGCCCGTTGCGCGAGAACGTCTCCACCGACGAGATCACGCCGGTCACCGTCATGCTCACGTACGACGAACGCCTCGGGCAGTATCCGTACGTCGGTCTCAAGGCCGGCGAGCGCATGCCGATCGGCCGCGATGCGGTGAAGAACGGCGGCTTTCAGGTGACGGTGGCCGGCAAGCGTTATGGCAAGGGTTCGTCGCGCGAATCGAGCCCGTTGGCGGAGCTTTCCGCCGGTATCCGGCTGATCGTCGCGGAGAGTTTCGAGCGGATCTATCAGCAGAATTGCGACAACATCGGCATTCTCACCACGACCGATTTCGCCGTGCTCGATCGGTTGAGCGCGGGAGAAGCGGTGCCTATCGACGAGTTTCTCAAAGGCCGCGACGCGCTCACGCAGCAGATCATTCGCAGCGGCGGCCTGCTCGCATATAGCAGGTTCGCCGACTGGCCCGCGCCGCGCGTGGCCGAGGGCGGCCATGTTGCGCAAGCCGCGGCGCCGAAGACGCTGGTCGAGAAGATCATCGAACGGCACCTGCATCCGGGCAGCGTGGGCGCGCAGCGCGGCGACGGCGTATTCATTGCCGCCGACTGGCGCTTCAGCCACGATTACTTTACCGGCATGTGCGCGCACCTGATGCACCGCGCGTTCGGCAAGCCTGCGCCGTTGCATGCGCCGGATCACATCATCGCGTTCCAGGATCATCTGGTGCTTGCGTCGCAAAGCATTCCGCACGTGCGCGACGGTCTGCTGCCGGGCGTCGCCAATCTGATGGAAGGGCATACGTCGTTCTCGCGCGACTATCCGGTGCGCTCGCACGGCGCGCTCGACGGTATGCCGGGCTCCGAAGGCATCTGTCACGCGCTGATGGCCGAACAATACGCGTTGCCGGGTCAGGTGGCGTGCGGCACCGATTCGCACACGCCGCATTCGGGCGCGCTCGGCTGCCTCGCATTCGGTGCGGGCGCAACGGAAATTGCCAATAGCTGGGTGACGGGCTACGTGCGCTGCAAAGTGCCGGAGACCTTGCGCATCGAAATCAGCGGTGAATTGCGCGACGGCGTGACCGCGAAAGACGTGGTGCTGCATCTGCTGCACATGGAGGCGATCCGCTCGGGCGGCGCGATCGGACTGGTGTTCGAATACGGCGGTGAGGCCGTGCGCGCCATGTCGATCGACGAACGCGCGACCTTGACCAACATGGTCGCGGAACTGGGGGGCTTCACCGGAATCGTCGAGCCGGATGAGCGCACGGTGGCGTTTCTGAAAGCGCGGCGCGGCGTCGATTTCAGCCTTGAAAGCTGGATGAAAAGCGATGCGGGCGCGACCTATCGCGACACGATTCACATCGACGCGAGCGCCATCGAGCCGATGCTCGCGCGTCCCGGCGATCCCGGCAATGGCGTGCCGGCGTTGCAACTGGAGCGGGACGTCGCCATCGACATCGCTTATGGTGGCTCATGCACGGCGGGCAAGCGCGAGGACTTCGATTTCTATCACGAGGTGCTGCGCTGGGGCGTCGAGCAGGGCATTCGGGTGCCCGAGGGTACGCGTCTTTTCCTGCAATTCGGCACCATGGCGGTGCGCGCGTATTGCGAGGAACAGGGCTATTTGCCGGTCTTCGAGCGCGCGGGCGTGACGCTCGTCATGCCGGGCTGCGGATCCTGCGCGAATTGCGGGCCGGGGCAATCGGCCGATGCGAACGAGGTGACGATCAGCGCGATCAACCGCAATTTTCCGGGCCGCTCGGGACCGGGCAATGTGTGGCTCGCGAGTCCTTACACGGTGGCGGCAAGCGCGCTGGCCGGAAAAATCACGACCTTCGAACAATTGAAGCGCGCGCACGGCTAGAATGCTGGCCGGACCTTGGGCCCGGCTTCATTGCGCGTTTGACTTGCGACAGTACGAGAGGCCGGCACGAGACCGGCCTGGCGAGCCCCAAACTTTCGCCCGCCTCATGAGGAGACAGACAACATGGCATCCCCAGATCATGCCGGCTCCGTCGCGAAGAGCGGCGGCGCGGCATATTCCGATCACGCGGCAATCGCAGCGGCGACAGCAGCGGCCGCGGCCGCGCCGCTCGACGCCGGCAGCATTTCCGCGCGCCTCGACCGGCTGCCCGCCACGCGTTCCATCTGGAAGCTGGTGGTGCTGCTAAGCCTCGGCTTCTTCTTCGAACTCTACGATCTGCTGTATTCAGGCTACGTCGCGCCGGGTCTCGTCAAAAGCGGCCTGCTCACCGCGACCACGCATGGCCTGTTCGGCTCGACCGGCGTCGCGAGCTTTATCGCCGCGCTGTTCAGCGGCCTTTTTATCGGCACGATCGCGTGCGGCTTTCTGGCGGATCGCTTCGGACGCCGTGCGGTGTTTACGTATTCGCTGCTGTGGTACACGGCGGCCAACGTCGTGATGGCGTTTCAGGAAACGGCGACGGGACTGAACTTCTGGCGCTTCGTGGCGGGCGTCGGCATCGGCGTCGAACTCGTGACGATCGGCACGTATATCTCCGAGCTGGTGCCCAAGCAGATTCGCGGCCGTGCATTCGCGTGCGAGCAGGCGGTCGGCTTTACGGCCGTGCCGGTGGTGGCGTTTCTTTCGTATCTGCTGGTGCCGCGCACGCTGCTCGGCCTTGACGGCTGGCGCTGGGTCGTGCTGATCGGTGCACATGGCGCGCTGTTCGTGTGGTGGATTCGCCGCGCTTTGCCGGAAAGCCCGCGTTGGCTTGCCCAACAAGGACGTCTCGCCGAGGCCGATCGCGTGATGACCGAGCTCGAAGCGAAAGTGCGCCGCGAGTACGGGCGCGAACTGCCGCCGCCCGCGCCGGCGGTGCCGGTCGCCCCGCGCGGCAGCTTCCGCGATATGTGGGTGCGGCCGTACCGCAGCCGCACGCTGATGATGACGATCTTCAATATCTTCCAGACAGTGGGCTTTTACGGCTTTGCGAACTGGGTGCCGACGCTGTTGATCAAGCAGGGCATTACGATTACCACGAGTCTGATGTATTCGAGCGTGATCGCGCTGGCCGCGCCGCTTGGGCCGATCATCGGGCTCTTCATCGGCGACCGCTTCGAGCGCAAGACGGTGATCGTGGTGATGGCGGGTGTGAACATCGTCTGCGGGTTATGGTTCAGCCAGGCATCGGGGGCCGTATTGCTGGTGAGTCTCGGCGTGTGTCTGACGCTCGCGGGCAACATCATTTCGTACAGCTACCACGCGTATCAGACTGAGCTGTTTCCGACCAGCATTCGGGCGCGCGCGGTGGGTTTCGTTTATTCGTGGAGCCGCTTTTCCGCGATTTTCACTGCGTTTCTGATTGCAGCGGTGTTAAAACAGTTCGGTACGGTGGGCGTTTTTGTGTTCATCGCCGGGGCGATGCTGATCGTGATGCTGGCGATTGGATTGATCGGGCCGCGCACGAAAGGGCTCGAGCTGGAAAAGATTTCGAAGTAGAGGCGCGGCGCGCGCTTCACTTCTCTTGGTGAAACTGCGGCAACACTTCGTCGGCCAATTCACCGACCACCTCGGCGACGGGACGCTCCGATGACAGATTGAACGTCACATGATGCGTCCCGTCCGCGCGCATCTGCGTCAGTACGTCGATCAACGCATGCCGGCCGGTCCGGTAGCCCAGTGAAACGGCCTGCGCCGGTTCATGCGGATCGCGGCTGAGGTCCAGCCGCATGGCGACGCCGAACGCGCGAAAGGCCTCGGGCGCCACGCGTTCGGCGGCGGCGCGCCACATGCTGTAGCGTGCCCGCTGCGCGTCCGGTTCACGATGGTAGGTCATCCACCCCAGCGAATGGCGCGCAATCCAGTCGACGCTCTGTCCGCCCGAACCCACGGCGAGCATCGGCACCGCATGCGAGTTCTCGGGCAGCAGCCGAAAGCTCGGCGCGCCTTCTGGCGAGCGATCGGGAATCACGCGAGACGGTTCGCCGAGCGCGGCAGCAACCGTTTCCCAGTGACGGCGATACAGTTCGCGGCGCTCGTCGGAGTTCTGGCCGAACGCGGCATATTCCGGTGGGCGGTCGCCTGAACCCAGCCCCAGAATGAAGCGCCCGTGGCTGAGCGAGCCGGCGGACACGGCCGCCTTGGCGATATGCAGCGGATGACGCAGCGTGAGCACGATGGCGCCGCTCGCCAGCGCGATACGCCGAGTGCTTATGGCGAGCGCGCCGACCAGCACCCACGGGTCGAGATGGCCGACAGGGTCCGGATAATCCGCGCTGTTCAACGGCACGTCGCGTATCCAGAGTGCGCGAAAGCCGCGTTCGTCGGCGAGGCGCGCGAGCGCGAGTTGCTCGTCGAAATCGGCCACGACGGCGCCGGCGCGCAACATCGGCAAAGTGAGCCCGATACTGAGCGCACCGTTCGAAAACACGCGATTGATAGGGGTGTGCGCCTCGTCCTTCAGCTCGCCTGCCGCGTTCAATTTCGCCTCCTTCATGCGTGAGCTTTGCTTTGCGTCGATTCGCCCGATGCTAGCACTGCCTTAAAACAAGGGCCGTTGCCCTGACATCAAGGTGGTGAAATCATCGCGCAGCAGCGGCAGGATCGCGTCCGCGACGGGCTGCAGTTGCCGCGTCAGATAGTGTTCGTAATCGATCGCCGAGCGCAGCGTTTCCAGCGGCTCAGGCCCGGCAACCGTCATCACGTAGCTGATCCAGCCGCCGTTCTGGTATTGCAGCGGGCGTCCCTGCCGCCGGTTGAATTCGTCCGCCACACGCGCCGCGCGCACATGGGGCGGCACGTTACGCTCATATTCGCCGAGCGGCCTGCGCACGCGCTTGCGATACACGAGCTGATCGTCGAGCTTGCCTTCGAGCGTATCGCGCACATAGTCGCGCACGTAATCCTGATACGGCTGCTGCGTGAAGATGCGCCGGTAGAGTTCCTGCTGAAACTGTTGCGCGAGCGGCGTCCAGTCCGTGCGTACCGTTTCGAGCCCTTTATAGACGATGTCCTCGCTGCCGTCAGGCAAAACCGTGAGCCCGGCGTAGCGTTTCTTGCTGCCTTCCTCGGCGCCGCGAATGGTCGGCATGAAGAAGCGCCGATAATGCCGTTCGAATTGCAGTTCGAGCGCGCTGTCGAGTCCGAAGCGCTGCCGCAGATTCTGCCGCCACCACGCATTGATATGCTCGACCAGCGCCCGGCCGATACGCCCCGCGTCCGCCTCGCTATGCGCGTGCTTGAGCCACACGAAGGTCGAATCCGTGTCGCCGTAAATGACCTCGTAGCCTTCGCCTTGAATCAATTCGCGCGTGGTGTGCATGATTTCATGGCCGCGCATGGTGATCGACGAGGCGAGACGCGGATCGAAGAAGCGGCAGCCAGTCGATCCCAGCACGCCGTAAAAGGCGTTCATGATGATCTTCAATGCCTGCGAAAGCGGCTTGTTGTTCTCGCGTTTGGCGGTTTCACGGCCTTGCCAGACCTGCCCGACGATCGATGGCAGACAATGGCGCGTGCGCGAAAAGCGCGCGCCGAGAAAGCCGGGCACCGACTGATCGTCGGCGGGATTCAGCATGCCTTCCACCAGGCCGACCGGGTCGATCAGAAAGGTGCGGATGATGGACGGATACAGGCTCTTGTAGTCCAGCACCAGCACGGAGTCGTAGAGGCCGGGCCGCGAATCCATCACGAAGCCGCCGGGGCTCGCGGCGCCGGCCACGTCGCCGAGATTGGGCGCGACATAGCCTTGCCGATGCATCCGCGGCATATACAGATGCGTGAACGCCGCCACCGATCCGCCGCTGCGATCCGCCGGCAGACCGGTGACGCTCGCGCGCTCCAGCAGGAACGGCAGCAGCTCCGTTCTGGCGAAGATGCGCGTGACCAGCTCGCAGTCCTTGAGGTTGTATTGTGCGAGCGCGGGCTTGTCTTCGTCGAAGCGGCGCTGGATTTCGTCCATGCGCTGATACGGGTTGTCGATCGACTTGCCTTCGCCGAGCACCGAGCGCGCGACGTGTTCGAGACTGAACGAGGGGAAACTCCATGTCGCGGAGCGCAGCGCCTCGATGCCGTCGATAATCAGCCGCCCCGCGGCGCCGGCAAAAAAATGGTTCTGTTTGAGCCCGTGCTCGCGCCATTCCATGACCGCGCCGCCGCGGCCGAGCCGCAGCGGTACGCGATATTGTTCGGCGTGCTGCTGCAGCACACGCAGATCGAACTGCACCAGATTCCAGCCGATGATCGCATCGGGATCGTGCCGCTCCAGCCACACGTTCAGTTTTTCCAGCAACTGTGCGCGGGTTTCGCAGTATTCGAGGTCGAAGTCGAGCGTGCTCGCGTCGCCGTTGGGCGGCCCCAGCATATACACCTGGCGCTGCCCGCAACCTTCCAGCGCGATCGAATACAGCTCGGCATGAGCGCTGGTTTCGATATCGAGCGAAACGAGTTTCAAGGGCGGGCGATAACCCGTGGCCGGCTTGAGTTCGCTGTTCAGAAGCGGGCCGTGGTTGCCGTTGCCCGGCGCATCGCCGGTAAACCATACCGGCGCCGTGATGAAGCGCTCCATCATGTAGCGTTCAGGCGGGAAGATGTCGGCTTCGTAGACATCGACCCCGCCTTGCTTCAGGCGTTTTTCGAACCCCGTCAATTGCCGGTACTGCAGGCAATAAAGTCCCATTACCGGCCGATGCTGAAAGTCGCGGAGATCGAGCGGGCGCAGATCGAGCGGTGTTTCGCGGCGCAGGATCGTTTCGGCCCGCTCGCGGTGCTCCGCGGGAATGAACGCGACCGAAGGCTGAGGGCGCAGACGGATGTGACGGGGCCCGCTGTGCGTTGCCAGCCAGAAATCGACTTCCGTGCCGGCGGGCGTATCCCGCCAATGTCGGGTCAAAATGAAACCCTGTTCAAGCTCAGTCAAACTGCCACCTCTAAAGCGGGCGTGATCGCCTTGCACGATTTTACCGCCATGCGCTTCGGGTCGTGACGCCAGCGCCGGGCGTGGCAACGCAGGCGCGTGAAGTGGCGCGCATGCGGCCTTGCGCCACGCTGGATGCAGCCGCGCGGCGCAATCTGTATGATCGTGCTGCAGCGATTCCTTTTGGCGCAGGCCATGTGCCGATCAAGTCTTTAAATACGGAGTGAACCATATGACTTTGGGCAAACTAGTTGTTGTCGTCGCAGTAGCTGCAACCAGCCTGGGTGCGCAGGCGCAAGTCGCCGGCACGCAACCGCTGAGCGTCACCGTCGAACAGTCGACCGCACTGCTGAGCGGCTGGAGTGTGAAGAAGAGCATTCTCGGCAAGACGGTGTACAACGATCAGAACGAGAAGATCGGTACGGTCCGCGATCTGGTGGTTGCGCCGGACGGCTCGCTGTCCGCCGCAATCGTCTCCGCCGGTGGATTCCTCGGCGTGGCCTCGCACGACGTTGCGGTGCCCATCGCGGCACTGGATATCCGCCAGGGCAATTTCTATCTGGCCGGCGCCACCAAAGACGCCTTGAAGGCGACCCCCGCATTCCAGTACAACAAGGTTCAAGCGCCGCCGAAGCCGAAGAAGCTGACGGGGCAGTGATGCAGAAAGCCGGCGTGGTCGCCGGCTGAGCCGCAAGAAGCGGCTCGAGTTGGGCGCGATCATGACAAAGCGGCGCTCGCGGTGCGAAACGGTTGGTGAGAGAAACCGTTTCGCGCGTGCGGCGCCGCTTTCGTCGTTTCAGCGGACGAGGCCGCCCATAAAAATTGGATTTGGAGCCTTGAATCAGGCCTTATCAGGCTTGCAGCGCGAGCGTGGCGAATGTGCCGAGCCAGTGCTCGCCCATATAATCACCGGCCACGTGCGGTAGTGCGCTTTGCAGATGGCGCTCGGCTGCGTCGAACAGGACTGTGCGGCGAATGTCGCCGGCGGGCAGCGCGCGCGCCAGCGAACGCTGGCACCATGCGCGGCTCAGATTCAGGCCGTCGAGGTGAGCGATCTTGCCGTCGGTGCGATCCGTTACGGTGACGGGCTCGAACAGCGTAGCGGGTTTTTTCGCGCCGAGGTTCGGCAGAAAGCGGCCGAACCAGTCGACGAATTGCGCGGGCGGCAACACCCGGCGCATGAGCTCCGCTTCCATCAGCGAAGGCGAGAGGAATTCGTCGCCGGCCGGCTCCCACGCCTGACACGCGACGTCGTCCACGAACCAGCGTTCCGCGGTATTCACGACCAGTACTTCCAGCGATTCGCGCGACGTTTGCCGTGCGAAATCCAGCGTCAGCGCCAACGCGAAGGCCATGTTGAAGTGCGTGCCCACGCGCAACGGGTAGGTCGCTTTCGGCAGGAATTCCTCGAAACGTTCGACAAACACCTTGGTGAGCGGCGCGAAAGTTTTCGACCAGCGCGCGGCTTCCGAGAGTTTCAGCGAATCGATTTGCGCGCTGAGGGCGAGCAACCAGGCCCAACCATACGGGCGCTCGAAACCACGGTTATGCGGCAGATCGAGATAGGCAATCTCGCCGGCCACATTCGCCGCGGTGAAATGCTCGTCGACCACCGCGACGATGCGCGCCGCTTCAGGCAGATCGGGAAAGCGTTCCAGTAGATGCAGAATCAACCAGTAGCCGTGCACGCACGAATGCCAGTCGTAGCTGCCGTAAAAAATCGGGTGCAGCGCGCGCGGGCCCTGCACGTCTTGCGGTCCGGCGAGCGAGTGGGTCAGCTTGTTCGGATATTCGCGCGTGAGATGGGCAAGCGCGAGATTGGCGAATTTCGACGCGAATTCGCGAGTGAGCAGAGTAGTCATCGGCGCCTCCTCAAAAGCGGAATACGAACAGATATAACAGTATGGTGTTGACGATCAACAATAGTAAAGCGGTCGGCCATTGCGCCTTGATCACGCCGTTCTGATCTTTCAGCTCCAGCAGCGCGGCCGGCACGATATTGAAGTTGGCCGCCATCGGGGTCATCAAAGTGCCGCAAAAGCCGCACAGCATGCCGATAGCGCCCAGAATGGCGGGGTTGCCGTGGAATTGATGCACGATCAACGGCAGGCCGATACCCGCGGTCATGACAGGGAACGCGGCGAATGCGTTGCCCATGATCATCGTGAAGATCGCCATGCCGAACGTATAAGCGGCCACCACCGCGAAGGCGGAGTCGAGCGGAATCCACGTTTTCACCAGATCCGACACTACGTGGCCCACGCCCGCGACGGCGAACAGCGCCCCGAGGGCGGCCAGCATCTGCGGAAGAATGGCGGCCCAGCCGACGGTGTCCATGGTGTGCCGCGCGTCTTTCAATGCGTGCACCGGCGAGTCGCGCAGCATGAAGAGCGCCGCGCCGAACGCGACCAGCGTGCCCAATACGAGCGAAATCAGCGTGACGTTCTTCGCTTCGACGAATGGCGCGTGTTTGAGCGCCAACGTGCCGAGCAACGTGATGAACGGAATCAGCAGCGCCGGAATGAATAGCGTGTTGCCGAAGCGCTGCGCATTCGCTTCGCGGCGCGTGGCGGCGGCTTCCGTATTGTTGTCCGTCTTGCCCTTGCCGAGCTTGCCGGAACCGGCGATCACGGCAAGTGCGATGGCGAGGCAGCCTGTCACGAAGTGCGGCAGTTCTCCGCCGAACAGGAAAGTGATCGCGTAGATCCCCCAGAACAGGAAGTTGCCGATGCGGCGCGGATTCGAACGATCCCGCAGATTGAACAGGGCGAAGGCGGCAAACATCAAACCGGCCAGCACGTAGAGTGATTCGAGTTTGACCATCATCGTGCGATACCTCGGCCGTACGCGGTCATCTTATGCGAGAGATTGCGGTCCAGCAGGATCAGGCGCACGACATGAATCAGAAGCGCGGCCACGGCCGTGGGAATCGCCCACACCGACACCTGCAGCGGTTCGACCGCGATGCCGTTCTGTTCGAGGAAGCCCTTGATCAGCAGGATCGACTGGATCGCAATGAAAATGTCTTCGCCGAAGAACACGGCGATGTTGTCGACCGCCGATGCATTCGCGCGGATCTGCTGGCGCACCGCGTCCGGTAGTTCACCGTAGCGGTTCGCGGCGGCGGCCTCCGCCATCGGCGCGATCAGCGGACGCACCATCTGCGCGTGGCCGCCGAGCGATGTCAGCCCGAGCGCCGCCGTGATCTGGCGGATCACGAAGTACAGCATCAGCACACGGCCGGTGGTGGCGGCGTGCAGGCGCGAAATCAGGTGCCTCGCCTGTTCTTTCAGGCCGTTGCGCTCCAGCAGCGCGATGACCGGCAGCGTCAGCCAGATCAGCCCCATGTAGCGGTTATCCGCGAATGCCTTGCCGAATGCGCTGACGATCTCGACCGGCTGCAAGCCGCCGGCGATGCCCGTGACGATCCCCGCGATCGTCACGACCAGTAGCGCGTTAAAGCGCATTGCGAAGCCGAATACGACGATCGGCACGCCGATTAAAACCCCCATGCTGTTCTCCTTGCTGCGTCGCTGATGTGTCGTTATTGTGTGCTGCCGGATGCGTGCTTTTGTTCCGGAGCGCACGGGTTGCACGTGGGCGCCGGTTGGTTGCGCCAGGTTGCACTGGCTCACAGGCGAAGCAATCTAACACGAGAATTTATCGATAAATAGTCGACAAATTGGGTTTTGCGGGTAAACGCTTAAAAGAGAAAATCGGGTCGAGGCGCAGGGGAGGGAAAGGCGAGCCAGGCTCACGCGTCGACCCGGCGGCGCGTTAGGCGTGGCGAAAGCGTGGAGAAGGGAAAGACGGCACAGCGGCGCGCGCGTGTGCTGTTCCTGACGAGCAACGACGGCTAGAACAACTCGAGGATCCGGTGATACATCATCCCGAGTTCCAGCGCCGGCCCCCGCAACGCCGGACCACCCGGAAAACGCGCATGGCGCAAGCGCGCGAACAGATCGAAAGCGGCCGTCTCGCCCGCCATCGCTTTGGCCACCACGCGCCCGGCAATGCCTGTCAGCGCGACGCCGTGCCCGGAAAACCCTTGCACGTAGAAGTAATTCGGATCGATCGAGCCAAAATCAGGCGCACGATTGCGCGTCACGTCGACAAAGCCGCCCCACGCATAGTCGATTTTCACATCGGCGAGTTGCGGGAATACGGCGATCATGCGTTGGCAAATCTCTTCACCGAGTTGCACGGGCGATGCGCCGGTCGAACTCGCCCGCCCGCCGAACAGCACGCGATGGTCCGCCGACAAACGGAAGTAGTCGAGAAAGAAGTTGTTGTCGCAAATCGCTTCGCGGCCTTTGATCAACGCATCCGCGCGTTCCTTGCCGAGCGGTTCGGTGGCGACGATATACGACGCGATCGGCGCGATGCGCGCGGCGACCGGCACGGGCAGCACCTCGCCGATCGTCGCATTGCCGCAGGCCGCGACGAAGCGGCAGCGCACTTCGCCGCGCGCGGTACGCACCACGGGGCGCGCCCCGCGCACGACTTCGATGACGGGCGAATGGGCGAACAATTGCGCGCCTTCGCGGCGCGCCGCAGCGGCGAGACCCAGACAGTATTTGAGCGGATGCAGATGGCCGGAAAACGGATCGTAGACACCGGCCAGATAGCGTCGCGACGCAACCCGTGCACGAATTTCGTCGGTATCGAGCCACGCGAGCCTGGCATACCCCCAGCGTTGCGAAGCCGATTCCATCCACGCACGCAGATCGGGCACGCGTTTCGGTTTGGTGGCGACCGTCAGATAGCCGGACGTGAAATCGCAGTCGATGCCATAACGCTCGATGCGCTCGCGCACGAGCGCTACACCTTCCACCGACATTGCCCACGCGGCTCGCGCACCGTCGAGACCGAGCTGGCGCTCCATGATCTCGTCTTTCGCGAAACCTACGAGCGTCTGCCCGCCGTTGCGGCCCGACGCGCCCCAGCCGGGACGGTGCGCATCGAGCACGACCACCGAGAGCCCGCGCGCGCGGCACTCCAGCGCCACCGACAAACCGGAGAAGCCCGCGCCGATCACGCACACGTCGGCTTCGAGCGTGCCGTCGAGCGCGGGGTCGTCGGTGAGCGGACGGACTGCGCTCGCCTCATAGTAGGAGTTGGCGATCAGCGCGTCGGCGCGCAGATCGAGTGTGTTGAAGCCAGGCGTCGGAGCATTCATCAAAGCAGGTCCTTCATTCGATACCACGCCATCGCGAGGACGAGGGCAGGGGTGCGCAGTGTAGCGCCGCCAGGAAAGTCGCGGTGGCGAATCTTGCCGAACAGATCGAAGCGCGACGCCTGGCCGTCGATCGCCTCGGCGATCAGCTTGCCCGCGAGACCGGTCGTGTTCACGCCGTGCCCTGAGAAGCCTTGCGCGAAATACACGGTCGGCGAGAGCCGGCCGAAATGCGGCGCGCGGTTCATGGTGATATCGACGAAACCGCCCCACGCATAGGCGATTTTGACATCGTCGAGTTGCGGAAAGGTTTTGAGCATATCGCGGCGCATCGCTTCGCCGAGGTTGCGCGGTGCGAACGTCGAGTAGCTCACCTTGCCGCCCCACAGCAAGCGGTGATCGGGCGCGGGCCGGAAATAGTCGAGCACGAAGCGGCTGTCGCACACGGCGGCTTTGGCGGGCATCAGCGCTTCGGCGCGATCGGGGTCGAGCGGTTCGGTGGCGATCACGTAGGTGCCGACCGGCATGATCTTGCTCGCCACCTCCGGCGCAAGCTTGCCGAGGTAGGTGTTGCAGGCGAGCACGACGAATTTCGCGCGCACGTCGCCACGCGCGGTCTGCGCGACATGCAGGCCGTTTTCTTCACGCAAGGCGGTGACGCAGCTGTCTTCGAAAATCCGCACGCCGGCCTCGCGTGCCGCGCGCGCGAGGCCAAGCGTGTAATTCAACGGATGCAGATGGCCGCTGTCCGCGTCGAACAGGCCGCCCAGGTAGCGCTGGGACTGGACATAGTTGCCCACGCCGTCGGCGTCGACATAACTGAAGCGGTCGTAGCCGAAGCGCCGTTGCGCTTCATCGCGCCATTTCTGCAGCGCGTCGGTATCGCGCGGCTTATTGGCAACGGTCAGATAGCCGATGGTCAAGTCGCAATCGATCTGATGCCTCGCGACCCGTTCCTTGACGATATCGAGGGTTTCGATCCCCATGTCCCAAACGCGCTTCACGTCGTCCGCGGGCATGTACTTCGCGAACGTATCGATATCGCACGCAAAGCCGCCGATCAACTGGCCGCCATTGCGGCCGCTCGCCGCCCATCCGACTTTCGATGCTTCGAGCACCGCGACCGAATGGCCGCGTTCGGCAAGGTTCAGCGCAGTGGAAATGCCGGTGAGGCCTGCGCCGATCACGCAGACGTCGACGGTCATCGTTTCTTCGAGCGCGGGATAGCGGGTGGTGTCGTTGGCGGTGGCGGCGTAGTACGAGGCGACGTGAGGCTGGTTCGAGAATCGGAGCATAGGCAGTGCGTGCGGAATGAGCCTGTGCGCGTGGCCTTTCCTGCAAGGCCACGCGCCGGCAGAGCGGATTAGAACGAGTAGATGAACTGGGTCGCGAGCAGGTCGTTGGACTTGCCGTACGAACCGTCGTTCTTCAGGAACACCTGCTTGTTGGCCCAGTCGTGGCGATATTCCACCTTGACCGTGATCTGTTGGGTCGGATAGAACAGCAGGTCGAGCGACACGTCCTGGCGGGTTGCGCCCTTGCACTCGAAGCCAAGGCCGCCGTTCGCCTGCGAATTGGCCAGACAGTCCGCGCCGATGCCGAAGCCGTTCGCCGTGTCCATGCCGTTGCCGTTCAACGCGATGCCGCCACCGCCGCCGCCGTTCTTGCTGTCGACCAGCAGGTCATAGCGCAGGGTCGCGCCCATGCGGCCCACCACCGGCAGGTTGAACTTGCGGTGCGCGAGCAGCGACAGGCCGTACCACTGCGCCTGGCCGCCGTTGTACGCGGCGTTTTGCTGCTGACCGTAGTCGATCTCGGCGTTGTACTGCACGTCGGCGAGCGTATAGGTCAGGTCGGCTTCGGTGAAGAAGAAGGTACCGCCCGAGCTCGGCGCCTGGCCGCCTACGCCGTAGCTGACCACGCCGTTCGCGTCGATCGCGCTAGGCAAGGTCTGACGCCCGATATTGAACGATCCGCCGATATCCAGCGCGCTCGACCATGTGTAGTCGGTACGCGCGGTGAAGGTCGGGATCTTGTTGCTGGTCGTGATCGGGTCGCCCAGCGCGTTGGTGCCGATCTGCGTCGTCGCGCCATAGGTGCGGTACTGCTCGTTGCCGAGGAAGAACTTCCACGCCCAGTTGCCGGCCGTGTAGTTCGCGCCGATCCCGACATAGCTGCCCGGATCCGAGAAGTCGTACAGCAGGTTGTGCGTGAGCGTGAGCATCTGGTTCGACTGCTGCACTTCATAGCCGCCGAAGCTCGGAATCAAACCGGCCACGAGCGTCGTGCTCGCCGTCAGCGGCACGTTGACCACCGCCGTATTCAGGATGTTGTTGCCGATATTGCCGTGCGAATTCTGCAGCAGCGTAATGCCGTTGCCGCGATTGGGCATCAACGTGATTTCCGCCGACGGCGCCATCGGGCCGACACCGAAAGTCTTCTTGATGTCGAGGTACAGGTCGCCGAACGTGCTGTTGAAGTAGTTGTAGCTGCTTTCGTGGTTCGCGAACAGGAACGACGAACTGCTCTGCGCGCGGTTATAGATATAGGTCGGATCGATATAGCCCGTCACCGACAGACCGGCGATCGGTCCGGTCTGCGCCGCGTCTTCGAGCGAATCGACCTTCAACTGCTGATTGGCGATCTGTTGCTTCATCGCCGTCACGTCGTCGTTGGTCAGCGTTGCCTGAGCCTTGCCGTATTCAGGCGACGAGATATCCACGGGCGCCGCCACCACCGCCGGGGCAGGGGGCGCGCTCGCCGCCGCGGCTGCCTTCGGTTTGGTGGCGACTTCAGCGCGCAACTGTTTGACCTCCTTTTGCAGTGCATTCAGTTGAGCCTGAAGCGCCTTGATCTGGTCGCTGGTGGCATCCGCCATGGCAATGCCAGGCAGACTCCCCGCCACCAACAGACAGATGAGTTTCTTTCTCATTCAAATTCTCCTTATTGGTCGTACTGCAAAATCACTGCTTATGCACGTGCCGTATCGAGCGACTTCCGTACGGCGGCTTGTTGTGGAGCGGAGGGCAGGGGATCGGCGGCTTCGGCGAGGGCGAAAGCCATTTGCATGTCGCGGTTGCGTTTGCGCTCGCGCAACTGCATCCAGCGGTTCACGGCAATCACGCCGATTGTCACGGTGGTGATAAAGATCGTGGCGAGCGCATTCATTTCCGGATTCAGGCCGAGACGCACACGCGAGAACACGACGAGCGGCAGCGTGGTCGAGCCGGGGCCGGACAGGAACGCGGAGAGCACGAGGTCGTCGAAAGAAAGCGTGAACGACAGCAGCCAGCCCGACATCAGCGCCTGCGAGATGAGCGGCAGCGTGATCAGGAAGAACACCTTGAAAGGCGTGGCGCCGAGGTCGAGCGCGGCTTCTTCGAGCGACTTGTTGAGCTCTTTCACACGCGATTGCACGATGATCGCCACATACGACACGCACAGCATGACGTGGCCGATCCAGATCGTGAAGAGCCCGCGGCCCTTCGGCCAACCGAGCATTTGTTCGAGCGCGACGAACAGCAACAGCAGCGAGATACCCTGAATCACTTCCGGAATCACGAGCGGCGCGTTGATCATGCCGGCGAACAGCGTGAAGCCGCGAAAGCGTCCGAAGCGCGCGAGCACGAATCCGGCCCATGTGCCGATCACAACGGAAGCGCACGCGGTCAACAGACCGATCTTCAGCGAAAGCCATGCGGCATTCAGCAGTTCGCCGTCGTGCAACAGCGCGCCGTACCATTTGAGCGAGAAGCCGGACCACACCGTGACGAGCTTCGATTCGTTGAACGAATACACCACCAGGCTGATGATCGGAATGTAAAGAAACAGAAATCCGAATGTCAGCACGCTATTGGACAGCGTCTTATTAGGCTTGATCATTTCGCGCCCTCCAGTTCCTTGACCTGGTAGTACTGGAACACGGCCATCGGCACGAGCAGCAGTAGAACCATGGCGACCGTCACTGCGGATGCCATCGGCCAGTCCATATCGTTGAAGAATTCATCCCACATCACACGGCCGATCATCAGCGTGTCGGCGCCGCCGAGCAGTTCCGGAATCACGTACTCGCCGACCGCCGGAATGAACACCAGCAGACTGCCGGCGATAATGCCGTTCTTCGACAGCGGCAACGTGATGCGCGTGAAGGCCGTCCACGGTTTGCAACCGAGGTCGTAGGCCGCTTCGAGCAGCGTCAGATCCATCTTCACGAGGTGCGCATACAACGGCATCACCATGAAGGGCAGGTACGAATAAACCATGCCGATATAGACGCCAATATCCGTGTGGTAGAGGCGCAACGGCGAATGAATCATGCCGATCGCCATCAGCGTGTGATTGAGCAGTCCGTCGTCCTTCAGGATGCCGATCCATGCATAGACACGAATCAGGAACGAGGTCCAGAAGGGCAGCATCACGCCCATCATCAGCAGGTTGCGTTTGGTCGGCTCGGAACGGGCGATGTAGTACGCAATCGGATAGCCGATCAGCAGGCAAAAGAAGGTCGAGACCGCGGCCATCTTCAGCGAGCTGATATACGTGGCGACGTACAGATCGTCCTGCAGCAGGAACGCGTAGTGGCTGAGCTGCATGGCGAAATGCACCATGCCGTCCTTGACCGTCACGAGATCCGTGTAGGGCGGAATGCCCAGACGCAGATCGGCGAAACTGATCTTCAGCACCAGCACGAACGGCAACGCGAAGAACACCGCGAGCCAGAGGAACGGCACGCCGATCACGGTCGCGCGGCCCGAGGGCAGCAGCATCGACAGGCGTTTTTTCAGCGAGCCGGGCACACGGCTGCCGGACGGCGCGCCGAGCGCCGCGGAGGAGGTAGTGGGATTGCTCATTGCGTCAGCACCACGCCGCTAGCCGGCGACCAGTAGACGAACACGTCGTCGTTATAGGAGGGCGCACCTTCGGCCATCAGATGCGAGCTGGAGAGATTCGACACGACGGTTTTGCCGCTCGGCAGACGCACGTGATACAGCGAATAGCTGCCCATGTACGCGACATCCGACACCACGCCGCGCGCCCAGTTGTGCGGTGTGGACGGCTTGTCGAGCGAGACCTTGATGCGCTCCGGACGCACGGAGATGCCGACCAGCATGCCGAGCGGCCCGGTAATGCCGTGGCTCACATAAATGCGCGATTCGAGGTCTTCGCTTTCCACAAAGATGTGGTCTGGCTCATCCGCGACCACCGTGCCTTCGAACAGGTTGGTCGAGCCGATGAATTCGGCGGAGAAGCGGCTATTCGGAAACTCGTAGACCTGGCTCGGCGAGCCGATCTGCACGATGCGGCCTTCGCTCATCACGGCGAGGCGTCCGGCCATGGTCATCGCTTCTTCCTGGTCGTGCGTGACCATCACGCAGGTCACGTCGACCTTTTCGATGATGTTCACGAGTTCGAGCTGGGTCTTCTGGCGGATTTTTTTATCGAGCGCCGACATCGGCTCGTCGAGCAGCAGCAGCTTGGGGCGCTTGACGAGCGAACGGGCGAGCGCCACACGCTGCTGCTGGCCGCCTGACAGTTGATGCGGCTTGCGTTGCGCGTACTTGCTCATCTGCACGAGATTGAGCGCATCGGCCACGCGTTCCCTGATTTCGTTTTTCGGCGTGCCTTCCTGCTTCAGGCCGAAGGCGATGTTCGCCTCCACGCTCATGTGCGGGAAGAGGGCGTACGACTGGAACATCATATTGACCGGCCGCTTGTACGGCGGCATCGCGGCGAGATCTTCGCCGTCGACGAAAATGCGTCCGGACGTGACCGTCTCGAGCCCCGCGAGCATGCGCAGGAGCGTGGACTTGCCGCAGCCGGAGCTGCCGAGCAGCGCGAACAACTCGTTCTTGGCGATGCTCAGGTTGACGTTGTCGACAGCGGTGCTGTCGCCGAATTTCTTCACGACATTTTCGATCCGAACGAATTCGTCCGCTTTCGATTTTGCCGTCGCTGCGGGGCGAGCCATCTGGGTGGCGCCGGCGGCACTGTTTAAGGTCGTCGAGTTCATGATGTAACCATTCCTTGCGGATCGCGGGCGCAAGTGTCTCCATACGAGGCGCGGGAAGCGCTTCGCAACGTGCGCTGCGATCGGAAAACATGGGACTGCGCACCGGTGGGACGCTGGAGGCGCGCAGGCTGACTACCGTGACTGCTATTCATGCGCTCGGGGTTCGAGCGATCCCTGAGCGCGGGATCAATGCTTTATATCGTCGGCCTGATTAATGGCCGGTTTTGAGCTGGGCCCAAAGACGGTTTTCAAGGCGCAGAATGTCGGTCGGCATCGGCTTCATCAGCGTCATCTTGCTCAACACTTCATCGCCCGGATAAACGGTCTTGTCCTGTGCGACAGCAGGCGTCACGAACTGGCGCGCGGCCTTGTTCGCGGTAGGGTAGAACACCTCGTTGGTGATGGCGGCGTTGACCTTCGGGTCCGAAATGTAGTTGATCCATTTCAACGCGGCTTCGGGATGCGGCGCATCTTTCGGAATCACCATCACGTCGAACCAGAGCAGGCCCCCTTCCTTCACGTTCGAGAACTTGATCTGGTACGAACGCTTGGCTTCTTCGGTACGGCGGCTCGCGATGCCGACGTCGCCCGACCAGCCGAATGCGACGCATACGTCGTTGTTGGCGAGGTCGTTGATATAGCCCGACGAATTGAATTGGGTGATATACGGGCGGATCTTCTTCAGCACTTCGAATGCGGCCTGGTAGTCGGCGGGATTCGTGCTGTTCGGATCCTTGTGCATGTATTGCAGCGTGGCGGCGAAGACGTCGACGGCCTGGTCGAGGATCGATACGCCGCAGCTTTTCAGCTTGGAGAGATTGGCCGGATCGAAGATCAGTGCCCAGCTGTCCACCGGCGCATTGGCGCCGAGCGCTTTCTGCACGGCTTGCACGTTATAGCCGATGCCGTCCGTACCGTATGCCCAAGGCACGCCGTACTGGTTGCCCGGGTCCGCGTCCGCGATCATCTTCATCAGCACGGGGTCGAGATTGGCGAGGTTCGGCAGCTTCGATTTGTCGAGCTTCTGGTACACGCCGGCCTGAATCTGCTTGGCCATGTAATTCGACGTCGGCACCACGATGTCGTAGCCGGAACTGCCGGCAAGCAGCTTGGCCTGCAACGTGTCGTCGCTATCGTAGTTGTCGTATTTGACCTTGATGCCGTCCTGCTTCTCGAAGTTCGGAATCGTGTCCTTCGCGATGTAGTCCGACCAGTTGTACACATTCAGTTCCGTGTCGGCCGCAAGGGCCGGCGTCACCGACAGCGCCGCAAAACCGGTGAAGGCGAGAAGCGCGGCCCCCGCGACCGCATGACGAAGATGACTAACGCTCATGGTTTTTTCCCTTGATGTGAAGAGCCGGCATGAGCGTGATGTGTGGGTGTGCCCATGCCGGTACGAACTGCCGTTACGAAATGCCGAGTTGTTGTGCCGTTGCGTCGATGGCTTTTTTGGCCTTCGAGACGATCTCGTCGATTTCCAGCTTGTTGATGACCAGCGGTGGCGACAGCAGCATCCGGTCGCCGGTGGCGCGCATGATGAGATTGCCGTTGAAGCAGAAGTCGCGGCAGATCGTGCCGACATCGCCGCCATTGGCGAAACGCTTGCGTGTCTTGGGGTCTTGCGCGAGTTGCAGGCCGGCCACCAGACCCGCACCGGAGATTTCGCCGATGATCGGGTGAGCGCCGAACGTGTCGCGCAGCTTCTTCTGGAAGTACGGACCCGTATCGGTTTTGACGCGCTCGACGATCTTCTCGTCGCGCAGCAGCTTGAGGTTCGCGACCGCGACGGCGGCGGCGACCGGATGCCCGGAGTACGTGAGCCCGTGGTTGAAGTCGCCGTTTTCGATGATCGCCTTGGCGACGCGGTCATGCAGGCCGACCGCGCCCATCGGCACGTAGCCGCTCGTCAGGCCCTTGGCCATCGTGATCAGATCCGGCTCGAAACCGAAGTGCTGATGCGCGAACCATTCGCCGGTGCGGCCGAAGCCGCCGATCACTTCATCGGCGACGAGCAGAATGTCGTACTTGCGGCAGATGCGCTGGATTTCCGGCCAGTACGTCGAAGCCGGGAAGATCACGCCGCCCGCTCCCTGGAAAGGCTCACCGATGAATGCGGCGACATTGTCCGCACCGATTTCGAGAATCTTCGCTTCCAGTTGCTGCGCGCGAGCCAGAGCGAACTCTTCCGGCGTCAGATTGCCTTCTGCTTCACCGAAGAAATACGGCTGGTCGATATGCACGATGTTCTCGACTTTCGAGGGCATCTGGTCGTGCATGTAGCCCATGCCGCCGAGCGTGCCGCCCGCGATGGTCGAACCGTGATAGCCGTTCTTGCGCGAGATGACGAATTTCTTCGAGTGTTTGCCCTGCGTGGCCCAGTAGTGGTGGACGATGCGCAGCACCGTGTCGTTGCCTTCCGAACCGCTGTTGCAGTAGAAGAAATGATTGAACGGTTCCGGCGCCAGCTCCGCGAGCAGCGCCGACAGCTCGATCACCGGCGGGTGCGTCGTCTTGAAGAAGGTGTTGTAGAAAGGCAGTTCCATCATCTGCCGGTACGCGGCGTCGGCCAGTTCCTTGCGGCCATAACCCACGTTCACGCACCACAGGCCGGCCATGCCGTCGATCACCTTGTTGCCGTCCGAGTCCCACAGGTACACGCCTTGTGCCTTGACGATCACACGGCTGCCCGCGCGATTGAGCGCGCCCATATCCGAAAACGGATGAATGTGGTGCGCGGCGTCGAGCGCGCGATATTCGGCGGTGCTGCGTTGCTGTTGCGTGGCTTGTGCGTTTGCGCCGGGTTGCGCCGGTTGCACGTAAGCGACTTCTTCTGTTCTGTAGCTCATACTGCCTCCAATAATTTTGCGTTTGCCTTACACGTGCAGCAGCAAATGCCGGCGTTCCCACGAACTGATCACGCGGAAGAACGCTTCGTATTCGGTTTCTTTCAGGGCGAGGTACGCCTTGACGAACTTTTCGCCGAGTACTTCGGCGATCGGCTCACAGGCGCCCATCAACGTGAGGCCCTCTTCGAGATTGCGCGGCAGCTGATACGGCAATTCGTAGCCGTCGCTGAGCAGCGGCTCGGTGGCTTCGAGTTGCTGCGTCATGCCGAGGTAGCCGGCGGCGAGCGTCGCTGCAATCGCCAGATACGGGTTGCAGTCCACGCCAGGAATGCGGTTTTCGATGCGGCGCGCGGCCGGCCCCGAATGCGGAATCCGGAAGCCCACCGTGCGGTTGTCGTAACCCCATGCCACGTTGATCGGCGCGGCCATGAAGCGCGACAGGCGGCGATACGAGTTGATGTACGGCGCGAAAATAGGCATCAGCGCAGGCGTGTACTTCTGCAAACCGGCGATATAGCTCGTGAACAAGGTGGTCGGCTTGCCATCGGCGCCGGTGAAGAGGTTGTGGCCGGTTTCTTCGTCGACGAGACTTTGATGCATGTGCATCGCCGAACCCGGTTCGCCTTCCATCGGCTTGGCCATGAAGGTCGCGTACATCTTGTGGCGCAGCGCGGCTTCACGGACGGTGCGCTTGAACAGGAACACGCTGTCGGCGAGCTTGAGCGGATCGCCGTGCATGAAGTTGATTTCCATCTGCGCGGCGCCGACTTCGTGAATCAGCGTATCGACTTCCAGCTCCTGCACCTCGCAGTATTCGTAGATGTCTTCGAAGAGCGGATCGAATTCGTTGACCGCTTCGATCGAATACGCCTGACGGCCGGTTTCCGGGCGGCCGGTACGGCCGATAGGCGGTTGCAGCGGCAGGTCCGGATCCTTGTTCATGTCGACCAGGTAGAACTCGAGCTCGGGCGCGATGACCGGCTTCCAGCCCTTGGCCTTGTAGAGTTCGAGCACGCGGCGCAGTACGCGGCGCGGCGAGATCGCGACCGGTGTGCCGTCGAAGTGAACGCAATCGTGGATCACCTGGGCGGTCGGATCGACGGCCCACGGAATCATGCGGATGGTGCTCGGGTCGGGCACGCAGACCATGTCCGGATCGGTGACGCCGGTGAGCGTGCCGTCTTCCGGATAGTCCCCTGTGACGGTCTGGATCATCACCGCCTGCGGCAAGCGCATGGACTCGCCGGACTCGAATTTGCTGCGCGGAATGATCTTGCCGCGCGCGATCCCGGCCATATCCGGAATGATCGCTTCGATTTCGGTGACACGGTTCTTCTTCAGAAATTCGTCGATGTCATGCATGATTGTTCTCTCTGTTTTGGTGCGCGACCGGCTCAGGCATGCGTGGCAGCGGCGGATGCCGCGCCATAGCCGGCCTTGGTGCGCATTCGATCGCGGCAGGCGTCGCCGAACGCACGAAAGATCGCGGTGGAAAGCGCGTCGGTGGCATGCTTCCACTCCGGGTGCCACTGCACACCCAGCGCGAAGGCGCGCGCATCTTTCACGCTCACCGCTTCAATCAGGCCATCCGGCGCGGTGGCTTCGGCCATGAGGCCGACGCCCAGCCGCTCGACGCCTTGACCGTGCAATGAATTCACACGCGCTTCATTCGTGCCGCCCGCGAGGCGCTGTAACAAGCCGCCCTGCGTCAGCGTGATCGAATGCGACGGTGCGTATTGCACGTCGAGGTCGTCTTCCTTGTTCTCGCGATGGTCGTTCAGGCCGGCCACCGCGTGAACGCTTTGATGCAGCGTCCCGCCAAAAACCACGTTCATTTCCTGGAAGCCCCGGCAGACGGCCAGCACCGGCACACCGGCGGCGATCGCCGCGCGCATGAGCGGCAGCGTCGTCGCATCGCGAGCGGCGTCGTGCAGCGTACCCGGCGTGCTGGGCGCGCCGCCGTAGCGGTGCGGCTCGACGTTCGAATAGCTGCCGGTAAACAGCAGGCCGTCGACCGTCGCGAGCACGTCCGCGGCGGACTGCCGCTCGCCGAGCGCCGGCAGCAACATGGCCAGCGCCTGTGAGCCGTCCACGATCGCGGCGATGTACTTCTCGCCGACCACGTGCGACGGGTGGACTCCCATCATCGTTCTGTCGGCGCTGATGCCGACGAGGGGTTTGGTTCGCATAACGAATAGACGTGTGTGTTCCCCGCGGGACGCGGCATGAACAACGTTAAACACAGCGCGGCACGACTCCGCAGCCGTGCGCCGCGCGCAAAGCCACCGGGGTAGTGCAGGCGGCCGTCGTCAACAGAAACGCGCCGCGCGTGGTGATCGGATGGGCTGTTCGATTCGATCCGCTGCGGTGCGCAACCGATCCGATGGGCATGACACGCGCGGGCGGCAGACGGCACCGCACATGCAGGAACGCACGGCTCGAAAGAGCGCGCTCACGCAAACGGATGAATCGAACGGCGAAAAGGTGGGAGGCGCTACGGCAGCAGCGAGGCGACTTCATCCGTGCGCACGGCGATGAAGGCGCGCGCGGAGATGGAGTTGTGACGTCGAACTGAACGGCGGGACAGGATCGTGAAGACGGACAGAAAGCGGCGGAACGCAAGGCTGCCGTTGCTGCCGTCGGCGATGGCGCCGTCAGCGCGAGGACAACTCGCCTGACTACGATTCCATCTCACCAAAGGGCCTCGGACTCTCACGATTACACTCGACTAGCGACGTTGAAAGTATTGAACGGCCTGCTCGAAATCCGCCCGGGGCGTTTAAAGAAACAGGACGCTGGGAAAATCGTCTCGAACCGATGCGAACTGAATTCGCTGCGCCGCAAAACACGCTTGGGTGCTTCTCGACGCCGGCATGACGACCGCCTGAGAATCAGCATATACGAGCCAATAAAGCCGTCAAATCCTTTTTGATAAAACATTTATCAGGGCTTTCCCGAAGGTCTGGCTAGAATCCTGCCTGCTGGGAACGTTCGTTGCGTCATTCACATTTCGGAATCCTTTCAGGGTTTTCCCCAGCGGCGCGACGATTAAAGTGATTAGAATATTCAACACTCGCGGGCACCTCGTTGTCCGAGTCACGTCGTCACTCAGCGCCGACCGTCTTCCATGTCAGAGAACCTAGCGATGTCCATAGAAGTAGCAACCCGTCTGCAATACATCCGCAAGAAGCACGGCTTGTCCCAGCGTGAACTGGCGAAACGGGCGGGAGTGACGAACGGCACCATCTCGCTGATCGAACAGAATCGCGTGAGCCCCTCGGTCGGCTCGCTGAAGAAACTGCTCGAATGCATTCCCATGAGCCTCGCCGAGTTTTTCACCTTCGAAGTCGAAGCGGAGCGTTCGGTCGTGTCGCGCCGAGCGGATATGCCGAACCTCGGCAACGAGTCGATCGAGTTCTATCTCGCGGGTTCGAGCGTGAAGGACCGCAACATGGGAATTCTGCGCGAGGTCTATCAGCCGCTCTCGGACACGGGGCCGGAAATGCTGGAGCACGAAGGGCACGAGGGCGGGGTGGTGGTCAGCGGTCAGATCGAACTGACGGTGGACGGCACCACGTGGCTGCTCGACCCCGGTGACAGCTACTACTTCGAAAGCCGTCTTCCGCACCGTTTTCGCAATCCCAGCGCGGAGCATCTCTGCGAGATCGTGTCGGCCAATTCGCCGCCCACTTTCTGAAGACTCCGCGCCAACGCGCCTCGACTCAACTTAGTGCCGCAGTTCAGCGCCGCATCAAGTCGATGCAGGTTTGCGTCGAGCGCATAACATTGAGGCATCCTGATGGACAAGAAACTGCTCGCTTTCTGGCAAGACAAAGCCGCTACGCTTTCTATCGAAGGCCGCGCGTTTATCGACGGCGAATACCGTGACGCCGAAGGCGGCCGCACGTTCGACTGCCTGAGCCCGATCGACGGCAAGCTGCTCGCCAAAGTAGCCGACAGCGGCGCCGCCGACGTCGACGCGGCGGTGTCGGCGGCGCGCCGCGCATTCGATTCCGGTGTGTGGTCGGGCCTCAACCCGCGCCAGCGCAAAGCCGTTCTGCTGCGCTGGGCCGCATCGATTCGCGAGCACATGGACGAGCTCGCGCTGCTCGAAACGCTCGACGCGGGCAAGCCGATCGCCGACACCACCAGCGTGGACGTGCCGGGCGCCGCGTATTGCGTCGAGTGGTTTGCCGAAGCCATCGACAAGGTCGGCGGCGAAGTCGCGCCGGCCGATCAGCATCTGGTCGGACTCGTCACGCGCGAACCGATCGGCGTGGTGGCCGCGGTCGTGCCGTGGAATTTCCCGATCTTGATGGCGTCGTGGAAATTCGGCCCGGCGTTGGCCGCGGGCAATAGCGTCGTGCTCAAGCCTTCGGAGAAGTCGCCGCTCACCGCGATCCGCCTCGCGCAACTCGCACTGGACGCGGGCATTCCCGCCGGCGTGTTCAACGTCGTACCGGGCGCGGGCGAGCCCGGCAAGCTGCTGGCGCTGCATCAGGACGTGGATTGCCTCGCGTTTACCGGCTCGACCAACGTCGGCAAGCTGATCATGCAGTACGCCGGCCAATCGAACCTGAAGCGTGTGTGGCTCGAACTCGGCGGCAAGTCGCCGAACATCGTAATGCCGGACTGCCCCGATCTGGACCGCGCGGCGAATGCGGCGGCCGGTGCGATTTTTTACAACATGGGTGAAATGTGCACGGCGGGTTCGCGTCTGCTCGTGCACCGCGACATCAAAGACGTGTTCCTCGACAAGCTGATCGCGGCGGCGCGCGGCTATACGCCGGGCAATCCGCTCGACCCGAAGACGTCGATGGGCGCGATCGTCGACAAGGTGCAGCTCGAACGCGTGCTCGGCTATATCGAGGCAGGGCGTGCCGAAGCCAGACTGTTGTTCGGCGGCGCGCGCGTGAAAGAGGAAACCGGCGGCTTTTATATCGAGCCGACCATCTTCGAGATTCCGGCTTCCGGTGCGAAGGTCGCGCGTGAGGAAATCTTCGGACCGGTGTTGTCGGTGATCACGTTCGACACGGTGGAAGAGGCGATCAGGATCGCTAACGACAGCGAGTACGGTCTTGCCGCCGCGGTCTGGACCTCGAACTTGACCACCGCGCACGAAGTGTCGCGCAAGCTGCGCGCCGGCACGGTATGGGTCAATTGCTACGACGAAGGCGGCGACATGAACTTTCCGTTCGGCGGCTACAAGCAATCGGGCAACGGCCGCGACAAGTCGCTGCACGCGCTGGAAAAATACACCGAGCTGAAGTCCACGCTGGTGCGGCTGCGCTGAAGGATTCGCGAAGCGGGCGCGGCGGCGCGCTTCACGCGTGCCGCCGCGTTGCCAATCAATTCTGGTCCGCCGTTGCGCGTGCCTCCTTGACGCTTCACGCGCCGCTGGCCTGTCTGTGCGAGTGGGCGCGGATGTCGTGGTAGTCGCGCCCAGGGGCGCTCAGAGCGAGATCACGGCGATTGCCGCCGCGCGCTGGTGTGTCATTGCGGGCGAGCTACTTTTTCTGGCGGCGGCGCCAAGATTGCGCAACGAGTGGCTCGGGCGTGCTCAACGACCGTTTCGATCGCATTGAGCCGGCTCACCCCAACGACGACGAGCGTTCGGGCTGGCGCCGCCCTTCGCGCAATCCGAGCGAGTAGATCACCAGCGCGCCGCTCATGAGCGCCAGTTGCCACATCAGCATGTCGCTGCCGCGCGCTTTCATCGCGAAGCCCGCAACAAGCGGGCCCATGATCGAACTGGCGGTGAAGGTGAGCGACACCAGCCGCATGTTGCGCGTGAGCGCGGCCTTGTCGCTGCAGGCCGCCGCGTACATGCCGAGCGTGATGAACGAACTGTTCATGCCGCCGAGCAACAGTGCGCTTGCGGCCGCGAGCCATGAGGCGGGGGCGGCCAGCGCAAAGCCGCAGATGGCCAGCGTGCTGAGCGCGGCGCAGACGATCACCGTGGCAGCGAGCCCTGAGCGATCGGCCAGCCAGCCGACCGGAAATTGCAGCGCCATGCCGCCCACGCCGAAGAGCGTTAGCAGCGTGGCGGTTTGCGTGGCGTTAAGGCCGTGCGCGTCGGCGAATAGCGGAAACAGGCCATAAAGCGCGCCGTCACCGATGCCGCCCGCCGCGACGACCACCATGCCGAGGCTCACCAGCGGGCCGATCGGCAAGCGCCGCTCGAGGCTTTTTCTTTGCGCGGGCTGTGCTACTGCCAAAGCAGGCCGCTTCTCATCCGCGGCCGTCAGCCACAGCGGCACCGCCGCGGCGAACGTGAAGGCCGCGCCGGCCGCGAACGTGATGCGCCCGTCGACGTCGCACCATACCGCCAGCGCCGGGCCGATGACGCCCGCCGTGGCGATCAGCGCCTCGTGCACGCCGACCACGCGCCCGCTCGATTCAGCGGGCACCAGGCTGTAGAGCCAGGTCTCGTTGGCGATCCAGCGCAGGCCGATGCCCAGCCCCGTCAGCAGGCCGGGCACGAGCGAGAGCGGCCAGGACAAGGCGCTCAAGGCCGCGAACGCCACGAGGGTAGCCAGCAGGCCCAGCGACACCGTGCGTTTCGCGCCGATGCGCGCCACCAGCCATGGCGCGATCAGCAGGCCGGCCAGCATGCCGGTCCATTGCGCGGCGGAAAAAAGGCCGGCGCGCGGCGCATCCAGGCCGCGATGGGCGAGCCACACCGGCAGCACCATGAAGCCGATGCCGAACTGCCCGACCTGCGCGAGCGCCGACACCGCGGTCAATGCAGCGATTGCCGGCCAGCGCACCGGCGCGGCCGCTGTCACGCACGGCTCCGGGCGGGCATGGGCAGCCCCTGTTCGCGGCATTCGACTGGACAGCCGGCTTTGAGGCACGGCCCGTCGTCACACAGGCGGCACAGCTGCATGGCGTGCGCGGGATCGCGCGTTTCGTTCCACAAGATCTTGATCAGCAGGCCTTCCAGCACCTCGCGCTCACCGTCGTCGAGCCGACCGACAATGCGTTTCAGCATCCTGTCGCGCGCCGTTTGCAGACGTTTGGCCTCGCGTTTGCCGGCAGCGGTCAAGGCAAGGGCGACGGCGCGCTTGTCCGCGCCCGATTTCTTCTCGACGAGACCCGCGTCGACCAATCCCGCCGCGGCGCGCACGGCGGCCGGATGCGACAGATCGACTGCCTCGCGCAGTATTTCGATCGATGAATCGGGATATTGGCCGACCGCGTTGAGCATGGCGCGGGCGGTAGGGCCGGCGAGCGCCGCCACGGTGGGCTGCGCATTCATTTCGTCGGTGACCAGCAAGGCAAGTACGCCCAGCAGATTTTCTGTGCGCTGCGTCATGGCGACACCTCAATGTGTGCAACGTGCATATATGCATGTTGCACACATTGAGCGTGATGCGCAAGCGGTTTTTGGACGGGCGTAACGTGAGCCAGAAAGAACGGAGCCCTTACTTTGCCAGCCGCGCCCGCACCGTGTATTCGCCTTCTTCGCCTTCGTCTTCCAGCATGTGCGCCTTCGCCGTGTGGAAGTCGGGCGGCAGCGGTTCTACCGGATAGCCGCGTTTTTCCCAGGCGTCGAGGCCACCCTTGAGCGCGCGGATATGGTGAATATTCTTGCGATGCAACTGGTTCACGATCCGTTTGGCCGTCGCTTCGTTCGGACACACGCAGTAGACGACGATCGGCCTTTTCAGCAGCGCGGGATCGATTGGTTCGGGCGAGTCGAGATCCAGCCGCCGCGCGCCGGCAATCCGGTGCGATTCCTTTTCGCGCACGCTGCGTGGACGCGCGTCGAAAATCAGCGGCGGCTCGTTCGACTTCATCAGTTCGTCGAGTTGCTCCGGCGAAATGCGCGTATGCGCGAGCCATTGGCGAAACTGCCAGCGGCGCACCCAGCGATACAGCAGCACCGCCACGAAGATCACCGCGAACGCGTCGAAAATCGTGCCGCCGTTGTGGCGCACGAGCAGCATCAACTGCACGATCTGGTCGTGCAGGGCGCCGCCGCCGATCACCCACACGCCGGCCCACAGCACGGCGCCGACAAAATCCCACAGCAGAAACACGCCGGCATTGATGGCCGTCGTGCCGAGCAGCGGCGCGGAAATCAGGCCGAGTCCGGGCAGGAATTTGGCGATGGTGAGAATCGGCGCGCCATACCGCTCATAAGTATTGCGCGCGACACGGACCGTGGTGTCGAGCGAGAGGGAAAAGCGCACCAGAGAGTTCAGCAAGCGGCGGCCGTAGGTCCGTCCGGTGAAAAACCATAGCGAGTCGGCGATCAGCGTGGCGCCGACCGCCGCGCCCACGACGCTCGCATAGGAGGTTTGCCCCATGGCGGCCATGGTTCCGCCGAGGATCAGCATCGGCGCGGCCGGAATCGGCACGCCGAGCTGCGTGACGAGCACGCTCATGAACACGGCCCATACGCCCAGCGAGGGTGGAATAGCAACCGGAAAATGCCACACAACCGCGCTCCTCAGAAGGCGATAAAGGATTCGAAATGTCCGCGCCCGGGTGGCGCGTTGCGAGCAGACAGCGCGTGTTCCGTTCCCGTACGACGGCGGGCGTCATGCCGGGTCGGCTGACGGGCGCAATAGTACAAGAAAGGCGTGAAAGGCGGATTTAAGCACAAGTGGCACAAGGCCGCTCCGAAAGCGGCCAGGTGCCGGGGGATTCAGGCAGGGTGAC
Organism: Paraburkholderia aromaticivorans; assembly: GCF_002278075.1. Taxonomy (NCBI): domain Bacteria; kingdom Pseudomonadati; phylum Pseudomonadota; class Betaproteobacteria; order Burkholderiales; family Burkholderiaceae; genus Paraburkholderia; species Paraburkholderia aromaticivorans. The sequence continues at coordinate 986,398 of NZ_CP022990.1, read as the reverse complement.
GGGGCGCGAAAACGTGCGCGGCCGGCTTTGCCGACGAGATCCGTGCGGTCAAGACCGGCACGAGCGCCGCCGCGCGTCGCACGGCGGATCAGGCGTCCGTGGCCGGATCGTACGGCACCACGCGTTCGTGCTCGTCCGGCTGGTTGCGCACCACGATCGCGCGCGCCGGGGTGGTGGGGTCCAGATTGAACGGCTGATGCGGCACGCCGGGTGGAATGAACAGGAAATCACCGGGTTCGGTGATGACGGACTCGCGCAAGCCGGGCCCATAACGCGTTTCGATCTTGCCTTCGAGCATGTAGATCGCTGTTTCGTAGCCGGCGTGAAAATGAGGCTCGGCATGGCCGCCGGGCGGCACCACGACCATATACATCGACAAACCCGTGGCGCCCGCGGTGCCGGCGGAGATGCCGACAAAGTAAGGCAACCGCTGGCTCGTCATCATTTCCCGGTCGGGGCGCACCTTGACGACGGGCGCCCGGGCGTCGTGCAAAACGTCAGACATGGTCAACTCCTGCCGAAATCCGGCCGCTGCCGGTCGTCGCGTCGTGGCTCAAGCGCCCTTGAGTGGAAAGTCTAGGCGATATGGGCGTCGATATCGAACCTTGTCGCGCGCGAACGTGCTGCGGCGGTGCGGCTTGCTAGAATCGTCGTCATACCCATACAGATACGACGGAGACACCGCATGGCAAAAACTCAGCCGATCAGCCGCTACCCCGTGCCCGAGCCGGACGCGTGGCCGGACGACATCCGCGCTCGCATTCTCGAAGTGCAGGAGAAATCCGGTTTCGTGCCGAACGTATTTCTGACGCTGGCGCACCGCCCGGACGAGTTCCGCGCGTTCTTCGCCTATCACGACGCGTTGATGCTGAAAGAGGGCGGCCTCAGCAAAGGCGAGCGTGAGATGATCGTGGTCGCCACCAGTGCGATCAACCAGTGCCTGTATTGCGTGGTCGCGCACGGCGCGATTCTGCGCATCTACGAAAAGGCACCGCTGCTCGCCGACCAGGTCGCCGTCAACCATCGCAAGGCGGATCTCACGCCGCGTCAGAAGGCGATGCTCGATTTCGCGGTCAAGGTGTGCAGCGAGTCCGGCACGGTCGGCGACGCCGATTTTCAAACGCTGCGCGAGCACGGCTTTTCCGATGAAGACATCTGGGATATCGCGGCGATTACGGCGTTTTTCGGTTTATCGAACCGTATGGCCAACGTCATTTCCATGCGTCCGAACGACGAGTTCTATTTGATGGGACGTGTGCCGAAAGCCGCCGGGGATACGCCGCGAAAATAGCGGCGAGGCGCCTGCCGCTCGCCGTTTTCCTCGCTACGCCTCGCGCGGGTGGTTGCGAGCATGCGATGGCTGCGCCCGCAACCATCGCATGCATACTTACGCCGCGGCCGGTTCGGCTTGAGGGGTGGGCGTGCTGACCGCGGTGTCGTCGATCGGGAAGTGCAGCATCGCGGCCGCGAGGCCTGCTACCACGGTCGCTTCCCATAGCAGGGAATACGAGCCGGTGAGATCGAACACCAGACCGCCCAGCCACGCGCCGAGAAACGAGCCGATCTGATGGCTCAGAAAGCAGACTCCGAACAGGCTGCCAAGGTGACGCGTGCCGAACACTTTGGCGACGAGTCCGCTCGTGAGCGGCACGGTGCCGAGCCAGGTCAGACCCATCACGGCCGCGAACATCACCACCGACATCGGGCTTTTCGGCAACAGGAAGAACGCGCCGATCGTCACGCTGCGAATCAGATACAGCCAGCCGAGCACATGATGCTGCCGGAAGCGGCCGCCCAGCCAGCCGCAGGCCCAACTGCCCGCCATATTGAACAGGCCGATCAGCGCGAGCGCCGTGGCGCCGAGTCCGACCGGCATATGACACAGCGACAGATATTCGGGCAGATGCGTGGCGACGAACGCAAGCTGGAAACCGCAGGTGAAGAAGCCGAGCGTCAGCAGCCGGTAGCCGCGATGCCGGGCGGCGAGGGCAAGCACCTTGCGTAGCGGCGCGGCCGGCGCTTCCTGATGAGCCGGCGCGCCGACCCGCGCGCGCCGGTCGAGCACCATGCCGAGCGGGGCGATCAGCAGCATCAGGAAAGCCAGCACGAAGAGCGATGTGGCGATGCCCGAACTGAGACGGATGTCTTGCACGAGCGGCACCATCAGCACCTGGCCCGCGGAACCGCCGGCGCTCACCAGACCCATCGCCATGCTGCGTTGTTCCGGCGAGGCGACGCGGCCGACCGCCGGCAACACCACGCCGAAGGTCGTGCAACTCACGCCGATGCCCACCAGCAATCCCATGCCGACGATCAGCATGGCGCCGCCGGGCGCCACGGCAGCGAGACCGAGTCCGGCCGCGAACGTGGTCGCGCCGAACGCGACCACCGGCGCCGAACCGTAGCGGTCCGCGGCGGCGCCCGCGAACGGCTGGGCGAAACCCCACACCAGATTGTGCAGCGCAATCGCGAACGCGATCAGCGTGACCGGCAAGCCGCGGTCGAACGAAAACGGTCCGATGAACAGGCCAAAGGTCTGCCGGATGCCCATCGCGGCGCTCAGAATGAGCGCGCCGGCGAGGATCACGAGCGTCGTCTGGTTGAAGGCCGGGGCGAAGCGCTTGCTGCCGTTTGCTGTCGACATGGTTCTGATCTCCTTTGACACCATGGTCGCAGCGAGCATCAGAAGCGGCAAAAGAAAAGATTTCGGCGACAGGTGAGCGCGGCTCACCTGTGGGCGTGGGGCGCGCGGTTCAGGTGGCGGCGCGGACCGCTGCGTGGTCGGCCGCGTCGGCGCGTGTGTCCAGTGGTTCGGCCTCGCTCACCAGCCAGCGCTTGAAGTCGACAAGCTCCGGCCGGCGCTCCGCGTTTTCCGCGCTCACCAGCCAGTAGGCCGTGGTGGAGGCGATGGTTGCCGAACTCGCTTCCACCAGCATGCCGCTGTCGAGATCGCGATCCACCAGCGGCTTTCTGCCGAGCGCGACGCCGAGGCCCATGCCGGCCGCTTCGAACGCGAGCTGGATCGTGTCGACGTGCAAGCCGCCGGTCGTGTCCGTGCCCTCGGTGCCGGTCGCGTCCAGCCATACCGGCCAGTCTTCGCTGGCGGCGTTGACGTGAATCAGCGTCGCGCGGCGCAGATCCGCGTTGCCGTGCTCGTCGCGCAGCGTTTCCAGATAGGCGGGGCTGCACACCGGCACGAAGCGTTCGCCGAACAGGCGCGTCCATGCGGTGCCGGCAACCGGCGCGCGGCTCATGCGGATTGCGAAGTCGAAACCGTCGACGGGAAAGCCCACCTGACGATGCGAGGTGTCGACGCTCACGTTCACATTCGGCCAGCGCGCGCGGAAAACGGCGAGGCGCGGCAGCAGCCAGCGCGACGCGAAGGTCGGCGCGCAACTCAGCGCGATCGGCCGGTCGGCACGGTGATTCGGCAGACGTTGCGTGCCGATGGCGATCAACGAAAACGCCTCGGCGACGTAGGACAAATAATCCGCACCGCTTGCCGTGAGCGAAATGCCGCGCGGCTCGCGCACGAACAGCTCGACGCCGAGCGCCTGTTCCAGTCCGACGATGCCGTGGCTGATCGCGCTCGGCGTGACATTCAGTTCCGCGGCGGCGAGTTTGAAACTCTGATGTCTGCCGGCCGCTTCGAAAAAGCGAAGCGCCGGCAGCGGTGGCAGACGAAGCGGCATGTTGCATCCCCATGGACGGCGCGCAAGGCGAGGCGCGCGTGCTGTTGCGCTCAAGGATACCTTGCCGGGCGGTTTCGCTTGCCGCGCGTGCATGCGGGAGCCTCGCCAGAAAAATTTCGCCGATGCTGTCGATTTGCCGCCGCGCGGTTCGTCGTGCCTGTATGGAGGACGGAACGCGCACGCCGCCACGGCGGGCCGCTCGCGCTCTTCATCCTTGTTTCGTAAGAGGAGATGGCTGATGACTGACGCACGCACATCCACCCAGACGCTGAAGCCGGCGAAGCTGCTGGCCGAGGCGCCGAGCCGGTTCCCCGGCGAGAGCGCGGAATATCGTCGCGCGCGCAACGACCTGCTCGCCGAGGAAATCGAATTGCGCCGCCATATCGAGCGGGTCGCCGCGCAACGGCGTGCGCTGCCGCCCGGTGGCGTCGTGCCCGAGGATTACCTGTTCATGGGCGAGGCCGGCCCGGTCACGCTATCGGAGCTGTTCGGCGCGCACGACACGCTTGTCACCTACAACTGGATGTTCGGCCCGCAGCGCACGCGGCCGTGTCCGATGTGCACGTCGCTGTTGAGCGCGTACGACGGCGAGATGCCCGACATGCTGCAGCGCGTCGCGTTCGCCGTGATTGGCCGTTCGCCAATTGAAAAGCTGGTTGCGTTCAAGAAGGAGCGTGGCTGGCGGCATTTGCGGCTGTATTCGTCGGGCGGCAACACTTTCAATCGCGATTACGCAGCGGAAGACCCGGCCGGCGACGATCATCCCGCCTTCAATGTGTTCACCCGCTCAGGCGGCACGGTGCGCCACTTCTGGGCGGAGGAGATGGGCCCGTCGACAGCCGACCCCGGCCAGGATCCACGCGGCGCGCCCGATGTGATGCCGCTCTGGACGGTGCTCGACATGACGCCCGGCGGCCGGGGTACGGATTGGTATCCGCAGCTGGAATACGCTAGCGCTGCGGGTTAGGCCGCCATCAGGGCTGCGTGGAGTCGACTCGCCGTGTCTTTCGGCCGTGGCCCGCGCGTGCGGCCATCGCCTCGCGCACCGCGTCGCGGATGCATTGCGCAACCAACTCCGAGGCTTGCGTGCGCGCCGCCCGTTTCGAGCGCGCGATCACCAGCGGCTGACGGACGGTGTCCTCGCGGATCGGCCGCTCGGCAACCGCACTGCTTACCGCCGCCGCCGGGCTTTGCGTGATCAGCAGCGACACCCCCAGCCCGTTCGCCACCATGCTGCGCACCAGTTCGATCGAAGTCGCGCGATAACGGACTTCCGGCGTCAGCCCGTATTGCCAGAACGGCGCCATCAGGAACTCGCGGCTGTGCGGCAGATCGATCAGGATCAACGGTTCCCTCGCCAGCTCGGCAAGCGAAATGCCGCCGCGCGCTTTGGCCAGCTTCGAACCGGCGGGCACGAGCCCATACGGGCGCAAGGATGCGAGCGGCTCGAGTTCGAGTTCGGCGGGTAAGCCTACGTCGTAGGTCAGCGCCAGTTCGATATGGCTGTTGTTCAGCCATTCCTCCAGTTCCACCAGATTGCCTTCCACGAAGCGTACCGTCAGCTGCGGAAAACGTGTGCGTGCAATGCGCAGCAACACCGGCAGATACACCGGCGCCAGCGTGCTGAACACGCCGATATGAACTTCTCCCGACGCGGCGTCGCCACTGTCGTCCAGTTCGAACGCGTTGGCGGCGGCGAGCAGCTGCCGCGCTTCCGCTAGCTTGCGCACACCGAAGCGCGTCAACGTCATCTTCGCCCCGGCATCGCGCGCGAACAGGGCTTGTTCGAAGAGCGCTTCGAGCTCGCGGATCGCAACGGAGATCGACGGCTGCGAGACGTTGAGCTGTCGCGCCGCCGCCGTCGTGCTGCCGGTTTGCGCGGCGGCCGCGAAATAACGCAACAACCGCAGTGAGATACGCATTAATAAATCCTATAGCGGCTAATTTATTCCAATATTTTACTTGATAGGTTGGCGCGACGAGAATCGGTGCATCGTCTTCAACAGGAGTTCGCCGTGACGTTGCCAGAATTACCCGATCTGCCGCTCAGCGGCGTGCGTATTGTCGATTTCTCGCGTGTACTCGCCGGGCCGTTCTGCACGGCTTTGCTGAGCGATCTCGGCGCCGACGTCATCAAGGTCGAGCCGCCCGGCGGCGACGACTACCGCTCGGTGGGTCCGTTTGCGGAGGGCGAGAGTGGCCTGTTCGCCGCGATGAACCGCAACAAGCGCAGCATCGTGATCGATCTGAAAACCGTCGCGGGCCGCGAACTGGCGCAGACGCTGTGTGCCGGCGCCGACGTGGTGGTCGAGAATTTCCGGCCGGGAGTGGCGGACAAACTCGGCATCGGTTACGCGCAACTGGCGGAGCGCAACCCGGCGCTCGTCTATGCGAGCGTGTCGGGCTTCGGCCAAACCGGCCCCGAATCGCATCGTCCTGCTTACGACATCATTTTGCAGGCCATGTGCGGCCTGATGGACGCCACCGGTTCCGTGGGCGGTTCGCCCACCTTGATCGGAGAGTCGGTTTCGGATGTGGTGAGCGGGCTGTTCGCCTCGTGGGGGGTGCTTGCCGCGCTGTTATCGCGCGAGAAGACCGGTAAAGGCACGCACGTCGACGTGTCGATGTTCGACGCGACCCTGAGCCTGAGCGCAACGCTGGTGGCCCGCTTTGCGGCCACCGGCATCGCGCCGCGGCGGGTGGGCAATCGGCATCCTTCGTCGGCGCCGTTCGGCGCGTTTCGTGCGGAGGACGGCTTCTACGTGGTCGCCGTGCTCAACAACAAGCTGTTCGATAGCTTTGCTCGGGCCATCGGCGAGCCGCAACTGACGAGCGATCCCCGCTATGCGAACGATGCGTCGCGCTGCCTGCACGAAGCCGAGTTGCGCGCGTGTGTCGAAGCGTGGTCGTCGCAACGTTCGGTGGCCGAAGTGAACCGGATTCTCGGCGCTGCCGGCATTCCGGTCGCGCCGATCCGCAACGTGCAGCAGGCGCTCGAAAGCGAACAGGCGGCCTTCCGCGGCTTGCTCACGGAAGTGCCCCGCGCGAACGGCCTTGCGGGCCCCGAGCTGCGTTTGCCTTCACAACCCGTCAAATTTTCGGCGTACGCCGGCAACCGTGTCACTGCCGCGCCGCGATTGGGCGAACACACCGTTGAAATACTGCATGCGTTCGGCCTCGACGCAGCACGCATCGCCGGGTTGCGCATGCAAGGCGTGTTCGGCCGAGACGCCGATGCCGCCGACAGCGCGCCATTCGCGCAATCCGATGCACTTAACGAGGAGACCGGCCGTGCTTAAACGAATGGGTGTGCAACAGAACGATCTGGAGATCTCCGAAGCGATCGAGCGCTTTGCGCAAAGCGAACTCGCGCCGCGCGCGGCCGAGGTGGACCGCGATGAAATTTCGACCACGCGTTATGTCGCGCAACTCGCCGACCTAGGTGTGATGGGCATGAACCTGCCCGAACGGTGGGGCGGTATCGGCGCGTCGCCGGTGGCGATCATCCTGTCGCTGGTCGAGATCGCGAAGGCGTGCGCGTCCACGTCGTCGATGATCGGCGCGCACTATCTCGCGACCGATTCGATTCTGATCGGCGGCGACGACAGTTTGCGTGACCGCTATTTGCCCGAAGCCGCCGCGGGCACGAAGCTCGGCGCGTTTGCGTTGACCGAGCCGCGCGCCGGGTCGAATCCGGCCGACATGGCGACCCGCGCCACGCCCGAAGGTGACGGCTACCGGATTCGTGGCGTGAAGCATTTCATCTCGAACGCGGCGGCGGCGGACTTCATCGTCGTCTATGCGAAGACCGATCCGGACGCGGGCGCGCGCGGCATCAGCGCGTTCGTGGTGGACCGGCACAGCGCGGGCGTGGACGTGGCGCCGGCCGAAAAGCTGATGGGTATTCGCGGTGCGCCCGCGCACGAGATCGCATTCGACTGTTTCGTGCCGGCCGCGAGTCGGCTCGGCGCCGAAGGCACGGGGTTTCGCACGGCGATGAGGGTGCTCGACAACAGCCGGCTCGATGTCGCCGCAACGAGTCTGGGCATCGCGGAGGCCGCGCTCGCGAGCGCGGTGGATTGGGCAAAACAGCGTCAGGTGGGCGGGGAGCCGCTGTCGCGCAAACAAGGTCTGCAATGGATGTTCGCCGACATGAAGACCCGGCTCGAAGCGGCCTGGCTTCTGACCTTGCAGGCGGCCGTGCGGCGCGCGGCGGGCGAGCCGTTCACCGATTGCGCGTCGATGGCGAAGCTGTATGCATCGGAGACGGTCGGCTTCGTCACCGATACCGCGTTGCAGATGCATGGCGGTTATGGGTTCACGCGTGAGATGCCGCTCGAGCGGTTCGTGCGCGACGCGAGAATTTTGCGGATCTACGAGGGATCGTCGGAGATTCAGCGCACCGTGATTGCGCGAATGGTGCTGGCCTGATCGATGGAGCGGTTGCGAGAAGAGAGGGAAATGAAGGTGTTGGCGGCGGTGAAGCGGGTGGTGGATTACAACGTGAAGGGTTCGGGTGAAGTCGGATGGCATGAGCGTCGACATCGCGAATGTGAAAATGTCGATGAATCCGTCGTGGATCGTCGGATTGGCCGCGCCCGCCTTGCTGTACTTCTTTGCCGCGCGGGCAAAAAAGGCTGACGTTCCGGAACGGATGATTCTGCCGCATGAAGCCGGCAATGCGGACCGCGGGGGGCAATAGGGCAGGGCGCCGAGACGCGCGAATCCGCCTACGGCAGCATGTGCACGGCGTAGTCGTGCCCGCGCGCGGTCTGCAAATACACGGCAACGGCGCTTGCCCGCATGGGCCGGCTAAACAGATAGCCTTGCACCGCGCGGGCGCCGAGCGCCTTGACGACCTCGACTTGCGATGCTGTCTCAAGCCCTTCCACCACGCATTCGAGGCCGAGGTTCCGGCACAGGTCGAGCACCGACTTGACGATCTTCTTCGACGCGCTGTTGGAATCCACGTCCGTCATGAAGCTGCGGTCGATCTTGATCGTATCGAAGGGCAGGCGATGCACGTAGCTAAGGCTTGAATAACCGGTGCCGAAATCGTCGAGCGACACCCGGCAGCCGGCTTTCTTGATCATGGTGAGCGAGGAACGGGCCTGCTCGAAGTCCCGCGTCACCGCGGTTTCGGTGATTTCGAACGACACGCGATGCGGCGGCACGCCGCTTGCCATCACGATATCGATCAGACGGCGCGAGCGTGCCGACGTGCAGATATCGATTGCCGACAGGTTGAACGACAGATAGAGCTCCGACGGCCAGCGCGCCACTTCGCCGAGCGCCTTGTGCAGCAGTATTTCCGTGATGCGCAGAATCAGTTCGGTACGCTCGGCGATCCTGATGAATTCTTCCGGCCTGACGGCGCCGAGGCGTGCGTTATGCCAGCGGCCGAGCGCTTCCATGCCGATGGTGCGCTGCGTGAGCACGTCGTAGATGGGCTGGAACTCCAGGAACAATTCCGACTCGAGGTCCGCGTGGCGAAGCTCCTGGGTCACGAGGCTCGAGCGCCGGATCCGCGTTTCGTGCTCGGTCGAAAAAATGACCGGGGTGCCGCGGCGGCTTTCCTTGCCCACATAGAGCGCCGCGTCGGCGCGTTCGAATACTTGCGTCACCGTCGTGCCGGCCTCGGGGAATGCGGCCCAGCCGATCGTGCCCGACAGTTCGGCGACATTGCCGGCAACCCGGTAGGGCTGACGGAGCGCTTCGCAAATGCGCTCTCCCAATTCGACGAGCGTGGCGTTTGCCAGCTTGTGCTGGGCGAGCACGCCGAACTCGTCGCCGCCGAGGCGGGCGAAGAAAATACCGGGCTCGGCAAGCGACAACAGCCGCGAGCCGACTTCCTGAAGCACGAGATCGCCGCTGGCGTGACCGTAGATATCGTTGACCTGTTTGAAGCCGTCCAGATCGATCAGTCCGACATTGAAACCGCCGCCATTGCCGGATGCGTGTTCGGATAGCGCGCGCAGCGAGGCGAAGAAGCTGCGGCGGTTGGGCAGATCCGTCAGACTGTCGATGCTCGCGAGCCGGAAGTTATCGTCGCTCAGGCGCTGGGTTTTCTGCTGGCTCGCCTGCAACTCGCGCTGTGCGTGCACCACGTCGGCGAAAGTCCGGCAATACAGCTGAATGATGAACGCGAGCGCGACGCCGACCAGTGTCATGTCGACGGCCATGGCGATGAACACCGGATAGCCCGTGAAAACCAGAAAGGTCGAAAAGCTTAGGATGACGATGGACAGCAGCAACATGGCCGCCGCGCGCAGGTGCATCAGGCAGAACACGCAGCCGACTACCGTGGTCGCCATGTAGAACGCGACTTGCGTCTGTTCGTAGGCGGTGCCGTAAGGGAACAGGAGCAACGACCAGCCGCTGAATGCAATGGCGAAGAGGCCGGCAAGCCAGGTCAGCTTGCGCAGTTCGGGCATGGCCTCGTCGTCGCTCAGGACGCGGTGCCGGCATTGCCACCATCTTATGCAGCGGACCACGCACAGGGCGCACAGCGCCACCGGAACGTAGATCGACAGCCACGCGGGCGCGCAGCTTACATGCGTGATGGCGACCGTCGCCGTGTTGACCAGCAGGATGAAGTAGAGAAGCGGGACCTGGTGGGCAAATGCATCGAGCTGCGAACGCACGAGTTCGGGGTCGCGTTTCGCGACAGACAGCGCATCCCTGAATCTGGTTATCAGAACCATTCCCGTCCTTTTAAACGTTTGCGCTGCACAAGCAGCTTTGTATATCGGCAGGACAGGTTGGATCTTGAGGCGTCGCGGGCGGGATTGATTGCCAAAGCGCTCGGGCGGTAAGTACGACCGGGATGCGCTGCCTTATCTGTCATTTATGCCGTGTCGAAACGGATCAACGACGGATTCACGCGTCAGAGCGCCGGACATGAAAGCACGCGTTGAGGCTCCCGAGCCGTGCCGGGTTGGCCGTTCTGGGCGGGTGTGCCTTGCGGCGGGGTCGAGATGAGCCGCACGGCATTGACGCCGGCATTTGCCAGCACGTATTTTTCGGGGCTGTTTTCGGGTTGCCAATACACCCGGAAAACGCCGCTATCTCCGAAAACCAGTAGTTTGCCGTGGACGGTTGCGGCGCCGCTCACGAGGTCGACCGGCTCGCCGTCACGCACCTGAAAGCTCTGCGGCGGGCCTGAATGGGCCGCGCCGACCAGGGTCGCGCAGGCTGTGTCGTCGGCTGCGAGGGTCGCGCAGGACGTCGCGGCGAGGAGCGCACATGTTGCAATATGGCGAAATTTCATTTTTTTATTCCTCCCGGATTTGTATTTGTGGGCGCCGCGTCGTGACAATTTATGAAACTCTCTAATCCACCATAACATAGTAAAAAAGCCCGCCGGTCAGGCTTTGCGCTGCGCTAAACCACTGAAATTGCAACGGATTGTGATAGCGCGAGAACACATATCGAGCGCGAGAAGCGTCTAAGCGCTCGATTCTTATGGCACTTTGCAGGAAAAAATCGTCAAAATCCCTGTGGGCGGGTGATACAAGCCTTACACCCAAGGTTTGCGCGAACACGGGCCTATGCGTTAGTGTGTCGGTCCCGGCGCGACAGATGTGGCGCCGGTTCCATGATTACCATACGGGATGTGCTATGAACAAACAGGAACTGATTGATGCAGTCGCCGCAGCGACGGGCGAAAGCAAAGCGGCCACCGGCCAAACCATCGACGCGATCGTCGAAGCGGTGACCAAGGCCGTGGTGGGTGGCGATACGGTGCAACTGGTCGGTTTCGGTTCTTTCTCGACTGGCGCGCGCGCAGCACGCGTGGGCCGCAATCCGTCCACGGGCGCGGAGATCCAGATCGCGGCTGCCAAGACGGTGAAGTTCACCGCTGGCAAGGCGTTCAAGGAAGCCGTCAACGCGTCGTAATGCAACGCGCTTCACGCCGGAGCATTCACGCGCGCTAGCGTGGCGCGCGGAGAGCAATGCATCGGGTGTGAGGAATCACGCGCTGCCCAACCCCGGTAAGTGGATCCACCGGCGGATGGTGCGGCGCGTGTGTTTTTTTGGGCTGTCCCCAACGGGACTTCCCGCAAGGCGTGCAAAATGCCGCGCCCGCGGTCCGGCGCGCGTTCAGCTCGCGCGGCGTTTGCGGGTCGCCTCGGCGAGCGTATCGAGCACCGGCTCGGTCTGCGCCCAACTGACGCAGGCGTCCGTGATGGATACGCCGTGACGCAACGGCACACCGGGCTTCAGATCCTGGCGGCCTTCTTCCAGATGACTTTCCAGCATGACGCCGATAATGCGGCGCTCGCGCTGCGACAATTGCTGCGCGATATCCTGCACCACCTCCAGTTGACGCAAATGCGACTTGCCCGAGTTCGCATGCGAACAGTCGATCATGACCTGCTCGCGCAATCCCGCTGATCTGAGCGCCGCACAGGTGGCTTCCACCGACGCGCTGTCGTAGTTCGGCCCTTTCTTGCCGCCGCGCAGGATGACGTGCGCGTCGTCGTTGCCGCGCGTTTCGAAGATCGCGGCCATGCCCATTTTGGTCATGCCCATGAACGCGTGGCTCGCGCGCGCGGCGACGATCGCGTCCGCGGCGATCTGCACGCCGCCGTCCGTGCCGTTCTTGAACCCGATCGGGCAGCTCAGCCCCGAAGCCAGTTGGCGATGGCTCTGGCTTTCCGTCGTGCGCGCGCCGATCGCGCCCCAGGCGATCAGATCGGCGATGTACTGCGGGCTCAGCAGGTCGAGAAATTCCGTGGCAGTGGACAAGCCGAGACCGTTGATATCGAGCAGCAGTTGCCGCGCAAGACGCAGGCCTTCATTGATGCGGAAACTGCCATCCAGCCGCGGGTCGTTGATATAGCCTTTCCAGCCTACCGTGGTGCGCGGTTTCTCGAAGTAGACCCGCATGACGATCAGCAAGTCGTCCTTGTAGGTGTCGGCGGCGGCCTTCAGCTTGCGCGCGTATTCGATCGCCTGGTCGTGGTCGTGAATCGAGCACGGCCCGACGATCATGACGAGCCGGTCGTCACGGTCGTGCAGGATATCGGCGATTTCCGCGCGGGTTTTCTCGACCAGCGTCTGCACCGAAGGCGGCGTGGGCAATTCGTCCTGCAACAGGGCAGGGGAAATCAGCGGACGTACCGCACCGATCCGAACGTCGTCGATGCGCGTGGTGTCCTGGGTGGCGTCGGCCGAGCCGACTTCCTGATCGTGCAAAGGATTGTCGATGGCGCTCAAAATGTTCTCCCGGACCTTGGTGATGAAGGGGCCTCGCGGCCCGGCTGCATGAGTGTGGTGGCGTTGATGGTGGGTGTCTTCGCTGCCGGGATTATGACACTCGCGTGCGGCGGCCGGAATGGCGCGCGCTAGACGCGTTTGATCAGCGCCATGGCGGCGGCCGGATTGCGTTCCTTGAAGCCGCTGATGACGTACAGATAAACGTCGCGCGCGGCCGCTTTGGCGGGCGCTGCCGCGCAGGTTTCCAGGTCGGGCGGTGTCGTGCCGGCCGCCAATTGCCGCGCGCGTTCGGCCCACGCGTCGAGTGCTTTGGTCGAGTAGCCTTTGGCCTGTTTGTCCGTCGTGCCCATGATGCGGGCGTAGACGAAAGGCGCCGTGAGATCCGCGATCTGCGGGTAGTCGCTGTCGCCGGCCACAACGATGGCGACTTTGTGTTTGCGGGCGAGCGCGACGAATTCCGGCGTCCTGAAGGTGTCGTTGCGGACTTCGACAGCGTGCCTGAGCTTCTGGCCTTCGATACTGGCCGGCAGCAATGTCAGAAAGGCTTCGAAGTCTTCCTTGTCGAATTTCTTGGTGGGCGCGAATTGCCAGTTGATCGGGCCGAGCTTCTGTTTGAGCAGCAGCACGCCGCTGCCGAAGAAGCGTTCGATCGTTTCACCCGCGTCCGCGAGGACTTTTCTGTTGGTCGCGTAACGCGGCGCTTTCAGCGAGAAGACGAAATCGTCCGGGGTCTCCTGATACCACTTTTCGTAGCTCGCGGGTTTCTGCAAACCGTAGAACGTGCCGTTGATTTCAATCGACGTGAGGTTCCTGCTCGCGTATTCGAGTTCGCGGCTTTGCGTGAGGTCCGAAGGGTAGAAAGTGCCGCGCCACGGCGCATAGGTCCAGCCGCCGATACCGATGCGGATGTTGGCCGTTTTGGCCGGCCTGGCGGCTTTTTCAGTTTTTGCGGTGGGTTCTTTCGGCACTTGGGTTCTCCATCTGGCTTCGCCGGGGAAGCTGTAGAGTAGCCGCTTTTTTGCCGCGTCACTCAAGCTTCGAAAACCAGAAAGCGCGCCTGCTATTCGCCGTCTCCCGGTGTGCCTGCCGCACGGCGCGCCGCCTCTTCGAACCGCCGGTTCGCTTCCGCCACTTCCACTCTGAACTGTTGCAACGCGCTCACCGCCAGGTCGGGCGGCGTGAGCGCGGCCCACAATACGTCGATGAGCCGATCCGCCGTCGCGTCGATATCGATATGCCGGTTCGCGAGCGTGGCATCCCACAACACGTGCTCCATTGGCCCGAACACCATCGAGCGCAGCAAGCGCAAGGGCATGTCGGCGCGAATCTGTCCGCTCTCCTGGCCTTGCGCGAGCACGCGCATCAACGGGGCGGTATAGCGCCGCTGCAACTCCGTGAGCGCCTCGCTCAATTCATGGTGGCGGGCCCGTCCTTCGGACAACACCAGTGCACAGAGATCCGTGCCGTTCACGAGCATCAACCGCAAATGCGTGCGAACGATAAACGCGAACTGCTGGCGCACATTGCCCTCGCGCGGCAAGCCGGATTCGATCGCTTCGATGATCTCGTCGTACCAGTCACCGATCACCCGCGCGCACAACTCGCGTTTGCCGCGGAAGTAGCTGAACACGGTCGCCTCGGAAATCCCCAGGCGCTGCGCGATCTCGGCGGTGGTCGCGCGCTCGTAGCCTTTTTCGGAGAACACGTCGCGTCCCGCCTGAAGGATCTCCTTCACGCGTTGCTGCGACTTGCGTCCGGCGGGCTGGCGGCGCGAGGCGGGTAACTCGGCCTTGGTGGCAACCGTCATATGAGTCCAGTTCAGATTTGGTTCGAGAGTTCGATACGAAAGCGTGCGGAATGGTCCCATTATGGCAATCCTATCACGCTATGGCTGGTTTTTTGATGGTTGAAACGGTTTCTGAGTGATACTCAAAAATACCTATTGACGCTTACGTAAATCTGGCGTGAAATGCGGCTTGAACGTTGCGCCTCGTGCGGGACGACAGGGGCGGGTCCACAGCGCCGCCGCCGTCCGCGGAGCCGCATCCGGACCAGCCGGCGCCTACCCAAGGCCACCCGCCAACGAACTCTGGAGACACAGCAATGAGCAACCTGCCCGGTTTGCAATTCCCGCTCGGCGAAGAAATCGAAATGCTGCGCGACAGCATTGCGGGATTCGCTGCCAAAGAAATCGCGCCGCGCGCCGCGGAAATCGATCGCACGGATCAGTTTCCCATGGACCTGTGGCGCAAGTTCGGCGATCTGGGTGTGCTGGGCATGACGGTCTCGGAGGAATACGGCGGCGCGAACATGGGCTACACGGCGCACATGATCGCCATGGAAGAGATCTCGCGCGCGTCGGCTTCGGTCGGTCTCTCGTACGGCGCGCATTCGAATCTGTGCGTGAACCAGATTCATCGCAACGGCACGGAAGCGCAAAAACAGAAGTATCTGCCCAAGCTCGTGTCGGGCGAACACATCGGCGCGCTCGCCATGAGCGAGCCGAACGCGGGGTCGGACGTGGTCAGCATGAAGCTGCGCGCCGAGAAGAAGGGCGATCACTACGTGCTCAACGGCACAAAGATGTGGATCACCAACGGCCCGGATTGCGACACGCTGGTGGTGTACGCCAAAACCGATCCCGAAGCGAATTCACGCGGCATTACCGCGTTTATCGTCGAGAAGGGTATGAAGGGCTTCTCCGTTGCGCAGAAACTCGACAAGCTCGGCATGCGCGGCTCGCATACCGGCGAACTGGTGTTCCAGGACGTGGAAGTGCCGGAAGAAAACATTCTCGGCCAGTTGAACGGCGGCGCGAAGGTGCTGATGAGCGGCCTCGACTACGAACGCGCGGTGCTTGCGGGCGGGCCGACGGGCATCATGGTCGCGGTCATGGACGCGGTCGTGCCGTATATCCACGACCGCAAGCAGTTCGGTCAGCCGATCGGCGAGTTCCAGCTCATTCAGGGCAAGGTGGCCGATCTCTACACCACGTTGCAGGCATGCCGCGCGTATCTGTACGCGGTGGGCAGGCAACTCGATACGCTCGGCACGGCCCACGTGCGCCAGGTGCGCAAGGACTGCGCGGGCGTGATCCTCTACACCGCGGAAAAAGCCACGTGGATGGCGGGCGAGGCGATCCAGATTCTCGGCGGCAATGGCTATATCAACGAGTATCCGGTCGGCCGTTTGTGGCGCGACGCGAAGCTCTATGAAATCGGCGCCGGCACGAGCGAAATCCGGCGCATGCTGATCGGCCGTGAACTGTTTGCCGAAACGGCCTGAAGGAGACGCCCGTCATGCCGATCATCGAATCGAAGCTCAATCCGCGCTCGGACGACTTCCGCGCCAACGCGGCGGCGCTGGAAGCGCTGGTCGCCGACCTCCGCGCGAAAGTGGAGAAACTCGCGCTGGGCGGCGGGCAGGCGGCGCGCGACAAACACACGGGCCGCGGCAAGCTGCTGCCGCGTGATCGCATTGAGAAACTGCTCGATCCGGGCACGCCGTTTCTCGAGTTCTCGCAACTTGCGGCCTATGGCATGTATCACAACGATGCGCCGGGTGCGGGTGTCATCACGGGCATTGGCCGTATTGCGGGGCAGGAATGCGTGATCGTCTGCAACGATGCGACGGTCAAGGGCGGCACCTACTATCCGGTCACCGTGAAAAAGCACGTGCGGGCACAGGAAATCGCCGCTGAGAATCACTTGCCCTGTGTGTACCTGGTCGACTCGGGCGGCGCGAATCTGCCGAATCAGGACGACGTGTTTCCGGATCGCGATCACTTCGGCCGGATCTTCTACAACCAGGCGAATCTGTCCGCCGCGGGCATTCCGCAGATCGCCGTGGTGATGGGTTCATGTACCGCCGGCGGCGCCTACGTGCCGGCCATGAGCGACGAGTCGATCATCGTTAAGAATCAGGGGACGATTTTTCTGGGCGGGCCGCCTTTGGTGAAGGCCGCGACCGGCGAAGTGGTGAGCGCGGAAGATCTCGGCGGCGGCGACGTGCATACGCGTCTGTCGGGCGTGGTCGATCATCTCGCGCAGAACGACGCGCATGCGCTGGGGATTGCGCGCAGCATCGTCGGCAATCTGAATCGCAGCAAGCAGGTGCCGGTCGCGTTGCAGGAACCGAAGCCGCCGCGCTACGGCGTGAAGAGCATGTACGGCGTGATTCCCGTGGACACCCGCAAGCCGTTCGATATTCGCGAGGTGATCGCGCGCATTGTCGACGACTCCGCGTTCGACGAATTCAAGGCACGCTACGGCACCACGCTCGTCACCGGCTTTGCGCATATCTGGGGGCATCCGGTCGGCATCATCGCCAACAACGGCATTCTGTTTTCGGAGTCCGCGCTCAAGGGCGCGCACTTTATCGAGCTGTGCTGCCAGCGCAAGATTCCGCTGGTGTTCCTGCAGAACATCACCGGCTTCATGGTGGGTCGCAAATACGAAAACGAAGGCATCGCGCGCAACGGCGCGAAGATGGTGACGGCGGTGGCCACGGCCAGGGTGCCGAAGTTCACGGTGATCATCGGCGGCTCGTTCGGCGCGGGCAACTACGGCATGTGCGGCCGCGCGTATTCGCCGCGCTTTCTGTGGATGTGGCCGAACGCGCGCATCTCGGTGATGGGCGGCGAGCAGGCGGCGTCGGTGCTGGCCACGGTGAAGCGCGACGGCATCGAAGGCAAGGGTGGCACGTGGAGCGCGGAAGAAGAAGAGGCGTTCAAGCAGCCGATCCGCGATCAATACGAACATCAGGGCCATCCGTACTACGCGAGCGCGCGGCTGTGGGACGACGGTGTGATCGATCCGGCGCAAACCCGCGACGTGCTCGGTCTGGGCCTGTCGGCCGCGATGAACGCGCCGATCGAAGACACGCGTTTCGGTGTGTTCAGAATGTGACGATGCGCGACGAAGCGCGGGAGCAGCGACGTATGCAATACGAAACACTGACTGTCGAATTCGCCGGGCCGATCGCCACGGTCACCTTGAATCGCCCGGACGTGCGCAATGCGTTCAACGAAACGATGATCGCGGAGGTGACCTCGGCCTTCACGGCGCTCAACGATCGCGACGACGTGCGCGCGGTGGTGCTCGCCGCGAACGGCAAGGCGTTCTGCGCGGGCGCCGATCTGAACTGGATGAAGAAGATGGCCGGTTACTCGGACGACGAGAACCGTGCCGATGCGATGCTGCTCGCGAACATGCTGTCGTCGATCTATCGCTGCAACAAGCCGGTGATCGCGCGCGTGAACGGCGACGCGTACGCGGGCGGCATGGGCTTGATCTCGGCGTGCGACATCGTGGTGGCCGTCGAAAGCGCGCGCTTCTGCCTTTCGGAGGCGCGGCTCGGGCTGATTCCCGCCACCATCGCGCCGTACGTGATTCGCGCGCTGGGCGAGCAGGCATCGCGCCGCTATTTCACCACCGCCGAGCAGTTCGATTGCGCGACGGCCTTGCGTCTCGGACTCGTCAGCGAAGCCGTGGGCATGGAGCAACTCGACGCCATCGTGCGGCAGATTGCGGAGACGCTCTGCGTCAACGGTCCGCAAGCCGTGCGCGCGTGCAAGCAGCTCGTGCAGGATATCGCGGGCCGTGAGTTGAACGAGGCAATGATCGAAGACACGGCGGCGCGCATCGCGCGTACGCGTGCCGGCGCGGAAGGCCGCGAAGGCGTCGCGTCGTTCCTCGAAAAACGAACGCCTTCCTGGCGCAACTGACACATCGATTCCAAGGCGCGCAGCGCCTTGACCAGAACAACAGCCCCGCAAAAACGGCACACTTCATCGAGACACTTCATGTTCAACAAGATCCTGATTGCCAACCGGGGCGAGATTGCGTGCCGCGTCGCCGCAACCTGCAAGCGGCTCGGCATTGCGAGCGTGGCCGTCTATTCCGATGCGGACGCCGACGCGAAACACGTGGCCGCCTGCGACGAGGCGGTGCATATCGGCGGTTCGACTGCCGCCGAAAGCTATCTGCGCGTCGAGCGCATCATCGAAGCCGCGCGCGCCACCGGCGCGCAGGCGGTGCATCCTGGCTACGGCTTCCTGTCGGAAAACGAAGCTTTCGCGCATGCGTGCGAGGCGACCGGCATCGTCTTTATCGGACCGCCGGTCGAGGCGATTGCCGCGATGGGTTCGAAGGCCGCCGCGAAGGCGCTGATGCATGCGGCCGCGGTGCCGCTCGTGCCAGGCTATCACGGCGACGACCAGGACCCGCAGCTTTTGCACCGCGAGGCGGATGCGATCGGTTATCCGGTGCTGCTCAAAGCCAGCGCCGGCGGTGGCGGCAAGGGCATGCGCGTGGTCGAGCGCAGTGAGGATTTCGTGGCGGCGCTGGCGTCGTGCAAGCGGGAAGCCGCGAGCAGCTTCGGCAATGATCGCGTGCTGATCGAAAAATACCTGACGCGGCCGCGTCATGTGGAAGTGCAGGTGTTCGCGGATCGTCGCGGCGGCGCCGTGTATCTGTTCGATCGCGATTGCTCGGTGCAGCGGCGTCACCAGAAAGTGCTGGAAGAAGCGCCGGCGCCCGGATTGTCCGCTGAAATCAAGCGCGAAATGGGCGAGGCCGCGGTGGCCGCCGCGCGCGCGGTGAATTACGTGGGTGCGGGCACCGTCGAGTTCATCATGACCAGCACGGGCGAGTTCTATTTCATGGAAATGAACACGCGCCTGCAGGTCGAACATCCGGTCACGGAAATGGTCACGGGACAGGACCTGGTGGAATGGCAGCTGCGCGTCGCCGCCGACGAACCGCTGCCGCTCACGCAGGAACAGTTGAAGATCGACGGTCACGCAATCGAAGCGCGTATCTACGCGGAGCATCCGGCGCGCGGCTTCCTGCCGTCCACCGGCACGCTCAAGCATCTGCGCATGCCGGAAGGCGTGGAATTCGCGATCGATGCGTCTGGTCTCGGTGAGCCGGGCCGTAAAGCGCCGGTGCGTATCGACAGCGGCGTGCGCGAGGGCGACACCATCACGCCGTTCTACGATCCGATGATCGCCAAGCTGATCGTGCACGGCGCCACGCGTGAAGAGGCGCTCGCGCGTTTGAGCCGCGCGTTGCATGCGTGCGAGGTGGTCGGTCCGCACACCAACGTCGAGTTCCTGCAGAGCATTGTCGCGAGCGAGCCGTTTGCAACAGCGGATCTCGACACGGGGTTGATCGAACGGCACCACGACGCCTTGTTCGCACCGCGCAAGAAGCCGTTCAAGGAAGCGTTGGCGCTCGCCTGCGCGGCGTTGCTCACGCGTGAAGGCGGCACCGCGCACGGCGCGTCGCCGTGGGATGCATTGTCGCACTGGCGCCTGAATGGCGGCTATACGCAGACGCTCGGCTGGCGCAATCTGGACGGCGGCAGCACGGGGAACGACAGCGACAGCCACTTCACGGTCACATTCGCGCGCGACGGCGCCACGCAAACGCTCGAACACGGCGGCGTGCGCGAGGACTTCAAGTGGTCGGACGGCAGCGGGCCGCACGAATTGCGCGCGATCATCGGCGACGCGCGCGCAACCGGCCGTGTGTTCGTCGACGGCGATACGTTCCATGTGTTCTGCCTCGGCGAATCGCTGGCGTTCGAGTGGCAAAACCTGCTCGCGCACGCGGCGGATGCCGAAGGCGGCGAAGGCCGTTTGACCGCGCCGATGCCGGGTAAGGTGATCGCGGTGCTGGTCGAACCGGGCACGGTGGTGGAGAAGGGTGCGCCGCTGATCGTGATGGAAGCGATGAAGATGGAGCACACCATCGGTGCGCCGGCTGCCGGCACGGTCTCGGAGGTGCTGTATGCAGTCGGCGATCAGGTGAGCGACGGCGCGCAGCTTCTGGTGCTGGAAGTGCAGCAGCCGTAAAGCTGCGGCTCAGCCGAGGCGCGTGTAGCCGACGGCGCGCGCTTCGTTTTCGAGTTGCTCGATGCGGTCGTAGTCCGAGCGCGGCAACACGGAAAACCCCTGCAATCGCAGGCGTTTCGCCCGCTCGGGCTGGATCACGAGCACCTCGTTCAACGCTTCGCGCAGTGCTTCGACTGTCGCCGCGGGCACCGTGTCGGATGCAATCAAGGGCAGGCCCGGCGAGGGCGCCGTGGTGCCGATGCGGCGAACCTGCCGGGCCAGTTCCGGCATTTCGTCGCACACGAAAGCGAAGGTCACGCAATCGATCGCCGCGACATCCGCGCGATTTTCCGCCACCGCGCGCAACGAGCCGAGATGCGAGCCGGTTCGCAACACCGCGCTGAAAAACAGGCCGGCGCGCGCGAACGGCGCCACCGCGTGGCGGAACACGTTCATGCCGCTGTTGGAGTCGTCCTGATTGTAGGCGGCCCGTGCGCCGCGGCACGCCGCGAGCGTATCGAACGGCGCATCCGCGCGCGTCACCAGCACGCTCGAATAATGGGCGCCCTCGCAACCCGGCGCGTCGAAGCGCGGCGTCGCGATCAGTTGCACCTGTTCGTGCAAGCCGTGCATGAATGGATAGCCGCAGGTCTGCGAGATCAGCAGGTTGGGGCGCCGCCAGAAGCCATGCAACTCCTCGTCCGGTTCGACGATGCGGCACGCCGGTTTGACCATGCGCAGCACGTCGGCGAGCCACTCACGCCACTCGAAGGCGAGCGCGGGCGTGACGTTATACATCGGCAGGGCGGCGATCCAGGTCATGACGCTATTCTGGCACGACGGCTATCTAATGTCTGACCATTCGGAATTCGTCGAGGCCGAGACGCACCGGCTCGGTCGGTCTGAAAGTCCACTTCTGCGCGGCGACCGAGAGAATTTCCAGCTGCGCATCTTCGAATGCGACGAGCAGGTCTTGCTTGCGCTTGCTCGCCGCCCCGCAAAAAGTCACGAGTGCTTCGGCGCTGACCTCGAAAATCTGCGCCCGATCATCACAGCACACCCGGAACGCGACCGTCGCGCATTCCGTGACACAGGGCCTGAACCCTTCATCCACATAGACCGACATGGCATTCTCCCGCCGCACGCCTGAGTCATCAGGATGACAAGTCGTAAGCTGGCGGTATGTGGGAAAACCGGCATTTGCAGCGAAAATGGCCGCGACTTTATCCGGTCCGGCGAGCGGCAACGTCGCGGGCGGCCGTCGAGCGCGCCGGCGTTGCCGCGAAAACACCGTACCCGCGGCCCTGACAGAGCGCGCCGCGCCTCACGCCACCATGCGAGCCTGAGTCCACGACCACAAATCGGCCGGCGACAACGATTTGGAGAACAGGAAGCCTTGCAGTTCGTCGCAACCAATCGTACGCAGAATGCGAGCCTGGTGTTCGCTCTCGACGCCCTCGGCGACCACCCGCAGACCCAGCTCGTGGCCGAGTTCGATGATCGCGCGGACAATGGCGAGGTCCGCGCGGGCATCGAGCATGTCGAGCACGAACGCGCGATCGATCTTGAGCCGGTCGAGCGGAAAGCGGTTCAGATAGCTCAGGCTCGAATAGCCGATGCCGAAATCGTCGAGTGCGAGCTTGACCCCGAGCGCGCGGATTGCGTTGATCGTGGCGAGATAGTTCTCCGCGTTGTCCATCAGCACGGTCTCGGTGATTTCGAGTTCGAGCCGCCCCGGTTCGACGCCATACCGCGCGAGACTGCCTGCGAGCGTGCCGATCAGGTCCGCGTCACGCAGCTGGATGGCCGACAGGTTGATCGACACGCGTAGCGGCATCTGGCCTTGCGCGTCCCACGCGGCGATCTGCCGGCATGCTTCGTCGATCACCCACGCGCCGATCGGAATGATGAGCCGCGTGTCTTCCGCGACCGGAATGAATTGCGCGGGCGAGACGATGCCGATCTGCGGGCTGTTCCAACGCAGCAGCCCTTCGACGGCCACGAGTTCGCCCGTGTGCGCATCGACGCATGGTTGATATTCCAGCCGGAACTCGTGCATCGCGATGGCGCAGCGCAGGCAGGCTTCGAGCGTCAGCCGGTAGCGGGTGCGTTCGGCGATATCGGGCGCGAAGAACTTGACGAGATTGCGCCCCGCGCCCTTCGCCTGATACATCGCGGCGTCGGCGTTCTGCATCAGCGTTTCGATGTCCTCGCCGTCGTCAGGGAACAGCGCCACGCCGACACTGCACGACACCTGCAGCGTGACGCCGCCGACCTCGTGCGGCTGGCGCACGAGCGGCAGCAAACGCTCCTCGATCGTGCGCGTGACATCCGCCGCGTTGCTGACGCCGTTCAGGATCACCGTGAACTCGTCGCCGCCGAGCCGGCTCACCGTGTCGTTGCTGCGCACGGCCTGCAACAGGCGCCGCGAAACGGAGCGCAGCAGGCTGTCGCCGATGTGATGGCCCAGCGAATCGTTGATGTTCTTGAAGCGGTCGAGATCGATGAACAGCACCGCGACGCGCTGCCCCGTGCGGCGCGCGTTGCCGAGCACGACGCCGAGGCGCTTCACGAACAGCTCGCGGTTCGGCAACTCCGTCAGCACGTCGTGTTCGGCGAGGAACTGGATGCGCGCTTCGCTCTTCTTGCGGTCCGTGATGTCGATCAGCGTGCAGATGTAGTGCGACAGATTCGCGCGCCGGTCGCGCACCGCGCTCACCATCAGCCACGCCGGATAGTCGCTGCCCGCGCGCCGCCGCACGTGCGCTTCGCCATGCCATGTGCTGCGGCGATCGACGGAATCGATCGCGGCCGGCAGAATGTCGTCGTTCTCCTGCGAGCCGAACAGGAAAGCGGGCTCCTTGCCCGTCACGTCGTCGGCGCGATAGCCCGTCGCACGATAGAACGAGGCGTTGGCGGTGACGAGCCGTCGTTGCGCGTCGAGAATCAGGATCGCTTCGGATGAGGCCTCGAATACTTTGCCCCACAACTCGAGACGCTGCTCCATCAGCTTGATCTGGTTGATCGGCGTGAACGCGGTCAGCACGGCGTCGCGCCCCTGAAAGTCGAGACGCCGCGCCGACAGCATGGCCCAGGTGGATTCCCGGGCCGCTTTCCAGTGCACCTCGAATTCGTCGACTTCCTCGCGGTCGGAGAGCTGCTGGAAGAAACGCGCGCGCACCTCCGAGTCGAGACCGACGGCCCACGGGTCGACCGTGCAGCCGTTCAGCCAGTAAAGCGCGGGCTTGTTAGCGTGCAACACCTCGTGGCCCGGAATCGCGGTCACGACCATCGGCACCGGGGTCGCCTCGACGAGCGCGTACTGGGCGGCCGACGCGCGCGCGGTTGCCGCGAGTTCCTTCTGCACGTCGCGCTCGCGATCGAGCTGCGCGAGCATGTCGTTGAAGCCCCGCACGAGCTGCCCGATCTCGTCCTGGCTATGCCAGCGGGCGCGCAGCGAATGGTCGCCCGTGCGCCGCACCGTGTCCATCACGCGCGCGAGCTGGCGCAGGGGGCGCGAGATCTGCTGTGCGACGAAATACACCATGCTCAGGATCGCGCACAGCAGAAATAGCGCCGTGCCCAGATGCAGCCACATCCGCTCGAAGAGCCCGCGCACGCGCTCATGCAGCAGTCTTTCGAGCTGGTTGCCCGTCGCGCTCCACGCGTCGCTCACGCTCAGCACCACGCGCTGCTGCGCGGCATCGAGCGCGGCGAGCGTGGCGTCCCCGGAGCCGGCATCGACCGCGGCGCCGGCCACACGGCGGTACGCGTCGATCGCCGCGAGCATGCGCGCGACCGGCGGGCCGATCGTCTCGGTCAGCTTGCCGTTCGTGGCCGCCGCCTCCGCATAGTCGGAGTGCAGCCCCTGCAGCACCGCGTCGAGTTGCCCCTCCAGCACGAGGTAGCGGGTGCGCATTTCGTCGTGGCTCATCCGTGCCGTCCGGCCACTCGCGCCGGCATCGTGCAGGTGGCGGCCCATCCGGTTGACGTCGCCGAGCAACTCCGGATAACGCAGGATCGATAGCGACATCGAGTAATAGCTGTCGAGGTCCGGATCCAGAATCAGGTTCGACTGGTTGCCGACCCGCGTCACCAGTTCGCGCGTCGCTTCGAGGCCGCCGTCCACGGTGGCGGCGCTCGCATGCGGCGCGGCGCTGGCTGTGAGCGCCGCGAGCACGCGCGCATTGAGCTCGGCACTCTGCATGTTCGCGCCATAGCGGCGTTCCGCGTCGGCGAGCCCGCTCGCCGTGCGCTGCAATTGGGCGGGTATGCGCGGCTGCCCGGCGCCTGCCAGCGAGAAGTCGATGAGCGCGTCGTGCGCGGCCGCGACGTAGGCATTGCCGACCAGCTCCTTATCGGAGAAGTCGATCGCAATGTATTTCTCGTGGATCAGGATGCCGCTGATATACAGCACGGCGCTCAGGTCGAGCAGATAGATCAGCAGCAGCTTACGGCCGACGCGAAGGCGCGCGAGAAACCGGAAGAACAGGTTGCGTTTCATGGGCGCCGCCGCTCGACCGCGAAGCTTTTGTCACGGACGCCATAAGCCAGACGTTTCACTGCGATTCTCCATGCGGGGAACGCCGGACCTGGGTCAGGTCCGAAGGCGGGAAAACCCCCTGATCAGACTATCGACCGGTTGGAGAACTTCTTTAGTCTTTGCTTAAAACTCACCAATACGGTGCTGGAAACGCTTCATATCAGTGCGAATAGCGAAGCCGGCCGGCCGTATGGACCGTGCCGGCCGCCCGATGAAGAACCGCCGCCGACGCTCGCGCGGCACCCTCACCGTGGCGGGGCGTCGAGCCGCACGATCCAGCCTTCGGTTTCCTTGCTTTGCGCGGGATAACGCGTGAGCACGGCGGGGTCGTGGCCCGGCACGACGTGTTGCGCGGAGTCCGCCAGTTCGTGCACGCGATGGAAGCCCTCGATCATGTCACCCACGTTGTACACCGCCGGGAACGGGCGGCTCTGTTCCATGTTCGCGTACAGGTGCGATGCGTCGGAAGCGAGCACGACCCAGCCGCGCTCCGTATGCACGCGCACCACCTGCAGGCCGTCGGTGTGGCCGCCGACGCGATGCACGCTCAATCCCGCGGTGAGGTTCGACGCGCCGTCGTGAAACGCCACCCGGCCGTCGAAAATGCGGCCGACCATCGATTTGACGTCTTCCGGATCGAACGGGTGGTTCAGTGCGCCATGGCACATGCAGCGGCCCGTGCAATACGCCATTTCGCGATCCTGCAGGTGGTAGCGCGCCTTCGGGAACAACGAACGGTTGCCGGCGTGGTCGTAGTGCATATGCGTGACGATCACGTCTTCGACCGCGTCGGGGCGAATGCCGATTGCGCCAAGTCCCTCTTCGACCGAATGCGTGATGGTGCGGCGGCGCTTCGCGCCCACTTCGGCGTCGAAACCTGTGTCGACGAGAAAGGTGCGGCTTTCTCCGACCACCGCCCACACGAAATAGTCGAGCGGCATGTTCACGTCGTGCGGATCGCCGCCAATGAAGTTGTCGCGGGCCGGACGGTCGTGATGGGCGTACTTGATGGCGTAAATCCTGTAATTTTCGGGTGCGGCTGTCATGGCGGCTGTCTCCTGTTCCCAAGGAATGAGAGCGCTATCATAACAAGTGGCCGGCGGCTTGTGTTGCGATGTCGCGGGCGCGGTCCGAGCGGTGTTTCGCTTCGTCGGTTGCTGCGGGACCGCCCGGAACGACGCCTCGCTTACGCTACAATCAGCCATCAAATCAAAGAGCTGGATGGGCGAGTGAAAAAGCGTGTGGCGGCCGTCGAGGACGGCAAGATCAGGTTGGCGGGCGGGCCGGGAGGCGAAGTGAAAACCGCGTCGAAAGCCGCGTCGAAAACCGTGCGGAAAACGGGCGGGAGCGTGGGCAAGACACGCCCGGGCGGGCAGGCGGTGCGCATGATCGACGTTGCGAAGGCGGCCAACGTATCCTTGATGACCGTGTCGCGCGCGCTCAACGAACCTGAACGGCTTTCCAAGGAAACCCGCAAGCTGGTGCTCGATACGGTGCGCCGCATCGGCTATGTTCCGAATCACATCGCGTCGAACCTCGCGTCGGCCCGCTCGAATGTGGTCGGCCAGATCGTCCCCAGCATCCAGAATTCGTTGTATTCGCACAGCATCAAAGGTTGCGCCGACGTGTTGCGCGGCGCCGGCATGCAGTTATTGCTGGCCGACAGCGGCTACTCGCTCGAAGAAGAAGAGGCGCTGATCGATGCGTTTATCGCGCAGCGCGTGTGCGGCCTCGTGCTGCACGACACCGTGCATACGCCGCGCGCGGTCCAGTTGATCCGCGCCGCCGGCATTCCCATTGTTGAGACGGGCGACCTCGTGCGCGCGCCGCTCGACATGGCCGTCAGCTACTCGAATTTCAACGCGGCCAAGGAAATGACCCTGTATCTGGCGGGACGCGGCTACAAGTCGATCGGCTTTGTCTGCCTCGCCACCAGGAACAATATGCGCGCCCGTGAACGCCTGAAGGGCTACCACGCGGCGCTCGCCGCGCTCGGTCGCGAGCGCAACCCCGCGCTGGTGCGCGAAGTGGAGGGCGGTTTGACCTCCGGCGCCCATGCAATGGTGGACATGATGCAGCGCGCGCCTGAAGTGGACGCGATATTCTTCGCGGGCGACGTGCTCGCCGTCGGCGCGCTGTTCGAAGCGCAGCGGCGCAACTGGAAGGTGCCGGAACGCGTCGCGATTGCCGGTTTCGACGATCTCGACATCCTGCGCCACACGGTGCCGCGCCTGACTTGCCTGAACCTGCCTCGCCTCGAGATCGGCCGGCGCAGTGCCGAGGCGCTGTTGCAACGCATGCGCAACGAGCCGGTCGAACCGGCGAGGCTCGATCTCGGTTTCGAAATCATTCAGCGCGAAAGCACCTGACGTTGCCATTTTATTGCAGATGAACACAGGGGCGCGCAATGCGCCCCTTGCGTTTTGTGCGGTTCGCACCGCTTGCCGGCGTTGCTCGGTCATGCCCACCCAGCGGCGCCGCAGCTGGTTTCGCTCGACTTCCTCTGCCCGTTCCCGGGCAATTTCCTATGTTGCGGCGCCAGTTCTTTTCGGTTAAGTTAGCGCTATCATTCAGAAACGGCAAACGCTGCTGTTTCGCTACGGCCTGGCAACGGGCCTGCTTTCGACAGGGAAAATTGCCGAATGAAGGGGAGAATTGCACTCGTAACAGGCTCGTCGCATGGGCTGGGGTTGGCGATGGCCGATGCGCTTGCAGCCGCGGGCTGCCGGGTCGTGCTGCACGGTGTCGAAACGCCCGAGGCGGTCGAGCCGGCGCGCGTGGCGTTCGAGCGCAAGCACGGCTATCGCGCCGATTATCTGCAGGTGGATCTCGGCGATGCGAGAGCCGTCGAGCGGATGATGTTCGACACGATCGAACGCGCCGGCGCCATCGACGTGCTGATCAATAATGCGGTGGTGCGCCATTTCGCGCCGATCGAAGCGTTTCCCGTCGACAAATGGGAGCAGGCGCTCTCGGTGAATCTGAGCGCGGCGTTCCATGCGATCCGTCTGGCGCTGCCGGGCATGCGCGAGCGCGGTTGGGGCCGCATTTTCAACATGACTTCGGTGTACGGCATGCGCGGCACAGTGAATCGAGTCGATTACGTGACGACCAAGTCCGCACTGCTCGGTCTAACGCGCGCGGTGGCCGCCGAAACCATGGGGCAGGGCATCACCTGCAACGCGATCTGTCCGGGCGCCGTGCATACGCCGACCAGCGAGAATCGCATCCGGGCGCTGATGGCGGTGGAGGGACTGGATCGCGAAACGGCCATCGAGCGCTTTCTGGCCGGCAAACAGCCCACCGGCCATTTTGTGCAGGCCTCGCATGTCGCGGATCTGGTGGTGTTCCTGTGCGGCGATGCGGCGGCGGAGATGACGGGCGCGATGCTGCCCGTCGATGGCGGCTGGCTCGCCACCTAAGTCGCAGGAGTCATCCTGGCTCAGTGCCGGCGTGGCCTGAACCGGCTTCCTGCAACGACGCGTCGCGAGCAGACTGACTGATGCCTGGTCTGTTCGCGGGAGATGTCGGGGAGAGTGCCGTTTCGCCGTCTCCCGAGCGCTTCGAATGATAGCGCTATCTAAGCCTGCTTGTCGCAAGGATGGCCGCGCGGATTTGTCGTGCCACCGCGCCTCCGAACCTCGTGCACTGCAACACAAAAGAAGCTGTGGAACAGGCAATCTCGTCTTGACCGATTGTATGACAGGAATATAATCCACTTTCATGTTAACGCTCACATTGAGCGAGCGAGCGCGGTGGTGGAAGCTACGGAACCAGAACAAAGACATTGACGGAGACAGCATCCATGCAGAACGAAGCGACGATTGGATACCGGCTGGACAGCCTGCCGCTGTCCGGTTATCACTGGCGGTTGCTCGGGCTGATTGCCGCGGGCATGTACTTCGACTCGTTCGATATCTACATTGCCGGCACCGTGCTTGCCGCGATGATCCATAGCGGCGAATCCACGCTGAAGCTCAATGCGATGTTCGTGTCCGTCACGTTCGTCGGCATGATGTCGGGCGCGTGGCTCTCGGGCCTGCTCGGCGATCGTTTCGGGCGGCGCTTCTGTTACCAGTTCAACCTGGGTATCTACGGCTTCGCGTCGATCGCCGCGGCGCTCGCGCCGTCCATGTACTGGCTGATTTTCTTCCGTCTCGTGATGGGAATCGGCATGGGCGCCGAAATCGTGGTCGGCTACGGTACCTTGAGCGAATTCATTCCGGCCGCCTGGCGAGGCCGCTTCGGCACGATCCTCAATCTGATCATCAACACCTCGTTGTTTCTGTCGACTTTCCTCGGCTGGCTGATCGTGCCGCAATACGGCTGGCGCTGGATGTTCGCGATCGCGGGCTGCGGCGCGCTGTTCGTCTGGTTCCTGCGCAAGTCGATGCCGGAGTCGCCGCGCTGGCTGGCTTCGCGCGACCGCGCCGATGAAGCGGATCGGATCGTGTCGAGCATCGAAACGGCATGCGGCGTCGATTCCGCCACGGCGATCGCCGCGGCGGCCCAACAGCCGCGCCGCGCGGCGCCGGGCAATGGGCGTCTCGGCGATCTGTTCTCACGCCGTCTCCTCACGCGCACCATTACCGGCATCACCGTGCTGGTCGCGCTCTTTATCGTCAACTACGCATTCGTCAGCTGGATTCCGACCTTTCTCGTCAAGCAGGGGCACAGCGTATCGAATTCGCTCGGCCTGACGAGCGTGATGTTCGCGGGCGGCCCGGTCGGCTCCCTGATCGCCTTCGGGCTTGCCGAGCGTGTCGGCCGGAAGTGGGGCATCGTACTGTTTTCGCTGATATGCGCGGCCTTTGGCGCGGCCTATCCGTTCGCGCAGTCGGAAGTGACGATCACAGCGCTCGGCTTCGCGATTACGTGCTGTATCTATGTGCTGTCGTCGTTCAGCGTCGCGACCTACGTGCCGGAACTGTTTCCGACCGAGTTGCGCCTGCGTGGCTCGGGCGTGTCGAATACGGCGGGGCGCGCGGTCAGCATCGCCGTGCCGTATGTCGTGGCGTGGGCGTTCACGGGCTTCGGCATCGCCGGCGTGCTGACGCTGATCGTCGGCACGCTGCTCGTGCAGGCAGTGATTGTCGGCGTGCTCGGCGCCGAGACGAGGAAGCGTTCGCTCGAATCGATCGCCGCCGAAGTCAGCGACCCGATCGACGCGTCCGGCGCGGCCGTCGACACCCGCGCGGCTTCGGCCACAAAAGTGTAAGCGCGGCCCGCGTGCGGTGCATCCGCACGCGGCGGCGCAGCGAATCAACAGAGACATCTGGTAGAGGACGACTCCGCACATGGCAGCACAGTCAGACAGCAGTTCAAGCCGGACCAGCCCGATCGGCGATGCCGCCCAGGTGACGCAGCAAGTCGCGCAATGGGTAGCGGATACGACCTGGCAAGACGTGCCCGCCGCCGTGCGCCACGAAGCAAAGCGCTCGCTCGTCAACTATGTGGCCGTCGCGCTGGCCGGCTGCTCCGACCCGACGCTCGCGAAGGCCGTGCGCACCTATCAACGCTTTAGCGCAGGCGAGGGGGCGGGCGTGATCGGGCGCCGCGAGCGCTTCGACATGCTGAATGCCGCGGCGCTCAACGCCATGAGCGCGAACGTGTTCGACTTCGACGACACGCATATACCGACGATCATCCATCCGAGCGCACCGGTCGCCGCCGCGCTGTTCGCGTTCGCCGAGTCGCTCGCGGAGGTCGATCCGCACGCCCGCCCGCTGAGTGGCGAAGCACTGCTGCTCGCGTTCGTCGTCGGCGTGGAAGTGGAGTGCCGGATCGGCAACGCGGTTTCGCCCGAGCACTATCGGCGCGGCTGGCATATCACTTCGACCTGCGGCGTGTTCGGCGCGGCGGCGGCGCTTGCCAAAGCGCAGGGTCTGAGCGCGCAACAGATCGGGTGGGCACTCGGTAATGCGTCGGCGCAGGCCGGCGGTCTGGTGGAAACGCTCGGCACGATGGCCAAGAGCATCAGTGTCGGCAACGCGGCGCGCAATGGTTTGCTGTCCGCGCTGCTCGCCGCCGACGACTTCTCCGGCCCCGATGCGCCGCTCGAAGGCACGCACGGTTTCCTGCGTGTCACCGCAGCGAAGCCGGATGTCGAGGCACTGACGCGTGAACTCGGCCGCGAATGGGCGCTGTTGTCGAACACCTATAAACCCTATCCGTGCGGCGTGGTGCTGAACCCGGTGATCGATGCGTGTCTCGATCTGCGCCGCGACGCGCACTGGACCGTGGACGAGGTCGAGCGGGTCGAGCTGACCGGACATCCGTTGCTGCGCGAACGCACCGACCGGCCGAACGTGCGCAGCGGCCGGGAGTCGCAGGTCAGCGCCCAGCATGCGGTCGCCGTCGTGCTGGCGACCGGCAAAGCGGGCCTCGCGCAGTTCAGCGACAGCGCGGTCGCCAACCCGTCGCTGCGTGCGTTCGGCGCGCGCCTGCGCTTTATCGACGATGCGTCGTGGCCGGTGGAATCGGCCCAGGTGGCCGTCGTGCTGCGCTCGGGCGAAACGGTGTCGCGGCGCATTCAGGCGGCGCGCGGCAGTCTCGCGGCGCCGCTCGCCGATGTCGAACTCGCGGCGAAACTGCGCGATCTGGCCGCCTACGGCGGCTCGGGCGTGGCCCCGCAGCCGCTGCTCGATGCGCTGTGGCGATTCGACAGCGAAACGGATGCCGCGGCGCTGATGCGGCTCGCGCGCGCGGCCTGAGCCGGCGTAACGAAACAGCTTTCAAACAGATGAGGATAGTCATGTCGAGCAGTGAACAAGGCAACAACACGATCGGTTTTATCGGTGTAGGCGTGATGGGGCGGCCCATGGCGCGCCGTCTCATCGAGGCGGGCCACACGCTCGTCGTGTTCGATCGCGATGAACGGGCGGTCGCGGAATTGACGGCGATCGGCGCGCGCGCGGCGACCTCCGTGAAGGATGTGGCCGACTCCGCGCGCATCGTATTCACGAGCCTGCCTACGCCGGCCATCTTCAGGCAGGTCGCGCTCGGCGAAGGCGGACTGAGCGAAGGCGGCGCGGTGAAGATTCTCGTCGATCTGTCCACGGTCGGATCGCGCATGGAAAAGGAAGTGGCCGACGGCCTGCTCGCGAAGGGCATCGACACCGTCGATGCACCGGTGAGCGGCGGCGCCGCCGGCGCGAAGAAGGGCACGCTAGCGATCATGATGGCCGGCAAGCCGGCTGCGCTCGATCAGGTGCGCGGGCTTTTCGAGGCGCTCGGCAAGGTATTCGTGGTCGGCGACCAGCCGGGCCAGGGGCAGTTGCTCAAGCTGCTGAACAACATGCTGTCGTCCACCGCGTTTGCGATCACGTCGGAAGCGTTCGTCGCCGGCGTGCGCGGCGGCCTCGATCCGGAAGTGATGATGTCGGTGATCAATTCGGGCAGCGGCAAGAACGGCGCGACGATGGACAAGTTCCCCAAGCATGTGCTGCCGGGCAGCTTCGATTTCGGCTTTCCGGTCGGCAGCGTGTGCAAGGACATCGGCCTCGCGGTCGACGAATGTCAGGCGCTCGGCGTGCCGATGTGGGTCGGCAGTGTGGCCCGTCAGGTGTGGAATTACGCGGCGATGCAGGACGGCGCGAAACGCGACATGACCGAACTCGTCAGGTACGTCGAACGCTGGTCGTCGGGCGAAGGGCTGGCGGACTGAAAACCGTC
Organism: Paraburkholderia aromaticivorans; assembly: GCF_002278075.1. Classification (NCBI taxonomy): domain Bacteria; kingdom Pseudomonadati; phylum Pseudomonadota; class Betaproteobacteria; order Burkholderiales; family Burkholderiaceae; genus Paraburkholderia; species Paraburkholderia aromaticivorans. The sequence continues at coordinate 953,430 of NZ_CP022990.1, read as the reverse complement.
GCGGGCAAAAAACTCATTGGCTGCGGCCATCTGATCATCTGACAAGGAGACGTACATGATCGTTGAAATGCGTATTTACCATTGCGCGCCGACGCGCCTGCCGGCGTTGCTCGAGCGCTTCACGTCGACCACGCTCGGTTTTTTCGAAAAGTACGGTATCGAACAGATCGGTTTCTGGACCACGCTGATCGGTCCGAGCAATCACGCGCTGACCTATATGGTGAAGTGGGACAGCCTCGCGGAGCGCGAGCAGAAGTGGAACGCGTTTCAGGCCGATCCCGAGTGGATCGCCAAACGGGCGGCGACGGAAGCCGACAAGCCGATCGTCGAGCGCATCGAAAACCACTTCCTCACGCCGACCGCCTTCTCGGCGCTGCGCTAGGAGAGCGGGCTCATGACACAAGCCAAACGGGTCGGTTTCATCGGCCTCGGCATGATGGGCGCGCCGATGGTGCAGCGCCTGCGCAAGGCCGGCTTCGAACTGTTCATCGACGACGCCGACGCCGCTCGCGCCGAGGCGCTGGCCGATCAGACTGGCTCGCACCGCCTGAGCGCGGACCACGCGGCATCGCTTGACGCCCTGATCACCATGCTGCCCAACTCGGCGATCGTCGAGGCCGTGGTGCTCGGCGACGCGGACAACCACGGCTGGGCCGCGCGGCTCGCGCAAGGCGCCGTGGTCATCGACATGAGTTCGTCGGAACCGGAGCGCTCGCGCGAACTCGGCAGGACGCTCGAAGCACAGGGTCTCGCGTATCTGGATGCGCCCGTGTCGGGCGGCGTCAAGCGCGCGAAGGAAGGCACCCTGGCGATTCTAGCCGGCGGCCATGCGGACGTGCTCGCGCGCTGCAAGCCGCTGCTCGGCGCGATGGGCACGAACGTGCTGCATATCGGCACGGCGGGCGCCGGGCATGCGGCCAAGGCGCTCAATAACTACGTGTCCGCGGCGAGCGTTGCGGCCACGGTCGAGGCGCTGCAGATTGCCAGCCGCTTCGGTATCGATCCGCAGGTGATGACGGACGTGCTCAATGCGTCGACGGGCCGCAGCAATACCTCGGAAAACAAGGCGAAGCAGTTCATGCTGAGCGGCACCTTCGCTTCCGGCTTCGCGTTGCAGCTGATGAACAAGGACCTGAAGATCGCTCACGCGCTCGCGCGGGCGGTGGGGCATCCCATGACGTTCGGCGCGACCTGCGCCGAGGTGTGGGACGAAGCGGCGCGGCGTTCCACGCCCGCCACCGATCACACCGAGCTGTACCGGCTCCTGCCCGGCGCCGCATCCTGAACCCGCATTCTGATTCATTGATTCCGGAACCTGTCATGTCACATGCAGCCCAGTTTTATATCGGCGGACGTTGGGTCGAACCCGCGTCCGCCGTCTGGTTCGACGTCGTCGATCCAGCGACCGAAACGCCCTTCGAAAAGCTCGCGATGGGCAATGCCGAAGATGTCGATCGCGCCGTCGTGGCGGCGCGCCGCGCGTTTGCGGCATGGTCGGCGACGAGCGTCGCCGAACGCGTGGCGCTGCTCAAGCGCATCGTCATGATCTACGAACGCCGCTACGACGAATTCGCCGAGCTGATGCGCCGCGAAATGGGCGCGCCCATCACGTTCGCGCGCAACGGTCAGGCGGCGCGCGGCCCCGCGCATCTGAATGCGCTGATCGAGGTGCTCGAACGCTTCGAATTCGAGGAGCAGCGCGGCAGCACGCGCGTGGTGCTCGAGCCGATCGGCGTGTGCGGACTGATCACGCCGTGGAACTGGCCGGTCAATCAGATCGTCGTGAAGATCGCGCCGGCGCTCGCGGCCGGCTGCACGATGGTGCTCAAGCCAAGCGAGTATTCGCCGTTAAGCGCGCTGCTCTTTGCCGAGGTGCTCGACGAAGCGGGCGTGCCGGCGGGCGTATTCAATCTCGTCAACGGCGACGGGCCGGGCGTCGGCTCGGCGATCGCGAGCCATCCGGATATCGACATGGTGTCGTTCACCGGTTCGACCCGCGCCGGCGTGCTGGTCGCGCAGTCCGCTGCGGAAACGGTCAAACGCGTTGCTCAGGAGTTGGGCGGCAAATCCGCCAACATTCTGCTCGACGACGTCGATCTGGATCAGGCGGTCACGCGCGGCGTTGCCGGGTGCTTCACGAATTCGGGCCAGTCGTGCTCGATTCCGACCCGCATGCTGGTCCGCGTCATCTGATGAACGATGCCGCGCAGATCGCGAGGCGTGCCGCGCAAGCCTATCGGCTCGGACCGACCGACGACCCGGCCACGCAGCTTGGACCGCTCGTCAACGCGAACCAGTTCAAGCGCGTCCAGGCGCTGATCCAGACGGGCATCGACGAAGGCGCGCGGCTTGTCACGGGGGGCACGGGCCGCCCGGACGGCATCGGCAAGGGCTATTACGCACGCCCGACCGTATTCGCCGATGTCACGCCGGAGATGACCATCGCGCACGAGGAAATCTTCGGGCCGGTGTTGTCGATGATCCCGTACGACTCGGAGGAGCAGGCGATCGAGATTGCCAACGGCACTGATTACGGCCTCGCGGCCTACGTGCAATCCGCGGATGTGGCGCGGGCGCGCAAGGTCGGCCGCGCATTGCGCGCCGGCGGTGTGCACCTGAATTACCCGCCCGCCGATTTCGGCGCGCCTTTCGGCGGCTACAAGCGCTCGGGCAATGGCCGCGAATGGGGCGAAGCGGGCCTGCGCGAGTATCTGGAAACCAAGGCGCTGGTCGGCTACGGCGTGGATTGAAGCGCGGCGGCCGGCACTGCCGCAAAAAAATTTCCGCGCCTGACCTGTCCGACAATCATCCGGTCAGGCAATCAACCATGGATTTGAACCACAGAGGAAACACGATGGATAACAACGACCGCTTCAACAAAGGTTTCGACAATCGCAAGGAAGTGTTGGGCGCCGCCCACGTCGAAAAATCGTGGGCCAACGCCGACGACTTCAACCGGCCGATGCAGAAGTTCGTCACCGAAAGTTGCTGGGGCGACATCTGGGGCGACCCGACGCTGTCGTTCAAGACGCGCAGCATGCTGAACCTCGGCATGCTCACCGCGATGAGCCAGCACCACGAACTGTCGGTGCACGTGAAGGGCGCGCTGCGCAACGGCGTGAGCAAGGAAGAGATCCGTGCGGTGCTGATGCAGGCGGCCGTCTATTGCGGCGCGCCGCTCGCGCTCGCGGCCTTTCGCGTCGCGAGCGAGGCGATCAAGGCGTACGAAGCGGAAACAGGCGCGGCCTGAGCCGTCGACCCATCCGGACAGCTAACGGCTGACAGCACGGGCAAGCACAGAGAGAACCGCATCGCCGCACGGTGCGAACAACGAAACGGAGACAGAGATGAAAGCGTTGACTGGGAATGACGTTGTAATGTCGGAGGGCGAGCAGTCGATCGAAACGAAGAGACACAACGCGATCAAGGGCGCGTTCTTCTCCGAGTTCATCGACATGTTCGACATCTATCTGCCGGTGGTGGTGTTGTCACCGGTACTCGGATATTTCCAGCCGCCGCATCTGTCGAGCGGCATGGAGACGATCCTCGCGTCACTGGTGTTCATCACGACGCTGCTCGGCCGCCCGGTCGGCTCGTTGCTGTTCGGCATGGTCGCGGATCGCATCGGCCGGCGTAAGGCGTCGATCTGGTCGGTCTCGGGTTTCGGCGTGGTGACGTTGCTGATCGCATTGCTGCCGGGCTATGAAAGCATCGGCATCGTGTCGTACTGGCTGCTGGTGCTGCTGCGTTTCGTCGACGGGATTTTTCTGGGCGGCGGCTATACAGGGGCGATGCCGCTCGCGATCGAGTACTCGAAGAAAGAGCAACGCGGGTTTGTCGGCGGCTTCATCATTGCCGGCTTTCCGGCCGCCTACGTGACCATCAATCTCGTCGCGATGCTGATGTTCGCGCTCTTTCCGCTGAACGGCATGCATTCGCCGTACGCGCAATGGGGCTGGCGTATTCCGTTCGTGCTCGGCGCGGCGCTCGCCGGCCTGCTGACGATGTACTACGTGCGCAAGGTCGCCGAATCGGAGATCTGGAAGAGCGAAGCGGCCGACAAGGCGGTCGTCGCCGACAAGCTGCCGCTCTCCGACCTGCTGCGCGGCAAGAGCGGGCGCAACCTGCTGCAGGTGCTGGTGATGATGACGGGCTTCTGGCTCACGCAAAACATCATCACGATTTATCTGCCGACCGGCTTGCTGGTGAAGACGCTGCATCTGAGCGGCTTCCAGATGAGCGCGACGCTCATGCTCACGTACTTCGTGCTGTTTTTCAGCTACATCGGCGCGGGGCTGATCGCGCAGCGCATCGGACGGCGCCGCTTCTTCGTGATCGTCGGCCCGTTGATCGCCACGGTCGGCGCGGTGCTGCTGTACGTGCTGGCGAACGTCGACGGGCTGTCGCTGCCGGCCATCATGGCGCTGGTGTGTGTGCTCGCGGTGCTCGTCACGTCGCCGTGGGGCGTGATCGTCACGTACATCAACGAGCGCTTCGTGACGGATGTGCGCGCAACCGGTTTCGGCGTCGGCTTCAGTCTGTCGGTGATTATCCCTTCGTTCTACGCGTTCTATATGAACTGGCTCGGCGCTTTCATGCCGCTGCGGCTGACCTCGGTCGTGCTGCTGTGCGTGGGCGGACTGATCGGCATGATCGGCGCGCTGATGGGCCCGGAAACGAAGGATGTCGATTTCTGATTTTGAAGGAGGAATGCAATTCATGAACAAGGAACGGATCGGCTTTATCGGTCTCGGCAACATGGGCGGGCGCATGACACGGCGCCTCGTCGATGCGGGCATCGCGGTGCTCGGCTACGACACCGCGCGCGAACGCATCGACGCGGCGGGCGCGAAGGCGGCGGGCACGCTGGGCGAAGTGCTCGCGTTCGCGGACGTCGTGATGATGTCGTTGCCGGACAGCAAGGTGGTCGAAGCGGTTGTCGAAGGCGAGGGCGGCGTGCTCGCGCACTGTCGCGCAGGACAGATCGTCGTGGATCTGAGCACGGCCGCTGCCAGTTCGACGATCCGCCTCGCGCAACGCTTCGCCGAGCGCGGCGTGCGTTATGTCGATGCGGGTATTTCGGGCGGCGCGGCCGCGGCGGAAAAGGGCTCGCTGACGCTGATGGTGGGCGGCGATGCGGATGCGGTCGCCGCGTTGCAATGGGCGTTCGCGCCGATCAGCTCGAAAGTCGCATACATGGGGCAGAGCGGCGCCGGCCACACCACCAAGCTGCTCAACAATTTTCTGAACGCCGTGAGCCTCGCCGCGAGTGCCGAAGTGATGGTGGCGGGCAAGAAGGCGGGGCTCGACCTGCATCTGCTGCTCGACGTGCTGAACAGCAGCAGCGGCGTCAACTTCGCCACGCTCAACCGGTTCCCGAAGATCGTCGACGGCGACTATCTGGAGGGTGGCCTGACCGGCAAGCTGATGACCAAGGACGTCGTGCTGTACGTCGACCGCATTCGCGAACTCGGCGTGGTCTCGCTGAATTCGGCCGGCCCGCTGGCGAGCTTCGGCCTCGGCACGGCGCTCGGTTATGGCGATGTGATCAGCAACCGTGTCGTCGATGCGATCGGCGACGTGTCGGGCGGCGTGCGGCTGTTCGACGGAACACACAAGGAGAAAAACGCATGAAGGTCTTTCACGGCAGAGCGGCAGGCGCGCTATCCGAGCGCCGCAGCGACACGTTTACCGGCACCGTCTGGGCCGACCCGGTGATGCCGGCTACCGATGGCGTCACCATCAACACGGTGTTCTTCGCACCGGGCGGACGCACGTATTGGCACACGCACGAGCACGGCCAGGTCCTGCAGGTCACGGCCGGTCAGGGATGGATCTGTCTGGACGGCGAAGCGCCGCAGCCGATCCGCCAGGGCGACATGGTGTTCATCGGGCCGAACGAGCGGCACTGGCACGGCGCGAGCGAAGGCAGCTACATGGTGCACATCGCGACCTCGATCGGTAAGGGCACCTGGCAGGAAGAGGTGGCGGAACGGGATTATCCGACGAGCGCCGCGCGCTAGCGCGCAGCAGTGACAGCGCGTGCGGTGGCGTGGCGTTCTGAGCGAACCTCCCGCACGCGCCGAAGCATTACGCGCTGGATGGCCAACAAGGGAATTCAGATCATGACCCAGACCACACCGCAGCCCGACGCGTCCCGTCTTCGTGACGAACTCGTCAGCCTGCACGGCAAGGCGAGTCCCGAGTGGGACAGCCTCGTGCGCCTCGACCCTCGTTTCGTCGATGCCTACCTGAAGTTCGCGGGCGTGCCGCGGCGCAGGAATCATCTCGACGACAAGACGCGCGCGTTCATCGCGCTGGCCGCCGATGCCTGCGCGACGCAGTTGTACGCGCCGGGCGTCGCGCGTCATATCGACCGCGCGCTGTCTTTTGGCGCGACGCGCGAGGAGCTGATCGAAGTGCTGGAGTTGATCAGCACGATCGGCATTCACACCAGCAACGTCGGCGTGCCGGTGCTGCTCGAAGTGCTGGAAGAAGAGGGTTTGCGGCATGGCGCGCCGCCGCTCGACGACCGGAGGCAAAAGTTGAAAGCGGAGTTCGAGACGAATCGCGGCTACTGGCATCCGACGTGGGAAGGCCTGCTCGAACTCGATCCTGACCTGTTCGAAGCGTATGTCGAGTTCTCGTCGGTGCCGTGGCGCACCGGCGTGCTGAGCCCGAAAATCAAGGAGTTCATGTACTGCGCGTTCGACGCCTCGGCGACGCATCTCTATGTGCCGGGCCTCAAACTGCATATCCGCAACGCGCTGCGTTACGGCGCCACCGCCGAAGAGTTGATGGAGTTGCTGGAGATCGTCAGCGTGACGGGGATTCACGGCGCGGAGCTGGGCGCGCCGCTGCTGGAAGCCGCGCTGAAGCGCGGCGGCGCGGCGGCGGGAGATGCGCATGCGTAATCCGGCCATGCGCGAGTCCGTTTTTTTCATGGGTCCGGCGCCGCGCGAGCGCGCTGCGCCACGCGTCCCGTCTTTGCCGGCCAACGCGAAGCCTGAGCTGGGCGCTTCGGCGTGGCGGGCGATGCAAGCGCCGCCGCTTTCGGTGCTCGCGTCGAACAGCAGCGAGCATGCGCACGTGCTGGCCGTTGCGATTCTCGGCTACAACTAAAGCCAGGCGATCGACATGACTCGTCAACCGGGCACCCTGGTCGTGCTGCGTCACGGCCAGTCGGTATGGAATCGCACCAACCGCTTTACCGGCTGGAGCGACGTCGGTCTGTCCGTGCAGGGCGTGGCGGATGCGCGGCGCGTCGGGGAGCGGCTGCGCGCGGCGGGCTTTCGCTTCGATCTGGCGGTGAGCTCGGCGCTGTTGCGCGCGACCGATACGCTTGCGCATGCGCTGCGGACCCTCGGGCAACCACCGCCCAGAATCGTGCGCTCGTGGCGGTTGAACGACCGCCACTACGGCATGCTGACGGGCATGGAGAAAAACGAGGCGGCGCTCGCGTTTGGCGCGGAGCGCGTGCGGCAATGGCGGCGCGGCTTCGACCTGGCGCCGCCGGCGCTCGATGCGGACCTGCACGCGGCGCTGGTGCGCGCCTTGCGCGACGACGCGATGCCCGATGCCGACGCGTTGCCCCGCAGCGAAAGTCTGCGCGACACGTTGCGGCGCGTGCTGCCGCTATGGGACGAATCCGTTGCGCCGGCCCTGACACGCGGCCAGTCGGTGCTGATGGTGGGGCACGGCAATTCGTTGCGCGCGTTGTTCAAGCAACTCGACGACATCGGCGACCACGCGATCGCCTCGCTCGAAGTCGCGCACGCGGAGCCGTTGGTCATGAGATTCGATGCAACGCTCTCCGTGATTTCGCGCACACCGCTCGCCGCACTGCCGCCCGGCCGCTGAACCGCATGCCGGCTTGCGGTTTTTCCGCCCTGCGCGCGTCAAAGACTGCCGGTGACGAAGCCGCTCACGTATCATGGAGGCTGAATCTTGTCGGACGGGAATACAATAATGTCAACAGACATGGGGTTGATCAGACCCGAGACGCTGCGGCATCACGTCGAGAACGTGCTGCGGCAGGCAATCGTGAGCGGACGTTTCGCGCCTGGCGCGCGCCTGATCGAACGCGAGCTGTGCGAGTCGCTGGGCGTGAGCCGTACGTCGGTGCGTGAGGCGCTGCGCAAGCTCGAAGCGGAAAAACTGGTGCGCAGCGTGCCGCACAAGGGCCCCATCGTCGCGGTGATGTCCAAAGAGGAAGCGGTCGAGCTGTATGCGCTGCGCGGGCTGCTCGAAGGTTTTGCCGCCCACGAATTTGCCCGCCTGGCCCACGACGACGCGATCGCGCGCTTTGGCGAAGTGGCGAAGGACCTGCGCGCCCAGGCCGCGGCGCAGAACCAGGAGGGCGTTCTGCGCGCAAAGACCGCGCTGTACGATCTGCTGCTGGAGAACTGCGGCAATGCGCTGGTCCGCGAAATCCTCAACAGTCTCTATTCGCGCATCAATCTGCTGCGCACCACCTCGCTGATGCATCCGGAGCGGCTGCCGGACAGCCTGCGCGAAATCGACCGGCTGTATAAGGCGTTGAAGGCGCGCGACGGCGAGGCGGCGCAGGAGATCGCGCGTCTGCACGTCGCCAATGCCGAGAAGGCCGCGCTGCGGATGCTGGAAAGCGCGGAATAGAGACGCGCGCCGCATTGGATCGCGGCCTGCCGGGCACGCATGTCGCATGCGGCCCGTCATGGCGACGATTCGACTCGACGTGTGCTCGTGGTTGTGTATCGCGAATCGATGCTGGCGGGACGGATATCGAAGCGCCTGCGCAATGGCTGGCGCTGCATTGAATGGGATTACCGCCATTCTCTCGCGAAGCCGGCGGAAGCAGGCGGATGCCTCGGGGCGAACTCAGCCGCATTGCCGTGCACCGGATGCGCGAGCGCAGCGAACGCATAGCGCCTCAACCATTCGCCGTAACCCTGTACAAGAAAGCCTCCCGAGCGTTCCACGTACTGCTCGCGCGATGTTTCATAGACCTTCCGAAGTGCAAACCACGGCACATGCGGCAAGTCGTGATGAACCAGATGGTAGTTGTTGTTCAGAAACAGCAGGCGCCAGAACCACGCCGCCTCGTTGATGACAGTGCGATGCTCGTGCGCCTGCGCCGCACGATGTTCCTGAAACGAGCGCACCGAACCGAGCGACAGCGAACCATAGCCCACGCCGACAACAAAGACCCACGCCGGAATCGCGCACGCGTGTTGCAGCCAGGCGGTTAGCGCGGCGAGCGCGGCGAAATGCGCAAGCCACACCGGGACATCGCGCCAGTCGCCGCCTTTGATTCGACGCAGCGCGTTCACGCCGGTTGCGGCAATCGCGAACGCCGGCCCGACCAGCAGGCGGCCGAAAAACGTATTACGGAAGGTCAGCAGCGCGCGAATTGCCCAACCCGCGCGTTGCCACGCGAATGCGCTCACGAAGTAACTCTCCGGGTCGCGCTCGGGGTGCGTGAGATGCGGATCGTCATGGTGCTGAAGATGTGAATCGCGGTAGACGCCGTACGGAAAACACACGGCAAGCGGCGCGCAACCGAGCAGCGCATTGACGAACGGCGAGCGCGTGGGATGGCCGTGCAGCAGTTCATGTTGCAACGACATGTACCACGTGCCGAGCACAGCCAGCAGCAGCGTAGTGAGCGGTAAGCCGAGGTCGCGCGCGTGCGTCGCCACGCTGAACCATCCGCCGTAGATCGTCGTGATCAGCGCCCAGGTCGGCCATTGCGTGCGCCATGTCCAGCTTGTCGCGAGGCGGGCGAGTGTGTTGCGTTGCGTGTCGTCGAGGTAAATCGCCATTTGCGGGATCGGTCGGAATGCAGATTCAGACCGATCCTACGGACCCCTGCGCGTTGCCAGAACCATTTTGTTCAGCAATGCATCTGCTAAAACGTGCATAGCGGCGCCAGCTTGCGCGGAGCGCGCCGCCGGGCTCGCGTCGCTCAGGCACGTTCGGGCACGTTCAGCTACTCAGCGCGCGTCCGCCACGCGGCAGGCGTGATCGAGCAGGCCTTCGGCCGAGCCGCTGCCGTCGTTCACGTCGATCCCGCTGTTCACCACCAGCCAGCCGTCTTTTTCAGCGGACGGCCCCGCGCCCGTCACGAGGATGGTTTGCGTGGCCATCGTCCCGGCGCCCTGATTGTCCCGCGCGACGAGGCGAAACGGGTTGTCCGCCTGTGCGAGCGCGGTCACGCGCATGATGCGGTAACGGTTGCCGTCGAGCGTATCCCACCGCCATTCGTCAGGCGTGTCTTTCGCGTGGCGCGCGAGCGCTTCGCTGATATCGCCGCGCATGCAATCGATATGAATATGCAACTGGTTTTGCGAGCGGCGGTATTGCGAGTTGATTTCGAGTCCGAGTTGATTGTCGGGCAGCGTGCGCTTGACCGACTTCCCGACATAGCTCCGTGCGTTCCACGCGTCGACCCAATAATCCCGCGCATGCGGCGCCAGCACGAGCGGGCTTTCGATGCCGGTGATGCGGTCGGTCGGAATCAGCAGATACTGCGACCGTCCGACAATATCCTTCAGGATCGCGTAACGTTGATCGAGATCGACGGTCGTGCATTGGCCCGGCGTGCCGGTGGCCTGTTGCGACGGCACGCAGCGCAGGTCGACGATTTTCCACAGCGCATTCGAGTCGACCGCGGCGAGGCGCGCGCAGGCGCCGGCGGCCAGCGCGACGGCCAACGTCGCGACAATTCGCGCGGCGCGGCGCGAGAGGACCCGCTGAGGCTGGGCGGGCGGCGGTGTTGTCATTGGCGGCAGAGTCGAATTGTTCAGGGGAGTCGCAAAGCTTGTCTTGGTTTTGGTATCAGAGCGAGGGCGCCGGCAGTGGGCCGAGCAGCTGCTCGAAGGCGACGCCGATTGCCAGAAGGCGCCGGTCTTCGCCGAGCGGGCCGTCCAGTTCGAGACCGACCGGCAGGCCGCCCGCCGTCATGCCCGCCGGCAGCGAGAGTCCCGGAATGCCCGAGGTGCTGGCCGGATCGGTGTTGCGCAGGAACGCGTCCATGGTGTCGATCGGCGCCGAACCGTCGATGCAGACCGTCGACGAGCCGTTCACGTCGTCGATCGGCACGGCGGCGAGGCGCGTGGTCGGAAACAGCAGCGCGTCGAGGCGCTCGTCGGCGAACGTCGCCGCCATGTACTGCTGCAAGCGCGGCCGCCATTCATTCAGCGCCGCGTCGTAGTGTTCGCCAAGGACATCGGCGAGTACGCCGTCGTAGATCGCGCGCACGTCCGGGCTGGCGATGCGGGCCGCCATCCCGGCGACGGTCTTGACGGGTGCGTCGTTGGCGATCAGCCAGGCGAGCACGTCCTCGCGCGCCTCATGAATCGCGAGCGGGCCGCCCACCATGCCGTTCAGATCGTCCAGTTCGCTCATCGCCACCGGCACGAACACCACGCCCGCCGCTTCGAGCTTCTTCAACGCGATTCGCGCGACGTCCTCCACCCGCCGCTCGAGCCCTTCCCACAGCGGCGCGGGCAGGCCGATGCGCAAGCCGTTCAACGCGATCGCCGGCAGCGCGCCGGCGCCGGTGATCACGCCGTCGAGCAGCGCGATATCCTCGACGGTGCGCGCCATCGGCCCGACCGTGTCGCGCGTATGGCTGATCGGCACCACGGCGTCCGGATCGTGATAGCGCCGTTCGGCGCCGCCGTTGCCGACCGACGGACGAAACCCCGCAGTGCCCGTCAACGCGGCGGGAATGCGGGTCGAGCCGCCGGTGTCGGTGCCCAGCCCCGCCGGCGCGATGCGCGCGGCGATCGCTGCGGCCGTGCCGCCCGAAGAGCCGCCTGGAATCAGCGTGGGGTCGTAGGGATTGCGCACCGGCCCGGCATGCGTGGCGAGGTTTGTACTCGTAATGCCGAATGCGAGTTCGTGCATGTTGGCTTTGCCGAGCACGATCGCGCCGGCGTCGATAAGCTGCTGCACCGAGGGCGCATTGGTCTTCGGCACGAAGCCCTCGAGCGCCGGGGTGCCCGCCGAGGTCTGCAAGCCGGCAGTGTTGATGTTGTCCTTCACCACCACGGCGAGGCCCGCGAGCGGCAAGCGAGCCTTCGCTTCCGCGGGCAATGCGTCGATGCGCCGCGCCGCGGCGAGCGCACCGTCGAGATCGAGCGTGGTGAGCGCATTGAGGCTCGAGAGCGCGGTCGCGCGCGCGAGCAGGGTGGCCACATAGTCGGCGGCGCTCAGGCGGCCGGACTGGATCGCGGCGACGGCCTGGGTGGCGGTCAACGCGAGTTGTTCATCAACGGTCCATGTCATGGCCGGCGTCTCCTGGTGTCGTTTTGCGGCGCGAGGGTTTCATGAAGCGTAACGCGAGACGCGCCAGCGTGGGCATCCGCTTGGGACGCAACAGTCTTGCGTCGTAGCCGCTCATGCGCCGGTCGTTTTCCGCGAGGCACAGCGCGAACGGGTCGCGCGTGTTCATGGCTTCACCGAGATGACTGCGCGCGGCAGCGGATCGCTCAATTTCGCCGCATAGGTATGCACGGCGATCGACGCGCGGCCTCCGGTCTGCCCCGCGATGTCCCGGATCGGCAGCGAACGCTGCCGTTCGAGTGCATCCGGCGGCAATGCCGGCCAGTCGAGCACGGCCGGCTTGTGGGGGTTGTGGGTGTCAGGCCGCATGCGGCAAAACGTCTGCCTGTGAGCCTCGGAGCCGATCTTTACGCGGGCGGGGCCGCGCAATGTCGCGTGGCGCAGGGCGCGGTCTTCAGCAACATCTGTCAGTGTGTCGGACATGGCAGGCGTACAGAGGGCGAACTCGATGTGTCGCGTATTCTGTCATAACCGTTCGAATCCTGACGCCGGGCCGCGCAAGCCTCACAGCGCGTCTTCTGACGCGAGTGAGGCTCGCATGTTGCGATAGAAGCGAGTGACGCTCACTGGTGGTTATCGATCCACATGCGTCCCCAGCGGAATGCATAGGCGAGCGCGTGCTCTTCGTCGAAGAAGTAATCGAGCGCGTCGAATGAATAAGCCTGACCGTGGTTCGCGGAAGTTTTCTCGATGGTCAGGTTGGCGGCGAACAGGCCATTGGGCAGCCGTTGCGCGACCGGAGCAACTTCGTAACCCTTGTAGCGAATATGTGCGTTCATGATTTTTTGGCAGTCAATGTCCCCGCGTGCGTGCGAGAAGGCCGGCACATCGGACGCGACCCGGAGCGTCACGCGGCCGGTAAATCAGCGGGCAGGTCAAGCGTAGGCCGCGCTGCGCAGCGGGTGAACCAATCAATCGTCGAAAGCAAATCAGCACGCAGGTTTGGAAGAGCCCCGATCGGATCATAAGCGCTGTGTTCCAGCACACTATCCGGCGTAGTGGATCGCGGGTCTGTTATGTGCCGCACGGTTTGTATCAACGACGACGCACGCCGTGGGCCGCCCGGGCGGATTCACGGCGTCGTGAGAGGGGACGCGGACTAGGGGATTAAACCGCGTGCAGCAGGCGTGCGGGTTGTGCGTCCTTCAGCGCGTTGCCGAGCGGCGCGGCGTCGGGCGTGCGATGCGCGTTGAACGCCAGCGCGAATTGCGCGGCTTGCCGGCCGACCGTGGCGAGCTGATCGACGACCTTCGCGTCGGAACAGGTGTCGACCGTGTCGAAGCGCGTTTCCAGTGTATTGATGCCGGCGCCGAACGGCGTGGGCCAGCCGCGCAGCGCGTGAACGATCGAGCGCAAGGAAGTCAGCACCGAACCCGCGGCCTGCCAGCCATACGCCGTGACGATACAGCCGACCGCGCGGCCGTCCAGGTACGGGCGCTCGTCGGCACGCAATTCCTCGAGCGTGTCGAGCGCGTTCTTGACGAGACCGGAGACGCCGCCGTGATAGCCCGGCGTGGCGATGATCAGTGCGTCCGCGTGGCGCACGGCCTCGATCAGTTCGAGCTGTTCATCCGTGCGGTGGGGCTGTTCCGGCGCATAGTGAGGCAGGCTATGCAGGAAGGTGCCGCCGAACAGGCGGGTGTTCGCGCCGGCAGCCTGCGCGCCGCGCAACGCGAAGCCGAGCGCGCGCTCGGTCGACGAAGCGGCGCGCGTCGTGCCGCCGATGCCGACGACGAGCGGGCGGCGAGAATGATCGAAACTGGTCAACGAAATGCTCCTTCGGTAGCGGCTCACGATGCGCCGGCGCGGGGCTGCGCGCGGCGAACCGGGGCGAACCGGACTTTGAAGTGTCATCTTAATGAGCGCGGGGCGCGGCACGAAGCGACTTTTTGTTCTAACGATATAACCGCGCGGGGCGTTGGCGCGGCCCGGCGCGTCCGCAGTCGGCATGGCGCGGGCGCTGCAATGCACTCGAGGCCGTGCCGGATAAGCATATGGCGAAGCATTGTTTGGGAGCGCGACAGCGGGCGGCTATGATCGAAGCGTCTCCTCCATGACATCTCCTTGACATGGGATTGGGCCTCGCCACGCCAGTGGCGGGGCCGTTTTTTTGTCCGGCGAACGCTTGGCGTCCGTGCGAGCCGCTTCACCATAAAGCCGTTTTTTGCATGCTACGATGGTCCGCGAAGCGAATCACGGCGAGGTCGAGCAAGCAATGGCAACTCTTTATGACACCCTCGGCGTGCCCACGCACGCCACGGAAGAAGAAATCAAGCGGGCGTACCGGAAGGCCGCGATGAAATGGCATCCCGATCGCAACGGCGGCGCCGAGGAAGTTGCGCGCGCCACCTTCCAGGAAATCAAGGACGCGTACGCGATCCTCTCCGACGCCACGCAGCGCAAGGTTTACGACTCGGTCTACGCCGAGCAGATGCGCGGCTGGGAAGCACAACGCGCGCGCCAGCAGCAGGCGCAAGCCGAGCGCGAAGCGGCGGCGCGTGCCGCGGACGAGGCCGCGTATGCGGAGATGGTCTCGCTCGCCATGCGTTTCGCCGACGAGGGCCACAATCGCGATGTGCTGTTCGGCGTGCTGCTCGGGCGTCGATGCGAGGCGGGTCGAGCCGCGCAGATCGCGGATAGTGTGTCGGCGTTGCAGGCCTCACGCCGCGAAGCGGCGAAGGCGGAAGCCGATGCGGCGAATACTCCGGGGGTGTCCGAGGCGGCCGAGGTTGCCGATGTCCCGGCCGGGCCCGAGGCGGCATCGGGGAAACAGGCCGCCGCTGCGCAAGACGCACAGACCCACCGCGCCAACCCGGACAAGCGCGCGGAACCGGCAGCCGAGACGCATCCGGCCGGCGTATTCGAAGGTCTGTGGTTTCAGTTTCTCAACGGACTACGGTTTTGACATGTCACGGTGCTTGCCCGGCGACTCGAGCCGGGCAACCAGCCGAACGTTGCCATGCCGGCGGCAACGATCGTGTTTCAGGCCGAATGCCGAGCCCGCGAATCGACAGCCGTGTGAGGAATCGCGTGCCCTGGCCGCTAGACCATAGACGTAGACCGAATTGATATAGAAAGCGGGCTTTAGCGCTCGAATGTGCGCTTCTAGAATCAAGAACATGGCCGTGACACGCGTCGTTCGAACACGGCAAGTAAGAGCGATGCCTGCTCGTCGTCATGCGAACCGCTTCGCTCGAGTTTCACGCAGTCGATCCCTCGAGGTACGACGGCCATGTTCACTTTCATCGTAGTCGTCGCGGTGGCGGCGTTTATTCCCTACGTCGCGGCACCCGCCGTGGTCAATGGCGTCAAGGCGATCAGCACGCCGCCCGCGGCGATGTTGTTCGATACGCCGCCCGCAGCGGCGGCCGACGGCAGCGATGCCGCCAACCGCATCGTGTCCGGCCAGCGCGAGACCGGCGCTTCGGTCTGAAGCGCTCGCGCTTCGCCCGATCTTCCGTGAAGGGTCAATGAAAGCTGTGCGGCCGCGCTGGTACACTTCGGGCCCAGCGCAACGCGCGCTGTCCGTGAGCCGACGTTCCCTGGTACAAATTCTCGTGGCGCAACAAATTTGATCATCGTAGTGTCACGAGGGCGCAAGACTGAACCGGCAAAATTGCACACAGAAACAAAAAAACAGGGTACGGGGTGAGCGTGACCAGAAAATACAAGGTGCTGTTTCTCTGCCGCGAGAATTCAGCACGCAGCATCATGGCCGAAGCTTTATTGCGGGAACTGGCGGGACACCGGTTCAACGCATTCAGCGCGGGGCCGGAGCCGGCCGCGCGGGTTGATCCATTCGCGATCGCGCAATTGCGCCCCGGCATCTCGGATCTGGGTGTGCTCAGTCCGAAAAGCTGGCTGGAATTCACCGGTGAATGGGCGCCGCGCATGGACCTCGTGGTTGCGCTGGATGAAGCCGTCGACGCACGGCATGCACCCGCGTTTCCGGGTGCACCACCGTCGTGCGCCTGGCACTTTGCCGATCCGCTCGCCGAGGGCCTGCGCGAGTTCGACCGCGCGCGCCTGTTCGAAAAGGTGTTCTGGCAAATCGTGCGGCAGGTCAGCGCGTTTATCGAACGGCCGGAGTACGCCGTTCCGCCATGCGCCGCCGCCTGTGCTGCGACGATCCCCGCCGCCGTCGCTTCGTCGCACGGGGCGACCACGTGCGACGCGTGAGCGCGCACCGGCATAGCCCCGGACTCGATTAAGCCCGAAGCGAAACGCCACGGAAAGTCATTGCGTGATTGACCCGATAGTCATTGGATCGCGATGCGCCGTCGGCTGCAGGTCGCTACGGGGCGAAGCCCTGTTTCTCATGGCGCGAGGCCGCCCGGCGACGTGCCTGAGCCTGCATGGTGCGGTGGTCTAGCGGTCGTTCGAGCGCGCGAGCGGACTGCCTGCGAATGGGTCGTTCTGCCAGTCCACACGCTTTTTCGGCTGCGGGGCGGGCGCCGGCGCAGGCGCGGCCGACAACTCAAAGTGATCGATAGACTGACCTGCGCTGATGGCCTGCTTCAGCCATTGGGGCATCTCACCCTGACCGTCCCAGCTATCTCCGGTCGCGCTACGGTAGCGTTCCGCTTTTTGCGCTGCCGGCTCGGACGCCAACACGGCGGCAAGGTCTTCTGGTTTGATACCAAACTCTTCCATGCGATGGCGGAGATACGCAATCATGCTATCTCGCTTCCTTTCGTCCATAAGATATTCGTCCTTCTAAAACGTCCAGCGTTCTGTCAGTTACAGATTGCAAGGGGAAACCGCGACAGCATCGAGCCCATATTCATGGGGACGGCCCGCAGTGTGGTTATCGATTGAAGGAAATTCCAAAGGCAGCGTCAGAAAAAACGTCGTTCCCTATATCGCGGCGCAGCATATGTCCGGTCCGGCCGCCTATCAAACCAGGTTATCAACCAATGAATATTCAAGCGCTCCGCTGCGCGGCAGACAAGGCTGGGTGAGCCTCATGCCCATGAGGGAAAAAACGGTATTGACGATGCATTGATTACGGATGACCGGTTTCATCTCCACGCTCCGTCTCTCGCCGGTGCCTCGCGCGGGGCCGATTATTTACGTTATGCCAGCATCATAACGCACTGTGTGGCCAAAGCACGCGCCGCTTCGGGTGATTTTGTTTCAAAAGCACTTTTTCGAACTAGCCGGCCGGGATGGACCGGCCTGGTGTTCCGCGATTGAATTCCTGGGCGGCCGAGCTATAAAGAAACAGCGGAGCCAAAATCCGCGCTGCCGACCTGTGGCGACTGATTCCGGCCAGTCGCGAGAACGCGTCCGACATCGGTTACGGGTCTGGCAACTCTTCACGCATTTAGTTCGATGACTCGCCGCGGCAGTTCGCATCGACATCGACTCGTCCGTCAGCCTCATCGGGCAATTCGGCGGTTTTTTTACGGATCAATTGTTTGGAGGACGAGAACTGCCGCGCCGGATTCAAGGAGTCTGGACATGAAACTACGATTATTGATGGCGGTGGCCAGCGCCGTGCTCTTTCTCGCGCCGCGAACCGCGAGCGCGCAGGAGATGCAGAGCCCACAGAGCGCCGGCATGTCGGGCCACGCGATGATGCAACGCAACGCCAACGAATCGGCGCAGGCCACGACCGATATTTCGTTCGGTGAAGCGGCACAGGGCACGGCGCCCGGCGCCCAGCCGGCACAGAACCTGTCCTACGGCGGCGCGGCAGCGGGGCAGTCGGAGTCGGGAACACGGCAAAGCCAGCCATGCTTTTCTTCAGAACCGCAATGCCGGGTCTACTTCGGGCGGTGACAGGTCTATCGTTGGGAATGCGGTGCGCAATGCAAGCACCGTATTCTCAATCTTCTGCCGCGATTTCCCCTCTCCGTTGAGCCGCACTGCGGCTTCAAGCCAGCGCCATGCCGTGCAGCGCATGATCGGCGCGTTCGCCAGGAGCTCCCGCCATGGAACCGAGATCGTGCCATTGCACCGCGGCGCGTGCGGTGAATCCGCGCAATTCGTCCAGCAGCGCGCGCCACGAGGCATGCCAGCGCGTTTCGCGGATGCACGTTCCCGATGAATCCGCGATGCGCAACACGCCGTTGTCCGGATAGAAAGTGACGGTGACCGGCATGCCGTCGATCACGCAAGTGGCGGTGCAGGGGCGGGTGGTAACCATGGGCGATGTCCTCGTTAGGGATGAGCGGTTAAAGTTGCGCGAACTGCCGACGAGGCCGTCAGCAAGCGCTGTGCCCGAGCGCCTGTGCCGCCTCGCCGGGTTTTGCCGCTTCCTGCTGCGGCCAGCGCACGCTGAGTGCATGCATGAGTGCATGCGCTGGCGCTGTGCAATAACCCCACGCCCGACCGCATTTTTCCGGAGTCTTCAGCGAGCGAATTAATACGATGTTATGGTGTATTCCATTCGGGTTTTCACTCGCTGGTTTTCCAGAACGCATTCGCTTCTTCGCCGGGAAGGCAGGCCAATATGGCCTGCTTTTTTAATCCGGCGAGCGCTTTGCGAATGGATTAGCGCGGTGCGGCCGCTCCAATCCCATCCGTTGTTTAGAGACTCGCAAACAATCCTATGTTGATCGAAGATAATCTCCCGGCCAGCAGTGCCCTGCTGGACGACGGGGCGCCGTCGTCCCTGCGCTCCTGGCTCGCCGTGCTCGCCGTCGCCGTCGGCGCTTTCGCTTTTGTGACGACGGAGTTTCTGCCGGTCGGACTCTTGCCGCGGGTTGCCGCGGATCTCGGCGTGCTGCCCGGTACGGCCGGCTTGATGGTGACGGTGCCCGGCGTCATTGCGGCCATCTCCGCGCCGGGGTTGATGCTGGTGGCGGGGCGCATGGACCGTCGGCGGGTATTTCTTTTACTTACGGCTTTGCTGCTGGCTTCGAATGCGATTTCGGCTCTCGCGCCGAATTTTCTCGTCATGCTGCTCGGTCGCGCGCTGCTCGGCGCCGCGTTGGGCGGTTTCTGGACGCTGGCCACGGCCGCGTCGGTGCGGCTCGTGAAGCCGAGGGATTCGGCGCGGGCCATGGCGACGATCCTCACCGGCGTGACGTGCGCCACGGTGATCGGCGTGCCGCTCGGCACGTTCATCGCAAGTTTCGCGTCGTGGCGCGTGTCGTTCATGGCAACCGGCGTGCTGGTCGCGATCGCGCTCGTCGCGCAGTTCTTCTTCGTGCCGTCTTTGCCGTCGAGCGCCGCGTTGCGCCTGCGCGATCTGGTGGTGCTGCTGCGCCGGCCGCATCCTCGCCGAAGCATGCTGATGGTGGCGCTCGTGTTCGGCGCACATTTTTCGTCGTACACGTACGTCACGCCGTTCCTGCTGCGCAATGCGAATCTGGACATGTCGACGATCACGTGGCTGCTGCTCGGCTTCGGCGTCATCGGGTTCTTCTCGAACTTCGCCGTTTCGTCGACGGTGACGCGCAATCTGAAAGTGTCGTTAGCGGTGATGGTTTCGCTGCTGATGTCCGCGCTGTTGGCGCTGCCGCTGCTGCAGCATTCGACGCTCGGCGTCACGGCGCTGGTGCTCGCGTGGGGCATCTCCTTCGGCGCGTTGCCGCTGTGCTTCAGCATCTGGATTCAGCGGGCGACGCCGGACTCGCCCGAAGCGGGTTCGGCATTGTTCGTGAGCATCATTCAGGTTGCGATTGCGCTGGGGTCGCTGGTGGGCGGCGTGGTGGTCGACCACGTGGGTATTTCGGCCGATTTTCTGCTCGGCAGCGCTCTCGCGTTGCTGGGGCTCGCCGCGCTCGCGAGCTTCGGCCGCGGCGAGCAGCAGGTGGCGGCTGAGGCGTTGGCTTGCCCGGCGTGCACGGAGTGATGGCCTGCGCGGCGGCTCGGGTTCGGTTGCAGGCGCACGCCGAACCATTCGATCGAAACGAGAGAAGATGATGCATGGACAACGCAATTACCGCGTCAGTCGTTACGTGCAATGGGTGTCGTTTGCATTGTTCGCGTTAGGCTCGGGCTCGGCGGCTGCGGCCAGCTTCGCTTGCGGCCGCGCGCGGCTGCCTGACGAAAAGGCGGTGTGTGCGTCGCGGCAACTGAGCGAACTGGATGTCGAAATGGCCGTGCGCTATCAGATGCTCACAGGCCTGGTTGCAATGGGCACGCGGGGCGACATGCAGGACGAACAGCAGGCCTGGCTGACGACCAGACGAGCATGTGGCGGCAATGAGCCGTGTCTGCTCAGTGCCTACCGGCGGCGCATCGGCACGCTCAAGGACGAATACGCGCACCTCGCGAACCGTGGACCGTTTTGAGCGTGCCGGGCGCTAAGCCGGACCGATCCGCCGCCTGAGGTTCGGCCGAACGTATCGTTCACGTCGCAGTCTCAAAGGGTTACGGTGATATTCTTGCGCCGCCCTCCAATCCGAGTCAGGTCCCGATGCGTTCAACTATCACCAAATGGCTGTTTATCGTCTACCTGCTCGGTAGCGGGACGCTGTATTCCATCGTCATTCTGCTGCTGTTTCCTTTCGTCGGACGGGCTGGACGATACTGGCTGGCGAAACAGTGGTGCCGCGCGCTGGTTTTCGTCATGCGTTGGCTGCCTGGCGTGTCGTGTTCGGTAGACGGGCTCGAACATCTTCCCGAAGGGCCGGCGATCATTCTGTCCCGTCATGAATCGACGTGGGAAACGCTTGCATTTCTGGCGCTGATTCCGCGCCGCATCAGTTTCGTGTTCAAGGAAGATCTTCTGCGCATCCCGTTTTTTGGCTGGGTGCTGCGCGGTCTCGATATGGTCAGTTTGAACCGTGGCTCGGCTCGACAGGCTCACCAGGCTGTCACCAAGGAAAGCGCGGAGAGGCTGGCAAAGGGCGACGTCGTCGTCATTTTTCCGGAAGGCACACGGGTGGCTCACGATGCCCCGCTCAGGATGACTTCGGGAGGCGTTCGGCTGGCGTGCGCGACCGGCGTGCCCGCTGTCCCCGTGGTATTGAACGCGGGCAAGGTCTGGCCGACGAAAGGCTGGCCGGATGGCCGCGGCCATATTCGCGTGGTGATCGGCCCAGCGTTCTCTCCTCGCGAGATGACGCAGCAAGAGTTGAGTCATGCGGTTCACGACTGGATGAAAAACGAATTGCTGCGGCTCTGACGATTTTCCGCCCTGCGCGTGACGAGCCGATTGTCTGGCCACCCGGCACCGGGCGCATACCCCCGCGACGCCCGGCACCTGCGTTCCCGTGAGCCTTTACTGCCCGGTCCTGGGCGATTGAGTGCCGTTGTCCGGCGGCATGTTCGGCATAGTCGGGGCGCCCATTTCGGCATGCCTTGTCATGTCGCCGGGAACGCGGTTCCAGGGGCTGGAGACAGGTTCGCTGTGATAGGTCATTCCTGCCGTGGCCGCGCCGTGAGCGCCGCCGCTGCCGTTTCCGCCATTGCCGTTGCCTCCTGCCTGCGCAAACGTAGCGGCGCACGCGCAGAGCGACGCGACAGTGACACGCGCTAACAGAACTTCGAGCGTCAACTTTTTCATGATGTTTCTCCAGCGATTTAAGCGCGCGCTTGGGCACGCGCCGAAGCTTCATCGACCGCTAAGGCCTGACTGATTGCGCAGCGGCGAAGCGCAAGCAGCTGCTCGGGCCTGAATGACGCGGAGGTTCGCCGCGTTCAGCCGCAAGCCAGTGAGTCAACCGCGGGTCGGCGCTGAACAGGACCGCATAGGACCGCATAGGACCGCATAGGACCGAACAGCGCCGCAGCCGGAAATGCGCCGGCTTGGCTGATATACGCGCGATAGTCGTGGCTGGATTCGAAAATCACCCGCGACGCGATGCGGGGGCGGCCGTCGGTGTCGACGTCAGATTGAATTGGAACCGGATTCGGCATAAGGTGATTGCTCCCCAGTCCAATCGGAGTTCGGTATGCGACGCCTTGCAATGACTGCGGCCGCCTTGATGGCCGCTGGTTTCACCCTGTCCGCGGCCGCTCAGGTCGTCGTCACCATCGGTCATTCGGCTCCGCTCACGGGCCCGCAGGCGCCGAATGGCAAGGACAACGAGAACGGGGCGCGGCTGGCTATCGACGAGTTGAACAAGGCAGGGGTGAGCGTCGCCGGCCAGAAGGTCACGTTCAAGCTGGATTCGCAAGACGACCAGGCCGACCCGAAAATCGGCGTGCAGGTTGCGCAGAAGCTGGTGGATAGCGGGGTGGTCGCTGTTGTCGGGCCCTATAACTCGGGCGTGGCGATTCCTGCTTCGCGCGTCTACAACGCTGGAAACGTGCCGATGCTGCCCGTCGCATCCAACCCGGCGCTGACCAAACAGGGCTTCAAGAACATCTTCCGGATCGGCGCGAGCGATGAACAACTGGGCGGCACGATGGGACAATTCGCCGCGAAGACCTTGAAGGCCAAAACGGCCGCGGTGATCGACGACCGCACGGCGTACGGTCAAGGCGTGGCGGAGCAGTTCACGAAAGTCGCCAAGGCGAACGGCATTCAGATCGTGGATCAGGAATTCACCAGCTCGTCGGCCACCGACTTTCTCGGCATTCTGACGAACATCAAATCCAGGAATCCTGATGTGATTTTCTTTGGCGGCTACGCCGCGCAAGGCGCGCCAATGGCCAAACAGATGCGCCAGCGCGGGCTCAGGGCGAAACTGCTCGGCGGCGACGGCATCTGTTCGGCCGACATGGGCAAGGTTGCCGGCGACGCGGCATCGATCGTCTATTGCGCGCAGGGCGGCATTGCGTTGGAGAAGACGGCGGCCGGTCGCGAATTCCTGCAGAAGTACAAGGCCGCGTACAACGTCGATACCCAGGTCTATGCCGTGAGCTATTACGACGGCGTGAAGTTGCTCGCCGACGCCATGGTGAAGGCGGGGACGACGACGGACAAGGCGAAGCTGACCGCACAGCTCGCGAAAGAGAACTATAAGGGCGTCGCGGGCACCTATTCGTTCGACGAGTACGGCGACCTGAAGGGCGCTCCGACCACCGTGTACACCATCAAGAACGGCCTGCCGGTCCCCTACGGCCAATAACGCAAGCGACCCGGCAACTTCACGAAGCAAACATGAAAATTTCACGCACGATCCAGACTGTCGAAGTCCACACCGGCGGAGAGGCATTCCGCATTGTCACCAGCGGTTTGCCGCGTCTGCCTGGCGACACCATCGTCAAGCGGCGCGCGTGGCTGAAGGAAAACGCCGACGATATCCGCCGGGCCCTGATGTTCGAGCCGCGCGGGCATGCCGACATGTACGGCGGATATCTGACGGAGCCGGTCAGCCCCGGCGCCGATTTCGGCATTATCTTTCTTCATAACGAAGGGTACAGCGACCATTGCGGCCACGGTGTCATTGCGCTGTCCACGGCCGCGGTCGAACTGGGCTGGGTTCAGCGCCGGATACCCGAAACGCGCGTCGGCATCGATGCGCCGTGCGGGTTCATCGAAGCCTTCGTGAAGTGGGATGGCGAGCATGCGGGCAACGTTCGCTTCGTCAACGTGCCATCGTTTATCTGGAAGCAGGACGTGACCGTGCAGACGCCGTCGTTCGGTTCGGTGACCGGCGATATCGCGTTCGGCGGCGCGTTCTATTTTTATACTGACGGAGCGCCGCACGGTCTGGAAGTGCGGGAGTCGTCGGTGGAAGAGCTCATTCGCTTCGGCGCCGAAGTCAAGGAGGCGGCCAACCGGGCGTTTCCCGTCGAGCATCCGCATATCCCCGAGATCAATCACATCTACGGCACCATCATTGCGAATGCACCGCGGCACGCGGGGTCCACGCAAGCCAACTGTTGCGTATTCGCAGACCGCGAGGTGGACCGTTCACCGACCGGTTCCGGGACCGGAGGCCGGGTCGCGCAGCTTTATCTGCGTGGCAAGTTGGGCAAGGACGACACCCTCGTGAACGAGTCCATTATCGGTACGGTGTTCAAAGGGCGCGTACTCAGCGAAACGACCGTGGGCGATTTCAAGGCCGTCATTCCGGAAGTCGAAGGAAACGCTTTTGTCTGCGGCTTCGCGACCTGGATCGTCGATGAGCGGGATCCGCTAACCTATGGCTTCCTGGTTCGATAGAGCAGACAAGTGGGTGCGCCAGCCGTTCAATGGGCTGTTTCGATGACGCTCCAGATCCGTTCGTTGATATCGCCCGTGAATTGTCTGGCGATAACGGCCCGACATGTGTCGCAGCGGTAGTGCTCGAGGACGAGCGTGCCGTTGCACTCGGCCACACCGATCAGCGTGAGGTTTTCCTGCCGTTGAACATCGACGGGCCGGCCGTCGATATCGGAGCATCCATTGCAGACTTCCATGGCGCCTCCTGACGTTCGCATCCATCGTTCAAAAGAAGCCCGCGCGAAGCGGGCGAAGACTGATGCACCCGCTGAGGAGATAAGGCGGGCCGATCTAGTATCCGGCCCGAGCGCGCGGTTGTGCAAGTGCAAAAAAATAACGTGAAAAGGGTCGGCTGGGCAAGGTGGGCTGGCAAGCCGCTGCAGCAATGGTTCCTTGCATCCGAAGGGGGTGTTCCGACGAAACTACCCATGCGCGCGCCGGGTTTGATGACACGCCGCGGCCGCGCGATCCACTTTTGTTATCGCCCTCTCCAATACTCGAATTGTTAGCGCATCGCAGCGCTCGTATATTGGCTGGACCAGCAGCACAGACAGCCGCATACAACAACACTCGGGCACGCCGCTCAGGCCTGCCACAGGAGCACAGCGATGAATCGAATCGATCTGGAGGGGCGCGTAGTCGCCGTTACCGGCGGCGCGCGTGGCATCGGCTACGCGGTGGCGCAGCGGGCGTTGAATTCGGGCGCGTCGGTCGCGCTCTGGGACGTGGACGCCGAACGCCTCGAGCGCAGCCGGCGTGAGCTGGGCGAACTGGGCAAGGTTACCGCCGTCACCGTCGACCTGACCCAGGAAGCCGCCGTCGCACAGACCGTGGCGCAAACCGTCGCCGATCACGGCGCGATCGACGTGTTGATCAATTGCGCCGGCATCACCGGCGGCAACGGCACCACGTGGGAACTGGAACCCGACGTCTGGCGCCGCGTGATCGACGTGAACCTGATCGGCCCTTATCTCACATGCCGCGCGGTCGTGCCGCAAATGCTCAAGCAGGGCTATGGCCGGATCGTGAATATCGCCTCGGTGGCGGGCAAGGAAGGCAATCCGAACGCTTCGCACTACAGCGCCTCCAAAGCGGGGCTCATCGGCCTCACCAAGTCGCTCGGCAAAGAACTCGCGACGAAGAACATTCTCGTCAACGCCGTCACGCCCGCCGCGGCCAAAACCGAAATCTTCGATTCGATGTCGCAGCAACACATCGACTACATGCTTTCGAAGATTCCGATGAACCGCTTCCTGTTGCCCGAAGAGGCCGCGTCGCTGATCTTGTGGCTCTCGTCCGAGGACTGCGCGTTCAGCACGGCTTCGGTATTCGATCTGTCCGGCGGCCGCGCGACTTATTGAGCCAACGCGCAATCCCCGCCGCGCTGCCTCGATAGCGGCACACACGAAAAGAAAACACCGAGCCGCCGCCCGCGCGTGCCCGGCGAAGGAGACGACATGGACCCGCATGCGCCCGTTTCACTCGAGGCGATCAACAGCAAGGTAATGCGCCGGCTACTGCCGTTTCTGCTGCTGATGTATGTGCTGGCGTTTCTCGATCGCGCCAACATCGGTTTCGCGCAGAAGGCCTTGCAGCATGATACCGGTTTGTCGAATGCGGCGTTTGCGTTCGGTGCGGGCGTCTTTTTCGTCGGCTATGCATTGTTCGAAGTCCCGAGCAATCTGCTGCTGCATCGGGTCGGCGCGCGTGCCTGGATGTGCCGGATCATGGTGACGTGGGGGCTCGTGTCGGCCGCGATGAGTCTCGCGCATACGCCAACCGCGTTCTACACGCTGCGGTTTCTGCTCGGCGTTGCCGAGGCGGGATTCTTTCCGGGCGTGATCTATTACCTCACCCACTGGTTTCCACAATCGGCCCGAGCGCGCGCGGTGGGCGTGTTTTATTTCGGCGCGCCGCTGGCGTTTATTTTCGGCAGCCCGTTGTCGGGTTCGCTGCTCGAATTGCATGGCGCGCTGGGTCTTGCCGGCTGGCAATGGCTTTTCCTGGTGGAAGGCGCGCTGGCTTCGGTGGTGGGCGTGTGGGCGTTCTGGTATCTCGACAATCGTCCCGAAGACGCGCGTTGGCTCGAACCGCAGGAGCGCGCCAGCCTGCGCGGCGCGCTCGAAGACGATGCGCGTGCCGCCTCCGCGCATGGCCCGCATCGCATTCTGGCCGCCCTGGTGGACCGGCGCGTCTTGCTGCTGTCGGCCATCTATCTGCTGATCCAGATGAGCGTGTACGGCGTGATCTTCTATCTGCCGCAACAAGTGGCGGCTTTCCTGGGAACGACGGTTGGTTTGCGCGTGGGTCTGGTCGCCGCGCTGCCGTGGCTGTGCGCGCTGGCCGTGACCTGGTACGTGCCGCGCCGCGCGGATCGCACGGGTGGGCATCGGCGCTGGGCGGTGGCGTTGCTGATCGTCGCCGGCTTCGGCATCGGCGTGTCGGGACTCGTGAGCAGCCCTGCCATCGGATTGCTCGCGCTATGTTGTGCCGCGAGCGGCTTCATTGCCGCGCAGCCGCTTTTCTGGACCTTTCCCACGCGCCACCTCACAGGCGCCGCCGCGGCCGGCGGTATCGCGTTGATCAATTCGCTCGGCGGACTTGGCGGCTTTATCGCGCCCAGCTTGCGTACCGCGGCGGAACACGCGTTTTCGTCGACGTCGGCGGGACTGGTCGTGCTCGGCGTGTCGAGTCTGCTCGCCGCGCTCATGATCGGGACGCTCCTGCGCCGCGACGCCGCCCAGCCGGGCAAGACTTTCGAAACCTTACTGCATCGCGCCCGCTAGGCGCACGCTCGACGCACCATAACGGAGCTCCTTCATGGCCATGCCTACCATCCGGCACGTGCGTGCCTTTATCGTCCGCGGCGGCGGTGCCGATTATCACGACCAACCCGGCGGACACTGGATCGACGATCACATCTCGACGCCGATGGCGCGTTATCCGGAGTATCGCCAGAGCCGCCAGTCGTTCGGCATCAATGTGCTCGGCACGCTCGTGGTGGAAATCGAAGCAAGCGACGGCACCGTCGGTTTCGCGGTGACGACGGGCGGCGAGATCGGCGCGTTCATCGTCGAGAAACATCTCGCGCGCTTTCTCGAAGGCCAGCTCGTCACCGACATCGAGAAAATGTGGGATCAGATGTACTTCTCGACTTTGTACTACGGCCGCAAAGGCGTCGTGCTGAATACGATCTCGGGCGTCGATCTCGCGTTGTGGGATCTGCTCGCGAAAGTGCGCAAGGAGCCGGTGTACCAGTTGTTGGGCGGTCCGGTGCGTGACGAACTCGTGTTCTACGCGACCGGCGCGCGGCCCGACCTCGCGAAAGAGATGGGTTTCATCGGCGGCAAGTTGCCGTTGCAGCATGGACCGGCCGAAGGCGAAGCCGGTCTCAAGCA
Source organism: Paraburkholderia aromaticivorans (assembly GCF_002278075.1). NCBI lineage: Bacteria > Pseudomonadati > Pseudomonadota > Betaproteobacteria > Burkholderiales > Burkholderiaceae > Paraburkholderia > Paraburkholderia aromaticivorans. The sequence goes on along the minus strand of NZ_CP022990.1, from coordinate 925,650 downwards.
GAATCTGGAAAAGCTCGCGGACATGCGCAGCCGCGTCGGCGACGACTTCTGGCTGATGTACGACTGCTGGATGAGTCTCGACGTGCCGTATGCGACGCGGCTCGCGCAAGCGGCGCACGAATACGGCCTGAAATGGATCGAAGAATGCCTGCCGCCCGACGACTACTGGGGTTACGCCGAACTGCGCCGCAACGTGCCACGCGGCATGATGGTGTCGACCGGCGAACACGAAGCGACGCGCTGGGGCTTTCGCATGTTGCTGGAGATGCAATGCTGCGATCTGATTCAACCGGATGTCGGCTGGTGCGGCGGCATTACCGAGCTGATCAAGATCTCCGCGCTCGCCGATGCCCACAATGTGATGGTGGTGCCGCACGGTTCGTCGGTGTACAGCTATCACTTCGTGGTGACGCGGCACAACTCGCCGTTCGCCGAGTTTCTGATGATGGCGCCCAAAGCCGACGAGGTCGTGCCGATGTTCACGCCGTTGCTGCTCGACGAGCCGGTACCGGTGAACGGACGCATGAAGGTGCCGGACGCGCCGGGCTTCGGCGTGAGGCTCAATCCGGAATGCGCATTGGTGCGGCCTTACGCTCGATGAGCGCGCGGGGTTGACGCGCGGCTCGTGCGTGAGCCCTCGCAATCTCGCACCATGAAAGGAGAATGACGTGCTGCTCAAGGACAAGGTCGTGATCGTGACTGGTGGTTCGCGGGGTATCGGCCGCGCGATAGCCGTTGCGTGCGCAACCGAAGGCGCGGACGTGGCGATCAACTACTGGGGCGATAACGACGCTTCGTATGGACGCCGCTCCGCCGTGGCGGAAGTGGTCGACGAAATCGAGGCGCTGGGGCGGCGCGTGATTGCGGTCGAGGGCAACGTCGCCGCGCGCGAAACCGGTCAGCAATTGGTGCGGCACACGGTGGAAGCTTTCGGCAAAGTCGACGTGCTGGCGAGCAATGCGGGCATCTGTCCGTTCCATGCGTTTCTCGACCTGCCGCCGGAAGTGCTGGAGTCGACCGTGGCGGTCAATCTGAATGGCGCGTTCTACGTCACGCAAGCCGCCGCGCAACAGATGAAAGCGCAGGGCACGGGCGGTGCGATCGTGGCGACGAGTTCGATCAGCGCGCTGGTGGGCGGCGGCATGCAGACGCATTACACGCCGACCAAAGCAGGCGTGCATTCGCTGATGCAATCCTGCGCGGTCGCGTTGGGACCGTATGGCATTCGCTGCAACTCGGTGATGCCGGGCACCATCGCCACCGATCTGAATGCGCAAGACCTCGCCGACGAAGCCAAGAAAGCCTACTTCGAAAAACGTATTCCGCTTGGCAGACTGGGCCGTCCGGAAGATGTCGCCGATTGCGTGACGTTCCTCGCCTCCGACCGCGCGCGCTATGTGACGGGCGCGGCGCTGCTGGTGGACGGCGGCCTCTTCGTCAACCTGCAATAACGCGCAATGCCGATTTCAGTGCACGGGAGCCGAAGCCGCGATCAGAGCGTCCGATGCCGGCGCGGCGTCGTCGCGCGCGAGCTTGTGGGAGAAACCACGCAACAGATCGATGAAGCGCAGCGCCGGTTCGGCGAGCGGTTCTTCCTTGCGCGTGAGAATGCCGAAGCCCGCGAGGCTCTTGCCGATTTCGAGCGGCAGCGCGACCAGCAGCTTGCCGCGCAAATGATCGCGCACCACCGACTCGGGCAGCATCGCCACCGCGTCGTAGTTCTCGAGCAATTGCAGCGTGGCGAAGATCGACGCGCATTCGGTCAGGTTGACCGGCGTGGCGAGTCCCGCGCGCGCCAGTTCCTCTTCGAACAGCACCCGCGCGGGACTGGTGACAGGCTGCGCGACCCATGGCCAGTCGATCAGTTCACGCAAGCCAAGACGCGCGCGCTGTGCGAGCGGATGCACAGCACGCACCACCAGCAGCAAGGTCTCGCGCGCGAGCGGCTCGAAACTGAAATCGTTGTGTTGCAGCGGACTGGTCAGGCGCCCGAGCGCCAGGTCGACTTCGCGGCGATGCAGCAATTGCACGACCTGGTCACTCGTTTCGCCGAGAATGCGCACGTTCAGCAACGGGCTTTCGGTTTTCAGCGCCGCGACCGCCATGGCGAGCAGATCGGGCGCGGCGCCCATGATCGCGCCGACCGTCAGTTGCCCATGACCGCCGCGGCGCTTGACGTCGAGATCTTCGGCGAAACGGGTCAGCTCGGCCAGCGCGCGCCGCGCATACGCCAGCGTGACGACCCCGAGCGGCGTGGGCGTCATGCCGCGCGCGTTGCGCTCGAACAGCAGGAAGCCGAACGCTTCTTCGATATCGCCGAGCATGCGGCTCGCGCTCGGCTGGGCCACATTGACGGCCTCGGCGGCCTGATGGAGATTGCGCGCGTCGTCGAGCGCGACGAGCAACGCGAGGTGTTTGAACTTGAGCCGATTGACGAGTGCGACAGTTGCTGAGGGTTGGCTCATGGGTCGGGTGCGATTCGGTTTGTGGATCGCCCAATCCCAACAACGGATTGAGATGCTATCGACGCAGGAATTATAGTCGCATCAGGCGCTTCTCCGAGAAGGCGCCCGAATACGACGGGAGACAGGCCGCAATGGAAACAATCGCTTTCCGGATGGTGCTCAACCCCGGCATGCGCGAGGAATACGAACGACGTCACGCGCAAATCTGGCCTGAACTGGTTGACGCATTGCACAACGCCGGGGTGCGCGATTACCGGATCTTCTTCGACCCGGACTCGCACCACCTTTTCGCCATACTGACGCGAAATACCCATCACACCATGGACGCGTTGCCGCAACTCGACGTGATGCGCAAATGGTGGGATTACATGGCTGACATCATGCAGACGGCCCCGGATCACACGCCGCTTCAGCAGCCGCTCGAACCGGTCTTTCATCTGAATTCGTTGAGCTGATCCGACTCGAAACGATCTACACCGGACGGAGGGTGTCGCATGCAGGTGGTCGATTCACATATCCATTTGTGGGATCTGAAAACGCATCGTTATCCGTGGTTGGAGAATCCGGGCGTCTCGTTCGTGGGGGACGCGCGTGAGCTGAAGCACGACTACCTGCTGGATGATCTGCTGGGCGAGGCGGGCGACATCGAAGTGCTGAAACTCGTGCACGTGGAAGCAAATCACGATCCCGCCGATCCTGTCGAAGAAACACGCTGGCTGCAATCCATCGCGGATCGCAACGCGTCGCGTGGCATGCCGAACGCGATCGTCGCCGCCGTTGACCTGTCCGCGCCGAACGCGCCGGCTTTGCTCGAAGCGCATGCGTCGTTCGCCAATACGCGTGGCATCCGGCAGATTCTCAACATGCATGAGAACAGGCTGTTCGATTATGTCGGCCGTCATTTCATGCGCGAGCCGCAATGGCGCGAGCACTTCGCGTTGCTGCGCCGTTACGGCATGTCGTTTGATCTGCAACTGTATCCGTCACAGATGGAAGAAGCGGCAGCGTTGGCGCGCTCGCATGGCGACACGCAGTTCGTGATCAACCACGCGGGCATGTTCGTGGACCGCAGCAGCGTGGCCGGCTATCGCGCATGGCGAGACGGCATGCGCCTGCTCGCGGGTTGCCCCAATGTCGCCGTGAAGATCAGCGGACTCGCTATGTTCGATCATCGGTGGACCGTTGAAAGCCTGCGGCCTTACGTGCTCGAAACCATCGACACGTTCGGCGTGGAACGCGCAATGTTCGCCTCGAACTTTCCGGTCGACCGGCTGTTCGGCTCTTACGCGGATCTGTGGCATGCGTATGCGTCGATTGTCGAGGGCGCGAGCGTCGCTGAAAAAGAGGCGCTGTTTTGCCGGAATGCAGAACGTTGCTACCGCATCTGAAGGGCATTGAAACGCGAACAGGAAGGAGACACGCCGTGCAGCAACCCACATCCGCTGTGCCGAGGCTCGAACTGCGGCATGCGAGTAAATCATTCGGGCGGGTTCGCGCGCTATCCGACGGCGATCTCGCGCTATGGCCGGGCGAAGTGCATGCCTTGCTCGGCGAAAACGGCGCGGGCAAATCGACCCTCGTGAAGATTCTCGCGGGCGTACATCAGCCCGACACCGGTGAATTGCTGGTGGACGGCGTGGCGCGCCGCTTTGCGACACCCGCCGAAGCTCGTGATGCGGGGCTCGCGGTGATCTATCAGGAGCCGACGCTGTTCTTCGATCTGTCGATCGCCGAGAACATCTTCATGGGGCGGCAGCCGGTCGACCGGATCGGCCGCATTCAGTACGACGCGATGCGCAGCGAGGTGGACGGCCTGCTGGCGTCGCTCGGCGTCGATCTGCGTGCCGATCAGCTGGTGCGCGGTTTGTCGATCGCCGATCAGCAGGTGATCGAAATTGCCAAGGCGTTGTCGTTGAACGCCAACGTGCTCATCATGGACGAGCCCACTGCCGCGTTGTCGCTGCCCGAAGTGGAACGGCTCTTTGCGATCGTGCGCAAGCTGCGCGAGCGCGACGTGGCGATTCTCTTCATCACGCACCGCCTCGACGAAGTATTCGCGCTGACACAGCGCGTCACGATCATGCGCGACGGCGCGAAAGTTTTCGACGGCCAGACCGCCGATCTCAACACCGAATCGATCGTGGCGAAAATGGTCGGGCGCGACCTCGAAACGTTCTATCCGAAGGCGGACCGGCCGCCGGGCGACGTGCGCCTCTCGGTACGCGGCCTCACGCGCGTAGGCGTCTTCAAGGATATTTCCTTCGACGTGCGCGCCGGCGAGATCGTGGCGTTGGCCGGACTCGTCGGCGCGGGGCGTAGCGAAGTCGCGCGGGCGATCTTCGGCATCGATCCGCTCGACTCCGGCGAAATCTGGATTGCCGGCGAGCGTCTGACGGCGGGGCGCCCCGCCGCCGCGGTGCGCGCCGGACTGGCGCTGGTGCCGGAGGACCGCCGGCAGCAAGGGCTCGCGCTGGAATTGAGCATCGCGCGCAATGCGTCGATGACGGTGCTCGGGCGGCTCGTCAAACACGGCCTCATCTCCGCGCGCAGCGAGACGCAGCTCGCCAATCAATGGGGCACGCGCCTGCGCCTGAAGGCAGGCGACCCCAACGCGCCGGTCGGCACGCTGTCGGGCGGCAATCAGCAGAAGGTGGTGCTCGGCAAATGGCTGGCAACCGGGCCGAAAGTGCTGATCATCGACGAACCCACGCGCGGTATCGACGTCGGCGCCAAGGCCGAGGTGTATGGCGCGCTCGCCGACCTGGTGCGCGACGGCATGGCGGTGCTGATGATCTCGAGCGAATTGCCGGAAGTGCTGGGCATGGCCGACCGCGTGCTGGTGATGCACGAGGGCCGTATCAGCGCGGATATCGCGCGCGCCGACGCCGACGAGGAACGCATCATGGCGGCCGCGCTGGGCCAAACCGTCGGCCGCCCGGGCCCGGCCGGTCAACCGATTCCACCGTTGGGACACGCCGCATGATGCGCCATTCTTCCACCCATCCCGCGCCGGTCCATCCGCCGGTCGCGAAGCGCGCGGCGAGTTCGCCCGGCGGCTTTGCCGCGAGCATTGCGAAGAGCCGCGAAACGACGCTCTTCGTCGTGCTGATTCTGCTGATCGCTGGCACGGGGCTCGCAAAGCCGCAGTTTCTGAATCTGCAGAACCTGCGCGACGTGCTGCTGAACGTGTCGATCATCAGTCTGCTGACGGCCGGCATGACCGTGGTCATTCTGATGCGGCATATCGATCTCTCGGTCGGGTCCACGGTCGGGATCAGCGCGTATGCGGTCGGCAGTCTGTATGTCGCGTTTCCGCAGATGCCGGTGATCGTCGCGTTGGCGGCGGGGCTCGCGATCGGCCTCGTGGCGGGCAGCATCAACGCGCTGCTCGTCGCGGTGGGGCGTGTGCCGTCGCTGGTGGCGACGCTGTCCACGCTGTACATTTTTCGCGGTGCGGACTATGCCTGGGTGCATGGCGGACAGATCAACGCCACCAGTCTGCCCGATGCGTTTTCCCGGCTTGCCACCGGCACGCTGCTCGGCATTCCGACGCTCGCGCTGATCGCGATCGTCGTGCTGGCCGGTCTCGCCGTGTATCTGAAGCAGTTTCGCGGCGGCCGTGAACACTACGCGATCGGCTCGAATCCGGAGGCCGCGCGACTGGCCGGCGTGAACGTCGAGCGTCGCGTAATGGCGGGTTTTCTGCTCTCCGGCGCGATTGCCGGTTTTGCGGGCGCGTTGTGGCTGGCGCGCTTCGGCACCGTGGATGCCAGCACCGCGAAGGGCATCGAATTGCAGGTGGTGGCCGCCGCCGTGGTGGGCAGTGTCGCGATTACGGGCGGTGTCGGCACGATTCTCGGCGCCACGCTCGGCGCGCTCGTGCTCGGCGTGATCAGCATCGCGTTGGTGGTGCTGCACGTGTCGCCGTTCTGGGAGCAGGCCATCGAAGGCGCGTTGATCGTCGCCGCGATTACCGCCGATACCTTGCTGGCCCGTTCCGTCGCCAAACGCATGATGAGGAAACGCGATCATGGCTAAACCCGATTCCGCGCTGCTCACGCGCAAACGCGAAACCCCGCTGCAGTGGGAAGCGCTGCTGGTGATCGTGCTGATTCTCTCGCTCGTGCTCGGCCGCTTGCTGTCTCCGGTCTTTCTCACCGGCGCGAACCTGAGCAACGTGCTGGCGGATCTCACCGAGATCGCCTTGATGGCGTTGCCGATGACGTTGATCATCGTCGCGGCCGAAATCGATTTGTCGGTGGCCTCGGTGCTCGGCGCATCCAGCGCGTTGATGGGCGTGCTGTGGCACATGGGGTTGCCGATGCCGCTCGTAATCGTGCTCGTGTTGATTGCCGGCGCATTGGCGGGCCTGCTGAACGGTCTCGTGATCGTCAAGCTCAATCTGCCTTCGCTCGCGGTCACGATCGGCACGCTGGCGCTGTTTCGCGGCCTCGCCTATGTGCTGCTCGGCGATCAGGCAGTGGCGGATTTTCCGGCCGCTTACACGGCGTTCGGCATGGACACCGTGGGTGCGAGTTTCATACCGCTGCCGTTTGCGATCGTGATCGTCGGCGCGGCGGTGTTCACCGTGTTGCTGCAGTCCACGGCATTCGGCCGCAGTCTCTATGCGATCGGCGCGAATCCGACCGCCGCGGCGTTTTCCGGCATCGAAGTGGCGAAGATCCGCTTGCGTCTGTTCGTGTTGTCAGGCGCCATGAGCGCGCTGGCGGGCGTGGTCTATACGCTGCGCTTCACCAGCGCGCGCGGCGACAACGGCGAGGGTTTCGAGTTGTCGGTGATCGCGGCGGTGCTGTTCGGCGGCGTGAGTATTTTCGGCGGACGCGGTTCGATGATCGGCGTGCTGCTGTCGCTGCTGATTATCGGCGTGCTGAAAAACGCATTGACGCTCGACGACGTGTCCAGCGAAACGCTCACCATCGTCACCGGCGTGCTGCTGCTGGCATCGGTACTGATACCGAATCTGGTGGCCCGCTGGCGCGCGGCGCGCGACCGGCGTTTCATCGCGAAGTCCGCTTCTTCCCTATAAGGTCTTTGGCAATGCCCGCGTCTGCGAAGAGAAAGTCGAACAATCGATAACCCCGGATAACCCGGACAACCCCACGTCCAACAACAAGGCAGGAGACACTCCATGTTCAAACCACTCCGTCACACCGGCGCCGCGGCGCTCTGCGTCGCGTTGATCGCGATCAGTTGCGCCGCGTCCGCGGCGGGCCTGAAAAGCGGTCTGAAAATCGCATTCGTGCCGAAACAGATCAATAACCCCTACGAAGTGATCGCCGACGACGGCGGCATGAGCGCGATCAAGGAATTCGGCGGCGTGGGCAAAGCGGTGGGACCCTCGGATGCGGGCGCATCGTCGCAGGTGCAGTACATCAACACGCTGATCACGCAGCGGCAGGATGCGATCGTGATCGCGGCCAACGACGCCAATGCGGTGGTGCCGTATCTGAAGAAAGCGATGTCGCAAGGCATCAAGGTCGTGACCTTCGACTCGGACACGGCGCCCGAAGGCCGGCAACTGTTCGTCAACCAGGCGAATGCGGAAGGCATCGGCCGTGGCCAGGTTCAACTGGTCGCGAAACTGATGGGCGGCGAGGGCGAGTTCGCCGTGCTGTCGGCCACGCCTAACGCAACCAATCAGAACACCTGGATCAAGTGGATGCAGGAGGAACTGAAAAAGCCCGAGTATTCGAAGATCAAGCTCGTGAAGATCGCCTACGGTAACGACGACGATCAGAAGTCGTTCACCGAAACGCAAGGTCTGTTGCAGGCATACCCGAACCTGAAGGCGATCGTCGCGCCGACCACGGTCGGCATTGCTGCAGCCGCGCGTTATATTTCGACTTCGTCGAGCAAGGGGAAGGTGGCGGTGACCGGTCTGGGCACACCGAACCAGATGCGCGCGTTTGTGAAGAACGGCACCGTGAAGGCGTTCCAGTTGTGGGATCCGGGTCAACTCGGCTATCTGGCTGCCTATGCCGCGGCGGCGCTGGCGTCGGGCACGATCAGCGGTAAGGAAGGCGAGTCGTTCGACGCGGGCAAGCTCGGCAAGCGCACCATCGGGCCGCAAGGCGAAATCATTCTCGGACCGCCGACCACGTTCGATTCGAGCAATATCGACAACTTCAATTTCTGAGCGGCGATGCAATGCCGGGCGATGTTGCGCGGCTAAAGCGTTCGGCAGGAAACGAAACGCGAGGCGCGTGGGCGATGCAAATGTCCACGCGCCTTTTTTGGGGTGCTGACTGGCGCAGCGGATCAAGGCTAATCAGATCGACCGCGATCTTCAGCGGTCCGCGTGTTACTTGCAGTGTGCGCTGAATGGTTTCATGCCTGCCGCACACATGCTCACGTTCTTCGCATGCAGCGTTACAGTCCTGGCTGTGCCCTTGTATTTGCAGATGAGATATGGGTCGATCTCATGGGTGTCCCAGCGATCTACCCGACCAGCGGGTAAGGGTGCAAGGGCCACCGTCCGGCCGGGCGGCCCGTCGTACAAAGCTGCGTTGCTCAACACATGGCGGACTCCCGAATCGAGCACATTGGCCGGGCACGCAAGCGGCGCTGCCAATGCGGCGGCGCTTGTGAGCGCGCAGAACAGCACGCAAAGGCTCTTACTCGACCACATAGAACGGGTCACACATTGTCCTGTCCGTTGCCGACAAGTCGCCCTTTAAGAGAATGTGCTTCAAGCACATTTGCTATGTAAAACATTCCCTACCCGGCTTGTTCAGGTGGTTTCGGTGTCCGTCCACACCCGTGAGTGTGGACTCATGTCACGGTGGGCGCGGTAGGCGAATCAATTGCGATTTCACATTAGCACCCTTTGATTTGAGTAAAATCTGCTTTGCAGGTAGCAGAATTCATCGAGTGAGTCCGCTTGGTCGCCGGGCGGCTCGGCGAGCGAAAATCGTCAGAACCGATGCTGAATACCGGCCGTGACACCCGCTTGCGTATCCGCCGCGCCGGTCAGATCGCGTGACAGGCTCACCGCATTGTCATGCTTGGCCATCGCATAACCGCCCGCCATATACAGCACCGTGCGCTTGGACAGCGCGTACTGCGCGCGCAGCGAGAACAGCGTCGGATCGGCGTCGCTCGCGTCCTTGATGTCCTGGTGATAGACCGCCGCGAACAGCGAGAAGAACGGCGTCACATCGTATTGACCGCCGAGCCAGTACATGTCGCTGCGCAGCGTCGGCGCGGCCGTGTGGAACGTGCGCCGGTAGTTCCGATAACCGGCCATTGCCTTGACGGCGCCGAAGTCGTAGCTCACGCCGGCGTGAATGCCTTGAATATAGTTGGTGGTATCGGCGGGCGTTACGCTGTCGTTGGCGCCATTCTGCCGGTCGAAGGTTGCGACCGCGGCGAACGGACCATTCTCGTAGCCGAAACCGAAGTCGTATTTCGAACTCGACTTCATGCTGCCGGGCACATTGCCGAAGCCATACATCGCGCCGAATTTGAAGCCGGAAAAGGTGCCGTCATAACGAACCGCGTTGGACGAGCGCGAGAACAGACCGTCCTTGCGCCCGCCCGTCGCCGTGGATGAGGTAGCCCACGAGTAGTTCGGCGCATAACCCATCGGGTCGAACTGCAGCATGTAGTCGTACGTGGTCGTGAAATTGCGGCCGAGCGTGATTTGACCAAAGCGGTTTTTCAGGCCGATGGTCGCACGGCGATCGAAGATCGCGCCGGAGCTGTCGTCGAACTGGCCGTTGGCGATGTTGATGCCGCTTTCCAGCTGGAACACCGCCTTCAGGCCGCCGCCGAGATCCTCCACGCCGCGCAAACCCCAGCGCGAGGTGTTCTTGCCGCCCGACACGAGACGCGCGGCACCGCCATCTTTGCTCGCATGGTTCACGTATTCGACACCCGCGTCGACGATGCCGTACAAGGTCACGCTCGATTGCGCGTGCGCGCCGGCTGCAATACCGGCGAGCCCAGCGCACGTGACGCCGAGGGCCGCCTTCTTCATGCTCCACTTCATCAACAGTCTCCTGTGGTTGGTCTTTTTACTTCGGTTGGGGATGGGGCGCCGGTCTCAGCTCGCCTGAGCGAAGGCCCAGCAGTCGTTGGCGGGAAATTCGATCCAGTGGCGGCCGGCGGCGCGCGGCACGTGACCGAACGCGCGCAGGCGCAGCTCGCCGCAATGGAACAGGTATTCCCAGCGGTCGCCGAGATACATCGACGTAATGAGGTCCGCTTCGAGCCGGTTCGCGCCGGGACCGTCGGCGACCTGCACGCGTTCGAGGCGAATCACGGCTTGCGCGTGCTGTCCGGCCGTGAGCGCTTCGCGTGCTTGCGCCTGCAGTTGCCAGCCGTCGCCGGCGAGCGTCACGCGTTCACCGTCGACCGCGGCCACGCGTGCCTCGATGCGGTTGTTGCTGCCCATGAATTCGGCGGTGTAGAGCGAGCGGGGCGCGCCGTACAGTTCGGCGGGCGTGCCTTCCTGTTCGATGCGGCCGTTGCGCAGCAACAGGATGCGGTCGGACATCGCCATCGCTTCGGTCTGATCGTGTGTCACGCACAACGCAGAAAGGCCGAGTGACACGATCAACTCGCGCAGCCAGGCGCGGGCTTCTTCGCGCAGCTTGGCGTCGAGATTCGAGAGCGGTTCGTCGAGCAGAATCACGGGCGGGTTGTAGACCAATGCTCGCGCGATCGCGACACGCTGTTGCTGGCCGCCGGAAAGCTGATACGGATAACGCGCGGCAAGGTGGCCGAGGCCGAGCTGATCGAGCGCGGCCTGCACACGCTTTTTCTGCTCGGCTGGCGAGACGCGCCGCAGCTTCAATCCATAGCCGACGTTATCCGCCACCGTGCGATGCGGCCACAGCGCATACGACTGGAATACGAGCCCGAGCGAGCGCTGCTCGACCGGCAGATCGACATGCGCCGCGCCGTCGAAAAACGCCTTGCCGTCCAGTTCGATGCGACCCGACGACGGTTGTTCGAGACCGGCTACCGCGCGCAGCAGCGTGGTCTTGCCGCTGCCCGAGGCGCCCAGCAGGCAGACTACTTCGCCGGGATTCAGTTCGAACGACACGCCTTTGAGAATCGGGTTGTCGCCATAGCTCAGAAAGAGGTTGTCGACCGAGAGCTTATCCATGCAATTTCACTCCGAAGCGCAGTGCGACGCCGAGGCCGGCGCCGACCATCGCGATGTTGATGACAGAAAGCGCCGCGACCTGGTCGACCGCGCCGGTCGCCCACAGCGACACCAGCAGCGCGCCGATCACTTCCGTGCCGGGCGAGAGCAGATAGACGGCGGTCGAATACTCGCGCTCGAAAATCATGAAGATCAGCAGCCACGCCGCAAGCAAGCCGAAGCGCACGAGCGGCAGCGTCACGTCGAGACTGACGCGCGAGCGCGTGCCGCCGACGCTGCGTCCCGCTTCTTCCAGTTCCGGGCCGACTTGCAGCAGCGCGCTCTGGATCAGACGCATGCCGTACGCGAGCCACACGACCGTGTAGGCGATCCAGATGCTCCACATGGAGTTCTTCAGTTCCTTCAGGCCGGGCACGAAGAGGAAGATCCACAGAAAAGCGAGACCGGCGAGCAGGCCCGGCACCGCGCGCGGCAGCAGCACGAGGTAATCGAGCAGGCGCGTGGCCCAGTCGTTGCGGCGATGGCCGGCGAACGCCACCAGCGAATAGAAGCCCACCGCGAGCGCCCCACCCAACACGCCGATGCCGAGCGTGTTCAGAATCGCGCGCACCAGGTTGTCCTGCTCGAACAGTTCGGTGAAGTTGGCCAGCGTCAGCACATCGCCGAGATGCACGCCCTGGCCCCAGTTGGTGACGAACGCGCGCAACGTGATGCCGGAGAGCGGCACGAAGACCGTCAGCAGCAGCCAGAGTGCGACGATGGCGAGCGCGACCCAGCGCCACACGCCGAGCGGCAGCACGGTCTGACGTCCCGCCTTGCCCTTGACGGTGACGAAACGGTTCGCGCTCTTTAACAGCCTGCGTTGCAGCAGCACGAGCGGGAACGTGATCGCGACGATGCACATCGCGACCGCGGCCATCAGATGATACGAGGGCACGCCGAGCTTGTTGGTGAGCTTGTAGAGATACGTGGCCAGCACGAGGTGCCCTTCGGGATCGCCGAGCACGAGCGGCAGGCCGAAGACTTCGAAGCCGAGGAAGAACACCAGCACGCCGGCGAACAGCAGCGCGGGCAGGGTCATCGGCAGGCTCACGTCGAGCGCGACGCGAAACGGCCGCGCGCCGGCCACACGGGCTGCTTCTTCGACGTCCGAGCCGAGATTGCGCAGCGCCGCCGACGAATACAGGTATACGTGCGGCACATGCGTGAGGCCGACGATCACGGTGATGGCGAAGACCGAATAGACGGTCCACGGGGCTTGCGCGGTGCCGAACAGTTCCATCCACCAGACCGAGTAGAAGCCGACCGGGCCGGCCGCGACTACGTAGCCGAATGCCAGCACCATCGGCGATACGAACACGGGTGTGAGCAGCAGCGGTTCGAGCCAGCGGCGGCCGGGCAGGTCGGTGCGCACCATCAGGAAGGCGAGAATGCCGCCGAGCGGAATCGAAATGAACAGCATGCCGGCCGCGATGACAAACGAGTTTTTCAACGCGGACCAGAAGTCCGGGTCGCTGAAAATGAATTCGAAACCGGCGAGGCCGAACGTGCGTTTCGCGTCGAAGAACGGCGCGTTCAGCACGCTCTGCAACAGGATGAAGCCAAGCGGCAGCGCCACCGCCACGGTCAGCACCGCGACGACGAGCCAGCGCAGCAGTCCCATGAACGGCTGCAGCGCGCCGATCGAGCCGCCGTCCGCCGCGTGCGGCGGTGCCGCGCGGCGTGCGGTTGCGCTAGTGGAAAGCATGAGTGTCCCCCTGCGGCGCAAAGCCGCATATCGACAGGTATGGAAGGAAGGGCTGGCGGCCGCGTTGGTCGGCGCGGCCGCCGGTGTGTCAAGCGCGAACGGCTAGCGCTTGATGGACTGTTGCCATTGCTTGAGGAATTCGAGGCGTTTGGACTGGTCGAGATAGACCAGCAGGCCCGCGCCGATCGGGATCGGTTTGAGCGAGTCGCCGAGCTGCTTCGTGAGACCCGCCATTGACGTTTCCCCTTCCACGTCGGCGCGAATCGAGAACAGGCTTGCCTGATTCGCCAGCAGTGTCTGGCCGCGTTGCGAGAGCAGATAGTCGACCCACAGCTTCGCGGCGTTCGGGTTTTGCGCCTTCTTCGAAATCGTCACGAGCCGGCTCACCACCAGGGTGTAGTCCTTCGGATAGACGTAGCCGATCGACGGATCTTTCTTCGCCTTGGTCAGCGCGTACGAGCCGAGAATGTTGTAGCCGATCAGGTTCTCTCCCGAGGAGATGCGCTCCATCATGGCGCCCGTGCTCGATTGCAGCTTGGGTCCGGTGGCGCCCATCGCCTTCACCAGATCCCACGTGACCTGCGGGTTGACGCGCGCATCCTGGGTCAGATAGTTGAAGCCCACGCCGGACTTTTCGATGTCGTAGGTGGTGACCTTGCCTTTGAACTGGTCGGGCTTGCCCTGCAGCAGTTTGATCAGATCGGCGCGCGTTTGCGGCACGTCGCCGGCCGGCACGAGACGCTTGTTGTAGACGATCGCGAGCGGCTCGTAGGTGGTGCCGTAAGCCTGCTTCTGGTACTGCGCCCATTGCGGCAACTGCTTCGCTTCCGGCGATTCGTAGGCGGCCATCAGGCCGTCGTTGACGAGCTTGACCTGCAGGTCCATGGCCGAGCTCCACAGCACGTCGGCACTGGTGCTGCTCGCCGCGTTTTCGCTGATGTAGCGGTTGTACAGCTCGGTGCTGTTCATGTCGTTGTACTCGACCTTGACACCGTACAGGCTTTCAAAATCCTTGATGAGCGGACGCACCAGCGCGGTGTCCGTGACTGAGTAGACGATCAGCTTGCCTTCCTTTCTAGCCCCGTCCACAGTGGCTTGATAATCACTGGGATAACCGGCCGGAATGGCCGCCCATGCTGAGTTTGCGGCGAATGCGACAGCCACTGCGAGTCCCTTCAAAGCGTTTTGCACGTCTTCCTCCAGAAAACTTCGTGTTGGTTTTGTGTAGGCGAATGGTAAGAGATCGATGCTTTCCGAATGCTTTCAATTTTCGAAAGAAATGCGTCACAATGGCCGAATTCGCCTTATGGATTTCCCTGGGATTCTGCTCATGCGTGTGCTGCTCGTCGAAGACAATCCGATTCTTTCCCGCTCGCTCACCGACGCGCTGACCAGCGCGAAACTCACTGTCGACTGCATGCACGACGGCGAATCCGCCGATCACGTGCTGCGTACGCAGGACTACGCACTGGTGATTCTCGACATCGGCTTGCCGAAGCTCGACGGCCTCGAGGTGCTGCGCCGTTTGCGCGCCCGCCGCAACGCCGTGCCGGTATTGATGCTGACCGCGCACGGCGCGGTGGAGGAGCGCGTGCGCGGTCTCGATCTCGGCGCCGACGATTACCTCGCGAAGCCTTTCGCGCTCACCGAACTCGAAGCGCGTGCGCGTGCGCTATTACGCCGCAGTCACGGCCAGGAACCGCTCGATGCGCAATGCGGCACGCTGCTTTACGACAGCGTGGATCGCGGCTTCACGCTCGGCGGCGAAGCGCTCGCGCTCACGCCGCGCGAGCGTTCGGTGCTGGAAGTGTTGATCCTGCGTAACGGCCGGGCGATCAACAAGGACACGCTGTCGGAAAAAATCTTCGGGCTCGACGAATCGGTGAACGCGGACGCGATCGAAATCTATGTGCACCGCCTGCGCAAGAAACTCGAACACAGTTCGGTCGGCATCGTGACGTTGCGCGGACTGGGCTACCTGCTGGAAGCAAAAAGCGCATGACGCAGCCGAATTTGCGCGTACGGGTCGCACTGTGGCTGTTGGTGCCGCTGCTTTTGCTGCTCGCGTTCGACGCATGGCTCACGTATCAACGCGCCATGAGCGCGGCGCACGCGGCCTTCGACCGCACGCTCGAATTTTCGCTGCGCTCGATTCGCGACGGCATCCGCCTGCGCGGCGGCGAGATCGAAGTCGATCTTCCGTACCTCGCGCTGGAGATGTTCGAATCGAATGGCGGCGGCAACATCTACTACCAGATTCGCGAGGAAGGCGGCCGCGTGGTGACCGGCTATCCCGACTTGCCGGACGCGGGCAAAGTGCCGGGCGAGCCCTACAGCGTGCGTTTCTACGACGACGTGTTTCGCGGCCGTCCGCTGCGCGTCGCGATGCTCCGGCTGCCCGTGCACGACGTGCCGAGCGCGCAAACGCGGGTGGTGCTGGTGAGAGTCGGCGAAACGATCGAGCAGCGTCAGGCGTTGGCGCGCGAGATTCTGACCGGTTCGCTGCAACAGGAGGGTCTGCTCGTGGTGCTCGCGCTCGGCATCGTGTGGCTGGGCGTGGCGCGCGGCTTGCGGCCGTTGAACCGTCTGTCGGCGAAAGTGGCCGCGCGTGCCGAGGATGATCCGACGCCGCTCGATACCGTCGGACTGCCAAGCGAAGTGACGCCGCTGGTCGATTCGATCAATCAGTACATCGGCCGCACGCAGTCGATGCAGTCGTCGCGCCGGCGTTTTTTCAACGACGCCGCGCATCAGTTGAAAACGCCGCTTGCGGTGATTCAGGCGGAGTCCGAACTGGCGCTGCGCGATATCGACGGCATGGAAGCGGGTTCGGGTAGCGATCGCCGGCAAGGGGTGCATTTGCGGCGGCTGAATCGCGCGGTGCAGCACGCGGTGCGCATCGTGCAGCAGTTGCTCTCGCTCTCGCGGCTCGACGCCCACAGCGGCTATACGGTCAGGCATGCGGCGCTGCCGCTGCATAAGGTGGCGCGCAGCGTGACGCTCGACTGGTCGCCGGTGGCGCGCGCACGCGGCATCGATCTCGGTTTCGAACAGGACGCGCGTGTGGAGATAATGGGGCAGAACGATCTGCTCGCGGAACTGGTCGGCAATCTGATCGACAACGCGATCCGTTATTCAGGCGATGGCGCGGTGATTACCGTGCGTGTCGCGCGCGAAGGCGAGCACGCGTTGCTGCAGGTCGTCGACAACGGGCCGGGCATTGCGGCCGAGGAACGCGAGGCGGTGTTCGAGCGCTTCTATCGCAGCGAGGCGACGCAGGCAGTGGAAGGCAGCGGGCTGGGTTTGTCGATCGTGCGGGAAATCGCGCGCGTGCACGGCGCGCTGGTCGGGCTCACCGATGCGGCTGGCGGCGGGTTGGTCGTGAGCGTGCTGTTTCCGCCGTTGCTGCCGGCGTAACGCCGGCGCCGAACCTAGCGGCGAATCGGAAAGCGCCGAGCGTAACCGGTGGGTGATGTGTCGCCGCCCCACGTTTCGCCGTCGATCAAAACGCGTGGGGCGCCTTCTTCCGGCACCGCCACGTTAACGCCGGCGGCCGCTTCGCGATACAACTGTGTCTGGTTGATCCGCGCGGCGATGTCCGCATAATCCGCGCGCGCGTCGATCATGCCCCAGCGCTCGAACTGCGTGAGAAACCACGCGCCTTCGATCGCTCGTGGATAGTTCACCGTGCCGTGGTCGAAGAAACGCACGGGCAAGCCGCGCGGCGCGCAAGCCGCGATCTCGTCGCCGAGGCGCGCCGCAATCAACGCCGCGTCGATACCCACGTAGTCGGGCCGCGCCAGCCAACGCGAGATTTCCTCGCGATGTCCCGCGCCGTCGAGCCAGCGGCATGCTTCGAGCATGGTTTGCACGAGCGCGCGCGCGGCATGCGGATTCGCGCTGACAAAATCGCGCCGGCACGCCAGCACTTTCTCGGGATGATCGGGCCACACGTCGCTCGTATAGGCGATCGTTCTGCCGACACCTTGCGCTTCGGCCTGGGTGTTCCAGGGCTCGCCGACGCACAGGCCGTCGAGTTTGTCTTCGGCGAGCGCGGCGACCATTTGCGGCGGCGGAATCGCCACGCTCTCGATCTCGCGCAACGGATCCACGCCTTGCGACGCGAGCCAGTAGTACAGCCACATCGCATGCGTGCCGGTCGGGAAGGTCTGCGCGAACACCGGCTTGCGGCCGAGCGTCGCGAGCGCCTTGGGCAGCGTGCCATGTTCGGCGAGCGCATCGGCGAGCCGGTTCGACAGCGTGATGGCCTGGCCGTTGCGGTTGAGCACCATCAGCACGGCCATATCCGTTTGCGGTCCGCCAAGACCCAGTTGCACGCCGTACACGAGGCCGTAGAGCGCGTGGGCCGCATCCAGATCGCCCGACAGCAGTTTGTCGCGTACGGCGGCCCATGACGGCTGGCGTGACAGCTCCAGCGTGAGGCCGTGCGCGTGGCCGAATTCGAGCAGCTTGGCGGCCACGAGCGGCGCGGCGTCCGAGAGCGCGACGAAGCCGAGCCGCAAATGGGTCTTCTCGAGCGGCCCCGAAGTGAGCGACGCGGCGGGTGCAGTGGAGGTTGGAGAGTTCATGGACGGCGCTTCATTTGAGCGAGTCGGCCGACGCGAGGATGGCGCGCGCGACTTCGGCGAGTTTGACGCCCTGATTCATCGCGCGCTTGCGCAGGTTGGCGTAGGCGGCGTGTTCAGTGATCTTTTGTTGATCCATCAGGAGCCGTTTGGCGCGATCGATCAACTTGCGCTCGGCGAGTTCGCTTTCGACTTGCGCGAGACGCTCGCGCAATTGCGATTCCTGCGCGAAACGCGCGAGCGCGACTTCGAGGATCGGCGCGAGACGTTCGGTCGCAAGACCTTCGACCAGATAGGCCGTGACGCCCGCGCCGACGGCGTCGCGGATCAGCTGCTGGTTGGCGTCGTGGCTGAACATCAATACCGGGCGCGGCGCGGTGGCGTTCATCACCGCAAGCTGCTCGAGCGTGTCGCGCGACGGCGATTCCGTATCGATGATGATGACATCGGGCCGCTCGCTCTGTACCACGCGATGCAGCGCTTGCGGCGTGGCGGTACCCGCCAGCATCTCGTAGCCGAGTCGGGCAAGGGCGTCGCGAAGGTCGCCGATGGGCTTATCGGTGTCGGTTACGAGGAGTACGCGCAGCATGGAGTGGGGCTTTATCGACGGCTGACCAGAGATAAAGCAACGGTCATGCCAGTCCACGCATAATGAGGTGAAACTCGTGCAATCACGGACTTATCCGTGGCGCGTACGTGCACCGCTGCACCTGTGGGGTGCGTGTGAGGTCGGTGCACCGAAGTGGCGCATGAGC
The DNA here is from genome assembly GCF_002278075.1 of Paraburkholderia aromaticivorans. Taxonomy (NCBI): domain Bacteria; kingdom Pseudomonadati; phylum Pseudomonadota; class Betaproteobacteria; order Burkholderiales; family Burkholderiaceae; genus Paraburkholderia; species Paraburkholderia aromaticivorans. The sequence goes on along the minus strand of NZ_CP022990.1, from coordinate 906,964 downwards.
CGGCGCTCAGTTGTTCAGCGCCACTGTCCGCAGCTGCGTGGGGAGAACAGCAAACTCACCGCCATCATGGCGACCACGCAGCCGGCCAGCATGATCCACGCGGCGCCGAAGCCGCCGCTCCAACCGCGCGCGAGGCCGGCCACGACGGGTGCGACGGCTGCCACGATGAAGCCCACGCCCTGAATGAAGGCGACGAGTTCGCCGGCCAAGCGGTGGTCGCTTGAATGATCCATGGCGGTGACGAGCGTCAGCGAAAAAGTCCCGCCCAATCCCGCGCCGGCTACGCCGACCCACAGCAAGGGCGCGACATCAGGCCAGGCAATCAAGCCGAACAGTCCGACCAGTTGCGCGGAGAGGCCGAGTATCAGCCACGGGCGGCGATCCCGGAACGATGCCGCGGCGAGCGGCAGCAATAACGCCGAGGTGGCCTGAAACACCGTCATGCCGGCCAGTAGCGAACCGCTCGCCGCGACGCTCACGCCGCGCTGCTGATAAAACGCCGGCAGCCACGCGGCGAGACTCGTATAGCCGCCGTTGACGATGCCGAAGTAGAGTCCGAGCGTCCACGCGCGGCGCGTGCGCCATAGCGAAAGGGTGTCGGCGCGTGCGGCAACGGGCTTTGCCGCGGCGGCGGTCCCGGAAGAGCGCCAATGCAATGCCCACCAGCAGACCAGTGCACCGCAAGCCGGAATCGTCCATACGGCGAGCCCTGCCTGCCATGACTGCAGCGCGCGGCTTACCCACGGACTCAAACTCGCGCCCAGCCCGCCACCGCCCATAATGGACGCGGAGAACACACCCATTGCGAGCGGCACACGTGCCTGAAAGCGCTGCTTCATCACGGCCGGCAGCAACGCCTGAATCGCAGCGACGCCCGCGCCCGCCAGCAACGCCGTAGCCCATAGCGCCACGCCGCTCGATGCCGTCCACCGTGCCGCGCAGGCGAGCGCGATCGCCAGCAAGCCGAGCGCGACGCCGCGTGTTTCGCCGATGGTCCGCGCCAATCCGCCCGCGCCGAATGCGCCGATGCCCATCGCGACGACCGGCAGGCTGGTTAGCAGCGACGCGCCATAGAAACTGAGGCCGGTTGCGTCGCGGATCGTCGTCATCAACGGGCTGATCGAGGTCAGCAGCGGGCGCAGATTGACGCCGATCGAGACGATCGCGCCCAGCCACACGACGTCTTGCCACTTTAGCGCCACAGTGGCGTGGCGGGCGGGAATGCCGGTCGGGTTGGCGCGGGGGTGCGAATTCACAATGATCCTGGTCGCGAAAGAAGGGGCGGTGAGCGGTGTGCAAGCGCAGCTATGGAACTGGCGCGTCGCGGCGGCATAAAAACGCGCGATGCTCAGTTTGGTCAACCGTTTGGTCAAAGCTGTTTGGTCAACCATAATAGCAAAAATGGTTAACCATTTTTTGTGATATCCGGTATAGCAGGGCGTTCGTGGAGAAAGACGTTCGCCGGGTCTGCGGCAAGCGTGCCTCATTCCAGGCTAACCTCGAGAACGTCACGAACGAGCGGTGCTGGAGCGCGGCGGGACCCAGCGCGCGCGGTGTGGGGCTCGGGCGCACAGTTGAATTGACGTCGACGCCCGATTGCCAGGCTCCGCGCAGTCACGGGAGCCAGACTGTGAATAATCAGCTAACCGAAATAAACTGGCCGCGCGCCAAAGGTGGTGAACCGCGGTCGCAACGCGGCAAGTCATCGAGCCGCGGTGTCTTTCTCAAATGGTCGTGGCGGAATCACGGCAGGATAGACCTGCGGGGTGCGGTTGTTGGTTTGCTCTTCGGCGAGATGGGTTCTCTGCCGAATCATCGCGCAGTGTTGAAGATTCGCGTTGGCTACGCGTCGGCCGCGTCGAAGAATTCTTGCGAGTGCCCGATCCGGATTCCGTGGCTTCGTGCGAGGCGCTAGCAAGCGCTTTTAGCGATCCGCTGCGCCTGAAACCATCGATGATGCGGCATCGATATTGATGAGCCATCCGGAGCGAGGCATTGAGTTCAGGTCACATCGACCGAACTTTCGTCCTGCGCGAGCAACTGGCTGTCCGGCAGACGGAAGGGCACGAGGCTGTCCGAGTTGTTCGCCTCGACGAGGCGGATTATCTGCAGCATGAACATATCGCGCTCGACGGGCGACAGATGCTCGATGGTGCGATCGTGCGCGCGCTGTACGGCCTGCGCCATTTTCTTCACCAGGCGCTTTCCCGCAGGCGTCAGCTTGACGAGCCTCAACCGCTTGTCGTGCTCGGCCTGGGTACGGCTCACGAGACCGCGCGCGGTCAGGCGCGGAATCACTTCCGCGACGCTCGACCGCTCCAGCCCGACTTCGATCGCGAGTGTGTTCTGGTCCATCTCGCCCAACGAATCGAGCGCGGTGAGCAGGCTGTACTGCACGGGCGTGATGTTGAACTCGCTCGTTTCCTGCGCGAACAGAAAGGTATGGATCTGATGCATGCGGCGAATGAGAAAACCCGGCCGCGAAAACAGAGGCGAGCGCGCCTGCCGCTCGGAGAGTTCCGCGCGGATACGTTGAATGTCGATATGTTCGGTAGGGGTGGTTCGCATAGGAACGATCTCGGGTCAGAAATAGACGAGCGTGGGCGCGTGCGCGCATAACCGTCGCGGCGCACTTTACCTACGCCATTCTAGGCCGAATCGACGGGCTGTCGCAAATTCCGGGGTACACCATCAAATCACCATAAGAAGGCATGATGGCTGTTCGAGGTGCGCGGCCCGGCGCGAGCTCTCCGAATTGGTGCGCATGCTTTCGCAGATTTGTGTGGTACGGCACGCATCTGGGCGAGTTCGATCTTGTAAATGGTTGTTCTAAAACGGAAATCGTCGTTTTCAACGACGCGGCAAAAAACCGGCACACAATTTGCGGTACACCACGCATCTCAACGGACATCGAACGTACCGTATATGTCACAAGTTTTGCTCAAAGGGGGCCGCGTGATCGACCCCGCCCAGAAAATCGACGCAACCCTCGACGTACTGGTGGACAACGGCGTCATCGCCGCGCTCGGCGCCGATCTCGGGAGCGAGGCGCCGCACGCCGAACAGGTCGATTGCAGCGGCAAGCTGGTGCTGCCCGGCCTCATCGATACGCATGGCCATGTGTATCAGTACGTCACCGGACGCTTCGGACTGAACGCGGACCAGTGCGGCGTGCAGTCCGGCGTGACGACCATTGTCGATCAGGGCGGTTCGAGCTGCATCACGATTCCAGGGTTCCGGCACTACGTGGTGGAGCGCTCGGCCACCCGCGTGCTCGCTTATGTCTCAGCTTATCTGGTCGGCGGTCTGGAAGGCCACTATTACCCGGACCTCTATCGTCCCGATTGCCTCGATGCCGACGCGACCATCAAGTCGATCCGCGCGAATCCGGATCTCGTGAAGGGCATCAAAGCGCACGCGGAAATTGGCGGCTTCGCGCGCTGGGGGCTCGACGTCATGAAGATCGCGGCGAAGATCGGTCGTGCCGCCGAATTGCCCTTGTATATCCACTTCGGTCAACTGTGGCCGAAGCCCGAAAGCGGCGCTCTGCCCGTGCAACCCGATTCGATCTTCAGGCAGGTCGTGGAGACGCTCAAGCCCGGCGATATTCTCGCGCATCCGTTCAGCCGCCATCCGGGCGGCTTCGTCGAGGAGAACGGAAAACTGCATCCGCTGGTGCATGAAGCGGTCGCGCACGGTCTGAAGATCGACGTCGGTCACGGTTCGCATTTCAGCTTCAAGACGGCGCGCGTCGTGCTCGGCGAGGGCGTCGTACCCGACACGCTGGGGGCCGACATGCACGGCTACAACACGCACGTTCCGGCTCCCGCCGGCACGCCCGATAGCCATCCCGACGAGGAACACTCGTTCCTCGGCCGCACCCAGTTCAGTCTCGTCAGCGCGATGACGAGCATGCTCGCGCTCGGCCTGCCGCTGAATCACGTCGTCGCGATGACGACCTGCAATGCCGCGAAGATGATAGGCATGGAGGACACCATCGGCACGCTGCAAGTGGGGCGCGGCGCCGACATCAGCGTGCTCGACGACCGGCGCGGCCGCTGGGTGCTGGAGGACAACGAAGGCACGCAGGTCATCACCGACCGCATGCTGTCTCCCCTGTTCTGCTTGCGGGACGGCGTGCGTTACGACGCCGTCTCGCCCACGCTGCCGCTCGCGCGCGCCGCTTGAAAGACGCGAGGCCCGACACGATGATCAAACGTCCGCCGAAACACAGCGACGTCAACAGGCCGCAAGGCATCGGCGCATCGCTGGCGCGCAAGGAAGACGAGCGCTTCATGCACGGACGCGGCGAATACGTGCCCAACATCCGCATGGTCGGCATGGTCGATGTGGCATTCGTGCGCAGCCCGATCGCGCATGGGCATATTGTCGGCATCGAGAAGCCGCAAGCGTTCGCGAACGCGATCTATACGCTCGCCGATCTCGAAAGCGTGCGGCCCATCGTCGCGAATTCGGCGCTGCCGGGTTTCAAGAGTTCGCAGCAGCCCGTGCTCGCGAGCGGCAAGGTGCGCCAGGTGGGCGAGCCGATCGCGATGTGCGTGGCCGCGACGCGCGCGGCAGCGGAAGACATCGCCGCGCAGGTGTTCGTCGATTTCGAGGAACTGCCCGCCGTGGTCGACATGCTCGATGCGCGCCGCGAAGGCTCGCCGCTCGTGCATGAGCACTGGGGCGACAACGTTTTCCTGGAAACGTTCGTCGATGCGAGACCCGAGGTCGACCTCGACGCGATTCGCCGCGATGCGCCGATCCGCGTGCGTCGCAAGCTGCGCACCGCGCGTCAGAGCATGGCACCGATGGAAGGGCGCGGCGTGGTCGCGCACTGGGATCGCAGACTCTCGCAACTGATCGTGCACACGTCGGCGCAGATGCCGCACATCACGCGCACCGGGCTCGCGGAGTGTCTGGGCCTCGACGAAGGCCAGGTGCGCGTGATCGCGCCGGACGTCGGCGGCGGCTTCGGCTACAAGGGCATTCTGCTGCCCGAGGAAGTGTGCTGCGGCTGGCTCGCCATGCAGCTGGAACGGCCCGTGCGCTGGATCGAGGATCGGCGCGAGCAGCTTACGGCAAACGCCAACTGCCGCGAACACGATTACGACATCACCGGCTACGCGGATAGCGACGGCCGCCTGCTGGCGATCGATTGCGAGGCGCATGTCGATTCGGGCGCGTATTCGTCGTATCCGTTCTCCGCGTGTCTGGAAGCGGCGCAGGTGGGCAGCATTCTGCCGGGGCCGTACAAGATGGAACGATTCCGTTGCCGCACGTGGTCGGTCGCGACCAACAAGCCACCGATCCTGCCGTATCGCGGTGTCGCGCGAACCGGCGTGTGCTATGCGATCGAAACCATCATGGACGCGATCGCGGTGGAAGCGGGCATCGAGCCCTACGAAGTGCGCCTGCGCAGTCTCGTCGGGCCGCACGAAATGCCGTACGACAACATTACGAACAAGCACTTCGACAGCGGCGACTATCCCGAAGCGGTGCGCCGCGCCATGGCCGCGATCGATCTGCCCGCCGTGCGCGCGCGCCAGCGTCGCGGCGAGCCGGACGGACGGCGTATTGGCTTCGGCATGTCGGTCTTCTGCGAGCAGGGCGCGCACGGCACGTCGGTGTATCACGGCTGGGGCATTCCGATGGTGCCGGGCCGCGAGCCCGCTGTGATTCGCCTCACGCCCGACGGCGTGCTCGAAGTGCGCGCGGGCGTGCACTCGCACGGCCAGAGCATGGAGACCACGCTCGCGCAGATCGCGCACGAGGTGCTGGGCATCGATACGGACCGCGTGCGCATCGTGCTCGGCGACACGGGCGTCACGCCGTATTCCACCGGCACGTGGGGCTCGCGTTCCATCGTGATGGCGGGCGGCGCGGTGGGCCGCGCGTCGAAAGAGCTGAAAGAGCGCTTGATGAAGATCGGCGCGCATCTGCTCGGCGAGCCGTTGAGCGAGGTGCGCTGGGAGAATGGCGCGGTCGTCGGCAAGGACGCGCGCCGCACGCTGAAGGACATGGCGCGCACGTGGTATCTCGCGCCGCAACTGCTGCCGCACGATGTCGATCCGCGCGGTCTTGAAGTGTCGACGTCGTATCAGGCGAAACGCGATTCGGGCACCTTCAGCTACGCGTGTCACGCGGTGGTCGTCGCGGTCGATCCCGCGCTCGGTCAGACCGAGATTCTCGACTACGCGATCGTCGAGGACGGCGGCGTGCTGATCAATCCGATGGTGGTCGACGGTCAGGTGTATGGCGGCGCGGCGCAAGGCATCGGCACGGCGCTCTACGAGGCGATGCCGTATAGCGAGGACGGCCAGCCGCTCGCCTCGACACTCGCGGACTACATCCTGCCCGGCGCGACCGAGGTGCCTGCAATCCGCATCGACCACATGGAAACGCCCGCGCCTTATACGGAGTTCGGCCAGAAGGGCATCGGTGAAAGCGGCGCGATCGGACCGCCCGCCGCGATCGCCAATGCCGTGAACGATGCGCTGCGCGGACTCGGCGTGCGCATCGATCAGTTGCCGATCACGCCGCGCCTGATCGTCGAAGCGCTCGCGCAGCAGCGTGAAACGCAAACGAGCGCGCTCAAAGGAATGACCGCATGAAGGCCGCCACCTACGACTACGCAAAGCCGCTCGCCTGCGATGAAGCGATCGCGCTCGTCACGCCCACCGATGGCATGGCCAAGTTCGTGTCCGGCAGCCAGTCGCTCGGGCCGATGATGAACCTGCGTCTCGCGCAGCCGGAGATGCTCGTGGATCTGCGCGGCATCGCGGCGTTGCGCGCATGCGGCATCGAAGACGAGGTCGTCACGCTCGGCGCGTGTATCACGCACGCGGAAATCGAGGACGGCAAGATCGAAACCGGCACGCGCGGACTAATGCCATATGTCGCGCGCGGCATCGCGTATCGCGCGGTGCGCAATCGCGGCACGCTCGGCGGCAGTCTCGCGCATGCCGATCCCGCCGCCGACTGGATCAACACGATGCGCGCGCTCGATGCGCAGTGTCTGGTGGCGGGCGCGAACGGCGCGCGCGTCGTCGCCAGTAGCGACTGGATGTCCGGCGCGTTCACCACGTCGCTCGAACCCGACGAGATACTCACCGGCGTGCGCTTCAAGCGTCTTTCGGCCGATGCGCGCTGGAGCTACTACAAGTTCAATCGCAAGCCGGGCGAGTTCGCGGAAGCGATCGCCGTGTTCATCGACGACGCGGCGCGGGGCGTGTGCCGCGCGGTGATCGGCGCAATTGACGGGCCGCCGTATGCGATCGACGACGCCCGCACGCTCATCGACGACGCCGACCCGCACACGCACGCCTACGATGCGCATCTCGAAGCGGCGGGCGTCGAAGCGGGGACATACGAACATCAGGTGCATCGCGTCGCGCTCATGCGCGCGGCGGCGATCATTCGCAATCAGGGCGGAAACGCATCATGAGCGACGCATTCATCAAGACGATCGAACTCGTCGTCAATCAATCGAAGGTCGTGGATCGCGTGGAGCCGCGCACGAGTCTCGCGGATTTTCTGCGCGAACAGCGCATGCTGTGCGGGACCAACATTGGCTGCGAGCAGGGCGTGTGCGGCGCGTGCACGATCGACGTGGACGGCGTGCCGACGCGCTCGTGCATCACGCCCGCAATCAGTTGCGCGGGCAGCACGGTGCGTTCCATCGAAGGCTTCGACGACGACGCCACCATGAACGAGCTGCGCGCGGCCTTCACGGCGGAACACGCCCTGCAATGCGGCTACTGTACGCCGGGCATGTTGATGACGGCGCGCGACATCGTCACTCGCTTGCCCGATGCCGACGACGCACGCGTGCGTCTGGAATTGTCCGGCAATCTATGCCGTTGCACGGGCTATGTGGGCATCGTGCGCGCGATCCGACGCGTGCTCGATGCGCGACGCGACCGTGCGGCGACGCCGCTCGCATCGGTTGCGGTGACGGCCTGAACCATCGACTACGGACCTATACGCAATGGAAATCGAACAAAGCTTCGCCGTGCCGTATCCGCGCGACGCCGTGTGGGCGCGCTTTCACGATACGCCCGGGGTTGTCGCGTGCCTGCCGGGCGCGTCGCTCACGGCACCGGTCGAGAACGGCCTGCTCAAGCTGGCAATGACGGTCAAGCTCGGGCCGATTGTCGCGTCTTTTGCGGGCGACGGCGAGATGAAGCTCGACGATGAGCAGTATCGCGGCAGTATTTCGGGGACAGGCGTAGATCGCAAGAGCTCATCGCGCGTGAAGGGCGTGGCGTCGTTTTCGCTCGAAGCGGTGACGGCGAGCGAGACGCGCGTCGACGTGAAGGTGGATTACACGATCGGCGGCAGCCTCGCGCAATTCTCGCGCGGCGGCATCGTCAAGGAACTGGCGACGCGCATGACGGAAGCGTTCGCGGGGAGTCTGCGGGCGAAGCTCGACGAGGCGGGACCGGTGAGCGTTGCCGGTGTGGAACCGCCCGTGGCTGAGCCGACGCTTGAGCCAGCTGTCGCGAGGCCTTCTGTCGTCGAAGCGGTGCCGGCGTCCGCGCCGCAGCCGCGCGTCGAACCGCGACCCGCGCTGCGTACTCAACCGAAGAACGCGCCGCTCGACCTGGGCAATCTGTTCTGGAAGATGCTGTGGTCGCGCTTGCGCGGCGTCTTCAGCTTCGGGAGCCGCTGAACCATGCACGCGGATGCCAATGCGCTGGCGCTGAGCCGGATTCACGCGGTGCGTCCGCGATGGAGCGGCGTCGTCACGGCGCGCGAAGCGGTCGAGCTGCCCGAATTCACCCTGCTTCATGCGGGACCGCCGTTCGACGATGCGGGCAAGCCATCGGCGCCGGTGCTGTCTTCCGCCGTGTTGTGCTGCCTGTACGAAGGCTGGGCGAAAGATGAAGCGCACGCCGAACGTTTGATCGCGCAGGGCGAAGTGCGGCTTGAGAGCGCGCAAGCGTACGGCGTGGTGACGCCGCTTGCCGCCGTGATCTCGCCGCGCACGACGCTGGTCGAAGTAACGGATGCGAACGATCACGAGTCGCGCGCATGGTCGCTGCTCGGCAGCGGCGCGGGTCCGCAGATTCGCTTCGGCGGCCGCGACGGGCGCATCGTCGAACGACTGAAGTGGCGTGACGACGTGCTCGCGCCTGCTTTGAGCGACGCGCTGGCGCAAGGGCCGATCGATCTCTTCCCACTCGCGCAAACCGGTATCGATGGCGGCGACGATCTGCACGCGCGCACGACGAGCGCAAGCGCCGCGTTGCGCACGCTGCTCGCGCCGCGAGTCGATCATGCGGATATCGACGCGATGCTCGCGCAAACGCCACTGTTTTTTCTTACGCTGTGGATGGCCGCTTGCAAGTTGATGCTTGCGGCGGCATCGGCATCGGCATCGACGCTCGTGGTGGCGTTGGCGGGCAACGGCGAGCGCGTGGGCATTCGGCTTGCGGGTTCGCCGTCGCATTGGTTCACCGCTGAAGCGGGTGCGCCACACGGTCCACGCCTCGATCCGCAGCAGCACGCCCTCGCGGCGCGGCTCACCGGCGACAGCGGTGTGATCGACGCGGCGGGCTTCGGCGCGCAAGCGCTCGCATTCGCGGCTGAACCTGCGCAAGCCTTCGAAGCGTATCTGCCCGCCGGCTGGCGCGAGAAGCAGCCGCGCATCCACACGGAACCGCATCCGTCATTCCAACGCTTGCCCGGTGTGCTCGATGCCGCGCGCGTCGTCGAGCAAGGCATTGCGCCGCTGGCCGCCATCGCGATGATCGGCGCCGACGGCCGCGCGGGTTTGCTCGGACGCGGCCTTTACAGCGCGCCGCGCGAACTGTTCGAACGCGCGGTGAAAAACTTCCCGGCCGACCAGGCATGACTCCCGAAACGATCAACGATCCGGCGACGCGCGCCGCCGTCGAGGCCGCCTTTGAAGAATACGAGCGGGCGCTCACGACCAATGACGTAGCCGTGCTCGACACGCTCTTCTGGAACAGCCCGCACACGCTGCGCTACGGCGCGACGGAAAACCTGCAAGGCTATGACGCGATCCGCGAGTTTCGCGCAATGCGTCCGGGCAAGGGCCTGATGCGCACGATCATCGATCGCTCGGTGACGACGTTCGGCACGGACTTCGCCGTCGCCAACATCACGTTCTCGCGTCAAGGCGAGGCGCGCGCCGGACGTCAGTCGCAGACGTGGGCGCGCATCGACGGTCAATGGCGCGTCGTGGCCGCGCATGTCAGCTGGATGGATCCGTCATGACGGGAAATGAGTTGCTTCAACCAGGCCTGCACGGAGCATTCGTCGCCGACGGATTCGATGCATTGCCCGCCGCCGCGTTGCTGCCGCGCACGGGCACGAGGCTGGTGGGCCGCAGCCTCGCCGTGAAGGATGTGTTCGATATCGCGGGGCTACGCACAGGCAGCGGGAACCCCGCCTGGCGCGCCGGGCAGCCGGTTGCCGCGCGCACCGCGCTGGCGGTTCGCGCGTTGCTCGAAGAAGGCGCCGATTGGATCGGCAAGACCGTCACCGATGAACTGACCTACAGCCTCGCCGGCGTGAACGCGCATTACGGCACACCCGTGAACCCCGCGGACCCGGCGCGTATTCCGGGCGGCTCGTCCTCGGGATCGGCAGTGGCGGTCGCGGCGCAATACGCGGATATCGCCATGGGTACCGATTGCGGCGGCTCGGTGCGTTTGCCCGCGAGCTACTGCGGCATCTGGGGTATGCGCGCGACGCACGGCCGCATCGCGGGGGACGGCTGTCTCACGCTTGCGCACAGCTTCGATACGGTGGGCTGGTTCGCGCGCGATGCGCGCACGCTCGCGGACGTGTTCGAAGTTCTGGCGCGCAGTGTCGTTGGCGGGGAGGATGAACCGTTTACGCTGCACGTCCCGCGCAACATGCTCGCATGCGCGGACGAGGACGTCGCGACGCGTTTCGAAGCATCGCTGCAAGCGCTCGGCGACAACCTGTCGTTCGTTTCGCCGGCTGCGTCGCTCGCGCAGTGGGCACAGGCGTTTCGCGTGCTTCAGGCGGCGGAAATCGCGCAACGTTACGGACCCTGGGCACGCGAGCATGCATCGAGCTTCGGTGCCGATGTGGGCGCGCGTTTCGCGGCGAGCCTGAGCATCACGCGCGAGCAGGTCGCGGATGCGCAACGTGTGCGCGTCGAAGCGAACCGCGCGATGGCCGAAGCGCTCGCGCCGGGTACCTACTGGCTCGTGCCGACGGTGCCCGGCGTCGCGCCGCGCGCCGATGCTTCGGCGCAAGCGGTCGATCACACGCGCGCGCGTTCACAGCAGATGCTGTGTGTCGCGGGCCTCGCGGGTCTGCCGCAAGTGAGCATGCCGTGGACGAGGTTCGACGGCGCGCCCGTCGGCATCTCGGTGATCGGTGGGCGCGGCACCGACGAAGGCGTGTTGCGTGTCGCGCGCACAGTGCATGAAGCGATGCGCCAGTCGCTGCGATGAAGCTTTCCGCCTGGCATTGCCTGGCGAATTGTTGAGAAACCACTCTCCGATCGAACCACTCCGAAGGAACGTTCATGACGAAGCACTTGACCGAAGACCAGGTAGCGCATTTCAAGCAACACGGCTACATCTATCCGATGCGCGCGATCGGCGCGGCGCAGGCGGCGGAGTATAGACGCGTGATCGAGCAATATGAGGCGACCTCCGGCGAGGACGTCAACAGGACCTTGAAAATCAAGGGGCATCTCGCCTTGCCCGCGATCGTCGAGCTTGGGCGCCATCCGGCTATTCTCGATGCGGTCGAGGATCTGATCGGACCGGACATCATGCTGTTCGGCGCGTCGATCTTCGCGAAGAACGGGCGTGATCCGCGCTACGTGTCGTGGCATCAGGACTCGACGTACTTCGGCCTTACGCCGCACGAGGAGGTGACCGTTTGGGTCGCGCTCACGCCGGCGAATTCGGTGAACGGCGTGCTGCGCGTGCTGCCCGGCTCGCACAGCGGCCCGGATCTGAAGCACGTGGAGACGTATGCGGCGGACAACATGCTCGCGAAGGGGCAGACGCTCGTCGGCATCGACGAGAACCTCGCGGTGGAAATGCCACTGCAGCCCGGCGAATTCTCGATGCATCACGAACGCACCGCGCACAGCTCGTTGCCGAACCGCTCGGACGACCGGCGCATCGGCTTCGCGTTCTTCTATGTGCCGGCGCACGTCAAGTCGACCACGGGCCGCCGCCGCGCGACGCTGGTGCGCGGCGTCGACCGCTTCGATCACTGGGACCCGGACACACTCCCCGAATACGATTGCGATCCGCGCTCGATGAGCGAACTGAAGGCGACCTGGGGTAAGTATAAGGATGGCGAAGTGAAGCAGGCGGCGGACATGGTCGCGCCGCAGTGACGGACCACGCATGCGTCGGTTGCATTGACATGACGCATGCGTCCACCGAGAACCCGCTTGCGTTGGCAACGGCAGGAAGACGCTCATCAACTCGATGAGCGTCTTTGTGTCACGCATTAATCAGGCAGCTCCGAAGGCTGTTTCCATTCGTCGTCTGCCAGATGCGGCGCGCGGAAGCGCGCGAGGAACTGCCGCGCGCGCGGAGTCTGCGGCGCGCTGAAGAACTGCTCGGGATGTGCGGTCTCGATCACCTGGCCCGCATCCATGAATACGACGCGACTCGCCACCTGCCGCGCGAACTCCATTTCGTGCGTGACGATCACCATCGTCGCGCCTTCCTGGGCGAGCAGGCGCATCACGTTCAGCACCTCGCCTACGAGCATCGGATCGAGCGCGCTGGTCGGTTCGTCAAAGAGCAGGATATCCGGGTTCATCGCGAGCGCACGGGCGATGCCCACACGCTGCTTCTGCCCGCCCGACAGACGCGACGGGAACGCATCCATCTTGCCCGCCAGTCCGACGCGTTCGAGCAGACGCTCGGCTTGCGCGCGCACTTCGTCGCGCGGACGCTTCAACACATACAAGGGCGCTTCCATCACGTTCTGCAGCACGGTCAGATGCGGCCAAAGCGCAAAGTGCTGAAACACCATGCCGATGCGCGCGCGCGAACGGGCGAGCTCGGCATCGCGCAGCTTGATCGCCGAGCCTTCGCGCACGCCCATACGCTGATTCGACACGTAGACCGTGCCCGCATCGGGAATCTCCAGCCAGTTCACGCAGCGCAGAAGCGTGGACTTGCCGCAACCGGACGGCCCGAGCAGGCACACCGTTTCGCCCTTGTGCACGGTGAGCGACACATCGCGCAGCACGTGGTTCTCGCCGAACGACTTCGAAATGCCGTTGAGTTGCAGGACCGTGTCCGCCACGGGGCGCGCCGCCTGGCCGGCGACGCCGGCCGAAGGCGCGGCGGCATCGGCGGCGAGCCTGATGGTGGGCGGGACGTCATTCGAAAGATTCATGCTCTGCGTTCCTCGGCAAATCTCGACAGGATTCCGCTGCCGCCTTCGATCACGAGACAGATGGCCCAGTACAGCAGCACGGCCGTGGCGAACGCGGCGAACGGAATGAAATAGGTGGCCTGAATGCCGTTCATTTGATGCGTCAGTTCGCCGACCGCGATCACCGTGAGGAACGCGCTGTCCTTCACGATCTGCACAAGCTGATTGCCGATCATGGGCAATGCGACGGTAAAGACCTGCGGCAGGATGATGCGGCGAACCAGGCTGAAGCCATGAAAGCCGTACGCGGACGCCGCTTCGATCATCGGCGTCGGCAGGCCGGCCCATGCGCCGCGTAACAGTTCGGCCATGTAGGCGGTGTTGTAGAGAATCAGCGCGATCGCGCCGGCCCACCAGTTCGACAGGCGAATGCCCGCGGTGGGCAGGCCGAAGTAGATCAGATAGACGAACAGCAGAAACGGCGCACAGCGCATCGCATCGACATAAAGCGTTGCGATCCGAGCGATGGCGGGGCGCCTGGACATGAGCGCGGGCGCGAGCAATGCGCCGAAGAAGAGCGACGCGACGGCGGCGACCGCAAGCAGCCCGAGCGTGTCGAGGAGGCCCGAAAGCACGTCCGCGCGTTGTTGCCAGACGATCATGAAATGGTCGATCATGGACGTGCCTCCAGCGGCTGCCGCCGCTCGATCATGCGTTGCGCCCGGATCAGCACGAACACGATCAGCCCATACAGTACGAGTGCGAAGACGAAAGGCGGGAGCGGATCGTACGTGCGCGCGCCGACGCGCAGCGCGGCGCGCGTGATCTCGACGATGCCGATCACCGCGACGGCGGGCGTCGATTTGATCTGCAAAGTCATTTCGTTCACGAGGCCCGGCAGGCTCGCGCGCCAGATCTGCGGCAGCGCGATGCGGCGAAAGCGCAGCGCGCGCGGCATTGCGAAGGCGAGGGCGGCGTCGTACTGGTCGCGCGGAAAATTCATCAGCGCGGCACGCCAGATTTCGCAATTGAAGGCGGCGGTGCTGATAGTGAGCGCGAGAATCGCAGCGGGCGTCGGGTCCAGCGAGATGCCGAACTGCGGCAGCGCGAAGAATATCAGCAAGGTGAGCGTCACCGCGGGGCACGAGCGAATCAGGCTCACGTATGCGATCACGACACGATTCAGAAACGGCACGCGCGCCCAGCGTATCAGCGCGAGACCGAGGCCCAGCGGCACGCCGAGCACGATGCTGGAGACCGACAGAACCACGGTCGCCAGCGCGCCCTGAGTGATGCTCCAGTAGTCGAAGGCGTTCATCGATGAGCGATTAGATAGACATCAGTTGACCGACGGCGGCATGTCTTTGTAGGTCGCGCCGAGCCACTTCTGCTGGAGCTGGTACATCTCGCCGCTCTTGCGCAGTTCGAGCAGCGCGGTATCGACCATTTTCAGCACGTCGCTGTTGCCCTTCTTCACGGCCCACGCGATGTAGGTCGGTTTGCCGATTGCCTGGCCGACAACGAAGGTATCCGGCCGCGTCTTCACGAGGGAGTTCAGGCTGATCTGCGTGTTGGCCACGGCATCGACGCGCCCGAGCCCCAGATCCTGATAGGCCTCCGGATAGGACTGATATTCGACAATCTGCTTGAGGCCGTTGCCGCCATGCTTCTTCTTCAGTTCCTCGTTGAAGAGCTTGAGGTCCGCGAGCATCGCACTGCCGGTTTCCGCGCCGACCACCTTGCCTACCAGGTCGTCCGGACTCTTGATCGTCGAGCCCTTCTTGACCGCATAGAACGTGACGGCCTCGCAGGTCGGCGACGCGAAATCGAAAGTCTTCTTGCGTTCGTCCGTGACGAGCACGGCGGTCAGCGCCATGTCGTACTTGCCCGTCGTCACGCCGGGAAGAATGCCGGACCAGGGCATGACCTGCTGCTTCACGTCGACGCCGATTTTCTTGCGCACGAGCGCGAGCAGATCGTTGTCGTAGCCGGTGTTCTTGCCGTCGGCGACGAATTCGAACGGGGTGTAGTCGTCCTCGGTCGCGACGCTCAGATAGCCGCGTGCCTTGATTTCTTCGGCGCTCGCCGCATGCGCGACATGGCTCACGCTAATGGCGGCGACTAGCGCGAACGCGCACGTGCGCAGGAACGTGACGACGCCGCGCTGCTTCGACTGGCGCAAATCGCTGCGGTTGAGACGGACTGACATGAAAAGCCCCCCTTCGTGGTGGTTACGTCGGCGCACAACGCTTCGAATGCACGCGAACGATGGATGACGGTTGTCGAATCGAAAATTCGTTTGGGTACTGACGATTCGTCGTTCGAATATGCAAGGGGTATGCCAACGACCTGCCAGGTCGCAGGTTGTTGGCTGATGGGAAGAGCAGAGCGCGGGATACCGGCGAGGAAAAAGCGTGGTGCACCACATATGTTTTAAAAGCGATTGAATCGTGCATTGACGCACCGACTTGCGGCATACCTCAGAATTGCGCATGGTTCGGTGGCAAGGCGCGTGGCTCACGGGCCCGACCTTTTTTCGGCGGCGCTCCTAAGCGTGCGCATGAATACGCTGTATGCTGATGATCGTCGCGCGTGACGCGTGAATGACCCGTATCTATCGCAAGAGGAACCCTTTGTTCATGGACGCGCCAACAACCCGCACAAGCGCAGACGAACCCGAACTCGTAGCGGACCCGGTACTGGCATGGCGCAACACAGCGCTCAATGAACGGCCGGGTTTCCTCATACGGCGCTTGCATCAGATCCACGTTGCGCTGTTCATGGAGGAGTGCGCGCCCGAAGGCATCACGCCGGTGCAGTACAGCATTCTCACTGCGCTCGAACAGCTGGGGCCTTCGGAGCAGGTTGTTCTTTCGCGGGCGGTGGGACTCGATCGCGCGAATACGGCCGACGTGATCACTCGCCTTGGGCAGCGGCGTTTCGTACACAGCCGCGTCTCACGCGCGGATCGGCGCAAGAAGGTCGCGGAACTGACGGAAGTCGGACATGCGCTTCTGGACCGTCTCGAATCGCGCGTGGCCCGTGCGCACGAGCGAACCATTGCTGCGTTGCCACCCGATGAGCGAGCGACCTTCCTGCGGCATTTGCTTCTGCTGGTCGATACGAACAACGAACTCAGTCGCACTCCTGTAACGCGCACACCCTCCGGTTCTGATGGGCCGCTCAAAGACGGGGCGATCGACGTGTAGTGTGACGCTTGCGGGCGCGAGATCGAAGCGCTCGATCATTGCGGCCATGGCGCGCAGCGGGTGGGAGACTGGCCCCTGCTTCCACGAGCGGTGGTGCAATGACTTCAGAGGGATCGCATGGGGCCGTGTGCCGAAACAGAGCCGACGTCCATTGCCTGACTGGCAGCCGGACATGGCGCCGAAAAAGATGGCGTAAGCCGAGCGCTTCACTGGCGGGCAGTGTGGGCGGCAAATCTGCGAAGCGGGTTCGATCGACTCGCGTTCGTCTCTTTCACGGAGGAGCAAAGCAATGCGCCCCTGGAACTGGTCGAACGGGAGGTGCCGGAACCAGGTGCCGGACAGGTGCTCATCAAGATCCAGGCGTGCGGTATCTGCCACAGTGACGTGTTGACCAAAGAGGGACAGTGGCCGGGCCAGGAATATCCGCGGGTGCTCTCGGAAGAGCCCGTCGAAGTGCCGATCGCGCAGTTCATCATGGGGCGAAATTCGGTGCAGGGCTGGCGTCGGGCACGTCGGCGGATTCTCAGGACACGCTCGCTTTCAGCGCGCTATCCGGAATCAAACCGATGATCGAGGAATTCTCACTCACGCAAGCGGCCGAAGCCTACGACCGGATGATGAGCGACGCGCACGGTTCAGGGTGGTGCTCAACACGCGGCGTTAGCTTACGGCGGTACGGCGGCCAACCGGGCCGAGGCCTTCAGGTCGGCGCGCTCGACGCGCCGACGATGCCGCGCCGTGCTGGACAGTCGGCGAGAAAGTCTGCGGCGAGACGGGAAACATGCGGCTAGAATGCCTGCCGATACCGCTCCATTCCCGATTACTGAATCCATGTCCTCACGTCCCCGGCGTTCGTCGTCTCCCGCCACCGAACCGCCCATTCAACCCACACGCGAAGACGACTCGGCCAGCGTCGAAGAACGTATTTATGCGTCGATCACCACGGCGTTATTGCAAGGGCGCCTGCGGCCGGGCGCGCAACTGGTCGAGCGGGATCTCGCCGCCGCCTTCGGCTGCACGCGCGGGGCGCTGCGCAAGGTGCTGGCGCGACTGGGATTCGAAGGCAAGCTCGTGCTGGCGGTGAATCGCGGTGCGTTCGTGCCGTCGCCGTCGGAAGAGGATATTCGCCAGGTGTATCGCGCGCGGCAGATCGTCGAGGCGGGCATCGTCGCCGCTTTGTGCGGGGCCTTGAGCCCGCAGCACAAGCGGCGTCTGCGCGCGCACGTTCGCAGCGAGGAGAAGGCGTTGCGCGCGGGGGCGGTCGACGATTCCGTGCGTCTTGCCGGCCAGTTTCACGTGCTGCTGACCGAATTGGCGGGCGGCACGGAGTTGCTGGGACTGGTCGGGCAACTGGTCGCCAAAACGGAACTGTACAAAGCGTTGTTCGACCCGTCGAAGGGCTCCAGCTGCTCCGCGGACGAACACACGCAAATCATCGACGCGCTCGACGCGGGCGAGCTCGCCGCGGCACTGACGGCCATGCGCGAGCATCTGGCGGAACTGGAGGAGCGGGTGGTCGAGCAGGTGCGCAGGAGCGCCGCCGGAGAAGATCTCGGGACGGTGTTCGGTCTGTGAGCACGACCAGGGAAGGAAGCGAGGACGGAAGCGAGGAAGGAAGAAAGCGAGGAATGCGGTAAAACCGCTGCCGGCAGCAGAAGGAAAGCGCCGGGTGCGGCACACAAGCCGTCAAAACCAGGCTGCAACGAAGCGACGCCGCAGCGCGCCGCTCAGGCTCGAGTCGATGAATCAGCGAGTCAAGCCGGAGAAGCGCGCGAATGGCTTCGCGTACAACTCAATCGCAATGGGTCACGCCGGGACCGTGCGGAGCGCGGTCAGCGTGCCGCCGGCCTTAACGGCGACGGAATTGCGTGTTGCGAGCACCGCCGCCACCGGTGGCGCGCTCGTCTTTATGACGGAAATTGATCCGGCCTTTGGTCAGATCGTAGACGGACAACTCAAGCGTCACGCGGTCGCCCGCGAGAATACGGATGTGGTTCTTGCGCATGCGTCCGGACGCGTAAGCGCCAACCACGACGCCGTTGTCGAGCGTCACGCGGTAACGACTATCCGGAAGTACTTCGTCGACGATACCGTCAAGTTCAAGCAGTTCTTCTTTCGCCATGCATAACTCCTGGTCGATGGGATAAGGGGTGTTGGTCGCCCACGCCGGGCAGCACAACATCAGATTGGGGCGATAGCGGGTTTTTCGAGCCCGCTGTCCTGCGGCATCAGCCTATGCGCTGATAGTACCGCTCAAAGATCGGCGACGGACTGGCCGTCTACACGGCCGTCGATCAATTGCTCGGCGTGGGCCATGCACGCAATGCGCGCCTTGCCCGTGCCGTCGAACGGAAACAGGTACTGCAGACGGAACACACGGCCGTCGGCGGCCGGATTGGCGCCCACGCGGCAGATGCGCACCGATGCGTCGTAACCGGCGTCCGGGTTGCGGCTCGTCTGACCGTCCGTCGGGCGGCGCGGATAGACGAGCGGGTGAATTTCGTAACCCTTGTACGTCTTGACAGCTGAATTCATGAAGCTTGTGTCCTGTATTACGTGGCCGGCGTGTCACGCGTGTTACGCGAGGCAAGACAGGCCGGGCAGCGCAGCACCTTGAGGCGCGCCGCCATGGAAAAAGGTTGGCACAGGCCCGGTGACAAGGGCTTGAGCGCGGCCGCGCAAAATCGCGGATTCGATGGAGAAGAAACACGCTGATGTCGCGCGGACATCGGGCGCGTGAATGAACCCTCAGCTGCACAACTCGCGACGGCGAATGCATGCGGCGCATTGCCGGAATGACGGGACCGCCAACAGGCGGCGGTCGAACAGTCGGGGGTGGTGCGGAGATGCCGGTTTGAGCCTGCCCGGTATTGCCTGTGGTTCTACCTGCGGTCTTGCCTGGCAACGCCGGAACTACGAATGCGGATAGAGCTATTCCAATATGATGCACTAAATGGGGCTAATTGGATAGCAAAAACTTCCGCACAGGGGCAAACCGCCCAGCCGGCGGGGCCTGCAAGGCGACACGGCGGTCGCGCGCGGCATGCCTCGCCATGAGTGGCACGCCGGGTGTGGGGCTGCGCCGTCGCGGCGCGCACGCTCGCGGGCGACAGTCTCGTGTTTCAGCGGGACGTTTCCGCGACGCGCTTCTGCAGCTCGCGTGTTGCCGCCAGCGGAATGCGGGCGTCGTCCCAGCCGGCCAGCCATTCGACTTCCTTCGACGTGAAAATCTGTCCGTGATTGCGCAGCGTGTATTGCAGCGAATCGATGATGTGATTGCGAATGATCTCCGGCGTGCCTTCGTCATCGAGCACGGCGCGAAACGCTTCGAGCGTGGCCATCTGTGGCTCCGTGAAATAGATGTTCCTTTTATCGCACGAAAAAAAATCGCTCGCCAAGCGGACAAAATTCGCCGCGTGACAAAGGGGCGACTGCCCGGGTGGCGTCGAAGGGCCGGCTGCCGCGCCCGTTTTTTTGAGGGCGTGATCGGCGCCGTGTTCGCCGCGGCCGGGCCGGGTGGCTACAATGGCGAGTTGCCGCATCCTCCGAACACTGCGATTTCCCCATGCGCAACCCAAACGTGTCTCCTGTGAAAGACCTGCTGCTCGAGCGCTACGCTCCGATCGCCGACGGCATCGCGGCGCTGTTCTATCCGTGCGCCGAAGTGGTGATTCACGACCTGCGCGATCAAACCATCGCGTACCTCGTGAACAACCTGTCGAAGCTCGAAGTGGGCGGCCCGTCGGTGCTGGACGAAGTCCATTACGCGGCGCGCGGCCAGACGATCGGACCGTACGAAAAGCTCAACTGGGACGGCCGGCGCATGCGTTGCGTGAGCAACATCCTGTTCGACGACGACGGCAAGCCGGCCGGCATGCTGTGTATCAACTTCAATATCGCGGTGTTCGAAGATGTGCGTTCCACACTCGATCTGTTCATCAAGGGCGGCAATCTGACGGACGCGCCCGCGGAGGAACTGTTCCGCGACGACTGGCAGGACCGCATCAACACGTACCTGCACACGTGGCTGCGCGAACGGCAGATCGGCATCAATGCGCTCACGCGCGAACATAAGCGGGAGATCGTCGAGGCGCTGCACGCACAGGGCGCGTTTCGCGGCCGCAGCTCCGCGAACTACGTGGCCGCGGTGCTGACCATGGGACGCGCCACCGTCTACAAGATTCTGAAGCAGATGAAAGAGGGCGGCTGACGATTCGACCGCAAGCCGCGCACAGGCGCTGCGTTTTTTCAACTCAAGAGGAAGATGCGAATGGTGCGTTACCGGCACTACAAAGGCGGGATTTACGAACTGGTTTGCGAGGCCACGCTCGAGTCCGATCCGACAGTCACGATGATCGTGTACAAAGCCGGCAATGGTACGATCTGGACGCGTCCGGCTTCGGTATTTTTCGAATTGATCGAAGTGAACGGCGCCAGGGTGCCGCGCTTCGCACCGATCAACCCGGCACCACCAACACCAGGAATCTGAATGCGTCTACTGCTTGCGATCTTTTTGCCGTGGTTTCAGTTCTTCACGATCGGCCGTCCGTTCGCGGGGATCATTTGCCTGATCCTGCAGATCACGCTGATCGGCTGGATTCCGGCTGCGATCTGGTCGGTGTATGCGCTGAGCCAGTACAACACCGACAAGAAAATCGCCCGGGCGATGGGTAGCTGGCGTTAATGGGTGTTGAAGGGCGGATCGGTGTCGTCACAAACACTGAGCCGCAACGTGAAGACCTTATGGATACCCTATCTAGCAAGAGAGCCGGTAAGAACGTCGACATCCAGTGTCTTCGTGCGGTCGCGATTATCTTTGTGATGTTGCAGCATTATCGAAATCGCCTGCCGACGCCGCCGCTGTATCACACATTGTTCGACTTCGTGGCGCCGTGGACGGGCGTGGATCTCTTCTTTGCGATTTCCGGCTTCCTCGTTTGCAAGACCTTGATCGAGCATCTGGGACGCGAGGCGAGGGGATCCGCTTTTGCCAACTTTTGGCGCAGACGCTGTGCCAGATTGCTGCCGGCCCTGATCTTCTGGGCGGCCGCCTCGATTGCAGTCGGCGCATTCGTGGGCGCCTCGGCGGCTCAGGGCGCATGGGACGCGACCAAAGGCGCGATCGTCGGCGTGTTTGGCGTTGCAAACCTCTACTGGACATATTGCGCACAGCACGGAGCGTCCCACTGCGTTCAAGCGGATTACAACAGTCACTTCTGGTCTCTTGCGCTCGAATGGCAGTTGTACATATTGCTCGCTTTGCTCGTCGCCTTTTTCCGGCTGAGAACCGCGATGGCCATATTTGCTGTGATTGCCTTGATCGCATCGTTGTTTTCCGCGCCGAGTTTCAGCTACGCATGGGCTTTACGTCCTCAGGCATTCTTTCTCGGTGCGCTCATCTTCGTGGTCGTACAGGCGCACCCTGGATGGGTGGTTGGGCCTTCGGTTCAAAGCGCGTGGTTCAAGCGTTCAGTCCTGTTTCTGGGGCTGCTCGTGACGTTTTGCGCGCCCAATCATCTGAGCGAGCCGTTTGTGATTCCGGCCGTGAGCATCGGCGCAGGGATCGCTCTGTTCTCGACCTTGAGCGTGGGCCTGACCTACCCCGCGCGTGTCTCGCGCGTGCTCGAATGGATTGGCGAGCGGTCCTACTCGCTTTACCTGTGCCATTTCTCCGTCATTTTTTGCCTGAGGAAGGTGGTAGCCGGCATACCCGGGTTCGAAAACCTGTCGCCCGTCTGGACGTTCCCGCCCTCTGCATTCGCGGTGGTGTGCCTCTCTTTCGTGGCCGCGGACTTCAGCTATCGAAAGATCGAACTGCCAATGATCAAGCGTTTTTCGTCGAACAAGAAGCTGGAACCGGTGGACGGGCGGCCGCGTCTGTCTGACAACGCCACGGGTTGATGCCACCCGCCGTGGCGATTCCCGCGGAGCGGCCGCGCCGTCAACGCCCGCTCCATGAGGCGGATGGATTACGTCCGGGTAGCGTCCGGGACGTCGATCACGAGGTCAGACGCCGCAATGGCGACGCACGGCAGAATGAAACCTTCCGCCTTTTCTTCCCGGCTCAGGCCGGGCCATTCGATCGTGTAAGACACCGTTCCGCTGACCAGACGGCAGATACAGGTACGGCACGTCCCATTCCTGCACGAGCGCGGCAAACGCAGATTCGCAAAGCCTGCGGCTTCGAGAATGGTGAGCGAATCGGGCGCTTCGAAGGTTTGACCAAGTGGTTCGACGCGAACCAGAGGCGGACGGCTGGAGTCGGACATCGTGTGAGTCGGTGACGGATTGCGCCACACTTTACACGTTGCCGCTTCAATGCGTCGTGCCGCCGCGCCGCAAATACCGGTACACCGTATTGCGCGCCAATCCCAACTCGCGCGCCGCCGCCGACACGTTGCCGTCGAGCCGCTCCAGCGTTTGCGCAATCAACGTGGCCTGCCACGCTTCCATCTTGCCCGATGCCGGCGGGCCTTGCGTTCGCGCCTCGGCACGGCCGTCGCCGGCCGCCCCTGGATCCGCAGGCGTCAGCGGGGATTGCACGCTTTGCGCCGCGTCAGCGTCGGCGCAATCCTGCAAGAAGTCCTCGGGCAAATCGTCGAGTTCGATCTGTTGCGCGCCTTCGGCCATGATGCTCGCGGTGCGCAACACATTGGCCAGTTGCCGCAGATTGCCCGGCCAGCGGCATTGCGTAAATCGCTCGAGCACCTCGGCCGACACGCGGCGCGGCAGGCGCTCGCCATCGGGCTGCAAGGCCAGCATGCGCGTGACGAGCGCGCGAAGATCGGTGCGCTCGCGCAGCGCGGGCAAGGTGACGACGAGTCCGTTGATGCGGTAATACAGGTCTTCGCGGAAGGTGCCGGCCTCGATCATCGCGCGCAGATTCCGATGGGTCGCGCAGACAATGCGCAGATCCACCGGAATCGCCCGGGTTCCGCCGAGCGGCACCACAGTGCGCTCCTGCAGCACGCGCATCAGACGCACTTGCTGGGCGAGCGGCATGTCGCCGATTTCGTCGAGAAACAGCGTGCCGCCGTCGGCCTGCACGATCTTGCCGACGCTGCCGCGTTTTTTCGCGCCGGTAAACGCGCCGTCTTCATAGCCGAACAACTCCGCTTCGATCAGCGTATCCGGCAACGAGGCGCAATTCAGCGCGACAAAAGGCGCGGCCCGCCGCGGCGAATCGTGATGGATGGCTCGCGCGAGCCATTCCTTGCCGGTGCCGGTCTTGCCGAGCACGAGAATCGGAATATCGCGGCCGCGCAGTTTGGCCACGCGCCGCAGGATCGCGGCGACCTGCTCATCGCCCGTGTCGAGCGTTTCGAGCGTGGCGAGCGGTACCGGGTCGGCCGTGTGCGGCGCCTCGCGCGCGTTACCGGTCAGCGGCGCGCGCGAGGTGTCGAGGCCGCGCGCCGGCGCGGCATATCGGGCCGACGTGTATTCACCGCGCGCCACCACGCGCACGCCGCTTGGCAGCGTCAGCAGAACGGTCTCGCCAGGCGCGCGCGTGGTCTGCTGCAGCAACCTGGCGAACGCGATACCGAACAGCGCCTCGAAGGGTTGTCTTTGCAGTTCGGCGAGCGGCTGCCCGAATTGAAACAGCGCGCTGCGGTTGGCTGACAGAAACGTGCCGTCCGGCGCGAACGCCGCGAGCCCTTCGAACAGCGTGCCGATGAATTCCGCGCGCGCGTGAAAGTGAACGCGGATCGCGTCGACGAATTGATTGGAGAACAGATGATTTTCGATCATCTGCGCCGACATCCTGACGAGCGCGAGCGTGTGCTTATGAAAGCCGCGCGTGTCGCCGCTCACGTCGAGCGCGCCGATGGTGCGCCCGAACGGATCGGCAATCGGCGCGCACGAGCAGGTGAGAATGCGGTTGGCGTGCAGGAAGTGCTCTCCCGCGTGCACGACGGTCGGCTGTCCGTCGACGAGCGCCGTGCCGATCGCGTTGGTGCCGCGATCCGCCTCGGCCCACGACACGCCCGGACACAACGCGACGCGATTGGCCTTTTCGACGAAGTCGCTGTCGCCCAGACTGTGAAGGATCACGCCGTGATTGTCGGTGAGCAGCACCATGCTTTGCGTATCGACGATCTGCGCGTGCAGCGTTTCCATGACGGGAAGCGCATGTGTGTAGAGCGATTGATTGCGATCGACGAGCTCACGCAGCGCGGGCCGCCGCAGCGGATGAAAGTCCGGCGTCTCGGACGCGCGCAGCCCGAGTTCGAGCGAGCGGGCGTGAGCCTGCGCGATCACATCAGGCCGACCGACGGCGGGCGGCGTGGCAGAACGTTGAGTCAAGGCATGTCTCCGGTAAACGGACACGGCGGGTACGTTGCCCTCCGCGCGATGCCGCAGCGCAACATGCGCGCGGACTGCCGAACACCGATCTTACAGGACGAAGCGCGCAGCGCGCGGCAGGGAAAAAACGGAGGCGGCATTCACGGTATGCGTCGAAAAAATGCGCGGGGCACCAAAACCAGGCAAACCCAGGCAAACCATCAGGCCAATCAAAAGGAAAACTTGCGCCGCGCCCGAACTCGTCTAAAGTGAATCAAATCACCTCCGCGGGCTGCGAACTCGAGCGTCGCTGCCGCCAGGTGACGAGCCCGCGTCGTCAGTATTGGACAAGGAGGTTGGCGCTGCAGACGCGACCAGATGCAACCAGCATGCGCATTACCAGGCCAGACCATGCGCAGCACCTATCTTCCAGGTGAACTCCCATGCAGATCCATTTCCCGAATGAAACCCCTGAATATTCAGGTCGCGAACTTACCTTGGCGTTCCCGGCGATGGTCGATGGGCAGAGGGTGGAGTGCATGATCACGGCGGAGGCACTGGAAGACCACTTCGGCGCCGCCTCGCCGCGCCTGGAAGACATGGTCGGCGCATTCGATACGCATCGCGCCCGGATCGAAGCCGCCACGCGGCGTTTGCTATCGGAAACGAGGGCGCAATGTCTCGTGCTCAGGAGCGGTTATGTGCGCTTTTACGAGGCCAACTGGCGTAATTGATTGAGGGCGTTTCCGGCGGCCGCAAGTGCCAACGCCGGACGCAGCAGGAACGCCGCGCGAGAATCAGAAAGAGGTAACCAGTGCGCGGCATCAATCGATCATTCAAAACCGCCCGCGGCCATGCGTGTCGCCGGCGTCAAGATGGCACAAGCCACGATACAAGCCCCGACACAAGCCACGCACAATACGCGCGCACGCTGTCGCCCGTGTGTGCGAACGCGCTCAAATCATCCGCCGCAGCGTGCGACCCTTGAACACCACGTGATGCCCGAGCGCCGCCAGTGCGTGCACGCCTATCACCCAATAGAACGCATTGCCGAGCCATTCATGCGCGCTCTTGAGCCATGGTCGCGCAACAGGATCGGCGCCGACCAGCGTGTAATGGAGATTGACCCACGCGAGCGTGACCGGATGTCCGCCGGTGTTGATCATCAGGATGCCGAGCAGCGGCTGCGCGAAGATGAAGAGGTAGAGGGCGAGATGCGCGGCGCGCGCCAGGCATGCGAGCAGGCGGTTGCCTTCGACTTCGGCGGGCGCGCCGGCCCACAGTCGCCACAGCAGACGCAAGCAGGCCAGCGCCAGCACGAGTGTGCCGCACCACCAGTGCACGCTGCTCCAGAGCGCGCGGCTGTCGCTGCCCTTGGGCCCGCGAATCTCGATTGCCAGATAGGCTAGCGCGATCAGCAGAAACATGACCCAGTGAAAGAAAATGGCGGGCGGCGTGTAGCGCTCCGGGGCGCGGCTGTAAGACATGAAAGGGGGCTCCCGAGACCTGGTCGATCGTTTTTATTAATCATCAGATGATAAACGGTGCCCGGCCCGAATGGGCACTCTCAAACACCATCCGTGATTCGATCCAGTGACCCGGTGCGCCCGGTCAGCACCCGCCGCGGTGCTCGCGGTGCCTATTCGCTGCCGAGATAGAAATAGCGGAACAGGAAAATCGCCGCGATGATCCACACTACCAGTTTCACCTTGCGTGCCTGACCGGTGAGCAGTTTCAGCCCCGCATACGAGATGAAGCCGAACGCGACGCCATTGGCGATCGAATAGGTGAACGGCATCAGAAGCGCGGTGAGCGCCGCCGGCACGACTTCGGTGGCGTCGTCCCACGGCAGGTCGAGCATTTCGCGCAGCATCAGGCACGACACGTACAGCAGCGCCGGCGCGGTCGCGTAGCCGGGCACCACGCCCGCCAGCGGCGCGAAGAAGAGCGCCGCGAGGAACAGCACGGCCACGGTGATGGCGGTCACGCCCGTGCGTCCGCCCGCCTGCACGCCCGACGCGCTTTCGATGTACGCGGTGGTCGACGAGGTGCCCAGCATCGAGCCCGCCAGGATCGCCGTGCTGTCGGCGAGCAGCGCGCGGTTCAGCCGGTGCATCTTGCCTTCCACCAGCAGTCCGGCGCGATTGGCCACGCCCATCAGCGTGCCGGTCGCGTCGAACAGTTCGACGAGGAAGAACACGAGGATCACGTTCAGCACGCCGCCCGACAGCGCGCCGCGAATGTCGAGCTGGAACAGCGTGGGCGCGATCGACGGCGGCGCGGAGACGATGCCGTGAAACTGATTGCCGCCAAAGAAGAAGCTCAGCACCGTCACCCCGACAATGCCGATCAGGATCGCGCCGCGCACCCGCAGATGGTCGAGCGTGACGATCGCGAAGAAGCCGATCACCGCGAGAATCACGTGCGGGTTGTGCAGATCGCCGAGCGTGACGAGCGTGGCCGGATTGCCGACCACCACGCCGGCCGACTTCAGTGAAATGATCGCGAGAAAGAGGCCGATGCCGCCGGTGATGGCAATGCGTATCGAATGCGGAATGCCGTTGACGATCACTTCACGCACGCGGAACAGCGTGACGATCAGGAACAGGCAGCCGGAGATGAACACCGCGCCGAGCGCTGCCTGCCACGTGAAGCCCATGCCCTTCACGACGGTGTACGCGAAATACGCGTTCAGGCCCATGCCCGGCGCAAGCGCAATCGGATAGTTTGCATACAGACCCATGATCAGCGAGGCCAGCGCGGCCACGATGCAGGTCGCGACGAACACGGCGTCCTTCGGCATGCCGGCGTCGCCGAGAATCGCCGGGTTCACGAAGATGATGTAGGCCATCGTGAGGAAGGTGGTCAGCCCGGCGAGCACTTCGGTGCGCAGGTTGGTGCCGGCGGCTTCGAAGCCGAAGTAGCGTTTTATGGAGTCCATGAGGCGAGTCTCTCGTCGTTCAGAAAGCGTTTTTTGTGGTTGGAGCGGTACGTGCGCCGCGTCGCCGGCGTTACGGGCGGATTGTAGTCAGGATTGGCGGCGGCGTGCGGCCTTGTGTCGGCGAGCCGCCGTGCAAAGCTCATGCGGCGGGCGGTGCGCCGGGACTTTGTGGCGCCGGCGCATCAGGCTGCGGCCGTTGCCGCGCCAGCCAGCGGTCCAGCTCGCCCGCGAAGCTCTTGCTGTCGCGCGCGCTGAAGGCGGCCGGGCCGCCGGTGTCGACGCCGCTGCTGCGCAACTGATCGAGCATGGAGCGCATGCGCAGCCGCTCTTCGATCGTGCCGGGCGTGTACCAGTTGCCGCGCGGATCGAGCGCCTGCGCATTTTTTGCCAGCACGGCGGCGGCGAGCGGGATGTCGGCGGTGATCACGAGATCGCCGGCGGCCACGCGCTCGGCGATCAGATCGTCGGCGGCGTCGAAGCCGGCCGGCACCTGGATCGCGCGGATCAGCGGCGAGGGCGGCACGCGCAGAAACGAATTGGCGACCAGTGTCAGCGTGATGCCGGTGCGGCGCGCGGCACGGTACAGCATGTCCTTGATCACGACCGGACAGGCGTCGGCGTCAACCCAGATTGGCATGGTTCGGATTCCGGCAGCGGGGTTGTCGAAGGGGCGAGATGATACCCCGGCCAGCGGCCGGGGCGGCGCGGCAAGCGAATTTACGCGGTGGGGGCGCGGGACAGCGGTGAAGCGGTGGAACGGGAAAGGCATGCGGTGCCAACCTCGCCCACGACCGTTGCAGTCGCAGGCGGCGCCGCATGCCGCGCGGCGGCTCGCGCTTACTGGGTCAGCGACGCACCCGACTGCTGCGCCCGCCGCGCCGCGACGATGCGGCCCGCGCGTTGCGCATTCTGCGGATAGTCGATCCAGTCGAGCGGATCGTAGCCGGCGGCACGCCATTCGGTCAGATCAGCCCTCACTTCGGCGCGCGTTTTCGGCGCCGACGGGTCGTAAGGCCGCGCCGAAGTCTGCGCCAACGCGGTGCTCATGCTCACGGCGGCCAACAGCGCGCCGAGTCCAACTCTGGAAACGATTTTCATGACGAGCTCCTATGGAGCGGTTAAAAACGACCCCCGAATTCTAGTTTTTGCATGCATTTCGAGTAAGGCGATTGAAGGCAATGCACCATTTCACCCAGCGAATCAAACTGCACGAACAATCCTGCCAGTCAGGGCGACGACGGCTTGCTGAAACGCTCCAGCACGGTGCTCAACAGGTCGATTGGCAGGGGGAACACAATGGTCGAGTTCTTGTCCGCGGCAATCGTGGTCAGCGTTTGCAGATAGCGCAATTGCATGGCCTGGGGTTGGCGCGACAGCGTCTGCGCCGCTTCCAGCAAGTGCTGCGAGGCCTGCAATTCGCCTTCGGCGTGAATCACCTTGGCGCGCCGCTCGCGCTCGGCTTCGGCCTGGCGAGCAATCGCACGGATCATCGTTTCGTTGATATCCACATGCTTGATTTCCACGATCGATACCTTGATGCCCCATGCATCGGTCTGGGCGTCGAGCACTTTCTGGATATCGGCGTTCAGCTGCTCGCGATCCGCCAGCAGTTCGTCGAGTTCATGTTTGCCGAGCACCGCGCGCAAGGTCGTCTGCGAGAGCTGGCTGGTCGCCTCGAAATAACGAGCCACCTGAATCACCGCTTTCTCCGGATCGACCACGCGGAAATACACCACCGCGTTGACCTTCACCGACACGTTGTCGCGCGTGATCACGTCCTGCGGCGGCACGTCGAACACGACAGTGCGCAGGTCCATGCGCACGGCCTGCTGCACGATCGGAATGATCAGAACGAGGCCGGGCCCCTTGACCTTCCAGAAGCGTCCGAGCATGAACACGACGCCGCGTTCGTACTCGCGGAAAATCCGTATCGACGAAGCAATCAGCGCGGCCACCAGCAGAATCAGAATGCTGCTGAAGCCGAATGTGAAACCGATCATGAGTTTTCTCCTTGTTGTGCTTCCGCGGGCACCACGGTCAACGTCAGGCCGCGCCGCGCGGTAACGCGCACCGCATGGCCCGCCGCGACCGGGGCCGTGCTGGACACCCGCCAGCGCTCTCCATGCACGCGCGCCCAACCGCCCAGCGCGCCGCCCGCGCTCAGGTCCGCGCTCGCGTTTGCGGGGGCGTTCTCCGGCAACAGGCCGCCGTCGAGCACCACGCCGACGCTGCCGATCAGCGCTTCCGAACCCGTCACCACCGGCCGGCGCCGCGCGCGCAGCGCGAGTCTCGACACGCCGAGCACGAACAGCACGCTGAACACGGTCACGGCGGCGATCATCGGCAGCGGGATGCCGTAGCCGGGCACGTCGGTGTCGATCAGCATCAGGGCGCCGATCACGAACGCGACCACGCCGCCGAAGCCGAGCGAGCCGAAGGTCGGCAGAAACGCCTCGCCGATCAGGAACGAGATGCCGAGAAAGATCAGGCCGAGGCCGACGTAGTTGACCGGCATCATCTGCATCGCGAAGAGGCCGAGCAGCAGGCTGATCGCGCCGACCACGCCGGGCAGCACGAAGCCCGGATTGGCGAATTCGAAGAACAGGCCGTACATGCCGAGCATCAGCAGAATCAGCGCGACGTTGGGATCGGTGATCACGGCGAGGAAGTGGCTGCGCCAGTCGGCTTCGAGCGTGACGATCGGCGCGTGGGCCGTGCCGAGCGTGACGTTGCCGACGCTCGTGACGAGTGTGCGGCCGTCCACCTGGCGCAGCAGGTCGGGTACGTCGCGCGCATTGAGGTCGACGACATGCTGCGCGAGCGCGTCCGCCGCCGTCAGGCTCACGGCTTCGCGCACCGCGCGTTCGGCCCAGTCGGCGTTGCGCCCGCGCATCTGCGCGAGGCCGCGGATATAGGCCGCGGCGTCGTGGACCTGCTTGCGCGTTTCGGTCGATTGGGTGTCGAGCGGCAGGGCGCTGGCGGCGCCGTCGGGCGCGGAGGCGGCGGGTTTGGCCGGCCCGCCGCCGGCGCCGCCGCCCACACCGGGCAAGCCCGGCGCTGCGCCGCCCCCCGGCGGCTCGGCGCCGCCGATGCCCATCTGGATCGGCGTCGCCGCGCCGAGATTGGTGCCCGGCGCCATCGCCGCGATGTGGCTCGCATAGACGATATAAGTGCCGGCGCTCGCCGCGCGCGCGCCGCCCGGCGCGATGAAGGTGGCGACCGGTACCGGCGAGGCGAGAATCGCCTTGATGATCTGCCGCATCGACGTATCGAGCCCGCCAGGGGTATCGAGTTGCAGCACGGCCAGTTGCGCGCGGTCGTCGGCGGCGCGCTGCAGACTGCGCACGATGAAGTCGGCGCTCGCCGGACTGATCGCGCCGTTCACCGGGATGACCACCACGCTGTTGGGCGCGACGGCGGCGCGAACCGGCACCTCCGATTCGCACGACGCGAACCCGAATGCCAATAGCGCGCCGAGCACGGTCACGCCGCGCATCAACCGGCCCACGATATCGCCGCGGATAAGCGACATGCGCGAGCCAGACTGCCGGAACGGGAGACGCGGATCCGTGCTCATCGCTGACGGCTGCCGCACCCTGTCGACACGTTTCGACTGGAGCGGGCCGATACCCCACAAGAAGGCTGGCTTGCTCCTTACAGCTTAGTCCGATTCCGCCCGGCGCGTGAAATCCGCGCGCGCCGGCCGGTAATCGGTCGGCCGCATGCCGGTCCATTTGCGAAACGCGCGATGAAACGCGCTCGGTTCGGCAAACCCCACCGAGGTGGCGATATCGGCGATGGTGCGATCGGTGTCCTGCAATTCGCCGATCGCGATGTCGCGCCGCAGGTCGTCCTTGATCGACTGGTACGTATAGCCTTCCTGTTTCAAACGCCGCCGCATGGTGGCCTCGGCCACATGCAGCCGGTCGGCCATCTGATCGGCGGAGGGCCAGCCGGCCATCGGCATGGCGCGCAGCATCTTGCGCACGCGCGCCGCGAGCGACCCCGGATTGCGATACTTGACGATGAAGCTGCCCGGCGCGTCGCGCAGGAAAGGCTTGACCGACTTGGTGGTCTGGATCACGGGGAGATCGAGGAAAAGCGGTGCGAGGTCGACGTACGACTCGGCCTGGTCGAAGCTCATCTGATCGCAGAACATCAGGCGATACTCGTGCGCGGCGGGCGGCTCGGCGCAGCGAAAGCGCGCTTCGAGCAACGGAATGCGCCTCCCGACCAGCCAGCACAGCAGGCCGTACACGAGGATGAAGTAGGTCGCATAGGCGAACATGGCCGGTGGCGGCGCGCCAGGGTTTTCCACGAAGCGTAGCCGGACGCGCTGCGCGTCGGTGTCGACCTGCACGCCGAGATCGTCGAGCACCAGCCGCATGAAGCCGACCGCGCGCGCCAGCGCCTGCGCGCCGTTGCGCGCGCTCAGCGCGGTTTGCGTCATGGCGATGAAGCTGCCGCTTTTCATGCGATGCGAATCCTGGCCGAAGAATTCGTCGTCCAGCGCGCGCGCAATCGCGGCCCACAGCGCGCCGTATTGCGCCGACGACACCCGGCTTTTCGGCGACGTCAGCATCGGCGCCGCGATGCCGGCGGCTTCGGCAAGCGGCAGCGCGTCGAGGCCGCGCGCGTGCGCCAGCGCGAGCGCTTCCTCGACCATGCTGACGGAAATCGTGCCCTTATCGTTTTTCATGCGTATGCGGTGTCTCCGGCGTGTTCGGCGTGTTTGGATGATCGGGTCAAGCTGGCAAAATCGCTCAGCATTTTGCCCGTGGCGATTCGCCAAGTCCTTGAAATTGCGGCTGGAGTCAGCTTCGCATCGTACCAGTATGGTAAATGCGCTCACTCATAATGATCGGGCTGAGCATCGAACCGGCGCTGCGGCTTGCCTACACTGAGCCCGAACCGATCGCGTGCAACGCGTCCCGGGAGGCCACCGCGAGGCGGCAAACCAGCCGCGATCAGACGCACAGCACAGCACAGGACCGAGCGCCATGGACAGCTTCTACACCGACGAACAACGGATGATTCGCGACGCCGCGCGCGACTTCGCCACCGAGCGGCTTGCGCCTTACGCGGGTCAGTGGGACCGCGACGCGCAACTGCCCGCCGAAGTCGTCACGCAAATGGGCGAGCTCGGCTTTCTCGGCATGATCGTGCCGGCGGAGTGGGGCGGCTCTTACACCGACTATGTGGCCTACGCGCTCGCGCTCGAAGAGATCGCCGCGGGCTGCGCCGCCTGCGCCACGCTGATGAGCGTGCACAACTCGGTCGGCTGCGGACCGATCCTCAACTTCGGCACGGACGCGCAAAAAGACCGCTATCTGCAGGACCTCGCGACCGGCCGCCGCATCGGCGCGTTCTGCCTGACCGAACCGCAGGCGGGCTCCGAAGCGAACAACCTGCGCACCCGCGCCGTGCTGCGCGACGGCAAGTGGATTCTCAACGGCAGCAAGCAGTTCGTGACCAACGGCTCACGCGCCGACGTCGCGATCGTGTTCGCCGTCACCGACCCCGATCGCGGCAAACGCGGCCTGTCGGCGTTCATCGTGCCGACCGGTACGCCGGGCTTCAACGTCGGCAAGCCGGAACACAAGCTCGGCATTCGCGCCTCCGACACCTGCCCGATCTCGCTCGACGACTGCGCCATACCCGAGGCCAATCTGCTCGGCCAACCGGGCGAGGGCCTGCGCATCGCGCTGTCGAATCTCGAAGGCGGGCGCATCGGCATAGCCGCGCAGGCGGTCGGCATCGCGCGGGCTGCGTTCGATGCCGCGCGTCTCTATGCGAACGAACGCATCCAGTTCGGCAAGGCGCTGAAGGAGCATCAGACCATCGCCAACATGCTCGCCGATATGGCAACACGTCTGAACGCCGCGCGGCTGCTCGTGCATCACGCGGCGCGCCTGCGCACGCAAGGCAGGCCGTGTTTGTCGGAGGCCTCGCAGGCGAAGCTGTTCGCGTCGGAGCTGGCCGAGGAAATCTGCTCGAACGCGATCCAGATTCACGGCGGCTATGGTTATCTGGAGGACTATGCAGTGGAGCGCCACTATCGCGATGCGCGCATCACGCAGATTTACGAAGGAACGAGTGAAGTGCAGCGCATGGTGATTGCACGCCACGTGTAAATACAGACGGGGCGGCGTTTGAGCGCAAAATAGCTTGCCCGTCGAGCAGGCAAGTAGTGCAGCAGCGGGACCAAAAAATCGGAGCGCATATCGCGCCGGCAGTGCATGGGATCGGAGTAAGCGTTCAAAGCGCCGACTCCGGTCGACACAGGAGACGACGATGACTGCAGCGAAACACTTTTTCGACGCGCGCGATCTGTTACTGCGCCATCGAACCGACTACGACCGCGCGTACCGCGAATTCGCGTGGCCGGCATTGGGCGAGTTCAACTGGGCGCTCGACTATTTCGACGTGATCGCGCGCGACAACCACAATCCAGCGCTGTGGATCGTCGACGATCCCGCCGGTGACGGCTTGCGCCTCTCGTACGCGCAGATGTCGGAGCGCTCCGCGCGCATGGCGAATTTTCTGCGCGGTGTGGGTGTGGGCCGCGGCGACCGTGTGCTGTTGATGCTGCCGAACCGCGTCGAACTCTGGGACGTGATGCTCGCGGCCATGAAGCTCGGCGCGATCGTGCTGCCCGCCACCACCCAGCTTTCCGCCGACGACGTGCGCGACCGCGTGCAGATCGGCGGCGCGAAGTTCGTGGTGGTCGACAGCGCGGAGCTTGCCAAATTCGACACGCTCGAAACGCCGCTCACGCGCCTGTCGGTCGGCGCGCCGCGCGACGGCTGGATCGATCTGGCCGCGGCCCATGACGCGTCGCCGCAATTCACTGCGCAAGGCGTCACGCAAGCCACGGATCCGATGCTGCTGTACTTCACGTCGGGTACGACCTCGAAGCCCAAGCTCGTCGAACACACGCATCAAAGCTACCCGGTCGGCCATCTGTCGACCATGTACTGGATCGGCCTGCAACCGAACGACATCCATTGGAATATCAGCTCGCCGGGCTGGGCCAAGCACGCGTGGAGCTGCTTCTTCGCGCCGTGGAATGCGCAGGCCTGCGTGTTCGTGTTCAACTTCCCGCGTTTCGTGCCGAAAGAGACGCTGAACGTGCTGGTGCGTTTCAAGGTCACCACGCTATGCGCGCCGCCCACCGTGTGGCGCATGCTCGTGCAGGAGCCTCTGACCGATTACCCGGTCAAGCTGCGCGAGATCGTCGGCGCCGGCGAGCCGCTCAATCCCGAGATCATCGAACGGGTGAAGCACGCGTGGGGCATTACGATTCGCGACGGTTTCGGCCAGACCGAGACCACCTGCCAGATCGGCAATTCGCCGGGCCAGCCGGTCGTGCCCGGTTCGATGGGACGTCCGCTGCCGGGCTACCGGATCGAGCTACTCGATGCCGACGATCAGCCCGTCACCGAGGGCGAAATCGCGCTGCCGCTGGCCGAGCGGCCGCTCGGCCTGATGACCGGCTATGCGAACAACGCCAGCGCCACCGCGCAGGCCATGCGCAACGGCTTCTACCGCACGTCCGACGTCGCGCTGCGCCGTGACGACGGTTACTACGTGTATGTCGGCCGCGCCGACGACGTCTTCAAGTCGTCCGATTACCGCCTGAGTCCTTTTGAACTGGAAAGCGTGCTGATCGAACATGAGGCGATCGGCGAAGCCGCCGTGGTGCCGAGCGCCGACGCGCTGCGTCTGTCGGTGCCCAAGGCATTCGTCACCGTGCGTCACGGCTACGAAGCCGGACCCGAACTCGCGCGCGCCGTGTTCGCTTTCTCGCGCGAAAAACTCGCACCGTACAAGCGGATTCGCCGCCTGCAATTCAGCGAACTGCCCAAGACCATCTCCGGCAAGATCCGCCGCGTCGAATTGCGGCGCCGCGAAATGGAGCGCGCGGCTGAACCCGCGCGCCTGCCCGGCGAGTATTGGGAAGAGGACTTCCCGGATCTGCGTTGATTCTTTTCATCCCCAATCATTGCCCGGCCGCCTCGCGGCCACTGCACAGGAGTTTCAGCATGAACGCAACTGCGGCCATTGCCACCGTCAAGCTGTTGATCAACGGCGAGTTCGTCGAATCGAAGACCACCGAATGGCGCGACATCGTCAACCCCGCCACGCAGGAGGTGCTGGCGCGCGTACCGTTCGCCACCGCCGATGAGGTCAACGAAGCGATCCGCTGCGCGCACTCCGCTTTCAAGATCTGGAAGGACACGCCGATCGGCGCGCGCATGCGCATCATGCTGAAGTACCAGGCGCTGATTCGCGAGCATATGCCGCGTATCGCAAAGACCTTGAGCGCCGAGCAGGGCAAGACGATTCCCGACGCCGAAGGCGATATCTTCCGCGGCCTCGAAGTGGTCGAGCATGCGTGTTCGATCGGCACGTTGCAGCAGGGTGAATTCGCGGAGAACGTGGCGGGCGGCGTGGACACGTACACGTTGCGTCAGCCGATCGGCGTGTGCGCCGGCATCACGCCGTTCAACTTCCCGGCGATGATCCCGCTGTGGATGTTCCCGATGGCGATCGTGTGCGGCAATACGTTCGTGCTCAAGCCGTCCGAGCAGGATCCGCTCTCGACCATGCAACTGGTCGAACTCGCGCTCGAAGCCGGCGTGCCGAAGGGCGTGCTGAACGTGGTGCACGGCGGTAAAGACGTGGTCGACGCGCTGTGCACGCATGAACTCGTCAAGGCCATTTCGTTCGTCGGTTCGACGGCGGTCGGCACGCATGTGTACCGCCTCGGCAGCGAGCATGGCAAGCGCGTGCAATCGATGATGGGCGCGAAGAATCACGCGGTCGTGCTGCCCGACGCGAACCGCGAGCAGACGCTCAACGCGCTGGCCGGCGCGGGTTTCGGTGCCGCGGGGCAGCGCTGCATGGCGACTTCGGTAGTCGTGCTGGTGGGCGCCGCGCAGCAATGGTTGCCGGACCTGGTGGCGAAGGCGAAGACGCTTAAGGTCAACGCGGGCAACGAACCGAACACGGACATCGGCCCGGTGGTCTCGCGTGCCGCGAAGCAGCGCATTCTCGGCCTGATCGAAACGGGCGTGAAAGAAGGCGCCACGCTGGCGCTCGACGGCCGCGACGTCAAGGTGCCGGGCTACGAGCAGGGCAACTTTATCGGGCCGACGGTGTTTACCGACGTCACCACCGAAATGGACATCTACCGCCAGGAAATCTTCGGCCCGGTGCTAGTAGTGTTGAGCGTCGCCTCGCTCGACGACGCGATCGAACTCGTGAACCGCAATCCGTTCGGCAACGGCGTGGGCCTCTTCACGCAGAGCGGCGCGGCGGCGCGCAAGTTCCAGAGCGAGATCGATATCGGCCAGGTCGGTATCAACATTCCGATTCCGGTGCCGGTGCCGTTCTTCAGCTTCACGGGCTCGCGCGGCTCGAAGCTCGGCGACCTCGGCCCGTACGGCAAACAGGTCGTGCAGTTCTATACGCAGACCAAGACCGTCACCGCCCGCTGGTTCGACGACGACACGGTGAACGACGGCGTCAACACGACCATCAGCCTGCGCTGAGCGCGTGGCGAGCGAGCGGACACACGGAGACGACATCATGAAAATAGGCTTTATCGGACTCGGCAACATGGGCGCGCCCATGGCGCACAACCTGCTCAAGGCGGGCCACGCGGTCAATGTGTTCGACCTCAACGCGCAAGCGGTGCAGGCGCTCGTCGACGCGGGCGCGAAGGCCGCCGCTTCGCCGCAAGCGGCGGTGACCGACGTGGAATGCGTGATCACCATGCTGCCCGCCGCCGCGCATGTGCGCAGCGTGCTGACCGCGGACGACGGCATCTTCGCGGGCATCGCCAGGGGCGTGACCATCATCGATTCGAGCACGATCGATCCCGTGAGCGTCAAGGCGTTCGCCGAACTCGCGCAGCAGCACGGCAACAGCTTCGTCGATGCGCCGGTTTCAGGCGGGACTGGCGGCGCGGCGGCGGGCACGCTGACCTTCATGGTCGGGGGCAGCGCGAGCGCGTTTGAGCAGGTCAAGCCGGTGCTCGCGGCAATGGGTAAGAACATCGTGCATTGCGGCGATACCGGCACGGGCCAGGTCGCGAAGATCTGCAACAACCTCGTGCTCGGCATCACGATGGCGGGTGTGGCGGAGGCCATGTCGCTCGGCGAGGCGCTCGGCATCGACGCGAAAGTGCTGGGCGGCATCATCAATACGTCGACGGGGCGCTGCTGGAGTTCCGATACGTATAACCCGATGCCGGGCGTGATCGAGACGGCGCCGTCCACACGCGGTTACACCGGCGGCTTCGGCACGGATCTGATGCTCAAGGACCTGGGCCTCGCCACCGACGCCGCGAAAGCGGCGCGTCAACCGGTCTATCTCGGCGCGTTGGCTCAGCAGCTCTATCAGACGATGAGCAGCAAAGGCGCGGGACGCCTCGACTTTTCCGCGGTCATCAAGCTCTATCGCCAGGACGGCAAGGACGGAGGCGCGTCATGATCGAACTGGACTACGCGCACGACGGCGCCGTCGCGCAGCTCACGCTCAAGCGGCCGCCCGCCAATGCGTTCACGCCCGAGGGCTTGTTGCAATTGCAACAGACGGTCGAGCGCCTGAACGGCGAGGCGCGCGTGCGGGCAATCGTGATTACCGGCGACGGCCCCAGGTTCTTCAGCGCGGGCGCCGATCTGAATAGGTTCGCCGACGGCGATCGCGAAGTCGCACGCTCGGCGGCGGCACGCTTCGGCGCGGCATTCGAAACCTTGCAGAACGCGCGGCCTGTCGTGATCGCGGCGATCAACGGTTATGCGATGGGCGGCGGCCTCGAATGCGCGCTGGCTTGCGATATCCGCATCGCGGAACAGCACGCGTTGCTGGCGCTGCCCGAGACCGCGGTCGGCCTGCTGCCCTGCGGTTGCGGCACGCAGACGCTGCCGTGGCTGGTCGGCGAAGGCTGGGCCAAACGGATGATCCTCACCGGCGAGCGCGTCGACTCGGCGACGGCATTGCGCATTGGGCTCGTCGAAGAAGTGGTGGAGAAGGGCGCGGCGCGCGAGGCCGCGCTGACCATGGCCGCGCGCGTCGCCACGTTGAGCCCGCAGGCGGTCGGCTTCAGCAAGACGCTGATCCATCAGGCTCGCAACGGCGTGCCGCGCACGGCGGCGCTGGCGCTGGAACGCGAGCGCTTTGTCGATCTGTTCGACGGCGCCGATCAGCGCGAAGGCGTCAACGCGTTCCTCGAGAAACGCACGCCACGCTGGCAGGTGACGCAGACCACGCAGACCACGCAGGCCGATCAGGAGACGAGCTGATGAGCGCCTTGCAAAGCGCCGTACCCGATGCGGGTCTCGAAGCGGAACGCGAGATTCTGTTTCGCGTCGTCAACCGCGTGGCGATCATCACGCTGAACCGGCCGGCCGCGCTCAACGCGCTTTCGCATGCCATGGTGCGCGAGCTGGCCGTGCTGGTCGAGCATTGCCGCAGCGACGAGGGCATCGTCGCGCTGGTGCTGAAGGGCGCGGGCGCCAAGGGCTTCTGCGCCGGCGGCGACGTGCGCGAAGTGCAGCGGCTTGCCCGCGACGGCGACAGCCGCTGGCTCGCGTTCTTCGTCGACGAATACCGGCTCGACTACGCGCTGCATACGTTCCCGAAGCCGGTGGTCGCGCTGCTCGACGGTATTGCGATGGGCGGCGGCATGGGGCTGGGCCAGGCGGCGCGGCTGCGCATCGTGACCGAGCGCAGCAAGATCGCCATGCCGGAGACTCGTATCGGTTTCCTGCCGGACGTCGGCGCGACGCGTTTTCTCAGCGTGATGCCCGCGGAACTCGAGCTGTATGTCGGGCTGACCGGCGCGACCTTGTCCGGCGCCGACGCCTTGCGCCTGCAACTGGCGGATCTATGCGTGCCGGCCGACTGGCTCTCCAGCTTCGAAGAGCGCTTGCAGCGCATCTCGCATGAAGGCGACCTGCTCGCCGCGTTGCGCGGCGTGTTCGAGCCGCCGTGCAATATCGTTCCGCACGCGGCGCTGGGGCCGTTCACGCAACTGATCCTGCGCCACTTCGACCGGCGCTCGAGCATCGAGCGGATGGTCGCGACGCTGCGTCACGACCTCGAGCGCGAGCCGCCGCGCGAGGTGAAGCAATGGTTGCAGTCCGCCTACGACGCGCTGACGAGCCATTCGCCCACCCTGCTTTACGTCACCCGTGAGGCGCTTTTGCGCGGCCGGCAGATGACGCTGGCGGAATGCTTTCGCATGGAGCTGGGCATCGTCAAACGCGTGATCGAGGAGGGCGACTTCTGCGAAGGCGTGCGAGCCCAATTGATCGACAAGGATCGCAACGCCCGCTGGGCGCCTGCCACACTCGCCGAGGTGCGGCC
The DNA here is from genome assembly GCF_002278075.1 of Paraburkholderia aromaticivorans. Taxonomy (NCBI): domain Bacteria; kingdom Pseudomonadati; phylum Pseudomonadota; class Betaproteobacteria; order Burkholderiales; family Burkholderiaceae; genus Paraburkholderia; species Paraburkholderia aromaticivorans. The sequence goes on along the minus strand of NZ_CP022990.1, from coordinate 866,788 downwards.
CGAACGCGTCAGGCACTTTCTCGCTTCGCCGTGGAAGCGGGAGGCGCATCCGCTCGCCGCGTTGGGCGCGGAGGAGGGGTGAACTAAAGGTTGAAAAAAGGGTTGAAAAAAGGGTTGAAAAAAGTGGACGCTTGCGTGGCGCACGCCGCGCAGGCATCCACCTGCATCATTGCATAGCCGACAACAGGCACAGCGCGCCGACGGTGGTCAGCAACGCGCGCATGCGCAGATACCAGCCCGGCAGCGCGTCGATACGCCAGAGCGCCAGATCGACCAGCAGGCACGCCGCAAGCAGCGCCGCCATGCCCGGCAACGCGTAGCGCGTGCCGATCGCCAGCAGCGCCCACGCGGCGACAGCCGGCAGAACACTCCAGCCGAGCGCCATGGCCGAATGCGGCTGCGAACCCGCTGCCGCCAGCCAGATTCCCCAATGCACCGCGCCCACGAACGACACGATGCACGCGCCGTACGCCAGCATGGCGTGGCGCAAGAACGCTTCGTGCGCGCCGAACGTGTTGACCAGCACCGCCAGCCCCACAAACGGAATCGCCCCCGCCAGACCCAGTGCGATCGGCAGTCCCGGCGATGCCGTGGCGGTCGGTGTCATGTTTGCACCTCTTGCGCGATACTGCGGCAATTTGACTCGTGATAGGTTGATAATAGGCTATATCGGATGCATCATGAAGCAAAAATATGGGTCAAATATGGAAAATGACACGTGAATATGGAGTCGTTGAAACGGTAATTGTATTTTTTGCACGTCGCGACACTTGCGCCGGCGCCCTTCATCGTCCTCCCGCCCGAAGCCTCGAAACTGGCACTGAAGTCTCGCCTGGCGGCTCGGCCCGCTGCGCCTGGTGCATGTGCACCAGGCGGCATGGTGCATTGGCTATTGGCGCCCGGCCGCGTTCTGGGCGATTCTGCATGCTGGACAGGCTTTCGCGCGTGCTACTCGCGCTCATCATCGACAATGACGACCACAAGCTCCGCTGCACTCTCTTCCGTGGTGCAATCCAATGAACCCGACGGCGCGCCGCCCACCGACGACACGGTGCTGCGCTCGCAGACCGACCGTCGCCAGTTGCACCAGATCATCACGGGGCTGACCGAGGGTGTGATCCTCGTCGAACCGGACCAGACGATCGTCTGGGCGAATCAGGCCGCGCTCGACATGCACGGCATCACCGAAGTCGCGCAACTGGGCGCCGACGTCACCGAATACCGCGAGCGTTTCCGGTTGCGCTATCGCAACAACCATCCGCTGCCGGAAGGCAGTTATCCGATCGAACGCGTGGTTGCGGGCGAGTGCTTCAGCGATGTGGTCGTCGAAGTCTTTCCGGCGCACGACGACGAGGTGAACTGGGTGCATCGCGTGCGCAGCCTCGTGCTGACCAATGCGCGCGGCGAGCCCGACTGTCTCGCGCTGATCCTGCACGACGCGAGCGAATGGGCGAGCGCGGAGAAGCGCTTCGAAAAGACCTTCAACGCCAATCCCGCGCCGGCGGTGATCTGCCGCCTGAGCGACCAGCGCTATATCAAGGTCAACCAGGGCTTTCTGGAAATGACCGGCTATGTGCGCGAGGACGTGATCGGCCGCTCGGTGTACGAGCTCGACGTGTTCGAAGGCGCCGAGAGGCGCGAACTCGCGGTCGAACGGCTCAGCGAAGGCGCGACTATTCCGCAAATGGAAGCCTCGCTGCGGCTGCCCAAAGGCGGCACGAAGTTCGTGGTGGTGGCCGGTCAGCCGATCGACATCGGCGAAGAGGCCTGCATGCTGTTCACCTTCATGGATCTGGAGCCGCGCAAGCGCGCCGAAAGCGCGCTGCGTCAGAGCGAGGAGCGCTTCGAGAAGTCGTTCAGGATGACGCCCGTGTCCACCGCGCTCTTCGCGGCCGGCGACTACATCACGCTCGATATCAACGACGCCTTCACCGCGACCACCGGCTTCACCCCGGAGGAGTTGCTCGGCAAACCGCTCGATCAAAGCCGCTTGTGGACCGACGACGCCTGCGCGCGCATCAGCGCCGCGCTGGAGGAGAGCGGCAGCCTGCGCAACGTGGAGTTCATCGTGACGAGCCACGCGGGCGAAACGCTGAATTGCCTCGTCTCCGCGGAGGCGGTCAGCATCCACGGCAAGGACTGCGTGTTGATGACCTTGCTCGACATTACCGAGCGCAAGCGTTCCGAAATGGAACTGGTGACGGCGATCGAAACCGTCATGCAGGATGCCTCGTGGTTCAGCCAGACGCTGATCGAAAAGCTGGTCAACGTGCGGCGCGCGAATGCGCCCGACGCGGGCGGCCATCTCGCCGATCTGACCGCGCGCGAGCGCGACGTGTTCGCCTGCCTGTGCGGCGGCCTCGCCGACAAGGAGATCGCGCGCGAACTGGGGCTGGCGCCGAACACCGTGCGCAATCACGTCGCCACGATCTACGCGAAGCTCGACGTGCACAGTCGTGCCGAGGCGATCGTATGGGCACGCGCGCGTGGCCATTTCGGGCTTGCTCCCGGCAGCGCGCCGCGCCGCAAAGGCGCCAAACCGGCCTGAACCCGTTGTGGGCCCGCCGGGTTTCAGCGGGCAACGGTGGCCGGGAACGAACCGTGCTGACGAGGTTCGGCCGGCCCGAAGCGGACGACGACAGGCACGCCGGCGCTCCGCACACCGATGCATGGCAAGACGCGTTCAAATGCACCAGGCGATCACGTGCATGCGTGACTGTCGGCAGCCGCGCCGAGTGGCGACAATGCAATCGTGCGTCGAGTGCCAGGGGTTGAAGCGGCGACGCTCACCCATGCATCGCGCGGCTGGCGTCTCGGCGTTTCTGTGCAACTCAACCGTTTTAAGGAAACCGTCATGGACAAGAATCGTGTGGAAGGTGCGGCGAAACAGGTCAAGGGTTCCGTGAAGGAAGCGATCGGCAAGGTCACCGGCAACCGGACGACGCAGGCCGAAGGCGCGGCTGAAAAACTCGCCGGCAAGGTCCAGTCGAAAGTCGGCGAAGCCGCGGATGCGGTACGCAACCGCGTGAAGCGGTAACGGTCGCAACGGTGGTCGGGGTCGAGCGCCGGTTTTCGCCGACGACGGCCTCACCACTCTGTTCAAGGAGGATCACATGAATTCAAATCAGTTCGAAGGTTCCGTGAAGGATGCGGCAGGCAAGGTGCAGGACGCCGTCGGCGGCCTGACGGGCAAGGTGGATCTGCAAGCCGAGGGCAAGGTCCGCCAGCTTGCCGGCAAGGCGCAGGCGAAATATGGCGACAGCGTCGATCAGGTCGCCGAAACGGCTCGCAGCAATCCGATCGGCGCGCTGCTGATCGCAGCCGGCGTGGGTTTTCTGTTGGCCAGGCTGCTGTAAATCCGCCACGCGCCGCGCCGCCGGGTGCAGTCGTCACCTCGTCGCCGGCGCGTTCGTTGGGCCCGCGGTTGGCCCCGGATGCCTTGGTTATCCGATGTTCGTTCGATGTTCCCGGCGCGTTCGAGGCGCCGGATCTCATCGTCTATTCGAGGAAGGTTCATGCTGGGATTCGACGTCGGCACGGCCAGAAAAGTCTGGACCGCGTTGCTTATCGCGCTGCTGTTCTTCTGCATTTATATGGCGTCATCCACCGTGCTGGTGGTGGTGTTCGCGGTTTTCTTCAGCTACCTCGTCTATCCGCTGGTCGACCTGGTCGAGCGCATCCGGCCGCGCCGCGTGCCGCGAGTGGCGTCGATCGCGCTGGTGTTCGTGGTGGTGGTCGCGGTGATCGCGGTGGTCGGCTCGCTCTTCGGCGTGCAATTGCAGGATCAGGCGACGCATCTGTTCGCGCAGCTGCCCGCCTTGATGAAGTCCGACGTGCCCAATCGCTTTCCGTTACCGCACTTTCTCGAACCGCTGCGCGAACGGATCGTGGATTTCGTGCGCAGCCAGATCGAGACCGGCTCCGACAAGGCCGTGCCGATGGCGCGCAGCGTCGGCCTCGGCGTGATGCATGCGGCCAGCAACCTGATCTACCTCGTGCTGATTCCGATTCTGAGCTTCCTGCTGATCAACGAAGGCCCGCAGATGCGGGATGCGTTTCTGAACCTGCTGACGGACCGGCATCGCGTGTTATGGGCGCAGATCGTGACCGATCTGAACCTGCTGTTGTCGAAGTACGTGCGGGCGCTGTTGTTCCTGTCGCTCGCCACGCTGATCTGCTATGGCGTGGCGTTCTCGCTGCTCGGGGTGCCTTACGCGTTCCTGCTGGCGGTGAGCGCGGGCCTGCTGGAGTTCGTGCCGTTCGCGGGGCCGCTCGGCGCGATCGCCATTACGTTGGTGGTGGCCGTGTTCAGCGGCTATGCGCATCTGCTCTGGCTGGTGATCTTTATCGCGCTGTACCGGCTCTTCCAGGATTACGTGCTCAATCCTTATCTGATGAGCGAAGGCGTCGAAGTCAGCCCGTTCCTGGTCATTGTCGGTTTGCTGGCCGGCGATCAGTTGGGCGGCGTGGCGGGGATCTTTCTGGCCGTGCCGGTGATCGCCATGTTGAAAATCGTCATCGGCCGCGCGCGGGTTTTCTATTCGGCCTCGCGCGATGAAGGGCAAGCCGCGCGCCGGGCGTTGACGGGCAAAGCCGACTGAGCTTTGCCGTTCGCGCGGCGCCTTGCAGGACAGCGCCGCGCGAGGCGCGCACTCAGCTTTCGCCGACCGCTTCACCGTGCAGCATCTGCGGCGCGGGCACAGTGCTTTGGGCGCCGCGTACGCGCGAAACCCACACAACGCCGGCCAGCCCGACAGCAACCGAAACCCAGCCGACCGTGCCGTATCCGACAATCTGCCCATGAGGCGAGGTGCCGAGCATCAGGCCACCGATCCATGCACCGCATCCGGTGCCCAATGCCTGGAGCGCACTGTTCGCGCTGAGAAACGCACCTCGCCGGGCAGGCTCGGGCACCGTGGTCAGCAGCGCCTGCATCGGCACCATGCGCGCGGACATCAGCACCATGAAGAACGGGAAGAACATCACCAGCGCGTAGAACGGCAGATCCGGCAAATGCGTGACGAACAGCACCGGCAGGAATGCGAGCACGGCCACGATGCGGAACACCCGCCGCGTGCCGAACCGGTCCGCCAGCCCGCCCACGCGGCGCGACGTGAAGAAGGTCGCCGCGCCGCCCGCCATATAGAGCCAGGACAGCTGCTCGGGCGCGACGCCGTGATTGGCGACCAGCACCGGAGAAATGAACGGAATCACCAGCATGTGCGCGACCATCATCATGAACGTGAGCGCAAACGCGTTCAGATGCCGCGGGTTGCTCAGGAGCCGCCATAGATCCGGCAGCACTTCCGCGAGCGGCGGCTGACGGCGGCTCAAATGTCCGGTCAGCGACGGCACCAGTCGCCATCCCGCCGACCAGACGAGAAGCGACAGCGCCACCAGCAGGAAGAACGGCGCCGCCCAGCCGAAATGGGCGCCCAGCATCACGCCGGCCGGCACGCCCGCAATCGCCGCGAGGGAAAAGGCGGTCATGATCGTCCCGGTGGCGGCACCACGGCGTTGCACGGGAATCACATCGCCGACGATCGCCATGATCACCGAGCCCAGCACGCCACCCGTGATGCCCGCGAAGGCGCGCGCGGCCAGCAGCAACGCAAAGCTGTCGGCCAGCGCGCACGCGAGGTTCGAGAGCGCGAACAGCGCGTACATGGTCAGCAGCAGACGCCGCCGGTCGAAGCGGTCGATATAGGTCGCCGCGAACAGTCCCGACAGCCCCGAGCACCACGAATACGCCGACACGGCCGTGGCAAACGCAGCCGGCGTGATGGCGAACGCGTGCATGATCTGCGGGCCGAGCGGCATCATCACCATGAAGTCCATGATGATGGTGAATTGCGTCAGCGCGAGCAGCCACAGCAGGCGGCGTTCGTGCATTGCGTTTATTGAGTACATCGGTCGATTCCTTGTTGTTATTCTCGGCACGCCGCTCGCGCGGCCGGCGCCGCAACATGCGTGCGCCGTAGCACTGTGCCTCGCCCCGGACGGCGCGCGTTCAATCGTCGAGCGATTCGTGCACCGCTTCGGCACCCTGTTTCCAGTAACTGGCCGCGCGAATGCGCGATTTCTCGACGCCGCGCTCCGTGCACAGGTGATAGCGCACCGCGCGCATGGTCGCGGATTCGCCGGCCGCCCACACGTAGCCTTCGCCGTCTTCGGGCAGGTAGATTTCGCGGACCGCCTGCAGCAAAGCTTCGCCGCGCAAACCCGCTTCATTGCGATGGCGCCAGACCAGATGCAGCTCGGCTTGCGTCGTGAACTCGATCTGCGCCGACGCGTCGGCCACTTCGATCACCGCCGCGACGCGCGTGCCGGCCGGCAACTCTTCCAGGCGGCGGGCGATGGCGGGCAGCGCGGTGTCGTCGCCGATCAGCAAGTGCCAGTCGAAGCCCTTGGGAATCACGAGCGAACCGCGCGGGCCGCCGATGCCCAGGTACTGGCCCACTTTGGCTTGCGCCGCCCAGGCAGCCGCCGGGCCCGCGTCGTGCATGGCGAATTCGATGTCGAGTTCGCGCGCCTCGCGATCGAAGCGGCGCGGCGTGAAGTCGCGCGCGACCGGGCGCGGCTGGCCGGCCGGAAACACCGGACCGTCCGGGCCCGCTTCGGGCAGCGCCGGCTTGTCCGCGCCGGGTTCGGGGAAGAACACTTTGATGTGGTCGTCGAACGAAGCGGAGACGAAGTCGTGCAGGTCTTCACCCGTGAAGGTGACGCGGATCAGATGCGGGGTCAGCGCGCGCACCTGCTTGACCTGCAGCAGACGGAATTTCAGCGGATGCCGCACGCGCTGGACTGCCAGATCGGTTGGTTGGTGTTTCATCAGCATGAGGTTGCTACTCCTGTTGGTTGGCTGCGCGCGTTCCCGCGCGGCAGGCGCGGGCGGCGCGATCTCAGAGGGCTGTGGCGCCGCCGTTCTCGCTTGCGTCGCTGTCCGGTTTGACCGCGTCTTCGATTTCTTTGGCCGCGCGCATCAGGATTTCGGCAATGCGTCGCTGTTCGGCCGCCGGCGCGTTGTCGCGGAGCAGCAGCGCACGCTTGAGCGCGCGGCGCGCTTCGTTCAGTTCGGGCAGCCAGCCGCCTTCGCTGATGTCGGCCGGTTCTTCGCCGGCAAACGCGCGGCGCACCGAGTCCATCTTGCGGGCGATATGGCTAAGCCTGGCGAGCATCAACTCGACGCGTTCGCGATTGGCGGCCAGATAGTCGCGGCCCGTTTGCGACAGCTCGTAGCGCTTGCGGTTGCCTTCGACTTGCACCGTCACGTAGCCGAGTTCTTCCAGATACGTGAGCGCCGGATAGACCATGCCGGGGCTCGGGCTGTAGAAGCCGTTCGAACGCGTTTCGAGGGCTTTGATCAGCTCGTAGCCGTGGCTCGGCTGCGTGCCGATCATCGACAGGAGCAGCAGTTGCAGGTCGTCGGAGGTGAATTTGCGGCCGCGCGGAAACCCGTCGCCGTCGCCGCCGAAGCTGCCCGCGCCGCCGCCGAAGCGCCCGCCGCGCCCGCCGCCGCGATGCTCATGATGACGGCCGATGGCGTGCCACAGCGCGTGCAGCGAAAAGCGCTCGTAGCCGTGGCGGGTCTGGGTGCGGGGGGCGCCGCAGTCGCCACGGTTGTCATGTTCGCCGCGAAACTCGTGACGGCGGGCGAACGCATGCCAGAGCGCGTGCAGCGACTCGCGCTCGTGGCCGATGGAAGAGGGGCTAGTGTCCGCTGCGTGCGCACGGGAAAAACGGTGGTGATGACGCATCTTGGGAACTCCCATTTGTGTCTTAAGATGTGTCGTAAGATATATATCTAAAGATAGTTTGTCAAACTGGTTTTTTGCGATGTGGGTCTCGCCGCGCGTTATTCGATGTCAAACGATCATCAAAAAAATGGCATTCATGCCTTCGGGGAAGGCGTGAAAAACATGGGAAGTTCATTCAGAGCGTGACGGGACTTGAGACGCGGGCCGGGAGCAACGCGCCGGACCGCTCTCGCCGCGGGTGACAGTTGACCCGTCAGGCGCGGCCGCATAATCGATGACCCGCGCTACGAGCCAACCCTGATAAGCAGCGTCACATCTTTATCGATGACCGCCTGGTCGGACCCGAACACGCCTGCGGGAATCACGAACTTCCCACCGTAGTGAATCGTGTGCAACCCTGCGGAGAGCGGCTCCAGCAGCAGGTAATAGCCGTCTGCGGCGGAGCTCCCTTTGCCTCCGGTGTGGCCGAAAATCCAGGGACTCGGGGCAGAAAACGAGAACAGGCCGATCTTCGTGCGATAAGCGGTGATATTGGCTACCGACACGCCGTCGATGGTGCAGAACAATCCCTGGATGTCGCTCGCGAAGGCGCTGACAATTTTCAGCTGGTCCGCCGTGAATGCCCGGATCGGCGGGTCGTTCAGCGACGTCGTCCCCTGGGCCATGGGTAGGAAGATAGACGAGCCGTCGAGCAACGACAGGAAGAGGGAGGTCCCCGCGGGGATGGTCGTGGCTACCTGATTGCAGGTCAGCCGTGTCGAATTGGGTGTGGCCCAATACCATACGTTTCCCATTTGGGCCGCTGAAATGGGACGATGGTTGCAGTCGTCGAACGGATGCGGAAGCGGACCGAGCGGCAGCTCCAGCGCCCACCGCCAGAACGAGACAGCCCACTGACTGTATGTCTTGCCGCGGAACGGCGCATCGAGCGACACCACATGTGGATTCACGACCCGTTCCGCTGGGTTGGCACTGTTGCCGGCCGCCGGGTTGGCCGCGACCTCGCTCTCGCCACCTCCGCCACATCCCGCCAAAGAAATCGCAATCACCGTCATCACGGCCGAGGTGCGCAGTACATGTCCGGCCGGCGCGATGGTCGCGGTGCGGTCTTGCGCTTCGGAGTGGGCGCTCATGCTGCTCTCCTGCCGGGTATCGCTTCCACAGCGGCTACGCAATACATGGAAGAGGGCGCCGCGTAGCTGGCATGCCTCGACAGTTGCTGAACCGTTGCTCCGAATCTGCCTGATGTATCGCTACGAGGCACCCACCGCTTAAGCATCGGATCGCATGTTTTGTTTATATGCCGGTGACAAATCGAATACAAGACTGCCACCGGGTGACCGGACGTGTAGGAGCGAACGCTCATCCTTCGGGTTTGGGCCCGATGCCGTGCGCGGCCCTCGGCGCGAGCGGCGCGCCGCAATGCTTCACTCCGGCTATGCTAATCTTGCTGCCCTTGCGGCAGTAACCGGGCAAAACGGACACCCTAATGGACATTGTTGATCCAGACGGCGTCGAGCAACCGGCCTTCGTGATCGGTGAGCAGCACGAGACGCTGGACGAACCACTGCACGCCTTTCGTCGCGCGCGGCTGATCCATGTGAACGCCGGGGTGCTGATCGTACGCACGCAGACCGAGCGATGGGTCGTGCCGCCGGCGCACGCGGTGTGGATACCCGCGGACGTGCTGCACCGCTTGTCCTCGACCCATCCTGTCCAGTTCTGCTCGCTCTATGCCGGCATGGATGCCGTCGCGCTGCCGCCGCACAGCGTCGCCGTCGTGCCCGATCGGCTGGTGGCGGCTTTGCTGAGCGCCGCGGCCGATCTGCGGCACGACACACCGTTGGACGAAGCCGCCGTGCGTCTCGTGCAAGTGCTGCTGGATCGCTTGCCGGGCTTGCCGGTCGCGCCGCTAGGGCTGAACTGGCCGCGCGATCCGCGTGCGCAAAGCATCGCCGACGCGCTGAGTGCCAACCCGGCGGACACCGCGGTGCTCGAAGAACTGGCCGAGGCCGCCGGCGTGACCGCTCGCACGGCGGCGCGCCTGTTCGTCAAGGAAACCGGGCAGACCTTCGGGCAGTGGCGCCAGCAGCTTCGCCTGCTGGTCGCGCTGGAGCACCTCGGCGCCGGGGCTAGCGTGACGCAGGTGGCGCTCGAGGTGGGATACAGCGACGTGTCTTCCTTCATTGCCGTGTTTCGGGACGCATTCGGCGACACGCCCGCCCGCTATTTCCGCTGACGTAGCGCACTTGCCATCGCGCTCAATGCGCGCCCGCCGCATCCGGGCCGCCGCCGCCCTTGGCCGGCCGCGTAATCCAGATCAGCGGAATGATCAGAATGAAGATGACCGCCGAGACGAAGAAGATATCGTTCAGACCCATCATCGCCGCCTGCGTGTTCACGGTGAAATCGAACAACGCATGAGCCGATTGCGGATTCAGGTGCAGCAGCGATTGCGTCGAATCGATCTGCTGATTGAACACCGGGTTGTTGACGGAAGCCTGTTCGGTGAGCCGTTCGTGATGGAGCACGGTGCGGTTGTTCCACTCGTTGCCGGCGATCGAGGTGCCCACCGCGCCGCAAAACACGCGCGCGAAATTCGACAGACCCGCCGCCGCGGGAATCTTGCTCGGCGGCTGGCCGGACAGAATGATCGACGTGAGCGGCACGAAGAACAGCGCCATCGGAATGCCTTGCAGCAGCGTGGGTAGGACCAGATGCCACGTGTTGATTTCGATCACGTATCTGGAGCGCATGTAAAACACGATCGCAAAGCCGATGAACGCCAGCGTGGCGATCATGCGCGCATCCGAGCGCGGCAGCACGCGGCCCATGACCGGCGCGAGCAGCACCGCGAAGACGCCGAGCGGCGCGGTCACGAGACCGGCGTCGACTGAACGGTAGTTCAGATACTCCTGCATCCATTGCGGCAACAGCACGAGGTTGCCGAAAAACACGCCGTACGCGACCGAAATGGCGATCGTGCCGCCGAGAAAGTTGCGCTGCTGGAAGAGCCGCAAATCGACGATCGGATTTTCCTCGGTCAATTCCCAGACGAGAAAGAACGCGAAGCTGATGAGCGCGGTGATGCCGAGAATCACGATTACCGGCGACGAGAACCAGTCGAGGTCCTTGCCCTTGTCCAGCATGATCTGCAGCGAGGCGACCCACGTGATCAGCAGGCCGAGCCCGACCACGTCGATGGGCGGCTTGCGGGTGGGCGACTCGCGGGTTCGGTAGATCATCCATGTGACGCCGGCCGCGAACAGGCCGACCGGAATGTTGATATAGAAGATCCACGACCAGCTATAACTGTCGGTGATCCAGCCGCCGAGCGCCGGGCCCGCAATCGGGCCGACGGTCGCGGTCATCGCCCAGAGGGCGAGCGCGGTCGAGGATTTCTCCTTCGGATACGAGCCGAGCAGAATGGCTTGCGACAGCGGAATCAGCGGCCCGGCCACGGCGCCCTGGAAAATCCGCGCGAGCAGCAGGATCGGCAGCGTCGGCGCGATGCCGCACAACCACGAAGCCAGCACGAACATCAGGATCGCGCCGACAAAGAGCTTCACCTGGCCGATGCGTTGCGTGAGCCAGCCGGTGAGCGGAATCGACACGGCGTTGGCCGCCGCGAATACCGTGATGACCCACGTGCCTTCGTCGACGGAAACGCCGAGGTTGCCCGAAATGGTTGGAATCGCAACGTTCGCGATCGACGTGTCGAGCACGTTCATGAAGGTGGCGAGCGCGACGGCAATCGTAGCCAGCACCAGCCGGCCGCCCTGCAGCGGCGGCGGAGGTGCGGGCGGCGCCGAGGCAGGCGCGGATGAAGGCTGGCTCAAACGGTTCTCCGGATCGGTGTGCTGCGAACGTGCGGCGCGGATGTCCCGGCGGGTGTTCTCGCGGATGCTCCATTTCGCGCCCGCGATTTCGCGCTCGCGCGATGCATGCGGCCGCGGGTCCGCTGAATGCTCGCAAAAGCATACCTGTATTCACGTTTGGACGTGGCCGGCGCGTGCAGGCGGGAGGGCGGAAACAAATCCGGCAGCGTATGCTCGCGGCTGGGGTTGCGCGCGAGGTTGCGGCATATCGGTGGCGCGTTCGCGGATGTCGATCGCTGAGCCGTGCAGCGCGCAGGCGGAAATATCCACTACGAATCAACAGAGAAAAGGAAACGATATGACCTGGGAGCAATTCGAACACGGCTGGCGGCGCGCGCCGGTGACCGCGCCTGCCAAAGGTCTGGTGGTGCTGATGCATGGCGTCGGCAGCAATGCGCGCGATCTGATGCCGCTCGCGGACATCTGGAGCGAGAGCCTGCCGGACGTGGCGTTCACTTCGCTCGACGGCACCGACGCCTTCGACGGCGGCTTCGGCGGGCGTCAGTGGTTCAGCCTGCGCGACGTCAACGAGGGAAATCGCGAGGCGCGCGTCGCCGCGGCCTACCCGGCGCTGCGGCGCATGCTCGAAACCGAACTGGCGCACTGGCGGCTGCCTTTCGGACGGCTTGCGCTGGTCGGTTTTTCGCAAGGGTCGATCATGGCGCTGCACCACGTGGCGACCAGTGCGGAAGGCGCGGCCGGCGTGGTCGCGTACTCGGGGCGGCTCGCCTCGGTGATCGTCGCGCAGAACGGCACGCCGCTCACGCTGATCCACGGCGAAGACGACGCAGTGATTCCGGTGCAGGAGCTCGAGCACGCCGCCGACGCGTTCAGCCACGCTGGCTATACCGTTGACGCTTATGCGTTGCCGGGCATCGGTCACACGATCAACGCCGACGGCGTCGCGCTCGGTCTCGAGGCGCTGGAACACGCGCTGGGCGCTTTGTCGCGCGGCTGACACGGCCCTGATTGAAAAGCGGCTCTAAAGAATCTGATCTGCTTGCCGTTAACGGCTCATAAGCATGAAAATCACCCCCGCCGCGCGGACCGCGCAGCGCCGAGCAGGACGACCCTTCAACGGACGTCCTGCGGGCGAGCCAAGCGGCTCGGGTGACCGGGGGCGCATTTCCAGACTGCCCTGCATGGGCGGATAACGACACATCAGAGCCTTCCTATGGCCAGACCGACGCCGCATCACCCGTTTTTCGATCGCTTGTTCCGGCAATCCGTGACAGTGGACCTCGGCACGGCCAACACCCTTATCTATACCGACGACGGCGGCATCGTGCTGAATCAGCCGTCTGTCGTGTGCTTCCAGAAAGAAGCCGCCGACCGGCCGAAACGCGTCGCCGCCGTGGGCGCTCAGGCGCGCCAGCTTCTGGGGCGCGAGCCAGCCAACCTGGAAGCCGTGCGGCCGATGCGCCACGGCGTGATCGCCAATTTTTCCGCGGCCGAGCACATGATCCGGCAATTCGTCGACATGGCGCGCCCGCGGCCGCTGTTCAGCCGCCGCGCCGCCTTCACGTTGTGCGTGCCGGCGGGCGCGACCCAGGTCGAGCGTCGCGCGATCAAGGAAGCGGCCGTGGCGGCCGGCGCGTGGAAGGTGAGCCTGATCGGCGAATCGCTCGCGTCGGCGGTCGGCGCGGGCCTGCCGGTGTCCGAAGCGACGGGTTCGATGGTGGTCGATATCGGCGGAGGCACGACCGAGGTCGGCGTGATCGCGCTCGGCGGCATGGCCTATAGCGGCTCGATTCGCGTGGGCGGCGACAGCTTCGACATGGCGATCGTGACCTACGTGCGCAATCTGTACGGCGTGCTGCTCGGCGAGCAGACCGCTGAACACGTCAAGAAAAACATCGGCTCGGCCGTGCGCGACGTGCCGCGCGAGCATATGAACGCGACCGGACGCAGCGTCGACGACGGCTTGCCGCGCACGGTCCAGCTGAGCAACCACGATATCGCCGATGCGATCGAAGGGCCGCTGCGCCAGGTGATCGGCGCGGTAAAACGCGGGCTCGAAACGGCGCCGGCGGAACTCGTCACCGACATCGCCAACCGCGGTATCGTGCTGACGGGCGGCGGCGCGCTGCTCGGCAACCTGAGCCGCCGCCTGACGAGCGAGATCGGCCTCGAGGTGCGCGTCGCCGATGAACCGCTGACGTGCGCGGTGCGCGGCGCGGGCGCGGCGGCCGCAGCCGGTCTGCTGGACGAGCTCGCTTACGAATGACTCCGCGCGGGAGCCGCCGCGCGGCCGCCGCGGCATGGCGCCAGTCCGGCCGCTGACCGGGCTGCCGCACCGATCGGGCGCCTGTGTGACAATACGGCTCGCATTCCGGTTTCAGGGATGTGTACGCACTTTCTTTCCCCCATTCCATCTCGAGCCGGCCTCGCTGACTTCAGGCGTTGCCGCGCTGTCCGTGAACCACCGTGAATCAATCCGTTGCCGTTTCGTCGCCGCCGCCATCATCGCGTTTCATCGAATTGCGGAGCGGCTTGCGCATGCCTTACGTGGAAGCGGGTGAGGGTGAGCTTTTGCTGTTCGTGCATGGCTCGCTGTGCGACTACCGCTATTGGGAACCCCAACTCGCGGGTTTGTCGAAGCATTACCGGTGTGTTGCGGTGAGTCTCACGCACTATTGGCCGGCGGCCGATACGGCGCCGGGCTTGCCGTTCAGTTGGAGCGTGCATGCGGATGAAGTGGCTGAATTCATCGAACGATTCGGCGCGGGACCGGCCCATGTGGTGGGGCATTCGCGCGGCGGGTGCGTGGCGTTTCATTGTGCGCGGCGCCATGCCCGGCACGTGCGTACGTTGACGCTTGCCGATCCGGGCGGCCCGTTGCAGATTGCCGGCCGGCCGCCCGCCAGTTTGCCGGAGACCGCCAATGCGTTGCGCTCGAAGGCCGCGCAACTGATCGAAAGCGGCGAGGTGGAGGCCGGCCTGCAACTGTTCGTCGATTCGGTCAGCCGGCCCGGCTTCTGGGCGATGAGCACGCCGGGTTTTCGCCGCATGGCGACCGACAATGCGCACACGCTCGCCCGTCAGTTCCGCGATCCGTTGCCCGCGTATGTTTCCGGGCAAGCCGCTGAGGTGCGTTGTCCAGTTCTGCTGATCGACGGCGAAAAGAGTCCTGAGATGTTCCGCCGCACCGTGGCCGCGCTGCAATCCTGGTTGCCGGATGCGCGCCGCGAGACCGTGCGCGGCGCGTCGCACGGGATGAATCTCGCGCATCCGTCGGCGTTCAATCGCTATATCGACGAGTTCATTCGCTCCGTGAGCGCTTAATGACGGCGTAATGACGGCGTAATGGCGAGCGTGTAATGATCGTGCAATCACTGCACGATGGGTCCGTGCCTTGCGCCTGGCGTCTCACCGCCGGTGTCCCGCGCTCGAGGCGGTCTGCGCGCGTCGGTGCGGCGCCGGCGCCGGCAGCGGCAGCGATTCAAACGCCCGATATCACGGCTTGCGATGCGCGTCTTTATCGAGCGCGAGTTCCGCCGCTTCGCCGACGAGGCCGTGGTAATACAGATGCACGCCGATCGCGAGCGAGTCGTTGCGAATTTCGTGGAAGGCTTTCCACGCTTTCACGGGGTCTTTGAACAGCAGGTAATGCGCTTCCTGCGCGAGCAGATCCGCGACTTCATGCAGACCGTGGCCGTGCAGTACGTTCACGAGCGTATCGAGGCTGCGGTGAGTGCGCGCGTCGGTACGCGGGTAGAGCATATGCAGCACCGCCACGTCTTGTGTCTTCAGCGCCGCGGATAATGCGACGACGATATCCTGGTGATTCAGCGCGGTGACGATGTTTTCGTCGCTGTGCACGTGATCCGGAAATAGCGTTTCGAGAGAGGCGTTCATCGGGTCCTTCCTGTTTCTTCTGGCTGATTAAAAAAGCCCACCGTGGGACGGTGGGCCAAAGACAGCGATGTGTTCGCAGGGGAAGCAAAACACGGATTCAGTATCGCAGATGCCGCTGTGCCTTCGCAGTCCGGCTGCCGCAAAACATTGTTGCAGTAAGCGCTCCAGCTTTCATTTCGCTGGCGGTCGGTGTTGGAGACCGGCCGTGGCGCGTCGACCCGTGTGACGTTTGTGTGTGGTTCGCCGCACGTTCTACCGCATTTAGCGGAAAATCAGGCAACGAATGTTGCGTCGGTCGAGATGGATTGTTGCGGTCAATCGTCGCAATACAGGCCTCCGTGGACCTTAAAATGCGTACCGGAGCCTGAGCATGCCAATGGCGTTCAACGACGATCGAGCATGCCGGCACGTGTGCGATTTGAAAGTAAAAGGAACATGTAGATGGACTCGAAGTCACACGCAACACTGAGCTTTTCCGACAGCGACAAGACCATTGATCTGCCGATTTACCAGGGCACGCTGGGCCCGGACGTGATCGACATCCGCAAGCTGTACGGCCAGACCGGCAAGTTCACGTACGACCCGGGCTTCATGTCCACGGCGGCTTGCAATTCCGCGATCACCTACATCGACGGTGACAAGGGCGAGTTGCTGTATCGCGGCTATCCGATCGACAACCTCGCGCAGAACGCCGACTTCCTCGAGACCTGCTATCTGCTGCTCAAGGGGGAGTTGCCGAACGCGCAGCAGAAGGAAGAGTTCGTCAAGACGGTCACGCAGCACACGATGGTGCACGACCAGATGCACTTCTTCTTCCGCGGTTTCCGTCGCGACGCACACCCGATGGCGATTCTGGTGGCCGCCGTCGGCGCGCTGTCGGCGTTCTATCACGACTCGCTCGACATCAATAACCCGGAGCACCGTGAAATTTCCGCGATCCGCATGATCGCGAAGCTGCCGACGCTGGTGGCGATGGCGTACAAGTACACCGTGGGCCAGCCGTTCGTTTATCCGAAGAACGACCTGTCGTACAGCGCGAATTTCATGCGCATGATGTTCGCCAATCCGGCGGAAGAGTACAAGGTCAACGACGTGCTGGTGCGCGCGCTGGACCGTATCCTGATCCTGCACGCGGACCACGAGCAGAACGCTTCGACCTCGACCGTGCGTCTGGCCGGTTCGTCGGGTGCCAATCCGTTCGCGTGTATCGCAGCCGGTATCGCATGTCTGTGGGGCCCGGCGCACGGCGGTGCGAACGAAGCCGCGCTGAACATGCTGGAAGAAATCGGCTCGGTCGACAACATTCCCGAGTTCATCGCGCAGGTGAAGGACAAGAACTCGGGCGTGAAGCTGATGGGCTTCGGTCACCGCGTCTACAAGAACTACGATCCGCGTGCGAAGCTGATGCGCGAAACCTGCCACGAAGTGCTGGAAGAACTGGGCCTGCACGACGACCCGCTGTTCAAGCTGGCCATGGCGCTGGAAAAGATCGCGCTGGAAGACGAATACTTCGTGTCGCGCAAGCTGTACCCGAACGTCGACTTCTACTCGGGTATCGTGCAGCGCGCGCTGGGTATTCCGACGGCCATGTTCACGTGTATCTTCGCGATGGCACGCACGGTCGGCTGGATTGCACAGTGGAACGAAATGATCGCCGATCCGGAACAGAAGATCGGCCGTCCGCGTCAGCTGTTCATCGGCGACACGCAACGCGAGGCCAAGCCGCTCGCGAAGCGCTAAAGCGTTAAGGCGCCGAGGCGCCTCGCACCCGCGCGGCACCCCCACGAGGGGCGCCGCGCCATGACCTCTGCACGTCCTGTGCCACGGAAAAAAAGCGAAACTCCCATGTGATAAGTTCGTCTGACGCGGACAGACCCTCTACAATCGGAAGCGACCGGGCAGCGCCCGTGGTAACCGAATGTGACACTGAACGCAGAAGCGAACCCATAGGAGTGACACTGATGCAGCAGCCAGAAGCCCTCGGCGGCCTTTCGGGCGGAATCGATCACCGCGAACCCGAGCCGGACGGCGTATTCATCCCCACGGAAAATCTCAACGTCGCGAGCGCCACCCAGCACGTGCTGAAGTCGGGCGACACCTTTATCGTCAACGATCCGCTCGGCGATATCACCGGCCACGACGACGGCCTGTTCGTCAACGACACCCGGGTTCTCTCGCAACTGCGCCTCACCTTCGGCGGACGCGCGCCGTCGCTGCTGTCGGGCAGCGTCAGCAGCGACAACACCTCGTTCACCGCGCATCTGACCAACCGCCCGTTGCCGCCGCTCGGCGGCGACAGCACGCCCGAAGGCGTGATCCACGTCGAACGCGTGCGGGTGCTGTCGGGCACCGTCCTCAACGAAGCCATCGAACTGACCAACTACGGCACGAGCGACGCCGTGGTGCCGCTGTCCATTTCGTTCGCGAGCGACTTTCGCGACATGTTCGAAGTGCGCGGCCTGAAGCGCGACAAGCAGGGCCGCGTCGAACCGGCGCGCGTCGAAAATCGGGAAGTGCTGCTCGGCTATGTGGGCCTCGACGACGTGGCGCGCAATGTGCAGATCGCCTTTTCGCCGGAGCCGGACAAGCTGTTCGCCGACCGCGCGGATTACACCGTCAAGCTGCCCGCGCAGGCATGCGTGTCGATCTACCTGTCGGTCGCGGTGCAGGTGGTCGCGCATGCGGACAACCCCGGCGCAGGCGTGTCGCAGCCCACCCATGCGGTGAGCGAAGCGCATCTGTCGCAAATCGACGCGGAGCGCCCGCGTGTCGGCCGCGCCGCGGTGCGCGCCGCGCTCGTCGACGCCCACCTCGTCATGCGCGAGCGCCGCCGCGCTACCGCGCGCGTGCGTTCGAGCAATCCGCTTTTCAATGCGTGGATCGACCGCTCGCTCGCGGATCTCGGCCTGCTGACCACGGATCTCGTGACCGGCCCGTATCCGTACGCCGGCATTCCCTGGTTCTCGACGCCGTTCGGCCGCGACGCGGTCATCACGTCGCTGCAAACGCTCTGGTTGCAGCCGCAACTGGCCGCCGGCGTCCTGCGTTTTCTCGCCGAACATCAGGCGCGTGAGAATTCGCCGTTTCGCGATGCCGCGCCCGGCAAGATCATGCATGAGATGCGCAAGGGCGAAATGGCCGCCACCGGCGAAGTGCCGTTTGCGCTGTATTACGGCGGCGTCGACACCACGCCGTTGTTCATCGTGCTGGCCGGCGCCTATGCGGCGCGCACGGGCGACAGCGCGTTGATCGACGAATTGTGGCCGGCGCTCGAGCGCGCGGCGCAGTGGGTCGCGGGCGTATGCGACAGGAATCGTTTCGGCCTGCTGGACTATCAGCGCGAGTCGGACGGCGGTCTGGCGAATCAGGGCTGGAAGGACAGCCACGATTCCGTCTTTCACGCCGACGGCCGTTTCCCCGACGGCCCCATCGCGCTCGTCGAAGTGCAGGCGTATGCAAGCGCCGCCTTCGACACCATGGCTCACTTTGCGAAGGTGCGCGGCCTGCACGATTCGGCGGCACAATACAGCGAGCGCGCGAAGACGATTCGTCAGTGCGTCGAAGCAAAATACTGGATGCCGGAGGCGGGCTTCTACGGCATTGCGCTCGACGGTCACGGCGAACTGTGCCGGGTGATGGCTTCGAATGCGGGTCACCTGCTCGCCTTCGGCCTGCCTTCGCGCGAGCGCGGCGAGTCGGTGGTGCGCGCGCTCGACTCCACGTTGTTCCACACCGGCTGGGGCGTGCGCACGCTGGCCGCGAGCCAGGCGCGCTTCAATCCGATGGCGTATCACAACGGCTCGGTCTGGCCGCACGACAACGCGCTGTGCGCGCGCGGCCTGTCGCGCTACGGCGGCAAGGCGGCGGCGGTGCGGCTGCTGCAGGCGCTGTTCCAGGCGGCGGTCAATTTCGACATGCGTTTGCCGGAGCTGTTCTGCGGTTTCCCACGGCGGCGCGGCGAGCCGCCCACCGCTTATCCGGTCGCCTGTTTGCCGCAGGCCTGGGCAGCGGGTTCGCCGTTCATGATGCTCGAAGCGTGTCTGGGCATCACGATCGACGCCGAACGGCGCGAGGTGCTGATCGAGCAGCCGATGCTGCCTGAAGGCATCGACTGGCTCGAATTGAGCGATTTGCGGGTGGGCGATGCGTCGGTGTCGATCACGTTCCGCCGGATCGGCGAGAAGGTCGTGGCTTCGGCGGAGCAGGGCGACGTGCGGGTGGTCGCGTTGCTTTGAGCGTGGGATGGGGGCGAGGGTGAGCGCAAAGTGGTACGAGTAGCGCCCGTCTTGAGGAGACGCAGATACCTGCACGGTAGCTCAACGGCTGAGCCAGGAGGCAAGTCACCCGAACCCCGAGATGGGCCGCGATTCTTTTCCACTCAAAACCTGCCTCCGTTTTGTTCATGGCGATACGCATTGCAATCTTTCGAACGGCCTTATATGGGCCGTCCGCTGTGCGTCGCATGCGATTTCCGCGTTATGTCGCGCCTTTACTCCCGCTGGAAGACAGTTTGAGTTTGTTCTGCAACCAATAGAGTCCGATGATGGTCTTGGCATCGATCATTCGGATGGGCGTTGGCAGTATTTACAATGAAGCGAAAGCGGGGGCTTGGTGAGGAAGAACGTTTCCGCAGACCCTTATGGCGGAAGCCGTGAACGCCGAGGTCGTCTTTCTGGGACGGTTTTATTTGCGAAAAATCGTGAGGATAACTTTGTTTGCGACAGGACAGAATTCGTTTGTCACTCGCCAGATGGCGCCCCTCCTGTTGGCGCCCATGTGCGGGGTGGTAACATTTGTTGTCGCCCTCATCGACCGCTCGCCCGGTAATTTCGCATGCCAGACAGTTTCGACCAGCTTGCCGCCCTGATCCGGGCGCGCTTCTCCGAACTGAGTCCGCAGTTCCAGATGGGGGCTGCATTCCTGCTCGATCATCCCGACGAAGTCGCGGTCTCGTCCATGCGCAAAGTCGCCGAACGCGCGCAGGTGCAACCAGCCTCACTGGTGCGTCTGTCGCAGCAACTCGGTTTCCCCGGCTGGAACGAATTGCGCAACCTGTTCGTCGCGCGCGTGCGCACGCGGCCCGAGCCGCTGACAAGCCGCGCCCGTTCGCTCGTCAAATCGAAGGACGCGCTGGCGAGCGACCTGCTGATCGCGCAACAACACAACCTCGAGGTCACCGCCGCGCATAACGGCCGTGTGATCGTGGAAGCGGCGCGTCTGTTGCGGCGCGCGCCGCACGTGCATGTGGCCGGCTTCCGCTCCTGTTACGCGGTGGCGTTCGGCCTCGTCTACGGGTACCGGCTGTTTCGTTCCTCGGTGTCCCTGCTCAATGGCGAGGCCGGCACGCTGGAAATGCAATTGCGCACGGTCGAGCGCGATAGCGCGACCATCGTGATCAGTTTCGCGCCGTATTCGGTCGAAGCCGCGCGCGTGGCCGAGGCCGCGCTGGAAAAAGGCAGCAAGCTGATCGCCATCACCGACAGCGCCGTGTCGCCGATCGCGCTGAACGCCGACAAGGTGTTGATCTTTTCGCACGAAAGCCCTTCGTTCTTTCCTTCACTGGTGGCGGCGACCGCGATCGCCGAATCGCTGGTCGCGCATCTGCTCGCGCTCGAGGGCGCGGGCGCGGTCGAACAACTCGCCATCGCCGAGCAGTCGCTGCACGCGAAAGGCGCGTACGTCCCGTGAACATTCTCGTCTGAATCCGGCAGGTCCTGCGGGAGCGCAGCAACGCTCCATATGGATTGATGCCCTATCGTTTGACAACAAGTGTTGTTATGAATTATAAATAAGTACCGATTGTTGAGATGATGTGATGCTGACGTCGAAGCAGGGATGGGATCTTTTTCAGGTGAGTGGCGAGCCGTATGAAATCGGCCGCCGGCTAGGCGAACTCGCGCGGCCGGTGTTCGCCGATTACATGAATCAGAGCGCAGCATGGCAGGCGGTTCGGCGCTGGCGCGGCGACCCTTTCGTGCAGACACTGCGCGAGGCGGCACGCGCGCATTGCCCGGCGTTGCTGGCCGAACTGGACGGCATGGCGGACGGCCTGGGCTGGTCGGCGCAAGACGTGTTCCTGTGGAACTGTCGTGGCGAACTGATTCACAACGCGCCAGACGGCTGCACCACCTTGGCGGCGCGGGCTGGCAACACGCGTTTCATCGCGCACAACGAAGACGGCGATCCGTTTCTGCGCGAGCGCTGCGCGCTGGTCGAGGTTCGACGGGCCGGCAAGCCGGGCTTCGTGAGTTTCTATTATCCGGGGTCGCTGCCGGGACACACGTTTGCCGCGAGCCATGCCGGCATCGTGCAGGCGATCAACAACCTGCGCATTCGCGTCCCCGTTGCAGGCGTGCCGCGCATGATTCTCGCGCGAGCCGTACTCGATGCCACCTCGCTCGACGAGGCGCTGCATATGTTGCGCGACATGCCGGCCGCGAGCGGCTTTCACCATACGCTCGGCTGCGCGGGGGACGCGCGCCTTGTCAGCGTCGAAGCGAGCGCGCAGCGCTGCTCGGTGCATGCGGTGGCGAATCTTTACGGCCACGCGAACCACATGATTCATCCGGGCTGCGACGCCGAAGCGCAAATCGTCACGGACTCTTCGCGCGAGCGCCAGATGCGCGTAAATGCGTTGTTGCCCGCGATCACCGACCCGTTACAACCGGCCGCATTGCTCGACGTCTTACGCGATCGCGCGCCAGCCGGCCTGCCGATCTATCGCGGCGACCCGCACGATCCCGACGGGGAAAACACGCTTGCCACCGCGCTCTTCGAGATCGGCAGCGCGGGTGTGTCGATGAAAGTTTACCGGCAGGCGCGGTGCGTATTCGACAACTTCATCACCCGCACGGCAGGCGGACCGACCGCCGCCTGACCGGTCGCCGCAACCAACAGGAATCCGACAATCATGTCCACCGTGTTTCATCGTTCGCCGAAGCAGTCGCTGCCGGTCGCCGTCGCGGGTGACGGAATCGAGATCGTCGATTCCACGGGCAAGCGCTATATCGACGCATCCGGCGGCGCCGCCGTCTCGTGTCTCGGTCATAGCAACCAGCGCGTGATCGACGCGATCAAACGGCAGTCGCAGCAATTGCCGTATGCGCACACCTCGTTCTTCACGACCGAAGCCGCTGAAGCACTCGCCGAGCGCCTGGTGGCGAGCGCGCCGCAAGGACTCGAACATGTGTACTTCGTGTCGGGCGGCTCCGAGGCGATCGAGGCGGCGCTGAAACTCGCGCGTCAGTATTACGTGGAAAAGGGCGAACCGCAGCGGCGCCATTTCATCGCGCGTCGCCAGAGCTATCACGGCAACACGCTCGGCGCGCTGGCAATCGGCGGCAATGCGTGGCGCCGTGAGCCGTTCCTGCCGATTTTGATCGAAGCACATCACGTGAGCCCGTGTTACGCGTATCGCGAGCAGCGTGCCGACGAAACCGACGAGGCCTTCGCGCAACGTCTTGCCGATGAACTCGAGCAGAAGATTCTCGAACTCGGCGCGGACACGGTCGCGGCGTTCGTCGCGGAAACGGTGGTTGGCGCGACGGCCGGCGCCGTGCCGCCGGTGCGGGAATACTTTCGCAAGATTCGCGCGGTGTGCGACCGCTATGGCGTGCTGCTGATTCTCGACGAGATCATGTCCGGCATGGGCCGCACCGGCTATCTGTACGCCTGCGAAGAAGACGGCGTGGCGCCCGACATCCTCACCATCGCCAAGGGGCTCGGCGCGGGCTATCAGCCGATCGGCGCGACCCTCGTGAGCGAGCGGATTTACCAGGCGATCGTCGGCGGCTCGGGGTTCTTTCAGCATGGCCATACCTATATCGGCCATGCCGTTGCCTGTGCCGCGGCGCTCGAAGTGCAGCGCGTGATCGAGGAAGACGAACTGCTGCCCAACGTGCTGGCGCGCGGAGAACAATTGCGCGGCCGCTTGCGCGAGCACTATGCGCAGCATCCGCACATCGGCGATATACGCGGACGAGGGTTGTTCGTCGGCGTGGAACTGGTCGAGGATCGCGCCGGCAAAACGCCGTTCGACGCCGGCCTCAAGCTGCACGCGGCGATCCGGCGCGAAGCCTTCGCGCGTGGTTTGATGGTGTATCCGATGGGCGGCACGGTCGACGGCAAGATCGGCGATCATGTGTTACTGGCGCCGCCGTTTATCTGCGCCGCGCGCGACATCGACGAAATCGTCAACCGGCTCACCGATGCGATTGGCGCCGCGCTGGCCGCTGTCTGAGACCTTCGACACCACCCCGACTTGCGAGAACGACGATGACCGAACGTTTGCCTCATTTCGACCCGTCCGGCGCCACGCCCGAGCAGAAAGCGGTGCTCGACGAAATCCTGGCGGGCCCGCGCGGCAATCTGAACGGACCGTTTCTCGGCTGGATTCATAGCCCGGAACTGGCGCAGCAGGCGCAACGTCTGGGCGCGTTCTGCCGCTACCGCACTGGTTTGCCGCTGCGGCTTTCGGAGCTGGCGATTCTGGTGACGGCGGCGCGTTGGCAGGCGCAGGCGGAGTGGTACATCCACTATCCGATCGCGCTGGAAGCCGGCGTGTCCGTAGCGGATGCCGAGGCGATTCGCCAGGGCCTGCGCCCGGATTTCGCGCAAGCCGAGGACGCGCTGATTCACGACTTCGCGAACGAACTATACGACACCAAGCGTGTTTCCGAGGCGACCTATGCGAGGGCGGTCGAGCGTTTCGGCCATCAGGTCGTGATCAACCTGGTGGGACTGCTCGGCTACTACGCACTGGTGGCAATGACGCTGAACGTATTCGGCATGCGCGCCGTGGGCCAGGAGAGTTTGCCGTTCGCCGAGTAGCGCCGGCAAGGGCGCTGACCATGGTGCTGCCCACAACGCGCTGAACCGCGCCGCTCTACGGCGCGGCATACGGCTTACTGGCCGCGATACGTGGAGAACGGACCTTGCTGCAGCGGGTCTCGCGCGCCGGCATCCGAGGAAACCGCCTTCACGCCGCCGACGTCCTGCGAACCCGTGGCCACCGCGGCCACTGCCGTACCGCTTTGCGGCACCGTCTTCGGATAGTCGACGTCGTTCTGATTCACGAGGCCCGCTTTTTGCGCGGCAACCAGTTCGGCGCGCACCTGCGCGCGTGTCAGGCCATTGGCCTGCTGGGCGAACGAGACAGCTGGAACGACAAGCGTGGATGCGATGACCACTGCGGAAATGAGCGATTTCATGATGACCTCCAGTATTGGATTTATTGGTGAGATCGGTTCGATGCTCTGTACCGATCCGTTGAAAACAGTCTATTTCTTGCAAGGTCGGTGAAAAAGCGGCTTCCCGAAGAAAGATTATTGCCGTTATTGATACAGTTATCGGCGCAGCTTCTGTTTCGATCCATTGCCGGCATCGTCACGACGCTGGCACACGGAAGCGCCTATGATGAAGTTCGGTTTCCGCCCGCGTCTGCAACGCCGCGCGGCACTCGCGACCGATGCCGAAGCCGCACACCATCCGGGCGGGACCGTGGCGGCGGGCATCAGATCCGGTCGTGGAGCGCGCGAAGCAGGGCACAAACAGGAGAGAGCGATGAAGCGCAAGGCATCAGCAGTCTGGCAAGGCGGCCTGCAAGACGGCAAGGGCTCGATTTCCACCGACAGCGGCGTCCTCAAGGAGACCCAATACTCGTTTTCGACACGCTTCGCGGACGGCATCGGCACGAATCCGGAAGAGCTGATTGCGGCTGCGCATGCGGGGTGTTTCTCGATGGCGCTGTCGGCGGAACTGGGCAAGGCCGGCATCACGCCCGAGCGTATCGGCACCACGGCCACGGTCACGCTCGACAAGGACGGCGGCGGTTTCGCGATCACCGCGGTCCATCTCGACGTGGCGGTGAAGATCCCCGGCGGCGACAAGGCCGCCTTCGACAAGGCGACCGCCGACGCCAAGGCCGGTTGTCCGGTGTCCAAAGTCCTGAACGCCACGATTACGATGGACGCGAAACTCGAAACCTGAGCTCGCGCCGTTCCCCGGCCGTTCAAGCGATCAAGTCGGCGCACGGGTCGAACCCGGCGCCGGTTTTTGTTGTATCCCGCGCCGACGCGCAGCGCACCCTACGGAAACTCGTCTTGCTTTCTTGAACGCCTGGTCATAATATCGATTGCATGAAGCAATCTGGCGATTCAAAGCAAGGCGTGAAACAGACCACAAAGCAAACCGCAAAGCAATCCGGGAAAAAAGCCGGCGAGGTTTGTGCCCGGGGCCGGCCGCGCGAGTTCGACACGCACACGGTCCTCGCGAGCGCGAGCCAGGTGTTCTGGAATCATGGCTACCACGCCACGTCGATCGACGACCTGTGCAAAGCCACCGGGCTGCTGCGCGGCAGTCTGTACGGCGTATTCGGCGACAAGCACGGCATCATGCTGGCCGCGCTGGAGCACTACGCCGAAGGTTCGGTCGCGCGGCTCGCCGAGCGGCTCAACGCGCCGGTGCCGCCGGAAGAGGCGCTGCGCAATGCCTTGCTGCACTACGCGCGGGTCGCATGCGCGCTGACCGGCGAGCGCAGCTGTTTCATCACCAACACCACGCTGGAAATGCAGCCGGGCGACGAGGAACTGCGCACCCGCGTCGCCGCGATTCAGCGCCGCATGGCAACGCTGCTGGCGGCGTCGGTGATTCGCGGTCAGGCAAGCGGCGCGTTCAATTCCACGCTCGACGAAAAAGCCGTCGGCGATTTCCTGCTCTGCGTGATGCAAGGTCTGCGCGTGCTGGGGCGGGTCGCTCACCAGGAAGACGCGCTGACAGGCATCGTAGACGTCGCCATGCGTGCGCTCGTCTAAATTTTTTTACCTAATTTTTGAACGATCAGTCATGAATAGCGAAGCCATCAAGTCCGCTCCGGCGGCACTGGCCGGGCCCAAGGGCGCGGCAGCCGGCGCGGTGACCTGTCCGGGCGCCGTGGCCGCGAGCGTGGCGGCGTCGGCCGACAAGACTGCGCCGCGTTTCGAACGGCAGGGGCTGGCGCTTGCCGTGCTGTTCGTCGGCGCCTTTCTCGCGCCGCTCGATTATTTCATCGTCAATCTCGCGTTGCCCTCGATCCACACCGGCCTGAACGCCAGCGACGCGCAATTGCAACTGGTCGTCTCCGCCTACGCCTCGGCGTACGCGGTGCTGCTGATCACGGGCGGCCGGCTCGGCGACCTGTTCGGCCGCCGCCGCATGTTCATGACGGGCATGGCGGCGTTTGTGGTCGCCTCGGCGCTGTGCGGTTTCGCGACCAGCGGGCACATGCTGGTGATCGCGCGGATCGTGCAGGGCATCGCCGCCGCCGTGATGGCGCCGCAAGTGCTCGCGACCATTCGCGCGGTCGTGCCGCTGCATCAGCAGACCAAAGTGATGAGCCTGTACGGCTTCGTATTCGGGCTGTCGTCGATTGTCGGGCAGTTGGGCGGCGGCGCGCTGATCACGTACCACCCGTTCGGACTCGACTGGCGCATCATTTTTCTCATCAACATTCCGATCGGCATTACGGCGTTTCTCGGCACCTGGAAGTTCGTGCCGGAGAATCAGCCGGCCACGCATACCGGCATCGACCTGAAGGGCGTGGTGCTGCTCTCCGCTGTGCTGTTGCTGCTCATCTACCCGATGACGCACGGCCGCGAAGCGGGCTGGCCGACGTGGACCTTCGTGATGTTCGCGCTAGCGGTCCCCGCGTTCGCGCTCTTCGTGCGGACCGAGCGGCGAGTCGAGCGCGCCGGCGGCCATCCGCTGGTGGACCTGCAGTTGTTCCGTAACCCGGCCTTTGCGCTCGGCCTCGTGCTCGCGTTCCTGTTCTACTGCAACAGCGCATTTTTCCTGACCTACGGGATTTTCCTGCAAACCGGTTTGCACTGGACGGCGCTCGCCTCGGGCATGGCGATCATGCCGTTCGCGATCGGCTTCGTGCTCGGGCCGCTGACCTCGCCGGCGGTGGTCAGGCGCATCGGCGCTCACGTGCTGACGCTCGGTTTTTCGATGATGACGCTCGGCTTTACGGTCACGGGCTGGTCCGCGACCCAGTCGGCCACGCCGGATCTGCTGTTCTATTGCGGCCTGGTGTGCGCGGGTGTCGGTCATGGTCTGCTGCTGCCGTCGATCATGCGCATCGTGTTGCTGGAAGTCGCGCCGGAGAAAGCCGGACTTGCGTCGGGCGTGGTCTCGTCGACGCTGCAGATCGGCTCGGCGTTCGGCACGGCGGCCATCAGCGGCGCGTTCTTTGGGGCCATTGGCGGCCGCGCGACGCCGGGCGTCTATGCGCACGCGTTCCAGATCAGCCTGACCATCAACGCGTTGCTGATGTTCGTGTGCATCGGCTTGAGCGTGCTGCTGGTGCGTCATCAGCAGTTCGCGTTGCGGCGCGCGGCGCAGCGGCTTTAAAAATCGGGCGACCGTAACCGTTTTCATCAGAGGCCGTCGGGACTTATTAGGTAATTCTTTAAACAACGGCCATTTTAAGCATCCCGCATTTACCGATGACTGAGTGGTTCACAGGTAATTCTGTTTGCGCTGGATCAGAATAAACCTGAATATCCTGTGTCGCTGCTTTACATATGACAAAACCGCTTCGCATTTTCCACTGCCTGTGCGAGTGCGCTGCAGTAACAGTTGCGATCGTGCGGTGCCGCACGGACAGGGCGCCAGGCGGCCTGTTGAAGGGTTTTCCGGTTTTACCCTGGGTCCGCCGGCAGTGGAAGCCATTCCACTGCCGATGAAAACGGTATCAATAAAAAGCGCTTGCGGTGATTAATTTCGATTGTTAATCTTGGCAAACTTTTTTAGAGTTTTACTTCAGCAGGTCTAATGTCGAGAAATCCGGCGCAACGATTTAATGACGCTCAACGGTTCCGTAGGGGGTAAATATGCTAACCGCTACCATTGACGCATTCCAGACACCGCCAGCCGCTCAGTTCAATGTCGGAGACGTGGTCACGTTGAAAGAAGGGGGCTCGCGAATGACGGTGACATACGCAGGGCCGGTGGCGCTCAATCCGGGCAACTGGCTGATTTGCGAGTGGTTCGACGAACACGGCGAGCTGCGCCGCGAGATGTTTGCACCCGCGAGCGTGCGCGCAGAGCCGCGCTCCATTCCCGCTGGTTCCGTTCTGTGGAACCGCGTAGGCCGCGCTGCCTGAACCAGGCGGCTGGGCCGGCCGGTGCTCCGGTCGGCCGTTCCACTGTCCCGCTCTTCCGCTTTCCCGCGCTGCCGCGCGCCGTTTGATCTAGTCCTCAGAGCGCTCCCGCGTGGTTCGTCGCTGCACGCGCACGAGCAGCGCGGACGAAAACGCTCGCATGCTCACGAGTTTGCGTGTCTGCTCCACCTCGCCGGCGATGTTCTTCGGCGGGTTCGGTTGCAATGACCAGTAAAGCGCAAGCAGCCAGCCGAACACGGTCCAGCCAAGACAGGCATTGAAGAGCGCCAGCGTCAGCACGTCGTGGCGTTTGCGCCGGTCCGCCAGAACGGCCGGCAGAAAATAGAGCGCCAACGCCAGCACCGCGGCGATGGCCTGAACGACGAGATTGCCACTCATGAGCCGCCTCCCCACACACGACGTATGCCCGATTGTCGCGCGATTACCGCGCCCTTGTTTGTTCGTGCAGGGGCGCGGCAAACGCGTCGTGCCACGCGGGAATCGGCCGCCATGGGCAGCGGCGACAGCTGCAGAGCCGGCACGATGCGCGGCGAGGGGTTCAGCCGATCGCGCATCAGGACTATCATGGTCGTTTCGACTGAACAGAACCGCCACGGACCACCATCATGATCTCCGACGACACGACCCAACAGTCTCAACGCATCAACCCGGACACGCTACGTGAATTCGTGGACCGCAAGTGGAACGACGAGATCGTGCCCGCGCTCACGAACTACATCGCGGTGCCGGCCAAGAGTCCGGCGTTCGATCCTGAATGGGTCAAGCACGGCTATCTGGAACGTGTGATCACCGACGCCGCACAATGGGCCGAGCAGCAGGCCGTGCGCGGCCTGAAACTCGAAGTGATCCGCTTGCCGGGCCGCACGCCGGTGATCTTCTTCGAAACGCCGGCCACCCGTTCCGGCAGCGAAGAAACCATTGTGCTGTATGGCCACCTCGACAAGCAGCCCGAGTTCGACGGCTGGCGCAACGATCTGGGGCCGTGGACGCCCAAGCTCGAGAACGACAAGCTGTACGGCCGCGGCGGCGCCGACGACGGCTATGCGATCTACGCCAGCATCACCGCGCTCGCGGCGCTCGACGCGCAAGGAGTCGAACGTCCGCGCTGCGTCGGTCTGATCGAAACCTGCGAGGAGTCGGGCAGCTACGACCTGCTGCCGTACGTCGACGCGCTGCGCGAGCGCCTCGGCAAGGTGGGTCTCGTCGTGTGTCTGGATTCGGGCGCGGGCAACTACGACCAGCTGTGGCTCACCACGTCGTTGCGCGGACTAGTCGCCGGCGACCTGGAAGTGCAGGTGCTCGACGAAGGCATTCACTCGGGCGGCTATGGCGGGATCGCGCCGTCGAGTTTTCGCATCATGCGGCAACTGTTCGACCGTCTGGAAGACTCCGCGAACGGCACGTTGCTGCCGAAGGGTTTCCATGTCGAGATTCCGGCGGACCGTATGCGTGAGGCGCAAGCCACCGCCCAGATTCTCGGCGACGACGTCTGGAAAAAGCTGCCATGGGCATGCGGTCAGGACGGCCGCCAGGTGTTGCCCACCACGACGGATCCGCAGGAGGCCTTGCTCAATTCGACGTGGCGTCCGTCCCTGTCGGTGACGGGCGCGGCCGGCTTGCCCGCGCTCGCCGACGCCGGCAACGTGCTGCGTCCGCGCACGGCGTTCAAGCTGTCGCTGCGGCTGCCGCCGCTGATCGAGGCGGAGAAGGCCGTCGCCGAACTGAAGGCGCTGCTCGAAGTCGACCCGCCGTACAACGCAAAGGTGACCTTCAAGCCGGATGCCGGCGCGGCGAGCGGCTGGAGCGCGCCCGATCTCGCCCCGTGGCTGGCCACGGCGCTGAACGACGCGTCGCGCCAGCACTACGGCGCCGACGTCGCCTACATGGGGCAGGGCGGCACGATTCCGCTCATGAACGTGCTGAAGGCGGGGTTCCCCAAGTCGCAGTTCATGGTGTGCGGCGTGCTCGGACCGAAATCGAACGCGCACGGCCCCAACGAGTTCCTGCACGTGCCGTACGGCAAGAAGCTCACGGCCGCGGTCGCGGAAGTGATCGCGGCCGCGCCTTGAGCGGTTTCACGACACCACGGCCGGCACGACGCGCGCAATCATCCACTGCATGAGAGCGTAACAAGCCGGCCGCCCGTGCCGCGCATCCACCCTATAGGAGATGCGCGGCACAGGTTGCACGCGCGTTTGAATATGCGAAACGGATATTCCGTCTGTTAGCGCACAAGCCAGAAAAAAACCATTCGCCACTCATATTTTCGATTGCATTTTCTAATCGAAGACTATTTCTTTCTCTTTCCTCCGCGGCAAGAAATTCAATCCTCGGCTGTAGGTAATTTGACAGGCGCTCTGCGCTCATTTGTGGGTCATTTTCGCCCATCTTCAGTGCGCAAGCGTTTGCGTCGCGAGGACCCGCCGCCAAACCCCCACCACCGCGCACAGCGCCGGCTGGCGCGGCTTTGAGCGCCGCTTGCATTCATCTGTTGGTTACCCCGCTCCCATCCGATTCCGGTCTGCTTTAGGCTCGCATGGCAATACCAGTGTTTAACCTTAAAAGGACCGTTCAAATGAATCTCCATAACCACCACGCCTGCCGTCCGTTTCTTGAGGCCGGCAATCTTTCGCAAATTTCCGCTTACTACGAAGAAGGCCGCAACATCATGTGGATGATGTTGCGGGCGCAGCCGCGTCCCTGTTTCAATCTCGACCTGGTGCACGACATTCTGGAGCTCGCGCAGGCAGCGCGAGACTCGGGATTGCCGATCGACTTCTGGGTCACCGGCTCCTTGATTCCGACCATGTACAACGTCGGCGGCGATCTGGACTTCTTCGCGGACGCGATCCGCACCGGTAAGCGCCAGGCGCTGATGGCGTACGCGCGGGCGTGTGTCGATTGCGTGCACGCGGCGTCGCGGGGGTTCGACACGGGGGCGATTTCGATTGCGATGGTGGAGGGCACGGCGCTCGGCGGCGGCTTCGAGGCCGCGCTCGCCCATCATTTCCTGCTCGCGCAGAGCGACGCGCGCATGGGCTTCCCGGAGATCGCCTTCAATCTGTTCCCGGGCATGGGCGGCTATTCACTGGTGGCGCGCAAAGTCGGCATGCGGCTCGCGGAGGAACTGATCGGCGTCGGCGAATCGCATACGGCTGAGTGGCACTACGGCAAAGGCCTGGTCGATCAACTGTTCGAGCCGGGCGAAGCGTATATGGCGACCCGTACCTTCATCGACACGCTCAAACCCAAAATGAACGGCATCCGCGCGATGCTGCGGGCACGCCAGCGCGTGCTGCAACTCTCGCGCGCCGAGCTGATGGAAATCACTGAGGATTGGGTGGAGGCCGCCTTCACGATCGAAGAAAAGGATCTGGCCTTCATGGAACGGCTCGTGACGCTGCAGAACCGGCGCACGTCGAATCTGCGGCAGACGGCCGTCAGCACGGCCAATTTCGCCTGAACCGGCTTGGGCTGCATACGCAACTTCGAGCGTAAGTCGGAACGTAACAAGCCGCAGGGGGGCGGCTACCCGGGGGACTTTTCCGTGGGGCGTACGGAAGCTCAGGCAATCAGTCTGAGCTTCTGTCTATCCTGCAGCCAGCGCTCGAATTCAGCCGCCGGCATGGCCTGGCCGTATAGAAAGCCCTGAACGTAGTCGACGCCCAAGCCCTTCATGAACAGTTCTTCCGACTCGGTTTCGATCCCTTCGGCGACCACCTTGAAATTCAGCTCCTGCGCGACGACCACCATGGAGCGTACCAGCGCTTGCGCCTTGGTATCGGCGTTGATCGAGCGCACGAAGCTGCGATCGAGCTTGATGACGTCGAGCGGAATCCGGCCGAGCTGCGACAGCGACGAATAGCCGGTGCCGAAATCATCCAGATGAACCTGCGCGCCGATCTGGCGGAACTGCTTGATCAGATCGATCGCGGCCGTTTCGTCTTCGATCAGGCAGCTCTCGGTCAGTTCGAGATCGATCAGGCAGGGATCGAGATTCGCGTGTTGCAGCGCCTCGGTGAAATGCCGGACCACGGCCGTATCGACGAGTTGCCGCGCCGACACGTTGATCGCGATGCGCAGGTTGTAGCCGTCCGCTTTCCATTTGGCGGCCTGTTTCGCGGCCGTTTCCATGACCCAGCGGCCGAGCACGCCGATCAGCCCGGACTCTTCCGCGTAACGGATGAACTCGGTGGGCATGATCTGTCCGCGCTCCGGCGAATTCCAGCGCACCAGCGCTTCGGCGCCCTGGACCACGCCGGTGGCGAGCGACAGTTTCGGCTGGTAATGCAGAGTCAGTTGGCCTTCTTCGAGACCGCGCCGCAGGTTGGTGTCGAGCCACATATATTCCGCGACCTTGCGGTTCATGTCGGGCGAGAACACGCGGTGGGTGCGCTTGCCTTCGTCTTTGGCGACGTACATGGCGGTGTCGGCGGAACGGATCAGCGATTCGAGGTTGTCGCCGTGTTCCGGATACAGCGCGATGCCGATCGAGCAGCCGGTGTAGACCTCCACCAGCCCGAGGCTGAACGGCGTGCGCATGCGTTCGAGTATGCGCTGCGCGGTGGCTTCGAGCGCGTGCGCCGAGCCCTTGGCCGCGAGCACGATGAATTCGTCGCCGCCCAGCCGCGCGAGTGTGTCGCCTTCGTTCAGGCAGGCGCTGATGGCGGTCGACACGTCGCGGATCAGGCGGTCGCCGAAGACGTGGCCGTAGTGATCGTTGACCTTCTTGAAGTTGTCGAGGTCGAGAAACAGCACGCCGATTTCCTCGCCCGGCGCGGCGTCTTCAATGGCGGCGCGGATCTTGTCCTGGATCGCGTTGCGGTTCGCGAGGCCGGTGAGCGAGTCGGTGTTCGCCAGTTCGGTGAGGCGTTCCTGCGCGAGCCGTTCCTCGGTGATGTCGGTGCCCGAGCAGATCAGGAATTGCTCTTCGACGCCGCTGCCGCTGTGAACGAATTTGTTGCGAAACAGGAAAAGCCGTTCGCCATGCACCGTTTTGACGCGCCGCTCGACTTCGTACGACACGCCGCGATTGAAGAAGCCCGCAATGTTCTGACTGGAGGCCGCGCCGTCTTCGGTAGACATAAAGAGCGCCCACACGTTGCGGCCGATGATGTTTTCTTCCTTGACGCCCGTGAGTTCCTCGGCGAGCCGGTTAAAGCGCTGTATCCGGCCGTGCCGGTCGACGATCACGACGACCGAATTCACCTCGGAAACGACCTGTTCGGCGAACGAGAGGCCATGGACCAGATCGCGCGCGACGGATTCGGTGTCGTCATAGGCCGAAGCGGTACCGGCCCAGGAGTTACTGGTGAGCTTTTTACCGACGAGATGCAGGCGCAGCGGCTCGCCGAACAGCCGCACGTCGAGCACGAGATGCGAGGTCACGCCGGTGAGGCAACGGATTTGCGAGGCCTGCTGGGGATTCAGCGGAATGGCGACATTGGCAGGCACGTCGCCAGTCACGGGCGTGAGTTCGAGCGCGTTGCTGTCGTTCGACAGACGCCAGCATGGGCTGCTTGTGCCGAACTGGGCATAAAGCACCTGGTCGTGTTGGTCGTCGTTCATGAGATCCCCGGGCGGTGTGTGCCGTTGGCCGTCTTGAAGGCGGAGTCGGCAAACAGTCTTCATCATACTTAAAGACTGTCCCCATTGTAGCGAAGCGGCTGGCGTTCGGGCTTAGAAAGATTATCGGTAAGTGCGGGCGCACCTTTAGTGTTTCTTTATGCGCCACGGAAAGCGAACTTGTGACCGGCGGCCCGCATGCCAAACGGTTAAAACGGTCAAAACCGCCGCGCGAGCCATGCACGAGCCTGCTCTCTCGCGGCGGGAACCGCTTCCAGCGAAGGATCGAACCAGAACGCCCCGGCCACGAGCGTCGCCACCACGACGCCGTCGCGATACAGAATCCGATTGCCCGCCACCGCGGGCACGCGTTCGCCGACGAGCAAGGTGCCCGCGAGATTCAATGGATCCGTGCCGGCGACACACACAAAAGCACTATCGTTCGCATGCCGTCGGACTTCCCGCAATACCGGAATCGCTTCAGGCAGCGCAAATTGCTCACCCGCGAGGCCATTCACAAAACGTCCGCCGCGAATCACGCCACGTGCTTCGAGCCGTTGGAATACGCGCAGGAGATCTCGCCATGGCGGCAGCCAATCTGCCTCGCGTTCGAGCAACCGCCAGAACACCACGCCATAACGGCGCAACAGCGTCATCGCGACATGTTCGAGCACTTCAGGCGGTAGTTGCCGGCGGCGCTCCGGCGTCGTCCCGGCTGCAACAGCGGCCGCGGGACGGGTGACCAGCGCCCAGCGGCCCGCGTCGTCCATGCCGCCGATCAGCGCGCTCGAGCGTGCGCGCCGGTTGCTGGAAAACGCATTGCGTTTGGCAACCGGCTTCAGCAACGCGCGCAAGCCCGCGAAACTGTCGGAGTTCACGAGGCCCGCGGCCACCAGTTCGCCCAGCGCGTTTTCGAGTTCCATACGCAATACGCGAACTTCAGCCAGCAGTTCGTCGAAGAACATGGCGCCGTGTTGCGTGAGCGCGTCGTACACGCCTTGCGCGCGCGCCGACAACTCCGGTTGCTTCGACGGATCGAGCAATGCGCTCCAGACGCGCACCTGCGCGCGCGGCAGCAGCACGATCGGCGTACTGCGGACCGGTCCCGACGCGCCGCGCGCGCGCTCCGTCAGGCGGGTCCAGACTATCTTGCCGGCCCGGCATAGTTCGTCGAGCGAAGTATTTACATACGCCTTCACGCGCGCCGGCAGGATGTCTTCCTCCCACGCGCCCGCCGCGGCCTGAAAGCCTTCGAGCTGTTCGAGCACCGCGGCCAGCGCGTCGCGCCCCTCGCTGCGCGTGTCCGGCGTCAGGTGCTGCCACTCGAACAGAAAACGCATGAAGTCGTGCCGTTCCACCGGCTCGATTTCGCGGCGCAAGCGTTTCACCGTGTAACGGTGGATGCGCGCGAGGAGATGCCGCTCGCACCATTCTTCTTCCGCGGCTTGCGGCGTGAAGCGCCCGCGCATCACGTAGCCTTCGGCTTCGAGGCGCGTGAGGCTCTGTTCGACCGAGGCCGCCGGCAAGTCTAGCGCCGCCGCGATCGCGCCGACCGGCAGCGGGCCGAAACCCGTCAAACGCGCACGGAGCACGTCGAGCAAGGCGTCGTCGGTGTGCCAGCTCTCCGTGTAGCCTTTCGGCGCGGCGAGCGGGGGCGCGAAGCGGGCGTCGGGATAGAGCGCCTCGAAGCAGGTGAGGCGCTCCACGGGCAGCCACAC
The DNA here is from genome assembly GCF_002278075.1 of Paraburkholderia aromaticivorans. Taxonomy (NCBI): domain Bacteria; kingdom Pseudomonadati; phylum Pseudomonadota; class Betaproteobacteria; order Burkholderiales; family Burkholderiaceae; genus Paraburkholderia; species Paraburkholderia aromaticivorans. The sequence continues at coordinate 830,852 of NZ_CP022990.1, read as the reverse complement.
GGCGTCGCCCGAGGCGAATTGCAAGCGGCTGGCGCGGCCGGCGTCGGCCAGCGCCGCGAGCCACGCCGGCCAGCCTTCGTGATGGCGCGCTTCGGCCTCGGTGATGCACGCAAGCCCCGTCAGCGCCTCGTGCATCTCGTCGATGTTGCGCGCCTGCGGCCATGCTTCGTCGCGCACGCTTTCGATGGCGCCGGCGTCCAGCGCGCCGAGATCGTCGGCACTCGACGGATCCGTCCAGCGGCGGCTCAGCACGGCCTGCGTGCGGCGTTCCTCGATCGGCGCGTCGTCGAGATACGCATAGGGCTTCGCATTGAGGATTTCGGCCGCGAGCGGCGAGGGCGCCGGCAAATCGCGCGCAACCAGCTGAACGTCGCCCTGTTCGATCCGGCGCAGCAGCGTGAGCCAGCCTTCGCTATCCATGGCCTCGTGCAGACAGTCGTCGACGGTTTGGTCCACTAACGGATGCCGCGGCAGCTCGCGTTCGCCGACCACGTTCTCCAGACAGGCAGCCTGTTCGGGAAACACGTTCGCCAGCAGATCTTCGCTGCGCATGCGCTGCAATTGCGGCGCGGTCTTGCGGCCGCCGGTATAACGCGGCAAGCCGAGCGCGGTGGTCGCGTTCCAGCGCCAGCGCACGCCGAACAGCGGCGCGTCGAGCAGCGCCTGAATCAGCAGATGCTCCGCGCTGTTCGAATGCAGATAGCGCCACACGTCGTCGAGCACGAAGGAATGGCTGCCGGTCAGCGACAGCACGATTGCATCTTCGGTGGCGGCGGCTTGCAGTTCGAAGTTGAAGGTGCGGCAGAACCGCTTGCGCAGCGCGAGGCCCCACGCGCGGTTCACGCGGCTGCCGAACGGCGCGTGGATCACGAGTTGGGTGCCGCCGGATTCGTCGAAGAAACGCTCCATCACCAGCGTGTTCTGCGTGGGCAGCACGCCGAGCGCGGCGCGCGCGCGGGCGAGATAGTCGACGATCTGGCGCGCGGCGGCTTCGTCGAGACCGAGGTTGTGTTCGAGCCAGTGGGTCGCGTGGTCGAGGCGGGCAGGGAGCGTTTGAACTTCAGCTTCAGCTTCCATTCCGGCCACGTCCGCCACGACGGCCGGCGCCACCGGAGCGTTCGCGTCGAGAAGCCGCCCGATCTGTTCACGCAAACGCGCGACGCCGAACGACAGCTCGTCGCTGCGTCCCGGCGCTTCGCCCAGCCAGAAAGGAATATTCGGCGGCTGCCCCTGCGCGTCCTCGACCCGCACGCGCCCGCTTTCGATCCGCAGAATCCGGTACGACGCGTTGCCGAGCTGAAACACGTCGCCGGCGAGACTTTCGACGGCGAAATCCTCGTTGACGGTGCCGATGTGGATCGCCTGCGGTTCGAGCACCACCGCATAGTCGGCGTTCTCGGGAATCGTGCCGCCCGACGTGACGGCGACCAGCTTGCCGCCGCGCCGGCCACGCAGCGTGCCGCTCACCACGTCGCGGTGAATATAGGCGCCGCGCGGACCGTTGCGGCTCGTATAGCCTTCGGCAAGCATGCGCAGCACGGCGTCGTACTGTTCGCGTGTCAGGTCCGCGTACGGCGCGGCGCGCCGCATCATCTCGAACAGCGCGTCTTCGCTCCATTCGGCGCTCGCAACCTCCGCGACGATCTGCTGGGCGAGCACATCGAGCGGGGCGCGCGGAATGCGCAACGCGTCGAGTTCGCCGCGCCGCACGCAATCGAGCAGCGCGGCGCATTCGATCAGATCGTCGCGCGACGCCGGAAAGAGCCGGCCTTTCGGCATCCCGCCGACATGGTGGCCCGAGCGGCCGACGCGTTGCAGGAACGGCGCGATCGCGCGTGGCGAACCCATCTGGCAGACCAGATCGACGTCGCCGATATCGATGCCGAGTTCCAGCGAAGCCGTGGCGATCAGCACGCGCAGTTCGCCGCGTTTCAGGCGCTGTTCGGCGTCGAACCGATGTTCTTTCGCGAGGCTGCCGTGGTGCGCCGCGACCACGTCCTTGCCCAGCCGCTCGGTCAGATGGCGCGCGGCGCGCTCGGCCATGCGGCGCGTGTTGACGAAGATGAGCGTGGTGCGGTGCATCGCCACCAGTTCGGCGAGACGGTCGTAGACGCGTTCCCACACCTCGTTGGGCATCACCGCTTCGAGCGGCACGGGCGGGATTTCGAGCGCGAGATCGCGGGCGCGGACGTGACCCACGTCGACAATCGCGCAATCGGCCGGCAGGTCGCTGTCCAGACTCGCGCCGCCCACCAGAAAGCGCGCGACAGCGCTGACCGGTTTTTGCGTCGCAGACAGGCCGATGCGCGGCAGGCGCCGCCGGCACAGCGCGTCGAGCCGCTCCAGGCTGAGCGCGAGGTGGCTGCCGCGCTTGCTGCCGGCCAGCGCGTGAATTTCGTCGACGATCACCGTGCGCACGGTCGCGAGCATGCGGCGGCCGGAGTCCGAACCGAGCAACACGTAAAGCGATTCCGGCGTGGTCACGAGAATATGCGGCGCGCGCTTTTTCAACGCGTTGCGTTCCTGCTGGGTGGTGTCGCCGGTGCGCACCGCGGTGCGGATATCCAGCGGCGGCAAGCCGCGCGCGTCGAGTTCCGCGGCAATGCCTTGCAACGGCACTTGCAGATTGAGGCGAATGTCGTTGGAGAGCGCCTTGAGCGGAGAAACGTAGACCACCAGTGTTTCGTCGGGCAGTGCGCCGCCGTTGGCGAGCCCTTGCTGGACCAGATCGTCGAGTGCGGACAGGAAGGCGGTGAGGGTCTTGCCCGAACCCGTGGGCGCGGCCACCAGCGTGGAGCGGCCACCGCGAATCTGCGGCCACGCCGCGGCCTGGGCCTCGGTCGGGGCGGCGAAGCGCTGGCGGAACCAGCTCGCGACCGCGGGATGAAAATCGCCCAGCGCGTCGGCCGCCCACCCTCCCACCACGGGCGTCACGACACAACCGGATGCGGTGCCGGAAGCCGCATCCAGGGCGGCGGCAGAGGTGCTGGTGGCCGAAGTCATGTTGGCATAGATGGGGGCGCCGCGTGCCATATCCAGAGGGCGGCAGCGATCACGACCAGAAAACAGGCTCAGGAATCAGGATCAGGAGTCAGGATCAGAGGTTAGTCTGGCAGGTTTGCGCGGGTTTTGCCGAACCCGGCTTGCCGGCGCTCGCCTTGCCGGCGCTCGCCTTGCCGGCGAATCCGCCCATACGGCGCCAATGTTTGCCGTCCGGCCGGTGCCGCTCGGTGTGGTGCGCGGTCGAACCGATCGTAAGGAGGTTGAAACAAATCCGCGCCCGCTGACGGGCGCCGGCACGAGCGTTTTGCGCTCTGCCTGATTTTGCTAATTGCAGTACTCTCTACGGCTCTCCCGTCCACGAATCAACGATGGAGTCTCGACGATGCGCTACAACCAGTTGGGCCGTACCGGTGTGTTTGTTTCAGAGTTATGTCTGGGCACGATGACTTTCGGCGGTGGCGAAGGCATGTGGAAGCAGATCGGCGATCTGCAGCAGGGCGACGCGGAGCGGCTGGTCGGCAGGGCGCTCGACGCGGGCATCAATTTCATCGACACGGCCGACGTCTACGCGGAAGGTCTGTCCGAGCAGATCACGGGCGAGGCGCTGAAAAACCTCAAGGTGCCACGCGACAAAGTGGTGGTGGCCACCAAGGTGTTCGGCCAGACCGGCGAGTTTCCGAACGCGCGCGGCGCCTCGCGTTACCACATCATCGACGGCGTGAAGGCGAGCTTGAAGCGTCTGCAGCTCGATCACGTCGACCTGTATCAGATCCATGGGTTCGACCCGGCCACGCCGATCGAAGAAACCGTCCGCGCGCTCGACACGCTCGTGCAGCACGGCCATGTGCGCTACGTCGGCGTGTCGAACTGGGCCGCGTGGCAGATCGTGAAAGCGCTCGGCATCTCGGAGCGTCTCGGTCTCGCGCGCTTCGACACCCTGCAGGCGTATTACACGCTGGCGGGCCGCGACCTCGAACGTGAACTCGTGCCGATGCTGCGCAGCGAGGGCCTGGGTCTGATGGTGTGGAGTCCGCTCGCGGGCGGCTTGCTGAGCGGCAAATATGGGCGCGAGCAGCAGGGCGAAGCGGGCAGCCGCCGCACGACCTTCGACTTTCCGCCGGTCGAGCGCGAGCGCGCGTACGACTGTATCGACGTCATGCGTGAGATGGCCGGGACGAAAAAGGTGACCGTGGCGCAGATCGCGCTGGCCTGGCTGTTGCATCAGCGCGTGGTGACCTCGGTGATCGTCGGCGCGAAGAAGCTCGAGCAGCTCGACGACAATATTGCCGCGACCGGCGTCTCGCTCACCGCGGACGAACTCGCGAAGCTCGATCAGGTCAGCAGGCTGCCCGCCGAATATCCGGGCTGGATGCTGGATCGTCAGGGCGAGCCGCGCCGCAAGCAGCTGGAGACGGCGCGGCATCGGGCGTAGTGGCGGGCGCACGCGGAGAGCGGGCCGCGCGGCGGTGCGCGCCGGTCGTACGCCGCGCGACGCAGCAGGCGGTTTGCGGTGCGGCCGCTCACGCTTCGTGGCGGCCTCTCAGGCAGCCTAAGGCGGCGTCTGCCGCCCGTTCCTCGGGCGGCTCAGGCCGCATCCGCAGCTTGCGCCGCATAAGCGGCGGCGGCATCCATCGTGCGAGCCGAGTACACCATCGCGGCGCCCGCATTGACGGCCACCGCCACGCCCAGCGCTTCGGCGATTTCGTCGCGCGTTGCACCCAGCTTGAGCGCTTCGGCGGTGTGCACGGTGATACAGCCGTCACAACGCAGGCTGACCGCCACGGCGACCGAAATCAGTTCGCGCGTCTTGGCGCCGAGCAGGTCCTTCTTCTGGCCGGCGCTCGACATCGTCTGATAGGCTCTGACGGTATCCGGCGACAATTTGCCGATTTCGCCGATGCGCCCGAACAGTTCTTTGCGGTAATCGATCCAGTTCAACATGGCAGTGCTCCTTGGTCTGCTGCGCGCCGGCGGGTGCCGGCGTCGTGAGACAGAGTATTGCGCTGTCCGGCGCTATCCTGAATACTCGATTCGCTCAATTTTTAGCGCGACCGTCTCATGGATACCCTTAGCCGACTGATCGACCTCGCCCGGCCCCAGGCCAGTCTCGATCTGCGTTGCCTGCTCTCGGGCGCCTTCGACGTCGATCATGACCCGATGGAACCGGGCATTGCGCCGTTTCACCTGGTGCTGGACGGCGCGTGTATCGTCGAAACCGCGGATGGCGCACAGCACGCCCTGACCGCGGGCGACTTCATGCTGTTTCCGCGTGGCGCGGCGCACCGTGTGCGCGACGTGAGGCGCTTGGCCGCCGCCGCGCCGCTGACACTCGGCCATGACGGCATGCTGCCGGTGCGGCGCAACGACAGCGGCAAAGACAGCGGCAATCCCGCGCCCATCTCCGCCGACGTCGATCTGCTTTGCGGCCGCTTCGTCTACGCGCCCGGCTCGTCGGCGTTGCTGCTCAACGCGTTGCCCGATCCGTTCCATGTCTCGCTGGGCGGCATGCCAACGCTGGGCTCGTTGCAAACGGTGATCGCGCTGATGCGGACCGAGGCGGAACGACGCGAGGCGGGTGCCCTTGCCATCGTCACCGCATTGAGCCAGGCGCTGTTTGCCATGGCGTTGCGCGTGCATGGCGAACAGCATGCATCGACCTCAGGCGTGCTCGCACTGCTTGCCGACGCGCGCCTCGGCGCTTCCGTGCAAGGCATGCTGAACGCTCCCGAGCGGGCCTGGACCATTGCCGAACTCGGCGAACTTGCCGCCATGTCGCGCGCGACTTACGCACGCCATTTCAATGAGCGCGCGGGCATGACGGTCATGGACTTTCTCACGCAGATCCGCATGACCCTGGCGTGCGATCTGCTGCGGCGCACGCAGCGCAGCGCGGCCGAGATCGGCGAAGCGGTGGGCTATCAATCGGAGGCGGCTTTCGGCAAGGCGTTTCAGCAAAGCATGGGCGTGACGCCGGGACGTTACCGGCGTCTGCCGCAGGCGAGCGACGCGGCTCGACCCTAGCTAGGTCTTGTGCGGCTTGCCGAGCCAGCGCTCCTCGATCCACGACATGAGAATGGCCACCAGCAGCGCGCAGACCGTGCCGAGCGTCACTTCACCGAGGCGCAGCAAGGCTTTGTCCCATGCGGGCCCGATGCCGGGCACGAGCAGCATGATGGTGGCCGTGATGCCGCCCAGACGCGCCGCGCTGCCCACGTTCAGGATCCAGCACATGATGATCGCCGCTCCTACGGTGGCCGCATAGGCGGCGAAATAGCCGGCGCCGAGCGTCGTGCCCATGAGTCCGCACAAGCCGCCGACCATTGCGCCGATGAATTGATCGCGCGACAGGTTGCGGGTATCGATATAGCTGTGCTGGCTGACCGCAATCGCGGTGATGCAGGCCCAGAACGCCTGCTCGGTATGCAGCGCGCGGCCGATGGCGAAGGCGAGGCTCGCGCCCGCCACCGCCTGCACGGCCATGAAGCTGCCTTCCATCAAGCGCTCGCGGGGCGGCAGCGACTTGAGAAAAGCAAACAGTGAGTCGGCGGCGCTCGCTCGCGCCGTACGTTCCGAATCGTCGCGTGAGGTCATTGAATATGAGAAGTCGTGTTGCGGCAGGAAGGTCCCGTATTCTAGCGGCTTCGATTTACGTTCGAACGAAGACCGCCTGCGCGAGCGCGGGCGAATCGAAGGCGTCACGTATTCAGGCGCTGGATGGCCGTGCCTGCCTAACCCTCGCGGGTGCGCAGCCGGTGATACCAGTTCATCAACGGCGTTGCCGAGACACCGTGGATCACGACCGAGGCCGCGATCACGGCGAGCGTGAGCGGCACGAGCGGCGCGACGTCGGCCGCGCTGCCGTTTTCAAGTGCATACGCGAGGTAGTAAAACGATCCGATGCCACGGATGCCGAACCAGCTCATCAGCCGCCGTTGCGTCGGCGTGGCGCTCGACCCCAGCAGCGACAATTCCACCGACACCGGCCGCACGAGGACGAACAGCGCGGCGGTGAGCGCAATGGTCTGCCAGGTGAAAAGCGGCGCTTGCATGGTGGCAAGCACGTTGCCGACCATTGTCATGACGGCGACTTCGGCAATGCGTTCGAGTTCGATCGTGAAGCCGAGCACCGATTCCGTCATGTACGCATGCGCTTTGCTCGGATTCGCCGCGGTCGCGTCGACGTCTTCCGGATCGACGGTGCCGATGGCCTTGCGAGCCGACATGCCGCCGCTCGCGCGATGTTCGACGCGGCGCATCGCGACACCGGCCGCGAATACGGCCAGAAAACCATAGGTTTGCGCGAGTTGCGCGACGCCAAAGCAGAGTTCGATCAGACCGAGCGCGAAGAAACCTTCGAGGCCGAGCGCCTGCGCATGGCGGGTGCGCAGCCAGGTCACCGCATGGGTGGTGGCCCAGCCGAGCGCGCCGCCAATCGCGAGCGCCCCTGCCACGCCCCACACCACGCTGCCTGCGAGCTTCAGGTTCAGCAGTTCCCCCGCTGCAGAGGAGGGCGCGGCGCATAACGCCAGGCCGAGCAGCGCAAACGGGAGTGCGATACCGTCGTTCAGGCCGCCTTCGCCGGAGAGCGCGAAGCGCAGCAAATCGAGATCCCCCGGATTGTGCACTTGCACGTCGTGGGCGAGCACCGGGTCGGTGGGCGCGAGAATCGCCGCCAGCAGCAGCGCCGGCCCCCAGCCGAGATGCAGGACGTAGACGCCGAAGAGGGTCAGCAGCGGAATGGTCGCCAGCATGGCGAGGAAGCCGAGCCGCAGCGGCACGGTCCAGAGCTTTTCCAGCATGCCCAGCCGCAAGCGCAGGCCGATGGCAAACAGCGAGACGAGCAGCGCGACTTCAGTGAAGATGCGCAGCAGATGCGCGTCGGCGATCATGTCCAGACGCAACAGGCCGATACCGGCTGGCCCGAGCGCGTAGCCGATCGCGAGGTAGAACATGGCGGCGCTGATGGGCAGCCGCCGCAGTGTCGTCGCCGCGAGGCCCATGAAAACGAGCACGCCGCCGACGATGAGAAACCACAAAGTTTCGTGCATGAAGTTTCGTGCATGAGCATCCGGTAAGGGCTCGTATGCGCGTGCCGCATGCGTGGCCGGTTGAAGAAATGCGCGCGGGCGCGTCCGCGGCTGAGGCGTCATGTCAAGGCGCGCGTCCGAATGCTTCGCGCAGCTTGCGCTTGGCTTGTTGCAAGGTATCACGGCGCGCTTTCGGCAGATTCCTTCCCGCGCGGTTGATATAGAAGTTCAGCATCGACATGGCCGACTGGAACGGCGTGCCTTTGCGGCGGCGGCTGTTCGTGGACGACTGCTTGAGCGATTGCGCGATCGACTCGGCGCTGCCGGTTTTGAAAATGTCATGCTGGATATCCATCGCGTCACTGGTCTCCATCACGTGGTGCGACCATTTCTTCGAGTGCGCGGCCCGATGCGCGGCGTGTGCCTGTGCGTGCCGCTGGCGTGGCGGCCGTCCCGACTTGCCGCGCGCGACAGGCCGTTTCGATTTGCTGGGGGATCGTTTAGTGGCCATCGTGTCGGCTCCTGATTGGAGTGGGCGCGCTTTAACGACGCTTTGAGGTCCGGCAACGTCGCGCGCAAAGTGAAAATGCGCCGGCTGTCGTGGGGGCGGCACGCCGGCGCATCGGCTCGGACGCGGCGAGCGAAACGCCGCACGCGCCCTCCACGAGGGTGGACTACAGCTTCATCCCGCCTGCTTCGGGCGCATCTGACGAGGCCGGCGGAACGTCGCCTACGCCGTAGTCGTCGCGTCGATCGTACCGGTCGCGGCCCCAGTAGGGTTCACTGCCGTAATACTGATGTACGGACGTGGCCCAGGTCTGATCGGCCATGGCCGGCCAATGGTCTTTGTCGAAGCCCGGAGCGTTCTTCACGCGCTCGGCGGTCATGTTCAGCACGAAGCACTTCTGTTCGGTATCCAGCGTCAATGCGTGCCATGGAATCGCGAGCAGCTTGTCGCCGATGCCAAGAAAGCCGCCGCTCGAGAGCACCGCATACGCGACGCGTCCGGAGTTGACGTCGAGCATGATGTCCTTGATCTTGCCGATGTCCTCGCCGTCGCTGCTAAGCACCTTGTTGCCGTCGAGCGTGGCGGCGGCCATCACGTCCGGGCCGGGTCCGTCGGCGGTCGCACTGCCTTTGCCGACGATCCGGGCACCCTCGCTCTGGCGCATACCGGCTTGACTCTGTGTCTGGTTGAGCATGATGTGACTCCTCTACAGGTGGGTATGTGCAAGCTTGAGCAACGGGCGTTCCTTCGAGTTTCGGGAGGCGCGTTCGTCGCGCGGCGGCGGGTGGCAGTGTTCGGACGTGCGTCCGCGTTCGCGAAAAACACGTGCAGGCTTTGCCCTCCATGCGTAAAGCGTGCTGACGGGTTTGAAATTTTTGCGCCCGCCCCTAGGCTTGCGCCGCCGCGCGCGCGGTCTTTGCGCCGGCCTTCGCATCGGTCTTCGCCGCCGCTGCTTTACGCGCCGTTCGCGATTTCTTGAGCAAACTCGTGAGCGACGTGTCGATGCTTTCCGCCACCGCCGACTCACGCGCCTTGCGGCCCTTCGCGCCCGCCTCGCGTGCGAGTTTCGCCGCGCGTTTCTCGGCCTGCGCAAGCAATGCGGCAAAAGCCATCTCGTCCACTTTCAGCCCGCGACGCGATTGACCGGGCGCAAGGCGCTGCAATTCGTCTGCTTCGAATGCACTGATCACCGCTGGGTGAATGTAGCAGCGCTTGCACACGGCCGGCGTATTGCGCAATAGCGCGGCCACGTCCTTGACGGTCGCCACCACGTGCCGGCGCGCTTCCGCCGCGCTGGTGCAAATCAGCCGTCGCAGCGCGGCCAGCGCATAGACGCTGCCGGCCCACGTGCGGTAGTCCTTGGCGGTGAAATCCGCGCCGCTCGCACGGCGCAGGTAATCGTTGATGTCGGCGGAGCCGACGGTGCGGCGCGTGCCGTCTTCGTCGAGATATTGAAACAGGTCGTGGCCCGGCAATTCGGCGCAACGCCGCACGATGCGCTTGATGCTCGGATTGTTCACCGTCACGTCGTGTTCGATGCCGCTCTTGCCGCGAAACCGGAAGCGCAACTGGCCGGCTTCGATCTTCACGTGTTTCTTGCGCAGTGTGGTCAATCCGTACGACTGATTGTCGCGTGCATATTCGACGCTGCCGATCCGGATCAGCGTCGTGTCGAGCAGTTGCACGATCGCGGCGATGACTTTGTCGCATGGCATGCCCGGCAATTTCAGGTCGCGTGCAACACGCGCGCGAATCTTCGGCAATGCGCGGCCGAACTCGGCCATGCGTTCGTATTTGTCGGCGTCGCGCGTCTCGCGCCAGCGCGCGTGATAGCGGTATTGCTTGCGGCCGCGCGCATCGCGCCCGGTTGCCTGAATGTGACCGCGCGCATCCGGGCAGATCCACACGTTCTCATAAGCCGGCGGAATGGCGAGCGCGTTGAGGCGTTTGATTTCGTCTTCGTCGTCGATGCGTTTGCCCGAAACGTCGAAATACACGAATCCGCCGTTGCCGCGCTTGCGCGTGATGCCCGGCTTCGTATCGTCGGCATGGCGCAAGCCGGGCGGCATGACGGCGGCAGCGGCGGGTTTCTCACGGTCGTCGTCCGTGCGTGCAGGGCGGCGTCGAATCGGGGTGGTCGTGTCAGCCATCGTCGCAGGTAGAAGTTTCAAGCGGTGAGCGCGATTTGCGCCGATGGCTGCCGTCAAGCAACGGCGGTGCCCGGCGCGCCCGCGCACTCGCGTGCTGCGCCACAACCGTTTCTTGAAGCAGCGGAACGGTCCTTGCGAACACTCGGTACGGGTAATCCACAAATCAACGAAGGAGAGCGCTATGAGCAGCACCCTCAATCCCGACGAAGAGCCGCAACAGGTCGTCCAACAAACGGCGGGCACGACGGGCGCGCTCGGCCCGAGCGATTCGTCCGATAGCGGCAGCGATGTCGCCGGGGCGAAGCGTCATGAGTTCGACGTGGACTCGGAGCTGGACAACCACGCGCTCGAAACCGGCGACACGGAACTCGGCAGCGACACGGATCGTGCCGGCACGGGCGAGCGCGCCGCCGCCGACGGCGATTCGACGCTCGTGCCGGACGGCGATATCGAGCCCGACCGGATTATCGATCCGCTCGCCAACGACGACGACAGTCTCGATGACGACCCCCAAGGTCTCTAACCGGATCCGGTGGGCGCGTGATGGCCGGGCGGCTTTTGAATAGTCAAAGCAGCACGGCGAGGGCGCTTGCGGCGCGCGCGGCGCATGGGCACGCCTTTTGCTGCCTGAAGAGATCAATAGCGGACTGATTGCGGGGCCATGCCGCATGACACCCGGCCCCGGCACTTACATGAGGAGAGTACGCATGGCTGGCATGTTGAATGGTTACAAGGTGGCGGTACTGGCAGTGGATGGCTTCGAGCAGGCAGAACTGGACGACCCGAAACGCGCGCTGTCTGAAGCAGGCGCGACGGTGCACGTGATTTCAGCCAGGCCCGGCAAGATTCAGGGCTTCAAACATGTGGACAAGGGCGACGCTGTCGAGGTCGATCTGACGTTCGACAAGGCAAGCGCCGACGACTACGACGCCGTAGTGCTGCCGGGCGGCGTGGTGAACGGCGACGCCATCCGTTTGCTGCCGCAGGCGCAAGCCTTCGTCAAGGCCGCCGACGGCGCGAAGAAGCCGATCGCCGTGATTTGCCATGGCGGATGGTTGCCGGTGTCAGCGGGCATCATCAAGGGCCGGACGCTCACCAGCTGGCCGAGTTTGCAGGACGACATTCGCAATGCGGGCGGCACGTGGGTCGACAAGGAAGTGGTCGAGGACGGCAATCTGATTAGCAGCCGCAAGCCCGACGACCTGCCGGCGTTCAACAAGACATTGATTGCGCAGTTATCCAAGCGCCAGGCGGCATGAACGGCGGTGACGGGCGAGGTGCGAGATTGAACGTAGGTCGCACCGCGTCTCGCCGGGTCCGTTTCGCCGTAGCTATTGAAAAGGGAGAAAATGCATGAAATTCCGGTATCCCCTACAAGCGATGACTGTCGCGCTCGGGTTGAGCGTGGCGTCCATCGGCGCGGTGTATGCGCAAGCCAGCGACGCGCCCGCGAGCGATGCGCCGGTCAGCGGCACGAAGCTCTCGCCCGCTGACCAGCAGTTCGTGCAGGACGCCTCGACGTCTGACGCCACCGAAATCGCGGCGAGCAAGATCGCGCTGAAAAACTCCAGCGATCCGCGCGTGAAGAAATTCGCGCAGCAGATGATCGCCGATCACACGAAACTCTCGCACGGCATGGCGGCGCTCGTTTCGAAGAAGGGCTTTACCGCGACGCCGTCGGCCGATTCCGCGCTGGTCGGCAAACTGCAGACGCTCAAGGGCAAGGAATTCGATCAGGCCTATGTCGAGCAGGTCGGTGTCGAAGCGCATCAGCGTGCGGTCGACCTGTTCCAGCAGGAGAGCACGAGCGGCACCGACGCACGGATCAAGGCGGCGGCGACGCACGCGTTGCCGACCATCAAACATCATCTGGCGATGGCGCAGCAACTCGCCGGCTCAATGAAGAGTTCGTCATGAACGCGATCGTGCCGCGGCCGGCCTATGAGGATTCCCTTATGCAGATCACTTTTTCCGACGACAAGCCGGACTTCGACGGAGCGAATCTGACCGTGCGCTTCATGGCGCGCGTGGACGGCGAAGCGGTTGTGTGCGCGATTACCGCGGAGGCGCTGGAGGATCATTTCGGCGCCGATTCCGCGCTTGAGGCAACGCTCATGTCGGCCTTCCACAAGGGCCGCCACCGCATCCGTTCGGTCTGCGCGGAAGCGCTCGACCAGAACAACGGAGAAGGCGTGGTGTTGCATAGCGGACTGTTCAGGGTGGAAGGCATGGAATCGGATCGCGGCACCGCGGCGTAGTGCCGGCGCGTGCCGTTGCGCGAGCGCGCCGAATGGCGCGGCGACGTGCGGCGGCATTTGGCGCGCTCTCTATTCAACGATGCAAGGAGGCCTCATGTCACTCATCGTCGCAGCACGCTTTACGACTTTTCCCGCCGCTGAAGAGGCGGCGCAAAAGCTCTTCAATGCGGGGTTCGTGGAAGAAGACGTCACGCTGTTTTTCGTCAATCCGCGCGGGCAGCATGCGCGTTTTCCGATCGGCGGCGATACCAGTACGGATGCCGGCGCGGAGAATGCGCCCAAAGGCGCCGGCATGGGCGTGACCATCGGCGCGGTGGCCGGCGCCGTGGTGGGTGTCGCGATCTTCGCCGCCTTTTCGGCGCCCGTCATCGTCTCGCTGATCGCAGCGGGCGTCGGTGCGTATGTCGGCTCGCTGGTCGGGGCGATGGCACGCACGCGCGATGGCGGCAAGGCGGGGCATCGATCGCCTTCTCATGAGGAATTGCGCGATTCCGGCGTGCTGGTCGCCGTGCACGTCTCGCCGGCCAATCAGTTCGACGCCGCACGGGTGTTGCGCGAAACAGGCGGCGTCGCAATCGAGCGCGCGAGCGGTCGCTGGCAGCAGGGGCGCTGGGCGGACTTCGATCCTCTGAAGAAGCCGGTGCCGCTCAACGAGTTCACCGAGCATCGCGCGTGAGTGCCGACACCGCGAGACGACGGTGTTTATCAAGCAACTCCTGAATGTGAAGGCCGGCGCAGCGGTGTGAAGCAGGATTGTGTGAAGCAGAATTGGCAGAACGGCCCGACATACGTCGGGCCGTTTTCACGTGTGCGCGGTTTTCACCGCAATTTTCAGGTCATCGAAGTCGCGCAGACGAATGGAGTCGTCCGCGCGTGTGCTCAAACCCAGAATTGCGGCGCGCTGCGTTGACGATGCGTTGCGCGCTCCGGCTGAGGTTCGTCGTGAGTCGGCTCGCAGGCGGCCGGCGCGAGTCCTTCGTGTGTCGCGCCACACGAAGGCGGCCCAGCTTGTTCGTTTGCGGACGTCGCTTCGCGTGGCTGCATGTGCTCGCGGATCTGCATCACCGTCGCCGAGGTGATGATCGCGACCGCGACTAGAAATTCCGTGCTCCTGATCTTCATGGTGGATGCTCCCTGTCGTTGTTGCCTGCCCATTGTTTTCAATTCATTGGCATGTCTTGCAGTGTGTCGTTGCGCTGCGCGGCGTGCCCGGGGCGACAGTGCGAAGCAACCCCCGTGCCATTCGGCGAAAGCGAGCTGCGCGGGGCCTGGCGGGCTGTTGCGTGCTGAAGTCGTGGGCAAAATCTACGTGCGTTGGAAAGTCTGGGAGCGCACCTCGCCGCGGCGCACGGCGTGTCTTTGGCCATCCGCGCCGGGCACGCATCATGCGAATAGTGAGAGGAACCCCGCAGTTGAATGCGAGCGTGGTCAAACACACGTGACGCGTCCGGCGACGGATTCCATGACTAACGAAACCCTTGGAGGTATTGAATGGCTACGAACGTTGTTTCCGTGCTGAACGATCTGGTCGAAACGTCGAAGGACGGCGAGAAGGGCTTTCGCAAGGCAGCAGAAGATGCGCACGACGCGCAACTGAAAACGCTGTTCCTGTCGCGTGCCGAAGACTGCACGCGCGGCGCGCGTGAATTGCAGGACGCGGTTCAGGCGCTCGGCGGCAAACCTGAAACGGGCGGCAGCATGAGCGGCGCACTGCACCGCGGCTGGGTCGACGTGAAGTCGGCGGTGACCGACCGCAGCGACCATGACATTCTGGCCGAGTGCGAGAAGGGCGAGGACGTCGCCAAGAAGCGCTATCACGACGCGCTCGAAAAGGAGTTGCCGGCGGACGTGCGGGCACTGGTGGAGCGGCAGTATCAAGGCGTGCTGCAAAACCATGACCGCGTGCGTGATCTGCGCGATCAGTATGCGGCGACGCGTCGCTAGGTTTGGGTGAGCGGCCGGCGCTCCAAAGAGCGCCGGTTTTTGCCGGACGATGTTTGAGTGTTATTAGAGTGTTGTCCGGCCGCGGCGGAGGTTCGGCTTGAATCGGCAATCGACCGGCCACGAAAAAGCCGTCCCATTTGGGACGGCTTTTTTATGGACTCAAGCGACGAGAAGCAGGCGACGAGAAGCGCCGGCCGAAGCCGACGCTCCCGTTCAGACCGCGCGCGCTTACTGAGCGGCGACCTTGAGATGGTTCTTCACGCTCGACACGCCCTTCACGGCCTTCACGACTTCTTCGGCCGCAGCCTTGTCGTCTGACGAAGGTACCGAGCCCGTGAGCCACACCACGCCCTTGCGCGTCTTCACATGAATGTGGGTCGACTTGACGTTCTTGGCGGCCAGCAGGTCAGCCTTGGCCTTGGTGGTGATGGTGCCGTCGTCGACGTGCTCGCCGATGGTTTCGGACGAAGCCGACGGGGCCGAGGCGCTGGTTTGCGCCGTAGCGTTCAGTGCGAATGCGATACAAGCAATGCTACCTGCGGTCTTCAGGAATTGGATCGTCTTCATGGTTTCTCCTTCGGGTGTTGATGAAAATTGCGGTCTTGTTGCCTGCGGTCGATCGCGGCCGGAACCGCTGATGACACGCGTGGGGTCGTTGCCGCTACGGTTCCGTCAGGGCCCGTTATCGACACCGGGCGACAGTCTGTGCAGGCGATTTCGCAGCTGCGTTTCGCATGCAAAGACCGGCGTCCGTCCACATAGTGCCCAGACGCAAGCGGTGTGCCCGGCGCTCCCGCCGAGCGCTCACGTGGCAGGAAAGCCGTTACGGCTCGCGGCTTTAGGCTGAGGAATAGGGCGTGGCGAGGCATCGGGGCCGAGTTCGACGGCCGGCGCAGGCGAGGACCGGAAATTGCCGGGTGCTTGTAAAAATGGTGGCGCGCGGCCTGCGCAAGGGCCGGGCCTGAAAATGCAAAGCATTGAAAAAACAGCGTGTTGCGCGAGCTGGTACGACAGTTGCTCCAAGGAGGCTACTCACCATTTTCGGCTATTAACGGGACCTCACTACAATGCCTTCAATTGAACTACGCACAAGGCAGTCTCTCGCACTCACGCCGCGTCTTCAGCAATCGGTGCGTCTGTTGCAGTTGTCGTCTCTCGAATTCCAGCAGGAGTTGCGCACGGCGCTCGACACCAATCCGTTCCTCGAATACGACTCCTCGGATACGGAAGATGTCGCGCTCGCCACCGCCGCGACGGGCGAAGACGCCGGGGCGCTGCCCGCCACCGACACCCTCGCTACAGCCGAGCCCGATTCCCTACCTTCCGACTCGGGCGGCAACGACACGCTGGAAAGCGCGGGCCAGGACGACATGCCGGGGGACTTTTCCGGCGACTACAGCAGCCGCAGTTCGACCCGCCAGAACGGCGACTCCGACAGCAGCGATCCGGCCGAGTGGGCGCGTTCCCAGCCGACCTTGCGTGAGCAGTTGCACGACTCTCTGCGCCTCTATCGCCTCGACGACCGTGACCGCGCCGTGGCCCGCTTCATCATCGAGGCGCTCGACGAAGACGGCTATCTGCGCCAGGAGCTCTCCGACCTCGCCGATAGCGTGGATCTCGAACCCGAGTTGACCGAAGACGAGTTGCTGGTGGCGCTGCGTCTCGTGCAATCGCTCGATCGCCCGGGTCTGGGCGCGCGCACGCTCTCGGAGTGCCTGTCGCTGCAGGTGAACGCGTTGCCGGCCGACACGCCGGGGCGCGATGTGGCGCGGCAAATCGTCGAACATCATCTGGAACGGCTCGCGCGCCGCGAGCAGGCCGAACTGCAAAAGCAGATTGGCTGCAGCGCGGAAGAACTGCGGATTGCCTGTGCTCTCGTGCGCAAGCTCGATCCGAAGCCGGGCAACTGCTATGGCCGCACCGAGGATAACTACGTGGTGCCGGACGTGATCGTGCGTCAGGTGCGCAACAAGTGGGTCGTGGCGATCAACCCGGCGGTGCAGCCGCGCGCGCGTATTCACCGCATGTATGCGGAGCTGTTTGCGCAGTCGGCCGGCGCGAGCCGCTCGCCGCTCGCGCAGCAACTGCAGGAAGCGCGCTGGCTGATCCGCAATGCGCAACAACGCTTCGATACGATCCAGCGCGTGGCTGAGTGCATCGTCGCGCATCAGAAGGCCTTCTTCCAGTACGGCGAAATCGCGCTCAAGCCGATGGTGCTGCGAGATGTCGCCGACGAACTCGGTCTGCACGAATCTACCATCTCGCGCGCCACGGGCAACAAATATATGGCCACGCCGCGCGGCATTTTCGAGTTCAAGCATTTCTTCCCGCGCGAACTCGGCACGGAAAGCGGCGGCACCTGTTCGGCGGCAGCGGTGCGCGCGCTGCTCAAGGAAATGATTGCCGCGGAAAACACCCGTGATCCGCTCTCGGACGTGACGCTCGCCAAGATGCTCGCCGACCAGGGCGTGCTGGTGGCGCGCCGCACGGTGGCGAAATACCGGCATCTGATGAAGGTGCCTCCGGCGGAGTTGCGCCGCCAGGTTTGAGCGCCGCGCCCCGCGGGGACGGGGCCGCGAAACGGGACTGCAGAACGGGACTGCAGAACGGGACTGCAGAACGGGACTGCAGAACGGGACTGCAGAACGGGACTGCAGAACGGGACTGCAGAACGGGACTGCAGAACGGGACTGCAGAACGGGACTGCAGAACGGGACTGCAGAACGGGACTGCAGAACGGGACTGCAGAACGGGACTGCAGAACGGGACTGCAGAACGGGACTGCAGAACGGGACTGCAGAACGGGACTGCAGAACGGGACTGCAGAACGGGGCTACAGAACGGGGCTACAGAACGCGGTGCGTGAAAGCGGAGTGCGTGAAAGCGCCACGCGAGGCATTTGGCTCGCGTGGCGCTTTTTCGTGTCTGGACGTTTCGGGCGTGCCCCTTTACATTGGCGAGTCCATGGGTAAAGGGGTAGGGCAATGAAGTACTCGAATCTGGTCGAGCGCCTGCAAGGCAGGCGCACGTCCGCATGGGAAATCCATCGGGTCGCGCAGCAGGCGGCGGCCAATGGTGAAGACGTCATCGTGCTGAGCGTCGGCGATCCAGATTTCGCCACGCCCGCGCCGATCGTCGAACGCGCGGTCGAGGCCTTGCGCGGCGGCGACACGCACTACAGCGCCGTGTCCGGCCGCGAGCCGGTACGCGCGGCGATTGCCGAAGAGCACGCGCGCCTGACCGGTTGTACGGCGAGCGCGGCCAATGTGATCCTGACCGCCGGCGCGCAGAACGGCGTGTTCGCCGCATCGTTGTGCCTGCTGGAGGCGGGCGATGAGGTGATCGTCCCCGAACCGATGTATCTGACCTATGAGGCCTGCGTGCGCGCCGCGGGCGCCACGCTCGTCACGGTGCCGGTCGATCGGGCTCGAGCGTTTCATGTCGATTGCGACGCGCTCGAGGCGGCCATCACCGCGCGCACCAAAGCCATCTTTTTCGCCACGCCGTGCAACCCCACCGGGGTGGTCATGCCACGCGCCGATCTCGAACGGATCGCGCGGCTCGCGTGCCGGCACGATCTGTGGGTACTGTCCGACGAGGTCTACGCCGAGCTGACTTTCGAACGCGAGCACGTGAGTATTGCGGCGTTGCCCGGCATGGCGGAGCGCACCGTCACGCTCGGCAGCCTGTCGAAATCGCATGCCATGGCAGGCTGGCGCGTGGGTTGGGCGATCGGGCCGGCGGAGCTGATCGAGCATATGGGGCGGCTCGCCCTCGCGATGCTGTACGGCTTGCCCGGCTTCATCCAGCAGGCCGCGTTGACGGCGTTGCAGCACAAGGCGCAGATCGCCGCCGGGATGCGGGAGATTTACCGGCGCCGGCGCGACGTCGTGTTCGAGCGCTTGCAGCGTGTGCCGGGTTTGCGCTGCGTGTTGCCCGAAGCGGGCATGTTCATGATGGTCGACGTGAGCGGCACGGGCCTCGATACGGTTGACTTCACCTGGCAGCTGTTTCGCGCGCAAGGCGTGTCGGTACTCGACGCGAGTGCCTTTGCCGAGACGGCGAATGGTTTCGTGCGGCTGGGTTTCGTGGTCGAAGAAGCGCGGTTGATCGACGCGTGCGAGCGCATCGCCGCATTCGTCCGTGCGTTGCCGGTTCGCTGAGTCTTTCGTCAACGTTTCGTTTGCTTTCGATTCACGAACGCAGGGGCGATGCGTCGTGGGTATAAGACGCGTTCTTGCGAGCTTTGGGTTGACGCCGCGAAAGCTTGCGTCAAAAATCGATCGCCGAGTTCGTCTTAAGCCAGAACAGTCCGGAAACCGGCGCATATCGACTCTCTGTCGGGAACCCCATGGGCCTTCGCTTCACCCTCTCGTTGCGCCGATCGCTGATGGCAGGCTCGCTGGCGGCCGCGTTCGCGGCGACGGCGCTCGTCCTTGCCGTGCTTACCGCCTTCAGCACGATGTGCGCGGCTGCTGAACTGGACGACTCGGCGGATGCCGCCGCGAGCGCGGAAACCGCGGAAACCGCGGCGTCCGCGGCGCGCGCGGCTAGCCAGCCACGGGCGGCTGCAGCGGCACGCAGCGACGCGTCGGGCAGCACGGCGCAGCGCGGCGCGAAAGGCGAGTCGCCGCCGATCCCCGTGCCGCCGGAAACCGCGTCGGTGACGCAGCATTCGATCCGGCTCGACGGCCGCAAGATCGACTACACAGCCACCGCCGGCAACCTGCTGTTGCGCGACAAGACAGGGCAGGCCAACGCGAGTGTGTTCTATGTCGCCTACAGCGTCGCCAGCAAAGCACCGGCGACGCGGCCCGTCACGTTTCTCTTCAACGGCGGACCCGGCGCGGGCAGCGTATTCCTGCTGATCGGCTCGTTCGGGCCGAAGCGCGCGCACACCGCGAGCCCCGCCATCACGCCGCCCGCGCCGTACACGCTCGCCGACAATCCGGACAGCCTGCTCGACACCACCGACCTGGTGTTTATCGACGCGGTCGGCGCGGGTTTGTCGAGGATAGTCGGCCACGGCACGGGCAAAGACTTCTGGGGCGTGGATCAGGATCTCGACGCGTTTTCGCAGTTTATCGACCGCTATCTGACGGTGAACCAGCGCTGGAATTCGCCCAAGTATCTGCTCGGCGAATCGTATGGAACCGCGCGCGCCGCGATGCTCGCGTACCGGCTGGGGCAGGACAACATTGCACTCAATGGGGTGATCCTGATGTCGTCGGTGCTTGATTCGGCGGCATTTTCTGCGGGCGCGGATTTCCGGAGCGAAAGCTATCTGCCGAGCTTCGCGGCGATTGCCTGGTATCACGACAGGATCGTGCCGAAGCCCGCCAGTCTGGCCGCCTTTCTCGACGATGCCCGCGCATTCGCGCGCGGCCCTTACGCGCAGGCGCTCGCGCAAGGCGACGCGCTGCCCGACGCCGAACGCGACGCGATCGCCGCGCGGGTCGCGCAATTCACGGGGCTCGACGTGGACTATGTGAAGCGGAGCCGCCTGCGTCTTTATCCGTCGCGTTATCGCGCTGAATTGCTGCGCGACGAGGCGCGCAGCGTCGGCCGTTACGATGGGCGTTTCGAAGGCATCGACTTTGACAGCGTATCCGAGCGGCCCGATTACGACGCCTCGGTGAGCAGCGTGTCGAGTGCTTTCGACGCGGCGCTGCACCAGCACTTCGCTCAGGACCTGCACTTTACGCCTGCGGACCGCTATCGCGTCTTCAACGACGAAGCCTTGACGCATTGGGACTGGAAGCATCGCGCTTGGTGGGGCGAACGTCTGCCCGTGCCGTATGCGGCGGGCGATCTGGCCGAAGCGATGCGGCAGAATCCGCAGTTGCGCGTGATGTCGCTGAACGGCTATTTCGATCTGGCCACGCCGTTTTACGCGACCGAGTATGCGCTCGCGCATCTGGGACTGGACGGGCCGCTGCGCGCCAACGTGCGAATCGCCTACTATCCGACCGGCCACATGATCTATCTCGACGACGCCGCATTGCACACGCTCAAGCGCGATCTGGCGAGTTTCTATGCCGCGGGTGCGCGCTAGGGTTCGACAGAGCACGCCGGACGGTGCGAGCGCGGCCTGCGCGTCGCTCGTGCGCGATGGGCCCGAGCCGTTGAACGGTATAATCCGTTGGACGTCGCGCGCTGCTTCAAGGGTGCAGCGAACGGCGCCCGGACGGTTGTCCGCCGCCTGAACATCCGCTTGATCAACCGGCTTCACTCACCGCTGCCCATGCCATTCCTCCCGATCCAGTCCTTCACGCGCAAACGGCTGTCCGACGTGGTGTCCGACCAGATCAAGCAACTGATTTCGGACGGTACGCTGATGCCCGGCGACCGGCTGCCAGCTGAACGCGACCTGGCCACGCAGCTCGGCGTGTCGCGGCCTTCGTTGCGGGAAGCGTTGATCAGGCTGGAAGCGGACGGCTACATCGAAACTTCGGGGCGGGGCGGTTTCACGGTGGTCGACGTCACCGCGCCGATCATCTCCAAGCCGCTTGCCGAGTTGCTGTTGCAAAACCCGCGCACCAGCGCCGATATTCTGGAGCTGCGCCAGGGTCTCGAATCGATCTCGACGGTCTATGCCGCCCAGCGCGCCACGGCCGCCGATCTGAAAAAGATCAGTGCCGCATTCGAGGCATTGAAAGCCGGCTCGCAGTCGCAGGACCGTGCGAACCTCGCCGAACTCGACGCCGCGTTTCACCTCGCGATCGCCGACGCCACGCACAATATCGCGCTCGCGCATGTGATGCACGGCATCCATACGCTGATTCGCGAAGGGATGCGCCAGTACCATCGGCTCATCGATTACGACGACGCGATGGAAAAGCAGTTGATGAGCCAGCACCAGGCCATTTACGACGCCGTGATGGCGCGCGACGCCTTGAAGGCACGCAAGGCTGCCGAGCGTCACTTGACGTATGTGCGCGAACTGTACAAGGAAGACGCGGCGAAGCCTTCGTCGAGCGCGGTGTCTTGAGCGCGTGAGTGCTCGATGCCGCTTGGTGCGGCTCGATGCTGCTCGATGCCGCTCGATGCCGCTCGATGCGGCTTAAGCGGGAACAGCGCGTTCATGTCTTTGCGGTTCCAACCTTCGTTTTAACTTCCCCTCCGGCCTGACCCGCCGCTCCGGCTAGCTGCGTGCGACGCATGCCGCGGCCCGATCGATCCCAGCCGGCGATTGACACCCTCCTGCAACTTCCCCTATATTCGTGGTCAGACCAACCATACCAGTCATACTGAAGCGTCGGAAGCCTCGCTGATTCATCTCGCCTAGGCCGCCTGCCGCCGGACGAGGTATTGGTTCACCGCCGCGGTTCCGCAGTAGAGTGAGCGAATCGCCGGCTGCCGCTTGTCCTTTGAATGAGCCTATGAAAGTTGCCCTGTTTATCCCGTGTTTCATTGACGCGTTCTATCCCGAAGTAGGGATCGCCACGCTCGAATTGCTCGAACGCTTCGGCATTGAGGTCGACTATCCGCAGGAGCAAACCTGCTGCGGCCAGCCCATGGCCAATAGCGGCGCGCATGCCGAGGCCGCCGGCGCCGAGCGTGTGTTCGCGCGCAACTTTGCCGGCTACGACTACATCGTCGGACCGTCGGCGAGTTGCATTCATCACGTGCGTGAGCATCTCACCGCGCTCGAGCAGACCGACGAAGTGAAGAAGGTCCGGGCGAGCGCCTACGAACTCGTCGAGTTTCTGCACGACGTGATCGGCGCGCGTGAATTTCCGTGGGCGGAATTTCCGCATCGAGTGGGCTTGCACAACAGTTGCAGCGCATTGCGGCATCTGAAGGAAGCGTCGATGTCGGAAGTGGCGGCCACGCCGTTTTCGAAACCGCGCACCTTGCTCGAAGGCGTGAAGGGCATCGAGTTCGTCAAGCCGGCGCGGCCCGACGAATGCTGCGGTTTCGGCGGCACGTTCTCCGTGACTGAAGAACCGGTGTCGGTGCGCATGGGACAGGACAAGGTGCGCGATCATCTGAACGCGGGCGCCGAGTACATCGTATCGGGCGACATGTCGTGCCTGATGCACCAGCAGGGCTGCGCGGAACGCATGAAAGCCGACGCGCGCTTCATTCATATCGCGCAGGTCCTCAACGGAGCACGCGCATGAGCAACCGCATCGATCACGCGAAAGCGGCGGGCGCTTTCCTCGGCAAGACCGAGCATGTCGCGTTCCACGACAAACGTCTGTGGGATTTGCGCGAGAAGCGCGATGCGCAGGCGCACGGCATTGCCGAGTGGGAAACGATGCGCGAGCTGGCATCGGGCATCAAGGAACATACGCTGTCCAACCTGTCCACGTATCTCGACCAGTTCGCCGCGGCGGCCGAGGCGAACGGCGTTAAGGTACATTGGGCCGCCACCGCTGAAGAGCACAATGCGCTCGTGCACCGGATCATGTCGGAGCGCGGCATGACCACACTCGTCAAAAGCAAGTCGATGCTCACCGACGAATGCAAGATGCGCGAGTATCTGGAGCCGCGCGGCATTACGGTGATGGAAACGGATCTCGGCGAACGGATCCAGCAACTCGATCACCAGGACCCGAGCCATATGGTGGTGCCGGCGGTCCACAAACTGCGTGCCGACGTCGCCGAGCTGTTTGGCCGCACCATCGGCACCGACCCGAAGAACAGCGACATCCACTACCTCGCGGAAAGCCAGCGGATGAACACGCGGCCGTACTTCGTGCGCGAGAAGACGGCCGGCATGACCGGCTGCAATTTCGCGGTGGCGGAAACGGGCACGGTGGTGGTGTGCACGAACGAAGGTAACGCGGATCTTTCTGCGAATGTGCCGCCCTTGCATATCGCGTCGATCGGTATCGAGAAGCTGATTCCGAAGGTGTCGGACCTTGGCGTGTTTGTGCGCATGCTGTCGCGCAGCGCGCTCGGCTCGCCGATCACGCAGTACACGTCGCATTTCCGCGCGCCGCGTCCGGGCACGGAGATGCATTTCATCCTCGTCGATCACGGCCGCTCGGAGCGGCTCGCGATGGAGGACTTCTGGTATTCGCTCAAGTGCATTCGCTGCGGGGCCTGCATGAATACATGCCCCGTCTACCGGCGCAGCGGCGGGTTGTCGTATGGCGGCACCTACTCGGGGCCGATCGGCGCGATCATCAATCCGACTTTCGATCTGAAGCGCTATAGCGCGTTGCCGTTCGCATCGACACTCAATGGCAGTTGCACGAATGTGTGTCCGGTGAAGATCAATATTCACGAGCAGATCTACAAATGGCGCACGGTGATCGCCGAGCGCCACGAAGTGCCGTTCGTGAAGCAGGAGGTGTTGAAGATGGCGGGGCGGCTGCTCGCGAGTCCGACCTTGTATCGCGCGACGGTGTCCTCGATGGGCAGCGCGCTGCGGCGGCTGCCGAACTTCGTGCTGTACAACCCGCTCAATATCTGGGGCAAGCAACGCGAGTTGCCGGAGGCGCCGAAGCTGACCTTCCACGCCTGGTACAAGAAGAATCGTGGAGGCGAGCATGACAACGCGTGAAGCTTTTCTGGCGAAGGTGCGCGATGCGCAACCTCCCGCACGGCCGCGACCCGAGGTGCCGCTCTTCGATGCGGCGGGCGGCGATCTGCGCGCGCGCTTTACGGCGGCGCTGCAGGCAATGGGCGGCGCGTGCGTGGAAGCCAAAGCGGCGGACGACGTGCCCGGGCTGATTCGCGAGCGGTTCGGCGCCGAGGCATCCATCGCCTCGGCCACGCCGGAAGTGCCGGGCACGCGCACGCTTACCGCCGACACGCAACCCGCGTCGTTGCAGGACATCGAGGTCGGCGTGGTGCGGGCTCGCTTCGGCGTTGCCGAAACCGGCTCGGTGTGGTTCAGCGAACGCGAGTACGTGGTCAACGCGGTCGGCTACATCGTGCAGCATCTGGTGGTGCTGCTCGATCCGGCGCAATTGCTCGACGGGCTGCAGGACGTGTACCGGCGCGACGATTTCCGCGACGCCCGTTATGCGGCGCTCGTGACCGGACCGTCGGCGACGGCGGATATCGAAGGCGTGCTGATTCGCGGCGCGCAAGGCGTGCGGTCGTTGACGGTGGTGTGGCTCGCGGCGGAGTAAAAAACGCAATCGCCGTGGCACGATCGAATGGCACAATGCCGGCAATCCGTTAAATGAGCCTGCCATTCTGCTGACATGGAACTCCGGCATCTCCGTTACTTCGTCGCCGTTGCCGAGCATGCGAGCGTGCGCGGCGCCTCCGAGCAACTGCACGTGACCCAGCCGGCCATTTCGCGGCAGATCCAGGACCTCGAAGAAACCGTGGGCGTCGCGCTGTTCGAGCGCACGCCGCGCGGCCTCAAACTCACGCTGGCGGGCGAAGCCTATCTGCGCGAGGCGCGCGGTATTCTGCAGCAGGTCGAGTCGGCGGCGCGCGTCGCGCAACGCATCGCGGCGGGCGTGTGCGGCCACGTGCGGATCGGTTTCGTCGAAAACGCGGTATGGGGCGGCCTTGTGCCGCACGCGCTGCAAGCCTTCCAGCAGGCGGCGCCGCAAGTGGCTATCGAACTCACGCCGATGAATACGCCGGAGCAACTGGACGCCATCAACCAGCGCACGCTGGACGGCGGCTTCATCTATCACTTCGGCGCGCTGCCCGAGCAGATAACCAGTCTGCCGCTGCTCGAAAACGGCGTGGTGCTGGCGGCGCCGGCCGCGTGGTCGTTCGGCCGCCGAAAGACGGTGCGCGCCGCGCAACTGGGCGGCAAGCCGTTCATTACGTTCCCACGGCACGTCTATCCCGCTTACTACGATCGCCTGATCGGCGCATGCGAGCGCGCCGGTTTGACGCTCGACGTCGTGCAGGAAGTATCGACGGAAGCGGCGATTCTCTCGCTGGTGTCGGCGGGCGTGGGCGCGGCGATCGTCAACTCGGCCAATCGCGACCGGCCGCCGGCGCTGGTGCAATTCCTCAACCTGGCCGATCTGTCTATCGCGCTGCCGCTGCATTTCGCGTATCACGAGCAGCATCGCAACCCCGCGCTCGCGCAATTCATCGCCTTGCTCAACGCGCAGAAGTGAACCGCGGGCAGGGCCGGGCTGCGATGCCTTTGAGGCATCGGCTACCCTAAAAATCGGCATTGGCGCTGGTTTTTTGCCTCGACGATATTGATTGCATGGCCTCGCGCCGTCATCCGACGACGTCGCTCCGGCTCACTTTCTTATCGGGAGACAACCATGCCGTCCACACCCTCGCTGATTTGCACCGACATCGACTATGAACGCCCCGGTCTGCAGAACGGCACATTGCGCGTGCCGTATTCGCACGATCGCTCCGCTTACGGCCATATTCCGGTGCCGATTACCGTACTCAACGGTGGTGACGGGCCCACGGTGCTGCTGACAGGCGGCAATCACGGCGATGAATACGAAGGTCCCGTCGCGCTGATGAAGCTGATTCAGCGCTTGCCCGCGACTTCGATCAAGGGCCGTCTGATCGTGGTGCCGGCGCTGAATTTCCCGGCTTTTATCAACGGCTCGCGCACTTCGCCGATCGACCGTGGCAATCTGAATCGCGTTTTTCCCGGCGCGCGCAACGGCAACCTCACTGAGATGATTGCGCATTATGCGGATACCGAACTGTTTCCGCGTGCCGACGTGGTGATCGATCTGCACGCGGGCGGTGCGTCGTTCGATCATCTGCCGGCCTTGCTCGCGGCGCCGCCCGCGGACCCGTCGCGCCGCGCCGAATACCGGCGGCTGGTGCAGGCGTTTGCCGCGCCGCAAACCATGCTCATGGATCTGCTCGGCGAGGACCGCACGTACGGCGCGGCTGTCGAGCGGCACGGCAAGCTGTTCCTGTGCGGCGAGTTCGGCGGCTACGCGGCCTGCAATCCCGACGGCGTGGCGATCGTCGAGGACGGTCTGCGGCGCGTGCTGCACGCGCTCGGCGTCACGCCCGACGATCATCCGCCCGCGCCGCGGCACGACTCCCGCTGGCTGAAAGTGGACGGCGCGCGGCACTACGTGTTCGCCTCGCGCCCGGGTGTTGCCGAACCCGTTTTCGCGCTCGGCGACCGGGTCGAAAAGGATCAACTGGCCGCGCGGGTGTTCGACCCGTATGCGCCGTGGAGCGCACCCCAGGAGATCCGCTTTGCCGGCGACGGCGTGGTGGTGTGCAAGCGCTCGTATGCGCGCGTCGAGCCGGGCGACTGTCTCGCCGTGCTGGCCGCGGATGCGCAATGGCAATGACGCCGTTCATCGAACCGAGGCAAACCATTTCTTCGCCGTGCCCAGCCGGAGATTCGCCATGAATGCAGTCACCACCGTGTCCGATGCCGACGATGCCGATACGCGTCGTGGGCACGCCTACGTCGTCGTTCTGTTCTTTGTCTGCTTTGCGTTTTCATATCTCGACCGCCAGATCGTGAGCATTCTCGTGCAACCGATCAAGGAAACGCTGACGCTCACCGATACGCAAATCGGCTTGCTGCAAGGCTTTTCGTTCACGCTGTGTTACGCGACGGCGGGCGTGTTCATCGCGCGGCTGATCGATCGCTCCAATCGCGTGCGTCTGATCGCGGTTTGCGTGGCGATCTGGGCCGTCTCCACCGCGCTATGCGGTTTCGCGCACAACTTCGGCGAATTGCTGGCCGCGCGTGCCGGGACCGCGATCGCGGAAGCGGGTTTGAGTCCGGCGGCACTGTCGATTTTCAGCGATCTGTACCCGCCGCGCAAAGTCACCCGGGCAAGCAGCGTATTCATGCTCGGACCGTATATCGGCGGAGGCGTGGCGCTGTTCGGCGGCGGCATGCTGCTCGGTTCGCTCGAACACGGTGCGGGCGCCACGTGGCTCGCGGGCGCTGGTTTGAACGGATGGCAGGCTGTGTTCGTCGCGGTTGGCTTGCCGGGGCTGGCGCTGGCGGCGATCGTCGCATTGTCGGTGCGCGAGCCGCAACGGCGTGGCCTGTCGCCCGCACTCGACGCCACTGCGCCAGGTTCGGCCGCCGCGGGACGCGTCGTCGCGACCGAACGGGCATCGGGCCGGGTTTTCATGGACGAAGCCGCTCAGGACAGCACACCGCCGCTCAAAGACGTGCTGCGCGAACTGTTCGTGAAGAACCGTTTCTGTCTGCCGTATTTCGGCGCCTATGTCGCGCTGATCACGCTCTTCTACTCGCACGCGGCCTGGTTTCCGACGCTGCTGATCCGTCACTTCCATCTAACGCCGCGCGTAGTCGGGCAGATGGCGGCGCCGGCCTACATGTTCGGCGGCATACTCGGCGTGGTGAGCGCGGGCCTGCTCGCCGGACGCGTGAGCGACGCCGCCGCGCTGCGCAAAGTGCTGGCGCTGTCCGCGTTGGCGGCGCTGTTGCTGGTGCCGGCCGCGATCGCGATGCCGCTCGTCGGCGACGTGCACATCGCGGTGGTGCTGTATGGCGCGTGCGCGTTCGCGGCGAGTGTGGCGATGGCGTTGGCGCCGGTGCCGATCCAGATCGCGATTCCGAATCGCATGCGCGGACGTTCGATCGCGTTGCTGGTGTTTCTCACCAATGCGATCAGCGGCGGCCTCGGGCCGTTCGCGGTCGGCTTCATCAACGAGCGGCTCGGCGGGCACAGCGCCGGTCTGGGCGTGGCGCTGGCCTGCGTCGGCGGCGTGGCGGCCGCGTTCAGCGCGCTGCTGTACGGCGTGGCCGCGCGCCGCACGCCGGTGAGAACGATTGCGTGACGCGGCGTTCATGGCGATGCCGGCAAGGCATCGCCATCCGCAGAAAACGGCATTGGCCGGCACGCACCGGATTTGCGATAGTGACGCCATTCGCCACGGCAGCGCGGCGTCACCGCTCAGATGGCTGCCGCCGCACTTTCACGGAGTACACACCATGCCAATCGAGGTTCTTGCGCACAGGGTAGGCGACGCGCGCATTACCCGCGTCAGCGAAACCAGTTTTCCGTTGGCACCCGCGGTGCTCTATCCGGATTGGACGCCGTCCGCCGCGGACGAATTGAGCCGCCGGCTTTCGGCGCAGAGCCTCGACCTGGAACGCAACGAGGTGAAGCTGAGCGTGCACACCTGGGTCGTGCAGATGGACGGCCTGACCGTGCTGATCGACACCGGCATCGGCAATTTCAAGGAGCGGCCGTTCAGCAAGCTGTTTCATCGACTGGACAACCCGTATCTGGAGCGTCTCGCCGAGGCGGGCGTCTTGCCGGCGCAGGTGGACGAAGTACTGCTCACGCATCTGCATGCGGACCACGTGGGCTGGAATACGCAGTGGGTCGAGGGTCGCTGGCAGCCGACCTTCCGGAATGCGAAATATGTATTCCCGCAAGCGGAACAGGCGTTCTTCGCGACTTCGGCGGGAGACAGCCGCCGTATGGTTTTCGAAGACAGCGTCGTGCCGGTGATCGAAGCCGGCCAGGCGGTCACCATTCCTGCCAGGGGCGGCGCGTGGCGCGACGGCATCGAGTTTCATCCCACGCCGGGGCATAGCGCCGGCCATATGTCGATTTCGATCCGCTCGCGCGGTGAGGAGGCGATCTTTACCGGCGATGTGATGCATAACCCTGTTCAGGTCTACCGGCCCGAATGGAACTCGACCTTCTGCCGCGATGCCGCGTCGGCGCGGCGCTCGCGGCACTGGTTGCTCAACTACGCGGCCGATCGCGGCGCAACGCTCTTCACCGCGCATTTTCCGCAGAGCTCGGCGGGGCGGGTGAGCAGGGGCGCGAACGGCTTCGAATGGCAGTACCTTCACGCCGCGCCCTGACGCTGTTTTGACCCGATGTGGCCGGCGCCTTCACGGATTTTGCTATCATCACTGTATAAACATACAGGTTTCGTGACAGTGCCGTGGCAACACCTGCCTCTCCCTACGCTTTCTACTATCTGCTGAACTTCGAGCGCGCCCTCGCGTGGCTCGCGCAGCGTTATGACGACCTGTTCGACGCGCATGAACAGGCGTTTGTGCGCGAGTTCGCCGCGTTACCGCAATCTTCGCGTGCGCTGCTGGTTCGCATGCTGATGCGCAAAGGCACGCTGTTCCGCGCGAGCCGCCTGGCTTACGAGGAGATTGGCTGCCCGTTGCAGGCGGTGGCGCCGATCGCCGCGCTCGGCTGGGTCGACACCGAGCCGGGCCTGACGCTCGACGATCTGTTCGCGCTCACCACGCGTGCCGAGTTGATGGAGATTTTCGCGGATGCGCTCGCGTTGATGCCCGGCGCCAAGAGCTTGCGCAAACCGGAACTGCTGGAAACGGTGCGTGCGTTCTATCTCGACGAACGCGACGGGGACAGCGTCGCGGCACGTCCGCTCTGCGCATGGCACGCCCGATCTACGGATTGCGTGCTTCACGTGGCGGTCGCGCCGCTTTGCGAACGTCTGCGGCTGATGTTCTTCGGCAACTTGCAGCAGGAGTGGTCGGAGTTCGTGCTTGCCGACCTCGGCGTGTTCCAGTACGAGAAGGTGGCGTTCGCGCCGTCGTCGCGCGCGTTTCAGGCGCGCGTGGACGTGGACGTTTATCTCGCCTTGCACGCATGCCGCGAAGCGCTCGAATGGCTGCCCGGCGGCGACGCGGAAGTCGCCGCGATCGACGAACTGGTCGGAGCCGTCGGGGCAATCGAAACCTCTAACCCCTGGCTCGAAACGCGGCGCGCGAAACTGTTGTTTCGCATCGGCCACCTGTGCGAGCGGCGGCAGAACTGGCCGGCCGCGCTCGCCGTTTACGAGCAATGCGCGTGGCCTGGCGCGCGTCATCGGCGCATGCGCGTGCTCGAACGCAGCGAGCGTTTCGACGACGCGTTCGCGCTGGCTTCGCAGGCCGCCGCGGCACCGGAGAGCGAGGAGGAAGCGCAACGCATCGCGCGCATGCTGGTGCGTTTGCAGCGCAAACGTGGCCTGCCGGTCGCACGGGCGAGCGCGGCGCGTCCCGTCGAGCGCAGCACGCTGGTGGTGCCGCGGCCCGACGCGCTCATGCCGGTCGAGTACGTCGTTCGCGATCATTTGACGCGCGAGACCGCGCCGGTTCATTACGTCGAAAACGCGCTGATCAATTCGCTGTTCGGGCTGCTGTGTTGGGAGCCAGTCTTCGCGGCGCTGCCTGGCGCGTTCTTTCATCCGTTCCAGCGTGGTCCGGCCGATCTGCACGCGCCGGATTTTCATGCGCGTCGTGCGCAACAGTTCGCCGCGTGTCTCGCGCAGCTCGACAGTGGCGTTTATCGCGAAACGATCTGGCGGCATCTGCACAGCAAGGCGGGGCTGCAATCGCCTTTCGTGTTCTGGGGGCTGCTCTCGCCGGAACTCGTCGCATTGGCGCTCGACTGTCTGCCCGCCGCGCACCTGAAACTGTGGTTCGAGCGCTTGCTGCGCGATATTCGCGGCAATCGTTCCGGTTTGCCGGATCTGATCCGCTTCTGGCCGGCCGAGCGCCGCTACGAATTGATCGAAGTGAAAGGTCCCGGCGACCGCCTGCAGGACAACCAGATCCGCTGGCTCGCGTACTGCGCGCAGCACGGCATGCCGGTGCGCGTGCTCGACGTGCGCTGGGCCGATGAAGTACTCACCGCGAATGGCGGCGCGGATGAAGCGGCTGCCGGGGCCGCCGCAGTAGGCAGACGCGAGTTCGCCACGGAGGCCAGAACCGAGGCCGCCATAGAGGCCACCGCAAAGGCCAACCCCGAGGCGATCACCGAGGCGATCACCGAGCCCACCGTCGAGCCCACCGTCGAGCCCACCACCGAGCCCACCACCGAGGCCACCACCGAGGCCACCGCATGACCTACGTGGTCGCCGTGCGGGCGATGTGCGAGTTCACCGCGAGGCGCGGCGATCTGGACCTGCGCTTCACGCCGGCGCCCACCTCGCTCGAAGGCATGGCGGGCCACGTGACGGTCGCCGGGCGGCGCGCGAGCGGCTACGAAACCGAAATCACGCTGACCGGCACGCATCGCGGCCTGACCGTGCGCGGGCGCGCCGACGGCTACGACCCGGCGGCGAACCGGCTGGAAGAGGTCAAGACGCATCGCGGCGATCTCGAACGCATGCCCGCCAATCACCGCACCTTGCATTGGGCGCAGGCACTCGTCTACGGCCATTTGCTATGCCGCGCGCGCGGGCTCGCCGGGTTGACGGTGGCGCTGGTGTACTTCGATATCGGCAGTCGGAAGGAGGTGCTGCTGACGCAAACGCATACCGCGCGCGACCTGGAGATTTTCTTCGTCGAGCAATGCGAGCGCTTTCTCGATTGGGCGGTGCAGGAAGAGGCGCATCGGGCCGCGCGCAACGCGGCGCTCGGTGCGTTGCAGTTTCCGCATGGGCAGTTTCGCAGCGGCCAGCGTGAGCTGGCGGTGTCGGTCTATCGCTCGGCGCGCGACGGCAAGCCCTTGATGGCGCAGGCGCCGACCGGCATCGGCAAGACGCTTGCGACGATTTTTCCGTTGCTCAAGGCGTGCGCGTCTGACCAGATCGAGCGGGTGTTCTTTCTGACCGCCAAGACGCCGGGCCGCGCGCTGGCGCTGGACGCGATCGACACGCTCCATCGAGGCGCCGGGCACCTGCCGTTGCGAACCCTCGAACTGGTCGCGCGCGACAAAGCCTGCGAGCATCCCGACAAAGCCTGCAACGGCGACGCCTGTCCGCTCGCGCGCGGCTTCTACGACCGGCTCGACGCGGCCCGCAGCGCCGCGCTGGCCGGCTCTCGCCTCACGCGCGCGGCGGTGCGCGAGGCGGCGCTCGCCCACGAGATCTGTCCGTATTATCTGGCGCAGGAACTGGCGCGCTGGGCCGACGTGGTGGTCGGCGATTACAACTACTACTACGACAGCAGCGCCATGCTGTACGCGCTCACGCAGATCAACCAGTGGCGCGTTGGCGTGCTGGTCGACGAGGCGCACAATCTGCTCGACCGGGCCCGCCGCATGTACACCGCGTCGCTCGATCAGGCAAGCTTCCGGCTCGCGCGCAAAACGGCGCCCGTCATCTTGCGCAAGCCGCTCGAGCGGCTGCAACGCGAGTGGAACGCCGTCAAACGCGCGCAGTCCGCGAGCTATCAGGTCTACACCGAGGTCCCCGGCAAGCTGCTCTCCGCTGCGCAAGACCTGATCGGCACGGTCACGGATCAACTGGCGGAAGCCCCGCTTTCCATCGACGAAGCATCGCTGCGCTTTTTCTTCGACGCCATGCATTTCGTCGCGCTGGCCGAGCAGTTCGGCGAGCATTCTATTTTCGACATCACGCTCGCCGCGGATCGTTACGCGCCCCGCGACAAAACCAGTGCCACGCTCTGCGTGCGCAACGTGATTCCCGCGCCGTTTCTCGCGCCGCGCTATGCAGCCGCGCGCACCACGGTGATGTTCTCCGGCACGCTCAGCCCGCATCATTTCTATCGCGACACGTTGGGGCTGCCCGAAGCGACCCAATGGCTCGACGTCGAAGGACCGTTTCGCGCTGAGCAGTTGCGGGTGCGCGTGGCCGGCAACGTCTCGACGCGCTGGCGCGACCGCGAGCGTTCGCTCGTTCCGATCGTCGATCTGATCGCTAGGCAATACGCGGCGCAGCCGGGCAACTATCTGGGCTTTCTGAGCAGCTTCGAGTACTTGCAGCGGGTGGTCGCGTTGATGCGCGAGCGGCACCCTGAGTTGCCGGTCTGGGCGCAGGAACCCGGCATGGACGAAGCGGCGCGCGACGCATTTCTGGCGCGCTTTCGCACCATGAACGAAGGCGTGGGCTTCGCGGTGCTCGGCGGCGCGTTTTCGGAGGGCGTCGATCTGGTGGGGCAGCAGTTGATCGGCGCGTTCATCGCCACGCTCGGTTTGCCGCAGATGAATGAGATCAACGAGCAGATGCGCCGCACGATGGAGGCGAAGTTCGGCAACGGTTACGACTACACGTATCTGTATCCCGGTTTGCAGAAGGTGGTGCAGGCGGCCGGGCGCGTGATCCGCACGGAGCACGACCAGGGCGTGGTGCATCTGATCGACGACCGGTATCGGCGGCCCGAGGTGCGGCGGTTGCTGCCGCGCTGGTGGGAGGTGCCGTAGCGCTCCGGCATGGCGGCGCTTTTCGAGTGCGCCTGCCTCTTTACCTCCCACGTAATCGACCCGCCTACTGTTGCCCGGCACAGTGGCGGTACGGCATCACGATTCTCGCTCGAGGCCGCAACGATGTTGCATGGGAGGCTTTTATGAACGCGACCGCACCGTATCTCGCCGACGAACCGAACACCATCCGCACCGCCGACAACACACGCCTTTTCTACCGCGAGTGGGGCGAGGGCACGCCGCTCGTGTTCCTCTCAGGCTGGACGCTGAACGCCGACATGTGGGCGTATCAGATGGAACCGCTGTCGCGGCTCGCTTGCCGCTGCATCGCCTATGACCGGCGCGGGCATGGCCGTTCTAGCGACCCGGGCCGAGGCTACGACTTCGACACGCTTGCCGGCGATCTGGAGAGCGTCCTGAACGCGCTCGATCTGAGCGGCGTCACGCTGGTCGCGCATTCGATCGCGAGCGGCGAAGTCGTGCGTTATCTGACGCGCTATGGTTCGGCGCGCGTGGCGCGCATTGCGTTGGTCGCGCCCGCCGCCACGCCGTATCTGCTGAAAACCGACGACAACCCGAACGGCATCGACGCCGCGCTATTCGAGCAGGGACGTCTCGCGCTGAGCCGTTCCTTCCCCGACTGGATCGAGGCGAACGCGGGACCGTACTTCGGGCCGGGCGTGTCGCGCGCGCCGCTCGACTGGACGATTCGCCTGATGCTGCAAACCTCGCATCAGGCCATGCTGGAACTGGCGCGCGTGCAGACCAGCACCGATTTTCGCGCGGAACTGGCGCGTGTCGAAGTGCCGTCGTTGATCCTGCACGGCGACCGCGACGCCTCCGCGCCGCTCGAGCTCACCGGGCGACCCACCGCGGCGCTGATACCCGGCGCGTCGCTGCAGGTCTACGAAGGCGCCGGTCACGGGCTCTACTTCACTCATGCGCAGAGGTTGAACCGGGATTTGCTGGCGTTCCTGGGCCGCCGGCCGGCTTAGGATCGACGGGCAACTGATCTTCCACCGGCGCGTCGGCTTGCTGAGCCGCGGCGGAGGCGGACGCTCGCGCATCGTCGCGCGCTTCGCCCTTGAGCGCTTCGCTGGGCGGCGCGGGGGGCGCTTCATCGGCCGCGATCCGCGCCGGCGCGCTGTCCGGATCCCACGTCAAGAGATTGCGCTGCGGGTTCGCGATCTCGATCCCGCGCTCGCGGAACTGGTCGAGAATGCGGCGGTTGATTTCGCGCTGCACGCCCCAGCGCGCGCTGTCGCGACACTGAATCTGGCCGGTCAGCGTGATGGCCGAGCCGTCCAGCGCATCGACGCCCCAGAAACTGAAGTCCGACAGGATGCCGTCCTTGAAACTATCGTCTTCGCGCAAGGCGGCGCCGATTTCCTTCAGCGTGCTGATGGCGAGATCGACGTCCTGGCCGAACACGATGTTGACCTTCACCGCCGCATTGCCGATGCCGCGATTGGTGTTGTTCACCGTGGATACCGAACTGAACGGCACCGTGTAGAGCGAACCATCGCCGCCGCGCAGCCGCACCGTGCGAATCGACAGATATTCGACCGTGCCCGACACGCCCGCGAGCGTGACCCAGTCACCCACCTGCATGGCGTTTTCCATCAACAGGAAAATGCCGGTGATGAAATCCTGCACCAGCTTTTGCGAGCCGAAGCCGAGCGCCACCCCGAAGATACTGGCGCCCGCTAGCAGCGGCCCGATATTCACGCCGAGTTCGCTCAGGCCGGTGAGCACTACCACCAGCGCGATCGCGCAGAAGAGCGCGCTGCGCAGCATCGGCAGCAGGGTGCGCAAGCGTGCGGCGCGCACGAGGTCGCCGCTCGTGGTCCAACGGTCCAGCCGCTGTTCGACCGACACGTTCACGCTTTCCCACACCAGCAGCGCGACGACGGCCGCCACGCCGATCGTGACGATCGCCGACGCGAGCCGGTGCCCGATCGTGCCGGTGCGAAACAGGTCGGCCACGTGTACGCCCCATACCTGCAACAGCGCGAGCGCGGTCACCGCGCCGATGATCCAGGCCACGAGGCGTCGCACCAGCGGGTAATAGCGGTACGCATGCTGGTGCACGAGCGACTTCGCCGCGTCGTCCTGCACATGGAAGAGCCGGGCGAGCGCGCCGAACAGCACGATCGACACGACCCGCGCGCCCACCAGCACCGCCAGCGAAATGCCGCCGAGATGGAGCAGCGTCTCATAGCCGTTGCGCACGTCGAGCGCCCAGATGAACCATAGCGCCATCACGACGAACACCGCGAACCAGGCCCAGACTTCGGCGAGCACATTGCCGGCCATCTCCAGCGATTTGCGCGCGGCAACGCGCTTGCGGATCAATTCGCCGACCGGATTCGCGCATTGCAGCAGCAGGATCGAGATCATGATGTGACCGGCGAGCGCGACCACTTTCATCAGCGCGAGATGTGCCGCGTCGTTCAACCCGAGGGACTGGGCGATCTCCGCGAGCGCCGAACCGGCGCCCACCACGCTGACGATCCGCACGATCCAGCGCTGCACGAAGACTGCCCACGCATCGCTCATGCGCAGCAGGCGCAGGCGCGGCGCGGCCGGTTGCAGGAAGAATCCGCCGCCGACCACGATCACGCGGCACAGCACGTAGATGTCGATGAGCGAATCGAGTGCGCGGTCTTGCGGCGTGCCGTCATCGGCGAAGATCGACATCAGCGCGCTCGCCGCGCCGACGAACACCACCAGCGGCAACAGCCGCAGCACCAGGGTCAGCAGCGCGCGCGGCAGGCGCTGCAGCAGCGTCCAGTGATGTTTGGCGCTCTGCCTGCCTTTGACTTCGCTGAGCTTGCCGTTGGCCGAGGTGGCTGCCGATGTGCCGGCCGGCACGGCCGCGGCTTTCGCCTGTGCTGCCGCGACTGGAGAAGGCGGGGAAACGGGCAGCGGCGGCGCGGCGCTCGGGGTGTCGGCGGCTTGGGGCGCGACGTCCACGGGCAGATCGGCTTGCGGCGCGTCGTCCTGGTCGCCCGCTTCACGGCGCGCGGCCAGCGCCTTGTAGGCGCGGCGCAACAGCCGGCGCGCGAGCCATTCGAGTACGAGGGCGGGTATCAGCGCGGCCAGCAGCGACCAGGCGACCCGGCCCAGTACCGCGCGCGCTTGCGGGCTGGTCGATTGCCACTGCCACCAGGCGCGCACCGATGAGACATCCAGCAGCGCTCCGACCGAACTGCGCGCGGACTTGCCGAGGCGCACGGCCCAATGCGCGCCCTGACGGGCCACTTGCGAAGCAAGGCCATTCGATTTGAACGCCGCCGGCACGAGGGCGGCGGCGCCGCTCGCCGCCGCGGGCGCCGACGCGGCCGTGGGCGCGGAAGCAGGCGGCGCGCTGAGGGCGCCGGCGGCGGCGATGGCCTGCAGCGTATCGGCAACCTGCGCGCGGCGCTTGGGATCGTTGAGGACGGCGAGCGCCTGGCGAGCCTGTTCGGGCGTGAGCGTCACCCCGGGACCGGAGGCCGACGAGGCGGGTGCGGCGGGTGCGGCCGCGGCGAAGACCGGCGGCGCGCCCAGGGCGAGAAGAAAGAAAAAGCAGGCTTGGAGTAGTTTGCGCATAGGGTTTAAAGCGGGGGCAGAAGCGGATGCCTGTGCCGGTACGGACGGATTGGTTCAGCGGCGTGACCCTGAACCGACAGGGCTCGGGCCGTACAAGTTCCTCCGGCGGCCGGCGCGCGCGGCGCGGGAGGTCTGGAAAGGCTGACGCAACGGCACTTCCGAATAGCAAAAACCCGGCCTGTCAGTCAGCGCCGGCCTGCCGGATGTCGGCCGTCATGCTCGGGAATTCCCGAGCCGACGTGCAGGGCCTGAGGGCACGCGCCGCGGTGACGATTTCGGTGAAATCGCGCGCCATGTGAGCGGCGTGTCGACCCGCCGCTCGACGCCGCACGATTGCAATCACGCCGCCGCATGCACCGGCGGCACGCCCAGGGTGCCCGCCGCGACTTCGGTGAAGGTGCGCTCTTCGCGCAGAATGAAACGCTTCGTTTGGGCCATCACGAAGTTCTCGCGCGCCTCGGCATCGGTGCGCAATCTCGCGCGGTACGCTTCGTAGGCCGCGAGGCTGTCGAATGCAATCAAGCCCCATGCAATGTCGTTGGTCCCTTCGTGCGGCAGGAAGTAGCCAACCAGGTGGCCGCCGCAGCGCGGAATAATGCGGCCCCAGTTGCGGGCGTATTCGTCGAAGGCATCGCGCTGGAACGGATCGATCTGATAGCGGATGAAGCAGGTTATCGTCATGTGCAAGCTCCCGGTGGGTCCAGGGTCGAGGGTCGTGGTTTGAAGCACCATGCCTGCAGTATGGCGGGCGCCGCGCGGCGACGTTTCAGCGCGATCTGAACTGTGGATGGATGGCCGTGCGCGCGCCGTGGGTCCGGCGTCGCGACTCTAAAGCGGCCGTTGCGAGCGGATCGTCAAGGCCGCCAGTGCCGCGCCGGCCAACGCGCACAACGCCGACACCAGCGCCACCGCGCGCAATGCCGCGCCGAGCGCGTCGGTCTGCGCGCGCGCCAGACCGGGCTGCGCTCGCGAAGCGTCCAGCTGGGTTTGAGCCGTAGCCGGTGCGGCTTCGGCTTGCGTCGCCCGCCCAGCCGCTTGTGCATCCCCCGGCTTTGCATCCGGCGTACCGTGCTCAGCGGCCGGTGGCGCGGCGTCCGAACCCCTCCCGGCTTGCGCCAGGCTCGCTGCCGCGCGCGCCGCCCGCGGCACATGCAGGGCATCGAGCCGCGCATCGAGCGCCGCATCGTGCGACCACACGAACACGATGCCCAGCACCGCGATCGCCAGCAGGCTCGCCACCCGCGCCACCGCGTTATTGATGCCCGACGCGACGCCCGTGCGCGCGGCGGGCACGGCGCTCATCACCGTTGTCGTGAGCGGCGCCACAGTGATGGTCATGCCGAGTCCGAGCACGGCCAGCGCGGGAAGAAAGCCGCGCCAGTATTCGCCGCGCACCCACGGCAATGCGAGCATCGCGAAGCCGGCCGCGGCGACGACCGGGCCCACGCTCAGCAGGACCCGCGCGCCGTAGCGGGTCGTCAGGCCGCCGGTAAACCGCGACAGCAGGCCGATGGTTACCGGCACCGGCAATAACGCCGCGCCCGCCTGGGTCGCGCTGTAACCATAGGCGCGGATCAGCGTGAACGGCAGGAAGAACAGCGCGCCGCCCAGCCCGAAGTAGACCAGCAGCGTGACCAGATTGGCCCCGACGAAGTCGCGCGAACGAAACACGTCGAGCGGCATCATCGGATTGCGGGTTTTCGCTTCAATCGCGACGAAAGCGCTCAGCACCAGCAGGCCGCCCAGCACCGACGCCAGCACCCAGCGGTCGCCGAAGCCGCGCGCGGAGGCGAGGGTCAGGCCGTAGGTCAAGGCGCCAAGCCCGGCGGTGGCCGTGGCCGCGCCCGCCCAGTCGAGGCGGGGCGCTACATGTCCTGCGGACGGGGAGAGCCGGGTGGCCGGGTCGCCTTCGTCGTCCTGCCGGCTGTCCGGCACGGCCATGACCGCCAGCGCGACGGTCGCGCAGGCAATCGGCACGTTCAGGAAGAAAATGGCCCGCCACGAAAACGCGTC
This sequence comes from Paraburkholderia aromaticivorans, assembly GCF_002278075.1. Lineage (NCBI taxonomy): Bacteria > Pseudomonadati > Pseudomonadota > Betaproteobacteria > Burkholderiales > Burkholderiaceae > Paraburkholderia > Paraburkholderia aromaticivorans. The sequence goes on along the minus strand of NZ_CP022990.1, from coordinate 791,348 downwards.
GACGAGCCAGCCGCCCGCCACCGGACCGAGCGCCGAGGTGATCGCGCCCACGCCCGCCCACGTGCCGATTGCCTGGCCGCGCTCGGTGTCGTCGAACACCGCGCCGATGATGGCGAGGCTGCTCGGCACCAGCAACGCCGCGCCCACGCCTTGCACGGCGCGCGCGGCGATCAGGGCGGCGGCGCCCGGCGCGAGGCCGCAGCCGATCGAGGCCAGGGTGAACAACCCGATTCCGGCGATGAACACCGTGCGCCGGCCGAGCCTGTCGCCCAGCGAGCCGCCCACCAGCACCAACGCGCCGAGAAACAGCAGATAGGCGTCGACGACCCACTGGATCGCCGCGACGCTGGCGCCCAGTTCGGTCTGGATGGACGGCAGGGCGACATTGACCACGGAACCGTCGATGAAGGCCATGCTCGAGCCGAGAATGGTCGCGGCCAGCGCGAGTTTTTTACGCCGGCACGGGTGAACGAGACTGGCAGGGTGCGCGCGGATGGCGAGCGCATCGCACGGGCTCGCCTGAGCGGGCAGGACTGACGAGGAACGGCGCTCGAGCGCCGGTGCGTGCTGGTCGGCCACGTCCGCTCCCGGATGGATGAACGGCCTTCAGCATAACAATGCCGGCGTGCCGACGATAGGCGCGCGAGGCGTCATTGCGGCGCCATTTCACGTCATCCAGGGGATGACGCGCGGTGAGACACCGCCCGGACTCGACGGAATGGAGCGACGCAGCCGCGACGCGGAGCGAACGCGGGTCAAGCGCAGGTCAAGCGCAGGTCAAGCGCAGATCAAGCGCAGGGTCACACCAGCGAAGGCGCCTTCCGCTCCGCCTCGTCGTCGGCATCCGCGCCGCCGCCGGGCGTCGAGGCGCGTCCGGCCGGCGGTTCCTGGTGCAGCCGGTTGGCGTGCATCAGCCGGTACAGCGTGGCTCGCGAAATGCCGAGTTCAGCCGCCGCCTCGGACAACTTGTAGCCATGCCGCTGCAAAGCGTGCTCGATGGCGTTTTTCTCGGCCTTGCTGCGAATCTCCGCCAGCGTCACGGCCGGTCCATTTTCGGCTTCCGGCAGACCCAGATCGCCGGCTGTGATGAAGCGGCCCTCGCTCATCACCACGGCGCGGCGTACGCAATTGATCAGTTCGCGCACGTTGCCCGGCCACGGATAGTTCGACATGGCGACGATCGCATCGCTCGACAGCCCGCGCAGTTTGCGCGCGCCGTCCTGCTTGTACATGCTGAGCGCATAGTTGGCGAGCAGCTTGATGTCGCCGCCGCGCTCGCGCAGCGGCGGCTCGACGAGGCGCAGCACGCACAGGCGGTGATACAGGTCGGAGCGGAAGCGCCCGTCTTCGACCGCTTTGTCCAGATCGACGTGAGTCGCCGAAATGACCCGGACGTCGACCTTGATCGGCCCATTGCCGCCCAGCCGCTCGATCGTGCCTTCCTGAAGGAAGCGCAACAACACTGCCTGGCACTCGTGCGGCATATCGCCGATTTCGTCGAGAAAGAGGGTGCCTTCGTGAGCGCTCTCGATCCGGCCGATCTTGCGCTGGAGCGCGCCCGTGAAGGCGCCGCGTTCGTGGCCGAACAGCTCGGCTTGCAGCAGGCTCGGCGGGATCGCCGCGCAATTGATCGCGACGAAGGCGCGCCCGGCGCGCGGCGAGCGTTCATGAATGGCCCGGGCGGTCAGCTCCTTGCCGGTGCCCGACTCGCCGGCGACGAACACCGGCGCGTCGGTCACGCCGCATTTGTCGATACGGCGGTACAACTGCTGCATGGCTTCGCACTGCCCGACCATGCCGTGGCGGCCGAGCGACGGCTCCGGCGCGACTTCCACATGCCGCAGACTCGACAGGCCATGCGCGTGGCCGAGCGCGAACACGAGCCGCTCGTTCAGCCACGGCCGTGTCACGAAGTCAAAGCAATAGTCGAGGATGAAGCGGCTGACCAGTTCGTTCTCCGCCTGACCCGGCGCGATCTGGGCGACCCAGTTGGTTTCGACGCGCCGCATGCAGGACGCCAGCGCGGACAGATGTTGGGAGGTGCACTCGCCCGGCAGTTCGACGAGCCCCACCTTGATATTGCCGCGCTCGATCATGCGTTCGGCGACGGCCGTGCTCTTTGCATGCACCGCCTGCCAGCCAGAAGCCGCCAGAAAGGCGGTGAGTTTCTGATCCGGCGAATTCGACACATATAAAACGGTTCGTTCCGTGTCGAGATGCGTGCAAGTCGTATTCATGTTACCCCCGGTTCGATGCTGCTCTCAGGACTGCTCTGCAATGTACTTCGACAAACCGGCAAGCTGCCGGCTTCCGGCCAACTGAGCCAGCCGGTCCGTTTGCGCGGACCCGGCCGGGGATTACGCCGCCGCGGGCACCGGCTTTTCGCAGCCGGGCGGCGACGGACTCACGGTAGCGGCAATCACGGGGAGCATGGAGCAGGCGGCGCGAGCCGCGAGGTGCTACACATCGGACGGGTGGCGCAACCAGTGTTCACCGTTGTAACGCCAGACGACCTTTCCCCGAATTACATCAGCCGTTTTTACCTCGTTGGCCTGATACAGGCGCTCTATGTGGCGCATGGGCTTAACGATAAGCGAAACTGCTTTCGAGCGCCATATAAACAAGTCTGGATTAAGAAAGGTTTTTTTGCATCATGTCGTCTGTTCTGGCGGTTCAAAATCCGACGGTCAAGTACCGCTGTGCGCGGTGTCCAACACAGTATTGAATTCCGTTCCGCGGCGCTGGTGAAATCGCACATTCGTTCGAGATTTGCGTTGTCTCACGCCTGCGACACATCGGGCAGCACGCTCTATTTACCGGTAGGGTTCCGAAGGGTCGGCATGATTGACCGGAGGGCGGCGCATTCCGCGGCGCCACGCGGCCGCGCGCGGCGCTCTGGCGAGCCAGACACGCGTTGCGGCCTTCCGCGGTCCGCGCGCAGTTCCGCCAAACACGTATCGAATTCGAATCAACGCGCGATGCGAATGGCGGCCCACAGGGGTGCGCCGCAGCAAAAAACGCGGCGCGACAAGGATTTGAACCTGCCTGGCATAAGCGTTGCAATAAGCTATTCACAGCGAATGCGTCGCCGCCCGGCCCATGCACGGGGAAGCCAGATAAGAGAAGGCTGGCGGCAACTCAGCGACTGCGTGGGCGCGGCGGGCAAAACCAATGCGTCTTACGAGGGTACGGCGGGGCCAACAAAAGAAACGGCATTCATAAAGAAACCGGGCGAACGACCGGTCAGGTGTACCGATCATCCGCGAACGGACGACGTTGAACGTCGACCTCGCAAAAAACAACAGATAGCGCCGTCGTGAGGCGGGCGATACATACAACAGCGAAAGGGCAGCGAGGGGCAGCGAGGGGCAGCGAGGGGCAGCGAGGGGCAGCGAGGGGCAGCGCACGGTCAAGGACCAACCGGGCGCGACGAGGCGGGGAGGAACGGCCGGAGTCTCCATAGAGAGGCGCAGGTTACGAGGTGGACCGGGCGCCGTGTCCGCGCATGCGCGGGCACGGCTCACCTGGACACGGCCTTGAAAAGAGCATCATCTTTCGGGGGTTGTCATGACCACATTTTTCAAGTCTGCCGGCGCAGCACAGCCGGCGCGTCAAATCGCCGTGCGCTCAGGCGGCGCCATTTATCAACGGCATATCGCCGCGCCGCGCGCATTGTTCGCGGCGCCGCCGGCCGATCTACTGACGCTGGTGATCGCCGAGGCGGTCAAGCGCAAGGCGCAGGCGGAGATCCAGCGCGAGGCGTTACGCGACGCGATGTATGAGATGCCGGTATCTCCGGAGCGAAACCACGATCGCGGGGCGGACATTCGCCCTTGCGATTCCGACGAATGATCAGAACCCAGACCGTGATCGCGGTGGCCTCGGCAACCGGAGGGCGGCTAAGCGGCGGAGAGCCGGCATGATCGACATCTTCCTGATTTCATCCGGCACGGAGCGCGCGCCGCACATCGTCGCGCGGCTCGAGGCAAGCGGCGTGGCCTACCGGCTGCGCACCGCTCACGGCTCGGCCCGGCAACTGCGCGCGCACGCCCGTGCGATCCGCAGCGCCGAACTGCTGATCGTCGACGATGTCGAGTTGAGCGCGCGCGACCTGGACGGCATCGAGGAGGCGCTCGCCTGCACGCCGGCGCTGCACTGCGTGCTGATGACGCCGGCGCCGTCCACGGCCTTGCTGGGCGCGGCGATGCGCGTCGGCGTGCGGCATGTGCTGGCGTGGCCGCTCGACGCCGACGAGATCACCACCATCCTGATCCAGGTCGACGCGCGCAAGAACGCGAGCGGGCGACGCGTGGGCCGCGTCGTTTCGCTGGCTTCGAGCAAGGGCGGCAGCGGCACGACGCTGATTGCCGTGAATCTCGCGTACTCGCTCGCCGCGTTGAGCAACCGGCGTGTGCTGCTGATCGACCTGAGCCAGCAGTTCGGCGACGCCAGCCTGCTGATGGCCGACAAACCGCCGCCCACCACACTTGCCGATCTCTGCTCCCAGGCGGAGCGTCTCGACGCCGCGCTACTCGAATCCTGCGTGATGCATGTTCACGCGAATCTCGATGTGCTGGCGGGTGCGGGCGATCCGCTCAAGGCAGCGGAGTTGCTGCCGGCCCAGCTGGAGCGCATTCTCGCGCTGGTGCGCGAGCGTTACGACGCGGTGTTGATCGACATTGGCCAGAGCCTCAATCCGCTCACCATCCAGGCGCTCGATCACAGCGATGTGATTTGCATGGTGGTGCGCCAGAACCTGCTTTACCTGCACGGTGGGCGCCGCATGCTGGATATTTTCAGGGAACTGGGTTACCCGGCGAGCAAGGTGCGGGTGGTGGTGAATCAATACGAGAAGAACGCCCAGATCAATCTTCCGAAGCTCGAACAGACGCTTGGCGCGAAGGTCGCGCATCAGCTTCCACGCGATGAAAAGCAGGCCAACGAGGCGCTCAGCCGCGGCGTGCCGCTGGTGACGTCGGCGCGCGACAGTACGCTCGCGCAAGGCATCAGCCTGCTGGCGGACATGCTATGGCCGTCCAGCGCGGAGCGCCGCAAAGGTGTGATCGGCCGGCTGTTCGCGTCGCAGCCGAACGTGCCGCCGCAGCTCAAGCCCGGGCATTGAGCTGCCGAGGCGAGGCGCGATCTGCTACGTTAGTAGATAGTCCGCGCGCCCGTGGCATGATCTGGGTGGAAGGAAGCACCGGGTGAAAGCCCGGCCCGCCCGATCACTCTCAAGAGCGTCCCTTTGCGCGCCGCATCGCCCATGCAAAACCAGTCCAGCGGTTTCACCGATATCGCGTCGATCCTCGCCAATCCGATTCTCAACACGGATTCGTACAAGGCGTCGCACTATCTGCAATATCCACCCGAAGCGTCGGCGATGTTCTCGTATATCGAATCGCGCGGCGGGCGCTACGATCGCACGCTGTTCTTCGGTTTGCAGATGCTGATCAAGGAATATCTGTGCCGCCCGGTCACGCCGGCCATGATCGAGCAGGCCAGGGCATTTTTCACCGCGCACGGCGAGCCGTTCAACGAGGCCGGCTGGCGCTACATCGTCGAACACCACGGCGGCTACTTGCCGGTGCGCATTCGCGCGGTGCCGGAGGGCTCGGTCGTGCCGGTGCACAACGTGCTCGTCACGGTCGAATGCGACGATCCGCAGGTGTTCTGGCTGGCTTCGTATCTGGAAACCATGCTGCTGCGCGTGTGGTATCCGATTACGGTGGCGACGCAAAGCTGGCATCTGCGCAAGACGATCCGCGGCTATCTGCTCAGGAGCAGCGACGACCTCGCCCAATTGCCGTTCAAGCTGCACGACTTCGGCGCGCGCGGGGTGTCGAGCGCGGAGTCGGCGGCGATTGGCGGCGCGGCGCACCTGGTCAGTTTCATGGGCTCGGATACCGTGCTCGGCGTGGTCGCGGCGAACCACTACTACCACGAGGCGATGGCGGCGTTTTCCGTGCCCGCGGCGGAGCACAGCACGATCACCTCATGGGGCCGCGAGCGGGAAACCGACGCGTATCGCAACATGCTTGCGCAGTTCGGCAAGCCGGGCGCGATCGTTTCGGTGGTGTCCGATTCCTACGATCTGTTCGCCGCGCTCCGCGTCTGGGGCACGGAGTTGAAGCAGGCGGTGCTCGACTCCGGCGGCATGCTCGTGATCCGGCCGGACTCCGGCGACCCGCGGACGATCGTGCTGCACACCATGCAGGCGCTCGAGGCGTCGTTCGGCTCGGCGGTGAACGGCAAAGGGCGGCGCGTGCTCAACAACGTGCGTGTGATTCAAGGCGACGGCGTGAATCCCGACTCGATCGAAGCGATTCTCGCCGCGATGGACGAAGCCGGTTTCGCGACGGACAACATCGTGTTCGGCATGGGCGGCGCGCTGTTGCAGCAGATCAACCGCGATACGCAGCGCTTTGCGATGAAATGCTCCGCGATCCGCTTAGGCGACGTGTGGCACGACGTGCTCAAGGATCCGGTCACGGACGCCGCGAAGCGCTCGATGAAAGGGCGGCTGACGCTGCTGGTGAATCGGCGCACGGGCGAGTATCGAACGGCGGCACTGCCTGTCACGTGGGACGAACGCATGGTTGAAGGTGATTGGGACGAGGCGCTGGTGACGGTTTTCGAGTCCGGCCAGTTGCTGGTGGAGGAAACGCTCGCCGGGATCAGGCGCCGGGCTCACGCGCACGAAGCCTGATGCACGCCGCCCGCTTGCCAGACCGCAACGCCTGAAGCGCGGATATCGATCCGGCACCGCGCGCCTTCACGCAGCCGGGTCTCTTCGTTGGCGATATCGAAACGGACGCCGGCGATATTCACGCGGACATAGCGCTCGCCGCGCCGCAACTCGACCGCGTCGACCACACCGGCATGCATGCCTTCGTCCGTCACGACGATGGCGTGCGACGACACGCGCCACATGACCCGCTCGCCGGCAGTGAGAGCAAACCCGCTGCCGCCCGTGGCAAGCATGAGGCCCCGCGCGATCTCCACCTGGCCCGAAGCGCTCATCACCCCTTCGCCGACGTTGTGCAAGCCGAGCAGGCCGGCCACGCGCATGGAAGCCGGCCGCTCGAACACGGCGTCGATAAAGCCCGCTTGCAACACACGGCCCTGTTCGACCACCAGTACTTCGTCAGCCAGCAGCGCGGCTTCATCGGGATCGTGCGTGACGATGATCGTCACCGCCGCGATCTCGCGCTGCAGAGCCTGCAACGACTGCTGCAAGCGGCGTCGCCGCGGAGTATCGAGCGCGGCGAAAGGCTCGTCGAAGAGCAGCAGTTCGCTGTGCCGTGTCAGCGCTCGCGCCAGCGCGACCCGCTGACGCTGGCCAAACGACAGTTGACGCGGCAGGCGCGCGACCAGCCGCGCGAGGCCCAGATGGTCGAGCCAGTAGCGCGCGCTGGCGGGGTCGGCGTCGGCGGGAAAGGCCAGTTGCTGCGCCACCGTCATATGCGGGAACAGGCCGTAGTCTTGCGGCATATAGCCGATCTGCCGACGTTCGGGTGGCAGCGTGTTCAATTGCGTCGTGCCGAGCGTCACGCTGCTCGACGCGTTGGACTCCAGCCCCGCGATCAGACGCAGCGCCAGCGACTTGCCCGAACCCGACGGTCCGATGATCGCGAGGCGCCGCGTGAGCGGCGTCCATGCGATGTCGAGATCGAACGCGCCGAGCCGCCGCTGCAAATGAAAGGCGAGGCGCAGGTCCGCGCTTTCGCCGCGGCTCGCGGTCGGGTCCGCGCCGGGTTCCAGTGCGTCGTCGCCGTGTTCGGTCTGTTCGAGCGCGCTCTTTTGCCGAAGGCTGTAGATCGACAGCGCCGCGCATACGATCGCGATGGCGAGCGTCGGCAGTAATAGCGGCATCATCGCCGGCAACCCCTGGCCGCCGAATACCACGTACGTATAGACCGGCAGCGAATAGGGGTGATAGGCCACCATCACGGTCGCGCCGAATTCGCCGAACGCGCGCAGCCACGCGAGTGCGAGTCCCGCGCGAATCGCCGGCCACGCAACCGGCAACATGACCCGGAAAAAACGGCTGCCGGCGTGATGGCCGAGGGTCGCGGCCACGTCGTCGAGCACCGGGTCGACGGCGGCGAACGCGGACTTGGCGGCAATGATCAGGAACGGTGCGGCGACGAAGACTTCCGCGAGCACGATGCCGGCGAACGAATCCGTCAACCTGCCGTGCGTCACCTGACCGACCCAGCTATACGGGCCGAGCAGAAACAGCAGCAGCACGCCGCTCGTGAGCGGCGGCAGCGCCAGCGGCAACTGCACGAAGAAACCGAGTAGCGCCACTTTGCGCGAGTTCGAACGCGCGAGGAAATAGCCGAGCGGCACGCCGCCCAGCAAAATCGCCAGCGAGGCGACGCTGGCGCTCGCCGCCGAGATCCCGACCGCCGACCACGTGGCGCGCCAGTCGACGTTCGCCCAGTCCGCCGCGCCGAGTTGCGGCACGCTCGCGATAAACGGCGCGCACAGATAGACGGCCAGCAGCGCCGCCAGCCACAGCAGCGGACGCGCAGCGGTGCGTTTTGCCGTGCTCACTGCGTGGCGGCGTCGATCACGGCTTGCAGCGAAGGCGGCATGGCTTGCAGGTTGCCGCTCACCGTCGGTTTGACGACGTCCACGCCGTGTTGCTTGAGCAGCGCGCGGCCTTGCGCGCTCAACAGGAAGTCGGCGAAGCTGCTCGCGCCTTCGCGGTTCGGCGCGTCGCTGAGAATCGTCAGCGTGTAGCTGGCCTTGGCCTGCAATTCGGGCGCCGGGCGGATCGCCGGAATCTTCAGGTCGGACGTTTCGGTGGAATAGAAAAAGCCGGCGTCGAGCTGGCCGGATTGCAGGCGGCCGACCAGCGTTTCCTCAGGCAAGACCTGCTCGGGGTTTTCGGCTGCGCCGAGCGTCTTCTGCACGAGGTCCGGCTGGTGGTAGAGCTGCGCGGCCCGGTTCATCATCTCGACGGTGAACGCGCCCTTCGGGTCGAGCTTCGGATCGGTCCGGCCGATGCGGATGCCCGGTTCCTGCAGCACCTGGTCCCAGCGCTTGCTCGTGAACCCGGCCGCGAATTTGCTGCGCGGGTTGTAGCCGATCATCAACGGCGATTCGGCGAAGCTCACGTACCACGTGACATGATCGCCGTTCGCCGCGCCCATCAGGCTGTCGTTCACCTTGGGGCTCGCGCTGATGAACACGTCGCCGCGGCGCAGCTGGCCCTTGATCTCATTGGCGATCTTGTTCGAGCCCGCCGCATAGCCGCGGAAATGCTGGCCCGTGGTCTTTTCGAATGCCGGGCCGATGCTGCGCTCCATCAGATTGACGAGCGAGCCGGCGTACAGCACGTTGACCGTGTCGTCCTGCGCCAGCGCAGGCGTGGCGGCAACCATACCGGTGACGACCAGGAAAGGAGCGAGCAGCTTGCGAATCATGCGACAACCCCGATACGTTATTAAGAGCGCTATATTACGACGTCGCCGCGTTGCGTGCTGTGACGCCGCCGGTCGCTTCAAGCGGGCGTCATTACCGCGTAATATACGCGCGGATATAACGTGATGCCGGCCGTTCGGGCGTCGATGCTGGAGATAAGCGCGTATGGATCAAGTGAATGTGACTGCCGCGCCCGCCGTTACGGGCGCGCTCGTGCTGAGCGGGCAATTCAAGCGGCCGCTTTCGTTCGGCCTCGATCAACTCAGGCGCTACGAAAGCGTGGTGGCCACGCCGTTCGATCTGCGCTGCTATACGACGAACCGCCTCATCCGCACCGTCGAGCCGTATCGCGGCGTGCGTCTGACGACGCTCATCAATGAAGCGGGTCTGCCCAACAGCGTGCCGGGCGAATTCAAGCGCACGGTGTTCGTCGCGGTGGGACATGACGGCTATCTCGTGACGTTTTCATGGCATGAACTCTTCAACACGCCCGTCGGCGAAAACGTACTGGTGGCCTACGAATGCGGCGGCCGTGCGCTCGACGCCGAAGACGGCGCGCCGATCCTGTTTTCCGGATCGGACATCCTGCCGGCGCCGCGCCATGTCAAACGGCTCGCGCGAATCGAGGCGCACGTTTTGACCTCTTCGGCCCAGCTGCACGCGAGCCATGAGCGGCATGCGTAACAGGGCCCGCCGGTCCTCATCCTGTTGCCGCCTGTCTGACGATCCGCTTGCGCGGGTTGCCGGTGCTGCCATCCGCATCCGGTATGAACGCGCCGCCGTTGCCGCAAGATGCGCAGGTTGCGGCGCGGGTGGCCGCCTGGCTGAATGCCGCGAAGGACGCCAGGTCGCCCGATACCCAGCTTTTCCCAAACTGGTCGCCGCGCGTGAGGTGCGCAACGAACTCGCGCTGCTCGGCCTTCAGTCGACGGCGTCGCGCGCAGTGCTGGCGCGGCATTTCACGCGCTCCGACGCGGCCGCCGTGCCGCCACCATCGGCCGACGCCGGCCGCCACGCTGAATTCGTCCGCACGCTCCACGCGCTGTTGCTCACGCACGCCAGCGCCGCCGTCGATGCGCACGACGCGCAGTGTCTCGCGTCGATCATCGCCCATGCCTGTTTGCACCCGGATCATCTGTGGCGCGACCTCGGGCTCGCCGGCCGCGACGAAGTCATCCGGATGCTCCACGCCATTTCCCGACCCTCGTGGCGCTAAACGTCGCCGACCTGCGGTGGAAGAAATTCCTCGCGCAGCACCGGGCGCTGTCACTGGGCCTACGGCCCGGCCCGGCGCCGGGTTGTCCCGGTTGCGAAGACTATGGGCACTGCTTCCCCTGCCCGCGTTGATGGCGGCTTGGCCGCGGTGGCGGCACGAGATGGTTCGTGTATCCTTTCGCGCATGGCCGACACCCCAAAAACCAAACCCGCCTCCGCGGCGAAGAAAGCCGCGAAGGCGCGGCCCGAAGTGCGCTTCAGAATGCGCATCCGCAGCGCAGACGCGGTCGCATTAGGACCGGGCAAAGTCGCATTGCTCGAAGCCGTGCGCGAATTCGGCTCGATCTCGGCTGCGGCGCGCAGCCTCGGTATGTCGTACCGGCGCGCGTGGCTGCTGATCGACGAACTGAACCGTTCGCTCAAGTCGCCTGCCACGCATTCGGAGCAGGGCGGCCAGAGCGGCGGAGGCTGCACGCTGACGCCCGTCGGCGAAACCATCATTCGTCTGTATCGCGACGTCGAAGTCGAGGCGCAGCGAAGTTGCGCGAAACAGATTGCCGAACTGACCCGGCTGATCCGCTCCTGAGCGGTCCAGGGCGCCAGGGCACGTCTAGCCGTGCCGCAGGCAAAATGACGTGGGCGTCGGATTGCCGAGTTGCGCGAGATTCTCGGGATGCAGGCGGGCCATCAACTCGACGAAGCTCGCCACGCTCGCCGTGCGCAGCGGGTGGTAGTCGATCCGATGGCGCTCGCAAACCCGTTTGAGCGTGTTCATCGAATCATGATCGACGCAGTCAACCGGAAACACGACCAGATCCGCACCCGGCAACGCCGCGGCAAGCAGGCCTTTGCGATCTTCCACGCCGCCGTCGTGCACGACCAGATCGCCGCCGGCCGCTTCCACCAGTCGCTTGAGCGCAGCGTTGGAGCCCGGCCGGCCACCCACATACACGATCCGCTTGCTGCGCACGCTGTCGAGGCTCGCCCGCCGCGCGCCCGCTCCGCTCGCCGCGCTGGCGGCATGCACCGTCGCGTGTTCGAGGGCGTCGCATTCGTCTTGCACCAGCTTGAGCAGCGTCAGCGTCTGGTCGTAGCGCTTGCGTAGCGCGAGCGCCGCGTCCTGTTCCGCGAGCACGCGCTGTTCCGCGGCCTCGCGGCGGTTCGTATGCAGTGCGACACGCTGATCGGCATCGGCCAGCTTGTCACGCAGCCGTTGCACCTCGGCTTCGAGGCCGGCGGCGTCGGGCGGCGTCTGAAGGGATGTCTGTGCCGTCAACCGGGCGATCTGCTCGTTGAGCGCGGCAATCGACGCGTCGCGTTGCAGGCTGAGTTCCTGCAAACGGCTCTGCTGTCGGTCGATTTTCTCTTTCAATGCGGCGTTTTCTTCTTCCAGCGCGACGAGCCGGCGAATGTCCGCCCGATTGGCAGCGCCGACCAGATGCGACAGCATGTGCAATTCGCCGAACGCTTTCTGGCGCACGGGCATGGTTGCGCACGGATGCGTCATCAACGCCCAATAGGCCGGCGGGATGTCGCCGCTTTTCAGTGCTTCATCCCAGAGCTCGAGCAGGGTGACGTCGTCGGTGGCTCTGTCGAAGCGGCGGATTGCGCCGGCATAGTGTTCGTCGAGCAGCTTGTGCAGCGCTTTGGCGGCCGCCCCGCCTTCGATCGCGAGTTCGACTGCCGAATGATGAATCTGCAGATCGCTCGCGTCGTGACGATCGAGCGCCGTAAATTTGGGCACCAGCTTGCGCAGTTCGTGCGTGCCCAGACACGTGCCGATGATCGAGCAATGCAAATGGCTGTCGAGTTCGGCGAGGCGCGCGCGCCGTTTGGCGTGAGGGAACGACACCTTGGCGGGCGTGCAGCACGGATCGGCGCGCATGCCGGTAACGGCGAGTTCGTCGCCGGACAGTTTCAGGCGTGGGGGCTGGGCGAGACGGAACGGGGGCGTGGGCATGGGGATCTCGAATCCGGTTCGGTGTCAGGCGGATTGAAGGTGCGTGCGAACGTACGTGCGAAGGTACGTGCGACTGTGCGCGCGAAGGTACGTATGAAGGTGCGTGTAAAGCGCGCCGCGCACATTCGCCGCGCGAGCGCGGTCGGCGATATATTCGGCAAGATATAACGGTGGGCGAGAGAAAACGTTCATCTGCGGTGGTCGCGAATCAATCGTTGGAGCGGGCGAGGGCGGGTTCGGCGGCGTGGGTCTTGTGCCGTACCGCGCTGGCGGCGCTCAATTCGCCCGCCGCCCATGCGTGCTGGTCGAGCACATGGCCGACGCACAGGCCCACAAACGCCGCGTCGAGCCGTTCAAGTTCTGTGACCACCTTGCGTAGCGCAGCGAGATCGTTGCTGAACGTGTCGGAAAAAATCGCGTCGCGCAACTGTTCGGCGCAGCGCGCTTCCTCGATTGCCGCTTTCAGGTCGCGCAGACGCACGAACGCGGCCACGCTCGCCTGTTCGGCGAGGATCGACAGCAACTGGTTCAGCGAATGCGAGCCGGACGTGCCGACCGGGGCGAAATTCAACTGGTCGGCGGTCAGCATCAGCACGAAACGCTGCAGGCTGCCATAGAGCCGCCGGTAGGCGTCGACCACATCGCGGATCGATTCGGCGCGGCCGCGCTCGGACGCGGACTTCCCCGCGACGATGGTCGACGAGAGCTCGCTCGGCAAGCGCCCGAGGCGTCCCGCCGGGGCGGATGAAATGGATCGGCTGCGCAATGCGACTGGCTCCTGCCTGCTTGTTTCGGCTCATGACGCGCGGCTGGCGCACACGCTGAAAAACGTGCTGAAAGACGCATTGAAAGACGCGCCGCCACACACCACGAAGCCTACCGTGATATTCGGCAGGATATAACGAAAAGCGGCCGGCGTGTTGAGCAGAAGTCGTTTGCCGCCGCGTCAGGCCGGTTTCAGGCCGATTTTCAGGCAGGCGTCACCTGTGCCGGACGAAGTCGAGAAACGCCTTCACGGCCGGGGCCCGCTCGTACTTCCGGAAGGCAATCGCGATCTCCGAAGCGATGGGTTGACCGGCGATACCCCGATACACCACACCCGGCAACGCGATGCAGTCGGCCAGCGTATGCGGCACGACGGCGACGTAGCCGCCGAGCGACACACAGGCCAGCACCGAGGCGAGCGTGCCGGGGCGCGGTCCGAGCCGCGCGGAGAAGCGGCCGCGCCGCGCGACTTCGAAGGTGCCGGCTTCCTGTTCCGGCAGCACGAAGCACTGCTCGCGCAGTTGCGCCGGCTTCACGTTCGCCGAGGCGGCCAGCGCGCAGTCGGCCGGCAGCGCGAGGACGAACCGGTCGCGATGCACGGTCGTGGCCTGAATGCCCTCGGCAAGCGGCATTGGCGGGCGCACATAAGCCGCGTCGAGCAGGCCGTCGCGCAACATCGCGGCAATGTTGTCCATCGGCACTTCGCGGATCGAGATATCGACGCCCGGCCGCGTGTCGCGAAATCCGCCCACGTCCCGCTGCAACACGCCGGCATAGGCCGCCGACGCCACATAGCCGACTTCGACGCGCCCGAGTTCGCCGCGCTCGGCAAGCAGCGCGCGCTCTTCGCCGCGTGCGAGGTGATCGAGCGCAACGAGCGCCTCGGCGAGATAGGCGCTGCCCGCCGCGCTCAGCACGACCGAGCGCTTGGTGCGATGAAAGAGCCGCACGCCGAGCAGCCGTTCAGCCTCCTGAATCAGCTTGGTCAGCGACGGCGCGGCGATTCCCAATTCGTGCGCGGCGCGCGAGAAATGAAGCTGCTTCGCGACGCAAATGAAAGCGTGGATATGGCGGAGTTCGAGTTGCCGCATGGTTTTAGGTATTTCCATCAGGCTAATTATTTTGTGATTTTATGCCAATGACAGGAAATAGACGGCTCGCTACCATAACGTGACTTTCCTTCCGATATTGCTGCCTGTATGCCGCATCTGTTCACACATCGGGTCCCGCCACCTTCATCGTCACCCTCGACGCCACCCTCACAGCCCGTCAACGCCGCCTTCGTGCTGGCCACCGCGTCGGCTACCTGCGCGCTGATCGTGCTGGACACCAATGTCGTGGCGGTTTCCCTGCCGTCGATCGCCCGCTCGTTCCACGCGAGTTTCGCCGACGTCGAATGGGTGGTCAGCGCATACATGGTGGCGTTCGCGTCGTGCCTGCTGCCCGCGGGTGCGCTAGCCGACCGCGTCGGCCGCAAATTGATGCTGCTGCTCGGGCTCGCGGTGTTTTTCGTGGCATCGCTCGGTTGCGGCGTCGCGCCGACGGCAGCGCTGCTGAACGTCGCGCGCGCGGTCAAGGGCGTCGGCGCGGCAATGCTGCTCACCGCCGCGCTGGCCGTGATCGCGAACACGTTTCACGCAGGCCCCGCCCGCGTGCGCGCGTGGGCCGTGTGGGGCACCTGCATGGGCCTTGCGACCACGGTCGCGCCGCTGGTCGGCGGCGTCGTCACGCAATGGCTCGGCTGGCGCTGGATCTTTCTGCTCAATCTGCCCGTGTGCGCGCTGCTCGCGTGGTGCACGTCACGCGTGATCGGCGAGTCGCGCAATCCCAAACCGGGTCCGCTCGATGTCGCCGGCAGCCTATTGTTCGGCGTCGCGCTCGCGCTCGGCATCTGGGCGCTAATCGAAGTGCCGGCCGACGGCCTCGCGAGCTGGCGCACCGTCGCACGGTTCGCGGCCTGCGCGCTGTTGTTCGGCGTCTTCGTCCAGGTGCAGCGGGCGCGCGCCCATGCCATGGTCGATCTCGCGCTGTTCAGGCAGCCGCGTTTTGTCGCCGCGGTGCTCGCCATGTTCGGTTACGCCGCTTGCGCGCAGGTGATGATGACGTTCCTGCCGCTATATTTGCAGAACGCGTTCGGTCTGTCGGCGGTGGCCGCGGGTGTCGGCATGCTGCCGTTCGCGCTTTCCATGGTGGCCGGGCCGTACCTTGGTGCCGCGCTCGGCAAGCGCGTGTCGAGCATGGCATTGTTGTCGGCGGGCTTGCTGCTGATCGCGCTCGGCAATCTGCTGACGGCACTGACCGCGGGCGGCGGGCGCTATGCGCTGGTCGCCCTCGGCATGGTCGTGACGGGGCTCGGCGCGGGGATCCTGAACGGCGACACGCAGAAGGCGATCATGGCTTGCGTGCCGCCGGATCGGACCGGCATGGCCTCCGGTATCAGCACGACGACCCGCTTCACCGCCATCGTTACTTCGGTCGGCGTGCTCGGCGCGGTGCTCGCGGCGCGGACTCACGCGGCTTTCCTCGCGGCGATGCCGTTGACCGCCGGGGTGAAAGCCGCGCTCGACGCCGGCTTCATGTCGCGCGTGCTGGCCGGCGACACGGCGCAGGCGAGCGCGACGCTGTCGCCCGCGCTGCGAGCCACGCTGATGTCGGCGGCGCAAGCGAGCTTCGCGAGCGGCTTTGCCGCCGCGCTGGGTCTGGCCGCGGCCGTGGCGCTGTCGATCGCGGCCGGCGTCTGGCTGCTGGCCGGCAGAGGAGAGCCCGCGCGGGTGCGCGGCGTGGCGTCGAACGGATAGGCACGCCGCGCCGCCCCCGTGGGCGCCGTTTTCCGATATCGTGTGCGGCGTGGCCCTCGCCGACTTTTCGCGGGGTGGCTTTCCGGATCGCTTTCATCACCAGGCAACGCACGACATCAGAACAATGAGCCATCCCAACACCGAGCTGATCCAACGTTTCTACACGGCGTTTCAGCAGCGCGACGCCGAGACCATGGCGGCCTGTTACGCCGACGACGTCGTCTTCAGCGACCCCGTGTTCGGCGAGCTGCACGGCGACGAAGCGCGCGACATGTGGCGCATGCTGGTGGCGCGCGCGCAGGACTTCTCGCTGACATTCGAGGGCGTCGAAGCGGATGATCTTCGCGGCCGCGCGCGCTGGGTGGCCCGTTATCTTTTCAGTCAGACCGGCCACGCGGTGGTCAACCGCATCGAGGCCCGTTTCGTGTTCCGCGACGGCCGCATCGTCGAACACCGCGACCGCTTCGATTTGTGGAGTTGGACGCGTCAGGCATTGGGCCTGAAGGGAACGCTGCTCGGCTGGTCGCCGCTCGTGCAGCGCGCCATCCGCGCGCAGGCGAGAAAGGGCCTCGACCTCTACCGGCGCCGGCACCCGCGCGCCTGAGCCGCAAGCCGCCGTGATGCGCCAGCAGCCGTGACGCACAGGATTGCGCCCTTGCTATCATTCAGCCACGCGATACTGTATTTCTTCAAGCGGACCAACGAGGAACGTTATGCCAGTAGTGGATGTCGCATGGGAAGAGTGGCTGAGCAGCAACGTGGCGCGCGGCTGCAGTCCGGATTCGATGATCGACGCCATGGTGCAGGCCGGTTTCGCCGACGAGGCCGCGCGCGCGGCCGTGCACAGGACCTTCGGCCAGAACCCGGCGAATCCGGCCTTTGCCGCGGCAGTCGCGACCGAGGCGGCGCTCGCCAAAGCCGCGCCGCAAACCTAC
Organism: Paraburkholderia aromaticivorans; assembly: GCF_002278075.1. Taxonomy (NCBI): domain Bacteria; kingdom Pseudomonadati; phylum Pseudomonadota; class Betaproteobacteria; order Burkholderiales; family Burkholderiaceae; genus Paraburkholderia; species Paraburkholderia aromaticivorans. Next base: position 774,243 of record NZ_CP022990.1, on the reverse strand, counting down.
CAGTACGACGATCCGCCCGTTGCGCGCGGCAATGTGATCCGGGCATACGATCGTGACGTGCGTGTATTGATGCGCTGCGAGCGTCCGCAGGTGATCGTGTTCGGCGACGTGCTGTCGCCGGACGAATGCGCCGAGATGATCGAACGCTCGCGGCATCGGTTGAAACGCTCCACCACCGTGAATCCGGACACCGGCAAGGAAGACGTGATCCGCAACCGCACCAGCGAAGGGATCTGGTATCAGCGCGGTGAAGATCCGTTCATCGAGCGCATGGACCGGCGCATTTCGAGTCTGATGAATTGGCCGGTCGAAAACGGCGAAGGGCTGCAGATTCTGCACTACGGCACGACCGGCGAATACCGGCCGCATTTCGACTATTTCCCGCCCGGCCAACCCGGCAGCGCAGTGCATACCGCACAGGGCGGCCAGCGCGTGGCCACGCTGGTGATCTATCTGAACGACGTGCCCGACGGCGGCGAAACGATTTTCCCGGAAGCGGGCATGTCGGTCGCGGCAAGGCAGGGCGGCGCGGTGTATTTCCGTTATATGAATGGCCAGCGTCAACTCGATCCGTTGACCTTGCACGGCGGTGCGCCGGTGCTCGCGGGCGACAAATGGATCATGACGAAGTGGATGCGCGAGCGCGCGTACGGCTGACTCGGGCGCGCGCCACGCAGCCGTCTGAGCGGCGGTGGCGGTTGGCCCTCCGGCAGGTTATTTCGTGGTTCGCCCGCGCCGTGTTCAAGCTGTCTTGTAGACGTCCGGGTTATGCAACTCCATATAGCGTTCCGGATTCGCGAGCTCCTTGAAGCCGTGCGGCGCGTATACGTGATGCGCGTCCGTCGTCACCAGCACGATTCTGCGCAAACGCTGGAGCGAAGGGCTGGCGAAGACGTGCCTCATCAACGTGGTTGCATATCCCTTGCCGCGATAGTCGGGCAACACGAATACGTCGCACAGGTATGCGAAGGTCGCCTCGTCCGTGATCAGGCGCGCGAACGCGACCTGCCGGCCGCCGATATAGCCGCCGAAACATAGCGATCCCGCGACGGCCCGCTCGAACGTATCGCGCGGCATGCCCTTGGCCCACGCGGTTTCCCGCGACAGGAACGTGTAGACCGTCTCCATCTCGAGATCGGCCTTGTTGCTTGAAATCGTCAACTCGTGTGATTGCACTCCGTATCTCCGCCTGTTCTGTGAAAGCGTCCCGCCGTCAACCCTTCGCCGGATCCTCGCTGCCGCGCGACCCGCCGCCTATGCTCTGTCCGGCATTGCGTGCGAGTCCCATGTAACCCGTCACGGACACCAGCGTCACCACGCCCGCGAACAGAAACGCGAGACGGAAATCGTCGAGCGTGAAGACGCGACCCGTGGTCTCGCCGTTGAAGAAGGCCGCGGCACGCAGCGACACGGCGCCGAACGCGATGCCCAGGCCGATCGTCATCTGCGCCGCCGCGCTCCACAGCGTGCTGGCCGCGCTCATCTGCGGTTGCGCGACGTCGGCATAGGCCAGCGTGGCGAGCGTGGAGAATTGCATCGAACGCGCCACGCCGTAGACGAATACGACGAACAGCACCAGCGCGAGCGGCACGTTGGGCGTGAGCAGCCCGCACGCGATGATGAACACGCCGGCCACCGTCACATCGACAATCGAGACCATGCGGAAACCGTAACGCTGCAGGATGCGCGTGGTCAGCGCCTTCATGCCGAGGTTGCCGAGCGCGCTCGCGAGCAGCAACAGCCCCGACTTGAACGCCGACAAGCCGAAGCCCACCTGAAAGAGCAGCGGCATCAGATAGGGCACCGCGCCGATGCCGATGCGCGTGAACGAGCCCGTCACCACCGTCACGGAGAAGGTCGGGATCTTCAGCGTCGACACATCGACGAGCGGATGCGGATGGCGCTTCGCGTGCTGGAACGCCACCACGCCCATCAGCAAGCCGCCGAGAATGATCGCGCCGGCAAGCCACGGATTCTCGCCGGGCTGGCTCGCCAGTTCCGCGCCGTACAGAATCGCGGTCAACGTCGCGCCGCTCAGCAGCAGGCCGACCACGTCGAGCGGCTTGCGTTCGCTGCCGCGCAGGTTCGGCACCAGCGCGAGCGCAACGGCCATCGCAGCGAGCCCGAACGGCACGTTGAGCAGGAAGATCCAGCGCCACGACGCGTAGGTCGTGATGAAACCGCCGATCGGCGGGCCGACCACGGGCGCGGCAATCGCCGGCCACGTGATGGTCGAGATCGCCTGCATCATGCGGCTTTTTTCGGTGCTGCGGACCACGATCAGGCGGCCCACCGGCACCATCATCGCGCCGCCCATGCCTTGCAGGAGACGGGCGGCGGTGAACTCGACCACGTTCTGCGAGAGGCCGCATAACACCGAGGCCACGGTGAACACGCCGATTGCGCTGAAGAACACCGTGCGTGAGCCGCAGCGGTCGGCGACCCAGCCGCTTGCCGGAATGAAGATCGCCAGCGCCAGCATGTAGGCCGTCATGCCGAGACTGAGACTGTTGGGACCGACGCCGAACGAGTGAGCCATCTGCGGCAACGCGGTGGCGATCACGGTGGTGTCGAGGTACTCCATGAAGAAGGTGGCCGCGACGATATACGGCAACCAGCCGACATGCGCGTAGCGTGTATCGGTGCCGCTCATTGGGCTGTCCCCGACACGCTGCGTGCAGTGTGGTGCGAACGCTCGAGGACGCGAGTGCCGTGAGCGTGCCGGCGCGTTGGGCGCGGTGGTTTGGCCTTCATGTGCTTGCGACTACCTTTCGAAAACGTGTTGACGGCATCCGGACGAGGCGCACGGGCGACGCGCGCGGCCGCGATTGACGCGCCGGCGCGGCCATCCACGACGGCACGCGAGCGCTAGCCCTGAATCCTAACGCAATAAATCGCGCCACACCGGCGACCCAAGCCATCGCCGCGCGCGAGCGAGGCGCGCACGCGGCGAAGACTGCCGCCGCGCGCAACGCAGGCTGAACCGGCGGGACCCGGCCGCGCGTGCGCACCCAGGCCGACCGGCCAGCGCTGCCGCACGACGCGGTTCGGCGCACGTGGCGTGCCTGCAAGCCGGCATGCCCGTTCGCCTGTTGCCGCAAACACTGTTTTCTACGCGCCGCTCAATCCTTCGCGGCGTACTCGCGGTCCAGCTTGTCGTACAGCGGCTTGTTGACGAGCCGCTGACGTTCGCTGAAGGGCGCGACGAGCGTGGCGTCCTCGTCGAGGCGGCCGTTGCTCTTGAGCGTGCCGAGCGCGCGTTGCATGCCGAGCACCGCGCCTTGCAGCGCTGCGTTCGCGTACAGCACGATGCCGTAGCCAAGCTTGGCGAGCGCCTCGCGCGACTGCACCGGCGTCTTGCCGCCGATCACGATATTGATCAGTTGCGGCTTGTCGAACAGCGACGGCAGACGTTCGATATCGGCGAGCGATTCGGTCGCTTCGATAAACAGAATGTCGGCGCCGGCTTCGATGAACCGATGGCCGCGCTCGATCGCGTCCTCGATGCCGTAGACCGCGGCCGCGTCGGTGCGCGCCATGATCTGCAGATTGCCGTCCTCGCGGGCATCCACCGCCGCGCGGATCTTGCCGACCATCTCGCTCGCGCTGACCACTTCCTTGCCGGAAAAGTGGCCGCATTTCTTCGGCATGATCTGGTCTTCGAACTGGATCACGTCGGCGCCGCTGCGCTCGAGCACGCGCACTGTCTGGCGCACGTTCAGCGCATTGCCGAAGCCGGTGTCGGCGTCGACGATCAGCGGCAGCGCGACCGCGTCGCGAATCCGCGCCGTATGTTCGGCGACTTCGGCAAGGCCGATGAAACCGAGGTCGGGCAGGCCGAGCGACATATTGGTGACGCCCGCGCCCGTGATGTAGATCGCCTCGAAGCCGGCGTCCTCGATCACGCGGGCGCTCATCGCGTTGAACGCGCCGGGCACGAGCAGGCCCTGGCGTTCGTTGACTTTGGCGCGGAAGGCGGCGCGGCGGGTAGCGGAAGTGGTCATGACGGTATGTCTCCAGAAAGAAAAAGCGGATATAAGACGCGGACGGTGTTTTGCAGGAACCGTGCCATTCGACGTCGCCGGCGATTTGTCTTGGGCAATCAATGGGTTAGATACTAGGCGACGGCTCGGCGATTCGTGGCACAATGGCGTCTGTGTTCCGTGGAACGTTTCACGGAACGTTTCAATGTAGAGCGGAGTGCTGCCGTGTCCACGTTCACGTCGTCCTTTGCACGTCCCGATCCGGGTCGCCCAGGCGTTGCATTGGTGAGTATCAGCCGGTTGCAGTCGCTTTGCGAGACTGTCGCGCCGCGCTATGCCGGGCGCGCAAAATTCTTTTCGGTTCGGGAGGGCTACGGGGCGGCCGTCGCCGCCTTGCAGGCTTATGTGGACGCGGGCTCGGTCGACGTCGTGCTGGCCGCCGGCTCGAACGGCGCTTACCTGCGCGACAACCTGAACGTGCCGGTGGTGATGGTCAAGGTGAACGGCTTCGACGTGCTGAGCGCGATCACCCGGGCCACGACCACGTGGCCCAACGCGCAGATCGGCCTCGTGCTGCACGAAACGATCTCGCACGAACTGGCCGACTTGAGCGCGTGGTTGAAAGTCGGCCTGAAGCAGCGCGCCTATCGTTCGATCGACGAAGTGCGGCTCGCGGTCGACAGCCTCGCCGCCGAAGGCTGCAGCGTCATCATCGGGCCCGGCATGGCCTGCGATTTCGCCCAGCAGGCCGGCCTCGCGAGCGTGTTCCTGTACTCGCTCGGCGCGGTTGAAGAAGCGTTCGAGCGCTCGGTCGAACTGGCGCGCGTGAGCCGTCAGAAGGAGTCGAAGCGCGTGCGCCTGAACACGATCGTGGCGCATCTGCGCGACGGCGTCGCCGCTTTCGACGAGGCCGGCCAGGTCGAAGCCGTCAACCCGGCCATGCTCGAACTGCTCGGTCTGGACCGCGAGCAGGACGTGCCCGCGCAGGTCGAGCGCGCCGTCGGACCGCTGCTGCGCGAAACGCTCGAACACGACCTGCCGATCGAGGAGCGCATCGAGCAGATCGGCGGCCGGGCGTTGATCGTCAACTGCGTGCCGATCGTGGAGCAGGGCGCGCGCTCGGGCTCCGTGGTGACGCTGCAGGACGCGCTGGTTGCCCAGCGCATCGACCGGTCGCTGCGGACCAGCCAGCGGCCGAAACACCTCGTCGCGCGGCATCAACTGGACGATCTGATCGGCGACTCGGCGGCGCTTGGCCGCGTGCGGCGGCTGGCGCGCGCAGGCGCGGCGCACGACGCCACCGTGCTTCTCACCGGCGAAAGCGGCACCGGCAAGGAACTGGTCGCCCAGGGCATTCACAATGCGAGCCGGCGGCGCGGCAATCCGTTCGTCGCGTTCAATTGCGCGGCGTTGCCCGAGGGGCTGATCGAGAGCGAACTGTTCGGCCACGAAGAAGGCGCGTTCACCGGCGCGCGGCGAGGCGGTAAGCCCGGCCTCTTCGAGATCGCCCACACCGGGACGATCTTCCTCGATGAAATCGGTGAGATGCCGCCGGCGCTGCAAAGTCGGCTGCTGCGGGTCCTGCAGGAGCGCGAGGTGATGAAACTCGGCTCGGGACGCGCCACGCCGGTCGACGTGCGAGTGATCGCCGCCACGCACCGCGACCTGCACGCGCTGGTCGAGCAGGGCGCGTTTCGCGCGGATTTGTATTTTCGTCTGAATCTGCTTCAGATAGAATTGCCGCCGCTGCGCGAGCGGCGTGAAGATGTCCCGCAACTGGCGCGACACTTGTTAAGCCGCAGCGCGCTCCAATATGGGCTGTCGGCGGCCGCGCTCGAGCGGGTGCTGACGTTTCTCGCCCCGCTGTTCGAACGCTATGCGTGGCCCGGCAATGTGCGGGAGCTGGACAATCTGCTCACGCGCGCCGCGATCTATCCCGGCGAAGCCGCTCAGGATTGGGCGGCGGTGTTTCCGGAGTTCGGTCGCATGACGCAGGCGGTGGCCGGCGAGGCGAGCGCGAACGGCTCGAGGGAGCCGGGCGGTGCAAGCGGCTCGAACCCCAGCGGCAAAACCGTCCCGGCCCGCACGAGTGCGACCCGCGAGGACGTTCTGCGGGCCCTCGAACAGGTCGGCGGTAACCGCGCCGCGGCGAGCCGGGCGCTGGGAATCGGCCGCACGACCCTGTGGCGGCTCATGAAAGACGAGCCCACGGCATAATAGCCGCCGAGCAGCTCGGCATAGTGTCAGACTATCGCCATCATTAAAACAATCCGCTTTACCTATTAAGCGCCGTCTGACATACTGACTCCACTTTCCAACCACTCAGAAAGAGGACTCAGCAAATGCCGATCATCAATAGTCAAGTCAAACCGTTCAAAGCACAGGCTTATCACAACGGCGATTTCGCGACCGTCACTGAAGAAAGCCTGAAGGGCAAGTGGTCGGTGTTCGTTTTCTACCCGGCTGACTTCACGTTTGTCTGCCCGACCGAACTGGGTGACCTGGCCGATCGCTACGCCGAATTCCAGAAGCTCGGCGTGGAAATCTACAGCGTGTCGACCGATACGCACTTCACGCACAAGGCATGGCACGACACGTCGGACACGATCCAGAAGATCAAGTACCCGATGCTGGCTGACCCGACGCTCGCTATCTCGCGCAACTTCGACGTGCTGATCGAAGAAGAAGGGCTGGCGCTGCGCGGCACGTTCGTGATCAACCCGGAAGGCGAAATCAAGGTAGCCGAAATTCACGACAACGGCATTGGCCGTGACGCCGGCGAACTGCTGCGCAAGGTGCAAGCTGCGCAATACATCGCGGCTCACCCGGGTGAAGTGTGCCCCGCCAAGTGGACGCCGGGCGCAGAAACGCTGACCCCGTCGCTCGATCTGATCGGCAAGATCTAAGGTCTCACGGCCTGTCGCAGTCGGCGCCTCGCGGCGCCACGGCGCTCTACCGTGCGGACCGCTTCTTACCGCGGTTCGCGCGTCCCCGGGCCGCACACGTCCTATCCGGATGCGTGCGGCGCCGGGAACCCAACACCCATCGTCACGGAATCGAATAGCCATGCTTGATGCCAATCTCAAGACTCAGTTGAAAACGTACCTCGAAAAGGTTAGCAGGCCTATCGAGATCGTCGCGTCGGTCGACGACAGCGCGAAATCGCAAGAGCTGCTGGCATTGCTGAACGATATCGCGACGTTGTCGGAGCGCGTCAACGTGATTGAGCGTCGCGGCGACGCCGAGCGCAAGCCGTCGTTTTCGATCGGCGAGCCGGGCAAGGAAACGGGCATCCGTTTCGCCGGCATTCCGATGGGTCATGAATTCACGTCGCTCGTCCTCGCGCTGTTGCAGGTCGGCGGCCATCCGGTCAAACTCGAAGACGCCGTGATCGAACAGATCCGCAATCTCGACGGCGACTATCAATTCGAAACGTATTTTTCGCTGTCATGCCAGAACTGCCCGGAAGTCGTCCAGGCCCTGAACGTGATGGCGCTGATCAACCCGCGCATCCGCCACGTGGCGATCGACGGCGCCCTGTTCCAGAACGAAGTCGAAGCGCGCCAGATCATGGCGGTACCGACCATGTTCATGAACGGTGAAGTGTTCGGCCAAGGCCGCAGCGGCGTGAAGGAAATCCTCGCGAAGCTCGACACCAACGCCGGTGCGCGTGCCGCGAAGGAGCTGGAAAAGAAGCCGGTGTTCGATACGCTGATCGTCGGCGGCGGCCCCGCGGGCGCGGCTGCGGCGATCTACTCGGCGCGCAAGGGCATCGCCACCGGCGTGGTGGCGGAGCGCTTCGGTGGTCAGGTGCTCGATACGCTGGCCATCGAGAACTTCGTCTCCGTGACGGAAACCGAAGGGCCGAAGTTCGCCACGGCGCTAGAACAGCACGTGAAGAGCTACGAAGTCGACATCATGGACGTGCAGCGCGCCGAAGCGCTGATCCCCGGCCGTATCAACGAGGTGCGTCTCGCGAACGGCGCCGTGCTGAAGGCGAAGACGATCATTCTGGCGACGGGCGCGCGCTGGCGCGAAATCAACGTGCCGGGTGAGCGCGAGTACCGCAATCACGGCGTGGCGTATTGCCCGCACTGCGATGGTCCGCTGTTCAAGGGCAAGCGCGTGGCGGTGATCGGCGGTGGCAACTCGGGCGTCGAAGCGGCAATCGACCTCGCGGGTATCGTGCGTGAAGTGACGCTGTTCGAGTTCGGCGCCGCGTTGCGTGCCGACGAAGTGCTGCAACGCAAGTTGCGCAGCCTCGCGAACGTGACCATCGTCACGCAGGCACAGACCACGGAAATCACCGGCGACGGCAAGAAGGTCAACGGCCTGGTTTACAAGGATCTGCGTTCGGGCGAAGTGAAGCAGGTCGAACTGGAAGGCGTGTTCGTGCAGATCGGTCTCGTGCCGAACACGGAATGGCTCAAGGGTACGCTCGAGTTGTCGAAGCACGGTGAGATCGTCGTCGATGCACGCGGTGCGACGTCGGTGCCGGGTGTATTCGCCGCCGGCGACGTGACCACGGTGCCGTTCAAGCAGATCGTGATCGCCGTGGGCGAGGGCGCGAAGGCATCGCTCTCGGCGTTCGATTACCTGATTCGCAATAGCGAAGAAGTGAAAGCCGTTAGCGAGGCTGAAGCCGAAGTAGCGGTTTGACGGAGTGGTGGGGAAAGTGGACGGCGGCCTTCGGGCCGCCGTTTTTGTTGGCGCTTGCGTTGCAGGCTGGCTATGCAAAGATTTTGATCCTGGTTGGCGCGCTTCTTTTTGGGGTGTACTTGTGGGAAAGCTCTTGTGACATCTCCCAATGGTTCTGCTTGAATGAGGCATTGTTGGTGTCAGATTGAGAATCTGACTTGTCTTCTGCCACTTGGTGGGATCATTTTGCATAGCGAACGAAATCGACCGGCGTAGAATGTGACCGATCCAGTTCCGTCGTTCGTCTATGTCGAAGTTTGAAATACAAGTACCTGATTCAGTCGAACACACCGCACACCGCTTTCAATCAATTGATTACCACGGCTCGACGTGGGATCTGAGCCACCTGGATTCTTTCGCCTTCAAATGTGACCTTGGCGCCCATTGCAAGGTGGTAGTGGTGGTGATGCTTTCCTGCCATTGTTTTTCGCGCAGCTTCGCCCGAGACGGAAGAGCGCGTGCGGAGATTCGAGACACTGAGATTTACGACGACGGCCGTGAGCAGCGAGTACTCGATCCGGCTCGCTACACGTTGTCAAAGCTCTTGTTAAGAAATCTCGTCATGACATTGTGCAATCGTCCGATTGTTATAGCGGATGAGCGGCAACCTAATTTTATGACCATGCAACAGGTGAACGTCGATGGGAAGGCGTCGTTATACGCGGTGTTTTTCGAGGTAGAAAAGAATAAGGCGAGACGGCACCGTCTTATCTTGAGAATTCAATCCGCTTATCTTCTCGAGCGGGAGCTGACCAAACGCCAGCGGCAGGCCGGAGGGTGGCCTTGAAGACCTTATTGCGTGCAACTTACGCAGGCCGGAAGATCCATCGATAGACGCGAGGGAGCGTGACAAAAAGACCAACGGCTGCCTTGCGGCAACCGTTGTATGCGGGATTCTCTTTTTGCCTTACGGCAAATTTTCCACTCCTGGTGGAACCCGGTTGCCCGGGCGGCGCTACGTTTTTCGCACCCGCTCGTACGTAGTTTTGAAAGCTGATTATATGGATTGGCCCTGGAAGGGGCAAGCGGCTTTCCGCAGCGCGTGCTGCCCTCAGACACCCGTTTCATTCACCCGCTACGCTCCCACTCCGCGCGCCTCTTTACCGCCCCGCGCGTTTGGAGACTCTCCCCTGGCCAATTCCCTGGCTATCCCGCTCGCCAGGCCATATAAATCTGGGAGTCGGGCAAAGTCCCGCCGACCCGTGCGTGCGCCATGCCGCCGCGCACGGACCTCGGGCGACATAAAACAAGGAGGGAGACAATGGCGACATCGCAAGCGGCGCCCGCGCGGTGGGTCGACAGCAAGCGCTATTGGTGGCTGCTAGGCGCGCTCACGATCACCTTGCCGCTGCACGCCGCGAATCTGGCGCTGCACACTGGTTGGCATATCTTCTGGTGGTTCGGGCCGATTTTCGTGTTCGGCATCATCCCGGTACTCGACTTTCTGATCGGCGACGACCCCAGCAATCCGCCCGAAGAGATCGTCCCCACACTCGAAAGAGAGCGCTATTACCGGCGCGTTGTGTATCTCGCCACATTCATCGAGTATGTGTCGTTTTTCGGCGCGCTATGGATCGTGGGCACACATGCGCTGGCGTGGTACGACTACCTGGGTTTCGCGCTCTCGCTCTGCGCGGCGACCGGCGTGTCGATCAACACGGCGCACGAACTCGGCCACAAGACGGACCGCTTCGAGCGATGGCTCGCCAAGATCACGCTCGCGCCGGTCGCTTACGGGCACTTCTTCGTCGAACACAATCGCGGGCACCATGTGCGTGTGGCCACGCCGCAGGACCCCGCCAGCGCGCGCTACGGCGAATCGTTCTGGGCCTTTCTGCCGCGCACGGTAGCGGGCAGCATCGCGTCCGCGTGGCGGCTCGAAAAACATCGCCTCGCGCGTCTGGGCAAGTCGCCGTGGACGTGGCGCAACGAGGTCCTGCATTCGTGGGCCATGACCGTGATGCTGTGGGGCGCGATGATCGCGCTATTCGGCAAAACGGTGATTCCGTTCCTGCTGATTCAGGCGGTGTACGGTGCGTCCTTGCTCGAAGTGGTCAATTATCTGGAGCACTACGGACTCGGCCGCAAGCAGCTCGCGAACGGCCGTTACGAGCGTTGCCGGCCGCAGCATTCGTGGAACAGCAACCGTATCGTGACCAATCTGTTTCTGTACCAGTTGCAGCGTCACGCCGATCATCACGCGAATCCGACGCGTTCGTTTCAGGCGCTGCGCCATTTCGACGGCGCGCCGCAATTGCCGTCGGGCTACGCCACGATGATCATGCTCGCGTACGTGCCGCCGCTATGGTTCCGCGTGATGAATCCCCGCGTGGTCGCGCACTATCGAGGCGACATGGCGCAGGCGAATATCCGGCCGGCGATTCGCGAGCGCGTGCTCGCGCAGTTTGCCGGCTAGCGCGAAGGGTTCGATGCAGGCAAAAAAGCCGCCCGGCTTCGACCGGGCGGCTCTTGTTCCAACGTAGCGCACGAGGCGCGGCTTCAGCGCCTGTCGATGGAATATTTCCCTGCACCGGTTACGCACAGCAATAGCAGTCCGCCGATGATGCTGATGTTCTTGTAGAAGTGAATCATATTGTCATACTGCATTGCGCCGGTCATATTCCAGTAATGGTGGCCGATGACCGCGGTGCCGAGCGTATAGACCGCGAGCAGCAGGGCAAGCGGCCGCGTAAAGAAACCGACCAGCAGCGCAATGCCCACCACCAGTTCCATCACCACGGCGATCACCGCCGACAACGCGGGTACCGGCGCGCCGCTCGACGTCATATAAGCGACGGTGCCGGAAAAGCCGGTGAGCTTGGACCAGCCAAACATGATGAACAGGACCATCAACAGGACACGGGCGACGAGGATGACCGCGTCTTTCTGGTTTTCCAATAACGTATAGCGCATGATTTTCTCTCACAGGATAAGAAGAGCGGGGCCCGCCGGTGTGTTCCGGCGAGTGCCACTCCGATTCTGAACCCTCAGGCCGTCAGCCTGCCAGGCCATTCGAACGGCGATTCGTTCAAGCCGAGCCGTCTAGGCCCACAACGCCGACGTTTCGATGTCGCGCAGGTCGAACACCAGCACTTCAGCGTCATGACCTTGCGTGAAGGTTAGCGCTTCTTCGCCGCGCACACGCGCACCGTCGCCTTCCTTGAACTCGACACCGTTCACGTTCACGCTGCCACGCGCCACGTGCACATACGCATAGCGATTGCTGGCCAGTTCGAGCCGCGCGGTTTCGTCGCCGTCGAAGAGACCGGCGTAGACCCGCGCGTCCTGCTGCAGCACCAGCGAATCGTTCGCGCCGTCCGGCGAGAGCACGAGGCGTAACACACCGCGCTTCTGGTCCGCGCCGAAGTGACGCTGCTGATACCGCGGCGCCGTACCCATTTGCCCCGGCGCGATCCAGATTTGCAGGAAGTGCACCGGTTCGCTCTTCGAATGGTTGTATTCGCTGTGCGCGACGCCGGTTCCCGCGCTCATCAACTGGATGTCGCCAGGCACGATCACCGAACCGGTGCCCATCGTGTCCTTGTGTTCCAGCGCGCCTTCCAGCACATACGAGAAGATTTCCATGTCGCGGTGCGGATGCTTGCCGAAACCTTGCGCCGGCGCGACACGGTCGTCGTTGATGACGAGCAGGTCGGAGAAGCCGTTCTGCTTCGGATCGTGATAGTTCGCGAACGAAAACGTGTGACGCGAGCTGAGCCAGCCGTGCTCCGCGCGGCCGCGTTGATTGGCGTGTCTGATTTCAAGCATCGTTTTCTCCTTGGGTTGGGCGATCCGGCCAGATGGTGGCCCGCGATCCATGAATGAGAGTGTAGGTCAATCCGGATGGTTATAATCGCCTTGTAAATGGAAACACTGTCAATGTGGAGTGGACAATACGATGCAACTTGACGACATGCGGATTTTCGTCGCCACGGTCGACGCCCGTAACTTCACGGCGGCGGCCAACCGGCTGTCGCTGTCCAAACAGTTCGTCAGCCGGCGGGTGATGGCGTTGGAAGAGGCGCTCGGCGTGCAACTGCTGATCCGCAATACGCGCAAGTTGGCGGTAACCGCGCTCGGGCAGGAGTTTTACGAGCGCGCCAAACGCATTCTCGGCGAGGTCGAGGACGCCGAGCAGGCCATGTCGCTGCGGCGGGCCGGGCCGCGCGGCCTGTTACGCGTGAGCGCGCCGATGTCGTTCGGCATGGCGCATCTGTCGCCGCTCGTGGCGATGTTCCTGCGCGAGCACGCGGACGTGCGCTTCGAGATGGATCTGAGCGACCGCACCGTCGACGTCGTGGGCGAGGGCTTCGACATGGCGATCCGCATCGGCACTTTGGCCGATTCCACGCTGATCGCGCAAAAGCTCGTGGACATCAGGGTGGTGGCGTGCTGCAGTCCGGGCTATCTGCGCCGCCGCGGCGCACCGGCGGTGCCCGGCGATCTGGCGCGTCATTCGTGTCTGCTGTATGGCCATGGCGGGGCGGTGAACTGGGAGTTCGTCGTGGATGGTGTGACGAAGGGCGTCGAGGTACACGGTCCATTGCGCGCCAACAATGGCGAACTGGTGCGCGATGCGGCCGTGGCGGGCCTCGGGATTGTTCGGCTTCCTGATTTTATCGTCGCGGACGCGCTGAAGACCGGTCAGCTCGTACCGGTGCTCGAAGAGTTTCTGCCTACTGCGACGAGCGTCTACGCCGTTTATCCGCAGCACCGGCAAAGCTCCCTCACGATCCGGGCGTTCGCGGAGTTCTTGAGAGAGCATTTGAGGAAGCGCTTGAGCGCGTAAAGCCTTGTTTGACCGCGTGCTTGTCAGCCGGGGGCGGTGATCCGGTGCAATCGCACGAGTAAAGCGCACGAGTAAAGCGCACGAGTAAAGCGCACGAGTAAAGCGCACGAGTAAAGCAGCGACCGGCTGGACAGGCGCCGGTCGCTGCTTGCCGGTGCTGGCCGCCGGTCGGAGCGTTCAGCCGTCTCGGAAGATAAAGCTGTAGCCGTTCAACGCCGGCACCCCGCCGAGGTGCGCATACAGCACGCGCGAGCCTTCCGGAAATTCGCCGTTGCGCACCATTTCGATCATGCCGTGCATCGATTTGCCTTCGTAGACGGGATCGGTCAGCATGCCCTCCGTGCGCGCGCACAAGCGGATCGCTTCCAGCGTGCCTTCGTTCGGCAATCCGTATTCCGGACCCGCGAAGCGCTCGTCGAGCACCACGTCGGCCCGCGTGATATCGCGCTCCAGGCCGACTTTCTCCGCGGTCTGTCTCGCGATGCGGGTGATCTGCTCGCGCGTCTGCGCGGGTTTGGCCGAAGCGTCGACGCCGATCACGCGATCGGCGCGGCCGTCAGCGGCGAAGCCCACCACCATGCCGGCCTGCGTGCTGCCGGTCACGGAACACACGACGACATAGTCGAACTTGAAGCCCAATTCGGCTTCCTGCGCCCGCACCTCCTCCGCGAAGCCGACGAAACCCAGGCCGCCGAGCGGGTGATCCGAGCAGCCTGCCGGAATCGCATACGGCTTGCCGCCGGCCGCCCGCACGCTTTCCAGCGCATCCTCCCAGCTCCTGCGAAAACCGATGTCGAAGCCGTCGGGCACGAGGCGAACATCGGCGCCGAGAATGCGCGACATCTGGATGTTGCCGACGCGGTCGTAGACTGCGTCCGAATAGTTGACCCAGTTCTCCTGCACCAGCACGCACTTCATGCCCAGATGAGCCGCCACGGCCGCCACCTGGCGCGTCTGGTTCGACTGAATGCCGCCGATCGACACGAGCGTGTCGCAACCCTGAGCAAGCGCTTCAGGGATCAGATATTCGAGCTTGCGTGTCTTGTTGCCACCGAACGCCAGGCCGCTGTTGCAGTCTTCGCGTTTCGCATACAGATGCACTTTGCCGCCGAGGTGCTTGCTCAGACGCGCTAGCGGTTGGATTGGCGTCGGCCCGAAAGTCAGCGGGTAACGAGGGAATCGTTGCAGGTTCATGGCAGCTCCTTGATCGGTAAATGAGACGCGAACAGCATCCGTTCGCGGTATAGAAATGGTAGGCAAATGCACTGGAAATGTGCTTGCGAAAAAATTTCGCTAGACATAATTTTGAAAATAGGTAGGGCAATTCGAATTAACAAAGGATTGGTAAAAATGGTTATGGATGCAACAAAAATTCGTGACGACCCAAGTCGGACTGCGGTTGCCCTTACCCTTGCCGTTGCAGTGCCGGCAGGTCCGCTGCAACCGATCGAGCGCCTCGATCGGGCGATCTCGAGGCGGTTGAAAGCCGGCGCGTCAGTTGCACATGTCTCGCTCGCGGCCACGGTCAAGCCGGCCGCGCCGGCGCAATCCGAACCTACGCTCCACTGCTCGGGCCCGCATTTTGCAAAGATGCATCCATCGGCAAATCTTTCGCACCGGTCTGGTTAGACAAATGTCCGTCTGACGGACCATCGGCCGCGTGCAAGTCGTGTGTTTTGCCGGACAGCGCGTGCCGTTCGCTGAAAAAGTTACATGCCGCACCTGACAGAGCGGCGGCCGCCCGGGGCCGTTTTTATCCATTGCGGGCCTTGGGCGAACCCATAACCCTCCTCGCGACATGCGAGATCGGAGAATTCTGGTGTTCAACAGCCGTAGAAAGCGGGGCGGCAGGCTCCGCAATAAACAAACAGGCATCGCGGCGACTTCTCTCGTCGCCGCGACTATTGGCGGTGTCGCCGTGCTACCGGGGTCGGTCTCGGCTCAGACACCGTCGCCGCTCGGCGAATGGCAATATTCGGTCGGTATTCCGCTGCAGAAGATGTGGCAGCCGAATATCCCGGACTGGCAGGTGCGCCTCGGCATGGCGACGTCGTTCCAGCCGCGCTATGAAGGATCCGACCGGTATCACCTGATGACCGGTCCGAGCGTGGACGTGCGCTACAAGGATCTGTTCTTCCTGTCGAGCGGCGAGGGTTTCGGTGTCAACTTCGCACAAGGCCCGAACTGGCGCGCGAGTCTTGCGGCCGTCTACGATCTTGGACGGCGCGGCCATGACGACCCGCAGGAACTGAACGGCCTCGGCAATATCAATCCCGCGCCGGGCATCAAACTGGCCGGCGAATATGTGATCTCGAAGGATTTCCCGCTGGTGCTGCGTGCGGACGTGAGACGCTATTTCGGCGGCTCGAATGGCTGGATCGGCGATTTCGGCGCGTATATGCCGATGCCGGGCAGCACCAACAAGTTCTTCTGGTTCGCCGGCCCGAATGTGTCGCTCGCGGACTCCACCTACATGAATAGCTGGTTCGGCGTGAATCAGAGTCAGGCGGCCCATTCGCAGTATTCGCAATACCACGCCAGCGCGGGCTTCAAGTCAGTGGGTTTCGGCGTCAGCGCGGTGTGGCTGTTCGACAAGCACTGGTTCGCCACCGCGGACGGCGCTTTCGAACAATTGGTGGGAAGCGCGGGCAATAGTCCGGTCACGCATCGCAAGGCCAACGGCGTAGCCGATATTTCCATCAACTACCGCTTCTGATACAGCGTCTGCGCGTCGGCAGTCGATGGCCGGCGGCGCGCGAATTGCGCGCGCCGCATGGCTCGCCCGCATGCTTACCCTTTCGGCATTAGGCATTAGGCATTAGGCATTAGGCATTAGGCATTCGGCATGCGCGGTCGAGCCGTTCGCTGCCTCGGCGCGCAGGTACACCGTTTGCTCCCTTGTTTCGGTGCGTCAGCCCGGAGTTCCCCGCCGGCACGCCCCGAACGCAAGGAGCAGATTCCCATGGCAGGTAAAACGAACGCACAGAAGCCCGCAGCGAAAAACGCGCAGGCGAATGGTCCCGAATCGGATCCGAAATCGAAGGATCTCGAACAGTTTCGAGTCAGTCCGGAAGGTGAGGCGCTAAGAACCAATCAGGGCGTCAAGATCTCCGACAACCAGAATACCCTGCGCGCAGGTCCCCGCGGCCCTTCGCTGCTTGAAGATTTCATCATGCGTGAGAAGATCACGCACTTCGACCATGAGCGTATTCCCGAGCGTATCGTGCATGCGCGCGGCTCGGCGGCGCATGGCGTGTTTCAGGTGTACGAGTCCATGCGCGAGTACACCAAAGCCGCGTTTCTGCAGGACCCGGCTGTGCAAACGCCGGTCTATGTGCGCTTTTCGACGGTGCAAGGTCCGCGCGGCTCCGCCGACACGGTGCGCGACGTGCGCGGCTTCGCCGTGAAGTTCTACACCCAGGAAGGCAATTACGATCTGGTCGGCAACAACATGCCGGTGTTCTTCATTCAGGACGCCATCAAGTTTCCCGACTTCGTGCATGCGGTCAAACCGGAAGCGCCGAACGAAATGCCGACGGGCGGATCCGCGCACGACACCTTCTGGGACTTCGTCTCGCTGGTGCCCGAATCCGCGCACATGGTGCTGTGGACCATGTCGGACCGCGCGATCCCGCGCAGCCTGCGCACCATGGAAGGCTTCGGCATTCACACGTTCCGCTTCGTGAATGCCCAAGGCAAAGGCCGCTTCGTCAAATTTCACTGGCGCCCGGTGCTGGGTTCGTACTCGCTGCTATGGGATGAAGCGCAGAAGCTGGCCGGCAAAGATCCGGACTTCCATCGGCGCGATCTGTGGGAGTCGATCGAACGAGGCGATTTTCCGGAGTTCGAACTCGGTGTGCAAATCGTTGAAGAAGCGGATGAACACAAGTTCGACTTCGACCTGCTCGATCCGACCAAGCTGATTCCCGAAGAACTCGTGCCCGTGAAGATCATCGGCAAGATGACGCTCAATCGCAATCCTGACAATTTCTTCGCCGAAACTGAACAGGTGGCGTTTCATCCGGGCCATGTGGTGCCGGGTATCGACTTCTCGAACGACCCGCTTTTGCAAGGGCGTTTGTTCTCTTACACGGACACGCAGATCAGCCGCCTGGGCGGCCCGAACTTCCACGAAATCCCCATCAACCGGCCCGTGTGCCCGTTCAACAACAACCAGCGTGACGCGATGCACCGGCAGACGATCCATGTAGGCCAGGCTTCGTACGAGCCGAATTCGCTGAGCGGCGGCTGGCCGAAGGAAACCCCTCCGGCGCCTGCCGATGGCGGCTTCGAGAGCTATCAGGAGCGTGTGGAAGGCACCAAGATCCGCGTGCGCAGCGAATCGTTCGCCGATCACTTTTCGCAGGCCGCGCTGTTTTACAACAGCATGTCGCAGCCCGAAAAGGACCATATCGCCGCGGCTTATCAGTTCGAACTCGGCAAGGTGACGAAGCCGGAGATCCGTGCGCGCGTGGTCAACGAGATTCTCGCCAACTTCGATGCGGGGCTCGCGGCGCAGGTGGCCGAAGGACTGGGTTTGCCGGCGCCGAAGAAAGGCACGGCAAAGTTGTCCGGTCCCAAGGAATCGCCGGCGCTGAGTCTTCTTAACCGGGTGAAGCCCGGCATCAAGACCCGCAAGATCGCCTTGCTGGCCGCCCCCGGTTCGGATGGCGCCGCCATCAGGAAGCTTCAGCAGACGCTGCAAGGCGAGGGCGCGGCGCCGATGCTGATCGCCCCGACGCTTGCCGCGATCGACGGCATGGCGCCGGACGCGACGATCGCCGGATTGCCGTCGATCATGTTCGACGCGGTGATCGTGGTGGGAGGCGGCGAGGGCGCGAAGACGCTGGCGCAATCAGGCGACGCGCGGCATTTCGTGCTGGAGGCGTTCAAGCATCTGAAGGCGATTGCGGCGATCGGCGCGGGCCGCGACGTGCTCGCCGCCGCGCACTTGCCGGACAATGCCGACGGCGTGGCAACCGGCGACGACAAGCAGGCCGCCGAAGTGCTGAAGGCCTTTATCAAGGCGGCTGGGCAGCATCGCGTGTGGTCGCGTGCCGGGCAGGCCGAGACCGTGCCGGCGTAAGGCGTCTCGCGAGTGGTGCGAAACCCTGGCTGGCGCGAACCGGCCAGGGTTGTCGATGCTACGGGTTCACCCGCGCGCCGTTTAGCCGGTGCGTGTTCTTAGGCGCGGCGGCAGCGGCGGACGCGGCTGCCGACACGCCCGCCGGACCTTCGGGAATATCGCCGGGGCGTGAGGTCCGCACCGCTTGCGGATACAGCACCAGCAACGCCCGCAGCACGCCGTTGGTCCAGCCGAACCCGTCTTGCAACGGATATTCGCCGCCGCCCGCGGAGACGCCCGGCGTCGCCGCATCGATATCGTATTTCTCGACGAGCTTACCCGTGTGCTGGTAGTACGAAACATTGGTTCTGATCCAACGCGTCGCGATGGTGTGCGCAAGCGCCGGTTCGCTGTAGCGCCGCAGGCCGATCACGGCCAGATATTGCAGCGGCGCCCAACCGTTCGGCGCGTCCCATTGCTGGCCGCTCGCCACCTGCGTCGTAGCGAGCCCGCCGGGGCGCAGCAATTCGCGCTGCACGGTGGCGGCGACAAGCTTCGCCTGCTGACCACTGGCTACGCCCGTATACAACGGATACACCGTCGCGGCTGTGAGTCTGTGTGTCAGCGTGTGATGCACGAAATCGTAGTCGCCGAATGCCTGCAACTGTGGGTCCCACAATACGCGGCGAATGGTTTCGGCGCGGGTGGCGGCGCGCTGCTCCATATTTTCCGCATGCGTGCGGTCGCCGCGCAGACGATAGGCCTTCGCGAGGGTGCGCTCCAGATCGGCCAGCAGGCAGTTCAGATCGACGGGCACGAGCGAGGTCACGTCCACGGTGGCGAGCGTCTTGCCGTCCGCGAACCAGCGCGAGCTGAAATCCCAGCCGGTTTCACCGCCCGCGCGCAGATTGCGCCAGAGGTCCGCGGGATCGCGTTGCGGGGTCTGCTGCGCGGTCAGCACGTCTTCGCGATACGACTCGTCGCGCGGCGTCGCGCGTTCGTCCCAATAGCGGTTGAGCAGGGTGCCGTCCGGCAGGCGCACCACATGCCGGCTCGCATGGCCTGCGGCAAGGCCTTCGCTGCCGTCCATCCAGTACGCGTACTCGCGCTGCAACTCGGGCAGATATTGCGCATAGACGGCGTCGCCGTCCCGATCGGCCACGAGGCGCACCATCTGCGCGAAGAACGGCGGCTGCGAGCGGCTGAGATAGTAGGTGCGATTGCCGTTCGGAATATGGCCGTACCGGTCGATCAGTGTCGCGAAGTTCTTCAGTTCGTCGACGACCAGTGCATGCCGGCCACTCTGCTCGAGGCCGAGCATGATGAAGTACGAGTCCCAATAGTAGATCTCGTCGAATCGGTCGCCCGGCACGATATACGCGTACGGCAGCGGCAGCAGCGAGGACCACGGGCTCGCTGCCGCATCCGGCTCGCGGCGCAGCACGTTCCAGAGCGTATCGATATGGCCGACCACGTCCTGGTTCGAATCGGAGACGTAGGCCTTCGCCGTGCGCGCGGGCAGCGTGAAGTTGTGTTTCACGAAGTCGGCGAGACTGAAGTTGCGCTGCTGCTTCGCGTTTTCGTAAGCGGCGGCGAGCTGCGCGGGCGGACTGAGCGGCACCATGTCCGCGAAGGTTTTGCTGTCCGGATAGAGATGCGCGAGTTGCACGTCGCGATAGAGCGTGGGGTACTGCTCGGACGGCGCAATGGGCACGACGGGCGAAGCCTGCGTGGGCGGCTCGACATGCACCGCCGCGGCCACGATGCCACCGTGTGCCACGGGCGGACCGGAAACCGGCGCCGCGCTGCTTGCCGATGCATGGCAGACGAGCGCCGCGGCGAAGAGGGTACGCAAAGACGCGCGCGAGAGTGCGATGAAGTGGTGGGAGGGCATCGGCTACCGGATAAAAGTGGGCGGCGATCGAACGATCGAAGGCGCGGATTGACATTCCTCGCACGATTGACCCGGGTCAGCCACGCAAAGTTGCGTGAGTCGGCAACAGCCCCGCCCAGCAAGCCTAAAACGGCATGCGAGCATCTCAAAAAGAACACCCATCCTGTATGATTACGCCCGTCGAAGCGCGACAAAATGAATCGCTCAAAATATCCGAAAAATATTCCGAATCGACTCGATTCGCCCAGCCGAAGACAGAAAAAATGACCGCATCTCAGGCCGTCGACCAGAATCGTTTTCGCAGCATCATTCGACGTAACATTGCGTTGCCTTTGGGTGTCGGCCTGGTAACGATGGCTGTGTTCGTTGGGCTGATTGCTTATCTGGTCTCGACCATGAACTGGGCCGAGCACTCCGAGCGCGTGATCGGCCAGGCCAATGAAATGCTGCGCCTCGCGGTCGACCGCGAGTCTTCGATGCGAGGCTTCCTGATCACGGGCGACGAGAGTTTCCTCACGCCGTATGAAGAAGGCGGCCCGCGCTTCAAAACCCAGATCGAGGCCTTGCGGGAACTGGTCTCCGACAACCCGCCGCAAGTCGAAAAGCTCAAGCAGATCGAGGCGATCCAGCAACGCTGGAGCAACTTTGCCGAGCAGATGATCGACGCGCGCCGGCGTAATCAGGACTTCGAAAGCGCCGTGGCGAGCGGTCGCGGCAAGATCGAATTCGATGAAACGCGCCGTGAATTCGGCGATTTTCTCGATGTCGAATTGCGCCTGCGCCAGGAACGCGCCGAGGCGACGCGCCGCGTCACCACCACGCTGGTGAGCGTGTTTCTGCTCTTCAGCCTGAGCGTGAGCGGCCTGCTCGCGTGGATGGGGCGACGCGAACTGACGAGCCTGTCGTCCACCTACGACGCCGCGCTGCGGCAGCAGGCCGACCAGACCGACATGCTGCAGGAGCAGGTGTGGTTGCGCTCGGGGCAACGTCTGCTTGCCGAAAAGGTGGTCGGTCAGGCGACCTCGCTGCTGGTGGGCCGCGCGATGCTCGATTTCCTCGCGCAGTATCTGGGTGTCGTCGTTGCCGCGCTGTACGTGCGCGACAAACGGCATGGCACGCTGCGCCGCATCGCGACCTACGGTTTCAGCCGTGAAAGCGAACAGGGCGCGGCGCGCAGTTTCGAAGAAGGCGAGACGCTGATCGGCCAGGCGGCGGCCGCGCGCCGCACGCTGGTCTTGCGCGATGTGCCGGCGAATTATGTGCAGGTGGTGTCGGCGACCGGCAAGAGCGCGCCGAAGAACCTGCTCATCATGCCGATCGAAAACGACGGCGAGGTCAACGGCGTCGTCGAACTGGGCTTTGTGCGTGAACTGGCGCCGCGCGACCAGGAGTTCATGGAACTGATCGCGAATAGCATGGGCGACTTCGTCGAGGCGGCGTTGTATCGCGAGCGTCTGCAGGACGCGCTGGCCGAAACGCAGCAGTTGAACGAAGAGCTGCAGGTTCAGCAGGAAGAACTGCGCGTCTCCAACGAGGGACTCGAAGAACGCGGCCGCGCGTTGATGGAATCGCAAACGCGGCTGGAGGCGCAACAGGCGGAGCTCGAGCAGACCAACGTGCAGCTGGAAGAATATGCGCAGCGTCTCGAGCGGCAAAAGTCCGATCTGCTGCGCGCGCAGGCGGACCTCGCGGCCAACGCGGAGCGCCTCGAACAGTCGAGCCGCTACAAGTCCGAATTCCTCGCCAACATGTCGCACGAACTGCGCACACCGCTGAACAGTTCGCTGATTCTCGCGAAGCTCTTGCAGCAGAACCGCACCGGCAATCTGACCGAAGAACAGGTGCGCTACGCGGAGACGATTCACGCCTCCAACAGCGACCTGCTGGTGCTGATCAACGACATTCTCGATCTGTCGAAGGTCGAAGCCGGACAGGTCACGGTCGAACTCGAAACGGTGTCGATCGACGCGACCCTTCAGGCGCTGGAGGAAATGTTCAAGCCGATGGCCGGCGCCAAACATTTGCGCCTGGCGTTCGAACGCCTGCCGGGCACGCCGGATACGTTCATCACCGACGGCCAGCGCGTCACCCAGATTCTGCGCAACCTGCTCTCGAACGCAGTGAAATTCACCGAACACGGCGAGGTGGCGCTCTCGGTCGCACCCGTTGAAGGCGACATGCTGCGCATCGACGTGCGCGACTCCGGCATCGGCATCGCGCCGGACAAGCTGGACATGATCTTCGAAGCGTTCCAGCAGGCGGACGGCTCGACTAGTCGTCAATACGGCGGGAGCGGTCTGGGCCTGTCGATTTCGCGCGAGTTTTCGCGCCTGCTGGGCGGCAGGATCACCGTTGCCAGCGAGCTCGGCAAGGGCAGTGTGTTTTCGCTGTGGTTGCCGCTCGACGCTCAGGCAGCGTTGAGCGCAAGTGCCGACGCTCACGCGCCCGTACTCGGATCGGCCGTGCCGCCGGCCGGCGCGCAGACGGGGGCCGGATCGACGGCGGAGCCGCTGCTGACGCGGCCGCCTTCGAGCGCCGACACGCCCGCGGTGATCACGCCCGCGAATGGCCTCGTGAACGGCCTCGGCGGCGACCTCGCGACGGGCAATGGGCCCGACACCCCGATCGGCCCGATTGCCGACGACCGCGACCACCGCACGCGTGCCGGCCGTCTGATCGTGGCCGTGGAAGACGATGTGGCCTTCGCCGAAATCCTGCGCGATCTGACCCATGAACTGGACTTCGATTTCGTTCACGCCAGCGACGCCGCCAGCGGCCTCGCGCTGGTGCGCGACATGCGCCCGGCGGCGGTGCTGCTCGATGTCGGCTTGCCGGACCGCTCCGGCCTCACCGTGCTGGAGTGGCTGAAGAACGATCCGCTCACGCGGCATATTCCGATTCATATCGTCTCGGCCACGGATCACGCCGACAAGGCACTGCATCTTGGCGCCATCGGCTATACGCTCAAGCCGACGGCGCGCAGCACGATGGAAGCCGCGATCCGCCGCCTCGAAGCGCGCCTGCAGCAGCGTCTGAAACGCGTGCTGGTGATCGAGGACGATGCGCCGATGCGCGAAAGCATCCGTGCGCTCCTGCAAAGCGAGAACACCGAGATCGTTGCGGTTGCAACTTTGGCGGAAGCGCTCGAATATCTGGCGAAGGTCTCGTTCGACTGCGTGGTGACCGATCTCGCGCTGCCCGACGGCACCGGCTACGACCTGCTCGAACGCCTCGCGACGAACACCGCGCATGTCTCGCTGCCTGTCATCGTGTACACCGGCCGCATGCTCTCCGACGACGAAGAGCACCGCCTGCGCCGCTATTCGAAATCGATCATCATCAAAGGGGCGAAGTCGCCCGAGCGTCTGCTCGACGAAGTCACGCTGTTCCTGCACAGCGTCGAGTCGTCGCTCGCGCCCGAGCAGCAGCGCATGCTGCGCACGGTGCGTCAGCGCGACAATGCCTTCGAGGGCCGCACGATCCTGCTGGCCGAAGACGACGTGCGCAATATTTTCGCGCTCTCGCACGTGCTGGAGCCGCTCGGTGCGAAACTGCAGATTGCGCGCAACGGCCGCGAAGCGCTCGACGCGCTGGAAAACGGTCCCGAAGTGCATCTGATCCTGATGGATATCATGATGCCGGAGATGGACGGCTTGACCGCGATGGGCGAGATTCGCCGCGATCCGCGTTTTGCTCACTTGCCGATCATCGCGCTGACCGCGAAGGCGATGGCGAACGACCGCACCCGCTGCCTCGAAGCCGGCGCGGACGATTACGTCTCCAAGCCGATCGACGTGGACAAGCTGGTCGCGCTGTGCCGCGTGTGGTTGCGGCAACGCTAGCCATGGAACGGGAACCTGTCAGCGGGTACGCATGAGCGAGTGCCAATGAGCCAGTCCGAATTCGACGCGCCGCAACGCCTCAGCGATTTCGACATCGAGTTGAAATTGCTGCTGGAGGCGATTTATCTCAAGTATCAGCACGACTTCCGTCACTATGCGATGTCGTCGCTGCGGCGCCGCCTGTCCCAGGCGCTCGACGAGTTCGGGCTCAAGACGCTGTCGCAGTTGCAGGACCGCATCATGCGCGACGGCGAGGAGTTCTCGCGGCTGTTTCAGTACCTCACGGTCCAGGTGAGCGACATGTTTCGCGATCCGGCGTATTTCCTTGCGCTGCGCGAGCATGTTCTGCCGCGTTTGCGCACCTATCCGTCGATCAAGGTGTGGGTGGCGGGATGCAGCACCGGCGAGGAACTGTGGTCGCTGAAAATTCTCTTCGACGAAGAGGGTCTGACCGAGCGCACGCTGTTCTACGCGACCGACATCAGCCCGGACGCACTCGCGCGCGCCGAGTCCGGCATCTACGCGCTCGACCGGATTCAGGGCTTCACGCAGAACTACCTGGCCGCGGGCGGCAAGCGTTCACTGTCCGACTACTACCACGCTGCCTATGGCGGCGCGCGCTTTGCGGGCTCGTTAAAAGGGCGCGTGGTATTCGCCGACCACAGCCTCTCCACCGACGAAGTCTTTCTCGAAGCGCATCTGGTATCGTGCCGCAACGTGCTGATCTATTTCGATCGCGGTTTGCAGGATCGCGCGCTGGGTCTGTTCGAAAACGCGCTCGTGCGGCGCGGTTTTCTGGGCTTGGGCAGTAAGGAAAGCTTACGTTTTTCCCGTCATTACGAAGCGTTCGACGAGTTCCGCCCGGGCGAACGCATTTATCAGAAGCGCTAGCGGGTTCATCATGCCACGCTCACCTGTCCAGTCCGCCGCCGATCCCCAACCGCGCGCCGAAGCGGCGCGCGGCTACGAGCTGGTCGTGCTCGGCGGCTCGGCGGGCGGCATCGAAGCGCTGAACGTGCTGCTCGGCGGGCTGCCCGCGGACTTTGCGCCGGCCGTCATGATCGTCACGCACCTGCCGCCCGATTCACCCAGCTATCTGGTGGGCGCGTTCGCGCACCGCTGCGCGTTGCCGGTGCTCGAGCCCGATGCGGGCGAACGCATCATGCCGGGTCGCGTGCACATCGCGCCGCCGGGCTATCACATGCTGGTGGAGGTGGACCGCACCGTCGCGCTATCCACCGACGCCGCCGTGCGTTTTTCGCGGCCTTCGATCGACGTGCTGTTCGAGTCGGCCGCCGCCGTGTATGGCGAACGCCTGCTGGCGATCCTGTTATCCGGCGCCAACGACGACGGCGCGCAGGGATTGAAGCGGGTGCGCGCGCTGGGCGGCACCACCTGGGTGCAGGCGCCGGACACCGCCAGCTCGCCTGAAATGCCGCGTGCCGCGATTGAGCGCGGCGCGGCCGAATTTATTTACTCTCCTGAAACCATGGCCCAGCGGCTTGCCGCTTTACCGGCCTCTTTCTGATCCGATGCCATGACGAATTCACCCGTGAACATTCTGATCGTCGACGACATCGTCCACAACATCACGGCGCTCGAGGCCTTGCTGGCGCGGCCGGATCTCACCGTGCTGGTCGCCGATTCGGGCACGGCGGCGCTCGACCTGCTGCTCAAGCACGAAGTCGCGCTGGCGATCCTCGACGTCAACATGCCAGGCATGAACGGTTTCGAACTCGCTGCGCTGATGCGTGGCAGTCCGCGCACCTCGCACGTGCCGATCATCTTTCTGACGGCGACCGCGCAGGACGCTTCGCGTACCTTTCGCGGCTATGAGGCCGGCGCGGTCGACTTCCTCTACAAGCCGTTCGATCCGCGCATTCTGCAATCCAAAGTCGACGTGTTCGTGCAGCTCGAACAGCAGAAGCGGCAACTCGCGGCGCAGCTCGTCACCACGCGGCAGATGCTGGAAGCCAACGAGATGCTGATGGCGGTGCTGAGTCACGATTTGCGCACGCCGCTCGGCGCGGTGCTGGCGTCGGCGGAATACCTGATGCGCACGGCGGCCGACGAACAGTCGGCCACCGTCGCCACGCGCGTGAAGAACAGTTCGCTGCGCATGGCCCGCATGGTCGATCAGTTGCTCAATCTCGCCCGTCTGCAAGGCGGCCGTTTGCCGTTGCAGCCGCGCTCGATCGAGCTGGCGGCGCTGTGCCGGTCGGTGATCGACGAGTTCGCGTCGCGCGAGAACGGCAAGCAGATCGTGTTCGCGAGCCGCGGCAATACGGCGGGCGCGTGGGACACGGACCTCGTCTGGCAGGCCGTGTCGAACCTGGTGAGCAACGCGCTGCACCACGGCGCGCCGGGTGGCGATATCGGCGTCGAGGTGGACGGCGAAGCGGTCGATTCGGTGCGCCTGAAGGTCGCCAATCGCGGGACCATTCCGTCCGAGGTGTTTCCGCATCTGTTCAAGGCCTTTGGGCCGAACAACAGCGGAGCACGCTCGCGCGAGGGGCTGGGGCTCGGCCTGCATATCGTGCAGGAGATCGCGCGCATGCACGGCGGCAAGGTCAGCGTGAATTCCGACGAAGCCACGGGTACGGTCTTTACGATTGAGCTGCCGAGAATGGTGACGTTTCAGCGGGGATCGTTTACCCGGAAGTAAGCGCGCTCGTCCGGGGTGCTGAAAACGGCTCGCACGCTGCCCTGTGCTACGCTTGCCGGACCGAACCCCAGCACGGCAACCGATCCCCATCATGCGTTCCTGGCGCATTACTCCACCGCACCGCAGCGCACAGATCAGCACCTCGCGCGCGAGCGAACTCGTCATGTCGATCTCGCACGCGGATGCCGACGCGCTGGCCGCAAGCATGCTGAAAACGGTCGGCGATACGCTGCCGGTTTCGCAGTGCACCATCTTCGCCTATGAGTTCGGCGCGAGGCCGCGCACGGTTTCCGCTGCCGATCATCGCGGCGGCCGCTTTCTGCGCGACATCGCCGATCGCTACGCCACGCATTTCCATACGCTCGACGGCAATCGCGCGATCATCAGCCGGCCGCACGAAAAACAGGCTCGCGACGCATTGGTGCTGCACCAGCAGCGGAGCGACGAGATCGAAAACGAAGCCTATCGCGCGGCCTGCTACGCGCAGCCGAATGTCTCCGACCGGCTGTCGCTGCTCGTGCAACCCATGGAAAGCGTCTGGCTGTCGATCAATCTGTACCGCGACCGCGCCTATGGCACGTTTGAACCGGGCGAACTGGAGCGTGTGGAAAGCCTCGCGCCCCTGTTCGCGCACGCGGCCAGGGGCCATTACGCGCTGAACGGACAGCATCAGCAAGGCCCGGCCGCCGCGATGCTGGCGCGCGTCAGGCGTGCTTGCCCGGCACTCACGCCGCGCGAACTCGACGTGCTGCGCGGCACGCTCGAAGGCGCGAGCGCCGCTGAAATCGCCCAGCGCATGGGCGTCAAGCCCGCCAGTGTGATCACGTATCAGAAGCGCGCTTACGCGCGACTGGGCATATCGAGCCAACGCCAGTTGTTCGCGTTGTGCATGCTGCCCGAGCGCGCCTGAGCCGGCAGGCGCAGCCGCCGTGCCTCATACGCGCCTCGTAGAGGCTCGTCATGCGCCCGTCGTGCGCCACTCATGCGCCACTCCCGCGCCACTCATACGCGCCTTGACCGCGCATCGGCCTGCGTGTCGCGATCCCAGCGTTTCAGCCACGGCATGATGAAATCCGCGAAACCATCGGCGGGCGGCGACAGCGCGCGCTCGGTGGAGCGATACACGCACACCTCGCGGATCGTTTCGGGGTCGACAATCCGCTTCATGACCAGCCCGAAGCTGCGCGCCAATGGCGCGACGTAGGCGGGCGCGAGCGTGACGGCCAGCCCCTGCGCGGCGAGGCCGAACGCCGTGGTGACGTTGTCCACCACGTCCACGGGGATGATGCGCGCCTCCACCGGCAGGTTCGCCAGCATCTGCCCGACAGCGCGCTCGTGGTCGCGGCCGGTGGCGATGATCGGCACGCCGCGCAAGTGCGGCCATTGCACGCGGCGGCGCGCGTTCAGCGGATGGCTCGCCGCGCACCACATCACCCAGGGGCTCGCGAACGCCGGATCGCACCGCACGCGTGCGCCGCTCTGCCGGTCCGGGCCGATCGCGAGGTCCACGTCGCCGCTTTCCACGCGCTCCACCAGTTGCTCGACCACGGTGTCGCAAATGCGGACCACCACCTTCGGTTTGTCGCGCGCATAGTCGGCGATGGCCGCGGGCAGCGCGGTCGCCGCCAATACCAGCGGGGCGCCGATCCGCACGATGCCGGCGGCGCGGTTGCGGATATCGTCGGCGGATTGCGCGGCGGCGCGCACATGGCGCAACACCGATTCCGCCGACGACAGAAAGTCCTGGCCCGCGCTCGACAGATTCACACGCCGCGTGGTGCGGTCGAACAGACGAAAGCCGAGTTCCGTTTCGAGGTCGCCCAGCAACTGGCTGACCGCCGACGAAGTCAGGCCGAGCCGCTCCGCCGCCGCGCCGATGCTATGCAAATCGACGATGGCGAGAAACGCTTCGAACTGACGGATGGTGACGCGTGTGAGTGGCATCAGGCGATTCTAAAGAAAAACTTACGAATCGTGAAAAATCGATTGATTGTGTACTGCGGGCCGTTCGCGGAGACTTGTCCCAATCGACGCACGCAGCCAAAGCCGCTTAGACTTCCGTCTCGCCGTGCCGTGAGCGGGCGGCCAAGCAAGCCGCCACGAGAAAACCGGCTCACGCCGGGCGGTCGTCACACCATAGCGCCAAACCGAGGCCGCAGCGAGGCCACCTTCAAGGATTCACCATGTTCGAGCACATTCCCGCTTATCCAGGCGACCCGATTCTGAGCCTGAACGAAGACTTTCAACTCGACCCCCGGTCGAACAAGGTCAATCTGAGCATCGGCATCTACTTCGACGACGCCGGCAAGCTGCCGGTCATGGACGCCGTGCGTCGGGCCGAAACCGCGCTGCTCGACTCGATCGGCCCGCGCTCGTATCTGCCGATGGCGGGCCTGCCGCTCTATCGCGATGCGGCGCAGGCACTCGTATTCGGCGCGGACAGCGAGGCACGCAAGGCGGGACGGATCGCGACGTTGCAAACCATCGGCGGATCGGGCGCGCTCAAGGTCGGCGCCGACTTCCTGAAGCGCTATTTTCCGGGCTCGCAGATCTGGATCAGCGACCCGAGCTGGGAGAACCATCGCGTCGTGTTCGAGGGCGCGGGGCTGACAGTCAACACCTATCCGTACTACGACGAACACACGGGCGGCTTGCGTTTTGCCGACATGATCGAGACGATCGACCGTTTGCCGGAGCAAAGCGTGGTGCTGCTGCACGCCTGCTGCCATAACCCGACCGGCGTCGATCTGAGCCCGGCGCAATGGGCGGAACTGGTGCCGGTATTGCAGCGCCGCAAGCTGATCGCCTTCGTCGATATGGCGTATCAGGGTTTTGGCGCGGGTCTGCAGGAAGACGCCGCCTGCGTGCGCCTGCTGGCCGACGCAGGCATTCCGTTGATCGCCGCGAATTCGTTTTCGAAGAATTTCTCGTTGTACGGCGAGCGCGTCGGCGCGTTGAGCGTGGTCTGCAAGAGCGCGGAAGAGGCCGGCCGCGTGCTCGGGCAATTGATGTCGACGGTGCGCGCGAATTACAGCAATCCGCCCACGCACGGCGCACGGCTCGTCGCCAACGTGCTGGCGGATGCGTCGTTGCGCGCTTCATGGGAAGCGGAACTCGCCGCCATGCGCGAGCGGATTCTCGCCATGCGCGGCACGATCCACGCCGGACTGGCCGGCCGTGTGGATGAAGTGATGCGCGCGCTACGTCGCGCAACGCGGCATGTTCACGTATACGGGGCTGAGCGAAAGCCAGGTGGAGCGCCTGCGCAATGAATACGCGGTGTACGTGCTGCGCTCCGGGCGCATGTGCGTGGCCGGGCTGAACGCGCGCAACGCGGATTACGTGGCGTCGTCGATCGCGGCCGTGGTGTCGGACGCCTGAGCGCGACTCTTTCGATCAACAGAACGATAACAAGGAAGCCGCAGATGACCACTCTCGACATACAGGCGCCGGGCGCGCCGAAGACCCACGCGATGCATCCGGACGAATGGCGGGCGCGCGTGCAACTCGCGGCGTGCTACCGCATTTTCGACATGCTCGGCTGGACCGAGATGATCTACAACCACATCACGTTGCGCATTCCCGCCAGTGTGAACGGCGGCGAGCGGCAGTTCCTGATCAATCCGTTCGGGCTGCACTATAGCGAAGTGACGGCGAGCAACCTCGTGAAGATCGATGCGCGGGGCCGCGTGCTCGATCACTCGCCGTATCCGGTGAATCCGGCCGGTTTCGTCGTGCATGCGGCGATTCACGAAGGCTTGCCGGACGCGCACTGCGTGATGCACACGCACACCACGGCGGGCGTCGCCGTGGCCTGTCTGGAAGACGGTTTGCAGCAGACCAACTTTTACAGCGCACAATTGCACGGCCGCATTGCGTATCACGATTTCGAGGGCATCACGGTGCACGCGGAAGAAGGCCCGCGCCTGCTCGAACATATCGGCGACCGGCAGGCGGTGATCCTGCGCAATCATGGCCTGCTTGCGTGGGGCCACACCTTGCCGCAAACTTTCGCGATCCTGTGGACGCTGAACCGGGCCTGCGAAATCCAGATGGCGACCTTCGCGATGGGCCGCGCGCGGCCGGTGCCGGAAGAGGTCGCGATTCGCTGTTCGCGCGACGCGCTGCAGTTCGATCCGCGTCACGGCGCGGGGCAGGACGTGTTCGACGCACTGGTGCGGCGAGTGGACCGCATCGACGCGAGTTATAAGGATTGAAACGATGAAAGTAGCTATCTACGGCGCCGGCGCAATCGGCGGCTGGATGGGGGTGAAGCTCGCCCAGGCCGGCCACGCGGTGAGCGTGGTGGCGCGCGGCGAAACGCTCGCCGCGCTGCGGGAGCACGGCCTGCGTCTGATCGAAGGTGGCGTGACCCATGGCGTGAAGGTGAACGCGAGCGACGAGCCCGCGGATCTCGGCGTGCAGGATCTCGTCGTGGTCGCCGTGAAGGGGCCGGCCATGGCGTCGGTGGCCGCGCGGATCGCGCCGTTGCTCGGCGCGCAGACCATCGTGCTGACCGCGATGAACGGCGTGCCGTGGTGGTTCTGCGACGGGCTCGGCCGGGACTTCGCCTGCAAGCGCCTGAAGTCGATCGATCCCGACGGTGCGATCGCCGCCGCGATCCCGGGCACGCAGACCGTGGGTTGCGTGGTGCACGCCAGCTGCCTCGTCGAGGCCCCGGGCGTGATCCGGCATCATCAGGGCAATGGGCTGATTATCGGCGAGGCGGCGGGGCCGTCGGGCGAGCGCGTCGCGTCGCTCACGGCCACGCTCGCGGCGGCCGGCTTCAATGCGTCGATGTCGGCGCAGATTCAGCGCGACGTCTGGTACAAGCTGTGGGGCAACATGACGATGAACCCGATCAGCGCCATCACCGGCGCGACCACCGACCGGATTCTCAGCGACGAGCTGGCGCGCAACTTCGTGACGAGCATCATGCTGGAGGCCAAGGAGATCGGCGCGCGTTTCGGGATTCCGATCGAACAGGAGCCAGCGGACCGCCACGAGGTCACGCTCAAACTCGGCGCGATGAAAACCTCGATGCTGCAGGACGTACAGGCGGGTAAAGCGGTCGAACTCGACGCGCTGGTGGCCGCCGTTCGTGAGCTCGGACAACTGACCGGCGTTGCCACCCCGTACACGGATGCGTTGCTCGGTCTTGCGCGCCTGCATGCGAGCACGCTGGGCTTATATCCGAAGCAATGACATCCGCCAGCAGGAAAAGCCGCCGCGCCATACCCGGCGCGGCGGCTTTTTTTCGCCTTATGCAGTCACCGCGGTCGCGGCCGGCAGGCGTGCCGCTTCGATCAACGACAACGCCCGCTGCGGGTCGTCGAGTTCGGTCAGGCACAGCATGGCGAGGCGGGCCAGATATAACGGCGCCTGTGGTTCGCCTTCGTTCGTGAGGGTCTTGCACAGCGTGGTGTAGACCAGGTCGAGATCGCTATCGGTCATGAAGTGAGTCTCCGTGAGTCAGATCGTCAGCGCGGCGCTGATGGCGCGCTGCGTGTCCGCTGCGCTGCCGTCGCGCCAGCGGGCGAGTACGTGGCCATCTGGCCGGATCAGATAGACCGTGCCGGGCGTGGCGTCGAACATGTCGTGCAGACGGCCGGCGTGATCGAGCACCGTCGGGCGGGCGGCCTGTGAAGTCTTGTCCGCAGCGAGCGTGATGGCTTTGAACGGAATGCCTTGTCGGGTCAGCGTGGCTTGCAGTTCCTGCCATGCATGCTCTTGCGCGGGGTCGGCGTGCGCGCCGAAGCGCAGCGCCGTGAAGCACGGTTCGAGCAGATCCGTGAGATGGATATCGACGCTCGAGCCGTTGTCCATGCGTTTGAGCCGGCACTCCGGCAACACGGCGCCGGGCGCCGGGCCCCGGCTGAACGAACCGGCCGGGTCGGCGGCGGCCTCGTTCAGCGGCGAGCGCGTGTAGGCGATTGCATGCGTCTGCCGTGGATTGATCAGCGCACGCACGGCGGCGTGCCGCCCGGCGAGACCGAGCACGGCCTCGCGCATCAGCGTGAAGGCGAACGAAGGCGGTGCCATGAATTCCGTGCTCTTCATGCCGTAGCTCAGGTTCTCACGCGCCGCGAACACGCGCTCGTCGCTGTAGCTGTCGAGCAGATGCGGCGAAGCCACCCCGTTCACCACGCAAGCCAGTTTCCAGCCGAGGTTGTCCGCGTCGTCGATACCGGAATTGGCGCCGCGCACGCCGAAGATCGGCACGAGATGCGCGGCGTCGCCCGCGAACAGCACCCGGCCATGCCGGTAGCGTTCGAGCGTCAACGCGTTGGCCTTGTAGACGGTGATCCAGATCGGCGACCATTCGCCCGTCTCGCCCATCGAGTCGAGTACGCTCTGCACACGCGGCAAGACGTTCTCCGGCTTGACGGCGGCTTCCGGGTCTTCGTCGTCGCGAAGCTGGTAGTCGATACGCCAGACGTTATCAGGCTGTTTGTGCACCAGCACCGTCGAGCCGGGATTGGAGGGCGGATCGAAATAGGCGAGACGCTCGGTGGCGCGCGTGCTGTTCAGGTCGATATCCACGATCACGTAGCGGCCTTCGTACGTGGTGCCGGTGAGCTTGAGACCGAGCGCCTCGCGAATCGTGCTGCGACCGCCGTCGCAGGCGACGACCCAGTCGGCGTGCATGCGCCACGCGGTGTTACCGGTGCGCAGCGCGAGCGTCGCGCCGGCCGCGCGGACTGGCTCGCCGCGACTGTCTTGCGCCGGGCCCTGTTCGAGGCCGGTCACGCGAGTCTGCCAGCGCACCTCGATCAGGTCGGCATGCCGTTCCACCTCGTCGAGCAGCAACTGTTCGATCTGGTATTGCGCGATGTTGATCATCGGCGGCAGCGATTGTTCGTCGTCGTGATGCATGGCGAAGCGGAACACTTCGGCATCGCGATAGAAGCTGCGGCCGCCCGCCCACGGCAAGCCTTTTTGCAGGAAGCCTTGCACCACGCCGAGGCGTTTGAAAATCTCGAGGCTGCGCCGCGAAATGCAGATCGCGCGGCTGCCGGTGCAGACGCTGTCGTCGGCTTCGATCAGCACCGAGCGCACGCCCTGGCGAGCCAGCGCGAGCGCCAGCGTCATGCCGACCGGGCCGCCGCCGACGATCGCCACCGGCCGCCTGAGCGGGTCGCACCCGTCGACCAGCGGTGGCACTACGCCTTCGTGGCGACGCGGCGAGAATGGATAGGGTTTGAAGGGGCGGTTCATGCGCGTCTCCTGAATCTTCGCTACCGGGATTGCCCGCCGGGGCTATCTGGCTCTTCGCGGGCGGTGCGAATCGATAACGCAGTATGAAGGAGGGCGCGCGCCGCGCTGTCCTCATTTTGGGTACGCAAGCGCAGGGCAGGGCCGCGCTGGCCAGCTCGCTGGGACGCCGATTGACGAGGGCCGGCCGAAGGGCGGCGCCTCTGGCCGCGCCAACTACTTACTGACGGGCGCGACGGAGGTCAAGCGGTCCGCATTGATGCGAAACCACTCGACTGAAAAGTCGACGAATGAGCGCGTTTTCGCGGAAATATGGCGGCGATCCGCGTACACCAGCGCCAGTTCCTTGTCGGCATTCGTGATACGGAAGTCCGTCAGAACCTGCATGAGCATGCCATTGCGCAAATCGGTCAGCACATGGTTTTCAGGCAGTACCGCGACACCCATGCCCGCGAGCGCGGCTTGCCGCAACATCAACGCATTGTTCACCACCAGCGTGGCGTCGAGCGTCACGCGTTTCTCGCGCCGATCCGGTGAAACGAAGATCCAGTCGCCGTCATGCGAGGCGGCGGTGAGGGCGAGAAAAGTGTGCAGGCTCAAATCCGCCGGCCGCGACGGGACCCCTTTGACGGCGAGATAGCTGGGGGACGCGACGGCAATGGGACGCACACTCAGCAGCGAGCGTTTGATCAACGTCGTGCCGCTGATCTGCTTGGGCAGCACGATGCCGACGTCGAAGCCCTCCTTCACAAAATCGACGTGCTGATGCAGGAGCGTGACCGAGAGTCTGACGTTCGGATACTGCCGCAGATATTCCTGGAGCAGAGGTGTCAGGCTGGACAGTGAGAACGACGCGCCGGCCGCGATTTTCAACGTGCCGGACGGCTCGACCGTGCCGCGTATCGCCACCGTTTCGATCTCCTCGATTTCGTCGAGGACGTTGCGGCAGCCCTTCGAGTAGATCTCACCCTCTTCGGTCAGGGAGAGGCTGCGCGTATTGCGATTGACAAGCCTTGTATTGAGATGAGCTTCGAGTTGCTCAAGATAACGCGTGGCCATGGCATTCGAAATGCCGAGATTGGCCGCGGCCTGCCCGAATGACATGGTGTCTGCGATGTTGATAAATACGCGCATTGCCTGAAGCTGATTCATGATATCACCAACGCTGTAACAGATGTGTGCCGAAAAATTGAGATATTGTTTTTTTAACCGATAATCAATGGTCTCCTGCCTGCGATTTATAGGCGGGTTAAATGTGATTTAATTTTATTTACGGTATCGGTATTTCTTTCTCAAAAAAAGACGGGGTTTTATTTTGTTGGGCTTCAACAACGGTCGGCCTTTCCGGCCGCCGCAATGAGTCGCGTTGGGACTCGTGCATATCCGTTGTTGGCCGGGCTTCATCTGTCGTTTTAGCGGCGTCTCAAATATAAGTCAAAAATACTTTTGCATTGTTTTGTGCGAGAGCCTGAGTTGCTGGCGTCTAAAATCCGGATTGCACGCAGAATCTGTCTTCAACGTGAATTAAAGTGGAATTGGAGACGGGTGCATCGTGGTTACGGCAGATTTAATCTCATGCCGGCAACCGAGTTCTAAGATTAAACGCCAAGGTATTAAAAATGAAAAAAATCATTACTGCGACCGCCGTATCCGCCACTTTTGCGTGCGCGGCGCACGCCCAGAGCAGCGTCACGCTATACGGCATTGTCGATGCCGGTTTGACGTACGTGAGCAATGAAGTCAGCAAGGATTCCACCGTGACGTCCGACGGGCGCGTCACCGGTGGCAAGGCCATGTTCGGCATGACGGGCGGTAACATCCAGCCGAGCCGCTGGGGCCTGCGCGGTGTCGAAGACCTGGGCGGCGGACTGAAAACGGTCTTCAACCTGGAAAGCGGCTTCAACATTGCCAATGGCAACCAGGCGGTCGCCAACAAGCTGTTCAACCGTCAAGCGTATGTTGGCCTGTCCAACGAGTACGGTACGGTTTCGTTCGGCCGCCAATACGACTCCGTGGTCGATTACCTCGCACCGCTGACGGCGGCCGGCAGTTGGGGCGGCACGTATTTCGCCCATCCGGGCGATAACGACAACGCGAACTCTTCGATCAGCGTCAACAATTCCGTCAAGTTCCAGAGCGCGAACTACGGAGGCTTCTCGATGAGCGGCCTGTACGGCTTCTCGAACAATGCGGGCTTCGCGGACAACCGCGCTTACAGCGTCGGCGCGGGGTACCGCAACGGTGGCTTGCAACTGGGCGCCGCCTATCTCCAGTACCAGGGCATGGACCTGAATCAGAGCAATGGCGCGATCAGCGGCGGCACCTTCGCGGCGTCCGCCATCAGCGGCGTTCAGAATCAGCGCACCTGGGGTCTGGGCGGAAGCTACGCGTTCGGTCCGGTCATTCTCGGCACCGTATTTACGCAGAGCCGCTTCCAGGACAAGTTTTCGGATATCTCGGTTCGCTATAACAACTACGAAGTCAATGCACGCTACAACCTGACGCCGGAACTGGGTCTGGGCGCGGCCTACACCTATACGCAGGCACTGCGCGCGGCGCCGGGCACCACCGACACGAATACCGGCGCGGCCCACTGGAATCAGTTCGGCCTGCAAGCAGACTACTCGCTGTCCAAGCGCACCGACGTCTATGCCGAAGCGGTCACGCAGCTTGGCGCGAACAACGGTCGCGGGCTGAACACCGTGCAAATCAACGGCACCTCCGCGCCGTCCACGGCGAGCAATCAGTTTCTCGTGACAACGGGCATCCGTCACCGGTTCTGATCTCCCTGCTGTTGCGGTATGCCGGGCCAATGCGACCGGCCCTCCTTTCGGGAGGGCGACTGGTTTGCAGCCAGCACAATTGATTCGCAAACAACTGACGGCTGCGCCTTCCGGCGCGGCCGGATGCAAGCAATCGCTTTGGCGGGCACGCCCGGCTCTTGATCCATTTTTCACGGAACGTTCATGCCAGTTTTGCTGTTGGGATGCCTGATTCGCTCGTTGAACGAACCGATGCGCCTGCTCGGCGAGGTACGCAGACGACT
This sequence comes from Paraburkholderia aromaticivorans, assembly GCF_002278075.1. Taxonomy (NCBI): domain Bacteria; kingdom Pseudomonadati; phylum Pseudomonadota; class Betaproteobacteria; order Burkholderiales; family Burkholderiaceae; genus Paraburkholderia; species Paraburkholderia aromaticivorans. Next base: position 737,046 of record NZ_CP022990.1, on the reverse strand, counting down.
GGCGCTTATGCTGAGTCTGGTCGCTTTACTGGCCGCCTGCGGCAAGCCCGCCGCCCCCGAAGTGTCCCAGCCGGTCGACGTCACGGTCACGACTGTGGCGCCGCGCGATACCCCCGTCGACTTTGAGTTCGTCGCCCAGACTCAAAGCTCGCGTGCCGTGGAAATCCGCGCGCGGGTGGACGGCTTTCTGGACAAACGGGCGTACACGGAAGGCCAGATGGTCCGTCAGGGGCAGACGCTGTTTCTGATGGATCCCAAGCCATTCCAGGCGGCATTGCAATCGGCACAAGGCGCGCTTGCCCAGCAGCAGGCACGGCTCGCGGTGGCGAAAGCCAATCTCGCGCGCGTCATGCCGCTCGCCGCGCAAAACGCGCTGAGCAAGAAGGACCTGGATGACGCGACCGGCAGCGAGCGCGAGGCCGAAGCCGCCGTGATCGCCGCGCAAGGGCAGGTCCAGGCCGCGCGGTTGAACCTCGGCTACACCACCATCAAGTCGCCGCTCGCCGGCTTGTCGAGTTATGCGAGACAGCAGGAAGGCAGCTATGTCACGCCGGCTCAGTCCGGCCTGTTGACGTATGTCTACCAGATGGATCCGATGTGGGTCGAGTTCAGCATCTCGGAGAACGAGATGCTGCGTTATCGCGATCAGATTTCAAAAGGGCAGCTGCGCTTTCCCGCCAACAACCAGTTCGAGATCACGCTGCTGCTGGCAGACGGGTCGACGTTCCCCGCGCGCGGGCATATCGATTTCGCCAATCCCGTATTCAGCGCGCAAACCGGCACGTTCCTCGTGCGAGCCGTTTTCGCCAATGAAAAAGGCACGTTGCGTCCAGGGCAGTTCGTGCGCGCGAGGGTTTCCGGCGCTGTGCGGCCGAACGCCGTTCTGCTTCCCCAGCGGGCCGTGCAGCAGGGCGAAAAAAGTCATTTCGTGTGGACGGTCGACAAAGACAACAAGCCGCGCCAGCGGTTCGTCGAGATGGGCGAATGGCAAGGCGATGACTGCTTCATCAACGACGGCCTGCGCGCCGGCGAAAGAGTCGTGCTGGACGGAGCGGTGCGGTTGTCACCCAATGCGACGATCAGCATAACGGGGAGCGGGTCTCCTGCGGCGCATCGCGCAAACGTCATGCCGCCCGTGGCGCAACAACAATCCGATCAAAACTCCGCGCACTAACTCTGCGCACCAGGCGGCAAACCGGATGAAGCTCTCCCATTTCTGTATCGACAGACCGATCTTCGCGTCGGTCATCTCCATCGTCATCGCGCTGGGCGGCCTGTTGGCCATGCTTGCCTTGCCCGTCGCCCAGTACCCGGACATCACGCCGCCGCAAATCACGATTACCGCCAGCTACCCGGGCGCAAGTGCCGACGTGGTGGCGAATAACGTCGCGGCGCCCATCGAGCAACAGGTCAATGGCGCGGACAACATGATCTACATGACATCGTCGAGTTCATCCACCGGCAGCCTGACGATCAACGCGTTCTTTCGCAACGGCACCAATCCGGATCTGGCCCAGGTCGACGTGCAGAACCGCGTCAACCTCGCGTTGCCGCAACTGCCGCAGTCCGTGCAGTCGCAGGGCGTGCAGGTGCAAAAGAAATCGTCTGCGTTCATGATGGTCGTCGCGGTGTACTCGCCCGATAACCGCTTCGATTCCACGTACGTCGCCAACTACGCGAACGTGTACGTGCTCGACGCGCTCAAGCGGATTCCGGGCGCGAACCAGGCGAGCATCTTCGGCACGCCGGACTACGCCATGCGTATCTGGCTGCGGCCCGACCGCATGGCGCAGCTCGGCATTACCGCCACCGACGTGCAGAATGCCGTGGCCAACCAGAACCAGCAGTTCGCGGTCGGGCGTCTTGGCCAGGCGCCGACCGGCACGCCAGTTGAACAATCGTTCGCGGTAACGACGAGCGGGCGGCTTTCCAGCCCCGCCGAGTTCGACAACATCATTATTCGCGCGTCGGGCAGCGGCGCGGCGATCGTGCGCTTGAAAGACGTCGGCCGTGCCGAACTCGGGCAGAAAGACTATTCGATACGCAGCAGATTTCAGGGCAAGCCCGCCACGGTCATCGCCATCTATCAGCAGCCCGGCGCCAACGCGCTGGATGTCTCGAAACAGGTGCGCGCGACTCTGGCGGACATGAAGCGGTCGTTCCCGGAGGGGATCAATTACAACATCGCAATGGATACCACCGACTTCACGCGTGCCTCGATTGCGGACGTGGTGAAGACTTTTTTCGAAGCCGTCGTGCTGGTGGTCGTGGTCGTATTCCTCTTCTTGCAAAGCTTTCGCGCGACGCTGATTCCAGTGCTCGCCGTGCCGGTCTCCATCCTGGGGACATTCATGGGCATGGCCGCCCTGGGTTTCTCGATCAACATGCTGACCATGTTCGGCATGGTGCTGGCAATCGGCATCGTGGTGGACGATGCGATCGTGGTGATCGAGAACGTCGAGCGCAACATGCGTGAGTTCGGCCTCTCGCCGAATGCCGCGGCCAAGCGAGCCATGGACGAAGTGTCGGGACCGGTCGTCACGATCGTACTGGTCATGTGCGCGGTGTTCGTGCCGGTTGCATTTCTGGGCGGCATCACAGGGCAGATGTACAAGCAGTTTGCCATCACCATTGCCATCTCCGTGGTCCTTTCCGGGATCGTGGCCTTGACGTTGTCGCCGGCGCTCGCGGCGGTATTGCTGAAACCGCAAGCGCGTGCAAAGCATCGTTTTTTCAAGTGGTTCGATCACGCGTTTGCTCGCGTCACGGCGGGCTATGGTCGCGCCGTGTCGCTCGCAATCAGGCGGTTTGGCGTCGCGCTGCTGCTATTCGCCGGCATGATTCTGCTCGCCGTCACGATGATGCGGTCCATTCCGCGCGCCTTCCTTCCGCCGGAAGATCAGGGCTACCTGCTCGGCGCCGTCATCATGCCCGACTCGGCGAGTCTCGATCGCACCGGGCGAGTGTCGTCACGCGTGACCGACTACCTCGCGAAGCAGCCGGGGGTGGGCAGTGTAACCGTGGTCGACGGTTACAGCCTGCTCGACAATCAGACAATGAATAACGCTTCAACGTTCTTTGTCGGACTGAAGGGTTTCGACGAGCGGTATTCCTGGGCGAACATTCGCACGCAGAATGCGCATGCTTTGCTGCTCGGCGCTTACCGGGCGCTGTCACGCATCAAGGAAGGCATTGTCGTGCCGGTCAACCCACCGTCCATTCCCGGGCTTGGCACGACGGGCGGCACCGAGATGTGGATTCAGAGCAAAGGTAACGGGACTACGGCGCAGCTCGCGCAGGTGGTGCAGGATTTTGTCGCCAGGGCGAAGGCGCGGCCCGAACTGGCAGGCGTCACGTCGACCTTCAATGCCTCTTCGCAGCAGTTGCGTGTCGATGTCGACCGTGACAGGGCGGCCACACTCGGCGTGCCGATCGACGAGGTCTACAGCACGATGCAGACCATGTTCGGCTCGCTGTATGTTTCGCAGTTCAATCAGTCGAGCCGTCTGTGGCAGGTGATCCTTCAGGCCGAACCGTCATACCGCCTGAAGCCAGCGGACCTCGAACAGGTTTTCGTGCGCAGCACGACGGGCACGATGGTGCCGCTGAAATCGGTGGTGACGTATCAGTACGTGACCGGCCCGTCCCTGATGACACGCTTCAACGACTTTCCCGCCGTGCTGATTACCGCCAACGCGGCGCCGGGCCACAGCTCGGGCGAGGTGATCGCCGTGCTGGAGGAGCTTGCGCGAACCCTGCCCGCAGGGTACGGCGCGGGGTGGAGCGGCGAAGCGTATGAAGCCCGCCAGTCGGGCGGCACCTCCGGCCTTGTCTTCGTGTTCGGCCTGGTGATGGTGTTCCTGATTCTCGCCGCGCAATACGAACGCTGGAGCTTGCCCGTCGGCGTTCTGATGGCGGTGCCGTTCGCCCTGTTCGGCGCTTTGCTGGCCATCTTGCTCAGAGGCTTGAACAACGACGTCTATTTCCAGATCGGCCTCACCATGCTGGTCGCTCTCGCCGCGAAGAATGCAATTCTCATTTTCGAGTTTGCCGTGCTGAATCGCGCACAAGGCGCATCGGCGTTCGATGCCGCGGTGACCGCCGCCCGGGACCGGTTGCGGCCGATCGTCATGACGTCGTTCGCCTTTATTCTCGGCTGCGTGCCGCTTGCTATCGCGACCGGTGCGTCGCAGAACAGCCGGCATTCCATCGGCACCGGGGTGATTGGCGGCATGTTGGGGGCGACCGGCGTCGCCGTCTTCTTTATTCCGATGTTCTTCTTCCTGCTCGAATCGGTGAACGAGCGGCGCGCCGGCAAAAAGAACGTGGATCAGAACGTGGGTGTCATGCGGGACGCACAAGTTGAACGGGCAGTGTCCGACTCGCACTCGGTGACTAACAGATCGACCGGCATGGCCCCCGGCACGAAGCGGGGCAATTGACATGCGTCCAATCGGTTCAAATTTTTCCTGGCTGTCGGCACTCTGGCTTTGCCTGTGTCTGTGTCTGAGCGGCTGCGTGATGGGCCCCGATTACGCGAGGCCGCCAATCGCAACGCCGGCCACGTTCCGCTTTTCGGATAGTACGCAGGCGCAAATCGTCGATACGACGTGGTGGGCGCAATTCGGCGATCCAGTGCTGAACGAACTCATTGCGACGGCGCTCGCGCAGAACAACGACCTGAAAATCGCAGCGGCGCGAGTCGACGAGTTTCGCGGACAATTCGTCACGACGCGCTCGCAACTGTTTCCACAGGTGAGCGCCGGTTTCAACGCCGGTCGCCAGCGCGTCTCGCCGCTTGCGCAGGCGTCGTTGCCGACCGGTCTCGGGGCGGACTATAGCTCGTTCAACGCCACGTTACCCATCTCATGGGAGATCGACGTGTTCGGCCGTGTGCGGCGTCAGACCGAAGCCGCGCGCGCGAATCTGCTTGCCAGCGAGGAAGGGCAGAGGGCCACCCTCCTCACGCTCGTGGCGTCGGTGGCCACGTCCTATATCAATCTGCGCAGTCTCGATCAGCAACTCGAGATTGCGAAGGCAACCGCGGCGAGTCGCGAGAGTTCGGTGAAAGTCTTCGAACTGCGCTTCAAGGGCGGGCAAATCTCGCAGGTGGAGTTGGCCCAGAGTCAATCGGAATACGAAGCGTCGCTCGCGGACATTCCGGCCATTGAAGCGCAGATCGGGCAACAGGAAGATGCGCTTTCGGTATTGCTCGGCCGCAATCCCGGTCCGATTCTCCGTGGTCGCACGCTCGACGAGCTTCAGTCTCCCAACGTGCCGGCGGGCTTGCCATCGGAGTTGCTCGAGCGCCGTCCGGACGTGCTGCAGGCCGAACAGAATCTGGTTTCCGCCAATGCTTTGATCGGCGCCGCGCGTGCGCTTTATTTTCCGCAGATTTCGCTCACGGGCCTGCTCGGTTCGTCGAGCACGCAGTTGAGCAGGCTGTTTAGCGGACCGGCGAACACTTGGGCCTTTGCAGGCGCACTGACGCAGCCGATCTTCTCCGCCGGCAACATTGCCGGCCAGGTCGAGCAGGCCGGGGCGCGCCAGCAACAGGCGCTGTACGCCTATCAGCGGGCCGTGCAGTCCGCATTCCAGGAAGTCAGCGACGCGCTTCTCGGCGTCGAGAAGTCACGCGAACGGTTGACCGCGCAAGGCCGTCAGGTGGACGCGCTGAGTGCCTATGCAAGGCTCGCGCGACAACGTTACGAAGGCGGCTACAGCAGCTATATGGAAGTTCTCGACGCCGAGCGAAGTCTGTTCAGTGCGCAACTGGCTGATACGCAAACCCGCAGCAATGAATACACCGCCCTCGTCACCCTCTACAAGGCGCTGGGCGGCGGTTGGGGCGCCGAAGCGCTTGCCGCAGCGGAGCAGGGTCGGACTATTCCACAAACCGAAACAAGATAGTACCCACGCCGCTCGCGGCTCATAGCTCATGGCGGACGAAGGGGGCGCCGGCAGCGACGGGTGCAACGGTAGAACGTGAAAAACAGGGAGAACGATGAGATGTCCAGAATCAGTCAACGCCTGACCATGCTGTTTGCTACGACGTGTCTGGCCTGCTGGGGCATGTATGTGCAGGCGGCGAATCCTCCTCGCCCGGCGGCGGCGCCGGTTTGGCCGCGCAGTTTCGATGCCGACAAGCAGCACGTCGAACTTTATCAGCCGCAGATCGAGACATGGGAAGGCAACCGCATATCGGGTCGCGCCGCGGTAGCCGTCGGTGCGAGCGGCGGCGTGCCGACCTATGGCGTGGCGCATTTTTCCGCGATCGCAGACGTCGACAAAACGTCGGGGCTCGCGCAACTCACGCAGATCGAAATCGCGAGTGTGGATGTGCCGACTAACCCGGGCATCGCCGCTCAAATCCGCCAGGTGCTGCTGGCGCATTTGCCCTCGGCTGGGCTGACCACGTCGCTCGATGAACTGCAGACAAGCTACGCCGCGTCGAAGCAACTTGCCGCCACGCAGGGCATGGCCGTCCAGAACGTCGCTCCGCGCATCGTTTTCGCCACGAGGCCGACGGTGCTGGTTCTCGTGGACGGCCCGCCGGTCTGGCGGCCGGTGAGCGGGACGGGCTATCAACGGGCGCTGAACAGCCGGGCGTTGCTGCTGCAAGACGGAAGCGGCACGCTGTATCTGCATGCGGCGGGTTACTGGTATTGCGCTACGTCGGCAAGCGGTCAATGGGGCGTGCTGGCGGCGCCGCCCGCTCTGCTGGATGCGGCGCACGTCGCCGGGGCGAGCGGCGCCGCCGATCCTCTGCTGCCGTCCAACGGCGAGCGCCCGGCGCGCGCGCCGGGCGTGCTGGTCGCCACGGCGCCGACGGAGCTGATCGTCACCGACGGTCAGATGAAACTGACGCCGGTCGAGGGCGTCAGCCTGCTGTCGGTGACCAACGCCGACCATGCCGTCTTCGTGGACCCCGCAACGAATCAGTACTACGTGCTGGTCTCCGGGCGATGGTTCCGGGCCGCCTCTGAAGGCGGCCCGTGGCAGTACGTCCCCGGCAGCGAACTCCCCGCCGATTTCGCGAGGATTTCGCCCCACGATCCCAAAGCCGACGTCCTGGTCTCCGTACCGGGTACGCCTCAGGCGAGGGAGGCCGCTATCGCGGCCACCATTGCGCAGACGGCGACGGTCTCGCGCGCGGCCGCCACGCTGGCCGTCGCCTATGACGGTGCGCCGCGCTTCACACCCATCGCCGGCACGACGCTCAGTTATGCGGTCAACACCGGCACACCGGTGATCAAGGTGGATTCCGCCCGTTACTACGCCGTATCGAACGGCATCTGGTTTACCGCCTCTGCGCCGGATGGCGCATGGCGCGTGGCGACCGAAGTGCCCAGCGCGATCTACGCCATTCCGGCCAGTTCACCGCTGCATTACGTGGTGTACGTGCGGATCTATTCCGTGACACCCGATACCGTGGTCGTCGGCTATACGCCGGGTTACATGGGCGTCGTGGTGAACGCGGAGGGCACCGTGGTCTACGGCACAGGCTATGTCTATCCGCCATACGTGGGCGCGGTCTACTACGGTTATCCGCCCACCTATGGTTACGACGCCGGTTTCGCCCTCAACGCGGCGGCGGGGTTCGCCTTCGGTTTCGCGGCGGGAGCGATCTGGGGCGCGGCCGAGCCTTACTGGGGACCATACTGGGGCGGCGGCGGGTGGAACAACGTCAACGTGAATCAGGCGAATTTCTATGGGCGTTGGGGGCAAGGCACGGTGACGCATGCTGCGGGCTGGAACCCGTGGACCGGCACGCAATGGCGCGGCTCGGCGGCGGCCGGCTACAACCCGGCGACCGGCGCGCACTTTCAGGGCAGCCGGGGTGCCGCGTTCAACCCCTACTCGGGGAACTACGCGGCCGGGCGGCAGGGTTCATTCGCGAACCCGTCGACCGGGCGGGCGGGGGTGGCGCGCGGCGGCTTTGCCGGCAATCAGTACAACGGCAACTTTGCGGGCGGCCGTCAGGTGGCGGGGTATAACGCGCAGACCGGCCGGGCGGGCGCCGCCGAGTTCGGCGTGGCCGGCAACACGCAAACCGGCCAGTACGCGAGCGCCGGCAAGGGCTTCGTGACCAATCAGTCGAAAGGCAACACCGTGGCCTGGAATAACGGCGACGTCTACGCTGGGCATGACGGCAACGTCTATCAACACAGCCAGAGCGGCGGCTGGCAACAACATACGGCCAATGGCTGGCAACCCATCCAGCCGAAAGCGGACGTCGGCGGCGATCTGGAACGGCAGCGTGAGGCGCGCGATGTCGGCCAGCAAAGGTTCGATCACTCCGCGAGTCAGTGGGGCGACGGCAGAGGTTCGCCGGGAGGCGGACGTTTCGGTGGCGAGGGAGGCTTTGCTGGCGGCGGGATGAGGCGAGGAGGATTTCGCCGGTAACCGTCCCGGCGACTATCTTTGGCGGGCCACGATCAGATCACGAATCAGATCACGAAAGAGGCCGGGCGGGCACACGTACCCACCCAATCCATCTCGTCGCGCAGGGTTGCCGCGGCTCGCTCAGTCCGCCCCGCCCACATGCAAGGGCTGGCGCGCATGCTGCACGCTCGCGGCCGAAAGGCATTCCTCGATCATCGCGCGGAAGGTGGGGGCCGCGTGCGAGGCGCCGGTCGCGCCCATCTCCGGGCCGCCTTCCGGTGCGCCGCCCACGCCGACCACGACTGTGGCACGGGGTCGCCATTCCCGCGTGCGCCGCAGCATGTTGCGCAGATACGGCGGCGATTCGGGCGCGTCGAGCGAGACGATGCAGATGATCGACGCGTCCTTGAAACTCGGCTCGTCGGCGCGCGCGCTCCGGTAGCCTGAGTGCGTGGCCGTCATCGGCGCGAGACCCTGGCGGCCGAGCAATTGCACGGCGATCGCGGTCGTGACTTCGTCGAACGAGCCGCGGCCGGGCACGCACAGCACGGACGTTTTGTCGCTTGAACGGGGTATCTGCGGGTTTGCCGAAGCCGGGCTATCGTGCCGCTCGGAAAGATCGGCCGAGGCCGAGGCAAGCAGCGCGCTCGCGGCGTCGGCGGGATCGGTGCGCGCGAGGCGCTCCGGTAAGCCGTCCGCGATCTCCAGGTTTTCGACGATGTCCACCAGCGCGTCGTTGATGCGCTGCAACTGGTCCGGCATCAGCACGCCGCGCATCGCATCGTTGCGGGCGAGCTTGAGGCCTTCGAGGGCGACCTTGTCGTAATAGTCGATCAGCGACATCTCGCGCAGCAACCGCTCCGCCTGCACGATGGCCTCGTGCGGATCGTCCGCGAGCAGTCGCTGATAGAAGTTCTGCGCCGGCGTGAGGGCGGGCTGGTCGCCGAGCAGCACCGTGAGAAAGTTGAGCCGGTCGGCGTAGCGACCCAGCGTGACCACGCACAGCGTGAGCGGCGTCGACAGAACGAGGCCGATCGGCCCCCACAGCCAGCTCCAGAAAATCGCCGCGACCACCACGGCGAGCGGCGACAGCCCCGAGCGGTGACCGTACAACAGCGGCTCGGCAATCTGCCCGGCCACCAGGTCGACCACGATGAACAGGATCAGCGTATAGACGGCCATGGTCCATTGCGGCTGAATCGCGGCAGCCAGAAAGACCGCGAGAATCGCGGCGATCCAGATGCCGATATACGGCACGAAACGCAGCAAGGCGGCGATCACGCCGAACAGCAGCGCCCCCGGCACGCCGATGATGGCGAGCCCGATGGCGATCACGCCGCCCGCGCTGAGATTCACGCCCAGCTGCGCGACGAAGTAGCGGCTCAGGCGCACGGCGGCGTCGTTGATCGCGGTCGTGGTGCGGTGAAGATCGCGCGAGCCGAACAGGCTGATCAAACGGTCGCGCAAATCCTCACGCTGCAGCAGGATGAAAATCGTCACAACCAGCACGATAAAGGTGGTCTCGATCGGCGCGATGGCCGGCGACAACGCACGTTGCGCGAGCTGCAACGGCGTGGGCGAGGGCTCGTGCACCTCGACCGGCTGCGGCACGGCGGGCGCGTTGCGCGCGGCGCGTCCCGTGGGACGCGGCGGGTTCGGTTTGGACGGGGCTACGCGCTGCAGTGCGACGGCGGCGCGGCTCATCAGCGAATCGGCGCGGCCGACGGTCTTTTCCTGAACCGTTTCGATTTTCTGTTCGATCGCCACCTGGTACTGCGGCAGGTCGCCCGCGAGTTGCACCAGCTGCGCGCCGATCAGCGCGCCGACCGCGAGCAGACTCGCCAGGGCGAACAGCACGGCGATGAAGATGGACGGCAATTGCCCCATGTGCAAACGCCGCAACATCTGCACGAGCGGCGCGAGCAGGAAGCTGAGCAGCACGGACAGCGTAATCGGGATCAACACCGCGCGGCCGAAATACAGTCCGCACACCACCACCACGCCGGTAATCACCGACGCGAGGCCATGCAGGCTGGGCGTGCCCGGCGGGTAAACGCGGTTCGGCCGCCCGTGCGGCGGTAACGATATTTTCATGAGCACACGTTCCGATTGAGAAGCGCTGTCGTTCTTATGCTGGCCGCTCGCGGACAGAAGGAGGCTGTCCGGGCAAATGCGCTTGAGCAAGTCATATGCCCGGATTGTAGGCGCTTTGTCGGGGAACCGGTCTATCGCTCATCCCATGTGCACGCGCAGCAACTCGAACAGTTGCGAGCTCGCATACAGCAGCAGGCCGATAAAGCCGCCGACAATCGTCCCGTTGATGCGGATGTATTGCAGATCCTTGCCGATGTTCAGCTCGATCTGCCGTGACAGGTCTCGCGAGTCCCAATTCTTGACGGTGTCGCTGATATGCCGCGTGAGGAACTGCGCGAAGTCCGGCGCCATGGCGCGCGCCGCTTCCTCGAGGTGGTCGTTGAGCGACTGGCGCAACGCCGGGTCGTTCGCGAGCTCGCGGCCGACCCATTGGCCCATCGCCACCACCCGCGCATGCAAGGCCGAGTCGCTGCTCTGCAGATCGCGCTTGAGCCACGCGCGCAGTTCGCCCCACATGTCTTTCACATACGAGCTGAGCGCGTCGCCTTCCACCAGATAGCGTTTCAGTTCCTCGCCTTTTTGCAGGAAGGCCGGATCGGTCTTGAGCTTGACGATCAGCTTGTGCGCGGCGTCGTCGAACTTCTGGCGAAGCTGATGCGTCGGGTTCTCGCTGATCTGTTCGAGCATGCGGTTCACCGCGTTGGCCAGCGCCTCGGCGCCTTTCTCGCCGAGCCATGCCGAAGGCAGGATCTTCTCCATCTTCGGGTATTCGCTCTTGACCCATTCGACGATGCGCTCGGCGATGAACTCCCGCGCCTGCGGTTCGCGAAGCATCGCGATCACCTGTTCGATACCCGCGTCGAGCAGTTCCTGGTGGCGGCCGTCCTTGGTGAGCGTGTCGAGAATGGCGCCCATCGATTGCGACAGATCCACCTTGGCCAGCACGTCGCGCAACGCGTCCTTGATGAAGACCTGAATGCGCACGTCGTCGGTCAGTTCAAGAATGCCGCTGATGAGTTTGACGACGTAGTCGCCGAGCCGCGCGGTGTTGGCCGGCTGCGTCAGCCAGCCGGTGATGCTTTGCGCCGGATCGTGCCGCTGGATCAGGCCGACCAGCGAGGGCACATCCAGAAACTTGTCCTGCACGAAGACCGCCAGGTTGTCGGCGATCTTGTGCTTGTTCCGCGGAATGATCGCGGTGTGCGCGGACACGATCGGGATCGGCACGCGGCGGAACAGCGCGGCCACGGCGAACCAGTCGGCGAGCGCGCCCACCATCGCGGCCTCGGCAACGGCCTTGATGCCGTCCACCCAGACGCCGCGCGGCATGAACGCGGTCACGACGAACACGCAGGCGGCGGCGAGCAACAGGAGTAAAGGCGTGCGCTTGGCTTTCTTCAGTTCGATGGCTTTGTTCATCGGCGGCAGGGCGGCAGGTCCGGGTCGATTGGAATCATGCGGCGCGCTTCACGCGCGTCCAGAACCGCGAGTGTAGCGCCGCCCGTCAGCCCACGCGCCAACCGCATGGGACTATCTTTGCCGCGCCGTCACGGTAACATCTGCGGTTAGACTGCGCGGGCTTGCCCGGCGAGGCAGATTGCAATGGAACGGAATGGAGGCACAGTGATCAGGTTTCTGCACACCGCGGACTGGCAGATAGGCACGCAATTCGGCCAGTTCGAGCCGGACGAAGCGGCGCACCTTGCCGAGGCGCGTCTCGAGACCGTGCGCCGGATCGCCGGAGAAGCCGCCGCGCGCGAGGTCGACGCCGTGCTCGTGGCCGGCGACGTCTTCGATCTGCAAACCGTCTCGGACACGGTGATCCGCCGTCTGTTCGGTGCGCTGCAAGGCTTCACCGGGCCGTGGATCATGCTGCCGGGCAATCACGACGCCGCGCTCGTCGAGAGCGTCTGGACGCGTGCGCAGCGCCTGAACTGCATCGCGCCGAATGTGCGCGTGGTGCTCGAACCCGGCGTGGTGCTGCTGGACGCCTGCCGGTGCGCGTTGCTGTGCGCGCCGCTGACGCAACGCATCACCTATGACGACACCACCGGTTTCTTCGATACCACAGAGACGCCACCCGGCTATCACCGCGTCGGACTCGCGCACGGCAGCGTGAGCGGGATTCTGCAGGAAGGCATCGACTCGTCCAATCCGATCGCGCCGACGCGGGCCGCGAGCGCGCGTCTGGACTATCTGGCGCTCGGCGACTGGCACGGCCATCTGCGCGTCGACGAGCGCACCTGGTACGCCGGCACGCACGAGCAGGACCGCTTCCGCGCCAACGATCCGGGTTTCATGCTCGACGTCACGCTGCGTGAGCCGGGGGCGTCGCCGGAGGTCGAGCCGGTGCGGGTCGGGCAATATCAGTGGCATCGCTGGGACGAAACCATCGCCGTGCCGACCGACGTGGACTCGCTCAAGGCGCGCCTCGCGGCCCTCGGCAGCCACGACGTGCTGCGCGTCGCGGTCGGCGGCACCGCCGCGCTCGCCGACGCCGAAGCGATTCATGTTGCCGTGGAAGAAGCGCGCGCCCGCGTGCGGGCATTGCGCGTCGATCTGAGCGGCCTGCAAGTGCTGCCTACCGCCGACGACCTCGCCGAACTCGGTGCGCAAAGCGGCTATCTCGCGAAAGTGGTGGCGCGTCTGCGTGCTTTGCAGGAAGACCCGCAATCCGACCCGCGGGAGGCCAAGCGCGCTGCCGAGGCGTTGTTGCTTCTGGCGCGTTTTCAACGTGAACTGCCGCGCGAAGCGAGGTCCGCATGAAGCTGCAAAGTATCGCGATCCAGGAATTCAAGCAGTTCACCGGACGGCTCGTCATCGACGATCTGCAGCCCGGTCTCAATCTTTTTGTCGGCCCGAACGAGGCTGGCAAGAGCACCATTGCCGAGGCCGTGCGCGCCGTGTTTCTGGAGCGTTACAAGGCCTCGCATCTGAAAGACCTGTTGCCGTGGGGCAAGGCGAGCGGGCAGCCGTCGGTGGAGGTGAGCTTCGATCTGGACGGCGCGGCGTGCCGGCTGTCGAAGCAGTTCGTCACGCGCCAGCGCTGCGAGCTGAAGATCGGTCAGAGCGTGTTCGGCGAGGATGAAGCCGAAGACAAGCTCGCGGCTTTGCTCGGTTTTTCGCGCGCCGCGCGTGGGCCGCTGAAGGCCGAGAACTCGGGCGTTCCCGGTCTGTTGTGGGTGCAGCAAGGCGGCACGCAGGAAATGCGCGATTCCACCGGCCACGCGGCGCAGTATCTGCGCGATGCGCTGTCGCAACTCTCGGGCGGCAGTGAATCGGCCGGCGAGGATGCGTTGATCGCGGCCGTGCAGCGCGAACTTCGGCAACTGCTCACCGCGCGCACGCAGAAGTCCACCGGACCGCTCGCCGAAGCGGAACAGGCGCTCGCCCGGCTGATCGACGAGCGCGACGAGCTGGAACAGCAGCGTCGACAGTTCGAGGAGAACATCGCTCGTCTGGCCGCACAGCAGGAGGCATTCGACGACACGCAGCGCAAGCGCCCCTGGGAGCTCCATGAGCAGAAGGCCGCGCAGGCGCAGCAACGCGCCGATGCCGCGGCGGAACTCGAACGCAGCCTGCAAGGCCTGGCGCAAGCGCTGAAGGCGAGCGAAGCCGAACTGGCGTTGCCGTTGCAACAGGAGCAGAACGCGCTCGAACTGGAAGCGGCCGTGGCGCGCGAGCGGCAGCAACTCGACGCGGCGCGGGCAAGCGTGGCGGCGGTTCAGGCGGAGCACGCGCAAGCCGCGGCCAGCGTGGCGCAATTCGAGCAGGCTTTCGCCGATGCAAACCGCGCGCTCGAACTGGCCAACGCGGCGGTAACCGCGGCCGACCTGCGCAGCCAGATCGGCCTTTATCGCGCCGAAAGCGAGCGGCTCGAAGCGTCGATCGCAGCGGCCAGCAAAGCGAACGAGGCCGTGCTGGAGGCCGCGCGCGAGGCGGCGGCGCTCGAGATCGACGAGCCGAAACTGAAGCGGCTCGGTGTGCTTGCCGGCGAGCTGACCGTGCTGCGTGCCCGCACCGAAGCGGCGATGACGCGCATCGAATACCGCTTGACCGGCGCGATGACGGTCGACGATCAACCGGTGAGCGGCGAAGGCGTGCTGCGTCTGGACGGGGAGAAGCGGATCGGCCTCGGCGCGCTCGGCGAATTGCGGGTGGTGCCGGGCGTTTCCGATCTGCCGGCGCGCCTGTCCGAACTCGCGTCGCTCGAAGCCCAACATGCGCAGCTGTTGCAGGTGCTCGGCGTGGCGTCGTTCGGCGAGGGCGAGTCGAGGCACGAGCAGTGGAAGGCGCTGCTCGCGCAGCAGAAGAGCCAGGCGAAGATTCTCGACGCGCATGCGCCGCAGGGCATCGAGGCGCTGCACGCGGCGTCGGCATCGGCGTCGGCGCGCATGCGGGCGGCCAATGAGCGGCTCGCGGGTCTGCCTGACGTGTCGAGCGCCGTGCCGCTCGACGACGCGCGCCGCAACGCCGCGATCGCGCGCGATGCGTTGGAGGCTGCGCGACATGTATTGACGCAGGCAGCCGATAAAAAATCGACCGGCATGGCGAATGAGGAATCACTCGCGACCCAGCTGCAGCGCAAGGACGCGCAGTTGAGCGACGAAGCCTTCCGCCGGAACCGCGAGCAGTGGCAGACGAAGATTGTCGAACAGCGCGTGCAGGTCGAGGCGCTGCGCAAACAGCGCGAAGGACGCGAGCGTGAGCTGGAAGCGGCGCGGCTCGATGACCCGGCGGCCGAGGCGAAGCGTTATCGCGCGTCGGCGGAACTCGCGCGCGGCGAGCAGAACGAGCGGCAAGTACGGATCGCGGGACTGCGGAGCCAACTGGAAACGGTGGGTGCGTCGGGACTCGGCGAGCGTCTCGCGGTGTTGGAGGCCAAGGTCGAACAGGCCACGCGGCGCAAGGACGAACTCAGCTTGCGCGCGAGTGCGCTGAGTCTGCTTGACGAAGTGCTGGTCGACGAACGCGATGCCGCGGTGGCGCAGTTGCGCGCGCCTTTGACCGAACGTCTCGGGCATTATCTGAAACGGATTTTCCCGCAGTCGACGCTCGCGCTCGGCGACGATTTGAGTCCCGCCACGCTGGATCGCTACGGCCGCGCGGATACGCTCGAGGCGCTGAGCTTCGGCACGCGCGAGCAACTCGGCATTCTGACTCGGCTTGCGTACGCGGATTTGCTGAAAGCATCGGGCCGGCCGACCTTGCTCATGCTCGACGACGCGGCGGTGCATACCGACGCCGCGCGGCGCGATGCGATCAAACGCGCCTTGATCGACGCGGCTACGCGGCATCAGATTCTGGTGTTCACCTGCCATCCTGAGTTGTGGGACGACCTCGGCGTCAGGCAGCGGGCGATCGAGGATCTGAAGGTGGCGGCCTAGGCGTCGGGCCGGCCGAGCACCGCGGCAACGAACGAGTGGGCCAGATCGCATGACCCGTGTCGTGCGATCGATCAATCAACGTAAATTCTCGCAAACTTGCAGAAAGTTCGTATCTCGGCAGATCGACATTTCCCCCGAAACTGGCGATTCCAGTCTGAGTCGCGGTCGGAGCCGTCTGCCCCTATGAGTTAGCGCTGTTTGGGTCGAATGCTCGTGCATGTCCCGCGTGACGACCGTCTGAATAGTCGGACAGACCACGGGGATGGCGGATGGCGCAGGATACTTTCATCAAGATCAACGGCATCGGCGGTGAGTCGCAGGACGCTTCGCATCTGAATGAAATCGATGTGATCGGTTGGCGCTAGAGGGTTTCGCAGGATTCGACCATGATGTCGGGCTCCGGCGGTGGCGCGGGCAAGGCTACGGTTTCGGATCTGGAATTCACGCATCAGCTGGATCGTGCCAGTCCGAATCTGACCAGATACTGCTTCACCGGCAAACATATCGACGAGGCGAATCCTGATGATGTGGCCGTGCCGAATATCGGCCCTTTACCCAAGGGTGTCTATTATCTGGTCGATCGGCAATCAGGCGGCTTCATCGGGCCAACGCGTGACTTATTCAATCGGCATGGCGGCTCCACCGACAGGCGGAGCTGGTTCACGTTGTGGAATCCCGTCTCTGGAGACACGACTAACATTGACGGTATTAAACGAGGCAATTTCAGGTTGCACCCCATGGGTACGCTCCGATTGAGCGAAGGCTGTATTACGTCCAGGATCCGAACGATTTCGACCGGTTGCAAAAGTACATTCGTTCGCGCGGGCGCACGCTGCCGGTCCCTCGAACGACAATGAAGGCCTACGGAACGGCCGAAGTGAAATGAGAAAATACGCACTGAGAACATTTTGCGTCGTTGCGTATCTTTTAGGCTCTGTAGTTGGCGGTTGGCATATAACGTGTCTCTTCACGCTATTGCCTATGGCAATGCCGGTTTCCGTCGACACTTCCATTCGCTTTGCACTCTCAATCACCGGCAATGATGATCTGGCAAATGCCGACGATATGGAAAAATGCTCGCGTTGCTGCTCTACTGGGCGATTGCCACACTGCTGAGCGCGATAGTACTGGTTGGGTTCAAACGATGGCTATCTCGCTACCTCATTGCGAGGAAGAGCGCTGAAGCGAGTCCCAAACTGCCTTTGCCGGTAACGCTTGCTGCGTCGCTGCTCGGGCTCGTTGTTATCAGCTTTCCTGGTTGGTCCGTGTCGAGCCCCTTTACGACCTATCCACTTCACATACCGGCTCCCGTCAAGGCAATAATCAGATACTACCTATCAGTGACAGGCCGAGGCGCCCGGTCAGATCTCGACGAGAACTTGATTGTGTACGTCATGGACCTTTATTGGGCGATCGCTACGCTGTGCATCGGCGTACCGGTCATTTTTGCTGTCTGGCGATACGTCGGTTCATGCGCAGAAAAGCCTCGTAGCCCACACTCACTCATACCAGCGCGGCGTATAAACCCACTCGCCGCCTTCGTCCCCGTTGCCGAACCGTCGCGTCGTGGACGACCCCACGATTACCATCGTGCGCATATCCACATCGGACGAACGCAGCTCGCCTAGCGTGATCGTCCGCAGCGTGCTGCCGGGCCGGCCGATGTCGCGCCCCAGCACCACCAGAGTCTGCGCCGCGCGATATTCCCGCACGATGTCCAACGCTTTATCCAGTTGCCACGGCCGTGCGCGCGAAATCGGGTTGTAGAACGCCATCACCAGATCCGCTTCGGCGGCATGTCTGAGGCGCTTTTCGATGATCGTCCAGGGCTTCAGGTTGTCGGATAGCGACAGCATGCAGAAGTCGTGACCCAGCGGCGCACCCGCTTGCGCCGCTGTTGCCATCGCCGCCGATACGCCGGGCACGATCGCCAGTTCCACCGCGGCCCACTGCGGGTTGTGCGACGACTCGAGCGCTTCGAGGACCGCCGCCGCCATCGCGAACACACCCGGATCGCCCGATGACACCATCACGACGGAACGTCCTTCACTGGCGAGTTCGAATGCGTGCCGCGCGCGCTGCAGTTCCTCGCGATTGTCCGTACCGTGCACGCGCTGATCGGCCCGCAACGGGCCTGCCATTTTCACGTAAGTGTCGTAGCCGAGGATGTCGGTGGCGTCGTTGAGCGCCGTGCGCGCGGCGGGCACCATCAGATCGGCGCGGCCCGGACCGAGGCCGATCACCGTCAGACGGCCGCGCGCACGGCCGATCGTGTCCGGATCGATCGCGAGCGGCGCCAACGCCAGCGCGACGCCTGTCGTCGAATCGTTGTGCAGCGTCTCGTAGGGAATGCGCAATGCGGCATGCAGCAGGTTGGCGGGGGGGGCGCCATCTTCGGGGCGTGTCAGCGCGAAGCGTAGCGGCACGTTCAAGTTCGCCGCGGCCTCGGCGAGCGCCGGGTCGGCCACGCGGTCTGACGAGGTGAGCAAAGCCGCGAGCGATAGTGGCGCGAGACCGTGAGCGTCCAGTGCCTCACGCACGCGGGTGACAATCTCGGCGGCAGTACCCGCACCCGCACCCGCACCCGCACCCGCACCCGCACCCGCACCCGCCCCGACACTAACACCCGCACCACCACCCATCACCGCTACAACCACACTGCGAGGATGAATCACCAGCTCATCCGCACGCCCGTCCCACGCACGCGGCGTCACGCGAATCGCGAGGCGCGCCGAAGCGGAGCGGGGCAGTTGCGCGTCGTCGAGCCACGGCGCTTCGCCTTCGATGCGCGTGCTCTCACCCGCCAGCAGATCCGACACGAAGCGTTTGCCCTGCCCGATATCGGCGAGCGTGTAACCGTCGGGCGGATTGAGCACGCAGGTGCCGAAACGCAATTCGCCACTCGTCGTGATGGCGGGCGGCACGGCCAGCATCGCGGCAATCTCGCGCGCCATCACGTTGACGCCGGCGAGACCGCCGAGCAGCGGCACCACTGCGCTGCCGTCTTCGGCGACGGCGAGCACCGGCGGCTCGACTCCCTTGTTCGACAACGCCGGCGCGACACAGCGAATCACGATCCCCGCCGCGCACAACGCGACGATCGGCGTGCCGCGCGCATACAACGCGAGCAGATGCGCGCCGAGTTCGCTGTACGGCACGTCCGCCTCGACGCGCCCCTGCAACGCATGCACCTGGCTATCCGCATACAGCGCCTGAATGCGGCGTGCGGTCGCCAATGCGCCCGCGCCGAGAATCACGATCGCGGGCGCGTTCATCCTTGCCATTTTTCCCCCGGCAGCACGAGCAGCGAAAAATACGGCGACGCCATCGGATCCACGTCGGCGAGCGGCACGATGCGTTGATTGCCCATGGTCGCGCGTTCGACATAGAGCGCGCGGTCCGCGAGGCCGAGTTCACCCAGCACGCGCCGCACCTTGTCGAAGTTGCGGCCCAGTTTCATCACGACCGCGGCATCGGCATCGGCTAGACGCCGGCGTAACTCGTCTTCGGGCAGCACGCCCGAGAGCACCGACAGGCTCTGATTGCGATACACGAGCGGCGAGCCGAGCACCGCCGCGCCGCCGAGCATCGAGCACACGCCGGGCACGACTTCGCTCGCGTAGCGCGGCGCAAGCCGGTCGTGCAGATACATGTACGAGCCATAGAAGAACGGATCGCCTTCGCAGATCACGGCGACGTCGCGGCCCGCGTCGAGGTGAGCGGCGACGATTTCCGCGGCGGTGTCGTAGAAATCGGCGATGATCGCTTCGTATGAAAGCGGCGGTTCGAGCGCTTCGGTCGTGACGGGATACACGAGCGGCAGATGCTGCTGCGCGTCGTGCAAATGCGCCTCGATGATGCTGAACGCGTTGCCTTTCTTGCCCTTGGCGACGAAGTACGCGACCACCGGCGCTGCCTTCAGCAAACGCAGCGCCTTGAGCGTGATGAGTTCGGGGTCGCCGGGCCCGACACCAAGTCCGAACAGACGTCCTTGCACCGTCATTATTCGACCTCCGTTGCCAGCGCATTGACGGCGGCCGCCGCCATGGCGCTGCCGCCACGCCGACCATGCACCACCACGTAAGGCACGCCGCGGCTGTCTTCCGCGAGCATGGCCTTCGATTCGGCGGCGCCGACAAAGCCCACCGGAAAGCCGAGTATCAGCGCGGGTCTTGGCGCGCCGGCGTCGAGCATATCGAGCAGATGAAACAGCGCGGTCGGCGCATTGCCGATCACGACGACGCTGCCCGCCAGCTGCGGCCGCCACAATTCCAGCGCGGCCGCGGAGCGCGTATTGCCGAGTTCGCGCGCGAGCGCGGGCACGTCGGGATGCGTGAGGGTGCAGACGACCGCATTGTTCGCCGGCAGCCGCGCACGCGTAATGCCCTGCGCGACCATGCCGGCATCGCAGAGGATCGGCGCGCCTCGCGCAAGCGCCGTGCGGCCCGAGGCGCCCGCGCCTTCGGAAAAGCGCAGGTCGTCGATCACATCGACCATGCCGCACGCGTGGATCACGCGCACCGCGAGTTTTTCCAGGTCGGCGGGAATGCGCGACAAGTCGGCCTCCGCGCGGATCGTCGCAAAGGATTGGCGATAGATCTCCTGACCGTCGCGAATGTAATCAAGCATCGGGGTTACTCCGGGCCAGGCGTTCGAGCATGTCGGCGGCCTGGTCGATCGTCAGTTGGCGCGCGACGCACAGGCCGAAACCGGGCCGGCCGTCGCGTCGATAAAGGTCGTAGAGGCCGGGCGCGGCCGCCAGCAGCGTGTACGGCGCGCAATGCGCGGCGGCGCACGAACGTGGGCAGCCGCTCAGGTGCGCGTCGACGCCGGCAGCCAGGCGGGCGGCGAGGCGCAGCGCGTCGGCCTTGGTGTCGGCGAGGCTTTTCGCGCAGCCGCTGGAACCGGCGCAGGCGATCAGACGCGTGATGGCTTGCGCGGGATCGCAGGCGAGACCGAGCGCCGCCAAACCGGATAGCACGGCTGGAACGGCATGCGTTGCGATGTCGGGCAGCAGCACGCTTTGCCAGGGTGTGACGCGCAGCGTGCCGTTGCCGTGCTGCTGCGAAAGCGCGGCGAGGGCATCGAGGGTGTTGGCGTCGAGGCGTCCCAGCGGCGGCTGGCCGCCTGCGTGCCAGGTTCCGGGCACGCGTTGCGCGTGAGCGCCCAGCCGAAGGCCGGCATCGGCCGGCGTGCGGCGATGCCAGCCGGCCAGCGCTGCGTTTCGCGTCAGCGGGAAGTCGAGGTAGCGTTGAGCGTGATGCAGGAGCGCGTCGGCGGAATGCACGGCTAGCAGGTGACGCATGCGCGTGGCGTCGGCGGCGGCGAGGTCGAGGAATGTGAGCAGCAGCGCGCGTACCAGAGCCGGAGCTTGCGAGGGGAGTATCGCGGCTAGCGGGACCGCGCCGTTGGCGTGGGACTCGTCCGTCGTGATGCACTCATTTTGCGCCGGCGAGCCGGCCCACGCACTCGCAGGCGGACAACCCGCCAGGCCGAATACGAAGCGCACGCCGTCGGCTTCCTGCGACGCCGCCAGCCAAACGTCATGCGGATGATCCACTCGCGCGAGCCGTTCGCCGCCGTCCAGCAACAGCGCGAATTTCGGCGACAGCGCCGCGAAACGCGGTTCGCTTTGCAGCGTCGCGAGCAATTCGGCGCACAGCGGGCGGGTGTCGAACAGGGAGCAGGGATCGCGTCCGGCAGCGGGGCTGATCATGACGTTGCGCACGTCGTCGGCGGCGATCGCCATTGCGGCTGACGCGTCCAATGCGTCCGGCAGCTTCGACGAAACCGTCTCCACTGCGTTCGCTGCCGCCCGGTCCACTGCGCTCACCGCCATCGTGTCCGCAACGTCCGCCGGACCGATTGCCACCGCCTTCGCTGCGCCCGCCGACGGCATCGGCCCGAGACCGGCGGCGACCAGCGCCGCGATCAACGCCGCTTCCTCACCACGCTTCACGCCGCGCACCTGCACATTGGCACGATTGGTCAGCTCGATCACGCCGGCCGCATGGCGTGCACTGACATCGGCGATCGCCCGCGCCTGCGCCGCGCTCAACTCGCCGCCGGGCAGTTTGATGCGGCAAATCCCGCCGTCGCGCGCGGCGACGATGCGCAGCAGCCCCGGGCACGCCGAGGGCCGCGGCGTGGCGGCTGCGTCGGACACAACGGTGGAAGGCGAAGCTTGATTCAAGACGGACACCGGTTTAGCGTCGCGCGACGGCCCGAGCATGCCGTCAGGCGGGCATGGCTGCGGCATCGGTACACCCCGCCCGATGTTGGCTGGCACGAACAGTCTTGCCGGCAGGTCTCCTGGCTGGCAGGTCATGGTCCGCCGCAGCCTTCCCGGTCGAACCAGTGGCGTGGAGCGCAGGCGGACTCGCTGCATACAGTTGCGGGGGCAGCCACAGTGGCACTGTGTTCCCTCTTCGGCCCCGAAGGGCACCGGCGGCTGTATTATGCCTTTTTTCGAACCGCACAACGAGGCTGGGCGCTTTGATCGGCGCGGCACAGCGGACTATTTGAAGACACAGAATGAGGATGGATGCATGCCCGCGTGGCTGACGGTGGTGGGCATCGGCGACGACGGCTTCGCCGGTTTGGGAAGGCCCGCGCGGCGCGCTTTGCTGCAAGCGTCGGTGGTCTACGGCGGTGAACGCCATCTGGCGATGCTGCCCGCGCGCCTCGCCGCGCGCCGCGCCGCGTGGCCGCGTCCGTTCGATCTCTCGCCTTTGCTGGCCGAACGCGGCGGCGCGGTGTGCGTGCTGGCGAGCGGCGACCCGATGCTGTTCGGCGTAGGCGCGACGCTCGCGCGGCAGTTGCCGGCGGGGGAGTTGCGGGTGCTGCCCGCGCCGTCGTCGTTGTCGCTGGCGGCCGCGCGCCTCGGCTGGCCGTTGCAGGACGTCGCGACGGTGTCGCTGGTGGGGCGGCCGTTGGCGACGTTGAACGCGCATCTGCACGACGGCGCGCGCGTGTTCGTGCTGAGCGCGGACGGACGCACGCCCGCGGCGCTCGCGGAGTTGCTCAACGCCCGCGGTTTCGGGGCGACCCGCATGAGCGTGCTGGAACACTTGGGCGGCGAGCTGGAACGGCGCATCGACGGCCGCGCGGATCAGTGGCCGGCGGGCGAAGTGGCCGCGCTGAATCTGATCGCGCTCGACTGCCGCGCCACCGAGGGCGCGCCGCGTTTGCCGCTGACCTGCGGCTTGCCCGATGACGCTTTTCGCCACGACGGCCAGTTGACCAAGCGCGATGTGCGCGCCATCACGCTCGCGCGCCTCGCGCCGGCGCCCGGCGAACTGCTGTGGGACGTGGGCGCGGGTAGCGGCTCGATCGGCATCGAATGGATGCGCTCGCATCCGACCTGCCGCGCGATCGCGATTGAAGGACACGCCGAGCGTCAGCGCTTCATCGAACACAATCGCGACGCGCTGGGCGTGCCGAGTCTGCAACTCGTCGCAGGCCGCGCGCCTGCCGCGCTGCAGGGGCTGCCGCTGCCGGATGCGGTGTTCATCGGCGGGGGCGCGACCGTGCCGGGCGTGCTGGAGGCATGTTGGGCCGCTCTGCGCGAGGGTGGCCGGCTGGTCGCCAACGCGGTTACGTTGCAGGGCGAAGCGGCGCTGGTCGCCTGGCGCGAGCGGCACGGCGGCACGCTGACGCGGATCGCGCTGGCCGACGCCCAGCCGCTCGGCGCTTTCGATACATGGCGGCAGGCGTTGCCGATCACGCTGTTGGACGTGACGAAGCCGAGCGGCGAGGGCGCCAGGAACACCATTGACCCGGCCGATGTAACGAACGCTACGAACGGCGTGAACTGCACGAACTGCACGAACGGCACGAACGGCACGAACGGCACGAACGGTGCGAACGGCGCGAACGGCGCGAACGCCACCAACGCCACCAACGCTTTGAACACCGACTCACCGCAAGAACCCTGATGCGCGACGAAACGCCCGAACAACCCGCGCCGCTGCGTAGCGGCTACACGACCGGCAGTTGCGCCACCGCGACGTCGCTGGCGGCGGCGCGTCTGTTGCTGGCGGGCGTGGTTAGCAACGTGGCGGAGATCGTGCTGCCCAGGGGCCAGCATGTGCCGATGCCGCTGGTGTTCTGCCGTCTGATCGGCAACGGCGACGGCGGTGCCGAAGCCGGCACCGTCAAGGACGCCGGCGACGATCCCGACGTCACGCACGGCGCGGTCGTATTCGCGCGCGTGCGCCTCGTCGCCGAACCGGGCGTGAAGTTTCGCGCGGGGCCCGGCGTCGGCACGGTGACGCGCGCGGGACTGACGCTGCCGGTCGGCGAACCGGCGATCAACCCGGTGCCGCGCAGAATGATGACCGAGCACCTTGCCGAACTGGCGGCGGAGCACGGATATGGCGGCGGCTTCGAGGTGACGATCGGCGTGGAAGGCGGCGAAGCGCTCGCGCTGAAAACCATGAACCCGCGCCTGGGCATTCTCGGCGGCCTGTCGATTCTCGGCACCACCGGCATCGTGCGGCCTTTCTCGTGCTCGGCGTATATCGCGTCGATCCATCAGGGCATCGACGTCGCGCGCGCCAACGGCTACACGCATCTGGCCGCCTGCACCGGCAACGCCAGCGAGGAGGCGATGCGCGCGCATTACGGTCTGCCGGATATCGCGCTGATCGAAATGGGCGACTTCGTCGGCGCGGTGCTCAAGCATATGAAGCGCGCGCCGGTCGAGCGCCTCAGCGTGTGCGGCGGCTTCGGCAAACTCAGCAAGCTGGCGGCGGGGCATCTCGATCTGCATAGCCGCAATTCGAGCATCGACCTCGAACGGCTCGCGCAATGGGCGGCCGAATATGGCGCCGACGCCGCGCTTCAGGCGGCGATCCGCGCGGCCAATACGAGCCAGCAGGCGGTGGCGTTGGCGCGCGCGCAGCAGGTGCCGCTCGGCGATATCGTCTGCCGGCATGCGCTGACGCTGGCGCGCGCCATCGTGCCGCCGCAGGTCACCGTGGAAATGTTCGCGATCGACCGTCAGGGCAACCTGATCGGAGCCGCGCAATGAGGCGGATTCTGCTGCTCGGCGGCACCGGCGACGCGCTGCGGATCGCGCGGCAACTCGGCGACCCCGCCCACGTGTACAGTCTTGCCGGCCTCGGCAAGGTGCCGGACGATCTCCCGTGCGCGGTGCGCGTGGGCGGCTTCGGCGGTAGTGAGGGCATGGCGCGTTACCTAAATAGCGAGGGCATTGGCCTCGTGATCGATGCGACCCATCCCTATGCCGCGCAAATCAGCGCGAATGCGGCGCAGGCGAGCCGCGCCACGGGCGTGCCGTATTGGGCGCTGCGTCGCCCGGCCTGGCAGCCGCAAGCCGGCGACGACTGGCGTATGGCCGGCGACTGGAACGAGCTCACGGATGCGCTGGCGCCGTTCAGAAAGCCGCTCTTCACGCTCGGTCGCGAGCCGCTCGCGCATCTCGACGACATCCCCTCGCATCAGTTCTGGACGGTGCGTTGTCTCGATTCGCACGAGGACACGCCGCGTGCGCGCATACTCGCGGCGCGCGGCCCATTCACGCTCGAAGGCGAGCGCGCGTTGTTCGCGCTGCAAGCCTTCGATGTGGTGGTCAGCAAAAACAGCGGCGGCAATGCGACCGAAGCGAAACTCGAAGTCGCGCGAGAACGCGGTCTGCCGGTCGTGATGTTGCGCCGGCCCGAGTTGCCGCCGGCGGATCGGGAATTCGACCACGTTGCCGACCTGCTCGAAGCGCTGCAAGCGGCGGCTTGAATTGCGCCCGAATCGCCTGTGCGTGTCACGCCGACCCAACGAATCATGGAGTAGTGAATGACAGTGTTTTTTATCGGCGCGGGTCCTGGCGACCCGGAACTGATCACGGTGAAAGGGCAGCGCCTCGTGCGCAGTTGCCCGGTGATCCTGTACGCGGGTTCGCTCGTGCCGGCCGCGGTGCTCGAAGGTCACGCGGCCGCGCAGGTCGTCAACACCGCCGAACTCGACCTCGACCAGATCGTCGCGCTGCTCGCGGCCGCACACGCCAAAGGCCAGGACGTGGCGCGCGTGCATTCCGGCGATCCGTCCTTGTACGGCGCGATCGGCGAACAGATTCGCAGACTGCGCGAGCTGAACATTCCCTACGAGATCGTGCCGGGCGTCACCGCCACGGCCGCGTGCGCGGCGGCGCTGGGTTGCGAACTCACGCTGCCCGAGGTGTCGCAGACGCTGATCCTCACGCGTTTCGCGAGCAAGACCCGCATGCCCGAAGGCGAACAGCTCGCCGATCTCGCCCGGCACCGCGCGACCATGGCGATTCACCTCGGCGTGCGGCATCTTGCGCGCATCGTCGATGAATTGCGGCCGCATTACGGCGGCGCATGTCCAATCGCGGTGATTTATCGCGCGAGCTGGCCGGACGAGGAGAAGCTCACCGGCACGCTCGACGACATCGTCAGCAAGGTGCAATCGAGTTCGATCGAACGGACCGCGCTGATTCTGGTCGGTCACGTGCTCGCCGCGGAGGGTTTCGCGGACTCGACGCTGTACGCGAAAGAGTGAACCCGCCTACGCGCGAACGCCTATTCGCGCGACACAACACGGCGCGCAAATGGGCGTTCGACGCCGGCTCGACGGCTGGTCACATCACGCGGTCAATGCTTCCGGCTGCTGCGCCGCCAGCTTCGCGCGCAATGCTCTCGCGGCCTGCACCATATTCGCGAGCGCGGCTTCCGTTTCCGGCCAGCCGCGCGTCTTCAGCCCGCAGTCCGGATTGACCCACAGGCGCTCGGCCGGAATCACTTCGCAGGCGCGTTCCAGCAGACGTTGGATCGCGTCCGCGCCAGGCACGCGCGGCGAGTGGATATCGTAGACGCCCGGGCCGATTTCGTTCGGGTACGCGAAGGCGCCGAAGCCGTCGAGCAGTTCCATCGCCGAGCGCGAGGTCTCGATGGTGATCACGTCGGCATCCATCGCGGCGATCGACGGCAGTATGTCGTTGAATTCCGAATAGCACATGTGCGTATGAATCTGCGTTTGATCGGCCACGCCCGCTGCCGAAATGCGGAACGCGCGCGTCGCCCATTCCAGATACGCGGCCCAATCCGCGCGACGCAACGGCAAGCCTTCGCGAAAAGCCGGTTCGTCGATCTGGATGATGCGAATGCCGGCCTTTTCCAGATCCGCCACCTCGTCGCGGATCGCGAGCGCGAGTTGCAGCGCGGTGGTCGAGCGCGGCTGGTCGTCGCGCACGAACGACCATTGCAGCATGGTCACCGGGCCGGTCAGCATGCCTTTCATCGGCCGCTGCGTGAGCGATTGCGCGTAGCGCGTGGTTTCCACCGTGATCGGTTCGGGACGGTAGACGTCGCCGTAGATGATCGGCGGTTTCACGCAGCGCGAGCCGTAGCTCTGCACCCAGCCGTTCTCCGTGAACGCGTAGCCCCACAACTGCTCGCCGAAATACTCGACCATGTCGTTGCGTTCGGCTTCGCCGTGCACCAGCACGTCGAGGCCCAGTTCTTCCTGTTTGCGCACGGCGACCTCGATCTCGGCGCGCATGCGCTGCAGATAGTCGAGCGCGCGCAGTTCGCCGCGTTTGTAGGCGGCGCGCGCCTGGCGGATCGCCGCCGTTTGCGGGAACGAACCGATCGTGGTGGTCGGCAGGAGCGGCAGGCCGAGCGCTTCGCGCTGCAGACGGTTGCGTTCGGCGAACGGGCTGTGCCGTTGCGCCATCGTGTCGTTGACGGCGGCCACGCGTTTTTGCACGAGTGCGTTGACCACCGCGCTGGAATGGCGGCGTGCTGCGAGCGCGCGGTCGGCGGCGGCGAGCGTCGGTTCGGCCGCGGCGGGATCGCGCAAGGCGAGGGCGAGCGTGGCGACTTCAGCGAGCTTCTCTGTGGCGAAGGCGAGCCACGATTTCAGTTCGGCGTCGAGTTTGTTCTCCGCGTCGAGCGAAACCGGCACATGCAGCAGCGAGCACGACGGCGCGATCCACAAGCGCTCGCCGAATTCGGCATGCAAGCCTTGCAACGATTCGACGATCTCGCCGAGATCCGCGCGCCAGATATTGCGGCCGTCGATCACGCCGGCCGACAGCACCGCCTGCGCAGGCAATGCCGCGCGCCAGGCGTCGAGCTGCCGCGGGGCGCGCACGAGGTCCAGATGCACGCCGGCGATGGGCAGCGCGGCCACCCGCGGCGCGTGCTGGGCCGCGCTCTCGAAGTACGTCGCGAGCAACACCTTTACGCCCGACGTGCCGAGCACGTCATACGCGGCGCAAAACGCTTCGAGCCATGCCGCGGGCAGATCCACGCACAGCGCCGGCTCATCGAGTTGCACCCATTCGATGCCGCGCTGCTTGAGCTTGTCCAGCAGCCGGCTGTAGCGGATCACGAGCTTCGGCAGCAACGACAGGCGGTCGAAGCCGGCCACAGGGCTCTTGGACAGCCACAGGTAAGTGATCGGCCCGATCAGCACCGGCTTGACCGGCAGATTCAGCGCGAGTGCTTCGTCGATCTCCTCGAACAGCCACTCGACGCCGCCGTCGAAGCGCGTCTGCGGCCCGAGCTCGGGGACGAGGTAGTGGTAGTTCGTATCGAACCATTTGGTCATTTCCATTGCCGGCTGCGCGGCGTTGCCGCGCGCGAGCTCGTAGTACTGGGCGAGCGACAGCGCCTTCGGGTCGAAGCCGAAACGCTGCGGCAACGCACCGAGCAGCGCGCTCAGATTGAGCATCGGGTCGTAGTAGGCAAAATCGCCGACGGTGACGAAATCCAGCCCGGCGTCCTGCTGCAATTGCCAATGACGGGCGCGCAATTCGCGCGCGACGCCGCGCAGATGCGGTTCGTCGGATTCGCCGCGCCAGAACGATTCCTGCGCGAATTTCAGTTCGCGCTGCGCGCCGATGCGAGGAAAGCCGGAAATGTGCGTGCGGGCCATGTGAAGTCCTGTTGTGCATTGTATGAATTGGCGCCCAGTGTGAAAGTCGCGCTATGATTCATCAAGCGACATGTTTTCACCAATGTATGAGCCAGATTCATATCCACACCGATTCGTTCGACGCGGAGCCATTCCATGCTTGAGCTTCGCCACCTGCGTTCGCTGATCGCCATTGCCGATTCGGGCAAGCTGGTGGCCGCCGCCGAGCGTGTGCATCTGAGCCAGTCCGCGTTGTCGCATCAGATTCGCGACATCGAGGCGCACTACGAGGTTTCGCTTTTCGAGCGCACCAAACAGGGTCTGCGCTTTACCGCCGCCGGCGAGCGGCTGCTCGCGCTCGGGCGCGAGACGATTGCGGCGGTGAGCGCGGCGGAGCGCGACCTCGTGCGGCTGAAGGGCGACACACGCGGCGAGCTGCGCATCGTGCTGGAATGCCACACCTGCTTCGACTGGCTGATGCCGGTGATGGACGAGTTCCGCCGCCGCTGGCCGGAAGTCGAAGTGGACCTGGTCGCCGGGTTCCACGCGGACCCACTGCGTCTGCTGAGCGACGGCAAGGCCGACGTGGTGATCGGCTCGAAACCGGCGACGCGGCGCAGCCTGCATATCGCGCCGCTGTTCCGCTTCGAGATTCTGGTGGTGATGGCCAACGAGCACCGGCTGCGCAACAAGCGCCGCGTGGTGGCGGACGATCTGCGCGACGAGACGCTGATTACCTATCCGGTGCCCGAGGCACGCATCGATCTGATCCGGGAGGTGCTGGAGCCGGCCGGCATCAAACTCGAACGGCGCACGGCGGAGCTGACCATCGCCGTCATGCAACTGGTGGCGAGCCGCCGCGGCATCGCGGCGCTGCCGAACTGGGGCGTGAAGAACTACGTGGATCACGATTACGTGCTGGCCAAACGGGTCGGTACGCAGGGCCTGTGGAGCGAGTTGTACGCGGTGGCCGCGAAAGGCTTCGCGAGCCGGCCTTACTTCGATGATTTCGTCACGATCGTGCGCGATACGTGCGCGGCGCAACTCGACGGCATCGAGTTGCTGGCGGTGGAAGGCGAAGCGGCCTGACAGCCGTCCGCCTCGTGCGGCAGCGTCAAGAAGCCCGCTCGAACGAGAATGCGTGTGGGCGTGACGCGCTCGCAAGCGGCGCAACGGCTGACCGACGCCGCCGCGCCCGCCATCCATTTCAGTCCTCCAGCGGCGAGAACGCCTCGAGCGGCACCTTCTTCTCGGCCCCGATACTGATCGGGGGCACGAAGGCCAGCAGCACGACCACGAAGATGGCGATCACGAAGATCGAGAGAAAAGTCAGGTGCAGCGACTGATGCAGCACCATGCGGATCGTGCCGCTGTCGCCGAGACTGGCGGTTTGATTTTGCAGCAACGCTCTCAACTGGTCCGACGTGACCACGGCGACCCCCTTCGCGTGGCTCAATCCGAAGTTGAGCACCGCGCCGAACAGCGTCGCGCCCAAGGTGCTGCCGAGATTGCGCGAGAACAGATTCGACGCGGTGGCGCTGCCGCGTTCGTCCATTCTGACGATCTCCTGGATCAGCACCAGCGAACTGACGCTCGACGTGCCCATGCCGAAGCCCATGATGAGCGAGCCGAACGCGGCGACGAGCGGCGAGCCGCCGGGCGACAGAAACAGCAGCAACACCGCGCCGAGCGGAACGAACGCGCTGCCGCCGATCAGAATGCGCCGCAAGCCGAGGCGCTGAAACGACTTCGCCGCGAACGTGGCGCCGGCCGGCCAGCCGACCATCATCATCGTCAGCGCGAGGCCGGCGATCACCGGCGAGCGATGCAGCACGCCCTGCACGTACATCGGCAGAAACGTGGTGGCGCCCATCAGGATCATGCCGGACAGCAAGGTCGCCCCATTGCAGGCGGCAATCGGGCGGCGGCTCCACAGCGCGAAGGAGATCATCGGCTCGGCCGCGCGGCGCTCCTGCCAGACGAACGCCAGCACGCACAGCGCGAACACGCCGCCTGACAGCGAGGCTTGCGCGACCATGTCGTCGCCGGCGTAGGTCAGCGCCATCATGAGCGCGGCAATGGCCGCCATGAACAGCGCCGCGCCACCGAAGTCGATCGACGGGCGCGCATGCCGTTCCGACTCGCGCAGGAACGCGATGAAGCCCGCCGCGGAGGCGAGGCCGATCGGCACGTTCATCCAGAAGATCCATGCCCACGACAGGTTGTGAATGATGAAGCCGCCGACCATCGGACCCACCACCGCCGAAATGGCCCATACGCTCGCGAGATAGCCTTGCACCTTGCCGCGTTCGCGCGCGGGGTAGAGATCGGCGACGATGGTCAGCGTGACCGGCTGGATCGCGCCCGCGCCGACACCCTGAATCAGGCGAAACGCGATCATCGCCGGCATCGACCAGGCGAAGCCGGCCAGCACCGAGCCGAGCAGAAAGATCGCGATGCCGGCCAGCATGACCGGCTTGCGGCCGTACAGATCGGCGAGCTTGCCGAAGACCACGGTCATCGCGGTCTGGGTCAGCAGGAACGACGAGAACACCCAGCTATACAGATGCAGATCGCCGAGTTGCGCGACGATCTGAGGCATGGCGGTGGAAACGATGGTGGCTTCGATGGCGACCATCGCCATGGACGCCATGACGGCGGCAATGACTAGAGGACGCGACGAGTGCGGGTTGCGGGACATGGGCCGGAAGTTAGTATTAGGATGTAAGGCACGTCGGGCAGCGTGACTATTGGCGGCCACGCGTGACGCATCAGCACGGCCGTGAGAGGACGGCCGGTGTCGAGTATGCACCCTGGCGGGAATGTGCGCTTGGGCCGGACAGCGAGGCAAAACCGCGCCGCCTTGGCACAGCGTTTGCGGATTTGAAGCTTTCTTTCAGCAAATGGAGGGGCATTATGAGGATCGAATTCACCGGACGCCGCGAAGTGGTGGCGGCGGCACGCGTCGCCTTCGAAGCCAACGTCGATGGGGCAGACGTCTGGTGCAGCGTGTCGCTGGACGCGCTGAACGACCATTTCGGCAACGACGGTCCGTCGGCCCACAATCTTGTCAACACTTTCGAAGCGAACCGCGCGCGGATTGAAAACGCTACCCGGCGGGTCCTCGAAAAAAACGGCGGACAGTCCGTGGAGCTCGAGTCCGGCGACTTCAACTGAGCCCTGGCTCGCCAGATTCCTGAGTGACGACGAGTCCGGCGTATGCGCCGGGCTCGCGATCCGGATCGCGGCGGGGCCGCTGCCTCGCCGTCCTCGCAATGGTTCACCGTGCCGCGCACGGCTGTTGTACCGATGCAACCCTTTCATTCAGCGCAAGCCCACCTTACGCGTCGCTTCACCTTTCAAACATCCCGTCGGGGCGCAACGCACCGCGATTGCTGCATTTCGATGACGGATTCTTCGAGATTTCGTAAAGGTCTGCTCCAGGGCGCGAGCGTTCGTTTTCACTGCTCGCGTTTCTATACTCGCGTCGCTGTTCAACATGACATTCCAGCTACGCAGGAGCATTGACGTGAAAAAGATTTCCACCGCAGTTGCGGCATTCGTAGGCCTCGCTGCCACCGCGGCGCATGCGCAAAGTTCGGTCACGCTGTACGGCCTCATCGATGCCGGCGTGATGTACACCAACAACGTGAAGAAGGGCGGCTCGCAAGGCGCGCTGGTTCAGGCGACGAGCGGCAATATCAACGGCAGCCGCTTCGGTTTGCGCGGCGCGGAGGATCTGGGCGGCGGCCTGCAGGCGATCTTCGTGCTCGAGAACGGCTTCAACGTGCAGAACGGCAAGCTCGGCCAGAACAGCCGCATGTTCGGGCGTCAGGCCTATGTCGGCTTGAGCAACAAGGAATACGGCACGGTCACGCTCGGCCGGCAGTACGACTCGCTGGTCGACTTCGTCGCGCCGCTCTCGGGCACGGCGGGCACCTTCGGCGATACCGGCTTCGCGCACCCGTTCGACAACGACAATCTGAACCACTCGGTGCGCATGAGCAACGCCGTGAAGTACATGAGCGCCAACTATGCCGGTCTGAAGTTCGGCGGCTTGTACGCGTTTTCCAACAACACCGATTTTGCGATCAATCGTGCCTACAGCGCGGGCGTGAGCTATGCCAATGGCCCGTTCAAGGCGGCTGCGGGCTATTTGCAGATCAACGGCTCGAACTCGACCACCAACACGGGCGGCGCGGTCGATCTCGGCGAATCCACCGCCAACGGCACGGGCGGCTTCCAGCTCGGCGCCGATGTGCAGCGCACGGCCGGCGCCGCGTTGAGCTACGGCTTCGGCCCGGTGACGGCGGGCTTCGTCTATACGCACAGCCAGTTCCAGAACACCGCGTCGTTCGGCGCGACGCACGGCTCGATGCGTTTCGATAACTACGAAGTGAACGGCAAGTACGCTGTCACGCCGGCGGTGACGCTCGGTGCGGCCTACACCTATACGGACGCGCACGTGGGCGGCACGTCGACGTACGGTTCCGATCCGAAATGGAATCAGGTGAACCTGCAGGCGGTCTATGCGCTCTCGACCCGCACCGATGTCTACGCCGAAGCCATGTACCAGCACGTGAGCGGCAAGGGCTACACCGCGTTTATCAACACGGCGGGCGGCGCGTCTTCGACGGGCAATCAGGTGGTGGGCACCGTGGGGCTGCGCGCGCGCTTCTGAGCGTGATGATCGTCTGGCCGGGCGCGGGTCGATATCGATCGATGTCGCTTGATACCGCTTGATACCGCTTGATACCGCGCGGTGCCCGGCCGGCGATTTCTCCAGATTCAACAACAATTCCTTCGATCGCCGGCCGTTATTCCAGGCGGATTCGGCTCCTATATTGAGTTCAGTGCTTGCGCGGAGAGTGATTCAAAGCGCCGCTTATCATCAATTATCGGAGGTAGTTATTACCATGAAGTCCCTGATCAAGGCCGTCGTCATCGTCGCTTCGCTGGCTGCTTCGGCGGCCGTCTTCGCCCAATCGAATTCCGGCATCACGCGCGCGCAGGTGCGCGCCGAACTGGTTCAGCTCGAACAGGCCGGCTATCACGTCGGCGATGGCGACCAAGCCCATTACCCGGACGCGATTCAGGCCGCGGAAGCCCGCATTGCCATGCGCAACAGCGCCGCCAGCGGTTACGGCGGCAGCGTGGCGGGTTCGTCGCAACACGGCAGTCCGGCTGTGTCGCCGGCCGACTGGAACGCGATGTACAGCCGTTGATTCGACGGCTTCGACGCAATTGTGCGGGATGGGGCGCAACGAGGTGCCGCGTGGCTGCCTGCGTTGCGCTGATGCGTTTTAGCGATGCGACGATGCGCGCTCATGCGCCTGCGCACACCTGCCTGAGCGCAGTGCTGCGCGCGTCGCCGGGGGTTGGAAAGGACTCTTCCAGCGTGGCGTATATATCCGCTTCGTCGGCATGGGTAAAGTAGTCATGCACGCACGGTTCCCGGTGTGCGAGCGAGAGAGTTTGCCCCGGCTGGAGACAGCTGGGGCTTTTTTATTGGGCGCGGGAAATCAACGCGTGATCGACGATGCCTCGTTGCCGTTCATGCATGGGAGGCCGTCGAGACCGCGGCTGCGGTATAGTCGCGCGGATAGACCGCCTGCTTGCTTTGGACCGTGGTCACGGTTTCGGGCACGCAGGCTCATTCTTCGATCTTGGAGAACACCGTGCAGGAAATCATCGAGGGTTTGATCCGTTTTCAACGCGAAGTCTTTCCGCAGCAGAGCGCCTTGTTCAAACGTTTGTCCGCGGCGCAAAGTCCCAGTGTGCTTTTCGTCACCTGCTCGGACAGCCGGGTCGTGCCGGAACTGCTGACGCAGACCGAACCCGGTTCGCTGTTCGTGATCCGCAATGCGGGCAACATCGTGCCGTCTTATGGTCCCGAGCCGGGCGGCGTCTCGGCCACTGTCGAGTACGCCGTGGCCGTGTTGGGCGTTCGCGATATCGTGATTTGCGGCCACTCCAATTGCGGCGCAATGACGGCGATCTCCACGTGCATGAACATGGACCATCTGCCGGCGGTGGCGAGCTGGCTGCGTCACGCGGATGCGGCCAAAGCCATCAACGCGTCGCGCACCTATCATTCGGATGCGGAGTGTCTGGAGGCGTTGGTCAAAGACAACGTCATTGCGCAGCTCGCGAACATTCGTACGCATCCTTCGGTAGCGGTCGGACTTGCGAACAAAAAGCTGCAACTGCACGGCTGGATCTTCGATATCAAAAGCGGTGTGATGCTCGCGCTCGACGGGCGCACCGGCGAGTTCCTGCCGTTGGTGGACAACCCGGACATCTACGCCGTGTAACTTGAAGTTTGAACCTGTGAGGCGCACGATGAGACGTTTGCTCGTGCGCGCTCAGGCTTGCACGGTTCAGGCCGATCTGCGCTGCGCCGCCGGGCATTGCCCATGACATGGGAGGCGAGCCATGTGCGAGCGTCATCTGTCTTCTCCGGGGCGGCGCGATCTGCTGTTGGCCGGTGCGTCGGCGATCACGCTGGCAGGCTGGTCCCGGCACGATGCGATAGCGGCGGACCCGCCGGCCGCCAATGCGCCGAATTCGATTCCACCTGCTCAAGCGCTCGAACGGTTGATGCAGGGCAACGCCCGCTACGCCGCGAATACCGCTTCAAACAAGGACTATTCCGCGGGCCGCGCGGCGCGCGTTGCCGCGCAATATCCGATCGCCGCCATTGTCGGCTGTGCGGACTCGCGTGTCGCGCCGGAACTGGCTTTCGATCAGGGGCCGGGTGATCTGTTCGTGGTGCGCGTGGCGGGCAATTTCGTCAACGACGATATTCTCGCGAGCCTCGAGTATGGCGTCGAATTCCTCGGCGTGCCGCTCATCATGGTGCTCGGACACACGCAGTGCGGCGCGGTGAGCGCCACGGTCAAGGTGGTGCAGGAGGGCGCACGGTTGCCCGGCCATCTTCCCGAACTGGTCCGCGCGATCAAGCCGGCCGTGCGAATGGCGCAGGCGCATCAGGGCGCCGATCTCGTCGCGCAAGCCACGATCGAGAACGTCAGGTTGAACACCAACCGGCTGGCGCTGTCCAAACCGCTCATCGGGCAATATGTGAAGAGCGGGAAGGTCAAGGTTGTCGGCGGCATTTACGATCTGGCAACGGGCAAGATCGCGCTGCTCTGACGCGCCGCGGTCCGCATCTTGCTGTCTGTGCTCGCTCTGCCTGTCAACTTGACTTCATCCGGCAAGCCAATTCCGGCGCCGATTGCAGGAATGCCCCGCAACAACGCCGGGCCGCCTTGCAATGCTTTGCCTCTTCTTCCAGGGAATGCCATGTCAACTGATTCCGCGCGTATCGATAGTTACCTGTTCGAACCCGTCAAGCTAGGACCGCTGCAACTGCCCAATCGCATCGTGATGGCGCCCCTCACGCGCAGTCGCGCGAAGGAGGGCGACGTGCCGGGCGAACTGGCCATCGAGTACTACGCGCAACGCGCGTCGGCGGGACTGATCATTGCCGAGGCGACGCAGATTTCGCCGCAAGGCAAAGGCTATGTGTTTACGCCCGGCATTTATGACGACGCCCAGGTGCAGGCGTGGCAGCGCATTACCGAGGCCGTGCACCGGAAAGGCGGCCATATTTTCCTGCAGCTGTGGCACGTCGGCCGCATTTCCCATCCGTCATTGCAGCCGGGCCACGCGTTGCCGGTCGCGCCCTCGGCGATCAAACCTGAAGGCGAGGCCTATACCGACGAAGGTTTCGTGCCGCTCGTCACCCCTCGCGCGCTCGAAACGGGGGAAATAGCGGGCATCGTCGAGCAATATCGCGTGGCTGCGCAAAACGCGAAGGCCGCCGGTTTCGACGGCGTGGAGATTCACGCGGCAAACGGCTATCTGCTCGACCAGTTCCTGCGCGACAAGACCAATCGGCGGACCGATCAATACGGCGGCTCGATCGCGAATCGCGCGCGCCTTCTGCTGGAAGTGGCCGATGCGGTGACCAGCGTGTGGGGCGGCGAGCGGGTAGGCGTGCGGATTTCACCGCTCAGCAGTTTCGGCGATATTGCCGACAGCAATCCCGAGCCGCTTTTCAAACATGTCGTGCAGCAGCTCAACACCCGCAAACTCGTCTATCTGCATGTGATCGAGGGCGACACGGGCGGCCCGCGCGAAGTGCCGGGCGGCTTCGACCTGCAGGTTCTGCGCGAAGCGTTCGACGGCCTCTTCATGGCCAACAACGGCTACGACATGGAACTCGCGCAGCGCACGCTCAAGGCGAAGCGGGCGGATCTGATTGCCTTCGGACGCCCTTTCATTTCCAATCCCGACCTGGTGGAGCGGCTTAAACGCGGCGCGCCGCTGAACGAGCCGGATAAAGACACCCTGTATGGCGGTGGCGCCGAAGGTTATATCGATTACCCGACGATCGAGCAGGAGGCGCAACGCTGAGGGCCGCGCCTGTTGCTCGGCCCGTTAGGGTGGTCGGCCGACTAGTCAGCCGCTGTAGCAGCGAAACGCGAGGCTGATGCGCGGGCCGGTTATGTCGGCCAGTTTGGGAATGCTATGCTCATGAGTGAATTGCGACGCATAGCTCATGACAAGGCAACTGCCGGGCTCCAGTTCGATATGCACGGTCCGGCCGGAGCCTGCCTTTGGCCGGATCGACATGCGGCGGCTCGCGCCGAGTGAGACGATCGCAATGGGCTGAGCGGGCAGGAGCTTGTCCGTCTTGTCGCTGTGAGGCGCGACGCTGTCGCTGCCGTCGCGATAGAGATTGAGGCCGACGCGATTGAACGGCGCGCCCACGAGCGCGCGAACGGCCTCGAAGGCTTCGCCCAACGGCGCGGGGAGATTGCCGGCTTCGCGCGCGAAGGTGGCGATAAGGCGCGGCACGGCCACCTCGCGGTCGTACATCATGCGCTGCTGGCTGAGCCAGCCGATATTGTGCAGCGACGCCTCGAACCACTGTTGCGCCGTGCCAGCCGCGATCGACTCGGGCAAATAGCGAATTCCGCCTTCCGCGTCGTGCAGAACGGAGACAGGCTCGGGCGCGAATAGGGCTTGCTGGAACACCATGTGCGGACTTTGGCTGGCAGCCGCCGCCCGATCAGGAAGCGAAGGGCGGTGCGGGTAAAATCATTATACTGTGTTTTTATACAGTATTTTGGTTTGCCGCGACCGCCCTTCGCGCAGCCTTATTGGCCGGGGCTGTATAGATCGAGCAGCTGGAGCGTCACGCCATTGGTCCAGCCGAAACCGTCCTGCAGCGGATACTCGCCACCGCCGCCACCGCCCGTTCCCGCGCCTTCTACCACGTATTTTTCGACCAGTTTCCGGTCGGACGCATAGACGCCTTTGACGTCGGTGAGAAAACGCGTGCCGATCTGTTTTGCAAGCGCGTCCTGCCCGTAACGCTTCAAACCCTGGATGGCGACCCAATGCAGCGGCGCCCAGCCGTTCGGCGCGTCCCATTGCTGCGTCGTGTCGTAAGTCGTGGTGACGAGACCGCCCGGTTGCAACAAGGTGGACTGCACCTGCTGCGCCGTCTTCAGCGCGCGATCCGGCCACGCCGCGCCCACGAACAGCGGAAACACCATCGCGGCGGTCTTGTTGTCGCGTGCTTTCGCGAGCTTCCAGTCATAGTCGCCGTAGTAGCCGTTGGCGTTCCACAAATAGCGGTTGATGCCGAGCGCACGCTTCGCGGCGCGTTGCGCGAATTCGCCGACGCAGCGGAAATCGCGCGTCTCGCCGCAACCTTTCGCGATCGTGATCTCGAGGTGGAACATCAGGCTGTTCAGGTCGACCGGAATGATCGACGTGGTGCGCACCGTCGCGAGCGTCATGTTGTCGCCGAACCAGCGCGAGCTGAAATCCCAGCCGCTCTCGGCGGTGGCCCGTAATTCGCGGTAGACCTCGTTCGGATTGCGGCCAGTGGCCTGCTGCGCGGTCTGAATGTCCTCCAGATACGATTCGTCGCGCGGCGTGTCGAGTTCATCCCAGTAGCGGTTGAGCACCGTGCGATCCGGCATCACGACCACATTGCGGGTCGCCGAGCCGGGTTGCGTGGTGTTCTCTCCCTGCATCCAGTACGCGTATTCCTTGCGTAACGCCGGCAAGTACTTCTGGTAGACGCCATGGCCTTCCACCTTTGCCGCGAGCTCCACCATGTGCGAGAAAAACGGCGGCTGCGAGCGGTCGAGATAGTAGGTGCGATTGCCGTTCGGAATATGCCCGAAGGTATCGATCTCGTAGGCGAAGTTGTCGAGCATGTCGTCGACGAGATTTTCGTTGCCCGATTCCTGCAGCCCCAGCATCGTGAAATAGGTGTCCCAGTAGTAGCCTTCGCGGAAGCGTCCGCCGGGCACCACATACGGTTTCGGCAACGGAATGAGCGAGCTGTTCGGCGGCGCGCTCGTGGTGGTGCGGGTCAGGGCCGGCCATAACCAGTTGATGTGTTCACGCAGCGTCTGGTTCGCGGGCGGCGTGATGACCGGCTCGCCCGGCGGCGTGAAGTACTGGTTGATGAAGTTCGCCAGCGAAAAACCGGGGTTGTTTTTCTGCTGCGCGTACAGTTGCACGATCGTGGCGGGATCGGCATTCGGCGTCGCATCGACGAAGGTCTTTTGGTCCGGATAGATCTGTGCCGTTTGCACGGCCACGAAGAGATCGCCGTAGAGTTTGTCGGGCGCGGGCGGCAGCGTGCCGCCCGCCTGAGTGTCGGCGTGACAGACGCCGGCGAGACTGATCAGGAAAACGAAGCTTGAAGCGGCCGCTATGCGGTGAAGCCGTGCCGATTCAGTGATGCGGAACGAGCGGCGATCTGCGATGCCGGCGCGTTCGGCGCCGCGCAATTGCGATGACTCAATCATGTCTCCTCCAGAGGAATGGACAACAGGATTGGTCTGCCTCGCGCCCCTTTTTCTTCTCATGATGGCCGGGGCGTGGCTAGCATCGCACACATTACGGGGCGATTCAAACGGCTATGCAAGCGGCATGCGCAGCGCGCGCACGCAGCTGCGCTGCACAAGCCGGCAGGCAGTGGGGCGACCACGGCCGGCTCCGTCAAACGTCTTTCAGTTGGACGTCACGAGCGAATCGGACGGCACGATCCACAGTGCGCCGGGGTGGTTCGCCGCCGGGTTCGACCAGAGCGGATGCATGCTGGCCGGCCCCGTGCCGTGCACATACTCGACCTTGATCGACGCGCGCTGCTTCGCGGCGAGCCAGGTCTAGCCGCTCACGCTCGCTTGCGTCGCGGTCTTCTCGTCGATGACCTTCACGCCGTTGAGCCACAGGCGCGCCACGGTGTCGCTGTCGATCGAGAACGTGTAGAGCCCGGTCTGGGCCGCCTGGATTGCGCCGGTCCAACGCACACCGCAGTTCGTTGCATTGATGCCCGCGGAGGCGTCAGGCGAGTCGGTGCCGCGCTCGGTGTTCAGATCGAAGTCGATCAACGGCGTAACCGAGGTCTTGACGGGGGCGCTCGCGAAGCTCGGATCATTGCAGTAGCCGACCTGCAGCACCGGCAGCTTCGCGTTGAAACCACCTGTCAGCGCTTGAGTCTCCGAGGTCTGCCACGGATGGCCGTCCGGATAGATCGTCCCCCTGGAAGGGCGTCGCCGGTTCGACCGTGGCCGGCGCGCCCGGCACCTGGCCACAGTGGAAGCGGGTATTGGTGCGGCCGATCATCCGCTCCCACACGATAAAGCCCGTGCTGCCGCCGTAGTTCGAGACGATGCCCGCCATGGTTTGACCCGTGGTGCCCGGAAAGCCCCGTTGCAGGGTTTCCGAATTCAACGCGCCGATAGTGCCGCCGTTCGCCGGACCCGTGTACGGGTTGCCGTACGGATGGAACGCGTAGAAGTCGGAGAAGTACGTGCCTTCGTCCTCCTGCACTTGCGGCGCGTTGACGGGCTGCGTGGCGCCCGCGTTCAGGATGGCGACGCGCGCGTCGATCATCCGCACCGCGCGCGTGGCCTGCAATGCGCCATTGCCGCTGCAGCCGGGTTCGTTCATCGTTTCCCAGAAGATGATGCGCGGGTCGTTGCGATGCGGCGCGACGAAGTCGGTGATGTAGCTCGCCAGACTGGCCTTATACGTGACAGCGGAATTGGCCGCCGTCGGCTGGAAATACGCCTGTTCCACCGGCGTGCCGGGCGACTGCACCCACTGGCTGTTGTGCACGCCCCAAACCGGCGCCGGCTGCGGGCCGTATTGCGTCGTGGGGTTCCAGCAGTCGTCGTAGAAGATCGGTGGGACCTTGATGCCAGACGCGCGGCGATTTTCAGCAGGTTCTCGAACTTGCTCAGGAATGCCACACGATCGTTCGCCCATACCAGGTAATGCAGGTAGACCGCGATCGTGTTCAGGCCGTAGGTCTGCGCATAGGTCAGTTCACGGTTGACGATCTCCGGATCGTAGTTCTCCGGGAAGTCGATCGCGTTCACCGCGTTGGAGGGCGTATAGACCGCGCCGACCACCTTGGAGAAGTCGTAGCTCGGCGACTTCACGGTCGGGTACGTGCGGATCGTGATGTTGCTGAAGCCCGCGCCGACGCCGAAACGCCGCAGGCCGAAGCTGCCCGACTGGAACACGGCGGGCAGGGCGTTGGTGGCGTCGTTCACGTTGATCACGCGCTGCTGGTCGAGGTCCACGGTGATGGCCGTGTCGCTCGCCGTGACCTTCAGATGGTGCGTGCTGCCGCCGACCGGCGCGCTGACCGTCACGTCCGCTTCGTAAGACGCGGTGGCGTAGGTGCTGGCGAGCGCCACGGTTTTGTCTCCCGCGCCTGTGCCGTTGGTGGGCGGCGCGGGAATGGCGATGGTCGAGTTGTCGGCGCCGGGGCCCCAGGCTTGCATCGATCCCGGTGCGAGGTTAGTTTCTGGAACCTGTATCAGTGATTCCCCCCGGATTGTCCGACGGCGAAGATCGCGCTAGGCGAAGTGGAAAGCGGCGCCGTCATGCGGATTGGATCGATGTCGCGCTGCCGGTCGATCCTTCGCGAGTGCGCAGGCATAATCCGTGTTCCAACGACGCTGGCTGCGCAGCCGGCACGCCAAAACGAGCCGTTGCGCCGCAGCGCGCAGCGCGAGGAAACTTCATGCCGCCCATCACCGCCATCCGCTCGAGCGCCGTGCCACTGCGCAGCGTTGCGCTGATCCTCGTGGCGATGTTCAGCTTCGCGCTGGTCGACGCGCTCGCCAAGTCCGTGGCGCTCGCCTATCCCGCCAACGAGGTGACGTTCTTTCGCATGCTGTTCGGCCTGGTGCCGGCCGTGGCGGTGTGCCTGCACGGCAAGCCGATCGGCGAGCGGATCCGGCACATGGACGTGCGCGGGCAGACCCTTCGCGCGCTGACGCTGCTCGGCGCATCGGGTCTCTTTTTCGCGGGTCTGCCCTACATGCCGCTGGGCGACGCGGTGGCGATCGTGTACTCGGAGACCTTGCTGGTGATCGTTCTTGCTCCGCCGTTGCTGAAGGAAACGCTCAAGCCGCGCGATGCGCTCGCCGCCGCGGTCGGCTTTGTCGGCGTGCTGTTCGTGGTGCGCCCGGACGGCTCGCATTCGAACTGGCTCGGCCCCATGCTGCTGATCGCGAGCGCCTTCTTTGGCGCGCTGTCGATCATTCAGATCAAGCGCATTCGCGCCACCGACGATTCGCGCACCACGGTGCTGTATTTCACGGCGCTCGGCACGATCGTCACCGGCGCTTCGCTGTTTTTTGCGTGGCGTACACCTTCTGCGCAGGCGCTCGCGGTCATGGCCTTGCTCGGCGGGTTCGCCACGGCCGGGCAGTTGCTGATGACCATGGCGTTCCGTCAGGCCGATGCCGGCGCGCTCGCGCCGTACAACTACACGAGCATCGTATGGGCGGCATTGTTCGGCTACGTGATGTGGGGTGAGACGATCGGCGCGGCGTCGCTGCTCGGCATTGCGTTGATAGTCGGCAGCTCGATTGCCGTTGCTGTGCGCGCAAAGCAGGCCGAGGGGGCGCTCGTATAAGCGCGACCGGCCGTCCATCGGAAACCCGCAGGCGCCGTGCGCCGGTTCGTTTCGCAGTTCCAGCGGTCCCAGGAAGGAAGCGGCGCGAATCAGGCTTTTTCGGCCAACGAGTCAGGCCTGATCGGACTATTCGACGTCCGAAGGATATCAATAGACAATGGACGCATCCAGTTCGCGCGCGCTCTCGTAGGTGCCGTATTCGGCCGGACCTTGCGGCTGCGCATTCGCAGTCGTTGCAGTGGCATCGCGCGCTCGATCGCCGCTGACCCTCTGATGATTTCGGGCGCGTTTGCGAACCCGCAGGCGCGCACGCTCCACGACAGGAAGGGGGCATTTCATGCATGGCGAATCCAGGAAGATCGTTCTGACAGGACTCGTCGTCAGCGCACTGGCAATCGCGGCATATGTCTCGCAGGCCGGCAAAGCGTGGCTGTCGACAGACGAATTCGGCGCGGCGCGCGATGACGTGCCGGTCCATCGAACGCGGGGCGACACCATCAGCGGCGTGGTCATAGCGGGGCCGGCCGCCCGCAGCGATGCAGCGAGCGGAACGAGCTTACCGGGCGCGGCGGCCCGCGGCCTGCAGGCAGCGCGCGATAGTCTGCAGCGCAACGACCTCGCCGCCGCGCAGGCTCAACTGGACGCGATTCGTGCCGCGCATCGGGACGACGCTCGGGTGCGCGCATTGCAAGGCGACGTGCAGGCGCGCGCCGACGCTGCTCAGCGCGCATTGGCGGTTGAGCGAGCCGGGACGACGCTGCGACCTGCTTCGAAGCCGGCGCGGAAGTCGTCGTCACCGATGCGGCACGGCCGGTCGCGCGAGAACCGTTTTGCCTCCCACAACCAGAGCCTCGATGGGTCGAGCGATGCGAGGAGTCAGGCGGCGTTGGACAACCTGGTGGCGCGTCTCGACAGCAATGGCGCGCCCAGCGCGAAAACGCGCGCTAGTGTCGGACCGCCTGAGGCAAGTCAACCGTCGGCTCTCGCTGCAAGGGCGAAAGCGCCACAGAGCGCGAGCAGCGCTCCCGTCGCAGCGTCGGCATCGTCTGGCCAACAGCGTACGCCGACGCCGCTAGCGGCCTCCACTTCGCCGGCGCGCCCGCAGGCCGAACTGACCGCGCAAACCACGGTGCTGTCAGCGCCGTTGGTTCAGTCCACGTCGTCCGGCGACACGACGGCGAAAACAGACGGCGGCCCGAAAACCCGCGCACAGGTGCGCGCGGAGATCGAACGTGCGCGCGGAAACGGCAGCCTCCCCGCGTTCGGCAATCCCGATCCCGCGGGGCCCGGCGGGGCGCCGAGCCTGACCGGCGCGCCACGTCCGTGAGGCACGGCAAGCGGGCGAATAACGAAGGGCTAACGGGCTGACCCGCTCACTATCGGCGACCTCGGCGACCTCGGCGAACTCAGCGAACTCAGCGAACTCAGCGAACTCAGCGAACTCAGCGAACTCAGCGAACTCAGCGCACGGCTACCCCAGCGACGCCGCGAGCCGCGCGAAGACGGGTTCGTCGGTGCGCTCGAAGGCGAGCGGCGTGACCGACACGCGGCCTGAGGCCACCACCGCCGTTTCGCTGTCGGAATCGTTCGCGCGCGCGCCCCGTTGAAAGCGCAACCAGTGATAGGCCATGCCGCGCGGATCGACTTGCGGCAACACGCCGATATCTTCGACGAGTCCAACCCCCTGGCGAGTCGGCGTGAGCGGGCCGGCAAGCGCCGCGTCGACATCCGGAAAGTTGATGTTCAGACAGGTCGGCGCGGCATGCTCGATGGCGAGCAACTGGCGGATCACGCCGGGCGCGAGCGCGCGAGCCGTGTCCCAGCGCACGTTGTCGCGGTCACTGAAGGTCTGGCTCAGCGCGAACGACGGCAAGCCCAGCAACAGGCCCGTCATCGCGGCGCCGACGGTGCCCGAGAACATTGTCTCCACGCCGAGATTGCCGCCGCGATTGATGCCGGAAA
The DNA here is from genome assembly GCF_002278075.1 of Paraburkholderia aromaticivorans. Taxonomy (NCBI): domain Bacteria; kingdom Pseudomonadati; phylum Pseudomonadota; class Betaproteobacteria; order Burkholderiales; family Burkholderiaceae; genus Paraburkholderia; species Paraburkholderia aromaticivorans. The sequence continues at coordinate 692,349 of NZ_CP022990.1, read as the reverse complement.
GAATCAGCGTGGGCGGCGCGTCGCGCATCAGGTGGCGCACGCCCATCACGACGCAATCGCCGGGTGTGCCGGCCACGCCGAAACGCCGCTCGCCCTGGCGGCTCACGCGCAGCGGCGAATGCAGGCTGATCGAATGCGACGTGCCGCTCTGATCGTGCTCGGGGGCGACCACCCAGACTTCGTGCGCCAGTTCGGCGGCGACCGCTTCGAGCACGGCGAGGCCGGGGGCGTCGATACCGTCGTCGTTGGTCAACAGTACGCGCGGCACTCTGGATTCATAGGCAGACATCGCGGCAAACTCCGTTCGGTCGGTGAGGGAAGCGTCATTATCCAGCCAACGCCCGGTGGGCGCGTTGAAGCGCAGCGAGCGGCGTTCAGCGGGCCCTCCAGTTGCCGAGTCGGCCAGCGGAGCGCTCAACCAGTCAACCATCGCGTTGCGAGCGGCATCAAGACCGGCACGACGAACGCGGTGAACACGCCATTGAGCCCCATGCCCAGCCCGGCGAACGCGCCCATTTCCCCGCTCACCTGAAAAGCGCGCGCCGTGCCGATGCCATGCGACGCAATACCGAGCGCGAAACCACGCACCTCGGGTTCGACAATGCGCAGCGTGTTGAGAATGGCGCGTGCGAACACGGCGCCGAATACGCCCGTCGAAATGACGAGCACGGCCGTCAAGGAGGGAATGCCGCCGATCCCGGAAGCGACCGCCATGGCGATCGGCGTGGTCGCCGATTTCGGTGCAAGCGATGCGATCGTTTGATGCGAGGCACCGAACAGCGCGGCCACACCGACCGCCGAGACAATGGCCGTCAATGATCCGGCGACGAGCCCGCCGAAGAGCGGCACGGCAAAGCGGCGCAGTTTCGGCCACTGCCGGTAGAGCGGCAGCGCGAGCGCCACTGTCGCGGGTCCAAGCAGAAAGTGGACGAATTGCGCGCCTTCGAAGTAGGTCGCGTACGGTGTGCGCGTCACTTCGAGCAGTGCCACGAGCAGCGCCACCGCGATCAGCACCGGATTGGCAAGCGGATTGAAGCGCGCCTTCGCATAGAGGGTCTGGGCGATCAGGTAAGCGATCAGCGTGATCGTCAGCCCGAGCAGGGGCGTCGCGGCGAGATAGACCCAGATGGCGCCGAGCTTCGGAATGGCCGTCATTGCGCGGCCTCCGTCGCGCCGGGGTCACGGTGCTGGCGGCGCATCAGCGCGCGTGTGACGAGCGCCGCCACGGCAATGGCGAGAGTCGTGCTGAGCGCGATGGAGACGATCACCGCGACGGCGTCGCCACGAATCCGGCTCGCCGACATCATGATGCCGACACCCGCCGGCACGAACAGCAAGGACAGATGGCGCAGCAATTCGAGCGCGGTCGGCTCGATCGCATCGGCGGTCTGCGGACGCAGCATGACGAAGCCGAATAACAGCAGCATGCCGATCACAGGCCCTGGCACCGGTATGTGGAACACGTACGAAACACCTTCGCCGAGGCACTGAAAGGTGAGCAGGACAGCGAGCGCTCCAAGCATGGCAGTCTCCAGGACGCAAAACGGAAAATGCGCCATTGTGTACCATGCAGTTTGCCTCGTGCTTGCTCGCTGACCTGGTTGCTTGACTTCGTTGCTTGACTTCGTTGCTTGGGTCGATTGCTCGGGGCAATTGCTTGAGTCAGCCTCAATGAACGCCGCGCGGACTTCGCTGTCGAGCGCGGGCGCGCACGTCAACCCTCCCACTGTGCCGGACGATTTGCCATGCACATAGAACCGTTTCAGATTGCAATTGCGGATCAAGACATCGACGATCTTCGCCGGCGCATTCGCGCGACCCGCTGGGCGCCGGCCACGCCGTCGCCCGCCTGGCAGCAGGGCGTCGATGCTGCGTGGCTGCGCGCACTGGCCGAGTATTGGGCCGCGCATTTCGATTGGCGTGCCGCCGAGCGCGGCTTGAATCAGCAGCCGCAATTCCTCGCTGACGTCGCGGGGCAGCGCGTGCATTTCGTCCACCGGCGTGGCGTGGGCCCGGCGCCTTATCCGTTGGTGATCACGCATGGCTGGCCTGGGTCGTTCGTCGAGTTCCGTCACCTGCTCGACCGCTTGTGCGACCCGGCCGCCTTCGGTGGCGATGCCGCCGACGCCTTCGATGTCGTCGCGCCTTCGCTGCCGGGCTTCGCGTTCTCGCCAGCACCCGCGCGACCCGGCATGTCCGCGTTTCAGGTGGCGGACCTGTGGGCGTCGCTGATGCGCGGGCTAGGCTACGAGCGCTTCGGCGCTCAAGGCGGCGATCTCGGCGCTGGCGTATCGATCGCGCTCGCCGCGCGGCATCCGCGAATCGTTGACGGCATCCATCTGAACTTCCTGCCGGGTTCGTACGAGCCGGCCGAAGGGGCGGCTCAGAAACCGCTGACATCGGCAGAAGAAAAATTCTTGCGGGAAAAAAACGAATGGGTCGCCCTCGAAGGCGGCTATGCGCACATGCACACCACCAAACCGCGGACGCTGGCGGCCTCGCTCAACGATTCGCCCGTGGGCTTGGCGGCATGGATCGGCGAGAAGTTTCGCGCATGGAGCGATTGCGAGGGCGACGTCGAGCGCGTGTTTTCGAAAGACGAACTGCTCACTAACATTTCGCTTTACTGGCACACCCAGTGTATCGGCCCGGCGATGCAGATGTACTGGGAAAACCGCTTGCAGCCGATGCGCTTCGGCGAAGGAGAGCGCGTCGTACCGCCCGTTGGATTCGCGCACTTTCCGAAGGAGATCCATCATCCGCCGCGCAGTTGGCTCGAAAGAACCTTCGACGTCGTGCAATGGACCGACATGCCGGCCGGTGGTCATTTCGCGGCGATGGAAAAACCCGATCTGCTCGCCGCGGAGGTTCGGCGGTTCTTCAGACCGCTGCGACAGCAGCGGCGCTAATTCGAACGCGACCATCCTGTTGCGCGAAGCGGTGTTATTGCTGGCGCGCAAGCGAGGTTTTTCTCTGACTCGACCAATGGCGAAAGCACAGGCTGATATGTCGGCATCGCGCATTCATCTGACTTTAAAAGTTACGAGGGATGCTCCCGGGCAAAGGGAATCAAGCCCGCACGCAATCGCTAACAAGTAAGTTATTCGCGCATCCACAACAACGCATCCGCAATTATTGCGAGGAGCCGAAGGTCCACATCAACCTCGACGGCATCCGCGTCGCGTCTCTCTGCGTTTTGGCGGAAAGGTGCCGCACGGACGTGAAACGATAGGTCATACGTGATATCTGCGCCCCGGCTCATCCGACTCCATCGCCGCAGATCAGCGTGCCCGGCTCGCATGTGAACGAGCTGCGGTTTCCACTACAGCGCACCTTGCGGGAGCTGTTCGACCCCACGGTGAAAACAGGTGATCAACCTCCGGCAGTACGGCGGCGCGCTGAAATAGCGGACTGTCGCCGACATGGGGTGAGGAGCAGTGTGAATCTATTCCCTTGCACTCTGGTCTATGTGGATGTCGAGGCGAAGCCGGGTCCCAACTCGACGAATCGCGACCCGCTCTCGTACGTGAGCCAGGCAATCTGCCTGAATAACAGCTTGCGGCGCGTGGGCATGCCGGCACTGACCATCATGACGAACGCGCCCGCGCTGGTCGCGCATCGTCTCGCGAACATGCCGGCGGCGAACCGGCCGGCGGTGACGACACTCACAGCGACGATCGAGCTGCCGAAGAACACGCCGTTCTACGCCGCGCATTTCAAACTCGATCTGATGGACCAGGTGGCAGAGACCTTGCCCGCCGACACGATGATGCTATTGCTCGACGCCGACATGGTGGCGCTGCTTCCGCTCGAGCCCGACCTGATCGAGCGATGCGCGCGAGCCGGCGTCGGCGCCTTCGATATTTCCGATCAGGTCTTTCCGGCGTACGGCAGTGAACGCGTGGTCGCCGATCTGGAAATCGTCGCGGGCGGGCGGCTCAGGAATCCTCGTTGGTATGGCGGCGAGTTTCTGCTTGCGACGCCCGCGTCGCTGCGGCGGCTCGTGCCGCGCGCGCGGGCCAGTTACGCGCGCTATCTCAGCGAAAGCGCGCGTCTGAGGCATCACGGTGACGAGGCGTTTATTTCGGCCGCGCTCAATGCGCTGGTCGACGAGGGCCAGGCGCTGATCGAAGTGGGCGCGTACCAGGCCGTGGGTCGTCATTGGCCCGGTAACAACTATCGCGATCTGCGGTGGTTTCGCTGCTGTTCTTTCGTTCATTTGCCAGGCGGCAAGACGCTGCTCGAAAAGGAAGCCCGTTTCGACGATTTCGCGCCGGACCGTTTCTGGCGTCACCTGCGCGTGGCGCATTTGCGCGGCCGCGTGCGCCACGCGGTGAAGCGCGTCGCGAGGATGCTGAGCGTGGAGCGGCTCGCGACGCTGTCCGCGTATGCGCTGCGCAGCGTGAAGAGCTAGCCGCCTCGCTCAGGTAGATGTGGCGGTAAACGCTCGCGCCGTCGGTCACATCTTCACGTCGATGCGTCCATAGACGCCGTCCGCTTCATCGTTCGGCCCTGCGGCGAAAAATAGCGTGTTGACCGGCTGATTGCTGAGCCCGTTACCGAACGCGATGCCCCACAGACCGTGCTGGACGAACGGACTGCCGTCAGGCAGATTGATGGCGCCGAGCGATTGGCCGCTCACCGGATCGAATGCGTTGATCGTGCCGTCACCGAAGTTACCGACCAGCACGTCGCCGCTGAACCGCCCGAAATTGGCCGGCGCCTGCGTCACGCCCCACGGCGCATTCAACGCGCCCGCCGAAGCGAAACGCTGCAACAGGTTGCCCGCCGTATCGAAGATATCGACGAAGCCGAGGCCGGCGCCGTCGACGTTATCGTGCGCCTGCGCGTCCTGTTTCGCGTAGGTCACGAAGAGTTTGGCGCCGATTGCCTGAATGCCGAACGGCGCGAAGCCTGCCGGTATCGACGCATCCTGAAACTTGCCCGGCGTTAAAACCTTCGCGAAGCTCTTGTCGAATACGTCGATGCGGTTGTTGTGGAAGTCGGCGGCATAAAGGAAGTTGGCGCCGCCGTTACTGGCTAGCGCGAGGCCTTTGTAGACAGCGCCGCTGCTGCCGTTGTCGAACACGACGAACGCGGTGGTCGGGCCGACAGTCGGTGCCCACGCGGTGATCGTGCCGCCTTCTCCGGCAAAGATGAAAGCGCCCACGCCGGACTTGCCGCCTTGCGTCACGACGAAGTCAGTCGTGCCGTTGAACACGATACCGGTCGGGTTCGCTGGTCCATTGGTTCCATTCGGAATGCTGACGACCAGCGACTGTGGCGTGCCGTTGCCGTCATAGAGCGTGGCGACCGATGTGGCGTTGTCCGCCACCCAGACGAAGCCTTTCGGATTGAACGCAACGCCCCACGCGTTCTTCAAGTGAGGGTCCGTATGCGCTGCCGCGACGGCGCCGTCCGATACGAGCGCGGTCGATGTATACGATTGCATACTCACCGAATCAGACCCGCCGCACGCTGCGACGAGACTCACCAATGCCGCGCCGCCCACGACGGCACTCAATGCCTTAAGCACAGAATTCATGGTCGCACCTCTCTGTCCTGACCGATGGTCATTGCGCCTATTGAACGCGCGGCGTTGCGGCTTTATTCCATTGGCCGAAAAGTTTTTTGAGCGCCGTGTGCCTACAGTTGCTCGCCGCGGGCAGTCGTGGTTTTGGCGATGCACAATAGCAGGCGGCGACCGTTCGGCGTGATCGCGCTGCACGGTTCCTTCATTTCTGAAATGTTGCGACGCGAGGCCGACAGCATGACCGTATCCATCACGCTGGTTCTGTTCGACATGGAAGGGGTTCTGTCTCACTACGACCGCACGGCGCGGGCCGAGCATCTGGCGGCACGCGTGGGCCGCACGCCCGAAACCGTGCGTTACGCGATCTGGGGATCGGGCCTTGAAGCGCGCGCGGACGCGGGCGAGATCGGCGATGACGACTATCTGCGCGAGTTAGGCATTCTGTTGAACTGCCCGATCAACCGTGACGATTGGCTCGCAGCCCGTCGCGCGTCGATTACGCCCAACGAGGCGGCGCTCGAAGTTGCCGCCAAGGTTGCCGAACGCCACCGCATCGCAGTGCTGACGAACAATTGCCGGTTGTTGACCGAGCACATCGGCTATCTGAATCCGCCGGTGGCGCGGCTGTTCGGCCCGCATGTTTATTCGTCGGCGTCTTACGGCGCCGCGAAACCGGCGGCGCAGACCTATCTGCGCTGCCTCGATCAACTCGGCGTGCCGGCGGCCCAAACGCTTTTCGTCGACGACACGGCGGCCAATGTGAGCGGCGCGATCGATGCGGGGTTGCACGGACACCGCTTCGTCAGCGTCGAGGCTCTGTCGCGCGAGTTGCAATCTCGCGGACTGATCTGACGGCTGTGTTGAGAGTCGGGTTCGTTAGCGTTCTTTGGCATTCGTTAGCCGCTGAAATTCTGATCGTTCTGGACCAGTTCGTGCACTCACTCGCTGAACACACGCACGCACATGCTCAAGCGACGCTGCGGATAGAGAATCGAGAGCGGTGCGGGCGGACCCAGGTGGCCGCGGAGAATTTCACGCAGCGCGCCGGCTTCAATCGCCTTCGCGACCATGAAGCGCGGCACCTGGATCAAGCCTAAGCCTTCCAGCGCGGACATCACATACACCTGAGCGTCGTTGACCGCGAGTTTGCCATTCAACTGCTTTCTGGCGACTGCGCCGTGCGCTTCGAACTCGAACGGATAGACCCGTCCCGTGCGCGCGGAAAAGTAATTCACCGCGCAATGCCGGTCGAGATCGTCCGGAGTTGCGGGTTCGCCCATCTGTTCGAGATAGGCGGGGGCGGCGCACGTCGTCATGCGCACGCTGCCGAGTGAACGTGCCACCAGGTTCGAATCGTCGAGTACGCCGATGCGGATCACGCAGTCCACGCCTTCCTGCACGAGATCCACATTACGGTCGGCCAGTCCCAGCTTCACCGTGATGTCAGGATAGCGTGCGTGGAAATCGCGCATCACCGGAATCAGCACGTTAGACGCGAACGAGGCGGACGTATCGACCCGGATCGTGCCGCGCGGACTCTGACGCTTGCTCGATAACGCCGACTCGGCGTCGGACACTTCGGCGAGAATGCGCGTGCAGTATTCGTAGTAAAGCGCGCCGTCCTCGGTGACCTGCACGCGGCGCGTCGTGCGGTTCATGAGACGCGTGCCCAGATGAGTTTCCAGATTCTGCACCAGCGTCGACACCGAGGCGCGTGGCATCGCCAGCGAGTCGGCGGCCTTCGAGAAACTCGACGCGTCCACTACGCGCTTGAACACTGCCATGCCCTGAAGGATGTCCATACAGTGCTGTCCTCTGGAAACCGTGTGAAGCCGTAACCGCGAATCGTTGGAATCATAGCCGCCCAGCGTTCGCGAAGAACAGTACGAGGCGGCCTACGGTTTCACGGACTCCATCGCCAAAGACCTTGACTCCTTGCTCCCGGAGACTATAGTTCACCATATGGTGAAGTCTCCAGTCAGCCAACTCGATCGCACGTTTTCCGCCCTCGTGGACCCCACGCGGCGGGCCATCCTCGCGCGTCTCGAGCGCGAGCCCGGCCTCTCGGTGTCGGAAATCGCGCGTCCGTTGCCGCTCAAACTGCCTGCCGTCATGAAGCACCTCGACGTGCTGAGCGACGCAGGACTGGTGGCGCGCACGAAGCATGGCCGAACCGTCACGGTGGAACTGGTCGCCGGCCCGATGGAAGAAGCCATGGCGTGGTTGCGGCGCTACGATCGCTTCTGGTCCGCGAGCCTCGACCGGCTTGCCGATTTCGTGGAGAGGAACGAGGAATGATCCGGCAAAAGCCCAGCCTGACCATCGTGCGGCGCATCAAGGCAGCGCCCGAAAAAGTTTATGCAGCGTGGACGCGGCCCGAACTGATGGCGCGCTGGTGGGGGCCCGACGCCGGACCGGTGCTGAGCGCCGAAGCCGATCCGCGCGTGGGCGGCCGTTTTCGCGTGGTGTTCCAGACGCTGGACGGCGAAACGCACGACTGCCGCGGCGAGTACCGGGAAGTCGAAGTGGACCGCAAGCTCGTTTTCACCTGGGAGTGGGTAACGCTGCCTGAACGCCGGTCGCTGGTGACCATCCGCTTTCGCCCGGTCGAAGAAGGCACCGAACTGAATTTTACGCACGCGCAGTTCTTCGACGAGGCCGCGCGCGATGGCCATCTGGCCGGCTGGACCGGAGCATTCGAGAAGCTGGACACATTGATTGCCGAGCTGGAAAACGCGGGCGAATAAAGTTGGTTCCAGGCAGTTCAACGCAGATCGAGGTCGACCATGAAGCTCTACTATGCTGAAACGCTGTCCCCCAGAAAAGCCTGCGCCATGGCGGGGTATTTAGGCTTGCCAATCGAATATGTATTTGTCGATCTGCGCAAGGGCGAGCAAACCAGACCGGACTACCTCGCGATCAATCCGAACGGCAAGGTGCCGTGTCTCGTCGACGGCGATAAAAGCATATGGGAATCCGACGCGGTGATCTGCCGCCTTGCGCAGCGCGCGGAATCCGGGCTGTGGCCGCAGAACGCGCAGCAGCAGATCGAAATCATGCGCTGGTTCAGCTGGAACAATCAGCATCTATACCGGCACGCCGGCTCGCTTTACTTCGAGTATCTGATCAAACCGTGGGTCGGACTCGGCGCGCCCGAACCGGCGAAAGTCGCTGAAGCACAGGGGTTTTTCCGCAAACATGCCGCCGTCCTCAACCAGCATTTGAAGGGGCGCAAGTGGCTGCTGGGTCATGACATGTCGGTCGCGGATTTCTCCGTCGGCGTCACGCTTCCGTACGCGAAGAGCGCGGCGATGCCTCTCGACGAGTTTCCGGAAGTACAGCGCTGGCACGATCAATTGAATGCGATCGAGGCATGGCGCAATCCGTTTCCGGTGCGCGAGGAGCGCGCCGCGGCGAATGCCTGAAGGATGCGTCATGTGCTGCGCGATAGTTGCACTGGCGATGACCTTGCTTGCCAGCTGGCGAAGCGTGTCGGGCTCGCTTGCGGGCCGAACCGGACGGCTGCGCGGGATCGCGATCGCGGTCATCGCGATCGGCGCCGCAGCGGGGTCCGCGATGGCGGCGGATCGGTTCGCGGCGGCGAGCGGTGGCGAGTCGTCTGTGATCGCGCGGCCTGGCAGCATGCCGATCTGTGGTCGCTTCATCCGCTAGTGGTGAGTAGCGCTTCGGCGCGCAAACGGATCCCTTGCGGTTGTGCCGGTTTAACCCGCGCTCAACGCGCCGTGCTGATTTGCCGTATCGTACTGAGTCACTGTACTGCGCGCGAATCGAGGGCACGTCATGGCACTTTCATCCGAAAACGCCGCAAAGCTTTGCGGGAGACGTCGTTTTCTACTCGCAGCGGGCAGCACGGCAATGGGTCTGTCGGCCTCGCTCGCTTTACCGAGGGCGGCACCGGCGCAAACGCCGACTCAATCCCAATCCGAAGCCACGACCCCGCCGCCGCGCATGGCGCAACGCGTGATTCCCGCCACGGGCGAGCGGTTACCCGTGATTGGTTGCGGTACGTGGCGCACCTTCGATGTCGGCAACGATCCCGCGGCTCGCGCGCAACTCGCCGACGTTCTGCGCATCCTGTTCGAGGCGGGTGGTTCGGCGATCGACTCCTCACCGATGTACGGGTCCTCCGAAGCGGTCGCCGGTGCGTTGCTCACGCAGCTCGACGCGCACAAGCGGGCCTTTGTCGCCACCAAGGTCTGGACCGAAGGACGCGAGGCGGGTATCGCGCAGATGGAGGAATCGTTGCGCCGTTTTCAGCAGCCGCGCATCGACCTGATGCAGGTGCATAACCTGCTCGACTGGCGCACGCAACTCGCCACCCTGCGCGAATGGAAAGCGCGCGGCCGGATTCGCTATATCGGCATTACGCACTATACGTCGAGCGCATTCGACGAAGTCGCGGCGGTGATGAGCCGCGAAAAACCCGACTTCGTCCAGATCAACTACGCAGCGGACGACCGCGCCGCTGAAACGCGCATCTTGCCGCTCGCCGCGGAGTCGGGCATCGCGGTCGTGATCAATCAGCCTTTCGGAGGCGGCGGACTGCTGGCCCGCGTCGGCAAAACACCGCTGCCTGCATGGGCAGCGGAAATCGGCTGCACGAGCTGGGCGCAGATTCTTTTGAAGTTCGTGCTCGCGCAACCGGCGGTGACGGTGGTGATTCCGGGCACAGGGCGTCCACACTACATGGCGGACAATGTGCGGGCCGGTTCGGGCCCAATACCCGACAAGGCGATGTGCGCACGAATCGCGGCGGCGGTGAACGGCTAGCTAATGGCCTGCGTATTATTCGCGCTAAATCCTCGGTGAACTCTCCAGCTAGTTCAAATTCAACTTCGTTCGAGGGTATTCGCTTCTGCGAATGCGCCATAGCATAATCCGGCGCGAAGAAAAATAACCTTTCCCGTAGTCAACACCGATATTGCGACGCTTAGAGTATTAACTCGGTTGCATTACCGGAGGCATTCGGTTCGCATACATATTTTCCAAGTGAAAGAAAGTTTGTGAAAGGAAGTTGACACGGGAACGTTTGCCAAACTAGGCTACGCACTGTCGCCAAAAACTGATTCGGGATTTCTCTACCTGCCCGGAGACGCAGGTAAGCCGCGCTTTGCCGGTCAGTCAGGCGATCGAATGGAAGCCGAAGAAAACGGCCCAAGCTGTCTGAGTGAAAGTATTGTAATAAACGTGTATCGCAATTTTAAAATCAGCCACAAGTGCTGAGGCGCCAACACGTCCCTATATTCTCGCTAGCAATTCGGTGCTGGTGCGGGAGACCTTTTCTCTGAAAAACAGAGAAAACAAGCTGAAACACTCAACGCACTTTCTTTATGCCGATTTTGTCAGTCGAGGATTAATAATGCGTATAAATTTCCGATTGCAGATACAGTGCCTGGCGTTAGCCGGAATCGTGGTTCTGGCGGGATGCGGCGGCAGCGACGGCTCGTCTTCATTGACGAGTAAATCCGGGCAGACGCCGACGGCCGCGCCGGCTGCCTCTGAGGTGGCGCTGACTCCACCGGCCGCGCCGGTCGTTGCGGATACATCGATCAACAAGACGGTGCCGCCGGTCGAATTGCCCGACACGGTTACGCCTGTCAACTACAAGCTGTGGTTCCGGCCGAACCCCGCGCTTTCTTCGTTCGACGGCCGCGCCGACGTGCAGATCAAGGTGCAGAAGGCGGTCAATGCGATCACGATTGCCGGGCACCGGATCAAGTTCACCAACGGCACGATCACACTTCAGCCCGGCAACATTCCGTTGATTGCGACGCCTCAGGACGACGGCGATTTCTATCAGCTTCGCCCCGTGAGCGGGCAGATCGCCGCCGGCAACTACTCGCTGCACATGGAGTGGAGCGGCATCATCAACTTCAAGACCTATGACGACCCGGTCGCCAAGACCGGCGGCAGTTGCGGCGACGATCCCTATCCGGGCTGCTCCGCGGCCGAAGGGGTGTTCCGCGTCGATCTGAAGTCGACGGACGGCACGACGAGCGGCGCGATTCTCACGCAGGGCGAATCGAACCTGGCGCGCCAATGGTTCCCAGGCTGGGACGAGCCGGCTTTCCGGCCGACCTACGAGGTGAGCGCCGAGGTGCCGCAGAACTGGAACGTCGTCTCGAACGCGGCGGAAAAACCCGCGGTGAACGTGGACGCCGGCTACAAGCTGGTCTCGTTCGAGAAGACGCCGCCCATGCCGTCGTATCTGCTGTTCTTCGGCGGCGGGCAGTTCGACATTCTCGAAGACGACTTCTCGAGCCCGCTGCCTGACGGCAAGGGTCTGCATCTGCGCATCTTCACGCCGCCCGGCATGCGTGACTGGGCCAAGCCGGCCATGCAGCAGACCAAGCAGGCGCTCGATTACTACTATCGCTACACCGGCATTCCGCTGCCGCTCACCAAGTTCGACACGATCGCGGCCAACGACGCGTTCAAGGAGCAGAAGGACCTGAACTTCGGCGGCATGGAGAACTGGGGCGCGATTCTGGAATTCGCCGACGACATTCTGCCGGCGCCTGGCACGACCATGTCGGACTATGGCGTGACGGTGCTCACGCACGAAGCCGCGCACCAATGGTTCGGCGACCTCGTCACGCTCGACTGGTGGGACGACGTCTGGCTGAACGAATCGTTCGCGACATTCTTCGAGAACAAGACCAAGGTGCGGTTCTTCCCGGACCGCTTCAGTTGGGTCGACGACGTGAAGAACAAGTACGCCGTGATCAATGCGGACCTGAAGTCCACCTCGTTCCCGGTGCAGCCGAACTTCAACGGCTGGGCGTCGAACGACTTCGTGCTGAGTGCGAGCGCCTTCACGTACGACAAGGGCGGTCATGTGTTGAAGATGCTGGAGAACTACCTCGGCGAAGAGGTCATGCGCCAGGGCCTGCAGTCGTATCTTGCCGACTATTCGCTCGGCAACGTCACGCCTAAACGCCTGTGGGACGAACTGGCGAAGGTCAGCGGCCAGCCGATGGTGGCGATCGGCGACAGCTTCGTGCGGCAAACGGGTGTGCCGCTGATTTCGCTCGATACGCAGTGCGATCTGACGACCAACCAGACTGTGGTGACGCTGAAACAGCAGCCGTTCCCGAACCAGAACCAGTATCCGGGCACGCAGTGGACCATTCCGCTGACGCTTGCGTACGGCGACGGGCTCACCTCGCGCAAGACGGTGGCGATGAAAGACACGCAAACCCAGGTGCGTCTGAACGGCTGTTCCGCGGTCCTCGCCGATCCGAGCGGTCTCGACTACTACGTGACCAATTACGGCAACAACGCGTGGAGCCAGCTGCTCGCGCAGGGCAATGCGCTGAAGGATCCGGTGCTGCTGACCAGTCTGCAACTCGAGGCGAAACTGCTCGTGAAGAACGGTCTGGCGGACCCGTCGCGCGCTACCAGTATCGGCTCGCTGAGTCCTGCGGCCGCGCCGCTCGCCCATCAGTTGCTGATGACGGCACCGACCACGCAGTCGCTGCGGCCGGCGATCCGCTATCAGGGTAAGTTGCGGCAGAAGCAACCCTCGCAGCAGGCTCAGTAAGCAGGACCGAGTGTGTAGCGCGGCGGCCCGCATCGTGATGCTGCGATGCGGGCCGCCGTTTCATTGCCGCTTCACCTCCCGTTGCCGCACGTTGCGACCGATGCCGGTGAGTGCGGCGCAGGTCGGGATGACACACCGCCTCACTTTCATTTTCCTTCAAGGTATGCAATTTCGTCATGGCAGCGATGCGGGACGTCACCGTGGCGGCACCTTCTGATCCGCTCCAGATTATTGAACTCGGTGCAATTTAGCGATCACCGGTCGGACTAGAAGAAGACTCTACAAGCCGGTAGGCATGCTCAGCGGGCATGAGCCCCGTATTGGATGGCGAAAAGCCACAGATTGGGCCGACCGCCGTTGGAATAAAACCGACGCCCCGCCAGTCATGCCTCACGAACCGATTCGCGAGGGCCACCGGATGATCCGTGGTCCGCCTGCGAGTCTTTAACGTGAGGTCAACATGTCGTCAGATCATTCGTTCGACGCGTCGCGGCGCGGCGCGCTGAAGTGTCTTGCATTCGGTGGCTTGGGCACCGTGTTCGTTCTGTCGGGCGGCATTCTTACGCCGGTGGAACTGGCGCTCGCCGCCGGCGAAAAATCGTCCACGGCGACGGCGGGCGTGCCGCTCTTCCTGCAGATCAGCGACTCGCACATCGGCTTTAACAAGGAAGCCAACCCGGACGTGGCGGGCACGCTGAAGCAGACCATCGAATATGTCAACGCGATGCCGGTCAAGCCCGCGTTGACTATCCATACCGGCGATATCACGCACCTTTCCAAGCCCGCGGAGTTCGATCTGGCGGCCCAGTTGATGTCCGGCCTGAAAATCACCGAACTGCACACCGTGCCCGGCGAGCATGACGTGACCGACGGCCCCGGAACGGAATACTTCAGCCGCTTCGGCAAGGCTTCGGACAACAAGGGGTATTACAGCTTCGACCACCAGGGCGTGCATTTCGTCGGCCTCGTCAACGTGATGCACTTCAAGCCGAACGGTCTGGGCGGCCTCGGCGACGAACAGCTCGAATGGCTCGAAAACGACTTGAAGGGGCGCTCGTCCAGCACGCCGATCGTCGTATTCGCGCACATGCCGATGTGGACGATCTACGAACCGTGGGGCTGGGGCACCGGCGACGCCGGTCAGGCCATGAGCTATCTGAAACGCTTCGGCTCAGTGACGGTGCTCAACGGCCACATTCATCAGATCGTGTCGAAGGTGGAGGGCAACATTACGTTCCACACGGCGCGCTCGACGGCTTATCCGCAGCCGACCGCCGGCAACGGCCCCGGCCCTGGGCCATTGACGGTGGCTAGCGACCAGTTGCCGAAAATGCTCGGCGTGACCAGCATCAAGGTGACGCAGCATCCGCTCAAGGCGACGCTCGACGACACGACACTGGTTTAATGGTCAGATCTTTTATAGCAGGAGATCAGTTATGCCAACTAAAAAGTTTCGCCGTGTGTTTCTCGTGATGGCGGCAACGTCGGCTTTGATCGCGGCATCGTCCGGGTTTTCCGCGGCATGGGCGCAAACCCCGAACGCGGTCGTCATCAAGAATTTCATGTTCTCGCCGATGGAACTCACGGTTAAAGCCGGCTCGACCGTGACCTGGAAAAATCTCGACGGCGAACCGCACACCGTCGTGAACGACGCGGGCATGTTTCGCTCCGCCGCGCTCGATCAGAACGACACGTATCAGTTCAAGTTCGACAAGCCGGGCGTGTACAAGGTGTTCTGCGGCATCCATCCGAATATGAAGGAGACGATTACCGTGCAGTAAGTCATGTCTTGAACGACCTCGACGGACAGCGCCGGGGCATTCGCGGCAGAGCCTGCAGCTCTGCCGCGTGCCTCGCGCCGGATGGGCGACATACGCACGCCGATCCCGGCCGCGCGCCCGTTATCAGCGCCTCCCTTCCTGCGCGGCAGTGCCGGTCGGATGCAGGTGCCTGAGTTGGATACTATGTGTTAGCGCAGCCAGGTGGTTGCCGCCGAAACCGAGCATGGAGACGCCACTCTCCACATGCGTGCTCCGCCCGCACGACTGCGCGCCAGTTACTCTCTGGCAGCGTTAGAGGCACTGTGCTGGCCGAGCCCACTGACACAAGCCGTCCGCCGCGCGATACGTGCCGGTCTCGCCTTTAAGCCTTGCCACCTTTACCCGCCACGGATTGCCGTCGCCCGCAAGCAGTCGGGAACGGCACTTGCGCTTCCGGGTGGTAATCGGGAATGTCACGTGCGTTTCAAGCACCGGTCGCAAACTGCGAGCACGCAACTGCGCCCCCGGTGTGGCTGTCGCAACACCTGCAGCCTCGGGCTCCATGCCCGTCGCGCACGGACTCGACGGCTTGTGGATGCATCTGCGAGGCCTGTCGACATAGCGCGTGACGAGCCGACGTCTTAGAACTTTTACCTGTTTCCTGGACGCAACCCCCGCCTCGCCAAGATGCCGTTTAAAGCGCAGCATTGCCGTGTTGTTCTCGTGCAATGAGGAGGCATAGATTCGTCGAGCGGCTTTGTATCCACGCGCGAAATCGTGTGAATAAAGTCTGCCGACACATCAGACATAAGGATTCCGGAGCGTATTTCCATGTTCAATGATCCCGACTTGCGAAACTCTCTGGCCGCCGGCCCGGATGCCGGCGGCCCGCTAAACGGTTTGCCGCTTTCCGCCGCGCCGCCCAGGTTCGGAAGGCTCGCCATGTGCGTGGCCGTGGCCAGTGCCCTCGCCATCGGCGTAATGGGTACGGTGGCGTACAGTGTCTGGTTCAATCAAGATCAGCAGGCCTACGCCGAAGCCATCGCCGGCGCGCGGCAAGCGCTGGGCAGTGGGGCGTCGGCAAGTGCGGCCGTAGCGGCCACCACCGGCGCAGGCTCGTTGCCACCAACGGCGGCGACCGGCCCGGCGACGACGGCATCGCCGAACGTGGGCGATCCGGAGGCCGGCGGGCAATTGGCCTCCTGGTCCGGTGAGGTCACGCGGCGTTCGCGATCGAATCTTCAGACGACTTTCGTAACGGATGCGGCGTCCGCTGACCCTGCATCTTCCCCCGCGTCCGCTCACCGTTCGGCAAGCGCCGGCAATCCACCCGCGCAGCAAATGGCGCCGTCGCGAGTGGGCAAGGATAATCGTGCGCCGCAAGAGCGCCGCACGACATTCACGAACGCAAAACACAAAGACAATGCGTTCACTCGCATCGGCCTCTTCTTTCGTCGTGTGGACTATCGGCAGCATGGCAACGCAAATCGGCAAGACCTCTATTCCCATCCGTGAGCGACGTTTTCGGGTTCGCGTCGATCCGGCAGGCGCCTTGATGACCCGATTCAGGCGGGCGCCAGCCTTGCTGGCCGGCGCCTCCTTGCTGTGTCTGCTGATTGGCCTTCTTTATCTCGCCTTGCAGATCAGAACGATCTTCTCCGATCAGTTGAAGCAGGAATACGCCGGGCTCGTGCTCGAAGCGGCGGGGCGCGCAAACAGCGCGCGTGCGACGCTCGACGCATGGCAGCCACGTCCGGGTGACAGCGAAGCGCGAGCGCAGGGTTACCGGCATGCACGCGTCGAACTTGCCGCGCGCCTCGGCTCGCTCGCCGCATTGGTGAACGCGAGCCCGTCCGCCGCGCCACGCATGCCCGCCTCGGCGTCGATGCCGGCTGCCAGTCTGACCGAGGCCGATGCGCTGCTTGCCTCGGTCACGACGTATTGGCTGGCGCAGCGCGATACCGACGCCGCTGACATACGCCTGCGGATCACCCACGTCGCGAACGTGTTGATCGCGCTGGCCGCGCTGCTGTTCTGTCTGCTGCTCACCGCGCTTGGCATGTACGCAAAACGCAATCGTCAACTGGTGGGCGAATCGTATGAGTTCGAGTACGCCGCGTTGCACGATCCCATGACCGGGCTGCCGAACCGGCGCAAGCTGTTCGCCGTGCTCGACGACTCAGCCGCGAGGCTGCAAGCCGGTACGGCGCCGGGCAGAATCGCCGTACTGTATGTGGATCTGGACGGTTTCAAGCAGGTCAACGACTCGCTCGGCCACCGTGCCGGGGATGAATTCCTGATCGCCGTATCGCGGCGTTTTCGCGAGTCGGTGCGCAAAGGGGATGTCGTCGCGCGCATTGGCGGCGATGAGTTCGCGGTACTGATTCACGAATTTTCGACGGCCGACGAACTGACCGAGGTTGCTCGGCGCCTGATTGCGTGTGTGGTGGCGACCGACGAACAGATGGGGATCGGGCTGGTCCGCGCGAGCATCGGCATTGCCAGCTTTCCCGACCTCGTCGACGATTATCAACGCCTTGTTGCCGCGGCGGACGAGGCGATGTATCGCGTCAAGCGTAGCGGCAAGAACGGTTACGCGTTCACGGCTCAGGACGACTGAGTGCGGCCTTCGCACCGTCGCGGTTTTTGCGTCGCGTGTTTCGCTTCACCTTTCAGCCTCGCATCCCGACCCGGCCGTTGAATGACGGCTGCGCGCCGGCCTCGCGCACGCTGAGCTTTATTTCGTGTTACAAAATCGGGGCTCGTCGGCGCATGACGATTTACGCGCCGGCGCGACTGCGGTCAAGGTGAGTTCGTCCCCAGCGGAAAGGTCCATGTCCACATATTCGTCGATGCGCGCCATGCGGCGCTTGAGCCGGCCCGATTGGGTCGTGGCCGTTCTGGTCGCGGCGCTCGCCGCTTGCGCGCCGGTGCCGCCAGCTACAGTTGAACCCGCGGTTCAACCCACGGTTCAACCCGCCGCCATTCAGCCGGCGGTTCAACCTGGCACACGGGCCGGCGCGCAAGCCACTGCGCGGCCCGCCGACGGGCCGCTTCCCGTCCCGCCAAACCTCGTTGCGTTGGCGCAGCCGGCCGGCCAGAAACGGTTGCTGGGTTCCGTGTCCAACCAGTCGTACTGGCCGCTCTCGCAGTATTTCGAAACCCAGCGTAACGAAGCCTATTGTTCCGTCGCGACCTCGGTGATGGCGCTCAACGCATTGGGCATCCGCCGCCCCGAATCGACGCAATACCCCGATTTTCCGTTCTTCTCGCAGGAGGATTTTTTCCGCGGGATCGAACCGCTGGTGGCCAACGCGGCGCAGGTATCGAGAGAGGGCATGACGCTCGACCAGCTCAGCGCGGCCCTCAACGCATTTCCGGTCGCGGTCGGCAAATATCACGCCTCGGACCTGTCGCTCGACCAGTTCCGTGATCTCGTGCGCGCCACCACGGGCCGCAACGACCGCTTCGTGCTGTTGAATTTCAGACGCATGGAAATCGGCGAGACAGGCGGCGGACACTGGTCACCGCTCGCCGCTTACGACGCCGCGAGCGACAGCGCGTTGTTGCTCGACGTGGCGCGCTATAAATATCCGGCTCTCTGGGTGCCGGTCGCGCAGCTGTACGCGGCCGCGCTGGCGGTGGATAGCGTGAGCGGACTTTCACGCGGCATCGTGATTGTCGGCAAGCGGCAGAATTAGCAGCCGCCGGCCGATGCATCCATCCGATCACACTGCCGTCCGCCGTGCCGGTCTTGTCCGCCGACTACGCGCGCGTTATCCCCACGACGCATTCTGCAAAACGATCCGATACCCATCCGGATCTTCGAACGTTTTGCCCTCGCGGTCCCAGTAGGGATTCTCCGATTCGCAGGCCACTGCGCCGAGCGCCTCGAGCCGTTCGACGGCCGCGCTCCACACGTCGCGTTCGGGTAGATAGAGCACGAGGAGGTGCTCGTGGGTCGGCGCACGGTCCACGGTCACACCGTGTTGATGCGTGAACTCGATGTGCCAGCCGCAACCCCGTCGTCCTACGACGACGCCATCAAAGCCCGCGTGATTCTCGAAGCTCGCGAGCACCTCGAAGCCCAGCCCACGGGTGTAGAAATCGGCGACCTTTTGCAGATCGTTAGTCGGGCGGGCGACCCGGAGAACGGGCGATGACATCGGCGACTCCACGTAAGGGGGAAAGCCGCACAGCATACCGTGCCGGTTGCGCCGCGCGGGCGAGAAGCTTAGCCCGGTGCCTTAAAGCGATCATGCGCTGCGCGCCATCTCGCCAAGCCCGGCATTGAAGTCTTCCCGGCGGCCGCCCGCTGCCGCGCCAGTTCGCGACCGGACCGGGGCCTTGCGAACCCGCGTGTCGCGCAGGGCCGGGCGTGCATCCACCAGATCCGCATATAGCGCGAGATAGTTCGCGGTGGATGCTTGCCAGCCGAAGTCGCGGCTCATCGCATTACGCTGCAGCACGTGCCAGGACGACGGCTCCACGAACGCGTCCAGCGCGCGGCCGAGCGCATGCATGACGTCATCGGGGCTTTCGCCGTCGAACAGAAAGCCGGTGGCCTTTCGATCGCCGCGCGGGTCGTGCGGCAGATAGTCGACGATCGTGTCGGCCAGGCCGCCGACGCGCGAGGCCACCGGAATCGTGCCGTAGCGCATTGCGTAGAGCTGCGTGAGGCCGCAAGGTTCGAAGCGGCTGCCGTGCAGCAGAATGTCCGCGCCCGCGTGCAACATGTGCGCGCGCCGCTCGTCATAACCGATCTGCACGCCGACGCGTCCCGGCCAGGCGGCCGCGATGCCCTGCAGCGCCTGTTCGATACCGTGCTCGCCCTCGCCGAGTATCGCGAACTGCAAGCGCGGGTGCCGTTCGAGCAGCGCCGGCAGCGTATGCACGACGACATCGGCGAGCTTCTGTTCGGTCAGCCGGCTGCCGATGGCGACGAGCGGTGCGAACGGATCGCGCGTCAGACCGAAGGCCTGCTGCAGTTCACGCTTGCAGGCTTGCTTGCCGACGGTGTCGTCGACGGAATAGGGGCGTGCGATATGTTTGTCGGTAGCCGGATTCCATACCGTGGTGTCGATGCCGTTCACGATGCCCGACAGCTTGCCGGCCTGCGCCTGCAACACGCCTTCCATGCCGTGGCCGAAATGCGGCGTCAGGATTTCGCGTGCATAGCGGCGGCTCACAGTGGTGACGCGATCAGAATGGACGATGCCGGCTTTCATCATGCTGAGCGAGCCATAGAACTCGATGCTGCGTTCGTCGGACAGCGCGGGCGCCAGCAATTCGGGCGGCACGCCGATCCAGCCGCCCATGGCGAGCGGATGGTTGCCCTGGAACGCGAGGTTGTGAATCGTAAACACGCTTTTCGCGGCAACCCCGGCGAGCCGCAGATATAACGGCGTGAGTCCTGCATGCCAATCGTGCGCGTGCACGATGTCGGGGCGCTTCACGTTGCGCACGCCGCGCGCCACCCGCGCGGCCGCTGCCGCGAGCGATGCGAAGCGCGTGAGGTTGTCCAGATAGTCGCGCCCCCGCGGATCGCGATAGAGGCCTTCACGCGCGAATAGATGATCCATCTGCAGAAGCAGCACCGGCACGCCGGTGTCGGGCATCTGGGCGCGTAGCAGCCGCGCGTCGCCGCCGGGCAGGCCGGTCATGCGCGCGACGGGCGCGACCTCGACGGCGCGTTCCAGCGCGGCCGGATAAGCGGGCATCAGGATCGAGACATCGACGCCGGCATCGCGCAGAGCGGCGGCGTAGGCGCTGATCATATCGCCCAGGCCGCCGGATTTGGCGAGCGGCAGGGCTTCGGAAGCGACGAGAAGAACGTTGAGCGGCAAAGCGGCCCCCAAGGACGGGATTTGTGCACTTGCACAGTGCGATGAGATGCGTGGACGCGACTGTTCAGCAAGGGGTGTGCCTGAAGTTTGAACTTCGATTGGGGCGCAGAGACGGATTTGTGCTGCAGTGCGGGCGGCGAATCTTTTGGCGTGCTCGGCCTATTTTTTTGCGTTGACACCTCGTTTGTCTGAAAAGGCGTTTTTTCATTCGTGTGTAGATTTGACATTCAGGCGCAAAGATAGGACGCATCTGCCCGCATGCGCTGATCGTTGCACATCTTGACAATTCATCCGATGAATATCGGTTAGCCTTGCTTTCTCTCCCGGGGCACACGATGCGGGCTGCAAAGGTGGGCAAGATAGCCGTATCGAAAAGGCCGCCCGGCGTCGATCCGTTCACTGAGTCTGTTACGGCAAAACGCTGCTGCGTATCTGGCCCCGCACTTGACGAAACGGAGCCAAAGTGGACCCGCGACTGCTGGAGTACTACACGAGTGAGCTCGTCTACATGCGCGAACTGGCAGGCGAGTTCGCGCAGGCTCATCCCAAGATTGCCCGGCGCCTGGGCATGCAGGCGGGCGAGATTGGCGACCCGTACGTCGAGCGTTTGATCGAATCGTTCTGTTTCATGTCCGCGCGCATGCAGTTGCGGCTCGACGCTGACTTTCCCCGCCTCACGGAACGGCTGCTCGAAGTCGTCTATCCGAACTACACGGCGCCCACGCCATCCATGGCGGTCGTCCGGCTCTTTCCTGGCGACACGGAGGGCAATCTCGCCGAAGGCATGCCTATCGCACGCGGTGCGGCGTTCATCAGTGGTGCGCCCGGTGGCGGGAGTACGCGCTGCCAGTTCCGTAGCAGCCAGGACGTGACGCTGTATCCGCTTGAGATTGCCAGCGCGCGGCTGACCGGCGTCCCGCCCGACATTCCCGCGCTCGACCGTTACGTGCGCTACGGCGCCGAGGTCCGGGGGGCGTTGCGGCTGCGCCTGCGCACCACCAACGGTGCAGCCATCGGCAGCCTCCGGGGACTGCGCCGTCTGCCGGTGTATCTGGCCGGCGATGAGCAGACTGCTTCCCACCTGTTCGAACTGCTGCACGCGGCCGGTATCGCGTCCATCATCGGCGAGCCGGGCCAGTTCGGCGCGGCGGGCGCTCCGTTTCACGCGGTCGGTGACGAGGCAGTGGTCCACGAGGGGCTGGATCCCGGGCAGGGGTTGCTTCCGCTCGTTTCGCCGAAGCTTCACGGACACAATCTGCTGCACGAGTTCGCGGCATGCCCGTCGCGTTTCTACTTTTTCGCGCTGACCGGGCTCGAGGCCGGCCTGCGCCGGGTGCGCAGCCGGGAAGCGGAGATTGTCGTGCTGCTGGACCGCTCGCCCGGCGCGCTGGCCGATCGCGTGGATGCCTCGCAGTTCGCGCTGTTCTGCACGCCGGTCATCAATCTGTTCACGAGCAGGTCTGATTCGGTGGAAGTGCATGGCAGGGGCGCCGAGTTCCAACTGGTTCCCGACCGGCTCGCGCCGCGCGATTACGAAGTGTTTTCAATCGAGGCGTTGTATGGGCAGGTCAGCAAGGACTCGGAGCCGCTCGCGTTCCGTCCGCTGTACCAGAAGCTGACTGACGACGAGGGCAATCACGGGCGGTTTTTCACGCTGCGCCGCGAGCGCACGCTGGCTTCAGACTCGTTGCGCCGCTACGGCACGCGCACGCCGTACATCGGCACGGAGGCTTTCGTTTCATTAGTGGATCAGGACGAACTACCCTATGAACAGCCCATACGCTACGCCTCGATTGACGCGTGGCTGACCAACCGTGACTTGCCCAACCTGATCCCGTGCAACGGCGTTAGCGATCTCACGCTGGTGCAATCCTCGCCGGTTCGGCAAGTGGGTCTGATCCGGGCGCCCAGTGTCCCGCGCGCCCCGTATGCGGAGCGTGAGGCGGCGTGGCGGCTGATCCGCCAGCTGAACTTCAACTACCTCACGCTCGAGGCACGACCTGGCGAGGCATCGGGCGCGAGCCTGCGTAAGCTGCTGCAACTGTTCCTTGCCGCCGACGATACGGCCTATCGGCAGCAGATCGAGAGTCTGGTGAAAGTCGGGAGCCGGGCGGTGACACGCAAGCTTCCGCGTTCCAGCGATCTTGCCATCGGACGCGGTATCGCATGCTCGCTGACCGTGGACGAGTCGGGTCTCGGCGGCGTCAGCCCCTATTTGCTCGGCCTGGTTCTCGAACACTACCTCGCGCGGCATGTATCGGCGCATTCGTTTACACAGACCGACCTGCATTCGGTGCAGCGCGGCCGGGTGGCGGCGTGGCCGGTGCGCATGGGCACGCGTGGCGTAGCCTGAACCGAACAAGCGCAGCGTACGGATCGGACAGTGAGGTGTCTTAGTTTTAATCAAAATATTTAGGATGACTACGAACATGAGAGGATTGAAGATAGGGCGTCGGGTGACATGCGGTCAGCGCGACGCGCCCGGCGACACCTGCGGGGAGCCGGTCGCACGGCAAAGGTGCTACCCATGCTGAACTTCGTGACGCCACGTACCCTGACGGTCAGCGGCGCGGCGCTGCCGAGGTTGCCCCACGGCGAGCCGGCATTGCAGTTACGTGCCATCGCAGGCGAAGAAACCCTGTCGATCATCTACGAATACGAGCTGAGCCTCGTCACGCCCGTCGATCCGCTGCTGCCGGACAGCACGGCCGCCAACTTCGACTTGAAAGAGATGATCGGCAAGGAGCTAACGGTCACCATCCAGCTCGACGGCATGGGGACATTCGTGCCGGGCATGGCAGGCGCCGGCGGTGCGGCGAATTTCGGCGCCGGGATTCGTGAGATCAGCGGCATTGTGACCGCGGCGAGTCTGGTGAGCCAGTTGAACCGCCAGTATCTCTACCGTTTGAAGTTGCAGCCGTGGATCGTGCTTGCCGAGCGGCGCACCGATTACCGGATCTTCCAGAACAAAACGGTCGTCGAGATTATCGACGAGGTGCTTAAGGGCCATTACCTCTACTCGTATGTCAAGCGTCTGGGCGGCAGGTATTCGAACCTGGTCTATCAGGTTCAGTACGGCGAGTCCGACTTCGCCTTCATTCAGCGCCTGATGGCTGAGCACGGCATCTACTGGTTTTTCGAACATTCCGGCGAGATACACCGGATGGTGCTGGTCGACAATCTCGGTGCGCACACACCCGTGGAGAGTCTCGCGTATCGGACGCTGTGGTACTACCCGCCGGGACACAAGATCGATCGCGAGTACATCGAGGCATTCCATACGACCGATTGCATTCAGTCGGGCGTCTGGACGACTGACGACTTCGACTTCACACGACCGGGCGCGGATCTCGCCGTGAAAAACGCGCTGCCGCGGCAGACAGCGCATAACCGGCTGAGCGTCTACGAATGGCCGGGCGACTATAGCGACGCGAGCGATGGCGCGCAGTTCGCACGCGTGCGCATGGAGGAAATCCGCGCGCGGGGTGAGCGCGCCACGGGCCAGGGTCATCTGCGCAACGTGGTGTGCGGCACGACCTTTACGCTCGCGGGCTATCCGCAGGAGGCGGCAAACCGGGAATACCTCGTGATCGGCGCGAAGCTGATGGCGGAAGAAACCGGCGAGCAAACGGGCGCGGGCCAATACCGCTTTAACACGTGGTTCGAGTTGCAGCCGGCCACCACGATGTTCCGCGCGCCGCGCACGGTGGCGAGGCCGCGCACCACCGGACCGCAAACGGCGATCGTGACGGGACCGCCGGGACAGGAAATCTGGACCGACCGATACGGCAGGGTGAAGCTGAAGTTCCACTGGGACCATTCACCCGTGAACGACCAGAATTCATCGTGCTGGGTGCGCGTGTCGTATCCGTGGGCCGGCAGCAACTTCGGGGGCGTGAACATACCGCGCGTGGGCCAGGAGGTGATCGTCGATTTCGAGAACGGTGATCCCGACCGGCCGATCGTGACGGGGCGCGTGTTCAATGCAGCCTCCATGCCGCCATGGGAGTTGCCGGGTAACGCGACGCAAAGCGGCATGCTCTCCCGCTCCATGAAAGGCCACTACGGTACAGCCAACGCGATCCGCTTCGAGGATAAGGAGGGGGCGGAGGAACTGTGGCTGCAGGCCGAACGGGACATGCGTACCGAGGTCGAGAACGACGCGTTGCATACGGTCGGCAACGACCGCATCAGAACGGTTGCGCGAAACGAGCTTGTGACGATCGGCGACACGCGCCAGCGCTGCGTCAAGGCCGACGACGGGACACTCGTCGGCAAGGACCGTGTGGTCGAGGTCCTGAACAATCTGCTCTGTGCGGCCGGCGACAGCATCACGCTTTCCTGTGGCGACAGCATCGTCGAGCTCAAGAGCAACGGGGAGATCAATGTCACCTGTAACAACTTCAACCTGACCGCGAGGCAGAGCGGAAAGATCAATGCGCAGGCAGGCAACCTCGACCTGAATATGGGCGGTAAGGAGGCGGGCGTGGCGCCTCGCGGTTCTGGTGAGAAAGCATCCATCCAGTCACACGTCGACGCCGTCTTTCCAGAAAAGTAGGTTCTCCCGCGACCCTATTCACAATCAATCATATCGATGCAACAAGCCCGTTATTACACCCATGAGGCGGCGTTCACGCTGCCCGACGCTAGCTATGTCGATAGCAGTTTCAATGTGATCCGGCTGCCGCAACTGAACGCGAACCTCGTGATCAGCCGCGGCGCGTTGAACGACGGCGAAACGCTCGAAAGCAGTCTCGACGCGCAGATGCGCCGGCTGGCCGATCAGGTGGCCGAACTGCATTACAGCGCGAAGCAGCCTGTCACGATCGGCCTGCGGCAGGATGTGGCCGGCTTCGAGATGCAGAACCGCTTCATGCGCGGCAAGGAGCCGGTCTATCAGTATCAGCTGGCGTGGTTGCTGCCCGGCTCGCGCACGATGATGGCGCTC
This sequence comes from Paraburkholderia aromaticivorans, assembly GCF_002278075.1. Lineage (NCBI taxonomy): Bacteria > Pseudomonadati > Pseudomonadota > Betaproteobacteria > Burkholderiales > Burkholderiaceae > Paraburkholderia > Paraburkholderia aromaticivorans. Next base: position 666,698 of record NZ_CP022990.1, on the reverse strand, counting down.
AGCTACACGCGAGCCACCGCGCTGACCGATATCGACGCGGCACACTGGAGCGCCATCAAGGCGAGTATCGATTTTCGCAGTGCCACGCGCGACTGACGGGGGACGTCATGGGAGAGGCGTTCTGGGCCGCCCGCGAGGGCGACGCGCTGCTGCACACGTCGCTGATGGCCGATATCGCGGGCGGCGTGCTCGACGTGGCAATCAATGCGGCCATCATGATCGCGGTGGATCTCGCGGTCGGGGCCGCCATTGCCGCCGCGCCATTCACGTTCGGCGCCAGTGCGTGCCTCGCGGTGGGGCTGGCCGTCGGTGTCGGCGTCGGTATCGGCATGTCGGCGTCCGGCATGAGCGAAGGCATATCTTCGTTCTGCTCGGATGTCGGTAACGCAATATTTCCCCCGACCGTGCAAGGGCATATTTCGAGCGGATCGGCTGACACGTATGTCAACGGCAAACGTGCGGCGCGCGCGGCCGGCATTCTGATGACGCAGGAGGAGATCGAGGCGCAGGCGCAGGCCGCCGCGGAGGCGCCGCCCAGGCAGCAGTCGATCGTCGATATCGCGGGCGAGGCATTGCAGTGGGGACAAGAGTTCATTTCGCAGATGTGGCGCCCGGCCGTGGCCGCGCCGGAGCCTGCGAATCCCTGTCCGGACGACAAGGTGCATTGCGAGAAACACCCCAGTTCCATCACGGCGATGGCCGAGGATGTTGCCCATACTTCGGTGGGCACGGCGGTTTTCAATGTCGTATCTGGCGTCGGTGCGCTGGATGCCGGGTTCAAGGCGGTCAGTGCGATCACTGGCGCATCGGAATACCTCGCCGAGGGCGTGAAGCACGTCACCATCAACGGTCAGCCCGCCGCCCGCAGCGGCGCCCGTACCACCTGCGAAGCCAGGGTGGTCGATGAGCCGGCTGGCGGCGTGGATGTTTCACCCGATGTCAGGATCGGCGGACCGCTTGCCGTCGTGCGAGACATTCGCAGCGGCAAGTCGCCCGTTGCGCTGACGGTTGCGGTCGTCCTTGCATTCATGGGCAAGGGTAGCGCGACCTCGAAGTTTGGCTGTTTCCTGTTCGGCACCGGTGTAAGCGTCTTGACGCAGAAAGCCGGCGAGGCACTGCGCGGGCTGTACCACCGGGCGGGCAACGCCGTATTGCAGCCGGTGAATGCCGCAACGGGCGCCAAATATCTCGCCGGCGAGGAGGACCTCGACTTCAGTCTGCCTGGCCCCTTTCCGCTGGACTGGCGGCGACTCTACAACAGCCGCGACGAGCGTCACGACGGCATGTTCGGCACCGGCTGGAGCGTGCCGTTCGAAGTGGCGATGGAGATGACCCCGGGCGCGGAGGACGCCGACTGCTGGACCTATATCGACGAAACAGGACGGCGCGTGGATCTGCAGGCGGTGCGGCCGGGCCACGGATTCCGCAGCCCGGGTGAAGGCCTGGGCGTTCGCCGCAGCGCTGCGGGGCACTGGCTGGTGGAAAGCGACGAAGGCCTTTACCGGGTGTTCGAGCCCGACCCGCACAATGCTCAACGTCAGCGCCTGTTGCGGTTGAGCGATCGCAATCGCAATGCGTTGCGGCTGCACTACGACGATGCCGGCCGGCTCGAGGCGATCGCCGACAGTGCGGGTCATCAATGTGTGCGGCTTCACTATGAGGAGCCGGTCCATCCACGCCGCGTGAGTTGCCTCGCGCGGCGCTACGGCGAAGACCTGCAACAGCGTGATGTGCTCGTGCGCTATCGCTATGACGCTGCCGGCAATCTGGCCGAGGTGCGCAACCGCGACGATGCGATCCTGCGTCAGTTTGCATACGATGGCGGCCGTCGCATGGTGATGCACCGGCTGCCGGCGGGCATGGAATGCCACTATGGCTGGGGGCGCTTCGACGGCCCGGATGGCGAAGAATGGCGCGTCGTCGAACACTGGACCGATACCGGCGAGCACTACTGGTTGGACTATCAGATCCAGGAGCGCACCCTGCGGGTCCGTGACAGCCTCGGGCGCAGCACCTTCCGGCAATGGGACGAGCTGTATCAGATCACCTGCTTCGAAGACGAACTCGGGCATGTGTCGCGCTTCGAGTGGAGTCGCGAGCGGCAATTGCTGGCCGTGACGGATGCGAAGGGCGGCGTATGGCGTTGGGATTACGACGAAGCGGGCCGTGTGAGCGCGGTCACTGACCCGCTCGGTCGGGTCGAGCAGACGCAATGGCACCCGGTGTGGGCGCTTCCCACGCTTGAAACGGACACGGGCGGCAGCACGTGGCGGCAGGTCTACGACGAGCGCGGTAACCGCATCGTCACGATAGACCCGTTGATGCAACGCACGCTCTATCACCGCGACGCGCGCGGGCTGGTCATGAAGATCACCGACGCGCGCGGCGGCGAGCGCCATCTGCGCTGGAATGAAGATGGCCAGTTGAGCAGCCATACCGATTGCTCAGGTTCGGTAACGGCGTTCTATTACGATGCACGCGGCGCCCTCGAGTGCGTGACCAATGCCGAAGGCGACCGCATCCGCTATCGGCGCGATGCATTGGGGCGACTCGTCACCGTGGTGCATCCCGACGGCAGGGAAGAGCGCTTCACGGTAGACGCGGCCGGACAACTGCTGACGCATACCGATGCCAGCGGACGCACTACCCGTTATCAGCGTGATCGGCGTGGCCTGGTGCAGGCGCGCATCGACGGCGCGGGGCATCGCGTGGGGTTCGAGTACGACAGCTATGGACGGTTGCTGGCGCTCATCAACGAGAACGGCGAACGCTACGGCTTTGCCTATGACGCGAAAAACCGCCTGACGCGGCAGACGGATCTGGATGGCCGCCGTCAGGAGACGGATTACGACGCGCTGGATCAGGTGGCGGCGGTGCGATACGCCGCCGGCGGCGACGCACAGATCGAGCATACGTTCGGTCGTGACGCGCTCGGCCGCCTGATTGGCCGGTACACGCCCGATGCGATCACTTTCCACGACTACGATGCCAGCGGCAACCTGCTGACGATCTCACGCAAGCGGCACGACGCGCCGCGTAAGCGGGACGTGGAGGTGATCGCATTCCGTTACGACCGTCTGGGGCGACTGCTGGAGGAAGCGACGTCGCAGGGGAAACTGCGTCACGAATACGATGTGCTGGGCAACCGGATCGCAACGACTCTGCCCGATGGACGCACGATCAATCATCTGTATTACGGCAGCGGCCACCTGCATCAGATCAATGTGGACGGCGAAACGGTCAGCGACTTCCAGCGCGACCGTTTGCATCGTGAAGTGCTGCGCAGTCAGGGCAAGCTGGACACGCGCAGCCTGTACGACGTGAACGGGCGGCTGGCGCGCCGGCAGAGTTATCGCGGCATGAATGGCGTGGTGCCGGACAGGGTGATCGACCGGGACTATCACTACGATGCGCTGGACCGTCTGGTGAGCAAGCGGCATAGCCTGCAGCAGCAAACCGCGTATCGGTACGACGAAAGCGGGCGCATCAGCGGGTGCCGCAACGAGGCTTACTGGGACACGTTGCAGTACGACGCGGCGGCGAATCTGGTTGAAGTTCGGGAGCGTGCACGCGTGAAAGGCGAACCGGCCCCGGTTGAGCGGGAAGGCAACGTGGTCCGCTTCAACCGGGTGCTGCGTTTTCGGAATCGCCGCTACGAATACGACGCCCACGGGCGCACGGCGAGCCGGCTGACGGCGACGGGACTGCAACGCTATCGGTACGATGCGGAACACAGGCTGGTGGAAGTGAGTATCGAGCAGACCGGTAGCCCGGTTCGGCGCTACGGTTACGCGTACGACGCGGTGGGGCGGCGTGTTGCAAAGTTTGCGATCGACGGGGATGGACAGCCTATCGAGCGGACCCGCTTTGTGTGGGACGGCATGCGGATGGTGCAGGAGGTGCGGGCGGACGGCGCCGATAGCCTGTACCTGTACAACGGCGAAGGCAGTTATGAGCCGGTGGCCCGGATCGATGGCCGCAACGGACTCGGGCGTAGCACCTACTACTATCACACGGATATCAATGGCGCACCGGAGGAACTGACCAGCGCGGACGGACGGATCGTGTGGCAGGCGATGTACCAGCTGTGGGGCAACACCGTGCGCGAGAGCGAGCCGGAGAGCTACGCGGTGCGCCAGAATTTGCGGTACCAGGGGCAGTATCTGGACCGGGAAACGGGGCTGCATTACAACACGCTGCGGTATTATGATCCGGATATTGGGAGGTTTACTACGCCTGATCCGATTGGGTTGGCGGGTGGGGTGAATCTGTATGCGTATGCGCCGAACCCGATAAGCTGGATTGATCCTTGGGGGCTGTCTTGTGATTTATTGTCCAAGCCTAAGAAGGTAGTAAATTCAAACATGCCGCACGCGGTGGAGAGGGCTGTTGAGCGAGGTGTTTATCCGGATAAGAACACAGCATCAGATGCTCTGAAGGCGTTATCAAAGCAAATAGAAAAGGACGGTTACCCTGTTGGGACAATTGTGGATACTGCTCATGCAGATCGAGTTCTGGTGCCCACCGGAAATAACGGTATGGCGGTGTACCAAGTGGCAAAGAACGGAACTGCAAAAATAAAAACGGTCTTGATTAATCTGTTGGAGTAGAAATGGCTGACCGAAAGATTGATATGGTGGTGAATGAAGATGGAGATGTTGCCTATTTGTCCCTGCCAGACCACCCTGGGAAAGGAAGTCCTGGTGTGGTTGCAAAACAGATAAGTCTCCACTCGATAATAAAAGAATACAAGGGGCCTGAAATATATCTTGATTTTGATAAAAATGGGGTGCTTATCGGGATGGAATTTTTATTGGAGCAGGCGGATTAAAAGATGGAGCCGCAGACGCGGCCCTTTATGCGTATGCGCCTAATCCGATCTCGTGGATTGATCCGTGGGGGGTGAGTTGCTGGACTTCGACATCGTCGAAGTCGTCAGCGGAAAATGCTTATGGGCATTGGAAAAAACACGGAGCGGAGTTTCCGGAATTTCAAAATGCCAAACAATATGTTGAAGGAACGAAGAGTTTTGTTAGCGGACCACCATCAGGAACGCTCACGAAAATAAGACCAAACGGAGAGGTTGTTTTTTATGATCCGGGAAGCAACACATTTGCGGTCACGACGTCAAATGGCACGCCAAAGTCGATGTTCAGGCCCGATCCCGCGTAGCATGGCTTCCCGAGTAATTTGGATTACTACAATGCACAGTGATTGCTATTGTCGAGTGTGTGGTTATGGATTGTCCTCGCCTCCTTGGGGTGAGGATGGGAGTACGCCGACATGGGAAATATGTCCGTGTTGCGGCACTGAATTTGGCTACGAAGATTGCACGCCGGCAAGTGCGAGAAGGAAACGTAATCAATGGATTTTGAATGGTAAGAAGTGGTTTGAAAATAAAGAAAGGCCAGCAGATTGGGACTGGGATCGTCAGTTTCAGAATATTCCGGATTCTTATAAATAGACGGTACACCTGGAGCCCGTAAGTCCCGAATGGCATCTCGAAGGGCCACTTGCGTAGCCCTTCGTTATTGGTTGCTGCAGGATCAGCAACTCGAGTTGAGCGGGGCGGAGCGGTTTCTGCATTGTCGGCGCTCGGCTTCCTGTGCACGCCAAACGTTGCGCAACGGGTCGCTCTGGGCCTTGAGTTCAATGGTCCGTTCCTCGCGTTCACGCGCTTTGGCGGCGTCATCGTATTCGGGTGCCACCGTGAGGCTTTGCCGGATGTAATCGACCGAGACATTGACACGTTGGCCGGCTTTAAAGAATCCCGTTGTTGCGAGCCACATATCGGTATGCGCCAAATACATTCGGGTGGGCTGATCCGTTAGGGTTGTCTTGTGATCTGACAGGGCATAGAAGACCATATTCTTAATCGGCATAAATATGGTGCAGGAAAGCCAGGAAAAACGGAGTTTCCTGCCCATTGGAGTGATGCTGATATTTTGCGGCACGTGTCAGATGTTGCTACGGATCCCAAGTCTACTTGAGGTGTTGGAAAGTGGAGTTCACCTTATGCGATTGGCGTTCGAGACGGCGTTGAGATACGGGTTGATTTTTTTCCCTCAACACATTCGACTTATGCCGGTCAGATTTCGACTGCCTATCCGATTAATGTGGCGCCCAACCCACCGCGAGGAATGGATGCAAGAAGAGCTTGTTTTTTTGTTAAAGATAGGCTTGCAGTGCTTCTTGAAAAGTATGAAAACGTACTGGACAAGGAGACATCGGAGTCTGTGCGCCATTTTATTTAGCATGACGAATATGAAATGAGGTACGAGGGTTTGTTTATCGAATTAATGAAAATTAACTTCAATCCGCAAGATATTGATATGAAGGAGTATCTGATAATTGGGGAGTTGCTTGGTTTAAGCCGGGAGAGTATCTTTGATTGTGACTTCTGGGTACATCTCAAAAGCTATGTAGAAAGTGAGTGAAATAGTAAAGGGCCACTGACGCGGCCCTTCGTTTCAACGGCCAGTGATTTGCGCGCGCCATACGCTGCGCAACTGGTCACTCTGGGCCTTGAGTTCAATGGACCGTTCTGCGCGCTCGCGCGCTCTGGCATCATCGTATTCGGGGGCACCGTGAGGCGTTGCCGGATGTAGTCAATGGAGACATGGAAGCGCTGGCCGGCCTTGAACAACGACTCCGCGCCTAACCACCTATGCGTATGCGCCTAATCCGATAGGCTGGATCGATCCGTTGGGACTTGCGTGTTCGGAAGGTGTGAATTTCACGAGGAAGCAACTCGACAAGAAGTTCAAGCATGCTGTGGATTTCAGCGTTACAGGAAATAAAAATGGCTCTAACATTGGAGCTTTTGAGAAAGCGATGAAGGATCATGTTGATTTACCTTCAACCCAGGCGATTCAAGAAAATATCGTTGGGCCGACGATGTGATGCATTACTTTAATCCTGAAACTGGATTAAATGTCATGACTGATCAGTCTGGGAATTTCATATCTGGGTGGAAGCTGTCACCTGGACAGGTATCTGACCTTACGAGCCTAGGAAATGTCTTCTAGATACACAAAAGCAGATTTGACTATCTTGGTAGAGCGCTTTGCCTCAAGAGGAATTTCGGCAGTCGCTTTCGAAAGGGCATATATGGCGACGTGGAGGGCCTGTAGGGACAATGGCCAGTTGCAGGATGCTCCAGCAACTGATCAACGATACTTTGATGCGGTGTTTTGTGCTGTAGACAATTACTGCTCTGATCCGGAATTAAGGGATGAGGGTGAATTTGATGATCAGATGCTTTTGGGTGAGATTTTTAAAATAAATTCTCAATGGGGAGCCAGCTAGGGTAGGTTATATGCGTATGCGCCCAATCCGATATCGTGGATCGATCCGTGGGGGCTGTCGTGTACGCCATCGGAAGGACAATCTCCTCCGAGCTTTCAGTCACGAAATGCTGCATTTATAGCAGCAAAGAGAGATGCAAGAATGCCAATGAGGCAACGACCTGATCGGGTTAATCTCGCAAATCTTACTGAGAGAAATGGTAAAAATATTTTGAGCGAAAGTCATCAACCGATGAAAACACGTGAATACACATTCACTCGCGAAGATGGTTCTCAAGTTGTGATTCAGGATCATTGTCCTGGCCATAGTTACGGTCCACCAGGCACGCCGGGGAACCAAGGGCCACATATCAATGTGAGACCCATTGAAGATACCCGCAATGGCACAGTAGGCACAGTACCTGGTACGCTTGAGCACTATCCATTTTAAAAGGGATGAGCAATGTCGCATTGGACGGATTTTTTGGTAGACAAAAGAAAAGTAACATTCATTTACGGAGAAGATTTTCCATCTCTTGATAAAGTAAATGTTCACGATGTCACCTTTCATCGTGACGGGCCAACCGTTACCTTTCGAATTGATTTGCGAGATTATCCGCTATCCCCTCCAAAAAATTGGGTTGAAAATAAATTCAATACAGTTCAAATTCAACTTTCATGCTCTGGCGTAAGATATTCCTCTCTTCAGGGTGGAATAATACGTCATTCGTTGCAGACATTGATTTGAATCGCGATGGTGAATTGATAGATCTTGCATTGAATGGTGATGGACTCTCCATCGGTATTAAATCTGATTTTTTAGACGTGACCTCTATCTCAGCCTATATTGGCAACCGGTATTAAAAGTAGCGAAGGCCGCGCAAGCGGCCCTTGCTACGGCTACTCGGCGGTAATGGTCAATCGTCCGTGTTCAATGTTGATTTTTACGCGCGGCCCTCGTGTAAAGCCTGCTTCGCCAGTTGTGCCAATCCCCCTGTTTCAGCGCCCAGTGACTTGTGCGAACCACACGTTGCGCAACTGGTCGCTCTGGGCCTTGAGTTCAATGGTCCGTTCTGCGCGCGTTCGAGTGCTCTGGCGGGGTCATCGTATTCGGGGGTCACCGTACCGTGACCCCTTCCAACCCGCTCCCACCTCAATGCACCGGCGCATGCGTCTGCTCGACCGGCCGCGGCTGCGTCACCGCGCTCACCGCCGCGAAGACGATGATATTCACCGCCAGCGCCAGGAACCCGATATTGACGTCCTTCAACGCGTCGGGCAGGAACGGCATCAACTGCCCGATGTTCAGATGCATGGTAGTCGTCACGGCCACCACCGCCACGCCCACCAGAATCCCGCAAAACGCGCCTTGTTTGGTCGCGCGGTTATTCGGACGCAGGCTGCAAATCACGGCGGGAAAGAGCTGGGTCACAAAGCTGTAGCCCATCAGCAGCAACGCGACAATGGTTTCGCCGCCTTGCAGCGTGAAGCCGACCGCCACCAGCGCTACGACCGGCACGAGGACACGCGCAAGCGTCGCCACCGTGGCGTCCGAAGCGTTGCGGCTCACCATGCCGCGATAGACGTCGTTGGCGAGCAGGGTGGACGCGGAGGTCAGGATCATCGAGCCCGGCACCAGTGCGGTCAGAATTCCGGCCGCGCCGATCACGCCGACGAACCACGGATCGAAGGTCTGCAACGACAGGCGGAACAGCGACAGGTCGATGTCGCCGCCCTTCAGACCCGGCACCTTCAACGTGGCGGCAAAGCCCACGAAGAACACGAACAGCAGAATCAACTGGTACAGCGGCAGCACCATCGCATTACGGCGGAAAATGCGTTCGTCCCTCGCGGTGAAAATCGAACCGAACGTATGCGGCCACATGAAAAAGCCCAGCGCCGTGAGCAGCACCGTCGACTGGAACCAGGTCACGCTCGAGCCCTTGGCCGGGAAGGTCAGGAAGCCGGGGCGCGCGGCATCGATTGCGTGGAACATTTCGCCGAAGCCGCCGTAATAGTGCAGCGGCAAATAGATGCCGAGGAACAGCACGATCGCCAGAATCAGCAGGTCCTTCACCACCGAATTCCACGCCGAGCCGCGCACGCCCGAAACGATCACATAAGCCGTCACGACACACGCGCCGATCCATACTGCCGCCGTAGACGAAATCGCGCCGTACGAGGCCGTTGCCACGATAATGCCGAGCCCCTTCAGTTGCAGCACGAGGTAGGGGATCAGCGCGGCGACGCCCACCAGCGCAACGAGCGTACCCAGCGCCGGGCTTTCGTACTTGCGCGTGAAGAAGTGCGGCTGGGAAACAAGACGATGTTTCTTCGCGTAACGCCAGATCGGCGGCAGCATCCAGTACGAGAGAATATAGGCAAGCGTGCCGTACGCCAGAATGTAATAGACCGGCGCGCCCTTGCCGTACGCGAAGCCGCTGCCGCCGAGGAAGGTGAAGGTCGTGTAGATTTCACCGGCCATCAGCAGGAACACGAAGGCGGTGCCGAAGCTGCGGCCGCCCACGGTCCATTGTTCGAGGCTCATGTCGTGGCCGCGCTTGGCGCGCACGCCCAGGTAAAGCGCGAACAGGGTAATCGCCGCAATGATGATGAGTGCGCTCATGAACCCACCTCCTCGCCGTCCACGGCGAGCTGACGGTTCGACGGGTCGAGACGGTAGATGATCGCCATGATGATCGAACTGAGCACCACCCACATGACGATCCAGGCCAGCACGAAGGGCATGCCGAGCATCAGCGGCTCGACACGATTGACAAACGGAACACCGAGCAGAATGCCGATGAACGGCAGCGCGGCGAGTACACGAAGCAACATAGGGGCAACTCCTCGAACCAGTAAGTACGTCTCGTTGAAAGTGCGGCTTCGCTGGGGACTGTATGCCGGATGCTTTGGTCGCGTAAAGCAGGTCAAAAAAGTGTAGGCTTTCTGAAAGTTGCGAACGCATCTTCATGGATTCGGTTGCTGCATCGCAAGGTCGAGCACGCGGCGTGCCGCGCCGCGGCGCGGCGGCCTTTTTTACGGTGCAGGCGGGCGCGCCGCGATATGATCTCGCCACGCAGCGCGAGCATCATCCGAAACGCCGGAGAGACTCCGGTTTTATCAACATGGCGCGGCGCGCCGGGTTCTCAGACGAGCTTCCCGAGCCGCCGCTCGACACGGAAACACCTATGGTCGAAAGTCTGATCCCGGACATTCTGTTTGGCTTTACCGGGCTGATCAGCATCATCAACCCGATCGGCATTGCTTTCGTCTTCCTCGACCGGACGGCTTCGCTGAGCACGGAAGAGCGCACGGTGCTGGCCCGTAAAATCGCCATCAACGTGTTGTGCGTGCTGCTGGTGGCATTTTTCATCGGTACGCCGATCCTGCATTTCTTCGGCATCTCCATGCAGGCGCTGCGTATCGGCGGAGGCCTCGCCGTCGCCGTGGGCGGCTGGCAGATGCTCAATGCCCCGGACACGCAACCGGGCGAGCAGCCGGCGGTCAAACGGGTGGACGCGGAAAACGCGATGTCGAAGGCGTTTTTCCCTTTCACCATTCCGTTGACCACCGGGCCGGGCTCGATCGCCACGGCCATCGCGCTGACCGCGAACCGCACGCATAAGCTCTCGGCGTTCGTGATTTCGAGCATTGCGTCGGTGGTGATCTCGCTGGCGGTGGCCGTCACGGTCTATCTGGTCTATAGCCGCGCGGTGATTTTCGCCAAGTACCTCGGCGTGGAAGGAACCAAGGTCGCCATGCGTGTATCTTCGTTCCTGTTGCTGTGCATCGGCGTGCAGATCATGCTGACCGGCTTCTCCGAATTCCTGATTCCGATTGCGACCATGCAACCGGTGGTCAAATAGACGCGCACCCGGCGGCCCATCGCAGCATCCGGCGCCGGGGGCGCTCACGCACCCGACAGGAGAACACCTCATGTGCCGCTGGCTCGCTTATACGGGCAACCCGCTTCAGCTCGAGACGGTGCTGTTCAACGCCAAACATTCGCTGATCGACCAGAGTCTGCATTCGCGGCTCGGCTACACCACGACCAACGGCGACGGCTTCGGCATCGGCTGGTACGGCGAGCCGACCGATATCCCGTTTCGCTACCGCTGCATCCAGCCGGCGTGGAGCGATCGCAATCTGCGCGAAGCGGCGCGGGCGATTCGCGCGCCGCTGTTCGTCGCGCATGTGCGTTCGGCGACGGATACGCCTTCGCAGGAAACCAACTGTCATCCGTTCCGCCACGGCCGCTGGCTGTTCGCGCATAACGGCCTGATCCGCAACTATCCGGCCGTGCGCCGCGATCTGATGGTGATGATCGAGCCCGATCTGTTTCCCTCCATCGAGGGGTCGACGGATTCCGAGGTCATGTTTTTCCTCGCGCTGACCTTCGGCCTGGAGGTGGCGCCGGTCACCGCGCTGGAGCGGATGGTGGGTTTCGTCGAGGAAACCGGCCGCAAGCACGGCGTGGACGAGCCGTTGAACATGACGGTATGCGTCACCGACGGCGAGCAGATCGTCGCAGTGCGCTATTCGAGCGAAGGGCAGTCGCGCTCGCTGTTTCACAGCACCTCGTTTCGTCATCTGCACGAGTTATATCCGGACGATCCGCGTATCGCGGCGGCCGGCGAGAATGCGTTTCTGGTGTTGTCCGAGCCGCTGGCGGACTTGCCGGGCTGGTGGGAAGAGATTCCCGAGAGCACGGTGGTGGTGGCGCGCGGCGGCCAGATCGAACAGTATCCGTTCAAGCCGCAATTCGCATGAACCGCGGGGAGCCGACCATGACGCCTCTGATCGAAGCCTTTTACGACGCCACCACCGGCACCTTCACGTATGTCGTCTACGCGTGCGAAGGTTCGCTGTGCGCGGTGATCGATCCCGTGCTCGACTACGATCCGAAGTCGGGCGGCACGTCGACCGTATCGGCGGATCGCGTCATCGCCTTCGTCAAGGCGCATGGGCTGCGTGTGCAATGGCTGCTCGAGACGCATGCGCACGCCGATCACCTGTCGGCCGCGCAATATCTGAAGGAGGTCCTGGGCGGCGAGATCGCGATAGGCGAGAGCATTCGCACCGTGCAGAGCACCTTCAGGCGCATCTTCAACCTCGGCGAGGACATGCCTGTGGACGGCCGGCAGTTCGACCATCTGTTCGCGCCCGGCGAGACTTTCAGCATCGGCGAGTTGAGCGGCGAGGCCTTGCATGTGCCCGGCCACACACCGGCGGACATGGCGTACCGGATCGGCGACGCCGTGTTCGTCGGCGATACGCTGTTCATGCCGGACGTCGGCTCGGCGCGTTGCGACTTTCCCGGCGGCGACGCGCATATGCTGTACGAGTCCGTGCGCACGCTGCTCGCGCTGCCGCCGGACACTCGGCTGTGCATGTGTCACGACTACCCGCCGCCGTCGCGCGGGCCGCAGTGGCAGACCACGGTGGCCGAACAGCGGCGCGGCAATATTCATTTGCACGACGGCGTGAGCGCGGCGGAGTTCGTGGCGATGCGCACCGCGCGCGATCGTACGCTCGGCATGCCCACGTTGATTCTGCCGGCCATCCAGATCAATATCCGCGCGGGCGGGTTGCCGGAGCCGGAAGACAACGGCGTGCGTTACCTGAAAATTCCGCTGAATGCGTTTTGAGCGAGATGTGTGCGGGTGTCAGCGCGTGAGCAGCATCGAACTCAACACGGAGAACACCGTCGACGGCAGTTCGGCGAGACGGCTCACCACCACGTTGTGCGGATAGAAGTCCTCGACCGCGTCGGTCAGCACGCCGATCCCGACCAGTTCGATACCGCGTTTGGCGATGGCCGCGACGCGCTCGCGCAGATCGCTGCGCAGCACCTGCGGGTCGCCGTCGCCGGTGGACGGGTAGCCGTCGGAAAACACCATCAGAATGCGCCGTTCGGCCTGGTGGTCGGCAAGCCGTGTCGCGGCCCAGGCCAGCGCTTCGCCGTCCGGATTCTCGTGCCCGCAGTCGATCGCGGCGATTGCGCTCAAATCGGTCGCGCCAAAGCGTTTATAGATTTTCAGATCGAGCCGTTCAACGAAGCGGTTATAGCGCCGTAAATCCGCGCCGGCGGCAAGCTGCCGCGCGTAGAGCTGCTTCATCGGCGCGGATTCGACCGAGCAATACCCAAGTACTTCGCAATCGAACGACAGTTGCGTCAGCGCATCGCACAAGGCGGCCGCGCACTGGCGTGCCAGCTCGATCTTGCGCCCGGCCATCGAGCCGCTGCGGTCGATCAGCAGGGTCACGGCCACGTCGCGTCCTTTGGCGGGCCGCTGCGTGCGAAACGGCGTGCGGTAGCCGGGCGAGGTCGCGAGCTTCGCAAGCGCGGTGCGATCGATCTCGCCGCGCTCCTGTTCGCGGCGCCAGCGGGTGCGTTCGTCGGCGCTCAGCGCGCGCTCGAGCTTGTCCTTGAGCGGCGCGGTGTCCGCGCGAGCCTGCGCCCGCAGCTCGCGCCACGCGGTGCTGTCGCCGTCGCCCGTGAGATCGCGGATCTCGTCGAATTCGGTGGCGAGCGGGATCGACAGCCGGGCTCGCGACGCATCCGTCGCAGAGGCGGCGGCTTCGCCTTCGGAGCGTTCAGACGGCTGTTGCGCCTGCGCCAATGATTGCCCCATACCGACCGCTTCGTCCGCCTGTGCGCCACCGCTGCGATCGGACGGCGGCGAATGGGCGCTGTCCTGATCCGGCAGCACGGTGTCGTCGTCGAACTGCGCGGAGGACGCCGCCGTTTCCGTGTCGATGTCCTCAAGCGGATCCGCCGTGAACGCCATGCTGTTCACTTCGCCTGCCGACAGCGCGCGTACACGCGCCACGAGCGCCCGCGCCGCCGCGATGCTCTGCGTGGTCGAGCGGCTCGCGCGGGCCTCGTGCAGCAGATCCTGCGCGGCGTGCAAGGCGGCGCGCAGCGAATGGCTCGCCTCGGTCAGGGTGGGCGGTTCGTCCCACAGGGCGCGCTCCACCAGCCAGACCAGCCGGTCGCGCCAATGAAGCTTCGGCCAGCGTTGCCGTACGCGCTCGGCGGCATGCAGGCGCAGCTTGCCGATGAACCAGCGCGCGCCCGGATATTCGTCGAGCAATTGACCGCATACACGGCGGTCTTCGATCACTTGCGCGAGATTCGCGGCGACCCCCGAGGGCAGCGCGTCGAGCTGCGCGAGTGACGCATGCTTCGCGCGCGCCACCAGCAGGTCCAGATAGCCGATCAGCACATCGCGCTCGATGTCGCCATCGAGCTCATAGTCGGGAATCACGATACGGCCGGGCTCGACGCGCGGACCGTCCGGACTGAACACGACCGTCACGCCGTATTGCCCGGTCAACACGCGGGCAACCTTGCCGAGCGTGGACTCGAACGCGAAGCCGCGCATATCGCGCATATTGCGGGTATCGCGCGTGGCGTGCATGGCGCTCACGCGTCCGCGGTCGGCGCGATGTGATGGCGGATGATGCCGCGAATCAATGCGGCGTCTTCCGGGCTCACCTTCGCGTAGATGGCTGGACCGGCGGCGCGTTCAGGGTCGCCCGTGCGTAGCATCAACTCGGCCCAATCGAGCAGGCGCCGGGTGGAAAACGCGCTCGACAGGTCTTCGCGAGCGAACGCCGCGCGGCAGTCGGCGGCAATCGCGGCGAGCGTGGTGGCGAGCGCGCGCGTCATGTGCGGGGCGAGCGTGGCCAGCAGCACGTCGGCTTCTTCGGCGGGTGTCAGATAGTCGAGCAGGTACACGCGCCAGCGATCCAGAAACGCCTCGTTCATCAGATTGGCGCCCTGATACAGATGCCTGAACTGACTCATTGCCCCCACTGCGTTCGCCGTCGCGAACAGCCGGAAAGCCGGATGCGGCGTGACGATCTCGTTGCCTTTCTCTTTGAGCACGAGGCGGCCGTGCGGTTCGAGCACGGCGGTGAGGGCGGCGAGAATCGACGGTTCGGCAAAATCGATTTCGTCGACGATCAGCCACAGACCTTCGCGCATGGCCGTGGGCAGCACGCCGTCCACCCAGATCGTCTCCCCGCCCTTGACCGTCCAGAAGCCGACAAAGTCGCCGACGGTGGTCTGCCCGTTCATGTTGGAGCGCAGCACGCCGTGATGCGAACGCGCGGCGACCTGTTCGATCAGGCTGGTCTTGCCGGCGCCGGTGTGACCGATCAGCATCACGCGCCGGTTCTCGACGATGTCCTCGACAATGTCGTTAAAGCGGCCGGAGAACAGATAGGCCGGGTTCACGCGCGGCACGAGCGGATTGCCGGCACCGCAAGGCACATCCACGTGGCCGATGCGCACGGTTTCGCCGGTCTCTGCCGGCGGCCGGGGTTTCGCCGCCGCGGCTCGTGCCGCGGCGCGCTGCAATTCCGGCATGAATGCGACGCGGCCGGCCGCGGACTGCTCGCTTGCGTTCTTGTCGGTGTCGATCGCGAAGCCTTCGCGACGCCATTTCTTGAGCTTCGCGCGCAGATTCTCCGCGTCCACCACGAGATCGATATCGACCACGCCGGGTCCGCCGCCGTTGGCGACGCCATGTTCGAGGCGATAGTTTTCCGGCCGGTCGGCCACACTTACTCGCCACCATTCGGCGCCGTGTTCCGTGACGCGTTGGTAAAGGCCAAGGTTTTCGTCTTCGGTCAGTTCGGGCGCGTTCATGGCAGGGGTTGAATAGTCAATAACGAATAATGCGTGGCGATTTGGCTGACGCGCAATGACCGACTATCTTATCTTGAGCGGCTTTCGATCTTCTGTTTCCGTGCCGGACGGTCCGCGGTTCGCTTTGCCCTATCTCGCATCAGAACTCGCATCAGAATAAATTCAAGGCACAACAATGAGATTACCTATACAACTCATCGCAGCTCTCGCACTGGCAAGTCCACTCGCATATGGCCAAACAAGCGTGACGTTATATGGCCGCCTCGATGCCGGCCTGGAATATCTGAATCACGTCAGCAACGGCGCGGGTGGCAGTTCGAACCGCTGGAGCGCCGAAGGCGGCGATTGGGGCACCAGTATGCTGGGCCTCAAAGGCAATGAAGAGTTGGGCGGCGGCCTGAACGCAATCTTCAACCTCGAAACCGGTTTGCAGGTGATGAACGGCACGACAAGCGGCGGACGGCTCTGGTCGCGGCGCGCGTTCGCCGGTTTGAAGAGCGAAGAGTGGGGCACGTTGCAGGCCGGCCGTAATCTGTTTATCGACAGCGACGGCGTGTGGGAATTCGACCCGTTCGTGCAGCAGGCGTTTTCGTCGGCTTCGCTCGTGCGCGGGCGCAACTGGCAGCAAACCAGTAACAACGTCGAATATCACAGCCCGGTGTTCTGGGGTTTCGACGTGCAGGGGCAGTATGCGTTCGGCAACCAGCCGGGTGCGTTCAATAGCGGCGCGGCCGGCGAGTTCGGCCGCTCGGACGGCATCATGCTGACGTATCATTCGCCGCTCTTCGACGTGCGCGGCATCTACGACGAACTGCGCGATGTCAACGGCCGTTTCAGCAACATCTTCCAGGCGTCGCGCGAATATTTCGTGGGCGCCAATGCGCGCCTTGGCTCGCTGAAGGTGCAGGGCGCCTACACCCATTACTCGGCACCCGATTCGCCGGTGGGCGTGGCCGACACCGCGGATCACTACTGGCTGGGCGCCACCTACACTTTCCAGCCGCGCTGGGCGGTAACGGCGGGCGGCTACTACATCAAAGTCGGCGACGGCTCGGGCGATGCCGCGCACGATCCCGCAGGGCACGCGATGATGTATGTGCTCGGCACCACCTACAACCTCTCCAAGCGCACCTTCCTGTACGGCACCGTGGGCTACGTGCACAACGGCAGCAACTCGAACTTTTCACTCGAAGCGTCGCCGCGCGACGCGGCCGGCAATACCAGTCCGCTCGCCGGCGAATCGCAAACCGGCGCTTATGTGGGCATGCTGCATCAATTTTGACTTCGCTGACTTCGCTGACTTCGGTACGGCGTGATCAAGCCGCCGTTGGCGCGACCACCGCCGATTTGCGCAGCCGCACCGGAATCGACTTCGAGGCCGGCACCAGACTCGATTTCGCGTGATGCGAGAGCGGAATCAACCGGTTGCATTCCGGGAAGTAGCCCATGATGCAGCCCGGCGGAATGTCGAACGCGTGAACATACATGCCATCGACCTCGCGCGCGATGCCATCGTTCGAGTCGGTGGAGATGCATACCGCGTCGCCCTCCGCCAAGCCGAGCCGCGTCATGTCGTCCCGATGCATGAGCAGCACCTCGCGGCTGCCGCTCACGCCGCGAAAGCGGTCGTCGAGACCGTAGACAGTGGTGTTGAACTGGCTGTCGCCGCGGGTCGTCATCAGGCGCAACACGTCGGGGCCGCGCGAGGGCATATCCGCGTCTTCGTCGAGCGTATCCGGCACGATGAAATTCGCCTTGCCGCTGTCGGTGTTCCATTTGCGCCCGCAAGCCGCCAGCGGCCGGTGAAAGCCGCCAGGCTGCCTGAAGCGCTGGTTGAAGTCCTGAAACTGATCCGGATAGGTGCGCTCGATTGCCTCGCGCACGAGCGCGTAATCGCCCACCCACGCATCCCAGTCGAGATTCGGATTGCGCGGCAATAGCGCCTTGGCGATGCCCGCGACAATGGCGGGCTCGGACAGCAGCATGTCGCCGGCAGGTTCCGCGAGTCCATGCGAACCGTGTACGCAGGCCGTGCTGTCCTCCACGCTGACCCATTGCTCGCCGCTCGCCTGGCGGTCGATCTCGATGCGCCCGAGGCATGGCAGCAGATACGCGACCTCGCCATGCAACAGATGGCTGCGGTTGAGTTTGGTGGCGATCTGCACGGTGAGCCGCAGCCGCCGCCACGCCGGGTCCATGACATGATGATCGGGGATCGCCACCTGGAAATTGCCGCCTAAGCCGAGGAAGGCTTTGACCTTGCCGTCGAGCACGCCACGGCAGGCTTCGACCGTGCTCAGGCCTTTGTCGCGCGGCGGCTCGAAGCCATACAGTTGCTTCAGCTTGTCGAGCGGGGCGAGCTCGGGCTTTTCGGTGATGCCGACCGTGCGCTGTCCCTGCACGTTCGAGTGGCCGCGAATCGGACAGATGCCCGCGCCCGGCCGGCCGATATTGCCGCGCAGAAGCAGCAGGTTCGACAGCATCTGCACGTTATGCACGCCGTTGCGATGCTGCGTGATCCCCATGCCGTACAACACCATGGCGGCCTTCGCGTTCGCATAGACACGTGCCGCGTGTTCGAGCGCGGCGCGGCTGAGTTGCGAGCGCTGCTCGATTTCCGCCCATGAGGTGGCGCGCATGGCGTCGGCGAACGCCTCGAAGCCGTGGGTGTGTTCGGCGATGAACGCCACGTCGAGCACCCGCGGCGCCGCGTTGCGTTGCGCGTCGTCGTCCCATTCAATCAGCAGCTTGCAGAGGCCGGCGATCGCCGCCGCATCGCCGCCGATCTTCACCTGATGGTATTGCGTGCTGATCTGCGTGTCGGCGGGAGTCAGCATGTCGAGCGGCGACTGCGGGTTCGCAAACGTGACGAGCCCGCGTTCCTTGAGCGGATTGAAAGTGATGATCTCCGCGCCGCGTTTGCGCGCGTCCTGCAATTGATGCAGCATGCGCGGCGCGTTCGTGCCGGTGTTGTGGCCGAAGAAGAGCATACAGTCGGTGTGCGTGAAGTCTTCGAGCTGCACGGTCCCAACCGGCACGCCGATCGTTTTCGGCAAGCCGACCGAGGTGCTCTCGTGGCACATGTTCGAGCTGTCGGGCAGATTGTTCGTGCCGTAGAGGCGAGCGAGCAGCGCATACATGTAAGAGGTTTCGAGCGACGCGCGCCCGGACGTGTAAAACACGGCCTCGTTCGGCTGAATGGCTTGCAGCTCTTTCCCGATCTCCGCGAATGCATGTTCCCAGCTGGTCTGCACGTAACGGTCGCTCGTGGCATCCCATCGCATCGGCGCGGTTAGCCGGCCGCGCGACTCGAGTTCCAGGCCGCTCCATGAGCGCAATTCACTCAGGGTATGCGCCGCGAAAAAGTCGGCGTCGATACGTTTGCTGGTGAGCTCCCACGCGGTCGCCTTCGCGCCGTTTTCGCAGAACTCGAAGAGGTGCGGGTCCGCCGGTTTGGCCCACGAACAGCTCACGCAGGCGAAGCCGTCAGGCTTGTTCTGCTGCGCCAGAATGCGGCTGCCGTTCAACGTGACGTGTTCCTGCACGAGAATCGAGGCGACCGCTTTCACCGAGCCCCAACCCCCCGCCGCGTTGCGGTATTCCTTGATCGGCTCGCTGTCGGTCGAGGGAGCCGCTGCGCCATCGGGCGCCGTGTCTGTGATCTGATCCGTGCTCATGCTGACTCCTCGCGGGTTGGCCGGTGATGGAACGCCGGTTCGTCCCAGACGAGTGCGCAATTACCGGACCACTGCATTAAATTGCGCTCACAACCATCGTCATGGCCGGCCGCACGCGGCTCTGACCGGCGGCGGTTGGAGCGGCGGATCGCCGTCCGGCGCACGGGCCGGGTCGTGCGGCGGCACATCGTCGGGCGGGGGCGACGGGTCGGGGTCGCTGGTCGGGAGGGGCGCGTCGGGATCGACCTCGGGCGGCCCCGGCGTATGCAGATGCGGCGTCGCCATGTAATGCGTGCTCGTCGGATTCATTGCGATCTCCGTGGTGGGCATGCGTGTGTGGGGTGCAACCGGCATGCCACTCGTCTCGATTCGCTGCGAATGCGGGCGCCCCCCGTGTGGAACGGCTATTGCTCGGTCACGACATGCGCGTCGCGCCGAGCGGCGATACGCGCCGTCATATCGAACCGAACATGACGCACTGAGGTGCAGGGATAAGGGAAACACAAATGGCGCGACATAAGGCCGACGTTGTCGACGACGACTTCGAGATTTACGCCAGCTATCACGGAACAGGCGACGGCCGTTACGTAGGTGGACTGAAGGTTGTCAGAAAATCGGACAGAAAGCTTCTGTTTCCATTCGACGGCGCGCCCGAGATCGGGCCATACGCGACCGCCGATGAGGCTCGCCGCGCGGCGATCGACTATGGCCGGGAGATCGTGGCCGCGGATCGCGCGGCCCCGGAAAAATGATGATGGCGGCACGTACGCGCCGCCGTAAAAGCGCAGGGTGTTATGGCATCCCGCCGAGCGACGGCGAAATCGTGCTGCCCCGACGGGTATCGTCGGGATGTTCGTCGGGCACGGTCGGCCGTGCCGATACGGGCGGATGCGCGCGATAGCAACTGTCGATCGAGGTGTCGGCAAGGCAGCGTTGAAATGCGTCCGCGTCGTTCTTTTGCGCAAAGGTGTACAGGGTGCGCTCGACCTGCACTTCGGTGTCGGATAAGCGAATCGTCGTCATTGTCATGAGGTTCTCCTTTTTTCAAATGTGGCTCGTCGGCGGAATCTGTGGGTGGTTTGATGCGATTCATGAGGGACAGAGGAAGCGATAGAGTTTCTTGCAGGTAGCGTCAAAGGCGTTCTGCTCGTGCTCGGAGAGGTGCCTCGAAAGCGGGCCACCGAACTCGTGGATCTCATTGAGAAGCAGTGTGCGGGCATCCATGGCGGCTAAGTCCGGATCGACGTGACGGACTTCGATGAGATGGCCACCAAGCATCCAAAGGTGATCGCGGTGGCGGTGCAACGTTTTGCGGGCATAGCCGTGGGTCAGCAGGTGTTGCAGGAAAGGTGTGAAGACCTTCACGAGCGCCTGTCCGAATGGGATGTCCTCGTCCTCGAAGCGCCATGAGGCAGGCCAGTTCTGCAAGTCCGGGACGTAGCGCTCCAGTGCGTGCGGATCTGAGGTAACAATAGCGTCTTTACTGATTCCCGCGCGCTTGCTAACCATGTTGCTGACCCGCCTGCTCAATGCCTGCCATCATTTTCCCGGCTTCGTCTATGAAAGTGCCCGACTGTGCGAGCAGTCCAAAACCATCGAGATCGACGTGCGGCCACGCAAGGGTTCGAAGCCGATCTGTTCGTGTTGCAACCGGCCTGGCAGCGGCTATGACACGCTCGCATCGCGTAGTTTCGAATTTATTCCGATCTGGGGCTTCGCGGTGATTTTGCTGTACGCCATGCGCCGCGTCGACTGCCGTGAGTGCGGCGTGAAGGTCGAGACGGTGCCGTGGGCCATCGGCAAGCACACGCTGACCAAGGCCTACATGCTGTTTCTCGCGCAGTGGGCACGCAAGCTCTCCTGGAAAGAGACAGCGCAAAGCTTTCGCACCAGTTGGGAGAAGGTTGCCCAGGCGGTGGAGTGGGTGGTCGACTGGGGGCTGGCCCATCGCGAACTCGGCACCATCCGCGCTTTGGGCGTCGATGAAATCCAGTATGGCCGAGGGCACAATTATCTCACGCTGGTCTATCAGATCGAGGCCAGCTGCGTGCGCCTGCTTTGGGTTGGCCAGGAGCGCACGAAGGAAAGCTTCGCAAAGTTCTTCGTCATGATCGGCAAACGGTTGTGCGAGCAGGTCGAGTTCGTCTGCTCGGACATGTGGCGGCCCTACATCGAGATGATCGCACTACATTGCCCCAACGCGCTGAACATCCTCGACCGCTTCCACATCGTTGCCAAAATGAACAAGGCGATCGACGAGGTTCGCGCCGAGGAAGCTCGCCGCATGACCCGCGACGGCTATGAGCCAGTCCTCAAGAAGTCCCGCTGGTGTTTGCTCAAGCGGCCAGAGAACCTTACTGACAATCAGCGACTGCGCCTGCGCGATCTGCTGCACTACAACCTGCGCAGTGTCCGCGCCTATCTTCTCAAGGAGGAGTTCCAGCAGATCTGGGATTACATCTCGCCTGTCTGGGCAGGCAAGTTCCTCGATCAGTGGTGCACCCGGGTCATGCGCTCACGCATCGAACCAATGAAGAAGTTCGCACGCACCGTGCGCGCCCATCGAGAACTGATTCTCAACTACTTTCATGCGCGCAAGCAGTTCTCCAGCGGAATCGTCGAGGGTTTGAACAACAAGGCCAAAGTCACCATGAGAAAAGCGTACGGCTTCCGGACGTTTCGAACGACGGAAATCGCGCTATATCATGCACTTGGCAATTTGCCCGAGCCGCCGACAACCCACACTTTTTACTGACGAACCTCAAATGTTGGCCCAGACCTCCATAGGAAGTAGCGCAACGGCCGTGCCCACTTCGTGGCAGGTGCGCCCCGGGCACGATTGACGGAGAGGGACCGGATGTTGCTGCACTGATGGAACACCCGTCACCATGAGGAGGGCGACATGCCGGACAGCAAACCCCAGGAAAGCTCCGACGCGCAAACCGCCGAGGCCGTAAAGCAGCGCAACAAGCCGAGCGGCACGCATTATGTGGAACCCAGTCCGCTCGGTATCGAGCCAGTCGAGCAGACCGGCGTGGACAAGCAAACCAATCCGCCGCGTTCGAGCGACCGCCCGGCGCAAACCGCGGAAGTGCCGTTGGGCACCGGCACTCATGCCGAACCGCCCGGAGGCGGTGGACGCGAGCCGCAGCGCAAGGATTGAGGCGGCATGTGCCGTCCGGCAAGCGCCGGTAAGCGCGAAGGGAGAACCTCATGCAACAGGACAACCTACCGACGAACCCCGGCGATGAGGCAGCGCCAGACGCACCCGGCGCCGGCGAAGACATTTGCCGCGCGCGCCATGGCACTGGCCGGGTCGAAGGTGCGCAGTGCACGGTATGCAGCGGCACGGGCAAAGCGCTGCAAGGCATCGGCGGCGGCTGATCTAATCGCGGCGCGACTGCACGACACGCGATCCCAAGCATCGATGCAGCGCCCGCAAACACTGACACAGGATCATTAACTTCATATGTTTGCACGATTCGTCCATCGACACGGCCACGCTCGCAAGGCGGCCCGGAAGACCGCTCTCGCGCACGCGGGCGCGCTTTATGCGGCGCTGACAGGCGCGCCGGGAGCGGCGCACGCGTCGGCCTCAGAGGAGTACAGCGAGGAGTGCGGCGAGCCGCAGGACGCAAAGGAGCAAACCATGTACAACGAGTTAAAGCATGGATTCGACGCCGCCCAGACGGAGTTCGAAGCATTCCTGCTGAGCCCGCACGATTGGGTGCCGAATAACCGCAAGCTGCCGGTCGTGATCTACCGGCGCGCGCTCATGCCGGAAAGCGGTGACCTCGCGGCCGGGTTCGAAATCCTCTTCGAGCGCAATGCATGGCCGCCGCAATGGCGCGACGGCATTTTCGACTACCATCATTTCCATGCCACCGCCCACGAAATATTGGGCGTGACGGACGGTTCGGCGCAGGTGATCGTGGGCGGCCCGGGAGGCAGGGTGGTGACGCTCTGCGCCGGCGACGCGATCCTGCTGCCGGCCGGCACCGGCCACTGCCTGCAATCGTTCGCGCGGCATTTCCAGGTGGTGGCGGGCTACCCCGAGGGCCAGCAGTGGGATATCCGCCGCGAGGCGCTCACGCCGCAGGAACTGGCGGCCATGGAGGCATTGCCGTTTCCGCCGCTCGATCCGATCGACGGCAAACAGGGTCCGCTGGTCGAACACTGGCTGCGCGCCGCCTGAGGCTGGCTGGCATCGTTTGCTCGCGCGCGCATGCGACGAGCCGGACGGCTTCGCACTGCAAGCCCGCTGAAAGAAGGTCCGCGTTTCGCGAGCGACCCTGTCCACGCCGCGTGTCACGCTCCGTGCAGGTTCGCGCGCATCGGCGCATCATCGTTGAGCCTCGCAGCGGTTCCTCATGCGTTCTGCCACATCAACACGGTTCGCCGGGCGCGCGCAAGCAGGTGGCGCGACCCCGCCGTCTCTTCAATGCCGAACAAGGAGTGTCCCATGCAAAACGATCCCGCCCTCGATCAGCTGTGCATCAACACGATCCGCACGCTGTCGATGGACGCTGTGCAAAAGGCCAATTCCGGTCACCCGGGCACGCCAATGGCGCTGGCCCCCGTCGCCTACCATCTGTGGCAAAACCATCTGCGCTACGACCCTGACGAACCGCTGTGGCCGAATCGCGATCGCTTCGTCCTGTCGGTGGGGCACGCGTCGATGCTGCTGTATTCGCTGCTGCACCTCGCGAACGTGAAAGCCGTGGATGACGACGGCAAGCCGACCGACGGACCCGCGGTTTCGCTCGACGACATCGAGCACTTCCGCCAGATGGGCAGCAAGACGCCGGGCCACCCCGAGTACCGGATGACGACAGGCGTGGAGACCACCACCGGCCCGCTCGGGCAGGGGTTAGGCAACAGCGTCGGCATGGCGATGGCGGCACGCTGGTACGAAAGCCATTTCAACAAGCCCGATGCGTCGTTGTTCGACTATCGCGTCTACGCCCTGTGTGGCGACGGCGACATGATGGAAGGGATATCGCACGAAGCGGCATCGCTCGCGGGTCATCTGAAGCTGTCGAATCTGATCTGGATTTACGACAGCAACCGCGTCACGATTGAAGGCCATACCGACCTCGCGTACAGCGACGATGTGGAAAGCCGCTTTCGCGGCTACAACTGGCACACGCTGCGCGTGAACGACGCAAACGACGCCGCCGCGCTCGAAGCGGCTTTTGTCGAGGCGAAAAGCATTACCGACAGGCCGACGCTGATCGTCGTGCACAGCATTATCGGTTGGGGCGCGCCGCACAAGCAGGACAGTTCGGCGGCGCACGGCGAGCCGCTCGGCGTCGAAGAAGTGGCGCTCACCAAGAAGGCCTACGGCTGGCCCGAGGACAAATTCTTCTATGTGCCAGACGGGGTGCACGAACGCTTCGCGGCGGGCATCGGCGCGCGAGGCAAGGCGGCGCGCGAACAATGGCAGGCCAGGTACGACGCCTACAATAAAAAACACCCGGAACTGGCGCGTGAATTCGCGCAGATCGAGGCGCACGAATTGCCGGCGGGATGGGACAGCGACATCCCGACCTTCGACGCGGACCCGAAGGGAGTGGCTTCACGTGAGTCGTCGGGCAAGGTGCTCAACGCGATTGCCGCGCGCGTGCCGTGGATGATCGGCGGCGCGGCCGACCTCTCGCCGTCCACCAAAACCAATCTGAAGTTCGAAGGCGCGGGCAGCTTCGAACACGACAACTACGGCGGCTGCAATCTGCATTTCGGCATCCGCGAGCATGCGATGGGTGCGGCGGTGAACGGCCTTGCACTATCGAGTCTGCGGCCATTCGGCTCGACCTTTCTGATTTTCAGCGACTATATGAAGCCGCCGATCCGCCTCTCGGCGATCATGGAAGTGCCGGCCATTTACGTGTTCACGCACGATTCGATCGGCGTAGGCGAAGATGGTCCGACTCATCAGCCTATCGAGCAGCTAGCGTCGCTGCGCGGCGTGCCAGGACTGACGGTGCTGCGTCCGGGCGATGCCAACGAAGTGGCCGAAGCGTGGCGGGCGGCGCTGGCCGAGCCGCGGCGGCCGTCTTGCATCGTCGTGTCGCGTCAGCCGTTGCCCACGTTGGACCGCAACCGCTATGCGTCCGCGCAGGGCACGCGCAAGGGCGCCTATGTGCTCGCCGATGCAGCCGACGGACAAAAACCGGAGGTGATCCTGATCGCGACGGGCAGCGAACTGTCGGTTTGCGTGGACGTGTATGAAAAACTCAAGAGCGAGGGCATCGCGGCGCGGGTGGTCTCGATGCCGTCGTGGGATCTCTTCGAGCGTCAGGACGAAGCGTACCAGGATTTCGTGTTGCCACCGGACGTAAATGCGCGGGTCGCGGTCGAACAGGCCGCGTCGCTGGGCTGGGATCGCTATGTCGGGCGTCCCGGCGCGCAGGTGGTGATGCATACGTTCGGTGCTTCCGCGCCGCTTGCCGAGTTGAAGAAGAAGTTCGGCTTCACGCCGGAGCATGTGTACGAAGCGGCGAAACAGCAGATCGCGCGGGTGAAGTCCGGGCGCGGCGAGGAGTGAAGCCGGGCGCGCTGCGCTAAAAAAATGACCGGCGGGGGCAGTTCACACCGCCGTTTTTTCAATTGCAGCCGGGACTGGCACGCCGCTACCGCCACAGCATCACGCGCGGCAACATCCGCCGCATCAATTCGCCGGAATCGCCACACCGGCGCCTTGCTGCTCGTATCGAGCCTCAGCGAGCGCCATCAGATTCTGCACCACCGTGAATGCGTATTTCGAATCGAAGTCGTTGCGATCGACCCAATACGTCCACGGACCATAAGCGATCATCACATACGCGTACTCATGCGGCGTCTGACCGAGCACGCGATGAGGGTCGGCCGCGTCTCGCCGCCGATCAGGCCTACGGTCGGCGTGGTCGATCCATCGCTGATGCCGTTTCATCCGATGAATCCGCGATACATTCGCCCGGGTCGAACGATCGGGCAGCGAGCAGGATTTGCTATCGCGTTGCAATATTTGCAGCAACGCGCGCGTCGCGTGCGTGCGGATCGCACACGCCTGCGGGCCGGATTACACGGGATCGTCTACTGCGTCCTCGGGCATATCCGCGGACGTCGCGCGCGCACGGTCGAGCGTGCTGCGATACGCGCGCGATTGCATTTCAGCGAGGCGGCTCAGCGTGCGCGACAAATCATGCGCGCCTTCGAGCCCGCCGAGCGCCGCTGCGATCGGCGCATCGGACGCGATGAACAGGGCGCGCTTGCGGTCGTAGAAGATATCGACCAGCCAGACGAGCCGTTGCAGCGTATGCGGGTGCGTCAGCCATTCGGTGCGCAGATTGTCGAGCATCAGACCGTGCCATTGCTCGGCAAGCTCCAGATAGTCGAGATGCGACCGGCTCGCCACGCACAGGTTCTCGAAGTCGGCCCATAGCAAGGCCGCGCCCGCCGCGCGCGCGGCGAGTGGCCGGCCGGCCGCGCTCAACGTGACCGGATGCAACGTTTCGTTGCCTTCGTAGCGCACGAAAACCTGGCGCAGCGCGTCAGCGGTGGCGGAGCCGAGCGGTGCAAAGAAACGCGGCGCTTCCGCTTGTTCTCCACCGAAACGGTAGTCGCGCGCGCCGTCGAAATGAATCACGGTGAAGCCGCGTTTGATCTGATCGATGGTCGGCAGAAACCGCTCGTGAAACTCCTGGTCGCAGAGCAGGCCGTCCGGCGCGTAGTTCGAGGTGAGCACGATACGTGTGCCCAGTTCGATCGCGGTATCGAGAAAGCGGCCCATCAGGAACGCGTCGGCAATATCGTGCACGTGGAATTCGTCGAAGCACAGCAACTCGCTACCATCGAGCCATTGCCGCGAGACCGAGCCGAGCCGGTCGTCGCCGCGTGGCTCGCTCACGAGCCGCCGGTTCATCTCACGCAGAAATTCGTGGAAGTGCAAACGCCGCTTGCGGCAGTTAGCCAGTTCGAACACGGTATCGACCACCAGACTCTTGCCGCGCCCCGGCAGGCCATGGCAATACACGCCTTGAAGCGCTAATGCCCCACCGGACGATCTCGCGCTTTGGCCGTGTGCGCCGAGCAGACTGGCGAGCGCTGCAATGGCGGCACGTTGGCTCGCATCGGGCACGACGCCGCGCGCGGCCAGCGTGCGTGTCACCTGCGCTTCGTCAAACATGGGGCAGCGTGCCGGTTTGCGGCGAGCCGGCGCCAAAGGGGGCGGCGGCAAAGGTGGAAAAGGCGTGGCTGAGCATAACGGGGCGGGTGGCGGAAATCGCGTCAGTTTAACAAGCCGCGCCCGCCGCTCAAACCCGCTGCCGGCTCAACACCCGTTGCAGTTCCCGCGGATCGACCGGTTTCGTGAAGTGGTGGTCGAAGCCGGCTTCCACGGCGGTTTGCTTGTCCTGCTGCTGACCCCAGCCGGTGACGGCGATCAGCAGAATGCCGGCGTCGTGATGATCGCGGCGAATCCGCCGCGCGACTTCGTAGCCGTTCAGACGCGGCAGGCCGATATCGAGAATCACCGCCTGCGGCGCAAACGCGTCGATCAGTTCGAGACCGGCAATGCCGTCACCGGCCGTGCGCACTTCGTGGCCCTCGAGTTCGAGCACCATCGCGAGACTCTCGGCGGCGTCGGCGTTGTCGTCGACGACCAGCACGCGCAGGCCGGCCGCGTTCGGCGCTTCCGGCGGCGCGCTGTCGGAAGGCTGCGTGGCGAGGGTCGTCACCGGCAGCCGGATCACGAATTCGCTGCCTTTGCCGGGGCCTTCGCTGAAGGCCGCGACCGTGCCGCCATGCAGTTCCGCGAGGCCGCGCACCAGCGCGAGACCGATGCCGAGGCCGCCCTGCGAGCGGTCCAGCGCCGGCGCGAGTTGCGAGAACATTTCGAACACGCTGTCCAGATGCTCGTGCGGAATGCCGATACCGGAATCGCGCACGACGATCACCGCTTCGTCGCCTTCGCGCTCGGCCGCGAGCGAGATGGTGCCGCCCGGCGGCGTGTACTTGGCCGCATTGTTCAGCAGATTCAGGATCATCTGCGACAGGCGCGTGGGGTCGGCGATCAGATAGAGCGGCTCGCGCGGCAGCGTGACGCTCAGATGATGCGACGAGGCCTGCACGGTCGGCCGCGCCGCTTCCATGGCCGATTGCATCGAGCGCGCCAGTTCGAGCCGTTGCTTGCGCAACTCGAGCTTGCCCTGGGTGATGCGCGAGACTTCGAGCAGATCGTCGACCAGGTGCGTCATGTGTTGCAGTTGCCGGTCGAACACGTCGCGCGACCAGTTCAGTTGCGGATCGGCGAACTCCTTCAGGCGCAAGATCTCCAGCACGTTGCGCATGGGCGCGAGCGGATTGCGCAGCTCATGTGCGAGCGTGGCGAGGAATTCATCCTTGCGGCGGTCGGCCTTGGAGAGTTCGAGATTGAGCCGCGTGAGTTGCTGTTCGGCACGCCGGCGCTCGGTAATGTCGCGATTGATGCTGACCGCGCCGTAGATGTCGCCACGCGCGTTCGCGAGCGGTTTGACGACGGTCTCGCAGACGCCGCGCGAACCGTCGCGCCGCACGAAAGGCAACTCGCCGCGCCACGTGCCGTCGGCGGCCAGCGCCGCCAGCGCTTCCCGGCGGATCTTCAGCGCATCTTCCGGCGCGAGGAAAATCGCGACGGGCTTGCCGAGAATCTCGCGCATGCGATAACCGAGCATGCGTTCGCCGCCCACGTTGAAGTCGGTGATATTGCCGCGCAGATCGGTGATCACGATCGCGTCGCTCAGGTGCTCGAAGATCGCGGCCTGGCGCAGCAGCACGGTCTGTGCTTCCTTGCGCTCGGTAATGTCGATGCCGAGGCCGTAGATCATCAGCGGCTCGCCGTGGCGGTCGTAGGCGGCGCGGCCGCGGCCTTCCATCCAGCACCAGTCGCCGCTCGCATGCAGAAAGCGGAACTCGGCGACGTAATCGTCGCCGGTTTCCACCGCATGATCCACGGCCTCGTTCAGCGCGATCAGGTCGCCCGGATGAATCAGTTCGAAAAAGCCGCCGGGCGTGTTGGCAAAGCGTCCTTCGGCGTAACCCGCGAGCGCTTCCAGTTCGCGGCTCCACCAGAACTTGCCGGACTTCGGCTCATGCGACCACGCGCCCATGCGCGCGCCGCGCATGGCGAGACTCAGTACATCGCGGCTTTCCTGCAACTCTTTTTGCGCGAGCTGATGCGCGGCGACGGACGCTTCGGCATTGCGGCGCGCGAGCAGCAACTCCTGCTCGTACTTATGGCGATCGGCGACGACCAGCACCGCCAATTCGAGGTAGGTCAGCTCGCCATGACGGCGGCGCACCGCGTTGAGCAGCATCGGCAGCATGTGGCCGTCGCGATGCATCACGTTCAGCTTGACCTCAGCGACCGAACCCTGCATTTGCAGCAGCGGCGCCCAGTGCGTTTGATAGAACACCTTGCCGCCGGCGCTCAGCAGATCCTGGATTTGCCTCGCTCCGGCAAGCTCCGTTGCTTCATAGCCGAGCCAGCCGCAGAACGTCGCGTTCACGCGCAGAATGCGGCCGTTCACATCCGTGACGAGCAGGCCGCAGGCGGCGTGCTCGAACAACGTATCG
Organism: Paraburkholderia aromaticivorans; assembly: GCF_002278075.1. Classification (NCBI taxonomy): domain Bacteria; kingdom Pseudomonadati; phylum Pseudomonadota; class Betaproteobacteria; order Burkholderiales; family Burkholderiaceae; genus Paraburkholderia; species Paraburkholderia aromaticivorans. The sequence continues at coordinate 636,480 of NZ_CP022990.1, read as the reverse complement.
GCGGAGGGCAGCGGGTAGTGCGTGCTTTGCATTGCGTTACAGGCGCATCGGCCCGAGAAATTCGTTCATGGCCGCCGCGCTCGCGCCGGGCGAACTCAGGTGCGGACAGTGGCCGACGTTTTCGATGAGATGCAAGGTGCTGCCGGGCATCATGCGGTGCATGTATTCGCCGACCGCGCGCGGCGCGATGATGTCGTCGCTACATTGCAGGATCAGCGTGGGCGTGACGGTGCGTGGCAGGATCTCGCGATGATCGGAAAGAAACGTGACGCGCGCGAATTGCCGTGCGATGTCGGGATCCGTGCGGCAAAAGCTGTTGGTCAGCTCGGCGCCGAGTTCCGGCTGCTCCGGCGCACCCATGATGGCCGGCGCCATCGTGCTCGACCAGCCGAGGTAGTTGCTCTCCAGCGTGCGCAGCAGGTCTTCGACATCTTCGCGAGAGAAGCCGCCTATGTAGTCGCCGTCATTCACATAACACGGCGACGGGCCGACCATGATATGCGCGCGGAAGAGTTCCGGTGCATCGAGGCTCGCGATCAGGCCGATCATCGCGCTCACGGAGTGGCCGACGAACACGACCGGGCCCTCGGCGACTTCGCGGATGATCTCGATCAGATCGATGGCGTAACCCTGGAGCGAGTTGTATTTGTCGACGTCGTAAGCGGCCAGGTCCGACGAGCCGCTGCCGACATGGTCGAACAGCACGGTCCGGTAGTCGCCATGAAACGACGGCGCGAGGTAGCGCCACATGGTCTGATCGCAACCGAAGCCGTGCGCGAGCACCATGGTCCGTTTGCCGCTGCCGGAAATCTGTAGGTTGTTGCGCTGGGTGATGCTCATGGTCTGTTCCTGAAGCCTGCCGGATGGAAGCGGCGATTGAGCGAGGCGCGCGCTTGAGCCGGTATTCAGCAGAATGTTACCGCAGTCTTGCCGCGAGGCCGTGTGCCTGTGTCTCTGCACGGGGGCCGCGGGTGACGCGGAGCGAGAGGTTGTGCGTCTGACGCGGCGACCGGGGTTTGGTTCCGAACGGGGGTGATCCGTGAGCGGCCGCCATGTGCGATGCAATCCGCATGAACCCTCGGCGCGGCGAAGGTTGGCTGACAGTCGGAACGCGGCTGGATTTCCGTTCCGGGTTGCATCAACCGGTCTCGATCTTCGGCTGCGGCGCCTCGAGTGGCTCGATGCCGAATCGTTCGTATTGCGAAATCACCTGAGCGCCGAATAGCAGCAGGGTGGCGAGCCATTCCAGACTGAACAGGATCACGATCGCCATGGTCAGCGACCCGTACACCACGCTGACTTGCGAAAGGGTCGCGAAATACCAGACCAGCACGTGCCGGGTGATTTCCCACAGCACGGCGGCGACTACCCCGCCGAACAGCGCATGTTTGAGCGAAGGGCGCCCGACCGGCATCACCATATAGATCGAAGTGAGCACGAAAATTTCGCCCGCGAGGCCGAGCAGATACAGCACGACACGTGAGAGTCCTTGCAGCGAAACATGCAGGCCGAACAGCTCGATGCCCTCGGCGCCGATCGCCTCGAGACCGCTCGACACGAAGGTGACGATCAGCAAGCCGGCGCCGAGAAAGAGAATGTAGCAATACGGCAGCATGGCCGACAACAGGAAGTGCCGCCGACGCACCACCACGCGGTGAACGAAGATCAGCGACATCGCGTTCTCCAGCACGGTGAAGGCGAGCGAGCTGAAGAAGATCATGGTGAGCAGCAGGACCCAGCCGATCACCGCGCGATGCGCGAGAAAATTGGCCAGCTCGCGCACCAGCGCATTCGACTGGCCCGGCACCAGCCATTGCAACAGATGCGCGAGCGCCGCCAGCAACACATGTTGCGGCACGACGCGCGACAGCACGATCACGATCAGGATCATCAGCGGCACGATCGACAGCAACGCGTAATACGCGACCGCGCCCGCGAGCAGCAAGCCCTGGTTCGCGCGGAAAGCCTTCAAGGTTTGCAGCAGGAACGCGCCGGGATGTTTCGCCACGAACAACGCGTGATCGTCGATGATGGTTTGCATGGGATCTCACCGCGCGCGTTGCGGGACTGCGGGAATGCAGGCCGTGTCAACGCGCTTGCCTTGTCACTTAAGCAAGTATGCGGCCATACTGGTTGCCGCTGTTGTACCGGCGTCGGCGGCGCGGGCAAAGTGCGCCGGGAATGCAGCTTGCTTCGCGGCTGTGTCGACGTTGCATCAACCTGCTTTCAGGACCTCCACTTGAATATAGCCTCTGACCACGCGGATCTCGTGGACCTGGTGGTTGCACGGCCCGAGGGACTGTATTGCCCGCCCGGCGACTTCTATATCGATCCGTGGCGACCCGTCGAACGGGCTGTGATTACCCATGCGCATTCCGATCATGCCCGCTTCGGGCATCGGCACTATCTCGCGTCGCGAGCGGGAGCGAACGTGCTGCTGTCGCGTCTGCCAGGCATTTCGCTGCAAACCCTCGCGTATGGCGAGCGGCTCGATCTGAACGGCACGACCGTGTCGCTGCATCCCGCGGGGCACGTGCTGGGTTCGGCGCAAGTGCGGATCGAACACCAGGGGCGCGTATGGGTTGCGTCGGGCGACTACAAGCTCGATCCCGACCCGACTTGCGACCCTTTCGAGCCGGTGCGCTGCGATACCTTCATTACCGAGTCGACCTTCGGGCTGCCGATCTATCGATGGGACGCGCCGCGAACCGTGTTCGACGGCGTCGATTCGTGGTGGCGTCATAACGCGGCGCAAGGACGCGCTTCGGTGCTGTTCTGCTATTCGTTCGGCAAGGCGCAGCGCGTGCTGGCGAGCGTCGATGCGGGCATTGGTCCGATCTTCTGTCACGGTGCCGTGGAGCCGCTCAATCGCGCGTATCGGGAGGCCGGCGTGCGCTTGCCGCCGGTGCGACCCGTCGCTGAGATACCGGTCAAGGACAAGGCGGTGTTCCGGCAGGCGTTGATCGTGGCGCCGCCGTCCGCGCAGGGGAGTGCCTGGCTCAAGCGCTTCGGCGACTACAGCGACGCGTTCGCGTCAGGTTGGATGCGGTTGCGCGGCACGCGTCGCAGACGAGGTGTCGACCGTGGCTTCGTGCTGTCGGACCACGCGGATTGGCCCGGTTTGCAAACCGCCATTCAGGCGACGGGCGCCGAACGCGTGATCGTGACGCATGGCTCGGTCGAGCCGATGGTACGCTGGTTGCGCGAGCAGGGACTCGAAGCGGGCGCGTTTGAAACGCAATACGGCGACGATACCGTCGAAGCGGATGCCGCGGGTGCGGATGAAGCGGCCGTGACGGGTAGCGTGCCGCTCGCGTTCAATCAGACGGGCGACCTCGACGGGCCCGCGGATCGCGACGCCGCCTTCGCCGACCCGGCCGACCCGGCCAATCCGACTAGCCCGGCGAGCCGCGCATGAAACGCTTCGCCGCCCTATACACCGCGCTCGACGCGACCACCTCCACGCACGACAAACTCGACGCGCTCACCAGCTATTTCGCCGTGGCCGGGCCGGAGGACGCGGCGTGGGCGTCGTATTTTCTGGCGGGCGGCAAGCCGCGCCAGTCGGTGCCGACGCGTTTGCTAAGCGAGATCGCCCGCGAGCGGGCCGGTTTGCCGGCCTGGTTATTCGAGGAGTCGTATCACGCAGTGGGCGATCTCGCCGAGACGATTGCCCATATCCTGCCGCCCGCGCAACGCAATTCCGAACTCGGTCTCACGCAATGGATCGAGCACCGCGTCCTGACCTTGCGCGGCGCGTCGCCGGAAGAGTTGCGCACGCGTTTGCTCAGCTATTGGGACGAACTCGATTGGGGCGGCCGCTTTCTGCTGACGAAATTGATAGGCGGCGGCTTTCGGGTGGGCGTTGCGCGTCAACTGGTGGTGAGGGCGCTGGCGGAAGTCGCGGGCGTCGATCATAAGCGGATCGCACAGCGCATGGTCGGCTGGACCGACTCGAAACAGCAGCCCGACGCCGCGCGCTATCTGCGTTTGATCGCACCCGAACCGACGGGTGGCGACGCGCAATCCGCCGAACTCCAGCATGACAGCGATCTCGGCTTGCCGTACCCGTTCTTCCTGGCCCATCCGTTGCAGACCGATCCGGGGACGCTCGGCGATCCCGCGCAATGGCAGATCGAATGGAAATGGGACGGCATTCGCGCGCAACTCGTCAAACGCGGCGGACGCTTCTGGCTATGGTCGCGCGGCGAGGATCTGATCACCGAGCGGTTCCCCGAAGTCGCGGCGCTAGCCGAGGCCTTGCCCGAGGGCTTCGTGATCGATGGCGAAATTCTCGCGTGGGAACCGGGTGCAACCGCGCCATTGCCATTCGCGCGCTTGCAACCGCGTATTGCGCGCAAGACGCTGACGAAAAAAATCCTCGTGGATTCGCCGGCCACGCTGCTTGCCTACGATCTGCTGGAAGCGCACGGCAAGGATCTGCGCATGACGCCGCTCGCCACGCGGCGAGCGCAACTGGACGCATTGGCAAGCGCCGTGGACGGCACGCTCGCGCGTGATCTGCTGCGCGTGTCGCCGCTCGTGAGTGCGCCGGATTGGCAGGCGCTCGCGGCGCTGCGCGAGCAGAGCCGGGCGCGCGGCGTGGAAGGACTGATGGTCAAGGAGCGTGAGTCGCTGTACGGCGTAGGCCGCACCAAGGCCTCAGGCACATGGTGGAAATGGAAGATCGACCCCTATGCGGTGGATGCGGTGCTGGTATACGCGCAGCGTGGTCACGGCCGCCGTGCCAGTCTCTACACTGACTTCACCTTCGCGATATGGGAGGAAGCGAATGGCGTGCGCACGCTCGTGCCGTTCGCGAAGGCTTATTCCGGTCTCACCGATGAAGAAATGCGCCAGGTGGATGCCATCGTGCGCAAAACCACGATCGAAAAATTCGGGCCGGTGCGCAGCGTCACGCCCACGCTGGTGTTCGAAATCGGCTTCGAAGGCATTCAGGCGAGCCCGCGGCATAAATCCGGCGTGGCGGTGAGGTTTCCACGCATGCTGCGCTGGCGCACCGACAAACATATCGACGATGCCGATACGTTAGCCATGTTGAAGGGCTTCATCGATGATCGTCCGGGATAACCCGCTGAGTAAAAATCCCTAAAGCTTCGCAAGCAGCCTCAAATACGCGGCACTAGTGCGCGCGGCCAGTGCCGCACGCACAGCCGTTATGCGTTTCATCGAAGCGCTCACGTCTGGTTGCACGAAACGCGTGCTGTCTTTAGGCGTTAATACCGGAAGCGGTGAATTATGGCGTGCGCTATGGTTGTGAAGTAAAGCGTAGGCGAAGGCGCACTGAGGGCGCCACGCTGCGCAATCCGAAGCCTTCGTCCGGCCCATGATGGACTTTGTCCGCACGCCGGGAGCGAATCTTGCGCGCGTGTTCCGAGGTGCCCGCGGGCGGCGCACGGTGGAAAGCCAAGGGAGAAGAAGGTGACGTTCGACGACCAGACCGATGATGACGACGACGTTGTAGTGTGGCGGCCTATCCGGTATGCGATGGTTTCGCATCGGCGTGTGCTCGTGGTGGACGATTACGAGGAAGCGGCAGACGCGCTGCAGATGTTACTGACCGCCGACGGCTTCGAGTGCCGCGCGCTCGAGGACCCGCTTGCAGTGTGCGAGATGGCGCGCGAATGGCAACCGTTCGCGGTGGTGCTCGACATCAAGATGCCGGGACTGGACGGGCTTGAACTGGCTCGCCGCCTGCGCGCCCATGCGTCGACTTCCCATATGCTGCTGGTGGCTTGCACCGCGTTTGCCTCGCGTGACGACCGGGCACGCGCCAGGGCGGCCGGTTTCGATGCGCATTGCGCCAAGCCTCTAACGCCAGAACGCCTTTTGCGGGTGCTCGAGTCGGCGGCGGCGCTCCCCATGAGGTAGGTCGGCCGTAAAGGCTGCGCACGCTTTGAAAAAATTCCCCATGCCGCCGATCCGGATCTGGGCGATGGATTAAAACAGGTGTCCGGCATTCAGTTCAAATTTCGTTATCCAGCATGACGAAGTTTTCGAGCCTGAGATAAAAACGCGGGTCCACGGGTTGCTGATTACGTTGCCATGCGGTGCGTCTTTTGCACACCGCGCATGTCATGTTTATCGCACCCGGAGATTCGTCATGAGCGACACGCAACGTCCCACACCGCCATTCCCCAAGCAACAACAGGATCACACGCCGGGGCGCACGGCAGAAATGCAACCGCAACCCGACCACGGCGAGCAATCCTATCGCGGCTCCGGACGTCTCGCGGGCAAAGCGGCGATCGTCACCGGTGGTGACAGCGGGATCGGCCGCGCGGTCGCCATTGCCTTCGCGCGCGAGGGCGCGGACGTGCTCATTTCGTACCTGAACGAGGACGACGACGCGCGCGAGACCGCGCGCTGGATCGAAGAGGCCGGCCGCAAAGCCGTCCTGCTGCCCGGCGACATCACGAACCCCGCGCACTGCAATGCGATCGTCGAGCGCGCGATCGAAGCGTTCGGCCGGCTCGACGTGCTGGTCAACAACGCCGCCTACCAGATGAGCTACCCCTCGCTCGATGCGATCAGTGACGAGGAGTGGGACAAGACCTTCGATACCAACATAGGCGCGATGTTCAGGATCACGCGGGCCGCGGTCGAGCATATGAAACCCGGCGCTGCGATCATCAACACCACGTCGATCAACGCGGATCATCCGAATCCGGGTTTGATCGCCTATGCGGCCACCAAGGGCGCGATCCAGAACTTTACCGGTGGCCTCGCGCAATTGCTGGCGGAACAAGGCATCCGCGCGAACTGCGTGGCGCCTGGCCCGATCTGGACGCCGCTGATTCCGTCCACCATGCCGCCGGAGAAAGTCGAAAAGTTCGGCGAGCAGGTGCCGATGAAGCGTCCCGGCCAGCCCGCCGAACTGGCGGCCGCATATGTGATGCTCGCGTCCGACGAGGCGAGCTATGTCTCCGGCGCGACGATCGCGGTCACCGGCGGCGCGCCGATCATTTAGGTTTGTTGAATATATCGGCCGGCAAGCCGGAACATGGGCGCGCCGGCTGCACGACGATGGCCTCGCGTGCACAGCGTTGCGGCGCGAGCGCTTGGCGACGTGCCACAGTGGCACGTCGCTTGCGCATCCCCGCTGTATTGCGTAGCGACCTGTCGCCAGAAGAAGGAGAATGCCCATGGATACCTCAACCGCCGGCACGGCGCTCGATCTCGCGCCGAGCGAAGTCGAACGCGTGCCGGTCACATTCGAAATCAACGGCAAGACCCAGCGTTTCGACGTGGAAGCTTGGACCACCTTGCTCGATCTGCTGCGCGAGCATTGTCATTTGAGCGGCACCAAGAAAGGCTGCGATCACGGACAGTGCGGCGCGTGCACCGCAATCGTGGACGGTCAGCGGATCAACACCTGTCTCGCGCTGGCGGCCGTGCACGACGGCGCGACCATCACGACGATCGAAGGCCTCGCCAATGGCGACACGCTGCATGTCATGCAGCAGGCGTTCATCGACCACGACGCGTTTCAATGCGGTTACTGCACGCCGGGCCAGATCTGCTCCGCTGTCGCCATGCTCGACGAGGGCCACGTCAAGTGCGCCGACGACGTGCGCGAACTGATGAGCGGCAACCTGTGCCGCTGCGGCGCGTACACGAATATCGTAGCGGCGATTCTCGATGCCGCCGACCTGCCGCACGAGCAGGACGGCGGCGCGGGAGTGCGCTCATGAACCGCTTCTCCTATAGCCGCGCGAGTGCCGTGTCGCAGGCGCTCGATCAACATCGCGCCCATGCAGGCGCGGCGTTTATCGCGGGCGGCACGAACCTGGTGGACCTGCTGCGCGAAGAGGTGACGCATCCGGCGCTGCTGGTCGATATCAACCGTCTGCCGCTCAGGCAGATCGAGGCGACCGGGGCCGGCGGCCTGAAGATCGGAGCGCTGGCGACCAACAGCGCGGTGGCGTACGACGACATGGTGGTACGACGCTATCCGCTGCTCGCCAAGGCGATTCTAGCCGGCGCTTCCGCGCAGATTCGCAATGCGGCGACAGTCGGCGGCAATCTGCTGCAACGCACGCGCTGCCATTATTTCTACGACGCCGGCACCCCCTGCAACAAGCGCGAGCCGGGCACGGGCTGTCCGGCGCTGGAAGGGGTGAGCCGCATTCACGCGATTCTCGGCGCGAGCGATCAGTGCATCGCCGTGCATCCGTCGGACATGTGCGTGGCGTTGGCGGCGCTCGATGCCACCGTTCATCTCGCGGGCAAGGACGGAACGCGCACGCTGGCGTTTGCGGACTTTCACCGTCTGCCCGGCGACACGCCGAATCGCGACTCGAACTTGCGCGACGACGAATTGATCACCGCTATCGAATTGCCGAAGCAGGGCTTCGCCACGCATCACGCTTACGTGAAAGTGCGCGACAGAGCCTCGTATGCGTTCGCGCTCGTCTCGGCGGCAGTGGGCGTCGAGCTCGACGGCGACACGATCGTGAACGCGCATTGCGCGTTGGGCGGTGTGGCGCACAAACCCTGGCGCGATCCCGCGGCGGAAGCCAGCTTGCGCGGCCAGCGTCTCGATGCGGCCAGCGTGCGCGATTTCAGCGCCATGCTGCTGCGCGGCGCGCAAGGTCGCCGCGATAACGCCTTCAAGATCGAGTTGTCTGCTCGCGTGATTGCGCGCGCGTTCGAACTGGCGACGCAACCTTCGTTCGAGGAGAGCACACCATGAACCGCGTCGAAACTTTACCGACTCCACGCGCGGTCGGCGTGCCGCATAACCGCGTGGACGGCCGGCTGAAAGTCACGGGTGCGGCGCACTACGCGGCCGATTTCACGGCCGTTGGGCTCACCTATGGTTTCGTCGTGTCGAGCACGATCGCGACCGGCCGTATCGTGTCGATCGATTCGTCCGCCGCGCTGCAGTTGCCCGGCGTGCTGCTCGTGCTGACTCATCAGAATCGCCCGCAATTGCCGCTCGAAGACAAGCCCTACAAAGATCTGGTCGCCCCGGGCGGCAGTCCGTTCAGACCGCTATGGGACGATCGCGTGTGGTACAGCGGGCAGCCGGTCGCGCTGGTGGTCGCCGAATCGCTGGAACTCGCGCGTCATGCGGCGTCGCTCGTAAAAGTCCGCTACCAAACGGCGCCGCATCGAACCGATCTGAGCGAAGCGGTGATGAGCGCCGTGCCACCGTCGACCGAAAAGGGCGGCTTCGAGCCGCCGCCCGCGGCGCGCGGCAATGCGGACACGGCGCTGGCGAGCGCCGTCGCGCGTGTGGATACTTTCTACAGCACGCCCGCGGAATATCACAATCCGATGGAAATGCACGGATGCACCGTCGTGCCGGATGCGCAAGGGCGCCTGACCGTTTACGAAAAGACCCAGGGCGTGGGCAACACCAAGTCGTATCTCACCAGCGTATTCGGCCTGAAAGACGATGAAGTACAGGTGATCGCGCCGTTTGTCGGCGGTGCATTCGGATCGGGCTTGCGGCCGCACTATCATCTGGCGCTCGCGGTCATGGCCGCGCGCGAACTGAAACGGCCGGTCCGGCTCACGCTCACACGCCAGCAGATGTTCACGTTTGCCCACCGTCCGCAATCCATCCAGCGCGTCGCGTTGGGTGCGGGTGCGGACGGCAGATTGCAGGCGGTGATTCACGAAGCGGTGTCGGAAACCTCGCACTACGAGGACTACTGCGACGTGGTCGTGAACTGGGCCGGCCAACTATATCAGTGCGACAACGTCACGATGGGCTACAAGGTCGCGCGAATCGACGTGCCGACGCCCGCGGACACGCGCGCGCCTGGCGCCGCGCAAGGCCTTTTTCCACTGGAAATGGCCATGGATGAACTGGCCGAAGCGTTGCAGATGGATCCGCTCGATCTGCGCCTGCGCAATTATGCCGAGCGCGACGCCAACAAGAATCTGCCTTTTTCGAGCAAGGCTTTGCGCGAGTGCTATCGCGACGGAGCGGCGCGCTTTGGCTGGGAAAGGCGGCCGCTTGCGCCGCGTGCGCGGCGCGAAGGTCACGAACTGATCGGCTGGGGCATGGCGACCGGGGTTTGGGACGCCATGCAGAACGAAGCGGCCGCGCGCGCGGTCATGACGCGCGACGGGCAGGTGAAAGTGTCGAGTTCGACCGCGGATATCGGCACCGGCACCTACACGGTCATGTGCCAGATCGCAGCCGACGCGCTCGGCGTATCGATTCACGACGTCAAATTCGAGCTCGGCGACACACGCTTGCCGAAGGCGCCGCTCGAAGGCGGCTCGTGGACGGTGTCGTCGGTGGGCAGCGCGGTCGAGGTCGCCTGCAAGCGGCTGCACAACCGGCTCGTCGAACTGGCGCGGCAACATGGCGGCGGACGGTTCGCAACCGTTGCGCGCGACGACATCCGCCGTTTGGACGACCGGCTCGTGTGCGGCGAGGGCGCCGACGCCTCGGTCACTATCGACGCACTGTTCAGCCGCGCCGGCATCGATGAGCTCGACGAGCAGGCCAGCGTGAAGCCGCATGAAAGACAACAGGCGTATTCGATGGGCACGCATTCCGCGGTTTTCGTCGAAGTGCGCGTGGACGAAACCCTCGGCACGGTGCGGGTAACGCGCGTGGTGAGCGCGATCGCCGCGGGCCGCATCGTCAATCCGAAGACGGCGGCCAACCAGATCGCCGGCGGCGTGGTGTGGGGCATCAGCATGGCGCTGCACGAGCATGGTCAGTTCGACCACACGCTCGGGCGGCAGATGAATCACAACTTCTCCGAATACCATGTGCCGGTGAATGCCGACATCCACCATATCGACGTGCTGTTCGTCGACGAACACGACGAGATCGTCAATCCGTTGGGTGCCAAAGGCGTGGGAGAAATCGGCGTGGTGGGCGTGGCCGCGGCAGTGAGCAATGCGGTGTGGCACGCAACCGGCAAACGGGTGAGGGCGCTGCCGATCACGTTGGACAAGCTGCTGGGCTGACGCGCATTCGTTCAGCAGTTTGCGTCGTCCGGCCTGGGCCTGCGCGTCGGCCCAGCTGTCGCGCCTTATGATGAAAGCGCATGAGAGCGTCCCCTCTCATGCGCGCATCACATCGATGGCGGGCCGTGACGACTGTGCCTCGGCCAATCCAGCCGGACCCTGGCAGGCCGGCCTCGAGTCCGGCGCCGAGGCGTGTAGCCGCAGCCGCTCAATCCGGTGCGTACTTGAACTCGGGCAGCGCTTCGAGCGACTTTTTGGTGGCTTCCGGCAGCATCACGCGACGGTTGTTGATCTGCAGGTCGTTGAACGGAACGGCGACAAGATGTTTGCCCATGCCGAGGAATCCGCCTACCGACAGGATCGCGTACGTGCTGCGATCCCCGCTCGGCGACACGATCAGGTCGTCCAGCGTGCCGATCGTATCCTTGTTCTTGTTATAGACATCCGCGCCGCTCAGCTTTGAGGCCCGGTAGCCGCTGGCGAGCTGGACCACGTCCGTGCGTTTTTCCGTGATTGCCTGGGGAGCACCCTGGGCGTACGCATTGCCGTACGAGGCGAGGGTGACGAGCAGCAATGCGCCGGCGGCCAGCGGGTTGATCTGGATTCTTTTCATGACGATATTCTCCCTATGTGGAGCCGGCGCTTTTCGCTGCGCACCATGTCGGCCTCGAATGAGCCAGCTTTCCCTAACGGCTGCAAAAGTTGTGCCGCGTCGACCGGCGTGGCGCGCCAATGCGGTCAGGTCTGAAACTTGCTGTTTCAGCAGGCTTGCCATTCACTGCATACAACACGCGCGTCAGCGCTCCAGTTTCCACAGGAACCCTTATGTCATCCCAAGCCAGCTACTCGACGCGCATCGCGGAAGGCACACCTTTTCCGCTCGGCGCGACATGGAACGGAAGCGGCGTCAATTTCGCGCTATTCTCGGCGCACGCCACCAAGGTCGAACTGTGTCTATTCGATGAAACCGGCGAAACCGAGATCGAACGCATCGAATTGCCGGAATACACCGACGAGGTGTGGCACGTGTTCGTGCCGAATCTCAAACCGGGCGCAGTTTATGGCTATCGCGTGCACGGTCCTTACGAACCCGAGAAAGGGCATCGCTTCAACCCGAACAAACTTCTGCTCGATCCGTATGCGAAGGCGCACATCGGCGAGCTCAAATGGGCGCCGGAAATCTTCGGCTATACGCTGGACTCCGAAGAAGGCGACCTGTCTTTCGACGAGCGCGACAGCGCGCCTTTCGTGCCGAAGTGCAAGGTGGTCGACGCCAATTTTTCGTGGAGTCATCCCGAGCGCAATGCGCTGCCGTGGGAGCGCGTGATTTTCTATGAAGCCCATGTGCGCGGATTTACCATGCGGCATCCGGAAGTGCCGGAAAATCTGCGCGGCACTTTCGCCGGACTCGGGCAGCAGGCCGTGCTCGACTACATCAAGAGTCTTGGTGTGACGTCGGTTGAATTGATGCCGGTCCAGACCTTCGTGAATGACAGTTATCTGCTCGATAAGGGCCTCACCAACTACTGGGGTTACAACACGATCGGCTTCTTCGCGGCCGATCCGCGCTTCTTCGCGTCGTCGATCGATTCGGTGGGCGAGTTCAAGGAGATGGTGGACCGCTTTCACAACGCCAATCTCGAAGTCATTCTCGACGTGGTGTACAACCACACGGCTGAAGGAAACGAGCGTGGACCGACCATCTCGTTCAAGGGTATCGACAACGCGTCGTACTATCGTCTGATGCCTGAGGAGCCGCGCTATTACATCAACGACACCGGCACCGGCAACACGTTGAACCTGTCGCATCCGCGCGTCTTGCAGATGGTCACCGACAGCCTGCGCTACTGGGTGACGGAAATGAAGGTGGACGGTTTCCGTTTCGACCTTGCCACGATTCTCGGGCGTGAATTGCATGGTTTCGACGAAGGCGGCGGTTTCCTCGACAGTTGCCGGCAGGATCCGGTGCTTTCGAGCGTGCGGCTCGTCGCCGAGCCGTGGGACTGCGGTCCCGGCGGTTATCAGGTCGGCGGTTTTCCGCCCGGCTGGGCCGAGTGGAACGACCGCTTTCGCGACACCGTGCGCGAATACTGGAAGGGCGACGAAGGCAAGGTCGCCGATCTCGCCACGCGCCTGACCGGTTCGGGCGACCGGTTCAACCATCGCGGCCGCCGTCCGTGGGCCAGCGTGAACTTCATTGCCGCGCACGACGGCTTTACGCTCAACGATCTGGTCTCGTACAACGACAAGCACAACGAGGCCAACGGCGAGGACAACAAGGACGGCCACTCGGACAACAAGTCCTGGAACATGGGCGTGGAAGGTCCGACCGACGATCCGGAGATCCGTCAGCAGCGCGAGCGCCAGAAGCGCAATCTGCTGGCCACGCTGTTGCTTTCGCAAGGCACGCCGATGATTCTGGCGGGCGACGAGTTCGGCCGCACGCAGAAGGGCAACAACAACGCCTATTGCCAGGACAACGAGATCAGCTGGGTCGATTGGGAAGCGATCGACGACGACGGTCGCGCGCTGATAGAGTTCGTCAAGAATCTGACCACGCTGCGCCACCGTCTGCCGGTGTTGCGGCGCGGCCGCTTTCTCACCGGCGAATACAACGAGGCGCTGGATGTCACCGACGCGCGGTGGCTCTCTCCGGACGGCACGGACCTGTCGCAGGAACAGTGGGACGACCCGTCCATGCGCTGTTTTGGCGTGGTGATCGACGGCCGCGCGCAGGCGAGCGGCATTCGCCGTCCTGCCTCCGACGCGACCTTGCTGCTGGTGCTGAATGCGCATCACGATGTCGTGAATTTCACGCTGCCCGACATTCCCGAGGGTGAGCAGTGGACTTGCCTGCTCGATACCAACATGCCGGTACGCGCCGAATTACCGCACTTCGCCGCCGGCGACGCGTATCAGGTGACCGCCCGCTCGCTGCTGCTGCTCGCGCTCGAAGCGCCGAGCCGCGCCACCCAGCGGGTATTCGACCGGCTCGAAGAACAGCTCACCACCGACGACAGCGTCGCCCCCGCACAGGCCTGACGAACGGACACGCGGACCGCGTCGAGCCACGCGCTAGCCGGGTATAGCGCTTGCTCGATTGCGAATGACGGCGCGCGAGCTGCCTTCGGCGGCACGCGCGCCGTACAACCGTTAACGGTCTTCGCCAGTTCTAACCGAGGGTGATCAAATGGAACAGGAACAAACCTCTCAAGAGGAGCAGATTCGCACGCGAGCCTATTACCTGTGGGAGCAGGCAGGCGATCAGAAAGGCACGCCTGACGAGTATTGGGAGCAGGCGCGCGCTGAAATAGAAAAGGAGGCGCCGCCGACGGAAAGTGGGCCGGTGGGTGAGAGGTCCGCGCCATGAGTAGCGTGCGCTGCGCCGGTGGATGCGAAACGGTGACAGCGTCGAATAGAAGATCGACAGAACGCTGAACGCAACATGATGTGCAGCAGCGCGTTGCAACGTCGACGCTCGCGCGGCGCGCCGCCGCGACACCGTCGTCGCTTGCAACCCGCTTGCAACCCGTTTGCAACCGTTTTCAACGCGTCCAACCTGTGACGCCTGACAAGAACAGGAACCGAATAGAACCGGACAGATCATTCGCCCAATGAAGGACATACCCGACCCGCGAGGCGTGAGACCCGCCGCCCGCATACAAGCTCCGCCCACGGCTTTCGGTCTGGATAGCCTGATCGCGCTCGCGGTGGGCGTCACGGTGGTCGCCTGCCTGTACTTTGCGAGTGCCGTGCTGATTCCGATCACGCTCGCGATCCTGCTCAGTTTCCTTGTCGCGCCGCTTGCCGACGCGCTGACGCGTTTACGGCTCGGCCACGTGGCGTCTGTTTTCGCCGCGGTGGTGATTTCCGTGTCGGTGATCGGCATGCTCGGCGCGGTGATTGCCACGCAACTCAGCGATCTGGCGGCCGGCATGCCGCGCTACCAGGCCACCATTGAACAGAAGATGGAAACCGCGCACAGCCTGACCATCGGCAAGCTGGACCGTTTTGCCAATGCGGCCGGCCAGGCGCTGCAGCGCGCGACGGTCGAGCCGCCGCAACCCGCGCAGCGCGACTCGGCGTCGTCCGGCGGCACGCAGTCCACGGCCAAAGTCCCCGCCGCCGTTCCCGTCGAGGTGCGCGAACCGGTGCCGACCCCGTTCGAGCTCGCGAGACGCGTGCTGTCGCCGGCCATCAGCCCGCTCGAAACGGCGTTCATCGTGTTCGTGGTGATGGTGGTGATCCTGCTGCAACGCGACGATCTGCGCGACCGCGCGATCCGCCTGTTCGGCTCGCGCGATCTGCACCGCACGACTACCGTGATGGACGAGGCCGCGCGCCGTTTGAGCCGTTATTTCGTTTCGCAACTCGGGCTCAACGCGGGTGTCGGCGTCGTCATCGGCGCGGGGCTTTTTCTGATCGGCGTACCGAGTCCGATTCTGTGGGGCATTCTCGCGGCGTTGCTGCGGCTCGTGCCGTATGTCGGCATCTGGATCTCCGCGACGCTGGCCACCGCGTTGGCCGCCGCCGTGAGCCCTGGATGGACGATGGCGATCTGGTCACTGGCGTTGTTCGTCACCGTCGAATTGCTCGTGGGCCAGATCGTCGAGCCGCTGCTGTACGGACGCAGCACGGGTCTCTCGCCGTTTTCCGTGGTGGTCGCCGCGATTTTCTGGAGCTGGATCTGGGGGCCGATAGGGCTGATTCTCTCGACGCCGTTGACGCTATGTCTGCTCGTGCTCGGCCGGCACGTACGTCGCCTCGAGTTTCTCGACGTGCTGCTGGGCGATCAGCCGGCGCTCACGCCGGTCGAAAACTTCTATCAGCGAGCGCTGGCGGGCGACCCTGACGAAGCGATCGAACAGGCGGAGACCTTGTTGCGCGACCGGTCATTGTCGGCGTACTACGACGAGGTGGCGATCAAAGGTTTGCAACTCGCGGCAAACGACGTGGTGCGCGGCAGCGTGACGGCCGTGCAGCTTGCGCGCATCGAAGCGACCACGAACGACCTCGTCGATGTGCTGGACGGCTACGAGGACCGCGAGCCGGCCACGCACGCGGGCGATGAAAACTGGGGCGTGGTGGGACCGATGGCGCCTTCGGCCGTGGACGAAGCGCAAGCCCAACCGCCAAGCCCGCGCAGTGTTGCTCCCGCCGCTATGGAAGAAAACGCCTCGAGCCAGCCGCCGCTCGCGGCCAGCAACCGGGTGCTGTGCATCCCCGGACGCGGCCCGCTCGACCCGTTGGCCACGACGCTGCTGCTGCAGTTGCTGGGCAAGCATGGGTTCACGTCACGGGCATTGCCGCACGAGGCCGCCTCGCGCGCATCGATCGACAGTCTCGACGCGGACGACGTCGGTATCGTCTGCATTTTCTATCTGCAGATCGACGGCATCCCGTCGCATTTGCGCTATCTGGTCAGGCGCATTCACGCGCGGCTGCCCAACGTGTCGATCGTCGTCGGACTGTGGGCGCTGGAGGATACGGAGAAGTGGAGCGCGGATCTGCAAACCGCAATGGGAGCGGAGTGTTATGCCACCTCGCTGCAGGAGATCGTGGCGGCTTGCAAGCGCGTCGAGTTGAACAGGACTCGCGCCGAGGAAGCGGTGCCCTTGATCGCCAATGGCTAACGGGGCCGCGCCGTGACCCGCCGTGGCCCGCTGTGACCACCCTCGCGAGGACGTCATCCGCCGTGACGAGAGATCGACGTTCAGGTTTTCGCCAAGGCCATGACGCGACGTGACGCTGCCAGACGACGCCTTGCGCGTGCGGGTTATCTGAAGCTACGAGAGCAGTGCCGGCTACCGGGCATGATCACGGCCGGCCGCACAAGGAAAAAATCGCCCGTACGCAGGGCGTCCGGGCGATTCAACCTCGGTCGGCGAAGCTCAGTGGTCAGCCTGTTTCCTGGTTGCCGGCTTGTCTTGCGAAGCGGCGTCCTTGTCCGGCACGATCTTCGTGGTGCCGCCGGTAGACGGCGGGTCGCTGGCGGGGAAGCTGTCTTCGACCTCGCGATCGATCTGCTTTTCGCTCTTGTTCGAGTTCGGGTGCTTTTCCTTATGCTCAGTCATCGTGTTTCTCCTTCAGGTCATTGAGTCATCATCGAGGCAGCGTGGCAAACCACGCGGCCCTATCCAGGTATCCATCTGTTCCTGCAGGGCGCTGCGGCGCCGCGCGGGCTGTTCATATTCGTTTGGTCAATGGGCCAGGCACGACGCACCGCTGATCACGGCGAACGCCTGCGCGCGCGACACGCCTCGTGCCATCGCGTCGATCAGGCGCGCGGTCTGCGCTTCGCGCTCGCAGGCGAGTACCGCGACCACCTTGTCGTCCTTGACATAGAGGGCGATGAATTCCTGCTGATCGAGTTCACCGTCCACCACGATCTCGTCCCACTCGCTCGCATGGCCGAGATATTCGAAGCGTTTGCCGAAGTGATAAGTCCAGAAATAGGGCACGCCCACATAGCGATGGCGCGCGCCGCACATGTTTTCCGCGGCAATACGCGCATGTTGCTGGGCGACCCGCCAGTGTTCGATGCGCAACGGTTCCTCATCCTCATGCAAGGGAAAGGCAGCGATATCGCCCGCCGCATAGAGGCCCGGCGCGGCCTGCATGCCCGCGTTGACGAGCACGCCACCGTCTTTCTGCAGCGGCAGTCCTTCGACAAAACGGGTGGCCGGCGCGACACCCGTGCCCAGCAGGACGAGGTCGGCCGTGATATGGCCGCCGTTCTCAAGCATCACTTGTTGCACGTCGTCTTCTTCGCCGTCGAGCGAGGCGACCTTGGCTTCCAGACGGAACACCACGCCATTGCGCTCATGCAGTTCGCGGAACATGGCGCCCACGCGCTCGCCGAACTGTTTCGCGAACGGCACTTTCTGCGGCGAGATGACGGTGACTTGCACGCCGCGCTTACGCAGCGCGGACGCTGTTTCGAGTCCGATGAAGCTGCTGCCGAGAATCGCCACCTGGGTTTGACCGGCGTCGTCGCCGATCGCGTCGGCGAGCGCGGCGGCGTCGTCGAGACTGCGCAGCACGTGCACGCCGCCGAGTTCGATGCCCGGTAGCGCCGGCAGCTTCGGCACGCCGCCGGTGGCGAGCAAGGCGGTGTCGTAGATCAGTTGTCCGCCAGTTTCGAAATGAATCGTGCGGGCGGGCACATCGAGCCGTGCGACTCGACTGACGATCCGCTCCACGTCGTGCCGTTCGAGCCAGTCTGGCGCGAGAAGCGGCGGCACGTCGGCTGCGGCCATTTCGCCGGACGGCACGAATTTGCTCAGCGCGGTGCGGTCGTAGGGCGCGTGCGGCTCGGCGCCGATCAGCGTGATGCGGCCGCCAAAGCCGCATTCGCGCAAGGCCGCGCATGCCGCCGCACCCGCCGCGCCAGCGCCGATCACGACGTAATGCCGTTTTTCCCCGCTTGCGGTGCGCACCGGTTGGGGCAGTTTTTCCGGCGTGACCATCACATCGTCGCCCGCAACGACCACGGGGTAGCGATCGAGCCCGACGAGGGCAGGCGGTTCGAGCACATTGCCCGTGGCGACGTCGAACGTGCCCTTGTGCCACGGGCAGATGATCCGGCCGCGGCAAAGCGCGCCTTCTTCCAGCGCCGCGCCGGCATGCGGACAATCGGCGGAATAGGCGTGCACCGTGTCGCCGTCACGCACCAGCAGGATCTGTTCGCCATCCACCACGACGCGTACAGCGCGCTCCGATCGCAATTGCGATAGCTGGGCGACGCGTCGGGCAATCGTGGTCATGGCTTGCTCCTCACGGAGAATGAAAAGTGGACGGCAAGACGCGCACTCATGCCGGCACCGCAGCACGCCTTTCGATCCTGCTGGATGCCCGTGGAGCAGCAATCCATGTGCCCACGCGCCGGCCTCGGCGCAAGCGCCGCCTCTCCATCGCGCCCGCTATGGAGAACGCCTGAAGTGCGGTAAATTCCGGGGAAAGGAAATGGCGCACGAGCCGCGCGCGACTCATGGCGCGGCGTGTCATTCCCGACCATCTCGACCTTTCACGGAGACCTTGATCGTGCAGCGTGCGGAACGTGCCGCAGTAGATGTCCCGATGCCGTCGCGCAATTTCGCGGCAACGCGGCGCATGTTGCTGATCGTGCTCGCGGCGTCGATTGCGTTTCCTCTCTTCTGCCTGGCGGGCTACGGCTACTTCGACTACCAGCGGCGCGTGGCCGATGCGAATGACATGATCGAGCGGCTCGCGCGCGTTGCCGAGGAACAGGCCGTGAAGGTGCTGGACCTCAATCAGCAGATGTCCTCGCGCATCGTGGAGTTGCTCGGCAACGAGACCGAAGCGCAAATTCGCGCGCGTGAAGCTGCGTTGCATCAACGCCTGCGCGAGATCGGCGGTGACTTTCCGCAGGTGTCGTCCATTTATCTGCTCGGCGCGCAAGGTGATCTGCTGGTGTCGAGCCGCGCTTTTCCCGCCCCCGCCATGTCGATCGGTCAGCGTGAAGACTTCACGTCCGCCAAGGCGATGCGTCCGCAGCCGTATTTTTCGCTGCCCATGTTCGGTCCGGTTTCGCAGAACAATGTGTTCAGCACGGCGACCGGGCGTTCGGACGCCGACGGCCGGTTTCTGGGCGTGGTCTCGGTGGCGCTGCGCAACGAGTACTTTTCGCGCTTCTATCGCGAACTGACGAATGGCGACCCGTCATTGGCGCTTGGCCTGTATCGCCAGGACGGCAATCTGCTGGTGCGCTATCCGCCGTGGCCGCGAGGCGCGAAGCTCGGTCCGCAAAATAAATTCGTACAGGCGTTGCGTGACAAACAGCTGTTCGGTCACGTCCGCCTGGAGTCGCCGGTGGACGGCGTGGAGCGCCTGCTCGCGTTTCGCCGCGTGGGCGACTATCCGCTCTATGTGATGAGCGCTTACGCGACCTCGTCCATCGGCGCAGCATGGCGGCAGCACTTCATCATGATCGCGGCGCTGACAGCCGTGCCTTGTATCGCCGTCTGGTTGCTGGTGCTTTATTCGCTGCGTCAGCTGGAAGGCGAGCGGCGCGCGTGGGAACGCTGGCAGGGCGAAGTGGCGATGCGTCTGTCGGCCGAAGCGTCGAGCCGGCAACTGCAACGCATGGGCGCGCTCGGCAATCTCGTCGCGAATGTCGCGCACGATTTCAACAATCTGCTGATGGTGGTCTCCGCCAACACCGAACTCGCGCGGCTCAAGCGCTTTAACAACGTGGAGAAAGAAGTGCTCGCGGTGGAGCGCGCCACCGCCACGGCTGAATCGCTCACGCGGCGTCTTCTGAGCGTGGCGCGCAAGCAGCCGCTCAAACAGGAGCCGCTCGATCTCGCCACGTGGCTGCCCGGCGCCGCGCCGCTGATCGACGCGGCGCTCGGCGACAACGTGGAGTTGGCGCTGAACATGGTCGATAACGTCTGGCAGGTGCTGGCCGATCCGACCGACCTCGAATACGCGATCATGAACCTGGCCGTCAACGCGCGCGACGCGATGCCGCACGGTGGGCGCTTCGTGATTCGTTGTCAGAACAACCGGCTGGTCAGCAGCGATACCTTGCTGCCCGACGGCGAATATGTGCTGATTGCCTGTTCCGACGACGGCGAAGGCATGCCCGAGGCCGTCGTGCGCCGGGCCTTCGAGCCGCTCTTCACCACCAAGCTGCGCGGCTCGGGGACGGGCCTCGGCCTCGCGCAGGTGCTCTCCATGTGCGAACAGGCGGGCGGCACGGCAAAGATCGACAGCGTGCCGGGCAGCGGCACCACGGTCAGGCTGTATCTGCCGCGATATCGCGAGCGCCAGAAGGCGCCCGCGACGCAACTCGACACGGCGCGCGCGGCAGTGCCTGCGTCGAGCAGCGTGGTGCTGCTGGTGGAGGACAACGAGGACGTGGCCGCGGGCGTGGCAGCGGTACTCGAAACCTTCGGCTGCGAGGTGCGCCATGAACCGACCGCCGATCAGGCGCTCGAGGTGCTCACGGGCGGCGCGCGCTTCGAACTCGTGCTCTCCGATATCCAGATGCCGGGCCGGCTCAACGGCATCGACCTCGCCGAGAAAGTGCGCAGTGCGTGGCCCTCGCAGAAGATCGCATTGATGACCGGCTACGCTGACGAACTCGAACGCGCGCGCCGGCTAGGTGTGGCGATTCTTGCGAAGCCGTTCAATATCGACGAGTTGCACGCCCTCGTGGCTTGCGAACCGTAAGGCTCGCAAGCCACGGCGTGATCCGTTGCATGTTCGAAGTGTTTCATGACTCGCGGCACAGCCCTTGCTGGGAAGAAGACGAGGCATGCGCCTTTGGCTGGGTCGGCCGGCGCAGCCCGCTTCCTTTTCGAACCGGAGAGAGTCATGACCATGATTAACAAAACCCGCAACGTATTGCTTATTTCGTCTTTGCTCGCCGCTTCCTCGCTCGCCATGGCTCAGGGTGCCGGCGGTGGTGGCGGCCCGGCCGGCAACGATCCGAACGGCGGCACCACGGCCGGCACGACGCGCGAGGGCGGCGACATGCAGGCATCGGGCGCGAAGGCGCATTCGAAGTCGGCCAAGATGCATCATACGAAGTCCTCGAAGGCGAGCAAGCCTGCAACCGACTCCACCAACACGCCGGGCGCGGACGCCAGCAGCGATACGAAGGGGCAGTGACGACACAGCCTGACGCGGCGCTGGAGCGCCGGGGCGGGCTGTGCGCCGTGGTGCCTGGTGCGCGGCGTCTTCGGCGCACCGTCATCTCACGGGTATAGCGCTTGCTCGAATTCCCCGGCATCCACGGTCGTCGCGGGCGGCGTTCAAGAGCTTCGATGGATCCGTGAACTCTTCCATCAGGAGCCTGGCCATGACACTCGGTGACACCATCAAAGGCATGGTCGGCATGGATCCCACGGGGCATGCCGATCCCGACATGAAAGCCGTGCTCGACGCGCTCAAGAGTCTGAACCCGAAGCCGATCGAGGATTGCACCGTAGCCGAAGCAAGACAGCAACCGACGCCCGCCGACGCCGTCAAAAAGCTGATGAGCGACCCCGCGTTCAGCGCGCGCCCCGCGCTGGAACTGGAGGCCGTGCGCACCACGGACCTCATGATTCCCGGCGCGGCAGGCAGCAATCCAGCGCGCGTCTATACACCGCAAGGCGAGGGGCCGTTCCCGGTGATCCTGTATTTTCACGGCGGCGGCTGGGTGCTCGCCGACCTCGATACCTACGACGCCACCCCGCGTTCCATGGCCGCGCAGAGCCGGGCGATCGTGGTCTCCGCGCACTACCGGCAGGCGCCGGAACACCGGCTGCCCGCCGCCCACGAAGACGCGTTCGCCGCGTGGCGCTGGCTGGTGGGCCATGCGGCGAGCCTCGGCGGCGACGCGGGCAAGATCGCGATCATGGGCGAGAGCGCCGGCGCCAATCTGGCGCTCAACGTAGCGATTCACGCACGCGACACGGGCATGCGCATGCCGATGCACCAGGCGCTGATCTATCCGGTGGCGAGCAACAACATCGTGTCGATCTCCTATGAGGAGAATCGCAATGCCCGGCCCTTGAACAAGCCGATGATGCTGTGGTTCCTCCATAACGTGATCAACAGCGAGAGCGATCTCACCAGTGAGTTGATCGACGTGGTGAGCGCCGACCTGTCACGTTTGCCGCCGGCGGTCGTGGTGACGGCGGGCATCGATCCGCTGCGCTCGGACGGCGAGAAGCTCGCACAGAAGCTGCACGGCGCGGGCGTGCCCGTCGAGCATCGCAACTACCGGGGCGCGACCCACGAGTTTTTCGGTATGGCGGCGGTGGTGCAGGCGGCGCGCGATGCCCAGGCGTTCGTGTCGCTCGCGCAGCGCCAGGCGTTCGGCGGGGCGCCGCTTTGATGCGAGCGCCCGGCCCGTCGCCCTCGATCGATCGCCGCACGCAACGGACCGTGCGGGGCCGCGCCTAACTTTTCTCCTGCGACGCCTCGTACCTGCCGAGGGCGGCGGCGCTGTTCAGCCGCGCGCGTTTGAGCAGCGCCTGCTGGGCTTGTTCGACGTGGCTCGCCTCGCCCTTCCACGCCTGCAGCGGCGGCTCCTGCAACGCGCGGCCGTATGAAAAGCTCAGATTCCACGGCAGCGCGCCGAGACGATTCATGGCGTCGAGATTCGCGGTCGCCTCTTCAGGCGATTGACCGCCGGACAGAAACACGATGCCCGGCACCGCCGACGGCACCGTGCGCTTGAGCACCCGCACCGTATGCGCGGCGATGTCGGCCGTCGTCGCCTGGTGCGCGTGTTCGGACCCGGCGATCACCATGCTCGGCTTGAGCAGAATATGTTCGAGGACCACGCGATGCCGGTGCAGCGCATGGAACACCTCGTGCAGCACGGCCTCGGTGACCTCGGCGCTGCGTTCGATGCTGTGTTCGCCGTCCATCAGCACTTCCGGTTCGACGATCGGCACGATGCCCGCCTCCTGCGAGATGGCGGCGTAGCGCGCCAGCGAATCGGCGTTCGCCTCGATGGCGAGCCGGCTCGGCAGGCTCGCCGTGATGTTGTAGACCGCGCGCCATTTGGCGAAACGCGCGCCTTGCCGTTTGTAGTCGACGAAACGGCGGGCGAGTCCGTCGAGGCCTTCGGTGATCTCGTCGCCCGGAGCGAGCGCGAGCGCAATCTTGCCGAGGTCCACCTTGATGCCGGGCACGATGCCGTTTTTCGCGGCGAGTTGAGGAAACGGCGTGCCGTCGTCCGCTTTCTGGCCCAGCGTTTCTTCGTAGAGGATCACGCCGCTCACGAATTCGCCGAGACCTGGCGTGGTGAGCAGCAGGTTGCGATAGGCGCGGCGGTTTTCCTCGCTCGATTCGAGGCCGATCGTCTTGAAGCGTTTGGCGATGGTCGGGCCGCTTTCGTCGGCGGCGAGGAGGCCTTTGCCGGGTTGAACCATCGCCTTGACGGTGGCTTGCAGCTCGCTACGGGTGTCCATGAGGTGTGCTCCCTTTAATCCGGTTTGCGGATGAAATGTTGCAGCCAGTCCCGGTCAACAACACGTCTCGAACCGACACGGCCACGGCCGGGGACCGCGCCGTCATTCCCCGATCAGATGCAGCACGATGTCCCGCTGCTGCGTATGACGGCGATGTTCGAAGAGATACAAGCCTTGCCAGGTGCCGAGCACCATCTGCCCATGTTCGACCGGCACCGATAACTGCACCTGCGTGAGCGCCGTGCGCAAATGGGCCGGCATGTCGTCGGGGCCTTCGGCGTCGTGTTCGTAGCGCTCGGCGTCTTCGGGCGCGAGGCTCGCGAAGTAGCGCTCCAGATCGCGTTGCACCGAAGGGTCGGCGTTTTCCTGAATCAGCAACGAAGCGGACGTATGGCGGCAAAAGAGCGTCAGCAGGCCGGTCTCGATGGCTTGCGCGGACACGAAGCGGCGCACCTCGCCGGTGAACTCGACGAGCCCGCGGGTGCGGGCCTTGACGCTCAGATGATGGATGGCTTGGCGCATGATAGGGGATCGGTGGGTCTCACGTGAAGCGGGCGCGGGGCGGTGCGCGGGCGCGGGTGTCGCGCCGCGTGCAGCCTGGCGTCAGAGCGACGTGAAAGCGTCCGCGATTTGCGTCGCGCTGGACGGGCGCACCACGCGCGCGAGTTCGGCGCCGTCGCGCATGAGGATCAGCGTAGGCCAGAGCTTCACCTTGAACGAGCGGCCCAGCGGCCGGCCCGGACCGTCTTCGATCTTCAGGTGCCTGACGCCCGCATGCGGTTCGAGCGCCTGGGCAATCGATGCTTGCGCCCCCTGGCAGTAGCCGCACCAGTCCGTGCCGAATTCGACGATGGTGGTGCCCGGCAGCGCGTCGAGCTCGGCGCGCGAAGGGGCTTTGGATGAATAGGCGGTTTGCGTGGCCATGCGTGCTCCGAAGCGGTTCAACCTGTGCGGGCAAGGCGCGCCGCGGTGGCGTTCCCTGCGCCTGAATTTGCCAAGAGTATCAGCTATGCCGCGGATCGTCAGGCAGCGCGGCGCCGGCCGATGTGCGGCCAAGCACGCGGCGGGGTGAATTTCTCGCGAACTTATCCGCTTGCCGGCGCGACGTGGTAAACACTCGTCGGGGGCAGCCGCGACGCGGCGGCGCATCATCGTGGTCGGGAAAGGACATGGGCGAAAGGATTTATCTGCGGTATCCGGGCAAGGACGAGACCGTCGCGGTCGCTACGGGCTTCAGTTGGGGCGCGTGCCTGTTGGGCTTCATCTGGGCGCTGTCGAAGAAGATGTGGTTGGCGGCCTTCGTCATGCTGGCGGTCAATCTGTTGCTGTTCTGCTCGGGATTGTGGGGCGAAACCGCGGACCTGATCGGACTGGTGCTGTCGGTGCTGTTCGGCATGGCCTGCGGCATGTATGGCAATCAGTGGCACCGCTGGACGCTGGAAAAGCGCGGCTACGTCGTGCTGTGAGCGCTGCGGCGCCGCGCGGGAGCGAATATTGCTGGGACGAGGCCGCGCGTCGGGCACGCCGAAGCGCTTCACGCGCGGCGCAGGCGGCTCGCAATTTTGGGACGCGGTGGCGCGGGTTTACGCGCTCGCGAGCTAAGCCGATAATGCCCCGGTCGTTCCGGCCACGATGTGTGCGGTGCGCATTGCGCGTCGCACAGTCGCTTCTCCTGACCCACCGCCCCCTGTGTTGAACACCTCACGTTTTTTCGCCCTGCTACACATCCCCGGCTTCAAGCCGCTCGCCGCCGCGACCCTGATGCTCGGTGTGGCGATGTCGTTCACCGCTCCCTATCTTTCCCTGTTCGGCGTCGAGCGCGCCGGCATGACGCCGTTCAGGCTCGGCGTCTTCATGACGCTGATCGCGGCGAGCGGGGTGCTCGCCAGCACCTTCGCGGGCCGCTGGAGCGACGCGAGCGGACGGCACCGGCCTTTGTTGCTGGCGGCGCTGGTGGCGGCGGCGCTCGGCTATCTGTGTCTATGCGTGGTGCGTGACTACCGTCTGCTGCTGGTGGTCGGGATCGTCTTTATCGGCGCGGGCGGCTCGGCTATTTCGATGGTGTTCTCGTTCAGCCGCGCGGCGTTGCCGGTCGCCGACCCGGCGCAGCGCGTGTTCGCCAGCGCGACCTTGCGGACCATTCTGTCGGCGGCGTGGGTGTTCGGGCCGTCGGTGGGCGCGCTGGTGCTTGCCGCCAGCAGCTTCTACGGGCTCTTTCTGTTCGCCGCCGCCAGTTTTGGCGCCTGCGCGGCCGTCGTCTGGCGCATGCGGGAGCCGCAAGGCCACCTGGGCGACCACACGGTGGAAGACACGGCGTCCGAGCCGTCCGCCTCGATCACCGTGCCGCCGCTGACCGCGCCCGGCGAAGACGCGCACGAGGAACTGCCCGGTGTCGCCTCGGCCAACGACATCGGCCGCGCGGTCGCCGCGCTCACCTTGCTCGGCCTTGCCGCGAACGCCACCATGATCGTGCTGCCGCTTTACATCGTGCATGGGCTGAACGGCACGCATCTGGACGTGTCGGTGATGCTCGGGCTCGGCGCATTGATGGAAATTCCGATGATGCTCGCGCTCGGCGCGAAGTCCTCGGCGCTGCACAAGCCGAACTGGCTGGGCGCGTGTGCCGCGGTGCATGCGGTGTATTTCGCCGGCATGTCGCTGGCGGGGAACGTCGAGGTGCTGATCCCGATGCAGATGCTCAACGCGTTCGTCGTCGCGGTGACCTCGTGCCTCGGCATGACGTATGTGCAGGATCTGATGCCGCACGCGCCGGGGCGCGCCACCGCGCTCTTCTTCAACGCGGCGCGGGTCGGCTCGATTCTCTCGGGCGTGTTGTCGGGTTTGCTGGTGCAGGCGTTCGGCTATCGCGGCACGTTCATGTTTTGCGGCTTGCTGGCGTTGTGCGCGCTGGTGCTCTTCGCCGTGCCGGGCGATCGTTATCCGGCGATGTGGCGGGCCGTGAAACGTTTTGTGCGGTCACAATACGCGAGGCTTCAGGCCCGGCGGCGCTAGCAATTCACACCTGCGCGAGGCCGCCCGAGCCGGTGCAGGCGCCACCGTCTTGCGGCTGCGGCGCCGAAGTGTAAGAAGACCGTAGCCGAATCGAAGGCCGAGCGAGCGCAACGCCGCTCTGCAGACATGCCAGGAACTTTACGCCGCGCAAAGTCTCTGCAAATAAGCGTATCGTCGTTCGATACGGGCTGTGGCGCGGCTTGATTGCAATCACGAGACATGCCGCGCGGCTGACGCGCGGTCGCTGCAAGCCGGAAAACGCAACGCCAGTAAAGTCAGTCATATGCGTTCGCCGCCGTCGCCGCTGAAACACTCAGCGAAACCGCAAACATTGCCGCAGTACAACGAAGCAAATCGAGCAGCGCAACGAGGCACTTTCCGGAGCGAGATATGCAGCTAGGCATGATTGGATTGGGACGCATGGGCGCCGACATGGTGCGGCGTCTGACGAAGGGCGGGCAGCAATGCATCGCTTACGACGTGCAGCCGGCGGCGGTGGACAGGCTGAAGCAGGACGGCGTCGCGGGCGCGGCGTCGCTGGAAGATCTGGTCGCGCAGCTCGAGAAACCGCGCGCAGTCTGGCTGATGGTGCCGGCCGCGGTGGTCGATATGACGCTGGAGAAACTCGTGCCCCTGCTGGAGCCCGGCGACATCGTGATAGACGGCGGCAATTCCTACTATCACGACGACATTCGCCGCGGCGCGGAGCTTGCCCAACGTCAGCTTCACTATGTGGACGTCGGCACGAGCGGCGGGGTGGCGGGGCGCGAGCGCGGCTACTGCCTGATGATCGGCGGCGAGCCGGAGATCGTGAAGCGGCTCGAACCGATTTTCTCGACGCTCGCGCCGGGCGCGGACGCCGCGCCGGCCACGCCGGGCCGCGCCAGCGGCACCAGCACCGCGGATCAGGGCTTCCTGCACTGCGGGCCGCGAGGCGCGGGGCACTTCGTCAAGATGGTCCACAACGGCATCGAGTACGGCATGATGGCCGCGTACGCCGAGGGGCTGAACATTTTGCGCCACGCGGATGCCGGCAAACAGGCGCGCGAGGCCGACGCCGAAACATCGCCGCTGCGCCGCCCCGAGTTGTACCAGTACGACCTGAATCTCGCCGATGTCACCGAAGTCTGGCGGCGCGGCAGCGTGATCGGATCATGGCTGCTCGATCTGATTGCCGGCTCGCTCGTCAGCGACGCCGACCTGAAGAACTACGCGGGGCGCGTATCCGATTCGGGCGAGGGCCGCTGGACCGTGGCGGCCGCGATCGACGAAGGCGTGCCCACGCCGGTGCTGAGCGCGGCGCTGTTCGCACGCTTCAGTTCGCGCGGCGAGGCGGATTTTGCGAACCGGGTGCTCTCGGCGATGCGGCATGATTTCGGCGGTCACGTCGAGAAAGCGGCCAATCCGTCCGACGGGCCCAAAGGCTGATTCCAGGGAGCCGCCATGCAAGCCGCTACCGCGACGCCGCACGATGTCGTGTTTCTGTTCGACTGCGATAACACCTTGCTGGACAACGACCATGTGCTCGAGGACCTGCGCGCGCACATGGTGAGGGAGTTCGGCGCACAGAACAGCACGCGCTACTGGGAAATCTTCGAGACCCTGCGCACGGAGCTCGGTTATGCCGACTACCTCGGCGCGTTGCAACGGTATCGTCTGGAGCAGCCGCGCGACACGCGGCTCCTGATGATGTCGTCGTTCCTGATCGAATATCCGTTCGCGAACCGCCTGTATCCGGGCGCGCTGGATGCGCTGCGGCATCTGCGCGCGCACGGTCCCACGGTCATTCTCTCCGACGGCGACGTGGTGTTCCAGCCGCGCAAGATTGCCCGTTCGGGGCTATGGGATGAAGTCGAAGGGCGGGTGCTGATCTACATCCACAAGGAGTTGATGCTCGACCAGGTGATGGAGTGCTATCCCGCCCGCCACTATGTGATGGTGGACGACAAGCTGCGGATTCTGACCGCCATGAAACGGGCCTGGGGCGCGAGGCTGACGACGGTCTTTCCCCGCCAGGGGCACTACGCGTTCGATCCGAAAGAGATCTCCAGCAATCCGCCGGCGGATGTGACAGTGGAGCGCATCGGGGATCTGGTGGAGATCGACGTGGAGTGGCTGTTGGCGGACAAAGGCTAGCGTTGTTCGCGGCGCTTGCGAGCCTCTGTTGCAGGGTGTCCGCACGCACAGAGGCACACGCGCCGCGAGCGAGCCGTGCTCCAACTCAGGAACCGAGCGCCTTCAGGCGCGCTTGCGCATCGCCGGCACCCATGCGGCCGGCCGCATCTAGCGCCGTCACGCCGTTCGTATCGCGGGCTTGCGGGTCCGCGCCATGCGCGATCAGCAAGTCCATGATCGCCGTGCGATTGAACATCGCGGCGATCATCAACGCGGTGCGTCCGTCCGGCGACGCGCCTTCGACATCCGCGCCGTGCGCGAGCAAGGTTTCGATCACGCTGTCGAAGCCCTTGAAGGCCGCGCCCGCAATCGGCGTCTGTCCGTTGTCGTTGCGCAGATTGGGATCGGCGCCGTGCTCGAGCAGCGTGCGTACGGCTTGCGCGTGACCATGGTAGCTGGCGAGCATGACGAGACTGTCGCCCTTGTCGTTGCGCAAATTCGGCGGCACGCCTTTTTCGATCACCGCCGCGAGCATGGCGGCGTCGCCGCGCCGCGCGAGGTCGAAGACCTGCTGCGCCAGTTCGAGCAACTCCGGATCGACGGGTTGGCCGGAGGGCGGGGAAGTATCAGCGTGGTCCGTCAATGGCCTCTCCTTGCAATGAAGCCGGGCGCCGTCCGTCTCGCAAACGCGGGACGACACATGCAAAGGCGCCGGCAAGATCGTTCAGGATACACATTTTGCGCCGGCCACGCCCGCGCGGGGCTGCTCAGCCGTGGCCGAACAGCTTGACCAGCAAGCCGAACACGCCGATCAGGACAGCGACACCCGCGAACAGCAGCACGAATGTGATAACGAGGATCAATGGTGCTTTGAAGCGGCTGGGTGTCGGCATGATCGAGTGGTCGGTTAAGGAAGGCGAGCGAAGCGGAATGCGTCAGATGTGGTCCGCGCTCCGCCGTAGTGCACGCGGCATGACGAGCTTAAACGCATTCACTTAATGTGCGCTTAAGTCTAGCGTATGCGGCGCGAGGCCGAGTGCCCGGAATCCAGGCCGACATGTGTTGGCTCAAGCGATGGACGAATGCGTAGAACCATGCGGCGCGCTTCCTGTCACACTGCGTGACGTGCGCCGGGTATCGGCGCAAAGCGCTGCATGAAAAGTCGCATCGGAGCTGCTGTAAAGGGCCCTGACCGCTACGCCTGCGTTATGTCATGCGCATGACGAGACGGCCGGCAGTGCCGATTTTTGCGCGCCGGCTCTATCGCGAACCACATCGCCGCCGCACCCGCTAACCCGCCTGACAGTCCTTTCAAGGAGTGACGCCGTGGCTGAAGCAACCTCCCGTCCTACGCCGCCGCAAACCCTCGACGCCGATACGTTGCGCAACATGGATCGCTACTGGCACGCCTGCAACTACCTTTCGGCCGGCATGATCTATCTGCGCGACAATCCGCTGCTGCGCGAACCGCTCAAACCCGAACACATCAAGAACCGTCTGCTGGGGCATTGGGGCTCCGACCCGGGGCAGAGTTTTCTGCTCGTGCATCTGAACCGGCTGATCAACAAGCTCGATCTGAATGTGATCTACGTGGCCGGTCCCGGTCATGGCGCGCCGGCCACGCTGGCGCATTGCTATCTGGAAGGTCATTACTCGGAAATCTACCCCGACCGCAGCGAAGACGCCGCCGGCATGCAGCGCTTTTTCCGGCAGTTCTCGTTTCCCGGCGGCATCGGCTCGCATTGCACGCCCGAGACGCCCGGCTCGATTCACGAAGGCGGGGAACTCGGCTATAGCCTCTCGCACGGCTACGGCGCCGCGTTCGACAACCCCGAGCTGATCGTCGCGGTCATGATCGGCGACGGCGAAGCGGAAACCGGTCCGCTCGCCACCTCGTGGCACTCGAACAAATTCCTCAATCCGATCCGTGACGGCGCGGTGTTGCCGGTGCTGCATCTGAACGGCTACAAGATCGCCAATCCGACCATTCTCGCGCGCATTCCCCGCGAGGAGCTCGAAGCCTTGCTGACCGGCTACGGCCACAAGCCGTATTTCGTCGAAGGCGACGATCCCGACGTCATGCATCAGCAGATGGCGGCGACACTGGAGCAGTGCATCGGCGAAATCCGCGCGATCCAGCAGCATGCGCGCGCGAGCAACGACGCGACGCGGCCGCGCTGGCCGATGATCGTGCTGCGTTCGCCGAAAGGCTGGACCGGCCCGAAGGAAGTCGACGGCCACAAGGTGGAAGGCTCGTGGCGCGCGCATCAGGTGCCGGTGCTCGATCCGGTCACGAACAGCAAGAGCCTGAAGCTGGTGGAAAGCTGGCTGCGCAGCTACGCGCCCGAGTCGCTGTTCGACGAAGCAGGGCGCCTCGTGCCGGAGCTGCGCGAACTCGCGCCGAAGGGCGCGCGCCGCATCAGCGCCAATCCGCATGCGAACGGCGGCTTGCTGTGCAAGACGCTCGACATGCCGCCGTTTGGCGATTACGCGGTCGCGGTGAAAAAACCGGCCGGCGCTTATACGTCGCCGACCGAGGTGCTCGGCAAATTCCTGTGCGACGTAATGCGCAGGAACATGACGAACTTTCGCGTGTTCGGCCCCGACGAAACCGCCAGCAACAAGCTGACCGCGATCTATGAAGCGTCCGAAAAGACCTGGCTCGCGCAAACCCAGCCGGGCGACGCGGACGGCGGCGAACTCGCGGTGGACGGCCGCGTGATGGAAATGCTCAGCGAACATACGCTCGAAGGCTGGTTCGAAGGTTACGTGCTGACCGGCCGGCACGGTTTGTTCGCCACGTACGAAGCATTCGTCCACGTGATCGATTCCATGTTCAACCAGCACGCCAAGTGGCTGGAGAAGGCGAAACGCGATCTCGGCTGGCGGCAGCCGGTGCCGTCGATCAACTTGCTGATCACCTCGCTCGTGTGGCGCCAGGATCACAACGGCTTTACGCACCAGGACCCCGGCTTTCTGGATGTCGTCACCAATAAAAGCCCGGACGTGGTGCGTATTTATCTGCCGCCGGACGCGAACTGCCTGCTGAGCGTCGCCGATCATTGTTTGCGCTCGCGCGACTACGTCAATGTGATCGTCGCCGACAAGCAGCCGCATTTGCAGTATCTCGACATGGACGCGGCGGTCACGCATTGCACCAAGGGCATCGGCATCTGGGACTGGGCGTCGACGGATCAGGGCGTCGAGCCCGATGTGGTGATGGCCTGCGCAGGCGACATCGCGACCATGGAGGCGCTCGCCGCCGTGCAGATTCTGAAGGAGCGTTTCCCCGACCTGAAGATCCGCTTTGTCAACGTGGTCGACCTGTTCCGGTTGATGCCGGAGCACGCGCATCCGCACGGCCTGTCCGACCGCGACTTCGACTCGTTGTTTACCGCGGCCAAGCCGGTGATTTTCAATTTCCACTCGTATGCTTCGCTGGTTCACAAGCTGACCTACAACCGCACGAACCACGACAACCTGCATGTGCACGGCTATCACGAGAAGGGCAACATCAACACGCCGCTCGAACTGGCGATCATCAACCAGGTCGACCGCTTCTCGCTGGCCATCGACGTGATCGATCGCGTGCCGAAGCTGCGGGGTGTCGGCGACCACGCGAAGGAATGGTTGCGTGGGCAGATCATCGAGCACCTGGCGTATGCGCATGCCGAGGGTATCGACCGGGAAGAGATCCGCAACTGGACGTGGAAAGGTTGAGCGAGACATGATCATGCGCGCTCCAGACGATGCTGACGATCCAACCATTCTGGTGTTGAACAGCGGTTCGTCGTCGCTGAAATTCGGGCTGTTCAGGCTCGCGGGCGGTGACGAAACGCTCTTGCTGGAAGGCAGCGCGGAAGGCATTGGCCGCGGCGACGGCAGTTTGCGGATCAAGGCGCCCGATGGCCGCTTGCTGCTGCAGCGGGAGCATGAACTGGAATCGCAGACCGATGCGCTGCAAAAGCTCGCGCAGGTCCTCGCGCAACAGCATCATGCGCGGCCTTCGGCGGTGGGGCATCGGGTGGTGCATGGCGGGCCGCACCTGCGCACGCATCAGCGGATTACCGCCGACCTGCGCCGTCAGTTGCACGACGCCGTGCACTTTGCGCCGTTGCATATTCCGCCGGCGCTTGCGTTGATCGACGAGGCCGAAACCATTTTCGCCGATGCACCGCACTTCGCCTGCTTCGACACGGCGTTTCACGCCACGCTGCCGCCGCGCGCGGCGCAACTCGCGTTGCCGCGCCGTTATGCGCAGGCCGGTGTAATGCGCTACGGTTTTCACGGGCTATCGTACGAATCGCTGGTGACGCGGCTCGGCGCCGACTTGCCGGCGCGCGCCGTGTTCGCGCACCTCGGCAACGGTTCGAGCGTGTGCGCGTTGCGCGACGGCCAGTCGGTCGATACCTCGATGGGCCTGACGCCGACCGGCGGCGTGCCGATGGGCACGCGCAGCGGCGATCTCGACCCGGGCGTGCTGCTCTATCTGATGCGCGTGGAGAAACTCGATGCCGGCGCGTTGGAGACGTTGCTGAATCGCGAGAGCGGACTTGCCGGCTACGCGGCTGGCGAGAGCGATATGCAGGCGCTGGAAAGACGCGCTGCGGCGGGCGATCCGAACGCGTCGCTCGCGCTCGATGCGTTCGCGACCGCCGTGCGCAAGACGATCGGCGGCTATGCGGCGTTGCTGGGCGGAATCGATTTGCTGGTGTTCACCGGCGGGATTGGCGAGCACAGCCAGGAGATCCGCAGGCGCGTATGCGACGGGCTCGCTTTCATGGGGCTGACGGAAAACGATCCGGCGGGCAAGGTGAGGGCGATTCACACCGAAGAGGAAAAGCAGATCGCGCGGCATTGCCGCGCGCTGTTGCGGCAATCCGATGCGGGCTGACTTCACTCGGGCTTGATGACGGTGTGATCCGAAATGCCTGTTACGCCGAACAGGCGCGTGACGTCTTCGAGTGCCGCGGTGCGTTGCTCATCGCACTGCAACTCGCCGCGCAGCGTGATGCGGCCGCGCGAGACGTGAACCTTCACGGCGTGTTCAGGCACTGCGGCGTCCCAGGCGAGACGCCGCGTCGCCTCCACGGCGATCTGCGCATCGCTCAGGCGGGTGTTGTCTGCCTCGAGTCTGGCGGCGCGGGCGTGCGGCATGGGTTCTCCACCGAAGTAACACGGATGGAAGAACACTAGCAGAAGTGGAGAATCTGGCATGGTTTGGCGGCGGCGGTGTCGAGCCACCGCCGCCGCCCGAACGCCCGCAGCACGGGGATTTCAAATTTGGCGGCGGCTCGTGATGCCGAGCCGCCGCCGTCGGCGAAACCCCGAGGGCACGCCTACTGAATCGCGCCCGCCAGCGCCTGCGCCGTCGCGGCCGACAACGTCCAGCCCAAATGCCCGTGGCCGGTGTTGTAGAACACGCCGCGCCGTTTTCCGCGTCCCACCTTGGGCAACATGCTCGGCAACATCGGCCGCAAGCCAGCCCAGGGAATCACGCGCGAGGTCGACACCTCGGGGAAATGACGCCGTGTCCAGTCCACCAGCGGCGCGATCCGGTCCGAGCGGATATCCCGGTTAAAACCGTTGATCTCCGCCGTGCCGGCCACGCGAAAACGATCCGCGCCCAGCCGGCTCGTGACGATCTTCGCGCTATCGTCGAGCAGGCTCACCCAGGGTGCGCGCTGCTGGCTGATGTCGTCGTCGAGACAGACCGTGATCGAATAGCCTTTCACCGGGTAGATGTTCACGTGGTCGCCCAACATGGCCGCAAAATCGCGGCTCTTCACGCCGGCGCACACGACGATCCGCTCGAACGCGAAACGCTGCGATTCGCCCTCGAGATTGACCAGCAGCGAAAAACGGCCCTCGGCGGGCTGTTCGATCGACGTGATCTCGGCATCGTAATGAAATTCGACGCCGTGCCGCATGCACGCCAGGGCGAGCCCGCGCGTGAACTTATGAATATCGCCGGTCGAATCGGACGGCGTGAAAAAACCGCCGTAAAAGTCGCCCTGCAACGTGGGCTCGATGCCATGCAGCTCGCTCGCCGTCACCGCGCTGCGGTCAAGGCCGCCTTCGCGCAACAGTTCGTTCACCTTGCCCGCGGCGTCGAATTCCTTGCGGGTCTTGTAGATGTGCAGAATGCCGCGCCGTTCGAGATCGAAGTCGATGCCCTCGGTCTCGGCAATCGAAAACAGATGCTCGCGCGCCGCGATCGCGAGCCGCACGGTTTCGACCGTGTTGGCCCGATAGTGCGGAATCTGCCGCAGGAATTCGCCCATCCACGAGTACTTGTGCCAGGTGGGCGCGGGATTGAGCAGCAGCGGGGCGTCGCGCGTGAGCATCCAGCGCAGGCCCTTCATGACGGTGGCCGCACTGTTCCAGACTTCGGCATTGCTGGCGGACAATTGGCCGCCGTTGGCGAACGAGGTCTCCATGGCCGCATAGCGATGGCGTTCGAACACAGTGACGTGGTGGCCGCGCCGGGCGAGGGCGTGAGCGGTCGTGACGCCGGTAATGCCGGCGCCGATAATGGCGATTCGTGACATGTCATGGTCCAGAGTAGTTGAGCATCACCGGTGTCGATTTCGTGTCGAAACCGGCGTCGATGCCCCATCTGTCCATGTACCTGAGAGTTTCTTCCCCACCGCGGCCGGCCCGATATGAGCCGTGTGCGGGGAATCCCCTTCGGTGGGCGCACACGGTATGCCGATGCGCCGCTCTCCAGATGTTCCTGCTGCGCGGTCCTTTTGCCTGAGAGTTTCCGGGGCGGTTGCTCCGTCGGCGTCGTCACGAACCGCTGACGATCTCTCCCGCGCTGCATTGCAGAACGGCTCGACAATACCGTCCAAAATTAATCGCCGCAAGTGTTTCCTGCGGTGCGCCGCGCAAGAAACGCCCATCGGCGGCCCGACACGAGCAGAGCGCCGCGTCCGAAGATGAATGCCGCTCATACGCCCATGCGAATTATTCAAGCCGCCCGCGAGGCTGAAATCGCCGCCATCGGCTATATTTGGCGGCACCATCCGCCTTCCATTCGCAGAGGAGAATGCCGTGCCCGCCTTCACAACGCTGCTTGCCTTCGGTCTGGTCTCGCTCGGCATGGTGCTCACGCCCGGGCCGAACATGATCTATCTGATTTCGCGCTCGCTTTGCCAGGGGCGCCGCGCGGGTCTCATTTCGCTCGGCGGCGTTGCGCTCGGCTTTGTGTTCTACATGTTCTGCGCCGCCTTCGGCATTACCGCGCTGCTGTTGACCGTGCCCTACGCGTACGACGCATTGCGCTTCGGCGGCGCGCTCTATCTGCTGTACCTGGCGTGGCAGGCCGTCAAACCGGGCGGACGCTCGCCGTTCCAGGTGCGCGACCTGCCGCACGACAGCCGCCGCAAGCTCTTCACCATGGGCCTCGTCACCAACCTCGCGAATCCGAAGATCGCGGTGATGTACCTGTCGCTGCTGCCGCAGTTCATTTCGCCGGGGCACGGCAGCGTGCTCGCGCAGTCGATCGCGCTCGGCTGTGTGCAGATCGTCATCAGCGTGACCGTGAATGCGCTGATCGCGAGCATGGCGGGCTCGATTGCCGTGTTTCTCGCCGGGCGGCCGGTGTGGCTGCAGGTGCAGCGCTGGTTGATGGGCACCGTGCTCGCCGGACTCGCGGTGCGCATTGCGCTCGATCCGCGCCGCTGAGTTTTTGGCGGCGCGTTACCCGCCGCGCGCCGAAGCCGAACCCCTGAACACCCAGCCGTTGAACAGCGCCCCGCACAGCATCAACGCGCTGGTGATGAGAAACACCGACTGCATGCCGAAATGCGCGCCGACAAAGCCGCCCGCGAGCGGCCCGGTGACCTGTCCCGCGTAGTTCGCCGAAGTCGCGTAGCCGAGAATGTGGCCGGCGGAGCGGTCGGGCACGTTATGGCGGATCACGCTCGTCATGCACGGCAACAGGCCGGCCAGCGCAAGCCCCATCAGAAAGCGCAGCACCACGAGTTGCAAGCCGCTCGTGACGAATGCCTGCGGCACCAGCAGAGCCGCGCACATGCCGAGACACGCCACGATCACCCTGGGCGCGCCGATCCGGTCGGCCAGACGGCCCACGCGCGACGCCGCCAGCACGCTGCCCAGCGCCGAGGCCGACATCACGAAGCCCGACACCAGCGTGACATGGCTTGCGTCGTGCACCAACTGGCCGACATACACGGTGATGATCGGTTCGATCGACATATTGGCGAACATCAGCAAGCCTGAGGTGAACAGCATCGCCAGCACGGGGCGCAGGTCCGGCACGGTGGCCCAGCCGGTAGCCGCCTGCGCCTCGCGCGATGTGCGGCGCGTGCGCTCGAGCGGCTGCTCCTTGACGAGCAACGTGGTTGCGATGAAAGCGCAGAAGATCATCGCGCCGGCAATGAAAAACGTGTTGCGGATGCCGATCAGCGGCGGCAGCGCGCCGCCGACCAGCGGGCCGACGAGACTGCCGGCCATCACACCCGAGGCCAGCGTGCCGAGCGCCCAGCCGGTGCGTGCGCGCGGCGTCTGCGTGGCGATCATCACGGTCGCGCCCGACGCATAGCCGCCCACGAGACCCGCCAGAAAACGCAGTGCCACCAGCTGCCAGACATTCTGCGCGAGCCCGAGCAAGGACATTACGATGGCCATGCCGAGGCTCGCGCGAATCAGGATCAGCTTGCGGCCGTAGCGGTCGGCCATGCGCCCCCACAGCGGCGACACCAGCGCGGCGGCGAGGAACGTTGCGCCGAACGCGACGCTGGACCATTGCACGGCGGCCGCGGCGGACTGCACGCCGAGCTGCTGCACATAGAGCGGCAGGAAGGGCAGCAGCAGGGTCATCGCGACGATGGTCGTGAACGAGCCGAACAGGCAGACATAGAGATTGCGCTGCCAGTGCGGCGCGCCGTCGGCGGGAGTGGCTGAACTCATCGAGGCAGGAAGGGAAGCGCAACGCTCAGAGATCGGGCCGCAAGCGCGGCGAAAAGACGATTGTGCCCGAGCGCGGGCAATCGGGCCGTTCGAGTGGGCGCAAGTGCGGCCGAACGCAGGTCGTCGATTAACGAGGCGGTAACGAGCCGGACGGACACGCGGCTCTACGCCTCGACGCCGGGCAGGGCGACGCCCAACCATGAACGCTAGTATGCTGACTGCTCGTCACCGGGCGGGCGCTCCGCGCATCCCGCATCGCTGTTCTCGAACACAACGAACACAGTGAACACAAAGGCAGCCCCATGTCCGACCTTCCCATCGACAACCCGTTTCTCGAATCGCTCGGCGTTCGCCTCACGCAATGGCGCGACGGTTACGCCGAACTGGTCATGCCGATCGATGCGAGCAAGCTCAATCGCCAGGGCGTGCTGCAAGGCGGCGCGATTGCGACGCTGCTCGATGCGTCGGCGGGTTATGCGGGCATCTTCGCGCCGCGCGGCGCCCCGGCGCGGCATGCATTTACGCTGTCGCTGACCACCAACTATCTGGACAAGGGACTCGGTGAATCGGTCACCGCGAAGGGTTTTCTGGAGCGCGCGGGCCGCTCGATCTTCTTCTCGCGCAGCGAGGCGTGGGTGGACGGCAAGCTGCTGATCGCCAGCGCGCAGGGCACGTTCAAGTATTCGCGCGCGGCTTGACGCGCGGCCGCGCTCCGTTCAGAGCGGCTTGTACATGATGGTGGTCGCGTCGAACGCATGGGTGTGCGTGTCACGCGCATATCCCGGGATCACGCCCGCGGTCCGGTAACCCAGTCCGGTGTAAAGCGGCTCGGCGCGGTCGCCGGTGCGGGTGTCGAGCGTGAGCAGGCTGCGCTGCAACCCAAGCGCATGGCGTTCGAGTTCGATCATCAAGGCCCGCGCAATGCCCTGACGGCGAAAGGCCGGATGGACCAGAAGTTTGCGCACCTCGGCGCGATGCCGCTGATTCGGCATCGTGTCGTAGTCCAGTTGCACGGTTCCCGCAAGCGCCTCGCCCTGACGCGCGACCAGCAGCACCAGGCCGCCGGCACGCAGTGAAGGCAGCACTTTGCCGCGCCAGAACGCTTCGCACGCTTCGACGCTACATGGCATCACAAAACCGACGCTGGCGCCGTCATGCACGCAAGCACCCAGCAGCGCGCCGAATTCGGGGAGATGGCGCACGAGGTCGTCGGCGCAGAACGGGGTGATGGTGGTCGCGCTCATGCTGGCTCACACGATGAAAAGAAGGTAGCGGGCCGCGCTGTGCGCGGGCGTGACGAACGCGCTGGGGCCGAACAGTTGATAGCGCAGGCAGTCGCCGGGTTGCAAGTCGTGGCGTTGGCCGTCGACGGTGATCTGCAGTTGCCCCTCGAGCAGGATCAGATGATGTTCGAGGCCGGGGCGCGGCGACGCGTCGTAGGCGATGCGCACGCCGGCTTCGAGTTCGCATTCGAGCGCTTCGCCGCTCAACGCCTGCGCGGGCGGCGACACGGAGCGCCGCCGGAAGCCGACGCTGGCGTCGGTCCAGAGCGGCTGGGCGTCGCGCGGCACGAGCGGCGCGAAGTCCTCCTCGACCATGTGCATGAGGCGCGACATCGGCAGGCCGTACGCGACGCAAAGCTTGCCGAGCACGCTCGCCGTCGGGCTCACGGCGGCGTTCTCGAGGCGTGACAGTGTGGCGCGGCTGACGCCGCTGAGTCTCGCGAGATCGTCGAGCGACCAGTTGCGTTCGGCGCGCAGCGCCCGCAGCCGCCGCGCGATGCGACGGTCGATGGCGTTATCGTCGTTGAATGCGTTTTCCATATTCGGGAAATTATCTCGAATATGGAACTGCGTCAACGAGAAAAAATCAGGTGAACGCGCGCGGCTCGAGTGTTCTTCGCGGTTTCAAGCGGCTACGGGAGTTCGTTTATTCGTGTCGGGTCATGCGCAGCATCGACGTGTCGTAACCCAGCGCGCGAACCCGTTCGATCAACGCGTCTTTCACGCCGGCGGAGGGCGTGGCCTCCCGCGTGAGGATCCACAGATAACGTCCGCTCGGTTCGCCGACGATCGACCAGCTGTAGTCGTCCGCGTGATCCAGCACCCAATAGTCGCCGAAGAAGAACGGTCCGAAGAACGACACTTTCAGCTTGGCATTGCCCGAGCCGGCCACCACCTTCGCGCGGCCCCTCGCGACATCCAGCGGTCCGTTCACGGCGCCTTGATGGCAACTGTTGACGACGTCGATCAGGCCGTCGTCGCGAGTGGCGTAGTCGGCGGTGGCGGCTTCGCAATCGCGCTCGAAGCGGTTTTCATAACGCGCCAGTTCATACCATCGGCCGAGATAGCGGCTCAGGTCCACGGGCTTGGCGGGCTCGGGCACGTGCGCGTTGCCGCTCTTGCCTGCCGGGCTGAGCGCGCAGGCGCCGAGCAGGCACACCGTGCCGACCACGAGTGAAATGGCGCTCAGGCGCAGGATCCGGTGACGGCGCAGGGGCATTGATCGACTCCATGAGTAAAGGGGTTTCCGGTGACAGCACGCCGTGTGCCAGATGGCCGCGCGCGCACCCGCCGCGGCTCAGATTCGTACACCGCCGCGGCCTGAGCCGTTTATCATAGTGCCCACCCACCAGAAAGCGCCGCCCGGCTGTGCAACGGTAAGGCAGTCATCCACGAGACCCGGCGGCTCATGCCGCGACATCATTCATGAATTCCACTCCCGACACTTCTCCCCGTTCTTCGATCCGCGCGTTGACCTTGCTTGAAGGACGCGTGCTCGGCGTGCTCGTCGAAAAGCAGCACACGGTGCCGGACAGCTATCCGCTTTCGCTCAACGCGCTGACGCTGGGCTGCAACCAGAAAACCGGCCGCGCGCCGGTCATGAACGCCACCGAGGCCGAGGTGCTGACCGCCGTCGACGGATTGAAGCGGCTTAGCCTCGTGATGGAGGGCAGCAGCAGCCGCGTGCCGCGCTTCGAACACAACATGAACCGCGTGCTGGGGTTGCCGAGCCAGTCGGCGGCGTTGCTCACCACGTTGCTGCTGCGCGGTCCGCAAACCGCCGCCGAGTTGCGCCTGAATAGCGCGCGTTTGCATGGCTTTGCCGACATCTCTTCGGTCGAGGCGTTTCTCGACGAACTCGCGGCCAACGACCCGCCGCGCGTCGTGAAACTGGCGCGCACGCCGGGCGAGCGCGAGAACCGCTGGACGCATCTTTTGTGCGGCGAGGTGAGTGCGAGCGAGTTGGCGCAGCCAGGCGCGGAAGACGACTCGGTGCCGCTGTCCGCGTTCGAGGCGGTCAAGGCCGAACAGAAGCGTCTCGCCGACGAAGTGAGCCGGCTTCAGACGGTAGTGCGCCGCATGGCCGCGGAGCTGGGTATCGATGTCGGAGATCTGACGGCCGGCGAATGAGTTCAGGCGTCGCGGCTGCGCTGCGTATCCGCGGACAGCGTGCGCTGCGTGCGATAGAACACGCGCGGCGGCACGTTGGGCGAATCTTCGGCTAGCCGGTCGAGTTCGTCGCGGATCGCGGTGAGATAGTGGCCGTCGCGCGCATCGGCATCGCCCGCAAAAACCGCTTCGAGCCTGCGACGCACCGCGCCATAGCGCGCGCCGGCGGCGCGATGTTTTTCGGCGCGCTCGGCATAGCGCAGGAAAGTCTGCAACGCGGTGGAGACCGCGGCCGCCACGCTCACGAAGCCGACAAAGATCCTGAGCTCCGGCGACACCGCGGTGGCATGCAGGGAGGCGAACACCGCGGTTCCCACGAACGCGGTCAAGGCGGTGGCGAGCCAGCCGACTTGGCGGTCGCGCGCCGACAGCAGGTCCGCCATGTCGTAATGACTCATCTGGGATTCGCGCGCACGCCGAATCCATTTCAGCAGAAGCTGGTTCTCGTCGACCGGAGGCTCGTAGGGAGGCAGATTCGTCATGGCGCTCATGAGGGCTGTTCGATTGCGCAAGCTTAGCGCATGCGCCTGTCGACACTGTGCCACATGAATGCGCGACATGAAGGCGGCGCGCCGCACGCCGTCGTCATCCCGCCGTCTCTAGCCCGCCGTCTCTATGCCGCTGCCGCGATCTCCGGCTGCCGCTCCACCCCGAAGCGCTCGTTATGCGCGTGGCCATTCAGATAGAAGTCACCGATCGCGGCCTCGCGAATGATCGCCGGATTGTGCGACGCCAGCACGCGCGCATTGCGCCAGTAGCGGTCGAAGCGGCGCGTCTCGCTGGTGGCCGATGCGCCGCCCACTTCGAACAGCAGCGTCGCCGCTTGCAGCGTCTGCTCGATGACGATTTGTTGCGCCTGGAACGTCTGAATGTCCAGGTGGATGTAGGTCTGCTCGTCGGTGCGGCCTTCCTGGCGCGCGACGGAGACTTCGTCGATGGCGCGCGCGAGCGACGTGCTGATGCTTTGCGTCGAATAGGCGAGGCTGGCGAGGCGGCCGACCACCCGTTGCACCAGCGGATTGTCGCGCGGACTCGACGCACCCGGCACACCGAAGGTGCGCGTTCTGGTTTGCGTGAACGCGACCGCATCGCGCAAGGCTGCCCGGCTGATCCCCGCGAGGTTCGCGACATGCAGCGCCTGATAGTAGGCCGTGAGCAGGCTGTTTCGACGCGGCTCGGCAGCGTTGTAGCGACGGTAGAGGTTATCGAGCGAGACCGGCACGCGAGTGAAGCGCGCCGTGCCGCTGCCCGTGAGCCGTTGCCCGAAACCGTCCCAGTCGTCGATACGTTCGAGGCCCGGCGTGTCGGCT
This sequence comes from Paraburkholderia aromaticivorans, assembly GCF_002278075.1. Taxonomy (NCBI): domain Bacteria; kingdom Pseudomonadati; phylum Pseudomonadota; class Betaproteobacteria; order Burkholderiales; family Burkholderiaceae; genus Paraburkholderia; species Paraburkholderia aromaticivorans. The sequence goes on along the minus strand of NZ_CP022990.1, from coordinate 593,757 downwards.
TCGACGAGCACACGCACGTCGCTCGTGCCGTCGTGCGCGGTGACGTCGACCCAATCGGCGTACAGCGTGCCCGTGGTGTAGTACTTCTCGCCGTCGAGTTGCCACGCGCCATCCGTTTGCGTGAGACGCACGCTGTTGTTGGTGACGCCGGTGCGCTCGGACACCGCGCCCCCGACGATCTGCCCTTGCGCCACCCGCGTGAGCCAGCGCTCGCGCAGCGCGTCGTCGCCGTTTTCCAGCAGGGCTTCGATAAAGCCGCCGTGTACGCGCAGGATTTGCGGCAGATTCGAGTCCGCTTCGCCGAGACGGGTGACCAACGCGAAGAATTGCGCGAGCGAGATGCCTTCGCCGCCGTATTTTTTGGGCACGCGCAGGCGGGTGTAGCCCGCTTCACGCAGCCATTCCACTGGCGCGTAAGCGAGTTCGCGCTGCTGCTCGCGTTCGACCGCGCCTTGCGCAATACGGGCGAAGACGGGGGCGAAGCGGCGCGTCAGCGGATCGTCGCCGAAGAGTTGCGCGGCGTCGGCGATGCTGTGGTCTGAGTGGGTTGGCGATTCGACTGCGGACATGGGTTCTCCGGAACGAGGCGCGCGTGACGCGCAATCAGAGAACGGTAAGGGACGGGCACGGGTGCGGGCAACCAAGTATTTGGCCGATTCTTAGCAGCAGGAGTGAAATGCTCGCCGCAGCGTCCCGGCCGGGCAGAGCGCCCGGCACCGGCGCAACGCCTACGTCAATCCCGCCACCGCGCGCCGGCGCGCCAGCCATCGCACCGCGAGCAGGCACACGCCCATCACCGTCAGCGAGAGCACGGTCGTCATGGTGCCCAGTGCGTAGATCACCGGCGTGGTCACCGAGGTGGTGAGACCCTGAAGCTCGAGCGGCAAGGTGTTCTGATCGCCGATCGCTTGCGAGGTGCGGGCAATCTCGTCCCATGAGAGCGTGAAGCCGAACATGGCGACTCCTACCACCGAGGGGCCGATGATCGGCAGCACCACGTGCCGGAAACTTTGCCACGGCGTCGCGCCGAGATCGCGCGACGCTTCTTCGTAAGCCGGATTGAAGCGGTTGAACACCGCGAACATGACCAGCAAACCGAACGGCAGCGTCCACGTGAGATGCGCGCCGAGCGCGGAGGTGAAAAGGCCCATCGAGGTGGTGTAGCTGTCGGCGAAAGACTGATAGCCCCATGCCGAGGCGAAGTACTTCACGCCGTTATCGAGCAGGCGGAACGTCAAGCCGATGCCGAGCGAAACGATGATGGACGGCATGATCAGACTCGCAACGGACACGTAGAACACCGCTGTATCGCCACGAAATTTTCTGCGAAAGGCGAGGCCCGCCGCAACGGAAAACAGCACCGTCAGCACCGTGACGGCCGCCGCGAGCCGCACGGAGCGCCCGAACGCGGCCCAGATATCGACGTCGCCCACGCCGTCGCGCAGCACCGCGAACCAGTGCAGCGAGACGCCGCGCATGGGAAACGTGAGGCCGCCTTCAGGGCCTTGAAACGACAGAATGAAAATGGTGATCACCGGTCCGTACAGAAACAGCACGAACAGGCCGAACAGCAGCGCGAGCCAATAGAAGCTCGCTGGGCGATGCTCGCGGTGTTTGAGGCGAATGGCCTGCATCTTCACAGCTCCTTGCGAATGTCGACGACCCGCGTCAAACCCCACACGATCATCAGCACCACGGCGAGCAGAAGGATCGCGTTGGCCGCCGCGGCGGGAAATTGCAGGTAGCCGGTCTGCACCTGAATGATCTTGCCCACCGACGCGATCTGCTGGCCGCCCATCACGCCGACCGTCAGGAAGTCGCCCATCACGATCGTGATGACGAAGATCGAGCCGATCACGATGCCGGTTTTCGACAGCGGCAGCACCACGTCGCGCACCACTTGCCAGCCGCTCGCGCCGGCGTCGCGCGCGGCTTCGAGCAGCGACCGGTCGATGCGCATCATCGCGTTGAAAATCGGCACGATCATGAAGAACGTGTAGAGGTGAACGAACGCGAGCACCACCGAAAAATTCGAATACAGCAGCCATTCCAGCGGCTGGTCGATCAGATGCGCGCCGAGCAGCGCCTGATTGACGAGACCGTTGCGGCCGAGCAGCGGCATCCATGAAATCATCCGGATCACGTTCGAGGTCCAGAACGGAATCGTGCAGACGAGGAACAACACGGTCTGCATGCTCGTAGTGCGTACGTGAAACGCGAGGAAGTAGGCGATCGAAAAACCCAGCAGCAAGGTCACCGCCCACACGATCGCGCAAAACCTGAGCGTCGACCAGTAGGTCTTGACGGTGACGCAGACGTCCGTCATCGACGAACAGCCGTTGAAGATCGCCGCGTAATTCTTCAACGTGAACGCGGGGATGATCTGGTATTCGTTGAAGTCCCAGAAACTGACGATCAGCGTGATGACCAGCGGCACGATGAAAAACAGCAGGAAGGTCAGCGAAAGCGGCGCCGCCTGCAGCCATGCGGGCGCGCGGCGGTGTTTGACGGGCTTGTCCTGCGCGCGCGAGGGAAGGTCGATCGTTGCCATGGGCGTATTTCTAAGGAATGACTGTGCGTTCAGACAGGCGGTGACAGCCGGCGCGCCGGGCGCCGGCTGTCTTGTCGAACCATGGCGTCGGCCACGGAATCGATCAGGCCGCGATGAACTCGTTCCACTTCTGGACCATGTAGATGTTCTCGTCCATCACCGCGTTCCAGCAGGCAATCGCGCCCATGCGCTGGTTGTACGAGCCGCCGTCGCGCACGGTGCCGGCTTTTTCGAGCAGTTGGCCGTCCGGCGCCTTGATGTCTTGCGCGGCGGCCTTGCCTTCGATCCAGTAGTCCCACTCGTAAGGCTGCATGTGCGTCTTCGCGGTTTCGAGCACGCCCGGGTAATAGCCCTGGCGCATCAGATAGGCGCCTGCCCAGCCGTCCTGGAACCAGTTGACGAACTCATAGGCGGCGTCGAGCTTCTTGCCTTGCAGCGAACGCGGGAAACCGAAGCCCGAGGCCCACGAACGATAGCCTTCCTTGAGCGGCTGGAATTTGCACGCAATCCCCATGGTGCGGACCTTGGTGACGGCAGGCGACCACATCGACTGGATCACCACTTCGCCCGAGGCCATCAGGTTCACGCTTTCGTTGAAGTCCTTCCAGAACGCGCGGAACTGGCCGGCCCGTTTCGCTTCGATCAGAATCTTGATGGTCTGATCGATCTCGGCCTTGGTCATGTTGCCTTTGTCGCCGTATTTCACGTGACCCATCGCCTCGATCGCCATGGCCGAGTCCATGATGCCGATCGCGGGAATGTTCAGCAGCGCGGCCTTGCCCTTGAACTGCGGATTGAGCAGCTCCGCCCAACTGTCGATGGGCCGCTTGATCAGGTCGGGACGGATGCCGAGCGTATCGGCGTTGTAGGTGGTGGGAATCAGCGTCATCCACTCGGTCGGCGTGGCGGAGAATTGCGTGGAGCGCGCACCGGTGAGGAACATCACCTTCTTCGGCGCGGTGCCCTGATCGCCGATCTTCTTGCCGTTGACTTCACCGCGCGTGAGCACGGGCGTGATCCTGTCGGCGAGCTTGATGCGCTTCGCGTCCATGCCCGCCAGCGTGCCGGCCGGAATCAGCTTCTTGAGCGCGAAGTATTCAGTGTCGACAATGTCGAACGAGTTCGGCTGGGTGATGATGCGCTTGGCGACGTCGTCGGTGGTCACCGGCACATATTGAATCTCGATGCCGGTGTCTTCCTTGAATTTCTTAGCGATGTCGGCGCTCTGATTGACCGCCGTGCCGAGGTAGCGCAACGTGATTTTTTCCTGCGCGTGCACGTACGGAAAACCGGCAATGCCGGCCGCCGCCACCGCGCCCTTGATGAACGTGCGGCGCGACAGGCCTTTTTCCTTCCCATCCGTAGTGGCCGGTGCCGGGCTCTCGTTCGCTTCACTCATTGCTTTCTCCTCAGTTGACGTTGCGTTGACGTTCCATTGACGTTCGGTTCCCGCTTGTTCGACGTTGCGCGCACGGCCATGCCATGCCGCTTTCGTGCGCAAACTTCAGGACTCAGGCTGCGAGCGGATGCGCGTCCTGTTCGTTCCACCAGACCACCACGCGGGCCTCGGGACCGAGCCGCGCCGGATCGTAATCGCCGTCGCTCACGAGCGAGACCAACTCGGGCGAGCCGTCGAGCGGGTCGAGCGTCATGCGCAGATGCGTGCCCTGGTACTCGGCTTCGCGCACCGTGCAAGGCACGCCGCCAATGCGCGTCATGCCGTTATCGCCGCTGGCGTTCTGCACCGGCGTGATGCCATGCGGCACGACGCGCAGATGATCGGCGCGCACGGTAAACAGCCGGCCATTGGTGTTGAAGACGTTGTGACCGCCGAGAAAGCGCGCCACGAATTCGGTGCGCGGGCGGTTGAACACTTCATGCGGCGTGCCGCTCTGCTCGATACGGCCGTGGCTCATCACCACGACGAGATCGGCTAGCGCCATCGCTTCTTCCTGCGAATGCGTGACGTGCACGAAGGTGATGCCGAGTTCTTTCTGCCAGCGCTTGAGTTCGGCGCGCATCTGCACGCGCAGGAACGGATCGAGCGCCGAGAGCGGTTCATCGAGCAACAGGCAGCCCGGCTGGTTCAGCAGCGCGCGGGCAAGCGCGACGCGTTGCTGCTGGCCGCCGGAGAGCTGGGCCGGTTTGCGTTCGGCATACGCGGACATCGCGACCAGTTCCAGCAACTCGGCGGCGCGCTTGCGCCGCACATCCCTGGCAATGCCACGCATCTTCAGGCTGAACGCGACGTTGTCGAGCGCGCTCAGATGCGGGAACAGCGCATAGTTCTGAAACACCATGGCCGTGCCGCGAGCGGCCGGCTCGGCCCGCGTGACGTTGCGGCCGGCGATCAGAATGTCGCCTTCGGTGACGGATTCATGCCCGGCGATCATGCGCAAGGTCGAGGTCTTGCCGCATCCCGACGGCCCGAGCAGGCAGCAGTACTGGCCACCGGCAATGCGCAGATCGATCGCGTCGACGGCAAGCGAATCGCCATATTGCTTCGACACGTGCACCAGTTCGATATCGGCGGCTTTGGTTTCGAGCACCGTTGAAACAGGCTGGATCATGAAGAGGTGTCCTCGTGAACGGCGAAGAGCGGGGCGCACGAAAGTCGACGCGGCGCCTGAACGAACCCAGGCAAATGCAAGACATGTGCCATCCGTTGCATCGAGCCGTTCGATTGCCGACCGACCCGTGTGCGTAACGTCAACGAGTTGGCTCACATATTGCAAACGATCCGCTGCGTCGATCGTTAGCGATCCAGGTGAAATTTCCTGCGCGATCACGGTGCGTCTTCGGTCCGTCTCGGGGCATGAACCGGCCAACCCGGTTCATCCGTGGCGTCACCCGTCGCGTTTCCTCATCCACGGCTTCTTCAAATGAACGACACACGGAACATGCCAGCAGCAGAGAACCGCGCGCGCCAGTTGCTCGCCACGCACGGCCGCTTCGCGTACCGGCCGATCACCGACAGCGACGCCTATCGCTGGCCCGGCGATACCGGGCTCGCGGTCTATCTGGGCTTGAACATCGAACACTTTGCTTTCGGCGAGGGGCTCGGCGCGGCGCTCGGCCCGATCTCGCCGCAACCGGATGTGCTGAACCACAGTTGGCGGGAGTACGGCAATCGCGTCGGCGCGTGGCGCTGCATCGAACTGTTCGATCAACTGGACCTGCCGGCCGGCACGCTGATCAACACCGCGCTCTACGATCACTGTCCTGAACTGATCGAGGCCTGCGTGGCGCGCGGCGACGAACTGATCGGCCACGGCCACACCAACGCGCACCGGCAGAGCGATCTGGACGAAAACGGCGAACGTGAGCTGCTTCTGCATTGCCGCGAGCGAATCATCGAAGTGTCGGGCACGACGCCGCATGGCTGGCTTTCGCCGTGGATTTCAGAGTCCCGCCTGACACCCGATCTGCTCGCCGAAACCGGCTACCGCTATACGCTGAACTGGTGCCACGACGACCGCCCGGTGCGCATGGCCACGCGCGGTGGGCCGCTCTGGTCGATTCCCTATCCGCAGGAACTCAACGATTTGCCGATGATGGTAGGCCGTCATATGGACGGCCGCGCCTTCGCCGATATGATCATCGACCAGTTCGACGAGATGCTCGAACAGGCCAATCGTGGCGTGCAGCCGCAGGCGCTCGTCATGGGCATTGCGCTGCATCCGTATCTGGTGGGACAGCCGTATCGTTTGCGGCATTTGCGCCGTGCGCTTCAGCATATTGCCGCGGCGCGCGCGCGGGGCGACGTGTGGATCACCACGCCGGGCGCCATCGCGGACCATATGGATCGACTGGAGCGGGACGGCGTGGTGCGCCCGGCGGTTGCATGAACGCGAAAGCCGGCGCGGCCACCGCGAAGAAGGCCCGCAAGGACGAGGCGGATCTCGACGCGCGCATCTATCAGTCGATCTTCGACGGTGTGTTGAATCATCGTCTGACGCCCGGCATGAAGCTGCCGGAGCCCGAGTTGTGCCAGCTATTCGGCGTGGGCCGCGCGGTGGTGCGGCGCGTGCTGGAAAAGCTCGCGTACGACGGCATCGTCGTATTGCGGCCGAACAAGGGCGCGGTGATCGCCGAACCCACGCCCGAGGAAACGCGCGAGATCTTCGAAGCGCGGCGCTCCGTGGAACGGGTGCTGGTCGAGCTGGCCGTGCAGCGCGTGAAGGCTGCGGACATCAAGGCGTTGCGTCAACAGCTCGCGAGCGAGCATGAAGCGATGCATCGCTTCGATCAGCCTTCATGGGCGACGCTCGCCAGCGGCTTTCATATGCGCATCGCCGCGCTGGCGGGTAATTCGATCCTGCAGAACTATTTGAAGGAACTGGTCTCGCGCTGCTCGCTGATCGTGGGCGTGTATGAACCGCCTGGACATGCGCCGTGCGAGCACGCGGAACATGCGGCGATTGTCGATTGCATCGAGGCGCGCGATGCGGCCGGCGCGATCGCGCATATGGAAGCGCATCTGCGCGATATCGAAGAACGGATCGAAACCTCGCGGATGCGGGGAGAAAAGAGCCTCGGCCAGTTGCTCGGCATTACCGCATCCGTCACGCCCAACTAGGCAACCGACATGGAAATCGATTTCGCAGCAATCACCGAATACCAGCGTTACAAGCTGATGGCGAGCCTGATCGTGCCGCGTCCGATCGCGCTCGTCACGACGCTCGGCGCCGACGGCACGATCAACGCCGCGCCGTTCTCGATGTTCAATATGCTCGGCGAGGAACCGCCGATCGTGATGATCAGCGTCAACCGCGTGGCCGACGGTACGCTCAAGGACACGGCGGTGAATATCGTGCGCACCGGCGAGTTCGTGGTGCATCTCGCCGACGAAGCGATCGCGGCCAAAATGCATCGCTGCGGCGAAAGGTTGCCGCCGAACGTGAGCGAGCTGACCGAGGTCGGCTTGACGCCGCTGCCGAGTTCGCACGTCGCGCCACCGCGCATTGCCGAAGCGCCGGTCGCATTTGAATGCACCACCTGGGAGACGCTGGAGACCACGAGCCGGCAGATCTTCATCGGACGCGTGCATAGGTTGCACGCGCGCGACGAGTTGATCGACACCGAGACGTGGCGCGTGCGCCTGCAACACTATTTTCCGGTGGGGCGCTTTGGCGCGAGCGACTATATAACGACGCGGGACCGGTTCACGCTTGGGTGACGAGCCGGCTCACATAACCCGGCATAACGGCGCATCACACGGCCAGCGCACGGCCAGCGCACGGCCATCGCTGCGAGGATCGTGCGCGCCCGCAGCCGCCCCGTCCGCCTCAATGCGAATCACGCCCGGATGTCCCGCCAACGGACTCTGCGCCGCAATCGCGCTCACTTCATGACCGCGCGCGGCCGGCGCCGCGAACACGTCGGCGCCGGCATCCGCTTCGAGTTTCAACGCATCGCGTGTATCGGAGAAGGTCTTGCCGAGCAGAAAGCGCGGGCGGGCGAGGGCCTCCAGCGGATCCATGCCGTAGTCGATCAGCCGCGTGAGAATGGCGGCCAGCGTTTGCGGCTGACCGTCCGCGCCTTGCGTGCCGAACAGCAGTTGCGGGCTGCCGTCCTTCAGATACATGCCGGGGTTCAGCGTATGGAAAGGACGCTTGGCCGGCTGCACGACGTTGTGATGCGCGGCATTCGTGCTGAACGAGGCGCCGCGGTTGTGCCAGAGAATGCCGGCATCGCCCGCCACCACGCCGCTGCCCCAATCGAAGTACACCGTTTGCGGCGCGCTCACGCTGCGGCCCTCGCGATCCGTCGCGCCGATGAACACCGTGTCGCCCGGGCGGAACACATGCGACGCGGGCCCGCGCAGCGGAATCGGCGCAATCGCGCCCCTGAAGTTCGAGACTCTGAACCGCGCCCGCGTGATGAGGGGGTCGAGCGCGATTCCGGAACTGTCGTCTCCGGTGTCGACGCAGCTGCGCACGGTGATCACGCGCGTCAGTCTCTGCTCGTTCCATGAGTCGAACGCGTATGCGTTGTCGCGCACCTTCAAGACCGACATGCTCGCGGCGCAATGACAGAAAGATCAGAAGGCCCAGGCGCATGAGAGCGGGCGCGCGTTCGCGATCGCCGGCGCGTCGCAGCCGGCGCCGCTGCTGCGCGCGCGGGCGCAAATCCAGGGCGCGTGAGCCCCGAGTTGGTGAGCGCTGCACCATCGGCAGCGCCGCCGTGGCCGTCCGCGTGAGCGGCGCGCTCACTCGGACCGGCATGGGGAAGCGCCGCCTGGCTTGGTTTTGAGGCGGTTTTCCGCGCCTGCATCAGCACTTGGCATAGCTCCTGCTCAGCTGAGTCCAAACTTGTATTCAAGATTGAACTCAAGGACAAACAGGTGCCTATTTCTTCACCCATGACGGTCAAAGGTCTGCTCGCGGCCTACGCGGCAGGGAGCCTTACGCCGACTCAAACCGTCGCTTCGGCGATGGCGCGGATCGACGCCATCGACCGGCCGGAAGTCTGGATTCTGCGCGTGTCCGCAGCCGACGTGCAGGCCCGCGCAACCGCGCTCGAAGCGCTCTATGAGGCGCAGGGCAGCGCCGTGTTCGAGCAGATGCCGTTGTTCGGCGTGCCGTTCGCGGTCAAGGACAACATCGACGTTGCCTCTTTGCCGACCACGGCCGCTTGCGAGCCGTTTGCCTATACGCCGGACGCATCCGCATTCGCCGTGCAGCGTCTGATCGACGCCGGCGCGATTCTGCTCGGCAAGACCAATCTCGATCAGTTCGCCACCGGCCTCGTCGGCACGCGTTCGCCGTATGGCGCCGTGCGGCACACCGAGTCGCCACTGCGCGTGTCGGGTGGATCGAGTTCGGGCTCGGCGGTGGCGGTGGCGGCGGGTTGCGTCGCGTTTTCGCTCGGCACCGACACGGCCGGTTCAGGCCGCGTGCCTGCCGGCTTTAACGGACTCGTCGGCCTGAAGCCTTCGCTCGGACTGGTCAGCAAACGTGGCGTGGTGCCCGCGTGCCGAAGCCTCGACACGATCTCCGTGTTCGCGCACGAGGTCGACGACGCCTGGCGCGTGCTCAGCGAAATCGCCTGCTTCGATTCGCTCGACGGCTACTCGCGCAAGCTGCCGGCACTGGGTCTGCTGCGCGCGGCGCCCCGCATCGGCGTGCCGGAACGGTTGGAGTTTTACGGCGACTCGGCGGCGAGCGAGGCGTTCTCATCGGCACTCGGCACGCTCACCGCGCGCCTGCATTTGACGCCGCAACCAATCGACTTCGAGCCGCTCAAGGCCGTCTCCGCGTTGCTCTACGACGGCCCATGGGTCGCCGAACGCCGCGCGGCGCTCGGCACGTTCTTCGACACCCATCACGAAGCGATCGATCCGGTCGTGGCCAGAGTGATCGGCAAAGCCGAGCAGTTCAATGCGGCCGATGCGTTCAACGGCCAGTACGCGCTGGCCGATCTGAAGCGCCACGCCGAAGCGCTCTTCGAAACGATCGACATCCTGATCGTGCCCACCACGCCGACGCATCCGTTGATCGCCGACGTGCAGGCCAATCCTGTCGAACTGAACAGCCAGCTCGGCTACTACACCAACTTCGTCAACCTGCTCGACCTGTGCGCGCTGGCCGTGCCGTGTCAGCGGCGCGGCGACGGCTTGCCCGCAGGCGTGACGCTGATCGCGCCGAGCGGCGCGGACCGGCGCCTCGCCGAACTTGGCGCGCGGATTCAGGCGCTGTTCACGAGTGCCGCCGAAACGGCCGATGCCGCCGATGCCGCCGAAGCCCCATCGACGGCCGCACTCATCCCGCCGCTGCCGTTCCAGGAGCCGACCATTACGCTCGCGGTGGTCGGCGCGCACCTGCGTGGACAGCCGTTGAACTGGCAACTCCAGGAAGCCGGCGCGCGTTTCGTGAGAGCGACACATACCGCGCCCGGCTACCGGCTCTTCGCGCTCGCCAACACCCAGCCGCCCAAACCCGGCCTCGTACGAGCGACGCAACAGCAAGGCCAGCCGATCGCCATCGAACTGTGGGAAGTGCCGCTGCGCGCCTTCGGCAAATTCGTCGCCGACGTGCCCGCGCCGCTCGGCATCGGCACCCTGGAAGTGGCCGACGGCCACAGCGTGAAGGGCTTCATCTGCGAGCCCTCGGCGGTGAGCGGGGACAGCGGCGCGCTCGATATCACGTCGTTCGGCGGCTGGCTCGCGTATCTCGCGAGCCTGAAGGCCGACACCCCGGCCGAACCCCAGACCCACGCTCTCTAACCCTCGATCAGGAATTGGACACCATGACAAGCCGCCGCAATTTCATCAAGAGCGCCAGTCTGTTGACGCTCGGCAATATTCTGCCCATCCGGTCGGTGTTCGCCGCGCCGAAGACCACCGTCGGCGTGATCTACGTCGGCGCGCGCGGCGACTACGGCTACAACCAGGCGCAGGCGCAAGCCGCCGCGGTCATCAAGAAGATGCCCGGCGTGAAGGTGGTGGAAGAAGAGAACGTGCCCGAGACCATCGCCGTGCAGAAAACGATGGAAGCGATGATCGAACAGGATGGCGCCACGCTTATCTTCGCGACCTCGTTCGGCTACTTCGATCCGCACGTGCTGAAGATGGCAGCGAAATATCCGAAGGTGCGATTCGCGCATTGCGGCGGTTTGTGGAAGCAGGGCAATCCGTCGAACATCACCAGCTACTTCGGCTATATCGACGAATGCCAGTACCTGAACGGCGTGGTGGCCGGCCATATGACGAAGAGCAGGAAGCTCGGCTTCGTCGCGGCCAAACCGATTCCGCAGGTGCTGCGCAATATCAATTCGTTCACGCTCGGCGCGCAGTCGGTCGATCCGTCGATCACCACCCAGGTGATTTTCACGGGCGACTGGTCGATGCCGGTGAAGGAAGCCGAAGCCACCAACAGTCTCGTCGATCAAGGCTGCGACGTGCTGACCTGTCACGTCGACGGTCCGAAGGTCGTGGTCGAGACGGCGGAAAAACGCGGCGCGATGAGTTGCGGCTATCACGCGAGCCAGGCCGCGCTCGCGCCCAAAGGTTATCTCACCGGCGCGGAGTGGGATTGGGCGACGCCGTACAGGCAACTGGTGACGGGCGCGCAAGCCGGCACGCCGCAGCCGAACGTGCTGCGCGGCGGCCTGAAAGAGGGCTTCGTGAAGATGTCGCCATACGGCGCGAAAGTCACGGCCGCCGCGAAGCAGAACGCCGACTCGATCAAATCCAGCATGGTGGCCGGCAACTTCGTGATTTTCAAAGGCCCGATGAAGGACAACAAGGGCGGCGTGGCGATCGCCTCGGGTGCGAGCCACGCGCAGACCGACTACACGCTCGAAAGCATGAACTATCTGGTCGCGGGCGTCGTCGGCCAGATCTGATGACGGTGGTAGTTGCGTGACGATGTTGGCGTCAATCGAGGAGCCGTGATGCGCCCCAATGCCTCTCTCGCGAGAGTGATGCTCTCGCTCCTGCCCGCGCTGCCGACCGTGCTGGCGGTGCTCGGCACCTTGCTGCTGTTCTCGCTGTTCCTGCTGGTGCAGGGACAGCCCGCGCTCGACGCGATCGGGCTGATTTTCCAGGGCGCGTTCGGCTCGTCATTTGCCTGGCAAAGCACGTTGCTGCGCGCCGCGCCGTTGATGCTGACCGCGTTGTGCGTGGCGTTGCCCGCGCAGGTCGGGCTGATCGTGATCGGCGGCGAGGGCGCGCTGGCACTGGGCGGCATGTGCGCCGCCATCGTGCCGCAGCTTTTGCCGCACGGCACGCCCTGGTTCATCGCCACGCCGTTGATGGCGCTTGCCGGCATGCTGGCGGGCGGCGTCTGGATCGGCGCGGTCGGTGCGTTGCGGCAGTGGCGCGGCGTGAACGAGACCATCAGCAGCCTGTTGATGTCGTATATCGCGATCGCCGTGTTCAAGCATCTGGTGGAGGGGCCGCTGCGCGACCCCGCGAGCCTGAACAAACCGTCCACGCTCCCTGTGCCCGACGCGATGATGATCGGCTCGATCCCCGGACTCGAAACGCACTGGGGACTGTTCTGGGGCGTCGTCGCATGCGTTGCGGCCTGGGTGTTCGTGAAGTTCAGCACCAAAGGCTTCGCGATGCGCGTGGTGGGCGGCAGCCATCGCGCGGCGCGTCTGGTCGGCCTGCCGGTCAATGCGCTCGCGCTGACCGCGTGCGTGCTGGGCGGCGCCGCGGCCGGCCTCGGCGGCATGTTCGAAGTCGCGGCGGTGCAGGGCAGCGCGAACGCGTCGCTGCTCGCGGGCTACGGTTACGCGGGCATTCTCGTCGCCTTCGCGGCGCGCCAGAATCCGCTCGCGATCATCGCGTGCGCGCTGATGATCGGCGGCATCGAGGCGAGCGGCAGTCTGCTGCAACGGCGCCTCGATCTGCCCGACGCCACCACGCTCGTGCTGCAAGGCCTGCTGTTTGCCAACCTGCTCGCGTGGGAAGCGCTCGGCGGCCGCATCGCCGCATGGCGAGTGAAGTTGCAGGCCGCCGCGCAGACCGATCTTCCCGTGCAACTGGAGCAGACCCATGCCTGATATGCACTCGCCCATCGTGATCCTGTTGCTGTCGCTGTTCGCCGGTGCGATCCGCGTCAGCACGCCTTATTTGTTCGTCAGTCTCGGCGAGTGTCTGACCGAGAAGGGCGGCCGCGTGAATCTCGGCCTCGAAGGCATTCTCGTCTCCGGCGCGATGAGCGGCTACGCCGGCGCCTTTCTGAGCGGCTCGCCGTGGATCGGCGTGCTCGCCGCGGGCGCGGTCGGCTTGCTGCTCGGCTGCCTGCACGGTCTGGTGTGCTCGCTGCCGCGCGTGTCGGACATCGCTTTCGGCATCGCGTTGATGCTGCTCGGCACCGGACTCGCGTTCTATCTCGGCAAACCCTTTATCGAACCGCAGGCGCCGATGCTGCCGTTCATCGACCTCGGCGGATGGACTTCATCGCCGCAACTGCATAACGCGCTGCATCTGAATCTGCTGTTCGTGATCGGCGTGGTGCTCGCCTTCGTTCTGCAATGGGGCTTGCGCAATACGCGCTGGGGAATGGTGCTGCGGCTCGTCGGCGATCACGCGGAAACGGCGCGCGCGATGGGCTATCCGCTGACTCGCGTGCGGATTGCCGCGACGGCGGTGGGCGGCGTGTTCGCGGGGGTGGGTGGCGCGTATCTGTCGCTGGTTTATCCGGGCAGTTGGAACGAAGGGCTTTCCAGTGGCCAGGGGCTGATGGCGGTCGCGCTGGTGATCTTCGCGCGCTGGCAGCCGTTGCGCTGTCTGTGGGCCGCGTTGCTGTTCGGCGCCGCCGGCGCGCTCGGCCCCGCGCTGCAGGCGATCGGCGTGACGAGCGGCTACTACCTGTACAACGCCGCGCCGTATGTGCTGACGCTCGTAATCATGATCATCAATTGCCGTCCGGATCGCACGCTGGCGGGTGCGCCCGGCGAGCTGAGCCTGACGCGCTGACGCGCTCGCGCCTTCGCGGCTTTTGCCGATTATGACGAACCCGACGAACCCGACCCAGGATATTTCGACCATGACCCGATTCATCGAAGCCAAACCCTACCCGTGGCCTTACGACGGCAACCTGCGCCCGGAGAACACCGCGCTCGTGATCATCGACATGCAGACGGATTTCTGCGGCCACGGCGGCTACGTCGACAAGATGGGCTACGACCTCTCGCTCACGCGCGCGCCGATCGAGCCGATCCAACGCGTGCTGAAGGCCATGCGCGAACAGGGCTTCACGATCATTCACACGCGTGAAGGCCACCGCCCCGATCTCTCCGATCTGCCCGCCAACAAGCGCTGGCGCAGCCGCCGCGCCGGCACCAACGGCGTGGGCATCGGCGACGACGGCCCGTGTGGCAGGATCCTCGTGCGCGGCGAGCCGGGCTGGGAAATCATCGACGAACTAAAGCCGCTCGCGGGCGAGATCGTCATCGACAAGCCGGGCAAAGGCTCGTTCTGCGCGACGGATCTCGAACTGATCCTGCGCACGCGCGGCATCGAGAATCTGGTTCTGACCGGCATCACGACCGATGTCTGCGTGCACACCACCATGCGCGAAGCCAACGACCGCGGTTTCGAATGCACGGTGCTCGCCGACTGTTGCGGCGCCACCGACCAGGGCAATCACGACGCCGCCTTGCACATGATCACGATGCAAGGCGGCGTGTTCGGCACGGTGTCGGACTCCGGCGCCTTGCTGCATACGCTAGGGGGATGATCATGTCGACGGTGCGGCAAGCCCTCGGTGTGGAAGTGCTGAACGCGAGCAAGTCGTTCGGCGCATTTCGCGCGCTCGACGGCGTCTCGATCAAGGTCAAGGCCGGCACGATCCACGCGTTGCTCGGCGAGAACGGCGCGGGCAAGAGCACGCTCGTGAAGGGACTGGTCGGCTACGGCGTACTGGACGACGGCCAGATCGCCGCCGACGGCCGCGAAGTGCACATCCATTCGCCGCGCGATGCGCAAGCGCTCGGCATCGGCATGGTGTATCAGCATTTCACGCTGGCCGCGGGCCTGTCCGTCGAAGAAAATCTCTTGCTCGCGCGTGGGCAAATGCCGTGGAAAATCGACTGGAAAGCGGAGCGCGCCGCGCTCGCGGCGTTCATGCAGCGCATGCCGTTTCGCTTGCCGCTCGACGCGCCGGTCGCGGGTCTCGCCGCCGGTGAAAAGCAGAAGCTCGAAATCCTCAAGCAGCTCTATCTGCAGCAGCGCTTCCTGATACTCGACGAACCGACTTCCGTGCTGACACCGCAGGAAGCCGACGAAGTGCTCGGCCTGATGCGCGATCTGACCACGCGCGGCGAGCTGACCGTGCTGATGATCACGCACAAGTTCCGCGAAGTGATGGCCTACGCGGACGACGTCACCGTGTTGCGCAAGGGGCGTCAGGTCGGCACGAGCGCGGTCGCGAACACCACCCGCGACGAACTCGCCGCCTGGATGATGGGCACCGTGGCGACCGGCGACGCGCCTGTCATGGCCGCGGTGACCGAAGCGCGCGTGCAGCGCAAAGCGGCCGACGAGTCCGCTCAGGTGCGTCTCGCGCTGCGCGATGTCTCCGTGGAAGACGATCGCG
Source organism: Paraburkholderia aromaticivorans (assembly GCF_002278075.1). NCBI lineage: Bacteria > Pseudomonadati > Pseudomonadota > Betaproteobacteria > Burkholderiales > Burkholderiaceae > Paraburkholderia > Paraburkholderia aromaticivorans. The sequence goes on along the minus strand of NZ_CP022990.1, from coordinate 578,154 downwards.
GCCACACCGCCGTCAAGCACGCCACGCTGTCGGTGCGCGCGGGCGAAATTCTCGGACTCGCGGGCGTCTCCGGCAACGGCCAGAAAGAACTGGTGGAAGCGCTGGTCGGTCAACGCCGCGTGAAGACCGGCGAGATGCAGGTCGCCGGCAAGCCGTACCATGCAACGCGCGCACAGATGACGCAGCGGCGCGTCTTCGCGATTCCCGAGGAGCCGCTGAAGAACGCCTGCGTCAGCGGCATGAGCGTCGCGCAGAATCTCGCGTTGCGCGACTTCGATCGCGAGCCGTTGCGGCGCGGCGGCTGGTGGCTCGATCGCCGCGCGCTGCGCGAGCGCGCTACGCAGCTGATCGGCGAATTCAACGTGCGCCCGCCGGTGCCGGAACGCGCGATCGGCACGCTCTCGGGCGGCAATGTGCAACGCGCGGTGCTGGCGCGCGAACTCGGCCAGCCGGTGGATGTGCTGATCGTCGCGAATCCGGTGTTCGGGCTCGACTTCGCGTCGGTGGCCGATATTCATGCGCGTCTGATGGCCGCGCGCGATGCGGGCGCGGCCGTGCTGCTCGTGAGCGAAGACCTCGACGAACTGCTCGAACTGGCCGACCGTATCATGGTGATCGCCGAGGGCGAACTGGTGTTCGAAACATCGGCGGCGCGCGCGGATCGCACGGTGCTGGGCCAGCATATGGCCGGACACGGCGACACCCCCATGCAGCCCGCCGCCTCGGCCGAAAAACTGAGGGAAGCCATCGGATGACATCGCCCCCCATGCTCACCATTAACGCTCAGCCGGGCCCGTTCAGCTTCGACCCCGCCAGAACCGCGCTGGTTGTGATCGACATGCAGCGCGACTTCATCGAGCCGGGCGGCTTCGGCGAATCGCTCGGCAACGACGTCTCGCTGCTCGCGCAGATCGTGCCGACGGTGGCCGCGCTGCTTGCCTTCGCGCGCCACCACCACTGGCTCGTCGTGCATACGCGTGAATCGCATGCGGCGGATCTGTCCGACTGCCCGCCGGCCAAACGGCTGCGCGGCGCGCCGAATGCCCGCATCGGCGATGCCGGGCCGATGGGCCGCATCCTGGTTCGCGGCGAGCCCGGCAATGCGATCGTCGAGCCGCTCGCGCCGCTCGCCGGCGAACTGGTGATCGACAAGCCCGGCAAGGGCGCGTTCTACGCGACCCGGCTCGGCGAGGAACTGGCGATGCGCGGCATCACGCATCTGGTGTTTGCGGGCGTGACCACCGAGGTGTGCGTGCAGACGTCGATGCGCGAAGCCAACGACCGTGGCTATGACTGCCTGCTGATCGAAGACGCCACCGCGAGCTATTTCCCCGCCTTCAAACAGGCGACGCTCGAGATGGTGCGCTCGCAAGGCGGCATCGTCGGCTGGACCGCACCCTTTTCTTCATTGACGGCAATCGACGGGACAATCCCAGCATGGAAGTAAATCAGCCCGACATCGTGGCACAGGTACAGGCGGCGTTCGTCGAATACGAACGGGCGCTGGTGGACAACGACATCGCGACGATGAACGCGCTCTTCTGGCACACGCCGGAAACCGTGCGCTACGGCATCGCCGAAGTCCAGCACGGCGGCGCAGCGATCCGTGCGTGGCGCGAGCGCTGCGAGCCGGTGCCGAAGTCGCGCAAGCTGCTTCGGACCGTGGTGACCACCTTCGGTACGGACTTCGCCACCGTCAGCACCGAATTCACGAGCGACGCCACGCCCTTGCTCGGGCGTCAGATGCAAACGTGGGCAAGGCTCAGTCCCGCCGATGGCTGGAAGATCGTCGCCGCGCATGTCAGTCTTATCGCCATGTCATGAAACGCCGATAATAAGTAAAAGGACCTTGGCATCATGAACGACGACCCGACGAATCTGCTGGAGACAGCCGCTCTTTCAGGCGGGCAGGATGCGCCCGCACCGCCGGCCGCGGCCAACCCGCTTGCCGAGCAGGTCTATCAGAAGCTCAAGAGCGACATCTTCAGCTTTCGCCTGTTTCCCGGCGACCGTTTTTCGGAGAACGGCATTGCGCAGCACTACGGCGTGTCGCGCACGCCGATGCGCGACGGCCTGTTCCGTCTACAGCGCGAGGGCTATCTGGAAGTCGGCTTCCGGCGCGGCTGGAAAGTTTCGCCGATCAACTTCGACCAGCTCGATCAGCTCTACGATCTGCGCATCGTGCTGGAAGTCGCGGCGGTGGAGCGGCTGGGCGCGGGCGGCGATAGCGCGCACGCCGCCGTCGAGGCGTTGAAGGCGCTCTGGTGTGTCGAGCCGCAATTGCGTGAGAGCGATCCGGTGAAAATGTTCGGCATGGACGAAAACTTTCACCGCCAACTGGTTGCCGCCACTGGCAACGCGGAAATGCTGCGCGTGCATAACGAAGTGACCGAGCGCATCCGTATCGTGCGGCGGCTCGATTTTCTGAAACCGCACCGCACCAGCGCCACCTACGACGAGCATGCCACCATGCTCAATCTGATCGAACGCAACCGGCTGACCGAAGCCATCATTCTGCTGCGCGCGCATATCACGCAGAGCAAGCTGGAAGTGCGCAAGATCACCCTGTCCATGCTCGCCGCGGCGCGCGACAGCAAGCTGCCGTTCGTGTCCTGAGCGGCATGGGCGTTTGCAGGCGCGCGAGGCTCACTCGTAAGAGAACGCGCCGCCGAACTTGTCGATCCGTTCGAGCGCCATGCCCGAGCCGCGCACCACGCAAGTCAGCGGCGCTTCGGCGACGAACACCGGCAAGCCGGTTTCCTCGGCGAGCAGACGGTCCAGATCGCGCAGCAGCGCGCCGCCGCCCGCCAGCATGATGCCGCGCTCGGCGATGTCGGCGCCCAGTTCCGGCGGCGTCTGTTCCAGCGCGATCTTCACGGCCGAGACGATCTGGTTGAGCGGGTCGGTCAGCGCTTCGAGAATCTCGTTGCTGGAGACAGTGAAACTGCGCGGAATCCCTTCTGACATATTGCGGCCCTTGACTTCCATCTCCTTGACCTCGGAGCCCGGAAACGCGGAGCCGATCTCCTTCTTGATCGCTTCGGCGGTTTGCTCGCCGATCAGCATGCCGTAGTTGCGGCGAATGTAATTGACGATGGCGTCGTCGAACTTGTCGCCGCCCACGCGCACCGAGCCTTTATAGACGATGCCGCCGAGCGAGATCACCCCCACTTCCGTGGTGCCGCCGCCGATGTCGACCACCATCGAGCCGGTCGCTTCCGACACCGGCAAACCCGCGCCGGTGGCCGCGGCCATCGGCTCCTCGATCAGATAGACCTGCGAGGCGCCCGCGCTGTGCGCGGCTTCCTTGATCGCGCGGCGCTCCACCTGGGTGGACCCGCACGGCACGCAGATGACGATGCGCGGCGACGGCGCGAACATACGCGACTCGTGCGCCATCTGGATGAAGCGCTTGATCATCTGCTGGGTAATGTTGAAGTCGGCGATCACGCCGTCCTTCATCGGGCGGATCGCTTCGATATTGCCCGGCACCTTGCCGAGCATCTGTTTTGCTTCCTTGCCGACGGCCAGAATGATCTTCTTGCCGTTCGGACCGCCTTCCTGACGAATCGAGACCACCGAGGGCTCGTCGAGCACGATGCCCTTGCCGCGCATGTAGATCAGCGTGTTCGACGTGCCGAGGTCGATTGCCAGGTCGTTGGAAAAATAGCCGCGCAGAAAACCAAACATGCAAATTCCTGTGTCTCGGAAGTCGGGCGCAAACGCGCCGCTTGGGAGTTGCCGCCCGAAGGCGGCAGGCGACCCGTCGAGGGTCGTGAGAGACGCAAGAATAACAGCTTCGGGTCCGCGGGCTATTTCAGCGGCTGTAGCGGCGGCGCTTTGCGGCCCGCTTACTGCGCGTTGGCCAGTGAGGGGTCGATATAGGCGCTCACGTTTTGCGACTGCTTGTACACGGCGTTGCGCACGTTGAACTTGTCGGCGTTCGCACTGGAACCGTACACCGAGTCCAGTCCGTCGCCCTTGGTAAAGGCCTTCTTCGCAGCCGCCGAATCGAGCAGGTGCGTGCCTTTGAGCAAGGGCAGGTACTGCGCCGGCGTGAGACCGACGCGCGCGGACATGATCTTGACCGCGTCCGGCTGCGTCTTCGGATCGTTGATATAAGCCACGCAGCGGTACCACACCGTGATCACCTTGGCCCAGTCGGCCTTGCGCGATTGCAGGCTGACGGGGTTGACCGTGATCGCGTCGTAGATCAGGCCGGGAGCGTCGGCGGAGGTGAAGATCGGGCGCGAGCCTGGTACGCGCTTGAGCGCTTCGCCCGCGTTCGGTTGCCACGCGCCGACCGCGGCGACGTCTTTGGACGAGGCGAGCACTTGCGGCAACTCGTTGGTCTTCGCATTGACGAGCGTGAGGTCCGATTCCTTCAGCGCATGTTTTTCCAGCGCCGTGTCGAGCAGCAGGTGATCGACGAGGCCCATTTCAACGCCGACTTTTTTGCCCTTCAGTCCTTCCACCGTGCGCACCGGCGGCTTCGCGACGATCATGTCGTTGCCGCTCGAATAGTCGGTCAGCAGGATCATCACGTTCTTCGCGCCGCTTGCGCCGGTCACGAGCGCATCGCCGTTGGTGGCACCGACCGCATCGAGTTTGCCTGCCGAGAAGGCATCGAGCGAGGCCGAGTAATCGAACCATTGAAAATTCACATCGACGCCGGCTTCCTTGAACCAGCCCTTTTCGATCGCGATCTGGAACGCGACGAAGCCGGGCCAGTCGCTATAGCCGATGGCGAGCGGCGTGGCCGCTTGCGCCGGTGTCGCGGCACCACCCGCGCTCAGGCCGATGGCGAGCGCGGCCGCGGCGAGCGCGCCGCGCACGCGCAGGGCCGATGCGAAGCGGGCGGGGGAGGCGAGTGAATGACGGGAAGTGCGGACGGATTCGAAGCGTTTCATCGTTTTCTCCAGGAGACCGGTCAATTGCGATTGTTGAGTGGGATCGCGCGGCGACTGCGCGATGAAACAACATGACCGGCTCCCGCGCGAGAGCGAACGACAAAGCGCGGAAACTGCACGGGACAAACGTGCACGAGACAAACACCGGCCACGGAGAGGCACGATAGACATTGCTATCGCCAATCTCCCGGGCTTTTGTCCCGCCGTGTAGTGCGGCCGGCGGTTCGTCGTTCGTGTCTGCATTGAAACCCGCAAAACGAAGCAATCGAACCCGCCGGCGCACCGGGCTGCTCTCGGACCAGACGTTCTCTCGAACCGGAACCCTAGCATCCCTAAGATGCGACGCTGCCGCACCTCTCGGCGAAACATGTAGCGAGAAATATGCCAACCGGTTGCGCGCCAGGGTTTATGCGGAAGCGATGTCAATCCAGCGCGGCAAACCGTTGATGCACGTAGGCCAGAAACTGCTCCAGGCGTTCCTCGATCGACGCCGCAAGGCTCACCTGCTTGATGCGGCGGTCTTCGGCGGAATGGGTTTCCACCAGCCAGCCGCCGTCGATCAGCTCCTGCACGTAACGCACGGCGGTACGGCGGCTCACGCCGGGCATGAACTCGTAGAGCGCGGTCTTGGCGAAGTAGTCGTCCGGGTCCACCCACATGCGGCAGAACAGGTCGCTGTAGTTCAGGTCGTTCAAGCCGAGATCGCCGAAATGCGCCGACCACTGCCAGTCCATGTCGAGAATGGCGCGCGCGACGGCCTGGCCCTTGGCACGCGCAATTTTCTTCTTCATCGATTCACCACGAGGAGGAGGGCTGCACAGTTTAAGTGCTAATTGAGCCGGAAATCGGGCGCGCCCGAATTTTTGAAAGGCACGCGCGGATAGTTTATTGACTCGCGAATTTAATGTGTACTATTGCATGCAATTTTGCATGTAAATGGAGAGGCGATGAAATTCGAATTGTTCAAGACGTTCTGGGGATTCGATGGCGGCCCGCGTGATGCCGCGCCGCTGGTGCGAGCGGCCGGATTCGACGGCATCGAAGCGCCGCTCCCGCCCGGCGGCGCGGCGCGCGACGCTTTTGCGCAGGCGATCGCGGACGAGGGTCTCGGCTTCATCGCGGAGATCACGACGGCGGGCAGCTACGTGCCGGAGCGTTCGGCCACGCCGGCCGATCATCTGCGGGACTTCGAAGAGAAGATCGTCTGGGGCAAGCCGCTCGGGCCGCGCTTTTTCAACGTGATGGCCGGCTGCGACGCGTGGCCGGCCGCGACGCAAGTGGACTTCTTCAGCCGCGCGGTGGACGTCGCCGCGAAGCACGACGTGGTCTGCAGCTTCGAAACGCATCGCGGGCGCTCGTTCTTCAATCCGTGGATTACGCGCGACGTCGCGCGCGCCGTGCCCGCGCTCAAGCTGACCTGCGACTTCAGTCATTGGGTGTCCGTCTGCGAGCGGCTGCTCGACAGCGAGTGGGACACGGTTCTCGAACTGGCGCCGCATGCGCACCATCTGCATGGCCGTGTCGGCTATCCGCAAGGTCCGCAGGTGCCGCATCCGGCGGCGCCGGAGTACGCGGATTGCCTCGCCTCGCATCAGCGGATCTGGGAAGCGCTGTGGGCCGCGCAGATCGAGCAGGGCTACACCGTCACGACGATGACGCCGGAGTTCGGCCCCGACGGTTATCTGCACACGCTGCCGTTTACGAATGCGCCGGTCGCCGATCTGTGGGAGATCAATACATGGATGGGCCGCGAGGAACGGCGCCATCTGGCCGCGTTTCTTGCCGCGCGCGAAACACGCGAAGCACGCGATACCCACGACCCCGGCCGCGCTCCCGACGCTCGCGGCGGCCAGCCAACGCAATCGCCGACCAACCCGCAAGCCAGCCAGGCGCCAGCCCTCTCATGAGCCCAACCCATACCCGTTTCCAGCAGTTGCCCATCGTCGATGTCAGCGGCCTCTTCAGCGATGACACGGACCGCCGCCTCGCGACCGCGCGTGAACTCGATCGCGCCGCGCGCGAAGCCGGTTTCTTCTACGTCACCGGCCACCAGGTGTCGCTCGAGCAGCAAAGCGCGCTGATCGAGCAGGCCAGGCGCTTCTTTGCCGCCCCGCACGAGTGGAAGATGCGCTATTACATCGGCAACTCCGCCGCGCATCGCGGCTATGTGCCCGAAGGCGAGGAAGTCTTCGCGGGCGGCAAGCGCGACAGGAAGGAGGCCTTCGACACAGGCCGTGAATTGCCGGCCGACGACCCCGACGTGGCCGCCGGCACCCCCATGCTGGGCCCGAACAGCTGGCCCGACCAACCGGGTTTTCGCGAAGCAGTGGGCGGCTACTACGAAGCGGCGTTCGAACTCGGCCGCGCGTTGTTTCGAGGTTTCTCGCTCGCGCTCGGCTTGCCTGAACAGCACTTCGAGCGCTATCTGCGCAAGCCGCCGAGCCAGTTGCGCCTGATCCACTATCCGCTGGATCCGTCCGCGGAAGACCGGCCGGGCATCGGCGCGCATACCGACTACGAGTGCTTCACGATCCTGCTGCCGAGCGCGCCCGGTCTCGAAGTGATGAACGGCGAGGGCGAGTGGATCGATGCGCCGCCGGTCGAGAATGCGTTCGTCGTGAACATCGGCGACATGCTGGAAGTGTGGACCGGCGGGACCTACGTCGCGACCTCGCATCGCGTGCGCAAAGTAAGGCAGGAGCGCTATTCGTTCCCGCTCTTTTTCGCCTGCGACTATCACACGGTGGTTGCGCCGCTGCCGCGGTTCGCGACGCCCGAGGCGGTGGCGAAATACCCGCCTGTAGCGGCGGGCGACCATCTGTTCGCGCAGACGGCGCAGAGCTTTACCTATCTGAAGGAGCGTCTCGAACGAGGAGAACTCGTGTTGCCCGACGGTTCGAAGGCGCTGGCGAGTTTCGGTCAACAGGCGCGCTATGCGAGCGCCGAACCGGATGCTCAGGTTTGAGAGAAGACGCGCGCCGTCACGGCAACGGCGCGGCGAGGATCATGAGCGGCGCTGTTGCTTCTGCAATTCGATGAAACGTGCCGACATGAGGGTGTAAAGCGCGCGTCGGATAGCGGCAAGGGTCGGCATGGTCGGGTAAGAAGCGAAGTGGACGTGGCGCATTGAGATGCACACACCGTGCCATCGCGCAGACGCGACGCGAGCGTGGCGCACGCGAACTTCGGGCCCAATCGTGGTGCTCCGCGCATCCTGGTGGTGCGAATTCACCAACTGCGCTGGTGCGTGAGCGATCCACCCGCGCATACGCCGATCAGCCCACGGCCGCACCCAATCCCTTGCCACGCTGCGCTTGCCGCATTCCCGGCGACACGCTGGCACATAACTCGCTTAGATGCATACCGAGAGGTGCGAAGTAATTTGCATCATCTTCAGGATCGCTAGGGTTCCGGTCGTTCGCTTCAAGTCGCACGATGCCTGGTCCGAGAGCAATCCGGTCTTGCCGTTCACCTTCTTTCAAGGCGCCGGCGAGGCTCCACGGAGGGATAAAAGCCCGGGAGGTCGCGATGTCGGTCAATCGCCCTCTCACGCTTATTCCCAACCGATACCTGGAGCCTCCATGTCGACGCAAATCCCAGTCGATCTCGCACCGATCCCCCATGTGGCGTGGGAAGCGGTGATTCCCGCCGGCACGCACTGGTCCGGCGTGCTGCGCCGCGGCATGGCGTTGCGCATCGTCGATACCGAAGGCGGCGCGAATCTCGCCGCCGTATTCCACCGGCACGACGAACCGCTCGAACGCTACAACATGGCCGATACGCTGAAGGCGCAGCACACCGCGCATCTGACGCGCGGCCACGTGCTCTATTCGGACATGGGGCGCGTCTTGGCCTCGATCACGGCCGATACGCTCGGCTGGCACGATCCGCTCGGCGGCGTCGGCGACGCGGAACTGTTCGCGAGCAAGTACGGCGTGGCCCATTATCAGCAGCATCGCAACGCGATGATCCGCAACGGCCGCGACAGCCTGCTGCTCGAACTGGCGAAGCACGGCCTGGGCGCACGCGATCTGGTCGCCAACGTCAACTTCTTCAGCAAACTCGCGATCGGCGAGGACGGCGCGCTCGACTTCGTGACCGGCCATTCGCCGGCCGGCGCGGCATTCGATCTGCGCTTCGAAATGGACACGCTCGCCGCGTTCTCCACCGCGCCGCATCCGCTGGACCCTTCATCCGAATACGAACCGAGGCCGGTCAAGCTGATCGCGTACCGCGCGTATGCAACCGACGCCTGCGTACCGGCCGACGATTTCTGCCGCTCGGCGTGTCCCGAGAATGAGCGCGGCTTCGTCAACACCGACCGTCTGTTCGTTTAAGGAGACCCGTGATGCCTATCATCGAAAGCAAGCTCGAACTGCGTCATGCGGTCTACGACCAGACACTGCCTTCGGGCGAACCGTGGCTGCATGAAGTCAAGCGCGGACAGGTGTTCCGCATTCTCGACCTGGAAGGCAATCAGGCGGTGGACACGCTGTTCTACAACAGCGCCGATCCGCTCGAACGCTATAGCGCGCAAGATACGATCCGCGCGCAGCGCAACCTCTATCTCTCGGCCGGCAGCGTGCTGATGTCCAATCTCGGCAAGCCGATGCTGACGATCGTCGCCGATACGTGCGGCCGTCACGACACGCTCGGCGGCGCGTGCGCGGCGGAGAGCAACACGGTGCGCTACGCGCTCGACAAGCGTTACATGCACAACTGCCGCGACAGCTTCCTGCACGCGATCACGCACTGCACGTGCGGCGCGGGCACGCGGCTCGGCAAGCGAGACATTGTCAGCAACATCAATTTCTTCATGAACGTGCCGGTCACGCGGCTCGGCAAACTGACTTTCGAGGACGGCATCTCCGCGCCGGGCAAATACGTCGAGATGCGCGCCGACATGGATGTCACGGTGCTGATTTCGAACTGTCCGCAGTTGAATAATCCGTGCAACGGCTACAACCCCACGCCCGTGCGACTGACGATATGGGATGCCCAATGAGATTGCGCAAAGTCCTGATTGCCAATCGCGGCGAGATTGCCTGCCGCGTGATTCGCACGCTCAAGCGTCTGGGCATCGCGTCGGTGGCGGTGTATTCGGAGGCCGATCGCCATGCCATGCATGTGATGCTCGCCGACGAAGCGGTCTGCATCGGCCCGGCGCTCGCGGCGCAGAGCTATCTGAACAGCGCGGCGATTCTGGAAGCCGCGCGCGCCCGCGGCGCCGACGCCGTGCATCCCGGCTACGGTTTTCTGTCCGAGAACGCCGCTTTCGCGCAGGCCTGCGACGACGCGGGGATCCGCTTCATCGGCCCGACCCCGGCGCAGATGCGTGAGTTCGGCTTGAAGCACACGGCGCGTGAACTCGCGAAAGCCAATCACGTGGCGTTGCTGCCGGGCACCGGCTTGCTGCCGGACGCGAGCGCGGCGTTGCGCGAGGCGGAGTCGATCGGCTATCCCGTGATGCTGAAAAGCACCGCGGGCGGCGGCGGTATCGGCATGTCGCTGTGTCGCGATGCCGCGCAGCTCGCGAGCGTGTTCGCGTCGGTCGCGCGGCTCGGCGAAGCCAACTTTGCCAACGCCGGCGTCTACCTCGAAAAGTTCGTCGAGAACGCGCGTCATATCGAAGTGCAGATTTTCGGCGACGGCCGCGGCGGCGTGATCGCCTTGGGCGAGCGCGACTGCTCGGTGCAACGGCGCAACCAGAAGGTGATCGAAGAAACGCCCGCACCCGGATTGACGCAGGCGGAACGAAGCGCGCTGCATGCGAGCGCCGTGCGTCTCGCTCAAGCGGTGAAGTACAGGTCGGCGGGCACCGTCGAGTTCGTCTTCGATGCCGACACGCGCCATTTCTATTTTCTCGAAGTGAATACGCGGTTGCAGGTCGAGCATTGCGTGACGGAAGAGGTCACGGGTATCGACCTGGTGGAGTGGATGATTCGCGAAGCCGAGGGCGAACTCGCGCCGCTCGACACGCTTGCGCCGGTGCCGCAAGGCGCGAGCATCCAGGTGCGTCTCTATGCGGAGGACCCGCACAAGCAGTTTCAGCCGAGCGCGGGTGTGCTGACGCATGTCGCGTTCGCCACGGCGGCGCGGGTCGACACCTGGGTCGACGCGGGCACGGAGGTCAGCGCGTTCTACGATCCGTTGCTGGCGAAACTCATCGTCAAAGGCGAGACGCGCGAGGCCGCGCTCGCGGCACTGCGCGCCGCGCTGGAGCAGACGCAGCTCTACGGCATCGAGACCAATCTGGACTATCTGCGCGCCATTGCCGGCTCGGCGACGTTCGCACGCGGCGAGCAGACCACCGGCTTCCTGTCGCGCTTCGTGTTCGCGCCGCATACCATCGACGTGCTCGACGGCGGCGTGCAAACCACCGTGCAGCAAACGCCCGGGCGCACCGGCTATTGGGACATCGGCGTGCCGCCGTCGGGTCCGATGGACGATCTGTCGTTCAGCCTCGCCAACGAACTGCTCGGCAATCCCGCCGACGCCGCCGGGCTCGAATGCGCGATGGTCGGCGCCACGCTGCGCTTCAATACCGCGACGCTGTTCGTGCTGGGCGGCGCGCCGCTCGCCGCCACGCTGGACGGCGCGCCGGTCGCGCTCTGGCAGGTCACGCGCGCGCCGGCCGGTTCCGTGCTCAAGCTCGGCGGCGTGACGGGGGCCGGCATGCGCTCCTGTCTCGCGCTGAAGGGCGGCCTGCAAGTGCCGGACTATCTGGGCAGCAAGGCGACCTTCACGCTCGGCCAGTTCGGCGGCCATGCGGGCCGTGCGCTGCGCAAGGGCGACGTGCTGCATCTCGCGGACGGCGCGGGCCGCGGCGAAGCGGGCGCGCAACTGGACGCGGCGCGCGTGCCGGTCATGACGCACGACTGGACCCTCGGCGTGCTCGACGGCCCGCACGGCGCGCCCGACTTCTTTACGCCCGACGACATCGCGATGCTCTACGGCACGCGCTGGACAGTGCATTACAACTCCAGCCGCACGGGCGTGCGCCTGATCGGTCCGAAGCCGCAATGGGCCCGCACCGATGGCGGCGAGGCGGGGCTGCATCCGTCGAACATTCACGACAACGCGTATGCGGTCGGCGCGGTGGATTTCACCGGCGACATGCCGGTAATTCTCGGCCCTGACGGTCCGAGTCTGGGCGGTTTCGTGTGCCCGGTCACGGTGGTCGGCGAAGAGTTGTGGAAGCTCGGGCAACTGCGCCCCGGCGATACGGTGCGCTTCGAACGCATGCCGGTCAAAGCCGCGCTTGCCGCGCCGGAGCATGTGGCTCAAGCCGGCGACGAGGGCCACGATTGCATCCTCTATCGCGATCCCGCGGCCGGCGAGGGCACCGGCGTGGTGTACCGCCGCTCCGGCGACCAGAACGTGCTGATCGAATACGGGCCGCTCGTGCTCGACCTGAACCTGCGCTTTCGCGTGCATGCGTTGATGAACTGGCTCGACGCGCACCGGCTGCCGGGCATCATCGATCTGACGCCGGGCATCCGTTCGCTGCAGGTGCATTTCGATCACCGCGTGCTCTCGCACGACACCTTGCTCGCGCATCTGCAGCAAGCCGAGCGCGAACTGCCCGCGGTGGACGAGATGCGCGTGCCGAACCGGATCGTGCATCTGCCGCTCTCGTGGGACGATCCGTCGACACGCATCGCGATCGAGCGCTACATGCAGTCCGTGCGTCCCGACGCGCCGTGGTGCCCGAGCAATATCGAGTTCATTCGCCGCATCAACGGGTTGAATAGCATCGACGACGTGAAGCGCATCGTGTTCGACGCGCGTTACCTCGTCATGGGCCTCGGCGATGTCTATCTCGGCGCGCCGGTCGCCACGCCGCTCGACCCGCGCCACCGGCTCGTCACCACCAAATACAATCCGGCGCGCACGTGGACGCCGGAGAACGCGGTGGGCATCGGCGGGGCGTATCTGTGCGTGTACGGGATGGAAGGGCCGGGCGGCTATCAGTTCGTCGGCCGCACCGTGCAGATGTGGAACCGCTACCGCACCACGCGCGAGTTCGAAGCGGGCAAGCCCTGGCTGCTGCGCTTCTTCGATGAAATCCGTTTCTACGAAGTCAGTGAAGCGGAACTGGCCGAGCTGCGCACGGACTTCATCGCGGGGCGCGCGAGCCTGAAGATCGAGGAGTCCGTGTTCGACCTCGGCGCGTACAACCGCTTCCTGAAGGACGAAGCCGAATCGATCGCGGCGTTCAAGAGCGCGCAGCAAGCCGCGTTCGACGCGGAGCGCGAGCGCTGGAACGCCGCCGGACATGCCGAATACGTCGGCGAAACGGATGGCGACGCAGCCGCCGGCGCGACGGCGAACGACGCGCTTGCGGCCGGCCAGCAGGGCATTGTCGCCGACGTGTCGGGCAGTGTGTGGAAGCTGCTCGTGAGCCAGGGCGAACGGGTCAGCGACGGGCAGGTGGTCGCGATCGTCGAGTCGATGAAGATGGAAATTTCCGTGACCGCGAGCGGCGACGGCGTGATCGAAGCGATCGATTGCGCGGAGGGTTCGGCGGTCGTCGCGGGGCAACGTTTGATGGTGATGCGCGCCGGCATTGCAGCCGACGCCGCCGAGGAGGCTACGTGCAAATGAAATCACACGACGATCTGTTCCAGTCCATGTCGATCGACGGGCTGGCGGCGCGCTACCGCGCCGGCACCCTGACGCCCCGGCGGCTGGTCGAGGCGATCGCCGCGCGCACCTCGGGCGACGACCCGCATCATGCGTGGATCCGTCCTTTGAGCCGTGACGAAATGATGCGTTATGTCGATGCGCTCGAAGGCCGCGACCTCGACACGCTGCCGCTGTACGGCATACCGTTCGCCATCAAGGACAATATCGACCTGGCCGGCATCCCGACCACGGCCGCATGCCCCGCTTATGCGTACACGCCCACGGCCAGCGCGCCGGTGGTCGCGCGCCTGATCGCCGCCGGTGCGATTCCGGTCGGCAAAACCAATCTCGACCAGTTCGCCACGGGTCTGTCCGGGCAGCGTTCGCCGCACGGCGCGTGCCGTAACGCGCTCGATCCGCGCTATGCGTCGGGCGGCTCGAGTTCGGGCTCGGCGGTCTCGGTCGCGCTCGGGTTGGCGGCATTCTCGCTGGGCACCGACACCGCGGGCTCGGGCCGCGTGCCCGCGGCCTTTCACGGCCTGATCGGCCTGAAGCCGACCAAGGGTTTGTTGAGCACAGTGGGCGTGGTGCCGGCGTGTAAGTCGCTCGATTGCGTGTCGATCTTCGCGCGCTCGGCGGACGACGCGCAGCGCGTGTTCGACGCCGCTCGCGGCGTGACGGAGGGCGACCCGTATGCGCGGGCATTCCAGCCGCCGCAAGCCGTGACGCAACCCGGCGCGCAACGCTCGCTACGCGGCGTGCGCTTCGGCGTGCCGCGCGCTAACCAGCTGGAATTCTTCGGCGACACCTCGTATGCGCACGCTTTCGACGCCGCGCTCGCGCGCCTGCGTTCGGCCGGGGCCGACCTGATCGAGATCGACTTCGAGCCGTTTCTCGCCACCGCGCGGCTGCTCTACGAAGGACCGTGGGTCGCCGAGCGGCTCGCGGCGCTGCGTGAGTTCGCCGCTGCGCAGCCCGACGCGCTGCATCCGGTGATCCGCGAGATCCTCAGAGGAGCGGCGCGCTGGAGCGCGGCCGATGCGTTCGCCGCCTTCGACCGTCTGGCGCTCCTGCGCATGCAGGCCGCCGAAGTCTGGCCGCGCATCGACGCCATCGTCACGCCGACCTCGGCGACGACCGCCACCGTCGATGAACTGGAAGCGGACCCGATCCGGGTGAATTCGCGCTTCGGCTACTACACGAACTTCGTGAACCTGCTCGACCTGTCCGCGCTGGCGGTGCCGGCCGGCCTCTGTACGATCGGCAAACACGCGGGCCTGCCGTTCGGCGTGACCTTCGTGGCCCGCGCGCATGAAGACGCCATGCTGCTCGAGCTGGCGCGTGCGTGGCGCGACGAAACGGCCGCGGCCTCGACCTCCGCCAACGACGCAACCGCTGCCCACCCCGGAGAATCACATGGCCGTCATTGACAGAACCGAATGGTTCGCGGTGCGCCGCGAACTTTCCGTGCGCGGCAAATGGCTGTTGGGCGCGGGCTCGTTCCTGTTGCCGCTCCTCGTCTGGTGTCTGGTCAGCTACGTGCCGTTCATCTGGCATCCGCAGGTGCTGATCGAGAGTCCTGGCAGCGTCGACTATTTCCAGCCGGGCATGCGGGTCGACAAGGACGTGTTCGCCGACGAACTCAGCCACGCACGGGAAGCGCATACGGCCTTGCCGGCCGGCGAGCCGGTCAACCCGGTATATCTGCCCGCGCCGCATGAAGTGCTGCGCGCGTTCTACACGGCGTTTACCACGCCGCCCGCGTCGCGCGACGGCGTGTGGCTGCATCAAAGCCTGTGGCACAGCATTCAGGTGATTTTCTGGGGCTTCGTGCTGTCGTCCGTGATCGGCGTGCCGATCGGCATCGTGTGCGGCACGTATAGCGCGATCGCCCGCTTGCAGGAGCCGTTCTTCGAGTTCTTCCGCTACTTGCCGGCGCCCGCGTTCGGCGCGCTGATGGTGGCGATCCTCGGCATTTACGACGGGCCGAAGATCGCGATCATCGTGATCGGCACGCTGTTCCAGCAGGTGCTGATCGTGGCGAACACCACGCGCAAGCTCGAATACGGCCTGTTCGAAGCCGCCATGACGCTCGGCACGAAGAAGCTCAAGCTGCTCACGCATGTGGTGATTCCCGGCATTCTGCCGGATCTGTATCGCGATCAGCGCATTCTGCTCGGCTGGGCGTGGACCTATCTGATCGTCGCGGAACTGGTCGGCACCAGTTCGGGCATCACCTGGTACATCACGCAGCAGGCGCGCTACGAGCATTTCGACAACGTCTACGCGGCGATCATGATGATCGGCATCATCGGTCTCGGCACCGATCTCGTGCTGGCCTGGCTCGGCCGCAAGCTGTTTCCGTGGGACCGCACGCTCAAGGCGTAGCGCACCGCACCGCGCCACGGCTTAACGTATGCATAGCACCGCACAGCATTCAAAGGATTCCATCATGTTAAATCCGCAACCGATTCCGTCGTACCTGATCCAGTCCGAAGCGGTACGGGAGCGTTTCGACCGTCTGAAGTCGCGCGAGGTGATTCTGGAAGTGCGCGAGCTCGGCAAGCGCTTCGAGACGGCGCAAGGCGAGTGCACCGCGCTGAACGGCATCGACTTCAAGACGCACCGGCGCGAGTTCGTCTGCGTGATCGGACCGTCGGGCTGCGGCAAGTCCACGCTGATCCGCATTCTCGCCGGCCTGGAACGGCAGACCAGCGGCAGCGTGCTGCTCGACGGCAAACCGGTGCAGGGTCCGGGCGCCGACCGCGGCATGGTGTTTCAGGGCTACACGCTGTTTCCGTGGCTGACCGTCAAGAAGAACGTGATGTTCGGTCTGAAGATGAACGGCCACGCCACCCTGCATGCGGAGCGCGAGGCGCTGCAATGGCTGGATCTGGTCGGCCTGGCGAAGTTCGCCAACGCGTATCCGCATCAGCTGTCGGGCGGCATGAAGCAGCGCGTGGCGATTGCCCGCGCGCTCGCTAACCGGCCGCGCATTCTGCTGATGGACGAACCGTTCGGCGCGCTCGACGCGCAGACGCGCGCGAAGATGCAGACGCATCTGCTCGATATCTGGCGCAACATCGACGTGACCGTGCTGTTCATCACGCACGATCTGGACGAGGCGATCTTTCTGGCCGACCGCATTCTGGTCCTGAAGGCGAATCCCGGCGAGGTGCAGGAGTTGATCGAAGTGCCGGTGCCCCGGCCGCGCGATTACTCGCAGGTCACGTCGCCCGAGTTTCTGGCGACCAAGGCGCGGCTGGAAGCGCTGATCCACCCGCCCTCGGAGAAGCACGACGACGAGGACGACGTGGTCAAGCCGCACATGATCCGGATGACCGATGTCGCGGACAACGTCGAATAGAGCGCAGCCGCCGGCACGCGCGCGGACCGGCGCCGCAACGTGAAAGCCGCCGTTACGCACGCATGGCAGCGTGCGGCGCCGCACACACCTTGACAGCGCCTCGGCGCATGCTCATGTCACCCGTTCCAGTCGGCGCCGGTGGGGTCCGGCGTCCGCGCATTTCCGGATGGACCGGCACGGGGATCATCAATACGGCATGGCATGGTGTGAGGCGACATGGACGAGACAACCCGGACCACGCGGCGCTACGAAGTGATCAGCGGCGAAGCTGAGTTTCGCGCGTTGCAGCCAGAATGGGACGCCTTGTGGTTGAAGGCGCAAGGCTATTGCTACCAGTCGTTCGCCTTTTGCTGGCTCGCATGGAAGCATGTGTCGAAGCCGCATGGCCGCAGGCTCAAATGCATTGTGTGCCGCGAAGACGGCAAGCTGGTGCTGGTCTGGCCGCTCGAAACCGTCAGACGTTCGCTCTGGGTCTATCTGGTGCCGCTCGGCCCGCAAGGCGGCGATTTCACGAGCATGCTGATCGAGGCCGACGCAGTGGCCGAGGCGCGGGTGGCGGGCGCGTGGGACATGGCTCGCCGGCGTTGCCGCGCCGACTTCATCCATCTGCCGTACGTGCGTGAGCGGCTCGAACTGCACAGACTCGTGATGCGGGAACGCAGGATCCTGTTCAGCGAGGCGCACAACGCGTCCGCCGCGCGTTTGCGCGGGCAGGGCAGTTGGGACGCCTATTGCCAGACGCTCGGCACCTTGTTCGGCAAGCGGCCCGGCGGCTTCGCGAAGAAGCTGTCCAGGGAAGGCACGGTCGCCGTGCGCACGCTCGATCCCGCGGAAGAAGCCGAAACGGCGTCCATCATCGAGTGGATGTTCAGGTGCAAACGCGCGTGGAGCGAGCGTGTCGGCAAGCGTAGCGTATGGCTCGATTTGCCCGAATTCGAGCGCTTCCTGGGCAAGCTGATCTATTCGGGCGAGGTGCCTTCGATGGCGCGCCTGATCGTGGTCACGCTGGACGAAGCGCCGGTCGCCGCGATCATCGCGAGCGTGGGCAATCCGTGGGCGAGCGCGATCTTCGCCGGCTTCGACCCGCATTACGGCAAGTCCTGTCCGGGCCTGATCGCCGTCGAGCAATGCGTGAAGTGGGCCTTCGACAGTGGCTACGACCTCGATTTCGGCGTCGGCACCGAAGATTTCAAGGCTTACTGGTCGCGCGGCGAGGCGAGCACCGCGTGGACCGTGCAGACCATCAATTCGATTTGGGGCCTCGCGGCGGTCCGCGCGCGACGCATGACCCGTGACCTGATCGGCCGCGTGAAGAACCTGCGCCAGTCCGGTGCTGCGGCGCCGCATGCGCAGGAGCCGGGGGCGGCTGCTGCGCCCGCCATGCGGAGTTCGCGGGAGACAGGTGTTGCGCATCCCGAATGAGCGCATCAGCATGATGTGATCGTCACCACGCGCCCGGGTCCTTGACGGTATGATTCCACCGTCAACGCAAAGCGGAGCAACCGATGCGAATCCTGGTGATCGAGGACGAGCTGAAAACAGCGGCCTATCTGAAGAAAGGCCTGGAAGAATCCGGCTACGCGGTCGACGTGGCGAACGACGGCCCGCAAGGGCTGATCCTCGCTCTCGAAGAAGAGTACGACGTGATCGTGCTCGACGTAATGTTGCCCGGCATGGACGGCTGGACCATCGTCAAGACCTTGCGCACCACCCGCACCACCCCCGTGCTGTTCCTCACCGCGCGCGACGACGTGGACGACCGGGTGCGCGGCCTCGAACTCGGCGCGGACGACTACCTCGTCAAGCCCTTCGCGTTCGTCGAATTGCTGGCTCGCGTGCGCACGCTGGCGCGCCGCGGGCCGCCGCGCGAAAGTGAACTGATCAAGGTGGGCGACCTCGAAATGGACGTGAACCGCCGGCGCGTGAAGCGCGGCGGCACGCGCATCGACCTCACGCCGCGTGAATTCTCGCTGCTGCAATTGCTCGCGCGGCGTCAGGGTGAAGTGCTGAGCCGCACGCAGATCGCGTCGTACGTGTGGGATATGAATTTCGACAGCGACACCAACGTGGTCGAAGTCGCGATCCGCCGCTTGCGCACCAAGATCGACGACAACTTTCCCGTCAAGCTGATCCACACCGTGCGCGGCGTGGGCTATGTGCTCGAACTGAAGGACGCCGCCTGATGCGCGGCCGCTCGCTTGCCGCCACGCTGGCGCTGGCGTTCGGCGCCACCACGCTGGCGGTGTTCGTGCTGGTCGGCAGTTTTCTGTACATCGCGCTCGAAAAGCAGATCAAGGCGCAGGACGATCTCGACATCGTGCTCGCCGCGCGCCACGCACGCCGGCTCGCCGAGGAACTGGACTCGGCGGCGGCCATACGCGAGCACAGCGAGCGCTTGACCAGCACCGTGCTGGGCAACCAGGCCATGTCGATGGAAGTGTTCGATCCCGACGGCGCGCGCGCGCTCGAACATAACATCGCCGGTGTGTTCGCCGCACCGGAGGCGGCGAGCGGCGCCGCGACCATGGCGGCGTTGCCGCCGCTGTCGCGAGTGGCCGCGACGGTGCGCATCACGGAAAGCGATATCGGCGACTGGACCGGCCGCGACGGCGCGCCGATCCGCGGCGTTCTCACGGACGCGCGGCTGCGCGACGGCGACACCGCGAGCCTGCTGGTGGCGCGCAATATGAGCGACCGCTGGCTGCTGCTCGACCGTTACCGCGACAAGCTGCACATAGCGGGCGTGGGCGGCGTGCTGCTGGCCGTGCTGCTCGGCTACCTGTTGATTCGCGCCGCGCTGCGGCCGTTGCGTGATATCGCGGCGAGCGCGAGCCTCGTCACGGTGAATCGTCTCAATACGCGGATCGCGGTGGCGCGTGTGCCGAGCGAGTTGCAGACGCTGGTGGCCGCGCTGAACGCAATGCTCGAACGCGTCGACAACGGCTTTCAGCGTCTGTCGCGTTTCACCGCCGACCTCGCCCACGACATGCGCACGCCGCTGAGCAACATGCGCGGCGCCGCCGAAGTCGCGCTGGCCCGGCCGCGCTCCGTCGATGAATACGAGTCGGTGCTCGCCTCGAATCTGGAAGAGTGCGACCGGCTGTCGAAAATGATCGAGAACGTGCTGTTTCTGGCGCGCGCCGAACATCCGCAGTTCGTCAAACATATGCGCGAGTTCGATGCGGCTCAGGAGTTGGCGCATATCGCCGATTACTTCGAAGGGATTGCCGAGGACGCGAATGTGCGCGTGCGTGTCAGCGGCGCGGCCAGCCTGACGGCGGATCTCGAGCTGTTCCGCCGCGCCGTGAGCAATCTGCTCGCCAATGCCATTCGCTATACGCCGTCGGGCGGCGAGATCGTGCTCGCCGCGAGCGCGTCGGCCGACGCGGTGCGCGTGAGCGTGGAGAACCAGGGGCAGCCGATTCCCGCCGAGCACATCGAGCGGATTTTCGACCGCTTCTACCGGGTCGATCCGTCGCGCAGTGCGCTGCCCTCGGCGGGGCTGTCGCAAGGCTCCTCCGGCTCGACGGGGCTCGGGCTCGCTATCGTGCGCACGATCATGGAACTGCACGGCGGAACCGTGCACGCGCAAAGCGATGCGCGCAGCACGCGCTTCGTGCTGACGTTCCGGCGTGCCTACACCGGACCCGCCGCGCTCTGACTTCCGTCACCCCACGTGCCGCCCAACGCCTTCAGCAACAGCACGCTCGACTCCAACTGCCGCGCGGCGATCTGATCGGCGACACGCTGGTTCGTCAGTGCGATAGTCTGCGCGGTCACCACGTCGAGATAGCTGACCGCGCCCGCGTTGAAACGGTTCGTGGTGAGCCGCAACGACAGATCCGCGGCCGTGGTGGCGCGCTGCTGGCTGGCGGCTTCGTCGGCGAGGGCATGCAGCGCCGAGAGGTTGTCCTCGACCTGCTGAAACGCCACCAGCACCGACTGCCGATAGTCCGCGACCGCGCCGTCGTATTGCGCCGTCGCGCCGTGCAGGGTGGCTTTGCGCTTGCCGCCGTCGAACAGCGTGCCGGCCAGTTGCGGCCCGAGCGACCAGAACAGGCTCGGCGCGCTCAGCCACGGCGCGAAAAACGTGCTTTCCAGCCCGACGCTCGCGGACAGCACCAGATCCGGGAAAAACGCCGCATGGGCCACGCCGATCTGCGCATTCGCCGACGCCACGCGCCGTTCAGCGGCGGCAATGTCGGGGCGCCGCTCCAGCAGTTGTGACGGCAGACCGGTCGGAATCGCGGGCGGCGTCGCAACCGACCCGTTCGGCGGCAACGTGAAGGTCGAGGCCGGCTCGCCGATCAGCGTGGCGATCGCGTGCTGCATCTGCGAGCGGGTCACGTCGATGTCGGTATCCTGCGTGCGCGTCGCTTCGAGTTGCGTGGTGGCCTGGGCGACGGCGGAGGCATCGATCGCGCCGTTTTGCAACTGTTGCTGCAACAGCTTCAACGCGGCGGCGTAGGCGTTCACGCTGTCGTCGAGCAGCTTCTTCTGCGTGTCGAGCGAGCGTAGCGAGAAATAGTCGACGGCCAGATCCGCGCTCATCGCGAGACGCACGCCTTCGAGGTCGGCCTCGCTCGCCTGAGCGTCGGCTTGCGCGCCGTTCACGCTGTCGCGCACCCGGCCGAACAGATCCGGCTCCCAGCTCGCCGCCACAGCCGCCGAATAGTCCGGCACGGTCTTGCCCGCGAGCGACTTTCCTTCGACGTTCTGCGAGGTCCGGTAGCGGTCCTGCGCGACACCGGCGGTGATCGTCGGGAAGAAGCCGGCGCGCTGATAGTCGACCATCGAGCGCGCCTGCTGAACCTGCGCGACCGCCTTGCGCACCGTCTGGTTCGATACGTCGATGCGCGCTTCGAGCTGGTTCAGCACCGGGTCGTTGAAGATCGTCCACCAGGGGCCGCGCGGCGTGGCGTCGGCCGGCGCGGCTTGCGCCCAGCCGGGCGCGGCGCCCGCGTAGTGCGCGGGAATCGCGGCGCTCGGGCGCTGATACGGCGGCAGGGTCGAGCATGCGCTGAGCAGCGCGCCGATCAGCGTGGCCGCCAGCGCGCGGCGCGGCAGCGGTCGTGCGGGAGACAGGGAGAACATCGGCGAATCCTTTCTGTGATGAGGCGCTCAGCCGTGCATGGCCGGCATGATCTGAACCATCTGGCCGGAGCTCAGCGAATCGCTGGGGTTGTCGATGACGCGGTCGGTGGCGGCGAGCCCCGTCGTGATCTCCACGTGCGTGCCGAAATCGCGGCCGATATGCACGGTCTTCAGCACCGCGCGGCCATTGCTGTCGACCACCGCGACCGTCACGCCGTCGGGGCGGAACAGCAGGGCGCTGACCGGCAGATCGAGCGCCGGCGTGGCCGATTGCAGTTGCAGATGCACCTGCGTGTAAGCGCCGGGCATCAGCGCGCCGTCCTTGTTGTCGACGTCCACCTCCACGCGCAGCGTGCGGCTCGACGGATCGATCGAGCCGGTGCTGCGCGCCACCTTCGCCGGGATGCGGCGGCCCGGATACTGCTGGGCGCTCAGATACACGCCCGTGGCCGGCGTGACGTAGGGCGCGTCGTTCTGCGGCACGTCGACGAAGACCCGCAGCTCGCCGTTCTGCTGGATATGGAACAGCTCGCCCGACATGCCCGCGGTGCCGGGCGTGCCGCCTGCCGTCACCAGCGCGCCGACGTCGACGTTGCGCGCGGTGATCACGCCGTCGAACGGCGCGGTGATCTTCTCGTACGAGACCAGTTCGGCCAGATGCGCGACGTTGGCCTGCGCCGAGGCCAGCATCGCCCGGCGCGCCTCCATGTCGCTGACCTTGGTGTCGGCGTCCTGCTGCGCGACCGATTGGGTTTTCAGCATGTCCTGCCAGCGCTGCGCGGTGGTTCTCGCGTAGTCGAAATTGGCCTGCGCGGTGGCTTCGTCGGCGCGGGCCTGGCGCAATTGCGCGTCGAGGTCCGGGGCTTCGATCGTCGCGAGGAGCTGGCCGCTTTTCACCTGCGCGCCGATGTCCGTGTTCCAGTGCGCGAGATAGCCGCTCGTGCGCGCGTAGATGGAGGCCTCGGCGAACGGCGTGACCGAGCCGGGCAGCAGCAGTTCGTTGACGCTCGGCGCGGCGCGCGGCTTGACCACCGACACGGTTAGCATGCTCTGCGCTTGCGTTTGCTCCGTGAGCGCCGCGCTGGCATGAAGACGCGGCACGATGCCCACGATCAGCAGCGCCACGGCCACGCCGCCGAGGGCGAACGGCCAGAGGCGGCGGCGCGGTTGCGCGGTCGTGTCGCGCTCAGCGGCGGGGCTGGCGGCGCCGGTGCGAGCGGCAGGGTGGGTTTCTGCGGCCTTGGGTGCCTGCTCACCAGACCCCGGAGGAAGTGAGGAATCGTTCATGGGATAGGTCTCGTCGAAATCAAAGGGTGCGGGCCGGGACGGCGGGTTCGAGTTTTTCGGTGCGCGCGGCGCGGCGTTTGTCGAGCCACGCATGCACCATCCCGTAGACGACCGGGACGAACAGCAAGGTGGACACCGTGCCGAGCGCGAGGCCGCCGATCACGGCGCGGCCGAGCGGCGCGTTCTGTTCGCCGCCGTCGCCGAGGCCGAGCGCCATCGGCAGCATGCCGATCAGCATGGCGAGCGCGGTCATCAGCACCGGACGGAAGCGGCTGAAGCCGGCTTCGAGCGCGGCCGCGAGCGGCGGCTGCCCGGCCTGGTGGAATTCACGGGCGGTGTTGATGACGAGAATGCTGTTGGCCGTGGCAATGCCGATACACAGAATCGTGCCGGTGAGCGCCGGCACGCTCAGGCGGGTGCCGGTGCTGAACAGCATCCACGCAATGCCCGCGAGCGAGCCCGGCAAGCCGCTGATGATGATGAACGGGTCGAGCCACGACTGGAAGTTGACGACCATCAGCAGATAGACGAGGCCGATCGCGAACACGAGGCCGCTCGCGAGGCCGCTGAACGAATCGCGCATGGCCTGCACCTGGCCGCGCACCACGATGGACGCGCCGGGCGGCAATTGCGGCCGGATCTGCTCGACGATCCGGTTCACGTCCGCCGCCACGCCGCCGAGATCGCGCCCTTGCACCGACGCGAAAATATCGAGCACCGGCTGCACGTTGTAGTGCGAGACGACGGCTTGCTGCGTGCCGCGCGTCAGCGTGCTCAACGCGCCGAGCAGGTTTTGCGGCGCGGGGCCCGTGCCGTTCGCCGCGATCGAGGCGGCGGCCGCCGCCGTGGTAGTGGCCGCCGCACCGTTCTGCGCGACCGGAATATTGGCGAGCGCCTGCAGCGAGTTGATGTCGTACTGCGGCATCATCGCCATCAACGGATAGCTCACGCCGTTGTGCGGATCGAGCCAGAAGTTCGGCGAAGTCTGCGAGCTGCCGGACAGCGCGATCAGCAGGTTCTGCGACACGTCGCGCTGCAGCAGGCCGGCCTGAATCGCCCGGGTGCGATCGACGTTGACGTTGATGGCGGGCGCGTCGCCGGGCTGCTGGATGCGCGCGTCGACGAGGCCGCGCACGCCGCGCAGTTGCGCGAGCAGGCGGTTCGCCACCGCGCGGTTGGCGTCGAGCTTGTTGCCGACAATCTGGATATCGATCGGCGCGGGCAGGCCGAAGTTGAGAATCTGGCTGACGATATCGGCGGGCAGGAACGCGAACGTGACGCCGGGGAATTCCCTGGTCAGCGCGGTGCGCAGCGTCGCCACGTATTGTGCGGTCGGCTTGTGCTTAGGCGCGAGCGTGATCATCACGTCGGCATCTTCCGGGCCGATCGGGTCCGACGAGTCGTAGGTCAGATTGATGCCGCTCACCGGCACGCCGATGTTGTCGAGGATCGCCGAAAGCTCCTGCTTCGGAATCACCTCGCGCACACGGGCTTCGACCTGATCGGTGATACTCGCGGTGTCCTCGATGCGCGTGCCGGTCGGCGCGCGCAGATGCAGGCGGATCTCGCCGGTATCCACGGCCGGGAAAAAGTCGCGGCCGGCAAACGGCACCAGCGCGAGCGAGCCGAGGCAAAGCAGCAGAAAGATCGCGATGAAGCGCCGCGGACTCGCGATCGCCGCGGCGAGCACGCCTCGATAGCGTTCGCGCAGCCGTTCGAAGCGGTGCTCGAAGCCGGCCTGAAAGCGGATCAGGCGCGCAATCGGACCGTTGCCGGTGACGGGCGCGTTGCTGCGGGCGCGCATCAGGTACATCGCGAGGGTCGGCACCAGCGTGCGCGAGAAGAAGTACGACGCGATCATCGCGAACACCACCGCCTCGGCGAGCGGCACGAACAGATAGCGCGCGACGCCTGAGAGCAGGAACATCGGCACGAACACGATACAGATCGACAGGGTCGAGACGAAAGTCGGCACGGCGATTTCGCCCGAGCCGTTCAAGATCGCGTCGTACAGCGATTCGCCGTTTTCCAGATGGTGCGTGATGTTCTCGATCGCGACGGTGGCGTCGTCGACGAGAATCCCCACCGCTAGCGCGAGGCCGCCGAGCGTCATGATGTTGATGGTCTGGCCGAGCGCGGCCAGCGCGATCAGCGAGGTCAGCACGGCGAGCGGAATCGACACCGCGATGATCAGCGTGGCGCGCCAGCTGCCGAGAAAGAGCAGGATCATCAAGGCGGTCAGCGCCGCGGCGATCAGCGCCTCGCGCGCTACGCCCACCACCGCCGACTTCACGAACACGGACTGGTCGGAAAGCGCGGTGATATGCAGCGCGCTCGGCAGGCCGGCGGCGATATGCGGCAGCATCGCCTTGACCTGCTGGATGATGGTGAGCGTCGACGTGCTGCCGGATTTCTCGATGGTGAGGAGCGCGGCGCGCTTGCCGTCGCTGCGCACGATGTTGGTCTGCGGCGCATAGCCGTCGCGCACATGGGCGACGTCGCGCACGTACACCACGCCGCCGGCCACGGTCTTGACCGGCAGATCGTTGAGCGCCGCCACGGTGTCGGTGCTGCCGTTCATCTGCACGTTGTATTCCTTCGTGCCGATCTTGGCCGTGCCGCCCGGCAGAATCAGGTTCTGCGCGTTCACGGCGTTGACCACGTCGAGCGGCGCGAGCCCTTTGGCCTGCAATGCGCGCGGGTCGATATCCACCATGATCTGGCGAACCTTGCCGCCGAACGGCAGCGGCACCGACGCGCCTTGCACCGTCGCCAGTTGCGTGCGGATCTGGCTGTTGCCGAGGTCGTAGAGCTGCTGTTCGGAGAGCGTGTTGCTGGACAGGCCCAGTTGCAGGATCGGCACCGTCGACGCGTTATACGTGATGATGTTCGGCGGCAGCGTGCCCGGCGGCAGCACGCGCAGGATCGACGCTGAATTGGACGCCGCTTCGGCAATCGCGCGATTAATGTCCGCGCCCGGATGGAAGAAGATCTTCACCACGGAAACGCCGTTCAGCGATTGCGACTCGATGTGCTCGATATCGTCGACGTCCGAGGTCAGCGCGCGCTCGTAGTTGGACGTGATGCGATTGGCCATGTCCTGGGCGGAGAAGCCGTTGTAGGTCCAGACGATGCTGACCACCGGGATATTGATGTTCGGAAAGATATCGGTCGGTGTGCGCAGTATCGCGAGCGGGCCGGCGATAAAGATCAGCACGGCGAGGACCACGAAGGTATAAGGGCGGCGCAGCGCGAGCCTGACGATCCACATGACGGGTTCCTGAAAAGAGGCCGATGGAGGTTCGCGTCGTTGCGGTGCAGTGCGGTGCCGCTGAGGCCGCGACGCGGGCTTCATGGGGCAGGAGTGTGGCGTGGCGGCGCTGACGGGCTGCCGTCGGCTAGATTACGGTTCTGTTATCCGCGTGCCGGTTCTCGTTGGCGGCGACATGGCGCGGCATGGCGCGGCGTTGCGTCAGGCGAGCGTGGATAACGAAACGGTAATCTGAAGGTCAGTGCCGGGACAGGCGAAATGGCAAGAATGGGAAGCGTGGTTCAGGCCACTCCTTTCTTGCAGCTACCCGGAGAGACATCATGAAATTGCTTACCGCTTTTGCCGTCGCCGCATTGAGCTTGACGTTCGGCGCCAGCGCTTTTGCGCAAACCAGCACGTCAGGGCTGACGCGCGCGGAGGTGGTGGCTCAGTTGCAGCAGGCACAGGCCGAAGGCCTCTTGCCGACAACCGACGGCGACTATCCGCCGACGGCTGCCGAAGTGGCGCGCAATCGTGAAATCTATGCGATCCAGCACGGCACGCATGAGGCCGGCGCGGTTCGCACGGCGGGGACGGCCGGGACCGCCCCGGCGCTATGAGCGGTCGCGGCTGCGTGCCCGCGTCGCGCCGGTAATGATCGCGACGCCGAGCAGGATCACCGCGACGATGGCAATCGTATGTTGCGCGACGTGCATGGCCATCAAGCCCCAGGACACGCCGCCGATCAGAATGATCCAGCCGGCCAGATAAATGAGCAGGGTCATCGGTATTCTCCTTCTTCGAGTCGACGCAATAAATCTATCGAGTAGCAGATTTCGCGCCCGGTGCCGGCTCGTGACACCGGCGCGCGGCCGCGAAAGGAGAATGACGCGATGCCGCGGTGCGGCCCGCGCTGTCAACCGCAAGCCGGCTTGGCCTTCTTGCAGGCATCGGCAAGCTGGGGCGGCGGGTCTTTCTTGAACACCGTCTTATACGATTCGAGCACGTTCGACTGAACCACCGGCAACGACTGCACACCGATCCATGCCGGCGGCGTCTGGCCGATCAGCGCCTTCATCATCGCCATCGCCTCGGCGACGCCCTGGTCGTACGGGCGCTGTGAGCCGGTGGCCTTCAGCGGCCCACCCTTGGCGATTTCGATCGCGGATTGCAGGCCGAGGTCGACCGTGGTCATGGGAATCGTCACGCCTTGCGCGCGCATCGACGTGAGCGTGTCCAGCGCCGGTTGATCCCAGACGGCGAAGAGACCCTTCACATCGGGATTGCCGGTCAGGAAGTCGCCCGCGATCTGTCCGACTTTCGACGGGTCCGTGAAGGCGACCTGCTTGATCTTGATGTCCGGACGATTCTTCTTCAGCCAGTCGTTGACGGCCTTGGTGCGCTCGGTCGTGCTGAAGTAGTCCACGCCGAAATTCACAAGGCCGACCGTCGCGCCTTGCGGCACGCACGAGGCGAGCACTTTCGCCGCGATCTGGCCATTGCCTTCGCTGTCCGCCGAGATCATCGCGGCGTATTGCTCCGGATGTTTCAGGCCGGTCGGCACGTTGTCCATGAACACGAGCTTGATGCCGGCCGCGGACACTTTCTTGTAGGTGGCGGCCGTGGCCGTGCCGTCGACCGGAATGGAGATAATGCCGTCCGGATGGCGCTGGATCGTGTTCTCGATATCGGCGATCTGCTTGTCGACCTGATATTCGGCCGAGGCCGTGCCGATCACTTCCACGCCGTACTTTTTCAGCGTATCGGTAATGCCTTGCACCTGCAGTTGCGACCAGTCGAGATTCATGGTCTGCATGGAAATGCCGACCTTGAATTTGCCGGCTTTGATTTTGGCGATGTCGGCGTCGGTCAACTTCACGGCATCCACCGAGGCGGCTTTTTCGCCGTTCGGCCCTTGCCCGACAATCGTCTTCGGGCCGATCGATCCGGTGGGCAAACTGGTCACACATTGCGCGTAAGCGCCCGAGGAAGCCAGACATGCGACGGCCGCCGCCATGACACTGGCTAACGCTATGCTCGAACCACGATGTTGTTTCATGTCTCTCCTCCGTTGGTCTTCATGTCTGTGCTTCACGTCTATACGTCTTTACGTCTTCACGTCCGAACTGCTTCATTGCTATTTCCTGGTGAAAGCCACCGCCGCGACGATGATCACGCCCTTGATCACCAATTGCAGCGACGAACTCACGCCGAGCAGCACCAGCCCGTTATTGAGCGTGCCGATGATCAGACTGCCGAGCAGCGTCCCCAGCACGAAGCCGCGGCCGCCGAACAGACTGCAGCCGCCGAGCGTGACGGAGGCGATCACATCCAGTTCCATGCCCTGCACGACGTCGGGCCGCGCCGCATGCGAGCGCGCCGACAGCACGAGCGCGGCGAGCCCGGCCAGCATGCCGGTGAGAATGAAGGCGAGGGTGGTCACGCGGCGCGTGTTGATGCCGGAATAGAGCGCGGCTGTCGGATTGCCGCCCGCCGCATAGATCTGCCGTCCGAACACGCTGTAGTGCAGCAGCAGAATGCCCGCGATCACGGCGAGCAGCGTCCAGATGATCGGCACCGGCACGCCGAAAATGTCGCCCTCGCCGAAGATCGCGATGAACGAGTCGTTGTCGATAATGACGGGCTTGGTGGTCGTGACCATCAGCGCGAGGCCGCGCGCGGCGCTCAGCGTGCCGAGCGTGACCAGAAACGAAGGAATGTTGACCCGCGTGGTCACGATCCCGTTGATCGCCCCGACTATCGCACCGGTACCGATACCGGCAATCGCGCCGATCGCCCAGTTGTTACCCAGATACGTCATGGCCAGCGCCGCGGACATGCCCGAAAGCGCCAACGTCGAACCCACCGACAGATCGATCTGCCGCGCAATGATCACGAAGGTCATGCCGATCGCAATGATCGACACCAGCGCGGTTTGCCGGCCGATATTCAGGAAGTTGTCGATGGATAAGAACCACGGCGACGCGAAGCTGAACACCACCAGCAAAATCGCGAACGCGGCATAGAGCGCATAGGGGCGGTCGCCTTGCAAAAGCGCTCGCGCGATGCGCCGCAGGCGGCTTTTCTGCGGCGGCGATGCCTGCCGTTCAGACGTCAGCGGCGAGACGGATTCGTTCATGTTGCTTGCGCCTCGATGGAAGAGCGGGAAAGTTGGATCAGGTGATGCAGCGCTTCGGCGTTGGCGAGTTCGGCGCGCTCGACGGTCTTGACGATGCTGCCGTCCGCGACAATCGAAATCCGGTCGCACAGGCGCAGGAGCTCATCCAGATCCGACGACACGACGAGCACGCCGGTGCCCGCCTGCGCGGCGTCGTTCACCACGCCGTAGATTTCCTCGCGAGCGCCGACGTCCACGCCTACCGTCGGCTCGTCGAGTAGAAGAACCCGCGGGCGCGGGTGATTCCACTTCGCGAACACCACTTTTTGCTGATTGCCGCCGGATAGAAACTTGACCGCGGTGGAAGGGCCGGGCGCCTTGACGGAAAGCTCCTTCATGGAGCGCCTCGCCTGCTGCACGGCGGCCTGACCGCGCAGCCATCCCCAGCGCGAAAATTGCGGCAGGCGCGGCAGCGTCAGATTGCGTTCGATCGAATGATCGAGCACCAGCCCTTCGAGATGCCGGTCCTCCGGCACCAGTGCGACACCGAGTTCAATGGCTTGGGCGGGTGTGATGCGCGAACGCGCCCGGCCGTCGATCCGGATGGCGCCCGCGTCGACAGTGCGAAGACCAAAGATGGTTTGCAGAATCTCGCTGCGCCCGCTGCCGATCAGTCCCGCGAGTCCGTGGATTTCGCCGCGGCGAAGCAGGAGATCGACGTGACGCAACCGGTCGTTGCTGACATCCGATAATTGAAGTACGGGCGCGGCGGCGGCGTCGGGCGCTTCGCCGGATTTCGGCGATGCGCTTGCCTGCGCTGCGGAAACTGGCCCGTTGCCCACCGCGGTCTTTTGCCGTGCCTGCAACGCGGCATGACCGGTGCCGACGATCGCCGCCACCAGTTGCTTCATATCGGTTTGCGCGGTCTCGAACGTGCCGGCGTTGGCGCCGTCACGGAACACCGTGACGCGCTGCGAAATCCGGAACACCTCGTTCAACCGGTGCGTCACATAGATCACGCCCACGCCGCGCGCCGTGACCGCGCGGATCGCGTCGAACAGAATCTGTTCTTCGCCGCCCGTCAACGCGGAGGTGGGCTCGTCGAGAATCAGGACCCGCACTTCGCCCATCAAGGCTTTGCAGATCTCGGTCATTTGCCGGTAGGCGAAGGGAAGCGCGCCGACCGGCGTCTTCGGATCGAGCGGGATGCCATGCGAGCGCAGAAATTCGCCGACCGTGGCCATGAGTTGGCGGTTCTTCACGAAGCCCAAACGCGTGCGAGGTTCGCGGCCGAGCATGAGATTGGCGCCGACCGAGAGCGATTCGACAAGGCTCAGGTCCTGGTAGACCACGGCGACACCCGCATCGCGCGATTGCGCCGGCGAGTCGAATGCCACTGTCTGGCCGGCGATTTCGATCACACCGTCGTCATACGCATGCACGCCGCTGAGGATCTTGATCAGCGTGGACTTGCCCGCGCCGTTTTCGCCGAGCAACGCATGGACTTCGCCGGGGAACACTTCGAGCTTGACGCCGCGCAGCGCCTGCACGCCGCCAAATCGCTTGGTGACGCCCGCAACACGGATCAACGGAACCTGAGGCGATGACGCGGCCGCGACCGCAACCGGCTCACTCATCTGGCATGTCTCCTTCGTCCACGCGACGAAATTTCTTCTTTGTCTCACGCTATCCGGCCGAAACCGTGTTGTGATCTTCGCATCATGAATATGGTGCGTCAATAACATTCATGGGCATTCAACACGTTGATTGGCTTGCGGATGTCATGATTGCTAGCAAAGCTTGTTATGATTCTATCAATCGTTGTAGCATAAGAGCGAACAAATTGTCGGCGGCTGTTGTGCGTCGCATCATATTTTCGGATGTCTTATGCCAGAAGCTCCATTGCAGTCTTCATCGGTCGTCGCGCTGCGCGGCACACCGCTCGTCCATCCGGTGCGCAATCCCGGCATGCCGTTCGACGCCTCGTGGCTCGACGGCTTGCGCGTCAATCAATCGGCCGTGGAACGGCGCACCGCCACGCTCGGCACGCGCCGCAGCGTCAAGAAAGAGGCGCAGGCGGCGTGGCTGCTCAAAGCCATCACGTGCATCGATCTCACCACCCTGAACGGTGACGACACCGAAGGCCGCGTGCGCCGCCTTTGCGCGAAAGCGCGCCAACCGGTGCGCACGGATCTGCTCGAAGCGCTCGGCATCGCGCCGCAAGGCATCACGACGGGCGCGGTGTGCGTCTATCACCGCTTCGTCGCGGCGGCCGTCGATGCGCTGCATGGCAGCGGCATTCCGGTGGCCGCGGTGTCCACGGGTTTTCCCGCCGGGCTGATTCCGCATCCGCTGAAGCTGAAAGAGATCGAAGCCTCGGTCGCGGACGGCGCGCAGGAAATCGACATCGTCGTTACGCGCGAATACGTGCTGACCGGCAACTGGCAGGCGCTCTACGATGAAGTGCGCGACTTCCGCGCGGCCTGCGGCCCGGCGCATCTGAAGGCGATTCTTGCCACCGGCGACATCCGCACGCTGTCGAACGTGGCGCGCGCCTCGATGGTCTGCATGATGGCCGGCGCCGACTTCATCAAGACGTCCACCGGCAAGGAAGGCGTCAATGCGACGCTGGACGTGTCGCTCGTGATGGTGCGCATGATCCGCGAATATCAGGAGCGCGCCGGCGTGCTCATCGGCTTCAAGCCGGCGGGCGGCGTATCGACCGCGAAGTCGGTGCTGTCGTACCAGATCCTGATGAAGGAAGAACTCGGTCGCGCGTGGCTCGAACCGGAGCTGTTCCGTATCGGCGCATCGAGCCTGCTGGCCGATATCGAACGCCAGCTCGAACATTACGTGAGCGGCCGTTACTCCGCTTTCAACCGTCACCCCGTAGCCTGAACAGAAGATCGATCCCATGAGCGTAGCCGAGTATTTTTCATCGATGGAGTACGGTCCCGCACCCGAGGACGATCAACCCGCGCGCGCCTGGCTGGCGCGGCATGAGGGCGGCTTCGGGCATTTCATCGGCGGTGCGTGGCATGCGCCCGCAGCCGATGAGCGCTTTGTTTCGCATGCGCCCGCCACGGGCGAGCGTCTCGCGGACATCGCCCAGGGCGACGCGGCCGATATCGACGCCGCGGTGGCCGCCGCGCGCGCCGCGCAGCCTGGCTGGTTTGCGTTGGGCGGCGCGGGGCGGGCGCGGCATCTGTATGCGCTTGCGCGCATGGTGCAGCGTCATAGCCGGCTCTTCGCCGTGCTCGAAGCGCTCGACAACGGCAAGCCGATCCGCGAAACGCGCGATATCGACGTGCCGCTCGTCGCGCGCCACTTCCTGCATCACGCGGGGTGGGCGCAATTGCAGGAGAGCGAATTCGCCGACTACGCCCCGCTGGGTGTGGTCGGGCAGATCGTGCCGTGGAATTTCCCGCTGCTGATGCTCGCGTGGAAGATCGCGCCGGCCATCGCCGTGGGCAATTGCGTCGTTCTGAAGCCCGCCGAGTACACGCCGCTCACCGCGTTGCTGTTCGCCGAACTCGCGCATCGTGCCGGCTTGCCGGCCGGCGTGCTGAACGTCGTGACGGGTGACGGGCGCACGGGCGCTGCGCTCGTCGAGCATCCGCAGGTCGACAAGATCGCGTTCACCGGGTCGACGGAAGTCGGCCGGCTGATCCGTTCCGCCACGGCCGGCTCGGGCAAATCGCTGACGCTCGAACTCGGCGGCAAGTCGCCCTTCATCGTCTTCGACGATGCGGATCTGGACGGCGCGGTGGAAGGCGTCGTCGACGCGATCTGGTTCAACCAGGGACAAGTCTGTTGCGCGGGCTCGCGGCTGCTGGTGCAGGAAGGCGTCGAAGCGCGCTTCATCGCGAAGCTGAAGCGTCGCATGGAAACGCTGCGCGTGGGCTCCTCGCTCGACAAGAGCATCGACCTCGGCGCGATCGTCGATCCGCTGCAGCTCGAACGCATCCGGTCGCTGGTGGAAACGGGCCGACGCGAAGGCTGTTCAGTCTGGCAATCGCCGGATACGACGCTGCCGGCCGGCGGCTGCTTCTATCCGCCGACGCTCGTGACCGGCGTGGCGCCGGCTTCCACGCTGGCGCAGGAAGAAATCTTCGGACCGGTGCTGGTGACGATGAGCTTTCGCACGCCCGACGAAGCGATTGCGCTCGCCAACAACTCGCGCTACGGACTCGCCGCGAGCGTGTGGAGCGAAACCATCGGCCGCGCGCTCGATGTCGCGCCGCGTCTGGCCTGCGGCGTCGTCTGGATCAACGCGACGAATCTGTTCGACGCGGCGGTCGGCTTCGGCGGCTATCGCGAATCGGGCTATGGCCGCGAAGGCGGGCGTGAGGGCATCTACGAATACCTGAAACCGCGGGCGTGGCTCAATCTTGCGGAGCGCCGGAGGGCGCGAAGCGGCGCGGCCGGCACGGGCGCGTTGGACACGTTGTCGAACGTCACGTCGATCGACCGCACCGCGAAGCTCTTTATCGGCGGCAAGCAGGCACGGCCGGACAGCGGCTATTCGCTGCCGGTTCATGCGCCTGACGGCACGCCCGTCGGCGAAGTGGCCGCGGGCAATCGCAAGGACATCCGCAACGCGGTCGAAGCGGCGCGCGCGGCGCAGAAGTGGTCGCAGGCCAGCACGCATAACCGCGCCCAGGTGCTGTTCTATCTGGCGGAAAACCTCGCCGTGCGCGCGGACGAATTCGTGCGCCAGCTGATGGTGCGAAACGGCGCGACGCAAACCACGGCGCGCGCGGAAGTGGACGCCTCGGTGCGGCGTCTCTTCACTTACGCGGCGTGGGCCGACAAGTTCGACGGCGCCGTGCATACGCCGCCGCTGCGTGGTGTCGCGCTGGCCATGCATGAACCGCTCGGCGTGATCGGCATTGCCTGTCCCGACGAAGCGCCGCTGCTCGGCTTCGTCTCGCTGGCCGCGCCCGCGCTCGCCATGGGCAACCGTGTGGTGGTGCTGCCAAGCGAAGCGTCGCCGCTCACGGTCACCGACTTTTATCAGGTGGCCGAGACCTCGGACGTGCCCAGCGGCGTGCTGAACATCGTCACCGGCGAACGCGGCGCGCTGCTGCCGGCGCTCGCGAAACACGACGATGTGGACGCGCTGTGGTGCTTCGGCGATGCCGCGGATTCGACGCTGGTCGAACGCGAATCGGTCGGCAATCTGAAGCGAACCTTCGTCGATCACGGCCGCCAGTTCGACTGGTTCGACCGTTCGAGCGAAGGCCGGCCGTTCCTGCGTCAGGCCGTGCAGGTGAAGAACATCTGGATACCGTACGGCGACTGATGAACTGACCGGACGTCACACCGACACTCCGAATACATGCACGCCAACCAGAAAATGGAGGAGACAACGTGCTGAAGAATCTGGATCCGCTGGGCCACGCCGAGGTGCCGCGCGCATCGCTGGCATCGAGGCACCTTCCCCTGAACGCGGCTTTTCAGGCGCGAGGAGAAGGCGTATGAGCACGTCTTCGCAACGAAACGGACGCGTCGTCATTCTCGGCATCTACGTGACCGATCTGACGTTTCGCGCCGGTCGCATGCCGCAGATCGGCGAGACCATCGCGGGCTCGGCATTCGCCATGGGACCGGGGGGCAAAGGCTCGAATCAGGCGGTGGCGGCCGCGCGCGCCGGCGCCGACGTGGTGTTCTGCACCCGCATCGGCAACGACGCGTTCGGCGCCATTGCGCGCGCCACGTGGGCCGCTGAAGGCATCACGGCGCGTGCGTCGGTGATCGAGGGCGTCTCGACCGGCGCGGCGCATATCTTCGTCGACGACAACACCGGCATGAACGCGATCATCGTCGCATCCGGCGCGGCGGGCACGATGGAGCCCGCCGACGTCGACGCAATCGAAAGCGACATCGCCGCCGCCCGTGTCTTCGTCACGCAACTCGAGCAACCGCTCGAGGCCGCGCGCCGTGGGCTCGAAGTGGCGCGCCGGCATGGCGTCCTCACCGTGTTCAATCCGGCGCCCGCCTTGCCGCTCGACGACGCCATCTTCCCGCTGTGCGACTACATCACCCCGAATGAAACCGAAGCGAGCGCGCTCACCGGCGTGCCGATCGCGAACGCCGACGACGCCCGCCGCGCCGCCGACGTGCTGCTCGCCAAAGGCGTCGGCACGGTCATCGTCACGTTGGGCGAGGGCGGTGCGCTGCTGCATTCGGCGACGCAATCGATCCTCGTGCCCGCGTATCAGTGCGGCCGCGTGGTGGAAACCGCGGGCGCCGGCGACGGCTTCACGGGCGGCTTCGCGGCCGCGCTCGCACGCGGCGACGACGCGGTCACCGCATTGCGTTTCGGTTGCGCGCTCGCGGGCATTTCCGTGACACGGCCGGGCACGGCGCCTTCCATGCCGACGCTCGACGAAGTGAACCAGGTTCTGAAGCGGCCGAACCAGCCGGCCGGCATGTCCCAGCCATCCTGATCGTCTGCCAAGGTTGAAGGAGCGTATCGTCACCATGAAGTCTTCGTTCACCGCTGGAAAACTGTTCGGCGACCGGCAGCTGAATTTTCTGCTGATCGTCAACGTGCTCGTCGTGCTCGTCGCGACGTGGCTCTCGCACGGCCAATTCGTCGACATCGACAATCTGCAGTCGATGGGCGGCCAGTTGCCCGAACTCGGCCTGCTCGCGCTCGGCATCATGCTCTCGATGGTGTCGGGCAACGGCGGCATCGACCTGTCCGGCGTCGGGCTCGCCAACCTCTCCGGCATGGTCGCCGCGCTGGTCGTGCCGCGCTTTGTCAACGGCGACGACTCGCCCGCGCTTTACACGTCGCTCTTCTGCGTGATCGTGGTGACGATGGGCCTGCTGGGCGGGTTGCTGAACGGCGTGGTGATCGCCCGCCTCAGACTCACGCCGATTCTCTGCACGCTCGGCACGCAGTTGCTGTTCACCGGCTTCGCGGTGGTGCTCAGCAATGGCGCGTCGGTGCATGTCGATTACGTGGACCCGTTGTCGAATATCGGCAACGGCACGGTGTTTCAGGTGCCGATCGCGTTCTGCATCTTTATCGCGGCCGTGATCGTGCTGGGCTGGCTGCTCAAACGCAGTCCATTCGGCCTGCGTCTCTATCTGATGGGCACCAATCCCAAAGCGGCGTTCTATGCCGGCATTCCGCGGGCGCGGATGCTGATCGCGACCTATGCGATGTGCGGCGTGCTCGCGTCGCTGGCCGGGCTGATCAGCGCGACGCACACGTCCAGCGCGAAATGGGACTACGGCAACTCCTATCTGCTGATCGCGATCCTGATCGCGGTGATGGGCGGCGTGAATCCCGCCGGCGGCCATGGCCGCATCATCTGCGTGTTTTTCGCCGCGACGGTGCTGCAGTTTCTCTCCAGCCTGTTCAACCTGATGGGCGTGTCGCAGTTCTTCGGCGATTGCGCGTGGGGCTTTCTGTTGCTGCTGTCGCTTGCGTTCGCGGGCGGTGAACGGGTGCGCGCGATCTTCGGCTTCGGCGGTGGCGGGCGGGGCGCAGGCTCGGCCACGAGCGCGGCGCCAAAGAGTTAGCGGACGTAAGCTGGCGGGTGACAAACAAGGTTTCAGTACGCGGCGGACAACGAGCCCTGGCTGTCCGTGACGATGAAATGGGCAATATCGAACCAAAAAGGAGACATCGCATGAAATTGACTCGACTGGGTGCCGCGCTCGCAGCAGGCGCGCTGACGATTGGCGTAATCGCCGCCGCGCAGGCTGCCACGAACGAGACGATCGTCACGGTCGTGAAGGTGACCGGCATCAACTGGTTCAACCGGATGGACGACGGCGTCAAGCAGTTCGCCAAGGACAACCCCGGCGTAACCGCGTATCAGACGGGCCCCGGCCGCGCGGATGCGGCCCAGCAACTGAAGATCATCGAAGACCTGATCGCCAAGAAGGTCTCGGCGATCGCCGTGGTGCCCTACGATCCGCCGACGCTCGAACCGGCGCTCAAGAAGGCGATGGATCGTGGCATCAAGGTGGTCACGCATGAAGCCGACAATGCCAAGAACACGATGGTCGACATCGAGGCGTTCGACAACACCGCGTACGGCGCGGGCCTGAACGAACGGCTCGCCTCGTGCATGCACGACGAGGGCAAGTGGGCGGTGCTGGTCGGCTCGCTCGGCAGCCGCTCGCAGGTGCAATGGGCGGACGGCGGTATCGGCAACGCCAAGGGCAAGTATCCGAAGATGAACCTGGTCGAGCCGAAGCTCGAAACCAACAACGACGGCGAACGCGCTTATGAAGTCGCGAAGGAAGTGCTGCGCAAGCATCCGGACCTGAAGGGCTTCCAGGGCTCGTCGTCGCTCGACGTGATCGGCATTGGCCGCGCGGTGGAAGAGGCCGGCATGCAGGGCAAGATCTGCGTGTACGGCACCGGCCTGCCGACCGAAGCCGGCAAGTTCCTCGAAAGCGGCGCCGTCAACGGCATCGCGTTCTGGGATCCGAAGCTCGCGGGCATTGCGATGAACAAGGTCGCGCAAATGCTGATCGACGGCAAGACGGTCGAGAACGGCGCCGACCTCGGCATTCCCGGCTACACGAAGGTGACGGTCGCGAAGGGGCCGGGCAAGGGCATCATCGTGCGCGGCCAGGGCTGGGTGAACGTCGACAAGTCGAACTACAAGCAGTATCCGTTCTGAGCGGAGCTTTGGCTTCATGTGTCCCGGCGTCCCCCCACGGGGACGCCTCAACTTGCGACTCGTTACCATGAATCAAGACGCAACCTCACCGAAGTCACCGCAATCCGCAACTGCGCAGCCGTTTCTGCAGGTGGTCGGCGTGCACAAGCGCTTTACCGGCGTGCATGCGTTGCGCGGCGTGAGCCTTTCGTTCGAGCGCGGTCAGATCTATCACCTGCTCGGCGAAAACGGTTGCGGCAAGAGCACGCTGATCAAGATCATCTCCGGCGCGCAGCCGCCCGATGAAGGCGAGCTCGTGATCGAAGGCGTGCGGCACGCGCGGCTCTCCGCGCTCGAATCGCTCGCGGCCGGCATCGAAACCGTCTATCAGGATCTCTCGCTGCTGCCCAACATGAACGTGGCCGAAAACGTCGCGCTCACGTCCGAACTGGCCACACACGAGGGCAAGCTCGCCCGCACCTTCGACCGGCGCGAACTGGCGCGCACGGCGGCTCGCGCGCTCGAAGCTGTCGGGCTGCCCGGCAACGCGGAGTTTCTGGCGACGCTCATCGAGCAATTGCCGCTCGCCACACGGCAACTCGTGGCGATTGCCCGCGCGATTGCCAGCGAGGCGAAGTTCGTCATCATGGACGAGCCCACCACCTCGCTCACGCAGAAGGAAGTCGACAATCTGATCGCCGTGCTCGCCAATCTGCGCGCGCAGGGCGTGACCGTGCTGTTCGTGAGCCACAAGCTCGACGAGTGCTACGCGATCGGCGGCGAGGTGATCGTACTGCGCGACGGCCAAAAAATGGCGCAAGGGCCGATCGCGCAAATCACCAAGGCGCAGATCAGCGAACTGATGACGGGCAGGCATCTGTCGAACGAACGTTATCGCGAGGGCGCCTGCGAGCAGAAAGTGGTGCTCGACGTGCGCGGTTATACGCGCTCGGGCCAGTTCAGCGATGTGTCTTTCTCGCTGCACGGCGGCGAAATTCTCGGCATTACCGGGCTGCTCGATTCGGGGCGCAACGAACTCGCGCGTGCGCTGGCAGGCGTTGCGCCCGCGCAGTCCGGGCAGGTTACGCTCGACGGCAAGGCGGTGTCGCTGCGCACCCCCTCGGACGCAAAGGCGCATCGCATCGGTTATGTGCCGGAAGACCGCCTGAACGAAGGGCTTTTTCTCGACAAGTCGATTCGAGACAACGTGATTACGGCGATGATCTCCAGCTTGCGCGACCGCTTCGGCCAGATCGACCGCACGCGCGCGCAGGCGCTCGCGCAACAGACGGTGAAGGATCTGCAGATCGCCACGCCGGGGGTCGACAAACCCGTGCAGTCGCTGTCGGGTGGCAACCAGCAGCGCGTGCTGATTGGCCGCTGGCTCGCCATCGACCCGCGCGTGCTGATCCTGCATGGGCCGACGGTCGGCGTCGACGTCGGCTCGAAGGACATCATTTACCGCATCATGCAGCGCCTGTCGCAACGCGGCATCGGCATCATTCTGATTAGCGACGACTTGCCCGAACTGCTGCAGAACTGCGACCGCATTCTGATGATGAAGAAAGGGCGCGTGGCAGGCGAATACCAGGCCGACACGCTGAGCGAAGCCGATCTGTATCACGCGCTGCTTTCGGAAGCCGCATAAAGGACGTTCCTACTCATGAACTCGCGCCTCGATTCGCGCCTGAACCAGACCATGACCACCCCGACCGTTGTCGAAGTCGCTCCCGAGGTCAAGCCGCCGAGCTTGCGAACCCGGTTCGCGCGCAATCCCGAATGGTTTACCGTCGCGCTGATTGCGGTGACGTGCCTGATTGTCGGCTCGATCAATCCGCGCTTCTTCCAGCTCGCGACGCTATTCGACCTGCTGCACTCGGCCACCACGATGTCGCTGTTCGCGCTCGGCACGCTCGTCGTGCTGGCCTCCGGCGGGATCGACGTATCGTTCACCGCGATTGCCGCGCTGACGATGTACGGCATCACCAAGGCCGTGTTCGCGTGGTGGCCGGATGCGCCGTTCGCGCTGATCCTGATCACGGGCGCGTTCGGCGGCGTCGTGCTCGGCGTGATCAACGGGCTGCTGGTGCATCGGCTGAAGGCGCCTTCGCTGATCGTCACGATCGGCACGCAGTATCTGTATCGCGGGCTGCTGCTGACGTTTATCGGCACCTCGTTCTTCATGAACATCCCGCACAGCATGGATCACTTCGGCCGCATTCCGCTGTTTTTCTATCACACCGCGGACGGCCTGCGCGCCGTCTTGCCGGTGTCGGTGGTGGCGCTGGTGGCGGCCGCGGTGGTGACATGGTGGCTGTTGAACCGCACGATGATGGGTCGCGGCGTGTATGCCATGGGCGGCAGCCTTGCGATTGCCGAGCGGCTCGGCTACAACCTGCGCGCGATTCACCTGTTCGTATTCGGCTATACCGGCATGCTCGCCGGCATTGCGGGCATTCTGCACGTGTCGAACAACCGGCTCGCCAATCCGTTCGATCTGGTGGGCTCGGAGCTCGACGTGATCGCCGCAGTGATTCTGGGCGGGGCGCGCATTACGGGCGGCACCGGCACGGTGGCCGGCACGTTGCTTGGGGTGGTGCTGGTCACGCTGATCAATAGCGTGCTGATTCTGGTGGGCGTGCCGAGCACCTGGCAGAAGGTGATTATCGGCGCGTTCATTCTGATCGCCGGGACGCTCTTCGCATTGCAGCGCAAGAGCTGAAGACTGACGGGGCGGCCTCTGCGTTGCCGGGTTTGCGCCCGCGATGCGGAAGGCGGCAAGTGCGCCTAGCGGCGCTTGCGGTGCTCCTGGCCTTTCTCGGTGATGATGGAATCGAAGTCGTCCACCTGCGAGAAACGCACCGCCTTGACTACGCCGAACTTGCTCTGATCCACCACCAGATGCCGTTCGACCGCGCTCGCCATGGCCGCCTGTTTGAGCGCGACCTCATGAAAATTCCAGCAGGTGACGCCGCGCGCCACATCCACGCCGCCCGCGGAAATGAACGCCTTGTTGATCCCCATGCGGCGCAGCATCTCCAGACTTTCCTCGCCTGCGAACGAATCTGACGAGGGCACGTACACGCCGCCGAGCAGAATCATTCGCACATTCGGTTTGCGCCGCAGAATCTCCGCGACATTCAGCGAGTAGCACACCACGGTGACGTGGCGCTCGACCGGAATCAGCCGCGCCAACGTGGTGAGCGTCGTGCCGCAGTCGATGAACAGGGTTTCGTTATCGCCGATCAATCCCGCCGCGACCGCCGACGCTTCCGCCTTCGCCTGCGCGAAGTGGTCTTTTTCTTCTTCGAGTGAATAGCCGGCGTTATTGGGTACGTCGGTCGCGCTGACGATATAACCGCCGAGATACGTGAATCGTTCCGGACTGCCTGCAATGTCGCGCCGGACAGTCATTTCCGAAACGCCCAGCAGGCCGGCGGCGTCGCGCAAGCGCATCACGTTTTGCCTTGCCAACGCGTCGGCGAGGGCGCGGAGGCGGTCGGGTTTCAGCATGGGGATCCTGTCGCGCAGTGTGTGGATGAACGTTATGTTTTTTTCGATTAGGTGAAAGAATTATAACAAGAGGTGGCGCGCGCGGCGAGCGTGATATGCGTTGACTGCAAGGGTGGGGGAAGGTGGGTTTGCCGCTTGTTGCGGCTTTCGGCGAGAAGGGGGGCCTTGTCCGAAAACGGACATGGGGGTACTCGATCCCCAGGCGAAATTCTCAGCAATATCCGGTGCGAAGCGCGGTTTCCCAATCGGGCCGTCCGTTCAGTGCGGCTATGGTCGCCGCCGCGTTCCAATCATATTCGACGGCTCGAAACTCCACGTCCCATCCGGAAGCGGTTCTCGTCACGCTGGCGTAGCGCGC
This sequence comes from Paraburkholderia aromaticivorans, assembly GCF_002278075.1. Taxonomy (NCBI): domain Bacteria; kingdom Pseudomonadati; phylum Pseudomonadota; class Betaproteobacteria; order Burkholderiales; family Burkholderiaceae; genus Paraburkholderia; species Paraburkholderia aromaticivorans. Next base: position 535,996 of record NZ_CP022990.1, on the reverse strand, counting down.
ATGCGGCGAACCCATTTCCATTCGATGTGGAAACGGAAGGTCATCCGCATAGGCTTGCAGTCCGACGCTGCCCGGGTTCACGATCAGGCGCCCATCATCGAGTTTTATCGACCGTTGCAGGTGGGTGTGGCCGCACAGTATCAAGGTTGCATCGGCTTCGCCTGCGCGGCTTTTGACTTCGTCGTGCGTCGCCACCCGGCAGCCGCTCGCTGTCACGGTCTCGAGGAAATAGCTCAGATCGTCTTGCGGCGTGCCATGCACGAGCAGGACGTCACCGGCGAGTCTCAGGGTGGAGGGCAATGCCCGTATCCAGGCCAGTTGATCGTCGCGTAGACATTGGTTCGCAAAACGATCGGACAGTCCCATGCGGGAAAGCTCACCCGTAAGCAGTTGCCTTTCATGGTTGCCGCTGATCGTGGGCAGGCCGAGCGGGATCAACCGATCAGCCGTTTGGGACGGATAGAGGGCGCCGGACAGAATGTCGCCGAGGTTGACTATGACATCGGCCCCTTGCCGGTGCGCGTCATCGAGCACCGCGTTCAGCGCGGCGAGGTTGCCGTGAATGTCTGAAAGGGCTGCGATTTTCATCGTGTCAAAAGATTTCGTTTGGCGAATCGGCCGTTAGTGGATTGTCAGCGATTGACCACCAGGTGTCCAATGGCTGCTTGCGCGGCGCGACCGCCCGCCAAAAGTTCTGCCGTGAAAAATCCTTGACCAATTATATTGGATCCAAGATATTGTCTGCGAACTGGTCGGCGCCGTCGCTGCTGATGCCTGGCGGGCAGTGGTGAGTCCGCAAAACCGGATATGCCAGTCACGCTTGATGCCCCACATCGCCGTTGGCGAGGGCAGGTCGTTTGCTCCTCGCGCGACCCGGCGTAGTTTCGAACCGAATTGGCCGGACCTGCTGGATCCGCGTCTGCACGGTCCTGCTATCACCCGAGCCTAGGGATTTCCCATCCATACACTCAGTATGACGAACTAATTCGCAAGGAGATTCACGATGAAGAAGCAGTTTCTCGGCATGACGGCATTGATGGCGGCGACGCTATCGTGCTACGCACAAAGTTCGGTGACGCTTTACGGCACCGCGGACGACGGCCTGACCTTCACCAACAATCAGGGCGGCCATCAAAATTACCAGGCGTCAAACGGCGCTCTGGGCAGCAGCAAGTGGGGCTTTCTGGTCAACGAGAACCTCGGCGGCGGCTACAGCGCGATCGCACGCCTCGAAAATGGGTTTGACATCAATACCGGCAAGTTCAATAACGGCGGACGTCTGTTCGGGCGGCAATCCTACGTGGGTTTGGGTTCGCCGTTCGGCACGCTGCTGATGGGGCGTCAATACGATCTCGTACTCGATTCGCTGCTGCCGCTCTCGGCATCGGGCCGCTTCGGCGGCATTCTGGCTGCACACGCCGCGGATGTTGACAACGTCTGGGGCGACTACTCGCTAAGCAACTCGATCAAGTATCTCTCGCCGACCTATGCGGGTTTCAAACTGTCAGCACTCTTCAGCCTCGGTGGCGTCGCGGGGGACTTTTCCAACGGCAAGAAGGAGTCGGTCAGCCTCGCCTATACGAACAACGCGTTGAGCGCGAGCGCGGTGTTTTCGCGAATCAATGACCCGGCCACGTCGATCTACGACGCGACTGCCAGTCCCGTCGCGGGAACGACGTTCGCCAATCCGATCACGAACCCCACCTTCAGCGGCTATACGTCCGCGCATACGTTGCAGGTCGCCGGCGCGGGCGTCAATTATCGTATCGGTGCGGCGTTGCTGGGCTTTACCTACACCAATACGCGCTTCGAGGACGTGGTTCGAACCTCGTCGACGCCCTTTTCGGGAACGGCGACATTCAACAACTTCGAAGCGCTTGCCACGTACAACCTTACGCCGGCGTTACTCCTCGGGGCGTCGTACGACTATACGAAGGCGGAATCCGCGAAATACGGGCAACTCAATCTGGGCACCCAGTATGCGCTCTCCAAACGTACGCTTCTCTATGCAACCACCTCGTGGGAACACGCAACGGGAACCGACTCCACCGGCAAACAGGCCGTTGCCGCGCTGTCTTTCCTGACGCCTTCTTCGACGGAAAATCAGGTTGCGGTCCGGGTGGGTGTGCGTCACAACTTCTAAGTCCCGAGGATGCCGCAGGCAGTGCTGTCTCCCGGCCACCGGACTGCGCGCAGTCCACCATCACGCGTTCTAAAGGGTAATCCCTGGTAAGAATCGGCTGTTGGCAATTTGCGATTGACACCGTATTTTGGATACAGGATATTGGAATCATGGAGGCGGGCTGCGGTTCAGTGCCGCTCCCGCGCCACTTCTCTCCTCATGGAGGCTTACATGTCACCGATCGCAGCACGGCTCGAGCGTTTGCCGTTCACTCGCTTCCATTTCAAGCTGCTCATCATGGGCGGACTTGGCTTCATGTTCGAGGCCGTCGATGCGGCCATCATCGCCTTCATCCTGCCGGTGGTTCGTACGAAATGGCATCTGACCAGCTTCGAGACCGGTCTGCTCGGCAGCAGCACCTATGTCGGCTTTCTGATCGGCGCGTTGTTCGCGGGTTTGCTCGGCGACCGGTTCGGCCGTCGTGTCGTGATGATGTGGGCACTGACGTTTTTCTGCGTGCTGACGTTCGTGAATGCGTTTGTGAATGACTGGCACACGTTCGCGTTGCTGCGCGCGATCGCCGGGATCGGCATGGGCGCCGAAGGGGCAATCATTGCGCCGTTCCTCGTCGAGTTCGTCAGCAATCGCTATCGCGGCGCCTTTACCGGGGCGCTTGCCGGTTTTTTCTCGTTCGGATTCGTCGCGGCCGCGCTGATCGGGTACTTTGTTATTCCTCTGAACCCGGAAGGATGGCGCATCGCGCTGGTGATCGTTTCGGTGCCGGTCGTCGTTCTGCTCTGGTGGCGGCGCTCGCTTCACGAGTCGCCTCGCTGGCTGGAAACGCGCGGACGCCACGAAGAAGCGGCTGCCGTGGTGACGGACATCGAAAGGCAGATAGAACGCTCGGGCGTGGCGCTTCCGCCCGTCGTGCCCGTCGCGGGCGACGCGACGCTCCATGAGTATTCGGGTTCGTTCTTCGGCAATCTGAAGCTGCTGTGGAAGCCGCCGCTTGCGAAAACGACGCTGATGACGTGGTGCCTCTGGCTCTCGGTGACGTTCTGTTCGTACGCGTTTTTCGTCTGGATTCCGGGGCTGCTCGTCCAGCACGGAATGACGATCACAAAGAGCTTCTCCGTTTCGATCGCGATCTACCTCGCACAGATTCCGGGATACTACTCCTCGGCTTACTTTTGCGAAAAACTCGGACGCAAGGCGACGATCGTCACCTACATGGGGCTCGCCTGCGCCTCGGGAATCTGGCTTGCTTTCGCCGGCAGTGACCTGACTATCGTGCTCGCGTCGATTGCCATGTCGTTCTCGATGAACGGTGTCAACGCCGGCGAATATGCCTATACGCCCGAGGTGTTCCCGACGCATCTGCGTGCGACCGGTATGGGCACCGCGTCCGCGTTCGGCCGCATAGGGGCGATCTGTTCGCCCATGCTGGTGGGCTATGTCTATCCGATCTGGGGCTTTGCCGGGGTCTTCGGCATGACGACTGCGATCCTGCTCGTTGGTGCGCTCGCGGTGCTGATACTGGGCGTGTCCACCAGTGGAAAAACCCTGGAGCAGATCACGGCCGACGAATACAGCCTTGGTGATGATATGTCGGGCGCTTCCTTGAAGACGGCCAAATAATTAGCGGAGCCACCATGTCGAATAGTCATCCGAACGGCGCTCTGTCGGCGCTGGAGCGTGTCGCCGATGCGCTGCAGGAAGGGCAAACGCCAGAGCTCGTCTGGCAAACGATCGAGCAGGCGCTGACCCAGGTCTATGGCCAGCGGTTATTCACGGTACTCGCCTACGACGAACAGTCCCGCCGCCTCGGGCGCCTGCACAGCAACCGTCCGGACATCAACCCGGTCGGCGGTTTCAAGCGGGTGACCGAAAGCCGATGGGTGGATCACGTGTTGCACAGAGGCGAGATATTTGTCGGTTCGACCCGGGAGGATATCAAGGCGGTGTTTTCGGAGTATGAAGTGCTGTGGTCGATTGGTTGTGAGAGCGTCCTCAACATACCGGTGCGCAAGAACGGCCTGACGATCGGCACCATGAACCTGCTGGCCGGCGCGGGCCAGTACGACCACGCGGACGTCCGTCTGGCAGTGGTGTTTGCCCAGCTTGCCGTGGCGCCCTTCGAAGCCTGTCTTGACAGGTTGCGCGAGCTCGGCGAGCCGGATCATATGGAACAGGTGTAGAACCGCTGGCCGGATCGACCTGATTCACGGCCTGCGGCGGGCACATGATGGATAGCCCGCCGACGATTCAGTATTGAAGAACTGGAAATGCAAACAAACACTCGTGCCTCACAAGCGACGCCCGACGTAGTGGTCATTGGTGGTGGCATTGTCGGTCTTGCCTGCGCGTGGTCGGCGCTGAAAGACGGCGCCATCGTGACGATAGTCGATCCGGATTTCGAAGGGGATCGTACGTCGCACGGAAACGCGGGCGGGATTGCGGTGACTGAAAGCACGCCGATTTCGGTGCATGGTTTGTTCTTCAAGGCGGCAAAGTGGCTGTTCGATCCGCTGGGTCCGCTTTCGTTGGACTGGAAACATGTTCCGGCAGCTTTGCCCTGGTTGATCGAGTTCCAGAAAGCGAGCCGCGAGGACCGGTTCCGTTCCATTTCCCACGCCCTGGCGAAACTCAACAATCGCGTTTACGACGACATCGTGCCGATGTTCAAGGATATCGGCGCAATGGACACTTTCTATCGCCGCGGCGCGCTGACCGTCTACGAAACCGATGAAGCGTTCAGGGCCGACTCCTCCGAATGGGCGTTCAAACGGGAACTGGGTGTGCGCTTGAAGACGATGACCGCCGCCGAAGTCCGCGATTGCGAGCCTTCATTGGCCCCGGTTTTCAGGCACGGCGTATTTCTTGAGGACTGGTCTCACATTGGCGACCCCAGGCAACTCGTGACGCAACTGCGCGAGCGCATTCGCGAGCTTGGCGCGCAATTCGTCGTGGGGCGCGCGACGGCGCTCGACCCTTCCGATGCCCTGTTGCCCGCCGCGCTGCTCGCCAGCGGCGAACGGGTGAGCGGCCGCCGGCTCGTGGTTGCCGCCGGCGCATGGTCCGCCGGTCTCGCGCATTCCATTGGCGACCGTGTGCTGCTCGACAGCGAGCGTGGCTATAACACCACGTTGCCCGCACATGGCATCAGCCTTTCGCGCGAAGTGATCTTTGCCGAACGCAAGTTCGTGGCGACGCCACTCGATATCGGTTTGCGTATTGGCGGCGCGGCCGAGTTCGCCGGCCTGAAGGCGCTGCCGAACTATCGGCGCAGCGACGCGCTGCTCACGCTCGGCAAACGCTTCCTGCCGGGCATCAACGATCAGGGCGCGCTCAGGTGGATGGGCCACCGCCCGGCCACGCCCGACTCGCTGCCCGTCATCGGTCGCTCGCCGCGTGTGCCTGCCATTGTTTACGCGTTCGGTCACGGACATCTCGGCCTGACGCAATCCGCGACTACCGGTGCGCTCGTTGCGGATCTGCTCGCAAATCGTACGCCCGGAATCCCTCTGGACGATTACTCGATAGAAAGGTTCAGGAAATAGCGAGGCCCGCGCGACCTCGGTTAAACCGCGGGATTGCCCGCTCGTGTTTGATTTTTCTAAAAAAGGTATAGCCATGCAAGTCAACTGGAAAGGTGTTTTCCCCGCTGTCACGACGAAACTGAAGGATGACGGCTCACTCGATCACGAAGCGATCAAAAGCGGTTTGAACCGCCTGATCGCCAACGGTGTCGGCGGTGTGGTGATGATGGGCATGGTCGGTGAAAATGCCCAACTCACCGCGCACGAGAAGCGCACCGTCCTCAAGCTGGCGGTCGAAACGGTTGCTGGCCGCGTACCTGTGATTTCGGGTCTCGCGGAAACGAACACCGCGCTGGCGGTCCAGTTCGCGCGGGACGCCGAGGCCATCGGCGTGCAAGGCCTGATGGTGTTTCCAGGCCTGACCTACCGCTCGGACGACCGTGAAACGGTCGAGTTCTATCGCACGATCGCACGCTCGACCAAGCTCGGCCTGATGATCTACAACAATCCGCGCGGCTACGGCGTGGACATGCGCCCGGATCTGCTCGAACAGCTCAAGGACGAAGCGAATGTCGTCGCGATCAAGGAAGAGACCTACGACACGACTCGCGTGACAGACCTGTTGAAGCGTTTCGGCGATCGCTTCGTTGTCTTCTGCGGCGTTGACGATCTGGTGCTGGAATCGGCGGCTCTGGGCGTGACGGGCTGGGTCTCGGGCATGGCCAACGCCATGCCGAAGGAGTCGGTTGAATTGCTGAATCTCGCCGTGGCGGGTGATTTCGCCAAGGCGCGCAAGCTCTATCGCGCACTGATCGATCTGTTCCATCTCGACGTGCATGTCAAACTGGTGCAGTACATCAAGCTGGCGGAAAACATCACGGCCGGCTACCCGGAAAACGTCAAGGCGCCGCGCCTGAAGCTCGAAGGCGAGGAGCGCCAGCGAGTCGTGGCGATCGTCGAACAGGCCATCGCCAATGTCCGGGCGCTGTCCGAGTGAGTTCAAGCAGCTTCACTCACCAAGAGACAGCGCAAGCCGGAGCACATCATCGTGGAGCGAGACAATGAAGTCGACTTTCTTCTGTATTGACGGCCACACCTGCGGCAATCCGGTGCGCGTCGTGGCGGGCGGCGCCCCTCCGCTCGAAGGCGCGAACATGATCGAGAAGCGTGCGCACTTCGAGAAAGAGTTCGACTGGATCCGCATGTCCTTGATGTTCGAGCCGCGGGGACACGAGGTGATGTCCGGCAGCATCCTTTATCCGCCGACCCGGCCTGACTGTGATGTGGCCATCCTGTTCATCGAGGTCAGCGGGTGTTTGCCGATGTGCGGCCATGGCACGATCGGCACTGTCACGACGGCGATCGAGAACGGTCTGGTACGCCCCAGGGAACCCGGCCTGCTGCGACTGGACACGCCGGCGGGTCTCGTCATTGCCCGATACAAGCTGGACGGCGACCACGTCGATTCGGTCCAGCTCATCAACGTACCGTCATTCCTTCATTCGACCGACTTGTCCGTTGAAGTCGAAGGACTGGGCGAGATTCGCTTCGACGTCGCCTATGGTGGAAATTTCTACGCGATTGTCGAACCGCAAGCGAACTACGCGGGTATGCATACGCTGAAGCCGTCGGACATACAGCGGCTGAGTCCGATTCTGCGGCACAAAGCCAACCAGAAATACGATTTCACGCATCCGGACAAGGCGGAGATTCGCGGCCTGAGCCATGTCATGTGGACCGGTGAGCCGACCGTTGCAGGCGCAAGCGCTCGCAACGCGGTGTTCTACGGCGACAAGGCGATCGACCGCTCGCCTTGCGGCACCGGCACTTCCGCGCGCATGGCGCAGCTCGTCGGCAAAGGCCAGCTTGCAATCGGCGAGCGCTTCGTGCACGAGAGCATTATCGGCACGCTCTTCGTTGGAGTGCCGGAGGAGGCAACGCGTGTCGGCAAGTTCGGCGCGATCATTCCGAGTATCGAGGGCTGGGCTCGCGTCACGGGCCATAACACCATTTTCGTCGACGACCGGGATCCGCTTGCGAAGGGCTTCCTGTTGAAATGAAGTTGCGAGCGAGGTTCACGCAGCATATGACTTCAATCTGAAGAGGGAATCATGCTTATCCTTAGGAACGCCCGTGTGCTCGATGTCAATCATGAACACGACGACGCGCGCTATTCGATCGTTATCGAGAACGACAGGATTCGCGAGGTGTCGCGCGAGCCGGTTTCGTACAACGGTGCGGATGTCATCGACGTTGCCGGTAAGACCGTGATGCCAGGCCTCGTCGACTGCCACGCGCATGTGATCGCCTCCGTGGCGCATCTGGGCAATAACGGTCGGCTGCCCAACACCTTCGCCGTGCTGCGCGCCGTGCCGATTCTGGCCGGCATGCTGCATCGCGGCTTTACGACCGTGCGCGATGCAGGCGGCGCCGACTATGCGTTGTCGCGCGCGATCGAGGAAGGCGTGATCGCCGGTCCGCGCCTCTTCGTGGCCGGCAAGGCGCTGTCGCAAACCGGCGGCCACGGGGATTTTCGTGAACGTTTCGACAACTCCGATCCGGATCCGTGCGGTTGTCATCGGAACCTCGGCGCAATCGGCCGCATCGTCGACGGGGTCGACGAGGTTCGCAAGGCCGTTCGCGAAGAGATGCGTGCCGGCGCGCACCACATCAAGATCATGGCTTCGGGTGGCGTTGCATCCCCGACCGACCCGATCGGCAATCTGCAGTTTTCCGTCGACGAGGTGAAAGTCGTGGTGGAGGAGGCCGCGTCGCATCAGACCTATGTGATGGCCCATGCGTACACGGGCAAGGCGATCGCGCGAGTTGTCGAACTCGGCGTGCGCACGATCGAGCACGGCAACCTCATCGACGATGAGGCTGCCGCCGTGATGGCAAAACATGGGGCATTCGCCGTGCCGACCTTGGTGACGTATGACGCGATGAGCAAGGCGGGCATCAAATCGGGCGTCGGGGAGAGCGCGCTCGCCAAGAACGAAACGGTGCGCCTCCAGGGGCTGAAGGCACTGGAAATCCTGCAGCGTCACGGCGTGAAGATGGGACTCGGCACCGATCTGCTTGGCGACATGCATCAGTATCAAAGCGATGAACTGTCGATTCGGGCGGACATTCTGGGCGCATTCGAGACGATCTGCCAGGCCACTGCGATCGGCGCGGAAATCGTCGGTATGCAGGGGCGCCTCGGAGTGGTAGCGGCGGACGCATTTGCGGATCTTCTCGTTGTCGACGGAGACCCGTCCATGGATATCCGCCTGCTTGGCGGGCAGGGCGAGCGGATCGCCGCGGTCATGAAAAATGGCGCATGGATTCGTCAAGCCCTGCTGTAAACGGAGCACGGATTATTGGATTTTGGATCCTAAAGCCGACATCGTGCTACGATGTCGGCAACGTCCTCACCGCATAGATCCGTCGCCATGCCCCCGGTTGCCGCCAAACCACGTCGCTCCGAAACGTCCACGCCAGGCGAGGCTTCCGCCGCTGCGAGCGTGACCCGGAAAATCGTTAGACCCACCACGGTCGATCTCGTGTTGACCGCGATCCGCCAGCGGATTCTGAGCGGCGAACTGGCGCCAGGCGAAGTGCTGCGGCAGGAAGCGCTCGCCGAGGAACTGGGCGTGAGCCGGGTGCCGATTCGTGAAGCCATCACGCGTCTGACCGGCGAGGGATTGCTCACGAGTGTTCCGCACAAGGGCGCTTACGTAGCGGAGCTGTCGGTCGAAGAAGTCCAGGAAACATTCGATATCCGTCTGCGCCTCGAACCATGGCTCTTCTCCGAAGCGATTCCGCGCATTACGGATGCCGAAATCAACAAGGCAGAGCGCCTCGTCAAGGAAATGGACAAGGCTTCGGAGGGGCAGTGGGGACAGTTGAACTGGCGCTTCCACGAAACCCTTTATCTTCCGGCACAGCGGGACATCACGCTGCAGTTGCTGAGAGTGCTGCATGACCGTAGCGACCGGTATTTCCGGTTTCAGGTCGTGCAGGTGCCGATTCGCGAGCAGTCGCACGAGGAGCATATGGGCCTCGTGGAGGCATGCCGGAAGCGCGATCCAAAACTGGGCGCGAAGCTTCTGGAGCAGCATGTCAAGACCGCGGCCCGGCAGATTGTCAGCGTGGTCGAGGCCGTGATTTCGCGGTAAGTTGCGCACTGGCGCGGCTTGTCCGTGCGGCGCTTCATCGTCCGCGGTCGACGAAGCCGTCACCCAACGCTTCGATGCGGGCTTCGCCACCCTCACGCGGCGCATCGATCCGAAGCGGATATGTGCAGCGATATAGCGTGTCGAATACATCGTCGTCGACCACCACCAGCGGAACGCTCACGCCATAAAGTTCGTTCGCGACGATCACGCCGATGGCAATGATCAAATCACGCTCGCGAAGGACAATGCCGCTTGGGCCCGTGCCATTGCGGATGGCCTCGGCAAGCACGCTGCTGCTTGAACTGGACCCCTTGGCGCGCGCCATCACCATGATCTTCCCGGCAAGACTCTGCCCATGACCCGGGTGAGATTTCTCAATAATTTTCCCGAGCGCGGCGTCATAGCCGCCCCAAAAGCTCAATGGCTCGAGTGCGAGTATGACGCCGCTCGCGCGCCCGGGCGCGAGGGTGCGTGCGGCTGACCAGCTACCCTGGTCGATTCGGTGCTCCCTCTCGCCGCGACCGGTGCTGCTAGCTGATCTGTTCATCGAAATACACCTTGCCTTCGAAGGCCGAGCGCACGCATTCCTGCATGCTTCCATACGCCACGGAGACGCCGATATTGGCGGGCGCATAGTGCGCCCATTTGCCCGAGTTCGTCATGACGAGTCCACTGAGTTTCTTCATCACCGGCGTGATATAGGTGCAGGTGTCGACCACGATCTGCACCCCGCGCTTCGCGAGCACCTGAGCGATCCCGGTTGTTTCGAGTTGCCAGAGTACGAACCGGCTGGTGTTCACGTAGAAGTCGCATTGCAGAGGTCCGGCATGCAGCGCGAACAACTCGACGAGTTGCTCGAATTCGTCGACTGAAAAATGCGGCGTGCCGAGGCTCACCGCGATGAGCGGATCGCCGGGGCGGCCCTGGTTCAGCCGCCGCCGCACCGCCACCAGCTGATCGATTGAAATGGATAGGGTCTGGGCTGGCGCTCGGCCCTGCAATGCAGCGTCAAGCGTCGGCGCTTCCGGCGTAATGCCCACTGCGTGAAAGAGCGCGACGGCGCCACTCGAAGCGGCCGCGGCGCCCAGTGCCTTCAATTCGTCCTCGCTGCTGTCGGGCGGCAGGCCGACGATCGCCGCCACGGTCGCGCCGGCCTGCTCGCCCAGCAGAAAGCCGAGCGCGGCGAAGAATACCTCGCGGCTTGGCAGGTTTGCAAAGTCGGGGGCCTGGATGACGATACGGGCCGCGCGATTTTCGGTGATATGAAGTCCGGCGTGCGGCGCACGGCCGGTAATGGCGGCGGCCAGATCCAGGAAGTCGCCGTACCGGCTGGTCCGCGCGCCCAGCACCGAATTGGCAAAAACGATCGCATTCGATTCGGCCCAGGCAATCTGATCGCCTTGCTTCGGCCGATGTTTGAGCTGGTAAGGCGCGCAGGTGAAGCTCGATTCGCAGCCCAGCGCGAGGTGCGCTTTCATCAGTCGTTCCGCGGCGCGCTGTGTCGTCTTGTCGCCGTGATAAAGCTCCGGATGGATCAGGTCCAGTGAGCCGACGTTCAGCGTGGTGGGAACGGCGACTCTCGTATCGCCCTCGACAAAGCGCTCGACGAAATCGAGGCTGGCGGGGCCGTGATAGAGACATCCGTCAATGTGCGCCGAGCTGATATCGATCAGCTCGCGCGCGCCCATGACGTTCGCGGTGCGGGCGACAATGCGCATTGCGAGCGCAACGCCGCTTCCGAACGCACCGTCCAGCATGGCCTGATCCTGTGCGCTTAACGCCAGCATGACTGTCATGTTCTCGCGGATCCGTTTCCTTTACGTATGCAGGATATGGGATCCAAATAGCCAATGCAAGTTCAGTATGGCGTCACGCAAGCGGTGCCAGGAGCGCTGCGCTGAATGAGCCCGAGCGGCAGCGCTCTTGCGATGCGCAGAAGCGCTCAGTGATTGATCTCTTCGAGTCGCAGCCCGTTGGTCCTGGGACCGAACGCACCGATCGAGATCATCACGACCACCATACACGCCGTGATACCGATAAAGACACCTGCCACGCCGAAGTCGCGCAACAGGAAGGCGATGATGAAACCCGACATCATCGCGCCCGCACGGCTCGCCGAATACACGATGCCGTTGGCGCGGCAGCGCACCGCCGTCGGGAACAACTCAGCCTGGTAGGCGTGATAGCACACCGAGATCGTCTGCCCGGCCAGACTGATCAATACGCCCAGCACGATCAGGGGCCCGACTGATTTCAGCTGGCCGAACATCAACCCGAACACGATGACCGCGAGCGCCGCGCCGACAATCAGCCATTTGCGCTGGAACCTGTCCGCGACCAGCATGGCGAGCATCGGACCCACGGGAAGGGCAATCGCGATTACGAACGAATACAGCAGACTCTTGGTGACGGTGATGCCTTGCCCGATCAGCAACGTCGGCACCCAGTTGGCAAAGCCGTAGTAGCCGATCGCCTGGCAGAAGTTGAAAACGATCAGCATGATCAGACGGGAGCGGTAGGGCGGCTGCAGCAACTCAGCGAGCGACGCGCGACGATGGGCCGGCTGTTCGACAGCGGGCGCGGACGCGGCCAGCGGCCGACCCAGTTGCTTGACCGCCTTCGCTTCCATTTTCTCGACGATGCGTTCGGCCGTCTCCTCACGGCCATGCGCCGCGAGCCAGCGCGGGCTTTCCGGCACGGCGCGGCGAATCACCCAAACGAGCACGGCACCGATCGAACCCACCAGCACGACACAACGCCAGCCGTCGATACCGAAGACGGTGGTCGGCACCAGCCAGTACGACAGGATCGCGGCCACGGGTGCTGCGGCGAACATGACCATCTGGTTGAAGGCCATCGCCCGGCCGCGCATATGCTGCGGGACGATCTCGGTCACGTAGCTGTCGATCGTGACGATTTCGATCCCCACGCCGATACCGGTGATGAAGCGCCACAGGATCACGCTTTCGGGTGTGGTCTGAAAGGCCATGATGGCGGAGCCGACGGAGTACCAGACCAGCGAGAACGTGAACACGGAGCGGCGCCCGTAACGGTCGGGCAGCCAGCCGAATCCGAACGTGCCGACAAAGAGGCCCGCGAACGTCGCCGCGATGAACCCCGCGATGCCCTGAAAGCCGAAGAACGCAGTCGTAGTGGTTTTCAGCAAGCCGCTCTTCGCCATGCCCGGCGCGATATAACCCGTGAAGATCAGGTCATAGACTTCGAAGAAGCCGCCGAGCGAGATGAGTAACACCAGCATCCAGATATAGCCCGTGGCGGGCAAGCGGTCCATTCGCGCCGAAAGCACCGCGGCGGTACGCGTGTGCGTTCGGGTGCCGGATGACGCAAGAGGCGGAATATCCGTAGTGATGACGCGTTGCATGCATGTCTCCTTGATGGGTCCCGCGGCTGTGTTGTTTTAGGAAAGCCTGAGGGAATTCAATTCGCCGGCTGCCGTTGATGGCATAGCCGGCAATCTCACGAACTATTTCTGTGCGGATACGTCACGACTGACCTGATCGCGGCCGATCGACTCAGGCCGCGGCGCGGCCGCTCAGGCGGGCGAGAATTTCCTGCGTATGCTCGCCGACGCGGGCCAGCGCCTGACGCACGCCCGGCCGGCGTCCGCCCATCGTCAGCGGCAGGAGCACGACCTCCGTCATGCCGTCCTCGGTTTCCATCGGCACGAGGCCACCGCTTGCTTTCAGGTGCGGATCGTCGAGCAACTGGTCGGGCCGCACGATCGGCGCATACGGAATGCCGGCGGCTTCGAGCTTCGGCGAGAGTTCGTCGGCGCGGTGATGCTTGAGGATTTCGCCGAGGCGAATCAGCAGTTCGGGACGCACGGCGACACGCAGCGCGTTGTTGGCGAACTGCGGTTCGGCGGCGAGATCGGGCCGCTCCAGTACGTCGCACAACGTGATGAACTGCTTGTCGCTTACGGCGCCGATAAAGAGTTGTTCGTCGTCGGCGAGCGTGAAGACGTCGTAGACGCTCCATGCCGAGACGCGCGAAGGCATCGGCGGCGGCGCTTCGCCGGTCATCGCGTATTGCTGCATGTGCTGACCGCTCAGGAACACGCAGTTTTCGAACAGCGCGCTCTGGATTTCCTGGCCGCGGCCGGTCATGTCGCGCTCGCGCAGGGCGGCCAGCACCCCGATCGCGCCGAACATGCCGCCCATGATGTCGTTGACGGAAGTGCCCGCGCGCAGCGGCCGGCCGGCCGGCCCCGTCATGTAGGACAGACCGCCCATCATCTGCACGACTTCATCGAGTGCGAGGCGCTTTTCGTACGGGCCGGGCAGAAAGCCTTTGTGCGAGACGTAGATCAGTTTCGGGTAGATTTTCGACAGCGTGTCATAGTCGAGGCCCAGCTTCGTCATCAGACCGGGCCGGAAATTTTCCAGCATCACGTCGCACTGGCCGATCAGCTCGACAGCGGCCGCATGACCGTCGGGCGTGTTGATGTCGAGCACCACGCTCTTCTTGTTACGATTGAACGAGCGGAAGAAGCCGATGCCGAGACCCGGCAGCTTGCGCGTCTTGTCGCCACCCGGCGGCTCGATCTTGATGACTTCGGCGCCGAGGTCGGCGAGGATCATGCCGCACGTCGGGCCCATCACCATGTGCGTGAACTCGATGACGCGCACGCCGGCAAGAGGAAGGGGATTCGGAGTGTTCATCATGGCCTCAGGCGTTGAGTGTTGCGCTGGACGCGTGCGCGAAGGTTTTCGGCAAGCCCGACAGCCACAGGGCGCCGTGCAGCGTTTCGCCGGACAGCCATTGCGCGACTTTTTCCCGCAGAAGAAGCAGGCGGGGAATATCGATGCCGGTGGAGATGCCCATGTCGGCAAGCATGAAGGCGAGGTCTTCACTCGACGCGTTGCCGCTTGCGCCCGGCGCATGCGGGCAGCCGCCGATACCGGCGAGCGTCGCGTCGAAACGGGCCACACCGGTTTCGAGCGCGGCGTAGACATTGGCCAACGCCAGACCGCGCGTGTCGTGGAAATGACCACACCAGAATTTATCGCCGGCAATTGCGCGGGCTTTGCCGAACAGTTCGCGCACGGCGGCAGGGCCGCCGTAACCGACCGTATCGGCGATGCTGACGCGATCGGCGCCCGCGTCGAGCAGCGCCTGCATGCAACGCAGCACGTCAGCGTGGCCGACCGCGCCCTGGATCGTGCAGCCGAACGCGGTGCCGATGCCGCCTTCGATCTGCGTCTTCGCGCCGGCGGCGTCGCGGGCGGCGCGAATGCGGGCGACTTCGGCGATCACTTCGTCGGGGGTTTTGCGCAGGTTGGCGAGACTGTGAGCATGGCTGGCGGACAACGGCACCAGCATCAGGTCCGCGTGTGATTCGATCGCGCGCTCCGCACCCTTGAGGTTAGGCACCAGCACCGAGACGCGCAGGCCGGGCAGGGTTTTCGCGTAGGCGACCAGCTCGGCGGTGTCCGCGAGTTGCGGCAGAAGTTTGGCGGGAACGTACGAACCGACTTCGATTTCACGCTGACCGGCGGCATAGGCGTCGCGGATCCATTCGAACTTGCGTTCGGTGGCAAGCACGGTCTGAATGCTCTGGAGGCCGTCACGCAAGCCGACTTCGCGAATGACGACGCTCGCGGGGAACGAGGACATGGGTGTCTCCTGAATGCCCGCCGGTCATGCGTGCCGGCGATGGGCTCACTTTAGACTTTCCACGTTCGACATAAAAAGGTATTTTGGAAGCGATAAGATTCCAATCTGGAAAGTGAAGGGCGGGTGAGGAGACAGCCATGCGAGACATCGATCTCAAGACGCTGCGGCTATTCGTGGCCGTCTGCGAGCATCGCAATATGGGCCGCGCGGCGGAGGAAGAGCATATCGAGCCGTCCGCGATCAGCAAGCGGATCGCCCAGCTGGAGGCCGACCTTGCCGTCCCGCTGCTGACGCGCTCGCGCCGCGGCGTCCAACCGACGCCGGCTGGGCTGAGTCTGCTCGAACACGCGCGCAATGTCCTGTTCACGATGGACCGCATCGCCAGCGACGTGGCGGCCTTCGGCAGCGGTCTGAGGGGCAGCGTGAGCGTCTGCGCGACGGCCTCGGCGATCGCCGAGGTACTGCTCGACGATATCGCCGCCTTCATGCGCGAACCGGATAACCGGAACATTCGGGTGGATGTTGAGGAGCGCCTGTCCGTCGATCTCGTTCGCGAGCTCCGGGAGGGCGCGGCCTCCGTCGGCGTTTGCTGGGACAGCGCCGACCTGGAGGGCTTGCAGCATCTGCCTTACCGTCAGGACCGGCTGGCGCTCGCGGTGTATCCCGGCCATCCGCTGGCTGGACTGAAGTCCGTACGTTTTGAGCAGACGCTCGAGCATGATCATGTCGGCATGCCGCCATCGACCGCGGTCCATGCGATGTTGCAACGCGCGGCCGCCAAAGCGGGGCGCACGGTGTCGTACCGCGTGATCGTGTCCAACTTCGACGCCGCGCTCCGGGTTGTCGCCGCGCGCCTCGGCATCAGTGTCGTACCGCTCGAAGTCGGGGAAACCTATAAGCGCATCTTCGAGATCGAAACGATTCCGCTGACGAACGCGTGGGCCCTGCGCCAGTTCGCCGTGTGTTTTCGCGACCTGGAGGCACTGCAGCCGGCGGCGCGGCGCATGGTCGAACACCTTGCGAATCGGGCGACGTCAGCGGTTGCCTGACGCGGGGCCGGCCGACCGTCCGGTCCCGGCTTCGCACCGCGTCGAGCCGGCGGTGGCGAAGGAACACGCCGCGGCGCGATCCCTACCGGTCTTCGCAATACCTTCCTACTCCATGTCCGAAGTGAGAGGCTTCGCATGCGCTCCACACGTGGATGCGCATCGACCGCCTGCGTGGTTAGCGGCTCCGGTCACTGACTGTCGAACGTGACGAGGTTTTTGTCTTTCGAATCGGCCACGAAGATGGCCAGCAACCTGGCAGGTTCCGTAGCGCTGGCGTTTTCACTCTCGGTGTGATGAACGCCGGGCTTCTCGGTCCAATGTTCACCCGCGTGGAAAACCTTCTTCTCGCCGTTGTTCACCTGACTGCGGATTGCGCCGGACAGCACATAACCGACCACGAAAGCCTGGCCGTGCCGATGCGGGAGCGATTTGCCGCCGGGCGCATAGTCGACGATCAGCGCGGTCATCTTCTTGCCGGGCACGTTGGCGATCGCCTCGGAAAAGGCTGGCGTAATCGTTTCGCGCGTGGCGGCCGGTTCCCCGGCGAACAGGTCGTGCGATGCGGTGGTGAGCGAAAGGCCGGCGAATGCGACGGCCGCGAAAAATTTTCTGGTAGGCATTTCAATACTCCTCGCTGCTTCGTCAATTAGCATCCCGAATGGCTGACGGCGTGCATTCGCTCTCTGCTTTGGCGTCGATCAGAACGCCACGGCTTCCTTGTCCGCTTCGTGGGACATTCCTGATTTCGCCCACGCCGCAGCCACCGCCGACAACTCGGCGCGTGCCCGCTCGAGTGCCTGGGCCCGTTCCTCCTGGTTGGAGAATTGCAGCGGCTGGGCATCGACGAACGTGGGGTCCGTCACGCCAAGGAAGCCGAAGGCCGCCTTGAGCGCAGGCGTCAGCGCGTCCATCGAAGAATAGGGCGTGCCGGGACGCAGGTCCGCGCCGCGGCTCGTGATGAACAGCGCCTTCTGCCGTCCGAGCTGGCCGACGATGCGGCCGTCGGCGCTATTCACGTAGGTCACGTTGGTGCGCGTGACGCTATCGACAAATGCCTTGAACGCGGAGGGCATCGACCAGTTGTACATCGGCATGGCGAAGACGAGCGCGTCGGCTTCGAGCAGGCGTCGGCACAATGCATCAGAACCGGCCAGCGTCGCTCGCATCGCGGGGGTGCGCTCGTGCTCCGGCGTGTAAGTCGCAATCGCGAACGCTTCGCTCACGTGGGGCGGGGTGTCCACCGTCACGTCCAGGTAATCGACGTCGAGCGCCACGCCTTCCTCACGCAGACGTTCGATAAAGAAGCGGCTCAACGCGCGGGAGTTGGAGCGCTCACGCTTGGCGCTCGCATCGACGTGCATCAGTTTCATCATTGCTTTCCTCGCGAGGATCATTCAAAGAAGGTTGCGGCTTGCGTTGACCGAATCGCTCATTCCGGCAGCTTGCGGAACGCAATCGCGAAGCGGTTCCATGCGTTGATCGCCGAAATCAGCAGGGTCAGGTCGACCAGCTCCGCGTCGCTGAAGTGGGGGCGCACGGCGGTCCACACGGCGTCGGGCACGTGCTCGACCGAGACCAGCGTCAGCGCCTCCGTCCATTCGAGCGCCGCGCGTTCACGGTCGGTGAAGAAGGGGGTTTCGCGCCATACCACCACGGTTGCGAGACGCCGCTCCGTTTCGCCGCCATTGCGGGCGTCGGTGGTGTGCATATCGACACAGTACGCGCAGCCGTTGATCTGCGACGCGCGCAGGCGCACCAGTTCGGTCAGCGATTTTTCGAGCGCCGATTTGCCGATGCGCTCTTCGACGCCGATCAGCGCCTTGATCGCTGCGGGGTTGGCTTTATAGAAATCGAGACGTTGTTCCATGATTCGCTCCTGAGTGGGATGAGGCGCATCCGGTGATGCGATGAGTGAAGATTAGCCTCAGGAGTGGACTCGTGGAATGACCAATTTTTAGCAAATTAAGGTAACCACTTTGGGGTGTCGGCGCTGACGGGCTGTGCGGATGTGCTGGCGGATGCGGTGAGGGATAACAACGACGCCTTTCCCGCTGGGTCGCGACCGCGGCGACCCATCCCGCGGTGGTCGGCGCGGTGTCCGCGCGAGCAGCCGCGTTGCGCGTTGCCGGGCGGGAACCCGCGCAACGGATCGTCGTCAAGCCCGCTTTGATTACGCGTCACGATCTGGTGAAGAACACCATCAAGACGATTGCCGAACCGGGCCAGAAATTCCCGGCGTTTCGGGCTAGAGACGCGGCCACGGCGAAGTGGATTCCGGCGGCCGACTGAGTGCCGCGAGCCGGCTGCTAGGCCTCGAAGAATGTTTCCGTTTCGCGCGTTCTACGGGAGCCGGCTTGTTTGCATCGCGGGACGGGGAGCACGCGTCGTGTGAACCAACCTGGACACGCCAGCGACGGAGAGCGGGCAGCACGAAGCGTTGGATGAGGCAGGGGACCGCTCCACTACCAGCGGCGGCGGGTCAGCTTGCCGGCATCGCCACACGCGTCAGCAAGATCGGCGCGATATGGTGCAGGGCGTCGTGAGCATAGTTAGTGACGAAAGCTAGGACTGGTCACCTGCCGTGAGGCGGTTACCTGATCTCGCCTTTGATCTGGCTTTGCCGCTTAACATTCCACAAATGGTTATTTCTATCATCGACGTCGTTCGCCTACGCTCATGAAGTCAACGCATGCCCCTCTTGCCGCCGCGCGTCGTGTCTCGCATCGTGCGGCAACGCTGCCATGGAGATTCCAATGACCGATGCTGTCCAGCAAAAAGAAGCCAACACGCGTGTGGCGTGGATTGCCGGGGTAGGCGCCAGCGCGGGATTAGGAGCGGCGCTCGCCCGCCGTTTTGCTCGCGGGGGTTTGAGCGTCGCCGTGACGGGGCGCTCGCGCGAGCGGCTCGATGCGATCGTCGCTGAAATCGAGCGCGCGGGCGGGCAGGCCCTCGCTTTGCCCGGCGACGTTACGATCGAAAGCGAGCTCGCGGCCATTGCACGGCAACTCGTTGAACGAGGCACGCTCGAAGTCGCGATTTTCAACGCTGCGGGCGCGACGCGTGCGCCGACGCTCGACCTGAGTGCCGGACAGTTCGAGGCCGCATGGCGCGTCACCACGCTGGGCGGCTTCCTGTTCGCCCGCGCGGCGTTGCCGCCGTTGCTCGCAACCGGACGCGGTTCGCTGCTGTTCACCGGCGCAACCGCATCGCTGCGCGGCCGCCCGCCGTTTGCCGCATTCGCCGCCGCCAAGGCCGGTCTGCGCTCGCTCGCGCAGAGCCTTGCGCGCGAGTTCGGACCGCGGAATATCCATGTCGCGCATGTGATTGTGGATGGCGGCATTGACGGTGAGCGCCTGCGCACGTCCGCGCCGCAACGAGTGGCCGAACGGGGCCCGGATGGCCTGCTCGACCCGGACGATATCGCCGATGCGTACTGGTACCTCCATCAGCAGGGGCGCAGCGCATGGTCGCACGAAATCGATCTGCGGCCGTTCAACGAATCCTTTTGAAGTGGTGAGGGCTCGACCATGAGCGATATCGTCATTGACACACCGGCTAGTGCCGCGTCGGTCCAGGCGGAACTGAACTATCTCGAGTTCACCGGAGAAAAACCGGTCGCGTATCAATACGAACCGCCGCCCGGCGTGCCGAAGCGCAGCGGCGTGTACCGGCTGCATCGTGTGACAGTTTCGAACGCGCGAGTCGCACCGCCGCCGGGTGCGTTGTCGCTCGACCGGAACGGCTTCGAACTGCATCGACATGCCAGTGCATTGAGCGATTTTTCCGACCCGGCGAAGATCGAATCGGTTTACTACCGGGAAAGCGAACACCTGCTGAAGCAGGCCACGGGCGCGCGCAGGGTCGTGGTGTTCGATCACACGTTGCGTGACGGCAACGCCGGCCGCGCGGCAGGGGTGAGGGAGCCGGTCAAGTACATCCATAACGACCAGACGTTCGTGTCGGGGCCCCGGCGCGTGCGCGATCATCTCCCGCCGGGCGAAGCCGACCAGTTGCTGCAAGGGCGTGTGGCGATCGTCAACGTGTGGCGTCCGGTCGGCGAAACCGTGCAATCGTCGCCGCTCGCCCTGTGCGATTCGCGCAGTATCGCGCTCAACGATCTGGTGGCATCGGATCTCGTCTATCCCGACAAAGTGGGCGAGACCTACGCCCTTGTCTTCAATCCGCGTCACCGTTGGTACTACTTCCCCAACATGACCCCCGATGAATTCCTGCTGCTCAAGATCTACGATTCGGCGGGTGACGGCATCGCCCGGCTGACCGCGCATACGGCGTTCGACGACCCCAGTTCGCCGGCCGATGCGCCGCCGCGCCGCAGCATCGAACTGCGTGCGCTGCTGTTTTTTTGAGGGGGCTTGCTGCGCAAGACTCAGCTACAGGAAAAGCTTGCCGCCGAGTTGACATCCCCACCCTTGAAGCGGGCGACCTTCGGATAAGGGCATAACGGACGCGTGCGGCCAGCGCCCCAGTCCGCCGGCACCTCGCTGTTCGGGATTGCGTTGCCCGCATCGCGCGCGGTTGCGATCACGCTGTCCGGCGCCTTGCCTTGCTCGACCCAGGCGACCAGCGGCGTGAGCATGTCGAACTGGTCCGCAGTCGGTCCACCCGAGCAGTGATTCATGCCCGCGACGGTGTAGAGGCGGGCGAAGTCGCTCGCATCGCCGCCGTTCTCCGCCATCAGACGCTGATACCAGTCGGTCGTATCGTTGGACGAAAATACCGGGTCGCTCGTGCCGTGATACACCATCAGCTTGGCGCCGCGCTGCTTCAACGCGCTCAGATGGGTTTCGTCGGGCGGCGTCATGAACGACCACGCCGCCTCGGTGTAAGCGCCGCTCGTCGCGAAGATTTTCGGCGCATCGTTGTCCATGCTGAAGTTCAATGCATACGACGACAACTGCGTGATCAGCGAGGCGCTTTGCGGCGGCGTCGTGAACGTGAAGGCCGCGGCGGCCGGATCGAGCGTGATGGCATTGGTCTGCTTCCACAACGCCCAGTTCGCACCGTCAATGCCCACGTCAAACGGAAAGCTGGCGTAGAGCGCCGTGCCGGCGCTGTTGCGCGCGCCGGAGAAGACGTTGCCGATCGCGTCCTTCTGGGCAGTCGTGAGGCACGAGCCGTCGCGCACGTTCCCCGTGCAGGTCGGCACGTCATTGACGAGGCTGAAATTCGCCTGGCATGCCTTGATGTCCTGAACCATGCCGTCGCTCACGCCATCGAGCGAGTCGCACTTCGCGATGATTCGCGCTGCAACCAGTTGACGTTCCGCAGCAGTAAATCCGGTCTTGATGTCGGGCAGGCCATTCGCGGTGGTTGCGGTTGCCACCTTCGCGAGTTGCTGTGCGCCCCACATCTCGCCGATCGCCGCCTTGGGCAGATGAAAGCCCGGGTCGCCCGCGATGATGCCGTCATATTCCGCGGAAGATCGCGCCGCCGCCACCATCGCGTGCCGGCCGCCGTTCGAGCAGCCATCGAAATAGCTCCGGTCGGGCGTCTTGCCGTACGCAATCCTGATCACCTGCTTCGCCATCGGCGTGAGGGTCGCGACCGCGTTATAGCCGTAGTCGATACGGGCCTGCGGATCCAGACCGAACAGCGGGTTCTGCGACGACGAGTGGCCCGCGTCCGAACTGATGACCGCAAAGCCCATGTTCAGCGCATCGTTGAGCGGGCCGCCGCCGCCGATTTCGCCGGTCGCGGTCAGTACGTTGCCATCGAGGCCGCCATTCGCCTGGTAAAAAAATCGGCCATTCCACGCAACCGGCAGCCGCATTTCGAAGCCGATAGCGTATGTCTTGCCATCGACAGGGCTTACGCGCTGGTTCATCTGTCCTTCGATCACGCAGTGTTCGGCGATCGGCTTGCCGGCCACCTTCAGCGTTCCAGCCGGCACGTCCTGCACGGAGGTGAAGGCCGTGTTCGCAAACGCGAGTCTGGCGGCCAGCGCGTTGCAGTTCCCCGCGAGCGTGGCGGGTGTCGCCGCGCTCAGCCTGGGAAGCGGCGACGAACTGTCGACCGCGCCGCCGCACGCCGCGAGGGTGGTCGACACGCACAGGGCGATTACTGACGTCTTCATCTGATGTCTCCTAGAACATGTGCTTGATACCGACCATCGCGCCCGTCTGCCCAATGCCGGCCGCCGGCGTCGTGCCGCCACCGCCGCCGCTGACCGAATAGCGGGCCTTCGCGCTATTGGCCAGGTAAGAGGCCTGGGCATACACGGAGGAGCGCTTGCTGAGCAGATAGGTGGTGCGCAGCGTGCCCATGGTCGCGCGCGAGTCGTGGTCGCTGTTGACGATGCGAAAGACCTCGCCGTCGACGAGCAGCGCCGGTGTGACGGTGTACGAGGCGCCAATGAAGAACAGGTTCGAGCGCACGTCCGGCACCGCGGGCGAGTCGGTCGCGACACGGCGTCCGAGCCAGCCCGCCCCGATCTTCGCGCCGGCGTACTGCGCGTAGGCGCTGACGTGCGTGCGGGCGTCCTTGTCGGCGGCACTGCCGAGCGACGTGGGCGCAATGCCGTCGAAGAAGTTCGCCTGTGCATTCGTGCCGCCGCGCTGCTCCTCGTAGGACGCGGCCACGCCGAAATACGGTGCGTCGTACTTGAGCATCACCGACCAGTCCCGGCATTGCGTCGCCTGGCCCGGCACCGAGCCCGCGCACGTGCCCTGGCCCGGCGAGTTGCCGGTGCCTGCGGAGTCGCGTCCGAACGAATAGCTCGCGCCCAGCGTCACACCTCGATAGGTGCCGATATAGGTGACGGCGTTGTCGGCGCGCGCGTTGGGCACGTAGGCATCCAGTGAACCCAGCCCGTAGATGTCCGGTCCGATAATGTCGGCGCCGATGAGCGCGAGATAAGTCATCGTGTACTGCCGTCCGAACGCAACGGTCCCATACGGACTCTTGACGCCGACGAAAGCCTGGCGGCCGAACAGCCGCCCGCCTTGCCCGGAACTGCCATCCCGGACGTTGAAGCCGCTTTCGAGCGTGAAGACCGCGCTGTAGCCACCGCCCAGATCTTCGAGGCCGCGCATGCCCCAGCGCGACGGTAATTCGCCCGTCACGGCCGGCATGCGGAATACGTGTCCGCCCGAGGCATTCGCGTGCGAGACGTACTCGATGCCGGTATCGACGATTCCGTACAGCGTGACGCTCGATTGCGCGGCGGCAGCGGTGCTCAGTGTGCAGAGCGCGCTGCATAGCAGAAGGCGGGTTGTTGTTGTCTGCATTGTCGTTGTCTCCAAACGTTGTGTGTTGTATCCAGAAAACGTCAGTCGGTGGCGCGCGGGCGCCGGATCAGCAACAGCGCCGCGACGGCGGCGATCAGCGTGACGGGAATGCTCGCGCCGATCACGACCGACGAACTGCGTCCCATCGCAAGCAGTTGTCCCGCCGCGAGCGGCCCGACCACCGAGCCGACCCGTCCGACTGCCACGGCGGCGCCGACGCCGGTGCCTCGCATCGTCGTCGGATAGAAGGCGGCGGACAGCGCATAGAGCACCGATTGCCCGCCGATCACGAACATGCCGGCAAAAAACGCCGATGCAGCAAGCGCACCGAAGCCCGGTGCGACGGACAAGGCCGCGAGCGACGCAATCACCCCGATATACATGCCCGACACGACGGCACCGCCGCGCAGACGGTCCATCAACATGCCGATGCACAGCGCGCCGAGGCCGCCGCCGACGTTGAAGAAGATCTGCACGTAGCCGACTTCCGGGCGGGATAGCCCGCGCGCGGCCATCAACGACGGCAGCCAATTGAGCAGGAAGTACAGAACGATCAGCGTGCAAAAATAGCTGACCCAGATTTGCAACGTGGACAAACCGCGGCTCGCGCCAAAGAGAACTTCGCCGACAGGCGCCGCCTTTGCGCTGCCGCCGTGCGATGCCTTACGAAATGCTTTGGACTCCGGCAGACAGGCGAACAGGAGCGGCACCAGAATCAGGGGCCCCGCGCCGCCGACATAGAAGATGTGCCGCCAGTCGGTGTCGCCGACGCTGACGATGCCGATGATCGACGCGATTACACCACCGAACGGGATGCCGCAATACATCACGCTCACGGCCGTGTTGCGCGCTCTGGACGAAACCGCTTCCGACGACAACGCGATCAGATTGGGCAGCGCGCCGCCCAGGCCGATGCCGGTCAGCACGCGGACCAGCACCAGTGCGCTGAAGCTGCTGACGAGCGCGGTGCAGATCGACAGCAGGCCAAATACGCACGCCGAAAGGATCAACACCCGTTTGCGCCCGATGCGATCGGCGAGGCGCCCGCCGAACATCGCCCCGGGCAGGAGGCCGAACGTTCCCGCGCTGAACGCGAGGCCCATTTGCGCGACCGACAAGCCGAATTCGCGCGCCATCCGCGGGGCCGCGACACCGACCGATTGCAGATCGAGCCCTTCGAGGAGCGCAATGGCAAAGCAGAGACCCAAAGTCATGACGGCGCCCGAACCCGTGACGGGGCGCGTCGTCGTGTCGTCTCCTGGTACTGCTGTTCTGGTTGTTTTCATATGAGTCACCTGAGTGTTGTGTCCTTTCCTGCGGATTTTTTAGATCACCCTTTTGTATCAGGAAACCTGATATAAAGATCGAACCGGAGAGGGCGCTCATCAGGAACGCGCAGACTGGTGGCGATGGGGAATATGTCGAGCTTCCGAACCTTGAAGTCCGACTCCGGGATGAGCGCCGACGCAGCCTATTTAATATCAGGCGACCTGACATAGGCAAGGCAAACATGTTCGGTAGATTCCCTGGTCTGAAGTGGGGATGGACGCTATCGCGGAAGTCAGGGCGCTTGATCCGCACGAGGAAAAGATCGACGCGCACGAGGTGCGAAGTCCGGTTGAAGAGCAGCGGGAGCGTGCTCACCCGGCGGGTCGATGCGATGCGATCTCGCCGCCTCGATCCGTCGTACGGACGCTCAGCACCAGCCCCGAGCGAGGATGGTCGAGGGTTTTCACCGAGGAGTGAACGCTTGTTTATCAGGCAGCTTGATATTAAGATTTATCTCAGGCTACCTGATACAAAACCATGCGTCAGGTTACTTGATATCAATGCAATCAGACGGAATTTCCGCCTAAACGGGCATGAACGCTCAGGAGTAACAACATGGCAAACTACGAGGGCAAGTGGAAGACGGTCGACGTCAAGGTCGAGGCAGGTATTGCGTGGGTGACGTTCAATCGTCCCGAGAAGCGTAATGCGATGAGCCCGACGCTCAACAGCGAGATGATCCAGGTGCTCGAAACGCTGGAGCTCGACGCCGACGCCCGGGTGCTGGTGCTGACCGGTGCCGGCGACGCGTGGACCGCCGGCATGGATCTGAAGGAATACTTCCGCGAGGTCGACGCCGGCCCCGAAATCCTGCAAGAGAAAATTCGTCGCGACGCTTGCCAGTGGCAGTGGAAACTGCTGCGCATGTATGCGAAGCCGACCATCGCAATGGTCAACGGCTGGTGCTTCGGCGGCGGGTTTTCGCCGCTCGTGGCCTGCGACCTCGCGATTGCAGCAGACGAAGCGGTGTTCGGCCTGTCGGAAATCAATTGGGGCATCCCGCCGGGCAACCTCGTCAGCAAGGCGATGGCCGACACCGTCGGTCATCGTCAGGCGCTGCACTACATCATGACGGGCGACACCTTCACCGGACCGGAAGCGGCCGCGATGGGCCTCGTGAACAAGAGCGTGCCGCGCGCGCGGCTGCGTGATGAAACGCTGGCGCTGGCGGCGAAGCTGCTGGAAAAGAATCCCGTGGTGCTGCGCGCCGCGAAGCATGGCTTCAAACGTTCCCGCGAACTCACATGGGAACAGAACGAAGACTATCTGTACGCCAAACTCGACCAGGCCCAACTGCGCGATCCGGAGCATGGCCGTGAGCAGGGGCTCAAGCAGTTCCTCGACGACAAGTCGATCAAGCCCGGCCTGCAGGCTTACAGGCGCGCCGATTGACAACGCCCCGCATCCGGCTGGGAACGCGCCGGGTGCATGCAGAAGAACAGCAAAGGAGACAGCCAGCGTGAACGAAGTGAACATGTTGATCGGCGGCCGGGATCGTCCGGCATCCAGCGGCTCGACGTTCGAGCGCCTGAATCCGGTGACGGGCAAGCTTGCTTCCCGCGCGCCGGCAGCCACGCTCGCCGATGCGGACGCGGCCGTCGATGCGGCCGCGGCCGCGTTTCCGGCTTGGTCGGCGCTGCGGCCCACGGAGCGCCGCGCGCGGTTGCTGAAGGCGGCTGACCTCATGGACGCGCGAACCGGCGAGTTCATTGCGACGGGCGTCGCCGAAACCGGCGCGATGGCGAACTGGTACGGTTTCAACGTACATCTCGCCGCGAATATGCTGCGCGAAGCGGCGGCGATGACGACCCAGATCGACGGTAGCGTCATTCCCACCGATACGCTCGACAACCTGGCGCTCGCGGTGCGTCAGCCGTGCGGCGTGGTGCTCGGCATCGCGCCGTGGAATGCGCCGGTGATCCTCGGCACGCGGGCCCTCGCCATGCCGCTCGCGTGCGGCAATACGGTCGTGCTCAAGGCGTCCGAAGCGTGTCCGGCAGTGCATCGCCTGATCGGCACCGTGCTGCAGGAAGCGGGCGTCGGCGACGGCGTCGTCAACGTCGTGACCAATGCGCCCGAAGACGCCGCGGCGATCGTCGAGCGGCTGATCGCGCATCCGGCCGTCAGACGCGTGAATTTCACGGGTTCGACCCAGGTGGGCCGCATCATCGCGATGCATGCTGCAAAGCACTTGAAGCCCGCGCTGCTCGAACTGGGCGGGAAGGCGCCGGTGCTGGTGCTCGAGGACGCCGACATCGATGCGGCGGTCGAGGCCATTGCGTTCGGTGCATTCTTCAACCAGGGGCAGATCTGCATGTCGACGGAGCGTGTGATCGCGCATCGAAGCGTCGCGGACGCGTTGGTCGCGAAGCTCGCCGGGAAGGCACGCAAACTGGTCGCAACCGCGCCGACGGACGACGGCGCCGTGCTCGGCGCGCTGGTGAGCGCACAGGCGGCGCAGCGCGTCGCCGCGCTCGTCGACGATGCACGCAACGGCGGCGCCACGATACTCGCCGGCGGCGCGGTGAACGGCGCGATCGTGCAGCCGACCATCGTCGATGGCGTGCGTCCCGGCATGAAGCTTTACGCGGAGGAATCGTTCGCCCCGGTGGTGACGGTGCAGCGGGTCGACAGTGACGACGAGGCGGTGCGGGTCGCGAACGACAGCGAGTTCGGCTTGTCGGCGGCGGTCTTCAGCCGCGATATCGCGCGGGCGTTGAACGTGGCGAAGCGCGTCGAATCCGGCATTTGCCACATCAACGGCCCGACCGTTCACGACGAGGCGCAAATGCCTTTTGGAGGCGTAAAGGGCAGCGGATACGGGCGCTTCGGCAGTCAGGCATCGATCGCAGAATTCACCGATCTGCGCTGGATCACGATTCAGACGGGGCCGCGGCACTATCCCATCTAGCTTCGGCAACAGACCGGCAATCCGCGCCACGTGTTGAGCGGGTGAACGAAACGATTCAGGCAACTTTCGCCGCAGGCGGAATGCTTGCGCGCGCTCAAGCGCTTGCGCGAGTCAGCCATAAGCAGGAGACAAACAGGTGAAATCAGAGCCGCCTCAATTCACTGTCGCAACCGCGGCGCGCGAACAGTCAGTGCCTTCCCGGCCGGTCCGGATCGGCTCGCCAGAGGCCGTCGTGCGGCAGCAGGGCGATGCCTGGTTCATGCAGTCGAAAGAGGCGCTGGGCGCCTATCCGCAGCGGCTGACCGACCGGCTCGTGAGCGGTGCCGACGCGCATCCGGACCGCTGGCTGGTTGCGCGTCGCGGCGAAGACGGCGAATGGCTCGGCATCAGCTATGCGCAGATGCTGGCTCGCGCCCGCTCGATCGGCCAGGCGCTGCTCGATCGCAAGCTGTCGGCCGAACGGCCGGTCGTCATCCTGTCGGGTAACGACCTCGAACATCTGCAGGTCGCCCTCGGCGCGATGTGGGCGGGCATTCCTTACTCGCCCATTTCACCCGCCTACTCGCTCGTGTCGAGCGACTACGGCAAGCTGCGTCATGCGATCGAACTGCTGCGCCCGGGTCTCGTGTTCGCCACCGACGGCGACGCATTCGCCGCCGCCATCGAGGCGGCCGTGCCGAGCGGGGTGGAAGTGGTTACGGCAAGCGGCTCTGCCGGGCGCGGCGCTGCGCGGCTTGACGATTTGCTGAGCACGACGCCCACGAGCGTCGATGCGGCCCACGCCGCGATCGAACCCGATGCGATCGCCAAATTTCTCTTTACCTCCGGGTCAACCCGACTCCCGAAGGCCGTGCCGACCACGCACCGCATGCTATGCAGCAACCAGCAGATGCTGCTCGAGACCTTCCCGGAGTTTGCCGTCGAGGCGCCGGTGCTGGTCGACTGGCTGCCCTGGAACCACACGTTTGGCGGCAGCCATAACGTGGGCATTGCGCTCTATAACGGCGGCACGCTCTATATCGACGACGGCAAGCCGGTCGGCAGGAAGTTCGATGAAACGCTGCGCAATCTGCGCGAGATTGCGCCGACCATTTATTTCAACGTGCCGAAAGGCTGGGAAGAACTGGCCAGTGCGCTCGAAACCGACGCGCAGCTTCGCGATACGTTTTTCTCGCGCGTGAAGGTCTATTTCTTCGCGGGGGCGGGACTCTCGCAGGCGGCGTGGGACCGTCTCGCGCGCGTCACCGAACAGTATTGCGGCGAGCGAATCCGCATCATGGCGGGACTGGGCATGACCGAAACCTCGCCTTCGTGTCTCTTCACGACCGGTCCGGTCATGCAGGCCGGTTATGTCGGACTGCCCGCGCCGGGCTGCGAGGTGAAGCTCGTGCCCGTCGCAGGCAAGCTCGAGGCGCGTTTTCGCGGCCCGCACGTGATGGCCGGCTACTGGCGAATGGAGCGTAGCGCGAGCGCCGGGCCGTTCGACGAGGACGGCTATTACTGCAGCGGCGACGCGCTGAAGTTCGTCGATCCGCAAACGCCCGAGCTCGGATTGATGTTCGACGGACGCATTGCCGAAGACTTCAAGCTTAGCTCAGGCACCTTTGTGAGCGTCGGACCCATGCGCGCGCGCGTGATTTCCGCGGGTGCGCCGTATGTGCAGGATGTCGTGGTCACCGGCCTGAATCGCGATGACGTCGGCGTACTCGTGTTCCCGCGGCTCGACGATTGCCGCAAGCTCGCAGGTTTGCCGAGCACGGCGAGTGCCGGCGAGATCGTCACGGCACCCGCCGTGCGGGCGTTTTTCGCAGATTTGCTTGACCGTCTGAATCGCGAGTCCACCGGCGGCGCTACGTCGATCGCCCGCTTGCGCCTGCTCGATGTCGCGCCGTCGCTCGACCTCGGCGAAATCACCGACAAGGGTTCGATCAACCAGCGCGCGGTGCTGACCCACCGCGCGGGACTCGTCGAGCAGATGCACGATGCCCGGCGGACCGATCCGCTGGTGATTTACGCCGCGTATCTGCCCAGGTGACGCAACTCCATTGCCCAGGCGCCGACGGGCGGCCCGCAGCGCCCTCCATTTGCCGGCCACAGAGCCAACTGACGCGGTAACATTGCTCCTTTCATGCGAGCGAAGACACCGTGGCGACGACCAGCAAAGCTACAAGAAAACCGGCCCCCGCCTCCGCGCCACGGCCGCGCGCGGCCCCGGCGGGGCGCAAAAGCGCGGCCCGGCCGCGCCTGACTTATCTGATCGGCAGCCTGGACAGAATCCTGCGCCGCCAGATGACCGAGGCGCTTGCGCCGCTGGGGCTGACGCTGGCGCAATTCACCGCGCTTTCCGTGCTGGAAGCGCGCGGACAGGCGTCGAACGCGCAACTCGCCGAGCGGTCCTTCATCACGCCCCAGTCGGCCAACGAAGTGGTGAGCGTGATGGTCGCCCGAAACTGGATTACGCGCGAGCCCGATCCCAATCACGGCCGCATCGTCGTCCTGCAGTTGACCGATGACGGCCGCGAGGTGCTGCGCCAATGCATGGACAGCGTGCGCGTGCTCGAGGAACAGATGCTGAAGGACATTGATGCTGGCAGCGCGGCGACCGTCCAGCAACACCTTGAACTCTTTGTCCGCAATCTACGGGGATAGCGCCGCTCGCCGGCAACCTTCGCGTTGGGACTGATATCGCTTCGGCCCTTCACGAAACGGCCTGAACCGGCTTGCGCTGATAGCCCGAGGTCGCGCGCAGCAGGCTGCGCGTGTATTCATGCTCGACCTGCTGGGCGCGAATGGCCGCGATATCGCGCTGCTCGACGATCTCGCCATTGCGCATGACGGCGACGCGCGAGCAGAGAAAGCCCACCACCGCCAGGTTGTGGCTCACGAGCACCATCGTCAGATTGCGTTCGCGATGAAGCCGTCGCAGCAGGTTGAGAATCTCGGCCTGCACGGACACATCGAGCGCGGACGTCGGCTCATCGAGCAGCAGCACGCGCGGCTCGACAATCAGCGCCCGAGCGATCGCGACGCGCTGCCGCTGGCCTCCCGACAACTGATGCGGATAGCGGAAACGATACGCCGGGCCCAACCCGACTTCGCGCAGCGCATCGACAATGCGCTCGTCCTGCCGGTCGATCCCATTGATGGTCAGCGGCTCGCGCAAGGTCTGGTCGACGGTGAAACGCGGATGCAGCGAGCCGTACGGATCCTGAAAGACCATCTGTACGTCGCGTCGAAAGGAGCGGCCGAGCTTTTCTCCCAACACATGCGTGCCGATCTTCATCTGGCCGGCGGCGACGGGCGCGAGGCCGGTCAGCGCACGCAGAATCGTCGATTTGCCGGAACCCGATTCGCCGACCAGCCCGAACACTTCGCCTTCGCCGACATGAAAGCTCGCCTCGCGTACTGCGTCGAAGTGACCAGTTCTGGTTTTGAAGCGCACCGTCAGGGCGTTGATATCGATCATGCTGTCCCTCCTGCCGCTTGCGTGAGCCATGCCGCATCCCGCTTCAGCACGGGCAGTTCATCGGGCGGATCGATGAGCGGCGGATTGGCCGCGAGCAGGGCGCGCGTATAAGGATGCTGGGCGCGGACGAGATCGCGCGCCGCGCAGGTTTCCACCACGCGCCCCGCAAACATCACGACGACGCGGTCGCAAAACGACATCACGAGGGGCAGGTCGTGGCTGATAAAAATGAGGCCCGTGTCGTGCTTGTCGATCATCTCGTCGAGAATCCCGAGCACCTGCATCGAGACCAGCACGTCGAGCGCGCTGGTCGGCTCATCGGCGATAAGCAGGCGCGGTCCGGTCGACACCATCATGGCGATCATCACGCGCTGCCCCATGCCCCCCGACAACTCGTGCGGGTAGGCAT
The DNA here is from genome assembly GCF_002278075.1 of Paraburkholderia aromaticivorans. Lineage (NCBI taxonomy): Bacteria > Pseudomonadati > Pseudomonadota > Betaproteobacteria > Burkholderiales > Burkholderiaceae > Paraburkholderia > Paraburkholderia aromaticivorans. The sequence goes on along the minus strand of NZ_CP022990.1, from coordinate 504,127 downwards.
CGGCGACCCGCTCCGGATGACGGATATGCACCGCGGCGAGCGCCTCGATGATTTTCTCGCGCATCTCGCGACGGCCGAACTTCGGGCCGTGCAGCTCGAACGCTTCGCGCATCTGATGCGCGACGGTCATCACCGGGTTGAGCGAGTATTTCGGATCCTGCAGGATCATGCCCATCTGCCGGCCGCACAGTTGCCGGCGCTTGCGCACCGACATCGCCAGCAGATCCTGACCGTCGAACTTCATCGCCTTCGCTTCAGAGAGCGCCGCGGGCGGAAGCAGGCCGAGCAGCGCGCGCCCGGTCAGTGATTTGCCAGAACCGGATTCGCCGACAATGCCGAGCCGCTCGCCGCGCTGCAGCGTCAGTGAAAGGCCGCGCACGGCTTCGGTCAATTCGCCGCCATGACCGCGAAAGCCGATTCGCAGGTCGTCGATTTCACACAAAGGTTGGGTCGCATCAGCGGGCATGTCAGCCTCCATGGCGCGGATCGAAGACGTCTCGCAGACCGTCGCCGAGCAGGTTGAACGCGAGGCTCACCAGCAGAATGGCAAAGCCCGGAATGGTGGCCACCCACCACGAATCGAGCAGCACGTTGCGGCCCGACGCGACCATGAAACCCCACTCGGGGCTCGGCGGTTGCGCGCCGAGGCCGAGGAACCCCAGACCCGCGACAGTGAGAATGATGCCGGCCATATCGAGCGTCGCACGCACGATCACCGACGACGAGCAGAGCGGCATGATATAGCGCAGAAGGATGCGCATGCGCGACGCGCCCTGCAGGCGCGCGACGTGAATGAAATCGGCTTGCACGAGCCGCAACGTCTCCGCCCGCGCGAGGCGGGCATAGGCCGGCCAGGCCGTGATCGAAATGGCGATCACCGCGTTGATGACGCCGGGCCCTAGCGCGGCCGCGAAGGCGAGCGCGAGCACGATCTTCGGAAACGCGAGCGCCACGTCGGTGATCCGCATCAGCACGTTGTCCACCCAGCCGCCAAAGAAGCCCGCCGTGGTGCCGATCAAGAGGCCCACCGGAACCACGATCACCACGACGAGAATCGCAATCGAAAGCGTGAGCCGTGAGCCGTAGACCAGACGCGAGAGGATGTCGCGGCCAAGCTGATCGGTGCCGAACCAGTGCGATGGCGAACCCGGCGGCAGCAGGCGGTCGGAGAGGACTTGCCGCAACGGATCGTGCGGTGCGATCAGCGGCCCGACTGCCGCGATGATGATCAGCAAGGCCAGAATCACCAGGCCGAAGACCGACAGCGGATTGCCCGCGAAGCGTCGCCAGCGCCGGTAAGCGAGGCCGAGCGCGGCCTGCTTGCGTGACGCGGGCGTGTCGCTCAGCAGCCAGTCTTTCCATCGTCGGGGCACGGCGTTCATCGGCCAGTCCTGCGTTTGCATAGATTGTTCGGTTGGGGGAAGCAAGGGGGAAACCTCCGGAACATCAGCGGGCACGCGGATCGAACACGCGATAGAGCGCGTCGGTCAGCAGATTGAGCGCGATGAACGTGACGCCGATCACGAGCGTGCTGCCGAGCACGGCGTTCATATCGGCGTTCAGCAGGGCGCCCGTCAGATACGAACCGATACCGGGCCAGGCGAAGACGATTTCGGTCAGCACCGAGCCTTCGAGCAGATAGCTGTACGTGAGCGCGATCACGGTCAGCAGCGGCACGGCGATATTGCCGAACGCGTGACGCCAGATCACGCGGCGCTCAGGCAAGCCTTTCGCGCGTGCCGTGGTGATGTACTCCTGACTCAGTTGCTCCAGCATGAACGAACGCGTCATGCGGCTCAGATAGGCAACCGAGTAATAGCCGAGAATGGCCGCAGGCAGCGCGATATGCGAGAACGCATTGAAGAACACGTCCCATTCGCCCGCCATGAGCGAATCGATCAGCAGGCTGCCCGTGTGCGTATCGACCATGCCGTCGAATACCGGATCGACGCGCCCCGGACCCGCTACCCAATGCAGCTTCGCGTAGAACAGCAGCAGGCCCATCAGCCCCAGCCAGAACACCGGCACCGAACTGCCCACCAGGCCGACAAAGCGCGCGACGTGATCGATCCAGCGGTTGTGACGCACGGCGGCGATCACGCCCAGCGGCACGCCGATCAGCACCCCGACGATGGTGGACAGGGTCGCGAGTTCGAGCGTCGCGGGAAACACCCGCTGGATGTCTTCGATAACGGGATGCGCGGTCAGCAGCGACATGCCGAAGTTGCCATGCAGCACATCGCGCACATAGATCAGGAACTGCACGGCGAGCGGCTTGTCGAGCCCGAGTTGCAGACGCGCCGCCGCGTAAGCCGCCGCCGAGGCGCGATCGCCGAGAATCGCCAGCACCGGATCGATCGGTATTTTGCGGCCGATCACGAACGTCACCGCCAGCAACCCGGTGAAGGTGATCACGAGCGTGATGATCCAGCGCACGAGGCGCAAGCTCCAGCGCACGCCGGCGCTTTCAGCTGAAAGCGCGCGCATGCGCTCGAAAGTCGTGAGGGGAGTCGACATGTCGAGTTCCTTGGGCGAAGGCGACGCCTCTACAGTATCGCCTTCTGCGCCAACGTTACTGCTTCTTCAGATCACGATACGACACGAGGTCGTTGATCGGACCCACCTCGAGCCCCGTCACGCCCGGTCGCGCCGCCACTTGCGAGACCTGCTGGAACATGATCACGAAGGGGGAGTTCGCAAGCACCTGCTTCTGCATGGTCTGATACAGCTCGGCGCGCTTCGCCGTCGACGATTCGGCGAGCGCCGCGTTGGTTTCCTTCGTCAGGCCGGGAATGTCCCACGAATTGCGCCACGCGAGCATCTTGTAGGCCGACTTGTCGGAATTGTCCGGATTCCACGTGAAGCCCTGCGCATTGCTGTGCGGGTCGATGTAGTCCGCCGACCATTCGCCGATATAGATGTCGTGCGAGCGCGAGCGGTACTTGGCCAGCGTCTGCTTGTTGTCGCCGGGGATGATCTGAACCTTGATGCCGCCCTGCGCGAGATTGGCCTGCACGGCTTCGGCGATTTCGCTGTACGGGTAGCCGTTACGCACGTCCATCGTCACGGAAAAGCCATTCGCAAGCCCGGCTTTTGCCAGGAGCGCCTTGGCCTTCGCGACGTTCTGCTGGTAAGGGTTCGTGTTCAGCGCGCCGAGGAAGCCTTCCGGGAGGAACGTTTCGTGCACCTTGTAGGTGGTTTTCGCAACATTGCTCTGGATGCCGTTATAGTCGATCAGCCATTTCATCGCTTCCTGGACTTCCGGCTTTGCCAGGTTCGGGTTCTTGACGTTCAGGCCGAGGTACAGAAGCGTCGCCTGCGGCACCGCGCTCGCATGCGCCTTGCCCGATTTCGTCAGCGCGACGAGATCGTCCGGACTCAGGTTGCGCGCCACGTCGACGTCGCCGTTTTCGATCAGGAGGCGCTGGCTCGATGCTTCCGGCACGTGACGCAACACGATCCGCTTCATCGCGAGCGGAACACGATAACCGTCGAAGCGCTGCAGCACGATGCTGTCGTTGGCGGTCCATTTGACGAGCTTGTAGGCGCCGGAGCCGGCCTCGTTCGTGCGCAGCCAGTCGTTGCCGAAGTCATTGCCTTTCTGGTGCGAGAGCAGCAACTGCTTGTCCACCACCGATGCGGGCCACGCGCCGAGTACGTTCAGGACGAACGTCGGCGCGTACCTCTGGTCGGTCGTCACACTGACGGTTGTATCGTCAACCTTCTTCACGTTGTTGAGCACGTTGTCCCTGGTCAGGCCGATGCCTTGCAGCACGGCAGCCGCGCCTTTGTCGAGCAGGACGGTGCGCTGGATCGACCACGCGACGTCGTCGGCGCTCAACGGATTGCCCGAGTGGAACTTGAGACCCGGACGGATCTTGAACGTGAAGGTCAGGCCGTCGGGGCTCACGGTCCATGATTGCGCGACATCGCCGTTGAACTTCGACGGGTCTTTCAGATCGACCCGCACCAGCCGGTCATACGTGTTCGCCACATATTCTTCCGGCACCAGCTCGTAGACTTCGCCTGGATCGAGCGTGGTGAATTCGTCGAGGAAGGTCGCCATCACGAACATGTCTTTCGGCGTCGCCGCCGCCGCGGGGCTGGCCGCCGTGAACGACAGGGTCAAGGCGGAGGCGATCGCCGCCGCCGCGAGTGCATTGCGCAATACCAGTTTCATTGCCGCTCCAGAAGGAATGGGGGAGAGCCTGTCAGGGAACAACGGATGGAGAAATCAAACGCCACTACATGAGACGCAATGGGCCGCTTTCGCTGTTGTCGATCACCGGCAGCACGCGGGAGCCTGGCAGCTCGTAATGCCACCATTCGCTCTTGATGTGCGCGAAGCCGGCGGCGTGCATGATGCCGAGCAGCAACAGGCGGTTGCGCTGCACGTGCGCGGGCAGACCCGTATGGAAATGTTCGGACTCGACCGTCATGGCGTCGAAGTCCGTGCCCATGTCGAGTTCGTTGCCGCCGGCTTCGAGCAGCGTCAGGTCGATCGCCGTGCCGCGGCTGTGGTTCGAACCGCGGCCAAGCTCAGCGATGTAGGTGGGATCGGGCAGGAAATCCCACAGCACCTGCTGTGCCTGCGGCGGGCGATAGGCGTCGAAGATCCGCACGGTCAGGCCGGCGTCACGGGCAATCTCGACGGCCTTGCGCAAACCGGCTTCGGCGGGTTCGAGCAGCAGGCAGTGGGCCTCCTTGTAGATGGGCTTGCCGGTCAGGTTGCGCTCGGTGGCATAGACGAGGTCGATATCCACGCCATGCGTGGCGGGAGTGATTTCGATGAGTCGCGGTTTGGTCATGGAGGGCGCGGTGGGATTCCGAATGTGAGAAGGTTCAGAGATCGAACTGGTTGAACTCGCCTTGCAACTCGCGATTGCGCGCGACGCGTTCGTCGATGGCGGACCCCAGTTGCGCGACGATCGCGGTAATCAACAGGTTGAACAGGCAGGTGAGCGGCGCCAGTGAGTCCCAGAACTGGCCGACGTCGGTCTTGACCTGCAACAGGTCGCAGGCGAATTCGCGAGCCCACGGGCAATAGATGTCGGTAACCAGCGCGAACGGCACGTCACGACGTGTCGCGGCTTCACAGTAGCGGCGCGCGATCATCGAATAGGCGCGCGTATCGGTAATGACGAGATACGGTGCGGCGAACTCCGAGTTCAGCGAATCGACGTATGAGCCGGACATCCCGTCAGAGTAGAACACACGCGGGCGGATATATTCGAGGTAACTGTAGAACGCGTTGCTGATGCCGCGCGTCGACTGGATGCCGAGAATATACACGGCGTCTGCATGGGAAATGCGCTGCGCGATGTGGGCGAACATGGGCGCTTGCGCCAACTGGTACACATGCTGGATCGCGTCGATTTCGAGTTGCAGCGAGCGGGTCAGGGCGCCGCTCCCGCTGTTCCCGCTGTGTTCGCCCTGGTGCGCGGTGCTGCCGAACTGTCCGGCCACGCGCCGGTATTCGTCGAGCCGGTCGGTAATCATCCATGGGCGCTCCTGTGCGCCGCGCAGCTCGCGCTTGAGGTCGTCGAGGTTGCGATAGCCGACGCTGCGCAGAAAACGTCCCACGGAAATTCCGCTCGTGGCTGTTTGCTGCGCAATCTGATCCGCGGTTTCGAGTCCGAGTCGTTCGAGGTTCGCCAGCATGTAACTGGCAATGCGCTTGGCCGTGGGAGTGAGCTCGGCGAAACGGGCTTCGACGGTATGTGCGAAAGCGGTCGGCATGTCGGCGCGCGTGAATTTGGTTAATTGTCTGTCATCTATTCGATCCGTGACACGCATCTAACAAAGCCAATAAACTCAGCGCCAGCTTAAAAAATCAATTGGATGTGACTTTTTGATAGCTTTTTCTCGGAGACGGTCCCGCGTTCGAGAGCCGCGCCAGGCTTCGGCGACGCCGATCCCATTCTGATTGCGTGTCACTGAATCCATGAGCCGAGACCTCCATTTTTTGCTGCCCTTGCCGTAAACCCGAGCGTCGGCTATGCGCGACGCTCGGGCAATCCTTTGCCGCAGGACCCATTCAGGGAGTCGACAAACTCGCCGCCACCGCGGCAGGACGACCTTCAGACCGAGTGCGCCCACCAGAACGTAACCGTGTCTGTTTCTATTACCACCGGAAGACTGGCTGTTCTTGCAGGCCGACACCCTTTGATCGTCGGTGCGCTAGGCAGCCTGATGGCATTAGTCGTAATGGGCATCAGCCTGATCACACTTCTCGCCTCGCGTGACGCCGCTGTCGAGCATGCCCATGAAACGTCCAGAAACGTCACCGCCGTTCTGGTCAGCAACATCGCCCGGACGATTGAAACGTCGGACAATTCCCTTCGCTCCCTGATTGCGGTGCTCAACAAGCCTGCTATCCACACCATCGATCCGGGCCTGCGTCACGATCTGCTGTTTGACCGGACCGCTGCCGAGTACGTCACCGGCATGGGGGTCACGGACGACCGCGGTCGTCTAATCGACGGCTGCTGTTCGAGTTCCCATCGCTGGGACTTCGGCGACCGGGACTATTTCATCGTGCATCGTGAGTCGGCGAATGTCGGCCTCTATGTGTCGTCAGTCTACCGGGCGCGCTCGCGGCCGGGCGCGCAGTCGATTGCGATGACGAGAAGGATCGACCGGCCCGACGGGTCATTCGGCGGAGTAGCGATTGTTGCCGTCGACGTCGAATACTTTAGGCAACTTCTTGCAAAACTGGACGTGGGGCCAAACGGTATCACCGCGATCGTTCGTACGGACGGCACGCTGGTGGCCAGAAATCCCCCGCTTGACGAGGCGAAACTGGGCAATCTCGGTAGGTCACCGACGTTTCCGCGTATGGTGAACCAGGATTCCGGGTTCTATGCCGCGCCTTCAATCGCGGACGGGGTCCTGCGCCTGTACACATTCCAGCGTGTTCCCGGAACGCCGCTCATCGCCGTCGTCGCGCCGGCGCAAGGCGACGTCCTCGCGGGCTGGAGGCGGCTGTCGTGGATAGTCGGGGTGTCCGCCTCGTCGGTCAGCCTTGCGTTCTGCACGGTGGTCTGGCTTCTTGCTTTCGCACTGCGGGATCATGCGAAGACACAGGTGCTTCTTACGGGCCTGACCCAAACTGACTCGCTGACGGGGCTCAAAAACCGCCGTGCGCTCGACGAGTTCCTCGAAAACGAGTGGGGAAGACTCAAACGCAACGACGGGTGCCTGTCGGTGCTGTTCGTGGATGCGGATAACTTCAAACAATACAACGACCGGCACGGTCACGCTCAAGGTGATATCGCGCTGAAGCACCTTGCGGCATGTATCACTCGACACGCACGCCGGCGCGGCGATCTCGCGGCGCGCTACGGCGGGGAAGAATTCGTCGTCGTGTTGCCCGACACCGATGAAAATGGCGCGGTTCGGATTGCTGAAGCCATACGTGTCGAAGTCGAGCGTGGGCGGCCGACCGCACCCCACGGCGCACTTCCGCGTTTCACGGTAAGCATCGGTTGCGCGACCGGTCGACGCTCGCATCCATCGTCACTGAATGAATTGACGAACTCCGCCGATCTGGCGCTGTACGCGGCCAAAAGAAGTGGCAGGAACGCCGTGGTCCGCGCTGACGATATTGTTGCGCCAGGTTAGCCGCCAGGCTGGCCAGCTGCCCGAGGAGCGCGCTCGCGCCGCTCCGTGAGCGCGAATGCGGGCAACCGGCCGGCAGCGCATGGGAGGGCCGGCGACATCCCGGATGGGGGGTTATCGCTATTTATCGAGCGGTCTCCCACGCCGATAATCGCCAATCATGACCACTGCGTGGATCGACATGCGCGACCGAATCGACGACGAGATCACCTTTCGCAAGCTGGAAGTCCTGCTCGCATTCATGGAGACGGGAAACCTCTCGAAGGCCGCGGAGGCGCTGAACGTGAGCACGGTCAGCGTGCACCGCGCGCTGCATTCGCTCGAACAGGGCGTGCGATGCGCGCTGTTCAGGCATGAAGGCCGCAATCTCAAGTCGACGGAGGCGGCGCAAATGCTCGCCGATGTGGCGCAAGAGGTGCTCACGCTGATGTCCGATGGCATTCGCGCAACGCGTGAAGCCGCCGGCTATTCGTCGGACCGGCTAAAGATCGGCTCGCTTTACTCGCTAACTATCCGGACCGTGCCCGGCATCGTCATCGATATCAAGGTGCGGCGGCCTACGCTCCAGGTTGAACTCGCGCTCGGGTCGAATGCCGAGTTGCTCGACAAGCTGAAGCAAGGCGCGGTCGATGCGGCGTTGATGGCCTTGCCGGATGCCGAGCCCGAAGTCGAATCCATCCCGCTGTTCGAAGACGACATATTTTTCGCGGCGCCCGCCGGCTCGCCGTACGCGAATCAGGAAGCCGTCGATTTGCGCGACTGCCGCGATGAGACATTCGTTTCGCTCGGCGAGGGGTTCGTCACGTATCACGGATTTCTGGATGCCTTCCGCGTCGCGGACTTCACTCCGAACGTGACGATGAGAGTCGGCGATATTTTTTCGCTGATGAACCTGGTGAGCGGCGGGGTAGGCTATACGCTATTGCCGGGCCGCGTGCGCGGCGTATTCGGTGACACGGTGCAATTCATTCCTCTGAAGCCGCAATACCTGATGCGCCAGACGATCGGTGTCAGCTTTCTGCGCGCCCGCGAGCGCGATCCGAACCTGCTGGCGCTCATGGCGGTCTGCCGTCTTCGCACGAGAAGCGTCGACTGAGCTTGCCGCCTCACTCGCTCAGCCTTTCCCGCTCGATCAACGCGCCCACGTCCGGCAGCGCGGTCTCGCTGCAACTCACCGCGATACCCTCCGTGAAGATCGCGCTGCTCAAGCGGGTCAGCACGTTAGCGGGCGGCATCTCGACAGCCAGACGCGCGCCGCGTTCCCACGCAAGTCTTACCGTGTCATGCCAGCGCACCTGCCGCGCCATGTTGCCAGCCAGATCGGCCGCGATGCGCGGGCCGTCGAAGAGCGGGCGCGCCATGCTGCTGCTCAGATAGACGATCCGGGGCGCGCGCACGGCGACGCGGCCGAAGGCATCGGCGAGCGCGGCCGCGGGTGCGTCGAGCAATGCGCAATGCGAAGGGACCGCGACGTCCAGACGCTCGCAACGTTGCGCTCCGCGTTCGAGCGCCAGCGTGGCGAGACGTTGCATGGCCGCATCGCTGCCCGCGACCACCATCTGCGTCTGAGCGTTGATGTTTGCCAGAAAGACCGGCATGGCGGCGCTATTCACTTCCATGAGCAAGCGTTCGAGCGTGCGCTGCGTCATGCCGACGATCACGGTCATCCCGTATCCGTGCGGGAAGGCCCGCTCCATCAACTGTCCGCGCAATGACACGAGCCTCACCGCGTCGGCGTAGTCGAGCGCGCCGGCGATGACGGCGGCCGGATACGCGCCGATCGACAGACCGGTGACGATATCGGGCGCATGACCGTGCGCGCAGACGACCCGTGCGTGGGCGACGCCCGCAATCAGCAGGCAAAGTTGAACCGCGACGGTGGAGCGCAACGCGTTCGCATCGTCCAGAGACAGGGCGTCGTAGCCCAGCGTTTCGCTGGCCTCATCCAGCGCATGCATGGCCTCGGGGTGCTCCGGCAGGGCGTGCAGCATGCCGGTGCGCTGTGCGCCCTGGCCCGGAAACGTGAACAGTACGCTCATGATGCGTGCGCAGTCCGCGTGTGCGTGTCCGGCAGGGGACGCCGAGCCGGCTCCGGCGCAAGTTCGCGCCGTGTTTGCCGGCAGGGCGCGTTCGCGTGCCGGGCGCCGCTGGCGCGCATGTCTGCGGGTGCGCGGCTGCGAAGGCGATCATGCGGTTTGAACCAGCCGCTGGGCGTTTCAATGGCGGGCGACACGGCTGCTCCTTCGCGGGGACAGGCGGTGATCACCACGCTCAAGCGCCGACCAGCGCTTTGGTCGCGAAGAAGAGCAGCGACGGTCCGAGCAGGCAACCGACGCCTGTGTGAAACGTGGCGATCAGCGCGCCGTAGGGAACGAGACGGCGATCGGTAGCGGCCAGCCCCGCGCTCACGCCGCTGACCGTGCCGGCGAGGCCGCCGAAGATCATCGCCGAGCGCGGCGTCTTCAGTCCCATGAAGCCGGCGGCGAGCGGCGTGCCGATCATCACGATGATCGCCTTGATCAGGCCCGTGGCGATGCTAAGCGCAATCACGTCCGAGCTCGCGCCGATGGCGGCGCCGGTCACCGGCCCCACGATATACGTGACGGCCCCCGCGCCGATGGTCGTCATGCTCACCGCATCGGTGTAGCCGAATGCATGCGCGATGCTCGCGCCGACGATGAATGGCAGCACGGTGCCGAGCAGCAGCGACAACACGCCGATGAGTCCGGCCTTGCGGGCTTCGGTTGCCTGCACCTCGAACGCGGTCGCGACAATGGCGAAATCACGCAGCATCGCGCCGCCCATCAGACCGATGCCGGTGAACAGAGGAAGGTCGGCGAGCCCCTTTTGTCCGCCGGTGAGGACGCCGCCGAAATAGGCCAGCACGAGGCCGATCACGATCGCGATGGCCGAGCCGTGCACGCGTCCGAACGTCAGCTTGCGCGAAATCAGCGACGACACCCACATGATGAGCCCCACCAGCGCGAACGAAGCGACGAGGCCGTTCTGGATCAATACTTTATCGAGCATATGCAACATGATGGACCCCTGCTTCAGATTTCTTCGAGATGCGGCGCGTTCACGAACGACGTGCTGTCGCGACCGGTGCGGGAGAGAACGGCAATGCAGCATGCGCAGACGGCCGCGGCGCCCAATGCCGAAAGCAGCGCGACGGGGCCGCCCTTGAGCGCGGCCACGACGTTCTGATTGGCGGCCATTGCCACGACGACGGGGATGTACATGGCGCCCCAGAAACCCACGCCTGCTTCCGTTTCCTTCGGCAGCAGGCCCCTCTTGTGCAGATAGAGGCGCAGGAAGATCAGCAGCAACATGGCGATGCCAACGCCGCCGACATTCGTTTTGACGCCGATCGCGACCCCGAGCAGGTCGCCGAGAAAGAGTCCCGCCAGATGGCAGAACGCCAGCAGTGCAGTGCCGTAGATGATCATGTTGTGTCTCCAGTATTGGCTTTATCGGCTGGGGGGCCGCCGGATTTTGTATGCGCCGTGAGCCACGGCGCATCAGGGCTCGCGTCGCGGCGAGGTCAGCGCCATTGTTCGCGCAGCTTCTGCCTCACTTGCACCGACGCCGCGCGGTGCTCGCTGCCGAGCCGGCTGCCCAGACCGCGCGACGGGTCGGCGCGAATGTCGTCGAACGCGGCTTGCAGCGCTGTTTCGACGATGGATTGATCGGCCCCGGTCGGCGCATCGGGGTGGCTCACCTTCAGCAGCTTCCACAGCAAGCCGAGCGACGCATAGCTGTCGATGTCGTAGGCCATCGGCGGGACGCGGGCCGTGAATGCTTCGAGATCGGCGAGCGCGCGCAACGTGACGCGCGCGGCGGATTCCTTGCCCATCGCATGGACCATGACCTGCGGATCGGCCAGCGCGAGCAGGCGATTGGCCTGGTAGCCGTGCGCCAGGAAAGCGCCCGACATCGCCCGCCCGACGATCAGCCCGATCACCGGATGGCCGGCCAGGCGGGCGCTTGCGTAAGCGTCGGCGGCGCCCGCCAGGGCCTGATGGATGCCGTAGGCTTCTTCGCGCCGTCCATACGCCTGACTTGCGACGTCGATCACCGCGACGATCGCGCGCTTGTCGCGGCGCCCGGCATCGGCATCGACCACTTCACGCACCGCCCGTGCGATTTCCCATCCTTCCACGAGACCGACCTCGCCGCTGCGGGCGCGCGCGAACGGATTGTCCGGATCCGGCACGACGGCGACGAAACGCGCCGGATGTTCGCCGAGCCGTGCGTCGACGACCCGCACCGAAGGCGGGTAGCCCGGCCGCAACGGTGCACTGTAGGTGAGCGCATCCAGCCAGACGGCGCCCCGCTTCGAAAGCTCTTTTGTGCTCATGACTGGAACCCCTTGCCGTAGATGGCGGCCGCCGTTTCCGGGCTGGCCTGCTCGCCCGGACTGATTTCGGAGAGCCGTTGCAGAAAGCCCGCGACCTGTTCGCTGCGGCATGCCTGCGGACGTCCGGCGCGAAACTGTGCAATCACCGCGGCGCGGATCGCATCGGTATCGTCGCCGACGTACACGTCCACGAGCCCTGTGCGATAACGCTGTTCACCGCCCGTGAAGCTCCAGATCATCGGCCGGTCGCGCGAATCGAACTCCGCGATGCCCGCTTCCTGCTCGATCACGGCAGGTCCGTTCAGGCCGAGGCGCGCCTCACGCGTCGCGATCAGGCAACTGCAAAGGCCGGCCGCGATCGACATGCCGCCATAACATCCGATCGGCCCCGCCGTGATTCCGATCACCGGCTGGTAGCGCCGCAAATCGACGATCCCCGCATGGATCTCGGCGATGGCCGCGAGCCCGAGGTTGGCCTCCTGCAAGCGCACGCCGCCGGTTTCGAAAAGAATCACGGCGCGCGTCGGAATGCCGTTGCGGTTGTCTTCGGCCGCGAGTTCGAGGCTGCCGGCGATTTTCGCCGCGGACACCTCGCCCATGCTGCCGCCCTGAAATCCTGCGTCGATGCCCAGCACCACGGCAGGCTGGCCGTCGATCGTTCCCTTGGCGACGACAGTGCCGTCGTCGGCCTGGGTCACGATGCCCTGACGCGCGAGCCATGGTGACCTGATGCGCTGGAACGGGTCGAGCAATTCGGTGAAGGTGCCTTCGTCGAGCAGCTTCTTCGCGCGCTCCCGCGCGCTCAGTTCAATGAAGCTTTCGCGTTCGAGCATGTCTTCTGTATTCATGATCTTTACGCTCCACCTGTGCGGGTCAGCTCTTCGAATACCTGCCCGATGCGCATGCGCACCACGCCTGGCGTCGCGCCGAAATCGTTGATCTCGAGCCGAGCCGCGGGCAGCGAGCCGTCGCGGAAGAGGCGCGCAAGCACAGCTTCCCAGACGCGGCCCATGCCGTCCACGGAGGTGGTGATGTTCACCACGGTGCGAGGGGCGTCGTGCGCTTCGAGCAGCACTTCGAGATCGCCCGATGCGACTACGCCGGCGAGCGCCCGGCCGCGGGCGGGCGGGCCCGCCGGGAATTCAAGGACGAGGTTTTCCATTGGCGTTCCTATGCATTCGTCGTGTGACGGGCTTCGTCCTGAAGCCTGTCGAGAAAGAGGGCGGCGGCGAGCAGATCCGCTGCGCCGCCGGGCGAGACGTGGCGTTCGACGAGCCGTGCGTCGAGCGCTTTCAGCTGACGGCGGCCTGCGAGCGTCGCGGCGCCGCCGTGCTCCAGCACTTGCCGCGCGCCGCTTTGCGTCTCGGCGAGCGCGCCGCGTCCGCCGCGCGCGAGCACGCAGGTGTCGTCGAGACAGGACATAACGGCGAGCAGGGCGTTCAGGCGGGCGGCCGTTTCGCTGTCGCCGCGCAGGCGCGATCTCGCGAGTTCGGGCAGCGCCACCTCGACTACGTGCGGAAAGTCCGCCTGCGCTTGCCCCCGCGCGCCGCCGACGTTGTAATCGAGGCAGGCCTGCTCGCCTTTATGACCGGTCAACGCGGGCGTGTGGCGATCGGACAGGCGCGCGATCGATCCGGCGCGCGCGGCGACCCGATCCGGCGACAGCTCGGCCGGTTCGCGCGCGGCGGCCGTCACGAGCAGTCCGAGCGCCCAGATCGCGCCGCGATGCGTGTTCACGCCATGCGTCGCCGTCAGCATGCGCGCTTCACCTTCGCGGCCGAGTGCGCCGATGCGCTCGCGAAGCGCCAGCATCGGCCGGGTGTCGATGCCCGCGCGCGCCATGTCGATGAAGCTTGGCTCGAGCGTGCGGGCCGAGACGCACATCAGCTGCCAGTCGAGATCGTGATGCGCGCCGCGGCTGCGCGAATCGACGAGTCCGGGCTTCGGCGCGAGCGTGACTTCGTCGATCAGCGCCGCCGTGACGTGCGCGCCCAGACGTTCGGCTAACCGTTCCGACGCTTTGGCTTGCGGTTCGCGAACCGTCGCAAGAGCCGTTGCAAGGTTCTCGCGCATTACCAGCTCCGAAAGCGGGCGGGCGGCTCGTACAGACCGTCCGACCAGTCGACGAGATCGGCCATGCTCTTCGCCGCCAGCAGTGACCGGCTCGCCTCGTTGCGGTGAATGCCGAGATCCTCGGGCAGCGCGACAAAGCCGTCGCGCCGCAGTGCCGCGAGCTTGTCCGGGCTGCTCGTCAGGCCGACGGGCGTGACGCCGGAAACCGCGGCGATCATCTCCTTGCGGTGTTCGAGCGAGCGGGCCTTGTAGAGATAGGCGATGCCTTCTTCCGTCAGCACGTGAGTGACATCGTCGCCGTAGATCATGATGGGCGCGAGCGGCATGCCGGACTCGCGGCCCACTTCGACTGCGTCGAGCGATTCGACGATGCTCGGCTGCCCGCCTGCCTGAAAGGTCTCGACGGTCTGCACGACCAGCTTGCGACCGCGTTCGAGCGGGCTGTCGGTCTGCAGCAGATCGAGCCATGCGGGCGTCGCATGGCGCCGGCCATGCGGATCGTGTCCCATGTTCGGTGCGCCGCCGAAGCCGGCGAGGCGGCCATGCGTCACCGTCGACGAGTTACCCGCGCCGTCCATCTGCAATGTCGAACCGATGAACATGTCGACCGCGTACTGTCCCGCGAGTTGGCACATCGCGCGGTTGGAGCGCATCGAACCGTCGCGGCCCGTGAAGAAGATGTCTGGCCGTTGCGCGACGTAGGCGTCCATGCCCAACTCGCCGCCAAAGCAATGCACGCTTTCGACCCAGCCCGTTTCGATAGCGGGGATCAGCGTGGGATGCGGATTCAGCGTCCAGTGCCGGCAGATCTTGCCTTTGAGGCCGAGCTTTTCGCCGTAGGTCGGCAAAATGAGTTCGATTGCCGCCGTGTTGAAGCCGATGCCGTGGTTGAGCGACTGCACCTGGTGGCGCTCGTAGATGCCGCGAATCGCCATCATCGCCATCAGCACGTGAATCGGCGTGATAAGACGCGGATCGCGCGTGAACAGCGGTTCGATGAAGAACGGCTTGTCTGACTCGACCACGAAGTCGATCCACGAACCGGGGATATCGACGCGCGGCAGGTCTTTCGGGTCGTCGACGATTTCATTGACCTGCGCGATCACGATGCCGTCGCGAAACGCGGCGGCTTCGACGAGCGCGGGCGTGTCTTCGGTGCTGGGGCCCGTGTACAGATTGCCTTGCCGATCCGCCTTGTAGCCGGCCACCAGTACGACGTTCGGTGTCAGATCGACGTAGAGCCGTCCATACAGTTCGATGTACGTGTGGATCGCGCCGATTTCGAGGATGCCGTCCTGAAGGAACTGCGAAATGCGCAGGCTTTGCGCGCCGGCAAACGCGAAGTCGAGCTTTTTCGCGATGCCGCGCTCGAAGAGATCGAGATGTTCGGCGCGGCTCACGCTCGGAATGATCAGGTGCAGACCGTTGACGATGCCCGGATCGACCTTGGCCAGCGAGCGTGACAGAAAGTCGGCCTGTTTCTGGTTATTACCCTCGACGACGACGCGATCGCCCGGCGCGATCAGCCTCTGCAGGACATCGACGATACGCTCGGCGGGGAGGATGACGCCATCCGCGATCGAGGCGACGCTCGCGAGGCGGCGATGCTTTTCCTCGCGGCGCGTGGCCCAGCGGGATGGGTGCGCACTTTGACTGGACATGTGTGATCTCGCTCTGGACATGAAGCGAGTCTAGGGAGCGGGACATGCCGGTTCAATCACCTTGGGGACGTGTCCGTTATCCCAAGGGTAACGATCTTGCGAGGTAAAGGCCGAAACCGTGACTGGACGGGCCGGGCAGGGTGCCGCCGCTGCTCCGGGGGTTTCCCCGGGGGGTTCCGCTGAGGCTTGCCGGGGGACCGATGACGACCGGGCTCAGATCGTCCCAAACAGCGCTCTCGGCCGGTCCTTCAAGGTTCCCGCCAGCAAGCGCAATGCACTGACAAGCTGATCGCGGCTCGACGCACAGGCAAGGTTGATCCGCACGCCGTGCTCGATCTCCGAGCGATCCACGGCGAACGCCGACGAAGGCATCACCACGACGCCGCGCGCCTTTGCGTTGGCGGCGAAATCATCGGCACGCCAGGGCGGCGGCAGCTTCAGCCACACGAACATGCACGCCGGATCGGTCTGAAGCAGCGCCTGCGGCAGCAACTCCCGCGCGAGCGCCTGGCGGGCGCGAATCTCGGCGAGTTGCGCGTCCATGATGCGGCGCGCGGTGCCGTCCTCGATCCAGATCGACGCGATCAGCATCGACATTGGCGCGGGCATCCAGGCAGTCGTGCGCACGGCCTCCGCGCACAGCGCCGAACTATCCGGCGGACTCGACAGATAGCCGAGCCGCAGCCCGGGCGCGAGAATCTTCGAGGTCGCCGCGAGATGGAAGGTCAGCTCCGGACAAAGACTCGCGATGGTCGGCAGACGCTGCGACACCAGCGGCCCGTACACGTCGTCCTCGATGATCGCGACACCGTGCCGGCGTGCGATGTCGACGAGCGCCATGCGGCGCTCGAGACTCATCGTGATGACCGTCGGATTCTGCAGATTGGGCACCGTGAAGATCGCCTTCACGGGCATGCGCCGGCACGCGGCCTCCACTTCATCGGTCAGCAGCCCATCGCCGTCGCTCGGAATGCCGACGATCTCGAACTGAAACACGGGCGCGAGCGCTTTCAACCCATAGTAGGTGAGGCGGTCGGCGAGGATCACACCGTCCGTGCCGATCAGGCTGTTCAGCACCGCATACAAGCCGTGCTGCGCGCCGCTCGTCACGACGACGTGGCCGGCATCCGGCGTGAAGCCGGGCGCCGCCATCCAGCGGGCGCCGGCGGCGCGCGCCCATTCGGGGCCTTGCGGCGGCTGGTATTCCTGCAATTGCGCAAAGCGCGGGTCGCGCGGCAATTCGGCCAACGTGCGCGACAGGCACTCCAGAAATACGCCCGTTGCGGGCCGGTTCACGGTGAGGTCGATCGCCGCATTGCTCGCCGCTTGAGCCGGTTCGACACTCGGCATCGCCCCGCCCGTCACGAGCGACCCGCGCCGCTTGCTGCCGATCACCAGGCCGCGCAACTGCAGCTCCTTGTAGGCGCGCGAGACCGTCGACACGTTGATGCCCAGCTCGGTCGCCAGTTGCCGTTGCGGCGGCAGCCGGCTTCCGGGCGGATAGATGCCGCTGCGGATCTCCTTCTCGATCGAACTGGACACTTCGATGTAAGTCGAGCGCTTCGCCTCATCCGGCGTGCCGTTGGCAGCGCGGGCTGCGTCTTTGCCAGAAGCCATAAGATCAACTGTCTCCATACAAACTGGCTTTGTCCGCAAGGGTGCGGAGGTGTGGCGATTCTATACCAGACTCGCCCGACCGCAAGGCCTCCGCGTCTCGTATGTGGCCACCGGCACCAACCGCGGCGTTGTCCCGGGACTACCCAGGGAAAACGCCAGGACCACACAATGAGCGTTTTAATTGCAGACAAAAAAATATTGTGTGATTCTGATGTCAGAGTTTGTCTGGTGCCCGCTTTTCCCGATGTCGCCAGGCAGTGTCCATGCATCTGCCGAAGGAGTGTCCCATGTGCGTCTCGCAGCCCACCGTCCCCGGCGCCCGCCCGAGACCCGGTTCCGCGTTACGTCGACGGCATTGGTCGCCGCTCGGTGAGCAGGCGATGGAAGGGCGCAAGTTGGAAGGGCGCAAGTAATGTCCGAGATCGCTATCGTCGGAGCGGGATTCATCGGCCTCGCCAGCGCGGCTGCGTTGATGCGCGACGGGCACCGGGTCACGCTGTTCGATCCTTCCGGCATCGGCCAGGGGGCATCGTTCGGTAACGCGGGAACCTTCGCGCCCTACGCGTGCATACCGGTCAACAACCCGTCGGTGTTCCGCGATCTGCCGCGCTACCTGTTCTCCAGCGAGAGTCCTTTCAGGCTGCGCTATCAGTATCTGCCGCACCTCGTGCCGTGGCTCGCGCGCTTCATGATGAGTTCGCTGCCGCGCCGTTACGAGGCGAGTGCCGGCGCGCTCGCGGCATTGCTCGCGCAAGCGCAGGGCGGTTATGCGCCGTTGCTGGCGAATGCCGAACTGGCGCGCTTCGTGCGCCCGCGCGAGTGCCTGTATCTCTATTCGAACCCGGCTTCGTTCGACGCGGCGCGTCCCGCCCTCGATCTGCGCAAGCAGCTTGGGGTGGCGTTCGACGTGCTGAGTGGCAACGACATTCGCGCGCTCGAACCGTCGCTTGCACCGATTTTCGAGCGCGGTGTGCTGTTTGGCGACAGCTGGCATTTCTCCGATCCGCAAGGCTTCCTGCACACGCTTTACGAGCAGCTCGCCGGGCAAGGTTTGACGCTTGAACGATCGACGGTCAGCGCGGTGCAGCCCGCCGACGCGGGCGCAAGCGTGACTGCCGGTGGCGCGACGCGGCGTTTTAGCCACGTGATCGTCGCCACCGGTGCGCGCTCCGCGCAATTCGCGCGGCAATGCGGCGATGTGGTGCCGCTCGACACCGAGCGCGGCTATCACGTCCGCTATCCGGGCGCGCAACACCTGATTTCACGGCCGGTCGGCTGGGCCGAGCGCGGTTTTTACATGACGCCGATGAGCGACGGTATTCGCGTCGCGGGAACCGTCGAACTGGGCGGCTTCAGCGACACGCGTAACCGCTCGCTGCTCGAGCTGCTGACGTTTTCATCCCGACGCGCGCTGCCCGCACTCGCCACGCCCGACAGCAGTTGGCTCGGATTTCGTCCGACCCTGCCGGACGGCGTGCCCGTGCTCGCGCGTTCACGCGCCAGCGAACGCGTGATCTATGCATTCGGTCACCAGCATCTAGGGCTGACGCTCGCCGGCATAAGCGGGCGCATCGTCGCGGATCTGGTCGCGCGGCGTGCGCCGCCGCTCGATCTCGCGCCGTACGCGGCGACACGTTTCAGTGTCCGGCGAAAGGCATGACGGCGGACATGGCAGTGCCGGGTTTCAGTTTTATTTCAACCGTACGTAGGACCGTTTCCACACGTCGCGCATCGGACCGATGGTTCGACAGAACGCGCGACCTGACAACTCGCAAGGAGCGCATCATGAATCGCCGCAATTGGCTGTTGAGTTTCGCCGTTTGTCTGATCGGCGCGCAGGCACCGTTCGCCTGGGCCGCCGACCCCGAAGTCGTCAAGATCGGCTTTGTCGGGCCATTGACCGGTCCCGTCGCACGCGTGGGGAAAGACCTGCAGTACGGCGCGCAACTGGCGCTCGATGAAGAAAACGCGCGGCATCCCACGGTGAACGGCAAGCCGGTGAAGTTCGTGCTCGACGTGCAGGACGATCAGGCCGATCCGCGCGTGGCGATTCAGGTGGCGCAGAAGCTCGTCGACGACGGCGTGGTCGGCGTGATCGGCCATTACAACTCGGGCTGCAGCATTCCGGCGTCGACGGTCTATCACCAGGCGAACGTCGCGATGATCACGCCCGGTTCGACCAATCCGCAATTGACCAAGCAGGGCTACAAGAACGTGTTTCGCACGATGGGCCACGACGGCATCGGCGGCGTGGTGGCGGGGCACTTCGTGGTCGAGCAGATGAAGGCGAAGCGCATCGGCATCATCGACGACCGCACGGCGTTCGGACAGGGGCTCGCGGATGCGTTCGAAAAAGGCGCGAAGGAAGCGAACGGCAATATCGTCGATCGCGAATTCACCAACGACAAGGCGGTCGATTTTCGCGCCGTCCTGACGACGCTGAAAAGCAAAAACGTCGATCTGATTTTCTTCGGCGGTCTGGATGAGCAGGGCGCGATGCTGATCAAACAGATGCGCTCGCTCGGCATGACCGCCCAGTTGTTCGGCGCGGGCGCGTTAAAGAGCAATGCGTTCCTGCAGATCGCCGGCACGGCAGGCGACGGAACGCAGGATCTGGAGCCGGGCCCCGCGCTCGACAAGCTGCCGGCGGCCGTTGATTTCGGCAAGCGCTATAAGGCGCGCTTCAATCAGGACGTGGAGCTGTATGCGCCGTTTGCGTACGACGCAGCGCTCGCGATGATCAAGGCGATCCACGCGGCGAATTCACTCGACCGAG
The DNA here is from genome assembly GCF_002278075.1 of Paraburkholderia aromaticivorans. NCBI lineage: Bacteria > Pseudomonadati > Pseudomonadota > Betaproteobacteria > Burkholderiales > Burkholderiaceae > Paraburkholderia > Paraburkholderia aromaticivorans. The sequence goes on along the minus strand of NZ_CP022990.1, from coordinate 484,020 downwards.
CGAAGATCGTCGATAGTCTGTCGAAGGTCAGCGTCACGGGCGTGACAGGACAGATCACGTTCGATCCCTACGGCGATCTGATCAAACCGCCGTACACGCTGTTCCAGGTCCAGCAGGGTCAGTGGAAGAGTATGAAGACGGTTGGAGGGAGCGGCGCCTGAGTTTTGGGGACCTCGCGAACTGGGTTTGCGAGGTCCGGTGCCTATTTCGCCGAGGTGGCGTGCCGGTGATGCACCGACGCTGCATGCCGAGGCCCGAAGCGGTTTCATGGCATCATCGTACGCACCTTCACACCACCGCAGGAGTGTACGACATGGCGACATATATCGTCTTCACGAAGGAAAGCACGCAGGATCAGAATGAGCTCGACATTTATCAAAGCAAGGTGGGCGAGACCTTCAAAGGTCATCCCGTCAAGGTTCTCGCTGCCTATGGACCTCAACAGGTTCTCGAGGGCGACGCGCCGCAGGGCGTCGTGATCGTGGAGTTTCCGTCGACTGAAGCCGCGCGTGCATGGTATGACAGCCCGGCGTATCAGGAAGTCGCGCAACACCGGTTCAAGGGCGCGCGTTATCGCGCCGTGCTCGTCGAAGGCCTGTGACTGAACGCGGTGACGCTCGGGTTCGTGAATTTCCGCGGGCCTGGGCGGCGATTGGCGCGGCGGCGATGGTCTGGTTGAGCTTCAGTCGGTCGAGTTCGCGCATGTTCGGTGTCACCAGTGCAGCTACATGCATGGCCGGCTCCATGGTCCCGCAGGGAACCGGCAAGCATACCGAGACGAGAACACGACATTTCCATAAAGCTGCTACATCAAGATTGTTGCTAATTTATATTATGTCAACTTGCAGATCCTTATCCACGATCCACCTTCGTCCCGTGCATGCCCGCCCACAGAGAGCTCGCACATAAAAGTTGTCCTGTCCCGCCGCGCATCCGCACCGGCGAGACGACACACCGCGCCTGCCCGGATGGCTCGGTCCAATCGCCCATTCTTGGCTCTATCGACCAAGCCGAGCACTGAGTATCGTAAGCGTCGTTCCTCACGGAGACGCACATGCCGGCCTCGCTTCGATTCATTCATCTCGACACGCCAGACGCGTTGCTGCCCGCATTCGAAATCATGCGTCAGTTGCGCCCGCATCTGACAGACGCGCACTCGTTCGCTGCACAGGTCGCCCGGCAGCGCGCCGAAGGCTATCGCCTGCTCGCCGCCACCGAGGCGGACCACGTCGTCGGCCTCGCCGGTTATCGCACGCCGACCAATCTGCTGTATGGCCGCTTCGTCTATGTCGACGATCTGGTTGTCGATGGCAGGCTGCAGCGTGGCGGCATCGGTGCGCAACTGCTCGACGCGGTACGGCAGATCGCGCGCGCGGCCGGCTGCGCGCAATTTGTGCTCGACACCGGCCTGCACATGCCGCTTGCCCAGCGCTTCTATTTCCGCAATGGGTTGCTTGCTCGTGGCATGCACTTCGTCGAACCACTCGCCCCGCTTTCCCAGCCTGCCGAGCTCACGTCATGAAAATTTTGCGGATCAACGCCAGCCCGCACGGCGAGGCGAGCCATGGCTACCGTTTCGCCGACGAGATCGTCGGCATGGTGCGCGAGCATGCCGCGCCGGCTGCATCGGTCATCGAAGTGATCGAGCGCGACCTGGCAGCCGCGCCGCTGCCGCCGGTCGCCCGGGACTATGCGCGCGCCATCACGTCACGCATACCGGATAAGACGCAGTTCGAGGTCTCCGAGCAACTGATCGGTGAAATCGAAACGACGGATGCGCTGATCATCAACACGCCCATGCACAACTTCACGGTGCCGGCCGCGCTCAAGCTGTGGATCGATTACGCGCTGCGCATCCATCGCACGTTTGCCGCGACACCGGAAGGCAAGATTGGGCGGATGCGCGACCGGCCGACCATCGTGATCGTCAGTTCGGGCGGCGTCCATAGTGGCGCGCGTGCGCGGCAGCCGGATTTTCTGACGCCCTATCTGCGCTATGCGCTCGGCTCGATCGGCATCCACAACGTGCAGTTTCTTTTCCTGCAAGGGCTTGTGATGGGCGAAGCGGCAGTGGCCGAGGCGCTCGATGCGGCGCGTATCCAACTCACCCGCGACGCGGTGTTCGCCTCGCTCACCGCGCAGGCGGCCGGCAGCGCGCGCATGGCGGCGGGTACGGCTGCGCAGAACGCATAAAGCGCGCCGGTCCGCATACGTTCCTGACGCATCCTCGTCGCATCGTGCGAAAGCGTGCCGCGCTACGTTCATTCAAGATCCGCACACAGGCACCGCGCGTCAGCCGTCCAGACACGCGCGCAGCATTCGCGCGAGACGGCCTGCCTCACGCGCATCGGCGATGTTCGCGAAGCCGATTACGAGGCCGCGCAGCGTGCGCCGCGTGCGGCCATTCGCGTACCAGACCGAAAGCGGCAGCACCGCGAGCCCGGCCTCGCGGGCTCGCGCGGCAACGGCAACGTCGTCGATCGGGCCATCGGGACCTTCGGCGAATTGCACCGCGAACTGAATTCCGCCGGGCGGCAAATCGACAATCAGCCGTTCGCCAAACGCCTGCTCCAGCGCATGCACGATCAGCTTGCGTCGCTCGCCGTACAACCCACGCATCCGCTTCAGATGCCGCGCAAAATGCCCCTGCCCGATGAAATCCGCCACGGCCGCCTGCAATAGCGTCGGCGATCCGGCGTTCATGCTGTGCGCCACCCGGCCGACGCGCTCGACGGCCCGCTCCGGCACCACCACATACGCGAGCCGCAAGCCGGGAAACATCACCTTGCTGAACGTGCCGCAATAAATCACTCGATCGCGACGGTCGAGGCTCTTTAAAGCCGGCAATGGCCGGCCCAGATAACGGAACTCGCTGTCGTAGTCGTCCTCGATGATCCAGCGGGAAGCTTTCTCTGCCGAGTCCAGCAACGCCATGCGTCTGGCAAGCGACAGCGTGTGCCCAAGCGGGCTCTGATGCGACGGCGTGACCACGGCGAAGCGCGCCTGCGCATCCAGCAGTGTGCCGCGCTCGACGTCGATCCCTTCGCCATCCACCGGCACCGGCACGAGTTGCACGCCGGTCTCGGCGAGAAAACCGCGCGCGAGCAGATAGCCGGGATCCTCGAACCACACGCGATCGTTCGGGCGGGCGAGACTGCGCAACACGAGTTCGAGCGTCGCACGATAGCCGCTGCTCACGAACACCTGCTCCGGCAGGCAGGTCACACCGCGCGACAGACCGAGATAAGTGGCGATATGTTCACGCAGCGGCAGGTAGCCGGCCGGATCCGGGTACGCGAGCATCGCGCGATCGCCGCTGCGCGCGCGACGCGCGACGAGCCGGTTCCATAGTCTGGTCGGAAATGCGTCGAGCGCCGGCAGCCCGGGTTGCAACGGCCGCGGCTCGCCGCTCATGGCGACGGCAATGGCCTGCCGGTGCGGCGCCGCTCGAGCACTGCGCGATTCGCCCGGCGTGGGCGGCGTGGCCGCCCCTTCAGTGCTCTGCGCGCCGCGCGCATCTTGAACGCCTTGTGAACGCGACGAACGCATCACTGAAGCCGGCAGCGACGACGACACGAACGTGCCCGCCGCGCCGCGCATCTGCAGATAGCCCTCGTCGACGAGAATCGTGTAGGCGAGCTCGACCGTGCCGCGCGCCGTGTTCAGCTGCGTGGCAAGGCCGCGCAGCGCGGGCACGCGATCGCCGGGGCGCAGATGTCCCGCCGTGATCGCGGTCCGGAAGCGCTCGCAGATCTGCAGATAGATCGGCAACTGATGCTGCCGATCGATTTCGATGGTCAACGCGGGCGTTCCTACGGTCATGACGGTCTCGCGGGCAAGGTGAGCGGCAACCGACATGGACTAGTCGGATCGGCCATTCTTGGCACTTTTCGATAGAGCATGATTCTTCCACAATCGCCTTACGCAATGCGACGGCGGCGAACACTTTGACGCAATACGACACCCGCCCGGCGCCCCGCGCGTCTATTTAATTTCATCTGGAGAATCTGCCATGAAAATCGTCGTAATCGGTGGTTCCGGCCTGATCGGATCGCGTCTCGTCACGCTGCTTGACAAGGCTGGTCATGAGGCACTTGCCGCGTCGCCGCGCACGGGCGTCAACGCCGTGACGGGTGAAGGTCTGAGCGACGCGCTCGTGGGCGCGGATGTCGTCGTGGATGTGACGAACGCGCCGTCATGGGAGCCGCAGGCGGTGCTCGACTTTTTCCGCACCTCGGCGCGCAACCTCGGCAAAGCCGAAGTGGCCGCAGGGGTACGCCACCACGTCGCGCTTTCAATCGTCGGATGTGATCGCACACCGGAGAACGCGTATTTCGTTGCCAAGGTTGCGCAGGAACAAGCGATCGAAGCAGCGGGCGTGCCGTACACGATCGTGCGCGCGACCCAGTTCATGGAGTTCATCGGCGGCATCGCGGATTTCAGCACGGACGGCGGCACGGTGCGGATCGGCGAAGGACTGTTTCAGCCGATCGCCGTAGACGATGTGGTGGCGATCCTCGCGCAGGTTGCACTCGCTGCGCCGCTGAACGGCACAGTCGAGATCGCCGGCCCGGACCGCGCGCCCTTCGCTGAGATTGTCGCCCGTTATCTGAAATCGGTAGGCGATGCGCGCCCCGTGGTGACGGATCGCAACGCGCGGTACTACGGCGGCCTCGTCGAAGAACAATCGCTCGTGCCGCTCGGCGACGCGCGGATCGGCCGCATCAGCCTCGATCAGTGGCTGGCGCAGGCTAAAAAGGCTTGATTGCAGACCGGCGCAGTCGTCCCGATCGGCGTTGAAGCCGAACCACCATTTTCTGGGTAAAGCATGAGCATTTCACACAAGGTTGTCGTGGTTACCGGCGCATCGCAGGGTATAGGCGCCGCGGTCGTCAAGGCGTTTCGCAGGCTCGACTATCGCATCGTTGCGACTTCGCGTTCGATCAAGCCCTCGGAAGATCCGGACATCCTGACGCTCGCCGGTGATATTGGCGATCCGGCAACCGCCAAACGGGTCATTTCCGAAGGTGTCGCGAAGTTCGGCCGGATCGACACACTGGTGAACAACGCCGGCATTTATATCGGCAAGCCTTTCACGGAACACACAGCGCAAGACTTTGCCGCGGTGGTGAACGTGAATGTGGCGGGCTTTTATTACATCACGCAGCTCGCCATCGCCGAAATGGAAAAACATTCGAACGGCCACGTGGTTAGCGTGACCTCCAGCACCGCTGACGCTGCGATCGGCGGCGTGTATTCGGTACTGGCGGCCCTGACCAAGGGTGGTCTGAACGCCGCCACGAAGTCGCTGGCGATTGAGTACGCCAGCAAAGGGATTCGCGTGAATGCCGTCGCACCGGGAATCATCAGGACGCCGATGCACGCGCCGGAAACTCATGAAGCCCTGGGCGCCTTCCATCCTCTCGGGCGCATGGGCGAGATGAGCGATATCGCCGACGCGATTCTGTTCCTTGATTCCGCGCCGTTCATCACGGGAGAAATCCTGCACGTCGATGGCGGCCAGAGCGCCGGTCACTAACTTTCTCGGGCACCGCAAGCCGGTGCCCTTTCGCATCCCTGCGGCAACGCCGTCATTTGCGACGGCAGTCCAATTTAGCGGCGAATTTCAGTGTTGCTTCGATAGCGCACCTGGGGACCTCGAGCGCCAGGTGCCTGCAACGGCTGTCCAGAATGCCTACGTGCTCACGAGACACGCTCCGACATCAGTGCGCACCCGTGCCCGCACCCGCGTTCGCCCGCACATCGAAAGCACCGCCTGTGAGCACCTGATCGCGCAACGTGACCGGCTTCTTGCCGGGCAACAACGGGAACACGAGCTCCGCAAAACGGATCGACTCTTCGAGGTGCGGATAGCCGGACAGCACGAAACTATCCGCGCCCGCATCGACATATTCCTGCAGCCGCGCGGCGACCGTCAGCGCGTCGCCGACCAGCGCCGTGCCCGCTCCGCCGCGCACGAGACCGACGCCGGCCCACAGGTTCGGGCTGATCTCCAGCTTGTCGCGGCGCCCGCCGTGCAACTCCGCCATGCGGCGCTGCCCGACCGAATCCATGCGCGCGTAATTCTCCTGCGCACGGCGGATGTCTTCGTCGTCGAGCTTGCTGATGAGGCGGTCGGCTTCGGCCCATGCCTCCTCGTTGGTTTCGCGCACGATCACATGCAGACGCACCCCGAGCCGCAGCTTGCGGCCGTGGGCGGCCGCGCGCCGCTGCACGTCGGCGAACTTTTCGGCGACGGCCGCGGGCGGCTCGCCCCACGTCAAGTAGGCATCCACGTGCTTGGCCGCCAGCTCGTGCGCGGCCGGCGACGATCCGCCGAAGTACAGCGGCGGCCAGGGCTGCTGCACCGGCGGATGAAAGTTGCGCGCCCCTTCCACGTGAACGTATTTGCCCTTGAAGTCCACCGTCTCGCCGGCGAGCAGATCGCGCCAGACGGTGAGGAACTCGTCGGCGGCCGCATAGCGCTCGTCGTGAGCGAGAAACACGCCGTCCGCGGCGAGTTCGGTGGCGTCGCCGCCGGGCACCACGTTGAGCAACAGGCGTCCGTGCAACGCCTGGTCGAGCGTCGCGGCCTGGCGCGCGGCGGCCGTCGGGCCGCTGATCGAAGTGCGCAACGCGACCAGCAGTTTGATGCGCTGTGTGACGGGCACGAGGCTCGCGGCAGTGACCCACGGATCCTGGCAACTGCTGCCGGTCGGAATCAGCAAGCCGTCGTAGCCGAGATTCTCGGCCGTGACCGCGATCTGACGCATGTATTCGTTGGTCGGCGGCCGGCCGAAATCGGACTTGCCGAGATAGCGTGTATCGCCCGAGGTCGGCAGAAACCAGAAGATATCGAGACTCATGCGTGCTCCTGTAACGAACGTTGAGCGATAGCGATCGTGGGTGTTCTCATACCGCCTCCGCGGTTTGCTGCCGGAAGCTCGCCGCCGCGTGTCGCGCAGGCAGCTCATCGCCCTGTCCGAACAGTTTGTGGCGCAGCGTGCCATCGGCATAGGCGGTCTTGTAGAGGCCGCGATTCTGCAATTCCGGCACGACCAGATCGATGAAATCCTCGTAGCTTTCGGGCACCACCGTGCGGCTGAGATTGAAACCGTCGACGCCCGTCTCCTCGATCCACGCCTGCAGTTCGTCGGCCACCTGAGCCGCGCTGCCGACAATGGCCGGATAGCGGCCGCCGAGTTCGAACATCTCCAGCAGCTTGCGGCGGGTCCAGCCGTGCTGTTTCGCCGTGCGCGTGGCCGATTCGATTGCGTTGCCGGGTGCGTAGTCCACCGGGGCGTCGAGATCGTATTGCGCGTAGTCGATGCCGGTACTGGCCGCGAAGTGCGCAAGGCCCGCTTCGCGGCTCGCGTATTGCAGATAGTCCGCGTATTTCTCGCGGGCCTGTTGCCCGGTAGCCCCCGCAACCACCGCTGCGCCGACGAACACCTTGACGTCGTCGGGGCGGCGGCCGGCCCGCACCAGTTGCTCGCGCAACGTGCGCACGGTTTCCCGCGCGGCTTGCCGGTTCGGCGGCGAGATGAACACGCATTCGGCGTGACGCGCCCCGAAGCGCTGACCGCGCCCGGAACTGCCGGCCTGGAACAGCACCGGCGTGCGCTGCGGCGACGGTTCCGCGAGGTGATAACCGTCGACCTTGTAGTAGCGGCCCGCGTGCCGCACCGGATGAACCCTGGCCGGGTCCGCATACACGCGCCCCGCCTTGTCGCGCAGCACCGCGCCCTGCTCCCAGCTGCCTTCCCACAGCTTGTAGAGAATCTCCAGGTATTCGTCGGCGCGGTCGTAGCGCTCGTCGTGCGGGAGTTGCTCGTTGAGCCCCATTGCGCGTGCCGCGCTGTCGAGGTAGCCCGTCACGATGTTCCAGCCGACCCGGCCTTGCGTCAGATGATCCAGCGTCGAGAAGCGGCGCGCGAGCAGATACGGCTGCTCATAAGTCAGATTGACCGTCACGCCGAAGCCGAGGTGCTCGGTGACGGCGGCCATTGCCGGGACCAGCAGCGTGGGATCGTTGACGGGCAACTGGATCGATTCGCGCAGCGTCACGTCGACGTTGTGCTGATACACGTCGTACACGCCGACGATGTCGGCGAGAAAGAGCCCGTCGAACAGCCCACGCTCCAGCGTGCGCGCGAGGTTGGTCCAATACGGCAGCAGCCGGTAGTCGCTCGAACGGTCGCGCGGATGTGTCCACAGGCCGTGGTTGATGTGGCCCACGCAGTTCATGTTGAACGCGTTGAGCAGGATCTGTTTCTTCGCCATCACAAGGCTCCATGCCGCGGCGGCAGCTTGTCGTTGAGGTAGAAGTTGCCCACCGCGTGATACTTCCAGCGCACGGGGTCGTGCAACGTATGGGTGCGCGCATTGCGCCAGAAGCGGTCGAGGCCGAGACCATCGAGGGTCGCGGCGGTGCCGGCGAGTTCGAACAGCCGCGAACCGGCATCCAGCGACGCGGTCGTGGTCAGCGCGCGCGCCTCGGCCACGGCGATCGAGGCCTGCGCGACCGTCCGCCCGGTGGGCTGCGCCTGCGCCGCGTCGACGAAGCGGCCCGCGCGGCGCAGCAACGCCTCGGCCGCGCGCAGCCGCACCGAGAGGTCGCCGAACTGCGCGAGGGTCAGCGGATCGTCGGCGGCACGTTCGACCTTCGCGTCGATCCACGGCCGCGAACGCTCGCGAACGAACTTCAGCGCGGCTGCGAAGGCGCCGCGCGCCTGACCGAGATCGATCGCCGCGTGAATGATCTGCGCGACCGGTCCGATCGTCGTGGGGCGCTCGAACGACGCCTGAAACGGCACGACCCATTCGGGTTCGACGCGCACGTGATCGAACCGCACCGACCCGCTGCCGGTGACGCGCTGGCCGAAGCCATCCCAGTCGTCCGTGACGGTGACGCCCGCGGTATTGCGTGGCACGAACGCCAGATAGGTGACATCGCGGCCCTGCTCGTCGGCCACGACCAGCGTGGGAATCCAGTGTGCGTAGAGCGCGCCCGTGCAATAGAACTTCTGGCCGTCGATGCGCCAGCCGGCCGCCCCGCGTGTGAGCCGGGTGCGGCGTTTGAAATCCTTGTGGCCGATTTCGGCGAGCGCATTGCCGAAACGCTCGCCCGCCAGCACGCGTCCGTAGAAAAAACGCTGTTGCTCAGGACTGCCGCCGACGCGCAGCACCTCGAGTGCATAGAAATGGTTTTGCGGGATCTGGCCGAGCGAGCCGTCGGCCGCGGCGATCGTCGCGGTGACTTCGGCGAGCGTGCCGTTGCGCACGCCCGCACCGCCGAATTCGCGCGGCACGGTTATGCCCCACAGGCCGCTCGCCACGAAGGCGTCGAGTTCGGCCCACGGCAGCCGCCGTTCGCGATCGCGCAGCGCGGCTTCCGGTGCAAACGTTTCGGCCAGACGGCGGGCGGCGAGAAGCGCCTGCGCGTCGTCTGCGATCAGCTCGGGCGTGGGCGGCGCGCGCAGTTCGCGAGGCAAGGCGGCCGGCGCGGCGCTGCCGCGGGCCGCGCTAGAAAGGTCAATGGTCATGATTCAGTTCCACGAATGCCGCGCGGGAAGCACTTGATTCAGGTGATAGTTGCCGAGCAGATGCAGCTTCCAGCGCACCGGGTCGTGCAGCGTATGGGTGCGGGCGTTGCGCCAATGGCGGTCGAGGTTGTGCACCGCGCGGGTCGACGCGGAGCCCGCCAGTTCAAAGAGCTTTTCGCTGGCTTCGAGCGCGATGCGGGTGGTCAGCACCTTCGCCTCGGCAACCGCGACGGATGCGCGCGCGCTGGCCTCGGGGTCGATCGGCTGGGCCGCGATGGCGTCCAGCGTGCGGCCGGTTTCCAGCAGCACTTCATGCGCCGCATGCAGATCGATCTCCAGACGGCCGACATCGGCGATGATGTACGGGTCGTCGGTTGCGTGCTCGAGGCCCGAATCGACCCACGGCCGCGCGCGCTCGCGCACGAAGGCAAGCGCGTCGGCGACGGCGCCCTGCGCGATCCCCTGGTCGATCGCCGCCTGGATCAGTTGCGAGGTCGGGCCGAACAGACCCGGACGGTCGGCCAGTTGCCAGATCGGCAGCACGTCCTGCGGATCGACCGCCACGTTCTCGAAGGTCACGGTGCCGCTCGCCGTGGTGCGCTGGCCGAAAGAACTCCAGTCGTCGACCACCGTCAAGCCCGGCGCGTCGCGCGGCACCCAGACCTGCACGGCGCGTCCTTCGTCGTCGGTCGCGCGGGTCGGGACGCGGTGCGCGAACAGCGCGCCGGTCGAATAGAATCGTTGGCCGTCGAGACGCAAACCGTCCGGCGTCGCGCGCAGGCGCGTCGAGCCCTGCAGCACCGTCGCGGCCGCGGCCGAGCGCCGTTCCGGGCCGGCATTGCCAAGCCGCTGGCCCGCCAGCACTTCGCCGTACAGCCGCTGCTTCTGCGCCGGGGTGCCGGCTTCGCGCAGCACGCCCAGCACGCCGAAATGGTTCTGCGGAATCTGCCCCAGCGCGGGATCGGCCGCGCAGAGGTTCACGAAGACTTCGGCCAGCGTCGCGAACGACACGTCGGCGCCGCCATGGTCGCGCGGCACGGTGATGGCGCCGAGACCGCTTTGCGACCATAGATCCAGTTCGGTCCATGGCAGCACGCGATCACGGTCACGTTCGGCGGCGCCGGACGCGAAAGCGTCGGCAAGTGTGCGGGACGCGGCGAGCGCCTGCGCGTCGTCGGCGATTCGCGCGACGCGTGGCGGGTCGGGACGCGCCGGCAGTCGCGACGCGACAGGGCGAGATGTAAGACTGGACATGATGGTTCACACAGACAGTTGAGACCCGTCCGTTCGCGGCGTTTTCCGCCCGTTGCCATAGGCAGCGGCACGGCTGCGACTCGCCACGGAAAGGCTAATCATCTATTGGACCAGTCCCCGCGCATCACGCCTACTATCGAATTCGCGATTGCTTATGACGCGTGCCGATTTGCGGATCGTGCTCGCGTCATTGTCCAGTGGTTCTCTTCATTCGCTGAGCCCGCCAAGCGGCAATGGCGTCGCCGTTTCCTCATCCTTGCGAGCGGCAGCACGAGCGGACGGCGCGCGCAGCAGGATGCGATGAGCGATCCATTGCAACGCGGAGCACAGCAGCAGATAAACGATGCCGACGAACACGAAAATCTGCGCGGGGTAGATCATCAGCCGGCTGTTGACCTGATTGGCGAGAAACGTGAATTCCGGCACGCCGACGATATACGCGAGCGAAGTGTCCTTGGCCAGCGACACCCACTGATTGACGAACGACGGCATCATGATGCGCACCGCCTGCGGCAGCACCACATGACGCAACGCCTGCCAGCGCGTGAGCCCGAGCGACAGCGCCGCCTGCTGCTGCCCCGCGCCGACCGACACGATGCCCGCATGCACCGCATGCGACAGATACGCGCCACCGATCAGCGACAGCGCGCACACCACCGCGGCCAGACCCGGCACGTCGATATGCAGGAGGATCGGCATCAGGAAGAAAGTCCAGAAGATCAGCATCAGCACCGGAATCGCCCTGAAAAACGCGACGATCCCGAGCAGCAGCAGATGCGCGCCGCCGCGTGTCAGCGAAAGCGCCACGCCGCCCGCCAACCCCGCTAGCGCGGATAGCAACGCCGACACCACCGAGAGCACGGCCGTGAGCGCCGCGCCGCCCAGCGGCCCATTGGGGAACGCGCCGAGCAGCAGATAGCGCAGCGTGGGCAGCCACTCGAGCGCGGTCATGCCCGGCCCCGCTGCAACGCCCGCGCACCGGTGCGTTGCCAGATCACCAACGCCGTTTCGATCAGCGCGATAGCGCCGATATACAGCACGGTCGCCGTGCCGAAGGCCTGAAAGGTCCGGAAGCTTTCCGTGTCGACCTGACGCGACATGTAAGAGAGTTCGGCCACGCCGATCGCCATCGTCAGCGACGAGTTCTTCACGATATTCATGTATTGCCCCGCGAGCGGCGGCGTGGCGATACGCACCGCTTGCGGAAGAACGACGTGCCGCAGCGTCGTGTAACGCGTCATGCCCAATGCGGCGCCCGCGTGGTATTGCGCGATGCCCACGCCACGGATTCCGGCGCGAAACTCCTCTGCGATGAAGGCTGTGCTATAGCAGGTCAGGCCGAGCCAGCCGGCGAACAGCTCGAAGCTCGGCCAGTGCAGCGCAAACGGCCCAGCGCTCAACCCATGCGGCGTGGTCAGCCACGTCATCCACGGTTGCGGCAGCAGCGCCGCCGCGCCGAAGTACCAGAACAGCAATTGCACCAGCAGCGGAGAATTGCGAAACACGAGTACGTAGGCCCTCGCGGCCGCAGCGACCGTGCGATGTTGCGCGATATGGGCCATTGCCAGCCCGAATCCAAGCAGCGTCGCGCAGACGCTCACGCATGCCGACAGCATCAGGGTGACGAGAAAGCCCTGTGCGAGCCAGCCGAGATAACGCGGATCCAGCCAGAAATTCATGAGGTGCATTCGAAAAAAACGCGGTTCCGTATCAGCAAGAAGGCCCGGTCACGCGTTTTGGGCAGTGACCGGGCCTGTTCGAGGCGGCTGCGAAGCGAAGCCCGTCAGCTCTTCTGCGGATCGCCGATCTTGAACAGACGCGGCAGCGGCGCGGCGCTCTTCGGGCCGAACCAGGCATCGTAGATCTTGCCGGCCGCACCTTTGGCTTCCAGATCCTTCAGCGTGTCGTTGACGACATCCAGCAGGCGTGTCTCGCCCTTCGGCACGCCCACGCCTTCGTAGTCGTTGGAGATCGTGAACGGCGCGATCTCGTAGTTCGCCTTGTCCGGCACTTTCGCCAGCAAGGCGACGAGCTTCGGCCCGTCTTGCGTGATCGCCTGCACGTTGCCCGTGCGAAGCGCGGCGAATGCGAACGGCGTGTCGTCGTAGGCAATGATCGTGGCGCTCGGGAATTGCGCACGCACCTGCTGCTCATTGGTCGTGCCCTTGTCAGCGCCGATCCGCAAACCGTTCAGTTGCTGCGGCGAGGTGAGCGTGCCTTTCTTCGCGATGAATTGCGTGCCGGACGCAAAATACGGGGTGCTGAAGTCCACTTCCTTCTTGCGATCGTCGGTAATCGTAAAGTTGGCGAACACCAGATCCACCTTGCCCGACTTCAGGAACGCGATGCGGTTGGCCGGATTGGTCGGCTGGATCTCGAGCTTGACGCCAAGGCGCGTCGCCAGCGCTCGCGCATAATCGACGTCGAGCCCGACAATCTGGTTGCTCTTCGGATCCACGAAGCCGAACGGCGGATTGCTGTCGAATGCGGCCACGCGCAACACACCCGCTTTCTTGATGTCGTCGAGGCGATCCGCGTGCGCGGCAGCGGACATGACAAGCAGACTTCCGGCGATCACTGCGCCAAGCACTCTGAGATTCATAACGGTGGTTTCCTGTTGTTTTGATGGGCCGCGCGTTATCGAACGGCGCGCGCCCTGAGCGTGAGACGCAGACTCTAACAACGCATGCGGACGGCACGAACCAAGCAATTCTCAGGTGCTAAGCAGCCCTGCTGATAATGCACGCGTCAATGGCCGCCGTCGCAAACCCGTTAGCGCCGCACGAGCATGGCGAGCGAGCGATGCGCATCGAGCTGCCTGTCGTAGCCCGCCAGCGCGCCGTCCACGCGGCGCGTCAAAGGCGGCGTGGCAACGGTGGTTGCATCGGAGCGGAGCGGCGAACCGGAAACCGGCGTGGCGCCAGACAAACAGTAGCCGACATCGCGCCTGGCATTGATGCAGGTGCGCACCTTGCCGCTTGCGATCAGCGTGGCGAGCGCCGCTTCCACGGCTTTCTCCGATACGCCGAACAGACGGGCGAAAGTCACGGCCGTGTAGACGCGGCTGTGTCTCATCTTCAGCATCAGACTCTCGATCAATGGATCCATACTCGATAAAGGTAGGTCACTGCGGTTATGAAATGAACGCCGTGCGCTGAACCCGCGCAGGGCCTGAGTCAAAGCATGGCAGTGTTCGCCGGAATTTGGAAAGACCGAGTTCCGATATGGTTATGAATCGACCGGCACGTCGCGGACCGCAATCGCGGGCCGCACGAGGCGCCGCTTTTTACTCACGTTCCTACTCACGTTCTTGCGCAGGTTCTTGCTCACGCTCCGGACCGACGAACCTTAGTCGTTGCCGGCATATCGATGCCACAATTCGTTAGTGGTCTCGAATGGCCGGCCAATCGACAATTCAAGCATCGGCCAGATGCTTTGCTCCTTCGTCGCTGGCCCCTCCTGCATTCGACACGACCCATGAGAACCGACCCGCCGCGCCAGCTCCATCTGAACGTCAACATCCTCCACTCGGGCTTCGTCCCTTCCGCGTGGCGCACCGACGACGCGGATCCTCGCGCGTTCATCGATATCGCTCATTACGTTCGCGTCGCGCAGATTGCCGAGGCGGCGAAGTTCGATGCCGTGTTTCTCGCCGACAATGCGTCGATCGCGGATCAGATCGACTTCCGGCCGATCACCGCGCTGGAGCCGACCGTTTTGCTGGCCGGCATTGCTTCGGCCACGACCCATATCGGCGTGATCGGCACGGCGTCGACCAGTTATAACGAGCCATATAACATCGCGCGGCGCTTCGCCACGCTCGATCACCTCAGCGCGGGGCGCGCGGGCTGGAACATCGTGACGACCGCGGACCTCGGCTCGGCGCGCAACTTCGGCCGCGAGGCGGTGCCCGATCACGCCGCGCGCTACGAGCGCGCGGCCGAATTCACGCAGGTCGTGAAGGCGCTGTGGGATAGCTGGGAAGACGACGCCTTGATCGGCGACAAGGTGAACGGCCGTTTCGTCGATGCGGCGAAAGTGCATCGCATCGACCATCGCGGTAAATACTTCAACGTGGACGGCCCGTTCAATCTGCCGCGCAGTGCTCAGGGTCATCCCGTGCTGGTCCAGGCCGGCGGCTCGGCGGATGGGCGGGAGCTTGCGTCGCGCCACGCGGAAGCCGTGTTCTCCGCGTCGCAGTCGTTCGACGAAGCGGCTTCTTACGCGCGTGAACTCAAATCGCGCGCCGCGGCATGGGGACGCGGCGACGACGCGATCCGCGTGTTGCCCGGCCTGACCACCATCATCGGCGCGACCGAGGCGCAAGCGCTGCGCCGTCGCGATGAACTGGTCGACCTGATCCCGTGGACCTACAGCCTCACCCGGCTCGCGGGCATCTTGGGCGTGAGCGTCGAGCGCCTGAAACTCGACGAGCGCCTGCCGGATGATCTGTCACTGCCCGGCGGCGGCAACGGCAATCACACGTTCTTCCATGCCACGCTCGCGCAAGCGCGCTCGAATGGCTACACGGCTCGCCAGTTGATCCGCGCGCTGGCGGGCGGTGGCGGGCACCGGGTGATCGTCGGCACGCCGGAGCAGATTGCCGACGATATCGAACACTGGTTCAAAGGCGGCGCCGCCGATGGGTTCAATCTCATGCCGGATGTTTTGCCGGGCGGTTTGCAGGATTTCGCGGACGGCGTGGTGCCGCTTTTGCAACAGCGTGGCATCTTTCGTACCGCGTATGAAGGGCGCACGTTGCGCGAGCATTTCAGGCTGCAACGGCCCGTGAGCCGCCACCTCGAAACACGGGAAGCGGCGGCGACCGCGTGAACGCTCGACTCGGCGCCTCGTACGGGGGCGCGTCCTGCGTGTCTTCGCGTCCTGTTGGCGGGGGGGCACAAGCAGTGGCCGGCGATGCGGACCGTCGGCGCGCGCTATGTGACACGGCGGAAATGACGCGGTGGATAATGACGCGGTGGAAAGCGCGGGCATTGCCGCTCGCGCGGCGCATGAAGGAAAAAGGCGGCAGCCGTGGCCGGCCGCCGCCTTTGTTTAGCGTCGTGAAGACAACCGTCGCACCACCGACACCAGCGCGTCGACTTCATCGCAGGTGTTATAGAACGCGAGCGACGGCCGCACGGTCGCTTCGACGCCGAAGCGTCGCAAGATCGGCTGCGCACAGTGATGCCCCGAGCGCACGGCAATGCCCTCTTCGTTGAGCGCCTGACCGACTTCCTCGGTCTCGTAGCCCTTCAGCACGAAGGACAGCACGCTCGCCTTGTCGCGCGCGGTGCCGATCAGACGCACACCGGGCACCGGTTGCAACACGCTCGTCGCATACGCCAGCAGATCGTGCTCGTAGCGCGCGATATTCTCGATGCCCACGCGCTGAACGTAATCGATTGCCGCGCCCAGACCCACTGCATCGGCGATATTGCCCGTGCCGGCTTCGAAACGATTCGGCGGCGGCTGGAACACCGTGCGCTCGAACGTCACGTCGGCGATCATGTTGCCGCCGCCCTGCCACGGCGGCATGTCTTCCAGAATCGCGCGCTTGCCGTAGACCACGCCGATGCCGGTCGGACCGAACACCTTGTGACCCGAAAACACGAAGAAGTCCGCGTCGATGGCCTGCACGTCCACCCGCATGTGCGATACCGACTGCGCGCCGTCGACCAATGCCTTCGCGCCCGCCCGATGCGCGAGCTCGACAATCTCCTTGACCGGCACCACCGTGCCGAGCGCGTTCGACACCTGCGTGACGGAGACGATTTTCGTGCGGTCATTGAGCAGCCGCCGGTATTCGTCGAGCAGCACCTGGCCGCTGTCATCGACCGGAATCACCCGCAGCTTCGCACCGGTTTGCGCGGCAAGCTGCTGCCACGGCACGATGTTGGCGTGATGCTCGAGGTGCGAGACGATGATCTCGTCCCCCTCGCCGACATGCTTGACGCCCCACGTCTTCGCGATCAGGTTGATTGCTTCGGTGGTGCCGCGCACGAAGATGATTTCCTCCGGCGAGGCCGCGCCGATGAAACGCTGCACCTTGCTGCGCGCGGCTTCGTACGCGTCCGTGGCGCGGCCGGCCAGCGCATGAGCGGCTCGATGAATGTTCGAGTTTTCATGCGCGTAGAAATACGCCAGCCGGTCGATCACCGCCTGCGGTTTGTGCGTGGTCGCGGCATTGTCGAACCACACCAGCTGGCGGCCGTTCACTCGCTCCTGCAGAATCGGGAAATCACGGCGAATCGCATTCACGTCGAATGGCGGATGGGCGGACGCTCCGGCATGCGGCACGCCTGGCACCTGCCCCGCGGAGCGCGACGGCTCGCCCGGATTCAGGAAATAGTGCGAGCCGCCCGTGTGTGCCGCGGGCTTCGACGGCGGCGCCGCATGCGAGGCAGCGGGACGGTCATAGGGGAAACGTTGCTCGGCAAGCGGTTCGTCGACACCCGGCAGACCGAACGATTGCGCACTGACCTCGTTCCAGACCGGCACGACGATATCCGGCGATGCTGTGGTCGCGGAGTGAGGCTGGCCCGATTCGCTCACGAAATAGAACGGCGATGCGCAGACCGGCGAGACCGGAGAAGCAGGCGAGACCGGCGAACCCGGCGAAGCACCACCGGCGGCCGGACGCTGCGCGCCATGCCCTTGCGGCACACCCAGCGCGGCGCCGCCAAAGCGCGGATCGAGTGCGGGCGCAATGGTCACGACGCTATCGGGCAAACCGTTCTGCGCCGTTGCATGCGGCGCCAGCGCAGGCGCGCGGTTGCCCAGCGACAGGACATGCGTGGGCGACGAGGGCAGCAGGTTGCCACCGGGCACGTGGCCTTGCGGCAAAGCGGCACCGGGCACGCCCGTACCCGTGCCGCCAGGGCCCGCGAGTGGCGAACCCGCCGGCGCAGGATTGCTGATCTCGCTGATCACCGGCGCCGTGAACGGCAGCGTGCCGGCGACGCCGGGCGTCGCGCCCGACTGCGGCGCATTGCCCGGCAACGCCGAAAAGAACGCATTCGCCAGCGACGCCAACGTGGCGGGATCTGGCAAACCCGCCGGCAAACCTGCGGACGGACCGCCCGGCACATCGTGCGGCAGGACGCTCTCCATGGGCTTACTTGTAGGTGTCTGGGTAGTCATGGTACTTGCCGATCTCCACGTCATCGAGAACCGCCAGCGCGTCCGGCGAATGCACGGCGAGCGAGCAATAGAGCGAGATCAGATACGACGCGATCGCGTGATTGTTGATGCCCATGAAGCGGACCGACAGACCCGGCCCCTGCTCGCCGGCCACACCCGGCTGGAACAGGCCGACCACGCCCTGGCGCTTGTCGCCCACGCGCAGCAGCAAAATCTTGGTCTTGCCGTCGGCAACCGGCACCTTGTCCGACGGAATCAGCGGAATGCCGCGCCATGTGAGGAACTGCGAGCCGAACAGGCTGACCGTCGGCGGCGGCACGCCACGGCGCGTGCATTCGCGGCCAAAGGCGGCGATCGCGAGCGGATGCGTCAGGAAGAACGCCGGCTCTTTCCAGACCCTGGTCAACAGTTCGTCCAGATCGTCGGGGGTCGGCGCGCCGGTCAGCGGAAACACGCGCTGCTCTTCCGCCACGTTGGCGAGCAGGCCGTAATCCGGGTTGTTGATCAACTGGCTTTCCTGCAATTCCTTGATCGTCTCGATCGTGAGGCGCAGTTGTTCCTTGATCTGATCGTGCGGGCTGCTATACAGATCCGAGATCCGCGTGTGGACGTCGAGGACCGTGCTGACGGCATTCAGGAAGTACTCGCGCGGCTGCTCTTCGTACGGCACGAAGGTGCGCGGCAGGATGCTTTCATCTTCGCGCGCGGTGCAGGCGGCCACCACGGCTTCCGGATTCTTCACCTGGTTCAGGCGATAGATGCCTGCCTCGACCGGCAGCCATTGCAGCAAATGAGTCAGCCAGCGCGGCGTGATCGTGGCAAGTTGCGGAACGGTTTTGGTGGCATTGGCTAGTTGCCGTGCTGCGTTATCGCCGAGCGCCGTCAGGCCGCCCACTGTTGCTGTCATCTGAAGCTCCGGGGTTGATAGAAGAAAAGCGGGAAAGCTTATGAGCAAAAGCGATTATCGAGAGACCACCCCGGCCCTTCAACATGCTATAGACGGTAAAGCGGGATCTAGCTCGCCGATGCGGGATCGACGAACGCAGCGCGCGCGAATGCGGCGATGCCCGCGGGGTCGGAAGCCGGGGTGAGCAGGTGCTCGATCGGCACCTGGAATGCGCGGGCCAGTTTGTCGACCGTGACGATCGACGCGATCGCGGAGCCGCGTTCGACTTCGCCGACATACGAGCGGTTGAGTCCGGCGTACTCGGCCAGTTGCTCCTGAGACCAGCCGCGGGTCTCGCGAAGCCGCCGCACCGCGGCACCGAACTCCCTGACCAGTCCGCTCATCGTGCGGCCCTCGCCGCGACAGCGGTGGCGTCCGCATGACCGCGCGGCGAGCGCCCGGCATTCACGGCGGCGCCAGCGCCCTCGTTGCGCGACACGGCCTGCGTCACATGCGAGCCCGGCGCGACGTCCTGCGTCAGCCACACATTGCCGCCGATCACCGAACCGCGGCCGAGCGTGACGCGGCCAAGAATGGTCGCGCCCGCGTAGATCACCACGTCGTCCTCGACGATCGGATGGCGTGCACGGCCTTTTTCCAGGTGACCCTGCGCATCGCGTGGAAAACGCTTCGCGCCGAGCGTGACGGCCTGGTAAAGACGCACGCGCTCGCCGATGACCGCCGTTTCGCCGATCACCACGCCGGTGCCGTGATCGATGAAGAACCCCGCGCCGATCTTCGCGCCGGGATGGATATCGATACCGGTTTGCGCATGCGCGAGTTCGGCGACAATGCGGGCGAGCAGCGGCAAGCCCAGCCCATAAAGCTCGTGTGCCAGCCGGTGATGGATCATCGCCAGCACGCCCGGGTAACACAGCAGCACTTCGTCCACGCTGCCGGCTGCGGGGTCGCCGTGAAACGCCGCCAGCACGTCGCTGTCGAGCAGGCTGCGAATCGCCGGCAAGCGCGCCGCGAACGCGCGCACCGCCATGTCCGCCTGCGCTTCGATCGTGGCGGCGGGCGGCGGCTGATGCCGGCTGCGGTAATGCAACTCCAGCCGCGCCTGGCTCAGAAGCGCATGCAGCGCGGCATCGAGCGCGTGCCCGACGTAGAAGTTTTCGCTTTCCTGACGCAGGTCGGGCGGACCCAGCCGCATCGGAAACAGCACGCCCTTGAGCGTATCGATAATCTCCGCGAGCGCCTCGCGCCCCGGTAATTCGCGCCCGCCCGGTTCGAGCGAGCGCTTCTGCACTTCGCGCCATTGCTGGCGGACCGTCTGAAGCGCCTCGACAATCTCATCGACATCAAACACAGCCACAGCGGTGACTCCCGTAAAGTGCAGCGTGGACGATCTGGCTCTTCAGTCCTGAATCCACGGCAGCCCGTGAAAGCGCCAACCATTGCTGGCGCCACGCCGTTGCGCGTCGTCCAGCTCGCCTTCGAAACCTTCCAGAACGTTGAAAACCTGCGTGAAGCCCGCCTTCGCGGCAGCTTCCGCAGCCAGCGCGGAACGGTTGCCGCTGCGGCACAGCAGCAGCACGACTGCATCCTTGCCCGTTCTGGCTTCCAGTTCACGCACAAAGCGCGGATTGCGCGTCAGACCCGTCCCGGTCGCCCACGCGACATGCAGACTGTCGGGCACGAGTCCGACGAATTTGCGCTCTTCGGCGGTGCGTACGTCCACCAGCACGGCCGCGCCAGCCTGCACGAGCGCCCATGCATCCTGCGGCGACACGCCACCGGCGTAGGAAAGGCCGGCTTCGCCGGCACGGGCGCGGGCGGCTTCGAGCAGCGCGTGGGCGGGTCGTTCTACGAGTTCAAGCGTCATGACGTCTCCTTCGATATCGCGCGCATCCTTACGCGCCGGTTCAAGACGACGGCGAAAGCAACCGCCTATAGCCATCAGGAGACACTATGAAAGATCCACGGCCGAAGCCGAACCAATTAATTGTGATTTCTAAAGAAGCATCGGTTTGCTCGCTCCCGCTTGCGACCATCCTGCTCCGCGCCGGCCTGCTTCGCACTCGCCGCGCCGTCATTGCGGCGGCATCTCCAGCGGCACGACGAACATGCCGGCGGTGTATTCCATATGGAAGTAGCCGCAGCGTGCGTAAGCCGCGATGCGTTCGAGCCGTTCGGACGACTGGGCTCCGTAGTCTCGAACAGACCTCTCGCCGGCGGATTGATCGAACGCATCCGACGCAGGGGGCGCGTGCCTCGACAATTGCTTCTTCAGGGTGCGCACGGGATGCCGGAATCCGGCCCAGAAAAACGTCGCTGAAAGCGTGGCCATACGGCCTCCGTCGATTCATTGCCATACGAACGAATCTAACGGCCTGAAAAAGGAAGCGCAAAGAAGGTTTTGTGGAATGGTTTTCGCGCCATGGATCAAACGCAAATCACCTCCGGCAAACGGAGGCGCAGGAATAACGTTGCGAAAATAAATCGGTTCAGTCGCGCGGCGCGCGCGGATAAAGTGGCTCGGCATCGCTTGGGGCGTCCCCGCGGGGCGTCCTGATTCCAGGCTCGAACGCTTGCCGTGCCGGACAGCTACTCGATCGAGGCCGCTATCGCGATCGGCCGCGCGGGCGACAAGACGTCGCTGCCGCAAGCGCTGCAGGCGCGCGAAGTGCAGAGCCAGCGCGATCCGCTGTCCGTCATCGCGGCGGAAGGGCGACTCGCATTCTGATAGCGGGATCCGGCCCGCGGGCGAGGCGGGTTTTCAATCGTATTCACGCATCGCACTATGCAATCGACAATCCGTTGTTAGTGTTTTTTCCGGCGGCTTCGCATACTCGTCGGCCACCCTCCTGAGGAGTCAAGCCGGCATGTCCCTTTCACTCGACCATATCGTGATCCGCGTGCAGGATCTCGAACAGACCATCAACCATTTCAGCGCGCTCGGCTTTACGGTGCAACGTGGCGGCACGCACGCCGACGGCGCCACCCACAACGCGCTGATCGGTTTCGCGGATGGCAGCTATGTCGAACTGATCGCGTTTCTGCGCGACGCCCCGGAACATCGCTGGTGGGACGCCGGCCATCGCATCGGGGACGGGTTCGTCGATTTCGCGCTCCTGCCGCACTCGGTCGCGGCGACGATAGTTGCCGCTCACGGGCGCGGGTTGCGCTACGACGGCCCCATCGCCGGCGGGCGCGTGCGGCCTGACGGCGAGCGGCTCGAATGGCAGATCGGCAAGCCGCGCAGCGCGGACTTGCCCTTCCTGTGCGGGGATTTGACGCCGCGTCATTTACGCGTCGCCGAAGGTGACGTGCGTCACCATGCCAACGGCGCGCGCGGCGTGGCGAACCTCACGCTGGCCGTGCATGATCTGGATGCCAGCCTCGCCCGATATCGCGCTTTGCTCGGCGAATTCAGCGTGCCGCGCGCGCCGCTGCCCGGCTACGGCATCAGCTTCGCCATCCTGCCGCTCGGCACGACGACGTTGACGCTCGTCAGCCCGTCACGCACGCCACACGAACCCGCTGCTGGTCTGGCATCCGACCTTCGGGACCATCTGGCCACACGCGGTGAAGGGGTCTTCGCCGTCGCATTGGAAACGCAGGCGGGCGGCTCGCCCCGTGAATTCGCACGCGAATTCACGCACGGCGCGACGCTCGAACTCGTGGGCGGTTCCTGATCTGCGACTGTCGGAGAGTCGGCCGTCAACTGGGCGCCGGCGGCATGCCGCACCCGCCGCTCGCCATGGTCATCGCGCCAAACGGCGAGCCTCCTGCCACAGAGGGTGGCGCACGCTCGACAATCGCCCCGAGCACATCGTGAGCGCTATACCATTGCGCTCACGACGCCGTTTCCGCCGCGAGCGATCCGCCAAGATACGCATCGCGAATGCGTTGATCGCCGAGCAGTTCGCTTGCGGTGCCCGACAACACCACGCGGCCGGTCTGCAACACATAGCCGCGATGCGCGATCTGCAAGGCCAGGCTCGCATTCTGCTCGACCATGAAGAACGTGATGCCCTGCCGGTTGATGGTCTGGATCAGTTCGAGCACCTTGTCGACATAGAGCGGCGACAGCCCCATTGTCGGCTCGTCCATGCAAACCAGCGCGGGACGGCTCATCAACGCGCGCGCCATGGCCAGCATCTGCTGCTCGCCGCCCGAGAGCGTACCGGCCCGTTGTGTCAGCCGCTCTTTCACGCGCGGAAAGAGCTCGAGCATGCGTTCGTAGTCCGCGGCGATCCCGGCGCGATCGCTGCGCACAAACGCGCCCATCAACAGGTTTTCGCGCACCGTCATGTCGCCGAAGAGCCGCCGTGCTTCGGGCACGGAAGCGATGCCGCGCCGCACGATCTGCGAGGTCGGCAGTCCGTTCAACGGCTTGCCGTCGAAGCTGATCGTGCCGTTTCGCGGCTTATGCAGACCGAGGATCACTTTCATCGCCGTCGACTTGCCGCTCGCGTTGCCCCCCAGCAGGCTCACGATCTCGCCGCGCCCGATGCTGAGATTCAGGCCGAAATGGACCTGTATCTGCCCATAGAACGTGTCGATCTGGTCGAGTTTCAGCAACGGCTCAGTCATGGCGAGTTGTGTAGTGGGTAAATCGTGCGACGACACCAGGTGCAGGCTTGACGTGCTCATGCGGCGGCCGTTTCGTTGCGGCCGGCCTGCGCGCCGACGTGTCGATGTCCAAGGTAAGCTTCGATCACGGCGGGATCGTTGCGCACCTCGTCCGGTAGACCCGACGCGATCTTGCGGCCGTCGTCGAGTACCAGCACGCGATCGGACAGACGCATCACGAGGTCGAGCTTGTGTTCGATCAGCAGGATGGTGAGCCCGTCGCGTTTCAGTTCGAGAATCAGTTCAAGCATTTCCGCGGTCTCGGACTCGTTCATGCCGGCAGTCGGCTCGTCGAGCAACAGGATGCGCGGACGCAGCGCCAGCGCCCGCGCAATCTCGACACGCCGGCGGTTGGCGTACGAGAGGCTGTGCGCCGGCTCGTCGATGCGAGGTGCGAGGCGTGTGCCGAAACGCGCGAGCAGCGCCTTCACTTCGTCGCGCAATTCGGCTTCCTCGCGGCGCACCGGCGCGGGCCCAATCAGCGCGCGCAGCACTTCGGCAAACGCGCCGACCACGGGCCAGCCGCGCCGCGTCATCGCCAGGCGCGCGTGCGCGCCGATCAGCACGTTATCCAGCACGCTCAGGTTGCCGAACACGCGGCCATGTTGAAACGTACGGGCGACGCCGCGCGCGGCGAGCTGTTCCGGCGCCATGCCGGTCACGTCTTCGCCGCCGAAGCGCACCGAACCCGAGTCGGGCGTATCGATCCCCGTCAGCAGATTGAACAGCGTGGACTTGCCGGCGCCGTTCGGTCCGATCACGCTCACGCATTCACCGCGCGCCACCGAGAGGTTCACCTCGTCGACGGCGACAAGGCCGCCGAAGCGGCGCGTCACGCGCCGCACGTCGAACAGAATGTCCGCGCCAGCGCTGGAAGAAGAAGTCATGGTCGCCTCCGTCATACCGCGCCGAACAGGCCCTGCGGCCGGAAGCGCACCAGCAGAAGCAGAATCACGCCGTAGATCAGCATCCGGTAATCGGCGGCGAAGCGGAACAGTTCGGGCAGGCTGATGAGGGCGATCGCGCCCGCCACCGCGCCCACCACGCTGCCCAGACCGCCGAGGATCACCATCGTCAGTGCAAGGATCGACACTTGCGAGTCGAAGCTCTGGTAGTTGATATAGCTGTACAGATGCGCCGCGATACCGCCGCCAATGCCGGCCGCCAGTCCGCCGCACGCGAATGCGATCGCCTTGTAGCGGTTGGGCCGCACGCCATACGCGCGCGCCGCGACGTCGTCCTCCCGGATCGCGCGCCATGTGCGGCCCAGGTGCGAGCGCAAGAGCCGCACTTGCAGCAGCGCGAGCAGCACGAGTACCGCGAGCGTGAACCAGTACACCGCGCGCACGCCGGTCAATTGCCAGCCGAACAGCGACAACGGCGCAATGCCGGTGATGCCGACCGGCCCGCGCGTCAGGCTGTCCCAGTTCAACACCACGAGCCCGATGATCTCGCCGATACCGAGCGTCGCAATCGACACGTAATGTCCGCGCAGCCGGAACGACGGATACACCAGCAGCGTGCCGATCGCCGCGGTGATCAGCCCGGCGAGCGGAATCGTCACTGCGGGCGACCAGCCCAGATTCACCGACAACAGCGCCGACGCATAAGCGCCGATCAGCAGCAGTGCCGCGTGGCCGAGCGAAATCTGCCCGACGGTGCCCGCGACGAGTGTCAGGCTGAGCGCAAGCAGCCCGTAGATCCAGCCGTTGGTCAGCGTCTGCAGCACGTACGCCGACGGCGTCACGAACGGCACGACGAAGGCGAGCGCCACCACCGCGACGATCACGCGAGGCGGAATTCTGACCGCCTTGCGGTTCGACAGGAACGTGCCCGTGAGTGGCTCGGGCGGCAAGCGGCGGCTCGAACTGAACAGCCCGTTCGGCCGCCAGACGAGAAACGCCAGCAGCAGCACGAACGCAAACAGGTCGCGATAGCTCGTGCCGAACAGCGCCACGCCATAGCTCTCGACGAGGCCCAGCAGCAGGCTGCCGGCAATCGCGCCCGGCACGTTGCCAAGCCCGCCGATCAGCAGCGCGACGACACCCTTCAGCGTGGCCTGAAAGCCCATCGCCGGATCGATGCTGTTGTAGTACATGCCCACCAGCAAGCCGCTCAGGCCGCCGAGCCCGCAGGCGATCGCGAATACGGCCTGATTCACGGCATTCACGTTGACGCCCATCTGCTGCGCGGCATCGCGATCCTGCGCGGTGGCGCGCACGGCCCAGCCGAGCCGCGTGAAGCGCAGAAACACGTAAAGCACGGCCGCGGCACCGATGCCGATCGCCGCGATCAGCAGATCGAGCGAGCCGAGGGTCGCGCCGCCGAGCGAGAGCGTCCATTCCGGCAACGAACTCGGCACCGGGCGTGGGTCGGGGCCGAAGACGATTTGCGCGAGCTGGTCGAGCACGAAACTGATGCCGATCGTGGCGAGCAGCGGCGCGATCCGCGCCGCGCCCTGCAGCGGCCTCAAGCCGATCCGTTCGATGACGACGCCGAGCAGCGCGCAACCCGCGATGGTCGCGACGAGCGCGACCGGCAGCGGCAAGCCGAGCCGCGTCAGACACAGCCAGCCGATGAAACCGCCGACCATGTACACGGAGCCGTGCGCGAAATTGATCAGATGCGAGACGCCGAAGATCAGCGCGAGGCCGACCGCCAGCAACGCATAGATATTGCCGACGATCAGTCCGTTGATCGTGTAGTCGAACCAGGCCGTCATAGCGTGTCAGTCCTGTAGCCCGCGTTTATGGTGGGTTCGATCATTGCGCGTGTACGGCGCTCACGCCGTCCCACAACGCGAATTTGCCGTCCTTGACCACCAGATCCAGGTTCCTGGCACCGGCCACGCGGCGCGTCTGCGGGTCGAATTTGAACTTGCCGAAAATCACGCTCGGCACGTCGTTGATCTTTGCGAATCCATCGTGCACGGCCGTGCGGTCCGCGCCATAGCGGCGGATCACTTCGCTCGCGAGAATCATCGCGTCGTAGGCGCGCGCGGCGAAGGTGTCCGGCTCGGCGCCATATTTGGCGCGATAACGCTGCACGAAGCTCTGCACTTCCGGACGCGGATCGCCGGGGAAAAAGTTCGATTCGGTGTAGACGCCATTCACCGCCGGGCCGCCCAGATCGAGGAATTTGGGCGAATACACCGAGCCGACAGCCGCGATCGGCGTGTGCACCCCGGCCGTTCGCGCCTGGCGAACAATCTGCGCACCGTCTGAATAGTAGGAAATCAGTACGATCGAGTCGGGCTCCGCGCTGCGCACGCGCGTAAGCGTCGCGCGAAAGTCTTTCTCGTTCGGCTGATAGGCCTCTGCCGCGACGACCTGGGCGCCGTTCGCGGTGGCGGCCTTCGCGAAGATGTCTTTACTCGTGCGGCCCCAGTCGGTATTCAGGTACAGCACGGCGATCTTCTTGAAGCCGAGCCCTTTGGTGACGTAACGGGCGAGCATCGGCTGTTCTTCCGCCTGGCTGATCGCCGTGCTCCACATGTAATCGCCGCCCTTGGTGAAGTCCGGATGCGAGTTGGTGAAACCGAACTGCACGAGGCCGGCGCGTTGGTAAACCGGCGACGCGGCCATCGATGCGCCGCTCGACAGATCGCCTAGTTCGAGGAGGATGCGCTTGTCGTCGACGAATTTCTGCGCGATGGCGACGGCCTGGCGCGGATCGCTGCGGCTGTCTTCGAAGTCGTAGTCAAGCGAACGGCCGTTGATCCCGCCGTTGCCGTTGATCTGTTCGAGCGCGAGATCGAAGCCGCGCTTCCACTGTTCGCCGTATTGCGCATCCTGTCCGCTCAGCGGTCCGGTCACG
Source organism: Paraburkholderia aromaticivorans (assembly GCF_002278075.1). Classification (NCBI taxonomy): domain Bacteria; kingdom Pseudomonadati; phylum Pseudomonadota; class Betaproteobacteria; order Burkholderiales; family Burkholderiaceae; genus Paraburkholderia; species Paraburkholderia aromaticivorans. Next base: position 456,735 of record NZ_CP022990.1, on the reverse strand, counting down.
CCGACCCAGTAGGAATCCGCAGCATTTGCGGCGGGCATGGCGCCGCCGAAGGCAATGGTCAGTGCGCCGGCCAGTTGAAGCAGCGCGCGGGCTGCACCGCGCTTGTGGTTCCACAGATTCGACATGCTTTTCTCACGCCATGAAATAGAGTGAGACGATGTAACCATGTCGCCTGGAAGCCGGCCAACGAAGATAAGTGTCAAAGCTTATTCCTGCCCACTCACGAAGCTTATGTGCACGGATGATTAGCGCCGTGCGCCGAGCTTGTTCGGCACCGCGAGTTTGCAAAAAACCCCTTGTTTCATGGGCTTTTTCGCGCTTGCTCCGGGCGGCTGCATGGATACAAGCGCGCGTTCGCGTGCCCGCGGATCGCAACATTCGTCAATTGCATAGCCGAATTTATTATAAGAATCGGGCATGCAAGCGCCTCTAGAATGCACCCATCACATGGATGAGGCATCGCATGGAGTTGCATCAACTCGAAGCGTTCTCAGCGGTCATGTCGACGGGCAGCATCACCGGCGCGGCTCGACTGCTGCGCCGCTCGCAGCCCGGCGTGACGAGAACGATCCAGGATCTCGAACAGGAGATCGGCTACGCGCTGTTCGACCGGAAAGGGCCACGCGTCACGCCGACGGGTCGCGCATTCCAGCTTTACGACGAAGTGGAACGTTCGCTGATCGGCCTCGATGCGATCCGTGCCAGTGCGCGCGCGATCGGCCGCGACGAGCCCACGCCGCTGCGCATCGTGGCGACGCCCGCGCTCGCCGCGGCGCTGGCGCCGCGCGCCATCGCGAAGCTACCCCTGGCGTGCACGCAAGAACGCACACGTGCCGACACGCAACTGCGCAGCGCCTCTGCCGAGCAGGTCGCGCAAGCGTTGCTCTCGCGTGCCGCCGATGTCGGCATTGCCACGCTGCCACTCGATCATGCGGCCCTCGACGTGCACTACATCATTGAAGCGCCGTGCGTGGCCGTGCTGCATCGGGACGACCCGCTCGCGCAAGATGCCGTGTTGCCGCTCGCGCGTCTGGCCGGACAGCCGGTCGCGACGCTCGCCAACCGCTATCGTCTGCGCAACCGGATCGATCGCGCGTTCGATCAGGCCGGCATTGCGCTTCACGTCGCACTGGAAACGAACGCGTCGCTCAACGCCATGATGGCCGCGCAGCAAAAACTCGGCGTCGCCCTTGTCGATCCGGTGACGGCGTTCGGCCTGCGCCTCGCCGATGTCGAAGTGCGACCGCTCGATGTGCCGATTCCGTTTCTGTATGGCGTTGTCACACTGTCCGGCCGAACACGCACCGGCGCGCTCGACGCGATGATCGCCACGCTCGCGGACGTCTCGCACGCTCTGCTGCCGGGCGCGGTGCGTCACGCAGCGTCGCAGCATGGCGCACTGGTCGCTCACGATCGCATGGATAGCCCGGACCGCGCCGGCGATTCCACCTCCTCTTCTCACCGCGACACCGGAGTTCCGGCATGACCGCATTCAACCCGCCGCCCGCCGCCGACAGACTGGCCGCGCTTGAAACCCGGCTTCGCGAAGACCTCGACTGGCTCGAACTTCCCGCGCCGCCCTGGGTGCCCGCGCGAAACGTCGACGCGCAACGCGTGCTCGATGTCGCCATTATCGGCGCGGGCATGGCCGGACTCGCGGCGAGCGCCGAGTTGCGTCTGCTGGGCGTCGACAACCAGCGGCTCTTCGATCAGGCGCCGGCAGGCGAGGAAGGTCCGTGGGTCACCTACGCGCGCATGCAGACCCTGCGCTCGCCGAAACAACTGACCGGCCCCGCGCTCCGCCTGCCCGCGCTGACCTTCCGCGCATGGTACGAGGCCCAGTTCGGTCGCGAGCAATGGAACGCGCTCTACAAGATTCCGCGTGCGCAATGGATGGACTATCTGCGCTGGTATCGCCGCGTGCTCGATTTGCCGGTGCGCAACGATACGCGCGTCACCAGACTGCGCACGCGCGGCGACGGTCTGATCGAACTCGATCTCCTTCACGCACCGGCGACCGGCAGCAGCCAGCCGCAGCGCGAAACCGTGCTGGCGCGGCATGTCGTGCTGGCAACCGGACGCGAGGGCCTTGGCGGCCCGTTCATTCCCGAGCTCGCTCGAGAGCTTCCCGTGCGGCTGCGCGCCCACTCGTCGGATGCGATCGACTTCGCCGCGTTGCGCGGCAAGCGCGTCGGGGTGGTGGGCGCCAGCGCGTCGGCGTTCGACAATGCCGCGACCGCGCTCGAAGCCGGCGCGGCTCAAGTCGATCTGTTCGTGCGCCGCGATGCTTTGCCGCGCATCAACAAGCTGACCGGAATCGGCAGCCCCGGCCTCGTACACGGTTTCGCCCATCTGCCGGACGAATGGAAATGGCGTTTTCTGCACTATTCCGCCCGGACTCAGGCCCCGCCGCCGCGCGATAGCGTGCTGCGCGTCGCGCAGTATCCTCAGGCGAGGCTGCATCTGTCCAGCCCGCTCACGCGCGTGGGCCACGAGGGGGACACGGTGGTCGTCGATACGCCCAAGGGCCGCTACGCGCTCGACTACCTGATCTTCGCGACCGGTTTTCACTCCGAGATCGACACGCGCGACGAGTTCGCGCTGATCGCGCCGCATGTGCGCCGCTGGCGCGACCGCTTCGAGCCCGCGCCTGATCTGCCGAGCGATGACCTCGCGAGCTCGCCCGACCTCGACCGCAACTTTGCGTTGCAGGAACGGATTGCGGGCACCTGTCCGGCGCTCGCGCGCATTCACTGCTTCAATCACGGCGCGAGTCTGACGCACGGCAAAGTCGCCGGCGACATTCCCGCAATCAGCGACGGGGCGCAACGTCTGGCGCGCGCGATTGCCGCGATGCTGTTCGACGCCGACCGGGATGCGCACTACGCGGCGCTGCAGGCCTTCGACACCGCGGAGCTCGCCGGCGACGAATGGGCCGACGCCGACGCGCGCGCAATCGACACCGCTGCCTGACTCTTTTTTACGGACCTCTATTTCATGTCTTCACTGACCGATCGCACATCGGCTGCCGCCGCCGATGACTTCGTTGCCGCATTGGCGGGACTGGCGCCCGATGGCCCCGTCGCCGCGCTGCGCGCCTTCCGCTACGACGCCACCCGCTATACGCAAGGCAGCCACGACGCGCTGTTTTCGAACGATGTCGTCGATCTGACGCTGCGCGAGCGGCTCTACGCGGCCTGGTACGCCGCGCTGCTGTCGCGCTCGGACGGGACCGCGCAAGCGTATCGCGAGCGCTTGCTGGCGCTTGAAACGGCTAGCGAAACGGATGACGAAACGGATGCGGACGCAACCAGCACGGTGCTCGAGGCGATCGCGCAAGCTCGCCCGGCGTCGGTAGGCACGGTTGTGACGACGGACGCGCGACTAGCCGCGATCCTCGTTCACACCGAAGCCGTGGTCGTTCAGCCCGCCGCGACCGGCAAGTCCGCTCTTTCGGCATTGCAGGCGGCCGGCCTGACCACGCGTGCGATCGTCGCACTCTCGCAACTGGTCGCATTCGTCACCTACCAGGTGCGGGTCGTCGCCGCATTGCGCGCGCTGGAGGCACAAGCATGAGCACCGATCACGGCTTCACGTCCCAGACGCTCGGCTGGCGCGCATGGCTCGACACGGTCCCGCTCGCGCAGGCGTCGCCCGCGCAGACCGCGGTACTCGAAACAAGCCACCCGCAAGCGAAGACTTCCGACTATTACCTGCTGCTCGTGCACGAAGCGGAAATCCTCAGGCAGCGCTCCGGCGCGTTCAACAGCATCATGTACGCGCCTCGCGGCCTGTCGCGCGCGGAGCGCGAGCTCGCGAGCACGGTCGTCTCGCGTATCAATGGTTGCGTGTACTGCGCCTCGGTGCATGCGCAGCGTTTCCAGCAACTCGCGAAACGCGACGACGTGATCGAGCAGATCTTCTCGGACCCGCGGACCGCGGGCACGACCGAGCGCGAACGCGCCATCGTCCGGTACGCGATCGATCTCACGCTGCATCCTGAAACGCTCAGCCCTGTCTCGCTCGACGCGCTTCGTCACGCCGGCCTCGACGATACGCAGATTCTCGATTTGAGCCATGCGATCGCGATCTTCGCATGGGCAAACCGGTTGATGCTGACGCTGGGCGAACCGGTGTTTCCAGCCTGAAGCGGGCTTCGCGTTGCATCGAAACCGCCCTGCGCCGGCCAGCGCATATGGATATGCCAATCGCTTGGTTGTCGCCCGGTGGGATGCGTTAGAGACTCGCAGTCCAACTCATTTCGGGGGAACAACTCATGCCTGCCTCGCGCCCTTCCTTGCTGTTCCGGCGTCTCTTCGCGCTCGCCGGTGCCGTGCTCGCGCTGTCCTGTCACGGTGTCTCGTCCGCGGCGCCCGCCAGCGGCGAGCCGGTCTTCTTCGGAGTCAGCGGACCGTTGACCGGCCCGAATGCGCAATATGGCGCTCAGTGGAAAGCCGGCTTCGACCTCGCGCTGGACGAGATCAACAGCCAGGGCGGTATCAACGGCCGCCCCTTGCAGTACGTGTTCGAAGACAGTTAGAGCGATCCGCGCCAAAGTGAGTGTGGGGGCTAGCGACGGCACGCGAGGCCCCCGGTCCTACCGCTGAATATACAGATCGGCAAAGTTCCCACGCAACCCTTCGCCGGTAGGCGCATAGTTCTTTACCTTCTTCGACACCACCGTGATGCTCGGATTCGCACCGAACTCGATCGACGGAATGTCGTCGTGCACGACCTGCTGGAACTGGATGAATAGCTGACGGCGCCTGGCTTCGTCGGTCTCCACCGAGGCGGCTTCGAGCAAGCGGTCGACCTCCGGGTTCGAATAGTGCGCGGCATTGGAGAACGGCAGTCCGATCTTGAAGTTCTTCGACCAGAAAACGCGCTGCACGCCCACCGTCGGGTCGAATACATTGGAGAGCGCTTCGAGCGTGATATCGAAAGCGCGATCGGTATAGGCCTTTTTCACGTAGGTGGCGAAATCATAGCTTTCTATCTCGCCGTCGATACCGATGCGCGCCAGTGACTGACGGACAAAATCCGCGGCACGCGGGTCCTGGAACGGATTAAAGAGCAATCGCAGCTTGAACCGCTTCCCGTGCGCATCGCGCTTGAACCCGGCTGCATCGAGCGCGGCATTCGCTTGCGCCACGTCGTACGGAAAGTAATGAATGTCGGCATCGTGATACTTCGTATTGGCCGCGCCGATCGCCGCCGCGGAAACCTGCCCGTAGCCATACCAGACTACGCGGTTCAATGCATTGACGTCGACCGCCTGTGAAATCGCTTTACGCACCGCCTTGTCTTTGAGGACCGGCGTGTCGAGATTGAAAATCAACTGCTGGTGGTTGCTCACATAGGGCCAATTGGTGGTGTCCACCGTGAAGTCAGGTAGCGTCGTGAAGCGCTTGACGTCGGATAACGGAATCGCCTGGTCGCCGAGGTTGGCCGCGCCCGATTCGAGCGCAGCCGCGCGGGCCGCGCCGTCAGGAAGAAAACGCACGATGATCTTGTCGACGTATGGCCTGGGCTTGTCCCAGTAGTCCGGATTGCGCTCGAGAAGAATGTAGCTGCCGTGCACGAACGACTTGTAAATGAACGGCCCCGTGCCGACAGGCGCGCTGTTATACGGATTGGATGCGATGTCCGTCCCTTCGTACAGGTGCTTCGGGATGATCGGCGACTCGGAACCGGACAGCGCGGTCAGCAGAAACGGCGCCGGCTTCGACAGTTCGATGATCGCGGTGTAAGGGTCCGGCGTCCTGACATCCGTGACGTTCGCGAATGTGCTCCGGCCACGCGGATGCACCTGCTTGAGTGTCAGAATCGAAAAGGCGACGTCGGTGGAAGTCAACGGCTTGCCGTCGTGCCACTTCACGCCGCGACGCAACGTGAAGCGATATTCAAGGCCGTCCTTGCTGACCGACCATGCGGTCGCCAGCAACGGTTGAGGATTGAGGTTCCTGTCGTAGGTCAGCAGGCCCTCGACCACTTTGGGGCCGATCTCCGCATTGCCCCCGGCGGTCGTAGTCAAGGGAACGATCGACGCGGGTTCCGGCGTGACGAGCCATGTCAGGGTTCCACCATGATCGGGCGCCGCCAGGGCGGGCGCCGGGCCGGCGCCGATCAGCGTGAAGACCAATAACGTGGCGCAAATGCTTTCGCGCAAGCCGCTTTTCGAGTTCATACGTGTCCTTTTTATGATGCGAATGGCGGATGGTAAGACGCGTCGAAAGGAACGAAAAGCAAGCAAAACTGATTAGCTTTTCTCGACCGCACTCACATGCCGCAACTCACCCACGATGGTCTGCGGGTTCCTCATGCATACGCGATATCTCCGCTATAGCAGCACGGCTGCGCGGCATCCGTCGCTTCAATTGAAAAGCAGAATTCGTTGTTTTGCATTCCCAACCTTGCGTGATCTACTGCGTTCACGCGAGCGTCGGCGTGGCGCCGCGAATATTTTGCTTCGCACATCACGCGAGATGGCCGACCGCGCCATCGATCGCGCGCTCTTCACGCCAAACGGCACGGACCATCACTGTGACTCAATCCATTTTCGCCGCTGCACCGCAGGATTCGACGACCTCCGCTGAAGCTGCGCGGGCCGCCACACCGTTCGTTCCGGTTCGTTCGCCGGCCGCGTTTGCCGATAGCCCGGTTGCGCGCGCGCTCGAACAGCCCTTGCTGCTGGGACTTTTCCTGCCGATTCAGGCGGGTGGCTGGAGTGCATCGACGCTGCCTCGCAGCACCGACTGGAACTTCGACTACAACCTGGCGCTCGTGCAAAAAGCCGAGGCGTTCGGCTTCGATCTGGTCTTCGCGCTCTCGCAGTGGCTGCCGAAAGGCGGCTACGGCGGCGTATTCAATGGTGAAGCGCTCGACTCGTTCATGTCGCTCGCCGCGATGACGGCACGCACCGAACGCATCATTCTGGTCGCCACCAGCCACGTGCTTTATGGCCCGTGGCATCCACTGCACTTCGCCAAATTCAGTGCGACGCTCGACCACATTTCGAAGGGGCGGTGGGGCATCAATGTCGTCACTGGCCATCGCGCCGTCGAGCATGAAATGTTCGGCTGGCAGCGTATCGAACATGACCGGCGCTACGAACTGGCAGCCGAGTTTCTCGATGCCGTGCAGCAACTCTGGGCGCAGCCTGAGAATTTCACCTTCGCGCCCGCGCTGTCCAGCTGGAAGCTCGACAAGGCGTTCGTCACGCCTAAGCCGAAATACGGCCGCCCGCTTCTGGTGAATGCCACCGGCTCGGACGCCGGCATCGACTTCGCCGCGCGTTACTCGGACGTCGTGTTCATCACCAGTCCGGCCGGCTCCGAAATCGAAGCGGCGTTAGCGGCGCTGCCCGCGCATACGGCGCGCGTGAAGGCGACTGCGGCGAAGTACGGCCGCAAGGTTCGCACCTTGATCAATCCCATGGTGATCTGCCGCGAGACCGAGGCCGAAGCGCTCGCCTATCGCGACGCGATCGTGGCGCATGGTGACGAAGGCAGTTTCCATCGCTTCGAGAGCGACGCGCACGCGTGGCGCGGCAACGCCGAACAGCGCAATCAGGCAGCCGCGCGCGCGGTGGGCGGCAACATCTCGATGGCAGGCTCGCCGCAGCAGATCGCCGACTACATCGTGCGCTTGCATGAGGCCGGTATCGACGGCGCGCAGTTGAGCTTTTTCGATTTTCAGCCAGACCTCGAGTTCTTCGGCGAGCGGGTATTGCCGCTGTTGCGCGAAGCCGGCCTCAGGTTCTGACTACGCGCCTTTCTTCGCATCCAAATGCCGTCTTTCCCTAGTCCGATAGTCCTTAACCTTAAGGTCATTGTATGAGCCGCCTCTGGTACACGCGCTGCCCCGCCCCTACGCCGTTCGGTATAACCGTGCGGAAAGGCTGGCTTGAAGAAGAATTCGCTGCCGACCGAATCGACGTGCAAGCGCTGCAGGATGCCGACGACGTGAAGATTCGCCGCTCGCATTTCACGCACACGCAGCCCTGGTCGTTCCGCCAGGGCGGCAATATTCCCGCGCTTTGGGCGCGCGCCCAAGGCAGCGACACCCGCCTGATCGGCCTGAGCTGGGTGGACGAATTCCAGGCCCTGATCACACTCGACCGCCATCTCGAAGCGAGTCCGGATGCGCTCGCCGGGCGTCGCTTCGGATTTCCGCTCAATACCCGCGCGAGCGTAGTCGACTTTCATCGCGCGACTGCGTTGCGTGGCTTCTCGTCATTGCTGGGCGTGCTCGGTGTGCAACTCGAAGACATCGACCTGGTCGACCTGCTGCATACACCGCGCGGCCTTGAAGACGCCAAACCCGCCGCCGACGCGCCGCTCGCCGATTGGCTCGACGCGCAGCGCCCGCACGAGTTCGCCCGCGAGGCCGAAGCGCTGCTGCGCGGGGAAGCGGACGTCGTGTTCGTCAAGGGAGCGACGGGCCTCGATATCGCGAACCTGCTCAATGCGAGGATTCTCGTCGACATCAGCGCGCAGCCGAATCGCGTGCTGCATGCGAACAACGGCACGCCACGGCCGCTGACCGTGGACGCGCAACTGCTGCGCGAACGACCCGATCTGGTCGAACGGGTGCTGGCGCGCACGCTGGACACCGGCGCATGGGCCGAGCGTCACGCAGGCGATGTGGCGCACTACGTCGCCCACGAAACCCGCAGTGCCGAGCATTGGGTGGAGCGCGCCTATCCCGGCGGCCTGCATCGACAGTTGACGATCGGGCTCGATCCACAGGCGCTCGCGGCCCTCGCCGACTTCAAGCAGTTTCTGTTCAAGTGGGGCTTCATTGCGTCGGATTTCGATTTCGACGCGTGGGTCGACCCCGCGCCACTTCGTGCCGCGCTCGCGCGTCGACATGCTCCGGCGGCCTCCGCCGTCTGAACCCGCTTCTTCTCTCGTTCCTTCTCTCACGCAACCATACGATGGCCTATGTCATAACGCAGGCGGCGCCGAGCCGCCGCGGCACGCGCCTGCTCAAAGGCGTGCTCGGGTTGGCGCTCGCCCTGAGCGTCGTACTGTCCGCCCCGCAGTCGCACGCACAGACTCGCGGCGGCACGCTCACTTTCATCGTCACCCCGGAGCCGACCGCGCTGGTGGATCTCGCCACCACCGCGACCAACGTGCTGAAGGTCAGCCCGAAAGTCGTCGAAGGCCTGCTGGAATACGACTTCGGGTTTCGGCCGAAAGCATCGCTCGCCGCCTCGTGGGAGGTGAGCGACGACAGCCGGAAATACGTTTTCCATCTGCGGCACGGCGTGAAATGGCACGACGGCAAGCCTTTCACGTCCGCCGACGTCGCGTATTCGATCCAGACGCTCAGGCAGCTCCACCCGCGCGCCAAAACCACCTTCGCCAACGTCACCGATGTCGCGACGCCGGACCCTTACACCGTCGTCATTACGCTGTCGAAACCCGCGCCGTACCTGATCAAGGCGTTTTCTTCATCGGAAACGCCGATCGTGCCGAAGCATGTCTACGAAGGCACCGACGTACTGACCAACCCCGCCAATAACGCACCGATCGGCACCGGTCCGTTTCGCTTTGTCAAATGGGTGCGCGGCAGTTATGTCGAATACGTGCGCAACAACGACTACTGGGACACAGGCAAACCGTGGCTCGATCGCATTGTCGTCAAGGTGATCAACGATCCGGCCGCCCGCACGGTCGCTTTCGAAGATGGTTCCGTGGACCTGAGCGGCGACTCGCCTGTCCCGCTGTCCGATCTCGAACGCCTCAAAGCCAACCCGAAGCTCGGACTCGAGACTCGCGGCTATGAGTTCCAGGCGGGCGTCGCGCGCATCGAGTTCAATCTCGACAACCCGGTGTTGAAGAATCCGAAGGTGCGGCAGGCGATCGCCTCGTCGCTGGACCGCGAGGTGATTCGCAAGGTGATCTACTACGGTTATGCGACACCGCTCGCGAGCCCGATCATTCCGTCGAGCCCGTATTACGACCCGGCGCCCACACCCTATCCGTTCAACGTGGAGCGCGCCAACGCGCTGCTCGACGAAGCCGGCTATCCGCGCAAAGCCGACGGCACGCGTTTCGCGCTCACTGTCGACCCGTTGCCGATCGGCGATCTGCCCGCGCGCACCGCCGCTTACGTCAAGTCGGCGCTGGCGCGTGTCGGCATTGCCGTCACCGTGCGCAGCCAGGATCTGCCCGCGTACCTGAAGCGAATCTACACCGACCGCGATTTCGATTTTTCGATCAACGGCATGAGCAACCTGTTCGATCCGGTGGTCGGCGTGGCGCGTCTGTACACGACCAGCAACTTCCGGCGTGGCGTGCCCTTCACCAACGGCTCCCATTACAGCAATCCGGAGATCGATCAATTGTTTTCACAGGTCGCCGAAGAAACCGACGAAGCGAAGCGCAAGCAACGCTTCTCGCAGATTCAGCGCATTCTCGAACGCGATCTGCCGGACATCAATCTGGTCTCGCCGCAATAGCTGACGGTCTATTCGCGCGCGGTGCACAACCATACGAGCTCGCCGGACGGCGTCTCGGCCAGTTTCGCCGACGTGTGGCTGCAACGCTAAACCTCTCCCGATTGACTTTCTCACGGAATCCGACTCACATGGAATACAGACAACTCGGCCGCAGCGGCATCAAGGTCTCGACGCTGACGCTCGGCACGATGATGTTCGGCGGCCCCACCGACGAAGCGGACGCTGCACGCATCATCGATCAGGCTCAGGAACACGGCGTGAATTCGATCGATACGGCGGATGTGTACGCCAACGGCGAATCGGAGCGCGTGGTGGGCCGCAGCATCGCCGCGCAGCGCGAGCGCTGGGTGCTTGCGACCAAGTTCGCCAATCCGCTGCAGGACGGCGACCTCAACGCGCGAGGCGCCTCCCGCAAACATATCGTGCGGGCGGTCGATGCGAGTCTCAAACGCCTCAATACCGACTACATCGACCTGCTCTATATCCATCGCGAAGACCACGACACCCCGGTCGAAGAAACCGTGCGGGCGCTCAACGACCTGATTCAGGCTGGCAAACTCCGCTACTACGGCCTGTCGAACCATCGCGCGTGGAAGATCGCCGAGTTCAGCCACACCGCGCAGGCACTCGGACTCGATGCGCCGGTGGCGAGCCAGCCGCTCTACAACATCGCCAACCGTCAGGCCGAGGCTGAGCAATTGACGGCTGCGCACCGCTACGGGCTCGGCGTGATTTCCTATAGCCCGCTCGCGCGTGGCGTGCTGACGGGCAAGTACGAACCGGGCGCGGCGCCCGGCGCCGACACGCGCGCGGGCCGCAGCGACCGGCGTCTGCAGCAGACCGAATGGCGTGCCGAATCGCTCGAACTGGCGCGGCGCGTGCACGAACACGCGCAAGCGCGGGGGCTGTCCGCCGGGCAATTCGCCCTCGCGTGGGTGCTCAATAGCCGCTATATCAGTTCGACCATTGGCGGCCCGCGGACCGAAGCGCAGTGGCGCGATTATCTGCCGGCGCTGCGCTACCGCCTGACGGCCGAAGACGAAGCATTCGTCGACTCGCTGGTCACGAGCGGGCACCCGTCCACGCCGGGGTTCAACGATCCGGGGCATCCGTTCTTCGGGCGAATTGCGCGTCACGGCGCGTCCGAAGATGGGCAAGCGCCCGTTCAGCAGGGGTGAGCATGCGCTTCGAGCGCCGCCCGTTCATGCCGACTTCGCCGGCTTTCCTGTGCGCCGGCACAGCGGCCGTCTTGCCGGCGCTCGCGAAACAGCAGCCTCTGAAATTCACAGCGTAGTCACACCGTTCAATCACCCATTCTCCGCACTTCAATCATCATGTCCCGACCTGTTGCCGCACCATCCTCTGTCCGACGGCGCGTTACCGGCGCTTTACTACTGGCTGCCACGCTTGCCGGCTTCTCCGCATTCACCGCCTACGCCGCCGATAGCGGCGGCACCGCACAGGAGCTGCGCGTGGGTTTCGTGCCCGGCCCCTATGCCGACGAATTCAAGGCCGGTGTCGAGCCGCAATTGCGCAGGAAAGGCTATGCGGTCAAATACGTCGAGTTCAGCACCGGCCTCGAAGCGAACCAGGCCGTCTACCGCGGCGAGATCATCGCCGACGTGATGCAGCACGAGGTCTATCTGAAATCGTATAACGACCGCAACGGGACCGATCTGGTGGGCGTGGTGCAGGTTCCGACGCCGCCGATGGGACTCTATTCGAGCAAACACCATTCGCTCGCGGAGGTCAAACCGGGCACCCGCGTCGCGGTGCCGAACGATCCGGTCAATCTGGAACGCGCGCTGAAGATACTCCAGCGCATCGGCTGGATCAGGATCAAACCGAACCCGAATCCCGTGGACGTCACCGAACGAGACGTGATCGCCAATCCGGCCGGCATCAAGATCGTCCCGCTCGAATCGGCGCAGGCGCCACGCGCACTCGACGATGTCGATTACGCCGCGATCCAGGGCAACTTCGCGATCTTCAGCGGTCACAAACTGACCGATGCGCTCGCGCTCGAAGACATGACGCCCCCGTATATCAACCAGGTCGTCGTGAAGGCATCCAACCGCAACGCACGCGCCACTCAGGATATCGTGCAGGCGTATCAGTCGGTGGATTTCCAGCGCGCGATTCGCGGCAATCGCTTTTATGACGGTTTCCGGCTGCCGGCGTACTTCGGCAACGAGTGAGAGGGTTTGAGGGCTCGCGAGGGCGGCACCAAGCCGCCCCGCCTGAGCTCGCGGACTATGCCGCCTGCGCGTCGAAGGCCCGGCCGGGAATCGCGTCGAGCAGCGTGCGCGTGTACGGGTGTTGCGGCGCGCGCCAGATGTCCCGATGGTGCCCGCTTTCGACAATGCGCCCCGCCTGCATCACGTGCACGCGATCGGCGATATAGCGCACCACGGAAAGATCGTGCGAGATGAACAGATAGGCGAGCCCGAGATCGCGCTTCAGATCGACCAGCAGATTGAGAATCTGCGCCTGAATCGATACGTCGAGCGCGGACACGGGCTCATCGCAGATCAGCAGATCCGGTTCGAGCACCAGCGCCCGCGCAATTCCGATGCGTTGCCGTTGCCCGCCCGAGAACTCATGCGGAAAGCGCCCGAGTGCCGAGTTCGGCAATCCGACCCGATCGAGCATGGTGGCGATTCGTGAGCGGCGTTGCTGGGCGTTGCCAATACCGTTTACCACCAGCACCGTATCGAGAATCTCCGCCACCGTGCGGCGCGGATTGAGCGAGGCGTACGGGTCCTGAAACACCATCTGCACGTGACGGCGCAGCGGCCGCAACTCGCGCTCGCCCAACGGCACGAGATCGGTGCCGCGCAAACGGATGGCACCGCTCGCGGCCGGCACGAGCCGCATGATCGCCCTGGATAGCGTCGATTTCCCGCACCCGGACTCGCCGACGAGCCCGACCGTCTGACCGCGGGCAATTTGCAGCGACACGCCGTCCACGGCGCGCAGCGTGGTTTTGCCGTGGCGTTGCGGGTAGTCGATCCGCAGCTCCTGCAGTTCGAGCAACGGCGTTTCGCTGAGAGAGGCACCACGCCGGGCGGCATCGGCATCGGCATCGGCATCGGCATCGGCCACATATTGCCCGGTGCGCACCGAACGCGGCACCACGGCGAAGCCCGGCTTGCCGTCGTCGCCGATACCATGGCGGATTTCCGGCAGTTTCCAGCCGCGATAATGCAGATCGTCCGCGAGATTCAGCGAGGCGCCAAGCAGGCCGCGTGTATACGGATGTTGCGGTTGCGTGAAGAGCCGCGCAACCGGCGCCTCCTCGACCTTCTCCCCTGCCAGCATGACCGCGACGCGGTCCGCGTGCTGCGCGACGATGCCAAGGTCGTGCGTGATCAGCAGCAAGGACATCGACAGCTCGCGCCGCAAACCATCGAGCAGTTCGAGAATACGCGCCTGAATCGTGACGTCGAGCGCGGTGGTCGGTTCGTCCGCGATCAGCAGGCGGGGCCGGCAGGCCACCGCCATCGCAATCATCACCCGCTGGCGCTGGCCGCCGGACAGTTCGTGCGGGTAATCGAACACGCGCCGCCGCGGATCGGGAATCTGCACCAGGTCGAGCAATTCGACGGCACGTTTCCACGCCGCGGCTTTGGAGAGGCTTTCGTGCTGGCGCAACGTTTCGACGATCTGCGCGCCGATCGAGAGCACCGGATTGAGCGACGTCATCGGCTCCTGGAAGATCATCGAGATCTGCCGGCCGCGAATGTCCCGCATCTCGCGCGGCGGCAGATCGAGCAGCTCGCGGCCGTCGAAACGCAGGCTGCCCGTTACGCGCCCCGGCGTGGGCACGAGGCGCATCAACGAAAGCGCGGTCGCCGATTTGCCGCACCCCGATTCGCCGACCAGCGCCAGCGTCTCGCCTTGCGCGATATCGAAACTCAGGCCGCGCACCGCCTCGTGCGCGCCGAAACTGATGCGCAGGTCGCGTACTTCAAGCAGGTTTGCCACTGTGCATCCTCGAATACGTTGTTGGCCGCGTGATCGGCCGGGTAGTCAGACAGCCGGGGTCAAACGCGTTCGCGCAGGCGCGGATTGAGCGCGTCGTTCAGGCCGTCGCCCAGCAGGTTCAGCGCGAGCACCGCGAGCACGATGGCCGCGCCAGGAACGGCGGTCAGATACCATGCGGTGCGCAACGAATCGCGGCCGGCGCCGATCATGCCGCCCCAGCTGACCACGTTGGGATCGCCCATGCCGAGAAACGACAGCGACGACTCGATCAGAATCGCACTCGCCACCATCACCGACGCGGTCACGATGACCGGCGGCAAGGCATTGGGCAAAATCTCGCCGAAGATGATGCGCGCGTTGCTGAACCCCTGGCTGCGCGCGGCGAGCACGAAGTCCGCCTGGCGCAGCGAGCGGAACTCCGCGCGCACGATCCGCGCGACGGTCGGCCATGAGGCGATCCCGATCGCGAGCGCGATGATCGTCACACTCGGCCGGCCGATCGCGACGATCACGATCACCAGCAGGAACGACGGCACGGTCTGAAAGAGTTCGGTGATACGCACCAGCACGTCATCGATCACGCCGCCGAAGAATCCGCCCGTCGCGCCGACCAGCGTGCCGATCACGAGCCCGATCCCGGCCGACACCGCGCCGATCAGCAGCGATACGCGCGTGCCATGGGCAATGCCCGCGGCCACGTCGCGTCCGAGCGAATCGGTGCCGAGCCGGTATTGGGCGTCCGCGCCCGGCCATTCGAACGGCGCCGCCACCATGTCGAGCGGATCGCCGGGAAAGAGATGCCCCGCGCTCAGCGCGAGCGCGACAAAAGCCGCGAGCAGCACGAGCCCGGCAAGCGCGGACGGGTTGCGCAGCAAGGCGCGCCAGACTCCGCGCCCCGCCGCGCCGCGCTGTGGCACAGCGGGCGTGCTGCCGCGGCGCAGGCCGAACAGCGTACCGGCCAACTGGCGCCGCCACGCCGATGCCGCCGGTTCGGGCGGCGTGGAAATCAGATTGGAAGAATCGGAAGCCATGTCATCCCTTCGGGAAAAAGCGAGTGACGTCGACGCGATTTATCACGCGACGCGGGGGTCGAGCCATGCCTGCAGCAGATCGACCAGCACATTGGCGATGATCACCAGCAGCGACGACAGCAGCAGCACGCCGAGCAGCACGCTAAAATCGCGCGCCATCACGGCGTCGAGCGCAAGCCGCCCGAGGCCGGGCCAGCTGAACACCGTCTCGGTCACCGCGGCGCCGCCCAGCAAGGTACCGAAATGAATCCCGACGATAGTGGTGAGCGGCATCAGCGCATTGCGCAGCACATGGCGCACCGTGACACGCCACGGATGCAAGCCCTTGGCCTGCGCGGTGCGCACGAAGTCCTGACGTTGCACTTCCAGCATCGCGGCGCGGGTCAGACGTGCATAGATCGCGACGAAGAACGTCGCCAGCGTGACGGCCGGCAGCAGCACGTGCCGGGCTGCATCGGCGAAATAGGCGAAGCCGTGCAGTGGCACGCCGAGCGTGATGTTGCCGCCACTGGGCAGCCAGCCCAAATGCACCGAAAACAGCACGATGGCGAGTAGTCCGATCCAGAAGCCCGGCGTCGAATAGAACAGCAGGGCCAGCACGGAGAGCACACGGTCCGGCCACTTGCCGGCCCAATGCGCCATGACCGCGCCGAGCACGACGCCCGTCACAATCGCGAACGACAACGCCACGCCCATCAGCAGCAACGTATTGGGCAGGCGCGAGAGGATCAACTGCATCACCGGCATGTCGTAGCGCGGCGAATAACCGAGGCTGAAGTGCGACAGATGCGCAAGGTACGACCACAACTGGTGCAGCACCGGCTGGTCGAGGCCGAACTTCGCGCGCAGCACCTGCATGGTTTCCGCGGTCGCCGAGCCGGATTCGCCGGCGAGCACGTCGGCGGCGTCGCCCGGCATCAGCTTCAGCAGGAAGAAGTTGAGGATCACGATACCGATCACCGTGGGCAGCGCCTGCCACGCGGTACGCCGGAGAATCGCACCAAAACGCAAACCTCGACTCATCGTGCCGCTCCAGTCATGCGCTTAGATAGACATCCGCGAGATTGCCTTCGAGGCCTTGCGCGGACACCGTGTGGTTGTGAACACGCCGGTTCGCCAGCGTGACCATGCGCGGCGCGACGAGGTTGAGAATCGGCAGCTCGCGGTAGACGATCTGCTGGAACTGCTGATACAGCACGACGCGTTTGCTCTCGTCGGTTTCGACCGCGGCGCTTTCGAGCAGACGGTCGACCTCCGGATTGCTGTAGTGCGGCGCATTTGAAAACGGCACACCCGGACGGATATTCTTCGACCAGTAGAGACGCTGAACGCCCACGCTCGGATCGAATAGCGTATTGACGCCGATACTCGTGAAATCGAACTGGCGATCGGCGTACACGCGCTTCAGGAACGCGGGCAGGTCTTGCGAGCGAACCGTGACGTCGATGCCGACACGTCCGAGCGCCGATTTGACGTAGTCGGCCTGGCGCCGGTACATGTCGCCGTACGGCAGGAAGTCGTGCGTCAAATGGAAGCGCACGCCGCCGTCCTTGCGCGGATAGCCCGCGGCGTCGAGCAGCTTTTCCGCGTTGCCGATATCGAACGCATACGGTGCGAGCCTGGCATCGTGATAGGGCGAGCCCGGTGTGATCGGCGTGGGCGACACGTCGGCATAGCCATAGGCCACCGTGCGCTGCACGACCTGCGGATTGATCGCATGGGCGATGGCCTGGCGCACGCGCAGGTCTTTGAGGATCGGATGATCGAGATTGAAGTCGATCTCGGCGAGCGGATCCAGAAAGCGATAGCCGCGCGTTTCGAGCGCCAGTTGCGGCAATTGCGTGAGGCGCGGCAGATCCGTGAGCGGCACCGGATTCTCGCCGCCCAGATCGAGCGCGCCGGTTTCGAACGCGGCGGAACGGGCGGCCGCATCGGGAATCACCTTGAACACGAGGCTGTCGATGTACGGCTTGCCCGCGTCCCAGTAGTCCGGATTGCGCTCATAGACGATGTTGGCGCCCCGCGTCCACGATTTGAAACGGAACGGCCCGGTGCCGATCGGCGCGTTGTTGTGGGGATTGGATAGCGGATCGCCCTGCGCATACAGGTGCCGGGGCACGATGGGCGACTCGCCGGCCGACAGCGCTTTCAACAGATACGGCGCCGGCTTCGACAGCTCGATCACCGCGGTGCGCGCGTCCGGCGTGGCGACGCTCGTCACATTCGCAAACGTGCTGCGGCCCCGCGGATGCACCGACTTGAGCAGATCGATCGAAAACGCGACGTCGGCCGACGTGAATGGTTGCCCGTCGTGCCATTTCACGTTCTGCCGCAGGGTGAAGGTGTACTTCAGGCCGTCGGGGCTGACGGTCCACGCGGTGGCCAATTGCGGTTTCGGGCGCAAGTCGAAGTCATAAGCCAGCAAGCCTTCCAGCACCTTGGAACTCGCGACGAGCGCGGGTCCGGTGGTCTGAAAGATCGACACGAGCACAGGCGGCTCCGGATTGATCAACATGTTCAGCGTGCCGCCCCGTTTCGGTGCGCCGGCCTCGCCCTGGGCGAGCGCCAGCGCCGGCATGCCGGCCGTCGCGAGCGCCACGCCCGATGAAATAAGAAATTCGCGTCGATTCAACCGTGCCATGTAATCCAGATCCTTATGCCGATGTTTCGGGCCTCGCCGGCCGAATGGAATGTTGTCGTGTCGGCCATGCTGCTGCCGCAGCGCACACGATAAAGCGGCAATGCCGGTAAAAGAACCAATCGTTATGCATATGCAAAGCACTGTGCGGAGGAAAGGCCCATTGGCGGTTGTCGCCTTTCCTTTCGTTACGTCGCGGGACGACCGTTGCGCCAGCATACAAATAAGGATTGCGTATCTATTTTCCGGTGCTCGCGTTATCGCTAAAAAATCGGTGTTTTAGCGCGCAGTCGAGATAAATCGTCGATATCCATATCGAATTTGATTGTTTGTTTCATCGATTCGTTTTGCTTATCGTTTCTCGCCCGATTGAAGATTCTCCCCGGGCAATCACTTCTCCGACACGTCCTCAAAAACGATTCAAACAACCATGAAAAAACTGCTCTTCGCTTTCAGCGTTTCATCTCTCATGGCCGGCACGGCCAGTGCTCAAGGCAGCGTCACGCTGTACGGGATCGTGACCGGCAATGTCACGTACTCGAATAACGCACAGACGGCTGCAACGTCGCCCTCCGGCAAACCCAAAGGCGGCTCACAGGTGGCGCAATTCGATAGCGGGTCGTCGGGCCTCGCGTCGAGTCGCTGGGGTCTGAAAGGCGTAGAAGATCTGGGCGGCGGATTGAAGGCCCTGTTCCAGCTTGAGAACGGCTTCAGTGTGAACAACGGCGCAATCGGGCAAGGCGGCACGGAGTTCGGGCGCCAGGCGTGGGTCGGCGTGAATGGCGGCCGCTACGGCACGTTCACGTTGGGGCGCCAGGGCGACACCTCGGTCGAATTCGTGTCGCCATTGATCTACGGATGGTACTGGGGCAACCTCGCGATTCATCCGGCCGACTATGACAATCTGAACTTCACCCACCGGATCAACAATTCGCTCAAGTACCTCTCGGATTCCTTCAACGGCTTGCGTTTCGGCGCGCTGTACAGCGTGGGTGGCGTGGCTGGGAATGTCACGCAGAATCAGCTGTGGTCCACCGGCGCCAGCTACACGGGCGGAGCGTTCGCGATCGCGGCGTCGATCGTCAATGCGCGCAATCCGAATACCTCGCTATACGGCACCAATGCCAATGCGAGCGCCACGGGCAATAACCTCGGATCGGCAGGTTCGGCAACGGCCGCCGAATCCAATCCGGCCATTGCCGGCTTCGCATCGGCGAACACGCAACAAACGATTTCCGTGGCGGCAACCTACACGGCCGGCCGCGCGATTGTCGGCGCGGCCTACTCGACCACTCAATTCCGCGGACTGGGCTCGAACTCGTCGTTGAACACGCTGCACTATAGCGGCTCGACGAGGCTGAGCACCGTCAGTGCGAGCCTGCGCTTTCAGGCCACGCCGTTCCTGCGATTCGGCACGTCATTCGACTATACGGAAGGCGGCAGCGTGAACGGCAAGGAGAGCGCCAAATACGAACAGTTGAACCTTGGCGCGGCGTATTCGCTTTCCAAAGCAACCGACATTTACGTGACCGGCGCTTATCAGCACGCGAGCGGCACCGACTCGTTGGGACGGCCGGCGGTCGCGGCAATCGGCTATTTGACGCCGTCCACCACCAGCAACCAGGTGGCTGTCTCGGCCGGTATCAAGCATCTGTTCTGAAGCAAAGCAGAAGACCCCGGTCGACTACCGGATCGGGGTGCATGCCGTTATCGCATCGAGACGCGTCAACGGCATGCACCCCGCTTCAGTTCCGTCAGTGCACTTTGGGGAAACCGTGACGCTGTGCGAGCAGATCGAGAATGCGGCGCGTATCCGTGACGAAACGCCGGTTGCCCAGCGTCTGGGCATCGGCGGGCGCGGGCTGCCCGTCACCGAGAATCAGCACCGGCAGGCTCTGGTGTTCGGCGTCCAGCGCCTCGATCAGCTCGGCACGCGGTCGCGGGAACGGCAGCCGGCGAATGTCGAGACGGGCGTTGCGCGCGGGGTCGCTCGCCAGTAAACCTTCGATGGGTGCGCCATCCGGACAGATAAAGCGCTCGCCCGGATGGTCCGGATCGGTAAAACCCGGCTCCAGCAGTAACAGCAGATCTCGGCTCATGGTGTGCCCTGTTCGATCAAGGAGGTGAATGGCGCGCAGTGCGTTAGAACACGCGGCCTTCGGTTAGATGCGTGGTCACGCCGTTCAGCTCGTAGTCGCCTATCACGCGCGCCTTGTGCAGCAACGGGTTGTGACTGAAGATAGTGCGCAGATTGCGCCAATGACGGTCGAAATTATGAGCGCGGCCAGTGGCCGATGCCCCGCCAATCTCGAACAGACGCTCGCCGGCATAAAGCGCCAGCTTGCTGACCACGAGTTGCGTTTTTGCGGTGGCCAGCGCGCCTTCCAGCACCAGCTCTTCCGCATTGGGCGCGCTGCTGTGGATTGCATTCGCCGAGCGGTCGAGCGTGCGTGCGTTGGCCGCCACCAGCGCATCGATCGACAGGCTGTGCGCCGCCAGATCGCCGACCACCTGCTGCACGAAACCGTCCTCGCGCGCCGACGGTGCCGGACTATGCAGCACCGGCCGGCCGTATTGCGTCACATAGCGGCGCGCATCCGCGAGAATGTTCCGCACGATCCCCGCCGCGACTGTCACCAGATGCAATTGCCGCACTGCGCTGCCATGCCGGCCGGCAAGCGACGTATAGCCGCGTGTCGCGATCTCGTGAGAAAAGACCTGCACGTTGTCGAGCACGAGCGTGCCGCTTGCGGTCATGCGCTGCCCCATGCCGTCCCAGTCGTCGAGTACCTGCAACCCTTCGCGCGACACGGGAATCACGATCGACACTTTCTCGTCGCGTTCGTCCTGCACGTTGATCCGTGCATAGTCGGCGAATGCGGTGCCGGTCGAATAATACTTTCTGCCCGTCACGCGGAAGTGCTCGCCGTCGCGCGCGAGCTTCGTGACGATTTCGCCCGGCCTCGCCGTACCCAGCTCCGTCGACGCACCGCCGAAGATCGCCCCTTGCCGTATGCGTTCGATCTGCGTGTCGTTGAAGCTGGAGCGCGGCGATAACAGCAATTGCTCGGTCTGGTCGAAGTGAATCCGCAATGCGTGCGCCACATTCGACTCATGCGCGGCCAGCGTGGCGATCACGTGAAAGAGATCTTCCAGGCTTCCCCCCAGACCGCCCCACTCGACCGGAAAACGGAGCACGCCCAGACCGGATTCGCGAAACAGCCTGAAGCCGTCGAATGGCAGCTCGCGCCGCACCTCACGTTGCGCGGCGTCTTCGCCAATCGCCTGAGCCAGTGCCGGCAACCCGGCGAGTGCCGCTTCGAGCCTGGCGCGCGCCGTGGTGTCCTGAGAGACCTGCATGCGTTGATTCCTTATAAAAAACGCACGGATCGCATTCGATCCGCCTGGTTTGAGTGGGGAGATTGATCCGGCGCGCCGTCAGGCCATGCCGATATGACGGACCAGTATAGGGACGCGGCTCTCCGCGCAAGACCAGCGAATCGAGCTATGAATATGCGCGATTGTGAAATGCGAATTGCCGATAAGGATCGATGAATCCGTTATTGGAGCAACGCACGCCTCGTTTCTATACTCGATCCCGGTCAGCACTCACCAACGACGAGTGCCAGAAATTAACCGTGGAAATCGAACCATGAGCCTACGTCCCTTGCATGACCGCCTGATCGTCAAGCGTCTCGACCAGGAAAACAGAACCGCTTCGGGCATTGTGATTCCCGAGAGCGCCGCGGAAAAACCCGACCAGGGCGAAGTGATCGCCATTGGGCCGGGCAAGCGCGATAGCGACGGCAAACGCATCGAGCCCGATCTGAAAGTCGGTGAACGCGTGCTGTTCGGCAAATACGCCGGGCAATCGGTCAAGGTCGACGGCAATGAACTGCTCGTGCTGCGCGAAGAAGATGTGGTCGCAGTCGTCACTCAATAACGAACGGAGCGTCTAACCATGGCAGCAAAAGAAATCATCTTCAGCGACGTCGCCCGCTCGCGGCTGGTCGAAGGCGTCAACATTCTCGCCAATGCGGTCAAGGTCACGCTGGGTCCGAAAGGCCGCAACGTGGTGCTCGAACGCAGCTTCGGCGCGCCGATCGTCACCAAGGACGGGGTGTCGGTGGCGAAGGAAATCGAACTGTCCGACCGTGTGCAGAACATCGGCGCGCAGCTCGTCAAGGAAGTCGCGTCGCGTACCAGCGACGCCGCGGGCGACGGCACCACCACGGCGACCGTGCTCGCTCAAGCCATCGTGCGCGAAGGTCAGAAATACGTCGCGGCGGGCCTCAACCCGCTGGATCTCAAACGCGGCATCGACAAGGCCGTGGTCGCCGCAATCGACGAGCTGAAGAAGATCAGCAAGCCGACCACCACCAGCAAGGAAATCGCGCAGGTCGCGACGATTTCGGCCAACGGCGAAGAGTCGATCGGCCAGCGCATCGCGGAAGCAATCGACCGGGTCGGCAAGGAAGGCGTGATCACCGTGGAAGACGGCAAGTCGCTCGACGACGAACTCGACGTGGTGGAAGGTCTGCAATTCGACCGTGGCTACCTGTCGCCGTATTTCATCAACGATCAGGACAAGCAGGTTGCGGTACTCGATAACCCATTTGTGCTGCTGCACGACAAGAAAGTGTCGAACATCCGTGATCTGCTGCCGATCCTCGAACAGGTCGCGAAAGCCGGCCGCCCGCTGCTGATCATTGCGGAAGACGTGGAAGGCGAAGCGCTGGCCACGCTGGTGGTGAACAACATTCGCGGCATTCTGAAGACCGTGGCGGTGAAGGCGCCGGGCTTCGGCGACCGTCGCAAGGCGCTGCTCGAAGACATCGCGATCCTGACAGGCGGTCAAGTGATCGCTGAAGAAACCGGCCTGTCGCTCGATAAAGCGACGCTCGCCGAACTGGGTCAGGCCAAGCGCATCGAAGTGGGCAAGGAAAACACCACCGTGATCGACGGCGCGGGCGACAGCAAGAATATCGAAGCACGCGTCAAGCAGCTCCGCGTGCAGATCGAGGAAGCGACTTCCGACTACGACCGTGAAAAACTGCAGGAACGCGTCGCGAAGCTGGCCGGCGGCGTGGCGGTGATCAAGGTGGGCGGCGCAACCGAAATCGAGGTCAAGGAAAAGAAGGACCGCGTCGACGACGCCTTGCACGCCACGCGTGCAGCCGTCGAAGAAGGCATCGTGCCTGGCGGCGGCGTCGCGCTGATTCGCGTGAGGCATGCAATCAGCGGCCTGAAGGGCGTGAATGCGGATCAGGACGCCGGCATCAAGATCGTGCTGCGCGCGCTCGAAGAACCGTTGCGCCAGATCGTCACGAACGCCGGCGAAGAAGCGAGCGTGGTGGTCGCGAAGGTGGCGGAAGGCACGGGCAATTTCGGCTACAACGCCCAGACCGGCGAATATGGCGATCTGGTCGAGTCGGGCGTGCTCGATCCGACCAAGGTCACGCGCACCGCGCTTCAGAACGCGGCTTCGGTAGCCGGGCTGCTGCTGACCACCGACGCCACCGTTCACGAAGCACCGAAGGATGCGCCGGCCGCGGGTCAGCCAGGCGGTCCTGGCGCGGGCAGCCCGGGGCTTGATTTCTGAGAACTCGCCTCACCCGCCTGACACCAGGCGATTGACTCAGGAAGCACGGGCCGGTTGCGCTTCACGGCGAACCGGCCCGTTGCGTTTCCGCTTTCCTCACGCGGGCGTGACAGGCCACGATGCGTGTCCATAGCAGTTATCGCAATCCTGGCATTTCACGTCCGTTGGTGTGAACGCTCGTTCGTCCGTTCGCTTGCATCCGCGAGTCGAGCTACACCGTCAGGACGCGTCCAATGATGTGGACACCGCTGTGTAATCGTGGCCCGGCGCCCCCGGTTTAGCCCACCCGTCATCATTTCGAGCGTATTGGTACGCCTGCTCTAATCCGCGCCTCCCGTGCTGGCCGCGGCTCTCGCACACTCATTCAGCGTTTCTGCAACAAACTAAATATTGCGGTGCAGCAAAATAGGGCTAAACTCGGGTCAGGAGTCTGCGATTTGCGCTCACGGTCGTGCTGCGACGGAGGAATGTGCCATGACGACTCATGAGGCTTTACACGGTTCGAACACACCGGTTCTGCATGTCTTCGAGCAGGACGGCGGATGGCATTGGGGTATTACGACGCCGCGCGCAGCGGGGTCCGGATTCAAGGTGGTGGCGTTCAGCAAGGAAACCTTTCCGATCGAGGCCGCGGCCCGTAGCGACGGCGATCGGGCACTACGCTGCCTGTCAGGCGCCGATGTCCGCGAGTCGACGCATTGACGTCTCGCGCGTGATATCGGCCGGCGCTATCGCTCGCCGATCAGAGGTCCAGCGTTACCCCTGCATCCCCACCGGCATCCGCCGCAGCCGGATGCGACATACAGATCAGCGCCGCACCGGGTTCGATCTGCGCTTCGACTTCACCCTCGTACTCAACCTTTCCCGCCAGCACACGCGTCGAACACGTACCGCACACACCCGAGCGGCAACTCGACGGCGCGGCAATGCCGTGCGTTTCGGCAAGCTCCAGCAGGTTGCCGTCGCGCGGAAGCCACGGGATCGTGCGCGCCGAACGCGCAAACGTCACCGGTACGCTTTCGGCGCCTTGCACCGGCGCATCCCGTGCGCTTGTCTCGTCCCTCGCCGGCGTACGCCTGACGCTCGCCGGACCGAACGCTTCGAAGCGAATACGCTCATCCGCGACATTCAAGCCACGCAGTCCTTCGTAGAGGTCGCGCATGAACGACTCGGGCCCGCACAGATAGAAATCGTAGTCGTCGAAAAGCAGCGCGCGTTTCAATGCATCGATGCTGATGCGTCCACGCGATACGCCGCCGGCCGGTCCTGAACCAGCGCTATCGAAAAGATGCAGCGAAAGTGCCGAATTGCGTGCCGCGATCTGCTTCAACTCCACACTGAAAGGACGTTCGCGATCGTTGCGCGCGCCGTGAAAGAAAAAAAGCCGCCGCGCTTGCGCGCCGTTATCGCGCGACGCCGCCAACGCATGCCGGAGCATGGCGATCATCGGCGTGATGCCGATGCCGGCCGAAATGAAAACGGCGGGCCGCGCGCTGTCTTCTGCGTAGATGAACGCGCCGCGCGGCTTCATGGCTTCGATCTGCACGCCGGCAACCAGATGCTCGTGCAACCAGTTCGAGGCGACGCCTTCGCGCTTGACGCTGATCCGATACCGCTGCGGATCGTGCGCGTCGGAAAGCGTGTAGGTTCGCGTCAGCGGTGTGTCGAAACCCGGCGCCGGCACGCGAATCGGCAAAAACTGCCCCGGCTTGTACGGCGGCAACGGCGCACCGTCGATCGATTCGAAGTAGAAGGAACGAATCGACGGCGTTTCATCGACTACCGCGGCAACCTTGAGCGTGCGCCAAGGCGAGGCCACAACCGGCTTGCGCAGCGCCGCAGCGAACTGCGGGGCAAACTCCACGTCGGACCAGCGAAACGGCAATGCGCCCCGGCTGCGCCGCACTTCCCGCACATGAAAACGCACGAGCCGTTGCGCGCCTTCGAACGCCGCCAGTTCCGCGCCGTCCCAAACGACTTCCGCATCCGCCGCAACGTAGACCAGATCACCGCTCGCAAAGTCGATGAACAGCAAGCCGGCGCGCGGATCGTGGATCAGGTTGCCGATCGTGTTGAAGAAGTTATTGCCGCTGAAGTCGGGCGTCGTCAGCGTGTGCTCATCGTCGATACGCACGAAACCGGGCGGCCCGCCGCGATGCGACACGTCGACGCCGCGAGCGAGACCCGCGTCCTCGTCAAGATTCGCGCTCGCGATGAAAAACGTATCCGCGCTCGCCAGTAACGCGCGGTCGGCGTCGCTCAGTTGCGCCGCTATGTCCGGCGGCGTGGAAGACCGGGACGCGCCGCCCTCCACCCAGCTCGGCGACCGGCTCTGGATGTACTTCGCGCAGTTGCCGAAGCTCTGTTGAACCTCGAGCGTCAACGCGGCGCCGTCCACGGAGGTCACCACACCGTTGATCCGGTTACGGCGCCGTGTCTGCGGCTGCAGCCCAAGACCTCCGATCATCGCGCCCTTGCGCCAGCTGCCGGCCAGGGGGTCCCCGGCCAGCACGCCGCCTTCGATACGCAGCGTGCGCGCATCCGGCGACGACACGAAACCCGGCGCGCCCGCGCGCATGGTCGCCCACGGCTGCCCGTGCGCGTCGATACCGCCGAACACCATGAACGGCTGCCCGGCGAAGAACTGGCGATGCTGGTCCGGCATGGCGCGGCGGATTCCACGGCGTCCCGACGACTCCGCCTGGCTTCTCACTCCCGCGCGCTGCTGGGCGGCGAGTTCGGCCGCGTGAAACGGCGAGGCATCGGCGCCCCAGCCATTCAAAGGAATAAACGTGGACATCGTCGGACTCCGTTGACGTCAAGTATCGGCTGCTCACCCGGCGAGCAGCCCCGCCTTCGTCGACGGCATGGCGACGAACCGCGGCAACGCCTCGACACGGCGCAGCCACGCACGAATGTTCGGATACGGTTCGAGCGACACGCCGCCTTCCGGCGCATGCGCGATATAGGTGTGCGCCGCAACGTCGGCAATCGTCACCTGATTGCCCGCCGCGAACGGCTTGTCCGCGAGTTCACGGTCGAGCACCTCGAACAGCTTCGCGGCGATCTTCTTCGCGTTCTCGTGATCGAGCGGCGCGCCGAATACGGTGACGAGCCGCGCGGCGCAAGGGCCGTATGCGATCTGCCCGGCCGCGAGCGACAGCCAGCGCTGCACCGCGGCAGCGCCGAGCGGGTCGTCCGGCAACCACGAGGCGTCGCCGTAACGCTTTGCCAGATACACCAGAATCGCGTTCGAATCGAACAGCGTCACTTCGCCGTCCTGAATCGTAGGCACCTGTCCGAACGGGTTGAGCGCCAGATACGCGGGCTTGCGGTTCTCGCCGGCCTTCATATCCAGCTCGACGACTTCGAACGGCAGGCCGAGCAGCGTCAGAAAGAGCTTTACCCGATGCCCATGGCCGGATAGCGGCGTTGTGTACAGGCGGATCGGCTGGGCGGGTTGGGCAGCGGGCATAACAGGCTCCATGAAGCGTTAAGGGATGGAGCGAGCATAATGCGCACGAGCGCCTTCGCAGAAGCCCGATAATCCGGGAAACACAATCAATCGAAGATGGACAATCCACCATGGCCGACGTACGCGACGTAAACCTGAACCGGCTGGCGATCTTCGTCGCGGTGGTCGAGGCCGGCTCGCTGACCGCCGCGGCAGCGCGTCTGGGCCTCGCCAAAACGATGGTCAGCACGCACATGCAGCGGCTTGAAGCCGAGGTGGGCGCGAGCCTGCTGGTCCGCACCACCCGCCGGCTCGGTCTGACGGAACCGGGCCGCGCGTTCTACGACGCCAGCGTGAAGATCCTGCGCGCCACGGAAGAAGCGCTGACGGCGATCGGCGGAGAAGCGGCGCCCGTGCGCGGCACCTTGCGCGTCAGTTCGCCGATCGATTACGGCTCGCTGGCGGTCGCGCCGGCACTCGTCGAACTGCGCCGCGCGCATCCGCAGCTCAATGTCGAATTGCTGTGCACCGACCAATATGTGGATCTCATCGCGGACGGCATCGACGTGGCGATCCGCCTCGGCCGGCTGGCCGATTCCAACTACCGTGCGGTGAAGCTGGGCAGCTTCGTCAAGTGGATCGTCGCGAGCCCGGAGTTCGTCGAGATATGGGGAGAGCCGCAAACGCCCGCCGAACTGTCGGCCATGCCCTATTGCGCGCTGACGGTTCTGCCGCACCCGCTGACGCTCGAATTGCGACGCGGCAATGGCGAGCGCAACGGCGACGGCGACGCCGAAAGCGTGCGCTGCGAAAACGCGTTTCTGGTGAACACGGCCAATGCGTGCCGCTCGGCGACCCTCGCCGGCGGCGGATTCGGGCTGTTGACGGATTTCTCGATCGGCGCCGATGTCGCCGCGGGCCGGCTGATCCGCCTGCTGCCCGAGTGGGCGAGCGAACCCGCGAGCATTCAGGCGGTGTTTCCGCCCACCAGCCATCCGCCGGCAAAAGTGCGGGCGCTGATCGAGACGTTCAAGAAGCAGCTCGAACGCACATCGTGATGGAGCGAGCGGTTTCCGTCACACGGAAGACCGCCCTTCGCTGCCTGTCAGAACGAATGCCGCATGCCGATCCGCACATCGCTCTGCGTGTTCGACGAGGACGGCGTGAAGCTGTAGCCGATCACCGCGTTCACGCCATCGGAGGCGCGCAGATAATCGCCGGAAATATAGACGTCCGTGCGCTTGGACAACAGGTAGTGCAGCCCGAGCGAGCCCTGGTTCCAGTGATTGCCCTCGAACCGCGTGTGCTGATACCCGCCGTACAGCATCAACGCAGGGGTGAACGTGTAAGACGCGCCCAGCTCATAGACCTGCATATGCGAGGTTTCGCCGAGACCCTTGATCGTCGTGTACGTGAAGTCGCCGCTCAACATGACCTTGCCGATCGTATAGGCCGCGCCCACTGCGAACGCCCCCTGCTTGTCGACCGGGAACGCCGTCGAGCTGTACAGATCCGTCACCGCGCCGGTGGCCGGATCGACGGACACGGTCGGCTTGCCGAGGAACGTGCGCGTGCCGATCATCGCGTACGGGTCGAATGCATAGATGCCGTAGGGGTTGTTCAGCTGCGTATAGGCCGCGCCCATGTTGAACGCGCTGTGCTCGTAACGCGCGCCCACGCTCCACGCGCTCTTGTTGTGGAAGTCGCCGGCGGTATTGCCGAACGAATACATGCCGCCGAACGAGAAGCCCGCGTAGTCGTTGGAGAGAAACTTGACCGAATTCGGCAACCGGTCACCGTTCATCCGGTCGAAGTCGCCCTGATGAATCGCGTAGCCGCTCGCCCATGACGAGATGTTGTAGAGGTAGACGAACTCTTCGGTCATGTCGAGCTGGTTACCCAGCGACAGGGTGCCCCAGTTGTTCTTCAGGCCGACATAAGCCTGGCGGCCGAACTCCGCTCCGCCGAATCCGAGCTGCCCGTTGCCCAGGTGAAAACCCGACTCCAGTACGAACACGGCCTGCAGACCGCCGCCGAGATCTTCGACGCCCTTGAAACCGATCCGGTTACCGTATGAAATACCGTCGTCGAATTTGAACTGGTGGGCACCACCGGCATTGTTCACGTAGGTAATGCCGGCATCCAGAATGCCGTACAGTGTGACGCTGCTTTGCGCATGGGCCGCCGTTGGCGCGCAGATGGCGCTTGCCGCGATAGCGAGTCCCGAAAGGCTGACGGCATTGCTCTTCTTCATCTAATTCTCCCCTGCTCTTTGCCTGCGTATTTCGTTGGATAAAGCGATCCCTGCCGCG
Organism: Paraburkholderia aromaticivorans; assembly: GCF_002278075.1. Classification (NCBI taxonomy): domain Bacteria; kingdom Pseudomonadati; phylum Pseudomonadota; class Betaproteobacteria; order Burkholderiales; family Burkholderiaceae; genus Paraburkholderia; species Paraburkholderia aromaticivorans. The sequence continues at coordinate 427,243 of NZ_CP022990.1, read as the reverse complement.
CGCTGTAGACCAACGCGCGGCGCTTCTCGCATGACGGGCAGTTCGAAACCGGCTAAGACCGAGTAAAACGGATTGAGGCTATCGGCGATACATGTGATGACCAGTCACATCCATATCGCCGGATCAAGAATACGAGGCCAGATTGGCGAGGATTCGACCGGATGCGACATAAATCTGTCGTCGCGCGACCTCATGGTTAGGAATGCGCGCTTATTTCACGCCGAGTGCGGTTTGCACGGCTTGCAAGCCATTGGCGCCGCTCGCCGTGGTCACGCCGTCGAGCCACGACTTCAGCAATTCGGGGTGACGCTTGAGCGCTTGCGCCGCGGCTGCGTCCACGGGGGTCTTCTTTTCCAGTACTTCCGTGATCACGCCGTTTTCCAGATCCACATTGAACGTGAGTTGCCTGAACAGCTTGCCGACATTCGGACACTGCTCGGCATAACCGCTGCGCGCCACCGTATTGACGGTAGCGCCGCCGTAGTTGGGCCCGAAGTATTGGTCGCCGCCGTCGAGGTAGGTGAGTTTGAAGCGGGTGTTCATCAAATGAGGTTCCCACGCGAGAAAGACGATCCATTTTTTCTCGCGCACCGCGCGCTCCACCTGTGTCAGCATGCCGGTTTCACTGGACTCGACAAGCTTCCAGTTGCCGAGCCCGAACGCCTTGTCGTCCACCATCTTCTTGATGTTCTGATTGGCCGGCGCGCCGGGCTCGATGCCATAAATCTTGCTGTCGAACTTGTCGGCGTTCTTTGCCAGATCAGCGAAGGAGTGAATGCCGGAGGCCGCCACGTAGTCGGGCACGGCGAGCGTGAACTTGGCGTTGCTTAGATTCGGATGCACGACCTCGATCGACTTTTCTTCCTCGAACGGCTTGACGACCGGCGCCTGCGCCGGCATCCAGTTGCCGAGAAACACGTCGATCTGCCCTTTCTTCAAGCCTTGATACGTGATCGGCACCGACAGATTCGCCACGTTCTGCCTGTAGCCCAGCGCCTTCAACAGCACGCCGGTCATCGCATTGGTCGCGTCGATGTCGGTCCATCCCGGCCCCGCCATGTTGACCTGCGTGCACGACTGCGGCTCGGCGGCCAATGCGAATGTGGCCGACGCGCACAGCAGCGCCACGCCGGTTACCGCCTGATTGAAGAGCTTTTTCATTATGTCGGCTTCCTGTTCGTGAGGTGGGGTGGACTGGCAGAGTGAGAATCAGTGCGCGACGGCGGGAAAGCGCGCCATCGCTTCGAGCGTATCCAGATCGATGTGATTGCGCATGTAACGCTGGCTCGCATCGACGAGCGGCTGCCAGTCCCATGATGCGACCGTGCCCTGTGTCGTGGCTGCGAAATGAAAATGACGCCGCCGCTGGCTTTGCAACACTTCGTTGTGCAGCGCGGCGAGGTTCCAGCGTTGCGCGATCTCGTCACGAAAAGCCGCGACCCGTGAGGCGTATTCGCCACGCGCGGCGAGATTCTCGCGCTCCAGCGGGTCCGCCGCCACGTCGTACAGTTGATCGGGATCCGCGGGCGTGTGAATGAATTTGAAGCGGCCGCGCCGCAACATCACGATCGGCGCGATTGCCCCTTCGGCCAGATATTCGCCGATGGCTTCGTCGTGCCCGCCTTGGCCGCCTTGCAGATGCGGCAGAAGGCTTTGTCCATCGAGCGAATCGGGCCACACGGCCGGTGGCGCGCCGCGCGCCAGTTCAACCAGCGTGGGCAGCAGATCGAGATGCGAGACGCAGGCCCGCACGCGATGCGCGTCGAATTGCTGCGGCGCGTGCACGATCAACGGCACGCGGCAGCCGCCTTCGAAGAAGGTCATCTTGTACCAGAGGCCGCGCTCGCCGAGCATCTCGCCGTGGTCCGAGGTCACGACGATCACCGTGTCCTGCGCGAGTCCCGATTGCTCGAGCGCCTCAAGGATCGCGCCGAACTGATCGTCGACGTACGAAATCGCGCCGTAGTAGGCGCGGCGCGCATTACGGATCTGCTGTTCGGTGGGCGGCGTGCGGTCGGTTTCGCATACATGGCGCAGACGTTTCGAGTGCGGGTCGGCCTCGTCGAACGAATCGCGAAACGTGGGCATGTCGATCTCTTCATCGCGATACATGTCCCAGTACTTCTGTGGAATCGCGTACGGGTCGTGCGGATGCGTGAGCGAGGCGACGAGGCAAAACGGTCTCGCATCTTTTCCGGCATGACGTTCGCGTGCGATGTCGAAGAGTTTCTGGCGAGTCGTGAAGGTGACTTCGTCGTCGAAGTCGAGTTGATTGGTGCGCACGCAGGGTCCGGCATCGATCACGGAACTCATGTTGTGATACCACGTGGGGCGTGCTTCGAAATGTTCCCAGTCGGGTGTCCAGCCGAAGTCGGCGGGATAGATGTCGGTAGTGAGCCGCTCTTCGAAGCCATGCAACTGATCGGCGCCGCAGAAATGCATCTTGCCGGACAGAATGGTGCGATACCCTTCGGCGCGAAGATAATGCGCGAACGTCAGCGTTTGCGACGGAAATTCCGCTGCATTGTCATACGCGCCGATTGCCGACGGCAGCTTGCCCGACAAAAAAGAAAACCGCGAAGGCGCGCACAGCGGACTCGCGCAATAGGCCGATTCGAATACCACGCCCTGCTTCGCGAGGCGGTCGAGATTGGGGGTTTTCGTCAGACCGTGTCCGTATGCGGCCAATGCGAACGGCGTCATCTGATCGGCCATCAGAATGAGGATATTCTTTTTGCTCTCAAGCATGGGGGCGTGCCTCGAATAGAATCGCAAGTGTCGGTGCGGATGTCGCCGTCATGACGACGGCGAGCCGGCGGCCCGCATGCCGGGCTCGCCATGCGTACCACTATTGCCGTTCAATTCGCCACTGTGAAGACGGCAATTCGTTATGTGCCTATAAGGGGGTGTTATGCCGAGGCAGGATCGCTTGCCGCCGATGCAGGCGCTAACCATGTTCGAATCGGCGGCGCGTCTGGCCAGCTTCACGGCGGCCGCGCGCGAGCTGGGCTCGACACAGCCGGCGGTCAGTCAACGCGTCGTGCAGCTTGAGGAAACGTTGGGCACGCCGCTCTTCGAGCGCGGCCATCGCGGCGTCACGCTCACGGAAGACGGCGTGCGTCTGTTCGAAGCGGTGCGCCACGCGCTCGACACGATTCGCCTCGCCACGGCCGAGATCCGCGCGCGGCGCACGCCGCAAACCCTCACGCTCTCCACGGACTTCGGGTTCGCCACCTACTGGCTGATGCCACGGCTATCGCAGTTCAAGGCGCTGATGCCGGACGTCGACGTGAAGATCATCACGTCCCAAAGCGTGTTCGATCCATCGCACGATCAGGCGGACATCGCCATTGCATTCGGCGACGAACACGCTGACTGGAGCGCGCGCGGCGTGGTCAAGCTGTTTCCCGAGCGGGTCACGCCGGTGTGCAGTCCCGCCTTTGTCGCGGCGCACCCGTCATTGCGCACGCCCTCCGACCTGTTGCACCTGCCGCTGCTGCACCTCGAACCGACCCAGCCGGCGCGCTGGCTGTCATGGGCGGACTGGTTCGGCGCGCATGGGCTGGACGCACCGCCCGCGCACCGCGGCATCACGTTCAACAGTTTCACGCTGGTCGCCCATGCGGCCATCATGGGCCAGGGCGTCGCGCTGGGCTGGGCGCCGCTCGTCGACGAACTGCTCGCCACCGGGCAACTCGTCGAACTGTTCGATCCGCCGGTCGTCACCGAGCGCGGCTATCTGCTCGTCACGCAGCGCGCCGCCACACCCGCGGTCAGCGCCTTTCGCCAATGGCTGCTCGGCGAATGCGGACTCGACGCCGAATGAGCACCGGCCCGGCGAACCTGACGCTCCCGTTCCAGCGCGACGGCGTTTAGCTTCTATCCGCGTGCGCGCCTGATTTGATCTACTGCGATGATGCATGCCGCGCCCCGCGGCATCGCCCTATTGTCCAAGTGGAGAGCGCATGTCCGCCGATTCCCGTCCCGATCAGCTGGTTCTCACCGTCGCGTGTCCGAGCGCGGCGGGCCAGGTTGCCGCCGTCGTCGGCTTTCTCGACCGGCATCATTGCTATATCGACGAACTGACCGTTTTCGACGACGACCTCAGTGAGCGCTTCTTCGTGCGCTGCGTATTCCACGGCGTGGACAGCAGCGAAACGCTTCACGCCGCGGCCCTCAAGCGCGAATTCGAGCCGATCGCCGAGCGCTTCCGCATGACGTGGGCGATGCACGACGTCGACACGCGGCCGAAAGTGCTGATCATGGTGTCGAAACTCGAACACTGTCTCGCCGATCTGCTGTTCCGCTGGCGCATGGGCGAACTGAAAATGGACATCGTCGGCATTGGTTCGAATCATCGCGATCTGGAACCGTTGGCGCAGCAGCATGGCCTGCCCTTCCACCATCTGCCGATCACGGCCGATACGAAGCCGCAACAGGAAGCACGCCTGCTCGATCTGTTCGAGACTTCCGGCGCGGAGTTGATGATTCTCGCGCGCTATATGCAGATTCTGTCCGGCGAAACGAGCCGTGCGCTCGCGGCACGCGCGATCAATATCCACCATTCGTTCCTGCCCGGCTTCAAGGGTGCGAAGCCGTATCACCAGGCGCATGCGCGCGGCGTCAAACTGATCGGCGCCACCGCGCATTTCGTCACCGACGATCTCGACGAAGGCCCGATCATCGAACAGGTGGTGGAGCGCGTCGATCATTCGTATAGTCCGGAGCGCCTGCTCGCCACCGGGCGCGACGTCGAATGCATCACCCTCGCGCGCGCGGTCAAGGCATTCATCGAGCGGCGGGTGTTCATCAACGGCGATCGGACCGTCGTGCTGCAATAACGGAAAACGCCGCTTTTCAGCGGCGTTTTCTTTGGGGGTTGCCGCCTCTTCAAAGCGGCAACCCGTTCACACGGAAAGCGGGATCACTTCACCCAGCTATCCACACGATCGCCGTGCGCGCTGATCCAGGCGTCGGCGGCAGCGGTTGGCTTTTCGCCGTTCTGCGTCGCCAGCATCACGCTGTCGATCTCGCCCGGCTTCCATTGAAACTTCTTGAGGAACGCGACAACCGGCGGCGCCTTCTTCTCGAGGTCAGGGTTCACCACGCTATCCACATGCTCCGCTTCGCCGAACACCTTCTTCGGATCTTCGAGGAATTTGAGCTTGTACTTCGCGAACATCCAGTGCGGCTTCCAGCCGGTCACGATAATCGGCTTGCTCGCCGCTTCCGAGCGCGCCAGTTCCGCGGTCATCGCGCTGCCCGAGCTCGGCATCAGCGTGTAGTCGAGTCCATAGGCCTTGATGGCCTCGCTGGTCTTCTGCATCACGCCCGCGCCGGCGTCGATACCGACAATGCGCGAACCGAACTCCGCTTTCTTCGCCTCCAGATCGCCGAGGCTCTTCACGTCGGCGTTATCCGGCACGATCAGGCCGATCTTCGCATCGTTGAAGTTCGGACCCAGATCGATCACCTTGTCCTTGAAGTTGTTCCAGTACGCGCCGTGCGTGACCGGCAGCCACGCGGACAGCGTCGCGTCGAGATCGCCGCGCGCCACGCCTTGCCACATCACGCCTGCTGCGACCGGCACGAGTTGCACCTGATAGCCGAGGCGCTTTTCGATCACGCGCGCGGCCACGTTCGAAGTCGCGACGCTATCGTCCCAGCCTTCCACGTAACCGATCTTGATGGTCGGCTTGGTATCGGCCGACACACTTACGCTGCTTGCCGCCAGCGCCGCGCTCAAAGCGCTCAACACAAACATCTTTCTGATCAGTCCCATCGCCGCTCTCCCGTTTGCCGTCAAAAACAACCCAATGTGCATTTAGAATCGCCAGCCAGAATTGCCGGGTAGCGTTGTTTTCCGACATCCAGTTGTCCGCACGCGACTTCGGCCACTGGCGGGGCCGTCCTTCTCGTCTTACTTATCCACGACCAGATCGGACAACGGCTTGCTGCAGCACAGCAGCACCATGCCCTGATCGATTTCACGCTGGCGAATGCCGCCGGCATGTTTCATCGCGACTTCACCGGACACCAGCTTGACCTTGCAGGTACCGCACATACCCTGCGTGCACGACGCGGGCAACCGTACGCCCGCCTTCTTCGCCGCGTCGAGCACGTGCTGGCCACTGCCGCATTCGATCTCGCGATTGCTTTTGGCGAAACTCACCTTGAAGCGGCTTTCCGTTTCAACGGCTGCGGGCGACGGCGTGGACACGGGCGCGAAGCCGGCCGCCTCTTCGCGCGCCTCGATGAAGCTGTCGGCGCTCACGGGCGCGCTCGCACCCTGCAATGCGTCCGCGACGTGAGCGGTGGTCAATTGCGCGGCCACCTCGGCCACCGTCTCGAATGAAAAACTTTCCTCGTGATAGTGGCTGCGATCGAACCCGCCCTCGTCCAGCAGATTGCGTACGGCCTGCATGTACGGCGCGGGTCCGCAGGTGAAAATCTCACGCTCCAGAAAGTCCGGCGCAATCAGTTTGAGCAGCGGCAGCGTCAGAAAACCGGTCACACCAGGCCAGTTCGTGCGCGCGCCGAGCCGTTCGCAAACAAACGCGGTGCGGAAATGCGCCTGATTCGACGCGATCAGATCGAGTTCGCGCGCGAAGATAATGTCGTCCGGCGTACGGGCGCTGTGCACGAACACGATGTCGCTGTCTTCACCGAGCTCATGATGCGCCCGGCTCATCGACATTAGCGGCGTAATGCCCGAGCCCGCCGAAAGAAACAGGAACTTGCGCGCCGGGTGGCGCGCGCAGGTGAACTCGCCCGCCGGTCCGAGCACGCGAACCTCGGTGCCCGCGTGAAGATTGTCGTGCAGCCAGTTCGACACCTTGCCGCCCGGCACGCGCTTCACCGTAATCGAGATCGTATGCGGCCGCGTGGGCGGCGAGGAGATCGTATAGCAGCGATTGATCGACTCGCCGTCTATCTCCAGTTCCAGCGTGATGAACTGGCCCGGCTCGAATACGAACGCCCGACCGGACGGCGCGCGAAAGAAAAAGCTCTTTACGTCATGCGTTTCCTGCCGGACCTGGCAGCACACCAGCGTGTCGTCGGTATCGCTGTTCCAGCGCGCCGGCAGCGCCTCCCAGAACCGCGGCTGCGTGACGCGGCTGGCAGCGTGGTCCGAAGCCGGCTCCGTGCTGAGCTGAAACGTGGCCTGATCGCGCATCATTGTTTTCTCCGACTCCTGGTTGCGGCGGCGCGTTCAGCGCATGAAGGACACGACTTTCTCGCCGTGCGAAGCCGGCGCGGTTTCGCCGGCGTCCTGGGTGTCCGGTGCATGGCTGTAATCCGCCAGGCGGCCGATGTACCACTCGCAGAATTTCTCGACGAGACCTTCCGTGAACGGCGAATACGGACCCGGTTCGTACGCGCTGCTCGTCGCGCCGCGTTGCGAGTATTCGACGAGCGCGCGATCCTGGTCGTTCGTCGCGCGCCATACGGCCGTGAGGTTGTTCACGTCGTAGTCGATGCCTTCGCGCGCGTCCTTGTGAACGAGCCACTTGGTGCGCACCAGCGTCTTGCCCGCCGAGAGCGGAATCACCGAGAAGCTGACAATGTGGTCGCTCATGAAGTGATGCCACGAGTTGGGCTGGGTCCAGAACGACAGGCCGCCGAGATCCGCCTGCTCGAAGCCGCCGAGCAGTTTCTTCGAGGCCACTTTCGCGTCGAGCGTTTGCGATTCGCCGTCGCGATCGAGCGGCAAGCGTTGCGTGCGAAAACCCGTAACCAGATCGGCAAGCCGTTCGATTTCCGCCGACGGCAACTGCATCGCTTCCCATTGCGCGGTACGGCGCGCCACCGTCTCTTCGAAAGCGGCCATGCCTTCTTCGTTGGCCGGCGTGCGCTGATAGCCAAAGCCGTATTCGTACAGCGAAATGGTCAGCTCGGGATGGTTCGCGACGCAGTGATAGCACTCGCGATTGTTTTCCATCGTGAGCTTCCAGTTACCGTCTTCGATAATGTCGATCGAAGCCGCGACCTTGCAGCTGGCCAGATCGTGCGGCAGCAGATACGGTTCCATCGCGGCACGCATCACGGCGAAGTCCGCGGGTGGATTGTCCGCGAGGCAAATGAAAATGAGGCCCGCGAGGTTCTCGAGATGCACGGCCTTCAGGCTATGTTTGCAGCGGTCGAACTGATCGCCCATGTGCTCGGCGAACATCAGATCGCCGTTCAGGCTATACGTCCAGCTGTGATACGGACAGACGATATTGCCGAGCGAGCCTTTGTCGGTATTGCACAGGCGAGCGCCGCGATGGCGGCACACGTTGTGAAACGCCCTCACCTGCATGTCGTCGTCGCGCACGATCAGGATCGAATCGTTGCCGACCTCCACGGTGATGTAGTCGCCCGGTTCCGGCACGTCCGGCTCCACCGCGACCTGAATCCAGTGTTGCCGGAAGATCGCGTCCATGTCGAGCGCGAAAATATCCTCGCTCGTATAGAAAGGCGCTTCCAGCGTGTAATTCGTCTTACGGCGTTCGATCATTGCGCGAACGTCTGCCGAAACTTTCATTGTGTGCTCCGTTGCATGTCACGTCTGGCGCCGCGCCAGGCCCTCCTGGTCGCATGCTGGCCCGAACCGGAAATCAGTAATCCACGAGTTGATGCTCGCGCAAATACGCGAGGATCACTTGTGCTTTTTCGACGGAACTCCCTTCAATTACGACGGAGCCCCCGCGGCTTTCGGTCGTGGTCGCCGATAGCATGCGGGCGTGGCCCGAGCGCTTTTCGGCGGCGGCGAGACGCACCGGCTTGGCGGCCGCCGGACGGACGCTCCAGGCGAGGCCTTCAGGGCCGCCGGCCGCTTGCGTGGCGACCGGACGGATCGTGCCTTCGCGCAACCGTGCGTAGGCGTAGGTAGGTGCGGCGTTGGCCATCGGATGCACCGCGATCAGCGCGGGCAGTTGGACTTCGACGCGCCGGCGCAAACCCTTCGGCATGAACTGGCGGACTTCCGCGCAGCCGTCACGCAACGTGATGTCGACCGCGGCGCCGACCAGCGCGATCTCCAGCGCATGGGCGACGCGATACGGCAGCATGCCGCTGTCGAATGCGCCTTCGGCGCGCGTGCCGGTCAGCACGAGCTCGTAGCCGCCCAGCCGCGCCGCCAGCGCAGCGGCTGCGTCCGCCTGCATTTCAGGCGTCGTGGCCAGGTCCAGCACTTCGACCGACCGCGCGCCGAGCGCCAGATACTCCTGCAACGCAGGGTTCGATGGATCGCCCGCATGCAGCACCTCGAGCGTGGCGTTGTTCGTTCTGGCGAGCGCGAGCGCCATGGTCAGCGCGGCGGCGTCGTTACGGCTGTACCGCGCCGTGCCGCTCACCGGATGACGGCCCACGGAAACAAGGACGGCGATTTTCATGCGAGCGCTCCTTCGACGACAGCCGATGAATTCAGCAGCGCCGCACCGGTTCCGCGTGCCGTGCGCGCCACGGCCGCTGCTTCGTTGAGCGCCGCGATGGTTTCCTGCGCGTCCGCGATCACGGTCAGATTCGCGCGTTTGGCGATCGGCGCGCTCGCGTCGAGATTCACCGCGATCACATGGCGGCAGTCCTTGATCCCTTGCAGATGCTGCACCGCGCCGGAAATGCCGAAGGCGATATAAACGCTCGCTTCGACGGTCTTGCCGGTCGCGCCGATCTGCTTGTCGCGGGTGAACTTGCCGTCGTCCACGGCCACGCGGCTCGCGCCGATTGCCGCGCCGAGCGTGGCCGCGAGACGCTCGAACGCCGGCACGTCGCTCACGCCGTTGCCCGCCGAGACGATGAAATCCGCTTCTTCGAGCGCCAGTTGCGCGGCGTCGATTTCCTCGATGCCCAGATCGCGTACCGCGCCTCGCGCGGAAGCCGGAGCGCCGTCGAAGCGCCACATGACCCGTTCGCCGGCACCGACGAACGGCAGCTTCGGATCGACCGCATTGGGCGCGAGCAGCACGACCTCGGGCAACGCGCGCACGGCGAACGCTGTATTCGCCTGAACATAGGCGGCCACGTGCGCGGCGTCGATCTCGACGACATGCGTCGCGACGCTTGCATTCGCGGCGGCTGCGTAGCGGCGTCCCAGGTCGCCGTCGCCGGTGGCGTTATCGGGCAGGAAAATATGGACCGGCGCGTAGGCCGCGACGCACGCGGCCAGCGCGTTCAATTCGTCCACCGGCGCGAAGGCGCGGCGGTCGAACATCGGCAATTCGATCAGCTTGTCCGCGCCGAGCGCGGCGGCGTCGCCGCTGAACTCGCCGAACACCAGCAATACGACTTCGGTCGTCGCGTCCGCAATCAGGGCGGCGCCGGCCAGCGCCTGGCGGGCGTGATCGTCGAGCGCGCCGCGGTCCGCATGGGCGGCTACCAGCATCACGCGCTGAGGCGTCGCCGTGGTGCGGCGCGGTTTGGCCTGGTCGCGGTGCGAGGCGCCGAGCGCGGCGAATTCCAGCGAACCCGCCACGCCCGTCACGCCGAGCGTGATACGCCGGAGTCCGTCCGCCGTGATCGTGAACGGACGGCGCGGATCGATTCGTTTGAGAGTGTTCATCGCGTTACTCCAGCGCCGCTGCAACCAGTTCGGCAACGTCCAGGACTTCCGGACGCGGCCCCACTACGCCTTCGAGCATGGCCGTGCAATTCGGACAACCCACTGCGACGATCTCCGCGCCGACGGTTTTGGCGTCGTCGATACGGATGTCGGGGATGCGCCGCTTGCCCGGAATATCCGTCAAGGGTGCACCGCCGCCACCGCCGCAGCAGCGTCCGCGCATTCCGTTGCGCTCCATCTCCACGACCTTGATGCCGATCGACTTCAACAAAAGGCGCGGCGCCTCCGTCTCACCGTTATAGCGGCCCAGATAGCACGGGTCGTGATACGTGATCTTGCGATCCGCGAAGGCGGCCACCGCGCGCGGCGTGAGCTTGCCGCTCGCGACCAGTTGCTCGATCAGCGCCGTGTGATGCTGCACCTCGTAAAAACCGCCCAGCGCGCGATACTCATTGCGCAGGCTGTGCAGCACATGCGGGTCCGCGGTGACGATCTTACGGAACGAGTACTGCGACAGCGTGCCGATCAGTTTGTGCGCGAGCTGCTGGAAGGTGGCCTCGTCGCCGAGACGGCGGGCGGTGTCGCCGGTGTCGGTTTCCACGCCGCCCAGTACCGCATAGTCGATGCCCGCCCGGTTCAGCACCTTGACGAGCGCGCGCAACGTGCGTTGATAGCGCATGTCGAAGGCGCCTTCGCCGGCGATCAGCAATACGTCCACCGGACGGCCCGGCTGCGCGACCTGCACTTGCAGATCGACGGCCCAGTCGTAACGCGCGCCGATGTCGTAGCCGTTCGAGCTGCCCGTCTCGCGCAGATTCGCGAGCGTGATCGGCCCCTTGCCCGGCACGCTGCCTTCGACCAGCGTCTGGTTGCGGCGCATATCCACGATCGCATCCACATGCTCGATCAGCATCGGGCACTCCTGCACGCAAGCGCGGCAGGTCGTGCAGGACCACAGCGTGTCCGCTTCGATCAAACTGGATATCAGCGGCTTGCCCGGCGCGCCCGCATGCTTGCCGAGCGGGATGCCCGGCGTCGGACTGCCCGCGTAGTCGGCGTCCGTGCCGCCCACCATGCCGGTGACCAGGTCCTGAATCAGCTTCTTCGGATTGAGCGGCTGACCGGCGGCGAACGCGGGACAGGCCGCTTCGCACTTGCCGCACTGCACGCAGGCGTCGAAGCTGAGCAACTGGTTCCAGCGGAATTCGACCGGCTTGCCGACCCCGTATTCCTTCGCGTCGAGCAGCGGTGCTTTCAAGGCGGTCGGCGGCACCACGTCGGTGTCGTTGCGCTCGGCAAAGCGCTCCTGACGCGGATGGAACGCGAGATGCAGCAAACCGGCGAGCGCATGCTTCATCGGACCGCCGCGCGCCGCGCCGAAGGTCATCGCGAACGCGCCCGCCGCGATCAGCAACGCGACGACGACGGCCAGCGCGCCAGACATCGCGGCAGCCGGCAGTGCGACGAACAGCACGAGGCCGAGCGCGAACGAGCCGAGCAACAGCGGCAGATGATCCCACGGCCCGCGCGAGAGCCGCGCCGGCACCGCTTTCGCGCCGTGGCGGCGGCGCCAGACGAACACCGCGCCGACCAGCATCACGAGCGCGGCCAGAAAGATCAGCTTGTCGAGCCGCGGCGAGTAAATCGCCAGACCGTAGTTGACGAATACCAGCGCCATCGCGAGAATCGCGCCGCCGGCGGTCGCCACGTGCGTTCTGGCAATGTACGGATCGCGCGCCACGACATGATGCAGATCGACGAAATAGCGCTTGGGAATCGCCAGCAGATTGGTCCAGCCATAGGCGCCCGCCGCCGTGGCGCGGCCTTCGCGCCAATACGCGGCGCGCTTGACGAGCGCGAACGCCAGACCGGCCACCGACAGCCACAGCAGGACGGTGATGACAAACACGGGGCTCATCGTCAAAAATCCTTGCAAAGACGCAGCGCGTCGTAGATCGCGCCGTGAATGTTGTGCATGGAAATGCAGTCGCCGACACGGAACAACAGGAAGCGGCCATTGCCGAGTTCTTCGGCAAGCGACGGCTGCGGCTCCGAGGCGAACAGCTTGTGCACGTCCACCTGACCGCGATTCAGCGACTCAGGCTTGAGCTTCCAGTACAACTCGTCGTTCGGCGTGCTGCCGTTTTCGATCACCACCTGATCCACCGCGCGCTCTTCCTGCTCTTCGGTGTACTCGTTGCGGATCACGGCGATCTTCTTGCCGTCTTCCTCGTAGACCTTGTCGAGCCAGTAGTTCGGCGTATGGATCACGCCTTGCGCATAGAGACGGCGGTAGAAGATCGGGAACGTGGTGCCGCCCACGTCGTCGGCCACTTTCACGTCCGGCGTGACGATCTCGACGTTCGAGCCGCGGCTCGACATGAAATCGGCCACGCCCGCGCCGGCATGCGTGCTGACGCCGTCATAGACCAGCACGTTCTTGCCCGGTTCGACCTTGCCGGACAAGACATCCCACGAACTCACCGCAAGACCTTCGTCGACGCCCCACGCCGCCACCTGCGACGTGAACGACGAACCGCCCGTGGCGAGCACGACGATGTCCGGCTTCTCGGCCATGATGGTTTTCTCGTCGGCGGCGACACCGAGACGCCGGTCCACGCCGAGGCGCTTCGTCTCCATGTCGAACCAGCGCACGATGCCCGCCATCTGTTCACGCTGCGGCGCTTTCGCGGCCAGCATGATCTGGCCGCCCACGTAGTCGTTCTTCTCGAACAGCACCACGTCGTGACCGCGCGACTTCGCCACGCGCGCCGCTTCCAGTCCCGCCGGCCCCGCGCCGACCACGACCACCTTGCGCTTCGCTCCGCGCGATTTGGCGATCACATGCGGCATGGTCGCTTCACGCGAGGTCGCAGCGTTCTGCACGCACAGCACGTCGAGGCCGTTGTACTGGCGATCGATGCAGTAATTCGCGCCGACGCATTGCTTGATTTCGTCTTCGCGGCCATCGCGGATCTTGATGACCATATGCGGATCGGCAATCTGCGCACGCGTCATGCCGACCAGATCGACCATGCCGCTGGCAAGCAGCCGCTCGGCCTGGCCCGCGTCGCGAATACTTTGCGCGTGCATGACGGGCAGCTTCACCACCGACTTGATGCCGGCCGCGAGATGCACGAACGGCTCGGGCGGCAGCGCCATCGGCGGCATGCAGTTGGCGAGCGTGTTATGCGTGTCCGCCCCCGAACCGATCACGCCGAGGTAATCGATCAGACCGGTTTCGCTCATGGCCTGAGCGATCTCTTTCAGCTGTTCGTGATCGAGCCCGTCTTCATGGAACTCGTCGCCGCACATGCGCAAGCCGACGCAGAAATCCGCGCCCACTGCTTCACGCACGGCCTTCAACACTTCCGTGCCGAAGCGCAGACGGTTCTCCAGCGAGCCGCCCCACTCGTCGGTACGGAAGTTGGTGCGCGGGCTCCAGAACTGGTCGATCAGATGCTGGTGCGCCGCCGAAATTTCAACGCCGTCCATACCCGCATCTTTCACCCGCTTCGCCGCGGCCGCGAAGTCGCCGATGATGCGGCGAATTTCCTCGACCTCGATGATCTTCGCATTGCCGCGATGCACCGGCTCACGCACGCCGGACGGCGACATCAGATGCGGCCAATGCTCGCCGTGAAACGCCGAGCGGCGTCCCATGTGCGTGGCCTGGATCATGATCTTCGCGCCATGCGTGTGCATGGCTTCGGCGAGCCGCGCGAGCGGATCGATGATCTTGTCGGTCGACAGGTTCACCGACTTCCACCAGCCTTGCGGGCTGTCGATCGACACCGGGCTCGAGCCGCCGCACACGGCGAGGCCCACGCCACCCTTGGCCTTCTCCTCGTAATAACGGATATAACGGTCGCCGGGCAGGCCGCCCGGTTCCGCATAGACCTCCGCGTGCGCGGTGCTGACGATGCGGTTGCGCAAGGTCAGCTTGTTCAGCGTGAGAGGCTTGAAAAGGTTCGGGTAACGCATCGCGATCGACCTCGGAATGAATTGCTTGTTGCGCTGTGCCGTGCGCCGTGACGGAAGCCGTTTATGTGTGTGCTTACGGTTGCGCTTACGACGCGAGCGGCGACACTTCGAACACGCAGTGTTCGTGGCCTTCAGCGGCGCATTGCGCTTCTCTGGAATGGGACGGCGGGCCCTTGCGCGAAGCGTCCGGCGCGGTGTCGTTGACCCAGTCCATCGCGCCCGCGAACCAGCCGGCGAACATGTAGCAAAGCTTGCCCACCTTGCCCGGCTGCGCCAGCACGAACGACGAGTGATGCAGCTCGATGCGCGCGTGCGAGCTCGACGGATCGGCTTCGGTGATCGTGAAGATGCCCCAGCCGCGCTGCGACAGACGCTTCAGGTAATGCTCGAATACGGCCATGCCCGCAATGCCGTGCTGCTTGGCTTCCTTGTCGCACCAGAAATAGGCGGACTTGTAGCCGGCCTTGTAGAGAATCCCGGCATACGTATCGAGGCCGAGTGCTTCTTCCACGGCGGTGTGGTTGTTGGTGAAGAAATGACGCGGCACGTACAGCATCGGCAGCGCGTCGGTGGTCCAGACGCCGGTGTTCGCATCGACGTCGATAGGCAGTTGGGGTTGCATGTGGAGGCTCCGCTTTTATCCGTGGGATGGTTTTCGTTTCAGGAAGACGTCAAACCTTCCAGACTTCGCCGAATACCCGCACCCAGTTTTCGCCCATGATCTTCTTGATGCGCGTCTCGCTCCAGCCGGCGCGCTCCATCGCGGCCGTCAGGTTCGGAAACTCGCCGATCGTGCGAATGCCTTCCGGGTTCACGACCTTGCCGAAGTTGGTCAACTGGCGATAGCGGCCTTTGTCGTGCGTGATCCAGTCGAAGAACTCCGTGCTGTAGCCTTGCGTAAAGTCCGTGCCGATGCCGACCTGGTCTTCGCCGATCAGATTCACCACGTACTCGATCGCTTCGATATAGTCTTCGACGGTCGCGTCGGCGCCGCGCTTGAGGAACGGCGCGAACATCGTCACGCCGACGAAACCGCCCGCGTCCGCGATCTCTTTGAGTTGCTCGTCGCTCTTGTTGCGCGGGTGCTCTTTCAAACCCGACGGGCAGCAATGCGAATAGCACACGGGCTTGTTCGAAGCCGCGATCGCTTCTGAAGAAGTCTTGCCGCCCACGTGCGAGAGATCGACCATGATGCCGACGCGGTTCATCTCCTGAATCACTTCGCGGCCGTAGCCCGACAGGCCGCCGTCGCGTTCATAGCAGCCGGTGCCCACCAGATTCTGCGTGTTGTAGCAAAGCTGCACCACGTTTACGCCGAGATCCTTGAACGCCTCGATATAGCCGAGGTTGTCCTCGAAAGCATGAGCGTTCTGGAAACCGAAAATGATGCCCGTCTTGTTCTCTTTCTTCGCGCGGAAAATGTCGTCCGTGGTGCGCACGAGCGTGAGGATTTCGCCGTACTCGCGGATCTGCTGCTTCATCTCGGCGATGTTGTCGACGGTCTTCTGGAAGCTCTCCCAGACCGAGACCGTGCAGTTCACCGCGGTCACGCCGCCCTTGCGCATGTCCTCGAACACCGAGCGCTCGAACTTCGAAATGTTCAGACCGTCGATGATGATGCTGTTGTCGTGCAAAGTGCTCATCGTTTGCTCCAGGCGTGCTTAGTAGATGGGAAAGCGTTCGCACAGCGCGAAAATCTCGCGGCGCACGCGTTGTTCGGTGGCGGCGTGGCCTTCCGGGTGGTCGCGCAGCGCGTCGAGCACCTCGACGATCAGCCGCCCGACTTCGCGGAACTCGCTCACACCGAAGCCGCGCGTCGTGCCCGCGGGTGTGCCGAGGCGAATGCCGGAGGTGATCGTGGGCTTCTCGGTGTCGAACGGAATGCCGTTCTTGTTGCAGGTAATGCCCGCGCGTTCCAGCGCCTGCTCGACCTGATTGCCCTTGAGGCCCTTCGGCCGCAGATCGACCAGCAGCAGATGGTTGTCCGTGCCGCCCGTCACCAGATCCACGCCGCCTGCCTTCAGCACTTCGCCGAGCGTCTGCGCATTGGCGAGCACGCTGTCGATATAAGTCTTGAACCCGGGTTGCAGCGCCTCGCCGAACGCGACTGCCTTGCCGGCGATCACGTGCATCAGCGGACCGCCCTGCAAGCCGGGAAACACCGCCGAATTGATTTTCTTCGCGATGTCTTCGTCATTCGTCAGCACGAAGCCGCCGCGCGGGCCGCGCAGTGTCTTGTGGGTGGTCGAGGTGACCACATGCGCATGCTCGACCGGATTCTGATGACGGCCCGCCGCGATCACGCCGGCGATGTGCGCCATATCCACCATCAGTTTGGCGCCGACGCCGTCGGCAATCGCGCGCAGCCGTGCGAAGTCGAGCGCGCGCGGATACGCCGAGAAGCCTGCGATCAGCAGCGCGGGTTTATGCTGCTGCGCGAGTTCTTCGATCTGCTCGTAGTCGATCAGCATCGTGTCGCGATTCACACCGTACTGCACGGCGTTGAACCATTTGCCGGACATGGCCGGCTTCGCGCCGTGCGTGAGGTGGCCGCCCGCGTCGAGCGACATGCCGAGCACCGTGTCGCCCGGCTTCACCAGCGCGAGCATCACCGCGCCGTTCGCCTGCGCGCCGGAATGCGGCTGCACGTTGGCGAACTTCGCGTTGAAAAGCTGCTTGATACGATCGAGCGCCAGCGTTTCGATCACGTCGGCGTATTCGCAACCGCCGTAGTAACGCTTGCCCGGATAGCCTTCCGCATACTTGTTGGTCAGCACCGAGCCCTGCGCTTCGAGCACCGCGCGCGATACGATGTTTTCCGACGCAATCAGTTCAACTTGCGACTGCTGGCGCTCGAGCTCTTTCAAAATAGCGCCGCGCACCGCCGCGTCGCGTGTGGCGAGCGATTCTTCGAAGAAAGGATTCGGGTTCGACATGGAAGGTCCGTGGAGTCGTTGACGGAGGGCCGGAAGCCGCGCCTGGGCTTCGCTTCGCCCCTGCCGCCGCCGGTGTGCATTGGGTCTATTCTTGACGCTCGACACGCGCGTCAATTTATGAATTCAGACGCGTTCTTTGCCTTTTCCGCCATGAGCGTCCTTTTTCGACAAGTCGGCACCCGTCTGTCTTCGCCGGCAAGCGAACGAGCGTGCTGTACGCGCCGCGCATGTTGCACTGCAACTGACCGTCGCGCGCAGTTCAGGTGCGCCGATGAACCTCGATAGCGCCGTTCTGGTGCCGGTTGTTCAACTATCTGAGTGGAACGGCGCGCAACCGAGGGTTTAGCCTGATGGCACGGTAGTTGCCCTAGTCCTCAGAATTAGAGAAGTCGCTGCTCCCCACGGCGACGCGACATTACAGATTCGAAGGAATCATTCCTCCCATGTCCACCGATCGCACGGCATCGCTGTCGCATTTCGCATTCATGCCGGTTCCCAACTTCACCATGATTGCGTTCACCAACGCGATTGAAGTCCTGCGCATGGCGAACTATCTGACGGGACAAACGCTTTACCGCTGGTCGATCGTGAGTCCCGAGGGTGGCCCGGTCATGGCCAGCAACGGCTTGTCGGTCGACACGGGTCCGGTGGAATGCGTCGGCCAGCCGGACATCGTGTTCGTGGTCGGCGGCATCGACGTGCAGCGCGCGACCACGCCCGCCCATCTTTCCGCACTGCGCCGCTTCGCCCGTATGGGCAGCGTGCTCGGCAGCCTGTGCACCGGCACCTATGCGCTGGCGCGCGCCGGTTTGCTGGCCGGTTATGCCTGCGCGATTCACTGGGAGAACATGTCGGCGCTCAAGGAAGAGTTTCCCGACACGCGCTTTCTGAAAGAACTGTTCGTGATCGATCGCGATCGCGTCACGTGCACCGGCGGCGTGGCGCCGCTCGACATGATGCTGAACCTGATCGCGCCGCGCGTCGGCACGGCACGTGTCACGCAGATCGCCGAGCAGTTCATCGTCGAACATGTGCGCGATACCAGCGCGCAACAGAAAATGCCGCTGGTGGCGCGGCTCGGCTCGGCCAACAAGTCGCTCTTCGAAGTGATCGCGCTGATGGAGAACAACATCGAGGAGCCGCTCTCGCGCGAAGAACTCGCGCGGCTCGCCGGCATGTCGCAACGGCAATTGCAGCGCCTGTTCCGCGAACATCTGGGCATGACGCCGACGCATTACTATCTGACGCTGCGTTTGCGGCGCGCGCGCGAGCTTCTGCTGCAAACCGACATGTCGATCATGCACATCACGATGGCGTGCGGCTTCCAGTCGGCGTGCCATTTCTCGAAGAGCTATCGCGACGCGTTCGGCACCGCGCCCACGCGCGAAAGACGCAAGCAGGCGCCGTCGCTGGCTGCGGTGCCGGTGCTGGCGGCTTGAGGCGGCTTGAGGCGGCTTGAGGCGGTATGCTCGCCCGCTCGGCGAATTCGAACCTCACACCATCACAACATCACAGCGGCGAAACTGCCCCGTTCCGGGCATGACGACTCGCAGTCAGCAAGATCACAGCGCGGCTAGCCACGCCATTGCATCCCGCACCGCGGCACGCCAGTCGCCTTCCTCCTTCCTGCGTCTGCCGCAACACCGTCGTGCCTTCCACCCACGTCGAAGCGCGTCCCACATGACCCCAGCGCCAGTCGCCGGAGGTGTTGACCGGCACACACGTCGGTTTGGCCATCATCGCGGCCAGATTCGCAACCGCTGAATCAACCGCGACCACTGCGTCGAGTTCTCCGATGCACGCGGCGGTGTCGTCGAAAAAATGAATGCCTGGCAGGTAGCGCTCGACTACGCCGGCCGGCTCGCCCGCGGCCGCTTCGGCAAGCGGATGATGCAGGTTCACGAAACAGATCCGCCCGGCGAGGGCGGAATCCGTCGTGATCCGGTTGAGCGCCTCGAGCGGCAAGCTGCGGCGCGCAGTCGAGGAGCTGCTTGACCATGAACGCCGAATAGTCTTCTTTGGACTGCAGGCGGGGAATCAGCACGGTACGCACGGAGGTGGGTACGGTTGCGTGCGTGAAGAGGATCGCGTCGGCGAAGTCGCACCGCGCCGCCGAGTTCTCGAGTGCACGCGCGGCGAACGCGGGGTGGATCGAATCGGCCGCGCATGGCATCACGTTGCGCAGATCCAGGGTAGAGAAGTTGCTGCTCATCGGTACTGCTGGCCAGCCGGTGCGTTGAAGATTTGCGCCATGGGGTTTGCACCATGCGCAACAGGCTCCGGCTCAGCGAAGCCGATTGCACGCAACCTCGACGCGACGATTCGTGCCAGTCATCGGGCAGCCTGGTATTAAAGCTGTTGAACTGCGCCAATGGCTCGCATTGGCCCGAGGACTGAGCACGCTTCGTCGCGAATAGCGTGATCCTATACAAAGTTCACGCACACCGAACGATGAC
This sequence comes from Paraburkholderia aromaticivorans, assembly GCF_002278075.1. Taxonomy (NCBI): domain Bacteria; kingdom Pseudomonadati; phylum Pseudomonadota; class Betaproteobacteria; order Burkholderiales; family Burkholderiaceae; genus Paraburkholderia; species Paraburkholderia aromaticivorans. The sequence continues at coordinate 407,324 of NZ_CP022990.1, read as the reverse complement.
ACGATGTCGCTGGCGAAGGCCCGCTTACGCCGCCTTGAGCAGCCCATGCGGGTCGATCACGAACTTCTTCGGCGCACCGCCATCGAACTGCCGGTAACCATCCGGCGCCTGGTCGAGCGACACCACCGTCACGTTGACGATATCCGCGATCGGCAAACGGTCCCACAAGATGGCCTGCATCAGGTTCTGGTTGTACTTCATCACCGGCGTCTGGCCGGTATGGAACGAGTGCGACTTGGCCCAGCCCAGACCGAAACGGATGCTCAGGCTGCCTTTGCGCGCGGCGGCATCGGCGGCGCCGGGGTCGTCCGTGACGTACAGGCCCGGAATGCCGATCGCGCCCGCGGCCCGCGTGATTTCCATCAGCGAGTTGAGCACCGTGGCCGGCGCTTCCTCGTGCGAGCCGCTGCTGCCGTGGCCGTGCGCTTCGAAGCCGACGCAGTCCACCGCGCAATCCACCTCCGGCCTGCCGAGAATCTGTTCGATCTGCTCGCCGAGCGTGGCGTCCTTCGACAGATCGACGGTCTGGAAGCCCATCTTGCGCGCGTGCGCGAGACGCTCCTCGTTCATATCGCCGACAATCGTGCAGGCCGCGCCCAGCAGGCGCGCCGACGCGGCCGCCGCCATGCCCACCGGCCCCGCGCCCGCGATATAGACGGTGGCGCCGGGCTTCACACCCGCCATCACCGCGCCGTGATAGCCGGTCGGCAGAATGTCGGAGAGGCACGTGAGGTCGCGGATTTTCGACAGCGCCTGTGCGCGGTCGGGGAATTTCAGCAGATTGAAGTCGGCGTACGGCACCATCACGTATTCGGCCTGACCGCCGATCCAGCCGCCCATGTCCACATAGCCATACGCGCCGCCGGCGCGCGACGGATTCACGTTCAGGCACACGCCGGTATGCTGCGCCTTGCAGGTCGGGCAGCGCCCGCAGGCCACGTTGAACGGCACCGAGACGAGATCGCCGATCTTCAGCGTTTCCACGTCGCGGCCTATCTCGATCACCTCGCCGGTAATCTCATGACCGAGCACGAGGCCGACCTCGGCGGTCGTGCGGCCGCGCACCATGTGCTGATCGGAGCCGCAAATATTGGTGCTCACCACCTTCAGGATCACGCCGTGACCGATCGACCGGCCACGCGGATCGACCATCTTCGGATAGTCGATCGACTGCACTTCCACCTTGCCCTGCCCGAGATACACGACGCCGCGATTGCTGCTCATTGTCTGTCTCCATGTCTTGTGAGCGGCGCGCCCAATTCGCCGGGTTTCCTGCGGCACGCCGTTCAACGAGCGTAGCGCCCGCTGAACCGGACGCATGTATCGAACGCGACACGGGTTTGGCCGGAACCGACACGGCAAGCGCAACCCGTGTCCACGTTGATGCAACCCGGTTTTTATTGATTGACCGTTCAATATAAAAAACCTACCATGGCCGCTTGAATCCACTCGGGCGGATCGTTTGTGTCTTGCGCAGTCCGCCCGAAACTCATGCCAGCAACCACGCCAGCACCATGCCCAAACTCGGAATGCGCGAAATCCGCCGCGCGCAACTGATCGACGCCACGCTCCTCACCATCGACCACACCGGTCTCGCGGGGACCACGCTCGCTTCGGTCGCGCAGCGCGCGAGCATTTCCACGGGCATCGTCAGCCACTATTTCGGTGATAAGGACGGTCTGCTCGAAGCCACCATGCGCCACGTGCTGCGCGATCTGTGGCAGGCCACCTCGCGTCGGCGCCGCGCGGCCCGGGCGGACCCGCGTTCGAAACTGCGCGCCGTGGTCGCCGCGAATTTCGACGCCGAGCAGACCAGCGGTCCGGTCATGAAAACCTGGCTGGCGTTCTGGTCCGAAAGCATGCACAAGCCGCAATTGCGGCGGCTGCAATACGTGAACACGCGCCGTCTGAATTCGAACCTGTGCGCGGATTTTTCCAAGGCCCTGCCGCGTGCGGCGGCGCGCCGCGCGGCGAGCGGCCTCGCGGCGCTGATCGACGGACTGTGGCTGCGCGGCGCGCTCTCGGGCGAGCCGTTCGACACCAAAGCGGCGCTGCGCGTGGCCAACGACTATATCGATCTGGTCCTCGCATCGCGCGAGTAAGGACGCGGGCAGATCGGCGACATCTTCAGAAAGGAGCAAGTCATGGCGGTATTCGAGACACAACGCCTCTATATCGGCGGCGCCTACGTCGACGCAACCAGCGGCGAAACCTTCGAGACGCACGACCCCGCCACCGGCGAGACGCTCGCGAGCGTGCAGCAGGCCTCGGCGGCCGATGTCGACCGTGCGGTGCAATCCGCGCGGGCGGGTCAACGCGAATGGGCCGCGCTCACCGCCATGCAGCGCTCGCGCATTCTGCGCCACGCCGTCGAGATTCTGCGCGAGCGCAACGACGAGCTCGCCGCGCTCGAAACGCGCGACACCGGCAAGCCGATTGCCGAAACCCTCGCGGTGGATATCGTCACCGGCGCGGACGTGATCGAGTATTACGCGGGACTCGCCACGGCCATCGAGGGCCAGCAGATTCCGCTGCGGCCCACCTCGTTCGTCTATACGCGACGTGAGCCGCTCGGCGTGTGCGCGGGCATCGGCGCATGGAACTACCCGATTCAGATCGCCTGCTGGAAGTCGGCGCCCGCGCTCGCCGCCGGCAATGCGATGATTTTCAAGCCGAGCGAAATCACACCGCTGTCGGCGCTCAAGCTCGCCGAGATCTATACCGAAGCCGGCGTGCCCGCAGGCGTGTTCAACGTCGTGCAAGGCGACGGCCGGGTCGGCGCAATGCTCGCCGCGCATCCGGAGATCGAAAAAATTTCGTTTACCGGCGGCGTGGAGACCGGCAAGAAGGTGATGTCGCTCGCGGGCGGCTCGTCGCTGAAGGAAGTGACGATGGAACTCGGCGGCAAGTCGCCCCTGCTCGTATTCGACGACGCCAACCTCGAACGCGCCGCCGACATCGCCATGAGCGCCAACTTCTTCAGTTCCGGCCAGGTCTGCACCAACGGCACGCGCGTGTTCGTGCAACGCAGCGTGCTCGCGCGCTTCGAGGCATTGGTGCTGGCACGCGTCAAGCGCATTCGCGTGGGCGCGCCCACGGTCGCCGACACCAACTTCGGCCCGCTGGCGAGCGCCGCGCAATTGCAGAAAGTGCTGGGCTACATCGAAAGCGGCAAGCAGGAAGGCGCACGGCTGGTGGCGGGCGGCAAGCGCCTCACCGAAGGGCATTTCCGCAACGGCCAGTATGTCGAGCCGACCGTCTTTGCCGACTGTCACGACGACATGCGCATCGTGCGCGAGGAGATTTTCGGCCCGGTAATGAGCATCCTCGTTTTCGACGACGAAGACGAAGCCGTCGAACGCGCGAACCGCACGGCTTATGGCCTCGCCGCGGGGGTCGTGACGGAGAACCTGGCACGCGCGCATCGCGTGATTCATCGGCTGGAAGCGGGCATCTGCTGGATCAATACATGGGGCGAGTCGCCCGCGGAAATGCCGGTGGGCGGCTATAAGCAATCGGGCGTGGGCCGCGAAAACGGCATCACCACGCTCGAACACTACACGCGCATCAAGTCCGTGCAGGTCGAGCTCGGCCCCTATCAACCGGTGTTCTAAGGAGCATGGCGATGGCTGCGAACGAATACGATTACATCATCGTGGGCGCGGGGTCGGCGGGCAACGTGCTGGCCTCACGCCTCACCGAAGACGCGAACGTGACCGTGCTGCTGCTCGAAGCGGGCGGCCCCGACTACCGTTTCGACTTCCGCACGCAGATGCCGGCCGCCCTCGCCTATCCGCTGCAAGGGCGCCGCTACAACTGGGCGTACGAAACGGACCCCGAGCCGCATATGAACAACCGGCGCATGGAATGCGGGCGCGGCAAGGGACTCGGCGGATCGTCGCTGATCAACGGCATGTGCTATATCCGCGGCAATGCGCTCGATTACGACGGCTGGGCCGCGCACGCCGGCCTGGAAAACTGGACCTATCTGGATTGCCTGCCGTATTTCCGCAAGGCCGAAACACGCGACGTGGGCGCGAACGCGTACCACGGCGGCGACGGTCCGGTGCACGTCACCACGAGCAAGCCCGGCAACAACCCGCTCTTCGCCGCGATGGTCGACGCCGGCGTGCAGGCGGGCTTTGCGCGCACCGACGATCTGAACGGCTACCAGCAGGAAGGCTTCGGCCCGATGGATCGCACGGTCACGGCGAACGGCAGGCGCGCCAGCACGGCGCGCGGTTATCTGGATCGCGCGAAGGCGCGGCCGAATCTGACCATCGTCACGCATGCCGTGACGGATCGCGTGCTGTTCTCCGGCAAGCGCGCGGTCGGCGTCGCGTATCTGCATCATGGCGAGGCGCAAAATGCACACGCGCGCCGTGAAGTGCTGGTGTGCAGCGGCGCGATCGCATCGCCGCAATTGCTGCAGCGCTCGGGCGTGGGCCGCTCCACGTGGCTGCGTGAACTGGACGTGCCGCTCGTTCACGATCTGCCCGGGGTGGGCGAGAACCTGCAGGACCATCTGGAGATGTATATCCAGTACGAGTGCAAGGAGCCGGTTTCGCTCTATCCGGCCTTGCAGTGGTGGAATCAGCCGGCCATCGGACTCGAATGGGTGCTAAACGGTACCGGCATCGGCGCGAGCAACCAGTTCGAAGCGGGTGGCTTCATCCGCACGCGCGACGACGATGGGTGGCCGAACATCCAGTATCACTTCCTGCCGGTCGCGATCAATTACAACGGTTCGAATGCGATCAAGATGCACGGTTTCCAGGCGCACGTCGGTTCGATGCGCTCGCCGAGCCGCGGCCGCGTGAAGCTCACCTCGCGCGATCCGAACGCGCATCCGAGCATCCTGTTCAACTACATGGCCGATCCGCTCGACTGGCGCGAGTTCCGCGACGGCATTCGCATCACGCGCGAGATCATGCGGCAACCGGCGCTCGACCGTTATCGCGGCCGCGAACTGAATCCCGGCGCCGAGCTCACCACCGACGATCAGCTCGACAACTTCGTGCGGATGCGGGCGGAGACGGCGTTTCATCCCTCATGTTCGTGCAAGATGGGCTATGACGACATGGCCGTGGTCGACAACGAAGGCCGCGTGCATGGCATTGAGGGGTTGCGCGTGGTGGATGCGTCGATCATGCCGCGCATCACCACCGGCAATCTGAACGCGCCGACCATCATGCTGGCGGAGAAGATCGCCGATCGCATTCGCGGACGCGAGGCGCTGGCGCGGGTGGATACGCCCTATTTCGTGGCGAACGGCATGGCGTCGCGCAAACGGGAGCGTGCGACGGTTTGACGCCGTGGCCCGCCCACAAGTTTTTCTTTACCCTCGCGCAACTTATAGTCGATTGTCAGCGCCGCGTAAAAGCCGGATAGTGCGGCCTCATCCGCAGACAGACATTCAAGGAAACGCGAGCGATGAAGTGCAAAGCCCTCAGCCTCACGGCGGCCGTTCTCTTTACTCTGTGCGCGAGCGCTCCGGCAAGTCGCGCAGCCGACGCCACGCAAGACGGCATCCAACGGAGCGTCGACGCAACGATCCGCCCGCTCATGACGAAAGACGGTATTCACGGCATGGCGGTCGGCCTCGTCGTCGGGGGCAAGACTTATCTGTACAACTACGGCGTGGCGTCAGCGCAGAGCGGCAAGCCCGTGTCGCGCGACACGCTATTCGAACTCGGCTCGATCAGCAAGACCTTCACGGCGACGCTGGCTTCGTATGCGCAGGTCAGCGGCGCGCTTTCGCTGTCGGATACGACGAGCAAGTATCTGCCCGTTCTTCGAGGCAGCCCGTTCGGTCGCGTGAGGCTGGTCAATCTAGGCACGCATACGCCGGGCGGCCTGCCATTGCAGGTGCCGGACGAGATCCACGACGACGCAGAACTCATGCAGTATTTCAAGGCGTGGCAGCCCAGTTGCGCGCCGGGCACATGCCGGACTTATACCAATCCCGGCATTGGCACGCTCGGCCTGATCACGGCGAAGAGCATGGGCCTGGATTTCACGCCGCTGATGGAACAGCGCCTCTTTCCCGCACTGGGGTTGAAGAACAGCTATATCGACGTTCCAGAAGCACGAATGCCCGATTACGCACAAGGCTATAAGAAGGATGGCGCGCCGATCCGTATGGCCCCCGGCGTCCTGTCCGCCGAAGCCTATGGCGTGAAGTCCACCGCCGCCGACATGACGCGCTTTCTGCAGGCAAACATGAATCAGCTCCAGCTCGATGCGAAGTTGCAGCGCGCGATCACGCAAACGCACACCGGCTACTTCAAGGCAGGCGTGATGACTCAGGACCTGATCTGGGAGCAGTACGCGTATCCGGTCGCGTTGAACACGTTGCTGGCGGGCAATTCGTCGGCAATGGCTTTAAAGGCGACGCCCGCGGTCGAGATCAAGCCGCCGCTCGCGCCTCGGCAGGATGTCTGGATCAATAAGACCGGTTCAACCAATGGGTTCGGCGCGTATGTGGCTTTCGTTTCGGAGAAGCAGTTGGGTATTGTCATACTGGCCAATAAGAACTTCCCCATCGAGGAGCGGGTGAGCGCGGCTTATAAGATTCTGACGGCGGTCGCCGGGCTCACGCATTGAAACCTGCAGCGTGATGGTGCGCGCTATCCGCAAGCAGTGATCTTCACTCCCGCACCGGACTCAACACACCCCGCGTATCAGTCTCAACCGCCTCGGACACCAGCGTCTCCAGCGCCAACCCACGCGTCTCGATGCCGAGAATCCAGACCGCCGCCGCCGCGATCACGAAGCACATCGCGCCGAGCGAGAACACACCGCCCTGGCTGAACACCGGCAGCACCACGCCCACCACATAAGGTCCGATCAACGAACCCACCCGGCCGATCGCCGACGCGAAACCCGAGCCCGTCGCGCGCGCGCCAGTCCCGTACAACTCCGGCGTATAGGTGTACAACACCGCCCACATCGCAAACAGGAAGAACTGCATCGCCAGCCCCGCGCAAATCAGCAAGGTCGGCATCTGCGCGTGCAGCGCGGTCTGTCCATACACATAAGCCATCACCGCGCTACCCGCGAGCGACGCAATGCAAGTCGGTTTGCGCCCCCAGCGTTCCACCAGCCACGCCGCGCAAATGAAGCCCGGAATGCCGCCGAGCGAGATCAGCACCGTGTACAGCACCGACTTCGTAACCGCGAAGCCCGCCTGCTGCATCAACGCGCCGAGCCACGACGTCAACCCGTAGAAACCGAGCAGCGCGAAGAACCACAACGTCCACACCATGATCGTTCGACGCCGGTATGCGATGCTCCAGATCTCGCGAAACGCGCCCGTGCTCTTCGCGGCAGGCGGCTCGGCGAGCATGGCCGGCGCGCGCAACTGGCTCAGGCCGGCCGCTTTCATCACCTTCACTTCGACTTCCGCGAGAATCTTGTCCGCTTCGCCGAGTCGTCCGCGATGCTCCAGCCAACGCGGCGATTCCGGCACCACGCGGCGCACGATCAGCACGAATACCGCGGGAATCGCGAGCAGCGCGAACTCGGTGCGCCAGCCGAATGTCGGCAGCACGAAGTACGACACCACACCCGCGGTGATGAAGCCGAGCGGCCAGAACCCGTCCATCAGCGCGATCAGCCGGCCGCGCGACGCAGCCGGCACGAACTCCGACAGCAGCGTCTGCGCAATCGGAAATTCCATCCCCATGCCGAAACCGAGCAGCACGCGATAGAAGATCAATGCTTCGACGCTCTGCGCCGTCGAACACAAATACGACGCGAGCCCCCACAGCACCATGCTCCACTGAAACACGGGACGCCGTCCGAAGCGATCCGCCAGCAATCCGGCAATCGCCGCGCCGATCACCATGCCGAAGAAGCTCGCGCTGGCCACCAGTCCCGCCGTCGCACTCGACAGGCCGAATTCCGTTTTGATCGAGCCGAGCACGAAGGTCATCGTGCCGAGATCGACGGAATCGAAAAAGAACGCAATGGCGATGATGATAAAAATGGTCCGGTGGTAACCGGAGAACGGCAGTCGTTCGAGTCGGGCGGCGGCGCTCGCGCGAGGCGGATAAGCGGTGGACATGTCATCCCCTGGTTGATGCGGCGGCTGCCGCGTGGGTGTTCCGTGGAATTTTCAGTAGACGCCGACATAAATCGGCCACATAGAAGAAATGCGTCATCGCGATGGAACGGGGGCGTCGTTCCAGACAGGTGCATGACGGGCGCTACGGCCGCAGACGCGCCCGCGCGGCACCGGCAATGCGCGCGAGCGTATCCGCACTCAGCCGCGCGGCGATCTTTTCGACGTATTCGTGATGACGCGCCTGCAGCGGCGCGCCGAGTTGCTGGGCGAGCAGATAGCGGATCAGCGCGATACGCCGGTGCCGCAGCACGATGCTCTGATCGAGCAGCGCCAGCGCGGCATGCGCATCGCCCTCGTGGCACGCGCGCTCGGTGAGGCGCGCGGTGGCTAGACGTGTCGACGTCATGGCGGTTGTTCAGCGCGAAAGGCGCGAGCGGTTCGGCATCGACCGCTCGCCGCGCCTTACGACATCAGCGGCTCGGCCGCGTCGAGCATGATCTTGACGAAGTAGTCCGCAAAGCTGCGGCGCACGATCAGGTCGAAACTGCTCGCACCAGTGGGCAGCAACGTCATCGATGCCTTGAAAAAATGGCTCTGCGCGCACTGTCCGTCGCCGAACAGTTTGGGATGCAGATCGAGCGGACAACCGCGCGACAGCACGTCGCGCGTGCGCGTGCCGCTGATTTCGAGCACCGTGTAGCCGCTGCCGATATCCACGGCCGCCGCGAACACGCCCGCGAACGCCGCTCCGAGCTTAGCCTGCAACGGCGCGGTACGCGTCGCGTCGTGGGCGGCGGCCGAGCGCACCAGCCACTCGTCCGGGCCGAGCCACAGCACGTCGTAGCCGTTGCCGCGCGCCACCGTGTTCGCCTTCTCGGGCGGGCGGCAGCCGATCACGCTGTCGAAAGCGCGCACGAACGCGGCATCACGCGTGTCGCCGCGCACGTTCACGAGTTCCAGAAACGGCCGCTCGCTCAGCCGGAACGCCGCGGATGCCGTCGCCTGATGCTTCTTCAGAAGCGCGTCCGCGCCCACCAGCGGCGACTCCTGCCACACGCCGGTCTGCTTGCCGACAGCGCGATCCACGACCGACGCCGTGCCTCTCGTTTCATTCCACATGTTGACGTGCTCCTTCGCTGTCGTAGAACACCGAACTGGTGACCTTCGCTGCAATCTGTTTGCCGCTCGAAAGCGGAATCGTGACCGTCTCGCCGATCTTCTCGAGTCCGCCCTTCACGACCGCCATCGCGATCGAGCGCTTCAGGATCGGGCTGTAGTAGCTCGACGTAACGTGGCCGAGCATCGGCGCCGTGTCGCCCTGGAATGGACCGGCGACGATCTGCGACCCTTCCGGTATCACGAACGCCGGGTCGTCCGAGAGCAAGCCGACCAGTTGCTTGCGCCCCGCCTTCGCCGTGTCCGAACGGGTCAGCGAACGCTTGCCGAGAAAGTCCTTGGACTTCGCGACGAGCCCGCCCATGCCGAGGTCGTACGGCGTCATCGAACCGTCCGTATCCTGGCCGACGATGATGTAGCCCTTCTCCGCGCGCAGCACGTGCATCGTTTCGGTGCCGTACGGCGTGATGTCGAATTCCGCGCCCGCGGCCATCAGCGCTTCCCACACCGCGCGCCCGACGTTCGCCGGCACGTTCACTTCATAAGCCAGTTCGCCCGAGAAGCTGATGCGCATCACGCGTGAGGCCGCGCCCGCCACCGTGCCTTCGCGATAGCTCATGAACGGGAACGCCGCGTTCGCGAAGTCGATGTCCTGGCAGACCTTCTGCAGCACCTTGCGGCTGTTCGGACCGACCACGGCGAAAGTCGCCCAATGATCCGTCACCGACGCGAGCCGCACGCGCATATCCGGCCATTCCGTCTGCAGCCAGCGTTCGAGCCACGTCAGCACGCGTGCCGCGCCGCCGGTGGTGGTCGTCATCATGTAGTGCTGGTCGGCGAGGCGCACGGTCACGCCGTCGTCGAAGATCATGCCGTTTTCGTCGAGCATCAGGCCATAGCGGCACTTGCCGACTTCCAGCTTGCTCCACGGATTCGTATAGACCCAGTTCAGCAGCTTCGCCGAATCGGGGCCCTGAATGTCGATCTTGCCGAGTGTCGAGGCGTCGAGAATGCCCACGCTCGTGCGCACCGCCAGCGATTCGCGCGCCACCGCCGCGTGCAGGTCTTCGCCGGCTTTCGGGTAGTACCACGGACGCTTCCAGTTGCCCACGTCCTCGAAGGCCGCGCCGTTTTCCACGTGCCATTCGTGCACCGCCGTCTTGCGCACCGGATCGAGAAACTCGCCCAGCTCGCGGCCGGCAAACGTGCCGAAGGTAACCGGCGTGTAGTTCGGCCGGAAGGTGGTGGTGCCGGTCTCGGGAATCGTCTTGCCGAGCGCCTGCGCGAGAATCGCCATGCCGTTGATGTTGCCGAGCTTGCCCTGGTCGGTGCCGAAACCCATCGCCGTATAGCGTTTGACGTGCTCGACCGATTCGAAGCCTTCGCGCGCCGCGAGGAAAATATCCGCGGCCGACACGTCGTTCTGGAAGTCGACGAACTGCTTCGGCCCGCGCGTGGCCAGTTCACGGCCGCCGACCAGCCACAGCGGCTGCATCTTCGCTTCGGTGATCTCGGCCACCTGCACCGGATTCGGCCGCGCAACGATGAAGCCCGCCGCGCGCGCCGCCTCGACGCCCGCATCGACCGCAAAGCGAATGCCCTGGCCGAGCGTGAAGTCGCCCGCGCAGGCGCCGACGCTCGTCTCCGCCTGCATCGCCTTGCCCGGCACGAAGCAGGCCTTGCCGTCATGCCAGTGCGCCTTGCCGCCCGATTGCGCGAACAGATGCAGCACCGGGCTCCAGCCGCCGGACATGGCGAGCAGGTCGCACGATAGCTCGCCCTGCTTCGCCCCGACCTGTCCGTTCGAATACGACGCCAAGTCCACGGACGCTACGCGCAGTTTGCCGTGCGCCGCCGTGATCACCACGCCGTTCATCACCTTGACGCCATAGCGCCGTGCAAGCGCGGGCAGCGTGCCCTTCGATTCGCTCGCGCGCGGATCGACCACCGTCACCTGAGCGCCGGCCGCTTTCAGATCGAGCGCGCATTGGTAGCCGTCGTCGTTATTGGTGAACACCACCGCGTTGCGGCCCGGCAGCACCGCATAGCGATGCAGATACGTCGATACGGCCGAGGCCAGCATCACGCCCGGCAGATCGTTGTTGCCGAACACGATGGGCCGTTCATGCGCGCCGGTCGCGAGAATCACGCGTTTCGCGCGGATCTTCCACATCAGTTCGCGCGTGCCCTTGCGCTGCGATACCGGCAGATGCTCGGTGAGCCGCTGCGTCACCGTCACGAGATTGTGGTCCTGATAGCCGAACGCCGTGCTGCGGCACAGGATCTTCACGTCGGACATCTGCCGCAGTTCGTCTTCGATCTTGTGCGCCCAGTTCAGCGCGGGCTTGCCGTCGATCTCCGCGCGGCACGACAGCAGCGAGCCGCCGAGTTCCGGCTGATCGTCGACCAGCGTCACGCGCGCGCCGGACAATGCGGCAGCGTGCGCAGCCGCGAGGCCGGTCGGGCCGCCGCCCACCACCAGCACGTCGCAATGCGCAAAGCACTTGTCGTAGCGGTCCGCGTCGGTGTGCTCCGGCGCCTTGCCGAGACCGGCCGCGTCGCGGATCACTTCTTCGTACTTCGGCCAGAATTTGCGCGGCCACATGAAGGTCTTGTAGTAGAAGCCCGCCGGAATGAAGCGCGCGATCTTCTGGTTGACCGCCATGCGGTCTTTCTCGATGCTCGGCTTCGCGTTCACGCTGGTGGCGACGAGCCCCTGATACAGCTCGACCTCGGTGGCACGCGCATTCGGCACCGTGTATGCGCCGGTTTCGAGTTGCACGACGGCATTCGGCTCCTCCACACCCGCCGTGACGATGCCGCGCGGCCGGTGATACTTCCAGCTGCGCGCGACGAAATGCTCGCCGTTCGCAAGCAGCGCCGAAGCCAGCGTGTCGCCCTGATAGCCTTGATACTGGCGGCCGTTGAACGTGAACGTCAGCGGCATCGCGCGATTGATGCGCCCGCCGTTGGGGAGTCGGTCTTTCTGGCTCATGATGCCTTGCCCTCTTGTGCCTGGTTCGGTGCCTGGTTTTGTGCGCTAGCCTCGTGGCTGTCCATGGCGAGCAGCGGCCGCTCGAATGTCTCGTAGCCCTGGATCTCGTAGCTCACCGTATCGCGCTGCGCCTTGAACCAGCGGCGGCAGCCTTGCGTGTGCAGCCATTGCTCGCGATGCACGCCGCGCGGGTTCTTGCGCATGAACAGGTAGTCGCCCCATTCCTTGTCGGTGAGTTTGTCGGTGTCGAGCGGACGGGCAATGTCCGCTTCGCCGCCGCAGGAAAATTCGGTTTCGGCGCGTGGCCCGCACCAGGGGCATTCGATCAATAGCATGGCGTTCTCCAGTGCGTGGCGTTAGTGGGCGACGGCTGCAGCGCCGTGCTCGTCGATCAGGTGGCCGGTATAGAAGCGGTCCAGCGAGAACGGCGCGTTCAGCGCATGCGGTTCATCCTTCGCAATGGTGTGCGCGTAAGCCCACCCCGAACCCGGCGTCGCCTTGAAGCCGCCCGTGCCCCAGCCGCAATTGAAATACAGCCCTTTCACATCGGTCTTGCTGATGATCGGGCACGCGTCCGGCGATACATCCACGATGCCGCCCCACTGCCGGTTCATCCGTACCCGCGAGAACACCGGGAACATTTCGACGATCGCTTCGAGCGTGCCTTCGATGATCTGGAAACTGCCGCGCTGACCAAAACCCGTGTACTGGTCCACGCCCGCGCCGATCACCAGATCGCCCTTGTCGGACTGGCTGATATACGCATGCACCGCATTCGACATCACCACCGTATTGACCACCGGCTTGATCGGCTCCGACACCAGCGCCTGCAACGGGTGGCTTTCCAGCGGCAGCCGCACGCCGGCCATGTCGGCGAGCGTCGAGGTATTGCCCGCGGCCACGATCGCGACTTTCTTCGCCTTGATGAAACCCTTCGTGGTGTCCACGCCCACCACCTGGCTGCCATTGCGGCGAATACCCGTCACCTGGCAGTTCTGCACGATATCGACGCCGGCCTGATCCGCGCCGCGCGCGAAACCCCAGGCTACCGCATCGTGACGCGCCACGCCGCCACGGCGCTGAATCGACGCGCCGAGCACCGGGTAGCGGCTGTTCAGGTTGATGGTCGGCTCGATTTCCTTGATCTGCGCGGGCGTGAGGAATTCGGCGTCCACGCCGTTCAGCCGGTTCGCATTCACGCGGCGCTCGGTATCGCGCACGTCCTGCAGCGTGTGCGCGAGATTCATCACGCCGCGCTGGCTGAACATGACGTTGTAGTTCAGGTCCTGAGAGAGTCCTTCCCACAGCTTCATGGCTTTTTCATAGAGCGCGGCCGACTCGTCCCACAGGTAATTCGAGCGCACGATGGTCGTATTGCGCGCCGTATTGCCGCCACCGATCCAGCCCTTTTCCAGTACGGCGACATTGCGCACGCCGTGTTCTTTCGCCAGGTAATACGCGGTGGCAAGACCATGCCCGCCGCCGCCGACGATCACGACATCGTATTCACGTTTGGGCTCGGGGCTCTTCCACTGTCGCTCCCAGTTCTCGTGATACGACATCCCGTTGCGCAACAGGCTGAATATCGAATAGCGGCTCATCGTCGGTCCTTGTGGGTACGCTTGCTTGATGCTTCGTTACTGTTCAACACTCGATGACGTTCACGGCCAAACCGCCGCGCGACGTCTCCTTGTATTTCGTCTTCATGTCGGCGCCGGTTTCGCGCATGGTCTTGATCACGTTGTCGAGCGACACGTAATGCTGGCCGTCGCCCTTCATCGCCATGCGCGCGGCGTTAAGCGCCTTGATCGCGCCCATCGCATTGCGTTCGATGCAGGGAATCTGCACGAGCCCGCCGACCGGGTCGCAGGTCATGCCCAGGTTGTGTTCCATGCCGATTTCGGCGGCGTTTTCGACTTGCGTCGGTGTGCCGCCCATCACGGCGGCGAGCGCCGCGGCGGCCATCGAGCACGCCACGCCCACTTCGCCCTGGCAGCCCACTTCGGCGCCGGAGATCGACGCTGTTTCCTTGTAGATGATGCCGATCGCCGCCGCCGTCAGCAGGAAGTCGACGACGCCCTCGTCGTTCGACGCGTGCATGAACTTGACGTAGTAGTGCAGCACGGCGGGAATCACGCCGGCTGCGCCGTTGGTCGGCGCCGTGACGACCCGGCCGCCCGCCGCGTTCTCTTCGTTGACGGCCATGGCGTACAGGTTCACCCAGTCGAGCATGGAGAGCGGATCGCGCAACGACTCTTCCGAGCGCGAACGCAATTGCGCGCACAGGTCGGCGGCACGGCGCTTCACGTGCATCGGACCGGGCAACTCGCCGCGCACCTTGCAGCCGCGTTCGACGCACGCGGACATGGCGCGCCAGATGGCCAGCAACCCTTCGCGCACGTCCTGTTCGGGGCGCGACGCGCATTCGTTGCGCAGCGTGATCTGCGCGATCGACAGACCAGTTTCGCGGCATACGCGCATCAGATCGTCGCCGGTACGAAACGGATAGGGCACTTGCGCGCCGGCGCGCACGCCGTTCACGCGATCGCCTTCGCGATTCACCACGAAGCCGCCGCCGATCGAGTAATACTCCTTCTCCACCAGCAGCTGGCCGTTTTCGTCGAAGGCCTGAAAGCGCATGCCGTTCGGATGCACGATGCCCGAACCCGGCGCGCCCGGCATCAGCTTGCGGAAAAGGCCGAGATGCTCGCGTTCGTCGAATTTCACGGCATGCTTGCCGAGCAGCACGATCTGCTTCGTCGCGCGGATCGCCTGCAGGCGCGGCTCGATCAGATCCGGGTCGATCGAATCGGGCAGATTGCCTTCGAGCCCCAGCAACACCGCCTTGTCCGTGCCGTGCCCTTTGCCGGTCGCGCCGAGCGAGCCGAACAGTTCGGCCTTCACGCTGCGCACGAAGCCGAGCAGATTGGCGTCTTCGATATGCGAAGCGAAGCGGCAAGCAGCGATCATCGGCCCGACCGTGTGCGAGCTTGAAGGACCGATACCGATCTTGAACAGATCGAAGACGCTGACGTTCATGGCGTGCCTTGTGCGTTGCGATGCCTTGGGTGGATTTGCCTCTATTGCACCGCACGTCAAATTGAATCGATAGAATAAAAACGGCATGACGGTGGGATAGTGGCGTCAAGCGGCCCGCCGGCAAAGGGGCGCGACGTATTTGCGAAGACTTCTGACGCATTTGCGAAAGGCGCCGGGCTGGCGGCTGGCGATGCTGGCGGCACGCCGCCAATCCGCGCGCAGGCTGCGGCCGCCGTCGCTGGTGCTATGCTTGATCCAACCCTTTCCCTTGCTGGCTGCACGCATGAATTCCGCTGAACCGCTTCCCCTTCAATCGATTGACGGCACCTCGAAGCAGCGCATCCGCTTCGGCATCATCCTGCTGCCGAATTTCACGCTGACGGCGTTTTCGGGTTTCGTCGACCTGCTGCGCCTGTCCGCGGACGAAGGCGATTTCAGCAAGCCCGTGCGCTGTTCGTGGAGCGTAATAGGGGAAACCCTTGCTCCGGTGCGCGCGAGTTGTGGCATTCAGATCACACCGTGGGAAACCTTCGACACCGCCGAGCCGTTCGATTACGTGGTGGTGGTGGGCGGCCTGCTGCATTCCGGGCCTGCCACGAACGAAGCAACCCTCGCCTTCATTCGCCGCGCCGCCGCCACGAATGCGACGCTCGTCGGCATGTGCACGGGCGTGTTTTCGTTGATGCGCGCGGGCGTGCTGGAGGGACACCGCATCTGCGTGAGCTGGTTTCACTACTGGGATTTCATCGAACGCTTTCCGTCGGTCAACGAGGAGGCGCTGGTCGCCGACCGGCTGTTCGTGATCGACCGCCGCCGCATTACGTGTTCAGGCGGACGCGCGTCGATCGACGTCGCCGCCGCGATTCTGCTGCGGCATTTCGAAACCGCCACGGTGCAGAAGGCGCTGCGTATTCTGCTTGTGGACGACATGCAGAAAGGTAACGCGCCGCAGCCGCATCCACCGGGACTCGCGCCGGCCGCGCATCCGAAGGTGAAGCGCGCGATTCTGCTGATGGAGCAGCATGTGGGCCGTTCATTGTCGCTCGACGAACTTGCGGGCAAGCTCGATCTGTCGCCGCGTCAGTTGGAGCGGCTTTTCAAGGCGCAAACGGGTAAGGCGCCGCAGGCTTATGCGAAGCAGGTGCGTTTGCGCACCGCCGCGTGGCTGCTCACGAGTTCGGATAAGACGGTGGCCGATATTGCGTCGAGTTGCGGGTTTTCCGATGCGTCGCATCTGGGGCGGGAATTCCGCAAGCAGTTCGGTTTGCCGCCGATGATGTATCGCGAGCAGCGCGGCACCGCGGCGGAAGGCGTGGATAGTGGGGATTATGAGGAGACGTTTCCGGGGCGGGCGCGGGCGATTTGAGGGGGGTGACGCGACGCGAATTCGCCGGCGACGGTTTCGGCGCGTGTCCAGATCTATTGATCCGTACACGCGCGCGACCACCGCGACCACACGTCGCAATGACATTGGCAAAACAGAAAACTCAAACCGGATTCTCGTAAAAACCGAAACGTTGCTGAGCAAATTGCATGACATCCGGAGGACCCCCGAGAACGCCGGTTCCACCGTCCCATCCTCGATCGGCATAGAAGAACCATTCTCCCAATATGGGCAAGACTGCATATTGCTCCGAATAAAAGCCGATCGCATCAGCCGGACTGTCGCCAGGGTCCCTCATCAGTATTTCGAAAAAGTCGTCGTTGGTATGTTGCGCTTCGACTATGAATCCCGGGTACTTCCCGAAATGCAGATTGAAGTAGTTGAACGGGTCCGGATTAAGAACCACCACGGCGAAGTCGCCGGTTCCGTTGAACGCCGCAATGTTCCGGATAAGATCATGACAAATTTGAGTCACAAGGTTAGATGAGTCGTAGTGCAACACCTCCACGGCCGGGGTGAATGACACCCGCTCCATGCACTCACGTGCACGCTGCCAAAGCGGCGTAATATCTCACGGTCGTTAATGTAATCAATGTTGCTCATAAGCTGCACTGGCGGATTTTTGACGGTTGCGCCTTTCGAACCTGCAGGAAAATAATCCGTCGTGGGCTGCCCGTGGTTCAACTGGTCACGAACACCGTAGCGATTCCCGTCTTTAGTGAAAATGTCGATCTTGCCGCCCTCGCTAAGCAACTGCTTTCAGCCGTCATAGCGGAGGTTTATCTCAAAGATCGACTGCGAGTGATTTTGCGTAGGCTCGGGCGGTCAACGTGGCATGCGGAAACGACGCAAATTGTTACGTCGTTTCGACCCTAGCCAACTCCCCGATCGAACGCGAGCTATTTAACGATACTAAACCCTTCGGCAGGCTGGAGAAAAAACGGATAAAAGCTACGGGCGAACGCAATGACATTAGGCGGTCCCATCAGCACGCCCAGTTCCCATTTTCTGTCCGCGTACATAAACCACGTCCCAGGCGTCGGCAGAACCGCATAACGCTCAGAATTGGCCCATAGACAATCTGCCGGACTGTCGCCGGGATCTTTTTGCCAAGATTCAAAAAAATCGTCATCGGACTGGTCTGCACGATGCACGAAGCCGGGGTACTTATGAAATGGAAATTAAAGTAGCTGAAAGGGTCCGGCTTCAGCACCATGGTCACAAAATCCTCCGCACCTTCGAAGGCCAGCAACGCTCGCACAAGTTCAAAAAATTTTTGCGTCGATATATCAATAGAATCAAAATAGAGCAGCTCGCCCGGCGACGCTGAAGCCAACTCTTGCACGCGCCCATTCGCCCGTTCCCACAGTGGATAAAAGATCGCCGAATCGGAGATGAAGTCTGGTTTGGTCATAATGGAAGCCGTATCTTAATGGTCCCTCGTGGTGCGCCAGCCGGTACATATTCGGCGGTTGGATATCCTGAGTTCGATTCATTTCTGACTGTGTACCGTGCACCATCTTTTGTAAAGATGTCGGCCTTACCATCCTTGCTCAGCGTCTGCGTGTAGCCGCTTTCTACCAGCCGAGGCGCCGCCACTGGCGTCAACGTCTTTCAGCAGATTGCCTGACGCATCCCAGACCGAGGCGGTATTACCGGCCGTAGAAGTGCTCCCGGTAGGCCGGAGCACACCGCCGATCGACGATAAACTTAGTGTGGTCGAACCTTTGCTGCCGGAGATAACCGTTGAGCCGGCGTTATAGGCCAACTGCACGTTCTGTACTGCATTGGGGTGACTGACCGCCGCTGCGCGACCTTGAGCATCGTAGTTCCACGTCGCAATACGATTGCCCGACTCGTCGACCTCTCCGGTCAATCCGTTCTTGAAGCGCGTGTCGTCGTAGACGTAGCGACGTACATAACCGTCCGGCCAGGTGACCGAAACAAGATTGCCATTCGCGTCGTATCCGTACTGGGTTAGACCACCTAGCGGATCATTGAGACGCAACAGCCGACGCTTATCGTCATAGTCGAGTCGAAGCGTGATGTCCCTGGTGGCATCCGTGCCTTCGGCGTGCTGTGTAACAGCGGTCAGGAGACCGGAGCCGTCATAGCTCAGCGTACGAACAAAGCCTGTCTTTGTGCGCTCAGTCAGCAACACACCCTGCCCGGAGTACGACTCTACGGTGTCCGTATTCAGGTCGGTGAGAGTCCAGCCAGAGCCGTTTTGCGCGAGCGTCAGACCGGTAAAGGCCTTTGTTCGCCAGGTGCCGGCCGACCAGATGAAAGTAGTGGGCTCACCGTTTTCCCGATAGGCCAGCACGGTTGACGTGCCGCCGTTGTTGGCATTTGCCAGTCCCAGGCTTCGCTGCCAGCTATGGAACCAGACCGGCCCCATTGCCGTCGCCAATGCTGTCAGCGACTTTGAACGATATGTCCGCGTGAAAAGCATCGGAATATCGTCGCCGCTGACAAAGTCGGCTTCAGTCAGCGTAACCGCTCCGCTGCCGGGGAACACCGGGTCAGAGACCGGATAACTGGCCTCCGGTTGATTATCCGCAGGTGTCGCACACCACGCGTCGATAAGCGGCAAACTCACGCAGTTGTAGTACTGCATGCCGCCTGGTACGCCGGCGTACGCGTCCTGCGGGCAGGTGGGCAAACCCGGCTTTGCACCGGTGGCTGCCCACCCCGCATTGCAATCAGCCGCGTTCGCACCGAACGCCAACATGAGCAGCATGAATGCGGCCAACAGGCGGGCCACCATTCCGCCCGGACTCTCTTTAATTCTGTTTCTTATCATCGTCGTCCTTATCGGTTGTACTTGGATTTAGCCCAAGCACCCTATAAGGACTGCAACAATCAAAAAATCCGACAACTCCTAAAACTGAGGTATCCACACACGGAATCTAATGCGAGTCGATAAACACCGACATGCCTTGTAGGGACCCTGAATCTCAGCTGTCAAACGACATCCAATCGGGATGCAGAAACAACAGATCCGGCAGCAACACACGAGACCACCGCCCGAGGGCTAAGCGAACAGAAAACAAAAGAACAAAGCGACGTATAGGGCATCGCAAAAAGACTGCCCGATCCGCCGCCCCATTCTCAAACCCAACCTCACTTCCCTGCTACATAAGCCTTCACGGCCGGCAACCCATCCTTCCCGTCATACGTCTTCACCCCGGCCAGCCACTTGTCCAGCACCGCCGGATTCGCCTTCAGCCATTCGCGCGCGGCCTTGTTCGGGTCGGTCTTGTTCATGATCGGCAGCATGACGTGGTTCTCGATATCGGTCGTGAACTGCAGATTCGACACCAGCTTCGCCACATTCGGGCAGCGCGTCGAATAATCGCTCGGCGTGACCGTCAGCACTTTCGCTTCGCCATAATTTGGCCCGAACACGTCGTCACCGCCGGACAGATAATCTATCTTCATCTGCACGTTCATCGGATGCGGCTCCCAGCCGAGAAACACAATCGGCTTCTTCGCGCGAATCGCACGGTTCACCTCGACCAGCATACCCGCCTCGCTCGACTCCACCAGCTTGAATTTGCCGAGCCCGTACTGATTGCTGTCGATCATCTTCTTGATCAACGCATTGCCGTCGTTGCCCGGCTCGATCCCATAGATCTTGCCGTCGAGCTTGTCGTAGTTCTTCGCGATGTCGGCGAACGTCTTGATGCCGGACTGATACGCATAATCCGGCACCGCCAGCGTGTATTTCGCGCCGGTCAGATTCGGCGTGGGCAAAACGCTGAGCTGGCCGGACTTCTTGAACGGATCGATCATCGGGTCCATGGTCGGCGACCAGTAACCGAGAAAAACGTCGATCTGCTTGCTCTTCACGCCGGCGAAGGTGATCGGCACCGAGGCGATCGTCTTGGTCGGCTTGTAGCCGAGCCCCTCGAGCACGGTCGACGCAAGCCCGGTGGTCGCCGCGATATCGGTCCAGCCGACGTCGGCAAACCGGACGTCGCGGCAAGTGGCGGGTTCCGCAGCAAAGACAGATGACACAGACAGCGCGCACAACGACGCAGCCCACAAACGTTTCATGGCGTTCCCTCAGGGTGATAGATGCTTGACTGGTTGTTGACGAAGCGGATTCCTGTACGCCGACCGTTTCGGGCGGCGCATCATGCAAGCGTGACGCAACTCACTGTGCGGACAAGCGCCGCTCGACGCTCGGCGCATGACCGAACTGCGCGCGATAGGCCTTGCTGAAATGACACGGCGAATGAAAGCCGCACACCGTCGTCACGCGCGCAATCGACGCATCCGTATTGCGCAGCAGTTCACGTGCGCGCCGCAAACGCAGCGTCAGATAGTAGTGCGTCGGCGACACGCTCAGGAACATCTTGAACATGCGTTGCAAATGCCGCTGCGACAGACGCACGAGCCGCGCGAGTTCGTCGAGCGACAACGGCTCCTCGATATTCGCTTCCATGAGGCGCACCACCTCGATCAGTTCCGCGCGCGAGAAACCGACCCGCGCATCGACGGGAATGTGCTGGTAGTCCGTCGAGCCGCGAATCCGCTCGACGATGAACTGTTCGGACACCTGCGCTGCGACCGCATGCCCGAGCCGCATGCCGACCAGGTTAAGCATCAGATCGAGCGGCGCGGTGCCACCCGTGCAGGTCAGGCGATCGCGGTCGATCACGAACAGTTCGTCGGCGAAACGCACATCCGGGTAAGTCTTGTGCAGCGGCGACATGTCTTCCCAGTGCACGGTGCAGCGATAACCGTCGAGCAGTCCGGCGGCCAGCAGCGCGTACGGTCCCGTGCAGATGCCGCCGAGCGGAATGCCTTTTGCGGCTACGTCGCGCAGCAACGCAATCACCGTGTCGTCCACGTATTCGCGCACATGCCAGCCGGCGCAGACGATCAGCACGTCCGGCATGCCGGCTTCGGCGAGCGTGGTGGTGGGCTTCACCGTGATGCCGTTGCTCGCTCGCGCCGGCTCGCCGTCGGGCGTGATCACCGACCACCGGTAGTGCTGCGCGCGGCCCACGTAGTTGGCCATGCGCAGCACCTCGACCGCGCTGGTGAACGCGATCATCGAAAAGTTCGGCAGCGTCAGAAAGCCGACGTGCGCGAGCCCGGACAGCGGCGAATCGGCTTGGGGCTCGACCGGCGTGATCGCGTCGCGCTTCATTGGCGGCTCAGCCGTGTTGTGCCGCCGGCTCGCGGCGCACTTTCATGAGGCTGCGCAAGCCCGACAGTAGCGGCGCGCGCGCCATGCCCGGCGACCGGCCGAAGCTCTCGGTGATGCGGTCGAGGATGATCGCCAGCATCACCACCGACAATCCGCTTTCGAAGCCGAGCCCGATATCGAGCCGCTGAATACTCGCCAGCACGTCGTTGCCCAGACCGCCCGCCCCCACCATCGACGCGATGATCACCATGGAGAGCGCCATCATGATGGTCTGGTTCACGCCGGTCATGATCGAAGGCAGCGCGTTGGGAAACTGCACCTTGTAGAGCAATTGCCACGGCGTGCAGCCGAACGCCTGCCCTGCTTCGACGATTTCCCGGTTCACATGCTTGATGCCGAGCGACGTGAGACGCACCGCCGGCGGCATGGCGAAAATGACGGTAGAGAGAATCCCCGGCACGCGGCCCAGACCGAACAGCATCGCGGCCGGAATCAGGTACACGAATGCCGGCATGGTCTGCATCAGATCGAGCACGGGGCGCACCATCATCTCGACGGTACGGCTCTTCGCGGTCCAGATGCCGAGCGGCACGCCGAGCAGCAAGCTGATCAACGTGGACGATAACGTCAGGCCGAGCGTGATCACCATCTGATCCCAGAACCCGGTGCCGTAGATCAGCAGCATGGCGAGCAGCGTGAACAGCGCGAAGCGCCAGCCCACCCGCCACAGACCGATGCCGACAAAAAAGGCCATCATCGCCCACATCGGCACGGCTTGCAGACCGTGTTCGATCACCGCTGCAAAGCTCTCGATGACCTTGCCGATGGAATCAAACGTTTTTGCGTCGTGGTCAAGCAGGTAATGAACGCCGTGATCGACCCAGGCGCCAAGTGGAATGACTTCAGACATGGGAACTCCGATGGCGTGTGAGAACGTTCAGCACGTTCGTCTTGTTGACCGAACCACAGTAGGAACCGTCGGCTTCGACAACCGGCAGCGGCGCGCGGCTCGCCACCACCAGTTCGACCACATCGTCGAGCGGCGTGGTGCGGCGGATGCATTCGATTTGATTGAGTTGCGGCGAAGCGCTGCCCATCGCGTCGCGGCACACGAAGCCGCGAATCTTGCGTTCGCTGTCGAGCACGAACGCGTAGTCGGCGCTGCCGTTAAGCGTGGCCGCCACGCTCGACGCATCGATCTGCGGCGAGTGCTGCATGAGCGGCACGGCGTCGGTCTGCATCAGATCGCCGGCGGTCAGATAGCGGCTCGTGTCGATGCCTTCGAAGAACGCACGGACGTAATCGTCGGCCGGATTGGTGATGATCTGCTGCGGCGTGCCGACCTGCACGACCCGGCCGCCTTCCATGATCGCGATGCGGGTGCCGATACGCATCGCCTCTTCCAGGTCGTGCGACACGAACAGGATGGTGCGCTGCTGCTCGCGTTGCAGATCGAGCAGAACGTTCTGCATTTCCTTGCGCTTGAGCGGATCGAGTGCGGAGAACGCCTCGTCCATGATCATCAGCGACGGGTTGACCGCCAGTGCCCGCGCGAGACCCACGCGCTGCTGCATACCGCCGGAGAGTTGCGCGGGCAGCTTTTCCGCGAACGGCGCGAGGCCGACCTGTTCGAGCACGGCCATCGCACGCTTTTCGCGCTCCTTGCGGCCCACGCCCGCCACTTCGAGGCCGAACGCCGCGTTGGACAGGACGGTGCGCTGCGGCATCAGTGCGAAGGACTGGAACACCATGCTCATGTCCTTGCGGCGCAGCGCCGTCAATTCCGAGCGCGGCACGCTGGCCACATCGCGCCCGTCGATCAGCACCTTGCCGGCGCTCGGCTCGACCAGCCGGTTGATCAGACGGATCAGCGTCGACTTGCCCGAGCCGGACAGGCCCATCAGCACGAAGATCTCACCTTCCTTGACTTCGAACGATACGTTGTGGACGCCGACAATCTGACCGGTGCGCGCGAACACTTCCTCTTTCGTTGCGCCGCCTGCCAGCATGCCGATCGCCTGTTTCGGGTTGGTGCCGAACACCTTGCACAGCCCTTCGACCACGACCTTGGGGGAATTCATTGAATGCTCTCCTATGTCGACCTGAGCCAGCGCTTTAACGCCGACTCCAGTCCCATGCAAGATAGTTGCTGCAGTGGCGGACGTCCGTCCGCGCTGTGCATACATAGTTGCCAGAAAAAAGTACGCCTAGCCGACTATTTGCGACAAGCACATGTGGAAATGCGACACCCCTATCTGGCGCACGCCGCGCGGCGGCGGCCGAAGCGTTACTGGGCAAGGGTTTGGAGGGTGTTCGGGGGGGCGCCGACGCATGTCGCGCCAGAGCAAGTCGACGCGGTGGGCGGCAAAAAAAATGCGTTTCGGCGGGGTTGCCGCGTGAGATGCGGTGGTGCAGCAGACGAGGCGTCTTCCGGGAGTCAGTGTAAACGCTTACCCGGACAACGTTCGGCGTTCACGAAACCGACACCCCCAGCAATCGCCCAACTCCAAACGTAAACGCCGCCGCGATCAGCCCGATCACAATCTGCCGCAACGCCGAAAATCCCGCACTGCGTCCGTTGAAAAGCGAGGTAAACACGCCGATCGACGCGAGCGCCAGCATGCTGAGCACCACGCATTGCACGATCGCGCTGAAGTCGCGAGCCCACAGAAACGGCAGCACCGGAAAAATCGCGCCCACCGAGAAGAGGCAGAACGACACGCCCGCGGCCGACCACGGATTGCCGCCCAACTCCGCGGGATCGAGCCCGAGCTCCTCGCGTGTCAGGGTATCGAGCGCTTTGCTCTTGTCACGCATCATTTGGGAGGCGACCCGTTTCGCCTCGTTCGCGTCGAGCCCTTTGGCGCGGTAGATCAGCGCAAGTTCGTGTTCTTCGGCTTCGGGCGTTTCCTCGATTTCTTGCGCCTCTTTCGCGATCTGCGTGCTGGCCAGTTCGCGGGCATTGGTCACCGAGAGCCATTCACCCAGCGCCATCGAACAGGCGCCGGCAATGAGCCCCGCGAGGCCCGTCAACAGAATCGCCTTGTTGCCGGTTCCCGCGCCGGCCACGCCCATGATCAGACAGAAGTTCGAGACGAGACCGTCGTTCGCCCCGAGCACGGCGGCGCGCAAATCGTTGCCTGAGCCCGCGCCTTTGTGCCACTTCTCCGCGGCCGCGATCCGCGCGCCCGGCGACAGGTTCGCATCGCCGCCGCCTTGCGCCAGCGTGCGGACGACCGCGGCATGATGTTGTTCGTCGGCGGACATCCGGCCCGCGTCCGGCTGCCCCTCGTATTTGTTGCGGTCGGCATATTCCGCGGCAGCGAGCGTGGGCAGCACGAAGCCCGCGCCGAACAGGCGCACCAGAGCCTTCATCAGGCGGGTTTTTATGGCGGGGCCGGCGCCCTTCGGTTCGAGCCCGCTGGCCTTGAGCCTGTCGGCCCAGACCTGCGCATGAGCGCGCTCGGACTTGGCGAGGTCGCTGTACACCTCTTTGCGCGTGTCGTCTTTCTCGGCCTCGGCGAGCGTTTCGTACAGCGCGGCGCTGTGCAGTTCATCGGAGAGATTGGCTTTATAACGTTTTATTTCCTGTCGGGATGCCATGGCGGTGTACCTGAATTTTTAAGTCGCTCGCAAAAGCGTAATCGATTCAGGTACGGAAAGCATCAACGCCCTAAAACGTCGCTCGAGCGAGAACTTCAATGCTTCGCGTCGACACTCGCGCCGGCCGGATCAATGCGCGGCGGGCGCGGTCCGGTGTCCTCGCCGGCCGACGGCCAGCGCCAGCAAAGCGGACACCGCGAGACTCGCCGCCACCACATAGAGCCCGGGGCGTATCCGCCCGTCACGCTCTTCAGCCAGCCGATCGCAAACGGGCCGACAACCGCACGCCGGGTGCGGATATCTACGCAGTGTACCCGCAGCAGTTACAGATGACGGCGCGCGTCAAGGCGTGCGTGGACATGCTGATCGAGACGCCTGGCGCGCGTTGAATGGGTCAAGCCGACCCAAGGCGAATCGTTCGCGGCCGCGGGGCGCACGTGGGACGTTGATCCGCTGATCCGTTGATCTTATCGGCAGCCGCGCGAAGTGCAGTCACGCCGCGCGGCGTGCGTCACGATTACTGGCTCGCGCCCGCTCCGATGCCAGCCTTCTTCTCCGCCTTCTGCAGCTTGTCCGGATAGTTCGGATCGTTCTGACCCGGCTGGTAGCCTGCATCTTCGAGCTTCTTTAACTCGGCATTCTTCTTGGCACGCGCTTGCTTGCGCGCCGCCTTGCGCTCGGCCTTGGTCGGTTTTGCACTGCTCGCCGCGGCGGGTGCCGCCGTAGCCGCAGCGCCGCTGGCATCTTGCGCCGCGGCGAGCGGAATGCTGCCGGCCATCAGGGCGGTAACGGCCAGTCCGAGCATGATCTGTTTAACGGCAAAGCTCTTCATTTTCAAAATCCCCTCTCGAAAGTTGGCAATAGCATTCAAGCCTGTCAGCAGGCCTTTGTTCACTACCGCGAGCCGCGCACGGCAGTCATGGCGTACTCGCGGTCAAAGCTTACAGGCAAACCGTCAGAAGCGTATTTTCAGCGCCCCGAGCCGCCGCTATGTCAGTCAGACGAACCTCACGAGCCGGCCGTGCGCGCCGCGTCTTCTTCCTGCAATTTCCGCCACAAGATCTTGCCGCTGCCCGATTTCGGCAGCGACTCGAGGAACTCGACGATGCGCGGCGCCTTATACGACGCCATCTGCTCATGCGCCCAGTCGATGATCTCCTTCGCAGTAATCGTGCCGGCGTGAGCCGCATCGGCTACCACCAGCGCCTTGACGGTCTCGCCGCGCTTTTCGTCCTTCACGCCGATCACGCACACCTCGTGAATTGCCGGATGCCGGTACATCAGCGCCTCGACTTCGGCCGGCCACACCTTGTAGCCGGATGCGTTGATCATCCGTTTCAGGCGATCGGTCATGAAGAAATACCCGTCTTCGTCGATATGGCCGAGATCGCCGGTTCGCAGAAACCGCTTGCCGTCGAGTTCGATGAATGCCTCCGCCGTCGCTTTCGGATTGCCCCAATAGCCCAGCATGACTTGCGGCGCGTTCACGACGATCTCGCCGGTCTCGCCTTGCGGCAATTCCTGCAGCGAGACCGGATCGATCACGCGCGAGTCCACGTCGAACACGGGAATGCCCAGACACTGCGGCTTCGGACGGTGCGGCGGATTGATATGCGTGCCGGCAATCGTTTCCGTCATACCGTAGCCTTCGACGTAATCGAGCCCGGTCAGCGCCTTGAGCTTTCGGGCGATCGCATCCGGCATTGCCGCGCCGCCGCCGCGCGTGCCGGTGAGGCTCGACAGATCGTATTCGCCGAGTTTCGGGTTCGACAGGAAATCGACCATCATCGTCGAGATGGATTGCCACGCGGTGACGCGATATTTCTGCATGCATAGCGCTGCCGCTTCGCGATCCCAGCGCGGCAACAGGACGATCGTTGCGCCGGAGAAGACCGCGCTGTTCATGCCGCCTTGCATGCCGGTCACGTGAAAGAGCGGCAATACCGATAGATAGACGCCGTCTGGCGGCGCCGAGAACCAGACGCAGCCGCCAAGCAGCGTGCTCATCACGCTGCGGTGCGTATGCATGCAGCCCTTCGGTTTGCCGGTGGTGCCGGACGTATAAGGCATCACACAAAGATCGTCGGGACCGGCGGTGAGCGGCCCCGGCGCGATGCGCCGCTCGATCATGTCGTGCCACGACGTGACGCCGGCCAGGCTGAATGTCTTGCGCGGCGCCGCGACGAACTCCGGCACGGGAATCGGCGACGGCCGCTGCAGATAATCGCTATAGGTCGCCACGATCGCGTGCTCGATGCCCTTGCCGGGCCCGCTGCCGATCAGCGGCTCGACGTTCGCGAACAGGCATTGCGGCGCGATGATGGTGGTCGCGCCGCTGTCTTCGACGTAATGCGCCAGCTCGGCGCTCATGTTCATCGGATTGACCGGCACCACCACCGCGTTCGCCCGCAGGATGCCGTAATACGCGATGATCCATTGCGGACTGTTCTGCATATAGAGCAGCACACGGTCGCCCGCCTTGACCTGACACTCCTGCTGCAGAAAGCCCGCGATCCGCTCGGCTTCGTCCTTGAACTGCGAGAACGTCACCGCCGTATCGTAGAAGATGATGAACGGCTTGGCGGGAAAGCGCGCTGCCGACACCTCGGCGTTATAGAAAAGACTCGTTTCAGGCAGCGTCAAATGCAATGGCACTTGCGGCGGCCAATGGGCGTGATGGCGTTCGTTCATCAGCGTCTCCTGATCTTGTAGTGTCCGCGCGCGGTTCTCTGCGGCCGCGCGCTTTCGTTCACATCGTCACGCGTGACCCACGCTTCGCTCAGACGATGATCGCGCCGCCGTCCACCGCGAAATCCTGACCGGTGATGTGGCGCGACGCTTCACTCGCAAGAAACACGATCGGGCCTTTGAGATCTTCGTCGCCGCCCAGCCGCTGCAAGGGCGTGCGCGAGACGATCGTGTCTTCGAGTTTGCCGAGCAGCCCCGCCGACATCTTCGAAGGGAAAAAACCCGGGCAAATCGCGTTGACGTTGATGTTGTACTTGCCCCACTCCGCGGCCAGCGCACGCGTGAAGTTGATCGCGGCGGCCTTCGACGTGTTGTACGCAATGGTGTTCATGCCGGGCGGCGATCCTTTCAGCCCAGCCACCGAAGCGATATTGACGATCTTGCCCGCGCGCCGCGGGATCATGCTGCGCTTGCCGACTTCGCGGGCGAGAAAGAACGGTGCGTTCACGTTCAGATTCATCACCTTGTGCCACGCTTCGTCGGGATAGTCTTCGGCGGGAGCGCCCCATGTCGCGCCGGCGTTGTTGACGAGAATGTCGATGCGCTCGTGCACGTTCAGCACTTCATCCACGAGGCCGGGAATGCCTTCGAAGCGTTGCAGGTCGTTGACCACCGTCTGCACTTGAATGCCGCGTTGTTCCAGATGCGTTTTCGCTTCGGCAAGTTCGTCGGCCTTGCGCGCGGTGATGGCGACACGGCAGCCCATTTCGCCGAGTGCCTCGGCCATTTGCAAACCGAGTCCGCGCGAGCCGCCGGTGACGAGTGCAACCTTGCCGTCCAGTCGAAACAGGTCCTTCACAGACATTGCGTCGCTCCTCCAGATTGTTCTGCTGTGCAGATTGGTAGGCCGTCCTGTTCGCCCATCATACGTGCCGGAATTCAGCCTGTAAATAAAAGCACGCTCATTCGTTTTCGTTATAAGCTGGCTCGCATAGCCGCGCGGCAAGGCATTGGGAATTACCCGGATAGCGTGCTTTTCAAGCATGCCGTGCTGAGGCGTTCCGTCGTGTTTTCCCCTATGCGTCACGTCGCTGTTGCGCATAGCGGCTTACTTTTTCTACGGGTCTTCTTCCATGCAAGATGCGTCGATCATCAATCCGCGTGATCTCGAGTTCCAGTTGTTCGAAGTGCTCGAAGCACAGACGCTTACGCGCCGCGCGCGTCACGCCGATCACGGCCGTGAGACCTTCAACGCCGCACTCGACACCGCGCATGCGGTCGCCGTGGAAAAGTTCGCGACGCACAACCGCCTTTCCGACGAACACGAACCGCGGTTCGACGGCCAACGCATCACCTTGCCCGCCGAAGTCAAAGAGGCGCTCGACGCATTGCGCGCCACCGGCTTTCTCGCTGCCGGGAAAGACTACGAATGGGGCGGCATGCAACTGCCTTCGGTGATTTCGTTTGCGTGCCTGTCACTCTTCAAGAGTGCGAACATTGCCACCGCGTCGTACGCCATGCTGACCAGCGCGAACGCGAACGTGATCGAACGGTTCGGCAGCGCGGCGCAAAAGCGCAAATATCTGCAGGCGCTCCTCGAAGGCCGCGCGTTCGGCACCATGGCGCTGACGGAACCGCAGGCGGGTTCGAGCCTGTCCGATCTCGTCACGAGCGCCACGCCCAATGCGGACGGCACCTATTCGATCCGCGGCAACAAGATTTTCATCTCGGGCGGCGATCACGAGTTGAGCGAGAACATCGTGCATCTGGTGCTGGCGCGCATTCCTGGCGGGCCGCCGGGCGTCAAGGGCATTTCCCTGTTCACCGTGCCGAAATTGCGCGTCAACGACGACGGCAGCCTCGGCGCGCGCAACGACGTGGCGCTCGCCGGACTGATTCACAAGATGGGCTGGCGCGGCACGACGTCGACCATGCTGTCGTTCGGCGAACGGGGCGAGTGCATCGGCGAACTGGTGGGCGAAGCGCATCAGGGTCTCGCCGCGATGTTCCACATGATGAACGAGGCGCGCATCGGCGTCGGTCTCGGCGCGGTGATGCTCGGCTACCGCGGCTATCTGGCCTCGCTCGATTACGCGCGTGAGCGTCCGCAGGGACGTCGCCCCGACAACAAGAATCCGCTCGATCGGCAAGTGCCGCTGATCGAACACGCCGACGTGCGCCACATGCTGCTCGCACAGAAAGCCTACGTGGAAGGTGCTTACGCGTTATGCCTGTACGCGGCGCGTCTGGTCGACGAACAGAACACCGGCGAGAGCGACACGGCGCGCGCTGAAGCGGGCCTGCTGCTCGACCTGCTCACGCCGGCGGTGAAATCCTGGCCGTCCCAATGGTGTCTCGAAGCCAACAGTCTGGCGATCCAGATTCACGGCGGTTACGGCTATACGCGTGAGTATCCGGTCGAGCAGTTCTATCGCGACAATCGCCTGAATATGATTCACGAAGGCACGCATGGCATTCAGGCCATCGATCTGCTTGGCCGCAAGGCAACGATGAAACAGGGTGCCGCGCTCGGCCAACTGGCGCGTGAAATCCAGCGCACGATCGATGCGGCGCGCGAGCATACGCCCTTGCATGCGCATGCCGCCGCACTCGGCGAAGCATGGGCTGACCTGGCTGCCACCGCCGAGGCGCTGCTGCCCGCGCTGGCCCATGACGGCGAACGTGCGCTCGCCAATGCGAATGCGTTTCTCGAAGCATTCGGCCATATCGTGATCGCGTGGACGTCGTTGCGGCAGGCGATCGTCGCCAGCGCCGCGCTGCCCGCTTCGAATCGCGAGGCGGATGCGGACTTCTATCGCGGCAAACTGCAGGCGTGCCAGTGGTTTTTCCGCTAGGAACTGCCGCGCGTCGCCCCGCTGCTCCAGATGCTGCGCGCTCTGGACGACACCACGCTCAGCATGGCGCCGCGGTGGTTCCAGGCACCGCGTCACGCGCGAATCTGCAGTCCGAACCACGCACCA
Organism: Paraburkholderia aromaticivorans; assembly: GCF_002278075.1. Classification (NCBI taxonomy): domain Bacteria; kingdom Pseudomonadati; phylum Pseudomonadota; class Betaproteobacteria; order Burkholderiales; family Burkholderiaceae; genus Paraburkholderia; species Paraburkholderia aromaticivorans. The sequence continues at coordinate 376,289 of NZ_CP022990.1, read as the reverse complement.
TGCCCGATCCACGCGAGCGAAGGCGGCGGCCGCAGCGATTGTCCGCCCCCCGGCTCGCGCGGCGTTGCGCGCCAGTTTTTTCAGCATGAGCGCGTGCGCTGGAGTATTGTTTAAGCGCGCCGGGAGCGTGGCAGCATGACTCTTCTACAAGACAGGGTGCTCCTCGTGAGCGGAAAGTGCTCGCAAGCGCGTGGTTTTTTGCATGCAACGAAGCGACATTAATTTTTCGAGGATGGAGAAAACGTGAAAACAGTCAATCTTTTGAAGGCGCTCGGCATCGCATTGTGTGTGGCAACCGCATCCGGCGCCTATGCCCAGGCGAGTGACGCGATGGCGTCCGGCGACATGGCGGCGCCCAGTGCCAAGACGGTAAAGAAGGCGGACCGCTCGCTGGGTCTGCAAGTGCGCAAGGCTCTGTCGAAGGCGCAGGGTTTTGACGTGTCGAACGTGTTTGTCCGGGCTCGCGGCGGAGTCGTGACGCTTACTGGATCCGTGCCCGACGGCGCACAGATTCCGCAGGCGGAGGAAGTGGCGAAAAATGTGGCGGGCGTGAAGTCGGTGAATAACAAGCTGACGATCGGCACGCAAGGCGGCGGAGGTTAAACGTCACGGTTTTCACCCGGCGACTTGCGAGGTGACGACAGGCGACGCCGCTCGATAACAGCATGACGCGCCGCCTGTCGTCCCGGTATTTGAAACACACGGCCGCCGTCGTGCTCGCCTCATGCGATCCTGCTGCAATGGATCCACGCGGGGCATCTATCCGATGTCCGTTCACCGCCGCTACGCGCGCACGATGCCGGTCAGCGGCCGCCCCTTCGGCGTTGGGCCGAACAATGCGGACGCCGTACGCTGCGGATCGAGCCCGAGGCTTTCGCTCGCGGCGCCGGCAATCAGCGCGTCGAGCGAGGTGGTCGGCTTGAGGTCGCGTGCCTCGTAAAGGTCGTGAGGCGCGAGCCCCGGCCAGTCGGCGATCACACGCCCACCTTGCACCGAGCCGCCCAATACCATCGCCACCGAGCCCGTGCCATGATCGGTGCCGCCCGTGCCGTTGGCGGCGGCGGTTCTGCCGAACTCCGTCGCCACCAGCACGGTGGTCTTGCCCCACAACGGACCCATGCCGTCGCGCAACGCGGCGAGCATCGTGTCGAGCGCCTTCAGCTGATTGGCGAGACGCGCGTTCTGCGCGCTATGCGTGTCCCAGCCGCCGGTTTCGATCATCGCGATGCGCGGACCGTTCTCACGCGACAGGAAACCCGCCGCGAGCTTGCCGAGGCTCGCCGGATCCTGACGCGCGCCGGCGTCGCCAGCGAGGCCGCGCGCGTTCATCGCCGACTCCCACAACGGGCGCAACTGCGCGTCCTCGTCGTAGAGTTGCGAGACCCGCGCGAGCAGATCGTCGGGGGCTTGCGGCAGCGCCGAGGGCGCATACGACGTCACCGCCGCCGGGCCGCGCAACGCCATCGGCACGGTCGGCGCGAATGCGATCGCGTTCTCCCGCGTGGCGGGCAACTGCGCGACGAGCCGGTTCAGCCAGCCGTCTTTGATCTGATACGGCGATGCGCCGCCGGTCTCGAGCACGTTCTGTCCGTCGAAGTGCGAGCGGTCGCGATACGGCGACGCCACCGCGTGCACGAACAGCGCCTGATGGTCCGCATACATCGCGGCGGTCCGCGCCATCGCCGGGTGCAACGCGAACGTGCCGTCCAGCCGCGGCGCGTTCGAGGTGTCGATGGCAAGCGCGCCGCGCAGCGTGGCATAAGCGGGCTCGGCGTATGGCACGACGAGGTTCAGGCCGTCGGCCGCCCCGCGCTGGATCACGAACACGAAACGACGATCGGTGGCGACGCTCGCGAGAGCGATCCGCGGCGACACGAGCATCGCACCCGCACCCGCGGCGGCGACGCTCAGAAACTGGCGGCGTGAGAACATGAGATTCATCTCCGTTGAAAATCCGGCGAGACCAGCAATAGCGCGATCGCCGTGGACGCACTCTCGGCGCGCGATACCGCGACGGCCGTCGGCGCGCTGAGCGAACCGGCGAGCAAGCTCTGGCCGAGCGCGCGCGCGTCGAGCCGGTCGCCGACGCGCGCGGCGAAACGCTGGGCCACTTCGACCCGGCGCACCAGCGCGTCGGGCGCGGCCCAGCTCGCGGCGATGTCGTCGTAACCGGCCGGCGAGCCCGGCCGCCACACTGGCTGGCCGAGCTGAGTGAGAAGGGGCGCCGCCTGCTGGTTGCCGAGCTCGCGCCAGCCGAGTCCGCGCATCGATGAAATGGTCCACTCCCACGGCGTCTTGAACTTCACGGCGGCGGGCGACCACGCTTGCGGCAGATCGATCAGCGCCCGGTACACGGACGGCAGATCGCCGCCGCTGCGCTCGAACGCGCTGGCGAGCCGCTCGCTCACGCCGGGCGGCAGCGTATCGGCGACGAAATGACGGGCCAGCTTGCCGCCGATATGCTGCGCAGTCGCCGGTGCGCTCGCGAGGTCATGCAGGATCGCGAGCGCCTGTTCTTCACCGGGCTGGTCGTAGCGCCGGCCCATGATGGTCCGCGAACCGGGCTCATGCAGCGCGGCGCGAAACACGAACGTGCCCGGCGCCGCGTTCTGCTGCCGGGCCAGCCGGCCCGCATTGCCGGAGCTCGCCGCGTTGGCCGGATTGCCGGCGACACTCCAGCCGGTCAGCGCGCGGGCAAACTCGGTGACGTCCTCCTGGGTGTAGCCGCTGCGCGCGCCGAGCGTGTGCAGCTCCATGATCTCGCGCGCCAGGTTTTCGTTCAGGCCGCGCTTGCGATCCGGATCGCGCTGGGCGGCACGTATGGCCGCCATGCTGTCCGGTCCCACCGAACGCGTCTGGTCGAGAAACAGTTGCATCGCAGGATGACGTTCCACGGCGGTCAGCATGTCTTCGAAGCGGCCCAGCACGTGCGGGCGAATCGCTTCGGCCTCGAACGCGCCCGCCAACGCCGCTACGCCCGGCTTCTCGGTGGATATCGCGAAATGGTTGGCCCAGAAATGCACCAGCCGTTCGACGAACGGCGTTTGCGTGGTCAACGCACTCGTCACCCGTGCATTCACGGATGAGCGGTACAGGTCGAGTATTTCGCCGCGCAGGGCTTTTCGTTCGGCTTGCCTGGCAATTCGAGCGCTGGCTTGCGCCGGGCCTTGTGGGTCGGATTGAGCGTTCGTCGGTGCGTTGGTTTGCGTATCGGGCTGTGTCGCATTACCCGCATTACCCGCATTACCCGCGTTCGCGGATTCTATGGCCGCGCCCTCGCCCGCGTTCTGGCGAGCCTGCTGGGTGAACTGCGCACGCTGTTGCAGCAGTTGGGTCGACAGCGCCACCGAGCCGGGCTGGCCCGCCCACGCGGCCGGCCGCGCCTCGTATCGTTCAAATTGGGCGAGCAGCCAGCCTTTCGGCTCGGCGGGCGGCATATCGTCGGCACGCGCGCCCAGGCCGAAGCGGTTCAGTGCGATCGCCGCGGCGTTCAGGTTCGGTGAGTTGGCCATACCACCCTCTTCGGCTTTGGATAGTCGTTAAACGGCTGCCGCAGGCCAATCCGTCGCGCCCGCTCCGGTTTTTTTCTTCCTAATCGCCCGAAGATTCGCTCGATGCCGGATTTTCCGGCTTACCCGCCTTCGCTGCCGGCTGGGGTTCGCGCCACTGCCCACGCAGCTTGAGGCTGTCGGCGAACCGAACCCGCTCCTCGGGCGACAAGGTCGCCGCGAAATCCGCCACACTGCCTTCCACTTGCGCGCGCAAATGGCTGTCTGCGTCGCGCGTGCGGGCGAGCGCGGCGTCCAGCGCCGCACGATCGAACTGCGGCGCCGCCAGCAGGCGCAACACTTCGCGGCGCCCTTCGCGCCCTTCGCGGGCGTATTGCCGGCCCTCGCGGCGGCCGTTCTTCAGGCTGTCGGCGAAAGCCTTCTGACGCTCGGCGGGCAGCGTCTGCGCAGCGAAGCGCAGCGCGTGCTGTTGCGCCAGCACCGGCGCCGCCGCGCCGCGCGCGGCGAACCATTGATAAGCACCGCCGACGATCGCGCCCACCAGAAACACGTTCAGCACCAGCGAGGCCACGAGCACGATTTTCCACGACCGGCCGTTCATTCGTCGCTCCAATCGGTGGACGAACCACCGTAGCTCGAGGTTAGATAAGACGACTCATGCATTGGCGGCACCTGCTGCGCCGCTCCCGTGAGAACGAAGAACGAGACGGCAAACGCGCCTGCCACGCCGCCCAGCAGTCCGACGCCCGCGACCGCCGCGCCCGACCACCACCAGCGCCGCCGCGGCGCCGCCTGCCGCACCGGCGCAGCGTCCAGCACGCGTTCGAGCAGCGCCGCGGCCGGCGGCTCGACCTTGTCGGCGGCGAGCCATGCGTCGATGCCGGCCGCCTGCGCCAGCAGCGGCTCGGCTTCGGCGCGATGCGCCCGCGCCCACGCCTGCGCCGCCGCGCGCTCCGCTTGCGGCCAGCGGCGCGGCTCCGCGCCATAGGCCTCGACGATCTGATGGAATCTTTCGGGCGTCATGACTTGTCCTTGCTAAGGCCGCTGCCGGCCAGTTGAGCGCGCAGATTGCGGCGCGCGCGGGCCAGCAGACTTTCCAACGCATCGACGGTGATGCCCATCAGGGCCGCCGCGTCGATGTTCGACATCTCCTGGTAGTAGTTGAGCACGAGCGCTTCGCGTTGCCGTGGCGGCAACGCGGCGAGCGCGTCGCGAACCCGCTGGTCTTGGGCACGCGCTTCGAGACCCGCCTCGGGGAGCGCGGCGGGATCGATCTCCTCGGGCATCTCGCCGTGGGGCTCTTCACGCCGGCCCCGCAGCCGGTCGTAGCAGAGATTGAGCGCGACGCGATGAATCCACGTGTCGAATTTCGCCTCGCCTTCCCGCCAGCGCGATGCCTGTTTCCAGATTCGCACGAACACTTCCTGCGCCACGTCTTCCGCTTCCATGCGGTCGCCCAGCATGCGCGTGGCGAGCGCGAGCAGTCGCGGCAGCTTGCGCGAGACGAGCGAACGGACGGCGGCCGGATCCTGCCGGCCGACCTGTTCGAGCAGTTCCGCATCCGGATCGCGTTCGCTCAAGGCGTGGCGCTCCCCGGCGCGCGTTCATGGCGCCGCCTCGCGCCCGCCACAGGGCGAACCTTGCTCATCTGGCGCAGCTCCTGGCCATGCGTCTCATGCTGACCCACCTCATACGGATCGTTGTGCGCGCACCGAAACGGCGCACCCGTACCGCGCGGACGGCATCTCCTGCCTGCGCGGCCACGGTCAATATACGACGACCGCCGGCCGATAGTAGGCCGGCCGCGCCGCAACCACCACGCAGCCGGCGAGCGTACCCGCCAGCAGCATTATCACGAGCGTCTTCATAGCGATCTCCTCAGAAGGAAGCGCCGCGTGCCGCGCGTCGAGCCATGCCGTGCGCGGGAACGCTCGCGGATCATGCCCAATGGCCTTCGATCCAACGCCAGTTGGGCCCGCGCTGTACCCAGTGCCCCGGCACCCAGTGATAACCGGCGCGCACCGGCTGCCAGTGGCCCCCCACCCAGACATACCGGCCATGATCCCAACGCCAGCGGCCTTCATCCCATACATAGCCGACGCGCGGCGCCGGCACCACTTCGACGCGCGGCGGCGGCGGCGCCATCGGCGCGACGATCACCGCTTGCGCGAAGGCCGGCGCGGCCGTGAGCGTGGCGGCGCACGTCAGCGCGGCCGCTAGCACGGAGTTGAGAAGGCGAACTGGTTTGGTGGATGTCATGCTGATTTCTCCCATGAAAGCCGAAGCCGGACACGGCTTCGTTTCTTCTTGAACGCAGCAGCGGGAAAAACCCGTCGCTGCGCGCGACCTGAAAAATGAAAAAAGGGGAGAAGGATGCGCGAAAAATCGCGCCGGGACGCGAGACGCAGCGTCGCAGCCCTGCGCGCATCGCCATGCTGCGTCAGCGGAACGACAGCGGAAGTTATGCAAATGAATAAAAGCAGATGTTTTCGGTAAGGTTCGCGCCCCGAAATCTTAATTATCGAATGGTCAAATGCGCGCAGTTTTCGCGGCAAGACCCTTAGCACCAGCAGCATTTCCAACAATATCCCCAGCGAAGATCCACACGTGCACCGATGGAAACGCTGAACGGCGAAGTCGAACTGGAGCCTGCCAAATGTTCCGTAGAACCCTTTTACCCATCCCGTTCGCTGCGCTGCTCACGCTCGCAGCCTGTGGCAACAATAGTGTGAACTCGCCGGCGTCCGCCACCACGCCGGCCGCCACCGTATCGGCCCAGGACGCCGTGGCCACGGCCACGCCGATCAAGCATGTGGTGGTGATTTTCGGCGAGAACGTTTCGTTCGATCACTACTTCGCCACTTACCCGCAAGCCAGCAATCCGGTCGGCGAACCGCAATTCACCGCGGCGGCGGGCACGCCGACGGTCAACAACCTCAGCAGCAACAATCTGATCACGGCGAACCCGAACGCGCTCGCCACTTCGCCGAACACGGCGGGCCGGACGGTCGGCAGCGTGACGATCGCCGGCCTCGGCCTGCCCGCCGCCGATCTGCTGCCGTTCCGGCTGGATCGCTCGCAAGCCAACACGTCGAGTCAGAACCACGCGTACGCGGCGGAACAGCTCGCGTATAACAACGGCGCGATGGACTCGTTCCCGCTGTTCACCGCAGCGGGTTCGACCATTGCGGGCAGCACGGGCGCGTTCGCAACGAAGGGCCAGGTGCTCGGCTACTTCGACGGCAACACGGTCACGGCCCTGTGGAACTACGCGCAGAACTTCGCGATGAACCAGAACGCGTACACGGATACCTATGGTCCGTCGACGCCGGGTGCGCTCGAAGTGGTGTCCGGACAGAACAACGGCGTCATCGTGAGCGGCGGCAACTCGGCCAACGCGATTCCCGATGCGGCGGGCGGCTTCACGATGGTCGGCGACCTCGACCCGACCGGCGACGTCTGCACGACCGCCGCGGGCAGTACGGTGACCGGCACGATGTCGTCGAACAACCAGAACATCGGCGACCTGCTCAATGCAAAGGGCCTCACGTGGGGCGGTTTCATGGGCGGCTTCAACCTGCAGACCGTCAACGCCAACGGCACGACCGGCTGCGCGCGCTCGACCTTCTCGCAAGTGCTGAACGCGACCAAGGCCGACTACGTGCAGCATCACGCGTGGTTCCAGTATTACGCGAGCACGGCCAACCTCGCGCATACGCGTCCGTCGTCGGCCGCTGTGATCGGCTATACGGATCCGCTCGACAACACGGCAACGCCGGTGCACCACCAGTACGACACCGACGACTTCTTTGCCGCGGTGAAGGCGGGCAATTATCCGTCGGTGAGCTTCCTGAAGGCGCCGGCCGTGGGCGACGGCCATCCGGGCAACTCGGATCCGATCGACGAACAGGCCTTCGTCACGAAGGTGCTGAACTTCCTGCAACAGCAGCCTGACTGGAAGAACACCGCCGTGATCATCGCCTACGACGATTCGGACGGCTGGTACGACCACCGCTTCAAGGCGCCGACGAGCGCATCGTTCGATTCGACCACGGCGCAATCCGCGGGCGGCAAGACGGTGGCGGGCAGCGACAACCTGAGCGGCGTGGGTCAGTGCACGGCGGCGGGTGCGGTGCAGCCGCAAGGCGTGAACGGCGGCGCGGTGAACGGCCGTTGCGGCCCGGGAACGCGTACGCCGTTCATCGTGGTGTCGCCGTGGGCGAAGGTCAACTTCGTCGACGATACGCCGATCACCCAGGCCTCCGTGGTGCGTTTCATCGAGGACAACTGGCTCGGCGGTCAGCGCCTCGGCCGCGGTTCGTTCGACGCGACGGCCGGCAGCATCATGAACATGTTCGACTTCTCGGGCTCCGGCAACAATCCGACGCTGTTCCTGGACCAGAACCTGGGCACGAAGCTGGCCGCCGCGCCGGCGAGCTGATGCGCGGACGTGCCGGGCGCTCTTCTCGTGCGCCTGCCGTCGCATGAGGCACGCACCCAACGCGTGCCCCACGCCGCGCGGCGGCGCCCGGTGGAGAGCGTGACGCACGCCGCGTCGTAGTCGCGCATCGAGCCAGTGCAAACGTGCTGGCTCGATTCTGCTTTTTACCGCACCCGATCGAATTGCCTGTCATTACCACCGCCATGAATCATCCTTCAGACGCCGCCCTGCCACCGCATAGGCCCGCGGGCGGCGAGCCCAGCCCTGTGCTTACCCGCCGCTCGCGGCTCCGGCTGCTTGCGTGGAGCGTGGCCGGCATCGCGCTCGCATTTGCCATCTACTGTGCGTATGCGCTCGTGTACCCGGAGCGCATGCCGCCCGCGGTCGGCGCCATCGTGGAAGAAATCACCGGCGCGAATCCGCATCCGGTGCAGTTGATGCGTCCACAGAACGCGCCGCTGAGCGCCGTGGCGCTGCTCGGCAAGCAGATTTTCTTCGACCAGAGCCTGTCGGCCTCCGGCATGCAGTCGTGTGCGTCGTGCCACTCGCCACAGCACGCCTATGGGCCGGATAACGCGTTCCCGGTGCAGCTGGGTGGCGCGCACATGAATCAGGCCGGGTATCGTCCTCCGCCGTCGCTCACGTATCTGTACCGGCAGGCGCCGTTCAGCATCGGCCCGGACCAGGGCGACACCGACGTGCCGGTGGATATGACCCAACTGGCCACGCAGGCAGCCGGCGTGCAACGCGCACAGAAAACGGCGCTGGCCGCGCCTGCCGCGCCGGCCATGGTGCCGCAAGGCGGCCTGTTCTGGGACGGCCGCGCCGATACTTTGCAGGACCAGGCAATCGGTCCGCTGACCAATCCGGTGGAAATGGCCAACGCGACGCCGGAAGACGTTGCTCGCAAGCTGCTCGCCACCCGCTATCTGGATCAATTCAAGCAGATCTTCGGGCCGGGCATTGCCGGCAATCCGAGCCTGTTGATTTCCGAGGCGATGTTCGCCGTTGGGCGCTATCAGATCGAGGATCCGTCGTTTCATGCTTTCACCAGCAAGTACGACTACTGGCTCGAAGGCAAGGCCCGCCTGACCCATGCCGAACTGCACGGCTTGCAGCTGTTCAACGACAAGGACAAGGCGAACTGCGCCGGCTGCCATTTGAGCCAGCCGGGCAAGGACGGCTTGCCGCCGGTGTTTACGGACACGCAGTACGAAGCGCTCGGCGTGCCGCGCAATCCGGCGATTCCCGCCAACCGGGATCCGAAGTTCTTCGATATGGGCGTATGCGGACCGTTTCGCAGCGATCTCGCCAAACAGACGCAGTACTGCGGCATGTTCCTGACGCCGACGCTGCGCAATGTGGCTGAACGCAAGATGTTTTTCCACAACGGCGTGTATCACGACCTGACGCAGGTGATGGACTTCTACAACCTGCGCAATACGTCGCCCGAGAAAATCTATCCGCGCGATGCGTCGGGCAAGGTGCAGAAGTACAACGACCTGCCGCCTCAGTATCACGCGAACGTGGACGTCGCCGATGCACCGTTCGACCGCAAGTTCGGCGACCAGCCGGTCATGACCGATCAGGACATCGCGGACATCATCGCGTTCATGAAGACGTTGAGCGACGGCTATCGGGACTGAAGTCGCAGCCTTGCGGCAAAGGCTGCCACCACCGTCTTTGCGCTGCGGCGGGCGAGCCGGTGAGGTATCCTTGCCGGTTCCGCGACCTCTATCCGTACCCTGCCCGATGGCCGATTTTCCCTTCGACGCCGTACTCTTCGACTGCGACGGCGTGCTCGTCGACTCCGAACCCATCACCAACCGCGTGCTCACCGACATGCTCGGCGAGCTCGGCTGGCAGTTGAGCGTCGAAGAGACGATGCGCATTTTCGTCGGCAAGGCGGTCCGGGACGAAGCGGCGCTGATCGAAGCGCGCACAGGCTTCGCGATCACGACAGACTGGCTCATGCAGTTTCGCGCGCGCCGCAATGCGGCGCTGGATCTCGAACTGAGCGCGATTCCCGGCGCGCCTTCGGCGGTGCGCGAATTGCATGCGTCGCTGAGTGGACGCATCGCCGTCGCATCCGGCGCCGACCGGATCAAGGTCGAATTGCAACTCGTGAAGGCCGGCATACTCGACTGCTTCGAAGGCCGCATCTTCAGCGGCCACGAAACGCCCCGCAGCAAGCCCTATCCCGACGTCTACCTCGCCGCGGCCGCGGGTCTCGGCGTGGACCCGGCACGCTGCGCCGTGGTCGAAGATACCGTCACGGGCGCGACGGCGGGCGTTGCCGCGGGTGCCACGGTGTTCGGCTATTGTCCGCTCGAACTCGGCCACAGCAGCGCGACCGCGTTGCACGGCGCGGGCGCCGTGCACGTGTTCAGGGACATGGCCGAGCTGCCGGCATTGCTGGCGGGATGGCGCAGCGTCTTGCGCTGACCGCGGCGGCTATTCGAACGCCGGATCGATCGGCACGCGATACCCTACCGCGAGCCGGTTTGTCTCGTTGGCCATGCCCACTACCGCGAGCAATTCGCCGAACATCTCGTCGGTCATGCCGGCGCGGCGCGCGGCCGCGGTGTGGCTCGCCACGCAGTAGCCGCAGTTATTCGTCACGCTCACCGCAACGTAGAGGAGTTCCTTGATCAACGGGTCGAGCGCGCCGGGCGCCATCACCTCCTTCAGACTGTCCCATGTGCGCGCGAGCGTGGGCGGATGCTGGGCGATGTACTTCCAGAAGTTGTTGACGTCGTCGACCTGACGGGTCTGCTTGATATCGTCGTAGACGGCTCTGACTTCGGGCGACGCCGCGCAATACTCGACGGCTTTGAGCTGGCTCATGGGTTCCCCTTACTTGGCTGACGAGAATCGGCGAACTGTGCGCGCAATACGCACGGTTCATGTGGAGGTCTATTGTGCCGTGATTTGTGCCGCGATTTCCGGCGAGCGTCACGCCCGCATGCAGGACACACGGCTGTCGGCGAATGGCCGATTCTGTTGAAAAAGTCGTGTTTTGGTTTGGGTCCCGGGCTTCGGCAGTAAGTTTCGAGTTGGGGAGTTCAGCGAGGCGGCGGTCTTGCAACGTGCGACGCCCCCCGTTTCTCGTCATGTAGCTGCCTGGTTTGCCTGCTTACCTTCAGGCGTGAGCCACTTGGCCATTCTTCGCAGATTTTGCGCAGTTGCTGCCATCAGAAACTCATCATGGGCACCGCTTGGACCACGCAGTCGCAAGCGATCAAGTTTGAGAATGCGCTTGAGGTGAGCGAAGAGCATTTCCACCTTCTTTCGCTGCCGGCGCGACTGTTTGTATTCGGGGGTTGCCGCGATGCGTCGAGCCTCATCGCGGGCGGCTTCATGGATGCTGCGCGTGATTTTGCGAAACGACATATTCGGGCAGCATTGATTCTTAATCGAACATCGGTTGCAGTTCTTTTCGCTCGATCGATACACGATAGTGTCGGCTTTCGTGATGTGCGTGCGTGGATTCTTCAGTGGACGCCAGTCGCAGCGCAGCGCGTTCCCTGCAGGACATCGATACTCGTTGGCCTCTTCATCCCAGATGAATTCGCTACGAGAGAATGTATTGTCCTTGCGCTCTGTTTTATCCCAGACTGAAACGTGCGGCTCAATTTGTTTCTCTTCAACCATCCAGCCAAGCAGTGCTGCTGTGCCGTATGCGGTGTCACCTACCAGTCGGCGAGGCTTCAGGTCCCGTTGGTGTTGAACACGATCGATCATTGTCCTGGTTGATTCGACCTCTTGTGACCGGTTCGCCGGCGTCGCTTCAACATCCACAATGATCCCTGCCTGCAGATCGATCAGGTAATTCGTCGAGTAGGCAAAGAACGCAGGACCGCCCGGAGCGGCCGTCCATCGTGCAGCAGGATCAGTCAGGGATATCTTCTTTGGAGGTGCCGAAGACGATGCTGGCTCGGACGTATCTGCGGCCACCGGATTGGCTTGCTCCAGTGCCTCAAGATATTCCCGCACAGCGCGGCTCTGGCCGTCGGCACGTCCCCAGTCGATAGGCTCGGTTCCCGGCACTCCGCGAGCAGGACTCGCGTCCGCCTTGATGATGCTTGCGTCAATGGCGAATCCCTCGCCCTTGACGAGGCCCTCGGCCATGCAACGACTCAGCACAGATTCGAATACGTGGCGCAACAGGTCGCTATCGCGAAAGCGACCGTGACGGTTCTTTGAGAACGTCGAGTGTTCCGGTACGGCGTCTTCCAGACCCAGGCGGCAGAACCACCGGTATGCGAGGTTCAGATGCACCTCTTCGCATAGACGTCGCTCGGACCGGATGCCAAAGCAGTAACCCACGATCAACATGCGAATCATGAGCTCCGGGTCAATCGATGGCCGACCCATCGGGCTGTAGAACGGCGCGAGGTGTCGGCGCAGATCTCGCAGATCAAGGAAGCGATCGATGCCTCTCAACAGGTGCGATTGCGGGACGTGGTTATCGAGGTTGAACGAGTAGAAGAGCTTGTCCTGTCCGCTATCCAGTCGACCCATCATGACGATTCGCTCCCGTCGTTTGATGTCTTCCAGGATACCCAACATTCCGCATCGCCGCCGACTTTTTCAACAGAATCGGCCGACACCGGACTATGCGCCGTTGGCCAGTCTCCATCACACGTGCCCCGGAAAAACGCGGAGAAGCACGCAGAGAAGCACGCGGCACGCCGCTAGGCCGCCGATGGCACGGTGTGTGCACGTGATTGGCTCGAGTGCGGCCATTTCCGCGCTCCTCGATCCACTCACTCCGTTGGAGATTCACCATGAAAACGCTCGTCCTCAAAGACCTGGCCCGCATCGACGAACTCGACCGCGCGGCGTCGCTATCCGTTCGCGGCGGCATTGCCCATCTGACACGTGAAGCACCCTCCGCTTGCCCCGGCGGATTGGAACCGGTGCTCGTGCGGCGCGGCTGGATTCCGTGTCCGCCGGTTCATCCCGGTTGCGGACCGGTCTACTTCCCGTTTGGCAACATGCCGTCGCACCCGGAACCGACCGTGGTGCCGCTGTAATGCACCCGCCCGGCCAGATGGCAACGGCGTGGCCTGTCCGCGCCGCGGCGTGGCGGAGCGCGCGAGTCTGAGCGCCGTTCGCCACGCCGCCTGTCGCGCTACCGGATCCTGTCCCGTTGCCGCAGTATCTGGCCGCTGGCGCTGTCTTCCACCAGCCAGCCGGCAGCCGTCAGCACGTCACGCAAACGGTCCGCTTCGATCCATTGCTGCGCCGCGCGTGCTTTTTCGCGCTCGTCCGCCAAGGCCGCGATGTCCGCGGGAATCACGGATGAGTCGTCAGCTTGCCAATCGGCGAGACCCAGTCCGAGCACGGCATCGAAGCAATCGACGCTGGCCCTTCGCGTCGCCGCCGGCAAGTCGCTCCTCACCACGTCCCACAACACCGCGAGCGCGCGCGGCACGTTCAGGTCCTGATCGATCTCGGCCTTGAAACGCGCCACGCTTTGCGCGTCCGGCGTGCCGCCTTGCGGCCATTGCACATAGGTTCTGCGCAAACGGTCCAGCGCGGATTGCGCGGCATCCAGCGCGGCCTCGCTGAAACGCAGGCTGCTGCGGTAATGCGCCCCAAGGCATAAATAGCGATACGCGAGCGGATCGTAGCCGCGCTCGATCAGCGTCTGCAAGCGCACGAACTCGCCGCTCGACTTCGACATCCTGCCGGCATCCAGCAAAAGGAAGTGGCCGTGCATCCAGAAGTTGGCGAGGCGCGTGTCGTGGCGGGCCTGAGTCTGCGCGATCTCGTTGCTGTGATGCACGGGAATATGGTCTTCGCCGCCGCAATGAATGTCGAACCAGGGGCCCAGATACTTCGCCGACATCGCCGAACATTCGATATGCCAGCCGGGAAAGCCGCGCCCCCAAGGACTCTCCCACTCCATTTGCCGGGCGACGCCGGGCGGACTGAACTTCCACAGCGCGAAGTCGGTGACGTTGCGCTTCTCGCCAGCGGCGACTCGTTTGCCCGCCTGCAAACCCGCCACGTCGAGCCGCGCCAGATAGCCGTAGTCGTCTTGGCGGCTCGTGTCGAAATAGATGCCGTCGGCCGTGCGGTACGTGTAGCCGTTGCGTTCGAGGTCCGCCACAAAGTCGATCTGTTCGGCGATGTGGTCGGTCGCGCGGCACCAGACGGCAGGTTCCAGCAGATTGAGCGCGCGCCAGTCGTTGATGAACGCCGCCGTGTACCGCCCGGCGATCGTCCAGGCCGACTCGCCGGTGCGCCGGCTACCCTTCTCCATCTTGTCTTCGCCTTCGTCCGCATCGGAGACCAGATGGCCGACGTCGGTGATGTTCACCACATGTCTGACCGTATAGCCGTCGAGCGTCAACGCGCGCCGCAGCACGTCTTCGAACACGTAGGTTCGGAGATTGCCGATATGCGCATGGTCGTACACGGTCGGGCCGCAGCAATACAAGCCCACATGGTCGGGATCGAGCGGCGTGAATTCGCGCACGGCGCGCGACCAGGTGTCGTACAGGCGAAGCGGCATGGGTTTTCTCCGGCACTGGGCGTTCAAACGCGTTGAAAAGCAAAAAGGCCACCGGTCGTGTGACGGGTGGCCTCGGGGAGACGGAGTGTGCAGATCGACTCGCTAGACGCAAGCTCCCCTCGGCAGGCAGTAACAGCATGCGCGCAAAGAATGCGGACGGGAAAGGATGGGAGCGGTCATGGAAACGATGCTAACGCGGCTTGCCGGGTTCGGTCAATCGCCCGGAGCGCTCGCACGGATGGCACGCTTGAGCTCGCCACGGAAAAACCCCGCAAGACTTTCGCCTTGCGGGGTTTCGCGATGCTCGGCCGGGTGCCCGTCTAGCGGGACATCATGTGCATGCTGACGTTATGCATGACCCACAACGTGCCGCCGATCACGATGACCGCGGTGAGCACCGTGAAGGCAAACGCCATCACATTCCAGCGCTGCGCGGACGACGTGTTCATGTGCAGGAAGAACACCAGGTGCACGAGGATCTGTACGAACGCGAGTCCCGCGATCGCGAACAACGCGTGCTCGCCGGTCAACTTCCCCGTCATGACGAGGCCGAAAGCCGCGACGGTCAGCACCACGGAGAGAATGAAGCCGGTCGTATAGCTGCCGATGCTGCCGTGACTTTCGCCTGCGTGTGCGTTATGGCTATGGTCCATTTAGATCACGCTCGCAAGATAGACAAAGGTGAAGACGCCGATCCACACGACGTCCAGAAAGTGCCAGAAAAGGCTCAGGCACGTGAGGCGAATCATGTCGCGTTCGGTCAGGTCGCGATGGCCCATGACCTGGACGGCGAGCACCACCATCCAGATCAGGCCGCACGTGACGTGCAAACCGTGCGTGCCGACCAGCGTAAAGAACGACGACAGGAACGCGCTACGGCTCGGGCCGGCGCCTTCGGCGATGAGGTGCGAGAACTCGCGCATTTCCAGCACGAGAAACGCGAGGCCGAGCAGGAACGTCACGCCGAGCCAGAACAGCAGCACGCCCTTCCTGTTCTTGTGCGCGCCCAGCATCGCGAAGCCGTACGTGATGCTGCTCAGCAGCAGCATCGTGGTTTCGAGCGCGACACCCGGAATCTCGAACAGATCCTTGCCGCTCGGGCCGCCCGCGAACTGGTGGCCCATCACCGCGAACACCGCAAACAGCGCCGCGAAGATGATGCAGTCGGTCATTAGATACAGCCAGAAACCGAATACCGATTGCGACGGCACATGATCCGGCGCGAGATGCGGCTGGACCGCAATAGTCTTCTGTAACATCAGTCCACCTCCAACGCGACCTGGGCACCCGTTCCGCTGCGCTTTTCTTCGATCAGCGCGACCGTGTCGGCCGGGATGTAATAGCCGTCGTTGTCCATAAAGCTATAGACGATCACCGTGCCGACCGCACCCACCAGTCCGACGATCGCCAGCCACCAGATGTGCCAGACACTGGCAAAGCCGAGCACCAGCGAGAACAAGCCCACCAGCAGACCCGCCGACGTGTTCGACGGCATGTGAATGTCGCGATACACCGGTTGTGCCTGCTTATCCTTGCGCGACTTCATGTCGGTGAACGCGTCGAGCTTGCGCACCGTCGGGATGATCGCGAAGTTGTACACCGGCGGTGGCGAGCTCGTCGCCCATTCCAGCGTATGGCCATTCCACGGATCGCCCGACACGTCGCGATTGCCCGGCAGATTGCGGTCGCGAACGCTCACGTACAGTTGCAGCAACTGACAGGCGATACCAATGGCGATCAGGCCCGCGCCGAACGCGGCCGCGATCAGCCACGGATGCCACGCCGGATTGTCGTAGTGATTCAGACGGCGCGTCATGCCCATGAAGCCCAGCACGTACAGCGGAGTGAACGCCAGCCAGAAGCCGATCTGCCAGAACCAGAACGCCGCCTTGCCGAGCTTTTCGTTCAGCTTGAAACCGAATGCCTTCGGGAACCAGTAGTTGAAACCGGCCAGATAACCGAACAGCACACCGCCGATGATCACGTTGTGGAAGTGAGCGATCAGGAACAGGCTGTTGTGCAGCACGAAGTCCGCGCCCGGAATCGCCATCATCACGCCGGTCATGCCGCCGATCGTGAAGGTGATCATGAAACCGATCGTCCACAGGATCGGCGTGGTGAATTCCAGACGGCCCTTGTAGATCGTAAACAGCCAGTTGAACACTTTCACGCCGGTCGGAATCGCAATCACCATCGTCGCGATGCCGAAGAACGCATTCACGTCCGCGCCCGAACCCATCGTGAAGAAGTGGTGCAGCCAGACGAGGAACGACAGCACCATGATCGCGCAGGTCGCCCAGACCATCGTCTTGTAGCCGAACAGCGGCTTCTTGGCGAAGGTCGCCACGACTTCCGAGAAGATACCGAACGCCGGCAGGATCAGGATGTACACCTCGGGGTGACCCCATGCCCAGATCAGGTTCAGGTACATCATGGCGTTGCCGCCCGCGTCGTTGGTGAAGAAGTGCATGCCGAGGTAGCGGTCCAGACCCAGCAACGCGAGCGTCACGGTCAGGATCGGGAACGACGCCATGATTAGCACGTTGGTGCAAAGCGCGGTCCACGTGAACACCGGCATCTTCATGAACGTCATGCCCGGTGCGCGCATCTTCACGATAGTCGCGAAGAAGTTCACGCCGGTCAGCAAGGTGCCGATACCTGAGAGCTGCAAGCTCCACAGGTAATAGTCGACCCCGACACCCGGACTGAACTGCAGCTCCGAGAGCGGCGGATAGGCCAGCCAGCCGGTTTGCGCGAATTCACCGATCACCAGCGAAATGTTGATCAGGATCGCGCTGACCGCGGTCATCCAGAAGCTCAGCGAATTGATGAACGGGAACGCCACGTCACGTGCGCCGATCTGCAGCGGCACGATGATGTTCATCAAGCCGATCATGAAGGCCATCGCCATGAAGAAAATCATGATGACGCCATGCGCCGTAAACACCTGATCGTAGTGATGCGGCGGCAGGTAGCCCGGGTTCGCATAGGCGAGCGCCTGTTGCAGACGCATCATGATCGCGTCAGCAAAGCCGCGGAACAGCATGATCAGCGCGACCACGATGTACATCACGCCAAGCTTCTTGTGGTCCACCGACGTGAGCCACTCGGTCCACAGATAGCGCCACTTGCCGAAATAGGTGATCAGACCCAGCACCGTCGCACCGCCGAGGGCGATCATCACGGCCGTCACCATGATGATCGGCTCGTGGTACGGAATCGAGTCTAGTGAGAGTTTACCGAACATGCGTTACCCCTTACCCTTTGGCGCACAGTTGGCGTCCTTCATGTTGTCGAGGACGTTACCGTTGTTGTATCGGGCAATAATGTTGTGAAAGAGCTTCGGATCGACCGTCGAGAAGTAGCGCACCGGCTCCTTCTCGGTCGGCGCGGATACCGTGTGGTAACGGTCCATGCTGAGGTTGTCCGACGAAGCGCGCACTTTCGCAACCCACGCGTTGAATCCTTCAGGCGTCGTGGCAAGCGCGCGGAATTTCATGTCCGAGAAACCCTTGCCGCTGAAGTTCGCCGCGGTGCCCGCGTAGTCGCCGGCTTCGTCCGCGATCAGATGCAGACGCGTTTGCATGCCCGCCATCGCGTAGATCTGGCCGCCGAGTTGCGGGATGAAGAACGAGTTCATCACCGTGTCCGACGTGATCACGAAGTTCACCGGCGTGCCGACCGGGAACGCCAACTGGTTCACCGACGCAATGCCGAGATCCGGATAGATGAACAGCCACTTCCAGTCGAGCGCGACGACTTCGACGTTGATCGGCTTCACGTTCGACTCGAGCGGCTTGTACGGGTCGAGTTCGTGCGTGGTCTTCCACGTCAACACGGCGAGGAACAGAATGATCAGCGTCGGAATCGTCCAGATGGCGATTTCGATACCGGTCGAATGCACCCAGCCCGGACGGTAATCCGCGCTTTTGTTCGACGCGCGGTAACGCCACGCGAACAGCAGCGTGAGTGCGATCACCGGCACGACCACGATCAGCATGGCCCAGGTGGACGTCGCGATCAGCTCGCGTTCCGCCAGACCCACACTCCCTTTCGGATTCAGAATATCGAGGTTGCTGCAACCCGAGAGCAACAACACGAGGCCGGCGGAAAGGAAACTTATCGACCCTCGCAGAGTCTTTCCTTTCATAAGCATTGCCTCTTTTTTACGACTTCAACGAACGTCATTCGACCGCTCTCCCAATAGTAAGCGCTCGCATAATAGTGGGACGTTTGGCCGGAATAAACCCTCGTTTTTGCAACGATCTATTGCGTCGCAGCACCGTGCGACACGTTGCCGCATGTGTGCGCGCGGGTGCGCGCGGGTGCGCGCGAATAATGCTCCATTGCAGAGCATCGGGACCATGCGAAGATCACAAAATCCTTTCAAACAAGCGCTAAAACGCGACGTGACCTGAATGGACACGTCGCGCATCACGCATGCGAAGAGACTGAATGCTGAAGGGAAAAAAACGGGTTGGCCGAGCAGCATTCGCGTCGCGAATGCTGCGATCGCACAATTTCCCGCCTCGCTCAGCCCGGCGAGCGGGTTTTCGCTGCCACGAGTGCCGGCGCCGCCGCCTGCAGGCGTTCGCCGCCGTCAGCCGGTACGGTGTCCGAAGGATGAACCGAGCGCTCCGATTGAGCCAGCAGCGTGCCGACCGACGGATCGATCGCATCGGTGAACGGCTTCGGATTGATGCCGATCGCGAGCACCAGCACCGCCATCGCGCCGAGCAGCACGAACTCGCGCTTGCCGAGGTCTTTGAGGTTCGCCACGCGCGCGTTGGCGATCGCGCCGAAGATCACGCGCTTATACATCCACAGCGTGTAAGCCGCGCTCAGAATCAAGGTGGAAGCGGCGATTGCGCCGATCCAGAAATTGAAGCGAATCGTCCCCATCAACACCATGAATTCGCCGACAAAGCCCGAGGTGCCCGGCAACCCGATGTTGGCCATCGAGAACAGCATCACGAAGGCAGCGAAGCGCGGCATGGTGTTGGCCACACCGCCGTACTCGGCGATCGATGCGGTCTTCGTGCGGTCGTAGAGCATGCCCGTGCACAGCAGCATGGCGCCGGAGACCACGCCGTACGACAGCATCTGCACGATCGCGCCGGCCTGGCCGATACGGTTGAAGACGAACAGGCCGAGCGTGACGAGGCCCATGTGCGCGACCGTCGAATACGCGAGCAGCCGGCGCATGTCGGTCTGCACGAGCGCCAGCAGGCTCGCATAGATCACCGCGACCAGCGACAGCGTGATCATCATCGGCGCAAAGAAGTGGCTGGCCTGCGGCGCGATCGGCAGCGCGAAGCGCAGCAGACCGTAGCCGCCCAGCTTCAGCATGCCGATCATCACGGCCGCGCCGGTCGGGCCGTCGAGGTGGACGTCCGGCAGCCACGTGTGCAGCGGCCACATCGGCACCTTCACGCCGAACGCAGCGAGAAAGCCGAGGAAGATCAGGACCTGCGGCCAGGTGCCCAGGTGCGTCTCACGCCACAGCGCGAGGTCGAAGCTATGCGTCTGCCCGTACAGATACAGCATCGACATCAGCATCATCAGCGAGCCGAGGAACGACACGAAGAAGAACTTCACCGCGGCATACGAGCGGTTCGATTGCCCCCACGTGCCGATCAGGAGATAGAGCGGAATCAGCGTGGCTTCGAACGAGATGAAGAACAACATGCCGTCGAGCGACGCGAAAACGCCCTGCATGAAACCCGACAGCATCAGGAACGCGCCGAAGTACTGGGCGGTCCGCTCGGTGATCGACTCCCACGAGGCGACCACGATGATGATCGTGGTAAGCGCGGTCAGCGCGACGAGCCACAGCGAAATCCCATCCACGCCCAGGTGCCAGGCGATATCGAACGTGGGAGACCACCTGACGTTCTCGACGAATTGCATCGACGTGACGTCGTTGCGGAAATTCGACACCAGCGGAATCACCGGCAGGAAAGCCGCCACCGCGCCGGCGAGCGCGAGCCACCGGGTGCGACCACGTGCCGCGTCGGATCCGGCGCGCAAAACGACCAGGCCGGCGACAATGGGGATCCAGATAAGAAGGCTAAGAAGAGGCAATGGCATGTGCTCTGTCAAAAACTTGAAGTACAAAACGCCGTCTCAACGCCTTCAGAATGCAAGGCATTGAAATGGATATGTAGGCTTGGTTTCGCTGAAATTGACGTCGAAGCGGTGCTGTCCGCTACACGTTTACCCGCAGTCGAATGACCGAGGGTGGGAGATTACCAAGATAAGAATACTTTTGCAGCGCAACAACCCGCAAACGCCGCTGGCAATGCGTTATTGCCCCGGCTGCGCTTGCGAAATGGATAAAAATGTGCAGACGCACAAACTCGCGGAATTATCTTGCCGGGAGCGAATTTGCACGACAAAGCCAGCAATTGGCAGCCTGTTGTCGACATTTGCGAGACCGCTTTCAGCATGCCTTCCGGTCCGGAACAGAAGGTGTCCACGCATAGAACGCCGTGGGCCTGCTTTTCGAAGCCGTGGAAAAAATTTTGCGCATCGGCGGACAAAAAATTTTTTGATCCGGCACTCTAAATAAAGCCGGCACGCGGGACCTGAGACGATCGGTGCGCGGATCGACCGGCTCCTCTTCGAACCAGTCGTAGCAGGTACGCGAGGCTTCTGCGCGCCTTACAGAAGCCGAATATACTTCGGCGATTCGGGAGCCGATGGGGTGCATGAGCGTGCCGCGTCATTCGCCTTTCGGGACGCCGTCCTGCCCGGCCACACATTTCGGAAACCGCATGCTGCTTCGTGACGAAGGCGCCGTTCCCGCACTCGAGTGCCGTGGGCTCTGCAAGACATACGGCGCGGGCCGCGTCGTGCTGGCGCAGCTGGATTTCACGCTCGCGCCGGGTGAGTTCGTCGCGATCATGGGCGACTCCGGCGTCGGCAAATCGACGCTACTCAATCTGGTGGCGGGGCTCGACAGCGCGGATAGCGGCGACGTGATCATCGACGGCAGCGCTGTTTCGCGTCTGGACGACAGCGCGGCGACGCGCCTGCGCCGGCAAAAACTCGGCTTCGTCTTTCAGGCGTTTCACGTGCTGCCGCACCTGACGCTTGCGCAGAACGTCGCACTGCCCCTGCTGCTCAACGATCTGCCCACCGCCGCCGCACCCGACATGCTCGCGGCTGTCGGTCTGGGCGGACGTGGCGAGGACTTTCCGCGCCAACTCTCGGGCGGCGAATTGCAGCGCGTCGCGATCGCGCGAGCCCTCGTGCATCGCCCGAAGCTGATTCTCGCCGACGAGCCCACCGGCAACCTCGACCCCGACACCGCGCACGACGTGCTCGGCCTGTTCCGCGCACAAAGCAAGGCGAGCGGCGCGGCAACGATCATGGTGACGCACTCGCAAGCCGCCGCCGCGGTGGCCGACCGCATCCTGATTCTGAGCGACGGCGGCCTGCACGCTTCGCCCCGGCCAGCCGCGCCTTTCGGCTCCCGGTTCCCGGCGCCTTCCGCCGATGATCTGCGCTGATTCACCGCTGCGTATGCGAGTGCGCGGACAAGGGCACCGCGTCCTCGCGCGCTGGCTGCTGGGCGCCGAATGGCGCAGTCATCGTGGACGCGCGCTGGTGGCGATCGCAGCGATCGCGCTCGGCGTCGCGCTCGGTTACGCCGTGCAGTTGATCAATAGCGCGGCCTTCAACGAATTCTCCGCGGCGGCCCGCAGTCTGTCGGGCGACGCCGACCTGCAGGTGCGCGGAGCACAACCTTGGGTCGACGAAGCCGTTTATCCGCTGCTCGCGAACGCACCCGGTGTCGCGCTGGCCAGCCCCGTGCTCGCACTGGATGTCACCGTGCCCGAGCGGAGCGCGGCACTGCCTGTGCTCGGCATCGACGTGTTCAAGGCAAGCCGTATCGCGCCGGATCTGACCGGCGTGCCCTCGCCGGATCGGCCGTTCGATACGCTCGCAGCCGACGCCGTGTTTCTCTCGCCAGCAGCCCAGCAGTGGCTGAACGTCAAAGCCGGCGACGCGGTGGCGCTGCGAAGCGGCACCGCGATCGTGCGTTTGCGGGTGGCCGGCGGCATTGTCAGAACGCGGCCCGGCCAGCGGCTCGCGATCATGGATATCGCCGCCGCGCAATGGAAGTTCGGCAAGCTCGGCAAGCTGTCGCGCGTCGATGTGCAGCTCGAACGCGGCATCGACAGGGAGCGTTTCAGGCGCGATCTGCAAACGCGGCTCGGCAGCCGGTGGGTCGTTGCCGCAACCCGTGACGCCGAAAGCCGCACCGATCGCCTCTCCCGTGCGTATCGGATCAATATGAACGTGCTCGCGCTGGTGGCATTGTTCACCGGTGCGTTTCTCGTGTTTTCGACGCAGGCATTAAGCGTCGTGCGGCGGCGCGCGCAATTCGCCATGCTGCGCGTGCTTGGACTGACACGCGGCCAACTGCTGCGCCAGATTCTGATGGAAGGCGCGCTGCTCGGCCTGCTCGGCTCGCTCGCGGGACTCGCGCTCGGCTATGCGATGGCGAGTGGCGCGCTGCAATTTTTCGGCAGCGACCTGGGCGGGGGCTACTTTCCCGGTGTCCAGCCGCACGTCGGTTTCGAACCGTTGGCGAGCGCGTTATTTCTGGCGCTTGGGCTCGCCGTGTCGGTGCTGGGGAGTCTCGCGCCCGCACTGGAAGCCGTGCGTGCGCGGCCCGCCGCGGCGCTCAAGGCCGGCGCCGAAGAAGGCGCGTTGGCGCGTCTTGCCACACCGTGGCCAGCGTTGCTATGCCTGCTGGCCGCCGCCGTGCTCACGCAATTGCCGCCGTTGTTCGATGCGCCGATTGGCGGCTACGCGGCCGTCGCCCTGCTGCTGGTGGGCGGGATCGCGATGATGCCGCGCGTGACCGCCCTCATCTTCGGCGCGGCGAGCCGGGCCGTTGCAACGCGGCGCCACACTGGCGCGGTCGGCACGCTCGCTCTCGCCCGTATTGCGAATGCGCCGGGGCACGCTTCGATCGCAATGGGCGGCGTGCTGTCGAGCTTTGCGCTGATCGTCGCGATGGCCATCATGGTGGCGAGCTTCCGGGTGTCCGTCGAAGACTGGCTGGTTCACCTGCTCTCCGCCGACCTCTATGTACGCGTGGCGCCAAACGGCGATACCGGCGGTCTTCGGCCCGATGAACAGTCGCTGCTGGCAGCCGTGCCGGGCATCAAAACCGCCGCCTTTGCCCGGATCTCGCATCTCGCGCTCGACCCGGCGCGGCCCGATATCGCCCTGCTCGCGCGGGAAATCGACGCCGCCGATCCGGGCGCGAATCTGCAGATGACGGGTGCAGTGCTGCCGCCCTCCCAGCTTCATGCGGATGAAACACCTGTTTGGGTATCCGAAGCAATGATCGATCTGTATGGATACAAACCGGGCCAGCGTGTGAGATTGCCGCTTGGCGAGCCCGGACACGTGTTCGTGGTGGCCGGCGTATGGCGCGATTATGCGCGGCAGACCGGCGCGATCCAGATACGGCTCGCCGATTACCGGCGCTTGACCGGCGACACGAATGCAACCGACGTGGCCGTCACCGTTGCACCGGGGGCGAGCGTCGAGCGCGTTGCCGCGGGACTGCGCGCACTGCCCTTCGGCGCGTCGTTGGACCTGTCGCTGCCGGGTGAGATTCGTGCGCGCACGCTGGTGATCTTCGATCGCAGTTTTGCGGTCACCTATCTTCTCGAGGCCGTCGCTATCGTGATCGGGTTGTTCGGCGTGGCGGCGACGTTTTCCGCGCAAACACTCGCGCGGGCCCGTGAGTTCGGCATGCTGCGGCACGTCGGCGTGACGCGCTCGCAGGTGCTCGCCATTCTTGCGCTCGAGGGCGGCATGCTCACCGCGTGCGGCATCGCCATGGGCTTCGTTCTCGGATTCGCGATCAGTCTGATTCTGGTATTCGTCGTTAATCCACAGTCGTTTCACTGGAGCATGTCACTGCACGTGCCCTGGACGGCGTTAAGCACTATCGCGCTGGTGATGCTCGCTTCGTCCTGTTCGACCGCGGTGATCGCGGGACGCGGCGCGGTGTCGGTGGATGCGGTGCGCGCCGTGAAGGAGGATTGGTAATGCGGGCGCTCCCGCGCGAGGTGGCGCGATGGATTTTGCGTGTGGCCGCGGCGCGCCTTGATCCTGTCTGCGGCGAAGCTTGCCTCGGCTTGCGGCGGCGGCGCGCTCCGCGGGCAGCAAGTCTGGCTTTGGCTGAGGCCGCGTCAAGCGGCGTATTGATCGCACGCGAGCGGTCGCGCCGGCCGTTAATTGAGTCCCGTTGCGTGACGCCACGGCGCAGAAGTCCGCGGCTTTGCGGCTGGCTGTCTATCGGAACGCTGACTCTCTCGACCGCGTTCGCCGCAACACCCGAATTCGCGGCGGTCACACCTGATCATGCGATCGCCCTTGCGCAGGACAGCGGCGCGCATGCGGCTTTTCGCACCGAGTGGTGGTACGCGACAGGCTGGCTCACGACGCCGGATAATCGGCCGCTCGGTTTTCAGATCACCTTCTTCCGTTCGGCCACCGGTCACGACGCTGCCGACCCGAGCGCTTTTGCGCCGTCGCAATTGATCATTGCCCATGCCGCGTTAAGCGACCCCGCGCTCGGCCATCTTGCGCACGATCAGCGCATGGCGCGCCAGGGCTTCGGGCTCGCTTATGCGAAGCCAGCCAATACCGACGTCAAACTCGACGCATGGAAGATGATGCGGGCCGCCGACGGTCACTACGACGTCACTGTCGATGCGAACGGCTTCGCGCTGCATCTCATGTTGACGCCGACTCAAGCCCCTTTGATCCAGGGCGAACGCGGCTACTCACGCAAAGGTCCGCGCGCCGAGCAGGCGAGCTATTACTACAGCGAGCCGCAATTGCGTGTGAGTGGCAGCGTGGTCCGGCCGGTCGGGGCGGGCAGCCCGTCGCATGGCGAGACTGCCGTGACCGGCATGGCGTGGCTCGATCATGAATGGTCGAGCACGTTGCTCGACGCCGATGCGGTGGGATGGGACTGGCTGGGCGCCAACCTCACCGACGGCTCGGCCCTGATGGCATTCAAGGTTCGCGGTCGCGACGGTCACGCCATATGGACGCACGCCGCATTGCGCAAACCCGACGGCGACGTGACGACGTTCGGTGCCGGCCAGGTCGACTTTACGCCGCTGCGCACATGGCGCTCGCCGCGCACGAACACCTCCTATCCCGTTTCGATGACGGTCAAAACGGGCACGCTAAGGTGGCGACTCGATCCTTTGATGGACGATCAGGAACTCGATTCGAGGCAATCGACGGGCGCCCCGTACTGGGAAGGTGCGGTACGGGTGAGCCGGGAAGGCGTGGAGGTGGGGCGGGCCTATCTGGAGCTGACGGGTTACGCGAAGGCGCTGCGGCTGGGGAAGGAGTGAAGGCGGTTTGCCGCGCCGGTAGTGGCGGGGGTGACCGGTATTCCGGGTAGTCCGGGGACGGCGGCCGGTAAACGCAGAAACCCCACCTTTTTGGGGGTGGGGTTTCTGATGCTGCTGGGGAGCCTGACGATTACCTACTTTCACACGGGAATCCGCACTATCATCGGCGTGGAGTCGTTTCACGGTCCTGTTCGGGATGGGAAGGGGTGGGACCGACTCGCTATGGTCATCAGGCATGACTTGTTGCTCGGCTGTCCCGGGGACAGCCCAGCCAATCTGGAAGAAGTAGTTTCTGGTGATGCTCACCAGGGTAGAGCGTGGGGTTGTGTTGTTTCTGTTGGCACAACACTGATCTCAACCGTGCGTTCTGCGTGCCCCATCTGGAGTTCACGCGTGCCCCCTTCGGGGGTGGGATGCTCGTAAGTGCTGAAGCACTAACGATCATCGCAAGACACACCTGTTATAGGATCAAGCCTTACGGGCAATTAGTATCAGTTAGCTTAACGCATTACTGCGCTTCCACACCTGACCTATCAACGTCCTGGTCTTGAACGACCCTTCAAGGGGCTCGAAGCCCCGGGGATATCTCATCTTAAGGCGAGTTTCCCGCTTAGATGCTTTCAGCGGTTATCTCTTCCGAACATAGCTACCCGGCGATGCCACTGGCGTGACAACCGGTACACCAGAGGTTCGTCCACTCCGGTCCTCTCGTACTAGGAGCAGCCCCCTTCAAATATCCAGCGCCCACGGCAGATAGGGACCAAACTGTCTCACGACGTTTTAAACCCAGCTCACGTACCTCTTTAAATGGCGAACAGCCATACCCTTGGGACCGGCTACAGCCCCAGGATGAGATGAGCCGACATCGAGGTGCCAAACACCGCCGTCGATATGAACTCTTGGGCGGTATCAGCCTGTTATCCCCAGAGTACCTTTTATCCGTTGAGCGATGGCCCTTCCATACAGAACCACCGGATCACTATGACCTGCTTTCGCACCTGCTCGACTTGTCGGTCTCGCAGTTAAGCACGCTTATGCCATTGCACTATCAGCACGATTTCCGACCGTACCTAGCGTACCTTCGTACTCCTCCGTTACACTTTGGGAGGAGACCGCCCCAGTCAAACTGCCTACCATGCACTGTCCCCAGTCCGGATAACGGACCAAGGTTAGAACCTCAAACAAACCAGGGTGGTATTTCAAGGACGGCTCCACGCAGACTGGCGTCCACGCTTCAAAGCCTCCCACCTATCCTACACAGACCGGTTCAAAGTCCAATGCAAAGCTACAGTAAAGGTTCATGGGGTCTTTCCGTCTAGCCGCGGGGAGATTGCATCATCACAAACACTTCAACTTCGCTGAGTCTCGGGAGGAGACAGTGTGGCCATCGTTACGCCATTCGTGCAGGTCGGAACTTACCCGACAAGGAATTTCGCTACCTTAGGACCGTTATAGTTACGGCCGCCGTTTACCGGGACTTCAATCAAGAGCTTGCACCCCATCATTTAATCTTCCGGCACCGGGCAGGCGTCACACCCTATACGTCCACTTTCGTGTTTGCAGAGTGCTGTGTTTTTATTAAACAGTCGCAGCCACCAGTTTATTGCAACCCCTTCACCCTTCTGGCGCAGGCCAGTCAAGCTACAGGGGCGTACCTTATCCCGAAGTTACGGTACCAATTTGCCGAGTTCCTTCTCCCGAGTTCTCTCAAGCGCCTTAGAATACTCATCTCGCCCACCTGTGTCGGTTTGCGGTACGGTCTTGTTAAACTGAAGCTTAGAGGCTTTTCTTGGAACCACTTCCAGTTGCTTCTTCACCGAAGTGAATGGCCTCGCACCCTTGAATTCCGCGCCCGGATTTGCCTAAGCGCCTTCTCCAATGCAAGGACCGGGACTTCCAACACCCGGACAACCTTCCGCGATCCGTCCCCCCATCGCATTTAACAATGGTGCAGGAATATTAACCTGCTTCCCATCAGCTACGCATTTCTGCCTCGCCTTAGGGGCCGACTCACCCTACGCCGATGAACGTTGCGTAGGAAACCTTGGGCTTACGGCGAGGGGGCCTTTCACCCCCTTTATCGCTACTCATGTCAGCATTCGCACTTCCGATACCTCCAGCACACTTTTCAATGCACCTTCGCAGGCTTACGGAACGCTCTCCTACCATGCACATAAATGTGCATCCGCAGCTTCGGTATATTGCTTAGCCCCGTTACATCTTCCGCGCAGGACGACTCGATCAGTGAGCTATTACGCTTTCTTTAAAGGATGGCTGCTTCTAAGCCAACCTCCTGACTGTTTTAGCCTTCCCACTTCGTTTCCCACTTAGCAATATTTGGGGACCTTAGCTGGCGGTCTGGGTTGTTTCCCTCTTGACACCGGACGTTAGCACCCGATGTCTGTCTCCCGTGATTGCACTCTTCGGTATTCGGAGTTTGCTATGGCGTAGTAATCCGCAATGGACCCCACAACCATGACAGTGCTCTACCCCCGAAGGTGATACACGAGGCACTACCTAAATAGTTTTCGGAGAGAACCAGCTATTTCCAGGTTTGTTTAGCCTTTCACCCCTATCCACAGCTCATCCCCTAACTTTTCAACGTTAGTGGGTTCGGACCTCCAGTACGTGTTACCGCACCTTCATCCTGGCCATGGATAGATCACCTGGTTTCGGGTCTACACCCAGCGACTGAACGCCCTGTTCGGACTCGCTTTCGCTACGCCTGCCCTAATCGGTTAAGCTTGCCACTGAATGTAAGTCGCTGACCCATTATACAAAAGGTACGCCGTCACCCCTTACGAGGCTCCGACTGTTTGTATGCATGCGGTTTCAGGATCTATTTCACTCCCCTCCCGGGGTTCTTTTCGCCTTTCCCTCACGGTACTGGTTCACTATCGGTCGATCACGAGTATTTAGCCTTGGAGGATGGTCCCCCCATCTTCAGACAGGATTTCACGTGTCCCGCCCTACTTGTCGTACACCTAGTTCTTCCTCGCTGTTTTCGTCTACAGGGCTATCACCTGCTATGGCGGCACTTTCCAGAGCCTTCGACTAACAATGAAGATAAAGAGTACAGGCTGGTCCCATTTCGCTCGCCACTACTCTGGGAATCTCGGTTGATTTCTTTTCCTGCGGTTACTTAGATGTTTCAGTTCACCGCGTTCGCTTCACGTAGCCTATGTATTCAGCTACGGATGACCCATACGGGCCGGGTTTCCCCATTCGGATATCGGTGGATCAAAGCTCGTTTGCCAGCTCCCCACCGCTTTTCGCAGGCTACCGCGTCCTTCATCGCCTGTGATCGCCAAGGCATCCACCACATGCACTTGTTCGCTTGACCCTATAACGGGTGTGTCTCATGTGTGATCCACTGGGAATCACACGCTCGCCACAATCGCTACAGGTTGAGTATTCGTGTTGCGCCGTATTCCAAGGCAATCTTTCGATCACCTTTTCATACATTGATACAATCACAACCCTGATTCACCTACTTGCGCACCCATCTCTAAGTACACTTTCGTGAATCTCTTTACTACTTCTTCCTGATTGTTAAAGAACGACAGCCGATATCGCAGTTGCTATAACCGCGTATCACTCTGACTGGCTCAATCGCCAATGCCAAACATTCAGTTCAACTGAACCCTTGGCATTGAGGATTGGTGGAGGATGACGGGATCGAACCGACGACCCCCTGCTTGCAAAGCAGGTGCTCTCCCAGCTGAGCTAATCCCCCAGTCATGCACAGATCAGATCTGCTTTCATCCCAGGGGTTTCACCGGTCAGCCACCGCAGAATCAGTGGTGGGTCTGGATGGATTCGAACCATCGACCCCCGCCTTATCAAGACGGTGCTCTAACCGACTGAGCTACAGACCCCTGAGTCTGTCTGCGTATCTGTCTTCAATTTCACAGCCGATAAGCGTGAGCGCTCAACACCTGACGCGTTAGCTCGAGAAAGGAGGTGATCCAGCCGCACCTTCCGATACGGCTACCTTGTTACGACTTCACCCCAGTCATGAATCCTACCGTGGTGACCGTCCTCCTTGCGGTTAGACTAGCCACTTCTGGTAAAACCCACTCCCATGGTGTGACGGGCGGTGTGTACAAGACCCGGGAACGTATTCACCGCGGCATGCTGATCCGCGATTACTAGCGATTCCAGCTTCACGCACTCGAGTTGCAGAGTGCGATCCGGACTACGATCGGTTTTCTGGGATTGGCTCCCCCTCGCGGGTTGGCGACCCTCTGTTCCGACCATTGTATGACGTGTGAAGCCCTACCCATAAGGGCCATGAGGACTTGACGTCATCCCCACCTTCCTCCGGTTTGTCACCGGCAGTCTCCCTAGAGTGCTCTTGCGTAGCAACTAGGGACAAGGGTTGCGCTCGTTGCGGGACTTAACCCAACATCTCACGACACGAGCTGACGACAGCCATGCAGCACCTGTGTTATGGCTCCCTTTCGGGCACTCCCACCTCTCAGCAGGATTCCATACATGTCAAGGGTAGGTAAGGTTTTTCGCGTTGCATCGAATTAATCCACATCATCCACCGCTTGTGCGGGTCCCCGTCAATTCCTTTGAGTTTTAATCTTGCGACCGTACTCCCCAGGCGGTCAACTTCACGCGTTAGCTACGTTACCAAGTCAATGAAGACCCGACAACTAGTTGACATCGTTTAGGGCGTGGACTACCAGGGTATCTAATCCTGTTTGCTCCCCACGCTTTCGTGCATGAGCGTCAGTATTGGCCCAGGGGGCTGCCTTCGCCATCGGTATTCCTCCACATCTCTACGCATTTCACTGCTACACGTGGAATTCTACCCCCCTCTGCCATACTCTAGCCCGCCAGTCACAAATGCAGTTCCCAGGTTAAGCCCGGGGATTTCACATCTGTCTTAGCGAACCGCCTGCGCACGCTTTACGCCCAGTAATTCCGATTAACGCTTGCACCCTACGTATTACCGCGGCTGCTGGCACGTAGTTAGCCGGTGCTTATTCTTCCGGTACCGTCATCCCCCTCAGGTATTAACCAAGAGGTTTTCTTTCCGGACAAAAGTGCTTTACAACCCGAAGGCCTTCTTCACACACGCGGCATTGCTGGATCAGGCTTTCGCCCATTGTCCAAAATTCCCCACTGCTGCCTCCCGTAGGAGTCTGGGCCGTGTCTCAGTCCCAGTGTGGCTGGTCGTCCTCTCAGACCAGCTACAGATCGTCGCCTTGGTAGGCCTTTACCCCACCAACTAGCTAATCTGCCATCGGCCGCCCCTGCAGCGCGAGGTCCGAAGATCCCCCGCTTTCATCCAAAGATCGTATGCGGTATTAATCCGGCTTTCGCCGGGCTATCCCCCACTACAGGACACGTTCCGATGTATTACTCACCCGTTCGCCACTCGCCACCAGGGTTGCCCCCGTGCTGCCGTTCGACTTGCATGTGTAAGGCATGCCGCCAGCGTTCAATCTGAGCCAGGATCAAACTCTTCAGTTCAAACCTGTTACTGTTTTTCGGGCTCTTTCGAACCCGGTCGCTCACTCAACGTACTGACGAATGATCCAACCATCTTGCGACAGTCAAACCTTCCTTTCATTACTGTGTGAGACTTGATACTTTTGCTTTGCGCCAGACTCCGGAGAATCCAGCCCGCATCGCGCATCAAGCGCCCACACTTATCGGCTGTTAATTTTTAAAGATCGAGTCCGCATTCACTACCGAACCAGCACCGCACTTCCAGCTACCCGGCACCGCTTCGTTCTGCGTCGCTGCATCAGCAGCAGAGAAACGAGATTATGGAGAGCGACTGGCACGCCGTCAACCCCCTTCGCGCAATATTTTTCAGAAAGTAGAGAAGCGTCGAAACAGGCCGCCTTCACAACACCGGCAAATTAGTTAGTCATCCGACTCAATTGCCTGCTCGCGAGGCAATCGTACTCGCGACAACCAGCCAGTGATAAGTGAGCGCACCTCTGCCGAACCCACCGGGTAACGACCATCCTCGCTATAGATATATATAGCGAGAGCGCCCGACACCCGACCGGAAGAAGACGCCGAAAGAAACGAAAGTCACGCCCCTCTTCGACAGCACTAAAGTTTTTCCCTCCCCAGCCGTCAATCTAGATATCCCGTCACTCCAATAACCGCTGCCCCATGGATAATCCACTCGAGGAAAACGTCGAGGAAAACGCACCTGCCGCGCAGACACCAGCACTGAATCCGGATCACGTCCCGGTGGGCACCGCCCTCGACTGGCCGATCGTCGACACCGACGGCACGCTCCTTTTCGCCGCCGGCAACATCCTGGCCTCCCCGGACGAGCGCAACTTCCTGTTCGCGCACTTCCATCCGCAACGCGGTGACTTACTGGATACGGCCACGCAGCCATTGCCCCAACCCGGTACTCAGGCCGACCCCGCCACGCCGCTGACGCTGAAGGACATGCACCTTGAAATCGGCGCCTTGATCGGCGTGCGCCCGCAACTGGGCAGCGGCGCGCCGATGCATCCGTGCCGCATCATCGGCTTCGCGCCGAATCACGCGCTGTTCGTCACGCCGCCGCTACACGACGGCCGCATGCTCCCGCTGGGCCTCGGCGAAAACATTGAACTCGTCGCGATAG
Organism: Paraburkholderia aromaticivorans; assembly: GCF_002278075.1. Classification (NCBI taxonomy): domain Bacteria; kingdom Pseudomonadati; phylum Pseudomonadota; class Betaproteobacteria; order Burkholderiales; family Burkholderiaceae; genus Paraburkholderia; species Paraburkholderia aromaticivorans. The sequence continues at coordinate 343,795 of NZ_CP022990.1, read as the reverse complement.
CCAGCCATGCGGTATTTCGTTTCGTCTGTACGGTCGAGGCGATCTGCCGCTCACCGTTCGACTACGTCGTGCTATCGAAGCCTGGCGTGATCCGTCGCCTGCGCGAACGCAAGTCGATCCGCGTTCGCACGCACCTCGCGGTGCGTTTCGGCATCGGCGAAAGCGGACAATCGTATGAAGGGCTCGGGCTAGCGAAAGGCATCAGTGCGCTGGGCATGTCGCTCGCCGCCTCGTGGACCCTGGGCGCTGTCGGCGACCGGTTGCGCCTCGCGTTCCGTCTGAAATCGAAGGATCTCGATACGGAGATCGAAACCACGGCTGTGATCCGCAATGTGCACATAGGCAAGGGGCCGGGCGAGCCGTCGATTCATGGACTCGAACTCGATCAACTCGACGCCACCCAGCAGATGGCGATGAAAGTCTTCGTATTCGATCGCCAGGACGACGTAGTGTATTGGTCGAACGGCTTGAAATAAATCGGCGGGACGTTGAGCAGCACCGCGCGCCTGCTGCTCAACCCATCAATTCATCCGGCGTCAACCGACGCGCGCCCCAGGCATCGGCGAGCGCTTCGCAACGGCCCAGCCGTAATCCCTCACGCTCGAAATCGACGAACACGACTTCATCCACGTCGAGCGGGCGCACGGGCGTGTCGCGCGTGTGGCCATCGGTCAGAATCCATAACCAGCGCTGCTGCGCGGGCTTGCGGCGGGCGCTGTGGGCGAGCAGCTGGCTTGCTCGCCGAACGCCGGCGGCGAGCGGCGTGCCGCCACCGCCGCCCACCGGACTCAGCCACCGCTCGTTCCACCAGCGCGGCACGGCGGGGCCGAATCGCACGTCCGCGCCCACCCCGCCGAAACAAACCAACGCGGCCTCGGCGCGCGCGGCGCTCGCGCGGTCGAACAAGGCGACCAACAGCCCCTTGGCGAGCGCGAGGCGCTGCCCGGTCAGCATGGAACCGGAACAATCGAGCACGAAACAATGCAGCACGCCGCCGCGCGGCGCCTCGTGCATGAAGCGCAGATGCTCGGCCCGCAGCGCGCCGTCACGCATCGCGGCGAGTGTCTGGGGCCACGCGATGCGCTTGCCCGGCGTGCCGCGCGAACGGCTGCGCACACCCGCGCCCGCGCCCGCGCCTTGCCGCCATCGGAAACCGCTGCGCGAGTCAGCGGCGGCGCCCTTCCGATGGCTCAGCGTTTTTTTGCGTTGAGCGGTATGACGCCTTTGACCTGCATGGTCGCGGCCGGCTCGGGCGCGAGGTAGCCCCAATCGCTATCGCCGGCGGCGTCGGCCGGCGGCGCATCGCCTTGCGCAGCCGCAGACGAAGACATGGACGGCCGTTCCAGGCCCCCGCGAGCAGAAGCGTCGCTCTCATGCGCAACACGATCCACTTGCGACTCGCGAGCATGGCGCCGATGAAGCAGCACCGCCTGCGCAACCCGATCGACATGCTCCACCGTCACTGCCGCCGCCTGTTCGAACGCCGCCAACGCACGCGCCGCGCGCAGCATCACGAGATCGGCGCGCAGACCGTCCACGGCGGCGTCGATGCACAGCCTGCTGACATGCGCATGCACCGCGTCGTCGAACGCGAGTTGCGCCAGCATGGCGCGCGCCGCTCCAATCCGCTGCACGTAAGCCGCCTGCTGCTGCGCATAAGCCGCACGAAAACCCTGCGCATCGAGATCGAACGCCAGTCGCGCCTTCACGATCGCCTGACGCACGCGCGGCTCGAAGCAGTTCTGCAACTCGACCATCAAGCCGAAACGGTCGATCAGTTGCGGCCGCAGTTCACCCTCTTCCGGATTCATCGTGCCGATCAGCACGAAGCTCGCGTCGTGGCTATGCGATACGCCATCACGTTCGACGGTATTCACGCCGCTCGCCGCGGCGTCGAGCAAGGCGTCGACGAGCGCGTCGGGCAGCAGATTCACTTCGTCCACATACAGCACGCCGCGGTGCGCTTTGGCGAGCAGTCCGGGCGAGAAGCGCACCGAACCGTCGCGCAGCACCGTTTCGATATCGAGCGTGCCGATCAAACGATCTTCGCTCGCGCCCAGCGGCAGATTCACCAGTTGCCCCTGGGGCAACAACTCAGCCAGCGCCCGCGCCGCAGTCGACTTGGCCGTGCCGCGCGGCCCCGTGATCAGCACGCCGCCCAAGGCCGGATCGATGGCGGCCAGCAACAGCGCCTGCTGCAAGGGCGCCTGGCCGATCAGCGCGGCGAAGGGAAAAACGGGCCGCTCGATTGCCGAGTTCATGTTTGCATTCCTTCAATCTGCTGCTCGCTCGCGAGCAGATGCTGTTCGACCTGCGCGCGATAGTCGCCGGGCGTCTGCCACAACCCGCGCTGCATGGCCTCGATCAGGCGCTCGCAAATCGAATGCAACGCGTGCGGGTTGTGCCGCTGCAAGAACTCGCGAGTGTCGGCGTCGTTCAGATAGGCATCGGTCACGAGCGCATATTGATGATCCGCGATCACGCGCGCGGTCGCATCGTAACCATATAGATAATCGACGGTCGCGGCGATTTCCGCCGCCCCCTTGTAGCCGTGACGCTTCACGCCATCGAGCCATTTCGGATTGACCACGCGCGAGCGGATCACGCGCGCAATTTCCTCATGCAGCGTGCGCACGCGCGGCGCGGCCGGATTGCTGTGATCGGCGTGATACACGCTCGGCTGATCGCCGGCCAGATGCCGCACCGCGGCGACCATGCCGCCCTGGAACTGGTAGTAGTCGTTCGAATCGAGCAGGTCGTGCTCGCGGTTGTCCTGGTTTTGCAGCACCACGTCCATCGCGGCGAGGCGCGTGCCGAAAGCGTGATGCGCCTCTTCGCCCGCGCTCTTTTGCGTATAGGCGTAACCGCCCCACGCCTGATAGGCGTTCGCGAGGTCGGCGTCGGTCTGCCAGTGGCGCGAGTCGATCATGTCCTGCAAACCGGCGCCGTACGCGCCCGGCCGTGCGCTGAACACGCGCCAGCCGGCGCGCCTGCGCGCTTCGGCGGCGTCCATGCCGCGCGCGATGAGCGCATCGCGTTCACGCAGCACGCGCGCGCGAATCGGATTCAGGTCTTCGGGCTCGTCGAGTTCCGCCACCGCCTGCACGGCGGCGTCGAACAAGTGCATGACATTGGCGAAGGCGTCGCGGAAGAAACCGGACACACGCAAGGTGACATCGATACGCGGCCGGTCGAACACCGCGATCGGCATGATTTCGAAATCGGTCACGCGGTGGCTGCCCGGCGCCCACTTCGGCCGCACGCCGAGCAACGCGAGGGCCTGGGCGATATCGTCGCCGCCGGTGCGCATGGTCGCGGTGCCCCACACGGAGAGGCCGATGGCGCGCGGATAATCGCCCTTCTCCTGCATATGCCGTTCGATCAGTTGCTGGGCGGATTTCAAGCCGAGCGACCAGGCCGCTTGCGTGGGAATGGCGCGCGTGTCGACCGAATAAAAGTTGCGGCCGGTAGGCAGCACATCGGGCCGTCCACGCGACGGCGAACCACTCGGCCCCGGTGGCACGAATCGCCCTTCGAGACCACGCTTTAACTGCAGCATTTCCTGCGGACCGCACGCGTCGAGCCGCGGCAGCACGTCCTCACGCAGTCGCTCGACGACGCGCTCCGTTTGCGGCAAGCCGGCAGCAAGCGTCACCGCCGACGCCTCCGGTCGAGCCTCGCACACGCCGCGCAACAGCGACGCCGCCAGCAACTCCAGACGCTCGCGCGTGTCGCCGCAGTGGCGCCACGGCGCATCGCTGACATCGCGCAGCAGATCGGGACGCGGTCCGTCCCATGCCGCCGACCAGTCCACCGACAGCGGATCGAACAGGTGGTCCATATGCAGATCGCGCGCCAGCGCATCGATCAAGCCGGCTTTCGCGCCTTGCCCGTCGCCGACTGGAAAGCGCCCCAACGCCAGCAACGTGTCGCGCCGTTGCACACCGTCAGGCGATTGCCCGAACGTATGCAGGCCATCGCGAATCTGCGCTTCCTTCAACTCGCACAGCCACGCATCGACCCGCGTGAGAAGCACGTCTTCATCGTCCTGCCCGCTCGGCGCCGCGAGACTCAACTCCTCATGCAACCGGTGTTCGACGATGGTCGCCAGAATCGTGCGCCGCAACAGCTTCGAGCGGCGCGGGTCGACCATCAGCGCTTCATAGTATTCGTCGACCTGGCGCTCGAGATCCTGCAACGGCCCATAGCTTTCGGCGCGCGTGAGCGGCGGCATCAGGTGATCGATGATGACGGCCTGCGCGCGGCGTTTCGCCTGGCTGCCCTCGCCCGGATCGTTGACGATGAACGGGTACAAATGCGGCATCGGCCCGAGAATCAGATCGGGCCAGCAGGCGTGGCTCAACGCGACGCTCTTGCCAGGCAGCCATTCGAGATTGCCGTGCTTGCCGACGTGCACGATTGCGTCGATACCGAACTGGTGGCGCAACCAGAAATAGAACGCCAGATAGGCGTGCGGCGGCACGAGGTCGGCGTCGTGATAGCTGGCGTAATCGCCCTGTTCGCGCGAACGCGAGGGTTGAATGCCGACGAACACCTGTCCGCACCGCCAGCCCGCGATCATGAAACGGCCGCGCCTCAGCGTCGGATCCTGATCGGGTGTGCCCCACCGCGCGTTCAATGCGTGCCGCGCCTCAGCGGGCAAGGCGTTGAAGTACCCAAGATAGTCGTCTAGCGCAAGGCTTTGCAGCGCGGGACGCAGATCGCGCACCACCGGATCGTTGGTCACGCCTTCGGTGAGCTTCTTCAACAACGCGTCGCCGTTCGCGGGCAAATCGGCGAGACGATAGCCTTCGTCGCGCAGCATCGACAGAATGCCCACCACCGAGGCCGGCGTATCGAGCCCCACGCCATTGCCGATGCGCCCCTCGCTCATCGGATAATTGGCGAGGATCAGCGCGAGTTTCTTGTCCGCGTTGTCGAGCGAGCGCAGACGGCACCAGCGGCGGCTGAGCTCGGCGAGAAAAGCCACCCGCCCGGCATCCGGTTGATAACGCACCACGTCGACCTGAGTGTGCGGACAACGGTATGCAAGGCCCTTGAAACTGACAGCGCGCGTAATGATGCGGCCGTCCACTTCCGGCAGCGCGATATGCATCGCAATATCGCGCGAATTGAGGCCTTGATTGTCCTTCTGCCAGTCTTCGCGATTGCCGCCGCTGAGAATCACCTGGAACACCGGCGCGTCGCCGGCGAGCGCGAGCGGCTCGGGGTCGTCGATCGCGCTTGCGGCGAAGGCGGTCGTATTCAGCACCAGCGAGACCTTGTGCTCGGCGCACAGCGATTGCACGACTTCGCGGCTCAACGTGTCTTTGAGCGAGGTAATCGCAATCGGCAGCGGATTCAGGCCCTGCGACTCGAGCGCATCGATCAGCGCGTCGAACACGGCCGTATTGGCCGCCTGCAGATGCGCCTTGTAGAACAGAATCGCCGCGACCGGCGCGTTGTGTTGCCAGCGCGCCTGCCAGTCGGCAACCGTCGGCGTGTCCCGCTCGGGATGGTAGAGCGTCGCGGCGGGCAACGCGCGCGGCGGCGCAGGCTCGCGCCCCCAGCCGACGGCGCGGTGCGCGATACAGCGCAGGAACGCTTCGGCATTTTGCGGGCCGCCTTCGCGCAGATAGCGCCACAGTTGATGGCATAGCTCGGCGCTCGCGGTGCTGCGCGCGAGCAGGTTTGGATCTTCCTGCAGATCGCCGGAGAACATTGCGAGCGTCTGCTGCTTGCGCTCGGCGAGCGCCACCACCTGCTCGATGCCATAAGGCCAATAGGCCTCGCCGCCGAGATGATCGACCACCACCGCGCGCGCATGCTGCAAGACGTCTTCGACATAGAAATCGACCGAGGCCGGCTGCCGCAAATACGTGACGTTGGCGAGCCGCACGCTGGGGAAACCCTCGCCCAGCCGCGGAAAGACGCTCGCGAGCAGCGACAGCGTGGTGTCGGCCGAACTGAGCACCACGATATCGGCGGGCTGCTGATCGATACGGATCACGCCCTGCGTATCGTCGACAAAGCCACCCGGCGTGGTGCGCAGCAGATGCATGAGCGCTTACGCCTGTTGCGTTTCGACGGCCGACGGGACGCCGAGCGCCGTGTCGAACGCACGCTGCAACGCGGCCTGATCGAGATCCTCGCCAATCAGCACGAAGCGGCTCGGACCATTTTCGCCCGCTTGCCAGCGCCGATCGAAATAGCTGTCGAAGCGGCGGCCCACGCCCTGAATCACCAGACGCATCGCCGCGCCCGGCAGCGCCGCGAAGCCCTTGACGCGATAAATCGTGTTCGTTTCGACGAGGCCTTGCAGCGCGGCGATCACCGCTTCGCGAGAAGGCGCGTTCGCGTGTACGACCACCGAATCGAATTCGTCGTGATGGTGGTCGGCGTCGCCGGCGGAACCGTGATGATCGTGGCGCAAGTGGATCGTGTCTTCCGAGGCCGCTTCGAGGCCCAGCAGCGTATGCAGATCGAGCTGGCCCTTCTGCGCGCGCACGATCTTCACTTGCGGCGGAATCTCTTCGCGAATCACCGCCTCGACCGCGTTTTGCTGCGCGTCGTCGAGCAGATCCGTTTTGTTCAGGATCACCAGATCGGCGGCGGACAACTGATCTTCGAACAGTTCATGCAGCGGCGACTCGTGATCGAGATTCGGATCGGCTTTGCGCTGTGCATCCACGGCGAGCGGATTGTCGGCGAACTGGCCGCTTGCCGCAGCCGGACCGTCCACCACGGTGACCACGGCATCCACGGTGAAGCTGTTCTTGATCTGCGGCCAGTTGAATGCCTGCACCAGCGGCTTCGGCAATGCGAGGCCCGACGTCTCGATCAGCACGTGATCGATCTGATCGCGGCGTTCGACCAGCCTTTCCATCACCGGAAAAAACTCTTCCTGCACGGTGCAGCACAGGCAGCCGTTTGCGAGCTCATACAGTTGGCCTTCGGTTTCGACGCCGTTTTCATCGCATCCAATGCCGCAACCCTTGAGGATTTCCCCGTCGATGCCGAGTTCGCCGAACTCGTTGACGATGACCGCGATGCGCTTGCCGCCCGCATGCTGAAGAATATGCCGCAGCAGCGTGGTCTTGCCGCTGCCGAGAAAGCCTGTGACGATGGTGACGGGGATCTTGCGCATCTGGGTTTGCATCGTGAGGTCCATCCGTAGGAGTTGCACGTGCCTGCCGGCGTATCCGCGCGTCTGTCCGTATGGTCCTGACAAACCCGACATGGGCCTGGCAAGCCACGGCGAAAATCAAACACGGGGACGAACGACGGATTGCCGCGACAACGGTAAACAGAAAGCGGAATTGAGATCATGAACGCACCGCCGCATCCCCGCGGCGTTCGCCCTTCGTATTCTGGCCGGTATCCGGGCTGGCGATAGCGCCGCTTCCCCTTCCCGGACGAGTGATTTCTCGCCCAGTGGTGATATGCCGACGCGGCCTTGCGCGTGGACATCGAAGCCGGCTTTGCGGCGCTACAGCACTGACCGTAGCGCCACATTTCGCTTACCGTTGCGGGGGCAGCACAGGTTGACCCGATCCATGGCAGGCGGGTGCCCTGTTTCCCGTTTAACTGCATGCGCACGAGCGCGCACACGAGCACCAAAGTGCGAGCGAGTGTAGGCCCGCGGCCCGATGCCGTCAAGGAAACCCAAGCCGCGAGCGCTTATCGGGCGGGGCGCCGTGTGCTATCGTATGCGCGCGTTTGGTGCCCGCACATGCATTCGCGTGTGCAGTTAAACGGGAAACAGGCCGCGCTTTCATGCGCTCAACCTGTGCTGTCCCCGCAACGGTAAGCGACCTGCGGCGCGATGTTGATTCGTCTCGCGCCGCGCATGCGTTTTTTCTATGCCACTGTCCCGCACATGCCAATGAATGCGGACGGGAAGGCAAAGCGCATGAGGCCGCCAGCCCGGATACCGGCCAGACGCGGAGGCGGCGAACCTCAGGCAACATCGCGCCGCCGGCCGCCGGAATCCGCGAGGGACGGATGTGAAGGCGCTGAAGCACGACGTCACGCGTCCGTTCGCGTGCGAGTTCCCCCAAAGGACCGCTGCGAGCCGCGCATGTCGCCGTGCCCGAATCCGTAGCCCGCATGCCCCAAAAATCCGCCATCCGGCGCTCCCGCGCGCTTCGCCCCGATCCGCACGTCACGACATGGCGCTTGCCGTGCACGTCGCGATGAGCCGCGCCTGGTTGATCGGCGCCGGACCCGGCGACGTCGAACTCATGACGCTCAAGGCGACCCGCGCGTTGGCGCAAGCCGATGTGGTGCTGGTCGACGATCTGGTGAATCCCGAGGTGCTGCAGTTCGCGCGCGCCGATGCACGGATCGTCTACGTCGGCAAACGCGGCGGACATCCGTCCACGCCGCAGGCCGGCATCGTCGCACAGTTGCTTGATCATGTGCGGGCCGGGCGCAGCGTCGCGCGCCTGAAAGGCGGCGATCCGTTCGTGTTCGGCCGGGGCGGCGAAGAACAGCAGGCGCTGCATGCCGCCGGCGTCGAGGTCGAAGTCATCAACGGCATTACGGCGGGAATCGCGGCGCCCGCGGCCATCGGCATTCCGGTCACGCATCGCGACTACGCGCAAGGCGTGGTGTTCGTCACCGGGCACGGCGCGGGCAGCGGCGAGCCGGACTGGGCCGCGCTCGCGGCCACGCAGATGACGCTCGTGATCTATATGGGCATGCGGCGGCTCGACGATATCGTCGGCGCGTTGCTCGCGGCGGGCATGAGCGCCGACACGCCATGCGCGGCGATCGAGTCGGCCACCCGTCCCGAGCAACGCCATGCGCTCGCACGGCTGGGCGAGTTCGCCGCTACCGTCTCGCGCGCCGGACTCGGCTCGCCGGCGATCGTGGTGATCGGCGGCGTGGTGTCGCTCGCGTTGATGCGCGCAGCGGCGCAGGCCGATGCCGCGACGCCGGGCGCGCACGGAGCGGCTACGCCATGAAAACGCTGAGCGTCGGCATTGGCTGCCGTTTGCACAGCCCGGCTGAGCAGATCGAAGCGGCGGTGCGCGCCGCGCTCGGCCCGCATGCATTCGACGCAATCCGCACCGTGGCTTCGGTCGATACCAAAGCCGGCGAAACGGGCCTGCGCGAATTCTGCGCACGTCATGCCCTGCCGCTGACATTCTTCAGCCGTGCACAGATCGCGGCGATGCCCGTGACGGAGCCTTCGGCGGCAGTGCGCGGGCACCTCGGCGTGGACGGCGTGTGCGAGCCGTGCGCGCTGCTTGCCGCAACGGCCGGGCTCGGCGACCTCGCCGCTTGCAATGACGTGCCGCGCGCCGCGCTCCTCATGCGCAAAACGGTGCATGCCGGCGTCGCCGTGGCGATCGCCACGACCACCACCGTCGCTGATCACGAACACCCCAACAACGACACTCAGGAACCGAACCTGCCATGAAGACCGATCCCGAATCGCACCAACGCATGACCGAGCGCCGGCGCGAAGGCCACGAGAAGAAACAGGCCAACGCCACCGTCGAGAAAGGCCTGCTGATCGTCAACACCGGCACCGGCAAGGGCAAGACCACCGCCGCGTTCGGCATGGCCGTGCGCGTGCTGGGCCACGGCATGCGCCTCGGCGTCGTGCAATTCATCAAGGGCGCGCTGCACACGTCGGAGCGAGACTTTCTCGGCGCGATCGCCAATTGCGATTTCGTCACAATGGGCGACGGCTACACCTGGAACACGCAGAACCGCGACGCCGACATCGCGACCGCGCGCAAAGGCTGGGATGAAGCGCGCCGCATGATCGAGAGCGGCGAGTATCAGATGGTGATCCTCGACGAACTGAACACGGTGCTCAAGTACGAATACCTGCCGCTCGACGAAGTCCTGTCGGTACTGACCGCGCGCGCGCCGATGGTGCACGTGGTGGTGACCGGCCGTCACGCGCCGGACGCGTTGATCGAAGCAGCCGACCTCGTCACGGAAATGCGCATCGTCAAGCATCCGTATCGCGAGCAGGGCGTGAAAGCGCAGCGCGGCGTGGAGTTCTGAGCGATGACCGGCCCCCACGGCACGGCCGCCGACACGTCTGCCGGGGAGACTTCGCCCGGAGCGTGCCCCGCCCTCTTTATCAGCGCGCCCGCGTCGGGCCAGGGCAAGACCACGATCACCGCGGGTCTGGCGCGCTACCATCGGCGGCTGGGGCGACGCGTACGCGTCTTCAAGACCGGACCCGACTTTCTCGATCCGATGATCCTCGCGCGCGCGAGCGGCGCGCCCGTCCTCTCGCTCGATCTGTGGATGGTGGGCGAAACCGCCTGCCGCAACCTGCTCGCGCAAGCGGCCGCCGAAGCCGATCTGATCCTGATCGAAGGCGTGATGGGCTTGTTCGACGGCACGCCGAGCAGCGCCGATCTCGCCACCACCTTCGGCGTGCCGGTGCTCGCGGTCATTTCGGCGAAGGCGATGGCGCAGACCTTCGGCGCGGTGGCCTTCGGGCTCGCGCAATTCCGGCCGCAGGTGCCGTTTTACGGCGTGCTCGCCAACCGCGTCGGCTCCGCGCGGCACGCGCAGATGCTCGAAGAGGCGTTGCCGCATGGGCTGCGCTGGTGCGGCCACATTGCCGCCAGCGACGAAATCGCGCTGCCCGACCGTCACCTCGGCCTGCACCAGGCGGACGAAATCGACGATCTCGACGCGCGCCTCGATCACGCCGCCGACACGCTCGGCGGCACCCCGCTTGCCGAACTGCCGCCGCCGGTCGAGTTCGGCGCGCCCGCGCCGCAGCCTCTGCCGCGCCTGCTGGAAGGCCGGACGATCGCCATCGCGCGCGACGCCGCATTCTCGTTCATCTATCCGGCCAACGTCGCGCTGCTGGAAGCCCTCGGTGCGCGGATCGAATACTTTTCGCCGCTCGCCGACCAGCCACTGCCCGAACACGCTGATGCGCTGTACCTGCCCGGCGGCTACCCGGAACTGCACGCGGCGGCGCTGGCGGGCAACACGCGCAGCGCCGCCGGCATTCGCGCGCACGCGGGCGCCGGCAAGCCGCTCGTGGCCGAATGCGGCGGCATGCTCTATCTGCTTAACCGGCTCACCGACGCGCACGGCGCCAGCACGCCGATGCTCGGCCTGCTGCCCGGCCACGCGACGATGCAAACGCGTTTCACCGCGCTCGGCATGCAGCAGATCGACAGCCTGCACGGGCCGATGACCGGCCACACGTTTCACTATTCGAAGCTGAACACCCCGCTCATGCCGCTGCGCTCGGCCACCCGGCCGCAAGGCGGCGCGCCCGGCGAAGCCGTCTACCGCGCCGGCTCGATCGTGGCGAGCTACATGCACGCTTACTGGCCCTCCAACCCGGCCTTCGCGGCCGCCCTGTTCCATGGCGCAGCCTTTTAACGATTCCGAGCGCGACGCCGTCTACCGCGCGATTTACGAACGCCGCGACATGCGCCATTTCGTGCGCGATGCGGTCGACCCGGCCGTGCTGCGGCGTCTGCTCGACGCGGCGCATCACGCGCCGAGCGTCGGCTTCATGCAGCCATGGCGGATCGCGCGCATCACCGATTCCACGCTGCGCGCGGCCTTGCATGACACGGTGGAAGCCGAACGCCTCGCCACCGCCGACGCGCTCGGCCAACGCCGCGAAGAATTCATGAAGCTGAAAGTGGAAGGCATGCTGGAATGCGGCGAGCTGCTGGTGATGGCGCTGATGGACGGACGCGAGCGCCATATCTTCGGCCGCCGCACCTTGCCGGAGATGGACCTCGCGTCGGTGGCGTGCGCGATCCAGAACATGTGGCTCGCCGCGCGCGCGGAAGGTCTGGGCATGGGCTGGGTGTCGCTGTTCGACGTCGACGCGGTGCGCCGGCTGCTGCACATGCCCGACGGCGCGCGGCCCGTGGCGATTCTGTGTCTGGGGCACGTCGACCAGTTCTACAGCGAGCCGATGCTGGAAACCGAACGTTGGGCGAGCCGTCTGCCGCTCGCCGACTGCGTCTTCGAAAACCGCTGGCCGGAGGACCGCAACGCGCCGCAATGACGCGGGCGCGTTACGGTTGCAGCGGCTTCACCGAGGTCACCACCGGCACGCCGCCCGTTTTGTCGGTACGCAGTTTCACACGCCAGTCGGGCGGCGCATCGAACGGAAACCTGGCCAGCGCGCTTTTGACGAGCGCGGGCATGGCATGCAGCGGATCCGCGTCGCGATCGCTGCTCGACGCGCTGACTTTATACACTTCCTGTCCGCTCGCGCGCTCGAAGAAACGCAGCGTCAGCGCGTGCCGGTAAGCCCGGCCGCTGAACAGCGAGAACGGGGCGTCGCGCGCGCGCCCGCAGTCGCCCGGCGTGCAGCCTTTTTCACCGACACCGATCGCCGCCGGCCGCGTGTCGTAAGCCACCGAGAGCAGATAACGGGCCGACGGCCCCGCCGTTTCGACCAGGCCCTGCCTGGCCAACTCGTCCGTGAGCAAGCTTTCGAAGCGCGGATGATCCGCGCTGGCCTCTTGCGACGGCATGCGCGAAATCGCGTAGGTCCGTTCGCCTTGCAGCACGGCGGCGGCGTTCGCGGTGGCGGCGGTATGCACGTCGGCGCTCAGGCCCGCGCAACCGGAGAGACTCGCCGCAGCCAGCGCGGCACCGATCAGGATTGCTTTCACCATCTTCTCGCTTCGCTAAGGTGCGCTAAGGCGCGCTAAGGTGCTATTCATGGATCAAGTCCGCGGCGTGAGGGCGGCGCCGGATTGCGCCTCTTCGAGCACCGGCAGGCGGATCGTGAACGCCGTGCCCTGCCCGGGTTCGCTCGCCACCTCGACATCGCCGCCGTGGCGCGTGACAACCGTCTTGACGAAAGCCATGCCGAGCCCGGCACCGCCCACGTCGGGCCGCTCGGCTTCGTGAAAGCGCCGGAAGCGCTCGAACAGGCCCGCCTGCTGCTCCTTCGGAATGCCGTAACCCTGATCGCGAATCGTGCACGACACGCGCCGCGCCGCGCCCGGCACGGCCTTGGGCGTCGCGCTCGCGACGCTGCACACGATCTGCGTATCCGGCGGACTGTACTTGACCGCGTTGTTCAGAATGTTGACGAGCGCGCGCGTCATCAGCGAACGGTCGGCGCAGATCCAGTGGCCGCCGTCGTCGGCGGCATCGCTCGCGGCGGTCTCCGTGTGCAACGCGATGCGCTTCGCGTGGGCCTGCGGCCAGACCTCGTCGCTGGCGTCGATCAGCAGTTCTGTCAGGCTCACCGGTTCCAGCACATACGTTTGCGATTCGGCGCGCGCCAGTTGCACGAAGTCGTCGGCAAGCGTGAGCGCGCGCTGCGCGTAGCGCTCGATACGCTCCAGCAAGCCGCGCGCGAGCACCGGCTCGCGGCGGGCGCGCTCGATCTCCACCAGCGCCAGAATCGACGCCTGCGGCGAACGCATGTCGTGCGACAGGAGCCGCAGCGCGTCTTCGCGCTGACGCTCGGCCGCGTGCAAGGCCGACACGTCGACGAGACCCGCGATCCAGCCGGTGGTCTCGCCCTGCTCGTTGGTGCAGTTCGCGTAGCGCAGCAGATGGTCGCGCTCGCGGGCGTCGCGCACTTCGACGCCATGCGCCATCAGCGCGGCGAATTCGTGGCGCGCCGGATCGAGCGGCGCCGGCCAGTGCGCGCGCGCGAGCAGATTGTTTTCGGCATCCGACGCCGCGTCGCCGTCGATCGTCTTCACGAGCGTCAGGCCGCCCAGCACGTCCCGCATCGGACGGCCTTCGGGCAGCGGCGCGCCCAGACGCGCGAAATGCGCCTTGGCGGCATGATTCGCGATCAGCACGACGCCGCGCACGTCGCTCACGAGAATCGGCTCCGGCATGCTGTCGAGGCTGTCCCACACGAAACGCTTCATGTCCTGCACGCGCTGCGCGGCCTGCGCCATCAGCGCCATGTGCTGCTCCAGCACGTCGCCGCCGAATTCGCGGCGGCGCTGCGGCGTTTCCGGCAGCAGATGGGGTTCGTCGGCGAGGCGTTGCAGTTCTTCGCGCAGATAGGCCATCGTCATTTCAAGGCGCCGCCAGTTCCAGATCGGATAGACGGCCACCACGCCGACGATCGCCGGCACCGGCGACAGCCACAGCCGCGCGCCGTACAGCAAGACCGCACTGCCGGCGGACGCGAGCACGCACAGCGCGCCGGTCAGCAGCAACGAACGGCGCGGCGACAGCACCAGAAAACCGGCCAGCAGCGCGGCAAGCGGCACGAGCGACACCGCGAACAGCGCCCAGCGCGCGGCGGGCTCGATCTCGCGGCCCGTCAGCAGCGTGTCGAGCACGTTCGCATGGATATACACGCCGGGCAGCGGCCCGAGTTCGCCGGACACGGGCGTCGCAAAGCGGTCGTACAAGCCGGACGCGGTCACGCCGATCAGCACGATGCGGCCGCGCAACTGCTCCGGCGTCACGTCGCCGGCGAGTACGCGGGCGAAACTCAGCGTCGGATAGTGCTGCGCGTTCGGACCGAACGGGATCAGGAAACGGTCTTCGCCGCCGTCGTGGCCGGACGCGGCCACGGCCGAAGCGCGGGCGGGCCGGCGGCCATCCCGATGCAGCGCGCCATGTTCGACCGCCTCGGCGACCGGCACCATCAATTGCGGCCAGCGGGAGTCGGCGTCGCCCTCGTATTGCGCGACGCTGCGCACGATGCCGTCGCTGTCGACTTCGAGATTGATATGGCCGAGCCCCGCCGCCGCATGCGCGAGCGGCCCCGCCGGCTCGACCACGGTGCGGCGCCCGGCGCTATCGGGCGCGCTCAGCAGCACCGGCAGATAGGTCGGACTCAGCGCGATGGCGCGGGCGAGCTCGGCGTCTTGCGGATTGGGCTCGGTGAACAGGACGTCGTAGATCACTGCGGCGGGCTTCGCGCTTGCGATCTGTTCGAGCAGCTTTGCGTGGACGCTGCGCGGCCACGGCCAGCGGCCCAGTTGCGCGATGCTCGCGTTGTCGATTTCGAGCACCACGATATCGCGCAGCAAAGGCTGGGTGTGCAGGCTCAGAAAGCGGTCGTAGACCAGATGATCGACGCTCGCGCTCAGGCGGCCAAGCGAACTGAGCAGAATCACCACGATGCCCAGACAGCCGATGCCCGCCCATTCGATCAGGAAGCGGCGGCCGGCGCGCCGTCCGAGACGGGCGCGTGGATCGAGGCTCAGGCGCGTAGAGGTGGTCGGCAAAGCGTTGCCTGGTTCGGAGCGAGGAAGCGGGCTGATGAATCGCTCAGCCCCGTGAATCCCGTGAATCTACCAGCGTCAGCGCGCAAGCGTAAACGAGCGCACCGCGCTGTTCTTTTCGTAGAAGCGGCCGTTCTCGAACTGCTCGGCGACGATCGTCCAGTAGTAGACGCCGGCCGGCAGATCGCTCACGACCAGTTGGCCGCCCGACAGATCGGTGCGGTCGACGAGCGGATGACGCAGGTCGGCGGTCGCCGCGAGCACGAAACGAAAGCGTGTCGCCACCGCGGCGCGGTTCACGAACCAGCGGAACTCATAGTCGCGGCTGCCGGCGCGCTGGGCCGCCGAGGCGGCCAGCCCGAGCTGGCGCCGTTCGAAGGCATACACCTGCGGCAGACCTTCGAGTCCGTTGGCGTCGATCGCGGCGATCCGCACGAAATAGGTGCCGTCGGCGAGGTCGCCGAAATCCGCATGCGGCACGCTCACGCGCAGATCGCGAATCAGGTCGAGCTGGTCGGCGTCGCGCGCGATCTGCACGCGGTACGCCACGGCGTGTTCGGCCGCAACGAGATCGAACGCGACCGTGTTGCCGTCCTGCACCTTGGCCGGCTGCGCGAGCGTGAGCGCGGGCAGCAACTCGACCGGCCCGCCGACCGTCTCGCCTGCCCGCGTCACGCTGCCAAAGCGCGCCTTCACGAGTTGCGCGGAGGCCTGCAGCGGCACGCCCGGCAGCGGCGCCGCGCCGCGTCCGCCGGGGCCGGCCGCGTCGACGCCGACCGCGCCGTCGAGCACCTCCACCGCGGTGGTTTGCGCGCCGTTGTCGTAGGCGACCTTGAAGCGGGTTCCGCGCACGCCCGCCACGACAGACGGCGAGCGGATCTGGAAGCGGTCATCTTTCTTTGTCGCATGCGTGACCTGGCTTTCCACTTCGCCGCCGCGCAGTTCGAGCACACGGTCGGTGGCGCCGGTCAGCGTGGTGCTCCGCAGCGCGCCGATTTCCAGCAGGCCGTTTTGCGCGACCGTGACATGCGAGCCGTCGGGCAATTCCAGCGTCACAAAGCCGTTTTCCCCGGTGCGGATGCGATCGCCTTCGCCAAGCGTCGTGCCCTGCTCGATCGGCACGTAGGGATTCTTGCCGAACGCATGCTCGGCCGGTCCGCTCGTCGCGATCACGCGGGCCGACTCCTGTTCCTGTTTGAGTTTATCGGCGGGCAGACGCAAAACGATGCCCGCCGGCATGCGGCGTGGCGCGGGCACATGATTCAGGCGGCTCAGCACGGCCCAGTCACTCGGGTCACGCATGGCGTGGCTGGCGATGTCGTACAGCGTGTCGCCGTCGCGGGTCACATACGAAACGTACACGGGCGCCGCGGCTTTCACCCGCGGCTTCGTCGCGCGCGGCGACTGGGCATGCGCCGACACCGGCGCGAAGCAGGCCATCGCGAGCAGGCCGCTTACCGCGAGCAGCGCACCATGGCGGCGGCCCGGCGCAACCGTGCTGCCGCGCGGCGCCGCTGCGGCGGACAACGTCACGCGTCCCCCGCTTCGGCGCGGGGGTCGAGCGCGGCCGGCGGCGTCGCGGATTCGATCCGCTCCAGCCGGTAGCCATAGCCGTAAATCGGCGTCAGACGGTAGCCGTGCTCCGGGCGCAGACCGAGCTTGCTGCGCAGCATCGATACGTGGGTGTCCATGGTGCGCGACGGGATGTCGGTCGCCTGCTTCCAGATCACGTCGAGAATATGCGCACGCGACAACGGCCGGCTCAGATGCTGGAACAGCAGCAGCGCGAGTTCGAATTCCTTCTGCGTGACGGCCACCGTCGCGCCGCGCACCACCACGTGCCTCGCGCCCAGATCGAATTCGAATTCGCCGAAAACTTCCTTCACCGCGGCCGGCTTGAGGTGATACGCGCGGCGCAGCAAGGAGCCGACTCGCGCCAGCAACACCGCGGCGGACACCGGCTTGACGACATAGTCGTCCGCACCCGTGTTGAGAATCGACGTGATGTCGCTTTCGCGGCCGCGGCTCGTCATGAACAGCACCGGCAGGCGCTCGGAGAGACTCTCCCGCACCCAGCGCAGCACCTCTTCACCGGACATGTCGGGCACGTTCCAGTCGAGCACCAGCAGATCGAACGTCTGGCGCCGCAGTTGCCGCACCAGTTCGCGGCCCGCACCGTATGCGTGACAGATATGGCCCGCCGCCGACAGCGTTTGGCAAACAAGATCGGCCTGAGCCGAATCGTCATCCAGGACTGCAATTCTCATAAAACCCCGCAACGCGACATCGTCGTTCGTAACTGGTGGCCGGCTTACCGGCAGATGACCGGGATGACGGCGTAAGCACCGACGATCCGGCTTCCAATTTCATCTTCGGCGGCACATTTTTCGACTAGTGGTCCTTTGCCTTGCGCCCCGTTCGGGCCCGCCCTCCGTCTCAAAATTAGCGCGCATTGTGGGCTCTATCGCGCCGCGTATCGAGGGGGGCCGGTCATCATAATCGAAAAAACGGTCGTTCTTTTTCCAGATGCCATCCAGCGGCTATCCGGACCGGCAACGCCAGTCCAATGCGATTTTTTAAGCCGTCTCCCGCATTGTCGGCCGCGCACTTGCCGCGCCGCCCGGCACGCGCATCGACCGTGACGGTCGGCGTTTTCAGCGGCTGGTCTCGCTCGCCTGGTGATTGGCCCCGTTCGCCGTTGTCTCGCCGTTGTTTCGCCGTTGTCTTATTCAGGCTGCGTCCCGCGTTCGGGAAACGGCGATTTGACAATTTGCGAGTCAGTATAGAAACAGTCTCAAAATAAATCGTTTAAAGATTGTTAAGCCGGGCGCGCAACGTTGGCAAAAATGCGGCGCCGCCTCCTTCCGGAAGCCGACGCCGCTAACACATCACACGCTCGCGGGGAACTAACCACACGAGTACGCCGAAGTTAGCTGCTCCGAAATTCCAGCTCAAGATGAAAGAACTGCTTTTGTAACCGCGCGACAGGTAGTTATTACGCAAACAATCATGCGTTACGGATAGAAGCGTTGTCTCATCTCGCCCTGAAAATGGTATGAATTGAAGCTGCGGAAACGGCCCATTTACAGACGCAGCAAGTTTGTTACAGATGCAATTGCCGGTGGAATACCGAGGCGATGTCTGATCAATCGTGCGGGGCGTAGCGGTTTTATGGTCCGCTAGGGCGCGCCGCGCATCAGGTGCCCCGGCCTTCCGGGCAGACGGGTACCGCAGCAAGGCGCTCCAGCGTGACCTGCGCATTGCCTGCCATACCGAAACCGAGCAAGCGCGCGGCCGCGTACGACAGATCGATGACCCTTCCCTGCACGAACGGACCGCGATCGTTGATGCGAACGATCACCGATCGCGCGCTGCCGACGGCCGTCACCCGCACGCACGCGCCCAGCGGCAAGGTCCGATGCGCGGCGGTGAGCGCGCGCATGTCGTAGCGTTCGCCGCTCGCAGTGCGGCGGCCGTTGAAGCGCTTGCCGTACCACGACGCCATTCCGGTTTGCTGGAAGGTGCTGCCGCATGCGCGGACGGCTGTGGACGATGGCACATCGTCGCCGGTTGCGCGACCGGGTAGCGGCTCATCGCCGAGGGTGACTGACGCGCGCTGGGCGGCCACACCGGCGGCTTGCAACGGACGTGGGCGCGTGACCCGGTTCGAGAGTGCGGGAGCGCCGGCATCGTTCAGCGAACTGCTGACGGGTTCCAGCTGCGCGCATCCGGCGAGCGTGAGCAACGTACCGGCTAGCGCGACCATCAAACCGCGCCGGCCCGCACCAAAATATTGAAACCTGAAGATCATAGGCATCGCGTCGAGCGGCGCGCGGCCTGCTAGCAGGCGCCGCTTCATGTTTGTGTTTGTGTTCGAATGAACGAGGAAGCCGCGAGCGCGCCGCGTCACGGGCGGTTGGGCAGGTACGCGAGCGGATCGACCGGTCTGCCGTCCACTCGCACTTCGAAGCGCAACGACGCCTGGCCTTTATCGTCCGCGCCCATTTCGGCGATCGGGGCGCCCGCCTTGACGGCCGCGCCTTCCTTGACTAGCAACGCGCGGTTGTTGCCGTATGCCGTCAATAGACGCCTGTCGTGCTTGATGATGATCAGCTTGCCGTACGCCGCGATCCGGCCGCCCGAGTACACGACACGGCCGCCCGACGCGGCCCTCACCGGTTCGCCGGCGTGCCCGCCCACCACGATCCCCTTCGTGCTGCCCGCAACGAATCGCTCGATCACCGGGCCGCCGGCCGGCCACCCGAGTCGTGCCGCGGCGGGCGGAGGCCGGTTCGAGCCATCGGCGAAGAGCGCGCGCGCCTGCGCACGTGAATCCGATGACGTGGTCGATGGCGGCAAGCCATCCTCGGCCACCGGCGGCGCGACGCGCAGCACCTGGCCGATTTGCAGACCGTCATCGGGCAAAAGGCCGTTCCACTGCCCGATCGCCGCGGGCTCGCGACCGAACGCTCTGGCAACGCCGGTCTGCGTATCGCCGGGATTGACGCGGTAGAAGCCGGCCGGGACCGCAGGCGCCGATTCGGCTGCGGGCAAAGCCAGGGACGGCGACGTGCCGGCAACGTGCGCCGACCCACGAGGCACCGTGCCCGACCTGAACGGTGCGCAGCCGGCCAACGACCCGGCGAGCGACAACGCGCACAGCGTGGCAAAGCCCCATCTGACGCAGCGGGACAAAGAGGGCTTCATCGAGCGGAATTCGTTAGCGTGCGCGGGTAAATCGCGTGGGCGACTAGCCGCGGCCGTCGTCGCGGCAACGGCTGCAACGGCTATCGGGCGTGGTGTCGAAGTGAGTAGCCCTTGCATGCGGCAACTCATTGGGCAGCGCGCGCGACAGCAGCGGCAAAAATCGGCTTCTTCATTGATGGCGTGTCCTTAACATTCTGCGTTGACTGACCACTTAGGGTCGCGTGTTCAACGAGTGTCAGGAGAAAGCGTTGACGGCGCCGCCGCCAGCGCGGCGCGCATTGACTATTTGTCACACTTCTGGGCGAAGCAGCGGCAAAACTGGGGATATTTGAACGCCGCGAACGCGCGCTACGTCACACGGCGCGGCATGCGCCACAGCTGTTTCGAGACCCCGGAAGCAGCCGACTCAACTCGCGCGGACACACGCGATCGCGATCACGGCGCGCGTTATCGGCCGCTTTCGATTTCCGGCATCGGTGCGAACAGCGCGTCGAGGTCGTCGTCGGAGAACTTGGCGGCGCCGGCGGCGTCTTCGGAGAGAATGCTGTCGGCGAGCCCCGCCTTCTGTTCCTGCAGCTCCACGATCTTTTCTTCGATGCTGCCCGCCGCAATCAGCTTGTACACGAACACGGGCTTGTCCTGCCCCAGCCGATGCGCGCGGTCCGTCGCCTGATTCTCGGCCGCCGGGTTCCACCACGGGTCGTAGTGGATCACCGTGTCGGCGGCGGTCAGGTTCAGGCCCACGCCGCCCGCCTTCAGGCTGATCAGGAACAGCGGCACCTCGCCTTGCTGGAAGCGCTCGACAGGCGTAACGCGATCCGCCGTGTCGCCGGTGAGAATGACGTAGGGAATGGCGGCCTCCTCGAGCGCTTCGCCAATCAGCGCCAACATGCCGGTGAACTGCGAGAACAACAGCACGCGGCGTCCTTCCTCGATCAATTCGGGCAGCATCGACAGCAGCAGGTCGAGCTTGGCCGAGCGCATGGCGCGCGCACCCTTCTCGATCTTGTCCACTTTGACGCGCGTATCACGCGCCTCGTGCGCTTCACCCGCCGCCTTGAGCGTGCGAACAAGGCGCGGATCGCAGCACACCTGGCGCAGCTTCAGCAAGGCATCGAGCACGATGATGTGGCTGCGCGCGAGACCCTGCGCGCTGACCGCGGCGCGCACTTTCTCCTGCATCGCCGTGCGCACGGTTTCGTAGAGATCGCGCTGCGCCCCTTCCAGGTCCACGGAGCACAAGATCGTCGTTTTCGCCGGCAACTCCTTGGCGACCTCGTCCTTGCGACGGCGCAACATGAACGGCCGGATGCGGCGCGCCAGCAAAGCGCGGCGCACACCGTCGCCGTTCTTCTCGATCGGATTGCGCCAGCGTTTGGTGAAGTCTTTCTGGCTGCCGAGAAACCCCGGCAACAGAAAATCGAACTGCGACCACAGCTCGCCGAGATGATTCTCCAGCGGCGTGCCCGTCAGACACAGCCGATGCCGCGCGCGCAGTCCGCGAATCGCCTGCGCGGCTTTGGTAGTGGCGTTCTTCACGTACTGCGCCTCGTCGAGAATCAGCAAGTGATAGTCGTGCCCGGCCAGGACCTTCTGATCGCGCCATAGCAGCGCGTAAGTGGTCAGAATCAGCTCGTGTTCGCCGATCTGCTCGAAGCGCTCCTTGCGCTGCGGACCGTTCAACACCAGCACCTTCAGTTCGGGCGCGAAGCGGCGCGCTTCCTCGCGCCAGTTGTGCACGAGCGTGGTCGGCACGACGATCAGCGCGGGCCGCTTCAGGCGCCCCGCTTCTTTCTCCGCGAGAATATGCGCGAGCGTCTGCACGGTCTTGCCCAGCCCCATGTCGTCGGCAAGCACGCCGGCGAGATCGTGCTCGCGCAGAAACTGCATCCAGTTCAGGCCTTGTTGCTGATAGGTCCGCAGTTCGGCCTTCAGGCCGCGCGGCACCGGCACCTCGCGCAATCCCGGCCCGGCTTGCAGGCGCTGCGCCAGTTGGCGGATCGAATCTTCGCCGCGAAATTGCCAGCGGCCGGTGCCATCCAACGCTTCCAGCCGGCCGGCGTCGACGGATGCCACGCGCAGCGGCGCGCCCTCGGCGAGCGAGCCGCCGAGCGCGTCGAACAGATCGACGAGCACGCGCACCACCGGCTTCAGCCGGTCGGCGCGCAGCCGCAGACGCTTGTTCTCCTCGGTCTTCAGCTCGATCGGCTCGTCGTCGCGGATGGTTTCGAGCGCGCCGTTCAGCCAGCGCCGGTCGCGCTTGAACAGGTCGGCGAGCAGCGGTTCCAGCCGCACGTTGCGCTCGCCGATGCGGATGCCCATCTCCAGATCGAACCAGCCGTCGCCCGCCTGATGCGCGGTGCCTTCGATCGCATCGATCTCGATCACGTTGTAGCGGAACTCGGGCGCCATCGTGACGCGCCAGCCTTTGCTCACGAGCTCCGGCACGGCGTCGTTGACGAACGCGGACCACGCGTCGGCATCGGGCAGGCCGAGCATGGTGTCGGGCAGCAGCCGCGACGCATAGACCCGGCTGGTCGGCACCTTCTGCAAACCGGTCTTGCGCAGTTCGAGCAGACGCTTTTTCTCGGCCTCGTAGCGGCGGCGGATATGAATGACGTCGCCGCCCGGCATCGGCACGAGCGTCACACTGCTATCCACATTGATGCTCACGCCGTCGTAATCGAAACTGACGCCCGCCAGTTCGACCGCCGCGGATTGACGCAAACCCGACTTGCCGGCCGAGGACGGCAGCGCGTGGCTGTTGAGCGTGAGCACCGGCACCGGATCGACGTCGATCACGCGAATCGCGCACGCGTCGTGCGTGGGCGGCAGCGGCAACTCGGGCGCGATCTCGCGCAGCACCGAGGCGACCAGCGGCGCTTCGGCGAGCGAGATCGGCGGCATGGCCAGATAGTCCGGCAACTGCTGGAACGGCAGCGACGACTGGACGATGCCCGCTTCGTTGGCGACCCCGTCCACATACCAGACCGGCTCGGTCGGCAGCACCATGCTCGCGCGCGGCTCGGTGCACAGCACGGGCCGCAGCCGCTCGTCGGCGAGCGGCTCCCATTCGATCCGGCCGGGCCGGTCGGCGCCGCGCGCGAGCGGGACCGGTCCATCCTGGCCGGCGCCCGGCGTGAAATCGAAGAACAGCCTGCCCGTGGCGATCAGCTTCTGCAGCATCTCCGCGCCGCTCGTGCCGCGCAGAATGAACTGCCCGAAGTCCTCGCGCGAGCGGCCGAGCCACAGCCCGCGCAGAATGGAGAGGTCTTCGTCGGAGACGAACTTGGGCTGTTTGAGAAGCGCCGCTTCCACATTGCCCCAGGGTTCGTCGACTTCGACGATCGCGCCCTGCGCATCGCAGCGCGCGCGGTACAGCACCACCTCATGGCGCATGTGGAATTTGGACCAGTTCAGCCGATACGCGAGCGTCTGGGTGCGCGGCGCGCTGGCCTTCTGGGCGTCGGCGTCCGCCGCCTCGGCGCGGGCGCGAAAACGCTCGAGCCAACTGACCAGTTCGGGCCGCACGCCTGAAGGCGCCCCGGGATGCGCCAGCGGCTCGCGCGGCAAGTCGTGCGCGGTCTCGCCCTCGTCCAGTTCGACTTGGGTGATATGGTCCATCTCGTCGTGATAGTCGAGCTCGGCGAGCAGCAGCGCGGCGACGTGCTTGCAGTTCCGGCCGACCGGGCAACTGCAGTCGCCTTGGGCCCAAGGCGAACCGCCGTCGGTACGAAAGCGCACGCGCGTTTTATAGGGAAGCCGCTGCGAGCCCTGCACGTCGCCGCTGAGGGTGGCGCCCTGCCATTTCACATGGGTAACGGGGCCGACCGAGCGCGCCTTGGCGACGGTGTGGTCCCCGAGCCATTCCGCAATACGCTCCCGATCGAAGAAAACTGACGACATCGGCGTCCATTCCTATTCAAGCCGGCAAAGGCAAGCGCGCGCGGATCGTGTCAGCCTGGCGCAGCGTGGTGGGCGCCGGCCGGCGACTTTTCGTGCGGCATCGATTGTCTGTGGTAACCGGCCATTTTACGCGTCGGACGAACCTGGCTGTGTGGCGAGCTCCACATCCAACCCGGCCGCCGCGAACACCTGAGCCAGTGCCGGCGGCGGCGCTTCGTCCGTCACCAGCAGGTCGACGGCGTCCGCGCCGAACGCGTGCACCAGCGCGCTATGGCCGAATTTCGCGTGATCCGCCGCGACCACCCGCCGCTCGGCCTGTGCGAAGGCCGCCAGCGAAAACGCCACGTCGGCGGGCAGCGCGTCCATGAAACGTCCCTGCATGTCGATCGCCGTGACCGAGGCGATCGCGTAGCGCACGTGGAACTGACGCAGGAAAGCCAGCACGCTGTCGCCAAACGCGGCGCAGTCGTCCGCGCGCAACTCGCCGCCCGCGATGAACACGCGGTTGCCGTTGCGCGGCGCGAGCACACGCGCGACTTCGACGGAATGGGTCACGACCGTGAGCCGCGAGCGCGCGGCAAGCGCGTGCGCAATATGCAGACAGGTCGTGCCGCCCTCGATGATCAGCGAGTCGCCGTCCCGCACCAGTTCGCCGATGCGCGCGCCGATCGCCCGCTTGCCCTCGGCGCTCACCGCCATGCGCCGCTGGAACGGCGGCTCGTCCAGACGCTCGGGCAGCATGATGCCGCCGTGAACCTTGATCAGCAGGCCGTCGGCGATCAACGGCTTGATATTGCGGCGGATGGTCTCGTCGGACACGTCGAAGCGGCCGGCAAGATCGGTAATCGTGCAGGTGCGCTGCTCGCGGACGAGTCGCAGGATTTCGGCTTGGCGCTGGTTGGAGAACATTCGGGCTCGGGCGGTGACTGTATACGGGAGTCTAGCAAAAGACGCGCTTCGGCAGGGAGTATAGCCACATGCTTCCAAGCAAAACCACACTGCGGTGCCTGTACAGCGCTCAGCTCCGTGCGCTGCATAGGCGCGACCAGCGGGCGCGATGAGCACCGCGTTACCGGCAGGCTATTAATGTGTCAGGCGTGTGACTCGACAGGTGATTGCCCAACGATGTCAGATGCCCGTTGCATTCCGTGTTTTTTTGCGGCAATCTGCTCGCAATTAATCCACGACTTTCCACACATGTCCACATTCATTCCTACCCACGCTCGCGTCGTGATTGTCGGCGGCGGGATCATCGGCTGTTCGGTCGCCTACCATCTGACCAGATTGGGCTGGACCGATGTGGTGCTGCTCGAACAGGGTCAGCTGTCGTGCGGCACGACCTGGCATGCGGCCGGCCTCGTCGGCCAGTTGCGCGCCCAGGAGGGCATGACGAAGCTGATCCGCTATTCGACCGCGCTCTACGCCGAACTTGAAGCCGACACCGGCCTCGCGACCGGCTGGAAGCAATGCGGCTCGCTCTCGGTAGCCCGCACGTCCGAGCGGATGACGCAACTCAAACGCACCGCGGCCGTCGCGCGCGCCTACGGCGTGGCCTGCGAGGTAATCAGCCCGCGGGAGGCCGGCGACCTGTGGCCGGTCATGCGCACCGACGACCTGCTCGGCGCCGTCTGGCTGCCGGGCGACGGCAAGGCGAATCCCACCGACCTCACCCAGGCGCTGGCCCGCGGCGCCCGGATGCGCGGCGCGCGCATCGTCGAAAACACCCGCGTCACGGCGATCCACACGCGCGCCGCGCGGGACGGCACGGCGCGCGGCGCGCGCGAAGTGAGCGGCCTCGCGTGGCGCACCAAGGACGGCGAAGCAGGCACGATCGGCGCGGACATCGTCGTGAATTGCGCGGGCCAATGGGCCAAGGCGGTCGGCCGCCTGTGCGGCGTGAGCGTGCCGCTGCATTCGGCCGAGCACTATTACATCGTCACGGAACGCATTGCCGGCGTGCATCCGGATTTGCCGGTCATGCGCGATCCGGACGGCTTCATCTACTTCAAGGAGGAAGTTGGCGGCCTCGTGATGGGAGGCTTCGAGCCGGATGCGAAACCGTGGGGCATGAACGGCATTCCCGAGAACTTCGAATTCCAGCTGCTGCCGGACGATTGGGATCAGTTCGAAATCCTGATGAAAAATGCGCTGCAGCGCGTGCCCGCCCTCGAAACGGCCCAGGTGCGCCAGTTCTATAACGGCCCCGAATCGTTCACACCGGACAACAACTTCATGCTGGGCGAAGCGCCTGAATTGCGGCGCTTTTTCGTCGGCGCGGGTTTCAATTCCATGGGGATCGCGTCGGCCGGCGGCGCGGGCATGGCGCTCGCGGAATGGATCATGGCGGGCGAGCCGACCATGGACCTATGGCCGGTCGATATTCGCCGCTTCGCGCGCTTTAACGGCAACGACACCTGGCTGCACGATCGCGTGAAGGAGACGCTCGGCCTGCATTACGCCATGCCCTGGCCGAATCGCGAACTCGACAGCGCACGGCCGTTTCGCCGCTCGCCGCTGTATTCGCTGCTGCGTGACGAGGGCGCGTGTTTCGGCAGCAAGATGGGTTGGGAACGCGCCAACTTTTTCGCCCCGTCGCCCGCAGAAGCGAGGATCGAGTACGCCTTCGGCCAGCAGAACTGGCTGCCCTGGAGCGGCGCAGAACACCGCGCGTGCCGTGAAGGCGTCGCGCTGTTCGACATGACGTCGTTCTCCAAATTTCTCGTCAAGGGACGCGACGCGCAAAGCGTGCTGCAAGCCATCGTCGCCAACGACGTGGACGTGCCGACCGGCACCACGGTATACACCGGCATGCTCAACGAGCGCGGCGGCTACGAATCGGATTTCACGCTCACGCGCCTCGCCGACGATCAATACCTGCTCGTGACAGGCAGCGCGCAAACCACGCGCGACTTCGACACCATTGAACGGGCGATTCCGCACGACAGGCACTGCACGCTCGTCGACGTCACCGGCCAGTACGCCGTGCTTGCCGTGATGGGCCCGCGTTCGCGCGAACTGCTGCAAAGCGTCTCCAAAGCGGACTGGAGCAACGAGGCGTTCGCTTTCGGCCATAGCCGCGAGGTGGATCTCGGCTACGCGACGGTGCGCGCCACGCGTCTCACCTATGTAGGCGAACTCGGCTGGGAACTGTATGTGCCGGTTGAATTCGCGGTGGGCGTATACGAAACGCTGCACGCAGCCGGCAAGGCGTTCGGCCTCGTCAACGCGGGCTACTACGCGATCGACTCGTTGCGCATCGAGAAAGGCTATCGCGCCTGGGGCCGTGAACTCACGCCGGACACCCATCCGTTCGAAGCGGGCTTGTCCTTCGCGTGCAAGCTCGACAAGGACATTGCGTTCCGCGGCCGCGACGCGCTGCTGAAACTGCGCGCCGAACCGCTGCGCCGCCGCATGGTCGTGCTGACCGCCGACGGCGCCGCGCGGCGCATGCTGTGGGGCGGCGAAGCGATCCTGCGCAACGGCAAGCCGGTGGGCTTCGTCAGCTCGGCGGCGTTCGGGCACACGCTCGGCTGTCCGGTCGCACTGGGTTATGTGAACAACCCCGACGGCGCAGCGGATGCCGCGTATCTGAACAGCGGCCGCTATGCGATCGATGTCGCCGGCGAACTGCTGCCGGCCACCGTGCATCTGAAGGCGCCTTACGATCCGAGGTCGGAACGCGTGAAGAACTAAACCCGCAACAAAGCATCAACGCCCGCCGCGCGCCATGCTGGAAAACACGCCATCGCGCCGGATCAGCCCATGAAACAACGCCGCCGCGAGATGCAGCAGCACCGTGGCGAACAGGGCAAATGCGAGCCACGTGTGCAACGCGCGCAGCAACGCGAACAGTGCGACGTTATGCGGCGCGATCGGCGGCAGATGCAGCGCACCATACAGCGTGACCGGATAGCCCGCGGCGGACAGCATCGCCCAGCCGATCAACGGCATGGCCGCCATCAACACGTACAGCACGAGGTGCGAGGCCTTCGCCGCGAACCGTTGCGGCGTGGGCATGTCGTCGGGCAACGCCGGGCTGCCGCGCGTGAGGCGCACGCCCGCGCGCAGCACCACCAGCAGCAGCAGCGCGATGCCGAGCGGCTTGTGAATCGCGATCAGCGTGTCGTGTGCGCGCGAGACGGTGGCGACCATGCCCACGCCGATGAACAACATCGCGATGATCAAGGGCGCCATCGTCCAGTGCAACAGTCGCGCGAGCGGACTGAAATGGGTGCGCGTCGGCATCATGAGTGTTCTCCGTTTGTCTGAGCTTGGTGAACCGCGGGATGCAGCGCTTCCTCGCGGGTGCGGCGCTTGAACGACAGCGCATAGGCGGCCGAGCGCGCGGCGAGCAAGGGATCGTCGGACGGCGCGATGCCGGCCGGCAGGATCGTCGGATCGAAGTTGACGTCACGGCATGCGCCGTTTTCCTGCGAACTCGTGTGATCGATCACCAGGGTGCCTGCGTCGATCTGCCGACGATCGTCGGGCCATTGCAGCGTGGCGTCGTTAGTGGGGTCGCCGGGTTGGGCGACGGTGAGGATCAGATGCCAACGCAAGGGTCCGCTGTCGAGGCGCTGATCGAGGTCGGCTTCGAGGAAATTCTTCTCGGCTTTTTCCGCATCGGTGATCGGCGCATACGGCGTCTCGGGCACCATCGCCCAGCGCACGGCGCGCATATTGCCGGCGGCGTCGGTGAAGCGGAATGCATTGATGCCGTAGTACGCGGCATTGGCCAGACTCGACGAAGGCGGATGCGCCTTGATCCATGCCTGAAACGGCTGGGTCTCGGGATTGGCGGCGTAAAACGCCTTGAGTTTCGCGGGATCCGCTTTGCCGGTCGCCGGGTCGGGCCTGGCGGCGAGCAGTTGCTGATAGAACTGCTCGGGCGTGTGCACCGCGAAAACCGGCGTCGAGTTCATCCCCGTGCGCCACTGCTCGCCGTCCTGCAACTGGAACTGCAACGCGAGGCTGCGCACGGGCGAACTGGTGTCCGGCGCGGACGGGTTGCCGCCGGGCACCGCGAAGCGGCCCGTAACCGGCGTGCGGCCCGGCGCGAATACAGCGGCGCGGGACAACGCCGCGCCGGCGCCATTGCTGTCGAAGTAACCTTCGATGCAAAGACCCTTCGCATGGTTGCGCCGGTAGCCGGGATGCGGCTGACCGGCCACGGTTTCGAAGGTGTTGATCAGACGCGGCGCGGTGAGGCGCGCAGGGGTCAGCCAACCGGCCGTGTAGGCGAATCCGCCGGCGAGCGTCAGCACGCTTGCGCCGATCACGGCGAGCCTGCAAGGCACGCAGCGAGGTGCGGGGTTGGGAACGGAGGGTTTTGCCACGGTAACTCCTCTATCAGATAGATGTGCTTACCGGGCTAACACGCGTTGCCGCGATCTATTCCAATCGATATCCGGTGCGCCCGTTCCATTCGCGCGCCGGATACCGACAGCTTTAATTTACGCCGCCCTGCTGCGTGCTTCGACTCGCGGCGCGGCCGGCGATCGCCGCTTGCGTGGCGAGTGCTTCCTTGTGCTGCGCGACCTGCTGGGCGAACACCGGGCTCACGTCCGGATACGATGCATCGGTGACGTAATTCAGGCCGTTCTGCTGCGCTTCGATCAATTCCTGGTACACCTCAGCACGTGTCTTGCCTTGTGCAAAAGCGCTCGACGAAGCGGCGAGCACGGCGACGGACAATATGGCAAAAGCGATCTTCTTCATGATGAACTCCGGTAAGTTTTGTGCGGGTTTGCATCAGGGAGAACCACGCGTTCGCGGCTTTTATTCCTGTCCCGGAGCCGCGAAAAAAACATATCCGCAGCCGGGAATAAAGCGGCGTGAGATCGGGTTAGCTCGCCACGCGCCGGCACGACGAAGGCCGCCTGACAATGCGCTCGCGCGAGCCGTGCGAAGTCGAACGGGCGTGGGAACATATGGAATAAACTTGGGCGTGGGGGTGTTCGCCCTCGGTAGCCGAACTCCAACGCACGCCGACACCATGACCACTGATGCCCCTTCCGATTCGCCGCTTTCCGAAGCGGACATTCAGGCTTACGCCGACGGCACGCTGACGCCGGAGCGCGCCGCGTTCCTGCGGGACTATCTGGGCAAGGATCCGGCGGAGGCGCGCCGGGTGGCGTTTTACGGCAGGCTGAACACGCAGATCCAGCAGGCCTTTCAAACAACTGACGAACCGGTGCCGGGCCGCGCCACAGGATGGCGCCGCGTACTCGCGCGCATCAACGCGTCCCGGCGCACCCGCAAGTTGCTCAACACGCTGGCGGCGCTCGCGCTGACGCTGGCGGTGGCGAGCGGCTGGCTCGCCGCGACCCAGGTGTCCGCTCAGGCGCTGAACAATGCCGCCGTGATGGCACTGGCCGAAAGCGCCGCCGGACAATTTTCCGCTGCGTCGCCAACCCGCTTCGATCCGTCCGCGCCGAATCTCTCAGGGATCGGTTTGCGCCTCGTGGATCAACGCGTGATCGCGCTGAGCCCGTTTCAGCGGGTCAGCGAGTTCATCTATCTGAACGGCGACAATCAACCGGTGGTGCTGCTTTGCGCGTTGGCACTGCTGGCGCCGGCGCAGCCGCAGTGGTCCGCGCGCCGCATCGGCGACATTCGCCTGTTGCTCTGGACCACGCAGCGGCAACGCTTCGTGATTGCCGGCGACGCCCGTACGCACGGTCTGATGCGCGCCGCCGATGCGATGACCATGCGATGAGCGCCGAACGCATTCAGAAATCTTATGGAAAGCAGGGGAATAAAGTGCATGCCCGTGTGTTCGCACCTCGAATGGATCTTTTCCTGCAACCGGCGGACGCCTCCCCGCCCGCGAAAAGCCCCCCGACAGGGATAGAAAATGGATGTCCGTGACGAGTTGATGGAGCATGTGCCGCGCTTGCGGCGCTATGCGCGAGCGCTGATCAACAACCGCGACCTCGCCGACGATCTGGTGCAGGACACGCTGGAGCGGGCGCTCGGCCGCACCGGCATGTTCCAGCCGGGCACCGACCTGCGCGCGTGGTTGTTTACGATCATGCACAACGTGTTCGCCAATCAGGCGCGCAAGGCTTCGGCGCGCGCCGTCCACGTGGCCGTCGACGACGAAAGCGTGTCCGAGAGCGAATTCGCCGTGCCCTCCGAGCAGACCCGCTCGCTGGAAATGCGCGACCTCGACTACGCATTGCAGCGCCTGCCGATGGAGCAGCGCGAAGTCGTGCTGCTGGTGGGACTCGAGGAAATGAGCTACGCCGACGTGGCGCTCGCGCTGAACATCCCCATCGGCACGGTGATGTCGCGGCTGTCACGCGGCCGCGAGCGGTTACGGGCGTTGATGGCGGGCACGCAGCCCGGTGCGAAATTACAGGTGGTGCGATGAGCGACCAATACATGCCGATCGGCGAAGAAGACCTGCACGCGTACGTGGACGGCACACTGTCCGACGAACGCCGTGCCGATGTGGAGCGCGCGCTCGAACAGAACCCCGACCTGGCCGCGCGCGTCAGCGATTATTTCTCCCTGAACAGCATGTTCCATGAGCGCTACGACCGGGTGCTGAACGAGCCCGTGCCCAAGCGTCTGCAAGCGCCCGCGCCGCGCCGCTGGCGGATTGCCGCCAACTGGCCGCAGTTCGCCGGGATGGCGGCGGCGCTGGTGTTGGGCGTGGGTATCGGCGTGGGCACGCATATGGGTCAGGACGTCATCGCGCCGGTTGCGGGCGGCCACCAGGACACACGCCCCGTGAGCGCGGACAGCTCCGAAATGTTCGCGCGGCAGGCGGCGGTGGCGCACGTGGTCTACATGCCCGCCGTCGACCGGCCGACCGAGATGAGCGCGGGCGATCACGAACAGGACTTCGTGCAGTGGCTCGCCAACCGGCTCGGCACCAACGTGCATCCGCCGATTCTCTCGAAGAACGGCTTCAACCTGTCTGGCGGGCGCCTGTTGCCCGGCGCCGACGGACCGACCGCGCAATTCATGTATCGCGGCCCGAACGGCGAGCGTGTCACGCTGTGCATCTCGCGTCGCCAGCAAAATTCGAACACCACGGCGTTCAAGCTGTATCAGGACGGCCCGGTGAACGTGTTCTACTGGATCGACGGCGACTTCGGCTATGCGGTCTCAGGCGGGATCGACCGCAAGCAGTTGCTGCAACTGTCGCATGACGTCTATGCGCAGTTGACGGGTGCGGCGCCGGGCTGACCGCGGCGCGGCACGATGTGACGCGCGTCAGTTCCCCTGCGAGCGGCCTCGATCCCGCGAGACCACTCGCAGGGCATCGCCCGGGTTGGTGAAGGACGGCTGGCGCAGTTGCGTGATTTGCGCGTCGCGTTGCTTGACCAGTTCGCGCGGCGTGACCCCCAGCAACCGGCCCATCCAGTGCGCCATGTGACTCTGATGCGCGAAGCCCGTATCGAGCGCGATCTGACTCGCGTCGAGCTTGCCGTGCAGCAGCAGCGCTCGCGCGCGCTCCACGCGCCGCCGCACCACGTACTGATGCACCGGCATGCCGAGCGTCTCACGAAACAGCACCTTGAAATGCGGCACGCTCAATTCGGCAAGCGCGGCCAGCTCGCTCAACGTGAGACGCTGGTCCAGATGCGCTTCGATAAACTCGATCACGCGCGCGGCCGTTCTCGGTGCGAGCGTGCGCCGCTTGTCATCGAGCGTCGGCGCGCCGCCGATCAATCGCACCACCATCGCCGTACACAAGCTTTCGGCGTACAAAGGATCGGATGCCTCGTCGGCTTCGAGCTCGGCGCGTAAAGCCCAGGCGAGATACTGAAAGCGCGGATCGCGCAGCTGGAATTGCGGGCGCAGTTGCGCGTCGGACGATTTCAGCGACAGTTGCTCGACAGTGCGCCGCGCGAACGCTTCGCCGATCCACACGCTGAAAATCGTGCAGGCGGCATCGTCGCTCCACTGGCCCTCGAGTCCGGCGGGAATCACGTCGGCGTCGCCATGCGCCTGGATTCGCGAGTAGCGGCGCTCATTGCACATGCAGCGCGCCCTGACCGGTGCGCCCACATGCACGCCCACCCTGTGATACTTGAATGCCGGGATGCGATGCAGCCCGGCCGACACGTTGACCAGTTCCGCGCCGAAGCCCTGCCAGCCCAGCAGCCGGCTCGAACGCAACACGACGCGGGAACCACTATGCGGTTGCGGTATCGGTGTCACAGCATGCATTGCTTCCCTCGTGGATGGCGGCCAATGTCTCTGCATTGTGCGGCGTTTTTTGCCGCTTCGCTCGACCCTACGTAATTCAACGCTCCCGCCGCGGCCCGGAAGACCAACACCATCATCCGAATCTGCGCAAAACCATCCTTGCCCGCGCGCTTCCCAAACGTCGTATCCCTAGTATGACGTCATACCGAGCCAACCAGGAGCGTACCGTGTTCGTGATTTTTGGAGCAGCAGGCCATGTCGGCAGAGTGAGCGCGGCGGCATTGCGCCGTGCGGGCCGCCCAGTGCGCGCGGTGGTCCGCAACGCAGACCAGGGCGAATTCCTCGCGAAGATCGGCTGCGAGATCGCGCTCGCCGATCTGCTCGACGCCGCAACCGTGGCGCGCGCGATCGAAGGCGCGCATGCCGTGCAGTTGCTGTGTCCGGTGCCGCACGCTGACACCGATCCCGCGCAGGCGATGCGCCGCATGATCGACGCGACTGTCGCGGCATTGCGCGCCGATCCGCCGCCGCGCCTTCTCGCGCTCTCCGACTACGGCGCCGAACATCCCACCGGTACGGGCATCACCACGCTGTTCCACGAACTCGAAACGCAACTTCGAAGCGTCGATTCGCAATCGACGTTTCTGCGCGCCGCCGAACACATGCACAACTGGGCTCGCGTGCTACCGATCGCACTCGCGAAAGGCGTGCTGCCAAGTCTGCATCATCCGTTGAGCAAGCGCTTTCCGAGCGTTGCCGCGCAGGACGTGGGGGCGCTCGCCGCCGAGCTGCTGCTCGACGATCGAGCGCAGCGGGTTTCGCCGCGCATCGTGAGCATCGAAAGCGATGAGCGCGTGAGCACATTGGAGGTGGCGCGCACGATCGGCGACCTGGCCGGCCGCGCAGTCGCGGCGCGCGAAGTGCCGCGCGGCGAATGGGCCGCGATGCTTGCCGGCGCGGGCCTCGGCGAATCCTACGCCCGCCTGATCACGGACCTTTACGACGCGCACAACGCGGGTCGCATCGATGTCGAAGCGGACGTCAGCGAGCGGCGCTTCGGCGCGACGACGCTGGCGGAAGTATTGGCGGCGATTCTGCCGCACGCAGCCGCGGTTACGGCGACCGCACGCTGACGAGGAGAGACGCCATGCATACCTGTCCTTGGCTGCGCGCCTCGATCGAGGCGCGCAAGGTCTCGACGGTCTGTCGTAAAGCGCCGCCGATGCGCGCAAGCGCGCGCCGCCGGCCGGCAATCCGGGCGAGTCTGGCGCAATGGCTGGGTTGGCGCGCACTGCGGGACGTACTCGCCGCGATCCCCGACAGCAACGACGACTTCGGCATGTTCTGAGCTGCCGTGCTTCGGCGCGATGTCGGCGCAAGAACGACTTCGGCGTGTTCCGATCCGCCGCGCTACGCAACAGCAGCGCAACGGGCGCACAGGAGCGCAACGACGCCGCAAAGCCAAGCGGCCGCATACCGGCCGCAAGATATTGACGAACCCGCCGCTACAGCGCCGCTCGCCCTTCACACCGGGCAAGCGGTGCACGCGCGTGGCTCACTCGTTTTCGTCGAAGTAGTGGCCGAACTTGACCTGCTTGGTGCGGATATAACGCTCGTTTTCCTCGCGCATCGGGATGGCCAGCGCGACGCGCTCGCACACCGGAATGCCGTGCTTGGACAGCGTGTCGAACTTCTCCGGATTGTTGCTCATGAGCCGCACCGACGTCACCTTGAGCGTGCGCAGAATGCCCGCGGCCGAATCGTATTCGCGCGAGTCGTCCGGCAAGCCGAGGTCGAGATTGGCCTCGACGGTGTCGCGGCCCTGCTCCTGCAGCGCGTATGCGCGAATCTTGTTCGACAGGCCGATGCCGCGCCCCTCATGGCCGCGCAGATACAGCAGCACGCCGCAGCCTTCCGCGGCGATGTAGCGCAGCGCGAGGTCGAGCTGCTCGCCGCAGTCGCAGCGATACGAGCCGAGCACGTCGCCGGTGAGGCACTCCGAATGCAGGCGCGTCAACACGGACGACTTGTTCGCGACGTCGCCCATCACGAGCGCGAGATGTTCGGCGCCGCTCTCGCACACACGGAACACGTAGGAAGTGAAGGTGCCGTAGCGCGTGGGAAGCGTGGCGGTGGCGTCGAGAACGACGCATTCGCCGTTGAGTGCGCCGTCTGCTGCGGGCGACGGATCGTGAGACGTGAGCATGGCGTTAGACAGTGGTGCTGACATGAACCCGATCAAACCGGGGATAAGGTACGGACTGGGGAGTTTACCGCTAATCGACGTCCCGCACCCGTATGCCCTTGCGCGCGATGAGGAAGCGCCGCGGCGGCGCACCGCTACCCGAGTTGAACGTCGCGCGCGCCACAGTTATTCCCTGGGTACTCCCGCGCCGCGTCACGCCTATACTGGAATGGCCTGTCCCTCACGACAGCGCGCCGCGCCGGCGTGCTGCACTGCGAAACGGAGCCGCTCCATGACAAGCGTTGCACAGCTTCTTAAAACGAAACCGAACAACACCACTGTTTTCACAATCGGGGCCGATGATTCCGTCTACGAGGCGGTCCGGCTGATGGCCGAAAAGGGCATCGGCGCGCTGGTCGTCACGGACGGCGACAGCATCGCCGGGATCGTCACGGAGCGCGACTACGCGCGCAAGGTCGTGCTGCTGGACCGCTCGTCGAAGGCCACGCCGGTGCGCGACATCATGAGCAAGGCCGTGCGCTTCGTGCGCCCCGACCAGTCCACCGACGACTGCATGGCCCTCATGACCGAGCGGCGCATGCGCCACTTGCCGGTGATCGAGAATGACCGGCTGGTCGGCATGGTCTCGATCGGCGACCTGGTGAAGAACATCATCGCCGAACAGCAGTTCACGATTCAGCAACTCGAGTTCTATATCCACGGCGAGCGGCCCTGACGCGCGGCGCACGCCCCGCTGCCGAATGCGCAAAAAAAACCCAATCGATGAAACGGTTGGGCGAAGCTACCTGACGGCAGCGGAGGTTCCTTGAATGGCGTGTGCCGCGGGTTGCGCGGCGCAGCGGTGCGATAGCGTTCGCGCCGCTTTTGATGCGCTTCGCATGCACATTCGCTTACTTCTAGCGCCGTGAGTGCCGCGCCAGTCGGCGCGCGCACCCGTGCGCACACTAATACTGCCGCAGTCACCGCTTGATCCGGTTACGAGTCACGGTGTCTGACAGTTATTGCGAAGCGGAAAGCCCTTCAATCGAAGCACATTCCGATCGACACGAATCTTGCCTGTCCCGGTGCAACGTTCGCGACGTTCAACCACCGTTCGGCCGGGAGAACCCACCGTTCAGGCCCATCTCAGAGCCTGAACGCGCCTGCGCTGAACGGCTGGCATAGCGGACAGCATCAATTGCCGAAATACACCGCACGCGGGCCCGACATCGGCTGGACCACGCCACCGGCTTGCGACGAACCATTCGCCGCACCGCCGTAGCCGCTCGTATCGGCGACCGGCTCCTGGTTCTGCGCGATCGCCGGGTTCTGCGCCTGGATGCGATGTTCAGCCGCCTGAGCATCGGCCGGATACGTCGAATCATTGGACGTGGCCGGGTTATAGCCGGCCTGCTCCATCTGGATCAGATCCTGACGAACTTCCGCACGCGTGACAGGCTGCTGGCTCGCCTGAGCGAACGATGCCGCCGGCGCGGCGAGCACTGCGGCAAGGGCGACTGCCTTGATGAGCGATTTCATGATGACTTACCTCCAGACATGGTTTTATTTGCGTCGCCGACACACCATGTGAGCAGCGAGTCGTTTTAGTCTAGTCACCAGATCATCAAGGGAAAACCCTTTATTTCGAGACAAATAATTGTCGCATTCGCAATAATGATCCGGAATTTACGGGGGATTTCGACCCATGCCGCATGGACGGCGTAATAATTGTCGGGATCGTAACCGTTCGTGTCTGACGTTTCAAAAATACGTCTGATATGAGTACGTTTTGCCGCCAGGCGTGCTGGCGCAGGTCAAATCGACGCCTCTTTGCGCGCACCGGATTGGGGCGTCGACAAAAGCTTTCTGGGTCCGCTGACAAAAGCGCTGCCGGGTTCGAAAAACCGCAGCGGCCGGTGCATTTCGCGCGACAGGCCAATGCGCGTCGTCACGCCCACCGGCAGGTCGCCTCGCTCCACCACGCCGATCCACAGACCGCGCCCTCTGCACAGATCGAGCCCGTCGAACGCCTGGCCGATGCCGAGCGCCATGGTGAGGCGGCCGGGCCCGCGCGCGAGATCGC
Organism: Paraburkholderia aromaticivorans; assembly: GCF_002278075.1. NCBI lineage: Bacteria > Pseudomonadati > Pseudomonadota > Betaproteobacteria > Burkholderiales > Burkholderiaceae > Paraburkholderia > Paraburkholderia aromaticivorans. Next base: position 306,570 of record NZ_CP022990.1, on the reverse strand, counting down.
GCAGCGGCACACCGGGGCGCCGCACTTCCATCAGCGGCAGGCCTTCGAGCGGCTCGATCGCGCGAAACAGAATGCCCGCGCCCACCTCCTCCGCCTCGGCGGACATATTGAGCATGTACGAGAGCCCGTAGGTCAGCCGTACATACGCGTGACCGCGGGCGAGAAACAGCGAGCGGTTATACGGACGCCGGCCGATGAATGCATGGCTTGTCGAATCGCCGACGGGATAAGCCTCGGTTTCGACGATTCGCCCGCTCATGCGCCCTTGCGGCAGATCGTGCACCAGATATTTGCCGACCATGAAACGCGCGAGCTCGACGGTATCGAGCGGTAAATCGTCACGAACCAATGGCACGATAGGGAGTTGCTGATTGCGCATGCGGCAGGCCTTGTTTTTGAAGCACAGGGGGCGCGAGATTCGAAAGCGGCGCAAGCGAGATGCGCTGCGGGTGTCGGCCCGGTCGGCCGGTTATCAGAGCAAATACCGCTCTGCGCGCCTGATATCGAGCGGTACGACGCCATCAGTCGGTTTTCATCGGCCGAATCGTTGTAGCAAAACCTCACTTGCGCACCGCGTCGCCATCACCATGGCACTAATTGGAGTATCGTGTGTTTCCGGCCCGCAGGACAGCCTTTGCCGGCTCGCGTGTGTTTCGGCCCGCCCGAATCAGCGTACAGATGGAAAGCATCCGCACGATCCGCAGCACCGTTCCATTCAGATTTGATCCCGATGTACCTGCTGGTGTAGCGCACCGTCCCATTTCGGGGGCGTAGTACTCATGACAATAGGAGAGAGTTGAATGAAAGCATTTCCGGCAATCAAGATGATCGGCAGCGCGCTGATCGTTCTCGCGTCCCTCAATGCCTATGCGCAAAGCAGCGATGCGGCAGCCCCGGCTGCGGCATCGGCGCCGACGGCCAAGCAGGTCAAGGCGGCCGACCGCGCCCTGGGTCGTAAAGTCCGTGGCGTGTTGGCCAAGACCAAGGGCCTGAGCGTGGCGAACATCACCGTGCGCGCGCGAGGCGGTGCCGTGACGCTCGCCGGCTCCGTCCCCGAGCAGCAACAGATCGACATCGCCACCCAGGCGGCGCAAGGCGTGGCCGGCGTGACGTCGGTCAAGAACGCCCTGACGATTCGTTCGGTCGGCCAGTAATCGGATGAACCGGCTGTAACGACATGGCCGGGCGCCGGTGCTCCGTCACGGAGCGCCGGCGCCAAAGTTCGACCCGCGGCCGTTCTGGCGGGCGCCGCGCGCGGAACTTGTCCGGCACATCGAAGTTGCTCACTTCCCGCCGCGTTTCGCCGACGAAACCACGAAGTCCTGCTCGCCTCGCGTGAGCGACAAGCGTCATTTGCCAGGCCACGCACTTCCGCGTGATGCAATCCCCCTCATAGGCTGTCGCCGTTTGCGCTCTCAGAATGCCGGACGCTCCACCTCACCGTCGTCGAACCCCTGACGACTCAAGCGCCGGTTTCGCGACAATTAGCCTTATAATATAAAGCGTTAGAACATTTTCTTAACAAATCACCTGAGCCTTCGAACGCACTCCAGGGCAAGGTGCAAGCCGTCCCGAGTTCGACGCACGATCCAGCGCAAGCACTAAAAAGGAGGCCCGAATGACCACGCCCGCGACCGTACTGCCCCGCTGGACCCTTGCCGTGCCATTCATCGCGTGGATCGTGCTCGGCATCGCGTATGCCATGCCGGGTAATGGCCTGCTGCTCGCGCTGGTCGGCGTGGCGCTGTGCGCGGCGGTCTTCACGGCGGTGCACCATGCGGAAGTGGTCGCGCATCGGGTCGGCGAGCCGTTCGGCACACTGGTGCTGGCGGTGGCCGTCACCGTGATCGAAGTGGCGCTGATCGTCTCGGTCATGCTCACGTCCGGCCCGGAAAAAGCCGGCCTCGCGCGCGACACGGTATTTGCCGCCGTCATGATCGTCTGCAATGGCATCGTGGGGATTTGCCTGCTGGTGGGCGGCCTGCGGCATCGCGAGCAGGATTTTCAAAGCCGCGGCGCCTCGGCGGCGCTGGCCGTGCTCGCCTCGCTGTCCGTGTTGACGCTCGTCATGCCGAACTACACGACAACCAGCGCGGGGCCGCTGCTGTCGTCTTCGCAGCTGGCGTTCGCCGGGGTGTCGTCGCTGGTGCTGTACGGCGTATTCGTGTTCGTGCAGACCGTGCGCCATCGCGATTATTTTCTCGCCGGCACGCCGGATGAAAACGTCCACGCCGCGCCGCCGACCGCCGCCCAGGCGCTGGCGGCCGCCGGCCTGCTGCTGGTGTGCCTCGTCGCGGTGGTGTTGCTCGCCAAGGTGCTCTCGCCGGTGGTCGAAACCGCGGTCCAGAATGCGGGCGCGCCGGCGGCCGTGGTCGGCATTGTGATTGCCGCGCTGGTGCTGCTGCCCGAAGGGCTTGCCGCCGTGCGCGCGGCCCGCGCCGATCGCTTGCAAAACAGCCTGAATCTCGCGCTCGGCTCGGCGCTCGCCAGTATCGGCCTGACTATTCCGACGGTCGCCGGGGTGTTTCTGTACACCGATCAGCCGCTCGTACTCGGGATCGACGGCAAGGAAACCGTGCTGCTCGTGCTGACGCTGATTGTCGGCACGCTCACGCTCAGCAGCGGCCGCACGACGATCTTGCAGGGCGCCGTGCATCTGTCGCTGTTCGCGGCGTATCTGTTTCTCTCGTTCGCGCCCTGACGTGGCGCGCTATTCTTCCCAGTGCGCCGCGATCCAGTCGCGAAACAGATTCAGCTTCTGCTGATGCGCGACCGAATCCGGATAGACGAAGTAATACCGCCACCCGGTCTTGAGCACCGTATCGAACGGCCGCACGAGGCGCTTGGCCGCCACGTCTTCGTCGATCAGCGCGAGGTCGCTGATCGCGACACCGAAGCCCTGTAGCGCGGCGTTGGTCGCCATATCGAGCGTGTCGAAGCTCGGGCCGTGCTCGGCGTCGATGAGCGGCGCGCTCGCGCCATCCACCTCGGCCACTCTGGCGAGCCACATCTTCCAGTCGCGATGATCGCGCGTCGGATGCAGCAGCGTGTGGCGCGCGAGGTCGGCCACTTCGGCGAGCGGCTTGTCTCTCAACAGATCGGGCGCGCACACAGGCGTCAGACGCTCCTCGAACAGGGGCACGGCCTGCACGTCCGCACCGGGCGACGAGCCGTAGATGATCGCCGCGTCGAACGGTTCGAGCTGGAAATCGACGTCGTGCTGCCACGTGGTCGTGATCTGCACGTGCAGGTCCGGATACTCGGCCTGAAAGCGCATGATCTTCGGCAGCATCCAGCGCATCACGCAGGTCGGCACTTTCAGCGCGAGGTCCGTGCGCTGCCGGGTCAGCCGCAGCGAAATTTCCTCGATGCGCGCGAAGCTCTCCTTCACCGCCGGCAGCAGCAATTCACCCTCGGCGGTGAGCGTCAGGCCTTTCGCATGGCGCTTGAAGAGCGGAAACTTGTAGTAGTCCTCGAGCGCGATGATTTGCCGGCTCACCGCGCCTTGCGTCAGGCATAAGTGGTCGGCGGCGCGGGTGAAACTGCGATGCCGCGCCACCGTTTCGAAAATCTGCAGCGCGTTGAGCGGCGGAAGGCGTCGCATCGATGTATCCGGGATCAGGAAAAGTCATTGGCGGACGTCGCGGCACGGCTCGTCGCACGGGGCCGAAACGTCTTTGGAGCCCATAGGATACGCGATCACGATTTCTCGCACGAGCGGTAGCCGGCCCAAGGTTCATGCATTCGGCTCATGCCGCCGCCGGACCTGCGGACCGCGGAGCCGCCACGCACCGATAAAGGGCAAAACCTGTCCGCAACCGCACCAGAACCGAGCTTTCCTCATACCTCCATCCAATCGCGGAGCGCCGGTAAAACATGGACGTTAACCCGCATGCGCCACTGCCCCGGCGCTCCCGCCGTCTGAGCGGCGCGCGCTAGCCCGCTCGCGCGACGGCCGCCGCATGAGATTACGTCATGCCCTCCATGCGCATATTTCGTTTGTTGAGGGATTTTGGCAAACCTAGAGTGCATCCACACGCAGCGCAAGCAGGCAACGCGAACGAGCGCTGCAATGGCGGCGGTTACAGCGAATTCACCAGGCAACAGGCGTTCAACACAGGAGACCGCCATGCAAGAGATCAAACGGGGTAGAAGGCAGGCCATCAAGACGCTTGGCGCGGCGCTCGCCGCATCCACCTTGCCGATGCCGTTCATCAATCTGCGCGCGCAGGAACACAACTTCAGCGGTAAGACGCTGCGTCTGCTGACCTGGTCGGACGACACGGGCGCGGCCGCGTTGCGCAACATCGCCGCCACCTTCACGGCGAAAACCGGCGCCAAGGTGATCGCCGACCGCGCCGACGGCACCTCCGGCATGGTCGCCAAGGTCAAGGCCGCGGGCGATCGCCCCACCTATGACGTCATCACGCTGGCGGGCGTCGGCGCGGCCGGCCTCGGCGACGCCGGTCTGCTGGTGAAGCCCGATCTGGACAAACTGCCGAATCTGAAAGACGTCGCGCCGCAATACCGCACGGGCGCGAACGGCTTTGGCGTCGGCTATCTGCTGTGGTCGGACGGGCTGATCTACAACACGTCGACGGTCAAGACGGCGCCGGCGTCGTACGAAGCACTGTGGGATCCCAAGTACGCCGGCCGCCTGTTCCTGCCGCCGCCCGAATGGGCCGAAGCGGTCGACCTCGCGATCATCGCCGCGAAAATGAACGGCGGCTCGCAGCAGAACATCGAGCCCGGCTTCAAGAAACTGATGCAGCTGAAAGACCGGGTGATGACGCTCGGCGAGAACCCGAACCAGGTGGCCGATCTGTTCCGCACCGGCTCGCTCGATATCGGCGGCATTTATTCGCCGGCGTTCTTCCCGGATCAGATCCGCAAGCCCGAGTACAAGATGGGCGTGACCTACGGCATGAAGGAAGGCTTTGCCACGCAGTTGATGTTCACCGTGATCCCCAAATCGCATCCGGGCGACAGCGATCTGATCCATGCCTTCATCAACCATTCGCTCGACGCGGGCGTGCAAGGCCGCATGGCCGCCGACGTGCTGAACGGCCCGGTCAATTCGAAGGCGGTGATTCCCGCCGAGAGCCGCGCGTTCGTGCCGAGTCCGCAGCAGATCGCCGAGAAAGCCGTATTGCATGACGACAAGGCGCTCGCCGTCGTGCAGCCGGCGTGGATCAAGCGATACACCGAAATCTTCTCGGCATGACCACGATGCACGCGCGCTTCTCCCGGCGTGCTTCAGCGGCGTCCGGCGCCATGCCGGACGCCGGCACCGCCGGCGTGCCTGACGCGCCCGCGGCCACCGCCATGGAAAGAGCGCGGCCGTGGCTGCTGCTCGCGCCGATCCTGTTGTTTCTCGCCATCCTCGGCGCGGCGGCGCTGGTCGTGCTGCGCATGAGCTTCGGCACGCAGGGCAACGAGTGGCGCGGCTTCACGCTGCAAAACTACGCGGACCTGCTCGACGGCTATTTCATGAAGTCGTTGTGGCTGACGTTGAAGCTCGCGTTTCAAAGCATGATCTGCGCGGTGTTGCTGGCGATTCCGGTCGCGCTGGCAATGGCGCGCACCAAGTCGCGGCTCGCCCGGCGCCTCCTGCTCGCCGGCGTGCTGCTGCCGCTGCTCGTCAATCTGCTGCTGCAAGGTTATGGCTGGCTGATCATTCTCGGTCCGGCCGGGCTGCTCAATCACGCGTTGCTCGGCAGCGGCCTCGTGCAACGTCCGCTGATGTGGCTGTACCGCGAAAACGGCGTGCTGCTCGGTCTGATCCAGACGGCGTTCCCGCTCGCCGTGCTGCCGCTGTCGAGCGCGATGCGCGCGGTCTCGAACTCTTACGAAGAAGCCGCCGCCACGCTCGGCGCGACACGCTGGCAAACGCTGCGTCACGTGTTGTTGCCGCTCGCCATGCCCGGGCTCGTGTCCGGCGCGCTGCTCGTGTTCGCCTACAACGCGAGCGCGTTCGCCGTGCCGCTGCTGCTCGGCGGCCGACGCGTGCCGATGCTCGCCGTGCTGGTCCACGACCAGGTCGCGCCGCTGCTGAACTGGCCGGCGGCGTCCGCGTCGGGTGTCGTATTGATGGTCGCCACGTTGACCGTGATGGCCTTGTCGCAGCGCCTCGTGCGCCGCACGCAGCGTCTCGCCGAGGAGCCGCACGCATGAGCACGCCGATTCAAACCGCGCACACCACGCGCATGCAGCCGCGCCCGCCCCGTGCACCGCGTCTGCCGACCACCATGCCCGGCCAGCTCGGCAAAGCCACCGCCCTGCTCGCGGCGATCGTTCTGTTCCTCGCCGCGCTGCCGATCCTCACAATGATCACGATGTCGTTCAGCGCGGCCGACACACTCGAATTCCCGCCGCACGCCTACGGCTTGCACTGGTATCGCGCGGCGTGGCACAGCTTCGTGTCGCCGGACGCGAGCGACTCGCTGTCGATGGGCGCCGCCCTGAGCACGAGCCTGATCGTCGCGCTCTCGACGATGGTGATCGCTACGCTCGTCTCGGTGCCCGCCGCGTATGCATTGAGCCGCTACCGTTTCCGCGGCAAGCCCGCGGTCGAGCAACTGGTCGCGTTGCCGCTCGTCTACCCGCTCGTGATGCTCGGCCTGTCGCTGCTGCTGGTGTTCAACGTGCTGCCGGTCGAACTCGGCGTGTTCCGCCTGATCATCGCGCACGTGATTCTGGCGCTACCGTTCACCGTGAAGAACTGCGCTGCGTCGGTCGCCGCGATCGGGCCGGAGTTCGAAGAGGCCGCCTGCGTGATGGGCGCGAGTCCCGGCCGCGCGCTCGTCGACGTGATCCTGCCGCTGATGCGCCCCGGCATCCTCGCCGGCATGCTGTTCGCGTTCATCGTCTCGTTCAACGAATTCACGGTGACGTTCTTCCTCTACGGCATCGACACGATGACGCTGCCGGTGTGGCTGTACAGCCGCACGGTGTCGTCGCTCGATCCGACCGTGTTCTGTTTCGCCGTATTCGTCGTCGCGATCGATTTCGCGCTGATCTGGCTGCTCGAAAAGCTGATCGGCGACGAAGGCGTTGCGCTGTGACCTCACCTTTCGAACACGCGCGCTCATGACGACCCCTTGCTGGAGCATCCGATGACCCATTTAACGTTGCAGGCCGTGACCCGGCGCTTCGGTGCGGCGCATGCCGTCGACAGCGTCGATCTGAGCGTGCCCGACGGCAAGCTGGTGTGCTTTCTAGGCCCGTCCGGCTGCGGCAAGACCACGCTGCTGCGGATGATCGCCGGCCTCGAAACGCCGACCTCGGGCAGCATCCAGTTCGCCGGACGCGACATCACGCGGCTGCCCGCGAACCAGCGCGACTTCGGCATGGTGTTCCAGTCGCTCGCGCTGTTTCCGCACATGACGGTCGCGCAAAACGTCGCCTATCCGCTGAAGCTGCGCAAGATCACGAAAGACCAGCAGACGCGGCGCGTGGCCGAATTGCTCGAACTGATCCAGTTGCCGCACATGGCGAACCGGCCGGTCACGCAACTCTCCGGCGGCCAGCGCCAGCGCGTGGCGATTGCGCGCGCGATCGCGTCGCAACCGAAACTGCTGCTGCTCGACGAGCCGCTCTCCGCGCTCGATGCCAAGCTGCGCGAGGCGATGCAGGTGGAAATCCGCCTGCTGCAACAGCGCCTGGGTATCACGACCATCATGGTCACGCACGACCAGCGCGAAGCGATGACGATGGCCGACGAGATCGTCGTGATGGAGAAAGGCCGCATCGCCCAGGTCGGCAAGCCGCTCGATATCTATCGCGATCCGGTCAGCGAGTTCGTCGCCGACTTTATCGGCCTCGGCAATATCCTGCCGGTCACCTACGACGGCGCGGGCGGCGTGAGCCTGCCGGGCGGCCGGCGCATCAGCGTCGCGCAACCGGCGCGCGTGCCGGCGTCCAGCGGCGATATCCGTCTGCTGATCCGCCCCGAAGACGTGTGCGTGAAGGGCGTGAAAGCCGCGTCCGACGCCGCCGGCCCGAACCGGCTGCAAGGCACCGTGACGTTCATCCGCGACGTGGGCGCGTCGCTCGAAGCGACCATTGACTGCGCCGGTTTCACGCTGACCGCCGCCACCACGCCGCGCGAAACGCCGGGGCTCATGCTCGGCATGCCGGTGTTCGCGGAACTGCCGCCGCATGCGTGCAAGCTGATCGCCGCGCGCGCCTCGCACTGACGCAGGGTCGTCGGCGCGCCGCTGAATCATTAAGATTCGCCCATTCCAATTCCGACATTTTCGACAGAGGACAGACCATGAACCAACGCCCCGTTGCCCAATCCAGCACCCGCCGGGTGTTCGCCACGCTCGCGGCGACGCTTGCCTTCACCGGCCTCGGCGCGTTGTGCGCGCTGCCTTCCACCGCGCATGCGGATGCGCTCGACACCATCGCCAAGTCGGGCACGGTGCGCATCGGCGTATTCGAGGACTATCCGCCGTTCGGCTCGATCGGCCCGGACATGAAGCCGATGGGCTACGACATCGACGTCGCGAACCTGATCGGCAAGGCGCTGAACGCCAAGGTGGAACTCGTGCAGGTGACGGGCGACAACCGCATGGCCTACCTCGCCGACCGCAAGGCGGACATGCTGCTGTCGGTCGGCCAGACGCCGGAGCGCGAAAAGGTGATCGATTTCTCGCAGCCGTACGCGCCCTACTACCTCGCGGTGTTCGGCCCGAAAGCCCTGCCCGTGAAGAACGCCGCCGACCTCGCCGGCAAGTCGATTTCGGTCGCGCGCGGCACGCTGGAAGACCTGAGCGTGACCAAGATCGCGCCGCCCTCGGCGAACATCAAACGTTTCGACGATCCTAACGGCGCAATTTCGGCGTTTCTTTCTGGTCAGGTACAGTTGATGGTCGTCGGCAACGACGTCGGCGCCACGATTCTCGCGCGTCATCCGGCCAACGATCCCGAGCAGAAGTTCTCGCTGTTCAGCTCGCCGGATCACGTCGGTTTGAACAAGAACGAGCCGCGTCTGAAGCAGAAGGTCGACGAAACGATTGCCAAGGCCCGCAAGGACGGCACCATGAATGCGATTTCGCAGAAGTGGCTGCGTGCGCCGCTGCCGGCCGACCTCTGAACCTTTTTTTGCGCGAACCGCGCAGCGTAGTCCTCCCCAGGCGGACATGCTGCGTGGCTAGCGGCGGAGATTGACCTCACGATGAGCGCCACGCCATGACCTATGCGTTCGATTTCAGCGGCTTCGGCCTCTATGCGGGGATGCTCGCGCGCGGCGTCGCCGTGACCTTGGGGCTGACAGCCGTCTCCACCGTGCTCGGCGCGATTGTCGGCATTGCCGGTGCGAGCGTGGCGGTGGCCGGGCCGAAATGGGCGCGCTGGGTGGTGGCGAGTTACGTGGAGTTGATCCGCAATACGCCGTTCATCGTGCAGTTGTTCTTCGTGTTCTTCGGCTTGCCGAGCCTCGGCATCCATATCGACGAAGTGCAGGCCGCGATTCTGGCCATGACCGTCAATCTCGGCGCCTACGCGATCGAGATCGTGCGCGCCGGCATCGACTCGATTCCGCGCGGCCAGGTGCAGGCGGCGCAGGCGCTCGGTCTGCATGGGCGCCAGGTGTTTCGCTTCATTGTGTTGCCGCAGGCCATCGCCAACGTGTTTCCGGCGCTGCTGAGCCAGGTGCTGATCGTGATGCTCGGCTCGGCGGTCGTTTCACAGATCTCCGTGCCCGATCTCACCTACGCGGCCAACTTCATCCAGTCGCGCAACTTCCGTTCGTTCGAGAGCTACCTGATCATCACCGCGACGTATCTGTTGCTGTCGATCGTGTTGCGGCAAATCCTCAACCGGCTCGGCCGCGGTCTGTTCGCGGGCCGTGCGGCGCGCGGCAACGACCGCGCGCCGCGTAACTGGCGCAACCGCCTGATCTGGCGCGGCGCCCGCACGCTGCCCACGGAGCGTTGATCATGGTCGAATTCACGCTGTGGGACATTGCCCGCAATCTGTTGCTCGCGGCCCGCTGGACGGTGCTGCTGTCGTTGATCGCGTTCGTGGGCGGCGGCATTGTCGGGCTGATTCTGCTCGCCATGCGCGTGTCGCCGATCGCGTGGTTGCGCCGTATCGTCGTGGTGTACGTGGAAGTGTTTCAAGGCACGCCGCTGCTGATGCAGCTGTTTCTGGCGTTCTTCGGGTTGCCGCTGCTCGGCGTCGACGTGTCGCCGTGGGTAGCGGCAACCGTCACGCTGACGCTCTATACGAGCGCGTATCTGGTCGACATCTGGCGCGGCTGCGTCGAAGCCGTGCCGCGTGGCCAGTGGGCGGCGGGCGCGAGTCTCGGCATGACGTTCGGCCAGCAGTTGCGCTATATCGTATGGCCGCAGGCGCTGAAAATCGCCGTGGCGCCGACGGTCGGCTTTCTCGTGCAGGTGGTGAAAAGCACGGCGCTCGCGTCGATCATCGGCTTCACGGAGTTGACCAAGACCGGCACCATGATCACCAACGCCGCGTTCCGCCCGTTCCCGATCTACGGCATGGTCGCGATGATTTACTTCGCGATGTGCTTCCCGCTGACGTGGTACGCGCGGGTGCTGGAGAAACGGCAGAAGGTGGGCCAGCATCGCTGAGATTCGCCACAGCGGTCGAATGAAAAAAGCGGCAACCGTCTTGCACGGTTGCCGCTTTTTCCTGCATGCCGCCTGACGGAACTAGCGGGCCGCGTGTGTCGACTTGCGCAGCTTCGCCACCTCGTCCGCCGTGACCGCGAGCGCGCCGTTGTTCCACCCGGCCCGCACGAAAGTCAGCACGTCGGCGATCTGCTGGTCGTTGAGCACCGGCGCGTACTTCGGCATCGGATACGGCGCGGGAATACCGTCGATCACCAGGTCTCCGGTACCGTTCAGCGTCACGTTGATCAGCGACGACGGATCCTTCTCCAGCACGTTCGGATTGCCGGACAAGGGCGCGAGCATCGGCGCGAAGCCGCGTCCGTCGACACCGTGGCAGTGCATGCAGTACGCCGTGTAGACACGCGCACCTTCATTGTTCGCCGGACGGTTCAACGACACCCTGGTCGCCTGCGGGTCGTACGTATAAGGCGGCGCGCCGCTGCCGCCTGCCGGCGGCAACGACTTCAGATACGTCGACATGGCCGCGATGTCCGTATCGTTCATGCCCTGCGTGCTGTTGTTGATCACGCTGGTCATCGAACCGAACGCCGACGCATGCCGGTTCGCGCCCGTCTTCAGGAACGCCTGCAGGTCCTGATCGCTCCAGCGGCCGAGGCCGACGTTGTGCTCGCCGGTCAGGTTCGCCGCGAACCAGCCGTCGAGCAGGCCGCCGGTCAGGAACGCGCTGCCGCTTTCATCCAGCGCCTTCTCCTGGAACGCGATGCCGCGCGGCGTATGGCACGAGCCGCAGTGCCCAAGCCCCTGAATCAGATACGCGCCGCGATTCCACGCCACGTCTTTACCCGGCTTGTCCTGATACACGCCCTTTTCGAGGAACACCATGTTCCAGAACTTCAGCGGCCAGCGCATGTTCAACGGCCACTTGATGTCCGGCTCGCGGTTCGCCTGCTGCACGGGTGTCACGCCGCTCATGAAATACGCGTACAGCGCTTTCATGTCGTCGTCGTTGACCTTGGCGTAGGACGGGTACGGCATTGCCGGATAGAGATTGTGGCCGTCTTTCGCGACGCCTTCGCGCATGGCCCGCGCGAACTCCTCCTGCGTGTAACCGCCAATGCCGGTCTGCGGATCGGGCGTGATGTTGGTGGTGTAGATCTGGCCCATCGGCGTGGTCATCGGCAGGCCGCCCGCGAACGGCTTGCCCTTCGGTGCCGTATGACAGGCGACGCAATCGCCGACCTTGGCCAGATAGGCGCCGCGCTGCACCAGCGCTGGATCGGCCGACTGCGCGGCCGCCTGCGCCGGCGTCTGCGCGAGCAGCGGCAGTGCCGCGCACAAGGCCGCGCCAAAACCCTTCAGTGTGTTTTTCATGTCGGCTCCGGTTAGGCGGTTTGCAGCTGGCTGCCGACCGGCAATTGCCGCAGCCGCTTGCCGGTCGCGGCAAAAATCGCGTTGGTCAAAGCGGGCGCGAGCGCCGCCGTGCCGGGTTCGCCGATGCCGCCGGGCGCCTCGCTGCTCTTCACGATATGCACCTCGATAGGCGGCGTCTGATCGATCCGCAGCATCCGGTAGTCGGTGAAATTGTTCTGCTCGACGCGACCGTCCTTGATGGTGATCTCGCTATAGAGCGCCGCCGTGATGCCGAAGATGATGCCGCCCTGCACCTGCGCCTCGACCGTGTTCGGATTGACCACCATGCCGCAATCGACCGCGCACACCACGCGCTTGACCGCCACTTCGCCCTGATCCACCGCGACGTCGACGACGATCGCGAAGAAGCTGCCGAACGCATGCATGACCGACACGCCGCGCCCTTGCCCCTTCGGCACCGCGCTGCCCCAGTTCGCCGCCTGCGAGGCCACGTTGAGCACATTCAGCGCGCGCGGTGTCTTGCCGAGCAGATCCTGACGGTATTTGACGGGATCGACCTTGGCCTGCGCCGCGAGTTCGTCGATGAAACTCTCCACCACGAAGGTGCCGCGTGTCGGTCCCACGCCGCGCCAGAATGCGGTGGGCACCGCGTGCGGCTCCTGGCGAACGTAGTCGACCAGCTGGTTGGGCAAGTCGTACGGCAGGTCGGCCGCGACTTCGACCGCGTCCGGGTCGATGCCGTTCTTGAACGCGGGCGGCGCGAACCGCGCAATCACCGACGAACCGACGATCCGGTGCTGCCACGCGATCGGCTTGCCGTTCGCGTCGAGGCCCGCGGAGATCCTGTCGTAGTAGTACGGCCGGTACATGTCGTGCTGAATGTCTTCTTCGCGCGTCCAGACCACCTTCACCGGCATCGACAGTTGCTTGCCGACCTTGACCGCCTGCGTGACCATGTCGAATTCGAGCCGGCGGCCAAAGCCGCCGCCGATCAGATGGTTGTGCACGACGATCTTGTCGGCGGGCAGGCCCGTGACGGCCACGGCCGCGTCCACCACCCGCGTCGGCACCTGCGAGCCGAGCCACACGTCGCAGCCGTCGGGCCGCACATGCACCGTGCAGTTGATCGGCTCCATGGTGGCGTGCGCGAGGAACGGCTGCTGATACACGGCATCGACGCGCGTCTTCGCATTGTTAAATGCAGTGCCGACGTCGCCGTCTTTACGCGCCACGGCGCCGTTGCGCTGCGACGCGTTGGCGAGGTCGTCGACGATCTGCTTCATCGACAGGTTCGCGCCCGCGCCTTCGTTCCACTTGATCACGAGTGCCTGCACGCCGCGTCTGGCCGCCCAGGTATGGTCGCCGATCACCGCGACCGCGTTGTCGATCTTGATGACCTGGCGCACGCCGGGAATCTTCTTCGCGTGGGTGTCGTCGACGCTCGCAAGCGTGCCGCCGAACACCGGGCAGTTCGCGATTGCCGCATAGACCATGTCAGGCACGCGCACGTCGAGCCCGAACAAGGCGGTGCCGTCCACTTTCTCCGGCGAATCGAGGCGCCTCGCCGCAGTGCCGATCAGCTTGAAGTCCTTGGGATCCTTGAGCTTGACGCTCTGCGGCGCGGGCAAACCGGCGGCCGCGGTGACCAGCTGGCCATAGCCGATGCTGCGCTGGCTGGCCGCGTGAATCACCTGGCCGGCCTGCGCATGGCAGGTTGCCGGATCGACCTGCCATTGCTGCGCGGCCGCGTTGATCAGGACGGTGCGCGCGGCAGCGCCCGCTTTGCGCATCGGTTCCCACGCATAGCGGATCGAGGTCGAGCCGCCCGTGAGCTGGCCGCCGAGCAGCGGGTCCATGAAGAGCTTTTCGTTCGGCGGCGCGTGGTCGACCGTGACCGTGTCGAGCGGCACTTCGAGCTCCTCGGCGATCAGCATCGGAATCGACGTATAGACGCCCTGGCCCATCTCGACCTTCGGAATCACGAGCGTGACCTTGCCGGCCGTGTCGATCTGGATGAACGCGTTCGGCGCAAACACGCCGCTTTGCGGCGTTTCGACACCATCGCCGCCGATCACCGATTTGCCGGCCTTCTGATCCTGGCTGGCGGCCGGCATGCTGAAGCCGAGCAGCAGGCCGCCGCCGGCCGCCGCGCCCACCGTCACGCCGAATTTCAGAAAGGTGCGGCGCGACAATCCCCCCGCGCCGCGCGCGTCGGCTTTCGACGGCGCTGCGCCGTTCTGCGCATCGAGCAATCCCTGCGACATGTCAGGCCCCCTTCGCGGCTTGCTTGATCGCCACGCGGATGCGGTTGTAGGTCCCGCAGCGGCAGATATTGCCGGCCATGGCGGCGTCGATGTCGGCGTCGGTAGGATTGGGGTTGCTCGCGAGCAGCGAAGCCGCCGACATCACCTGCCCCGACTGACAGTAGCCGCATTGCACCACGTCGAGCTGACGCCACGCCTGCTGCACTTTTTGACCGGCCGGCGTGCTGCCCACCGCTTCGATCGTGGTGATCTTCCGCTCGCCGACCGCCGAAGCCGGCAAGACGCACGAGCGCACCGCCACGCCGTCGAGGTGCACGGTGCAGGCGCCGCACTGCGCGATGCCGCAACCGAACTTCGTGCCGGTCAGGCCGACGAGGTCGCGCAAGACCCACAGGAGTGGCATGTCGGGTGGCGCGTCGACGGTATGCGTCTGGCCGTTGATATTGAGCGTTGTCATTGAGCGGCTCCGAGAGTCGGGTTTATTGTTTGTGAGGTTGTTTAGACAGAGACGTCGAACCAAAACGTGAAGACCCGCCGTGTTTATTCGATACGCCGGACTAATAGGCCATGTGGCTTTCTGCTATTCGAAAGCGGCGGTTAATGCACGGCGCAAACGTGGCGGGACTGACCGGCGAATTGTAGCCGCGCATTAAGAAGTTCGCCGCCAGGCTGCCCGGCCCCTGCGGGCTGAAAAAACCTCGGGTGGGTCTATTGCATGGCTGAAAGCGGATTCGAATCAATGCGTTACTCTTTTCGCATCGCGTCGAGGCGAAGGGCCTGGCAGGATCGATTAATCTTGTCGAATCATGGCCGTGCGATTTTGTTAGCATGGATGCGGTCTGACTATCCGAAGGAGCAGCACACATGAACGACTCGCAATGCACTCAATTCCTCTCGGACATTCGCCGGCCGCTATTGGCGCTGCACAAAGCCATTCTCGATCACGAGCGCGCAGCGTATGAAAAGGAATTCGGCCCGGTCACGCCCGCGGCGTTCCTGCAGGCGCTCATCAACGGTTCGGGGTTTCGCTGGCTCACGCCGCTCTCAACCGTGATTGCGAACGTCGACGAAATTCTCGATGACAAGGAGGCCGAGGCCACCGACCGGATCGCGGCGGCCGAAGCGGTAGCAGGACTCTTCTCGCCCGACCTGCCGAACAATATGTTCCTGCCGCGCTATCTGCCGCTGCTGCATGCCGATCCGGCGATCCTGCATCATCATGGCCAGGTGGCGCAGCTATTGCGCGAGATCGAGTCGAAGTAGCCGGCTCCCGAATTCCCTCACCGTTGAATGCGTGCGTTTCGATCGCGCAAAACTGATTCGCACGCTGGCTCATACGGAAGCCATCGTGCGATTACCAGGCGTTTTCGGATGCGACCAATCCAACCAGGCCTTATTTCAGGCCAATTTATGCGCGATTCGTAAGAGTGCGTATTGCCCGCGGCGCCCGTTTGTCGTTCAGACGAGTCCGCGAGCGGGCCGCGATCGAATTTGCCTGGTTTTGCTGAATAAAACAAAAGTGAGCTTCTGCGGGAGGCGCGCCGAACAGGCTACGAAAAGCCGGCCTGCATGCTTCACGAAGGCCTGCTAAGGTAGGCGGACTTTCTTGCGACGCTCATCGCTATGCAAAATTGGCCGCTTCCCGAAAGCTATACGTTCCGCGATCAATCCGTGCGCTTTAACGTGACCGGCAACGGTCCGCCGCTGGTGCTGGTTCACGGCACGCCGTTTTCTTCCTATGTGTGGCACCGCGTTGCCCCGCATCTCGCGCAAACCCGCACGGTGTACTACTACGATCTGCTCGGCTACGGCCAGTCCGAGCAGCGCGACGGCCAGGACGTTTCGCTCGGCGTGCAGAATACCTTACTGGCGGAATTGCTCGCCCACTGGGAACTGAAAAGTCCAGACGTCATCGCGCACGATTTCGGCGGTGCGACTTCATTGCGCGCGCATCTGATCGACGGTTGCGACTATCGCAGCCTGACGCTGATCGATCCGGTGGCGGTGGCGCCGTGGGGTTCGCCGTTCGTGCGGCATGTGCGCGAACATGGTGACGCGTTCGCCGGATTGCCGCCCTACATCCACGAGGCGGTGGTGAAGGCCTATGTGCGCGGCGCGATCGCGCGTGAGATTCCGGACCACGAACTCGCACCTTATGTCACGCCCTGGCTCGGCACAACGGGCCAGGCCGCGTTCTACCGGCAAATCGCGCAGATGGACCAACGCTACACCGACGAAGTCGAAGCGCGCTATGCGCAGCTACGCTGTCCGGTGCAGATTCTGTGGGGCGAAGAGGATCAATGGATTGCGCTGGCGCGCGGCCGTCAACTGGCCGCCGCCATACCGGAAGCGCGCTTTCAGCCGGTGCCGAAGGCCGGCCACCTGATGCAGGAAGACGCGCCGGAAGCGATCGTCGCCGCGGCGCTGCGGTGGCTGGATTAAAGGCGCGCGGCTAGCCGCGTCCTTGCGGCAGGTACGGCATGGGATCGATCGGCTTGCCGTCGCGGCGCAGCTCGAACCCGAGCGACACCCGCGAGTTCTTTTCGTCGCCCATCTCGGCGATCTGCTGTCCCTGCACGACGATATCGCCGGTTTTGACCAGCAGCTTGCGGTTATGCGAGTAAGCGGTCAGAAAGTCCTTGTTGTGCTGGACGATGATCAGACTGCCGTAACCGTTCAAGCCCATGCCGGCGTACATCACCTTGCCGTCGGCCGCCGCCCGCACAGGGTCGCCCGGTTTGCCGCCGATTTCAATGCCTCGCGTTTCACCCGGCTGGAATCCTTCCACCACGGTTCCGCCCGCGGGCCACGCGAGAGACACGCCATTCGCGTGCCGCGCGGTTTGTTGCGCCACTTCGCGTGCTTCGGCGGCGCTGGGCGCGGGCGAAGGTGCCGACGGCGACGGCGTCGCGCCTACGGCCGAGGCGGCCGCCGCCGCTTGCCGCGCAGCGCCAGAAGCCGCGGCCCCGGAAGCCGCAGCGGCCTTCGCTGCGGCATTAGCCGCATTCACCGCCCGCACCGTTTCCGGCGACGCGACGTGCAACACCTGTCCGCGCTTGAGCCGCGAGGACGCCTTCAATCCATTCCAGGCTTGCAACTGCCCGACGCTGCAATGATGACGCTGCGCGATCCGCGCCAGTGTGTCGCCACGCTTGACGCGATACACCAGCGGCGGCGACTTCTTAAGCGGCGCGCTCTGATCGGCGCTGATCGCGGCCGGCGTGGCCGCTATCGCATCGGCAGCCGGCGCGCTGGCGGCCGGCGCCCCGGATGCAACCGCCGCGCCCGATGCGGCGCCTGACTGCGCACCCTGCTGTCCCACATTCGCACAACCACTGACTGCCAGCGCCACCCATGCGCCAGCGAGACTGGCCATCATTGTTCTGTCGAAACGCTTTCCCATCTTGTTCGACTCCTGCCTCATTCATTGTCGAGCTGGATGCCGGCTTGCCGCAGACGATGCGCGCGCCCGGACGGCGCGCTGCTTTCCCTGCGACACGGCCGAACCGCCTCGTGCGGCGTTCATCCATGCCCTGCCGACCAATCCGCCCCCTGCCTTTACCGGCTGCCGGGTACCCCGGACGCGCGGATACCGCCCGCCAAAACAGCCGATCTTCCGCGAAAAGGGTCAGATTACCGATTAAAATTCCAGCGGAATTGTAAAGTGCGTTTTATAAAAAACGCGTCAACTCACACACTCTGATACAAACCTTACGCCCGGTATTGCGGACATCGTTGCGCGTGCAACGTGTCGGGCGGCTATGCGTGCCGTTGCCCTCGTCCGGACAAGCGATCCGATCCGCGCGCCACGCAAGACGCGCCAACGGCTACCCCTAGGCAGCCGCACGACAACGTTTGCTTTAACGGCAAAGTGGGAGCAAAACTTGAATCGTCCACGCAAACGGCAGCGAGTGCGGGAGGAGAATGGTCGCGGCGCGAGAACGGGCTCGCGCCGCTCCGGCGTGATGGAAGACGGCTAGCTGTAGTACTCCCCGTGATACTTTACATAGCCGACAGGATGATGCGTAAAGTGCAGGACCGGCAGAACGGGATTGCTGTTGTCTTCAGTGGGATAGGCGCTGGCGTCGGGAATGTATTCGCCTTGGGCTTCGATTGGCTGGCCGGCCTGCAAGCCGGGGATTTCATGCGCGAGACCTTCGTTGTCGCCGAAACGCACGGCGACGAAGACCTCCGTGCCCACGAGATTGTCCGTACCGCCGTCGAACTTCAAAACCGTGTCGATCTTGATGATCAAGTGCTGGTGATTGGCCCCGTTATGATTTTCCGGGCTGGCGAACACCTTGCCGATCGTGCCTTGCACACAGGCCAGCGGCGCACCGATCGAATGAACATAACTATGGTGAGGAAGGATCTGCGTTGCGCGATTGCTCATGAAGTCTCCGTGAAAGGAATCCGTCTTGCCTGCGGCGAAACGTAAGGCGCGTCCAAGCCGGCGGCGGCGCGATACCATTTGAGCAGAACATGGCGCGCGAGTTCATCGCGTGCGTTCACGGGAGATGCGATGAGTCAGCCTGCGCAGCGCACATCGTCAGCGTCCATATCGCGCGCGAGTGGCGCGATGTTGACGCATCCAGAGCCGGCAACCGCAATCAAAATGCGTTGGTGTGTTTGGTTGCACACTTCGCCGCCGGTAAAAAAATATGCGGCTCACACAAACGGATCCGGTATGAACCGTAAAAGCGGCCGCAGCATGACGCCCTCCCGTTCCTCTGCATGCCGAACTATGCGCGCACGATCGTGATGCCCAACGCCTCGAACGGCGCGGTCAGCGCCTCGGCGGTGTTCCGTTCGACGACGATCGCGCTGGCCGCCGTCACATCCGCAATCTTGTACGCCGACGCCGCGTGGAGTTTTTCCGCCGACGCCAGCACCACCGTCTCCGCCGCGTGCTCCACGAACGCGCGTTTCACATAGGCCTCTTCCCTGTCGCCGGTGCTCAGGCCCGCTTGCGGATGCACGCCGGTCACGCCCATGAAATACAGATCGGCGCGAATGTGACTGAGCGTTTCTATGGCGGCGGCGCCGACGTTGACCATCGAATGCCTGAACAGGCGCCCGCCGATCATGACGACCTCCAGCCCGGCATGCTCCGCGAGTTCGACCGCGACACTCGGGCTATGCGTGACGATCGTCGCGCGCAAGTCGCGCGGTAGATGACGCGCCAGTTGCACGGCGGTCGTGCCGCCGTCGACGAACGCAATCTGGTCACGCGCGATCATGCCGGCCGCCGCCCGGCCGATTGCCGCCTTCGACGCCGATTCGATACGCTCGCGCCCCGCGAAATCCATCGCGGCGGGCGACGCCGGCAGCGCGCCGCCGTGCACGCGCTGAAGCTGGCCCTCGGCGGCGAGTTCGCGCAGGTCGCGCCGGATGGTGTCTTCGGAGACCTCGAATTCCGCGCTCAAGGTCTTGGCGACCACTTGCCCGTGGCGCTTCAGCGCTTCGAGGATCAACTGCTTTCTTTGCGAGGTCAGCATCGGCGAAGATTCCCGGCGAGTTCGGCGGATTGCACGAAATTCCTTGTTTTTGCACGATATCGCACGATACCATGGATTCGTATGCGGCACGAGCCGCTCGCCCACCGAAGAGGATGCGAACCATGAACGAAACCACCAGCCGGGTAAGGATCGTCGACGTGGAGGTACTGTCCGACGACTGGTACGTCCTGAAAAAAACCACCTTCGACTACCAGCGCGCCGACGGCAGCTGGCAGCGCCAAAGCCGCGAAACCTACGACCGCGGCAACGGCGCGACGCTGCTGCTCTACGACCCGCGGCGGCGCACTGTCGTGCTGACGCGGCAATTCCGCCTGCCGGCCTTCGTCAACGGTCATCACGGCATGCTGATCGAGGCGCCGGCCGGCCTGCTGGAGGCCGCGTCGCCGGAAGAACGGATTCGCGCGGAAGTCGAGGAAGAAACGGGTTATCGGGTGCGCGAGGTCCGCAAGGTATTCGAGGCGTTCATGAGCCCGGGTTCGGTCACGGAAAAACTGCACTTTTTCGTCGCCGAATACGATGCGGTGGCGAAAGTCGGCTCGGGTGGCGGTCTGGCTGATGAAGGCGAAGACATCGAGGTGCTGGAACTGCCGGTGGACGAAGCGCTGGCGATGATCGAGCGAGGTGAAATCGTCGACGGCAAGACCATCATGCTATTGCAGTACGCGAGACTGAACCTGTTGAACAGCTAGCCGGAACGTCGCGAGTTTGCGCGTTTTTCGGATTTATCCTAGCCACCATTAGGAAAAGGACGATAGGTTGAACACGGCAATAAAAATATTCTTACGCATCCATTGAGGTCGAGCGCCGCCGCAGCCAAGGCAACGCCGCTCGATCGGAGGAAAAGCATGTCCGTCAAACTATTTTTAGTTTGCCGCCTTGATCCTGGCGGCAAATCAAGCCGAGGTTCAAGTGGATTCTCTCAGTTCAGCAAACCGATTCATGAGCGGCTTTTTCTTCGGCACGCTGATTGCCGCCGTCATCATGCTGCTGCTGTGCAATGCCGGCGAATTCTCGCCGTTCATGGCCAAGCTGCATGCGGTGCAACAGGTTATCGTGACCGCGCTGATTTCGATCGTGGTCGTCGACGCAAAGCCATTCGCCTACAAAACCGTCTGGCGCGAACGCCGCTGCAGCTTCGTACTCGACGAAGACATCAACGCCACGTTGCGCGGCAGAACTTTTGGCATTCCGTTCGGCGTGCTAGTCGGTATTCTGATTCAGAATTGCGTCTTGAATTGAGCATTAATCCGTCGTGCGTTATCCGATATTCACGCTCTTCAATCCGCGGCCTTCGCTAGTAATCCGGATCCGCGCGCGGCGATGAAATGAAAGCAATTCGCACGCAACTAGAATTTATGCCGGATCGCCGCGCGCACCACGACCTGCCTGGACGTCGATGAAGGAGACTGAGTGCCCGGCGTGAAAGCTTCGTCCAGAATCGAATAGGTCGAGTCGCCGGTCACCTGCTGATATTCGCCCTGAATGTAGACGTCGGTGCGCTTGGACAGGTTGTAGTCCGCCATCAGGCCGAACGAGTGGATTTTCGGCTTCACGCCGCCGGTCGAGGCGTCGTAGGTTTCCATCGTGTACACGTATTGCGCGCCGACGAACAGCATCGGCGAGATCTGATATTTGCCGTTTACCTCGAAATTCTGATACTTCAGCGAGTTCAGCAGCACGCCCGGCGGCACGAGTGGCGTCACGCCGAGGTAGCCGTTGCCGGTCGGGTCCAGATAGTTCGAATTGGTATAGACGAAGCCGGCCGTCGCCGGGCCGAACGTGTAGGTAATGCCGCCGCCGAACACGCGCATGCGGGCGGCGATGAAGCCGGCGTCGTTCGCCGTGATCGCGCCGTTCGCGCCATTGCCGGGGTTGTCCGCCTGCAGGTACGCGGCGGCCACGAGCAGGCCGCCGTACGCGTACTGGCCGCCGAAACTGTACGCGCGGTTGTTCGCGAAGCCGGTGTCGTTGCTAAAGCTGTAGACGCCGCCGAACTGAAAGCCGGACAGGGACGGACTGGTGTACTTGACCGCGTTGTCGAGGCGAAACGTGTTGTCCGTATTGTCGTTATCGTATGGGTGCGAGAACAGCAAGCCGGCCCAGTTGCCGTTGGCCGTGGTCTGGGCCAGATAGTCGACCACCGAATCGTACTGGCGGCCGAACGTCAGCGTGCCGAAGCGGTCGGCGCTCAAACCGACAAACGCCTGGCGGCCGAACATCCGGCCACCCTGGTTGAACCGCCCGGAACTCACGTCGAAACCGTTTTCCAGCTGGAAGATGGCCTTCAGCCCGCCGCCCAGATCCTCAGCGCCTTTCAGCCCCCAACGGCTACCCTGTGCGTAGCCGCTCGCCAGCTCATAGACATGGCCGTGGCCGACATTGTTGGTGTAGTTGATGCCCTCGTCGAGCACGCCGTAAAGCGTCACGCTCGTCTGCGCGGAGGCGGACGCGGCAAAAGTGGCAGACACAGCGGCGGAGACAGCTAGCGCGAACACTTGCTTGTTCATGACGATCTCCCTGCACTCGAGCAATGGGACAACTCGATCCGGCCGCTGTTGTTCTTGACGCTTCGACCCGGTACTCACCGACCCGGCCGCGCTTTACGGAAATCCTCACACGCCGTTAGCTGGCCGTCCATTGGGTGTGGTGTCGATATCTCAAAATGTTGCGAAATCTCCACTTGGTGCGGCAGCCCCTTTTATCCCGGCGCTCATTCAGGTAAGCGGAGCAGCGCCACGCGAACTCGTGCTGGGCAACGGTTGACGCTCGGCCGCCCTGCGCGCTCCAAAGCGGACTTGTCACGGAAAGAAATATAATCGAAAGCTTTTTGCGGCGGTGCAGCGGAACTCCGCGCCGTCGCGGCAGTCATTTTTACTGCCTCCTGCAGCCGTGCCACGTCCGGCCGGTTGAAAGCGGCGACGCGGATCGCGTATCCGCCGCTGTAGCCAATCCAATTTCAAAAAGCCTTGTGAGACGCCTGCCGCGCTGGACTAGCGCGCCGTCGCACAGGGCTTGCTTTGGGCATCGCACAATGCAAAAGTCGCAACCCCGTCTTATCGAGCTCGATTTTTTCCGCGGGCTGGTTCTTCTGATTATCGTCGTCGACCACATCGGCGGCAGCATTCTTTCGCGCGTCACGCTGCACGCCTACGCGCTGTGCGACGCTGCCGAAGTGTTCGTGTTCCTCGGCGGCTTCGCCACCGCCACGGCCTATGCCGCGCTGGCCGAACGGCGCAACGAGACGATTGCGCGTAGCCGCTTCCTGCGGCGCTCGCTGGAAATCTATCGGGCGTTTCTCGTGACCGCCGCGTTGATGCTGCTGGTCAGCGCCGTGCTCATGGCGCTGAGCATCGACGGACCGAATCTCGCCACGACCGATCTCGACGACTTGATGGACACCCCGCTCGCCGCGCTGGGGGACATTCTGCTGTTCCGCCGCCAGCCGTATCTGGCTTCCGTGTTGCCCATGTACGCGTTCTTCGCGCTGCTCGTGCCCATGATCCTGCCGCTCGCGCGCAGCAAGCCCTGGCTGCTGCTGGCCGGCAGCGTCGCGCTATGGGCCGGCGCTCCGGCGATCGACGCCTACCTGCCCGCCGCGCCGGACATGCACTGGGATTTCAATCCGTTCGCCTGGCAGTTGTTGTTCGTGCTCGGCGTGCTGGCCCGTTGCCAGCCGGTCTATCAGCGCGTCAGCACCCACCGCCTGAGCTGGCTCGTCAGCCTGCTGGCGTTCGCCGCGGTGGCGGCCGCGGCTTACTACAAGCTCGTGATCGAGCGTGAGCCGCTCGATGCCAGCCTCAAACAGAATCTCTCGTACCTGCGAGCCGTCAATTTTCTCGCCATTGCGTGGCTCGTCGCGAATCTGATTCAGCTCGGCTGGGCGAAGAAACTCGCGCAATGGATGCCGTGGATCGGCGTGATCGGCCGCAAAGGGCTGCTGTGCTTTATCGCCGGCGCCGTAATCTCGCTTGTGGTCGATTCCGTGCTGTACGCGGCAACGGAAGGCTACCTCAACTATCCGCTCGGACTGCTCGCCGACGCGGTCGCGGTCGCCGCGCTGTTCGCGGTGGCGCTGGGCGCCGAGCCGCTCAAGCGTCTGGCCGGGCGGCTCTATGGCGGGCGGCTTCGCACCTGGCCCTGAGCGACGGGCGCACCCGGGCCGCTCCTCAAGATTTCACAGCCGATCCTGATAGCATGACGGCCGCGCGCCGACTCGCGCGGCGCGCCTCCTGATCTGACATGCGTCCATTCCTGCACTCCGCCCTCGTTGCATTTTGCGCCGCTTCCACCAGCGCGCCGGCGTTCGCCAGCACCGTCATCAGCCGAAGCTTTTATTCCGATGCGCTCGGCCGCGACTGGTCCTACACGATCTATCTGCCTACCGGCTACCGCCATGACACGAGCCGCATTCCCGTGCTTTATCTTCTGCACGGCAACAACGGCGATGCCAACGACTGGATCACGCAAGGCCATCTGCAATCCGCGGCCGACGCGCTGATCGAGCACAAGGACATGCCGCCGGTCGCGATCGTGATGCCGCAAGGCGGCACGGACTGGTACGTCGATCGCAAGGAAAAGATGGAGCGCGCGTTCTTTGACGATCTGCTGCCCGAGATCGAAACACGCTACGCGGTTTCGACACAACGCGGCGGGCGGATGATCGGCGGCGTCTCGATGGGCGGCTTCGGCGCGCTGCGTTATGCAATGACGCAGCCGGAGCGCTTTTGCGGCGCCCTGCTGCTGAGCCCCGCGATCTACGCGAACGAGCCGCCGCGCGCCTCGGCGGCACGGCGCGTCGGCGTGTTCGGCGAGCACGAGTTCGACGCGCGGGTCTGGCACGAGCTCAACTATCCGGCGCAGTGGGAGCGCTACATGAGCCGGCCGTATCGTCTGCCGGTGTTCATCGCCGCCGGCGACGACGATCTCGCGATCCAGGCCGAAGCGTCGTCGCTCTATACGCACCTTCGGCTGGCGGGCAATCCGGCGGCGCTGCGCATTATCGACGGCGGCCATACCTGGGATGTCTGGAGCGCGCTGCTGCCCGCCGCGCTCAAATACACGCTGGGCTGCGTGAAGCCGCCGCCGCAGGACCATCCGTCGAATCAGCGGCCCTGAACGGTTCAGGCGTGCGGCCGCAATGGGCCGGGCAACTCCGTGCAACTATTGCACGAGGTCGGTCCACAACACCATCAGCACGGTCATCAGCGCGGGACCAATGAAGATGCCGAGCAGCCCGAACGTTTCCGCTCCGCCGAGAATGCCGAACAGCACGAGCAGAAATGGCAAACGCGTCGAGTTGCCGATCAGCACCGGCCGCACGAAGTGCTCGGCAACGAACACCACGACCGAGCCGAACACGACAAGGCCGATGGCCGCCGCCACCGAGCCTTGCGACAGGAGCCACAACGCCGCGATGCCGAAGGTGATGGGCGCGCAGAACGGCAGCATCGCGGCAATCGCGGTGACGAACCCAAGCAGCGCGACGTGCGGCAAGCCCGTCACGAAGTAGGCCGCGCCCATCAACGCGCCTTCGCCGAGTCCGACCACGACCAGTCCCGACACCGTGCCGCGCACCGCCGCGGCCATGCGTTGAAGAAGCTGCGCGCCGTCGTCGCCGAAACCGCGCCGCATGGCTTTGAGCAGCGAGCCCGACAGACGCGGGCCCGCCTGAAAGATCACGAACAGCGTGACCAGCACGAATGCGAACACCATCACGGCATGCACCGCGCGCGCGCCGAAGTGCCGGCCGAGCGTCATGACAGTGGGGCTGTGCAGCCCTTTCATCGCCGCCGACCCACGCAGCGGCTGAGCGAGATTGGCCTGCCACCAGCCTGAAATCTGCTGCACGCCGAACGGCAGATGCTGGACGAAGTCCGGCAGCGGAATGCCGTTTTCCTGCACGGTCTTGAACCACTCGTTCATGTCATGCGCTTCGCGAAGCGCCTGCGCAATGCCGATGCCCACCGGCAGCACGACCAGCAACGCGATCAGGAGCGTCAACACGGCGGCGATCAGCGTCGTGCGGCCGGTGAACCAGCGGTTGCCCTCGACCTTGCGCAACACCGGCCACAGCGCGATGGCGATCACGCCGGCCCAGGCGACCACCGCTATGAAATCGCGCACCACCCACAGCGCCAGCAGCACCAATCCGATGTACAGCACGAGCGAGGCCGTTCTCTGCTTTTTCGGGCGGACCGGCAGATCTGGTGCATCCGGCGGTTCGGGAGGTGCGACAGGCGGGGATGAAATCATGTGAGCTCTTATGGTTCTGGGAAGGCGTCTTTGAAGAGGACGTCCCTCGGGCGTGTGCGAGCCGACCGGAAAAATGCAAACCCGCTACACTGGCGCTGCACCGGTCGCCGATCAATAAACTACATCTTAAAGGAACACCGGGGCCCTCCCGCAGGCAGCGCCCTTGTCTCACGCCCTTGTCTCACCACGTACAACACTGCGTTGCAAAAATCCTGCCTATTACTGTTGCGCCGTCTTGGCGGCCCGCAAAGCCCCGTCTCGTCGGCACAGCTCGAATGTCAAGTTTCATTGTTGCTGTTTCAAGAACAGTGTTTCAACGGCGGCACAATGGCTATCCGGCGCGCGCGGGACTACATTCGGCACACCACAATACGGAGCCGACGACGATGACCCTGGAGTCCATCCCCCTGGACGGTGCCAATGGTGTACGCATCGAAATTCTCGAGCGCTCCGACACGACGCTGGTGATTCGCTGGGTCGAGCCGGGACGCTGTCACTACGGTGAACAACGGTGGCGGCGCAGGTCGGCACATACGTCAGGCACATGCGCGGTGTCGCGCCGCAAGATCCGCCGCGGCGACGCGGTATTCAAACCGGCCGAGCGGCCGGCGCCTTCTAACGCTTCGGCGATGATTTGCGCTGAACTTCTGGAGTGCGTCGAGGACTGACACTCCCATGCGCCGCCGGCGTCGCGCACGCTGGCTCGAGGTGCCCGATCCGCCCGGCCGAACAACCCACGTAGCGGTGAGCGCGGCATGCGCTCCGCATCGCGCCGTGGGCAAAACACCCTTTGATTGCAGCCCTTCGCCACGTGCGTTAAGGTGGACCTCATTGCGCCGTGTCACCCTGCCGTACCACGCCCGGCGGTACAGTGACGCGCACTTCCACCCACCGCGCCGTGCCCCTCGCGGCGCCGTTTGAGGGCAAGCCATGGCCGAAGACACGCCGGAAACGCGCGCGCAGATAGCGCCCGCCGCACCTGCCGCACATCCCGTATCGCTCGTCGCACCGCAGCAATTCTCCGTCGACGTCCTGCTCGAAAAATATGCGAAAGGCGATGAGCAATCGGCCGACGACGTGTTCAAACGCGTCGCGCGTGGCGTGGCCGATGCCGAGCCGCCGGCGCTGCGCGCATCGGTCGAGGCACTGTTCGTCGACAACCTGCGGCACGGCGCGCTCGGCGCGGGCCGCATCATGAGCGCGGCGGGCACCGGCATCGCGGCCACGCTGATCAACTGCTTCGTGCAACCGGTGGGCGACGCGATTCAAGGCGTCGACGAACAAGGCCTGCCCGGCATCTACGTTGCCCTGCTGCAGGCGGCCGAAACCATGCGCCGCGGCGGCGGGGTCGGCTACAACTTTTCGGCGATCCGGCCCAAGGGCGCGCGCGTTCACACCACCAGTTCGTCGGCCTCCGGTCCGTGCAGTTATATGGACGTGTTCGACGCGTCGTGCCGCACCGTGGAGAGCGCCGGGTCGCGGCGCGGCGCGCAGATGGCCGTGCTCGACTGCGATCATCCGGACCTGCTGGAATTTATCGAGGCCAAACATTCGAAAGGCCGCTGGAACAACTTCAACGTTTCGGTCGGCGTCACCGACGAATTCATGCGCGCCGTCGAAGAAGATCAGCCCTGGCAACTCGTGCATCGCGCCGAGCCCTCGCCGGCGCAACGCGCGGCCGACGACGTGCGGCAACGCGGAGACGGCCTGTGGGTCTACAGCGAACGCCCGGCGCGCGCGATCTGGGATCGCATCATGCGCTCCACTTACGACGTCGCGGAACCCGGCATCGTGTTCATCTCGCGCATGAACGAAGACAACAATCTGCGCGCCGTGGAAACCATTCGCGCCACCAATCCGTGCGGCGAACAACCGCTGCCCGCCTATGGTTGCTGCAATCTCGGACCGCTCAATCTCACGCGTTTCGTGATCGATCCGTTCGCGCAGATCAAAGGCCGCAAGCCCTCGTTCGACTGGGACGGACTCGCGAAGCGCACGCGCACGCAGGTGCGCTTTCTCGACAACGTGCTCGACGTCACGCTGTGGCCACTGCCGCAGCAATACGAGGAGTCGCGCGCCAAGCGGCGCATCGGCGTGGGCTTTACCGGCCTCGGCGACACGCTCGTCATGCTCGGCTTGCGCTACAACTCGCAGGAAGGCCGCGACTTCGCCGTGCGCATCGCGCAACTGATGCGAGACGAAGCGTATCGCGCGTCCGTCGAACTGGCGCGCGAGCGCGGCGCGTTTCCGCTCTTCGACGCCGCGGGCTATCTGGAAGCCGGCACGTTCGCCTCGCGCCTGCCCGAGGACATCAAGCAGGCGATTCGCCGCGACGGCATTCGCAACAGCCATCTGCTGTCGATCGCGCCGACCGGCACGGTGAGCCTCGCGTTTGCGGACAACGCGTCGAACGGCATCGAACCGGCGTTCTCGTGGACTTACTCGCGCATGAAGGTAATGGCCGACGGCAGCCGCGAATCGTTCGACGTGGAAGACTACGCGTATCGTCTTTATCGCGAGCTCGGCGGCGACGTCGGCAAACTGCCCGACTATTTCGTCAGCGCGCTGGAAATGTCGGCGCGCGACCATCTCGACATGATGGCGGCCGTGCAACCGTATGTGGACACCTCGATCTCGAAGACCGTGAACGTGCCCGCCGACTATCCATTCGAAGCGTTCGAAAGCCTCTACTTCGACGCGTGGAAGAACGGTCTCAAGGGTCTCGCCACCTATCGGCCCAACGAAACGCTCGGCGCGGTGCTCAGCGTGAGCCCGCCGCAAGCCGACGACACGCTCGCCGAGAGCGATCTCGATCCGCTGCGTATCGCGATCGATCACCGGCCGAAAGGCGAACTGCCCGCGATCATCGAGAAAGTCGAGTATCTGACGCAGGCGGGCAAGAAGTCGCTGTATGTGGCGGTGTCGTTTATCGAGGTCACGGGCCGGCTGGGCGGCGAAGACGTCACCATCGAGCGGCCTATCGAGTTCTTCATTCCCACCGGTCAGCGCGACGAATCGCAGCAATGGATCACCGCGACCATGCGTTCGCTGTCGCTCGCGGCGCGCGGCGGTTTTGTCGCGCGCAACCTGCAGGATATGCGCAAGGTGTCGTGGGACCGAGGCCAGGTCAGGCTCGGCGAAGTGCAGCGGCTGGATGGCCACCGCACGCCGCGCTGGCACGATTCGGAAGTGGCCGCCCTCGCCTTTGCGATCCAGCAGATTCTGCATCGGCGCGGCTTTCTCGACGCCGAAGGCAATCAGGTGCCCTCGCGCATGCTGGCGCGTTTGCCGCGCGGCCAGATGCGCGCCGAAACGGCGTTGCCGGCGGATTTCGGCATTCGTCCGCATCCTGTCGAAACCGACGCCGACGCGCTCGCGTTGACACAGCCCGGCGGAGTACTAGGGCTGCAAACCATGCTCGGGCGCAAATGCGGGTCGTGCGGAGCGAATGCGGTGATTCGCAAGGACGGCTGCGACTTCTGCACGGCATGCGGTGAAGTGGGCGCCTGCGGGTAAAGCCGGCGACGGGTAACGCCGACCGGAAATGCCACGGCCGCCCTATTCTGGCGGCCCTCTCTTTATGCATCTTTCTGATATCGCCGAGCGCACCGCACGCGGGCCTTGCGGCCCAGTCGAGCGGGCGGCGGCATGCCGGCGAAGCCGCGCGAACTTTCGCCTTAGCCCACTCTCGCGTAATACAGATTCTGTGGATGCTTTGCTTCGGCAAAGAAAAACCAGCGCTCCGCCACCAGACCCGCGTACTGAACGAGGCACGCGGCAGCCAGCAAGCCGAGCGACACGCCGATCGAATGCAGGCTCGCGCCGAGCGCCATCAGCACGACCGGCGCGACGAACGCCGCGGCGAGAAAGCCCCATTTGACACCGCGCAGCGTACCCGCCGACTTGCCGTGGAAGAACTCGCGCAGATTGAACGCACCGGCGGTAAAGCCGCGCGACACCTGCACCAGCTTCGGATTGCGAATGCCGGTGGCGCTTTGCACCGTCGATTTCGGCCGCAGACGCGCATTGCGCACGAGCGATGCCGAGCGGCTCGCGCAACCGGCAAGCGTCAATGCGCACGCGCACACCGCGAGCCCCGCGGTCAGCGCCGCCGCGAACCAGGCGCTCAAGGCTGTCGCCAGCGTGAAGCCTGAAGCGCAACCGAGCAGCGCGAAGTTGACCAGCGTGAGCGGCGTGGCCCACTCCTGCAGAAAGCGCAAACACGCGTAGATCATCGCCGTGCAGACGAACAGCACGGCGCTCGCGAGCACGCCGAGCCAGCCTATCGCGAGCGACCAGGGCGAACCGAACCCGTGCGCGACGCCGTAAAAAAACGCGCAGGCGAGAAACGCCGGCAGACACAGACATTCGCGCGACAACCACGAGGTGCGCCACATGGCGATAGCGCGCCATGCGCGCTCCGGATGGCCGAGATGGAAGAACGAGGCGAGCAGGCCGAGGCCGCCCAATATCACCGACACGGCCGCGCCGGTGAGATAGAACGCCTCGGCGGGCGGCGCCAGCAGGCCGAGATGCGCAGCCGTTTCCACGCCGACGAGCGCGATCAGCAGGCCCTGTGCCGCGCCGCTCAAGGTGGTGAGGAAAACCACGGAGAATGCGGGGTTCATCGTAAGGTCCTATGGGTTTCAGATGCGCGTCGCCATCGACGCGAGATGCAGCTCACCGCGCTCGAGCCGAGCGTCGAGCGATTCCGGCGACTGGGCCGGCTCCGACATCGAGCCGGACGATTTGCACGAGCAGGCGCCGCTGCCGCAGCCCGCGGCCTCGGTGGGCACGCGCGGCAGATAATGATTGGCCGGCCGCGTATTCCACTCGGGCATCAGCTGATAGCCGCCGCGCTCCTCGATCGCTTTCGACACCACCGACTGCGGGTCGTGAATATCGCCGAAGAGCCGCGCCGAGGTCGGGCACGCAAGCACACAGGCCGGCTGGCGGTCACGCTCCGACAGATTCTCATCGTGAATGCGATCGACGCACAGCGTGCACTTCGTCATCTCCTTGCGGCCTTCGTCGAGCTCGCGCGCGCCGTACGGGCACGCCCACGCGCAATACTTGCAGCCGATACAGCGGTCGAAGTCCACCAGCACGAGCCCGTCTTCCTTGCGCTTATAGCTCGCACCGGTCGGGCACACCGGCACGCACGGCGGGTCCTCGCAGTGCAGACACGACTTCGGAAAATGGATCGTCTCGGCGTTGGGAAAGCTGCCGGCTTCAAAGCTCTGCACGCGGTTGAAGAAGGTGCCGGAGGGATCCGCGTCGTACGGATTCAGATCGGCGAGACTGCCCGATTCGCCCGACGTATTCCACTCCTTGCAACTCGTCACGCACGCATGGCACCCCACGCACACGTTCAGGTCGATCACCAATGCCATCTGTGTCATCAAAGGCTCCTTGCGGCTGTCGATGCTATTTGCGCCCCGTCGCGCCGCGCAGCCGCGCCGCGAACTCCCCGCGCCCGGCGAAGTAGGTTTGCACGATGCGCGAGATCACGCCGTTCTCGCCCGGCACCGCGGGCATTGCAGCGAATTGCGGCAGCGTGTGCCGCGCGTGCGCTTCCGCCGGATAGATGCGCACGCGCACGTCGTACCAGGCGGCCTGACCCGTGACCGGATCGGAATTCGACATGCGGCTCGCCACTTCGTCATCGCGGCCGGGCAACTCGTCGGTGATCAGGTGGTTGAGCAGGAAACCACGTTGCGATTCGTTCGCGCCGGGGCCGAGGCTCCACGCGCCCGCTGCCTTGCCGATCGCGTTCCAGGTCCACACCGTGCCCGGCTCGACGGTCTCGCTGAAGCGCGCCATGCAACGCACGCGGCCCCATTGCGATTCGGCGTAGATCCAGCTGCCGTCGGCAATGCCGTGTTCGGCCGCCATCAACGGATTCATGTAGAGATAATTCTCGCCATGAATCTGCCGCAGCCATGCGTTCTGCGAGTCCCACGAGTGGTACATCGCCATCGGCCGCTGCGTCACCGCGGCGAGCGGAAATCGCGCGAGGTCCGTGGCCGCGCTTTCGAGCGGCGCATACCAGAACGGCAACGGATCGAAGTAGGTTTCGACGCGCGCGCGCAGATGGTCGGGCGGCTGCCTGCCGCTCGTGCGACCCTGCGCGGCGAGCCGGAACTTCTGCATCACATCGGAATAAAGCTGGATCAGGATCGGCTCGCCGAACTTGCGAAAACCGTTCTTGACCGCCCATTCGAGATACGGCCCATTGCAGTTGCGCATGTATTGCAGCGTCTCGGGCAGCCGGTAATGGAACACGCAGTTGTTCTTGGCGTAC
Organism: Paraburkholderia aromaticivorans; assembly: GCF_002278075.1. Classification (NCBI taxonomy): domain Bacteria; kingdom Pseudomonadati; phylum Pseudomonadota; class Betaproteobacteria; order Burkholderiales; family Burkholderiaceae; genus Paraburkholderia; species Paraburkholderia aromaticivorans. Next base: position 274,256 of record NZ_CP022990.1, on the reverse strand, counting down.
TGCTCCCACTGCCGCGGATTGGGTTCACCCACCAGCGCCTTGTCGCCGTCCTTGCCGCGCCAGCCGCTCAGGAAGCCCACGCCGGAATCGGGCGAAGTCGTGAAATTGACGACGAAGTCGGGATAGTCGCGAAAGCGCCGCGCGCCCCCTGCGGTCGTGAAGGCCGGAAACTTCAGCCGCGACGCCAGTTCGATCAGCACTTCCTGGAATGGCTTGCATTCGCCGGTGGGCGGCACGACCGGCACCCGCACCGAATCCACCGGGCCGTCGAATTCGGAAATCGGCCGGTCGAGCATCGACATCGCGTCGTGCCTTTCCAGATAGGTCGTGTCGGGCAGGATCAGGTCGGCGAACGCCGTCATCTCCGACTGGAACGCGTCGCACACCACCAGAAACGGAATCTTGTACTCACCGTTCTCGTGCTTGTCGGCGAGCATCTCGCGCACTTTCATCGTGTTCATCGACGAATTCCATGCCATGTTGGCCATGAAGATCATCAACGTGTCGATCGGATACGGGTCGCCGCGCCACGCGTTGGTAATCACGCTGTGCATTACGCCATGCACGGCGAGCGGATATTCCCACGAGAAGGCCTTGTCGATCCGCACCGGGCCGCCCTGATCGTCGATGAAGAGATCCTCCGGCGCGGCGGGCCAGCCGAGCGGTCCGGTGGCGAGCGGCGTGTTCGGCTTGACGGCGTCCGGGCTGTTCGGCGGTTTCGCCGAAGGCGGCACGGCGCGCGGAAACGGCGACTTGTGACGAAAGCCGCCGGGCCGGTCGATCGTGCCGAGCAGCGACATCAGCACGGCGAGCGCGCGGATCGACTGGAAGCCGTTGGAATGCGCCGCGAGGCCGCGCATGGCGTGAAACGCCACCGGGTTGCCGGTGACCGTTTCGTGCGTCTCGCCCCATGCGTCGGTCCAGCGGATCGGCAAAGTGATGCGGTGCTCGCGGCTCGTCTGGATCATCTCACCCGCGAGGCGCCGAATCGTGTCCGCCGAAATGCCGGTGATGGCGGCGGCCCACTCCGGCGTGCAATCGGCCACACGTTCGCGCAGCAGCGCGAACGACGGCGTGACCGGCGTGCCGTCGTCGAGCGTATAGCGGCCCTCCAGCGCGGGCGTGACGCCCGGCGCGTGATGCGGCACGGCGCGCGCCGCGCTCGCATCCCACCAGAGATGGTTCTGCGGAAACAGCGGATTGCCGACCGGCCGCTCGGGGTCGCGCACGAACAGGCCGAAGTTGTCGCTCGCTTCGTCGAGATCGACGAGTTCCGCCGCGTTGGTATAGCGGCGCACGAACTCGTGATCCCACGCGTCGGCGGCAATCAGTTCGTGCAGAAACGCCATGAACAGCGCGCCGTCCGTGCCGGGCTTGATCGGCACCCATTCGTCGGCGATCGCCGCGTAGCCGGTGCGGATCGGGTTGATCGCAATGAAGCGGCCGCCCGCGCGCTTGAACTTCGACAGGGCGATTTTGAGCGGATTCGAATGATGGTCTTCCGCCGTGCCGATCATGAAGAAGAGCTTGGCGCTGTCGAGATCCGGGCCGCCGAATTCCCAGAACGAGCCGCCGATCGTATAGATCATGCCGGCCGCCATGTTGGCCGAGCAGAAGCCGCCGTGCGCCGCATAATTAGGCGTACCGAACTGTTTCGCGAAGAGTCCGGTCAGCGCCTGCATCTGGTCGCGGCCGGTAAAGAGCGCGAATTTCTTCGGGTCGGTGGCGCGAATCGCGCCGAGGCGCTGTTCGAGCACGTCGAACGCGTGTTCCCACGACACCGGCTCGAACTGCGCGCTGCCGCGCTCCGCGCCGGGCTTGCGCATCAACGGCCGCGTCAGGCGCGCGGGCGAGTACTGCTTCATGATGCCGGAGGCGCCCTTCGCACAGATCACGCCCTGATTGAGCGGATGCTCCGGATTGCCGTCGATGTAGCGCACCTCGCCGTCACGCAGATGCACGCGGATACCGCAACGACAGGCGCACATGTAGCAGGTGGTGGTCTTGACATCGAGCCGTTCGTTCTGCGTGCGGGCGTGGTGTTCCATGCGGGATCTCCGTCGCTGCTCCGGATGTGTCGAAGCGGTGGTGATGCAATACCGCCCATCCTATTCGCCGCAGCCCGACAATGGAAATCGCCATTTTCGACGGAAAGTATCCGCCACACCGATAGTTTCGGATTGCCTTTCAGCGATGCGTCGGCGCGTGCGGAGCGCGAGGGGGCGGCCGCGCCCGGTTTGCAAACCGGGCGCGCGCTTCCGCTCGTCACTGCACTGACACCAGAGGGCAAAACCGCTGGACGCGTGAGCGAAGGCTCCGCGTCAGATCGGCGTCAATACCGCCTCGCCCGCACAATGGCGGCTGGCGTTGCTCAGGAAGTTATCGACCGAGGCCGTGATCGCCTCCGGCGAGCGTCCGCCCACATGCGGCGTCAACACCACATTGCGCAGCGTCAGCAAGGGCGCGGGAGGATTCGGTTCGCCTTCGTAGACGTCGAGCGCCGCGCCGGCAATCGTGCCCGCCGTGAGCGCCTGCGCGAGCGCCGCCGTGTCGAGCACGCTGCCGCGCGAGACGTTGACCACGAAGCCCCGCGGACCGAGCGCCTCGAACACCGTCTGGCCGATCAGATGACGCGTGCCCGCACCGCCCGGCGTGGCCACGATGAGAAAGTCGCTCCACCGCGCGAGCGCTTCCACGCTGTCGAAGTACGCGTGCGGCGAGCCTTCACGCGGCTTACGGTTGTGGTAGCCGATCTCCATGTCGAAACCCGCGCCGCGGCGTGCCACCTTCGCACCGATATTGCCGAGCCCGACAATGCCGAGGCGCTTGCCGGAAACGTTCGGGCGCATCGGCAAGGTATCTCGCCAGGCGCCTTCGCGCGTGGCCTGATCGAGTTGCGGGACGTCGCGCACCACCGCGAGCAGCAAGGCGAACGCATGGTCGGCCACGCAATCATCGTTGGTCCCCGAGCCGTTGACGAGCACGATATCGCGCGAGCGGGCATGGTCGACGGCAAGGTTTTCATAGCCCGCGCCCAACGCGCTGACCAGCTCCAACAGCGGCATGCGGTCGATTTCAGCGGCGGTGAGCCCGGTCGTGCCGTTGGTCAGCACCGCGCGAATCGTCGCGCCGTGCGCGTCGATCGCGGCGGCCCGCTGGGTCGCATCGGGAGCATAGACGAGCTCGAAAGCCGCCTCGATACTCGCGCGGCTTGCATCGTTCAAGTGGATCAGAACCAGAAGGGATGGCTTCATGAAGGCGCTTTCGTCGGCAACGTGCAACGTGAATGGACGGAACGGATTTCAGCGCAGTGTAGCAAGGCTCGCCAACGCGCGCAGGCGCGCAGCCGGAGCGCTCGACGACTCGCCGCGCCCTGCCTGGAACGCGAACCGGCGCGGCCGCGTGCCTCAAGTCTCCTGCAACCCGGCCGTTATCTCGATGAAGGGCGAAAGCGAAGATGATGCGTAACCGGTCTTTCTTTTCAGCAACCGCTCAACCGGCTTTAAAATAGCGGCACTTCCGATTCCGAGAACTCCATGCTGGACATCCTCCCGCGCGGCCCCGCGCCCGCCAACGACGATTCCGAGATGTTCGAACTCGCGCCGGTCTCGCTCTGGCTCGAAGATTTCAGCGGCGTGCGCGCACTGTTCGATGCATGGCGGGCCGACGGCGTGACCGATCTGCGTGCGCACTTCGCCGCCAATCCGGGCTGTGTCGCGGAGTGCGCGCACAGCATCCGCGTCGTCAAGGTCAATCAGAAGACGCTCACCCAATTCGAGGCTGCCGATTTCGAGGCGCTTACCGGCAATCTCGCCTCGGTGTTCCGCGACGACATGCTCAAGACCCACCTCGAAGAGCTATGCCAGTTGTGGGCCGGGCAATCGCAGTTCACCAGCCAGACAGTCAACTACACGCTCGGCGGACGGCGCCTCGACGTGTTGCTCAAGGGCGCCGTGCTGCCCGGGCACGAGGCGCGCTGGGACCGCGTGCTGGTATCGGTCGAAGACATCACCGAACTGGAAGGCGCGCGGCATCGCGTGACGCTCGCCGAGCAGTACGTGCGGGGCCTCTTCGAGTATTCGCCGGTATCGCTCTGGGTGGAGGATTTCAGCGCGGTCAAGCGTCTGCTCGACGAAGCGCGCGCGGCCGGCATCAACGATTTCCGCGTGTTCACCGACGTGCATCCCGAGTTCGTCGAGCGCTGCATGCAGGAAATCCATGTGCTCGACGTGAACCAGCACACGCTCGACATGTTCGCGGCCAAAGACAAGAAAACGCTGCTGGCGCACCTGCCCGATGTATTCCGCGACGACATGCGGCCGCATTTCCGCGAGCAGTTGATCGATCTATGGGACGGCAAGCTGTTCCAGCAGCGCGAGGTGCTCAACTACTCGCTCGACGGCAGCGAGGTGCACGTGCATCTGCAATTCTCCGTGCTGCCGGGCCATGAAAAGAATTGGGATCTGGTGCTGGTGGCGCTCACGGACATCACGGCGCGCAAGAAGGCCGAAGCGTACCTGGAGTTCCTCGGCAAGCACGACGTGCTGACCAAACTGCGCAACCGCTCCTTCTACGTGGACGAGCTGAACCGGCTCGAACGCAAGGGTCCGTGGCCCGTCACGATCATCATGGCCGATCTGAACGGTTTGAAACGCGTGAACGATCAGCTCGGCCACGCCGCGGGCGATGCGCTGCTGCGGCGCGCCGGCGAAGTGCTCGCCAAGGCGACCGAAACCCCGTTTCATGCGGCACGCATTGGCGGCGACGAGTTCGCGATCCTGATGCCGGACACCGACGAGCGCGGCGGCGTCGCCATGGTCGATGCGATCAGGCAACTGGTCGAGATGAACAATCAGTTCTATCCCGGCTCACCGCTCAGCTTCTCGATGGGCGCGGCCACCTGCCAGCGCGGCGACCGGCTCGAAGCGGGCGTGCAGCGCGCCGATCTGCTCATGTACGAGGACAAACGCGCGATCTACGCGAGCCAGCCGGCTGCCGAAGCGGACGACGCGTCCGGCGTCTGACCGGCGCACGCGCGGTTGGCCGCTCGTTCAGCCGGGCAATTTGGCCGCCAGCACGTCGACCTTTTCAATGCTGGGCGGCGAGGCGAGCAGCTCGCCGGCCTTCGCCATCAAGGCGGCCGCCACCTTGCCGTGCAGATGCGCGTCACGGCCACCCTCATCGTTAAAGGCATCGAAAATGCCGAACGTGGACGGCCCCAGCTTCAGACCGAACCACGCGACGGTGCCCGGCTCCTCCTCGACGTGCGGCAAGCCGCCGAGCAGAAACGCTTCGACCTCCTTCTCCTTGCCGGGTCTGGCTTCAAGACGCACGTACAGGGCGAGTTTGACCATGATGGAACTCCTGCTGTGAGATTCGAGCACCAGATGTGCTTGGCAAAGCGTCGCAAAGCATGACGGAACGTGCGAGACAGCCACGCTATCGGAAGAGTATAGTCCGCCTCCCGTCAAGCGTCGCCGCGCGACCTTCGGATCGGCAACAGCATCCGCCGCTTTGCGCTGGCTCAGCTTTGCGCGTGACGGACACTGGCGGCCCGGCATGGTTCCGCTATACTCGCGGGCCCTGAAGTTATCCGCGGCACGCCGCGGTTCGGAAACAAGATCATGTCGACAATTCCCGCCTGCCCGCAATGCGCAATGGAAAACACGTACCCGGACGGCGACAATTACGTCTGCCCGGATTGCGCGCATGAATGGCCGATCAACGCCGCCGCATCCGCCGAAGACGCCGACGAACGCGTGGTCAAGGACGCCAACGGCAACCCGCTGGCCGATGGCGACGCCGTCGTGCTGATCAAGGACCTGAAAGTGAAAGGTTCGTCGATCACGCTCAAAATGGGCACCAAGGTCAAGAGCATTCGCCTCGTGGGCGGCGATCATGAAGTGGACTGCAAAATGGACGCGGGCAACTTCATGCTGAAGGCCGCGTATCTGAAGAAGGTCTGAGCGGAGTGCGCCGCCGGGCAACGGTGGCGCTCAAACGGCCGGGAAGCGCAGTTCGAAACGCGCCACGCCCGGCGCCGGACACACCACGCGCGCCGTGCCGCCATGCAGATGCATGATCGCCTTGACGATGGCGAGACCCAGACCGCTCGACTCGGTAAACGCGCTGCGCGCCGCATCCCCGCGGTAAAAGCGATCGAACAGACGCCCTAGCTGCGCCTCGGGAATCGGTGCGCCGTCGTTTTCGACCACCACGGTGGCGCCCGCTTCGTCCTGCGTGCCGCGCAGACGCACCACCGTATCGCTCGCGCCGTAGCGCACCGCGTTGACGACCAGGTTGTTGATCGCGCGCCGGCATAGCATGGGATTCGCCCATGCCACGCCTTCGGCCTCGACCGCGAAGCGCATGCCGCGTTCGTCGGCGAGACCTTCGAAATAGTCGGAGATCCTGACGAGTTCGTCACGCAGCTCGACCGGCTCGCGGTCGACCGAAAGCGCCGCATGGTCCGCATGCGCGAGAAACAGAATGTTTTCGGCGATATGACTCAGCCGGCTCAGCTCTTCCAGATTCGATTCGAGCACCTGTTGATACTCGTCTGGCTCGCGCGTTCTCGCGAGCGTCACCTGGGTCTGCCCGATCAACGCGCCGACCGGCGTGCGAATCTCATGCGCGAGGTCGGCGGAAAACTGCGAGAGACGTTGATAACCCTCAGCGAGACGGTCGAGCATGGCGTTGAACGCATGCGTGAGCTGGCGCAATTCGAGCGGCGCCGCCTCGCTGTCGAGCCGCACGGACAGGCTCGCCGGGCTGATCTGCGCGGCCCGCGTGGCGATCTCGCGCACCGGGCGCAGCGCGCGGCGCAGCACGTAGTAGGCGAGCAGCGTCGCGGCCAGCATGCCGATCAGCGTGGCCAGCACGATGCGGTTGCGATAAGCCGCCAGCATGCGCACTTCCTGCGTCATCGGGTGGCCGGCGATCACTTCGACCTCAGTGCCGTCTTCACGCGCCCTCGCGGTAGCGATCGCCCAATGCACCGGCACGCCGTCGGCGAGCTGCGTCTGGCGAATGTCGGCGATGGTGGGCAAATGCCCCTGCGCGCCGGCTTGCAGCGCGGGCACCGCCACGCCCGCCGGGTTCACGTCGACAAACGGCGCTTCGCCCGGACGGCGAAACAGCAGCACGTCCTGTTCCGCGCCGAGCATGGTCTCGAACAGCAACGGCCGGTTCTTCAGTTCGCTGACCGAATACAGATCGCGCACGATGCGGCTGAAATGCTCGACGCGGCCGGTCAGCACCACGTCGGCGCGGTGCTGCAACGACAGTTCGGCGGAGCGGTAGAAATACGCGCCCAACGAGCCGATCACCACGCAGGCGATCGCCGCGAACAGCACCGTGGTGCGAGCCGTGAGCGAGCGCCCGGTCCAGAAGGTCATGAGCCGTCGCCGAAGGTGTAGCCGATGCTGCGCACCGTATGAATCAGCTTCTTTTCGAATGGATGATCGACCTTGGCGCGCAGCCGCTTGATGGCGACGTCGACCACGTTGGTGTCGCTGTCGAAGTTCATGTCCCACACTTCGGAGGCGATCTGCGTGCGCGACAGCGCCTCGCCCTGCCGGCGCACCAGCAGATGCAACAACATGAATTCCTTGTTGGTGAGCGGAATTTCCACACCTTCGCGCGTCACCTTGCGGCGCAGCACGTCGAGCTTCAGGTCGGCGATCTCGAACACGTCGCTTTCGCGGATCACGCCACGGCGCAGCAGCGTGCGGATGCGCAGCACCAGTTCGGTGAATGAAAACGGCTTGACGAGGTAGTCGTCCGCGCCGAGTTCGAGACCGCGAATGCGGTCGCTGACATGGTCGCGCGCGGTGAGGAAAATCACCGGCAGATCGCGCCGCGCCCGTAGCGCACGCATGATTTCCCAGCCGTCGATACCGGGCAGCATCACGTCGAGCACCACGAGGTCGTACGGATTTTCGAGCGCCATGTGCAGGCCGTCCGTGCCGGTGCGCGCGAGATCGACCGCATAGCCGCTCTCGCGTAAACCCTTCTTCAGGTAGTCGCCGGTTTTTGGATCGTCTTCGATGACGAGGATGCTCATGGTGCTCGGTGCTCCCATTCGGGCTTCGGCCCGGAGCCTCGCTCCGAGGCTCGCTGAAATGCTGGACGTGGATATGCCGAGCATTTTACGTGGCCCTCGCGCGCCATTCATGACGTTTTTGTCATTCGTCTGTCACTCGCCGGAGCCGGTCCCGAGTCTAATCTGCCCCCATCGTTCACCACCTGGAGCAGATTCATGAAGATCGTTTCCGCGCGTGCGTTGCGCACCTTCGTCGCCCCCGCGCTCGCCGCCGCTGCTTTGCTCGCCGCCGGACCGGCTGCGCACGCCCAGAACGCCACGCCTACCGGCGTGCGCGGCACCGTGACCGCGTTGTCGGGTGATCTGCTCAAGGTTCACACGCGCGACGGCAAGGACGTTGACGTGAAGCTCGCCAAGGACACGCCGATTCGCGGCGTAGTGATCGCCGACGTGAACGACATCAAGCCGGACAGCTACGTGGGCACCGCGGCGATTCCGCAGGCGGACGGCACGCTGAAGGCGCTCGAAGTGCACGTGTTCCCGGCCAGCATGCGCGGCTCCGGCGAAGGCCATCGGCCGTGGGACCTCGGCGGGAACAGCTCGATGACCAACGGCACGGTGGGTTCGCTCGTGGTCAGCAACGGCCGCACGATCACCGTGAAGTACAAGGACGGCGAAAAGAAAGTCGTGATTCCGCAAGACGTGCCTATCGTCGCGTTGGAACCGGGTGACCGTTCGCTGCTGGTGCCGGGCGCGAAAGTCGTGTTGTTCGCCCACAAGGAGGCCGACGGCTCGTTGGCGGCCAACTTTATCTCCGCTGGCGAGCATGGCGTAACGCCGCCGATGTAAGACGGCGGGGGCGCTTCTCCCGTTTGTTCGAGCAGCCGCGTTCTTCGATGGCGCGGCTTTCCACTTCCCGTTCGTCCCGTGATGCTTGCACCATGCCTGAACCGCAAACGCGCCTGCTCGTCCACCCGCTCGTCGTACGAATTACGCACTGGATCAACGCTTTCGCGATGGTCTGCATGGTCATGAGCGGCTGGGCCATCTATAACGCGTCGCCCTTTTTTCCATTCACGTTTCCGCTGTGGGCGACTGTCGGCGGATGGCTGGGCGGTTCGATCGCCTGGCATTTCGCGGCGATGTGGCTGCTGTGCGCAAACGGACTGCTGTATTTCGCATATGGTCTGGGGCGTGGGCACTTCCGGCGCAAGCTGTTGCCGGTTCATCCACGTGACGTGATGCGCGACGCAAGCCTCGCGCTGCAGTTCAGGTTACCGCACGATACCGGCAGATATAACGCGGTGCAGCGCGCGCTGTATCTGCTCGTGTTGTGTCTTGGCGTGTTGCTGGTGGCGTCCGGGCTGTCCATCTGGAAGCCCGTGCAATTCGCCGGGCTCACCGCGCTATTCGGCGGCTTCGATTTCGCGCGGCGCGTGCATTTCATCGCCATGGCCGGCGTGGTGGGATTCGTGGTGGTGCATCTGGCGTTGGTGCTGCTCGTTCCGCGCACGTTACTGCCAATGCTGACCGGGCGCGCCCGGCATTCGGCGCACGAAGGGAGCGAGGCATGAGCGCATCCGAACGCAACGGCGACGCGCGCCGAACCCGTATCGTGCTTGCCGATCATCGGCCGCAAATCGAGCGACTGCAGCGGCGCCTGTTCCTGCGCTCGTCGCTCTCCATCGGCGCGCTGGCCATGCTCTCGGGCTGCAACATGCAGGACGGCGATTCGGTGGACAAGGTGCTGTGGGCCATGTCGCGCTGGAACGATCGCGTGCAGGGCTGGCTATTCGACCGCAACAAGCTGGCGCCCACCTATTCGGCGCGCGACATCACCGACCCGTTCCCGTTCAACGCGTTCTATCCGGAGTTCGACGCGCCGGATATCGACGGGTCGACGTATCGACTGGAAGTGTCGGGACTCGTGTCGGACCGGCACAGCTGGAATCTCGATGAGCTACGCGCTTTGCCGCAGGTTTCACAGATCACGCGGCACATCTGCATTGAAGGATGGAGCGCGATCGGACAATGGCGCGGCGTGCCGTTTCGCACGTTTCTGGAGCGTATCGGCGCCGATCTGAACGCGCGCTACGTCGGCTTCAAATGCGCGGACCGCTATTATTCCAGTCTCGACATGGCGACGGCCCTGCATCCGCAGACGCAACTCACACTCGATTTCCGCAATGAACCGCTGCCGGCCAAATACGGCTATCCACTGAAGCTGCGCGTGCCGACCAAGCTCGGTTTCAAGAACCCGAAACATATCGCGGCGATCTTCGTGACGAACACGAATCCCGGCGGCTATTGGGAAGATCAGGGCTACAACTGGTTCAGCGGTTTATAACGCGGCCCGCTTCCGCGCTCACACGGCGGTGACGTAACGCGCCACCGGTTTGACCACGCGCGGGGGCGGCGCATCGTACAGGGTACGCATGCGCTTGACTTCGTCCACCGGACTCAAACCGAAAAGGCGCTTGAACTCACGGCTGAATTGCGACGCGCTTTCATAACCGACGCGCGCCGCGGCCGCGCCCGCATTCAAACCGTCCTGCACCATCAGCAAACGCGCGTGATGCAAACGCGTGGTCTTCACGTATTGCATCGGCGAAGTGGCCGTGACGGCTTTGAACTGCGCATGAAACACGGCGAGGCTCATGCCCGCTTCGGACGCAAGCGTATCGACGTCGAGCACGCCGTGGTAATCGGCATGAATTCGCCGCAATGCTTTGGCAATGCGGCCGAAATGATTCTGATGCGTGAGTGCCGCCCGAATCGCGTCACCCTGCTCGCCGGTCAGCACGCGATAACAGATCTCCCGCACCACGCCGGGCGCGAGAATGCGCGCGTCGAGCGGCGAGGCCAGCGCCTCCATCAGCCGCTGCACCGCGTTGCACAGCGCCGGGTCGAGCGGTGTCGAATAGATGCCGACGGGTTCGTGCTGCGCGGCTCCTTGCGTTTCGTTCAAGGCCATCAGCAATTCGGCCACCATCGTGAGATCCACGCGCACCGAGATGGCGAGGAACGGCGCCTCCGGACTGGCCTCGGTCTCGCATTCGAACGGCAACGGCACCGAGAGCACCAGGTACTGCTGCGCGTCGTACTGAAACACCTGATCGCCGAGAAAGCCACGCTTGCGGCCCTGGCAGACGATCACGATGCTCGGCTCGTACATGACCGGCATGCGCGGCATGGGAGCATTCGCGCGCATCAGATTGACGCCTTCGAGACTCGTGCGGGTGAAGCCCGGGTTGGGCGCGAGCACGTCGAATAATTCGACCACGCGCTGCTGGGCGGGATCGGCCGGGACAGGATCGACGGAATGAGCGGGCATGACGATATAGTGACGCGCAAGAGAATAATGCCTGAAATTTAGCACCAAACGACCTATCGCGCTGCTAGTCAGGAGTTTTAGGCAAACCTTCAAGACATTCAGGTATTCCCGGGCTCCCCTGCCGCTCCTATCATGGGAACCCTGCCGGATCATCTATTTCCGCGCTGCGCCGGGCTCGGCTGCCAATTCCCCGGGTGACGAATTCGCCAGCCACCGCCCGCGCCGTGATCCCGGTTCATGACGAGGTTGGCCACAACGGCGGCATGCGTCGCCCGTCGGCTGCGCCTTGCGACTTCACCTTCTTTGCTGGAGCTACCCATGAGCACGACTTATGCCTATGCAGCGACCGACGCCACCGCGCCGCTCGCCCCGTTCGAAATCCAGCGCCGCGAACTTCGCCCCCATGACGTGCAGATGGAAATTCTGTTTTGTGGCGTGTGCCATTCCGACCTGCATCAGGCGCGCAATGAATGGAAGAACACGGTTTTTCCGGTAGTGCCGGGCCATGAAATCGTTGGCCGCGTGAGCGCGGTCGGCCCGGACGTGACGAAGCACAAGGTGGGCGACCTGGTCGGCGTCGGCTGTCTGGTCGATTCGTGCCGCACCTGCGCGAGTTGCGAGGAGGGTCTCGAACAGTACTGCGAAAACGGTTTCGTCGGCACGTATAACGGCGTCGACCGCGTCGATGGTCAGATCACTTACGGCGGCTATTCCACCCAACTCGTGGTGGACGAAGCCTTCACGCTGAGCGTGCCGGACAATCTCGACCCTGCCGGCGTGGCGCCGTTGCTGTGCGCGGGCATCACCACGTATTCGCCGCTGCGCACCTGGGGCGCCGGTCCCGGCAAGAAGGTCGGCATTGTCGGCCTCGGCGGCCTGGGTCATATGGGGGTGAAGCTGGCGCGCGCGATGGGTGCGCATGTCGTGTTGTTCACGACATCGCCGTCGAAGATCGAAGACGCGAAGCGGCTGGGTGCGCATGAGGTGGTGATTTCGAAGCATGCCGAAGAGATGGAAGCGCATTTGAACAGCTTCGATTTCATTCTGAATACCGTGGCTGCGCAGCACGATCTGAATCCGTTTCTGAATCTGCTCAAGCGTGATGGGACGATGACGCTGGTCGGCGCGCCGGAGCATGATCATCCGTCGCCGCAGGTGTTCAATCTGATTTTCAAGCGTCGCCGCCTGGCTGGGTCGCTGATTGGCGGGATTGCCGAAACGCAGGAAATGCTGGATTTTTGCGGTGAGCATGGAATTACTTCGGATATCGAGGTGATTCCTATGCAGGGGATTAATGAAGCTTATGAGCGGATGCTGAAGAGTGATGTTAAGTATCGGTTTGTGATTGATCTGGATTCCTTGCGGAAGTAAGAGGAGGTGGCCCGCGCTGCGGGAGGGGGTTTTTGCCTGCGGCGTGGGTGTTGTAGGGATCGGTTCTTTGGTGGGTTGGCCTTTCCTTGATTTCCTGGTGGTCTATTAGCGTTGTCCCTGTGCGGGGCGGCACTTACTTTCTTTGCCGCCGCAAAGAAAGTAAGCAAAGAAAACGGCTTCACACCGCCAGCTCTTCAGCGGGGCCCCCGCACAGCCACGGCAGTGGTGCATCTGGAATCCGTGCGCTCGCACATTTCACGTCAGTGACAAAGCCATCATTCGCTCCCACTGCGCACTCCGTGCGTCGCGGACGGGTCTGCATGGGAAACCGTCGGAAGTACTTGCGTCGGGGGGCCGTCGGCTTCGCCTCGGCGGCACGCTATTGAAACCGCTGGTCAGCATTACCGCTGCGGCGCGCGCAGCGTCTCCGGAGTATGACGGCCTTGTCACCGGGGTCGAATGCGCGAGAAGCCAGATTCCAGATGCACCACTACCCACTCCGAGCCACGGGACCCGCTTATGAGCTGGCGGTGTGAAGCCGCTTTCTTTGCTTACTTTCTTTGCGGCGGCAAAGAAAGTAAGCGCCGCCCCGCACAGGGGCAACGCCAATAGACCACCAGGAAATCAAGGAAAGCCCAACCCACCAGGATCACAGATACAACCCGCCGCGCAGGCAACCCCACGCCCCCCCAAAAACCCCGACTGGAGCATGAACCGTGATCGACAGAATAACCGCAATGCGCACATTCATCCGAATCGTGGACACCAACAGCTTCACCCGCGCAGCGGAATCACTAAACATTCCTCGCGCCACGGCGACCACCATCGTTCAGAATCTGGAAGCGCTGCTAGGCACCGCCCTCCTCGCCCGCACCACGCGGCGCCTGAGCGTCACGCCCGAAGGCGCGGCCTATTACGAGCGTTGCGCGCAAATCCTTGCCGACATCGACGAAATGGAAGCCAGCATCCGTCACGCGACGGATAACCTGACAGGCCGTCTGCGTATCGAAATGCCCGGCGCCGTGGCCAGCACCATCGTCCTGCCCGCATTGGACGACTTTCACACGCGTTACCCGAACCTCGACCTCGCTATCGGCATCAGCAACCGCACAGTGGATCTGATCTCGGAAGCGATCGACTGCAGCATCCAGCTAGGCGAATTGCCGGATTCGAATCTGGTCGCGCGCCAACTCGGCACCCTCGAACACGTGACCTGTGCGAGTCCGGCCTATCTGGCCCGCTACGGCACGCCCGCGGACCTCGACGATTTGCGTGGACATGTCGCCGTCAATTGCATGTCGCCGCATAACGGACGCGAAGTGGACTTCGATTTCGAAGTGGACGGCGAGGCGCACAACGTCAAGGTGAAAGGCTTCGTCAAGGTCAGCGACGAACAGGCCTACCTCACCTGCGGCTTGCAAGGCCTCGGCTTGATCCAGCCCGCCCGGATCGCCGCGCAACCCTATCTGGACTCGGGACTGCTGCGCGAAGTTCTGCCGCAATGGAAGCCCGTGCCAATGCCGGTCTCGGTCGCTTACGTGAAGAATCGCCGCGTCTCACCACGCGTGCGCGCGTTCGTCGACTGGCTGGCGGAGTTGTTCGAAAAAGCGGAGCACGTCGATCAGGACCTCACGCGTGTCCGTCAGTTGCTGCGCGGCCTGCATCCCGCCTGAGGCGGGTTCGACGCAGGCGCGCACCTATCTGCGCGATCCGACCTTGGGCTCGCTCGCGCCGTATTCGCAGGGGGTCAAGCTCGGCCGGCGATCGGCTACGTCGACGATCTCTTTGCCTTAGCCTTAACTCCGCGCGATCGGTCAAAGAAAAAAGCCCGCCTAGGCGGGCTTTTTTGCAGCGCTGAGACAAGACGCTTATTGCGACTCTTCCGCCCACACGGCATTTTCGCGCGCCATCAGCGCCGTCGATGCCGCCGGTCCGAACGTGCCGGCCGTATACGCGCGCGGCTTGTCGCCCGACTTGCTCCAGCCCGCCAGAATCGGCTCGGCCCACGCCCATGCCGCTTCCAGTTCGTCGCGGCGCATGAAGTGCGTGAGACGTCCGCGAATCACGTCGATCAGCAAACGCTCGTATGCTTCCGCGCGACGCTCGGTGAAGGCCTGCTGCAAGTCCAGATTCAGGTTCACCGGCAGCATATGCATGCCGCTGCCGGGCTCTTTCGCAAGCACCTGCAACTGGATCGACTCCTCAGGCTGCAACTGGATCACGAGCCGGTTGCCGTAGTTGCGCCCGCTATTGCCGTTCGGGATGATCGAGAACGGCAACTCCGAAAATTCGATGACGATCTCCGACACCTTCTTCTGCATCCGCTTGCCGGTGCGCAGGAAAAACGGCACGTGCGCCCAGCGCCAGTTGTTGATGTGCGCGCGCAAGGCGACGAAGGTTTCGGCGCGGCTACCCGCCGGCACGTTGTCTTCCTCGAGGTAACCCTTCACCGCCTCGCCGTCCACGGCGCCGGCGGTATACTGGCCGCGCACGGTGTCGCGCGCGATGTCTTCGGGTGTCATGGGCCGCAGCGAACGCAGCACCTTGAGCTTTTCGTCGCGCACCGCGTCCGGGTCGAGCGACACGGGCGGCTCCATCGCGACGATGCACAGCAACTGCAGCAAGTGGTTCTGCACCATGTCGCGCAGCGCGCCGGTCTTGTCGTAGAAACCCGCGCGGCTGCCCACGCCGACCGTCTCCGCCACCGTGATCTGCACGCTCTTGATATACGGCGCCTGCCACAGCGGGCCGAAAATCGGATTGCCGAAACGCAGCACCATCAGGTTCTGCACGGTTTCCTTGCCGAGGTAGTGGTCGATCCGGTAGATCTGCGCTTCGTTAAAGTGCTTGCCGACCGCCGTGTTGATCTCCTGCGCGGAGGCGAGATCGTGGCCCAGCGGCTTTTCGAGCACCACGCGCGAGTTGCTGTCGACCAGGCCGGCCGCCGCGAGGTTATCGCAGATATTCGTGAACAGATCCGGCGACGTCGCCAGATAGAACACACGGCGCACGCCCTCGCGCGAGGCTTCCTTCAGGCGCTGGTAGTCCTCGACCGAGTCCACGTCCATGCGCACGTATTCGAACAGCGCGAGGAATTTGTCCCAGGCGGTGGCGTCGAACGCTTTCTTTTCGATGAAGGGCTTGGCCTTCAACTCCATGAATTCGTTGATGTACTCCTCACGCGACCAGGGCTTGCGGCCGATCGTAAGAATGCGGGTATCCGGCGGCAGATTGCAGTGCAGATGCGCCATGTAGAGCGCGGGCAGCAGCTTGCGAAACGACAGGTCGCCGGTGCCGCCGAAAATGATCATGTCGAGCGGCAGGTCGGGAGTGGCAGAAGCGTGGTGGGTCGTCATAGCGCGGTCGCAGCGTCGTGATGGATAAGGCGTCGGTAAAGGGCAGAAAAAAGCAGCAGAAAAAACAGCAACGAAAGCACCGTGCCGGCGGGCCGGCACTTTTTTCTGGCAAACGCCTATGGTGCAACGTTTTGCGATTGTTTGCACGGCAACATGTGCCTCAGGTTGGCGCAATATGCCAACCCGAGGCGCTAACGGCCTGTGTGCGGGGCTTTTTTCGGCGTTCGCCGGCAAGCCGCGTCACCGGTTGTTTCGCCTGCGCTCTTCTCCTTCACCGCTCGCCCGCAGCGGCCTCTCACGCCAGCTTTCCGCGCCGGGCCTTCAGGCTCCCGACAACGCTTCGCGCGCCACCCGACACGCCGCCAGATCCCACGCCGCGCAGCCGACGCTTTTAAACACGATCGGTTTTTTTTGTGGCAGCAGCGCCGGGTTGTCGAGCACCGAAGCGATCCCGCCGACCTGAGCCCAGTCGACGCCCGCCTGAATGAAGTCACCGGCCTCATGGCGTGCGCCCGCCTCGTCGTCGACGAAAAGCGCGCTCCCGGCGATGGTGCGCGCGCCGATCTCGACCATGGCCGGTGTGAACGCGCCAACGCCGATCACGAGGCGCTCCGCGCGCGCGGGTTCGTCGTAAATGGGCTGTTTGCTCGTGGTCAGCGCGATCACCACGTCGACCGACTCGGGAATCGTCGTGCCGCCGTCTTGCGTCAGCGGCCGGAGTTCGCGCGCCTTGTCGCGATGCTGCGCGCAGAACGCTTCGGCACGCGGGGGTGCACTGCCCTTCACCCAGACGCGCGCGTCGGGAAACAGCTCGCCGATCGCCTCCAGATGGTTGAGCGCCTGCGTGCCGGTGCCGATCAGCAGGAACTCGCGCGGCGTGCCGGCGGCGAAGGTCTCGACGCCGAGCATCGAGATCGCCGCGGTGCGGCGACCCGTGACGATCGGGCCGTCGAGGATGAAAAGCGTCTCGCCGGTGTCGGCGTCGAACGTCATCACTTTGCCGTGAATCGTCGGCAGGCCGCGCGGGCCGTTGCTCGGGCACACATTGACCAGTTTGTGGATCGCGAGGTCGGGCGCGGTGGCGGGCATCGACAGCATGATGCCGCCCTCGTTGAGCGGCACGACGAGCCGCTCGGGACTCGCGATACGCTGCTGTGCATACTCGATGCTCGCGCGCTTGAGCGCGTCGACGAGCGCGGCGTACGGAATCAGCCGCGCGGTCGCGGCGGCGTCGAAAATCTGCGTGATCGGGCGAGTCATGGGCAGGTGGTTCCAGTCCTTGGCAGAACGTTGAGTTGGGATCGACTAGCAGGCGGCGCTCGCCGCGCTCGACCGGCGCGACTGACGATACGATCGGCTCGGCATCGGCAGGTCGCACGCCTCGGGCGGCCACGCCGGCAGCTGGACAGACCGGGCATGCGGCGGCTGCGCAGGTCGAGGACAAGCGATTCTACGACGCCTGCGGCGCCGTGGGGCCCGATCGCGGCAAAGGGAAGTGAGGCGACGGGCGCCGCATAGGGCGCTCGACATTAAGCCGCGGGCAACTCAGGTGCGAGCCTCGGGGCCACTTGTCGCCCGCCCGAAGTACCGTCGCCGCCCGCGGACCAGCACACGCAAAGCCCGTGCGGGGAAAAGCAGAAAGTAAAGTACGCCGCGCCGCCATCATTGCGGCGTATCTTTGTCCCCGCTCTTCTTGCCGCCCTTGAACATGGCGCGGCACGCCGGACTGAGTTCATCCACATGTTTCTCCATGCAGGCGGTGATCTTGTCTTCGTTGGGAATGTCCGCGGCGCAGAAATGCATGGCGTCGCCGCGGCAGGCCTTGGCCTGTTCGTCCCGGCTGGCGGCGTTCACGGGGGTGGCGAAGCCGACAGCAATCAGGCCGGCGGCGAGCAGCGCGTAAGTTCGATTCATGGCAGGTCCGAAATGACATTGGTCGGTGCAGGCGGTTTAGCAGGAAACGGGCCCGAACCCGGCCCGCCAGACGGCCTGCCGGACGCTGCCTGGCGCAGCGCTTGGTCACGCGGCGTCATGGCACCGCGCGCCGCCGGGCAGCGCGGCACGTGATCGATGCGGCAATCGTCGAACTCCGACCCAACCCATGGCAGGCTCCGCAGGCGCGCGGCCCCTTAACGGGACGGCGCGCGCCCGGTGTTCACCCGCCCGCGCGGCGCGTCGGCGCCGTCAGTTCGGACAGCCGCTGTCTCGTCTGCGTATAGTCCTCGAGGCGCTTCCATATCGACTGAGGAATTCTGTAGTCGGGATGGATCGGCTGAGCATCCGTGCGCACGAACGGGCCGCCCGGCGATTTCAGCTTGAGCGTCGCCTTGCTTGCGCCTTCGAGATTGCGCACTTCGAGCCGGTCAGGCGCAGGCGCGAAGACATAGTAGCCTTCAGGAAACAACCACGCCGCATTCCGGTCGCTCAACCATTTTGCGAGCGAACCAGGCGCACTGCTGGATTGGTCGTTCACCCCGTCAAGCCAGCTTCCGAGCGTGTCATAGCGGCTCAGGATCGGCACGTCGGTGACGAAGTACGTCGCCTCCGGGGGGAGCGCGCTATCGGGATCGCGTTCGAACCGATACAGCGTGCTCGCGCCGCCCGCATCGGTATCCTTGAAGGCGGACGGGCTGAGCGGCGGAGTTACGTGGCGCCCGGCCGGGTCGACCATGCCCCACTTCGTTTTCAGCGCTTCGAACGGGCTGGGCGTCGCGTCGTCGGTCAGGTACGCGTGGCCGTCAGAACCATAGGTCAGCCACTTGCCGTCAGGTACGTGAACCAGACGACTCTGGTTGTCGTAGCGAAACACGCCGTTCTGATCGTTCGCGTCGACGGGGCGCCGGTCGACATACAGGCGGCCGTTGCTGCCGACGCGCACGACATTTCCCCGCAGCATATCGCCCGTGAATTGCAGCCGGCCATCGGGCGCGAGTTCCAGGTTGCCGAAATCCGGCTTTGCTCTCTTGGGACTGGTGACACCGACGTAGCTGTCGTCGGGCCCGGTGAATGAAGTCGAACCGTCGCTGCGGAAAATCGCCCCGGCCGCGAGTGTGCCGAATGCACCGTCAAACCAGTCATCCTTCGCCCGGATAGAAACAGGCCCGAGATAACTCTCGCCGCGTTCGAGCGAGCGAATCTTTTCCTTCGCATGTGCGTAGAACCGTGCCGTCGCGAGGTTCGGGTCTTCGTGGGTCGCATAGACGGTCCTGCCCGCGGCTGGGCGCGCCTCCACGAAGGGGCGGCGGTTCGCGTCGCCCCAGGCGGGATCGTCGGGGGCAAAACCCGAGAGCTGCGGCTGCGCGCCGGCGATGTGAGTCTGGTCGTACACGTCCCAGCGATAGTCGGGATTGGCCACGAAATCCCCGACCTTGCCGTCCGCCACGCTGCGCCAGCCACGAATCTGCGTGTTGTCGATGCGCCCCAGCGCGGCGACTTCGCCGTCCTCCGGCTTATGCGTGCGCTCGCCTAGCGTCGCTCCGACATCGATCATGTTCGGCGTGGGCGCGACATCGTAAATGTAGCCCTTCGCGCCGCCGGCGAACTGGAGACTGTGCGCCGCCGTATCGAGCTTGCGGAACGCGCCCAGGTAGCCGGCGCCGTCGGTTACCCCCCTGCCGAATGCAACGTCGCCGTTGTGCGTACTGAGGTTGACGTTCTGCAAGCGAGTCCCCTCTGCGCTGAAGCCGCCCTGCTTCTTCATCTGGTCCGGCGTCACCTGAGATGGACGGTACAGAACGATCGGATCGAGCGGCTCACCGTCCGTCGAACGCTTCAGATCGCTGTACGGGTCGCCGCCGCGATACCGGCTGCTGTGTGGCTCAGGGGGCGGCGGCAAATCGACGCGCGGCGGCGTCAGACTCACATAGGGCATGCGCGGCACGGACAGATCGAGCGGCTCTTGTTGCGTCGGTTGTTGCCCGGGTGGTTGCGCGCCAGCGGAAAGGTCGAGCGGCAGGTCTTCGAGCGCATAGCCTCCGATGTCATGGGGATTCTGCGCGCTCCCGTGAGCTTGCGCCGGAAAGTAATAACTGGTCGAGAAAGCGACGATCCCGGTGGCCACTTCCCGATACCCGTTGTTATAAAAATCGGTTAATGCATAGGCCATCTGATCGAAATTGGCGTACTCGAACGTGCCCGAATTGCTTTCGGTCACCTGGTAGCGATCATTCCGATAGTCCGGGTCACGCATCAGCCGTTGAATCCCGACCACGTGCCCGTCGATCCCGCCGGGCACGTAGGTTCGACCGTAACGGTCAGGACGCAGCTGGTAATACAGGTTGAGGTTCGCGAAATCGTTCGGCCTTTGCTGGATATCCCCTGCTGAGGTGCGAACCATGAAAGGCGAGCCGAAGTTTCGCCGCAGATCGTCGATGAGCGCATCGGCACTGAACCCGTTTCTCGTGGCTTCGTTTCCGGAGCCGTAGTGCCTGATGCGGTTGGGCAGTTCCACTGGCTGTGAAAAGCGCAGGAACTGTTGATGAGCGCGCTCGATCTCCGACATGGCCGCGTCGCGCGCCTGACCTCCTGACCTCAACTGATCTCTCACACCGGCGGCAGCCGACAGCAGCGTCGAACCGCCGCCAGCCGCCAGCCGCTCGACATGCAGCACGGCGCCCGCGCACAATGCTTCCCGGCATGCGCCCGGCAGTGTCTGCGGATCGTCGTTGATCGCCGGACGGTACAAGATGTTGAACACGTTCGCCTGGAGGGCCGTCGTCTGAATATCGCGAGGTGCCGCGACCGGGGGGCGCAAGGTGATCGCGTGTCCGTTGTATTGGACCTGATCGGGCGCCGCGGGCGGCTGCGGAGTCTGCGGCATGGGCGAGCGCTCTATCCGCCCGGACGGCGGCGGCCCGGATGCGGGCTTCGACGCATTGGCGGAAGTCCCCTTGACGGCTCGCGAATACCCCGGTTGCGTGCGCGTTACGCCGGCATGCGCGTTGCCGAAGATGCCCGGCGAACGCATGGCTTCGCTGGCACGCTCGCGCAGCAAGTCGTCGCGGGACGGGGCTCGCGGGGACGGCGCGGCACACCCGCGCGCAGCGGTCGATAAATCCTCGCCGGCCGGAAAACCGGAAGCTGGACTCTGGTTGACGGTGGATACTTTCATAGGTTGCTCTCCCTCCTCTGAGACGACGACGCCGGAAGTCACGGACAGAACGGCGAGGGGCCGCCTATCCCGCGCCGATGTTTGCAGTGACAGGAGAGATAGAAACCCAACCCGGGTTGCGCAAGGTAATGCACGAAGCTGTCGCTTGCGCCGCGCCCCTCGCACCGGGTGGTTGCGCGCGCGATCGCCGTAGGCGAAACGGCCATAGGCAAAGCGCATCCGCTGAACATGCCGTACTCGCTGGATCAGTTTTAATGCTCGGGGCGCAGAGCCCGCTGCGCGGACAGGCGGGATCGCCGCAAAAATCGCGCTATCGCTCGACGAGACGACGGGGCAGCCCTATTGCGCGTAGCGGAGCGCGCCACCGTGGCGCAAGACCGGCGCGACGACGCGCGAAGTGGCGGGGATAAGCGTTTTTACAGCATGCTGCGTGGCCGTTGCATCGTGCCGTCGAAGAAACGCTGCAAACGGAACGCCGACAGATCGAGCGACGCCTTGCCGCCGTCGTTCAATTCCGCGAGCAGTTTGCCGACGATCGGTCCCATCGCGAAACCATGGCCGCAAAAACCGGTGGCGATCGTCAGGCCGCTAACCTGCGGCGGCGCGTCGATGACCGGGATGCCGTCGGGCAGCACGTCGATCAGACCGGCCCACGATTCGACCACCTGCGCGTCTTTCAATGCGGGGAACAAGGCGCGCAGTTTTTTCAACGCACGCGGCGCGTGGCTCACGTTCGGCTGCGGATGCGGGTCGCGCGGATGCAGCACCCTTTCGTATTCCGGCACGCCGCCCGGCAGACGCTCGCGCAGGTCGCGCAGACACGCGCCGTTCAGATGGAAGCTGAACTTCTCGCGCTGCGCCCACAACTCCGGCAAGAACCATTTGAGCGCGCGGAAATGGCCGAGCGTCATGTCGACGTCGACCTGCATGTCGTCGGCCAGATTGATGGCGCCGTTCTCGCGTTGCCGCACGCCGAGACCGTGGCCCCAGAACGTCGACGCGGTGATGCGCGGCAACGGGTTGGTACGCATGCAGGTGCCGCGCACGGCCTGTTGCGGCAGTTCGAGCCCGAGCGTTTTGAGCAGACGCCAGCTGCTGGCGCCGGCCGCGCAGATGAAGCGCGAAGTTCGCAGCGTGCCGCGCTCGGTGACCACGCCGGCAATCGCACCGCCCGCGCGCTCGACGCCGATCACGCCGCAGCCTTCGAAAAACAGCGCGCCGGCTTCGGCCGCCCGCGCCGCGAAGGCGGCCGCGGCGCGGCGCGGCTCCGCCTGACCGTCGCTCGGGGTATAGAGGCCGCCGAGCGCCGGGCCGTGCATGCCGGTCACGATCGTGTCGATCTGCCTGCGATCGAGCGTGCGGGTATCGAGCCCGTGCTGACGCGCGACGTCCATCCATTGCTGGAACGAGCTCCAGTCTTCTTCGCGGGTGGCCACGTACAGACACCCGCCCTGACGCCATTCGAGGTCGAAATTCAGCTCGCTTTCGAGTGTTTTCCATAGTGGGATGCCCGCCATCATCAGCGGCACCTCGGCGGCTTCACGGCCCTGCTGGCGCACGAATCCCCACGCCCGCGACGACTGCTGCCCGGCAATCCGCGATTTGTCGAGCACCACCACCGAAAGGCCGCGGCGCGCCAGATAGTAGGCGGCCGCGCATCCCATGATGCCGGCGCCGGCGATCACCACGTCGGCATGTTTCGGGAACGCCTGGTCGGCGGGCGTAAAGTTCGCGTGCAAGGGGTAAGTCGTGGTCATCGGACGGGCGGGTTTTAAGTGTGGGCGTAATCTTCGCAGGCGGACCGCTTGTTCGCAATGGCGCGATGCCAGGGCGCGCGACGCAAACGCCGGCCCGCGCAACCAGTACGGAACGGCACCAAAACGCCCGAACACGCCGTTATGCGTGACACGGATATCGGCATTTTATTCGTCAGGCAGATATTGGCAAAATATGCGTCACGCGAATATTTGACAAATATTCGTGTGACGCATAAAGTGCGCTTATTCGTATCGCGGATAATTTGCCATGCTCCACCTTATCGCCACGCCGGACCAGATGGGCCAATTGCTCGCCGCCAGCCGGCGGCAAGCCGGACTCACGCAGGCCGAGGCCGCCGCGCGGATCGGCGTCAGCCAGAGCCGCATTTCGGCGCTGGAAACCGAGGCCGCCGCGCTCACCCTCGCCCAGTTGCTGGCCTTGTGCGGCATTTACGGCCTGCAATTGCAAATACGCGACAAGAGCCAGGCGCTGCCCGGACCCGCGCCTTCGGTCGAGTGGTGAGCATGGGCCGGCAAACTCACTCACGCGCGCTGTCGGTGTGGGCCAACGGCGAGCGCGTCGGCGTCTGGCGCCTTCCCGCTCGCGGCCCCATGGAGTTCGCCTACGACCCGGCGTGGGTCGCCTCGCCCGCGGGTCGGCCACTGTCCCTGTCGCTGCCGTTCACGCCGGGTAATCCGGCGCACAAAGGCCCGCGCGTCCTCAATTATTTCGACAATCTGCTGCCCGACAGCGAGGCGATCAGAAAGCGCATCGCCCAACGCTACCAGACCGAGACGCTCGATGCGTTCGACTTGCTGCAAGCCATCGGCCGCGACTGCGTGGGTGCCGTGCAGCTACTCGCCGAAGACGACGCGCCGCAAGGCGTCGAACGGATCGAGGGCACGCCGCTCACGGACGCCGACATCGAAGCGATGCTGGTGCGCACGGTCAGCATCCCCGCGTTCGGCGCGCCCGACGAGGCGGACGATTTCCGCATCTCGCTCGCCGGCGCGCAGGAAAAAACCGCGCTGCTGTGGCACGACGGCAAGTGGCAGAGGCCGCATGGCGCCACACCCACCACGCACATCTTCAAGCTGCCGCTCGGCCTCGTCGGCAACAAGCTCGCCGACCTCAGCACCTCGGTCGAAAACGAGTGGCTCTGTCTGCGGATTCTGCACGCCTTCGGCCTGCCGGTCGCCAACACGGAGATCGTGACGTTCGGCAAACAACGGGTGTTGAGCGTCGAGCGCTTCGACCGGCAGTTGCATTCGAGCGGGCAATGGCTATTGCGCCTGCCGCAGGAAGACTTCTGCCAGGTGTACGGCGTGCCGTCGCATCGAAAATATGAAAACGAAGGCGGCCCGGGCGTGCTCGATCTGGCGCGGATTCTTCAGCAGTCGGTCGCGGCCCGGCAGGACATCGAAACACTGCTGGCGAGCCAGGTCCTGTTCTGGATGCTGGCGGCGCCGGACGGTCACGCCAAGAACTTCAGCATTCGCCTGCTGCCCGGCGGCCACTACCGCCTCACGCCGCTTTACGACGTCATGTCGATCTGGCCGGTGGAAGGCAGCGGCCCGAACCAGTGGTCGTGGTTCAAGGCGAGGCTCGCCATGGGCATGTGGTCGCGCAGCAAACACGACGCGTTTCGCGACGTGCAGCGGCGCCACTTCAACACGATGGCGCTCAAGTGTTCGTACGGCGCAAACGCGGAACCGCTGATCCAGCGGCTGATCGAACAGACCCCCGGTGTCATCGAGCGGGTCTCGGCGGAATTGCCCGAGCGCTTTCCGGCCAAGATCGCCGAACGGATTTTCAAAGGCCTGACGAGCTCGGCGGCAAAGCTCGCCACCATGCCCGCGGGCTAGGCATGGCGCTCGGTTCGCCCCGCTCAACCTATTTCTCTACCGATGCGGCACGGTTTAATCGGTAAAATACCTTCAATGCTCAATGCATAAAAAATCGCCAAACCGGTCTGTTTCGACTCTCGCACTCATGGACTCGGCGGCGCTTAACAAAACGACAGACTGCGATACTTTTACGGTACATTTGCTGTCCCCCGCGTAGCCGCGACCATGCGCATTGAATGCGCATGGTCGAACTGCGCCTGTCGTATCGCGTTCCCCAGCACCCTTTAAGACGGCGGATTCTCACGCAGCATGGCCAACGAAACACACTCACCTGACTCCATCGCAGTCGCCGAGCGCGTGCGCGAGTTGATGAGCCGGCATGGAATCGGCAAACGCCAGCAGACCACGGAACTGTGCCGCATTCTCGACCTGAGTTTTTCACAGGGACACCGCAAACTGCGCGGCAACAGCCCGTGGACCCTGTCGCAGATCAAGAAGGTCGCCGAGGTGTTCGGCGAACCCGCCGCCCAGCTGTTCGGCGCGCAATCGCTCGATCCGGGCATGGTCGGCGCGATTGCCCAGGAAGCCATATTCAGCATCGGCGCAATCGAACTGGCCTGCACGGCGTGGATCGGCGCCGCGCTCGAGCCGGGCAGCCGCCCGGAATTCGTCGCGTACGCGAGGCTCGGGCAATGGCGCGTGGCGCGTCACGACGGCACGCTTTACCAAAGCGCGTACGAGGTTCACAAGATCGAGATTTATCCGCGCCGCGCCGAAACCGACAAGCCGACCATCGCCGTGGTCGACGACGATCAGGCGAGCGCCGACAACCTGCGCGACTATCTGGAGCGCAGCGGCTTCGCGGCGGTGGCGATCTATGGCCTGGCGGCCTTTGCCGAACAGCTGCAAACCCAGGTGTTCGACGGTATCGTGATCGACTGGCTGTTCGGCTCGCAGACTTCGGCGGCCGCGATTCGCGCGGTGCGCGCGTCGGAAAATCCGGATGCGCCGATCTTCGTGCTGACCGGGGAACTGCTGACCGGCAAAGCCAGTGAATCGGAGATCAGCCAGGTGATCCGCAATTACGATGTCGCTTGCTATGAAAAGCCCGCGCGCATGGCGATTCTGGTGGCGGATCTGTCGAAGCGGCTGAACCGGCCATAAGCCGCCATAAGCCGCCATAAGCGGCCTACAGCGCCCCTCAGCGGCTCTCGGCGGCCTGAACGCGCCCCGGACCCGCGAGCCGCGAGCCGCGAGCCGCGAGCCGCGAGCCGCGCCCGCAAACACCGGGAAAGTGGGCGCGGGTCGATGCCCACGTCGGCCCGGCCGCCCACGCCGCGCGTCACACTGTGTGCCGCGAAGCCAAAGCCCGCTGCAACGCGTTGCGGAGTTCCTCGTAATGCACCGGCTTCAATAACGCCTCGAAGAACGGACGCGAGCCGGCGTCTCCCGCCATCTCCTCGTCGGGCGCATACGCGCTGACCACGATCACCGGCACGCCCGCGGACGGCCCGCCGCGCGCCGCGAAGTCGGCGAGAAACGCATAGCCGTCGCGCCCGGGCATATGCAGATCGAGCAACACCACGTCGCAGCGGCGCGCGTCGAGCCAGGCGAGCGCATCGTCGGCATTGGCGACGGCGTGCGCATCGAAATCCATGTGGGCGACCATTTCACTGAGCGACTCGCGAATCAGGCGGTTGTCGTCGACGATCAGCACGCATGGACGCGCGCCCCCAGGCGCGGCGCGCGCCGCCACGTCCGGCGGCTGCGCGGCGGTGACCGGCGTGACCGGAATGGTCACGGTGAAGGTCGTGCCCTCGCCCACCTTGCTCGTCACCTCGACGGTGCCACCGAACAGTTTGACCAGCCCCTGCACGATCGTCAGCCCCATCCCCGCGCCTTCGAAGCGGCGCGTGCGCGACGCGTCCAGTTGAGTGAACTCCTGGAAAATGAGCGGAATCTGCGCATGCGGCACGCCCGGCCCCGTATCGCTGACGATGAACATCAGCAACGCCGGCCGCTGCCGCAACTGCACGCGCACGGTGCCGGTCTCGGTGTAACGGATCGCGTTAGTGACGAGGTTGTTGACGATCTGACGGATACGGTGCGGATCCGAATCGACCACGCCGCCCATGCCGCTCGCCTCGCTTTCGAGTCGCAAACCTCGCGCGGCGGCCGACATCGCGTGTTCGTCGACGATCGACGCCAGCAACTCGCGTGGCTCGAAATGCTCGTGACGCAGTTCGAGCTTGCCGGCGCCGAGGCGCGCGTAGTCGGTCAGGTCTTTCATCTGCGCTTCCAGATGGCGCCCCGCGGTTTCCAGACGCTGGATCACCTTGCGGTCGGCCTCGGAGTGATAGTTAAAGCCCAGCAATTCGATCGACGACACGATCGCATGCAACGGCGTGCGCAGTTCGTGACTGATCATGCCGAGAAACGCGTCTTTGGCGTGACTGGCCTCGCGCGCCGCGCGGCTCGCCTGGTGCTCGGCTTCGAGCGCCGCGTGCTGCTGACGCATCAGGCGCGCGCGGCGCCGCCCGTTCAACACCAGCAACAGCGTCGCCGCCGCCGACAGCAATAGCAGCACCAAACCGCCGGCGAACAGCATACGGCGCTTGTCGATGAAATCGCGGTTCATCGCTTCGCGGTCGGCGACGTCGGCGAAGCGCCGGCTCAGCGCGAGATCGTTGACCTCGTTCCAATGTTCGCGCAGTTGCGCGACGATCCGGCTGGCCTGGCTGCGGTCCTTCGGCAGCGCGTCGACTTCAGGTTCGATGCCGCCCAGCAACTGGTCGAGCGAATGGATTTCGTCGAGTTGTCTTTGCAGCAGCGAGAGCTGCGTGGTCAACCGGCGCGTCGAGCCCGCCATCACGTGCAGTTTCGATTGCAGCAACTGGTAACGCAGCATCAGCCGCTGATAGTCGTCGTCGACGCCCGACTGATACAGCAGCAACTGATTCTCGAAGCGCGCGTAGGCGATCTGCAACTGCGCGGCGTCCCAGTAGAAGCCGTCGTAAGAGCCGGTCAACTGCTCGGTGGCGCGCGGGTTGAGCAGATTCGCGTACAACAGGTAGCCGATCGCGCCGGCCGGCGCCGCGAGCGCGGTCAGCCAGATCAGCACGTAGAGGACACGGCGCCACGGACGGCGCGTTATTTGACGATGAGGGCCTTGATCTGCCATACGAATTTCGAATCGCCCGAGGCGCCCGTGAGTTCGCCGGGGAACGCATCGCGCGGGTAGATAAGGAACAGCGGCCCGAAATCGCTGATCTTCAGACGCCGGCCGTTCATGCTGTACGCGACGATCACGCCATAGCGATCACAGTCCGACACCGGAATGGTATAGGTGTAGTCGTCGAGCGTATGGATTTCGACCTGGCTGCCATACGCACCGACTGTCTTCAGGATATCCGCCAGCAGCGGCCCTGTGAAGGTGGAACGCGGCGTCCAGGTGGTCGTGGTCGTGATCGCGTGGACCGGCAGCGCGAGCAGTTGAGCCTCGGTGAAGCGGTACGTCTGGCGCGACGCATCGGTCGTCCTGGCGATCTTGCCGCGCACCTCGAGCGATAAAGGCGCAGGCTCCGATTGAGCCTGCGCGCCCCACGCGGCCAGCGCGAGGACGAGAGCGAGGCCCGCGGCCCAGATTGCACGTTTGCTGCCATTCACCCCTGCGCTCGACTTGGTCATCTGCTCTTTTTTTCCGTTTTCTATTTTCCTGCGGACTGGCGTAACAGTCCCCGGTCCGATCTGTTGCCGCGCCCGCTGCCCGCTGACTCCGACGCGCGATCTTTGAACCGCATGCATAATATCGCCAAAATTCCTTGTCTCAAAAACGAGGAAGAGCGGCCGCGCAAGCGCCGCACGCTGCTTGCGCACCAGCAACACTCGCCCCACACGCGCCACGCGCCGCCCCTACGAGTCATGACCAAGCCGGTTTTGCCCCTGACGTACGAGCAACTCGATCACTGGATCGAATCGCTGCAACCAGCCTTGCTGGCCGAGCGCTTCACGCTGGCGATCGGCATTCTGCGTGGCGGCGCGCCGCTCGCGCTGATGGTGTCGCATGCCGTCGGCACACCGGTCGCCTTCCTGCGCTACGACCGCCAGACGCGCACGGTCGCCTGGGATTCGACGCTGCCGATCCCGCCCGCCGGCTCGGTCGTGCTGCTGTGCGAGGACATCGCGGGGCGCGGTTTTACGCTGACCGATTGCATCGCGTTTCTTCAACAGCAAGGCCTCGTGGTCAGGACGCTGACTGGCGCCGTGGACGATCTGAGCCGCATGCAACCCGACTACGCGATCGATGCGCGCGGCTACTTCGCGTTGTTCCCGTGGGAGCGCCAGGCCTACACCGAGCGTTACCGCGACGACTGGGCGCGCGTCGAAGCCGGCGAGTCGCCCGCGATGGCGGACGATCACGAATACGCCACCTACGCCATCGACCTCGACGGCATTTTGCTGCCCGACGTGCCGCTCGCGCGCTATGACGAAGACCTCGCCGCCGCGCTCGCCGAACGCGATGCCCTGTTGCCCTTCGACGTGCTGCCCGGCATCGACCTGCAGCGGGTTCGGACGATCATCACCGGCCGGCCGGAGATGGACCGCGCGCGTACCGAAACGTGGCTCGCGCGGCACGGCTTCGGCCATCTGCAATTGCTGATGCGCACGCCCGACACGCACGATGAAAGTCCCGCCGGCAGCGCTGCTCACAAGGCCACGGCCGCATTGCGCGGCGGTGTCACGCATTTCATCGAGAGCGATCCGGTGCAGGCGCTGCTGATCGCTCAGCAGGCGCCGCTGTTGCGCGTGATCTGGTGGGATGCGCATACGCAAACCGGCATGCTGGTGGGCGCGCGCGCGTGGGTTTGAGCAGGGTCGAGCGCTCGGAGTGACCGACTGGCGCAAGCGGGCTGAACGGCCTTAAACGGCCCCTAAGCTTCCCGCCCGTCTTTCACTTCCCTCGTCTCCTTCGCGCCGCGCAAATGCAGATGCCGCGCGGCGCGTTGCGACGCAACGACGATCAGCTTCATCGTCGCGCGCGTGGCGCCGACGAACAGCTTGCGCGCGATGCGCTCGTCGAAAGTCTCGAAGTCGACCTCGGTGAAAATCACACACGGCGCCGCCTGTCCCTTGAAGCGGTAAATCGACTCGAACAGCACCTCCCCTTCGCGGTACTCCGGGTTGCCGAACAGATCGTACTTGCCCGTGAAACTGCGCAGCCGATGCGGGCCGAGGTGATCCAGCGCGGTCATCGCCGAGCCTTCGCGGCCGCGAAACGACAGCACCACGATGTCCTGCTTGCGAAAACCGAGCGAGAGCGCCTGCGTGATCGCGCGCTTGGTGACCTCGATGCTGGCTTCGGCCGCATGCGCCTCGTCGTACACGGACAGCGAGATATCGGAGCCGTCGAACGGGCTGCCCGACGCGAGCGCCGCGGCGACCGGCACCGAGGCGCCGACCACTTCGCGCACATAGTCGAGAATGTCACGCGGGCTGCGATAGTTCGTGGTTTCTTTCAGCGTGGTCCAACCGGGCAACGCGACCGGTTCACGCATATACAGATTCTGCAGCGGATCTTCGAGCCACCACCATGCGGCCTCTGGCCGCAATAGCCGCTCGAGCGCGGCGACCCACGGTTGCTGGAAGTCCTGCCCTTCGTCGACGATCAGCACGTCGAATTGCCAGCGCGGACCGATCGGCGTGTCGGCGAAAATCGTTTCGAGTTGATCGAACGCCGCGAGGGATGTCCCATTGGCCGACACGCCGCCCGCCTGAAAGTCCGGTTCGCGGCCCGCATCGCGCGCGATCCAGTCGCAGAGCTGGTGATAGTTCGCCACCTTCGCTTCGGGCGGCGCGACCCGCGCGATGTGATCCGCCAGCGGCCGGTTGAAACACACGTAGAGCGGCCGCTGGCCGCGTGCCACCGCGTCCTTCATGACCTGCACCGCGAGTTGCGTCTTGCCGGAGCCGGCGGTGCCGATCACGCGCAACCGGAACGGCGAGAATTCGAGCCGCCTCGCCCACGTTGCGAGACCGCCGGCGAGGCGCGTGACGAGCGTGCCCGCCTGCCCGAGCAGCGCGCTGGCGTCGGGCGTGAGCGCCAGTTCGTCGGCGAAGAAGTGGTGAATTTTCGGCGCGCTGGCAACGCGCGGCTCATCGGCCGGCAAGGCTTCGCGGATGACCGCCGCGAGCCGGTCCTTGCGCGTCGCGTCGACGATCCGGGCGGGATTCACGCCGGCAATCGCCGCGTCCTTGACGATATGGTCCGGGCAATACAGCAGTTCCTCGATGAAATAGGTGCCCGCGCCGAAGGCCGCCGTGAAGCGCCGGTGCAAACTTTCGACGGTGTGCGCGAGCGCGATCGCCACATTGCGCTCGGTCTGCAGATAGACCTTGACGAGCCCCTTCGGCGTTTCACGCAGGAAGCCGGTTTTCTGTTCGACGATCATCACGCGCCCGGCCGGGCTGACGATCACGAAGTCGGCTTCGCCGAACACCGAGAAGTTCTGGTTCAGACGCGTCCAGTGCACGCCGTGATACACGGTGTAGCCATCGGGAAGCGCTTCTTCCAGCAACGCCAGCGTTTCGCGCTCGCGGGCCGCCGCGCCGGTGGCGGCGAGGCTCTTCCAGTCGTCGGGAACAATGCGGGCCATGCGTGCCTCGTCGTATTCGGGTGCGCTCATTGTACGCAACGCCCGCGCGTTGCCGAATGCCGGTCGGGCGCCGAGTTCGCAGGCGCGGCCCGCCCTGTGCGAGCCGGCCGCCTGCCGCCCGGCGACGCGCAAGATCACCCGCATCGTGTATCGTTACTGGCTGAACGCCGCGCGACGGGCGCGGCTTGCCAACTGCCAAGAAAAGGATTTACCGGATGATTACGATCTGGGGACGCGCCAATTCGGTCAACGTCCAGAAAGTGTTGTGGTGCTGCGATGAACTGGTGCTGCCGTACGAGCGTATCGACGCCGGTCTGCAATTCGGCCGCAACACCGAACCCGCCTATCTCGCGATGAACCCGACCGGCAAGATTCCGACGCTGGTCGACGACGACTTCGTGTTGTGGGAATCGAACTCGATTTTGCGCTACCTGGTGCTGCAATACGGCGAAGCCAGCCTGCTGTATCCATCTGAGCCGAAGGCGCGCGCCGGCATCGACCGCTGGCTGGACTGGTCGCTGTCCACGCTGCAACCCGCCGAGCGTCCGGTGTTCTGGGCGCTGGTGCGCACGCCCGCCGCCGAGCGCGACACGGCCAAACTGGCCAGCGACTTCAATGCCGTCGCCGTGCTGTGGCGCATGCTGGACACGCATCTGCAAGGGCGCTTTTTCCTCGAGGGCGAGAAGTTCACGCTGGCCGACATCGTGATCGGCGCCTACGCGAAACGCTGGTTCGGCGTGGACGGCGTCGAGCGGCCGCCGCTGCCGAACCTGCAGCGCTGGTATTCGCGTATTGCAACGCGTACGGGGTTCAAGAAGTACGTCGATTTTCCGCTGACCTGAGCCGCCGGCTTGAGTCATCGAGCCGCGCCCGGCCAGCATGGCAGTCACGCGCGTGGCTTGCGCCTTTGCCGCGCCGCGCCGCGCTCGTGCCTGCCAGCGCGCGGCGCGCCGGCACAGCCTGACACGATGGCCCTTATAATCGACGCATGAAGACCGCCAAGCCCGCCGCGACCGCCCACCAAGCCGCCCCCGCCCACGCCGCTCAGTCGCATGGGCCGGGGCACGCGCACGGTGATTCGCAGGAAGCCGCCCTGACACTCGCGGAAGAATATTGCCGCGAACGCGGCGAAAAACTTACGCCGATCCGCCGTAAAGTGCTCGAACTGTTGTTGAATTCCGGGCGCGCCACCAAAGCATATTCGCTGCTCGACGAGATGCGCCAGATTCATCCCGGCTCCGCGCCGCCCACCGTGTATCGGGCACTGGACTTTCTGCTCTCGGCGGGGCTCGTCCATCGGATCGAATCGATCAATGCCTTCACCGTCTGCCACGATCTGACGCAATGTCAGCATGGCATTCTGGTGGTGTGCCAGCAATGCGGCAGCGTCACCGAACTGCATCAGCCGAAGCTGCGCCAGGCGCTGGTCACGCAAATCGAAGACGCGGGCTACCGGCTCGCGAGCGATGAAATCGAGCTCAAGGGATTGTGTTCAGCCTGTCAGGCAGCGGAAGCGGCGGCGTCGGGCCAGCAGCCGGCCACGCCCGTCGCGGCCGTCAAATAACGGCCGCGCGTCAGTCTGGTTCGAAGACCGCACGGGCGCTGCCCGCCGGCAAGCAGCGCGCACGTGAAACTGCAAGCGCCTCGCGGCACGGCGAAAGCATGGCGACTACAACGCGCCACACGTGTTCGCCGACCATCCGCCGACCGGCCGCCTCATTCCGTTCAACCCGCCGCGCGTGCGTCGATCGCGTCGTGCAGCAGCGTCACGAGGTCTTCAGGCAAAGCCGGCTTGGTCATGAAGTGCTGGAAGCCCTCGCCGATACTTCGTAAACGATAAGCGTCGTCGGTATGGCCTGTGAGCGCAACGGCCACCGAAGGCGCGTGGTCGCCGCGAATCTCATGGTCACGCAAGCGCTGGATCAGGTAGAAACCGTCCATGGCGGGCAGGTCGAGGTCGCATACCACAGCGTCGGGCAACAACCGCAGCGCCGCCTCCACGCCCTCTTCCGCATCCGCCGCTGCGACGACATGCGCGCCCTCTGCTTCGAGTAACAAGGTCAGCGATTCCCGGCTGTCCGGGTCGTCTTCTACGAGCACGATCGTGGCCTGATCGAGTCTCAATGCTGCAGTCATTTTCTGTTGTTGCTCTAAAAAACCGGTTAGGCCGTCAGACGTGGCCAACGTTTCACTCTGCTGGTTGCCGCCAATTTGCGCGGCTGCGATGGTGCTGTTCATGGTCCGACTCAATTTCATGCGCCGAGTTGCAAACAGGCCCACGATTGTAAAACATGGCCCGAGTGCCAACGCGTGCGCACGGTAACGCGCCAAAATTGCACGCCGATGAAAAACCGGCCCTCGGCCGTTGCGTCACGGCTAGCCGATGCCGACTCCCGATTCGCCGCGGCGGCTCGTGCAAACCCCATTCGACACGGCCCTTCCCGCCCCGGCGCCTCTTTCCACATTCCTGTTCGTTGCGATGCCGGCGGCGCCAACTCATGCCGCCTGCATTAACGCTCCCCCGATCAGTAGCACGTGACGTGCCTCGCCTGCCTCGCTGTCGTGCGGGCCAGTTCGCATGGTGCGTTGCTGCGCCGTCCGCGGGCGGCGCTATCATCGTGTACGCGAGACCGCATCGGCAGCTCCACCGCTGCCGTTCCGCACGCCGTGCGCCTCGCGCGTCTATCCATGCTGTTCACCGCTCTCAACCCTGAGGCCGCCCGACACCATGTCCGATCTCGACTCCGCCACGCTGGAAGCGCTTCGTCATGTCAGCACCGCGACACTGACCACCCAACTGTTCAAACGCGGCTTGCGCAACACGTTCATGCAAGGCGTCGCGCCGCTCGCCGCGCTCACTGGCGCGAACCTGGTCGGGCCGGCGTTCACCTTGCGCAACATTCCGTCGCGTGAAGACATCGACGTGCTTGAACTCTTTGCCGATCCGGAGTACGCGCAGCGCAAGTGCGTCGAAACGATTCCGGCCGGCCATGTGCTGGTGCAGGATTGCCGCGGCGAGCGCGGCAGCGCGTCGTTCGGTTCGATCCTGACGCAACGCTTGCAGGTTCGCGGCGTGGCGGGCATGGTCTCCGACGGCCCGGTGCGAGACAGCCCGACAATCGCCGCGTTAGGCATTCCGGTGTTCTGCGCGGGCGCGAGCGCGCCGCCCAACCTGATCCGCCATCATGCGGTGGATATCAATGTGCCGATCGGCTGCGGCGGCGTCGCCGTATTTCCGGGCGACGTGATCGTGGGCGATGCGGACGGCGTGGTGGTAATTCCGCTGCAAATGGCCGCTGAGGTCGCGCAAGCCGCTGTCGAACAGGAGCAACTCGAAGCGTTTCTCACCGAGCGGATTCGCGACGGCGCGGCGCTGCCCGGCACTTACCCGCCGAACGATACGACGAAGGCCGCTTACGAGGCGTGGAAGCAGAAACGCAAAGCGTGAAGCCGAATACTTGATGGTGGAAAGCGCGAACCGACGGTGGAACGCGCTGGCCGGCTGTCGCGTCTCGCACCACGTGACTCGGGCCGGCGCCTGACGACTTGACGACTTGACGACTTGACGAGCGGTGAGCGGTGAGCGGCGTCAGTCTGCTTTCTTCGGACCGATTCCCTGCACCAGCAAGGCCACGGCATGCCGGGCGACTTCCTCGCCGCCGATATTGCGGCGCATCGGATCGTTGCGCCACAGTTTTGACGTGGCCAGCGGCAAGATCGTCAGACCCAACAGCGTGACGAACACGAGCGCAGGCTCCAGTCCGGCGTTCAGCCGCCCCTCTTTCTGCCAACGGGCGATAGCCGAGAGCGACGCCTTCTGATGCGCGTCGCCGAAGCGTTCATGCATACGCTGGCGCAGCAAGCCGCCGTCGCTGATGACTTCGCGCACCCACAGCGACGGGAACCACGGGTTGTCGACGGCCACCTGCACCATCCGCTGCGTGAGTTGCGTGATCGCCGCCACCGGATCGTCGGGATTTTCCTGGAACGGCACGCCTAGCCCCGCGCGCAGCGGAGCGAAACGCTCGTCGATCAGCACGTCGAGCAACTGATCTCGCGTCTTGAAGTAGTAATGCACCATCGCCGGAGTGAAGCCGGCCTCACGGGCAATCTCCCCGAGCGTGGTGTCGACGATGCCCTGCCGCGCGAACAGCGCGAGCGCGGCGTCTAGCAGACGGTTGCGCTGCTCGACGCCACGCGCAACGCCGGAAGGCCGCCCCGGCCGCCGGGCGGGCGCGGCGCCCCCGGTGCCCCCGACGCTCGTCGGCGCTTCTGCCGAGGATTCTGCCGGCGCATCTGCCGCCGCTTCAGCAGGCTGACTGCGCGCGGCACCCGGTTTGCGAACCCTCACGGCGGCCGGGCTATCCGGCGCGCGCTGCACCGCTTGTTTGTCGGACGGAGTTCTTGCCATTGCACTCGATTTGACTGGTGACGCGATGTCGCATATATTAATCTCTACGTTAATTAATTTCAACGCCGGATTGCCATGGATCAATCGACCACGACTCAAGCCGCCGCGCTGACGCAGGCTCAGGTGCAGGGCGGCGCGCAGGCTGGCGATCACCCGCCCATCCGCCTGCTGTTTCCCGCACTGCTGCTGGTAATGTTGCTCGCCGCGCTCGATCAGACAATCGTCTCGACCGCGCTACCCACCATCGTCGGCGAACTGGGCGGGCTCAACAACCTGTCATGGGTGGTGACCGCGTACCTGCTCAGTTCGACCATCGTCGTGCCGCTGTACGGCAAATTCGGCGATCTGTTCGGCCGCAAGATCGTGCTGCAGACGGCGATCATCGTGTTCCTGGCGGGCTCCGCGTTGTGCGGGGTCGCGCAGGACATGACGCAGCTCATCGTGCTGCGCGCGCTGCAAGGTCTCGGCGGCGGCGGCTTGCTGGTGGTCACGATGGCCGCCATCGCGGACGTGATTCCGCCGGCTGAACGCGGCCGCTACCAAGGCGTGTTCGGCGGCGTGTTCGGTCTCGCGACCGTGGTCGGCCCGCTGCTCGGCGGCTTTATCGTCGAGCACCTGACGTGGCGCTGGATCTTCTACATCAACCTGCCGCTCGGCATCGTCTCGCTCGTCGTGATCGGCGCGGTCTTCAAGCCGCACGTTCGCCACGTGAAGCACACCATCGACTACATGGGTGCCGCATTTCTCGCCGGCGCCCTCACCTGCATCATCCTGTTCACGAGCCAGGGCGGCACGATCCTGCCGTGGTCGTCGCCGCAATTGTGGTTCACGCTGGGCATGGGGCTCGTCGCGATCTGGGGTTTCATTCACGAGGAACGCAGCGCGGTCGAACCGATCATGCCGCTCGAACTCTTCAAACAACGCACGTTTTTGCTGAGCAGCCTGATCGGCTTCATCATCGGCGTGTCGCTGTTCGGATCGGTGACGTTCCTGCCGCTGTACTTGCAGGTGGTCAAAGGCTCGACGCCGTCGCAAGCCGGCATGCAGATGCTGCCGATGATGGGCGGGCTATTCCTGATATCGATGGTGACCGGCCGGGTCATCAGCAAGATCGGCAGGTACCGCATGTTCCCGATCGCCGGTACGTTACTCGTGGCGGTCGCCATGCTGCTGCTCGCGCGCCTGCAGATCGACACGCCGATCTATGTAATGTATCTCGACATGGGTATTCTCGGCTGTGGCCTCGGCATGGTGATGCAGGTGCTGATTCTGGCGGTGCAGAACACCGTCGAGTTCAAGCATATGGGGGTGGCGACTTCGGGCGCGACATTGTTCCGCTCGATCGGCGGCTCGATCGGCGTGGCGGGTTTCGGCGCCGTGTTCTCGAACGGCCTCGCCGCGCGTCTGGGAAAGCTGATCCCGCCGGACACCGAATTGCCGCATGCGCTTGGGCCCGCCGCGATCCATCAGTTGCCGCAAGCGCTGCGCGACGATTATCTGCAAGCGTTCGCCGGCGCGCTGCACACGGTGTACCTGTCGGCCGCGTGCGTGGTGATATTGGCGTTCGCGCTCGCGTGGCTGCTGAAGGATCATCCGTTGCGCAAGCACTGATCGTGCGTTCGCTTCCGTCGAGCGCCTGATGCAAACGCTTAATGACGAGAACGACGGACGAGAACGACGGACGAGAACGGCAGACGACAACGACGACAGCAGAACGAGGCCGACCGCCCCGCGCGCCGGCCTCGTTGTGTTTCCAGCGTCGCTCCAATGATGTGAAAAAACCCTCCTGCCCAATCGTCCTGCCGGCACAGGAAGCATTTCGTCGTACCTACAAATGTTCGCTAGCGCACATAGGATAGGTAGCATCGTCGATTGACGTTCTCATCGAAACGCCACATATTGGCGAGCAGCGGCACCGCAAGCGCGGGCTTGCCGCTCAAGACTCTCCGGCGCATGTGGATCGTGATTTCCGCGGACATTGCTCCCGCATCAACATGATCCGGAACATGCCGTAATGGCATTGTTTTCCAAAGGTGGGTCACAGTATGTCCACCCAGACACTGATCGGACACAGTTTTCCGACGCCTTGCAAGCGGTGTGGCGGGGCATTGTACAGGCAAGTCGACTATTGTCCGTATTGCGGCGCGGTGCATCCGCTCGACGCGGGTCCGCACAAGCGCACCGTCATTCCCGGCAGCCGCGCGAGCGCTACGAGCAAAACGGCACAGAAGAGCAGCCTCGATCCGGCGTCAGCAGACGATACCGGCTTCGCAACACGCGCGCCGGTCGCCGGTGAATCCGTCGCTGCCCAGGCTGCGGCGCATGCATCGGCACTCGTGTCACCGGACACGCCGGCCCCGACGCTTACTCCATTGCCCAATGCGACGACCCGCGGGACCATCCCGATTCGCACGGCGCTGTATGCCATGGGGGCGGTTGTCGTAATCGGCCTGGCGTATGTCGGTTATGCGCTATTCAGCGACCGTGATCTATCGAGCGGAAGCGCCGGCCAGTCGCCCGAAAGCGAAACCATTCAGGATGCCAGAACGACGACCGGCACGATCGCACCGTACACGCCGGCCCAGTCGCCCCGTCAGGCCAACGGCGCGGACAAACCCGCGATACCGGTCAACCCCGCCAAACCGGTTCAGGCGACACCCGCAACGCCGATCGCGGCGCCCGTCAAACCCGCGGCACCCAGGTTCAGCGATGCCGAACAGGCCGTGCAGTCGGCACGCCTCGCCTTGCGGGCCAACGACCTCTCGTCTGCACAAGCCGCGCTCGGCGCCGCGCAGGCGCTGCAACCGGGCAATTCCGACGCACAAGACCTCGCGGGTGAGCTGAAACCCCTGCTCGCACGCCGCGATGCCGCGTTGCAAGCGGCACAAACATGCGCCGCGCAGCAGTCGTGGCCATGCGCGCGTCAGCACGCCAACGAAGCGCTCGCAATCG
This sequence comes from Paraburkholderia aromaticivorans, assembly GCF_002278075.1. NCBI lineage: Bacteria > Pseudomonadati > Pseudomonadota > Betaproteobacteria > Burkholderiales > Burkholderiaceae > Paraburkholderia > Paraburkholderia aromaticivorans. Next base: position 235,420 of record NZ_CP022990.1, on the reverse strand, counting down.
ACTCCGGCAATGAAACCGCGAAGTCCATCCTCGCGCGCGTGATTCGCGAGACAGGGTGGGCGCCGCTCAACCCGCGCGCCGCGACAGGCACGGCGCCGCAAGTCAAAGCGCCGGCGCAGCAGGTGTCCCAGCTACAGGCTCCTCTTCCCCAAGGCATGCCGGCGAACAAGGACGCTGTCGTGACCGCACCGCGCACCGGCGCCGCGGCGCCCGAGAACAATAGCGCGGAAGCGCGCGAGCGCGCCATCAAGGACTCCGGCTGGAACCGCGCGAGCGCGAATGCCGCGAGGCCTGCCGCGGGCACCGCGCCCAGGCAGTGAGCGATCTTCTGGATACCGAAACATATCGTCGTTTCGGATGGCTGTCGTTCTCCCAGGCGCATGCGCTTTGATAGGTAACAGACGGACACGGCACTTGCTGCACCTGGAACATGACATGGCAAACCGGCTCTCTGGTGCTTCGCCCGCGTTGACGGGCGAAGCTGTACGAACCTGACCGATAGGTAGATAGACCATGCTGAAGAGACTTGTGGGGGGATGGCTGGGGCTGGCGTTGATGGTCGTATCTTCGCTGGCCTGCGCGGAGCCGGCGCACTACAAGATCGTCACCGGTCCAGAGCGGGGCACGTATATCCAGATCGGCCAGGATCTGTCGAAATGGGTGGCGCAGCCAGCGGGCATCGATCTGGAAGTGGTGGCATCGAAGGGTTCGGCCGAAAACGTGCAACGCATGCGCTTCGAGCCGGGCGTCAAGCTCGCGCTGGTGCAATCCGATGTGTACCAGGCCTATATCGACATGGCCAACGCAGGCAATGCCGACGCGGGCACGGCAATCCGGCCGCTGCGGCTCATCATGCCGCTCTATGACGAGGAAATTAACGTCGTGGTGCGCGCGGATTCGCCGTTGAAGACTTTCGCCGATATCAAGGACAAGAGCATCAGCGTGGGCCTGATCGGCAGCGGAACCGCGCAGTCGGCCACGACGCTTTATCACCTGATGTTCGGCCAGGCGATTCCCGAGCAGAACGTGCAGCATCTGAGCAACGAAGACGCGCTGGCGGCGCTGATCGTGAAGAAAGTGGACGTGGCGATCATCGTGGTCGGCCAGCCGGCAAAACTGTTCAACGACATGAACCCCGAATTGCTGCAACAGATCCGCCTTCTGAAGGTCGACCAGGCTGCGCCCGAAACCGCCCGCGCCAAACAGACCTATTTTCCCGCAACGATTCGAGCCACCAGCTATCCGAACTGGCTCAAGGAGGATGTCCCCACGCTGACCGTCAAGGCCTTTCTCGTCACCTACGATTACGGTTTGCGCGATACCGTCGGCAACCTGAATCACTTTGCCGACTCGCTATGCGCCAACTTCGACAATCTTCAGGAGCACGGCCATCCGAAGTGGAAGCAGGTGAAGCTCGAGTTGCCGACTCTCGTGCGTGGCTGGAAATACTACTCGCCGGTCGAAAAGCATTTGCGCGCGTGTCTTGCGAACAAGAGCGCGGCGATCAACGCCACGGCGGCCCAGGCCGCGCCGAAGCCGCGCCCCACGTGTTCGGATCAGGAGAGACTGCTTCTGCTTTGCAAGTAGGTTCCGCGGCGCGGCACGCGCACGCTCCGGCGCGCCGCCCGCCGCGACCGACCTATCCGGCGGGCTGACCGGTCGACTTCGGCGGCGCTGAGCCGAAGAACATCGCCATGAACTTGTCACGGCCGATCACGCGAACCAGCTCGGCAACCAGACAATAGATCGCGATCAGCGTCACGAGCAGAATCTGGATGGCCCAGAAATGCGGCCAGTTGATATCGGCGAGCAGCATGCGGTTCGCGGCGGCGACGCTCGGCGCCTCTTTCCAGTACTCGTAAAGACGCTCCAGGTAGTGGACGATCAAGGCGACGACCGTATAGATCACCGTCTTCCAGCCGATATTCCAGATCAGCGGCTTTTGGGGAAAGTGGTTGATGAACGGCAGCATGTTGGCGATCAGCACCGATTTCCCGAGAATCAGGGCGGCGATGGTCACGGAGACCGTGGTCGGCAACGTGACGTCGTAGCCTCGCGTTATCAGCGCGCGCATGATGGTGACGATGTGGAGAATCACGAAGAAGTAGAGGGTCGGCGGAAGCATCTCCATGAATTCATGCTTGATCGTGCTGGTCAGCTTGCTCATGATCCCCTCCTGACGTGGTCGGCCCAATCCCATGAACTCATGGTTCATCATAGATAGGATAGACCTTGATGACGGAGCCCGAACCCGGCTGCCGCAGCGGATCCGCATCTGGAACGGGCAGTCGCGTAACGCGCTGTACCGCTCCATTCCTCGATACAGTTTGGGCGATTTGCACGGATCCGTACCTTACTGTCCATGGCCGGATAGCCGATGCTATGCGTTCTCTCTCTTCTTACGCATGAACTCTCCGGATGGAAAAAACAACCAATGGCTGGCTGAGCGGCCTCATCGGGGTGTTGATTTTTAGCGGCTCGTTGCCGGCCACGCGTATTGCCGTAGAAGGCCTCGACCCGCTATTCCTGACGGTTGCCCGCGCGACGATCGCCGGCACGCTCGGCCTGTTGCTGTTGCTGGTGTTTCGCCAGACGCGCCCCGCGCGCCGCGATCTGATTCCGCTCGCGGTGGTCGCACTCGGCGTGGTGGTCGGCTTTCCGCTTCTGACGGCACTGGCCTTGCGGCACGTGAGTTCGGCGCACGCCGTGGTGTTCGTCGGCCTCCTGCCGCTCGCCACGGCGATCTTCGGCGTGCTGCGCGGCGGCGAGCGGCCGCAACCGGCGTTCTGGCTGTTCTCGGCGCTCGGCAGCGGCGCCGTGGTGGCCTTTGCGTTGCGTCACGGGCTCGACGCCTCGCCGCTTGGCGACGCGCTGATGCTGGCCGCCATCGTCGCATGCGGGCTCGGCTATGCCGAAGGCGCGCGTCTGTCGCGCCACCTCGGCGGCTGGCAGGTGATTTCGTGGGCGCTCGTGCTGTCGTTGCCGCTAATGCTTCCGCTCGCCTGGTGGGCGCGGCCCGCATCGTTCGACGGAGTCAGTCATGCGGCGCTCTGGGGCCTCGCCTATGTGTCGCTTTTCAGCATGCTGATCGGCTTCGTGTTCTGGTATCGCGGCCTCGCGCTCGGCGGCATTGCGGGCGTCGGGCAACTGCAGCTGCTGCAGCCGTTCTTCGGCCTGCTGCTTGCGGGACTGCTGCTGCACGAACAGGTGCCGCCCGCAATGATCCTCGTCACCGTCGTGGTAGTGGGCTGCGTGGCGGGCGCGCGGCGCTTCTCGCGCACAGCGCCGACGCGGCCGGTCGCCTGACACGCGAGCCGTCCGCGGCACGCCCGCGCTTTAGCCGGTTTTAGACGCTCGTCATGCGGGCGGCGGGTTGAATATGTCATCATTCCAATGATCGACTAACCACTGCCCCGCCGCGCAACTACGATGCCGACCGCTTTCGCACAAACCGTCGAAGCCCGCTTTGCCGAACTCACACCCACTTCCAAGCGCGTCGCCAGCTATATGCTGGCCAACCTCGAACGGCTCGGCCTCGAAACCGCCGATCAGATCGCCCAGCAAGCCGGCACGAGCGGCATTTCGGTCGGCCGGTTCCTGCGCAGCATCGGCTATCAGAATCTCGACGACCTGAAGCGCGAATTGCGCGGCGCACAGGAGCGTCCCTGGCTGATCACCGACCGGCTCGACGCGTTCCGCCGCACCGCCGGCCAGCACGACGACGCCGCGCCGGATGCGGGTTCGCCCGCCGCGCCCAATCCCGCACTCGCCCATTCGCTCGAACTCGAGATCGGCGCGATCCAGCATGTCTACCAGCTTGCGCAAGCGCCGGTGTTCGCGCGCGTGGCCGAGCGTATTTCCAATGCGGATGCCGTCTACATTCTGGGCATTCAGTCCACCCGCGGCATCAGCAACGCGTTCTACAGCTACCTCGAATACATTCGCCCGCGCGTGTTCTATTCCGACGGCATGTCGGGCTCGTACGTCGATTCGCTGAACTCGGGATTCGAAGCGCCGTATCTGATCGTCACCGACACTCGCGCCTATTCGAAGGTCGCGCGCCGCTATTGCGAAGCCGCCTCACGCCGCGGCCTGCCCTTTGCGCTCATCACCGACATCTACTGTCCGTGGGCGCGCGAATTCGACGGTGATCTGCTGCAGGTGAAAACCGACGTCGGCCAGTTCTGGGATTCGCTCGCGCCGCTCACGTGCCTGTTCAATCTCCTGATTTCGGCGATCGTCGAACGACTCGGGCCGAATCTCGACGAACGCGTGGCCCGCAACCGTGAACTGCAAAGCGAATTCGACCAGTTCGACGACCTCTGACGCCCTTCGCGTTCTTCGCTCCATGACTGGCCATCGGCTCATCGCGATCACACGCGGCAAGCATGGCGTCGACATCGACCGCGCCCAGGGGACGGCGCGCAATCTCCCCGCAAGAGGCGCAGCGACCGCATGCCGTGGCTGGGCGTGATGGACGGCGCGGACCGCTGCGCCCGATGTAAGCGGCCGACTGTCAGGAAAACGGGTATCCTCACCGGCTCGTTCAGAAGGAGGATCCATGAAGTTGTCCATTTGCCTGGCTGCCGCTGCCTTGACCCTCTCTGCCGGCGCATACGCCCAGACTTCCCAAACCTTCCGTTTCGGCGAAGGCCAAAGCGCGCTGCCCTCAGGTCAGGCGCGTCCCGCGCCCGCGCCTCGCGCGCAGGTTCAGGAGCCGACAGCCGCGCCGCCCGACGAACAGCACGTGCCGGCGTCACCAGCCGGATCGAAACATAAGGTGAAGCATCACCGGCATCATCGCGGGCATGTGACACAGCCGGATACGTACTCGCATAACTGAGTGCCGCGACGTTGGCCGTGCGCCGATCGCGGCTCGACATCGCGGCTCTACGTCGCACCGATTTTTGACTCGCTTTAAATTCGCGCGCGCGGCGGGCATAGTAAAACGTATCCGCAGACTTATCGCCACGACAGGAACACGTATGAGCACCACCTGCCCCGCGCCCTCTGTTTCGGGCCCAGCGCGCGAAGCCGTCCCGCTGATTCGCGACGCCACCGAAGCCGATCTCCCCGCGATTCAGGCGATCTATGCACACCACGTGCTGACCGGCGTGGCTTCGTTCGAAGAAGTGCCGCCTTCCGTCGACGACTTGCGCACGCGGCTCGCCTCGGTACGCAGCCACGGGCTGCCATACATGGTGGCGCAGATCGACGGCGAAGTCGCCGGCTATTGCTACGCGACGCCTTACCGTCCGCGCGCCGCGTATCGCAACACCATCGAAGATTCGATCTATGTGAACGACGCCTATCGCGGCCGGGGCCTCGGACGCGTATTGCTCCAGGCGCTCATCGAGCGCTGCGAGAGCGGCCCGTGGCGCCAGATGGTCGCCGTGATCGCCGACGGCGGCAGCGGCGGTTCACTCTCGCTGCATACGCAGTTGGGTTTCGAATTGACGGGCACGCTGAAGGCGGTGGGCTTCAAACACGGCCGCTGGCTCGACACGACATTGATGCAGCGCACGCTCGGCAAGGGTGACTCGACCTCGCCGGACGACGTTGCGCAAAGAGGCGGCTGAGACGTTACGCCTGCTACATCTGAAGGCCCGGCGGTGTACGGCGCCGTCCGGCTTTCAGGTGCGGACGGCGAGCCGCCCGCGCTAAATAGTCCGGACGCAGGGCCGTAGGCATAAGCCAATACCCGCGGAAACTCCCTTCATGGGCCGGCATCGGGCGAGCGCGCTGGCAGCCACGCGCGCCGCCGCGCTAAAATCGCGCCATGCCCAACACGCCGCCTCCAGTCCCGCCGCTGCCCGCCGATTCCGGCGACCCGGCCAGCGCCACGCCGCGCAACGAATACACCGTCGACGAACTCGCGCGCGTCACCGACACCACCGTGCGCAACGTGCGCGCCTATCAGGACCGGGGACTGCTCGCACCGCCGGAAAAGCGCGGCCGCGTCGGCGTGTATGACGACACGCACGTGTCGCGCTTGAAACTGATCAACCATCTGCTCGCCCGCGGCTACACGCTCGCCAACATCCAGGACCTGATCATGGCCGTCGACGAAGGCCATGATCTGCGCTCCATTCTCGGGCTCGAAACGGCGATCGGCGGGCGCTGGTCGCGCGAGCGGCCGAAAAAGTACTCGCTGATCGAACTGCTGCAAATGTTCGGCGACAAAGCCTCGCCGAACGCGCTCGGCAAAGCGGTCGATCTCGGCCTGCTGGAGCGCGACGGTCTTTCCTTCGTGTCAGCCAGCCCGACAGCGCTGGCCGCCGGCGCCACGATGGCGAAGGAAGGCATTCCGCTTGCCGACCTGCTCGACGCCGTGGGCGTGGCAAGGCCGCATTTCAACGCGGTCGCCAAGGCGCTGGTCGATCTGGTGGTCCGGCAACTGGACCGTTACGACGAAGGCGCGCTGCCTCCGCCCGCCGACGTGCCCGCTCTGGTCGACGCCATCTGGCGCGTGCGGCCGCTTGCTATGGTGCTGGTCGAAAGCGAAATGAACCGCGCGCTCGAAGAAGCCTCCGGCGATTATCTGGGCGACCGCGTCGCGGCCATCATGGCAAAGAAACTGGGCCATCCCGCCGAACCCACCGCGGCGGCGAAGAAAGACAAATCGAAGAAGTAACCCCTTGCGCGCGCTCTCGCCGGCGTTCGTGCTGAGGCACGCCAACCGGTGCGGCGAGACGCTCGCGCCCGCTGCGCCCTGTTCCGGTGCGTCATATTCAAATCTGCATTGCTTCGTTTGAACGGCGGGAGGTCCATGCGACGATCCCCGAACGTCGCCGCAACACGTTTTCAGCCGTCTCCGCAAGCTCTCCTCGTGACTATCGCGAACGCGCGGAACACGCTGACCACGAACGGCGTCCACACCAATCGAACGCAATGGAGATTCGCAGGATGGCCCGTCACACCGGTTTTTCGCTTCAACTCGCCGCCGCTTTGCTGGCGGCATTCACGACCTTGAGCGCCACCGCGCAAACCGGCGGCAACGCCGGCGAGACGGCCAGGGTACTACGCATCGGCTATCAGAAATCAGGCTTGCTCGCGGTGCTCAAGGCCCAAGGCTCGCTCGACGAAAAGCTCAAGCCGCTGGGCTACAGCATCAAGTGGTTCGAATTTCCGGCAGGACCGCAACTGCTCGAAGCGTTGAACGCCAACAGCATCGACTTCGGCTACACGGGCGCCCCGCCGCCGGTGTTCGCGCAGGCAAGCGGCGTGCGCTTCGTGTACGTGGGCGCGGAGCCCTCGGGACGACACGCCGAAGCCATCCTCGTCAAAAGCGACTCGACGCTGCACGGCGTGGCCGACCTGAAGGGCAAACGCGTCGCGCTGCAAAAAGGTTCGAGCTCCAACTATCTGCTGCTCGAAGCGCTCAAGAAAGCAGGCTTGCGCTACGAGGATATTCGTCCGGTGTACCTGCCGCCCGCCGACGCGCGCGCCGCCTTCGAAAGCGGCAGCGTCGATGCATGGGTGATCTGGGACCCGTACTACGCATCCGCGCAGCAGGCGCTGAAGGCACGCACGCTGGCGGACTACGGCGAACTGAACGCGCCGTACAACTTCTATGAAGCGACGCGCGACTTCGCCCAGCAACATCCCGATGTCATCGGCGCGATTCTCGGACAGTTGCGCACCGCGGGTTTGTGGGTCAATGCCCACCCGGTGGAAACCGCCGCGCTGATCGCGCCGAAGGTCGGTCTCGACCAGAAACTGGTCGAAACGTGGGTGCGCCGCTATCCGTACGGCACCACGCCCGTCACCGACGAGATCGTGCATTCTCAGCAGATCGTCGCCGACGCGTTCTACGGCGCCAATCTGATCCCGCAGAAAATTACCGTGAAAGACAGCGTCTGGAAGAACCGCGAAGTCGCGGCGGCCCTGGCCGCAAAGTAAGCCGCAGCGTGCATCCGTTCCTAGAGTCGGGCGTCTAACCGCCTCCTTGCGCGATCCGTTACCAGTCTCTATTGTTACACTAACAAATGTAACAGTTAAGAGAGTAAAAAGGAGACGGATCGGATGAACGCACGCATGCTGCCCCATGAGACCGCGGCGCCGGACGCGTCCGCGCCCATCGAGACCGATATCGCCATCATCGGGTCCGGGTTCGCCGGCCTCGGCATGGCGATCCGCCTGCGCCAGGCCGGCATCAGCGACTTCATCATCGCTGAAAAGGCCGATTCCGTCGGCGGCACGTGGCGCGACAACCATTACCCCGGTTGCGCGTGCGACGTGCAATCCCACGTCTATTCGTTCTCTTTCGCCCCGAATCCGCGCTGGACCCGCATGTTCGCGCGTCAGCCGGAAATCCGCGCCTACCTCGAGGACTGCACGCAGCGTTTCGGCGTGCAGCGGCATCTGCGCTTCGGCCATGAACTCGCGAGCGCGACTTACGACGAAACGCGCCACCGCTGGCAGCTGAGCTTCGCGAACGGCCAGCAATGGTCGGCACGCGTGCTGATCTCGGGCATGGGCGGCCTGTCGCGCGCGGCCATGCCGGATATTCCCGGCATCGAGAATTTCAAGGGCAAAGCGTTCCATTCGCAGCACTGGGACCACAGCTATTCGCTCGAAGGCAAGCGTGTCGCCGTGATAGGCACCGGCGCGAGCGCGATCCAGTTCGTTCCGCAGATCGCGCCGCGCGTCGCGCATCTCGACCTGTTCCAGCGCACGCCGCCGTGGATCATGCCGAAGGCCGACCGCCGCGTGAAGCCGCTGGAGCAATGGCTGTTCAAACATCTGCCGTTCACGCAGAAGATCATGCGCTCGGCGCTCTATTGCATGCTCGAATCGCGCGCGTTTGGTTTTGCGATTCACCCTTCGCTGATGAAGACAGCGCAAAAAGTCGCCGAGCGGCATCTGCGCCGCCAGGTGCGCGATCCGCAATTGCGCGCCACGCTCACACCCAGCTACACGATGGGCTGCAAGCGCATCCTGATCTCGAACGACTACTTCCCCGCCGTGTCGCGCCAGAACGTTTCGGTGACGAGCACCGGCATCGCCCGTATCGAGGAAGACGCGGTCGTCACCACCGACGGTGCGCGTCATCGCGCCGACTGCCTGATCTTCGGCACCGGCTTTCAGGTGGCCGATCCGTTTCCGCGCGGCGTGGTGCGGGGGCGCGGCGGTGTCGATATCGTCGATACGTGGCGCGACGGCGCGCATGCGTACCTCGGTACGACATTGCCTGGTTATCCAAACTTCTTCATGATCGTCGGACCGAACACCGGCCTCGGCCATAACTCGATGGTGTTCATGATCGAGTCGCAGGTCGAATACATTCTTCGCGCACTGAAGGCGATGAGCGCGCAGCGCGCCGATGCCATCGAAGTGCGTCCGCAAGTCGAGCGCGCGTACAACGAACAGATCCAGCAGAAACTGGGCCGCGCGATCTGGTCGACCGGCGGTTGCAAGAGCTGGTATCTCGATCCGAAATCCGGCAAGAACACCACGCTGTGGCCGGGATTCGCATACAGATTCCGCCAGGCCACCAGCACGTTCAGCATGGGCGATTACCTCGCGTATTCGTCCGCGCCGCGGCCGGCAAGCGCGCCGGTGATGTCGCAGCCCCCCGTGCAGGCGCGCGGCGGCGCGACGGCGTCGGCGGAAGCGGGCTGACAGGACATGACGGTCATGACAGGGCGCCGTTCAGGGAGAACAGCAACGAGTTTGCACGGGACTGGAGTGAGGCGCTGAAGCGCTAGCTCTGCCCGACTGCTACTGCATGGGAGACAAGCCAATGAAAAACTTTACCGACAGAGTGGCCGCGATCACCGGCGCAGGCTCAGGCATGGGCCGTTCGCTCGCCATCCAGCTTGCCCGCGAAGGCTGCCACCTCGCGCTCGCGGACCGCAATGCCGCAAGCCTTGCCGAAACCGCGCAGCTTGCGCAGGCCGCGGCACCGCAGATCGTCGGCTCGCCGCTGCGCATCACCACCAAGGTGCTCGACGTCGCGGACCGCGCCGCCATGTTCGACTGGGCCGCCGAAACCGCCGCGCAACATCAGCGCGTGAACCTGGTGTTCAACAACGCGGGCGTCGCGCTGTCGAGCACCATTGAAGGCATGGACTACGCCGATCTGGAGTGGATCGTCGGCATCAACTTCTGGGGCGTGGTGCACGGCACGAAGGCGTTTCTGCCGTATATCAAGGCATCGGGCGCGGGTCATATCGTCAACACGTCGAGCGTGTTCGGGCTGTTCTCCCAGCCGGGCATGAGCGGCTACAACGCGACCAAGTTCGCGGTGCGCGGCTTCACCGAAGCGCTGCGCCAGGAACTCGACCTGATGAAGTGCGGCGTGTCCGCAACCTGCGTGCATCCCGGCGGCATCCGCACGGCAATCGCGCAATCGAGCCGTATCTCGCCGAACATGGTCGGCTTCATGCTGGAAACCGAACAGCAAGGCAAGGACGACTTCGAGAAGTTCTTCATCACCACCGCCGACGAAGCGGCCCGCGTGATTCTCGAAGGCGTGCGCAGGAACAAACGGCGCGTTCTGATCGGACGCGACGCGCGGGCCGCCGACTGGCTGGCGCGCACGTTGCCGGCGGCCTATCAGGCGCTCGTGGTGATGCAAACGCGCCGGATGAAGCGCATCGCGGAGAAACGCGCGCGGCGCGCCGCGCAACTGGACGGCAAGCGCGCCTGATGCGCCGCCCTTTGCGCGGCTTCCCGCGCGCCCGCTACGTTGCCAGCCGCGCCATGCACACCACCCGATCAGACCAATCAGCAACGGATAAAGCATCTCAAGGAGAAAGGCCATGATGCCGGTTCGCCGCGACCTTCGTTTCAACTTGCCGCAGGAGCGTGCCTGCGATTGGCACGTGCAAGGCTCGCATGTGACACACTTCTTCAACGCGCTGTCGCTGCTGTTCCCGGCCGGCGAGCGTTTCTTCATGGATAGCGTGCGCAACTATCGCGACCAGATCGACGACCCTGTGCTGAAGAAGCAGGTGCTCGGCTTCATCGGCCAGGAAGCCATGCATACGCGCGAGCATGTGGAATACAACGATCTGTTGCAGCAAGCCGGCTTGCCCGCGCATAAGCTCGACAAACGGCTCTGGGCGATTCTCAACTTCGGCCGCAAGATCCTGCCGCATTCGTACCAGCTCGCGGTGACCGTCTGCCTCGAACATTACACGGCCATGCTGGCGGGCCTGCTGCTGCAGGACGCGACCCGCATTGGCGGCTCGGTGGAGGGCTATACGCAGATGTGGACCTGGCATGCACTCGAAGAAACCGAACACAAGTCCGTTTCGTACGACGTGTGGAACACCGTGCTGAAGCCAGGGCTCGGCCGTTATCTGCTGCGCACCGGCACCATGCTCGCCACCACCGTGACGTTCTGGCTGATCGTGTTCGACTACCATGTGCGGCTCATCATTGCCGACCGCAAACGTGGCGGCCATCTGCGCGGCATGTGGCGCGTCGTGAAGTATCTATACGGTCCGCGCCACGGCGTGTTTCCGCGCATTGCCGGTGAATGGCTGAGCTTTTTCCGGCCCGGCTTCCACCCGTGGGATCACGACAACCGCGCGCAACTGGCGCGCATCGACGGACTGGTTGCGGCGGTCGATGCGGCCAACGCGGCCACGCCGGGCGCCCGCAAGGCCGCGCGGCGCGGCGTGCAGGCGGCCGCGTGATACGCGACACGCTCTCGGTCGAGGCCGGCGGCGTGCGGCTCGCGGTCTACGTGAGCGGACCGCGCGACGCGCCGCCGATCGTGCTGGTGCACGGTTACCCCGATTCGGCAGCAGTATGGGAACCGGTGCGCGCACAACTGGATGCACGCTACCGCGTGATCGCCTACGACGTGCGCGGCGCGGGTGCTTCCGAGGCGCCGGCCACACGCAGCGCTTACCGGCTCGAACGCCTCGCCGCCGATCTCGCGGCGGTCGCCGATGCGACGTGCGGCACACGGCCGTTTCATCTCGTCGGGCATGACTGGGGCTCGATTCAAAGCTGGGAAGCGGTGACCGATCCGTCGTTCAAAGGCCGCATTGCCTCGTACACGTCGATCTCGGGGCCGTGTCTCGATCATGCGTCTTTCGACTTACGCGGCGGCGGCGACGCTCAAACCACGCATCAGACGGCAAAGCGCCCATTCGGCAGCGGCGTGCGGCAAGCGCTCAAATCCTGGTACATCTTCTTCTTTCATTTGCCGTGGCTGCCGGAGTGGATATGGCGCGCGGGCGGCGCACGTTGGTGGCCGCTATGGCTGCGTGTGACGGAACGCGTGCGCCCGGCGCCCGATCCCGCGCAGATGCGCAACGCGATCAACGGCCTGAATCTCTACCGCGCCAATTTCATCGACAGGCTGCTGCACCCGCGCGCGCGTCATGCGCACGCGCCGGTGCAATTCCTCGTGCCGCTGCATGACCGCTACGTCGGGCCGGCGCTCTCGCTCGGACTGGAGGGCTGGCTCGGCGCCCATGAGCGCGTCGAGATGGATGCCGGCCATTGGGTCGTGCTGCGCGAGCCCGAGCGGGTCGCGGCGGCCATCGCAAGTTTTGTCGAACGGCACCGCACGGACCATGGCGGCTCGGCCGCCGCCACGCTCAACGCGCGCGCGGCAGGCGTGTGAACAGCGTCGGATAGTCGATCACGAGACCGTCTTCGTCCACCTTCATGTCCGCCGCGAAATCGCGGAAAATGCCCTCGTAGCGATACTCGCGATCCAACGCGATGCACGAATAGGCCTGCTCCACACGCGTGACCTGCAAATCCGGCGTCGAGATATACGCCACCGAAATGGGCCGACGTTCGCCTTCGGCCAGTTGCAAACGGCGGATCGGCAACGTGTTGGTCAACGGCGTGGCGGCGATATCGATGTCGATGCAGCCTTCGATCGCGCTCAGCGCGAGCCCGTGTCCATCGTGCCAGTGGCCCTCGCCATCGCCATGCAGTTCCAGCTCGCCGCCGCCGACGATCTTCAGCCACGCATAACGCGTGCGCCATTGCGCGTCGCAGCGCACCTTGTAATGCAGTCCATACGCCTTGCCATAGCGCTGCCCGACCAGCACGCTTTCCGCCGCGAAGCCGTCCTCATGCGCGTCGAACGCCAGATGTTCGATACCGTCGCCTTCTTCCGATGCCCAACGTAGTTCGCGCATGTGCGTGTCTCCTCGTGAAACGGCGCAGCCTGCGCGCCGGCCTACTATCGTAGCGCGAAAGCCTTCGGTTCGCCGACCCGCCAGGCGGTTCCAGGCAGGTGTCGCAAATAGCCACTATCAACGCACGGCGATGCACGGCGCAGCGCAGCTGGCCTATCCTCGCGGTTCGCAGTCGTCCCGCGCGGCGCGCTCGACACGCGCGCCCCGGATTTGCGCCTCAACGACATCACGCCGCCTTCACATCATGCACGCCGCCGCGACCGAATCTCGATCCGCCGCCTTGCGCACGCTGTTGCGCAGTCTCGGCCAGATCGTGCTGCAACCGAACGCCTTCACCGGCGCGTGCCTGCTGGGTGCGTGGCTGCTCGACGACCCGCGCCTTGCGTGCGCCGCGCTCATGGGTGCGGTCGCGGCCAATGTGAGCGCGGTATTGGCCGGATACCGCGAGGACGATACGCGTGCCGGGTTGCACGGCTTCAACGGCGCGCTGGCGGGTCTCGCCGCCTGCCACTTCATCGCCGACAATGCCACCGCCGCCGCCGTGGCGATTCTCGCCGCCACGGCTACCGCGTGGCTTCTGGAGCCATGGTCGCGCATGCTGCGTGCCCGGGGGCTCGGCTTTTTTTCGAGCCCGTGTCTGATCCTCACCTGGCTCTGGTTGCCGCTGGCCGCGTCCGGCACGCAACCGGCAAGCGTGGCCGCGACCCACGCGCTGAGCGCCGCGCAATGGGGCAGCGGCTTGCTGGCCGGCTTCGCGCAGACCGGCTTTGCTTCGAATGCGCTACCCGGCCTGCTGGTGCTGGTCGGCATCGCGGCGTCGTCACCCTGGCATGCGCTGTGGGCGTTGATCGGCGCGGGGTTCGCCAGCGTCGCGCACCTGCTGCTCGGCGCCACCGCAAGCTCGTTCGACGCAGGCCTGTTAGGATTCAACGGCGCGCTGACCGCACTCGCGCTGGCCGACAGTGGTGTCTTGACGATGCTCGGCGGCGTGGCCTTGTCGGTGGTGCTGCAAGCCGCGGCCGCACACTTCGGCTGGCCGGCGATGACAGCACCTTTCGTGCTCGCGACATGGAGCGTGCAGTGGCTCGAGCAGCGCCCGGCACATGGCGCGGGCGCGACGCAACCCGCTCACCGCAACGACACCGCGCGCGCGGCGGCGACTAAGGTTCCCGTGGACGCGTGAGCCAGCCCGCCGCTTTTTCGCCACGCACGCGCCGCGGCGCTCAAATGACTTCAGGAGACAGACATGTCGTTCACTCACACCCCCGCCGGCCGCGTCGCCGAAACGGGTCCACGGTCCGACGCGGAGCGGCAGACCCGCGTCGACCTGGCCGCCGCCTATCGGCTCGCGGCGCTCAACGGCTGGGACGATCTGATCTACACGCATATCTCGGCGAGCGTTCCGGACGAGCCCGGCCACTTCCTGATCAATCCATTCGGCCTCGCATTCGATGAAGTCCGCGCGTCGAACCTCGTCAAGATCGATATTGCCGGCAATATCGTCGGCGCGAGCGAACACGCGGTGAACGCGACCGGCTTCGCGCTGCACGCGGCGGTCCACGCGGCGCGCGCCGATGCCTTCTGCGTGATGCATTTGCACAATACGGCGGGCGTGGCGGTTTCCGCTCAGCCGGCCGGCCTGCTGCCCGCTTCGCAGCACGCGCTGCGTTTTTACGGCCAACTCGCGTACCACGATTACGAAGGCCTCGCGTTCACGCCGGCCGAGGGCGGACGTCTCGTCGCCCATCTCGCCGACAAGGCCGCCATGCTCTTACGCAATCACGGCACGCTGACCGTCGGTCGCACGGTCGCCGAAGCCTACGTGCTGATGGCCACGCTGCTCAAGGCATGCGAGATCCAGTTGCAGGCGCAGGCATGCGGCACGGAACTCGTAGTGCCGAACGATGCGGTCGCCGCCCGCACGGCGCAACAACTGTACGATGGCGGCGCCATTGAAGGCGCGCTCGAATGGCCTGCCCTGCTGCGCAAGCTCGACAGGCTCGATCCCGGCTATCGCGATTGAATTGGGCCTTACGCTCACCTCAACCCCATCTCAAACCTGTACGGAGTCATGCCATGCCCACGTTTCATATCGAACTTTTCGAGGGCCGTTCGGTGGAACAGAAACGCCAGTTCGTCGAAGCCATTACCAGAGCGACCTGCGAATCGCTCGGTGTCGAGGCCAACTCGGTGGATATCATCCTGACCGACGTGAAACGCGAAAACTGGGCGACGGGTGGGCGTTTGTGGTCCGACGCCTAAGCGCGAAGCGTGCCGCACGCGCGGGTTGGTCCGACGCGCGCAATGCCGCGGGCCTGGCGTCGTCGAAAATGCTGCGCGCATTGCGCGCGCAGCCGGTGATGCTCTGCGACGCGCATTAAAACGCGTCGCCGTGGCGGTGTAGCAACACACCGCCACCGGCTTCCGCCATCAGAACCTGTGGATGATGCCCACGCCCGCGGCAAACTGGCTACGCGACGAGGACGGCGCGCCGTTCTGGCCGTCGCCGATATCGGCCGTCGCATTGATGATGCTCACGCCGTTCGTTCCCAGCGTCTGGCCGCCTGCGCGTTGATACGCCTCGAGCGCGTACAGACCCGTGCGCTTGGAGAGGCTGTAGTACTGCGAGAGGTTGAACTGCTGGTAGCTAGCCGAGCTCGTGATGCCGTTCGCTTTGGTTGCGCGCGTATAGCTGTAGCCCGCCGCCAGATCGAGCGCCGTCAAAGGCTTGAAGTGCACCACGGCGCCGCCCGTGTTGAAGATCGCCGTGGTGTGGAACGGCGAGTTGATACCCGGAATGTATTGCACGTTCGAGTACGAGAACGACACGTCCCATTGCGACGAGAACGCATAGCCGCCCGTCACCGCCACGCGCTGCTGCGCCTGGGCGCGCTGATAGCCGTTGTTGATGCCCGACACGCCAGCCTGAGCGCCGTTGTTGGACGTCGTGGAATCCGCGCCCCACGCGCCGCCGCCAGGCGTCGAGTTGTTGATGCGCTGGAAGCCCGCCGCAATGCCGAACGGACCATTCAGGTACTGCAACGCAGCGCTCCACGTCGAACCGGCGTTGAAGCTGCCCGGCACGCCGCCCAGCGAATACGAGCCGCTAGCCGTGAGACCGTAGATGCTCGGCGACGTGTACACGAGCGAGTTGTTGGCGCGATACAACGTATCGAGAGAATCGATATCGCCGGGGTGCGCACCGTAGGCGCCCGTGAGCCACGTGGTCGGGCTATACGGCGAGAGCATTGTGTAGTACGACGTATATTGACGGCCCGCCGTGAACGTACCGTAGCTGGCATTCGCCACGCCGACATAAGCCTGGCGGTTGAATCCGAGGCCGGAAACGGACTGCGCGCCGTTTGCGCTGTTAAAGCCCTCTTCCAACTGGAAAATCGCCCGCGTGCCACCGCCCAGATCCTCGGCGCCCTTCAGGCCGAAACGGCTGCCCGCCCAGATGCCGTTGACCATCTTGACGACCGAACGTCCGCCCGAGGTCGAACCGAGCGTCGTCTGGCTACTCTGATAACCGATACCCGTGTCGACGATCCCGTACAACGTCACGCTGCTCTGCGCGTGCGCGCCGAGGGCGACCAACCCAAGGGCCGAGGTTGCTAGTGCCTTTTTCATTTCTGCTCCTCTTTAAAAGATTGTTCTTTGTTTGCTGCACTGTGCGAGCGCCGGCGAGTGTCCCCAAAGGGAATCTCCCTCGGGGCGGTAATTAAGGATTTCAAAATACCGGGTGACCGTTGATCAGACTAGGCAGCCACGTGGAAAACATCGGCACATAGGTCACGATATTGATCGCGCTGAAGATAGCCAGGTAATACGGCCACGCCACCTTGGTAGTTTCACCAATCGACACATTGCCAATCGCGCACCCGATGAACTGAACCGAGCCGATCGGCGGGTGCACCAGACCCAATGCGCAGTTCAGCAGGATCATGATGCCGAACTGCACTGGACCCACGCCCGCGTGCATCGCCATCGGCAGGAACAGCGGCGTGGTGATCAGGATGTGCGCCGCCATGTCGACGAACGTGCCGAGGAAAATCTGGATCAGGTTGATATACAGCAGCATCAGCCACGGCAGGCTGGTCGCGCCGTCGAGCATGTGTTCGATCGCATCCGGAATCTCCAGATAAGCCATCTGGTAGCGCAGCATGTTCGACACGCCGATCAGCAGCAGCACCACGCCAGTGGTTTTGGCGGCCTTGGAGAGCGCGTGAAACAGCTTCTTCATCGTCATCGAGCGATACACGACGATCGTCAGCACCAGCGAATAAAACACGGCTATCGCGGCGGCTTCTGTGGCAGTGGCAATGCCTTTGGCCACGCACACCAGAATGATCGCGATCACCATCAAGCCGGGCAATGCGCCGAGGAAGGTGCGGGCCACCGCGTACCAGCCGGGGAATTTCTGCAGCTCCGTCGAACCATCGGCACGACGCGGATAACCGTATTTGACCGCTTGCCAGTACGCGGCGATCAGCACGAAACCCATCACCCACAACACCGGCAGCAGACCAGAAAACAACAGATCGCCGATCGAGACGCCGCTCATCGGGTGTCCATTCAGCGTGCCGGTGATGCCCTGGGCCGCGAATGCATAGATGATCATGTTGGTCGAGGTGGGCATCAGCGCGCCCGCCAGCGACGAGTGCGTCGTCACGTTGACCGCGTAAGCCGCGCTGTAGCCTTCACGCTTCATCAACGGAATGACTACGCCGCCCATGGCCGACGTATCCGCCGAGGGCGAACCGGAGACGCCGCCGAACAGCGTGCAGGCGACCACATTGGCCATGCCGAGGCCGCCGCGGAAATGCCCGACCGTGGCTTGCGCGAAACGCAGGATGCGGTCCGCGATGCCGCCGTGCAGCATCAGCTCGCCGGACAGAATGAAGAACGGCACCGCGAGGAACGAAAAGCCGTTGATGCCCGAAATCATCGACTGCATGGCGGTGGCCGCCGGCAAGCCCTCGTACAGATACGTCAGGACACAGGAGAGCCCTAACCCGAAGGAAACAGGAACGCCGAGAAGAAGAAAAACGAGGAAACTGACGGAGAGGATGGCAAGTTCCATGATTGCTCTATTTTTGTTTCTGTGCGAAAAGCGCGAGCAGGTTCTCTAACGAGAACATTGCAATGCAGACGCTGGCAATGACCGGGACGCAGTAACGCAACGACTCCGGCAGCCCGATAATGGGAATGCGGTCCTCCATGGTGGCCTCCACCATCTGCAGACAGCCGAAGAACAGCGCGATCGCGAACACGATCAGGCAACCGTGCTGAAAGGCCGTTGCAACGAGCTGGCCCCTGGGCGGCAATTTATTCACGAGCGAGTCGAGCCCGATATGGCCGCCTTCACGCACCTTGAGGGCCGCGCCGAACATGGCGATCACGATCACCAGCAAGAGCGCGATCGGCTCGACGAAATCCGGTGCATCGCTGAAAACGTAGCGCATCACGACGCTGTAGATCACCAGCAGGCTCAGCGTGGCGAGACTCACCGACGCCACGATAACCAGCGTGCGAAAGAGAAAATCATTTGGGCGCTTCAAGAAGCTCATTGACCCCATCCTTGCATACGACCGACCTGTTTTTATTAGTCAGCAATCCTGTTCGGCATTTCGGTTCAGGAGGCGCACAGCGGCCAGGGCCCGCGAGTCTTCCCGCAAGCCCTTCACGCCGCCAGCGCGCCGCCGTTCCCGCCAGCCTTATTTGACTGCCTGAATCTCGTCGACGATCTGCTTCATTTGCGGGGTCTTTTCGTATTTCGCCCAAACCGGCTGCATGACCTTGACGAAAGCCGCACGGTCGATCTGCGACGAGCCGACGATAGTCGCTCCGCCCTTCGTGACCGTCTTGCTCGCATCGGCCTCGCGCGCGGTCCACAGCTTCTGGTAGTACGGCACCGAGTCGGCGGCAGCCTTCTTGATGATGTCCTGTTCCTGCGGTGTCAGTGTGTCCCACACTTTCTTCGAGAACACCAGCACTTCAGGCGTCATCGAATGCTGGGTTTCGGAATAGACCGGCGCGACTTCGAAGTGCTTGGTTTCTTCGTACGACGGCAGGTTGTTTTCGGCGGCATCCACCAGCCCCGTCTTCAGGCCCGTGTAGACCTCGGCGAACGGCATCGGCGTGGGCGTGCCGCCCATTGCCCGGATTTCGTCGACCATCAGGTCGGACGGCTGCACGCGAACCTTGAGGCCCTTCATGTCAGCCGGCGTATGAATCGGCTTCCTGGTGTAGATCGAACGCGCGCCGCTCTCGTAGAACGTCAGCGCGATCATGCCCTTCGCCTTGAAGGCGTCGAGAATCTTCTGGCCTTCCGGGCCGTACATCACTTTGCGGAAATGGTCGACGTCGCGGAACAGGAACGGCAGCGACGGGATCATCGATTCGGGAACGATTTCGTTGAACGCTGCGCCGTTGGCGCGCGCCATGTCCAATGCGCCGATGCGCACCTGATCGATCGTGTCGTTTTCCGAACCCAGCGCGCTATTGCCGAAGACCTTCACGGAATCCTTGCCGCCGGTTGCCTTATTGATCTGTTCTCCCATGTATTTCACGGCCATGTTGGTCGGATAGGTGTCGCCATGCACGTCCGACACGCGGAACACACGCGCTTGTGCCGACACGGTGCTGAAGGCCAGCACCGAGGCTGCGACGATTATCGAAACACGGGAAGAGGCAAACTTCTTGTTCATCGTGAAATTCCTTGAAAAATTGACCATCCAATCGATTGCGGAGGGCCCGCTTGCGGGCATCGGCCCGCGGATGCGACATGGTTTGCTGCGTCTCCCGGCTCGGCGCCCGCCGCCGTTTGCGGCCGCGAGCGTCTTGCCATGCTGGTCTGTGCAACGTCCCCGGCGCAGATGCTCAGCACTCCTGTCAGACAACTCGACTCTTTTACTTTTGCTTCAACTGCTTCAGCTTGCATCTCGCGCGCGAGGTGTCGCGCGCGTCGACGCCGCCTCGTTCATCCCTGAAACTTGAAACCTCACAGAAAGGCATTTGTTTGGGCTTATACGTTGTACGACAACATATGAAGTCTATAAAACGCAATTTGAGTTGTACAGACGGTATTTACCCGCACCACCAAGGCATCGGCAGGGATGGACGAACCCTCGCGCGCAGCGGGTGTGTGCCGATTGGCGAGCCAACTGGCGCGGCAATTGGGAGGCAATGGTCA
Source organism: Paraburkholderia aromaticivorans (assembly GCF_002278075.1). Taxonomy (NCBI): domain Bacteria; kingdom Pseudomonadati; phylum Pseudomonadota; class Betaproteobacteria; order Burkholderiales; family Burkholderiaceae; genus Paraburkholderia; species Paraburkholderia aromaticivorans. The sequence goes on along the minus strand of NZ_CP022990.1, from coordinate 215,107 downwards.
GCGTCATTCGACGCGGCGTTTTGGTGCCAGCTCCGCGCACAAACCGTCAGTTTTACGTCACAATGTTGTACGACGAGCGATGAATTAACATGACCAGCAAAAGAAAGGCGCCGGCCATGTCGACATGGCCGGCGCCTTTCTCACACAAGCTGCGCCTACAACGCGCCGGCGAACTCCGGTTCGGGCAGCCCGGTCACGCCAGGACGCACGGCAAACAGATGGCCGTCGTGCTCGCTCGCGTTCGCTGCGGGACGAATCGACGTCACGAACAACGTGTCCAGATCGCGCCCACCGAAAGCGCACATGGCCGGCTTGGTCGCAGGCACGGCAATCCGCCGGTCCAGCTTGCCTTGCGGCGTGAAGCGCAACAACAAACCGGCGTCGTTCGCGCAAATCCAGTAGCAACCGTCGGCATCCACCGCGGCGCCGTCGGGACGGCCCGCATGCTGATTCAGGTCGGCGAACACGCGACGGTTGCGCGGCTCGCCCGTCTCGATGTCGTAGTCGAATGCCCAGATCTGCCTGCGCAAAGGATGCGAGTCCGACAGATACATGGTCCGGCCGTCGGGCGACCACCCGAGGCCGTTCTGCGTGATGAGCGCGTCGACGACCGGCGCCGACAGCACGCCGTGCGCGTCGAATCGGTAGAGCGCGCCGGCCGGCTTGGCCGCCGCCATGTCCTGCACCATCGTGCCGGACCAGAAGCGCCCTTGCCGGTCGCAACGGCCGTCGTTAAAACGCATGTCGTCGCATGGGAAGTCCGGCGCGGCGAGCTTGCGCCCTGTCACCTGCGCGGACTCGCCGCCGGCCACGCCCTCGGTGAGCGCGACGGCGAACAGCCCGGTCTCGCAGCCGGCCAGCACCGTGCCGCGATGGTCGAACGCAATGCATGCCACCTTTTCCGGCAGCCGCCACGCGCAACGCTCACCCGAGTCGAGCCGCAACCGCACGATCTTCTGCGCCGGAATGTCGACCCAGTAGAGCGCCTGCTCCGCCACCCGCCACACCGGACTTTCGCCGACCGAAGCCGGCGCCTGTCCTGCCGCCTCCACCCGCTCCACGCGCGGGTTCGCCGCGGCGCTCACCGCTTGGGCTCCATCGGCCCGGCGAGCACGAACGGGCCGCCCTGGAAACGCTGGGTCGGATCGTCGAGGTCGGTCGTGGGTGCCGTGACCGGAAAGAGATGTTCGAACTCGACCGAGCTGTCCTGCGGACGAAAGCCGAGGAACGCGGCTTTGGTGTTATCGACCCACTTGGTGCGGTTATCCGAGACGCCGTAGACGATCGCGTGGCCTACGCGATTGGTGAACAGCGAGCAGCGCACCAGTTCGATGAAGTCGCGGTAGCTCAGATACGTGACGAGCATGCGCGGATTTTTCGGCTGCTCGAACGACGAGCCGATGCGCAGGCACACTGTCTCCAGACCGAAGCGATCGAAGTAGTAGCGCGACAACGATTCGCCGAAGCACTTCGTCACGCCGTACAGGCTATCGGGGCGCGGCGGCGCGTCGATATCGACCACATCCGTCACCGGATGAAAACCCACCGCGTGATTCGAGCTCGCATACACGATGCGCTTCACGCCCTGCTTCTGCGCGGCCGAATAGAGGTGATACAGACCGCGGATATTCGCTTCGAGCAGCGCTTCGAACGGCGCCTCGACGGAAATGCCGCCGAGGTGAATCACCGCGTCCACGCCTTCGAGCAGCGCGTGGACGGCGGCCTCGTCCGCGAGATCGACTGTCGACGCCTCTTCGTGCGCCGCCACCTCGCCGAGCGGCGCGATATCCGTGACGCGCACGATATCGGCCCACGCAGCGAGCGCGCCGCGCAGTTGCTGGCCGAGGTTGCCCGCCGCGCCGGTGAGCAGCAGCCGGCGGAAGGGTTTGGGGGCCGCGCTGCGATCGAGATTCAAGTCAGTCATGTTTCTATGTTGGTGTGGGTGCGATCAGATCAGCATGATGAAGCAGACCTGGCGGATCGAGCGGGCCAATCAGGTCACCGGCGCCGGATTGAACAGCACTAGCGCATTGTGGAGCTTGAGTTTTTCCGCGCAGGTTTGCTTGCGGCCGCTGGCGACGTCGAGCATCAGACGGAACAATTCCCAGCCCACCTCTTCGATGGTCGCCGCACCGGTCGCGATGGTGCCGGCGTTGACATCCATCAGGTCATGCCAGCGGCGCGCCAGATCCGAGCGCGTCGCGACCTTGATGACCGGCACTTCGGCGAGGCTGTACGGCGTGCCGCGGCCGGTGGTGAAAACGTGCAGATTGATACCCGCCGCCACCTGCAACGTACCGCAGATGAAATCGCTCGCCGGCGTGGCCGCGTAAATCAGGCCTTTCTGCTTGACCTTTTCGCCGGGCGACAACACGCCGGAGATGGCCGAGTTGCCCGACTTGATGATCGAGCCCATCGCCTTTTCGACGATGTTCGACAAGCCGCCCTTCTTGTTGCCCGGCGTGGTGTTGGCGCTGCGGTCGGCGCCGCCGCGCTTCAGATAATCGTCGTACCACTGCATCTCGCGGATGATCGCCGCGGCAACTTCGGCGTTGGCCGCGCGCGCCGTCAGTTGATCGACGCCGTCGCGCACCTCGGTGACTTCGGAGAACATGACCGTGGCGCCGGCACGCACCAGCAGGTCGGTCGCGTAGCCCACCGCCGGATTGGCGGTGAGACCGGAGAACGCGTCGCTGCCGCCGCATTGCACGCCGATCACCAGATCGGACGCGGGACATGTCTCGCGGCGGCGATTGTTCAGGCGCTGCAGATGACCATCGGCCATTTTCATGATCGACTCGATCATCGACTGGAAGCCGACGTGCGCCTCGTCCTGAAGCACCACGACGTCGCCGTTCAGATCCGCCTCGATATCGCCGATGTCCGCGACTTCGGCCACATTGGCGGCCGCGGCGATCGGAATCGTGCCGGGCGGCATCAGGCGCTCGGGCTGCAGCTTCTCGCAGCCGAGGCTGACCATCATCACCTCGCCGCCGAAATTCGGATTCAGGCTGATATTGCGCACGGTGCGGATCGGCACCATCGCGTCGGGCGCGTCGATCGCGACACCACAACCATACGTGTGGCCGAGGCTCACCACGTCGTCGACGTTCGGGTACTTCGGCAGCAACTCGGCCTTGATGCGCGTGACCGCATGCTGAACCACGTCGGCCACGCATTGCACCGTGGTCGTGATGGCGAGAATGTTGCGCGAGCCGACCGAGCCGTCCGCGTTGCGGTAGCCCTCGAACGTGAAGCCTTCGAGCGGCGGCATCGGCGGCGCCTTGATCGTGGCGATCGGCAGATCTTCGAGTCCCGGCGGGCTCGGCATGCGAATCACGTGTTCGTTGATCCAGCTGCCTTTCGGCAACGCCTTGAGCGCATAGCCGATCACCACGTTATAGCGGATGACTTCGTCGCCTTCGGCCAGATCGGCCAGCGCGACCTTGTGCCCTTGCGGCACCCGCTCGCGCAGCGCCAGACCATCGGGAAATACCGCGCCCTCACCCAGCCCGCCGTCGTTGACGACGATCGCGACATTGTCATTGGGGTGAACGCGAATGTAGAGCGGAGATTGTTCCATTGCATCGATCCTTATGGCGCTGCACGCCTGGTGCGCCGACTATTCATACGTCATCCTACAACATGAAAGATTCCGCAGACGTTCCGTATTTACCCTAGTAGCAGCATTATGCTGCCAAATGCCCGTTGAGTTGGTGGATTTGTTGTTGTACGATGACGTATAAGAAATCTCCATTTCGACCCATCGAATCAACCGCGAACCATTCCGACGCACTGGATACTCATCATGACGACACCGCAGGAACTGAAGCAGATCGTTTCCGAAGGCCTCCTGTCCTTCCCCGTTACCGACTTCGACGAGCACGGTGATTTCCGCGCCGACACCTATGCCGAGCGCCTGGAATGGCTCGCACCTTATGGCGCGTCGGCGCTGTTCGTCGCCGGCGGCACGGGCGAATTCTTCTCGCTCACGCACAGCGACTATTCGAACGTGGTGCGCACGGCCACGGAAGTCTGTAAAGGCAAGGTGCCGATTCTCGCCGGAGCGGGCGGTCCGACGCGGGTCGCGATCGCCTACGCACAGGAAGCCGAGCGGCATGGCGCGAACGGCATTCTGCTGATGCCGCATTACCTGACGGAAGCCTGCCAGGAAGGCATCGCCGCGCATGCCGAAGAAGTCTGCAAGTCCGTGCCGAACATGGGTGTGATCATCTACAACCGCGCGAATTCCAAGCTTAACGCCGATATGCTCGAAGGGCTGGCCGAGCGCTGCCCGAACCTGATCGGCTTTAAGGACGGCGTGGGCGAGATCGAGAACATGGTGTCGATCCGCCGCCGCCTTGGCGAGCGCTTCTCGTATCTCGGCGGCCTGCCGACCGCGGAAGTCTATGCCGCGGCCTACAAGGCGCTTGGCGTGCCGGTGTATTCGTCGGCGGTGTTCAACTTCATTCCAAAGACCGCGATGGACTTCTACCGCGCGATCGCCGCGGACGACCACGCGACCGTCGGCAAGCTGATCGACGAATTCTTCCTGCCGTACCTCGCCATTCGCAACCGCCGCGCGGGCTACGCGGTCAGCATCGTCAAGGCGGGCGCGAAGCTGGTCGGCCACAGCGCCGGGCCGGTGCGCGCGCCGCTGACCGATCTGACCGAAGAAGAAATGGACAAGCTGGACGCGCTCATCAAGACGCTCGGCCCGCAGTAATCCGGCTCGCGCATCAGGCGCAGATAGCGCGCGGCGACCGTGCGAACGATCGCCGCGCGAACGGCACCGTAAAGAGCGCCCGGCACGGCAACGTCGCCGGGCGTTTTTGTGCCGCGCGAAGGTATCGACGAGGCTCGTGGCCGCTTGCGGCGGCGCGACGCCCGGGGAGCCCGCTCCCGCGCATAAGAACTTCAGGAGATGACCATGGAATTGAGCCGCACGGCGAGTGCCGCCCACGTCGCGAAGCGTACCCGAGTCCGCTACGCGATCCTGCTGCTGATCTTTCTGATCACGACCTTCAATTACGCGGACCGCGCCACGCTGTCGGTGACCGGTTCGGCCATGCGCGCCGAATTCGGTCTCGACGCGATCCGCATGGGCTACATTTTTTCCGCGTTCAGTTGGGCGTACGTGCTGTCGCAACTGCCGGCCGGTTGGCTGCTGGATCGCTTCGGCGCGCGGCGCGTCTACGCGGCGAGCATCTTCTTCTGGTCGCTATTCACCCTGCTGCAAGGCGCGATCGGCCTGCTGGGCAGCGCGGCGGCGGCCATCGCCGCGCTGTTCGCGCTGCGCTTTGCGATGGGCGCGGCCGAATCGCCGGCGTTCCCCGCCAATGCCAAGGTGGTGGCGAGCTGGTTCCCCACCAATGAACGCGGCACGGCGTCGGCCATTTTCAATTCGGCGCAGTACTTCGCCGCCGTGGTCTTTACGCCGCTGATGGCGTGGCTCACGCACGCGTTCGGCTGGCATATGGTGTATGTCGTGATGGGCGCGACGGGGCTTCTGCTCGCGCTCACCTGGCTTAAGATGATGAAGAACCCTGCCGACCATCCGCGTGTCTCGCGTGCCGAGCTGGAGTACATCGAACAGGGCGGCGGCGTGGTCAACGGGCAGAAGACAACCCGATCCGTCGGGAAGATCGAAAACGCCGGCGGCTGGCATCTGGTTCGCCAACTGCTGGGCAATCGCATGCTGCTCGGCGTCTATCTCGCGCAGTACTGCATCAACGTGCTGACCTACTTCTTCCTGACCTGGTTTCCGATCTACCTCGTGCAGGCGCGCGGCATGACGATTCTGCAAGCGGGCCTCGTGGCCTCGCTGCCGGCGATCTGCGGATTCTCCGGTGGCGTGCTCGGCGGCATCCTGTCCGACGGGCTGATCCGTCGCGGCCATTCGCTCACGATCGCGCGCAAGGTGCCGATCGTCGGCGGCATGCTGCTGTCGGTATGCATCATCGGCTGCAACTACGTGACGACCGACTGGGTCGTCGTCGCCCTCATGTCGCTCGCGTTCTTCGGCAAAGGCATCGGCGCGCTCGGCTGGGCCGTGGTCGCCGACACGTCGCCGAAGGAAGCGCTCGGGCTGTCCGGCGCGATCTTCAATATGTTCGGCAACGTGGCCGGCATCGTGACGCCGATCGTGATCGGCTATCTCGTGGCGAAGAGCGGATCGTTCAACGGCGCGCTGGTGTTCGTGGGCATCAATGCCCTGCTCACGGTGTTCAGCTATCTCGTGATCGTCAAAGACATCAAACGGGTCGAGTTGCGCCCGCGCTAACTATGCGGCGGTTGTCATTGCGGTTGTCATTGCGGCTTTCGTACTTCTCTGCGGCGGCGAAATAACGGCCGCCGCAGCGCCAGACATCCCGAACGATGCGCCGATGTCACGCCGCGCACCCGCGCGCAAAATGATTCGGCGTCTATATAATCAGTCGTCAGACGACGGTATAATGAAGCGCATGAAGTGTCTGCAACTATCTGATTCAAGGGGCGTTTTCGATGGCTACACCACTGGCATCCGCGGCACCGCCACGACGCGCTCGTAATCTTGCCGAGTTCGTCGTCAGCTACGTCACCGAGCAGATTGCGTCCAGCGCCTTGAAACCCGGCGACAAACTGCCGACCGAGTCACAGCTCATGGTCACGCTGAGCGTGAGCCGCACCGTCATTCGTGAAGCGATTTCGCGATTGCAGGCGGGCAAGATCATCGAGACGCGGCACGGCATCGGCAGTTTCGTGCTGGAGCCGCAGCGTGAAAAGCTGGGCATCGACATGGTGCCCGCCACCACTTTGCGCGACGTATTGTCGATCCTGGAACTGCGCATCAGCCTCGAAACGGAATGCGCGGGGCTGGCCGCCCAGCGCGCCAAGCCGGACGACCTCGCGCGCATGCGCGCCGCGCTCGACGCGATCGAAGCCACGCGTCATAACGGGCTGGACAGTGTCGATGCCGATCTGCAGTTTCATATCTCGGTGGCGCGCGCGACCGGCAACCGCTATTTCGTCGACATCCTCACGCAAATGGGCAGCGCGCTGATTCCGCGTAACCGGCTCGACTCGGCGGGCATCGCACGCGCGGAACCGGATGCGTATCTGTCGCTCGTGAATCTCGAACACGAAAGCATTCTCGAAGCGATCACGCGGCACGACGCGGAAGGCGCGCGCGCGGCTATGCGGATGCATCTGTCCAATAGCCGCGAGCGCTTGCGGCGCGCGAACGAAGCCGCCGAGGCGAATAGCTGATTGGATTCGTCAGGGCGAAGTCGTAGCGAAGTCGCGCTACGGTCGCCGTGAACGCAAAGAAAAATGGCCGGGATATCCCGGCCATTTTTCATTTCACCCGATCAGGCCTACTCAGCATTTAGCTGCGCGTGATTTCGCCATCGCGGCGGCGCCACAGATTCAGCGGATTGCCGTCGGTCAGCGCCTCGGGCAGCAGATCGGCCGGGAAATCCTGGTAGCACACCGGACGCAGGAAGCGTTCGATCGAAGTCGTGCCGACCGACGTCGCGCGGCTGTCCGAGGTGGCCGGGAACGGGCCGCCGTGCACCATCGCGTGCGACACTTCGACGCCCGTCGGGAAACCGTTCACCAGAATCCGGCCGGCTTTGCGTTCGAGAATCGGCACCAGCTTCTTCGCCGCCGGCAGGTCGGCGCTGTCCATCTGCACCGTGGCGGTCAACTGACCGGCGAAGTGCTCGGCGACCGCGAGCATCTCCTGCTCGTCCTTGCAACGCACGATGGTGGAAGCCGGGCCGAACACTTCGTCTTCCAGCGCGGGCGTGGCGAGGAACGTCTGCGCATCGGTCACGAACAACGCCGCGCGCGCCTGCGTCGGACCGGTTGCGTCGACGCCGCGCGCCACGGCCTCGACGCCTTTGGTCGCGGCCAGCTTGCCCTCGCCTTCTTCATAAGCGGCGTGGATGCCGGACGTCAGCATGGTCTGCGCGGGCTTGCCGCTCAGCGCGTCGGACGCGGTTGCAACGAAGTCCTTGAGCGCGTCGCTATCGACGGCAATCGCGAGACCCGGATTGGTACAGAACTGGCCGGCGCCGAGCACCAGCGAATCGACGAAGCCGCGCGCGATGCTCTCGCCGCGCTGAGCCAGCGCGCTCGGCAGAAGGAACACTGGGTTGATGCTGCTCATTTCCGCGTAGACCGGAATCGGCTCGGCGCGCGCCGCCGCCACGCGCATCAGCGAGGTGCCGCCCGCGCGCGAACCGGTGAAGCCCACTGCCTTGATCGCCGGATGCGCAACCAACGCTTCGCCAACGGAATTCCCGGCGCCGACGATCAGGGAGAACACGCCTTCCGGCAAGTCCATTTCCTGCGCGACACGCTGGATCACGCGGCCGACCATCTCCGAAGTGCCCAGGTGAGCGCGATGCGCCTTCACCACCACCGGGCAGCCCGCAGCGAGCGCCGCCGCGGTATCGCCGCCCGCCACCGAAAACGCGAGCGGAAAATTGCTGGCGCCGAACACCGCGACCGGCCCGAGCGGAATCTTTTGCAGGCGCAGATCGGAGCGCGGCAACGGCTTGCGCTCCGGCAGCGGCGAATCGAGCGTGGCGGCGAGCCACTGGCCGGCGCGCACGACTTGCGCGAACAATTTGAGCTGCCCGGTGGTGCGGCCGCGCTCGCCTTCGAGACGCGCCTTGGGCAAGCCCGACTCCTGTTGCGCCCGCTCGATCAACGCATCGCCCAATGCCATGATGCCGTCGGCAATGCGCTCGAGAAATTCGGCGCGCACCGCGAGCGGCAACTGGCGATACGGATCGAAAGCTTGCCGCGCGAGCTCGCAGGCCTCGCCGACGTGGGCAGCCGAGCCGCTGCCGAAAACCGGCTCCGCGATGTCCGATCCCGTGGCAGGATTGAACGCATGCAATGGTTTTTCCTCGCCGCGCACCGTTTTGCGACCGATCAGCATTTCGCCGGTAATAGACATTTCGCTTTCCTTGGATAAAGGCCTAAGATATAGGTCATCCTACAACATCAGAGACTACACCTGCAAGCTGAAACGCTTGCCTGGTGAGGAATTCGGGTTTACGTGGCCGTTACAATCGGCAGAGCCGGTGCTAATCTGAATTCTAGACATACGACGACCTATAACCATGGTTTGACTATCGATTAGCCGTCGTCCGCAGCTTGCCCGATCCACTGCCGTTCGAGGAAAACAGCCCATGCCTGCCGTCACGCCCTACCAGGCCTTACCCAATAGTTTTCGCCGAGCGGTGCGCGGCGGCGAAACCCTGATCGGCTGCTGGGCGTCGCTCGCCAGCCCGATCGTGACCGAACTGCTCGGCGTGGTCGGCTTCGACTGGATGTTGCTGGATGCCGAGCACGCACCGAACGACGTGCTGACGCTGATCCCCCAATTGATGGCGCTCAAGGACAGCGCCAGCGCGCCAGTCGTCCGGCCGCCCGCTAACGACAGTGTATTCATCAAACGGCTCCTCGACAGCGGCTTCTCGAATTTTCTGGTGCCGTTCGTCGACAGCGCCGACGACGCGGCGCGCGCCGTCACCGCCACGCGCTACCCGCCGCAAGGCATTCGCGGCGTCTCGGTGAGCCAGCGCGGTAATCGCTACGCGACCGTGCCCGACTACTTCGACATTGCCAACGACAACGTCTGCGTCATCGTGCAGATAGAAAGCCGCAAGGCGGTCGACGCAATCGACGAGATTCTCGCCGTGGACGGCGTGGACGCCGTGTTCGTCGGGCCGTCCGACCTCGCGGCCGCCTACGGCCGAATCGGCAACCCGAGTCATCCCGACGTGCAACAGGCCATCGCGCACGTGTTCGAACGCGCGCAAGCCGCGGGCAAGCCGAGCGGCATCCTCGCCCCGGTCCAGGCCGACGCGGAGCGCTACATCGGCATGGGCTGCCGCGTCGTCGCGGTCTGTGCGGACATGGGGCTGCTGAAAGGCGCCGCGCAGACGGTTCAAAAACATTTCATGCAGAAACAGGCGGGCCAGCAGTAAACCGGCCGCCGTGACATCTTCGGAGCATTTCATGCAAAAAGCAGGCTTTATCGGACTCGGCATCATGGGCAAGCCCATGGCCGCCAACCTTCTCAAGAACGGCGTCGCGCTGGCAGCGTTCACGCGCAGCGGCGTGCCCGACGATCTCGTCCAGGCGGGCGCCGTCGCGTGCGACAGCCCGGCCGCCGTCGCCGCGCACGCCGACGTGATCTTCATCATGGTGCCGGATACGCCCGACGTCGAACGCGTGCTGTTCGGCGAACAGGGCCTCGCAAGCGCGTTGCGCGCGGGACAAACCGTCGTCGACATGAGCTCGATTTCGCCGATGGCCACGCGCGAGTTCGCGGCCCGCGTGCGCGAGCACGGCGCGGACTATCTGGATGCGCCGGTTTCCGGCGGCGAAGTCGGCGCCAAGGCCGGCTCGCTGACCATCATGGTGGGCGGCGAAACCGCGACGTACGAGAGCGTCAAGCCGCTCTTCGACATGATGGGCAAGAACGTCACGCTGATTGGCGGCGTCGGCGCGGGACAGGTGTGCAAGGTGGCCAACCAGGTGATCGTCGCGGCGACGATCGAGGCAGTCGGCGAAGCGCTGCTGCTCGCGTCCAAAGCCGGCGTGGATCCGGCGCGCGTGCGTGAAGCGCTGATGGGCGGGTTCGCGTCGTCGCGCATTCTCGAAGTGCACGGCGAACGCATGACCAAGCGCACCTTCGATCCGGGTTTCCGTATCGAACTGCACCAGAAGGATCTGAACCTCGCGCTTTCGACGGCGCAATCGCTCGGCGTCTCGCTGCCGAATACCGCCACCTGCCAGGCACTGTTCAACGCCTGCGTCGCGCATGGCGGCAAGGCGTGGGATCACTCGGCGATGGTGCGCGCGCTCGAAATCCTCGCCAATCACGAGATCGGGCAGAAACCCGCTTAAGCCGCACGTCTGTATTCCAGGCGCCGCTCCGCTTGCCTATGCAGATAGGCAACGCGCAGCGGCGCATACGTGCGTTCGTTCGCCTTTTTCGCTGCGCATGAGCAAAGCCGCATGGCACCTCGCCGGCAGATTTTTTTCACAATTATTAAGGATACCTTACGTTAAGACAACGTCTTTGACCAGCCGCATCCATCCGAATAGCAACGACATTTGACAACGCCCGCAAAGGGCAAGGAGACATCCGTGGCAATCATCGATAAAAACAACGGCAAGCGGGCGACATCAGGCGCGCCCGGCCCGACCGAACCGAATTCGCCCGCTCGCCGCGCCTTTATCGTGCTGGCGGGAACGTCCGCGGGCGCGACCCTGCTTGGCGGGCTCTCCGCTTGCGGCGGATCCGTCACCGGCGGTACCTCCGCTCCGGTCACACCGCCTGTCGTACAGGATCCGATCTGGGGCACCTCGGGCGCCGCGACGCAGATCATCGCGTCCCTGCAGGGCATCACCCAGTCGATGTTCCCGGCCCGCGACTTCGTGGTCACGCAATACGGCGCTGCGCCGTGCGCCGTCGTCGTCGCCGCCAATCCGTATACGGGCTCGGCGTCGGTCGCGAGTCCCGGTTCGAACCTGACCAACGCCGCCGGCTCGTTCGACTCGCGCCCGGCCTTTCTCGCCGCCATCCAGGCCTGCAACGCCGCCGGCGGCGGACGCGTGGTCGTGCCGGCCGGCACGTGGTACTGCGCCGGACCGATCGTCCTGCTCAGCAACGTGAACTTCCACCTCAGCGCGAATTGCACGATCTACTTCAGCCCGAACCCAGCGGACTACGCGAAGGACGGCCCGGTCGCCTGCGGCGCCAACGGCAACCTGTTCTACAGCCGCTGGCAGGCGAACGATTGCCTCAACTACGGCTCCCCTGTCTATGCGCGCAACCAGACCAATATCGCCCTGACCGGCGAGGACGCGAGCTCGGTGCTCAACGGCCAGGCCATGACGCCGTTCGCCGGCAGCGGCAACACCGCCACCTGCTGGTGGACCTTCAAGGGATCGAATGGCGCGTACGGCTGCGTGAATTCGTCGACGCCGTCGCAGGCATTTCTCAACCCGAAGAACGTCGACCTGAAAACCGCCGCACCCGGCATTTCCGACGCGCTGTATGCGCAACTGACCAGCCCCACGACACCCTGGCAAGAGGACCAGAACTATCTGCCCGCCCTCTCCGAAGCCGGCGTGCCGATCGCGCAGCGGGTGTTCGGCGTCGGCCACTATCTGCGTCCGTGCATGGTCGAGTTCATCGGCTGCACGAATGTGTTGATGGAGAACTACACCACCAACAACACACCGTTCTGGCAGCATCATCCGACCGATTGCAAGAACGTCGTGATTCGCGGCGTGACGACCAACAGCATCGGCCCGAATAACGACGGCTTCGATCCGGACGCGTGCAACAACGTGCTCTGCGACAGCGTGACGTTCAACACCGGCGACGACTGCATCGCGATCAAATCGGGCAAGGATCTGGATACGCAGTACGGTCCCGCGCAGAATCACGTGATCCAGAACTGCACGATGAACAGCGGCCACGGCGGCATCACGCTCGGCAGCGAAATGGGCGGCGGCGTGCAGAACATCTACGCGCGCAATCTGAAGATGCTGAACCAGAACTGGGCGACCAATCCGCTGAACATCGCGATTCGCATCAAGACGAACATGAATCGCGGCGGCTTCGTGAAGAACTTCTATGTGGATACCGTCACGCTGCCCAACGGCGTCAGCCTGAAGGGCGGGGGCTACGGCAGCGCGTTGCTGAGCGGCAGCCCGATCAATGCCACGGTGCCGCTCGGGGTCGTGACGGCGGCGGCGGCCAATCCGTCGGCGGCACAGGGCGGGCTGATCACGTTCGACTGCGACTATCAACCGGCCAACGACGCGATTCGCATTCGTCCGGCAGTCGTGCAGAACGTGAACATTTCGAACGTGACGGCGAGCAACGTGACGGTGGGCGGCGTGACCGGCTCGTGCTTCCAGGCGATCGTCGCGCAAGGGCCTGTCGCGTTCGACTACAACGGCGCGGCGCCGGCCCCGGCCATTCCGCCGATCACCGGCGTGACGATCTCGAACTGCAATCTGGGCACGGCGGTCTCGGCCGGCCCCGCGAGCGCGACCACGCCTGGGCCGATCTACGCGTACAACGTCAACGGCATTACGTTGAACAATGTGGTGATCGGTGCGACGACGTACAACACGACGGTCGTCGATAAACGGTAAGCGGCAGGAGATCGACCGGCTGCGCGAAGCGCGAGCTTCGTCCAGCCGTGAAGATTGAAGGAACGCGGTGAGCAGAAGCAAAAATGGCGGCGCCCGAAAGCGCCGCCATTTTTCTATTACGTGCTCGCTCGATCAGCGGGCGGAACGCATCATCGCAAGCCGGCCAGCATCATTTGGCCACCGCGTTCGCCGGCGTCCAGCGCGGCTCGGGCGTCTTGTCGGCGCTTTTCGCCAGCAGGCACACCACGGCGGCCGCGATAATGTCGAACACCGCCAGCACGACGAACAACGGGCTGTAGCCGACCTGCGTGACCAGCACCCCGAACAGCGCCGTGAACGCCGCCGCGCCCAGGTAGCCCGCCATGCCGCCCATGCCGGTCGCGGTAGCCACCTCATTCTTGCCGAACATATCCGACGTGATCGCGTACAGCGCACCCGACAAGGTCTGATGCGCGAAACCGCCGACGCACAGCAGCGCCACCGCCACATAAGGACTCGCCACCAGGCCGACGCAGGCCGGTCCGATCATGCACAGCGCGCCGACCACGAACACCATCTTGCGCGACGTGAAGAGCGACACCCCGGCGTACTTGTGAAACAGCGGGCTGAGGTAGCCGCCCAGCACGCAGCCGATGTCCGCGGCCAGAAACGGCATCCACGCATACAGCGCGACTTCCTTCAGGTTCATGTGACGTTCGGTCATCATGTACAGCGGAATCCACGCGTTGAAAGTCTGCCAGGCCGGTTCGGACAGAATGCGCGGAATGCCGATCGCCCAGAAGTCGCGGCTGCGGAGCATGGTGAACCAACTGCGCCTCGCGGCGCCGGCGTCGCTGTGCTTCGCTTCCTGGCCGCTCAGAATGTAGTCGCGCTCGGCGTCGCCCAACAGCTTCTGCTTGAGCGGGTGTTTGTAGAGCACCATCCACAGCACGCTCCAGACGATCCCGGCAACACCGACGATCACGAACGCCAGTTGCCATTCGCCGCGCAGCAGCGCCCAGACCACCAGCGGCGGCGCCAGCAACGCGCCGATCGAGGAGCCGATGTTGAACCAGCCGATCGCCACCGAGCGCTCCCTGGCGGGGAACCACTCGCTCGTCGCCTTGACGCCGGCCGGAATGCCGGCCGCTTCCGCGATGCCCAGCAGGCCGCGGAAGAACGCGAGGCTGCGCCAGCCCGTCGACCACGCCGCCGCGGCGCACGCCAACGACCACGCCAGCGCGAACGCCGCAAAGCCGATCTTGGTGCCGACGGTATCGAGCAGGAAGCCGGCGACCGGCTGCATGAATGCATAGCAAAGCTGCCACGCCACGACCACGTGCGAATACTGCTCCGTGGTGATGTGGAGGTCTTTCATCAACGTCGGCGCCGCCACTGACAGCGTATTGCGCGCGAGATAATTGATGATGAGTCCGGCCGCGACCAGGCTGACCATCCACCAGCGGATGCCCTTGATTTTCATTGCTGCGTCTCCTCGTTGTCCTGGACTGCTCAAGCAGGCCGCGTTGCGCAAGCGGCCGAGCCGTCCGGGCCGGCATCATCGCGCGAATAGTCGATACCCACAAAGCTGCCGCCCTGGAAGCGCTGACCCAGCGCGTCGAGCGGATTCGGCCGCGCGAGAATCTCTTCGGCGTAGGCTTCGGCGTTTTGCGTCGGCCGATAGCCCAGCCGCTCGGCGCCGCTGTTGTCCCACCAGCTTCGCGTATTGGCCGACACACCCCAGATGGTCAGGAAGCCCACCTTCTCGGCTTCGACACAGCGGTCGAGGAAATGCAGCAGATCGCGATGGCCGAACCAGGTGCTCAGATGCCGCGGCTCGGTCGGCCGCTCGAGGCAGCTGCCGATGCGCACGCACACACTCTCGATACCGTGTTTGTCCCAGTACATTCTGGCCAGCGCTTCACCCCACACCTTGCTCAGCCCGTAAAAACCGTCAGGGCGCAACTCGCAATCGAGGCTCAGATGTTCAGTCACGGGGTACATGCCGATAGCGTGATTCGAACTGGCGAACACGATGCGCCGCACGCCCTGGCGGCGCGCGCCTTCGTACACCTCGACCAACCCGCGCAGATTGTTCTCGATGATCTCGGGCAGCGGCCGCTCCACGCTGGTACCCGCGAAATGGATCAGGACGTCGACACCTTCCAGCAGGCGGTCCACGACCGCGGGGTCGCGCAGGTCGCCGTGCATCACGTCTTCGCCATCCACCAGGGGCACGAGGGCTTTCGAGCCCGCGGCCGAACGCAACGGCGTGCCGCGCGCGATCAACGCGGCGCGCACCACCGAGCCTAGCTGACCACCGGCTCCACTC
This sequence comes from Paraburkholderia aromaticivorans, assembly GCF_002278075.1. NCBI lineage: Bacteria > Pseudomonadati > Pseudomonadota > Betaproteobacteria > Burkholderiales > Burkholderiaceae > Paraburkholderia > Paraburkholderia aromaticivorans. The sequence goes on along the minus strand of NZ_CP022990.1, from coordinate 199,617 downwards.
AGAGCAATCTTTTTCATAGGGTTCCTTTACTGCGCCGTGCGCGATCGAACTCGGATATCGCAATCGCTTTGCGTCGTCACGGCACTGCCGGCCGATCCAGCGATAGTTGTACGATAACGTACTATTATCGATGCCAGCTTCGATTTCAATTAGGCACTTACCCTTATTCCAGCCCTTCCATTGTCAGACTTCTCTTTATAATCAACGCCATATCGATATTCCATTTATGTGACATCGTATAACTAGGAATGCTTTTTTGGTGGAATGAGCGACGTGAAGATCGCACGTGTCGTCCCCACGCGGACTCCACTTAGCGCACGCGGACCGGCAACGCGCACGGGCGAGCTGAATTGCCGCGATAGCATGGCACTCAACCCGATCCGTTATCAGCGCGACGGTTGGTGTGGACTGCCTGAGCGGTCCCGCCGCACTTGCGACAGTTCGACGGCCAGCACCGCGCCTGGCTCCATGCGTGCGCGACCTTCGTCCTGGCAGGTTGCTGCGGCGCGGTCGATTGCCGCAGTTGCGCACCATCGCGCGCCACACGACAGCACGAAGGCAATCAGGAAAACTTGATACCCATCAACGGTTTGCTGTCTCATAAAAGAAAATCAACCCCAAACAACGCGGTTTTTTGACGCAGATCGCAGCGCAGCAAACTTTCCGTCGATCCCATACTCTTGCGCCATCTGCCCAAAGCAGTGCGCACCGACACCAGTCGACGCGCGTAGTCCGCCTTCGCGGTCATCACGCACTTCACGCTCATGAACTCCGCTCTATCGGCATTCGATCTCGCCCGCATCCAGTTTGCGTTCACTGTCTCGTTCCACATCGTTTTTCCGGCGCTCAGCATCGGCCTCGCCAGTTTCATCGCCGTTCTCGAATGGCGCTGGCTCAAAACCGGCAAGGCGTACTACAAAGATCTTTGCCTGTTCTGGTCGAAGATCTTCGCAGTCGCCTTCGGCATGGGCGTCGTCTCCGGCGTCGTGATGAGCTACCAGTTCGGCACCAACTGGTCGGGCTTCTCCAGTTTCGCGGGCCCCGTCACCGGACCTCTGCTCATGTACGAGGTCATGACCGCGTTCTTCCTCGAAGCGGGCTTCCTCGGCATCATGCTGTTCGGCTGGCAGCGCGTGAGTCCACGCGCCCACTTCGGCGCCACGCTGATGGTGGCGATCGGCACGTTGATCTCGACCTTCTGGATTCTCGCGTCCAATAGCTGGATGCAAACGCCGCAAGGCTTCGAAGTCGTGAATGGCCGGGTCGTGCCGCTCGACTGGTTCAAGATCGTGTTCAATCCGTCGTTCCCATACCGGCTTGCGCATATGGCGCTCGCCGCATTCATCGTCGCGGCGCTGGTGGTGGCGGCGGTGGGTGCGTGGCATCTGCTGCGCGGACGGCGCGATCCGGCCGTCAAAAAGATGTTCTCGATGGCGCTCTGGCTGCTGCTGATTCTCACGCCGATCCAGGCTTTCGTCGGCGATCAGCATGGTCTGAACACGCGCGAATATCAGCCGGCCAAGATCGCGGCGATCGAAGGCCTGTGGGACACCGAAAAAGGCGGCACCGCGCTGAACCTGTTCGGCATTCCCGACATGCAGGCGGAAACTACCCGCTACGCCGTATCGATTCCGCATCTGGGCAGCCTGATCCTCACACATAGCTGGGACGGCGAGATTCGCGGCCTCAAGGAATTCCCGCCGCAAGACCGGCCCAACTCGACGTTGGTGTTCTGGAGTTTTCGCATCATGGCCGGCCTCGGCGTGCTGATGATCCTGATGTCGGTGGCCGCCTGGGTGCTGCGCCGCCGTGAACGCCTGTTCGAATCGAAGTGGTTTCAGCGCGTGGCGGTGGCGATGGGGCCGACCGGCTTCATCACGCTGCTGGCCGGTTGGGTCACGACCGAAGCGGGACGTCAGCCGTGGGTCGTGTACGGCGTGATGCGCACCTCGCAGGCCGTATCGCCGTTGACCACGCAGCAGGTCGGCATCTCGCTGATGGCCTTCGTGATCGTGTACTTCCTGGTGTTCGGCATCGGCATCTACTACATGCTCAAGCTGATGCGCACGGGCCCCGCTTTGCCGGGACACACGCCGCACGGCGCGCCGGAGCAACGGTCACCGAATCAGACCGCGCGCCGCCCGCTCTCCGCCGCCGATCACATGATCGACGCCGCCTGAACCCACCCTGCTTCACCCGCCACTTGCGATAGAGAAAGAACATGGACGTAACCGTAGTGTGGGCCGCGATCATCGCGCTGGGCCTTTTCATGTATGTAGTGCTGGACGGCTTCGATCTGGGTATCGGCATCGTCTTCCCGTTCTTCCCCGATGAGAAGGAGCGCGACCTGATGATGAACACCGTCGCGCCGGTGTGGGACGGCAACGAGACCTGGCTGGTGCTCGGAGGCGCGGGGTTGTTCGCGGTGTTTCCGGCGGTCTACTCGACCGTGCTGTCCGCGCTCTATCTGCCGCTGATCTTCATGCTCGTATGCCTGATCTTTCGCGGCGTGTCGTTCGAGATTCGCGCCAAGGCCAATCGTACGAAGCACCTGTGGGATCTGGCGTTCATCGGCGGTTCGGCGGGCGCGACGTTCTTTCAGGGCATCGCGCTGGGGGCGTTCCTGCAAGGCATTCCCGTGATCGACGGCGCCTATGCGGGCGATGCTTTCGGCTGGCTCACGCCGTTCAGCCTGCTCACCGGTCTTGGCCTCGTCGTCACCTATGCGCTGCTCGGCTGCTGCTGGCTGGTGGCGAAGACCGAAGGCGATCTGCAACGCCGCCTGCACCGCGTGGTCTGGCCGCTGACGATCGTGCTGCTCGGCTTCATCGCGATGGTGAGCCTCTGGACGCCGCTGCAGGATCCGAACATCGCGCAACGCTGGTTCCACGACGGCCTCTTCTACCGCTTGCTGCCGGTGCCGTTCCTCGTGGCCGTCTGCGCGTTCTTCATGCATCGCGCGGTGCGTGAGCGGCATCACAACACGCCGTTCGCACTCGCGCTGCTGCTGGTGCTGCTTGGTTACGCGGGGCTGCTGGTGAGCCTGTGGCCGTACGCGATTCCGTCGAGCATGACGCTCTGGGAAGCGGCCGCGCCACGCTCGAGCCAGATGTTCACGCTGGTCGGCGCAGCGGTCATTCTGCCGATCATCATCGCGTATACGACGATGGGTTATTGGGTATTTCGTGGCAAGGTGCGTCATGGCGACCAACATCACTATCACTGAGCAGACGAACGCCGGCGCAAGTCATCGCGCGGGTCATCGCGCAAACCACGGCGCATCGCCCGCGCCGGCTCGCAAGCTGCCGGGCTGGCTCTGGTTCATCGCGCTATGGTGTTTCGGCGTAGGCTCGGCGGTGTCGCTCGGCTTCGCATTCAAGATTCTGATGAATGTGACGTTATTTGCAGTCAAATAGCGACTGCTTTGGCGTGATTCGATCCGGAGCGCATAACCTTCGGAATCCTGCATGGACCGCTTCAAAAAAGGGCCGTTCGGCTCGTCTTCCATGCAAGCCGGAACCTATGCGCGGGAGACCTGCCTTAGACATCATGCAGTGCATTGGACCCGGCGGCGATTTGACAAATAGGCAGTCACACGAGCGGCAAGCCGGAAGGTGCGCCGCGCCACCGGTCGGGCATAAGATCGCGGGGTGGGCGGCAATGATGCGATTCACGAGGCTAGAAGTAAAACGAGACCCTATCACGGCGGCAGCCCACATCGGGCGGGCCCGACTCGCGGAGCCATCATGAAGTTTCTTGTAGCCGACGACCATGAACTCATCCGCGAAGGCGTCAAGGGCATGCTGCGCGGCCTCGATCCCGACGCCCAGTTCGACGAAGCCGATAACTGGGAGACGCTCGCGACCCTCGCGCGTCCCGATGCCGATCACGATCTCGCCATCGTCGATCTGCATATGCCGGGCATGAGCGGCGCTTCGTCGCTCGAGGTGCTGCTCAAGGCGAACCCGGCGCTGCCGCTCGTGGTCCTCTCCGCCGAAGAATCACCGGACGAAATGCGCGCGGTGCTGGCGGCCGGCGCGCTCGGCTTCGTGCCGAAACGTCAGCCCGCGAGCGTCATGCTCAAGGCGATCGAACTGGTGCTCTCGGGCGGCGCCTACGTTCCCATGGAAGCCCTCAGCCTGCTGGGCTGCCGTGAAGCGCAGCCGGCGCCCGCCCACGCCGAAGCGGCCGCCGATCCGCCGCTGCAAGGCGCGGCCGCCACCGGCGCGCGCGCGCCCAGCCAGGGCGCCGCCACGCTCACGGAACCTCTCGCGCAGATTCAGTCATTGCAGCCGCACCAGCAGCATCTGCTGGAAAATCTGTCGCCGCGTCAGCAGGACATCATGCGGCTCGTGCATCGCGGCTGGACCAACAAGATGATCGCGCGCGAACTGGGCGTCGCGGAAGGGACTGTGAAGGTGCATCTGTCGGTGATCTTCCGCGCGCTGGGCGTGCACAACCGGTCGACGGCGATCGCCGTCATCAACGGCTGGCTGGAAGCCGGGAAAACCCTGTAGCACGGGGTGAGGGACAGGGGCGTCCGCGTCGCCTGTTCGCATATGGTTCTGCGGCTTGCCTTGCCGCGGGGCGCTGCGATGCTGAGTGCTCCCGGACGGGCTGTGCGATCCTGTCGTGCGTTCGCGTTGCGACAGAAATTCCGCAGCCCGCATCACGCCACTTGCCGACCGCCCGCTTCTTTGCCTGCTTCTTTGCCTGCTTCTTTGCCCGCTTCTTTGCCCGCTTCTTTGCCTGCTTCTCTTCCCGCTTGATCCCCGCGCAACTCCAGCGCCGCCGTCGCCCGCCCCTTGTCCAGTTCGGCCTGCTGCCACAGCATCTCCAGCGTGCGACGCAGGCGCGCCGGTGTGACCGGCTTGTGGAGCACCGGAATCCCCTGCAAGGCGAGCGCCGCCAGTTCCGCCGACGCCATGTCGCCCGTGATGAGCAGCGTCACCACGTTATCGTGCCCCGCGCGCGCGCGTGCGTTGCGCACCGCCGTCAACGCCTGCGCGCCGGTGCGGTGATTCGCCAACTGGTAATCGCACAGCACGGCATCGGGCACGAAGCCGCCTTCGAGCGCCGCGAGGGCATCGGCCTCGTCGCGCGCACCGAGCACGCTGCACCCCCAGCGGCCCAGCAAACTGACGAGGCCTTCGAGAATCGACGGATCGTCGTCGATGCACAGCACGCGCCGCCCTTGCGCCGACGGGCCGCCTGCCACGGCTTCGTTCAGGCTCGCGACGATGCCGCTCGCATCGCCCGCCTCCACCGGGAAGCGGAACACCGAACCGCGGCCCGGCGCCGAACGCAGTTGCAGCTTGCCGCCGAGCATCTCGACCAGCCGCTTCACCGTCGGCAAGCCGAGACCGTGACCCTGGCGCGCATCGCGTTGCGGATTGGCGACCTGATAGAACTCCTCGAAGATGCGCTCGTGTTCCTCCGGGGGAATGCCGATCCCCGAGTCGCGCACTTCGATATAGCCGCCCGCGGGCCGCCCCGCGCGGCGAACGCCCAGCCAGATCGCGCCTTCTTCGGTGTAACGCACCGCGTTCGAAAGCAGATTGCTCAGTATCCGTTCGAGCAGCACGGGATCGTCATGCACGACCATCGCGGTCGGCGCGATGCGCAGCGCCAGCCCTTTGGCGGCGGCCTGCGGACGGTACTGGCTGCCGACCCGTTCGAACAGTTCGGACAGGCGGAAGTGCAGCCGGATCACCTGGGTCACCCCGCTTTCGAGCCTCGCCAGATCGAGCACCTGATTGAACAACTGGTTCAGCGCCTCGACGTTGTAGACGATATGCTCCGCGGTCTTCGCGTGTTGCACGGGCGTCGCCGCCGCGTCGTTGAGCGAGGCCGCGAGCAGGCCGATGGCGTGCAGCGGTTGGCGCAGGTCGTGACTGGCGGCGGCAAAAAAGCGGGTTTTGGCGAGGCTCGCTTCTTCGGCCACGCGTTTTTGCGCGGCCAGCGACTCCGCCAGATATTGCTGGTCGACGCGTGCCTGCACGACCTGCTGGAACAGCTTGCGATAACTCAGCGCATAGACGTTGATCGCGCAGAAGAAAAACGCGAGGACGATGGCGAGAATCGTGCGGTCGAACGTATGGGTACCGAAATGCATGACGATCGACGGAAACAGCAGAAACGGAATTGCGGTCGAAAAATTCAGCAGGTCGAAACCATTCGACATGAACACACCCGCGGCCAACGTCACGAGCATGACTGTGTGCAGCAGCGGCAAGTCGGTTTGCGGGCTCTGGAACGCGAACCACACGGCGATGCCCGGGGCGCTGTACAGCAGCACGCCGCGCAGCGCATGCAGATAGATCCAGCCGCGCGGCGAGACGAGACCGGGATAGCGGCGATTGCAGATCCATAGCGCGAGACTGCCGCAATTGGCCGCGGCATAAAACCCGAAGCACGTGATAAACAGCGGCGGAGACGGTATTTTCGGCCAGTAGATCGCCACCAGCACCGCGATCGAAAACCAGTGCGAAAAGAAAGCGATCGGGTCTTGTGCGTACAGCACGCGCACCAGATCTTCGTCGATGGCACGCTGGATCGGGTCGGCCCGCATTACGCGGTCTCCTTTTTTGTCGACTGGAGTTAGCGCTTTAGCGCTTACTCCAGTCCCATGCACAGCGTCGACTGGAGTTAGCGCTTTAGCGCCTGCTCCGATCGATGCACCGCATCGGGCACGGCAAATTCGGTGGAGTCGCCTGAAAGCGCGGCGACGCGGGCGGCGCGGACCTGACTGCAACCGCATCGGGTACGGCGTGGCGCTGCGTGTGCGATGCAACTGCGAGGCCGCAGTGCGATGCGATCTTCCCGTGCAACCCGTTTCTCTTCAGACGAATGAGATGCACCTTGCCGGATGGTTTACCCGGCAGTTTACCCATCAGCTACCACTTAATCCATATAGGCGAAACGGCCGCTGGAAACCATACTGGATTCACATTCTCCAGCGCGGCTTCAAAGCTCCACCGTCCACACCCCGCCTGCAGTTCAGGCTCACCGCGCTCGTTGCCTTACCCCTTCTGGAGGTTTTCATGGGCGCAGTTCCGAGCCACGAGTTCGTCCGCAATCTCGACGATGCGATCCTGCCGGATTTGTGGCGCCGGCGCACCCGGTTGTCCGGCGACGAAATGGTGTCGATGGTCGAACTGGTCAAGCGGGCCTTGCGGACCTATCACCCGCTGGAGTTGCAGGCGCTCGGCGAGGACAAGGAAGAACTGGTCGCCCAGTTCATCTACGCGAAAGTCCTGCGCCTCGCGCCCGGCCACACCGAAACCCGCGCCTGCGCCGACAGCGCGCCGTCCAACGGCTACGCATTGTGCGCGTATTTTCGCCGCTATCTGATCGACTGCCTGCGCAGCGCCGGCCATCAGCGCAACGTATCGATGGAAAACGAAGGCATGGCGCAGGAAATCGATCTGCATGCTCAAGCGCTGGAGGACCCGGTGGAAAGCGTGCTGCTGCAATACGGCCTGGACGAACAGCGCGTGCGGCTCTCCGCGCGCGCGTTTATCGAAAGCCTCGACGAACCCGAGCGTATCGTGCTGGCCGGCAGCCTCGGCTGGTGCTCGGAAGGCAAAGGCGGTTTGTCGGCAGTCGCAGCGCAGCATCGGGTGCCCTCTTATCACTATCGCGCCGTCAAACTCGGCGTCACCATGAAGAAGACGGCCGGCGCCGAGGATTTTTCCAATACCAAGATCGGCCGCTGGCTCACGGACGAGCTCGGCATCGAGATCGACATCGACAACCGCCCCGCCATTCTGCTCGCGCTGAACCTGCTCGCCGCGGAATCGAGCGACAGCGAAATGAATGAAGCAGCCGCGTAATAGCGTGCCGCGAGGCGAGCGCGGGTTAGCCGCACCGTCTTCTCACGTCGCGGACGTGCCCCGCCAAAGCCGTGCGCTTCGTACGATGCGCCTTTTTTTGTGAGCCCGCACCGCCTACGATAAAAAAGCCGTCGCCGCACACCGTCTTGCTTCCGAAGTCCTGGTCGTTTTTCCCCGCACTCCCTTCCAGACGAGGTGGTCGTGATGAACCGCTTATCGAGCGCCGTGACCGCTATTCAATCGCATTACGACGTGGTCGTCGTAGGTTCCGGCTACGGCGGCGCGATAGCCGCGTGCCGCATGGCGCGCGCCGGACGGCGCGTGTGCGTGCTCGAACGCGGGCGCGAATTCATGGCGGGCGAATTTCCGCGCACGCCGTTTCAGGGCGCCGCGCAGGTGCAGTACAACACGGCGGCGGCCCATATCGGCTCGCCGCTCGCCCTGCTCGAAGTGCACGTGAACGAGGATGTGAACGCGGTAGTCGGCTGCGGTCTGGGCGGCACCTCGCTGATCAACGCGAACGTCGCGCTCGAAGCCGACCCGCGCCTGTGGGAGGATGAACGCTGGCCGGCCGCATTGCGCGCCGACAAGACGGCCCGCGACAAAGGCTATGCGCTCGCCCGTGCGATGCTGCAACCGTCGCCGGTGCCGAAGGATTACCCGACGCTGCCGAAACTGCAGGCACTGGAAATGTCGGCACAGTCGCTCGGCATGGCAGACCGCTTCACGCGCCCGGATATCACCGTCACCTTCGAGGACCGCGTGAACGCCGCGGGCGTCGGCCAGAAGGCTTGCGTCGGCTGCGGCGACTGCAATTCGGGCTGCAACTACGACGCGAAGAATTCAACCCACATGAACTATCTGCCCGACGCCGTGGCGCACGGCGCGCAGATTTTCACCGGAACCGCCGTCCATTCGGTTCGGCGCGACGCGGCCACGCGGAAATGGATCGTCGGCTACCAACTGGTGAGCCTGGGTCGCGAAAGCTACGGCGCGCCCGACCTGTTCGTGAGCGCCGATATCGTCATCGTGTCGGCCGGCACGATCGGTTCGACCGCGTTGCTGTTGCGCTCGCGCAATCAGGGTTTGAGCGTGTCCGGCATGCTCGGCAAGCACTTCACCGGCAACGGCGACGTGCTCGCCTTCGCGTACAACACCGAGCCCGTGATCAACGGCGTCGGCTGGGGCGCGCACGAGAAAGGCGAGATCCCGCCGGTCGGGCCGACCATTACCGGCCTCATCGATCATCGCAATACGGAGAACGTCAAGGACGGCTACGTGATCGAAGAAGGCTCGCTCGCCGGACCGGTGGGCGCGGCGCTCGTCGGCCTGCTCGGCGCCGCCGCGCCGCTCGAAGGCGTGGATGTCGCGCCGCGCTCGCTCGAGCAACAACTCGCCTACGACGCCCGCGCGTCCGAGAGCTTTCTGCGCGGCCCGTATCACGGCGCGCTCAATCACACGCAAAGCTACCTCGTGATGGCGCATGACGACGAAAACGGCCAGATCGAGGTGGACGGCAAAGGCGAGCCGCGCATCGTGTGGGAAAACGCGGGCAAGCAGCCGATCTTTCAGGCGGTCGAGCAAGCGCTCAAGCAGGCGACCGTGCCGCTCGGCGGCAAATACCTGCGCAACCCCATCTCCACCGATATTGTCGGCAACCGCACCGTTACCGTGCATCCGCTCGGCGGCTGCGGCATGGGCGAAGACGCGGAGCGCGGCGTGGTGGACCATATGGGCCGCGTGTTCAGCGGCGCCACGGGCAATGCGGTGCACGACGGCCTGTACGTGATGGACGGCGCCGTCATGCCGATGTCGCTCGGCGTCAATCCGCTTCTCACCATTTCCGCGCTGGCCGAACGCAATTGCGAACTGCTGCTCGCCACGCACCCCGTGACCGCCACAGCGGATGGCGCGGCCGCCACGCCGAGCCTGCCGCCTGCGCCGACACCCGAACTCGCGTCCTCGTCCTTGACGCCGTCCTCGCCGCAGAAGATCGGCCTGCAGTTCACCGAAACGATGATCGGCACCTACACGCCGGTCGTGGCGGGCGAAGCCGCGACGAGTCCGATCGAATTCACGCTGACCGTCGAATCGGAAGATCTCGCCGACATGCTCAGCAATCCGCAGCATCTGGCGCGCACCGCCGGCACGCTGACCTGCCCCGCGCTCTCCGCGCAGCCGATGACGATCACCAACGGCACCTTCAATCTGTTCGTGGTCGACGCGTCCGACGTGGACGAGCGCAACATGAATTACCGCATGACGCTCAACTCCACCGAAGGCAAGACCTACTACCTGAGCGGACAGAAGATCATTACGCGCAGCTCGCCGATCAACTTGTGGGAGCAAACCAACACGCTCTATGCTGAGATTCGCGAATCCGCGCAAGCGGACGCACCGCTGCTCGGCAAGGCGACGCTGATCATCACGCCCGAGAATTTCCTCAAGCAGCAGCGCACGCTCGAAGTCACCCACGCGCCCGATCTGAAGACCCGCCTCGAATGGACGCTGAAGTTCGGCAAGTTCTTCGCGGGTGTGCTGTTTACCGAGTACGGCGGCGTGGCCGCGCCCTTGCAGTACTTCAACCCGAACGCCGAGCCGCGTCTGAAGCGTGCATTGCGCGCGCCGGCACCGCAAGTCGTCTTCTTCGATACGCCCGATGGAACGAAGCTGAGGCTCACGCGCTACCACGATCCCGCGAACAAAGCGGCGCGCCCGGTGTTGCTGATTCACGGCTCCGGCGTATCGAGCCGCATCTACTCCACCGACCTGATCGCGACCAACATGGTCGAATATCTTTGCGCATCAGGCTACGACGTGTGGCTCGTCGATCTGCGCGTCAGTATCGAAATGCCGAGCGTGCTCGTGCCGACCAACGTCGACAAGGTGGCGCGCGAGGACATTCCGGCCGCGGTCGCCAAGATCCGCGAGTTGACCGGTGTGCCGGAAATTCAGGCACTGGGTCACTGCCTGGGCGGCCTGGCGTTGAGCATGTCGCTGCTGCAGGGACTCGAAGGTGTGCGTTCGGCGGTCATCTCGCAGGTGTCGACGCATCCGGTGCCGGGCACGCTACAGAAACTCAAGGCCGGCCTGCATATTCCCGACATCATGAAACATCTCGGCGTGCTCGACCTGACCGCGTACACGGAACACAAGTCCTGGCCTCATAACCTGCTGGATGAAGCGCTCAAGTTCTATCCGCTCGATCACGACGAAGGGTGCGGCAATCCGATCTGCCACCGCGCGACCTTCCTGTACGGCCTGCTCTACGAACATGAAAAGCTGAACGAGACACTTCACGCGAATCTGCAGGAGCTGCTCGGCGTACACGACGTCGAGGTGTTCAAGCACCTTGCAGCGATGGTGCGCGCCGGCAAAGTGGTCGATGCCGCCGGCAAGGATGTCTATCTGACAGGCGCGGACGGCATGAAGGGGCTGGAAGGCATGCGCCGGCCGATCGGATTCATTCATGGCGAAAGAAACGAAACCTATCTGCCGAAGAGCACGCTGCTCACGTACGAGATGCTGACCCGGCAGTTCCCCGAACAGCCTTACGAGCGGCACATCATTCCCGGCTATGGACATATCGACTGTATCTTCGGCAAGAATGCCGCCGTGGATGTCTATCCGGTGATCGCGAAGTATCTGGACGCGCATTGACGAAGAGCGCCCGGGCTATCCGGCGGGTGCGCGGACCTTGCGCGTGCGCCCCCTTCGTTCGCCCGCACGCAGGCTTTCAGCAACATTCTGCCGGTTTTCCTTTGGCGCCCGTTCGGGTATGGTCTCCAAGCTGCAGCGCTTTCATGCACTTTTAGACCGTCACCCCTATGCCAATCAAAACCTTCTGTATGTCCATGTTGACTGCCGCGTTGCTGGGCAGCACGGTTGCCGCCGCGAATGTGCAGGCGGCGGAGCTTCACGTGATGAGTTCGGGCGGATTCACTGCCGCATACAAACTCCTCGGCCCCGGGTTCACGGCGTCGACGGGCAATACGCTCGACACCATCCTCGGCCCGTCGATGGGCAAATCACCGGAAGCCATTCCGAACCGACTCGAACGCGGCGAACGGGCGGACGTGGTCATCATGGTCGGCTATGCACTCGACGATCTCATCAAGCAAGGCAAGGTGATTCCCGGCTCGCGGGTCGAGCTCGCGGATTCGCGCATCGGCATGGCCGTGCGCGACGGCGCGCCGAAGCCGGACATCAGCTCGGTCGGGGCGCTGAAAGAGGCGTTGCTGCGCGCCAGATCCATCGCTTACTCGGACAGCGCGAGCGGAGTCTATATCGAGCGCGAGCTCTTCAAGCGGCTCGGCATCGAAGATCAGGTGAAGAGCAAGGCGAAGATGGTGCCGAAGATCCCGGTCGCGTCCGTCGTCGCCAATGGCGATTACGAAGTGGGATTCCAGCAGGTCAGCGAATTGCTGCCGGTGGCGGGCGCCACCTTCGTCGGCAAGATTCCGGAGTCGGTGCAATCGGTCACGCGCTACGCCGCGGGCATTCCGGTGGGCGCGCAGCATCCGCAGGAGGCGAAAGCGCTGCTCGACTACCTCGCCTCGCCCGGTGCACAAGCCGCGGTCAAATCCACGGGTCTGGATTCCGTCGCCGCTCATTGAAACTGCGCAGCGAGTGCGCGGTCGCCCGCGGGCGACGGCGCACTCCGTTCAGAACAACTTGCCCGGATTCAGAATGCCGTGCGGGTCCAACGCATGCTTGATCGCGACCATTGCCGCCAACTCCGCCGGCGAGCGCGAGATAGGCAGGAACTCGCGCTTGAGCAAACCAATGCCGTGTTCCGCCGACACCGAACCGTGCAGCGGCCCCAGCATGTCGTAGACGAACGCGTACACCGCGTGATGATCGACGCCGGGGATCGAATGGCCGTCCACCGTGACATGCAGATTCGAATCGCCGATATGCCCGAAGAAATACGACGCGTTGCCCGGCCAGCGCTGATCGAGCGCCGCGCGGCAACGGTCGACGAAAACGCCGATCTCGCCGATCGGCAAGCTCACGTCGAAGTTGATCGCGTCGAGCCGCACCGGAAACTCCGCGGTGCATTCGCGAATCGCCCATAACGCGCGCACGTCGGCCACCGACTGCGCGATCACGGCGTCGCGGATCGCGCCTGCTTCGAGCGCTTCGCTCAACGCGGCGGAAAACCGTTCGCCGCCGTCGCCCGCATCGAAGCTCGCGTGTTCGATCAATGCATAGAGCGGGTGCGCGTCGGCGAATGGCGAACGCGTGCCGGTCAGCTTCACGCCGAAGTCGTAGAAGTCCGGCCACATGATTTCGAACGCGCCGATATCGTTGCCAAACCGCGTGGACAAGCGGCGCAGCAGATTCACGGCGGCATCGTAGCCGTCGAGCGCGACCAGCGCGGTATGGCGCGCGGCGCGCGGCGGGTGCAAGCGCAGCACGGCGCGCGTGATCACGCCGAGCGTGCCCTCCGAGCCGATGAACCAGTGTTTGAGGTCATAGCCGGTGTTGTTCTTGACCATCTTGCCGAGCGAGGTCAGCACGTCGCCGTTGGCCAGCACCACTTCGAGACCGAGCACCTGGTCGCGCGCGGTGCCCGACTGGATCACCCGGTTGCCGCCCGCATTGGTCGCGAGATTGCCGCCGATCTGGCAGGACCCGCGCGCGCCCAGATCGAGCGCGAGTTCGAAGCCGGCTTCGGCCGCGGCTTCCTGCGCCGCCTGCAAGGTCGTGCCGGCGCGCACGGTCAGCGTGGCGGAAGCGGCATCCACTTCCTCGACGCCCTCCATCCGTTCGAGCGACAAGGCCAGATCCGCGGCGCGCGCAATCGCGCCGCCCGCGAGGCCGGTCATACCGCCTTGCGGCACCACCGGCTGATGCGCCGCATGACAAATCGCAAGCGCGCGCGAGACCTGCTCCGTGGTGCGCGGCAACAGCAATGCCGCGGGTCGCGTGGGATCGTGGCGCGTCCAGTCGGTCAGCGCGCGTTCGCCAATCTGCTCGCCCACGCGGACGCCGTCTTCACCGAGCGCGGCGCGCAGCGCCTCGAGCGTCGCGGAAAGCGGCGCTGCGTGATGCGCCATGCTGTTCTCTGTCATGCAGCGGTTCCTTGCGCGCCTTCAGCGGCGCGTTTCTTCCGGTAGCCCATCGAGTCGTTGATACGCCCGAGAATATAGTCGCCCGCGGCAACCGGCTGATACTTAAGTTCGGCTTCGTTCGTGCCGAGATCGCGCGGATCGACCAGCGCGCCGTAAGTCGGATCATAAAACGTCGCGATCGAATAGCGCTCGCGACCCGACGCATTGATCACGCGGTGCAGCGTGGAACGGAAGCGGTCGTTGGTCCACCGTGCGAGCAGATCGCCCACGTTGACCACGAAGCTGCCGTCGACGGGCGGTGCGTCCACCCACGTATCGTTGGCGATTTCGCGCACCTGCAGGCCGCCCACCTGATCCTGCCATAACAGGGTGATGCAGCCGTAGTCGGTATGCGGCGCGACGCCGAACTGATCGTCGTCCGATTGGGGCGGCTGCGGCGGATAGTAGACCATCTGGGTGCGCTGCATCCGTTTGGTATAGCGCGGCGCGAAAAACTGTTCGTCGACGCCGAGGCTCACCGCCACCGCGCGCAGCAGATCGGCGCCGCACGCCGCGACCGCTTCATAGTAGCCGTACAGCGCGGGGCGCAACTCCGGCATGAAGTCCGGCCAGTTATTCGGTCCGCGCAGCGCCTGACCGGCCAGCACGTCCGGATCGTCCTCCGGCAATTCGAGGCCGATGCTGAAGAACTCCTTGTAGTCGGGCCGTTTGGCCTGATACATGGTCGCGTCGCCGAGCGCATTGAAGCCGCGATGCCGTTGATTGACCGCCGCGCGCCGCTTGGTCTCCACCGGAAACGCGAAGAAGCGGCGCGCCGCCTGCGCCGCGGCATCGATCGAGGCTTGCGGCACGCCATGATTGACGATGTAGAAGAAGCCGATCGTCGTGCACGCTTCACGGATTTCCCGCGCCACGCGCTGTAAAGCCTGCGGGTCGCCCGCGCGAACGCCGGCTAGATCGATGATCGGAATGCGGGTCACGGGCATCGCGCTGCTCCTGAAGGGCCGGCTGTATCGACTGATGAAAGAGGCACACGAAGGCGCATGAATGCTCTGTGAAAAGACGCCATTCCGCCTCGCGCATTGCAGTTGTATATACCGCCAAAAGCGCACCTGCAAGTTGCTTCGCGCCGCCTCATGTAAGGGCTTTTCTCTACTCGCGTGTTTATTTATTTCGCGCCAAAACTGCGGTATATACTGCCTCGCATGGCTCGCGCCGAACCCGTTTTCGTGCCCACCTTCGCGCGACACCGCTTTGCCAACCGGAGAATCCCATGAGCATCCTTGCAGGCTGGAAGTGTCGTTTGGTCATGCTGGCGTTGTGCGCGGCAAGCGTCACCGCCCACGCGGAAGACCAGCTCGCCAAAGTGAAAAAAGCCGGCGAACTGGTGGTCGGCACCGAGATGCAGTTCGCGCCCTTCGACTTCCTCGAAAACGGTCAGCAAGCGGGCTTCAACAAGGATCTGTTCGCCGAGATCGGCAAGGAAATGGGCGTGAAGGTGCGCTTTATCGACTTGCCGTGGCCAAGCGTGCTGCCGGGTCTGGAAGCGGGCAAGTTCGACATGGTGGGCGGCCCGCTGACCGTCACCAAGGCGCGCATGGAGCGCTACACGTACACGCTGCCGATCGCGGACGCTACCGATGCGCTGCTCAAACGCGCGAACGATTCGTCTCTCAAGCAATCGTCGGATATCGCGGGCAAGACGGTCGGCGCGGGCAAAGGCTCGGCGCAACTCGACCAGCTGAAGGCCTACGTCGCGACGTTGCCGAAGCCGCCTGAAATCCGCGAATACGTCGACAACAATCAGGCTTACGCCGACCTCGCCGCAGGCCGGATCGTGGCGGTGGCGAACTCCATGACCAACATTGCGTATGTGGCCAAGCAGCGCCCGGAAACGTTCGCCGTGGTGCAGCCGCCGTTCGGCGCCAAGGTTTACTTCGCCTACTGTCTGCGTAAAGATGCGGACAGCAAGCCGCTCGCCGATGCGTTCAACGCCGCGCTCGTGAAAATGCACAACGACGGACGCCTCGCCGCGTTGCAGAAGAAATGGTTCGGTGTCGCCATGGACGCGCCCACCACCATGCCCGCGCCGAACTATTGATCGCCTCACGCTTTGTCAGGCCGACACGCTGATTTCGATGCACGTGTCGTGACGCAAGCGATGCGGACCGCGCTCCGGGCCGCATCGCGCTTCCCGTTCTAGCGAGCGACGCTTATGTTCAGCACGACCGTCTTCCTTCAGGGCTTGCCGCTGCTGCTGCATGCGGCGCTCGCCACTATCGGCATTTCGCTGACAGGTTTGCTGATCGGCTTCTTCGTCGCGATCGGCGTGTGCGCGGCGCGGCTCTCGCCGAACCGCGCGGCGCGCATGTTCGGCGGCGCGTACGTGTTCTTCTTTCGCGGCGTGCCGATGCTGGTGCAATTGCTGCTGGTGTACTACCTGCTGCCGTTCGCGGGCATCAACGTGTCGCCGGTGGTGGCGGCGGTCAGCGCCGTCTCGCTGTGTTCCGCGTCCTATATCGCCGAGATCCTGCGCGGCGGTTTTCTCAGCATTCCGCCGGGCCATCTCGAAGCCGCGCGCATGCTCGGCCTCTCGCCGTTCGACATGCTGCGGCGCATTCTCGTGCCGCAAGCGTTCCGTCTGACGCTGCCGTCGCTCGTCAATGAAATGGTGCTGCTCATCAAGGCTTCGTCGCTGATCTCGGTGGTGGGCGTGGCCGAGTTGACGCGCACCGCGCAGAACATCGCCGCCAGCACCTATCGGCCGCTGGAAGCGTATCTTGCCGCCGGGCTGATTTACTTCGTGATCTGCGGTGCGCTCACGCTCGTCGCGCACGCCGCCGAACACCGCTTGCAGCACGCTTGAGCGGCTCTGCGTCCGACATCGAATCCATCCATGCAAAAGCTCGATCCCACCGTCATTACGCACCACCTGCAGCCGATCGCCGCGGGCCTCGCCACGACGCTCGGCACATGGGCTGCGGGGGTCGCGATCGGCATCCTGATCGGCTTTCTGATTGCCGTGCTGCAACTGTTTTGCGGCCGCTGGGTGCGCGGCGCGCTGCGCGTCTATATCGAACTGTTTCGCGGCACGCCGTTTCTCGTGCAACTCTTTTTGCTTTATTACGGCGGACCGTCCTTCGGCCTCACGCTCGAACCGATGACCGCGGGTGTGCTCGGACTCGGCCTGTACGGCAGCGCCTATTTTGCCGAAGCCTTCCGCTCCGGTTTTCAATCGGTGCCACCGGGTCATCTCGAAGCGGCGTCGTGTCTCGGTCTCACGCGCTGGCAGGCGGTGATGCGGATTCAGGTGCCGCAAATGCTCGTGCTGATCGTGCCCGCGCTCACCAATCTGATCATCGTGCTGAGCAAGGAAACGGCCGTGCTGTCCATCGTCACCGTGCCCGAGCTCACGTTCGTGCTGACCGGCATCGGTTCGGCGACCTTCGCCTTCGTCGAAACGCTGCTCGTGCTGTGCGTGTGCTATCTCGCGCTGGTCGAACTGACTTCGCGCGCGGGCATGTGGGCTGAAACCCGCATCGCACGCTTCATGGCATGAACGAAAACGGAGACCCTCTTATGAACGCCATCGCCGACATGCCCTCCTCCGCGTCCACTGCCCACGTCAAAGCATCGCCCGGCGCGCCGTTGATCGAAGTGCGCGACCTGCGCAAACGCTTCGGCGAAGTCGAAGTGCTGCGCGGCGTCGATCTCGAGATCGCGCGCTCGGAGGTGGTCTGCATCATCGGCCCGTCCGGTTCGGGCAAAAGCACGCTGCTGCGCTGCCTCGCCGCACTCGAGACCTACGATCAGGGCGACGTGCGCATCGAAGGCGAACTGCTCGGCTACAGCGAGCGCAACGGCAAACGCGTGCGCGCCTCGCAAAGCGAGATCAACCGCGTGCGCCGCAACGTCGGCATGGTGTTTCAGCAGTTCAATCTGTGGCCGCACATGACCGCGCTCGGCAACGTGATGGAATCGCTGCTGCGCGTGCGGCATCTGTCGCGCGACGAGGCGCGCCGCCGCGCCAATGCGATGCTCGACACGGTCGGGCTCGCGCACAAGGGCGACGCGTATCCGGCCAAGCTCTCGGGCGGCCAGCAGCAGCGCGTGGCGATTGCGCGCGCGCTCGCCATGGAGCCGCACATCATGCTGTTCGACGAGCCGACCTCCGCGCTCGACCCCGAACTGGTGGGCGAAGTGCTGCAAGTGATGAAGCAGCTCGCGCGCGACGGCATGACGATGGCCGTGGTCACGCACGAAATGGGTTTCGCGGCGCAGGTCGCGGACAAGGTCATGTTCATCGACCAGGGCCGGATCGCCGTGCAGGGCAACCCGCGCGATGTGTTTCACGATGCCGGCCAGCCGCGGTTGCGGCAGTTCCTGCAAAACTACTTCGACCGCAACGCATTCTGGACGCGCGGCCCCGACGACGCGCAACCGCTATGAGCGCGCGCCGGTTTCCGCCCGTTTCACGCGCGCACTGAGTCAAAGGCCCAGCCGATGTCTTCCAGCGTTCGCAGCCGGGCTCACGACAAGCCGCCGTCCGCCGCGGCGATGAAAGCCGCGCGCGCCGCAGCCGATGCACCGGCCGCGCGCTACGAACAGGTGAAGAGCCACATCCGGCACATCATCGAATCGGGTGAACGCCAGGCGGGCGACCGTCTGCCGTCCGAACTCGATCTGGTCGCGACGCTCGGCGTCTCGCGCATGACGGTCAATCGCGCGCTGCGCGAGCTCGCCGAAGAGGGGCTCGTCACGCGCGTCTCGGGCGTGGGCACCTTCGTCGCGCAGAGCAAGCCGCAATCCACGCTGCTGATGATCGCCCATATCGGCGACGAGATCCGCTCGCGCGGCCACGAATATCGCTACGACACCGTCCTGTTGCAGCGCGAAACGGCCTCCGTGATGGTGTCGAACGCGTTAGGGCTTGCGCCGGGTGCTTCGGTGTTTCATGTGATCTGCGTGCATCGGGAGAACGGCTTGCCGGTGCAACTGGAGGATCGCTATGTGAATCCGGCGATCGCGCCGGATTTTCTGCTGCAGGATTTTTCAGCGACCAGACCGTCGGAATATCTGTTCGAGATCGTGCCGGCGCACGACGTCGAGCACGTGGTCGACGCGGGCTTGCCCACGCGCGCCGAAGCCGAACTGCTCGAAATCCGCGCCGAAGAGCCGTGTCTCACGCTGATGCGCCGCACGTGGACGAGCGGCGTGGCGGTCACGTTCGCGCGTTTCGTGCATCCGGGCTCGCGCTACCGGCTAGGCTGCCGCTTCTCGCCAGATATGTCGCAACGCCAGGGTTGAAAACGCGCTCCGTGTCGAACCACGCTAGACGTTGCCCGCCAGATGAAAACGCGACGCCGGATGCCACAGCTGCACCGATGTCGCCACGTCGTCCCCCACCCAGGTGCGACGCCAGAGTTGCAGGCACGGTTCGCCGATATCCATCATCAGATGCCGCCGCACATGGGCGTCGGGCTTCTGCGCATAGATGCGGAACTCCGCGCGCTGAATCGGCGCGAGCCGCACCATGTAGTGATTCGGCGTCTCGATCGTAAAGTCCTGTTGCAGGTAATCGGGGAACACCTTCGGGTTGACGTAGCGGTCCTCGTACTGAATCGGCTCGCCCTCCTCGCTGTGCACGATGCACGAGTGAAACGCCGGCCCGCAGGCGAGACCGAGTGCTTCGAGCGCGTTCGGGTCGTCGCTCGGTTCGAGCGTCAGCACGCGCGCGAAATGGCGGTGGCCGCGCGCGGCGATTTCGTCGGCGATATTGCGGATTTCCAGCACGGTCGATTCGTAGCGCTGCGGCGCGACGAACGTGCCCGAGCCTTGCACGCGCGTAAGCACGCGCTCGGTGGTCAATTCGCGCAGCGCGCGCGACACCGTCATGCGCGCGACGCCAAATTCCTTGACCAGTTCCGCTTCGGACGGAATCAGGCCGCCGGGCTTCCAGTCCCCTTCGCTGATGCGCCTGATCACATAGCGTTTGATCTGCTCATAGGCGGGCATCGCCTTCGCGGGTGTCGCCGGTTTGCTATCAGGGCAGTCCTGCGTCTCTGCGCTTCTCGCGTTTGTAGTTGTGTTCACTCCGACCTCGTGGGTGGTACGCGGGTTGTACCTGACTGGTACACCTCGGCCGGCTTGCCGGCGGGTAAGCCTGCTCACCGGCGCTGTTCCATCATGCCATGTGTGCGGCGGCCTGCCCGTCGTTGACGGCGCCGCTCGCGGCCGCGCGCACGTGGCCCGCGGCCGCCAGACGGGTGAGCGTGGCCGGTGGCGTCAACGCCGCGCCGCCGGCGGACGTGACGGGTCGCGGGCCAATGTTACCAGGGTTCGGCAACGGCGGCGGCGCCTCGTCGGCGATCATGCGAAAGGCGATGCTCATGTCGTCCGCGAGCGGCCGGTCGTCGCGGTACGCCGGCACGACGCGGCGCACGCGCTGCCAGAGCGCTTCGGTGTGCGGCGCGCGCGGCGCGTCGATGCTTTGCAGGTCGTAGGCTTGCGTCGCCGCCAGCAATTCGATCGCGACGATGCGCCCGCCGTTGTCGATAATCTCCAGCGCCTTCAACGCGGCGGGCGTGGCATGGCACAGGTGGTCTTCCTGCAAACCCGAGGTGATGCCGCCGTCGAGACTCGCGGGCAGCGCGAGACGCCGGTTCTGCGCGACCAGCGACGCTGCGGTGTACTGCGCGATCATGAAACCGGAGCAGGTGCCGCCCGGTTCGGCGAGAAACGCCGGCAGGCCGCTGACCAGCGGATTGACGAGGCGGTCCAGGCGCCGCTCGGCCATCGCGGCGACCTGCGCGATCGCGGTGGCGAGACTGTCCATCGCCAGCGCGATCGAGGCGCCTACCGCGTGCGCCTGCGAATACACGCGCGGGTCCTCCGGCGTACCGGCGACGATCGGGTTATCGGTAATCGACGCGAGTTCCCGATCGACCACCTCGGCGGTCGCGGCGAGCACATCGCGCGCGGCGCCGTGCACGTGCGGAATGGTCCGCATGCTCAGCGGATCCTGCGTGCGATGGCCGACCACCGCGGCCAGAATGCCGCTGTCGGCCAACGCGGCGCGCATCCGCTCGCCGACCTTGTTCAGCCCCGGCGAGATGCGCAAGGCAAGCGATGCTTCATCGAAAGCCGCGAGCTGACCGCGCAGATTCTCGAAGCTCATCGAGGCGACCATATCGGTCCAGTCGAGCAGGCGTTCGGCACGCGCGAGCGCCAACGCGGCGAGGCCGGTGACGCACGGCGTGCCGTTGACCATGCTCAAGCCCTCCTTGGCTTCGAGCACGAGCGGTTCGAGCCCGATGCGCTGCAGCGCGTCGCGTCCTTTGAGCCGTTCGCCGCGAAAGCGCACGTAGCCCTCGCCGATGCAGACGAGCGCGATATGCGCCATGTGGCTCAGATAACCGACCGAGCCGAACGCCGGCACTTCGGGCAGGCAATCCGCGTTGAGCAGCGCCACCAGTTGGTCCGCGACTTCGAGACGAATACCCGAATGACCATGCGCGAAGTTATTGACGGCCGCGGCCATGATCGCGCGCGTTTCGGCGACACCGAGCGGCGCGCCGACGCCGACCGCGTGGCTCATCAGGATGTTGCGCGACAACGTGCGCTGTTCACCCGGCGAGACGATGACGTCGCACAGCGCGCCGACGCCGGTGTTCACGCCATACGCGCGTATCCCGCGCTCGACGATCTGTTCGACGAGCACGCGCGCCGCCGCGATGCGCGCGCGGGCGTCGGCGGAAAGTTCGAGGGGCTCGCCGGCGGCAACCGCTGCCACCTGAGCCCAGTCGAGAGGACGATTGGAACGGATCACGGCCATGTCAGTGCTCTGCTCGGTAGATTGCCTGGTGATGCTGATCAGTTGGTGGTGCGGTCCTGATGGCTCGACACGAATTGCCGGAAGCGATCCGACTTGCATTCGACGAACACTTCGTCGGGCGTGCCGTCGGCTTCCACTTGCCCCTGATGCAGAAACATCACGCGATTGGACACGTGGCGCGCGAAACCCATTTCGTGCGTGACGACCAGCATGGTGCGGCCTTCTTCGGCCAGCGAGCGCATCACGCGCAGCACTTCGCCCACCAGTTCGGGATCGAGCGCCGAAGTCGGCTCGTCGAACAGCATGACTTTCGGATGCATCGCCAACGCGCGCGCAATCGCCACGCGTTGCTGCTGTCCGCCCGACAGATGCGCGGGATAGTGGCCGCGCTTTTCCGCGAGGCCGACTTTCGCCAGCAGCGCCTCGGCCTCTTCGACCGACTCGGCGCGGCTGCGCTTTTGCACGCGCATCGGCCCTTCGATCAGATTCTCCAGCACCGTCATATGCGACCAGAGATTGAAGTTCTGGAACACCATGCCGAGTTGCGAGCGCACCCGGTCCACCTGGCGGCGGTCGCTCGGCTGCAGCTTGCCGTCGCTGCGGCGCTTCATTTTCAGTTCTTCGCCGGCCAGCGCGACCGAGCCGTCGTCGGGCGTCTCGAGCAGATTCAGGCAGCGCAGGAACGTGCTCTTGCCCGAGCCGCTCGCGCCGAGAATCGAGATCACATCGCCCTGGTGGGCGTCGAGCGAAATGCCCTTGAGCACGTGATGATCGCCGAACGACTTGTGAATGTTCTTGACCGACAGTGCAACGGGTGCCGTAGCGTTCATGGGATTCTCCAGATTCATCCAGGATGGGCGGCCGTTCAGGGCGCGGCGCGACGCGCTTCGGTGCTGCCCGAAACCGCGCGGCTCGCCGCGGGCTGCGGGCGCGCCGCGCGCAGGTGGCGCGACAGGCGCGTTTCGAGCAAGCCAAGCAGGCGCACGATGACAAAATTCAGGAACAGATAGATCAGCGCGGCGCAGATGAAGACTTCCGTCGTGCGATAGGTTTGCTGAATGATCTGCTGCGCGACGCCGGTCACTTCCCACACGGTGACGAGACTCGCGAGCGCGGTCGATTTGACGAGCAGCACGGCTTCGGTCGAATACGCCGGCAGGCACTGGCGCAATGCGATCGGGCCGATCACGCGGCGCAGCAGCGCGAAGCCCGACAGGCCGATCGAGTAGCCGGCCTCGATCTGACCGACCGGCACGGCCATCAACCCGCCGCGAATGATCTCGGCGGTATAGCCGGCCGTGCATAGCGCGAGCGACAACACCGCGCACATGTAGGGTTCGCGCAGCACCGGCCACAGGAAGCTCTCGCGTATCACGCCGAACTGGCCCATGCCGTAGTACACGAGGAACATCTGGATCAGCAGCGGCGAGCCGCGGAACACGAGGATATAAGCGCGCGCGAAGCGATTCGGCAGCCAGTGCGGCGACACGCGCATCGTGACGATCACGAGCGAGAGCAGGCCGCCGAGAATCAGCGAGCAGAAGAACAGACCAAGCGTGGTCGGCACGGCCCCGAGCAGTTGCTTGAGCGTGTCGAACAGAAAGTCGAAGTCGAAATGCATGATGGCCGCCCTCGTCAGTTACGCGCGAAGTTGCGCTTGAAGGACCGGCCCACGCGCGCTTCGGCGCGATTGAAGACGCGGTTCGAGATGCTGGTCATGAGCAGATAAAGCGCGCCGCCCACCACGAAGAACGTGAAGTACTGATGCGTGGACCCTGCCGCCACCTGGCTCGTGCGCAGCAATTCGGCGAGCCCCGTCACGGAGATCAGCGCCGAGTCCTTCAGGCTCAACTGCCACACGTTGCCGATGCCGGGCAACGCGAAACGCAGCACTTGAGGAATCAGGATGCGGCGCGCCATGGTGAGCGTGGGCATGCCGATCGAGCGCGCGGCTTCGAGTTCGCCGCGCGACACCGCCAGCACCGCCGAGCGATACACCTCGGCCTGATAGGCGCCTGAAATCATGCCCACGGCAAGCGCGCCGATCACGAACGGCGGCACGCCGACAAAACCTTCCGCGCCGAACCACTGGCCGACAGTGGTGACGAGCGTCGAGCCGCCGAAATAGAACAGATAGATGACGAGCAGTTCGGGCACGCCGCGAAACACGGTGGTGTAGATATCGCCGACCACGCGCAAGGTGCGCAAATGCGACAGCTTGGCCGCCGCCACCAGCGCGCCGAACACGGCGCCGACCGCGAGCGCCGCCAGGGTGAGCGCGACCGTCATCAACGCCGCGAGCAGCAACACGCCGCCCCAGCCTTCCGGCCCGAAGCCGAGCATCTGTATCAGAGCCATTCTCTACCTCTCATCCGTTACGGCGGATCCAACCGCTCGGCACGCGCAATGCGGTCACGCGCGCCGTACTCTCTGAACGCGCCCGGGAAAACGCGCGAGCCGCCCGCGGGTTTCGCCTCGCGCAAAGCGGCGACATGGCAAGCGAGCGCGCCGCCGGCGACTGGCGCAGGCTCACCGCCAGCACCGCGCCGCCTCGACGTTCGCGGGCGCCCGCTCGATCAAGGCGTGACGTCGGTCTTGAACCACTTGTTGGAAAGCTTCTTGACGGTGCCGTCGGCGAGCGCCGCGCTGATCGCCGTGTCGAACTTCGCTTTCAGATCGGCGTCCTGCTTGCGGAACGCCAGACCTTCACCCGGGCCCCAGATCGGGCCGCCGATCTTCGGGCCGGCCATCACGATCGACGCGGTTTCTTTCTTGTCGATGTTGGCCGCGTAGTAGGTCACGTCGTCGAACGAGGCGTCGATGCGGCCGTTGGCCAGATCCAGATCGCGCTCGGGCGACGTCTTGTAGACGCGGATCGTGGCGACGTCCTTGAAGCCGTCATTGATGAACTTGGTGTAGACCGTGCCCGACTGAATGCCGATGGTCTTACCCTTCAACTGCTTGCGCAAAGCGTCGACAGTCGGCTGGTCGGCCTTCGGGTCACCCGACAGCTTGACGACGCCCGCGCCCGGCGCGGCCTTCGGCAGAATCTTCGCATCGGCCACGGCGAACGTAGCAGGCGTGGCGGCGTACGGCTTCGAGAAGGCGATGATCTTTTCCCGCTCCGGCGTGATCGAGATCGCATCCATCAGGACATCGAATTTGCCTGCCTGCAGACCGGGAATCATGCCGTCCCAATCTTGCGCCACGAGGTTGCATTGCAGCTTGATGCGCTCGCACAGGTTCGCGACGAGTTCAGGTTCGAAGCCGCCCAGCTTGCCGCCCGGCAAGGTCAGATTCCACGGTGCGTAGCCGCCTTCGAGCGCGATCGTTACCGTCTTCCAGTCTTTGGCCTGCGCCGGTGCCGCGAAAATCGCCGCGGCGCCGATCACGGCGCCGATCCATGCCTTTGCTGCCGTCGTGCGCTTCACTTTCACGTCGAAACTCCTTTGATTGAGGAAACCGTCGAACCGAGTGTTTAATCGCTGCTTAATTTGTATAGACAAGTCTGCATGAGTCAAAAAGCCGCTGCAAGAAGAATTGCGGGAAATTGGCGGGATCATCGGGTAAGCCCCTAGACGATGCCGTTTGGCGCGGCTTGGCGGGGAGTTTTCAAGTGTGAAAGGCGGGGGGCGCGCGCGGCCGAATAGGCCGGCGCCAATTGTTTTGTCTAGACAGGTTGGTGCGCGACGCGCCGCCGCGTAAGCGCCGATGGTGCCTGGAATGCGCCTACCAGACGAACGGCACGAACCGATAACGCACGCGCGCCATGTAGTCCGTATAACCGTCGAGTTGCGCGGCCAGCACGCGCTCTTCGCGCACCGCGCGCCAGCCGATGCCGATCACCATGAACGGCGCGAAGGCGAGTCCCCACCACGACCCGAGCAACAAGGGGGTGCCGATGAACATCAGCAGCGCGGCGGCATACATGGGGTGGCGCACATGCGCGTAGGGGCCGGTGTCGATCACCTTATGCCCGCGGCTCGTCTGGATCTTCACGACCGGCGCGGCATAGCTGTTGGCCTCAAACACGAAGCGGCACATGAAGAGACAGAGGAACACGCAGAGCGAGCCCAAGCTGACCAGCACGACCGGCAGCGGCGCGGTCCAATGAAAGCGCATCGCGTCGAACGCCATCAGGACCAGCCAGCCGCACCACGCCACGCAGACGCCCACCATGAACATGCGGTCCCAGCGGCTTTGCTGCTTCTGCACGAACGGCGACAGACGCTCGGCTAGCAAGCCGGGATCGTGACGCGCCAGCCACAAGCCGATCCACAGACTCAGCACGCCCAACTCGATCACGTACCACCACGCGGCCGGCCATGCAAAGGTGCCCGCCGCGCCGAACAGCAGCGCGCCCATGCCCGCCAGCCAGACCACCGTTTGGAAGACGAGGCGCGCGACCATGACCGTTTTCTCCTACGTGGTTGTTGCCGGCGTGCGCACGCGTTCGAATATCTCGGCGATGTCGATCTCGCCGGTATCGAGGCCGAACCGATCGCGCAGACACGCGGCCAGTTCGTCGGCGCTCGTGAGTTGCCGCTCGCTGATGAGCCGGCCGTCCGCGGCGCGTTCGCTCAGTTGATCGTTGAGCAGCGCGAGCCGCGCCTCGGGCAACACGCGGCACACGATCAGGTTGCTCGCAAAAATGGCTTCCGGCGATGTCGATGTGTACCAGTTGGAGGTTTCGTAATCGATCCACTCGACCGGATGCAGATCGAAGCGGTAGACCCGCGCCCAGCTTTCGTCGCGCGCCTGCACTTCGAGATAGAGCGCCTCGCGCGACGCGTCGGCGAGGCGAAACGTGCCGAGCTCGGTGGGCTGCGCGAGCCCCGCGGTCAGCTTCAGCGGCGCGGTCAGCGTCACGCTGCCGAAGCCGACGTCCGCGATCCACGCTGCGTCGTTCAGGTCGACGCGCAACACCATATGCGTGCGAGGCGGAACGGCGTCCGATTCGCGGCCCCACAGCACGCGCCCGAGCAAGGGCGTGACCGTAAAGCCCAACTGAAGCAGCACGTTGGCGAACAGCGCGTTCTGTTCGAAACAGTAACCGCCGCGGCGTTCGGTGACGAGCTTGCGCTCCACCGCGTCGAGGTCCAGCTTCACCGGACGCCGCGTGAGCGGGTTCAGGTTCTCGAACGGGATCGCGCGCGGATGCAAGCGGTGAAGGGTTTGCAGGACTTCCAGCGTGGCCGCGCGCGGACCGTCGTAGCCTATGCGGGCAAAGTAATTTTCCAGATTCACTGTATGAGACATCGGCAGGGTCCCGGTATGGTGTTGGGCGCCGGACGCTTGTCGGCTATGTGCGACCGGGCGGTGTCGGGAATCGATCATAGCCGCTTTTATGGTCCGCTCGCTGCCGCGGCCTTTACCTGTTTTCGTAGATGGCGGCCGGCGCCGCAGCGGATTGCCCTTGTTACTGCCCGCCCTTTAACGCCGAGGTCGCGATCGACGGCACGCTGATGCCGTGGCTCGACGCGAACTGCACGGCGGCACTCAGCGTCGACATCAACGATTGCAACTGCCCCGGCGCCGATTGCGCAATGTACGAGGCGCTCTGCGCCGTCTGCGGATTCATGCCGGACTGCAGCAGCGACGACGGACTCATCTGGCCGATGCTGCCGAGCCCCGACTGCAAGCTGGCGTACTGGCTCACGCCTTTACCTAGCGACGACAGGCCGTCCGTGAAGGCCTCCTTGTTGACCGGCGTAGCCGACGCACCGCCGCTCGCACGGCTCGCGAACGCCTGGGTCAGCGTTTGCGACAGCGACTGCTGCGTGCTGCCCACCTGGGTCAGCTGACTCACCGACGGCGTCCCGCCGCTCAGCAATCCGGCCGCCTGTTGCGCCTGCCCGGCCGCGCTGCTCATGCCCATCGCGGAAGCAAGGCTCGACTGACCGCTGAGCACTTGCTGGTTCGCGCCCACATAGGTTTGCAACAGCTGCGAGACGCCGCCCGACGACGCCGTCGCACCGGCGCCCGCCGAACTGTCATCGCCGCCTATGCCGAACTGTTTGAGGTTCAACTGCGCATTCGACACGCCACTCACCAGCAAACCGCCGCTCGCCAGCAGCGAAATCAATACCTTGCGTTTGTTCATATCCATCTCCTTATTTGGCGTTCCGGGGCATTCGTGCGAGTTCGACACCGCACCCCCGAACGCGTTCGATATGACTACCGTCTTACGGTTTTATTGCATCCATATTCACGACGAATTACGCGCAGAAGCCAGCTAGTAGCTGCACGTAAGGCAAAAAGTTGTGCGCCAGTAATATTGATGCGAATCGTTCTCATTTGTGTTGACGCACGCATTTCGCATGCGTACGATCTCGCCAACTGCTGCACTGGATGTCGCGAACCATGCGGCAAAATCGCGGGCACGCGGCGACGTGCCGCGATGGTTCAAATCAGTCGATACAACACCAATAAGGATTTCGATGAAATTCGCCCATTTCAACGGACCCGGCGCGAAAGCGCGTCCGCTTCGCGATTGTCTGCCCCGCGCCAATGCGGCGTGCCGTTCACGTCTGGCCGGCTTGCCCTCTGTGCGGCGTGCCGCGCTTTGCACGGCGTTCGCCTGGGCTTCGCTGTCCGCCGGCGCGGTCCAGGCTCAAGCCAATCCCGATGCCGCGCCGGAAGCGCCCGAGGCCGACCTGAAGATCCAGGCGGCCCAGACGAATCAGTGGACCGGGTTCTGGAATCGTCAGCAGATGCTCGGCGACATCGGCGGCTTGCGCCCGTGGCTCGGCAAATACGGCGTGACCTTCACGCTCACCGAAACCAGCGAAGTGCTCGCCAACCTGCGCGGCGGCCTCGCGCGCGGCGCCGACTACGACGGCCTGACGACCGGCACCGTGCAACTGGACACGCAAAAGGCATTCGGCTTGCCCGGCGGCCTGTTCAACGTCAGTGCGCTGCAGATTCACGGCGCCAATCTCAGCGCGAACAAACTCGGCACGCTGAATACGGCGAGCGGTATCGAAGCGGACGACGCCACCCGCCTGTGGGAATTGTGGTACCAGCAATCGTTCCTGAACAAGCGCATCGACGTGAAGATCGGTCAGCAAAGTATCGACCAGGAATTCATCACCAGCACGTACTCCGCGCTGTTCGTCAACACGATGTTCGGCTGGCCCGCCCTGCCCTCGTACGACATGCCGTCCGGCGGCCCGGCGTATCCGCTGTCCGCCCTCGGCGTGCGCGTGCGCGGCCAGATCACGCCTTCGTTGACCGCGCTGGCCGGCGTGTTCGACGGCGATCCGCTCGGCAACAACCCGGACAACAAGAGCGGCACCAACTTCAATCTGCACAACGGCACGCTGTTCATCGGCGAATTGCAATATGCGATCAACCAGCCGGCCGACGGCGAAATGGTCGCCGCGGGCGGCGGCGGTTTGCCGGGCACCTACAAGGTCGGTGTCTGGTACAACAACGGCAGCTTCGCGGATCAGCGCTACGACAACACCGGCCTGTCGCTCGCGAATCCGGCCACGAGCGGCGTCGCCGCGAATCATCGCGGCGACTACAGCTTCTACGCCGTGGCCGACCAGATGGTCTGGCGCCCGGACCCGGACGGGCCGCGCAGCATCGGCGTGTTCGCCCGCGTGATGGGCGCGCCCGGCGATCGCAACCTGGTGAGTGTCGCCGCCAACCTCGGCGTGGTGATGAAAGCGCCGTTCGCCGGCCGCGACAACGACAGCGCGGGCCTCGCGCTCACCTACATCAAGGTCGGCAACCACGTGAACGGCCTCGATCTGGATAGCCGTGCGTTCAGCAACGGCCCGTATGGCGTGCGCACCAGCGAAACCACACTCGAGGCGACCTATCAGTATCAGGTCAATCCGTGGTGGCAACTGCAGGCCGACGCCCAATACACGTTCAACGCCGGCGCTGGCCAGAATCCGAACGATCCGGCGCAGCCGCTGCGCAATACGTTCGTCATCGGACTGCGGACCAACATCAACTTCTGATGACGTTCGCGCCCAATTCACCCGCTACCGACACATCGAATTCCATGCTTTCGATCATGACCGCAACCACCGCTTTGTGCGCAGGCACGGAGGCTCAATCGTGAACAATCCCACGCGCCAGTTTTCGCCGCGCGCGGCGCGGGCCCTTGCGCGGGGCCTCGCCGTGCCTCTGTTCGCCGCCGCTGTCGGCGTGGCCGCATTCGCGACGGCCGGCAGCGCGCAGGCCGAGCCGCAAGGCTTCCTCGAAACGGTGAAGCACCACACGACGCTGATCAACACCGTGCCCGGCAACGGCGACCAGAATCCGTATGCCGTGGTGGTCGCGCCGGTCACGGCGGGCACGCTCAAGCAAGGCGACGTGCTGGTCGGCAACTTCAATAACTCGACCAATCTGCAAGGCACCGGCAGCACCATCATCGACTATCACCCGGACACCAGAGAGATGACGGTGTTCGCCACGGTGCCGCGCGATCTGAAGGAATGCCCCGGCGGCATCGGCCTGTCCACCGCGATGACGATGCTCAAGTCCGGCTACGTGATCGTCGGCAGCACGCCGAGCAACGACGGCACCACCGGCACCAAGGGCGCCGGCTGCCTGATCGTGATCGATCCGCAGGGCAAGGTCGCGTCGACCATCACGAGCCCGAACATCAACGATCCGTGGGGCAACATGGCGGTCGTCGACAACGGCACGAGCGCCACGCTGTTCGTCAGCAACGCCGGCTTCGGCGTGGGCGGCGCGGACGGCAATCCGCCGGTGTTCAAGCAGGCCACCGTGCTGCGCCTCGACCTCGACGTGCCGGCCGGCAAGCCGCCCGTCGTGAAGAAGGAAACGGTGGTGGGCAGCAACTTCGGCGCGCAGGCGGACAAGGGCGTATTCCTCGTCGGCCCGACCGGCCTCGCGCTCTCGGCCGATCAGAAACTGCTGTACGTGTCCGACGCGATCGGCAACCGCATCACCGAAATCGACGAACCGATGACGCGCGACACGAGCGCGGGCGTCGGCCGCCAACTGACCGCCGACGGTCTGCTGCACCGCCCGCTCGCGATGGTCACCGCGCCCAACGGCCACCTGCTCGTGACCAACGCGCTGAACGGCCAGATCGTCGAAATCGATCCGGCGAGCGGCAAGCAGATCTACGCGCGCTGGATCGACACCGACAAGGCGCAATCGCCTCCGGGCAACGGCGACCTGTTCGGCCTCGCGATGACGCCTGCAGGCGACGGGTTCTACTACGTGCAGGACGACGTGAACACGCTCGTGCTCGCGAAGTGACTTGAAGAATGTTCCAACGCCGAAAGAAGGTGAAGTAACCATGTCAACCGATCACCCCCCGCGGCCCTCACGGCGCGGGTTTCTCAAGGCGGGCGGCGCCGCGGTCGCGGCCGGCGCGAGCCTCGGCACGGGTCTGACCACCTCGCAGAACGCGCAGGCCAGAACGCAGCCGCACGCTCCGGCCGATCCGCAACTGGCCGTCGAGCCGTTCTACGGCGCGCATCAAGGCGGCATCGTCACACCGCAGCAAAGCCACACCTATGTCGCCGCGCTCGACCTGAGCACCGACAGGCGTGAGGACGTGATCG
Organism: Paraburkholderia aromaticivorans; assembly: GCF_002278075.1. Lineage (NCBI taxonomy): Bacteria > Pseudomonadati > Pseudomonadota > Betaproteobacteria > Burkholderiales > Burkholderiaceae > Paraburkholderia > Paraburkholderia aromaticivorans. Next base: position 168,314 of record NZ_CP022990.1, on the reverse strand, counting down.
CGCTGCTGCGCGCCTGGACCGACGCGGCCGCGCGTCTGACGCAAGGCGGCACGGCCGCGCCGCTGCCGACAGACAGCGCCGGCGCCAGCAAGGCCGCCCCCGACTCCGGCGACGTGCTCGGTCTCGGCCCGTGCGGCCTGACGATCACATTCGGCTTCGGCCCGGGTCTGTTCACGCACGAAGGCAAGGATCGCTATGGCCTCGCCGCGCGCCGCCCCGACGCGCTCGTCGATCTGCCGCGCTTTAACGGCGACCAGCTGATCAAGGAGAAAACCGGCGGCGACCTGTTCATCCAGGCCTGCGCGAACGACCAGCAAGTCGCGTTTCACGCGGTCCGGCAGTTGGCCCGTCTCGCTTACGGCACGGCGGCCATGCGCTGGGGCCAGGCCGGTTTCCTGTCGGGTCCGCGCGGTCAGACGCCGCGCAACCTGATGGGCTTCAAGGACGGCACCAACAATCCGTCCACGGCGAAGCCGCAGTTGATGAACGAATTCGTCTGGGCCGGCGCCAGCGCCGACGCGCCGTGGATGGAAGGCGGCACCTACACCGTCGTGCGGCGCATCCGCATCACGCTCGAGCACTGGGACAACACCGAGCTGGACTTTCAGGAACAGGTGTTCGGACGTCACAAATACAGCGGCGCGCCGATCGGCAAGAAGAACGAGTTCGATGCCGTGGACCTGAAGGCAGAGGACAAGGACGGCAATCCGGTGATTCCGGAGAACTCGCACGTGCGTCTGTCGAATCAGGCGAGCAACAACGGCGCGCAGATTCTGCGCCGTTCGTACTCGTATAACGACGGCACCAACTTCTATATCGAGCGCTGGCCGCCATGGCGCCAGGAAACGGAATACGACGCGGGCCTCATCTTCATTGCACACCAAAGCGACCCGCGCACCGGCTTCATTCCGATCAACGACAGGCTCGCGAAGTTCGACATGATGAACCAGTTCACGACGCACGTCGGCAGCGCGATTTTCGCCGTGCCGCCGGGCGCGAAGCCGGGCTCGTATATCGGCGCGGGATTGTTCGAGACGTAATGTGAACCGGGCAGTCGACCCCACACCGCTCACCTACACCATCACAACGGATTTCTGGATCATGGCTTACAACTGGTTTGGCATTCGCCTGCGTATTCTGGGCAGCGCGGCCGCGCTCACGCTGACCGCTTTCGCGACCGCGCCGTCGGCGGCGCACGCCGCGTCGATCACGCTGTATAACGCGCAACACGAGCAGGTCGTCAATCTGCTCGCCAGGGACTTCGAAAAGCAGTCGGGCATTTCGGTGAAGATCCGCAACGGCGAAGGCCCGGCGATGGCCGCGCAGATCGTCGCGGAAGGCGCGGCCACGCCCGCCGACGTGTACTTCACGGAAAACTCGCCAGAGCTGATGCTGCTCGAAGAGAAAGGCCTGCTGAACAAGGTGGATAGCTCGACGCTCGCCACCGTGCCGGCGCGTTTCAGCTCGCCGGGCGGCGCATGGGTCGCGGTGACCGCGCGTGAAAACGTGCTCGCCTACAACACCATCAAGCTGCAGGCTTCGCAACTGCCGCAATCGCTGTTCGATCTCGCCAAACCGGAGTGGAAAGGCAAGATCGGCATTGCCCCGAGCGACGGCGACTTCCTGCCGCTCGTCTCCGCCGTGCTCGCGCTGAAGGGCGAAGCGCAAACGCTGCAATGGCTCAAGGGCCTGAAAACCAACGCGCAGATTTTCGACGACGACGAAGGCGTGGTCGCCGCCGTGAATCGCGGCGGTGTCGCGACCGGTCTGGTCAATAACTACTACTGGGCGCGTCTGCATGCCGAGCTCGGCGATGGCAAGACCCGCAGCGCGATCTATCACTTCGGCAACGGCGACGCCGGCGCGGCAGTGAACGTATCGGGCGCCGCGGTGCTCAAGTCCGCGCACAACGCGGACGGCGCACAGAAGTTTCTCGCTTACCTGGTGAGCGATCGCGCGCAACAGTTAATGGCGAACAGCCACGTGATGTTCGAGTATCCGCTGCGCGCGGGCGTCGCTCCGGACCCGATCCTCAAGCCTTTCGCCGAGTTGAGCCCGCCGCCGCTGACCATCCAGCAACTCGGCGACGACAGCCAGGCCGGCAAGCTGCTGCGTCAGGCAGGCCTGCTGTAAATGAGCGAAGCTTTGTCGGCCGGCCCACCTGCCGTCGCCCCGCTCCCGGCGCGCGCCCGTTCGCGCGCGCCGCGCGGTCTGTTCGCGGCGGCGGCGCTCTGCGCTTTGCTGGTGGTGCTGCCGATCGCGTTCACGTTCTGGCGTGCCGCGAGCTTCGGCGCCCATGAAGCGATCGATCTGGTGTTCCGGCCGCTCGTCGGCGAACTGCTGATCAACACGTTGACGATCACCGTCTCGGCCACGCTGGTGTGCGCCGTGATCGGCACAGCCGCGGCGTGGTTCGTCGAACGCACGCATTTGCCCGGACGCCGCGCGTGGGCGGTGTTGAGCGCCGCGCCGCTCGCCATGCCGGCCTTCATCTCGAGCTATGCGTGGGTGTCGCTGAGCCTGGATTTGCAGGACTTCGCGGGCGCGCTGCTCGTGCTGACCTGCGCGTATTTTCCGCTCGTCTATCTGCCGGTCGCCGCGGCATTGCGCAACATGGATCCCGCGCTCGAAGAAAGCGCGCGCGCACTCGGTTGCAACCGTTGGACCAGCTTCATTCGCGTGGTGCTGCCGCAACTGCGTCCCGCGTTGCTCGGCGGCATGCTGCTGGTGGCGCTCGGCGTGCTGTCCGAGTTCGGCGCGTTCACGCTGCTGCGGTTTCGCACGTTCACCACGCAGATCTACGCGGAATTCCGCACCAGTTTCGATGGCGGCGGCGCGTCGCTGCTCGCGTGCCTGCTGATCGTGATCTGCCTGATCGTGCTGGCCTTCGAGTTTCGCGTGCGCGGCGCGGCGCGCTATGAACGCGTCGATCGCGGGACACGCCGCGCGGTCCTGCGCTACGACCTCGGCGTGTGGCGCTGGATCGTCGTCGCCGGCTTCGCGCTGCTGTCGGTCACCACCCTCGGCGGGCCGCTCGGCATGATCGGCTACTGGCTCACCCAGCCGGGCGCGGCCGCCGTTACGCCGGCCGATGTTTCGCCCGAACTGCTGTTCAACGCCACGCTTTCGTCGCTGGGTTTCGGCCTTGCCGCCGCACTGTTGACCACGCTGCTCGTCGTGCCGCTCGCGTTTTTGCTGGTGCGCTATCCGAGCCGTTTCGCGACGCTGTTCGAACGCACGGTGTTTCTCGCGCAAGGCGTGCCGGGTCTGGTGATCGCGCTCGCGATCGTGTCGCTCGCGGTGCACATGCTGCAACCGCTCTATCAGAGCGCGACGCTGCTGGTGATCGCCTACGCCATGCTGTTCATGCCGGTGGCGCTGGTGAGTGTGCGCGCCGCCTTCATGCAGGCGCAGCCGCGCCTCGAGGAAACCGCGCGCGCGCTCGGCCTGAACTGGCCGCAAACCCTGTTTCGCGTGGTGTTGCCACTGGCGGCGCCCGGCCTCGGCGCGGCCGCGGCAATGGTGTTCATCTCGGTCGTCACCGAACTGAACGCCACGCTGCTGCTCTCCCCGCTCGACACGCAAACCCTCGCCACCCAGGTCTGGGCCGACACCTCGACGATGGCGTTCGCCGCGGCGGCGCCGTACGCGGCGTTGCTCACCGGCATTTCGCTGTTCGCCTCGGGCCTGCTGTTCGCACTGCTCGGCAAATCGGCGCTACTCGGCGAACGCGGCTGAGGCGCCGCGCTTTTACCATCGGATTGTCATGAGCGAACTTCGTATCCGCGCGCTGCAAAAATCATTCGACGGCACGCCGGTGCTGCACGGCATCGATCTTTCGGTCGAGCGCGGCATGCTGCTCGCGCTGCTGGGTCCGTCGGGCAGCGGCAAGACCACCCTGCTGCGCCTGCTGTGCGGCTTCGAGCGCGCGGATGGCGGCAGTATCGACATCGACGGCCGGCGGGTGGCCGGCGACGGCCTGCATGTGCCGTCGGAACAGCGCCACATCGGCTACGTGCCGCAGGAAGGCGCGCTGTTTCCGCATCTGTCCGTGGCGCAGAACATCGTGTTCGGCTTGCCGCGCGCGCAGCGCCGCGCGCGGCATCGCGTGGCCGAGTTGCTGGAGCTGGTCGGCTTGCCGGCGAACTTCGGCGAGCGCGCGCCGCAGCAGCTATCGGGCGGCCAGCAGCAACGCGTCGCGCTGGCGCGCGCGCTCGCGCCGTCGCCCACGCTGGTGATGCTCGACGAACCCTTCTCGTCGCTCGACGCCGCGTTGCGGCTCGAAACCCGGCAAGCCGTGGCAAACGCGCTGGCCACGAGCGGCGCGACGGCCGTGCTGGTGACGCACGATCAATCCGAGGCGTTGTCGCTCGGCCATGAGGTGGCGGTGTTGTGGAACGGCCGGATGATCCAGACAGCGACGCCGGAGACGCTCTACCGCCGGCCCGTGACGCGCGAGCTGGCATCGTTCGTCGGCGAGGCGGTGTTGTTGCCGGGCGTGGTCCGGCAGGGCCGGGTGAGCTGCGAGCTGGGCGAATTGCCGTTATCCGGGCCGACCGGCCAAGGCGCGGTCGACGTGATGCTGCGGCCGGAACAGATCCGCCTGTTGCGCGGCGACGAAACGATGCCCGACGGCGCGGGGATTCATGAAGCTGTCGTCACGGCTGTGATCTTCCAGGGGCCGGACGCCAGCGTCGCGCTGCAACTGCGCTCCGACACGCGGACCATGATCCGCGCGCGCGTGCCGGGCTATCTTTGCCCGCAACCGGGCGAGCAGGTGCGGATCGCGGTGGACGGCGAAGTGACGGCTTACGCCCGCGGCTGAGCCTGGGGCCGCAGCGACAGATCCTGCATCATCTGCGCGGCCAGATAGTCGCAGGTCGGCCGGTCCGACTTCGCGCTGCGCGCCACCACGATTTCCAGCGGCGCGATCTTCGGCAAGCCTTGTGCTTCGCCCAGAATCGCGAGCCGCGGCGGCACGCTGCAACGCGTCAGCGCAATCACCGACAATCCCGCGTCCACGGTCGCCACCAGTCCCATCAGGCTCGCGCTGCTGAACGCCGCGCGATAGCGGATGCGCGCGCCGTCCAGCGCGGCGAGCGTATGCTGGCGCGCCACGCAGCCCGGCTCGTAGAGTCCCACCGGTAGCGGCGATGCGGCCAGCACCGGGGTGTCCAGCGACGCGCCCACCCACACCATCGGCTCGCTGCGCACGAATTCGCCGCGCAGCTTGCGGTCGCGCGTGACGAAGGCGAGATCGATCTTGTTGTCGGCGAGCATCGGCGCGAGCGAGGTGCTCTGCGCACAGACGATTTCGATCTCCACGTGCGGATATAGATTCGAAAAACGCCGCAACACGGGCGACAGCAGCGAGGACACGTAATCGTCCGGGGCGCCGAGCACCACCCGCCCGGTAACCTCGGGCCGCACGATCGCCGACCACGCCTCCTCATGCAGCGCCAGCACGCGCCGCGCGTATTCGAGCAGCGTATTGCCCGGCCGCGTGAGCGACAGGTTGCGCGTGTTGCGGGCGAACAGCGTGGTGCCGAGCATGGTTTCGAGCCGCTTGATCTGCATGCTGACGGCCGCCTGCGAACGATGCACGGTCGCCGACGCCTTCGTGAAGCTGCCCGTTTCGACCACCGCGACGAAAGTGCGCAGCAGATCGACGTCGAATTCGGGGTGCATGATTTATCAATTCAGCTTATGGAATTGCTCAATTTAATTCGTTTGTCGGTGCCGTGCAAGCCGCGCAATACTCGTGGCATCGGATCACGGAGCCGCTTGCGCATGTCCCTCACCCAACGCCAACATGGCGCCATCACGCTGGCGAGCGGCGGGCTGTTGATGGGCACGCTCGGCGTCTTCGTCGAGGAAGCGCGGCTCGGCGCGCTGACGCTCGTGTTCTTTCGCTGCCTGTTCGGCTTTCTCTCACTCGCCGCGTATTGCGCGTGGAAAGGCTTTTTCACGCACGCGCATTTCACGCGACGCACGGTCGCGCTGGCGCTGATCTCGGGCGCGCTGATGGTCACGCAGTGGGTCGGTTTCTTCGATGCGATTCACCGTACCGGCATCGCGGTCGCCACCGTCGTGTTTCACGTGCAGCCGTTCTGGGTCGTGCTGATCGGCGCGGCGCTGTTCAACGAGCGCCTCGGCGTGGACCGGCTCGGCTGGATCGCGACGGCTTTCGTGGGACTCGTGCTCGCGTCGGGCGTGGCGGCCACGGAGAATTTGCAAGGCCACACGAGCTACCTGATCGGCATCGGCGAAGCGCTGGCGGGCTCGGTGCTGTACGCGAGCGTCACGTTGATCGCCAAAGGGCTCGGCAGTTTACGGCCGCATCTGCTGACGCTCGCGCAGTGCGCGGTCGGTGTCGTGTGCCTGCCGTTCATCGCGCCGCTCACCGCCGTGCATATCGGCCCGATGCAGTGGTTCTGGCTGGTCGGCATGGGCGTGCTGCATACGGGGCTCTCGTATGTGCTGATTTACGGCGCGCTGCCCAAGCTGAGCACGCCCATCATTGCCGTGCTGCTGTTCGTGTATCCGCTGACCGCGATCGTAGTGGATGCCCTCGTGTACGGGCGGGCGCTGTCGATGCCGCAACTTGCGGGCATGGCGTTGATCGTGATCGCGAGTCTGGGCGTCAATCTCGGGTGGCCGTTGCTTTCGTGGCTGCAGCCTCGCGGACGGGCGCGACGCGAGGCGGATTGAGATTCGGGTGCGCCCGGCCGACGGCCCACCTCACTGCGGCAACACTTCGCCCTTCGTCTCCGGCGCAAACGGAATCACGAACAGGCCGACGATAAAAGCGAGCGCCGTCAACGCCACCGGCACGCCGAGCGTATGCATATGCAGCACCGCCGCGCCGAGCAGAAAATTGACGCCCGCGCCGACGAACCGTCCGAACGACGTGCAGAAGGCAAACGCCGTTGCGCGCACGCGGGTTTCGAACTGCTCCGGCAGCCACAAGCTGAACAGCGCAAAATTGCCGCCGAAGAACCCCAGCACGAAGAGCCACGCGATGAACGGCGCGAGTCCGTTGGGCAGGTAAAACGCCCAGCCGAAACTGCCGACGATCGCTATCGCCATGCCGAGAAAGTAGATCGCCAGCGTCTTCTTGCGGCCGATACGCTCGGCGATTGGCGGCAACGCGAGACAGCCGAGGATCGTCGCGATGGACAGCAAACCCGTGGCAAGCGACGCCGTTCTGATCGCATCGTTTTTGGCCATGCCGGCCCGGGTTGCCAGTTGAATCACGGCGGACGGTTCGTACACCGCACCCGCCCACAAGCCGATGATGGCGATGGTCAGCAGAATGCACGCGACCCAGGTGCGGCGCCGGTACACCGGCCCCATGATCTCGCGCAGCGGTTTGGTGCGGACGGTGGCCGCCTCGGCCTTCTCCCACTTCTCCGACTCCTTCACGCGCAGCAGGATCAGAATCGCGACCACCACGGGCACCGCGCCGGTCAGGAACATCGCGCGCCAGCCATAATGCACGCCGACCGTATAGTTCAGCGCCGCGGCAAGGAAGAAGCCGGCGTAGTAACCCGTTTGCAGATAACCGGCGCCCATCTTGCGACGGTCTTCCGGCCACGCCTCCGCCACGTACGTCCCGGCCAGCGCCCACTCGCCGCCAATGCCGACGCCGGCAATGAAGCGATAGATGCCGAGTTCCCACACATTGTGAGAGGTCGCCGCGAGCCCCGTGAAAATGGCGAACGTGAAGATCGTGCCGGCCAGCACCTTGGTGCGGCCGAAGCGGTCGGCGAGCGGGCCCCAGATGAACGACAGTCCCCAGCCGACCAGAAACAGCGCGAACAGGATCGAGCCGGCGAGGCCGACGTTCGCCGGCGTGGCCGCATAACCCGAGCGCGGCAGCAGTTCCGTCAAAGCCGGCGTCAACACGAGCGCGTAGATGAACGAGTCCATCCCGTCGAGCGTCCAGCCTGCCCACGCCCCCCAGAAACCCACGATCTGCGACCGATTGAGCGGCGTGCGGCGCCGCGCGGCCGACGTACGGTCGGTTAGTGAATTCATCATGCTCCTCCGGCCCAACGGTTAATGTACGTAACGGGAACGACGAGAGATGGCGCGCGCGGGATGACCCTGGAGTGTCGCTGCACCACCGGTCAGAAGACTGTGCGGGCAGAACGGCACGTCTCTTTTGCGGGTTTGCCCGCCTGTAATTCGCATCTTTTCATATATAATATTTAATATTATGAACGACGCAACAGATGGTTTTCCCCTGGACGCCCCGGCGCGCAGCCCGCTCCTACCCGCGGCGGCGCCGCGTGAAAGCACGTCCCGCCTGATCGCGGAGGCGCTGCGGGCGGCGATTGTGGACGGCACGCTCGCGCCCGGCGCGCCGCTGCGGCAGGACGCGATCGCGCGGCATTTTTCGGTCAGCGCCATTCCCGTGCGCGAGGCCTTGCGGCAACTGGAGAGCGAGGGCTGGGCCAAGGCCGCCGTGCACAAGGGCGCGACCGTCGCGCCCTTGTCGGCGCAAGAAGCACGCGAAATCTACGAGATCCGTTCCGCGCTGGAGAGCCTCGCCATCGGCCTCGCCATTCCCAATCACACCGCCGCCACGTTGCGCGAATCGGCCGCACTGTGCCGCGCCGCCGAACGCGAGGCGGACCCGTCGCAGTACGTCGCGCGCAATGTCGCGTTTCACATGAGCCTGTATGCGCCGGCGGGCCGGGCGCAACTTGAGGACATGATCGGCACGCTGCATCGGCGCGGGGAAAGATATCTGCGCCTGAAGTTCGGCTTGCCGTCTTACAAGGGCGAGTCCGACAATGAACACAGAGCCCTGCTCGACGCCGTGCAACACCGCGACATTCCCGCCGCGCAGAAGCTGGTCGTCGCGCATCTGCTCGGCACGGGCGATCTGCTTTATCGTTTTTTGACCGAACGCGCGCGGGCCGAAGCCGCGCTAGCCAATCAACCCAAGCCGCGCGGCAGACGCCCGCGCGCCGCCACCGGGAGCTGAGAGAAGCCGATGAACCGACCCGCCGAAGCCGCTGCGTCCGCAGTGTCCGCCCCCACCGCCCGTTCGTGGACCACGCGCCGCGACGAAAAGAACCGTCGCCTCGCCGCCATCGCCCCCTGGCTCGAAGACGGCGTACTGCCGGCGAACCGCATCGTCGACGCGCTCGAAACACTGATTCAACCGGGTGACCGCGTCGCCCTCGAAGGCGACAACCAGAAGCAGGCCGACTTCCTGTCCCGCTCGCTCGCCAAGGTCGATCCGCAGAAGATCCACGACGTGCATCTGCTGATTTCGAGCATTGGCCGTCCGGAGCATCTGACGCTGTTCGAGCGCGGCATCGCGCATAAAGTCGATTTCTCGTTTGCCGGACCGCAAAGCCTGCGGGTCGCGCAACTGCTCGAAGACGGCCAGCTGGAAATCGGCGCGATTTATACGTACGTCGAGTTGTACGCGCGCATGTTCGTGGATCTGACGCCGCACGTCGCGCTGCTGTGCGCGGAAAAAGCCGACCGCCACGGCAATCTGTACACCGGCCCGAACACCGAGGACACGCCGACCATCGCCGAGGCGGCCGCCTTCCGTCACGGCATCGTGATCGTGCAGGTCAACGAGATCGTCGACGAATTGCCGCGCGTCGACATTCCGGGTTCATGGGTCGACGTGGTCGTGCAGGCGGACCGGCCGTTCGCCGTCGAGCCGCTGTTCACGCGCGATCCGCGCCATATCGGCGACCTGCAGGTGCTCACCGCGATGATGGTGATTCGCGGCATCTACGAACCGTACGGCGTGAGCTCGCTGAATCACGGCATCGGTTTCGATACGGCGGCGATCGAATTGCTGCTGCCCACCTACGGCGAGTCGCTCGGCCTGAAGGGCAAGATCTGTCGCAACTGGACGCTCAATCCGCATCCCACCATGATTCCCGCGATCGAATCGGGCTGGGTCGACAGTATTCATTGCTTCGGCAGCGAAGTCGGCATGGAAGCGTATATCGAGGCGCGGCCCGACGTGTTCTTCACCGGCAATGACGGCAGCCTGCGCTCGAATCGCGTGCTGTGCCAACTGGCCGGCCAATACGGCGTCGATCTGTTTATCGGCTCGACCCTGCAGATCGATGCCGACGCCAATTCGTCGACCGTCACGCGCGGCCGCCTGGCCGGTTTCGGCGGGGCGCCGAACATGGGCCACGATCCACGCGGCCGGCGGCATTCGAGCGAAGCGTGGCTCAAGCTGCTGCGGGATCAAGGGCCGGTATCGCGCGGTCACAAACTCGTCGTGCAAATGGCCGAAACCTACAAAAAAGGCGGCGAGCCGACCTTCGTCGATGAACTCGACGCCGTCGCGGTCGGCGCGAAAAACGGCATGCCGATCGCGCCTGTCATGATCTACGGCGACGACGTCAGCCATGTCGTCACCGAGGAAGGCATCGCGCATCTGCACAAGGCCGAAGGCATCGACGAGCGGCGCGCGGCGATCGCCGCCGTGGCCGGCGTGACGCCGATCGGGCTGCGCGCCAAACCGGAGAAGACGGCGGAGCTGCGCCGGCGCGGCATCGTCGCGTATCCCGAGGATCTCGGCATTCGCCGCGGCGAGGCCAAGCGCTCGCTGCTGGCCGCGCGCAGCATCGACGATCTGGTGACGTGGTCGGGCGGCCTGTACGAGCCGCCGGCGCGCTTCAGGAGCTGGTAAGCATGGCGCCCGCTGCATTGCTCGCGCGTACGCAGGCGCCGGCCTCGTGCGCGCGCACGACACGTGCGATGCCGGCCAATTCGTACGCCGAAGTTGACGGATCCGCTGGAGGTGCCGAGGCTGGCGGAGTTGCCTGTGTTGCCGAGGCCGCCAGGATTTCGCACGCCACCGCGCGCCCCATGCGCCTCGCGCCCACGCTCGGCGACGCGCATCTCGCGCGCTACGCGGTCACCGCGCTCATCGACGAAGCGCAACTCACGCCCAAGCCCGCGCTGGTCGACCGGCGCGGCAGCGGCGCGCATCGCGACCTCGATCTCGACACCATGCTGCGCTCGGCAAACGCGCTCGAGCCGACCTTCGCGACGCTCGCTCGCGCGGCGCGCCGCCGCGGCGAGCCGTCCGCGTTGTTGCGCACCGAACTCGCGCAGATCGGCCGCGCCGGAGAACTGGCCATGCTGCGCGCCACCGGCGGCAGCAACGCGCATCGCGGCGCGATCTGGATCGTCGGCCTGCTGGTCGCGGGCGCGTCGCTGCCCGCCGGCGCCGCGCGGCTGAATGGGTCGCGCATCTGCGCGGTCGCCGCGCAGATCGCGTGCTTTCCGGATCGCTTCGCCGCGCCTTCCGACAGTCACGGCGAACGCGCGCGCCGGCGCTATCAGGTCGGCGGAGCGCGCCGCGAAGCGCAAGACGGCTTCCCGCATGTGATCGACGTAGGCCTGCCTGCGCTGCTTACGGCGCGCGAGCGCGGCATCGACGAAAACGCCGCGCGCGTCGACACGCTGCTCTCGATCATGGCGCGGCTGGACGACACCTGCCTGTTGCATCGCGCGGGGTTGCCCGGTCTGCACGCCGGACAGCGCGGCGCGCAACGCGTGCTGGACGCGGGCGGCAGTTCGACGCCCGCGGGCCGCGCCGCCCTCACCCGACTCGAACACGAATTGCTGTCGCTCAACGCATCGCCCGGCGGCGCGGCCGATCTGCTCGCCGCCACTCTCTTTCTCGACATGCTGGCGCATCACGACGCCAACGGGAGCCCAGACTCATGGAACATCTGACCTTCGACTATCCGGCGCAACGCGCCGTCACGACCCGCGCGCATGTCGGCGTGGTGGGCTCGGGCGATCTGGAAGTACTGCTCTCGCCCGCCGCGCCGGCTGGCGCACTGAGCGCGCATGTGGTCGTGCGCACCAGCGTCGACGGCTATAGCCACATCTGGAAAAGCGTGCTCGACCGCTTCTTCACGCGCTACGACGGCGCCGCGCAAATCGAAATCAACGACTTCGGCGCGACGCCCGGCGTGGTCGCATTGCGCCTTGCGGAAGCGGTCGAAGCCGCCGAACAGGGAGACGACGCATGAACACGGCGGCGAACAATCATGGCGCGCCGATGCTGCGCGAGAGTTTCATCGAACTGCCGGCACGCGAACGCGCCCGTTCGCTGCTGGATGCGGGCACCTTCCGCGAACTGCTCGGCCCGTTCGACAAGATCGAATCGCCGTGGCTGCCGTTGCAGGGCGTGGTCTGCCAGGCCGACGACGGCTGCGTAATCGCGCGCGGCACCATCGACGGCGAGCCCGCCGTGGTCGCCGCGATCGAGTCCGCGTTCCAGGGTGGCAGCATCGGCGAAGTGTCGGGCAGCAAGATCGCCGCGGCGCTCGAACTGGCCCTGCGCGACTGCGAACACGGCAAGATCGTGCGGCCCGTGGTGCTGTTCGAAACCGGCGGCGTGCGGCTTCAGGAAGCCAACCTCGGCCTCGCGGTGATCTCGGAGATTCAGGCGGCCATCGTCGCGTTGCGCCGCCATGTGCCGGTGGTCGGCGTGATCGCGGGCATGGTCGGGTGCTTTGGCGGCATGTCGCTGGCGGCCGCGTTGTGCTCGTATCTGGTCGTGACGAAGCAAGGGCGTCTGGGCATGAACGGCCCCGAAGTGATCGAACAGGAAGCCGGCATCGAGGAACTCGATGCAAGCGATCGCCGCCGCGTGTGGCAACTGATCGGCGGCGAACAGCGCACCGCGACCGCGCTTGCCGATCAACTGGTCGACGACGACGCCGACGCGATCCGCGCCGCCGTGCGCGCGGCCTTCGCGCAAGGCGTGCCGGCGGCGCATCGCAGCGAACAGGTCGACACTTTCCTCGACCGGCTTGCACGGATCGATCCCGCCAGCGTCACCCCGGATACCATGCGTGACGTGTTCAATCGGCACGCGCAAACCGAATCGCGCAAGGAGCAAGCATGAGCGATGCACAACTGAGCCGCGGCGCGCGCTGGTTCCAGGCGCTGGCCGGCGAATCGACGAGCCCGGCCCCCGTGTTGAGCGGCGACGCGCAACTCGGCGGCGAGACCGCGCATTTTTTCTCGGTGGTGCCCGATCCCGCCAACCGCTTTGCGCGCGCGACCGATAACGTGGTCGGCCTCGAACAGGGCTGGCGGCTCGCGCGCGCCGTGCGCGGCGCGATCGCGCAAGATGCGGCGAGCGGCACGCGCCGCCCGATCGTCGCGATCGTCGATGTGAAAAGCCAGGCCTACGGCTATCGCGAAGAGATGCTCGGCATTCACCTCGCCTGCGCGGCGGCTGTCGACGCCTACGCGGCCGCCCGCGAGGCGGGTCATCCGGTGATCGCGCTGATCGTCGGACCGGCGATGTCGGGCGCCTTCCTCGCGCACGGCTATCAGGCCAACCGCATCGTCGCGCTCGACGCGCCCGGCACCATGGTTCACGCGATGGGCAAGGAAGCCGCCGCGCGCGTCACGCGCCGCACGGTCGAAGCCCTCGACGCGCTCGGCGAAACCATCGTGCCGATGTCGTACTCGATGGCGTCGTTCGCCAAGCTCGGCCTGCTGGACCAGTTGATCGACGGGATCGATGCAGACGCGCCCGACGCCGCGCAGATCGAGCGCGTGCGCCAGATGTTGAACGAGCAGATTCGCAGCGTGCGCGACGACGGCCGCCGCAATCTCGCGCATCGGCTGGAATCGGCGGCGGCGCAGAAGAACCGCGCGGCGTCGATCGAAGTGCGCCGCCGCCTTGCCGAACAATGGGATGCCGCGTGATGCAAGTGTGCGCCGCGCCGCCGTTTTCAAGCGACCGCGCGTTGTCGTGCGATGCGCGCTGGCGGCCGCATGACCTGTTGCGTTTGCAACGCTTGCAGGCGTTCGATGGTGAACCGTCGTGGGTGCGCGAGGCTTTTGAACGCGCGCCGTATGCGGTGGTCAGACGCGCGCTGGCGGGCGACGGGTTTGTCGCGATCGGTCTGCGCGGCGTCGGCCGGTCGCAGCGCTACGGCACGTGGGCATCGTCCGCCGACGTGGTGAGCGCCGTGTCGCCTGAAGCGCTCGCTTTGTCGTGCACGCCGCTCGAAGGGCGCAACGCCCTGCCCGCTTTCGCCGCGCTCACCGCGTTGCAGAACGACGCGGCCGGCCCGTTGAGCGCCTTCGCGTGGGGACCGACCGGCAGCGCCGGTTTCGAACTGGCGACGCACGTGCCGGCAGTGACGGCATCGAGCGATCTCGATCTGCTGATCCGGGCCCACGACCAACCGCTTGCACCAAGTGTCGCAAGCGGACTGCGGGACTATCTGCAAGCGCTCGCGCAACGCGTCGGCGTTCGCGTCGATGCGCAACTGGACACGCCCGCCGGCGGCGTGGCGCTCGCCGAGTGGGCGGCGGGCAAACCGCGCGTGCTGGCACGCCACGCGCGCGGCCCACAATTGATCGCCGATCCCTGGGCCGTCACGGCTCACGGGGGCGACGCCTGATGCTCGCGCTGCTGTTCCCGGGCCAGGGCGCGCAGACCGAGGGGTTCCTGCATCGGCTGCCCCAGCATCAAGCAGTGCTCGACACGCTCGAGGAGGCGTCGCGGGTGCTCGGCGTCGATGTACTCACGCTGGACACGCCGGACGCCCTGCGCTCGACCGTTGCGGTGCAGATCGGCTTGACGGTCGCGGGCGTGGCGATCACCCGCGCGCTAGCCGACGAACAGCTCGTGCCGGAGATCAGCGCGGGCTTATCGGTCGGCGCCTACCCGGCGGCAGTGAGCTGCGGCGCGATTCACTTCGAAGACGCGCTGAAAATGGTCCGCCGCCGGGCCGAGTTGATGGAAGCCGCGTACCCGTGCGGCTACGGACTCGCCGCTATCGTGGGTTTGACCGAGCATCAGGTGGAAACACTCGCCGCGCGGCACGCTGCTGACGCCCGGCAGCATGTCTATATCGGCAATGTGAACGCGCCGCGCCAGATAGTCATAGCCGGCGCGAACCACGCGCTCGACGCCTTCATCGCTCTCGCGCTTGCCGCCGGCGCGCGCAAGGCCACTCGCCTCGCGGTCAGCGTGCCGTCCCATTGCGAGCTGCTCGCGCAGGCTACCGACGAGTTGGTCGCTTACGCCAGCGACGTGCCCTTCCATACCCCGCAAGGCATCTATGTCGGCAATCGCGGCGGCCGCCCTTTGTACACGGCGGATGCGATCCGCGACGATCTCGCGACCAATATGCGTTACACCGTGCGCTGGTTCGACGCGCTCACGGTCATGCAGGAATTGGGCGCGCACGTGCTGATCGAAACGCCGCCGGGCCAGGTCTTGACCGATATCGCTCGCGAACACTTTCCGGATACCGCCGCGCTCGCCGCCAGCAGCTTCGCGTTCGATCGGCTCGTGGCCACTGCGCGACGGCGTCTCGACGCGCACTGAATGAGCCACGGCGAATTCGTCAGCATGCCTCAGCGTTTCCCGATCAACTGGCGCCCCATCGCCTTCGCATACTGATCGCACGCGTTGCGCGCGACACGCGATGCCGCGAGCACGCCGACGTCGGCATCGTCGCGGTAGTACATCGCGACGTCGATCGGCGGCGGCAGGGGCCGCACCTGCAATTGCCCGAGTTCGCCACGGCTCAGATAAGGCTCGACGAATAGAGCGGGCACGGCCGCAATCCCGTAACCGTCGCGCACCAGTTTGACGATCACCGCGACCGACGGCATGCAGGTCACCTGGGTCTGCGCGAGCGGCACGCCGGCGCGCCTCGCGAGCGCCTGCACGATCGTTTCGACCGCCACTTGAGGCGCGGTGCCACGTCCGAACGTCAGCACGGGCTTGCTCAACAAGGTCTGCACATGTTTCGCGCGGCTGGCCGGTATCAGATCGCTGCGCGCGATCCAGCGCACGGGATAGCTCGCCAGCAAGGTCGAGACGATCGACGCTTCGTGCTCCGCCGTTTCTTCCACCTGAATCACCAGGTCGAGTTCGCCCGCGCGCAAACGCGGCCCGAGTATCGCGCTCGAATCGACCGTGAGGTCCACGACGATGCGGTTGTACTCGAGATTCAGCATCCGGATGTAGTCCGGCAGCCAGCTATGCACCACCGTCTCGATCACGCCGAGGCGCAAGCGCGTCGCCACTTGCGTCTCGTCCTGCGCGGCCAGTTGCAGCGAGCGCGTGGCCTGCACCACCGAGCGCGCATGCGCGAGCAGCCGCTCGCCATTCGCGGTGAGCTGAAAGTCCGGGGCGTCGCGCTCGATCAACTCGACGCCCAACTCCGCTTCGAGCGTCTTGATGCGCAGCGAAATCGCGGCGGGCGTCGCGTGCATCGCGGTGGCGGTCGCGCGAAAGCTGCCCAGGCGGGCGAGCGTCAGAAAGGTTTCGACAAAGCGGGTATTCATTGCGGAGCTCGCTCAACAGCGGTGGGATGCACGCGATCATCGCCGCAAACCGGCTGCGGCGCTGTTAAGTTTAATTTAACGAAACGCAATAAAAACTCGCTGGATGGATATTTTTGACGTTACTAATCTGGGTCCCGACGCTGAAGCCTTTCGGCCACGCGGTCCACCTGGAGCCGAGCAGTTCATGTCCTACACGCCTTCCGAGTTTCGTCAGCAGATTCGCAGCCGCCGATTGTCAGGCCCCACCGCCGGCTATTGCGGCGACTACGCGCAAGCCAATCTCGCGATTCTGCCCAGTCAATACGCCGGCGATTTCCTGCGGTTCTGCACGCTCAACCCGAAGGCGTGTCCGCTGCTGGGCATCGGCGAACCGGGCGACTGGCGCGTGCCCGCGCTCGGCGCCGATCTCGACATCCGCAACGACGTGCCGGCGTTTTATGTGTACCGGCATGGCGAGCGCGCCGAGGAAGTGCGCAGTCTCGACGAATTGTGGCGCGACGATCTGGTGGTGTTCGCAATCGGCTGCTCGTTTTCCTTCGAAGAAATGTTGCGGCGCGAAGGCATTGCGTTGCGTCATATCGAACAGCAGGTCAACGTGCCGATGTATCGCACGCACGAGCGCAACGTGCCAGCCGGCGTGTTCGGCGGCAACCGCGTCGTGTCGATGCGGCCGATGAAAGCCGCCGACGCCATCCGCGCGATCCAGATCACCAGCCGCTTTCCCGCCGTGCACGGCGCGCCGGTCCATATCGGCGATCCGGCGCTGATCGGCATTCGCGATCTGGCGCGTCCCGATTTCGGCGACGCCGTCGAGGTGCGCCGCGACGAACTGCCCGTGTTCTGGGCTTGCGGCGTCACGCCGCAAGCCGCCATCGAAAGCGCGCGTCTGCCGTTCGCGATCGCGCACAAGCCGGGACACATGCTCGTCACGGACATTCCCAACACCACGCTCGCGGTGCTGTAGCCACGGCGTTCATCTCCTCACCCGCCGCGCGACGACGCGGCCCACGACGACCGGAGTGCAAGCATGGAAACCGAAGCGCAGTTGACCGCCGACCCCGAACCTTACGGCGCGTCCGGCTCAGGAAAAGGCCCGTTCGCGTGGTATCGGCAGATCTCCGCCAGCGAGAAGCGCGCCTTCTGGAGTTGCAAGATCGGCTACGTGCTCGACGCGATGGACACGCAGTTCCTGAGCTTCGTCATTCCGACGTTGATCGCGACATGGGGCATCACGCGGGGCGACGCCGGCCTGATCGGCACCGTCACGCTGCTGAGCTCAGCGCTCGGCGGCTGGGCAGCGGGTGTCCTGTCGGATCGCATCGGCCGCGTCAAAACCTTGCAGATCACGATTCTCTGGTTCGCGGTCTTCACGCTGGCTTGCGCGCTGGCGCAGAATTTCTCGCAATTGCTGTGGGCGCGCGGGCTCATGGGGCTCGGCTTCGGCGGCGAGTGGACCGCAGGCGCGGTGTTGATCGGCGAAGTGATCCGCGCACGCGATCGCGGCAAGGCCGTGGGACTCGTGCAGGCGGGCTGGGCGATCGGCTGGGGTATTTCGACACTGCTCTTCATGGCCGTGTTCTCGCTGGTGCCGGCCGATTACGCGTGGCGCGTGCTGTTCGCGATCGGCATTGCGCCGGCGCCGTTCGTGATCTGGATCCGGCGCTTCGTCGACGAGCCCGAGGTGCATCGGCAGCAGAAAGCGGTACAAGCCGCCACGCAGACACGCACCTCGTTGCTCGATATTTTCCGCGGCGAGATCGTCTGGACGACGCTGCGCGCATCCGTGCTGGCAACCGGCGTGCAAGGCGGCTACTACGCGGTGACGACCTGGCTGCCGACGTATCTGAAAACCGAACGGCATCTGAGCGTGATCGGCACCGGCGGCTATCTGGGCGTGGTGATCGTCGGCTCGTACTGCGGCTATCTCACGGGCGCGTATGTCAGCGACAGAATCGGGCGTAAGCGCGCGTTCATCGCGTTCGCGCTGGCGTCGTGCGCGATCGCGCTGATCTACACGCAACTGCCGCTCGACAATCTCTCGATGCTCGTGCTCGGTTTTCCGCTCGGCTTCTGTGCGTCCGGCATCTTCTCGGGCATGGGCGCGTTCCTCACCGAACTCTTTCCCACGCGGATGCGCGGCTCCGGCCAGGGCTTCTGCTACAACTTCGGGCGGGCTATCGGCGCGACGTTTCCGTTCCTGATCGGCTACGTCTCGCAAACGATGACGCTCGGCCACGCGATCGGCGTGTTCGCGGCGGCGGCGTACGGCGTCGTCATCCTCGCTGCGTTGACGCTGCCCGAAACCCGCGGACGGCAGCTGAGCGCGTGACGCACCGCCGCACCGCTCACGCCTGTTCGGGCGCGCGTCCGATCACATGCGAGTCCGACGCGGCCGATCCGTCCGCGTGAGCGCGTTCGCGTCCCGCGGTCACGACCGCGCCGGTGCCGCCAGGACGCCCCACCGATTTCGCGTGACGCTCGATCAGCCGTTGCAACAGGCAGAACGCGCAGAGCAAGGCGCCGATCACGATGCGGGTCCACCACGAACTGAGCGTGCCGTCGAACGTGATCAGCGTCTGGATCGTGCCGAGAATGCCGACGCCGAACAGCGAGCCGACCACATAGCCCACGCCGCCCGTCAGCAGCGTGCCGCCGATCACGGTCGCCGCGATCGCGTCGAGCTCCATGCCCTGCCCTTGCAATCCGTAGCCCGACAGGACGTAGAACGTGAAGACCGCGCCGCCGAGCGCCGAACAGAAACCGCTCAGCGCATACACGCCGACGCGCGTGCGCGCGACCGGCAAGCCCATCAGCAAAGCCGAGCGCGCGTTGCCGCCGATCGCGTACACGTTGCGGCCAAAACGCGTGAAATGCGCGACGTAGATTGCCGCCAGCAGCGTGACGAACGCGATCAGCACGTTGGCTGTGACCGAGCCCACGCCAATGTCGAGACGAAACGCCGAAATCTTCTGGAACGTCGAATCGGTGATGGTGATGGACTGCGTCGTGATCAGAAAGCACAAGCCGCGCGCGAAGAACATGCCGGCTAGCGTGACGATGAAGGCCTGCAAACGGAAAAAGTGGATCAACGCGCCTTGCACCGCGCCGAACACGGTGCCCATCAGCAGCACGACCGGCAGGATCGCCCACACGGGCCAATGCAGGTGTTCGGACAGCACCGCCTCGACGATGGTCGTCAGCGCGACCACCGACCCCACCGACAGGTCGATGCCGCCGGACACGATCACGAACGTCATGCCGATCGCCACGATCAGCAGGAACGCGTTGTCGACCAGCAGATCGAGCAGCACCTGCCACGAGAAGAATCCCGTGTACATCACCGAGCCGAACGCGAACAGCGCGCAGAACAGCAGGATCGTGACGGCGATCGGCAGCGTGCGCGGATCGACGATATGAGCCCAGGCTTCGACGATCCGTCTCATCGCGCCACCCCGCGTTGCTTGAAGGACATGCGGACCGACCTGCCGAACGACATGGCAAGCGAGCGCGCCGCCGGCGACTGGATCATGCTCACCGCCAGCACCACGGCCGCCTTGACGACGAGCGTGGCCTCGGGCGGCACGCCGATCGAATAGGTGGTGTAGGTCAGCGTCTGAATGATCAGCGCGCCCAGCACCGTGCCCACGAGACTGAAGCGGCCGCCGAGCAGCGAGGTGCCACCGAGCGTCACCGCGAGGATCGCATCCAGTTCGAGCAGCAGGCCGGCATTGTTGCCGTCGGCGCTGCGCACGTTCGAGCTGATGAGAATGCCCGCCATCGCCGCGGTCAGCCCCGAGAAGCCGTACACGGCAAAGACGAGCGCCTTGGATCGCAAGCCGACCAGACGCGTGGCGACCGGATTGACGCCGATCGCGCGGATGAAAAGCCCGAGCGCGGTGCCTTCGACGAGCGCGGCAGTCGCCAGCACCGCCGCCGCCGCGATCCATACCGAACACGGCACGCCGAGCCAGTAACCGCCGCCCACGAACAGATAGCCCGGCGCGCCGATCGGAATGATCTGCCCCGCTGTCAGCAATTGCGCAATGCCACGCCCGGCGACCATCAGTATCAAGGTGGCGATGATCGGCTGCATGCCGACGAAGGACACCAGCAAGCCGTTCCACATGCCGCTCAGCACGCCCACGATCAACGCCGCCACCAGCGCCTGCGCGATCAGCCCGGCCGAGGCCACCGGCTGGGTCGCGAGGATCGTGGCCGCGGCGGCGCCCGCGATCGCCACCACCGCGCCGACCGAAATGTCGATGCCGCGCGTCGCGATCACCAGTGTCATGCCGGTGGCGACGAGCACCAGCGGCGCGGCGCGATTCAGCACATCGATCGGCGCGCCGAACAGATGGCCGTCGAGCATGCGCAGCGCCAGGAAATGCGGATTGACCCACAGGTTCAGGGCGCACAACAACGCCAGCGTCACGCACGGCCAGAGCAACGGGCGCTCGGCGCCATCGCGTACGACCCAGTTCGATAGATTCATTCGCCGCTCCCCGCGATGAGTCGATAGATATTGTCTTCGTTCGAGGCCTGCCCTGTTACTTCGGCGATCTTGCGGCGGTCGCGCAACACCGCGACGCGATGACTCACGCGCAGCACCTCGCTGATCTCCGACGAAATGAACAGGATGCTCAGGCCGCTCGCGCACAACGCCAGCAGACGATCCATGATGTCGAACTTGGCCGCGATGTCGATGCCGCGCGTGGGTTCGTCGAGTATCAGCAGCTTGGGATTGGTGGCGAGCCAGCGCGCCAGCAGCGCTTTCTGCTGATTGCCGCCGGACAGCAAGCCGATCGGCTGTTCCGCATCCGACGCCTTGATGCCGAGTCGTTCGATCCACAGATCAGCCAGTTCGCGCGCGCGCTGCCGGCTGATCTTGCGCCACCATCCGCGCCTTGCCTGCAACGCCAGCAGGATGTTCTCGCGAATCGACAGCTCGGCGACAATGCCTTCTTTCTTGCGGTCCTCCGCGCAATAGCCGATGCCATGGCGCACCGCGTCGCGCGGCGAACGCAGCCGCACCGGCCGGCCTTCCACCAGAATCGTGCCGCTGTCGGCACGGTCGGCTCCGAACAGCAGCCGCGCGGTTTCCGTGCGGCCCGAGCCGAGCAAACCGGCAAGGCCGAGGATCTGCCCCGGCTCGACATCGAGGTCGATCGGCTGCATCGAGCCGCGCCGTCCGACGCCGCGCAACTCGATGAACGGCTGGCCGGCCCGCGCACTCTGCGGGCCTGTCTGGCTGTCGTGGCCTTCCTGCGCCGCTGCGCGCAAACGCGCGCTCATACGCTCGTGACCGACCATTCTGGACACAAGCTGATCCGGCGGCAGATCGCGCGCGAGATATTCGCCTTCGCGCTCGCCATTGCGCATCACCGTAATGCGATCGGAAATGGCATACGTCTGCTCGATGAAATGCGTGACGAACAGAATCGCAATGCCGGATTGCTTAAGATGACGAAGTATCTTGAATAGCTGCGCGACTTCGCTGTCGTCGAGGCTAGAGGTCGGTTCGTCGAGGATCAGCACGCGTGCGTCGACCGAGAGCGCCCTCGCGATGGCCACCATCTGCTGCACCGCGATCGGATAGGCGTCGAGCGAACGGGTGACGTCGAGCGTCACGTCGAGGCGCGCCAGCGCGGCTTGAGCCCGTCGCTTGATGTCGTTCCAGTCGATCGCGCCGAAGCGCTTCGGTTGCCGGCCCGCAAATATGTTCTCCGCTACCGAGAGGTTCGAGCACAGGTTCACCTCCTGATACAGCGTGCGCACGCCGGCCGCTTCGGCCTCCTGCGGCGAGGCGAACGACACCACTTCGCCACCGAGACGGATCGTGCCGGCCTGCGGCGCGACCACGCCGGTGAGCACGTTGATCAACGTGGATTTGCCGGCGCCGTTCTGTCCCATCAGCGTATGAATCTCGCCGGGGAACAGGCGGAAATCGACCTGCTGCAGCGCCTTCACGCCCGGGAACGTCTTGCTGACGCCGGCCGTGGCGAGAACGGGTTCGAGTCCGCTCGCGCTGCCCTCGGCATGGATCACGGCGGCGCCGTCAGCCGGCGGCTTCGGATTGGAAGCGGTATGCGTCATAGGCCTCGCTCGATCGGCGGTGCGTGGTTTAGCGGCCTCCAGCGGCGTTGCGCGCAAAAGAGGCCGCCCGCTGCCCAAGCAGTCGGACGGCCAGGCACCGCTGGAGAAACCTTTTTCGATCTGTCGGTACTGCGCTTCCTGGCCGCGTTGTCGCTCGCGCGCCTATGCTTGCTCGACACAACCAGGAGACCTGATCATCGACGTCAGTATTTGCGCGTTGGCAGCGTTTGCGCGGCGACGCTCATCGGGAAAACCGTCTCTTCCGTCAGGATGCGCTTGGGCAGCGACTTGCCGGCCACCACGTCCTTCACCGCCGACATCAATTGCGGCCCCAGCAACGGACTGCACTCCACGTCGACGTTCATCTTGCCGGCAGCCATGGCCTGGAAGCCGCCCTTGGTCGCGTCGAACGAAACGATGGTGACGTCCTTGCCCGGATGCATGCCGGCCTCTTCCATCGCCTGAATGGCGCCTAGCGCCATATCGTCGTTATGCGCATAGACCACGTTGATCTTGTTCCCGTACGTCTTTATAAACGCCTCCATCACCTGCTTGCCGCCGGCCAGTGTGAAATCGCCGCTTTGCGAGGCGATGATCTTGAATTTGGGATCGTTCTTGATGACTTCCAGCAGACCGGAGTGCCGATCGTTGGCCGGCGCCGATCCGACTGTGCCCTGGAGTTCAGCGATGTTGATCGGGCCTTGTTCGCCTTTATAGTGATCTTCGAGCCAGCGGCCGCCGCGCCGGCCTTCTTCCATGAAGTCGGAGCCGATCATCGTGACGTAAAGCGAGGTGTCTTTCACGTCGATGTTGCGGTCGGTGAGGATCACCGGAATCTTCGCGGCTTTAGCCTCGCGCAGCACCGGTTCCCAGCCCGACTCGACCACCGGCGAAAAGGCGATTACGTCCACTTTCTGGGCGATGTAGGAGCGGATCGCCTTGATCTGGTTTTCCTGCTTCTGCTGCGCGTCGGAGAACTTGAGTTTGATCTTTGCGTCCGCCGCCGCGGACTTGACCGACTCGGTGTTGGCGGTTCGCCAGGCGCTTTCCGCGCCGACCTGCGCGAAGCCGAGAGTGATCTGTTTGTCCTGCGCGTAAGCGCCCGGTGCGGCCAGCGTCAGCGCCCCAAAGCCCGCGCAGAATGCGAGCGCGCCCAACGCACGACATGCTGCGCGTCGTGAATTCGCCATGACTGTCTCCTGATCGTTGTTATTCAAGCGACCCATGGAACCCGTCCAGCCGTTGCGGCCCTCACGGTGCGTGGATCGTGATGTAGCGTAGTGTGCGGGGCGTTAACCGTCCAATCATATGATTCGCGTCGGCGATATCGATTTTGGTATAGGGGGCGGGTGTCGGCTGTAGCGGCCAGGCTGGGCGCGACGGAGCGGTGTTTGGCTCTCGCTGGCCGGCGTGGGATTCCGCTTCGCGCTTTTTTATGCACTTACGTGCGTGGCGGGCTTGTTTGGGGATGGCGGTTGTTTGGGGTTTGGCGGTCGTTGGGTCTGGCGGTTGTTTGGGGATGGCGGTTGTCGGGTCCGCCGCTGATTCTGATGTTCGCCCCTGTTGACCGACGGTTCAGCGAGCACCTGCGCGCGGCGTCACCCATCGAAACGTCAGATTGATCCGCTCACCGGCTACGCGCGGCTCCTTCGGCACCCGATGCCGCCAATCCGCCTGGGTATTACCCTTCATCACCAGCAAGCTGCCGCCCTTGAGCAAAAAAGACTGCACGACTCCGGTTTTGTTATGCCGCAGATCGAACGTGCGCGCGACGCCCAGACTCACCGACGCAATCACCGGCTGAGCGCCGAGTTCGGGCTCGCGGTCCGCATGCCAGCCCATGCTGTCGGTGCCGCTACGGTAGCGGTTGATCAACACGCTATTAAAATGCGTGCCGCAAACGGACTCCACAGCGGATTTCAGCTCGGCAACCGTCGGCGTCCATGGTTGCGGCACGTTGCGAATGCCCGAGTAAACGTAGACGGCGTCCGGCTCGCCTTGCCACGCAGTCAGCCTTGGCAGCGGCACGCGGCCGGCGGGCGTGCCGATCATGTCTTGACGCCATTGCGCTTCACCGACGAGTTGCGCCAAGGCCCGCGCCGCCGTGGCGGGCGGCAGCCAATCGGGATACCAGTCGACGTCGGGCGCCGGCAGAGCATCGGAAAAATCCGCAAAGAGATCCGTCATGAGATTGCCTGAGTACGATCGCGCGTTCACAGCGCGATCGAATGAGAACCTTGGCTATTATGGCGGCAACGACGACGGCGCTCATGCCGACGGCTTGCGGTTTCATCCGTCCCAGTCACATTCATCCCTTACACGCATCCTTCAAAGGACATTCAACATGATTCTCTCCGACCAGGCGCTCGATCAGCTATTTCGCAACGCGCGCACGCACAACGGCTGGCAGCCGAAACCCGTCGACGACGCCGTGCTCGAGCAACTCATCGAACTCGTTCTGCTCGGCCCGACCTCGGCCAATTCGAGCCCGGGCCGTTTCGTCTTCGTCAAGACCCAGGAGAGCAAGCAGAAACTGCGTCCGGCTTTGTCGGCGGGCAATCTCGAGAAGACGATGGCTGCGCCGGTCACCGTGATCGTGGGGATGGACATGGCGTTTTACGAGCATCTGCCGAAGCTGTTTCCGCACGCCGATGCGCGCAGCTGGTTCGCCGGTAACGACAAGATGATCGCCGACACGGCATTTCGCAATTCGACGCTGCAAGGCGGTTACCTGATTCTCGCCGCCCGCGCGCTAGGCCTCGACACGGGTCCCATGTCGGGTTTCGACGCAGCCAAGGTCGACGAAGCGTTCTTCGCCGGCACGACCGTGAAGTCGAACTTCCTGATCAATCTGGGCTACGGCGACCCGTCAAAGCTGTTTCCGCGCAGCCCGCGCTTCGCTTTCGACGAAGCCGCGCGGATCGTCTGACGCGCAGCGCGCGATCCAAGTCCGGGTGCGATCAACGCAAGAGCGCGACGTAGAACACCACGGTGCCGATCAACGCGCCGATGAAGCAGAAGCCCTCTTCGGCGTCATCGCCGTTCGATCGTACCCACGCCCCGACGACGCCGAACAATCCCGCGATACCTAACGCGACGCAGAGCATCACGACATCGAATAGCGCGCTCTTCCCCAACTCGGAAAAGTCGATATCGCGCACGCCGAAGTACAGGCCGATCGCCATCAGCGATATGACCACGAGCGGCAGCATGACGTGGCTGCCCTCGTGCCCGACGTGATGCGCATGGTGCGCGTGGCGGAACGGGTTGCCTGATCTGAGCAGCTTCATACGTGCCTCCTGCCTTGCCCTCTTCCGGCGCCAAAACGAACCGCTAGTGGTTTGCGGCGGCCCTCGCTGTGGCCACTCTGCTTTAGCTTTGATGCAAGCGGGTTCCATTTCAGAATAGTCCACGCTCGACCACAATTCAAAGCCCATTTAATTCAACTGCATTGGCGGCCCGGATGGCCAACGCAGCGGCGTGGTGCTGCAATGCAATACATTCCAGGCGCTTTCGGACGTGGACGGCTCGCCGCGCCGGACACCAAATGGCGCCGTCGGCACGCGAATGCACATCTCGGTAGAATGGGTCGGCTCGTTCGCTACGGCATGGCCGCGGCGAACGGGTAGCTGCCGCTACTCCGCTCGTGTCGGCCCCTTCCCGCCTTGATCCTCTCTATGCGCCGCTCATCGTTTCTTGTACGTATCATCCTGATTGGCATCTTGCTGCACATCTACGTCGGCTTGCGTCTGATTCCGGACATGCCGATCGATACCACGGGCCGCTGGCTGTGCGCGTTGTGGCTCGTGCTGTCGATCTTTCTCATTCCACTCGGCATGCTGGCGCGCACGATCAAACAACAGCCGCTCAGCGACCGGCTCGCATGGGTCGGCCTACTGGCGATGGGCTTCTTCTCGTCGCTACTGGTGCTGACTTTCGCGCGTGATCTCGTGCTCGCCTCACTGCTCACCGTCGATGCGATCTGGCCGAACACTGTTGCCATCGCGCATTGGCGGACCGGCTCAGCGGCGGCTGTGCCGGTGTTGGCACTGCTCTCCACGCTTGTCGGTCTGTTCAACGCACGCCGTCGCGCCAGGGTCGTCACAATCGAAGTGCCGATCGACGACTTGCCGGCTGCGCTCGACGGCTTCACGATCGTGCAGATCAGCGACATTCACGTTGGCCCGACCATCAAAGGCCGCTATGTGGACGCAATCGTCGACGCGGTGAATCGCCTCAAGCCGGATCTGATCGCTGTTACCGGCGATATTGTGGACGGCAGCGTGCCGCAATTGACCAGACACACGCAGCCGCTCTCGCGGTTGAGCGCGCGCCATGGCGCTTTTCTCGTTACTGGCAATCACGAGTATTACGCCGGCGCCAACGCCTGGATCGACGAATTCCGGCGCCTGGGACTCAATGTCCTGCTGAACGAGCATGTGATCGTGGACCACGACGGCGCACGCGCCGTTATTGCCGGCGTGACCGATTATTCGGCGGGCCATCACGATCCGGCACACCGCAGCGATCCAGTCGCGGCGCTGGCCGGCGCGCCCGGCGACGTGCTGATCAAGGTGCTGCTCGCCCACCAGCCGCGCTCCGCCGAAGCCGCCGCAGCCGCCGGTTTCACATTGCAGCTCTCCGGGCACACGCACGGCGGCCAGTTTTTCCCGTGGAATTTCTTCGTGCGGTTTCAGCAACCGTTCACCGCCGGTCTGGCGCGGTTGAACGGACTCTGGGTCTACACGAGCCGAGGCACCGGCTACTGGGGACCGCCGAAGCGCCTCGGCGCGCCGTCCGAAATCACCCGCTTGCGCCTCGTGCCTGGCGAGCCTGACTGAGCCGCGCGTTACTGTTACTGCATCGGCGCCACGGCCACGCTGACTTGCGGCGCGAACGCCACGACCACTTGCATGCCCGGCGTTACGCCGGCAGTCTTTGCCGGGTCGCGGCCTTGAATATGGAACACCGAACCGTCCTCGCCCTTGAGCGCCATGACGCCGGAAGCATGGTCAATGGCCTCGACGCGGGCGGTCACGGTCTGCACCGTGTCTGATTGCCCCATTTGGGCCGTCTCGGCCTGCCCGTCCGCACTGCGCGTGACGCTGATCACGGCATTGCGCATCATGCGGATGTGAACCTTGCCGCCTTGTTTGATCTGCCCGAGATTGCGCGCGTCGGTGACATTGAATGACGCCTCGCCGCCTTGCGCGTCGAGCACCGTGACCGAATGGTTCGCCTGATCGATCGCCTTCACGACCCCATTGGCCTGCAGCGTGCTGCGGCCTTCAAAGGGCGCCGGCAAACCCGCAGCGAGCGATACCAGGGGAGCGGCGGCGATCAACACGCCGGCAATGACGTTAAGAGCTTTCACTTTCATACATTCCTCAATTCGGATGAGCGGTGGAAACGACGACGCCAAGCGGATCGCGACGCAACAACAGTTGGGCGATGCGAGCGGAACCGCGCGAAATAAGAAGGCGGACCAGGCGCCGACGTGGCACGACGCGCTGCGGGTTATCCAGACAGTTTGTTTTCCGGGATGAAGACCGTCAACATTCGGAGTCCGTATTTGTGCGGGAATGATTCTTTTATAGGCACCGAAACTTCCCAAAGATTGAAGGCAACTCATTCGTCGCCTTGCCTGATCGCGGCTTGACTTAACTTTGCAGAGGCGCCTAAAATCCGCCCAGTTCACTTATCCGGAAATACGATCTTGGACAGTAGCAGTAGTACCCGTCGAGCTTCGATTCGCCCGATCGCCTGATCGGCAAGATTTCCGCGCCAGCCTTTGTCTGTCGCCGTCTTGCCTTCTGGCGAGCGGCGCACGTCGTTGATACCCATACCCACCTGTTGCAAGTCAAGCCGCAGTGAACCCGGCACGGCCGAATCCCGTGCCGGCCGGCCTTGCCTTCAGCGCCGCAAGGCTTGCCCGCGCGCTGAGTGATGCCCGATCGCGCCCGCTCTCTTCGAGACGGACGCGCCGGTGTCACGCGCGAGGTTCACACTGCGCGAACTCGCGCCTCAACCCTGTTGACCGATGACAATGGAATTCGTTTTGCGGCTACTCGCCGCTTTCGCCTGTGGCGTGGCCATCGGCCTTGAACGGCAGATGCGTCAGCGCAATGCCGGCCTGCGCACGATCACGCTGGTCGCGAGCGGCGCGTGCCTGTTCGTTACGCTCGGTGTACTGACCGGCAATGGCACGAGCGGCATCACCCAGATCGCCGCATATGTGGTCTCCGGCGTCGGCTTCCTCGGCGGCGGCGTGATCATGCGTGACAAAGGTTCCATTCAGGGAATCAACACCGCAGCGACCTTGTGGTGCTCCGCCGCGGTGGGCGTATTGTGCGGCGCGGGCCATTACGGGCCGGCACTGGCCGGCACCGTGGTCGTGCTGCTGACCAATACCGTGCTGCGTGAAGTCAGCCGTACGATCAATGCGACGCCCGTTTCGAACGCCGACCTGGTTCGCGAATACGTGTTGACGATCGTCTGCCGGGAGGCCGACGAGATTCATATTCGCACCGCTGTCTCCAACTCGATGTACTCGACGCCGCTATCGTTTCAAAGCCTGACGAGCGAAGACGTCGAAAACGAATCAGGACGCATTCGTGTGACGGCAACCTTGAAGATGCATCCCAAAGATCAGTCGAAGCTCGAACAGATGGCTAGCCGCATCAGCATGGAAAAGAGCGTCTCCAGCGTCAGCTGGACGGCCAGAGAAGCGGAGCCGACGCCTGAGTGAATACCGCGTGTAAGCCCCCCCCGGATTCGCGTGCATCGTCTACACTTAGCTTGCAATAGATTTAGACAATGTTAATTCCGCGTCCTGAATATGGACTGTCCCATAACCTTCGACTAAGCTCTGTCACCGTGAATTTTTCACATTCAACCATGGAGTCTCGATTATGGAACACGGCATCATTGCATGGCTCATCATCGGCGCGATCGCCGGCTGGCTGGCAGGTGTGCTCGTCAAAGGCGGCGGCTTCGGCCTGATCGTCGACATCATTGTCGGGATCGTCGGCGCGTTCATCGGCGGCTGGCTCGCTGGCGTGCTGCATATATCGCTCGGCGGCGGCTGGATCGGCTCGATCATCACTGCGGTGATCGGCGCGGTCATTCTTTTGTTTCTTATCCGGCTCATCCGGCGAGGTACTTGAGCGGCGCTTCTGATGTCTCACGGCGTCAGGGGCGAATGCCACCTGACGCCAGCTAGACCCGCAACGGGTCCGGTTTTAAAGCCCTGCGTGTTGCGTCGGCAACATCGAACCGGTGTCACGCAACCGCGTGTGCCACGCGAAAGCCTGATCAAGTTGATGCGGCGTTTGCCCGCCGCCCTTCAACGCTTCCCGATAGTAGTCGCGCAGCAGATCGCGATACAGCGGATGCACGCAGTTTTCGATGATCAACGTCGCGCGTTCGCGCGGCGCGAGGCCACGCAAGTCGGCGAGCCCCTGCTCCGTCACGACCACGTCCACGTCGTGTTCGTTGTGGTCGCAATGCGGCACCATCGGCACGATGCTCGAAATGCGGCCGCCCTTCGCCATCGACTTGGTCGCGAAGATCGCGCACGACGCGTTGCGCGCGAAGTCGCCCGAACCGCCAATGCCGTTCATCATATGCGTGCCGCCCACGTGGGTCGAATTCACGTTGCCGTAAATATCGAATTCCAGCGCGGTGTTCAACGCGATCAGACCGAGCCGGCGAATCACTTCCGGATGGTTGCTGACTTCTTGCGGACGCAACACGAGCCGATCGCGATAGCGTTCGAGTTCGCCGAACACCTGCGCTTGGCGCGCGGCCGACAACGTGATCGACGCACCGGAGGCGAACGTCACCTTGCCGGCATCCATCAAGTCGAAGGTCGAATCCTGCAGCACTTCTGAATAAATTTCGAAGGCTTCGAATGGCGAATCGACGAAACCGGCCAGCACGGCATTGGCGATCGTGCCGATACCCGCCTGCAGCGGCGGCAGCTGCCGGGGCATGCGCCCGTGCGTCACTTCATGCTGAAAAAACTCGATCAGGTGACCAGCGATCAATTGGGTTTCGGCATCCGCCGGCAGCACCGTCGACGAACTGTCTGGCATATCGGTGATGACGATCGCCGCGATTTTCTCGGGCGGGATCTCAATGGCCTTCGTGCCGACACGATCTTGCGGACGGACAATCGGCAGCGGCTCGCGATGCGGCCTGCGACCCGGAATCCAGATGTCGTGCAGTCCCTCGAGCGCGGGCGACTGCGCAAGATTGATTTCGACGATGACCTTGTCGGCGAGAATCGCAAAGCTCGCTGAATTGCCCACCGACGTGGTCGGCACAATGCCGCCAGTCTCGGTGATCGCGGTGGCTTCGATAATGGCGATATCGAGTTTGCCGAGCTGGTTCGCGCGCAGCATTTCGACGGTTTCAGACAGATGCTGATCCACGAACATGACTTCGCCGCGATTGATTGCGTCGCGAAGCGTCTTGTCCACCTGGAACGGCAAGCGCCGAGCCAGCACGTGCGCCTCGGTCAGCAAGCGGTCCACGTCGTGACCGAGCGATGCGCCGGTCATCAACGTAATACGCAATGGCTTGCCTTCCTGACGCGCGCGCTCGGCAAGCGCAACGGGGACGGCTTTGGCATCGCCCGCGCGCGTAAAGCCGCTCGCGCCGACACGCATGCCATCCTGAATCAGGAGCGCCGCCTCGGCGGCTGAAGTGATCTTTCCGCGCAGCGCGGCGCAGCGAATCCGGTCTTGGTACATGAAACTCAGTCTCTCCATAATCACCAGTCCGGCATGCTGATGCGCACGTCTGCGGTGTGCTTCACTCAGTAGCCGGATTGTCGCCCCCGCTGCGGCGTCACGACAGGACGGCGTCGCGAGCGGGTATTCGTCGCGCCTCAGATGTTCGCGACAGGTCTTGCATGCACTACAGGGGTGACGCGTGACGCCGCTTAGCTGCCAAAGTAGATGTTGCAGAAGCTCACAGGGCCGACGCACTCTTCAGCTTTGGCTGCCGGTGCAGCGACGCGGCCTCGCGTCTCCGCGTTCGCGTCGTGCTGCGCGGTCGCTTGAGCGGCCTGCTGTTGCGGGGCGACCGGAGCCGTTTGAGCCTGAGCGACAGCAGCAGACAACGCGCAGGCGATCAGGGCGATTTTCAACACTTTCATTTCTCTCTCCAGAACTTACGATTACTGCGAGGCAGTGATGTAACTATAGGGTTAACCTCCACGCAGATAAACGGGGCCGCCCGGAAGTGATCTTTCCATCCTGAAGAAGGATCGGCGCGTGGGATGGAGCGTGGTCCGCACGGGACGATGTCTGGGACATCGAGGCAGATGATTGGGCGCGGAGATTCGAATGCCCATCACTTAGGGTCATGATTTAACGTCGCCACTCAACGCCCGTCGTTTCCGGCATGCAGTGTGTACCTCGACTCCACGTCCATCCGTTCGGGCCACAATGCGGAGCCGCGACCTAAGATCCATCAATCAACGCACGTTGAAGGGCGCGTCCTTGTCGAGCAACGCGGTGCGGATGAAGTGCAGGCAACTCAAGATGCGCTGCAGGTCGTGACGCCTGTCGCGCTCGGCATGAACCGCCTGCAGCACTTCCTGCGCAATCCAGGTGGCCGAGCGCACGGATAGGAGCGCGCGCTCGAGACCACGCCCATCGGGCTGTTCGAACAATTGCGCGAGGTCGTCGCACGTGCGCTCGATGGCGCTGCCCCACCGCGGATGCAGTGCGTGCGCGTAGTCGGCGTGCACCACTTCGTTGCGCAGATCGATCACGGCATGGCCCACTTCAAGGGTTGCGAGCATCCAGCGCAAGGCGTCGCGGCGGCGGCGCGAGCGTCGCGACAACAACACACGCAGTTGCGAAGTCAGATCGTGTGTGCGCGACTGAAAGCGCTGATTGAGTCCCGGCAGTTCGTCCTTGCACGCGGATACGGCTTGCGCGCGCAGATCACCCATGATTTTCCCGACGAGCCAAGGCATGTCAGCCGGGAATACGATCACGAAGACGAGGGCCGCCAGCAGCAGCGACGCGGTGAGCGCAAGGCCATTGTTGATCACCAGGTCCGGTGCGTAAGTGACGACGTTGTCGGGTCCGGCGAGCAGGCAGAAGAACACGGAAAAGCCGACCCCATAACCCGCCGCGAGCTTGCGCGTGGCGACGAACGCACCGAGCGCGAGCACCGGCGCAAGCGTGACGCACAAGAGCGGAAAGCCGTCGATGTTGGGATACACGTAGCAGGTGAACAGATAACCGGTCATGGTCGCCAGCACGGCGCCGACAGCCATCTGGATGGCCATCTTCGAGGGATTCGGCGCGGTCGATGTCAACGCGCACACCAGCGCCGCGCCGATCACCGCCAAACCGCCGCTCGGCCAGTCTGTCGCGATCCAGAACCAGCTTGCGATCGCCATGACCACCGCCGAGCGGACAAAAGTCAATGCGACCACGAAGCTGTTGGTCTTGCTCACGTAACGGCTGATGGGCCGCGGCTGAGCTGCCGCCTTGTGCCGCGTCAGGGACGCGTACGTGCCCGAGTACCGGATCCATTCGTCGACGAACCGGTACAGCAATTCCGCCGCCGTATCGAAGTCCGCCAGCGATTCGGCGGGCGAGGTTTCCAGCGGCCTTCTCGTTTCGCGAACGCGCCGTGGCAAACTTGCCTGAAAGTGCTGCAACCGGGCGGCCATCCGCGCTGCATCGACGGTGATGTCCGGCTGCGGCGCCATGAGCGCGGCCAGTTCGTGGAAATACGGCTTGATCGCCGTGGCGATCGGCACCGAACCGTTTACGCGCAGACGCTTGAGCAGTTGATGCAGCGCGTGGAGCCTCGCGCACGCATCCATAAACTCGCTGTTCAAACGACCCAGATGCTGGCTGCGTGAACGCATGGCCGGATCTTCGAAGGCGGCAAACGTGCGAGTCGCCTCGAAACCGACGATTTCGTCGACGAGATCCGCAAAGCGTCGCTCGAATTGACCACGCTCAAGACCGCGAACCAGCACGTCGGCGGCGAACGCAGTAAAATTTCTGTAACGAATTTGTAGTGCGTGGCGCAGCGCGAGACTGGATCGCTGCGGCACGATTAGCGCGCTGACCGCGCTCGAGGACACGATGCCGACCGCCACTTCCGCTGCGCGCGTGAGCGCCGCCAGAAACAGGTCGTGAGGCACGGTGACATTTGGGATGCCGATCAGCGCAGCGGTATAACCCGCGAGCACAAAGCCATACCACCTGAAATGTCGAAACCGGACTGCTGCCGCGATACAGGCGCTCACCCAGCCGATCATGCCGATCATGTACAACTCGGGTTGCTGGACGAACAATGCGCCCAGCACCAGTGCGGCGACAGTGCCCACCGCAGTGCCGAGAATGCGGTAGAAGCTCTTGGCGAGCACCATGCCGCTGAACGGCTGCATCAGCACGAACACCGTTGTCATCGCGATGCGCGGCTGCGGCAGATCCAGCAGCATCGCGACACCCAGCGCCAGCAGACCGGCGGTGACCGTTTTCAACAGATGCAGCCAGACCAGGCCTTCGCTATTTGCCCAGTCCAAAACCGCGGGACTGAGCGATCGCAACATGACGCTCCAGTGCCGGCCGGAATCGGCCGTCGGCTTGATCGCATGTTCGCGTTTCATTTAAGACTAATGCACCCCGGTTGGTCGCGCAAAGCAGCACCGGCGAAGACAACTCATTCCGGCAGGCAAGGCGCCGATTGTAGGATCAAGCTATGCTGGCATTAAGAGGACAGGCGCGGAACGTTCCTTCCAAAACGAACAACAATGCGCATCCGAGACAGGCGGACAATATGGCTTCTGCCGTGAAATAGAAGGATCGATGGATACGTTACAAAATATGCGAGTGTTCGTGCGCGTGGTCGAGGCCGGTAGTTTCACCGGCGCCGCGCAGTCGCTCAATTCAACCACCGGCGCGATGTCTCGCGCGGTTTCAGAGCTCGAAGCTCATCTGCGGACTCGGTTGCTGAACCGCTCCACACGACGGCTCGCACTCACCACCGCTGGCGAGCGTTATCTGAAGCGATGCCAGCAGATACTTGCAGATGTCAGCACGGCGGAAGAAGAAGCCAGTTGTGCACACGAGCGACCGACTGGCGCGTTGCGAATGCACAGCTTTGCCAGCATCGGCCAGCATTACGTGCTGCCGGCCATCTCGCGCTATCGCGCGCTATATCCCGAGGTAACGGTCGAACTCACGATGTCGCAGCGCATGCCCGATCTTTTCGAAGGCAGTGCGGATGTCGCGGTGATCCTTGCCTCCACGTTGCCTAATTCAGATCTCGTGTCGCTTCCGTTGGGAACGACCTTCAGCATTCTGTGCGCTTCGCCGGCGTACGTGCGCACTCACGGCGCGCCGCAAAAGCCGGCCGAACTGGCACATCACGAGTGTTTGATCCTGCACACTCCGGCGTTTCCGCCGCACGATTGGGTGCTCGACGGGCCGAATGGCGGCGAAACGATGGAGGTGAATGGACCCGTGCATGTGAACATCGCCGAGTCGCTGGTTGTCGCGATCCGCGAAGGGATGGGCATTGGCATGCTGCCGCTGTATGCAGCAATTTCCGGACTGCGTGACGGAACGTTGGTGCGCGTATTGCCGGAATATACGGCGCAGAAAATGAATATTTACGCGCTTTACCCGTCGCGTAAGTTCATCGATGCGAAGACGCGGACCTGGGTCGAATTCTTACGCACACATCTGCCCAAAGTCATTGCGCGCGACGAAGCGTTGCTTGCAGAAGTCGACAAAGCGCAGGTCAGTGATGCCGCAGTGCCTGTCGGTGCGAGCCACGGAGCGGATATCTCGACGCAGTGAGGTGGAGGCGGCTGACATCGGATGCCGCTACCACACGTGGGTGTGGTAGCGGTGCCGGTGTTTGGAGCAGAATGCCGTTCGCGAGTCGTGCTGCGGCAGTTGTTAGACGGCGTAGGAAACGAGGCTTTATTAGATTGTTTTAGCTTTTGTGCGCCGGTTTGCCGCGCCGGTAGTGGCGGGGGTGACCGGTATTCCGGGTAGTCCGGGGACGGCGGCCGGTAAACGCAGAAACCCCACCTTTTTGGGGGTGGGGTTTCTGATGCTGCTGGGGAGCCTGACGATTACCTACTTTCACACGGGAATCCGCACTATCATCGGCGTGGAGTCGTTTCACGGTCCTGTTCGGGATGGGAAGGGGTGGGACCGACTCGCTATGGTCATCAGGCATGACTTGTTGCTCGGCTGTCCCGGGGACAGCCCAGCCAATCTGGAAGAAGTAGTTTCTGGTGATGCTCACCAGGGTAGAGCGTGGGGTTGTGTTGTTTCTGTTGGCACAACACTGATCTCAACCGTGCGTTCTGCGTGCCCCATCTGGAGTTCACGCGTGCCCCCTTCGGGGGTGGGATGCTCGTAAGTGCTGAAGCACTAACGATCATCGCAAGACACACCTGTTATAGGATCAAGCCTTACGGGCAATTAGTATCAGTTAGCTTAACGCATTACTGCGCTTCCACACCTGACCTATCAACGTCCTGGTCTTGAACGACCCTTCAAGGGGCTCGAAGCCCCGGGGATATCTCATCTTAAGGCGAGTTTCCCGCTTAGATGCTTTCAGCGGTTATCTCTTCCGAACATAGCTACCCGGCGATGCCACTGGCGTGACAACCGGTACACCAGAGGTTCGTCCACTCCGGTCCTCTCGTACTAGGAGCAGCCCCCTTCAAATATCCAGCGCCCACGGCAGATAGGGACCAAACTGTCTCACGACGTTTTAAACCCAGCTCACGTACCTCTTTAAATGGCGAACAGCCATACCCTTGGGACCGGCTACAGCCCCAGGATGAGATGAGCCGACATCGAGGTGCCAAACACCGCCGTCGATATGAACTCTTGGGCGGTATCAGCCTGTTATCCCCAGAGTACCTTTTATCCGTTGAGCGATGGCCCTTCCATACAGAACCACCGGATCACTATGACCTGCTTTCGCACCTGCTCGACTTGTCGGTCTCGCAGTTAAGCACGCTTATGCCATTGCACTATCAGCACGATTTCCGACCGTACCTAGCGTACCTTCGTACTCCTCCGTTACACTTTGGGAGGAGACCGCCCCAGTCAAACTGCCTACCATGCACTGTCCCCAGTCCGGATAACGGACCAAGGTTAGAACCTCAAACAAACCAGGGTGGTATTTCAAGGACGGCTCCACGCAGACTGGCGTCCACGCTTCAAAGCCTCCCACCTATCCTACACAGACCGGTTCAAAGTCCAATGCAAAGCTACAGTAAAGGTTCATGGGGTCTTTCCGTCTAGCCGCGGGGAGATTGCATCATCACAAACACTTCAACTTCGCTGAGTCTCGGGAGGAGACAGTGTGGCCATCGTTACGCCATTCGTGCAGGTCGGAACTTACCCGACAAGGAATTTCGCTACCTTAGGACCGTTATAGTTACGGCCGCCGTTTACCGGGACTTCAATCAAGAGCTTGCACCCCATCATTTAATCTTCCGGCACCGGGCAGGCGTCACACCCTATACGTCCACTTTCGTGTTTGCAGAGTGCTGTGTTTTTATTAAACAGTCGCAGCCACCAGTTTATTGCAACCCCTTCACCCTTCTGGCGCAGGCCAGTCAAGCTACAGGGGCGTACCTTATCCCGAAGTTACGGTACCAATTTGCCGAGTTCCTTCTCCCGAGTTCTCTCAAGCGCCTTAGAATACTCATCTCGCCCACCTGTGTCGGTTTGCGGTACGGTCTTGTTAAACTGAAGCTTAGAGGCTTTTCTTGGAACCACTTCCAGTTGCTTCTTCACCGAAGTGAATGGCCTCGCACCCTTGAATTCCGCGCCCGGATTTGCCTAAGCGCCTTCTCCAATGCAAGGACCGGGACTTCCAACACCCGGACAACCTTCCGCGATCCGTCCCCCCATCGCATTTAACAATGGTGCAGGAATATTAACCTGCTTCCCATCAGCTACGCATTTCTGCCTCGCCTTAGGGGCCGACTCACCCTACGCCGATGAACGTTGCGTAGGAAACCTTGGGCTTACGGCGAGG
The DNA here is from genome assembly GCF_002278075.1 of Paraburkholderia aromaticivorans. Lineage (NCBI taxonomy): Bacteria > Pseudomonadati > Pseudomonadota > Betaproteobacteria > Burkholderiales > Burkholderiaceae > Paraburkholderia > Paraburkholderia aromaticivorans. Next base: position 130,823 of record NZ_CP022990.1, on the reverse strand, counting down.
GGGCCTTTCACCCCCTTTATCGCTACTCATGTCAGCATTCGCACTTCCGATACCTCCAGCACACTTTTCAATGCACCTTCGCAGGCTTACGGAACGCTCTCCTACCATGCACATAAATGTGCATCCGCAGCTTCGGTATATTGCTTAGCCCCGTTACATCTTCCGCGCAGGACGACTCGATCAGTGAGCTATTACGCTTTCTTTAAAGGATGGCTGCTTCTAAGCCAACCTCCTGACTGTTTTAGCCTTCCCACTTCGTTTCCCACTTAGCAATATTTGGGGACCTTAGCTGGCGGTCTGGGTTGTTTCCCTCTTGACACCGGACGTTAGCACCCGATGTCTGTCTCCCGTGATTGCACTCTTCGGTATTCGGAGTTTGCTATGGCGTAGTAATCCGCAATGGACCCCACAACCATGACAGTGCTCTACCCCCGAAGGTGATACACGAGGCACTACCTAAATAGTTTTCGGAGAGAACCAGCTATTTCCAGGTTTGTTTAGCCTTTCACCCCTATCCACAGCTCATCCCCTAACTTTTCAACGTTAGTGGGTTCGGACCTCCAGTACGTGTTACCGCACCTTCATCCTGGCCATGGATAGATCACCTGGTTTCGGGTCTACACCCAGCGACTGAACGCCCTGTTCGGACTCGCTTTCGCTACGCCTGCCCTAATCGGTTAAGCTTGCCACTGAATGTAAGTCGCTGACCCATTATACAAAAGGTACGCCGTCACCCCTTACGAGGCTCCGACTGTTTGTATGCATGCGGTTTCAGGATCTATTTCACTCCCCTCCCGGGGTTCTTTTCGCCTTTCCCTCACGGTACTGGTTCACTATCGGTCGATCACGAGTATTTAGCCTTGGAGGATGGTCCCCCCATCTTCAGACAGGATTTCACGTGTCCCGCCCTACTTGTCGTACACCTAGTTCTTCCTCGCTGTTTTCGTCTACAGGGCTATCACCTGCTATGGCGGCACTTTCCAGAGCCTTCGACTAACAATGAAGATAAAGAGTACAGGCTGGTCCCATTTCGCTCGCCACTACTCTGGGAATCTCGGTTGATTTCTTTTCCTGCGGTTACTTAGATGTTTCAGTTCACCGCGTTCGCTTCACGTAGCCTATGTATTCAGCTACGGATGACCCATACGGGCCGGGTTTCCCCATTCGGATATCGGTGGATCAAAGCTCGTTTGCCAGCTCCCCACCGCTTTTCGCAGGCTACCGCGTCCTTCATCGCCTGTGATCGCCAAGGCATCCACCACATGCACTTGTTCGCTTGACCCTATAACGGGTGTGTCTCATGTGTGATCCACTGGGAATCACACGCTCGCCACAATCGCTACAGGTTGAGTATTCGTGTTGCGCCGTATTCCAAGGCAATCTTTCGATCACCTTTTCATACATTGATACAATCACAACCCTGATTCACCTACTTGCGCACCCATCTCTAAGTACACTTTCGTGAATCTCTTTACTACTTCTTCCTGATTGTTAAAGAACGACAGCCGATATCGCAGTTGCTATAACCGCGTATCACTCTGACTGGCTCAATCGCCAATGCCAAACATTCAGTTCAACTGAACCCTTGGCATTGAGGATTGGTGGAGGATGACGGGATCGAACCGACGACCCCCTGCTTGCAAAGCAGGTGCTCTCCCAGCTGAGCTAATCCCCCAGTCATGCACAGATCAGATCTGCTTTCATCCCAGGGGTTTCACCGGTCAGCCACCGCAGAATCAGTGGTGGGTCTGGATGGATTCGAACCATCGACCCCCGCCTTATCAAGACGGTGCTCTAACCGACTGAGCTACAGACCCCTGAGTCTGTCTGCGTATCTGTCTTCAATTTCACAGCCGATAAGCGTGAGCGCTCAACACCTGACGCGTTAGCTCGAGAAAGGAGGTGATCCAGCCGCACCTTCCGATACGGCTACCTTGTTACGACTTCACCCCAGTCATGAATCCTACCGTGGTGACCGTCCTCCTTGCGGTTAGACTAGCCACTTCTGGTAAAACCCACTCCCATGGTGTGACGGGCGGTGTGTACAAGACCCGGGAACGTATTCACCGCGGCATGCTGATCCGCGATTACTAGCGATTCCAGCTTCACGCACTCGAGTTGCAGAGTGCGATCCGGACTACGATCGGTTTTCTGGGATTGGCTCCCCCTCGCGGGTTGGCGACCCTCTGTTCCGACCATTGTATGACGTGTGAAGCCCTACCCATAAGGGCCATGAGGACTTGACGTCATCCCCACCTTCCTCCGGTTTGTCACCGGCAGTCTCCCTAGAGTGCTCTTGCGTAGCAACTAGGGACAAGGGTTGCGCTCGTTGCGGGACTTAACCCAACATCTCACGACACGAGCTGACGACAGCCATGCAGCACCTGTGTTATGGCTCCCTTTCGGGCACTCCCACCTCTCAGCAGGATTCCATACATGTCAAGGGTAGGTAAGGTTTTTCGCGTTGCATCGAATTAATCCACATCATCCACCGCTTGTGCGGGTCCCCGTCAATTCCTTTGAGTTTTAATCTTGCGACCGTACTCCCCAGGCGGTCAACTTCACGCGTTAGCTACGTTACCAAGTCAATGAAGACCCGACAACTAGTTGACATCGTTTAGGGCGTGGACTACCAGGGTATCTAATCCTGTTTGCTCCCCACGCTTTCGTGCATGAGCGTCAGTATTGGCCCAGGGGGCTGCCTTCGCCATCGGTATTCCTCCACATCTCTACGCATTTCACTGCTACACGTGGAATTCTACCCCCCTCTGCCATACTCTAGCCCGCCAGTCACAAATGCAGTTCCCAGGTTAAGCCCGGGGATTTCACATCTGTCTTAGCGAACCGCCTGCGCACGCTTTACGCCCAGTAATTCCGATTAACGCTTGCACCCTACGTATTACCGCGGCTGCTGGCACGTAGTTAGCCGGTGCTTATTCTTCCGGTACCGTCATCCCCCTCAGGTATTAACCAAGAGGTTTTCTTTCCGGACAAAAGTGCTTTACAACCCGAAGGCCTTCTTCACACACGCGGCATTGCTGGATCAGGCTTTCGCCCATTGTCCAAAATTCCCCACTGCTGCCTCCCGTAGGAGTCTGGGCCGTGTCTCAGTCCCAGTGTGGCTGGTCGTCCTCTCAGACCAGCTACAGATCGTCGCCTTGGTAGGCCTTTACCCCACCAACTAGCTAATCTGCCATCGGCCGCCCCTGCAGCGCGAGGTCCGAAGATCCCCCGCTTTCATCCAAAGATCGTATGCGGTATTAATCCGGCTTTCGCCGGGCTATCCCCCACTACAGGACACGTTCCGATGTATTACTCACCCGTTCGCCACTCGCCACCAGGGTTGCCCCCGTGCTGCCGTTCGACTTGCATGTGTAAGGCATGCCGCCAGCGTTCAATCTGAGCCAGGATCAAACTCTTCAGTTCAAACCTGTTACTGTTTTTCGGGCTCTTTCGAACCCGGTCGCTCACTCAACGTACTGACGAATGATCCAACCATCTTGCGACAGTCAAACCTTCCTTTCATTACTGTGTGAGACTTGATACTTTTGCTTTGCGCCAGATTCCGGAGAATCCAGCCCGCATCGCGCATCAAGCGCCCACACTTATCGGCTGTTAATTTTTAAAGATCGAGTCCGCATTCACTACCGAACCAGTACCGCACTTCCAGCTACCCGGCACCGCTTCGTTCTGCGTCGCTGCATCAGCAGCAGAGAAACGAGATTATGAAGAACTTTCGCTACGTCGTCAACAGGTTTTTCTAACTTTCTCAACCCGCCCACTCCGCTGAAAGCCTTGCCACTGCTGGCTCTCCCGCCTCCCGCGCCCCGTTGACCGAAGCACGAAAGAGCGAGATTCTAGCGAGCCGCACACCGCCTTGCAAGCGTTATTTTGATATGCATGGATTGCGCCAGAAACGGCGCGAAGTCGACGAAATAATCAAATGGCCGGGAAGCGCGCAAAGAACTGAAGCAGCCTCAAACAGAAACTCCCCGACAGACTCAAACAGCCGCGTGCCTAAGCATCGCTCGCTCCACGACGCCCAGGTAGTGATCGAGATCGGGCGTCGCGCGGTTCTCTTCCTTGGCGAGATCGTCCCATCTGCGCAAGCGCAATGCGTCTTGCGCATAGGGTTTCTGCAGAAACGCCTGCGCCTCCTCCTTGCTGAAAATGCCACCCTGCAATTCCAGGCTGCGCACCGAATCGGCGGAAAGCTGGCCGAAATACGTGTCGTCGATGGCGCACAGGCAGCGCTTGGCGTCCACATGCAGGCGTATCGGCTCCAACACCGCGTCCGACAACACCGGCCGAAGGAACGGCAGCGCAAAATACTGATGTAGATCGTCGATGCCCCTCTCCGTCGGCGTCTCGCCCTGCAGATTGAGCAGGTGGCCGAGGTCGTGCAGAAACGCCGCCGCGACCAGTTCCTCGTCAGCGCCCGCCTGTTCCGCCAGCAAGCCGCTCTGCAACGCATGTTCGAGCTGCGTCACGGGCTCGCCGCTATAAGCGAGATTGCCGTATTGCTCGAACAGGGAACGAACGTCCTTCACACTCAACGCCACGCTATCACTCCCACGGTAATGAAAAGGTCTTCAGATTGGTGAAGCTCTTCATGGCTTCCTGCACGCCTTCCTTATAGCCAAGCCCGGAGTCCTTGATGCCGCCGAACGGCGTCAACTCGATCCGGTAACCGGGCACCTCCCACACATTGACCGTCCCCACGCGCAATTCGTTGATGAAACGCGTGATCGCATCCTGCCGGTTCGTGCACACGCCTGACGACAACCCGAACGCCGTGCCGTTGCTGATGCGGATGGCGTCGTCGAGCGTGTCGAAGGTGATGATCGGCGACACGGGCCCGAAGGTTTCCTCGCGCACAACTGTCATGGAAGGATCGACGCCGTCCAGCACCGTCGGCGCATACAACGCGCCGTCGCGCCGGTTGCCGGTCAGCAGACGCGCGCCGCTCGCCACCGCCTCGTTCACGCGCGTTTCGAAAAGCTGCGCCGCGGCGACGTCGATCACGGTGCCCATCTGATTCGACGCATCGAACGGATCGCCGAAAGTCCAGGCGCGCGTCTTCTCGACGACCAGATCGGTGAAATCCGCGGCCACGCTCTTTTGCACCAGCATCCGCTTGACCGCCGTGCAGCGCTGCCCGGAGTTCTTATAGGAACCTTGCACGGCAAGCGTTGCCGCGCGTTCGAGATCGGCGTCTTCGAGCACGATCAGCGGATCGTTGCCGCCCAGCTCCAGCACCACGCGCCGGTATGCCGCCTTGGCCGCGATGTATTTGCCGATCGCCACGCCACCCGTGAACGTGACGAGCTCCGCCAACGGGTGCGTGATCAGTTCATCGGCGATTTCGCGTGGATCGCCGGTCAGCACCTGCAGCATCGGCGCGGGCAAGCCGGCTTCGTACAGAACGTCGGCTAGATAGAGCGCCGACAGCGGCACCTTCTCCGACGGCTTGAGCACCACCCGATTATTGGTCGCGATGGCCGGCGCGATCTTGTGCGCAACCTGGTTCATCGGATGGTTGAAGGGCGTGATCGCCACGATCACGCCAGCCAGCGGCTCGCGCTGCGAAAACACGCGCCGCTTCTTGCCGTGCGGCGTCAGATCGCAGGAGAAGCTCTGCCCGTCGTCGCGCAACGCTTCGATCGAAGCAAACTTCAGCACATCGGCCACGCGGCCGATCTCGTAACGCGAGTCCTGCTTCGACAGTCCGGACTCGAGCGAAATCAGATCCGACGCCTCTTCGGTCCGCTCGCGCATGAGCGCCGCCGCGCGTTCGAGAATCTGCGAGCGCTCGTAACGCGTGAGCTGCGCCTGATAGGCGGCCGCGTACTCGAACGCAGCGCGCACGTCGTCGACGCTCGCCAACGGGACCGTACCCACGCGCGCACCCGTATAAGGATCGAATACGTCGAGCGTGCGCGAGCGCGTCGTGCGCTCGCCTTTGAGGCGCAGCGCTTCGGCCCGGAACGCCGGATGGTCCCGCAGCGTGGCGTTCATGATGCCGACACGCGATTCAAGGCGATGTCGAAGATATCGAAGTTACGCAGCCTATTGCCGCCCGTGCCGCCCGTGCCGCCCGTGCCGCCCGCACCTTCACCACTGGACGGCAACCCTTCGACACGCCGGTTGAACAGCAGCGGCACTTCCTGCTCCGAGATACCGCCGTGCGAGCGCAACGGCACGGTCAGCCCGGACAGGTCGTGCTCATCGCGCCGCGTACCGAGCACGACATGCTTCGTGCTGACCACGACGATATCGCCGACGCGGTCGTTGGGCAGTTCGAAACGCTCACACGCCGCCGGGTTGTCGAGCACGGTATCGATCCCTTGCAAGCCGCCTATCCGTTCGATCACCTGAGCGACGCCGACATCGCGCGGCAGATAGACCGTCGCGAACGAGCCGAGCGCACCGTGATGCACCACGTACGGATCCGTGATCGGCAGGATGACACGCGCGCGGCCGGCGCCGAGCCACTCGTCCAGCACGTCCTGCAAATAGATCACATTCGGCTCGCCGCTCTGCGGATCGTGCTTCGCGTTCATCCCATGGTCGGCGGTCAGGCCGATCACCCAGCCGAGCGCGTCGAGCTTCGCGAGGTAGCCGTCCATCATTGCGTAGAACGCGTTCGCGCCCTCGGTGCCGGGCGCGAATTTGTGCTGGATGTAATCGGTGGTCGACAGGTACATCAGATCGAGCTTGCGGGTTTGCGCGAGCCGCACGCCGGCGGCGAACACGAACTCGGACAGCCCCGCGCTATACACGTCGGGCACCGGCAAGCCGACCAGATCGAGTACTTCGCCGATGCCGTTTTCTTCGAGCGTCACCGTGTCGGCTTTTTCCGCCGAAAAGCAGATGCCCTTCAGCTGCCAGCCGAGCAGCCGGCGCAGTTTGTCTTTCGCGGTGACCACGGCCACCGCGGCGCCCGCGTCGGCGGCAGCGGCGAGCAAGGTGCCGGCGCGCAAATAAGCCGGGTCGTTCATCATTACTTCCGCGCCCTCGCCGCCGTTCGCGTCCGGATCCCAGAAGTAATTGCCGCAAATGCCGTGCACCGAAGGCGGCACGCCGCACACGATCGAGAGATTGTTCGGGTTGGTGAACGACGGGATCACGCAGTCGGCCTTGAACGCACCGCCGCCCTTGAGCATCTTGCCGATGAACGGCGCGACGCCCGCCGCGACCGCGGCTTCGAGATAATCGAATTCGCAGCCGTCGACGCACACCACCACCGTCGGTTGCGACGGTAGCCGGTAGCTGCGGCCGTTGACTTCGATCGTGCGTCCGCTCGTGCCGGTGCTCGTGCTGGTGCTCGTATTTGCCATTGTTGCCTTCCATGCGTGCCGCGCACGCGCGTAGTAATCAGTCGGTTGCCACTACCTCATTCGTTCGATGCCGGCGGTATCCGCGCCACACCCAACGGTCCTTCCGGTTCGCACGCCGCATGGGCGCGCCGCAAGCCGCCATTCACGTGCGCCTGCATCAGCGCGGCGGCTTGCCCGGCGTCGCGCGAAGCCAGCGCCGTCAGGATCGCGCGATGCTCGGCCAGCGAACGCTCCATCGCATCGGCATGCACCACCAGAGCGGCACGCCGGAACAGGCTCAACTCACACACCAGCCTTCGGTACGTCTCATACAGCTTCAGGTTGCCCGACGCCGCCACCAGCGCGTCGTGAAACGCCACGTTGGCGCGCGCGTAGGCATCGGGATCCCGCGCGTCGAGCGCCGCGCGCATGGCGTCGAGCCAGTCGCGCAACAGCGCCAGCTTGCGGGCATCGATACTCGCCGCCAGCATCCGGCACGCCGCCTCTTCGAGCACCGCGCGCACCGCGTAAATCTCGTCGGCTTCCGCCAGCGACACCGTCCGCACGAACACGCCGCGGTTCTTCTCGGTACGCACGAGGCCGGCCTGCTCCAGCGCGCGGAACGCCTCGCGCACCGGACCGCGCGACACCTGCAGACGCGTGGCCCAATCGGCTTCGTTGAGCTTGTCGCCGGGCGCGAGCGCCCCCTCGATGATGTGCCGTTCGATTTCGTCGCGAACCAGTGTGGTCAGCGAATGCCTGCGCACAACCTCGATCGGATCGACAGAAGCAGCTTGCATATATTCGGTCATTTTGACATTTTTTGCCACATCGATGTGTGCAGGCGCGCCGTGACGGCACGCCCGCGCACGCGTCAGAAGTTGCCCGTCAGTCCGCCCGACGGCGTGGCACACGCGCCGCGATCAGCAACAGCGCAGCCAGCGAAACCAGCAGCAGAATCAGCGACAGCGCGGAGGCCGGCAGGTAATAGCCGCGCTCCACCTGACCGACGACCACGATCGGCACCGTCGCGAATCCCGGCGGATACACGGTCAGCGTGGCGCCGAGTTCGCCGAGCGAGAGCGCGAACCCCAGCGCGAGACTCGCGCGGATCGCCGGCACCAGTTGCGGCAGCACGACCCGGCGCAACACCATCGAAGGCGGCGCACCGAGACTCGCCGCCGCTTCACGCAGAATCGTCAGTTCCGGGCGCAACGCGGCGGCCGCGCACCGGTAGCAGAACGGCAGCACCAGCGCGAGCTGCACGAACACGACGATCGCGGCGGAACTCGACAGATCGAACGGCCGCTTGTGATACGCGATCAGCACCGCGAGGCCGAGCACCACGCTCGGCACGCCGTTGGGCATCATCGCGACCGTGTCGACGAAGGCGCCGAGGCCGCGGCGGTCGCGCCCTTCCAGCGCCAGTGCGAGCCACAGACCGAGAATCGTGCCGAGCACCGCGACGCCCATGCCGATTTCGAGGCTGGTGGTGAGCGCGTCGAAGTCGCTCGAACCGAGACGCTCGAACCAGCGCAGGCTGAAGCCGTCGGGCAGGATCGTGCCGGACCAGTGCGCGGCCACGCTCGAAAGCGCAACCACCAGCACCGGCAGCACGAACAGCCAGAAGCACAGCAACGCGGCAAAACCGAGAAACAGGCCGCCCAGCATGCGCACCGCCAGGCTGCGGCGCACCGGCCGCGCTTTCTTATGCATGACCGGCAAAACGGTCGGGTCGAGTTCAACGGCCATAGCCCGCTCCCTTCACCTTGCGACGGTTGACCTGGCGGTACAACGCGTACAGCGACAACGACATGATCAGCATCACGACCGCGCCGGCGGCGGCGGTCGGCAGATCCAGATCGACGGTGGCGGAACTGTAGATCGCCACCGGCAGCGTGATCAGATGCGCGCTGCCGAGCACGAGCAGAATGCCGAACTCGTTGAGCGTCAGCAGAAAGCACAAGATGGTGCCCGCGGCGATACCCGGCCACGCGAGCGGCAGGATCACCTTGAACGCGACCATCCAGCCGCTCGCGCCGAGACTGCGGGCCGCTTCGATCAACCGTATGTCGAGCGTGGCGAACGAAGCCAGCGTGGGACGCACGACGAACGGCGCGTAGAACACGACTTCCGCGAGAATCACGCCGCCCACGCCGAACAGGAAATCGAGCGGCGGCGCCTGCAGATGAAAGAGCCGCTGCAAGCCGATACTGACGGAGCCTTGCGAGCCGTATAGAAAGATCAGCGTGAACGCGACCAGAAACGACGGGAACGCGACGAACAGCTCAAGAAAGCGCGTGATCATTCGCGCGCCGGGGAACGGCTTGAAAAACAGGAGCGACGCGAGCGCAACGCCGAGCAGCGACGCGAGCCCGGCGCTCGCGAACAGAATCCACAGCGTGGTGCCGATCACGCCGCTCGTTTCGGGATTGCCGAAGAACGCCGAATAAGCGTGCAGGCTCAAGCCGTGCGGCCCGGTCAGACTCAGCAACACGAGGCGCACGAGCGGATAGATGACGAGCGGCCCGAGCACCACCACGGCGATGAACAGCAAATGCCATTGCGCGGCGCGTTCGCGGCGCTTCACCGCGGCGGCATGCGAGGCGGCGCTGGCGCTGCGGCGGACGTCGGCGGCGGGCGTGCCGAGCGGGTTCGGCGTATCAGGGGTTGATAAGGACGACATCGTCAGCCTCGTAACGCAAGGAAACACGCGCGCCCTTCTCCGGCATCATGCCGTGAGCGCGCTGCATGGTGACGAGCACCGGCTCGTTGGGCATCGCGTCCAATGCGACGGACACCGACAACACCGCGCCATACCATTCGACCGAGGCGATCGCGCCATGCAAATGCCCTTCGCCGAGCGGCACGATACGCAGCGCCTCGGGACGCAGACAGGCCACGCGCTCGCGCTCGCTGTAGCGCGCGTCGCTCATGCTGAACGCCACCTGCGGCGGCAGCAGATTGGCGGCACCCAGATAGCGCGCGACAAAACCGTCGGCCGGCGTGTCGTACAGCTGTTGCGGCGTGCCGAGTTGCGCGATACGGCCGTCGCGCATCAGCAGCGTGCGGTCTGACAACACCAGCGCGTCGTCCTGATCGTGCGTCACGCAGACGATCGTCAGATTCGGCAGGCGCTCATGCAGCGCCTTCAGTTCGGAACGCACCGACGCGCGCAGATTGGCGTCGAGCGCGGAAAGCGGTTCGTCGAGCAGCAGAACGTCGGGCTCGATCACCAGCGCGCGCGCGAGCGCCACGCGCTGCTGCATGCCGCCCGAGAGTTGCGCGGGCATCACGTGACCGGCGTCGCCGAGTTGCACGAGCTTCAGCGCATCGGCGACGCGCCGTGCGACATCTTTGGCCGGCGTGCGGCGCGCGCGCAAACCAAAGGCGACGTTCTCGAACACCGACAGATGCGGAAACAGCGCGTAGCTCTGGAACAGCAGCCCGAGATTGCGCTTGTGCGGCGGCACGTGGGTGAGATCGTGACCGGCCACGGTCAGCGTGCCGGACAAGCCGTCTGCCTCGATAAACCCGGCGATGAAGCGCAACAAGGTGGTCTTGCCGCAACCGCTGCGGCCGAGCACGGTCAGCAACTCGCCGCGCTGAATGGTCAGCGTCAGATCGTCGAGCACCGTGCGCGAACCGAAGCGCACCGTCAGATGGTCGATCTGCACGCCGCCCGGCGTATTCGAACGCGCGGCATCGAGCGCGTCCGGTGAGGCGCCGAGCGCGCCTGGGTGAGCAAGACTGGCCGTATTCACCGGGTTCATCCTCCAACTGGATTGATGCTGATGCGGCGCCTCGGAAAGTCCCACTGGCGCCGCCTGATTCTGCGACCTCGCCCGGTCGAGTTCCGGGCGACGTCGATTACGCCACGAACGACGGCTTACTTCGGCTTGACCACTTCGATCTGCTTGCCCGACGAACCGATCACCTCGTTCTTCCAGCGCGCGGTCCAGTCGGCCTTCTTCGCCATGACCTGCGTCCAGTCCACCGGAATCAGCTTCACGCCGGCGATGGCCTGCTTCACGGCTTCGCCGTTCTTGCCGGCGAGCGGCACGTCGCTACGGCCGGGAATACCGAAGATGTCCGGCACCTTGGCCTGCACTTGCGTCGACATCAGATAGTCGATCAGCTTCTTGCCTTCTGCCTGGTTCGGACCGTTCTTGATCAGGCCGATCGCGTACGGCAACTGGAACGTGGTCGGCTGGCCGCCGGGCGCGGCAGCGAGGAAGATCGGCTTGAGCGACAGGCCGCCATTGGCCGCGTCGTCCAGGTCCATTTGCAGGTCGCCGTTGGCGAAAGCGATTTCGTTACGCGAGAGCAGCACGTCGAGGTAGCCCGTGCCCTTGGTGTGGAACTTGGCGCTGTTTTCGAGCTTCTTCAGATAGTCGAACGCCTTGTCTTCGCCCATCAGCGACGTCGTCAGGATGATCACCGCCATGCCGTCGCCCGCCGTAGCCGGGTTCGAGTAGGCCACCTTGCCGCTGAAGTCCGGGTGCAGCAGGTCGGCGAAGGTCTTCGGCGCGGTCTTGGTGACTTCCGGGTTGATCGCGAACGAGAAGTAGTTGTTCACGAAGGTCGCCCACGCCCCGTTCGACGCCTTGGCGATCGCCGGCACGTTCTTGTAATTGGCGCTCTCATAAGCCTGCAGCAGGCCGCTCTGGTCGGCTTGCTGGATGAACGGCGGCAGCGTGACGAGCACGTCCGCCTTCGGCTGATCCTTTTCGATGGTGGCGCGGTTCACCACTTCGCCGCTACCCGCCGTGACGATGTTGACCTTCACGCCTTCCTTCTTTTCGAAGGCCGGCAGCACGTCCTTATAGAGGTTCTCGAGGCCGTCCGCGGTGTACAGCACCACGGCGTCGGCCGCGTGAGCCTGCATGGCCGTCGCGCCGAATGCCGCCGCGGCGACCAGCGCCGGCAACAGTTTGCGTACGAGGCCGGTCGTGGCGTGAAGGGAATTCGTCTTTGTCATGTCGTTTTCTCCGAAAGGCAAAAAACCAGACGGTCGGGATATCCCGATACCTGTTGTGATTGAACGGCGGTAGCGCCGCGCCGCTTGCGTGTTGCCCGCATCAAGCCGTGTGCGGATTCATGCGGATTGCAGATTGCCAACAACTTTGCTGCCCCATGTTGTCTCTTTTCCAGCCCGACTTACAGCCCACCTACGACGCTCGCGCTGCCAGCCATGCCTGAACGGGCACGGCAAGGATCACAGGTTTGCATGACAGCGCCATGACGATTCTGCTCAATTCCAAAAAATGACACAATTCGCCAATAATATCCAAGCCAATCTTTTCGCCATCCGGTCCGGGAGACGCCCGTTTTCGGATGATGACGCAGGTTTGTGTGACCTCTGGAAATGACCCGGTCCTGTTGCCTAGCCCGCTTACCGCTTACCGCGGCATCGCTTCGTCGCGGGAGCGCGAAGCGATGCCGCGCGATCGGATTCGATCGGGTTCGTGGGAGCACGCGTTCAACCGCACGACCCACAGCGTATGCGCCGATCCCGTGACGATCGTACATGGCGAAAATGACCGGGGATGCGTGCCGTTTCGCGGCAGCGCAACCTCCGCGGTCGAAGCGGCGGCCACGTTCGAGCCGCGCCGCATCCGGTGAAGCAGGCAGGACAGCCGCGACGCCCTCAGGCGATCAGGATTTCCGGGCCATGCGCCGTGATCGCCTTGCCGAGAGCGCGCTCCGGGGCCAATTCGGTCACGAGATAACGCGCCGACTCGATCCCGTTGATGCGCACCGGCGTCACGCGGCCGAACTTCGAATGGTCGGCGACGACCACCACCATGTCGGCGGCGGCGATCATGCGGCTGCGCACCTCGGCGGCCATGCGGCTGTAGTCGGTCAGATAGCCGTCCGGCGAAATCCCGCCCGCGCCGATGAAGGCAAAGTCCGCGTGGTACTGCGTCAGTTGATGAACGGTGTCGAGCCCGAAGGTGGCGTCTTCGATATCGGACAGCTCGCCGCCGAGCAGCGTGACGCGGTTGTCGTTGCGGCGGCCGAGCAGCAGCGCGATCCGCCAGTCGTTCGTGTACACCGACAGGCGATGCCGGTCGAGCAACGCCCGCGCCACTGCCTGCGTGGTGCTGCCCGAGTCGATGATCAGCGATGCCCCGTCCGGCACGAACTCCGCCGCGCGTTCGCCGATGGCGCGCTTCGCGCCGGCATTCGCGGCTTCGCGGGTATCGAGGTCGGGCTCGCGCCGGTCGCTCGACAGCGCGCCGCCGTGCGTCGTGACCAGCAGGCCGCGCCCGGCCAGCGCGTTCAGGTCACGGCGAATGGTCTCGCGCGACACGTTCAGTTCGCGCACCAGTTCCGCGACCGAAAGCGCGCCCGTTTTAGCGACTTGCGCCAGGATGTATTGGTGACGTTGTTCTGCGAGCATCGATGAAAGGCCGGAAGCCGGCACGCTGGGGTTTCGCCACGGTTGGAGAAGGCCGGCGTATTGTATTACGCGGCGCGCGGCGATGCTCCTCCCGGCGCGCCGACCTGCTAACCTGAACCCCCTGGCCGCGCGCGCGCATCCCTCGAATGACGTGGACGCCGCGTGGCTCATCAAACGAACTGCCGATGCCGCCACTGTTTCGCCGTCTCCTGCTGCTGTTCCACGCGCTGCGTTACGGCGCGCGCCTGATCTGGCTTGCCGCGCCGGCAGATCACAAGCTGCACTGGATGATCGAGCTGGTCGGCCGCTTGCAGGCGGCGGGACGCGGCGGTCAAAGCCTGAACGGCGTGCTGCCGGTACTCGGGCCGCTTGCGGGCCGCTTCGCGCAAACGCTGGCCGAGCGGCCAGAACTCGCGAGCGGCACCTTGCACGACGCGATCGACGCGATCGATCACATGGAGGCTCCGCTGCCGCCGCACGAGTCGGAACAGGCGCTCGCGCGCGCGTTCGGCAAGCCGCTCGCCACGCTGTTCAGCGCCGTGGATGGGGTGCCGGTGCGCGGCGGCTTCGCCGAACAGACGCATCTCGCACGGTTGCTGGTGCCGGTGAACGGCCATTACGAAGTGGCGATCAAACTGGTGCGCGCCGACCAGTTGCAGCAGATCGGCGACGAACTCGCGCTGCTGCGCTGGGTCGCGCGCTGGCTGGAGAAGCTCTCCGGCACCGCGCGCCGCCTGCAACTGCGCGCGCTCGCGCAGAGCTTCGCGGACGACATCCTGCGCCGCTTCGATCTGCGCGCCGAAGCGGCCAATCTGAGCCAGACCGGCCATCATTTCGACGGCGACGCGCGCATCGTCGTGCCGGACGTGATCTGGGACCTCTGCACCCCGTACACGCTGACGATGCGACGCGTCAGCACCTTGCCGGCGAACGACCTGCCCGGCCTGCATGCGCATCACGTCAAGCTCGCGCCGTTGGCTGCGCATATCGTCGAAGTGGTGACCGAGCAGGCGTTCGAGCACGGCTTCTTCCACGCCACCCTCGACGCGCGCCGCGTGCGCGTGAGCATCGAACCGGACACGCTGGGACGTCTCGTGCTGGCGGAATTTTCGATCATGTCGAGCCTCTCGACCGGCGAGCGCGAGTTCTTCGTGCACGGCGCGACTGCGCTCTTCGATCAGGACTATGCGCGGCTCGCCGAGATGCATCGCGATGCCGGGCACGTGCCGCACGACACGCGCGCCGAGATGCTCGAAGCCGAGTTGCGCACGCGCGCCGAAGCGCATTTCGCGGCCGCGCCGGAAGACCGCTCGGCGGGTTCGCTGTTTCATCATCTGCTGCATGCGGTGCAGCCGTTCGAAGGCGCGGTGCCCGCGCGGCTCGCGACCGCACAGCGCTCGTTTCATCAAGCGGAAATGCTGGCGCGCGCGCTGCATCCCGGGCTCGACACGTGGCGTATCACACGCGGCGTGCTGGCGGATATCGCGCGGCGCGACATCGATCACCGTGGCTGGATCAAGCGGATTTCCCGCGAGTTGCCGCACCTCGCGCATATGTTGCCGCGCGTGCCGCAACTGGCGGTACGGTATCTGCAGCACGAGCACGACCGCGCGCGCAAGCCGCAGCAGAATGCGCAACTGATCGCGGAGATCGGCCGCGAATACCGGCGCACGCGCGCGCTGCTGTGGGCGTGCGCCGTGTGTGGCGGCGTGCTCGGCGCGGGGACTGTGCTGCTGATGTGGTGATGGCGGCGCTGCGCCGTTCAGGCGGCGCTGCGCGGACGGGCGTGGCTACCCTGCCTTGCCTCGTTTCACCGATTGCAGCTTCGAACAAGACACGCGTCGTCTGGCCCGAGAAGATGGCGGCTTTTCGCATCACACTATCCAATGCTCGCTTCCTTGATCGCCGCCGTCTTCGTCGTGTTGTGGTCGACCGGGTTCGTGGTCGCCCGCGCGATCACGCCGTACGCCGATCCCAATCTTTTCCTGCTCGCGCGCTTCGGCGGCACGGCGCTGGTCTTCGCGCTGGCCGCGCTGGCGGCACGCGCCGCATGGCCGGGCGGCCGCGACTTCGGCAAACATCTGGTGGCGGGCGCATTGCTGCAAGGGGTGTATCTCGGCGCCGGTTACTGGGCCGTTGCGCAAGGCTTGAGCGCCGGCGTGATGGCCTTGCTCGGCGCGCTCCAACCGCTTGCGACGGCCGCCGTCGCGGCGCCGCTGTTCGGCGAGCGGCTGTCGCGGCGTGGCTGGACCGGCATGGCGCTCGGCCTCGCCGGCGTCGTGCTGGTGCTTGAACCGAAGCTGGGGGCGGCCGCGGCCTCGACACCGCGCGGCAGCGCGCCGGCATGGCTGGTCGTGTCGATCTCGATCGCCGCGATCGGCGCGATTACGGCGGGAACGCTGTTTCAGAAGACTTCGCTTGCGAGGGCCGACATTCGCAGCGCGAGCGCGGTGCAGAACTTCGGCGCGGCGCTCGTCGCGGGCGTGCTCGTGGTGGCGCTCGGCGAGCATCGCTGGATCGCGTCGCCGGCGCTGTGGGCGTCGCTCGCATGGGGCATCGTGATGCTCTCCGGCATCAGCGTCACGTTGCTCGTGTGGATGGTCCGGCGCGGCGACGCGGCGCGCGCCACCGCGCTGATGTTTCTCGCCCCGCCGCTTGCCGCGTTCGAAGGTTATGCGGGCTTCGGCGAGACACTGCTGCCGGTGCAGATCGCCGGGTTCGCCGTCGCGCTCGTGGGTGTCGTGCTGACGCGCTCACGCTGAGCGGAAGCGGGCTTCGGCGAGGCGTTGCTGCCGGCGCGGATCGCCGGGTTCGCCGTCGCGCTCGTGGGCGTCGCGCTGAGCGGCGCGCCCCCCCGAATCAATCCGCCGTATCCGCGCCGGCCGGCACCTTAGCTCGCGTCTGCCCGCCGGGCGCGGGCGCCCATGCCGGGCGGCTCTTGCTCGCCGAATCCACCACGACGAGGTAACGCCCCGCCCACGGCGTCAAGTGGCGATCGCTTTTCAGCACCCACAGCGATCTGCCCGACTCGACGAGCGCCGCGTACTCGGCATCGAGAATGCCGTAGTGATCGAGAAACGTATTGAGCGAGGCGGGAATCCGCACGCAGCCCTTCGAATGACGAATGCCGAGCAGCGATTCGAGCCGGTCGGGGTCGGTGGCGTGCATCTGGAAGCGCATCTGCGACATGCCGCCTTTGCCCCAGCCGCGCTCGCCCTGTGCCCAGCCGAGGTCGAAGATCCGCATGTCACGTTTGCCGTAACCACGAATATGGTTCTCGTTTTGCGTGCCTTCCGAGCGGAAATCCATGTTGGCGGGCGTGTGTTCGAACACGCCGAGCGGCGTGATGAAGTGGTCATACTCGCCCGGCTGCCCCGTCGAAACCGGCGACGCGCCGATCATCTGCCAGACGT
The DNA here is from genome assembly GCF_002278075.1 of Paraburkholderia aromaticivorans. Classification (NCBI taxonomy): domain Bacteria; kingdom Pseudomonadati; phylum Pseudomonadota; class Betaproteobacteria; order Burkholderiales; family Burkholderiaceae; genus Paraburkholderia; species Paraburkholderia aromaticivorans. The sequence continues at coordinate 113,685 of NZ_CP022990.1, read as the reverse complement.
CCGCCGGCGTGGCGCGAAAATAGATGAAGACGGCCTGCACATTGGCGTTGCGATCGACCAGCACGACATACTCGCCCGATAGATTGCCCAGCGTGTTCTCGCGCAGCGCGGCTTGCAGCCGCTGCGCATAGGCCTGCTGATCCGCCTGCGGCACCTTCAGCTTGCGTGTGACGCTTTGCGCGAACACGTCCCGCAGCATGAACGCGCGACGCGGATCGACCACGCCGGCAGCATCGGGCGCGGCGATAGCGGACATATTGACGGGCGCCGGCGGACGAGTCGGCACTCTCGGCGCCGATCCCGCAGCGGCCGCCGAAGCGGCGATCGCCGCGCCGCAGGACAGCGCGCAGAAGGCGGTGCCCAGCATATGCGTCAGACGGCGGAAAGAAGGCAAGCGCCGCGCATTGCTCCGCGCGGAAGAAAGTTGACACGAATGAAACAGCACATCGCGCGCACGAGCTACCGACGCGAAGGTCAGACGGTCCAGTACAGGCTGGCCAGGCCGATCGGAGTGGTTCATCGCGTAATGGAGCAAACCTGATTATTATTGACTGCCCGCCAGCTTATGTGGCGCTCTCGGACGAGGATGTTACTAAGCACATAGCGATCTGTCGATAATGATTCGACGATTCAGATGAATAGCCGTAATAGTCGGACACATTTGCTGTTCGACGCGGCAGATTGAATGCAGCGGGAAGGTGAATCGAAGCCGGTCAGCGGCGGCAAACCGCCAGAAAGCAAATGCGTCGCAGCGGATGAACCGAAAGCTGCCCGTCATACCGGCGCGCTGCTTCGTCTTGACGGTTGTTGCGCGCGCAACGTTGATCGTTCGACCCATACGCGGACGCGAGGAGCAAAGAGAATCATGACGCAATACGATCCAGTCGCACGGCAGCGCGATATTTCGAAAGAAATGCATATCGGCGCCGAGTTCGACGCCCAATATGAAATCGAGCGCCGGGTGGCTTTTCTCGCGGGTTATCTGCGCAGCAGCGGCCTGAAAACATACGTGCTCGGGATTAGTGGCGGCGTGGATTCGACGACCGCCGGCCGGCTCGCGCAACTCGCGGTCGAACGGTTGCGCGCCGAACATTACGACGCGCACTTCGTCGCAATACGTCTGCCTTACGGCGAACAGAAAGACGAAGCCGATGCGCAACAAGCATTGCGCTTCATTCGCGCGGACCGGAATCTCGCCATCGATATCAAACCCGCGGCCGATGCCATGCTCGCTGCGCTGGATCACAGCGGCGTGCGGTTCAAAGACGAATCGCAACGGGATTTCGTGCACGGCAACACCAAGGCGCGCCAGCGCATGATCGCGCAATACGCGGTGGCCGGTGCGCGAGCCGGCGTGGTGATCGGCACGGATCACGCAGCCGAGTCGGTGATGGGCTTTTTTACGAAGTTCGGCGATGGCGGCGCCGATGTGCTGCCGCTCGCGGGGCTCAACAAGCGTCGAGTGCGCGCGGTGGCCAAGGCGCTAGGCGCACCGGAAGCGTTGGCGCACAAGGTGCCGACGGCCGACCTCGAAATGTTGCGTCCGCAACGGCCCGATGAAGACGCGTACGGCATCCCGTATGACGCTATCGACGATTTTCTGGAAGGCAAACCGGTCAGCGATACGGCGCGCGCCACCGTCTTGCGCTATTACGACGCCACCCGTCACAAGCGGGCGCTGCCCTACACGCCGTTCGATTGGCCGGGGGAGGCCAGCGAAGATTGAGAAAGTGATGGGTGTGCAGGTGTTACGCCGAATGCAGCGAAGTGGGTGTATCGGCCATGCGCGAGCCGAAGCGCGCCTGTTTCGCTCGCCACACTCAGGCTTGCACGATCGTGTGCGTGTCCGGACGCGCCAGGTCACCCGGCTGCGGGCGGTTCGTCGGTGAACAGATCGGCGCTGGCCTCCAGCGCCAGCCCGCCTAACTGCTTGCCTTGTATCTGACGCGCGATGACTTCGCCCACATACGGCACTTCGGCGTCCAGTTCGACCGTGGCGTACGCGCCCGGCTTGCCGGCGTCGACCACCTCGATGTTCTTCGCGTAATGCCCGAGTTCGTGCTTGAGGAATTCCCGCACTTCCTGCTCGCTGCACGACTCCGCGATGTTGCGAACGATCAGGTTCATGCGGCCTACCCTCGGCGCGCGTTGCGCTCCGTGCCCTGGACGCGCACGGGGCGCAAAGCGGCACGCTGTTTCGCCTGTGCAGCAGCGACTTGGTGGAGTAACGCGGCGCCAGCGGCACCCAAAGCGGCCAATGACAGATAAAAGGCAAGCATTTAATTCTCCCCTGCGAATTTCGTCCTGTGTTCAGGATAGCCACAAATCACAGCAAAAGCGATGTGACACAGCGACGTCAAAACGGACCTGAAACCTCCGTTAATGCACTGTACCTGAATAAGCGGCGTCAAAAACAGCAAAACAGCGCTTCATTTCCCGGTACAGACCCGGCAAACGCGTCAAACGTGGGCCGTGGGCGCTAAACCCGGCCGCTACCCACGCATCGCCACGGCATCCTGCGGGGGACGTGCGCAAAAGGCGGGCTGATCGTCGCGATCAGTCCGCCGCTTGCACATTGGCCGCGCTCACCCACCACGCGTTCTTGCCCTGCGGCAACTGAACCAGCACCGCGGACGGATCGTCGACGCCGTCGTCGGCAACTTCGCATACCGCGAGACCGTCAGGCAGGCGCTTCACCTCGCCCGCCGACTGGAACAGCGCAATACGTTGCGCGCTCAACGGCCGCAACTGACGGTACACGTCGAAGCTGATCGCCGCGGGCACATCGCCGCGAATCTGCAGCGTGTCGGCCCGCCCGCAGCGCACCGGCTCCGCAGCGGAGGCGGCGGCGCTGCCGAACAGGCAGCTAAAAGAAAGCGCCATGACGGCAAGACGCGAACGGATCATGATGATTCTCCAGAAAGAAAGATGGGGGCAGGCCTGCGAACTGCAAGCCGTGCGCATGAACGAAATGGTGACGCAGGCGAAGGGACCGCCTTCACGGCGGGTTATCGTGTCCGGCGCCGCGGCCCGTTTCACCGCCGGCGGCGACATCGAGCCGGCTCACGTCGCAAGACGTCTGGCTGAAGCCCGAATAAACCGCCGACCAGTTGCCGAGAATCGCGGCCTGCGCTTCGGCGAGGCTCAATTTGCCTTCGCAGACGCAGTGCTTGAGCATGACCGCCGCACGGGCCTTGCGGCGCTCGCCCTGTTGCCCCGCCCACGGCAGGAGATCGAGATTGGAAGGCGCGTCCGGCGAGCCGCCGAGCACGATGGGCACGCGCCGGTCGAGCGCAAACGCGGCGCCATTGTCCGCATCGATGCCGCGCGCGGCGAGCAAGCGGTCTTTGTGCGCCATCAGTTCGTCGAACGGCGGAGCGACCGCGTCGGCGTAACCGGGTCGGCAAATCGTCTCGCCCACCGATCGCTGGGTAACGCGTTCGTCCAGCATGCCGGCGCCCTGTGCGCGGGCTTCCCCCATGCACAGCGTGAAGAGCGCCGCGAGGCCCACTGCGAGCGCCATGCGCGCGCCGCGCCGAGGGCGTGCAGCGCGCCGTTGGCGCGCAAGCGCCGGCATAGCCGTTTCGTACGTACTGCCGCTGGGGTCGCCGAAGTGGTGAGTGCGACGCCTGTGTGCGATGCCTGCGTTCATTCGTCGGCGCACCGGGAGCGGCACGCAATAGTTCAATTCGCAGACTAATTAAAACACATCCAATATGCTTAAGTAAAAAAGCCTGTCTAGGCGCGCTGCGCGCACAAGCCGCATGTGGCGGATTTCACAGTCCGCCGGAAGCCGCGGCGGCGCTACTCGCGCGCGCTGCCCATGCCCTACCTCACAAGGCCCGCTCTACTCGCCGCGCGCGACACCCGGCATTGCGCGCGCGACGCGTCTGAGACGCCCCGCGTCAATGCGCCGCTACTTCTGCACCCGCGCCTGCAGAGCGCGAATACGGCTCACCGCCTGCGTATCGGCCACCGTCGCCTCGTACATCTTCGCGAGGTCGGCCTTCAGCGCGGTGCGCGATCCACCGTCGAGATAGACCATATGCCCCGACGGATAAAAGCGCGCCGACAGGTTCTGCCGGACCTGCTGGCTGAGCAGCGGCATTTGCTGCAGATCGAGCACGGTCTGATAAAACGGCGTCACGTAGTCGAAGAAGCCATTGGCCGACAGCACCTTCAGATCGGGATTGAGCGCCATCACGGCGGCGAGGTCGCCGGCGGTGTAGAGGATGATGTTGCCCTTCGCGTCCACCCCCTTCTGCGCGCCGGTCGGATCGATGTGACTGAAGTCCCAGTACTGGAAAGCCTGATCGTTCAGGTCGGTGAACGACGAATTCGACGTGTACTTCAACTGCTCGTTCAGATACACGTTCCACATCGTCGTGTAGACGCCGGTAACCGCCGTCATGGTCGGGTCGTTGCCGCCGGAATTCGGATCGATCTTGCCGGCAATGCCCGTGCCGATCGCCGTCACCCGGCCGTCGTACTCGCCGAGCGCGAGCCCCTTGGACTTGAGCAGCGTAGTGAGGAAGAGCGAATTGCCCCGGCTGTCGTACGACGCGATATCCAGACTCCAGGCGATCAAGGTGGTCTTATCGATGCCGGTGTATTCGCTGAGCTTTTCGACCGTTGCCGAATCGGTGGCTGGAAATTTACGCAGCGCGGCCAGGTAGTCGGTGCGCGCGAATTGCGCTACTTCCTCGGCGAACGTGCCGAGATCGGTCGGCCGCGGCGCGATGCCGAGCTTCTTGTGATACCAGGCGTCCGCGGCCGCCGTGGGCAGCACTCCGACCGGGTTGCCGGATTGCGTGTAGTCGAGAATCGACGATTGCAGCGTAATGCCGTTCAGATCGACGCCGTCTTCGTGCAACCGGTACGCCAGCACGCAACTTCTCGCCGTGCCGTACGATTCGCCGAACAGGTACTTCGGCGAATTCCAGCGGTTGTTTTTCGTCAGAAAGCGCTTGATGAACTGCTTGATCGAGTCGGCATCCTGGTCGACACCCCAGAAGTCGCGGTTCTTCTTCGGTGCGATGGCCGCCGAGTAACCGGTGCCGACCGGGTTGATGAAGACGAGGTCGCTCTTGTCGAGCAGGCTGTCCGGGTTGTCTTCCATCGAATACGGCGCGGGCGGCGTGAAGCTCGGCATCGAGGTCTTGATGCGGCGCGGCGCGAACGAGCCCAGCAGCACGAACACCGACGACGACCCTGGCCCGCCGTTGTAGAAGAAGGTCACCGGACGGGCTTCTTCCTTCTGGTTGTCCTGCGTGAACGCCACGTAGAACATCCTGGCTTCCGGCTGTGAACTGCTCGGGTCGACGATCACGAGGTGTCCCGCGGTCGCCGTGTAGTTGATCTTGCTGCCGCCGATGGTGATGGAATGATGCGTGATCGCGGCCGTCTCGGTGATGTCGGTGACGGAATCGTCCGGCCCGTTGCCGTATGCGACCGGATCGAAGAACGGATGATCTCCGGCTTTGTGCGGCGTGCTGGCCGCCGCCGGTGCAGCCGAAGGGGAGTTGCTCGACGACTGCGGACTAACGGAAGCAGACTCGGTGTTCGTCATGATCGCTCCATGGGTTCGTTCACGTCCTGCACATGGCCCCGAGCGGATCTGCTGCGAGGCGTGTGTTGCTGACTATAGTGCGGCGGCCACCTTCTGGCCATTGGGACTGCCGAGGCCCGTGCAGGCATCCCAGCCCGCCGACGCCACGAAGCTGCCGTTGTTGCCTTGCGTAATGTCGTTGCACACGCCCGGCGTCTTGTACAGCCTGGGATTGATGAAACCGGCCGGCTGCCCCTTGGCCGCATTGATTCGCGCGATCAGCGCCGCCCACAGCGGCGCGACCGCGCTGGTGCCGCCCACCACGGTCTGCGTGCCGTCGATCAATACGCTGTAGCCGGTCAAAGGAGAAGCGTCGCCGGCCACGTCCGGCACGCCGCGCCCGCCAAGCGCCTTCTTGCCGCCGCTCGACGACGTGGCGGACAAGCCGTTCTGCCACACCGGCGCGGTAAAGGCCTGGCTCACGCCGCCGCCGCTCGCGCCCCCCTGGGCGCCGTCGTTCCACACCACCTCGTGCGAGATCGACGTGCCCGACGCGGTGAGGTTCGTCCCACCGCAGGCCAACACATACGGACTCGACGCAGGGAAGTCGACCTGGTCGCCACCGCCCGCGCCGTCGCTCGAACCGCTGTCGCCCGACGCCGCGCACACTGTGACGCCAAGCGCCGCCGCTGTCTGCAGCACGCTGTTGAAAGCCTGCAGCGACTGGCTGGTCCAGTTCGCCTCCGGGCCGCCCCAGCTGATCGAAATCACCGACGGTTTGTTGGTCGCGTCGTGCACCGCGCGACTGACCGCGTCGATGAAGCCGGCGTCGCTGTTCTGCGTGAAATACACCGCAATCTTCGCGCCGGGCACGATGGCGCCGACGATCTCGATATCGAGCGTGACCTCGCCGTCCGGCCCGTTCGGATCGCCGCTCGGCTGATTGCTGCCCTGATCGACGCCGACCGACTTCACCGTGGGCGATGCAACACCGAGGCTCGCGAAATAAGACTTCAGATCGGCGGTGTTATAGCCGCCGCCCAGCTCGATGATGCCGACGCACTGGCCACCGCCGTCGCCCTGCGGAAAATGATAGAGCGAGGCGAGCTGCGGCGGCGTAAAGGAAACCTGCGGGCCACGGGCCGGCTGGAATGGCGGCCGGATGCGAAAGTGCGGCCGCGCCTGCGGGCGATTGTCGAGGCCCATCACGGCTTGCACCACGTCGCGCAGGTCGTCGGGCACGCTGATCGTGCCGGTGCGGCCGCGGAACTGGCCGGCCGTATGATGCTCGTAATGTTCCAGGTGGACGGCGAACGCGGTCTGAAACTGGGCAATCGTGCCGCCCAGCACGACCGAGCGCGCGGCCGGATCTTCGCGCACCACCGTCAAACCGTGCTGGGTTGCGAAAGCCTTGACCTTGGCGATGTCCTCCGGCGCGGCGCCGTAGTCTTTTGCGAGCGCCTCACGCGAGAGCGGCTTGACATTCGGGTCGCCGGCTTCGATCTTGCTCATCAGCGCGTCGAATTGCGCCTGTTGCTGACGGCGCAACATGACGAACACCTCGATCCGCTCCGCCGGATCGCATTGCCCCACGACTTTCGAACCCTGTTCCACTGTTCGTTCACTGCCTGGCAGCGGATGCTTGTTGACCATGGTGTCGACTCTCCAGTTAGCGTGACGGCGCATTCCACGCAGTGGGCCCAGCACGCCACGCGCCTGCACAACCTCATTGCCTGAAGCCGGCGGCAAGTTACTGATTCAGGGACTTCGTCAAACCGTCCGACCAATCCATTGCAACACAGTTCCGGCGCGCGCGGCAGTTGTCCGAATGGCTAACGCCGCGCTGCATCGATGCGCACACCCGGCCGCTCGCGCTATGATGCTGCAGCGGCAATCCAGCCGTTACGTTGCCTCGCGCGCCGTCCGCGCGCACGATCAAAGAATCAGAGGAAGCCCCATGTCAATTTCGATGTATCAAGCATCACTGCCCGTGTTGATCCGCGGCCTGACAAACCTGCAGGTCATTCTGGGCAAGGCCGAAGCGCACGCCGCCGAGAAGCAGATCGAGCCTTCGGTGTTCACGACCGCCCGGCTCGCCCCGGACATGCTGCCGCTGGTGCGCCAGGTCTATATCGCGAGCGACACCGCGAAGGGCTGCGCCGCGCGTCTGGCCGGCGTCGAAGCGCCGAAGTACGACGACGTCGAACAGACCTTTGAAGAACTGCATGGCCGCCTTCAAAAGACGATCGATTATCTGAAGGAGTTCAAGCCGGCACAGATCGACGGCTCGGAAGAACGCGAGATCACGCTGAAAATGCGCACGGGCCCGATCGAGTTTACGGGCCTGTCGTATCTGCTCGGTTTCGTGCTGCCGAACTTCTATTTTCACGTCACCACGGCCTACGACATTCTGCGTCACAATGGCGTCGAACTCGGCAAGCTCGACTATCTCGGAGGCATCAAGTAAAGCGCGCGGCCGCATGACCTCGCGGCCTGTGCGAACGCGGCTTGAACGTCGATGAAAGACGTTTGGGGACGAGGCAATGGCGCACGAGCCTCGCCTCCCGCCTGCTCAAACGCGCGGCTGGAACGCGATGATCGCCATGCCGGCCAGCGTGAAGGCGACGCCTGCCGCGTCCCACAGCGTGGGCCGCACCTTGTCGACGCACCACAGCCAGGCAATCGCCACGGCCACGTACACACCGCCGTAAGCCGCGTAGACGCGGCCCGCGGCGGTCCCGTGCAGGGTCAGGAGCCACGCGAACAACGCGAGGCTGAGCGCACCCGGCACGAGCAGCCAGATCGAACCGCCCTCTTTCAGCCACCGCCACGGCAAATAGCAGCCGAGAATTTCAGCAACGGCGGTCACGGCATAAAGCAGAAAAGTCTTCATCGATAGAGGCGAGCAAGGGATTGTGATGCCACTGACAGTGGGCGGCGCTCTATCGGCTTTATTAACACAATCACTTTGCGCGTGGGCACGGCGCGTGCGAGAGTTTTCAGATCCTTCTTTTAATTGCCCTTCGCCATGAGCATCGCGTCACCCTGCATCGACATCTGCAAGTTCGACAGCAAAACCGGTTTCTGCATCGGCTGTCTGCGCACCCGCGACGAATGCAAAAGCTGGAAGAAAATGAAAGACAAGCAACGCAGGAAAATCATCGAGGACCGCTCGCGGCGCGAGCATAAGCTAAGCAAGTAAGCCGCGCCGCCAACCCGTGGAGCCGCGCGACGCGCGGCGATCCTCGTCATGCCGCCGCGTCAGTCCAGGGAAAGCCGCAACGCAAAGCCGATCAACGCGGCCGAAAAGGTCCAGCGCTGCAGCGTTTGCGCGAGCGGATGGGCCCGCATCCAGTTGGCGATCCGGGCGGCGCCGATCGCATACATCACGTCGAAACACGCGCCGACGGCGAGCAGTACCAGCCCGAGCTCGACCATCTGCACGGCCACCGGCCCCGCCTCCGGGCGCACGAACTGCGGCAGCAGCACCGAACAGAACAACAGCGCTTTCGGGTTCAGCAAGTTAGTCAGCAGACCTTTGACGAACGCGGTCCGCAACGGGCGCGACTCGCCGCGTGCGCAAACGCCCGCGCTGTCGCCATCGGGCAGCGCGAACACCGGCGAGCGAAAAATCTGGATGCCCACCCACGCGAGATAAACCGCGCCGCCATAGCGCACCACGTCGTATAGCCAGGGCGCGCTGCGCATCAGCGCGGCCACGCCGCACGCCGAGAGCGTGACGTGCGTGGCGCGCGCGAGCCCCAGCCCGCCGGCGGCGGCGAAACCGCTGCGCGTGCCGCGGCCGATACTGGTTTGCAGCACCAGCGCCATGTCCGGGCCGGGCACGGCATAGACGACGAAAAGCGCTGCGATATAGACGGCCAGCAGGTGTACGGAAATCATCAAAACCTCCTGTTTTTCACGGCTCTATCTTGCTATTGCCGGCGGAGGGTTTGTTGGCGAATTACCGGCCGGGTGACTTCGTATTTGGCGGAATACGCTAACATTGTGCTTTAAGCTCACGCTTTCCCCCAATCCTCGATCAGCATCACCGAGCCATGACAACCGACCTCGACAAGACCGACCGCGCGATCCTCGCCGCGCTGCAGAAAGATGGCCGCATGTCGAATGCGCGGCTGGCCGAAACGGTCGGCCTGAGCGAAACGCCGTGCGCGCGGCGTCTCAAGCGCCTCGAAAACGACGGCTATATCGACCAGTACCGCGCCATGCTGTCGCGCTCCGCGCTCGGCTTCGGCGTGGTGGCTTTCGTCTATGTGCGCTTTGCCGTGCACGACCGGGCGGTCGCGACGCGCTTCGAGCGCGAGGTGCAGGCCATCCCGCGGATTCTGGCGTGTCACAACGTGTCGGGCAGCGCCGATTACATCCTGCAGGTAGTGGCGCGCGACCTCGACGACTACGGCACGTTCATGCGCGACGAGATGCGCAGCCTGCCTGGCGTGACATCGGTGGAATCGGCGCTATCGTTGCGAGAGATAAAGGCCGACGGCGGCTTGCCGCTGTCCTGAACGCGAACGTGGCATAGTCACGCCTTTGAAACGGCGCGAGCCGACTGGATTAAACGGGAGTTTTCATGGATCACGAACAGGCGCGAGCCGAAGAAACCGCCGCGATGGCGCGTGTATTGACCGCGACGCAGCGGGTGCAGTCGGCGTTCGCGTCGCTGCAGTCGCAATTCCCGCCGGCTGGCGGCGGCAAGCCTTCGCAATTCGCGCTGCAAACCTTCGACGCCGCGCTGCAGGAACTCGAAGACGCGCAAGCCGCGTTCGACGAATTGCTCGGCGACCTGCTCGACGGCAATCGTTAAAGCGCAGCCGGGCGCGGCTCGCTTACGGCCCTTCCACTTCAATGACCGGTTCGCAGAGAATCGGAAAGTTGACCGAGTTCGCGATATAGCACTTCTCGTGCGCGACGTGATGCAGATGCGCGGCGAGTTCGACGTCGCCGCCCGCCCGAATCACGACCCGCGGGCGCAGCACGATACGTGAAAAGCGACCCTGCTTCGGATCGTCGAGCATGGTGCCTTCGGCGTCGTCGCGATAAGCGGTCACAACAATGCCGGCATCCGAGCACAGATGCAGATACCAGAGTTGATGACAGGCGCTGGCCGAACCAACCAGCAGATCTTCCGGATTCCAGCGTTTGGCGTTGCCGAGAAAAGCCGGGTCCGACGACCCGGGAAGCTCGGGTTTGTTGCCCGCGGCGATCACATGATCGCGTCCGTAATCGCGGTATCCCGAAGTGCCGCTGCCGCGATTGCCGGTCCATTGCACCGATACCTTGTATGTGTGCTCGCCGTACGCCATGCCAACCTCCTTGTGTTTTGAATCCGCTCCGGTTGCTAAGGCGAGCATTTTATACGCGGCTATCACGCGACGAACGCGCGCCGCTTGCTGACTAATTCGGCGGCAACGGCCTGCCGGCGAGATGCGGCGCACGCGGGTCCGGGTTCTCGTTCAGGCTCGTGCCGTTTGCGCGCATGTTGCTGAGTGCGGGGCCGCCCCCCGCAGCGCCCGTCCTTCCCACGGCCGGTGGCGCACTCGTGCCGGCGCCCGTCCCCAGCCCCGTTCCCGGCGCACCGCCCGTGGCGTTGCTTCCGTTCGACTGCATGCCGATCACGCCTGTGCCTGCATTGGCCGGCTGCGCGCACGCCGCTGCAGCGAAGCCGATCATCAATGCCCACACGGCAGTACTGCCCTTTACTGTCTTCATAGCCACTCCGTCACATCGTCGAATTGCGCGGCCGCGACTTCAGCAGTGCGGACCGCTCACCCATATGACGACGCCGCGCCCGCTTCGTTCAGAACTGAAAATCGGGGCCCGACGAACGGATGCGCGATAATCGACGGCTTTCTTCCCAGACCGCCTGGATGACTTCGGTGCCTTCGACAACCCACGCCCCGTTCGCCCCCTTTGCACCCTTCGCCCCCTTTCAGGAGCTCGCCCAAACCCTCCTGCCGTACGCGTGCGACGACAACGGCGATGCCGCGCACGACACCTCGCATCTGCAACGCGTCTGGAAAAACGCCGCGTCGATCCACGCGGCAGAAGGCGGCGACGCGCAGGTCCTGTTCGCGGCGACGCTGCTGCACGACTGCGTAGCGGTCGAAAAGAATTCGCCGCTGCGCGCGCAGGCATCGAGACTCTCGGCGGAAAAAGCGGCGCGCGTGCTGGCGTCGCTCGGCTGGCCCGAGGCGAAAGTTCGGGCGACGGCGCACGCAATCGAAGCGCACAGTTTTTCAGCCGGCGTCACGCCGGCCACCGTTGAAGCGAAAACGCTGCAGGACGCCGACCGGCTCGACGCGATCGGCATGCTGGGTGTGGCGCGCTGCTTCTACGTCGCCGGGCGGATGGGCCGCGCGTTGTACGACCCGGCCGATCCGCACGCGGCGCAGCGTCCGCTCGATGACACGCGCTTTACGGTCGACCATTTCCACACCAAGTTGCTGAAGCTGTCCGCCGGGTTTCAGACGGCGGCGGGCGCGCGTCTGGCCGGCATCCGTCACGCCCGTCTGCAGCGTTTCCTCGACGAATTCAGCGACGAGATCTGAGCGTCCAACGCCGCCTCCCAGACGCAACCGGGCGCGCGGATCGCCGGACGCATGCACGTTTGCGACCGCATTGAGACGGCACATCCGGCGATTCACTGCGCGCTTCGCGAACCCGTGGCAGGATTCATCGGCTGCCGGCTTCCAAAAAGGAATAAGACGGCCGCCGTGCGCGTTATGATCAATCGTTATGCCAGATACGGCTGATCACACACGATGGAGCACGCCTACGTTCAACTCCTGCATCTGCTGGCCGGCCATCCGGGCTGGACACTCACGGTCGTTTTCCTCGCGGCCTTTCTGGAGGCCGTCGCCGTTATCGGCACCTTCATTCCGGGCAGTACCGCCATGTTTCTCGCCGGAGCGCTGGCCGGCACCGGCTCGCTCAGTCTCGGCTGGGTGTTCGTGTGGGCAATCGTAGGCGCGATTGCCGGCGACGGCATGAGCTTCTGGCTCGGCAGCCGCTATAAAGACCGGATCGTCCAGTTCTGGCCGTTCTGCAAACACCCCGAAGTGCTCGAGGCCGGCCACCGTTTCTTTCGCAAACATGGCGCAAAGAGCGTCGTGCTGGCGCGCTTCATCGGCCCGTTGCGGGCCATCGTGCCGGTGGTGGCGGGCATGCTGCGCATGCCGCCGCTGCGTTTCTACGCGATGAACGTGCTGTCGGCGCTGGTCTGGGCGCCCGCGCATATCCTGCCGGGCATGATATTCGGCGCCTCGGTGCTGCTGGCCGGCGCGGTGTCGTTCCGGCTCGTCGTCATCATCGCGCTGCTGGTGGGCATCATCTGGCTGAGCTTTCGCGGCGCGCGCGTTCTGCTTTCGCATGCCAACGCGTGGTCGAGCGCGGCCGGCCGCCATGTGGGAAGCTGGGCCTGCCGGCACCCTGGGCTGTTCGGCCGTTTCGCGCGGAAAATGCTCGACCCCGAGACACCGGACGCCAGCAGCATCCTGCTGGCGTCGCTGATCGTACTCGGATCCGGCGCGCTCTTTTTCGGCGTGCTCGAAGACGTGCTCAGCGGCGATCCGCTGACGCGTGTGGACCTTTCCGTCTATCACTTTCTGCAATCGGTACGCACACCCTGGAGCGATACCGTTCTCGCGGGTCTCTCGACGCTCGGCAGCAGCATCACGCTCGCGGTACTGACCGTGACGGTCGTGATCTGGATGCTGCTGGAACAGCGCTGGCGCACCATCGGCTACTGGCTCGCGGCGGTGCTGTTCTCGCAGTTGCTGATCTTCGCGCTGCAATTCGCGATGCACCGCGCGCCGCCCAATGAACTGATGGTCGGCGCCTATGTGTTTCCGAGCAATCACGTCGCCGCGACCGTTATCGTGTACGGCTTTCTCGCCTTCCTGCTGGCGCGCCGGGTCGGCATGCTCGAGGGCGTGCTGGTGGCGGCCGCAAGCACGATCGTCGTGATCGTGGTCGCGCTCGCGGGACTCTACTTCGGCAGATACTGGGTTTCCGACGCGATCGGCGGCGCCGCGCTCGCGTACGTCTGGGTGGCGATCGTTGCATTGACAGCCATGTGGCGGCACCCGGAGACGCCGCCCGAGCGCGCGTTCATGCCCGTGGTGGTGCTGCTGGTCATGCTGGTCAGCGTGGGCGTGCAACTCGGGCTCGCCATGCCCGCAGCGCCGCCGGACAGCGCGCTGCGCCCGCCGCCCGTGCTGGTCACGCAGGCGCAGTGGACGCTGTCGGTGTGGCAGCGCCTGCCGTGTTATCGCTCGGATATGGGCGGCGACCGCAAGGAGCCGCTCACGCTGCAGTGGGCCTCGAGCCTCGATTCGATCCGCGGCCAGTTGCGCGCCCAAGGGTGGGTGGAGGGCACGGACGTGTCGGCGCACAGCCTGCTCTCGCTCGCTTCGCCCAACGTGGCGGCGGTGTCGCTGCCGGTCTTGCCGAAGCTGAACAACGGCGTGCCGTCTTCGCTCGTCTTCATGCGTCCGGGCGACACGCGCGACGAACGCGACGTGCTGCGCTTCTGGCCCAGCGGTTATGCCGTGGAGAACGGCACGTCCACCACACCGTTGTGGGTCGGCGCTTTTGCGCACGAACGGCTGTCCCGGCCGTCGTGGCCCATCAACATTCTGCGGGTCGACAGGGCGACGACCTCGTTCGACGCGCACGCCCGCTCCGGCGGGAATCTCGGCGCGGCGATCGTCGGCAAGGTGAGTTGTCATGGCGTGCCGGTGTCGCTGCTCGCCTCGCCGGTGGAGTGAGCACATTCGCTGTCATGACGGAGAAATTGCCCTGCGCTCAATCAGTTAGCCCGACTGGCCAGGACTTGTCCACAAGGATATGAACATTTTCTGTGGGTAACTTTTGCTCGAGGCGGGCATCCGGAATTCGGCCTCGACGCCCATTCTGCGCAATGCGAACCAACAGACGGGCACGCTGTATTAGTTTTCTCTAGAGTTGAAGGGTTGACCATCAATTGTGTCGGTCGACTGTCGCGCTGATTCTCCGGCGTGAGTTCAATCAAAGGGAAAATCAAATGAGAACCTCTGTTCACCACAAAGTAATAACCAATCCCGACGAGCCAACCGGCATTCGTCACCTTCAAAATAGCGCCCCCCTGGCACTCAAACACACCATCACCCCGGAAGAGATCCGCGATAACCTGCCTGCGGGTCAAGGCGGAGTGGGGTTTCTATTTCACGCTACCGACTGGGATACGCTTTCGTTTTCATTTCATAACGTCAAGACCAGAAACGCGTCTTTTGAAGAAGAACTCTGGCAAACCAGGCCTTTCATTGCATCGCCGATCTATTCAGGATCTCAGATCATCGGGGCCAATATTGCCTGTCCGGTTCCTCTCGAGATGTGGCTGGGAAGCCCGCGCGGCATCAAGCGATTCCGCGAGACGCAATTTTTCCCGGCACTGGAACTGGCAAGGCAAGCGGGCTTGAACATGGTGGCGATGGGCGCTTCCACGCCTTATGCCTGCAACTACGGCGCACTGCCGCGCGATACCAGACCGCCGCATATCACCACCGGCCACGCCGCCACCGCGGCGATGCTGAAAGACTGGGCGATGCACTGCTGCAATGAACTCGACCTCGAATTCGGCAAGACGAAGCTGGCGCTATTCGGCGCCGCGGGCCGGCTCGGCACGACGGTAGCCAAATACGCGCTCTATAAAGATGCACCGCGCGAACTCGTTTTGATCGACCTGCCGGACAAGGTGAACCTGCTCACCGAGCAAGCCAAAGAGTTGATGGCCTCGGACCTGCTCGGCAGGACCCGCGTTTCGGTGCACACCTTCAGTCCGAACACGCCGTTGCCGGAGTTCGACGGCGCCATTCTGGCGAGCAGCACCAGCGTGCCCTACCTCACCGCCGACGACCTCAAGCGCGCGCAGTTCTGGATCGACGACTCCCATCCCCGGGCGGCGAGCGTCGAGGCTGAACTCGCGTCACGCAGCCATACGCTATATATTGAGTGTTTCGCTCGTGGCCCTGCCGGACTCAATACCACCTTCCCGTTCCGGCTGCCCACCACGCGCGATTGCTATACCTGTTTCGCCGAAGGTTATTCCGCCTGGCAGGAAGGCATTGCGTCCGACTTCATTATCGGCAGCCCGCCCGTGTGGTCCGTCTCCTACACGCACAGTCTGCTGAAGAAGTACGGTTTCGCGGTCGGGCCGTTTCATGGGAAAAACGGTTCGCCGATCACGCTGGATGCACAACTTCGCGGCAAGCATGAATTGATGGGTTCGTAGACGTCACTGGAGGCCTGATGGTCATACCGCGCGAGAGCATGCGGGACGTGCTGGAAAGAAGCCGGTTTGCAATACGATGGGGCGGCGCACTGGGCCTCCTGTGCCACCCCATCTACTACGTAGTCTGGACCTATGTCCTGCCCCAGCCTTACGACAACCTCCCCCTGCGGCTGAGTGCGGCGCTCGTCTGCATTCCCTTGATTTTCCAGGCGCATTGGCCAAAACGGTTCAATCATTACCTGCTGATTTACTGGCATTGCTGCCTGATCTACGTATTGCCCTTCGTTTGCACCTTCCTCGCGATCAGAAACTCATTCTCCACCATGTGGATGATGACCGAGGTCATGATGATCTTCATTCTGGCGCTATGCATCGACAATCCGCTTTTGCTGATGGGCTGCATCGGCATTGGCGTGTTTTCCGGCGCGCTGGCCGCGGTGCTCAGTTCCCCGGTGCCGATCGTGGTGAGCGCGGCCGATCAGTCGAATCTCGCGGTGCTGCCGGTGGTCGTCCTGTGCAGCATGGCCTTCAGTCATGCCATCAGCAAAGGGCGCATCTTCGTCGAAAAGAACCGCGCGTTGCAGGCCCTCGCGGGTTCGATCGCCCATGAAATGCGCAATCCGCTCAGCCAGCTGCGCTATGTGCTGGATCGCGTGGAAGAAGCCCTGCCTTCGACGGCCAGAACCAACCCTTCGCCGGCGCTGCCGCGCGAGAACGCCGGCGAGTTGTATCGCCATCTCGCGCATGGCCAGTTGTCGATCGAGCGCGGCCTGCGCATCATCGCCATGACGCTGGACGAAGTCAGCGCCAAGCCCATTCGCCCGGATTGCCTGACCTATCTGAGCGCGGCGGGCACCACGCGTAAGGCGCTGGAGGAATACGGCTTCGGCGACGAAACAGAACGCGACAAGGTCAGGCTGGTCGTGCGGGAAGATTTCACCTTCAAGGTCGACGAAACCGTCTATCTGTTCACGGTGTTCAATCTGATCAAGAACGCGCTGCAGCACATCGCCGCGCAGCCGGCGGCCACGCTCACGCTGACGGTCGAACAACAGTCGGTCGTGGTTCGCGACACCGGCCCGGGCATCGCGCCCGAGATGCTGGCGCATCTGTTCGAGCCGTTTCGCACGGCGGGAAACTCGGGCGGGACAGGACTGGGACTCGCCTACTGCCAGCGCGCGATGCAAGCCTTCGGCGGCAGCATTGCGTGCCGCTCGGAACTCGGCAAGTTCACGGAATTCACGCTGCAATTTCCGGTCGTCCCGAAGAGCGAAGTCGCGGAGCACGAGCGGCGGATTCTCGAACACGCCACGCCGTTCTTCAAGGGCAAGCGTATTCTCATCGTGGACGACGACGCGGGTCAGCGCGCAAGGGCCTCGCGGGCGTTATCGAAGGTAGGCGCCCACGTGAGCGAGGCCGAAAACGGCGCGATCGCATTGACCGTGCTGCGGGAGTCCATTCCCTACGACCTCGTGTTGATGGATATCAACATGCCGGTTCTGGACGGCTACCGGACCACCGAGACCATTCGCGCCGGCCACGGCGATCCGAGCTGGAATGTCCTGATCGCCGCGTACACCGCGGAGCCCGGCACGGTGGTGCGCGTGCTCGCACGGCGAGCCGGCATGGACGAGATCATCAGCAAGTCCTGCAGCGTGCTCGAATTGATTACGGCGCTTCAGGCGCTGTTCGAAAACGGCAACCGGCACCATCTGAACCAGAAATCCGACGCGTTCACCGGCAAGTCGATCCTGGTGGCGGACGACGACACCTACAGCCGGCTGGTGGCCAAAGGCTATCTGGAGCGATGCGGCGCGAGCGTCGTCGAGGCCGACCATGGGCAGGCGGTTCTCGACCATCTGCAGCGGGACGGTGTGATCGACGCCATCGTCATGGATATGAATATGCCGGGCATGGGCGGCGTGGAAACGACCGAGTTGATTCGTGCCCGCGCCGACGCGTATGCCGCCGTGCCGATCATTGCCCTGACCGGCCAGGCGGACATCAAGGCGGTGCAGGCGTGTCTGGCCGCGGGCATGAACGAAGTCATGATAAAGCCGCTGCAAAGCGGCTCGCTCTACGCGTGCCTTGCGCGGCAGTTCGCACACCAACGCGGCGAGCCCGTTCCCACCCCAGCCGGTGCGCCGGCAACGCCGGCGCCCACGCCGGCCGGCACGCCTGCCATGATGACGGAAGGCGAACTGCTCGACGAAAAGCACCTCGAAGAATTGGCGTCGCTCGAGCTGCTCGACGACTCGTTCCTCAAAGGCATCGAGCAGATTCGCCTGCTCGTGGCGCGGCTTGCGGTCAGTGTCGCAGCCGTGGACCTCGAATCGACACAGGGCGCGCTGCACCTTCTGCTCGGCGTCAGCGGCAACATTGGCGCAAGGGCGCTGCATCAATTCGTCAGGCAGATTTACGCGCGGCTGGTGGAAGGCGGATGGCCGGCGCAAGCGGATTGGCTCGCGCGCATCGACACGTTGAGCGAGCGTTCGACCCACGCGCTGCAGGCCTATTTCGCTTCAGCCAACGCACGCCGCGAACACCGCGATCTCTTACGCGACGAATGGCCATGAAAGCCGTTCGGTCTCATCGCGAGGCCAACTGAGTGTCCGACGGTTCCTCGTCGCCCGTGGCGTGCAGGCGGCCGTTGGAACCGGGAAAGCCCATGGTCACCGTGGTCCCCGCGCCCAACGTGGATTCGATCCGCAGGCAGCCGCCAAACGATTGCATGATGCGGTTGCAAAAGATCATGCCCATGCCGTGGCCGCCGGCTCCGGAGTGAGTGGTGACCGGATCTTGCAGCAGACGCGCTTTTATCTCGGGCGCGATCCCCGGCCCGTTGTCGCGAATACGGATCTCGGGCTCGGGAAAGGCCACGACCTCCACACGCAGCGACGGCGCGCTTCTGCCGTCGAGCGCGCGCAGTGCATTGGACAACAACGAAGACAAGACGAGCGCCACGCAATTGGGCATGGCGTGCACGACGAAATCCCCCTCCACGTCGACCTTGACCCAATCGCGCTGCGACGCGACAAATGGATAAGTGTCGAGCAATGCGGCAATCAAACGGGTTGCTCTGACCGCGCGCGTGGCGCCGCCCGACGCGGACTGCTGGCCGCCGCTCTTGTGCACGGTCGCCCAGAACGACGAGATCAAGGTCAGGCAATACTGCGCGTTGTTCAGCATTGAAGTGGCCGCGAGGCCGATCTCCCGCTGGCGCTGCGGATCGTATTGCGCGGCCACGTCGTTCTCGACCGAGCGCGCGCACAGCGAGATCGTCGCCAGCGGTGTATTCAGTTCGTGGGCGAGGAAAGCGAGTGTCTCGTCCATCGCGAGGAGCCGCTGCTGACGCGTTTCCCGTTCCGTGTAGCGCGCGGTCGCCAGTTGCAGGACCTCGCGCACCATGTCCGTTCGCAGCGGCTTTTCGAGGATGCGGAACACGTCGCCGGTATTGACCGTCTGCAGCAGCATGTCCTTGTCGGCATAGGCGGTCACGAGAATGCGCACGATCTGCGGATACGCCTGCGCCACCTCGCGCAGCAGGTCGTCGCCATCGCGGCCCGGCATGCGGAAGTCGGTCACCAGCACGGCAATCTCGGCGCCGTACCGGCTGAGCACGGTCATCGCCTCATCGGCGTCACGGGCGACGTGCACGTTGTAGTCGGCGCTCATCGCGCGCGCGAAGTGGTTGCGCGACATCTCATCGTCGTCGACGAAGAGAATGGAAAACGGCGGCTGCATGGTGTCACTCATCGCATTCCTGGCGAGTCGAAATTGATTGAAGCCCACTTCGCAGCGGCTAGCCAGACAGGTTTTCCGGAGGCGAGCGCCGGGACGATTCGAGTTGAAAGTATAGGGTATCGCGCTGCGCGAAAAGGTGAAACACCTGTGGAACACCGCGCGGCGTCATCGGCATATCCAACATGCATTCGCACCGACGGCGCAGCGGCGATCCTGTTGCGTCGAATTACGCCGTTACACCTGCGCCCGCCGCGGCGGCCCGGCCCGCTGGCCGTAACAAACCGAAAACTCCTTCCAGGCGATGTCGCGAGAATTGGCGCCACAGTCGGATAGACTCTGCTACTGATTGTCTGGATTCCTGTCGCCGGCATCGGCGATACCCATCCCCGGAGTTCGTATGACGCTCTTCGACCGCAATTGGCCTGGCCGTTCAGGGACAGTGTTCGCCGGGTGCCACGGGTCCCGCCGGAGGCCGTCATGAGCGAAGCGCCGTCAATCGGGGCGAAGCGTCCGCGGCGAGGCCGCCTCGTGCTGGCGATCGTGGCGCTGGCGCTGGTCGCGCTGGTGGCGTTTCATCTGTTGCGCTCGAAGGCGCCCGCGCCCGGCGTCGCGCCCCAGGTCGTCACGGTCGCGGCCGCGACCACCGGACCGATGCCGGAAACGTTGAACGAACTGGGCACGGTGACCCCGGTCGCCACCGTGACCGTGCTGCCGCAACTGAGCGGCTACCTGACCGCCGTCGGCTACCGCGAAGGGCAGGACGTGCAGAAAGGGCAGTTCCTCGCGCAAATCGACCCGCGCCAGTATGAAATCAGCAAGCGCCAGGCCGAGGCGCAACTCGCCAAGGACAAGGCGGCGTTAGCCCAGGCCCGCGCCGATCTCGCGCGCTATACGCAGCTCAACGAGCGCAAGTCGATCGCCGAGCAGACCTATGCGGACCAGAAATTTCTCGTCCAGCAGGACGAAGCGGCGATCAAGGCCGACGAAGCCAATATCGCGCAATTCGCCCTCGACCTGATCTACTGTCACATCACCGCGCCGGTGTCGGGCCGGGTCGGGCTACGCCTCGTCGATCCGGGCAACTACGTCACCGCGTCGAGTCAACCCGGCATTGCGGTCATTACGACGATGAAGCCGACCACCGTCCAATTCACCGTGCCGCAGACCGCGCTCGACAAGGTGCTGCGGCGCACCAACGCCGGCGCCCAGCTGCCGGTCACGATATTCAGCAGCGACAATTCCCGGCAACTCGCGACCGGCACGCTGTACGCGGTCAACAACCAGATGGCGACCGCGACCGGCACGGTCACGCTGCGCGCCATGTTCGCCAATGACGACGAGGCGCTCTTTCCCAACGAGTTCGTCAACGTCAGGCTGCTGGTCGATACGCTGCAAAACGCGGTGCTGGTGCCGACTCCCGCGGTGCAGAGCGGCGCGCCCGGCGACTATGTGTATCTGGTCAACGCGGACAATACGGTATCGGTGCGCAAGGTCACGCTCGGACCGGGCGACGGCCAGCATACGGTGATCACGTCGGGGCTCGCCGCCGGCAACGTGGTCGTCACCGACGGCATGGACCGGTTGAGCGACGGCGCGAAGATCAAGGCGTCCACGCCCCGGCCTGCTTCGGGGGCTTCGGGGGCTTCGGGGGCTTCGGGGGCTTCGGCTGCCACGCCGGCGCAGGCGCCCGCACCGCCGTCCGCCGCCAGCCGCGCGCGTGCAGCGTCCCTGCCCGACGCGGCCTCCGGGGCTTCGTAGGCCGCCCCGTCGATGAACTTCTCCCGCCTGTTCATCCTCCGGCCCGTGGCGACGTCGCTGCTGATGGTCGCGCTCGTGCTCGTCGGGCTGGTCGCTGTGCGCTTTCTGCCGGTCTCGTCGCTGCCCGCCGTCGACTATCCGACCATCCAGGTGCAGACCTTCTACCCGGGCGCCAGCCCGAACGTGATGGCAACCACCGTCACCGCCCCGCTCGAAGTCCAGCTCGGCGAAATTCCGGGCTTGCAGCAGATGGTCTCGTACAGCTCGGAAGGCGCGTCCGTCATCACCCTGCAATTCGATCTCTCGCTCAATCTCGACATTGCCGAGCAGAACGTGCAGCAGGCGATCAACGCCGCCAACAGCTTTCTGCCCGCGGGTCTGCCCGCGCCGCCGACCTACGCCAAGGTCAACCCCGCCGACCAGCCGATCCTCACGCTCGCGGTCACCTCGAAGTCCATGTCGCTCACGCAGTTGCAGGACGCCGCCAACAATCGTCTCGCCACCAAGATCTCGGAAGTGCCGGGCGTCGGTCTCGTGACGACTGCCGGCGGCAACGTGCCGGCCATACGCGTCGAAGCGGATCCGCAAAAGCTCGCCGCCTACGGCCTGAATCTCGACGATCTGCGCACCCTGCTCGCCAACGTCAACGTCAGCCAGCCGAAAGGCAATTTCGACGGTCCCGAACTCGACTACACGATCAACGCGAACGATCAGATCGTGGACCCGCAGGACTACCTGGACTCCGTGATCGCCTATCAGAACGGCGCGCCGGTGTATCTGCGCGATGTCGCGCGCGTGAGCCAGGCCGCGCAGGACGTCGAGCGCGGCGCGTGGTACAACCGCACGCCGGCCATCGTGCTGAACGTGCAGCGTCAGCCGGGCGCGAACGTGATCGCCACCGTGAACCAGATCATGAAGCAGTTGCCCGCGCTCGAATCCACGCTGCCCGCCGGCATGCAGGTGACGGTGGTGGCGAACACCACGGGCGTGATCCGGTCGTCGGTCTCGGACGCCGCGTTCGAACTGGTGCTCGCCGTCGTGCTGGTCGTGCTGGTGATTTTCGTGTTCCTGCGCAATGTGCCCGCCACCATCATTCCGAGCATCTCGGTGCCGGTGTCGTTGATCGGCACGCTCGCCGTGATGTACCAGCTCAACTACTCGATCGACAACCTCTCGCTGATGGCGTTGATCATCGCCACGGGCTTCGTCGTCGACGACTCGATCGTGATGATCGAGAACATCGTGCGCTATCTGGAGGAAGGCAGGACGCCGCTCGAAGCCGCGCTCGAAGGCGCCGGCCAGATCGGCTTCACGATCCTCTCGCTGACGGTCTCGCTGATCGCGGTGCTGATCCCGCTGCTGTTCATGGGCGGCGTGATCGGCCGGCTCTTCAGCGAATTCGCGATCACGCTCGCGGTGACGATCGTGATTTCGGCGGTGGTCTCGCTGACCGTCGTGCCGATGCTGTGCGCGCGCCTCCTGCGCGCGCAGGCGCAACGCCATCCGAGCCGCTTCGAGCGGTTCAGCGAAGGCGTGTTCGACAGGACGCTCGCGGCGTATGAACGCGGCCTGCGCTGGGTGCTCGATCACCAGACGCTGACGCTGGTGGTCGCGCTCATCACGGTGGCGCTCACCGCGATTCTGTACATCGTGATTCCGAAGGGGCTGTTCCCTGTGCAGGACGTCGGCGTAATCCAGGGCATCAGCGTGGCCGACAATTCGGTCTCGTACCCGGCCATGGTCCGGCGTCAGAGCGCGCTCGCCGACGCGATTCTGAAGGACCCCGACGTGGTGTCGCTGACCTCGTATGTCGGCATCGACGGGACCAATCCGACGCTCAACAACGGGCGCTTTCTGATCAATTTGCGCCCGCGCGACGACCGCTCGGCGAGCGCCGCAGAAATCGGCCGCCGGCTGCAGCAGGAAGTCGCCGACGTGCCCGGCATCCGTCTGTATCTGCAACCCGAGCAGGACCTGACGCTCGACACCGCGATCTCGCGCAACCAGTACAACTTCGTGCTGCGCGGGCCGAACCAGCAGGCCTTCAACCAGTATGTGCCGGCGCTGATCGCGCGCATGAAGCAGATTGCCTCGATCACGGACGTCACGAGCGACCTGAACACCAACGGCCTGAGCGTGAACGTCGAAGTCAACCGCCAGCTCGCCGCGCGGTACGGCATCACCGCGGCCACGATCGACAACGCGCTGTACGACGCGCTCGGCCAGCGCATCGTCTCGACCATCTTCCAGCAGTCCGACCAGTACCGCGTGATTCTCGTGGCGAAGCCCGAAACGCTGCCCACCGTGCAGTCGATCGGCAATCTGTATCTGCCGAGCCAGACCAGCAGCAGCGGCCAGGTGCCGCTGTCGGGCATCGCGAAGATCAGCATCACGCAATCGCCGCTGATGATCAGCCATCTCGCCCAGTTCCCGTCGGTGACGATCTCGTTCAACCTCGCGCAGGACGCCTCGCTCAGCGCGGCCGTCGCCCAGATCCGCGACGCCGAGCGCGCAGTCGCCCTGCCGCCGTCGATCACGTCGTCGTTTCAGGGCGCGGCGCAGGCATTCGAAGACTCGCTCACGAGCGAGGTGTATCTGCTGATCGCCGCGCTGGTCGCCGTCTATATCGTGCTCGGCGTGCTGTACGAGAGCTACATTCACCCGGTGACGATCCTCTCGACGCTGCCGTCGGCCGGCATCGGCGCGCTGCTCGCGCTGATGATCGCGGGCAGCGACCTCGACGTGATCGGCATTATCGGCATCGTGCTGCTGATCGGCATCGTCAAGAAGAACGCGATCATGATGGTGGACTTCGCGCTCGAGGCAGAGCGCGTGCACGGCAAGCCGGCGCGCGAGGCGATCTTCGAAGCGTCGCTGCTGCGCTTGCGGCCGATCCTGATGACCACGCTCGCGGCCATGCTCGGCGCGCTGCCCATGCTGCTCGGCACCGGCACCGGCTCCGAATTGCGCCGCCCGCTCGGGCTCGCGATCATCGGCGGCCTTACGCTCAGCCAGGTGCTGACGCTGTTCACCACGCCGGTGATCTATCTGTTCTTCGACCGCCTTGCGCAGCGCGTGAAGGAGCGGCGCCGCGCCGCGAGCGAGGGCGCCGCCGCGCCGCCGGAGAGCGCGCCGTGAACCTCTCGGCGCTCTTCATCCGGCGCCCTGTGGCGACCGCGCTGCTGGCGGTCGCGATCCTGCTGTCCGGCGTGCTCGCGTATTTCCGGCTGCCGGTCGCGCCGCTGCCGAACGTCGCCTTTCCGGTGATCGCGCTGCAGGCGAACATGGCGGGCGCGAGCCCGGAAATCATGGCCGCCACGGTCGCCCAGCCGCTGGAGCGGCGCCTTGCCACCATCGCCGACGTGAACCAGCTCACCTCGATCAGTTACGTGGGCTCGTCGATGATCATCGTCGTGTTCGGTCTGAACCGCGATATCAACGGCGCGGCGCGCGACGTGCAGGCCGCCATCCAGGCCGCGCGCGCCGATCTGCCGACCACGCTGCGCAGCAACCCGACATACCGCCAGTACAACCCGGCCGGCGCACCGATCATGGTGCTCGCGCTGACCTCGGACACGCTGACGAAAGCGCAGCTCTACGACTCCGCCGATTCGGTGATCCAGCAGCAGTTGTCGCAGGTGGACGGCGTCGGGCAGATCACGCTCGGCGGCGGCGCCTTGCCTTCGGTGCGCGTCGAGCTGGAGCCGGGCAAGCTGAATAGCTACGGCATCGGCCTGGAAGACGTGCGCGCGGCGATCGGCGCGGCGAATGCGAATAGCGCGAAAGGCCACATCGACCAGGGCGAGCAGCGCTATGTGGTCACCTCGAACGATCAGATCAGCAAGGCCGCGCCATATCGCGACGTGGTGATCGCGTATCGCGACGGCGCCCCCGTCCTGCTGCGCGATGTGGCCCAGGTGCGCGACTCGAACGAGAACATTCGCAACGCCGGGCTCTACAACGGCAAATCGGCGGTGCTCGTGATCGTCTATCCGACCCCGGGCAGCAACGTGGTGCAGACGGTCCAGCAGATCCAGTCGCGCCTGCCGATCATCGAAGCCGCGTTGCCGAGCGCGATCCACGTGAACGTCGCGATCGACCGTTCGGAGTCGGTGCGCGCCTCGGTGGCCGACACGGAGCGCACGCTGTTCATCGCGGTGCTGCTGGTGGTGGGCGTGGTGTTCGTGTTCCTGCTGTCGCCGCGCGCCACGCTGATTCCGGCGGTCGCGCTGCCGCTGTCGATCGTCGGCTCGTTCGGACCGATGTATCTGCTCGGCTATAGCATCGACAATCTCTCGCTGATGGCGCTGACGATCGGCACCGGCTTCGTGGTCGACGATGCCGTGGTGGTGCTGGAGAACATCGTGCGTCATCTCGAAGCCGGCCTCGATCCGAAGGAAGCCGCGCTGCGCGGCAGCGCCGAAGTCGGCTTCACGGTGGTTTCGATGAGCCTCTCGCTGATCGCCGTGTTTCTGCCGATCCTGCTGATGCCGGGCATCGTCGGGCTGCTGTTTCACGAGTTCGCCGTCACGCTCTCGATTGCGATCCTGATATCGCTGCTCATCTCGCTGACGATCACGCCGGTCATGTGCGCCTACCTGCTCAGCCGCGAGCGCACGACGCACGTGCAGTCGCGCTGGGCGCGCCGGGCCGAGGCGCAGTTCGAGCGCTTCAAGCAGGCGTATTCCCGCTCGCTCGCGGCGGCGCTCGATCATGCGCTCGCGGTGGTCCTGTTGTTGATCGCCCTGCTCGTGCTCAACGTGTTCCTGTTCCCGCTACTGTCCGCCACGTTCTTTCCGGAGCAGGACACCGGCATTCTGATCGGCCAGATCATCGCCGATCAGAGCGTCTCCTTCAACGCCATGGAAAAGAAGCTCGCGCAATTGCAGGCGATCGTGAAGGAAGACCCGGCGGTGGCGTCGGTGGCGGGGTTCACCGGCGGGCGCGCATTGAACACGGCCAACGTGTTCATCGAACTCAAACCGCTCGCGCAACGCCATCTCTCGGCAACGGAGGTGGTCAACCGGCTGCGTCCCCGGCTCAATGCCGTCTCGGGCGCGCGGCTCTTTCTGCAGGCGCAGCAGGATCTGCAGATCGGCGGGCGCCAGGCCGCGGCCGAATACCAGTACACGCTCACCAGCGACGACGCCAACGCGCTCTTCACGTGGGTGCCGAAACTCGTCACCGAGCTCGGCAAATACCGCGGAAAACTGGAAGACGTGAACTCGGACCTGCAGCAGAACGGTTTGCAGACCTACGTGCGCTTGAACCGCGCGACCGCGGCGCGCTACGGCCTCCAGCCGAACCAGATCGACAACGTGCTGTACGACGCCTTCGGCCAGCGCACCGTGTCCACCATCTACAACCCGCTCAATCAGTACTTCGTCGTGATGGAAGTCGCGCCGGCCTACTGGCAATATCCGCAGGCGCTCAACCAGATCTTCCTGAGCACGGCCGCCGGCAACGCGAGCGGCACGCAGCAGACGCAGATGTCCCGCGCCACCGTCAAAGCCGTGCCGCAGGCGGCGGCCGTCAGCAGCGCGTCGAGCACCGGGGCGAACACGAACTCGCTGAACGCCGACGCCGAAGCGAACCAGCAGACCAACAGCATCTCGAACAGCAAGGGCGGCAATTCCAGCGGCAGCGCGGACAGCACCGCGGCCGAAACCATGGTCCCGCTTGCCGCGATGATGACCTTCTCGAACAGCCGCACCGCAACCCAGGTGAACCACCAGAGCGGCCTCGTGGCCGGCACCATTTCGTTCAATCTGCCGGCCGGCGGATCGCTGAGCGAGGCCGGCCGGCTGATTGCGCAGGCCGAGCGCGAGATCGGCATGCCCGCGTCGGTGCACGGCGCGTTCGCCGGCGCCGCACAGGCCTACGGGCAGTCGATGGGCGCCGTGCCGCTGCTGATTCTCGCCGCGCTGGTGGTGGTCTACCTCGTGCTCGGCGTGCTCTACGAGAACACAGTGCACCCGCTCACGATCCTGTCGACGCTGCCGTCGGCGGGCATCGGCGCGACACTCGCGTTGCTCATCTTCGGCACGCCCTTCTCGGTGATCGCGATGATCGGCATCATTCTGCTGATCGGCATCGTCAAGAAAAACGGCATCATGATGGTCGACGTCGCGATCCAGTTGCAACGCCATGAGGGCATGAATGCGCGCGATGCGATTCACGAGGCGGCGGTGGTGCGGCTGCGCCCGATCATGATGACGACCGCGGCCGCCGTGCTGGGCGCGGTGCCGCTTGCGATCGGCATCGGCCAGGGCGCGTCGCTGCGCCAGCCGCTCGGCGTGACGGTCATGGGCGGCCTGCTCGTGAGCCAACTTTTTACGTTGTACACGACACCGGTGATCTACCTGTATCTCGACCGGCTGCGCGCGCGACTCGCGAGATGGTCGGCGCGCCTGCCATGGAATCGCCGCGACGCAGCATCGGATACGAGCGCATGATGAAGACGATCTCCCTCACCCGACTGGCCGGCATAGTGGCGGCACTATCGACTGTGTTGACGGGCGGCTGCATGGTCGGCCCCGATTATCACCGGCCGCCCGTCGCCACGCCCGCCACGTGGAAAGAACTGCCCGGCTGGACCGAGGCGCAGCCCGCCGCCGAACGTCCCAAGGGCGACTGGTGGACGGCCTTCAACGACCCGCTCATCGACGAACTCGAGCCGCTCGTCTCGGTATCCAACCAGACCGTGCGTCAGAACTATGCGAATTACCAGCAAGCGCTGGCCGAAGTGCGGCTCGCGCGCAGCGCCCTGTTCCCCACGATCGGCATAACCGGATCGGCGACCCGCGAACGTTCGTCGACCGGCAATCTGAGCAGCAGTCTGGTGGGCCGCTCGGGCGCGAGCAGCTTCCAGCGCATCAACAACGCCGGCTCGCTCGAAGCCAACGCGAGTTGGGCGCCCGATCTGTGGGGCCTCGTGCGCCGCAACATCGAAGAAAGCGCCGCCACCGCGCAGGCGAGCCAGGCGACGCTCGCCAACGCCACCCTCTCCGAACAGATCGCGCTGGCGAATGCGGTGATCGACCTGCGCGTGACGGATGCCAATATCGACTTGCTCAAACACACCGTGGCTGCGTTCGAGCAATCGTTGCGCGTGGTCGCCGAGCAGGACAAGGCCGGCACCGTGCCGCCTTCCGATCTGGTGAGCGCCCGCACGCAACTGGAGTCGGCCCAGTCGAACCTGATTGCGCTGGGTGTGGCGCGAGCTCAATACGTTCATGCGATCGCCGTGCTAGTCGGCAGGAATCCAGAAGAACTGGACGTGCCCACCAACACCACGCTGCCGACGCTGCCGTCCATACCGCTTAGCGTACCGTCCACGCTTCTGGAGCGCCGGCCCGATATTGCCGCCGCCGAGCGGCAGATGGCCGCGCAGAACGCCGCGATCGGAGTGGCCGTCGCGGCGTATTACCCGACGATCTCGCTGTCGGCACTGGACGGCTTCACGCAGTCGCCGTTGAACGGGCTGCTGCATATCGCCAATTATGTCTGGTCGTTGGGCGGCCAGGCGAGCGAGACGCTTTTCGACGGCGGGCAACGCAGCGCCCAGGTCGATGCGGCAAAAGCGTCTTACGACGCGGCCCTCGCCAACTATCGCGGCACCGTTTTGACGGCATTCCAGGGTGTGGAGAACGACCTTGCCGGCTTGCGTATCCTCGCGCAGCAAGCCGAGGTGCTGGAGCGCGCGGTACGCGACGCGACGCGCGGCACCGAGATCGCGCGCAATGAATACGAGGCGGGCACCGTGGACTTTACGACCGTCGCGACCGCGCAGGCCACGCAGTTGAGTCTTCAGCAGACCGCATTGAACGTGCAGCAAACGCGGCTGCTCGATGCGGCGTCGCTGATCGGCGATCTGGGGGGCGGATGGTCCGACAGCGAGCTTGCCGATCCTCGGAAAGCGGTCCAGCGGCAAGTGTCGCCGTAGGTCGGAGCGGCCTCGTCGCCAGACCGTTGTCGCTGTCGAAATTGCAGTGCATACCGGCAATCCGCGCGGGTGGGAAGCCCGGCGGCATGGTCTGATTCCGGGCGTTGCCCGGATGATTCGATTCAGTGAACCATCGTCACCGGCGTGACCGTTCGCCTCGCCAGCGAGGCAAGCATGGCGAGCCGGCGAAAGAAGCCCATATGGCTCGCGTCGATCACCATGACGTCCGGGCGAGTCGTCGCCGCGTAGTCCGCGACCGCTTTCGTGCGATGCCCGAAGACCCGTTTCCAGCGGTAAGGCACGCCGGCTTCTTCGAGAATCGTACGGGCGTCGATCAACGCCTTCAGCATGGCCTGCTTCTCATGGCGCAACAGGAAGCTACGGGAGTGGAAGGCCGCCGCGCGCCCTTCCCCGACCGGTTCGAGGACCTCCAGTAGTTCGACTTCCGTTACACCGCGCTCGAGAAACATGAACGCCGCGTAGCGCGCGGCCTGGACGGCGCCACCATGATCGAGGACGGGAATCAGCATTCGTATCATCGAGAAATCCTGGGTGTCGAACGGTGTGTAACTCGAGGTTAGCTAAAGCCGCGTTAACGCCGTGTAAAAGTATTAGCCGTTCGCTCGAACAAGCGGATACGGCCGGCCGGCGCGCCGCCGCTAGGCCTGCATCGCCGCCGGATTCAGTTCGACATGCAAGATCACGAGCCATCGCTTCGGGCAGTCCTCGGCGATCTGCAAGTCCTGCTTGCCGTCGCCGCCGTTCTTCACAAAGCCCTTCTCGCGCGCGAGGCCGAACGCGCGCCGCGCATCGGCCTGCAACCACAGCGTCACGAGCCCGCAGGTCAAGCAGCTGAAAATCCACAGCGATTCAGGCGGCAGCGCGGGATCGAGTTGCTGGGCGGCGTAGTTGAAGAGTGTCGTGAGAACCTGATTGGTGACGAACACAATGGCGATGAGCTTGCACAGCCCCCTGAACCTCATGGCGGGTCTTGACGGTGTCATGGCATATCAGACGCCGAGCATGCGGCGTGCTTCGAGTTCGGCCAGTTCCAGCGCTTGCCCGGAGCTAGCCACAGGCCTTCCGCAACGGCGCCCGGTGATCCGCTGGACCGGTTGGTCGTGCCGCACGGTCGTCACGCGCAATGCACCTTTGAACATGTGACCCGGAGCGGGAAACACGCAAGCCTCGACGGTCACACCGCCCCTGGTTTGTTTGAACGCCATATGAGCCCCTGCAAATCTCGCGATTGTGTTCTTTGTCGAACCACCAGCCGCCCACTATACGGAGGACCTCGTAAAGACCGCGAAACGATTTCAATGGGCCGCGTAAAAATGCTGTGAAATGGGCCGGGCACCGACGAGCAGTTAACGAGCGCCCGTTTCGGCGTCGATACGCCCAGGACACGCCGGATCCCGTTGGAGGCTTGTGGCGTTGATGTCCAACGCAAGGTACTCGGCGTGCGAGGTCTCTACAATCATGTTGCAGCGGGTGGCCCGCCACGTGGACAAAGACTCACGCCCTTGCCGACGATCACGCGCGCGAGCTGCCTGGCCCAGCATGGACCTCGCACATTCAGTCGAAAAGGTTTGGGTTGTCGCGCAATCGTTACGGGAGTCAAACGCTAAACGGCATTCGAGCGCCGATTATGTCCGTCGTGTCATCGGTAGAGATCCGCTACGAACGCTCGCCGCGATCCTCGCGAGCCCCCCTCAAAATCCGCGATCACGCTCGCAGCCGATCGCACACGCGATCGTACCAACCGCGCCGATCGCACCTACGCCGATGCCTAACCCAACCCCTAGTCCAAGGGTTTCCAGCGTAGTCGAACAACCTTGCAATCCGCCGATTCCCGCCAGCATGGTGGTCAAAAAAAGCCGCCGCACATTCGCTCCGGACAGGAGGACTCTGCATACGCGACCAGTCATGTTCTGGCTTCCTTTCTAGTTCCATGGGTGGTTTGAAAATTGACGATGCAGCTTCATCACCTATGTTACCGACCTGCTCCCGGCTTATAAAACGCGATTAGATACCCTTAGGGCGAAGCGCTTACCAAAGCTTTCCAGTCAGTGCGCTCGCTCAGAAGGACGTGCCGATCTGAAACTGGAACTTCCGATATTTGCCGGTCGCGTGTTTGACGATCGGCAAGCCAAGCGAAAGCTTGAGCGGGCCAATAGGTGAAATCCATTCGAGACCCGCGCCGTAGCTGTGGCGCAAACCGTTGGCGCCGGTGCTGTTGCCTTCGTTGCCCCAGACATTGCCGGCGTCGAGGAATCCGTCAGGGACCCACGCCCGCTCCCGCTTGGGTTGCTTCTCCAACAATTCGTCACGCCGGCCGCCGCAGTGATGCCACTACACCGGAAACGTCATCGACACCACGAACCCACCATCAGACGCGTTATCCGCATGAAAATCGCCGCCGTTATACCGCACCAGACGCCGCACGATCGCGAGGCCTAAACCGCAATGCGCATCGCCGCCGCGCGCTTCGTCGAGTCGCCCAAAGGGTTGCAGCGCGCGGTCGAGCTGGTTGCCCGGTATGCCGCCGCCATGATCGCGCACCTCGAGCGTGAAGCGGCCGTTATGCCGGGACGTCGAGATTTCCACCGGCGGTTCGCCGTAGGTGAGCGCGTTCTCGATCAGGTTCGTCAGAATCCGGTCGAGGTCGACGAGCGGCAACTCGAAGCCGTCACCGGCGCGCAGATTCAGACGCACGAGTGTGTCGTCAGCGAGACTGTCGCCGTAGTGGCGGCGGCAATGCGCATCGACATGGGTGCGCGGTGAGGTGTCCGCAGTCTCACGCGCAAAGTCCAGAAACTGCGTGACGATCCGCGACAGCGACTCCGCATCGCGCAGGAAGCCGCGACGGTTCGCTTCGTCGGGCAGCAGATCCGCGCGCACCTGCATGCGCGTAATCGGTGCGCGCAGATCGTGCGCCACGCCGGCCAGCATCACCGCGCGATCCTGCTCGGCCTGTGCGAGTTCGTGCACCATCTGGTTGAAGTCGCCGATCAACTCCTTCAACTCGCGCGGACCGCTCGCCTCGACAACCGGCGCGCGATGGCCCACGCGGAACTCGCGCGCCGCGAGCGCCAACCGATGCAACGGGCGCTGTAAATGCCACGCGCCGAACAACGCGATGATCACCGCGAAGACCAGCATGGTCGCCGACGCACCGAGAAAACGCCGCGCCGGCAGCATCGAATTCTGCAGCTTGAGCCAATCCGGGTTGCCCGCGTAGTGCACCCACACCGTGCCGTCGTCGGCGTCGACCACCACCTGACTGCCGGGCGGCAACTTCGCACGCAAGTCGCGTTCGAACGGACCCGAGGTGTTCTCACACGGCGCCGGACAGCCTGACGCGATCGCGTCGCCCGCTTTCACATACGACATGCCGAGTATCGCCGATACATGCGAAGCGGCCAACGCGCCATCATGTTCGGCCTGAACCGCGAGAAGCAGCGCGCGCTGCGCATGAGCCGTGTCGATCTGGCCGCGCTCACGGTCCACGAGCACCAGGGCGGTAATGTGAACCAGCACGATCAGGCTCACGGTCATCAACGAGAGCCGGCCGAACAGCGTGTTAAAGGGATTGGTCATCGTCACTGCCGCGAGGCACGAACATGTAGCCGGTGCCACGTATCGTCTGGATCAGACGCGGATTGGCGGGATCGTCTTCGAGCAGGCGGCGCAGGCGCCACACCGGCACGTCGATACCCCGCTCGGTCACTTCCGAATACGGACCGTGCAGCAGGTCGACGAGCTTCGAGCGCGACAGCGTTTCCATCGGATGCTGGGCGAGCACCTCGAGCAAGGCGTATTCGCCGCCGGTCAGCTTGAGCGGCTCGTCCTCGCGAAATAGTGTGCGGCTGGCGAAATCGAGCCTGAAGCGGCCGAAGCGTAGTGTTTCGCGCTTCTCGACCGGCGACCCTGCCGCAGGCGCCGGTTGCGCGTGCCGGCGCAGCACCGCATGAATACGCGCGAGCAGTTCCTGCGGCATGAACGGCTTGCCGAGATAGTCGTCGGCGCCGAGTTCGAGACCGACCACGCGATCCACACCCTCGGCGCGTGCCGTCAGCATGATCACGGGGATCGCGTCGCCATTCGCGCGCAATTGCTTGAGCGCGCTGAGTCCGTCGATGCCCGGCATCATCAGATCGAGCACGATGATCGAGGGCCGCTCGCGTTCGAGCCGGCGGCTCAAATGATTGGCGTCGTGCAGCACGGACATCTCGATGCCACGTTGCTGGAAGAAGGTTCGAAGCAGGTCACGAAGGTCGGCGTCGTCGTCGACCAGCAAAACCTGGATGGGCGTGTCTGGCATGGCTAGGCCCCGATCGATGAGGAGAGTTGACGCACGGCAGTTCCGCGCGCCGGCCACTTGTCGAAATATAACGAATTGCGCGACGCGAGCGGTTGCGGGTTCTTAGCCACGCTTACAGTTTATTACGGCGGCGCTGCCAGCTCGAGCGTCTTGCGCACGGCATCACGTTCCCACTACATCCGCTCACCTCGCCCTCACGCCACGAGCCGCGCTCCGTTACAAGTCGTAATCCCTGTCTAAGCCACCGTAAGACGTTGGTCTCTATGCTGGGTCCCATCCAGCCGCTGGCGCAGCGCCGCGTGGGCTCTTTCGCGAGCGAACGGCGCATGCCAGACGGACCTTGTTCGAATCCAGTCGAAGGATGCTCACAGCATGCCCACTCTCACCATCGTGGTTGAACCGTTACGGCGCGCGCCGGCGTTCACGCTGCTTGCGTCGGCCATTGCCGCCGCCACGTTCATGTTGTCCGGTTGTGGCGACGAGGCGTCGCATGGGCCCGTGCAGTCGGTGCCCGAAGTCAGCGTCCAGACCATCACCCCGCATACCGTCGTGTCGAGCACCGAATTGTCCGGGCGGCTCTCGGCGATTCGCGTCGCCGAAGTCAGGCCGCAGGTCGAAGGCATCGTCAGACAACGCCTGTTTACCGAGGGCTCGCAGGTCGCGGCCGGCGCCGTGCTCTATCAGATCGACGCGTCCAGTTATCAGGCCGCCTACGACCAGGCGATCGGCACGCTGGCCAAAGCGGTGGCGACGGCGAGCGCCGCGCAGACCAAGGCCACGCGCTACGCCGAACTCTCAAAGATCCAGGGCGTGAGCCGCCAGGACTACGACGACGCCGTCGCCGCGCTGGACGAGGCGAAAGCCGACGTCGTCGCCGACCGCGCCGCGCTGAAGACCGCCGCGATCAATCTCGGCTACACCAGGGTGGTGGCGCCGATTGCGGGCCGCATCGGCAAATCGAGCGTGACCGAAGGCGCGCTCGTGACCGCTGAGCAGACCACCGCGCTCGCGACGGTGCAGGCGACGAGCGAGATGTATCTCGACGTCA
Source organism: Paraburkholderia aromaticivorans (assembly GCF_002278075.1). Lineage (NCBI taxonomy): Bacteria > Pseudomonadati > Pseudomonadota > Betaproteobacteria > Burkholderiales > Burkholderiaceae > Paraburkholderia > Paraburkholderia aromaticivorans. The sequence goes on along the minus strand of NZ_CP022990.1, from coordinate 79,027 downwards.
CGCGCTCCTCCGCGGATTGGCTGCGTCTGCAGAAGGAATTCGCGAGCGGTCAATTGCAGCAGTCCGGCACGGACGGCGCCGTGGTTCATCTGGTGATGGAAGACGGCAGCACCTATGCGCAAGCCGGCAAGCTGCTGTTCTCCGATATCACCGTCGACACCACCACCGGTTCGGTGACCTTGCGCTGCGTGTTCCCGAATCCTGACGGCGTGTTGCTGCCCGGCATGTTCGTGCGCGCGCGGCTCGAAGAAGGCGTGAACCAGCAGGCGATCACGGTGCCGCAACTCGCGGTTTCCCGTGCGTCGGACGGCTCTGCCAGCGTGCTCACCGTCGGTGCCGGCAACAAGGTCGTGCAAACAGCCGTGACGGCCGACACCGCATCAGGCAGCGACTGGCTCGTCACGAGCGGCCTCAAGGCGGGCGATCGCGTGATCGTCGCGGGCTCGCAGAAAGCGCGTGCCGGTGCGGTGGTCAAGCCCGTCGAAAGTCCCGGCACGTCCGGCATAACGGCCGCGCCCGCCACCGCGGACAACCCGTCGGCAGCCCATAGTTAGAGCGAGAATCTCATGGCAGGATTTTTTATCAACCGACCGATCCTCGCGTGGGTCATCGCCATCGTCATCATGATGATCGGCGGCGCTTCCATTGGGACGCTTCCTATCGAACAGTATCCGAGCGTGGCGCCGGTTTCCGTGCAGGTCACGGCAACGTATCCAGGAGCCTCGGCCGAAACCATCGCGACCACCGTCACCCAGGTGATCGAACAGAAGCTGAGCGGCATCGACCATCTGCTCTATATGTCGTCCACCAGCAGTTCGTCCGGGCAGGCGCGCATCACGCTCACGTTCCAGCAGGGCACCAACGCGGATATCGCGCAGGTGCAAGTGCAGAACAAGGTCGAGCAGGCCAGTTCGTCGCTGCCGCAGACGGTTCAGGAGCAAGGCGTGCAGGTCGCGAAAGCGGCCAACGCGTTCCTGATGATCGTGTCGCTGTCGTCGACCGACGGCAGCATGAATTCCATCGATCTGGGCAATATCATCGCGACGCAGATCGAGGACCCGCTCACGCAGATCGACGGCGTGGGCGACGTTATGCTGTTCGGCGCGCAACACGCCATGCGCATCTGGCTTGACCCGGTGAAGCTGCAGGCGGTTGGGCTCACCACCGCCGACGTCACCACCGCTATCACGAATCAGAACGTGCAACTCTCGGTGGGCCAGATTGGCGGCTCGCCGTCCACGAAAACGCAGGCCATCAACGCGACCATTTCCGCGTCGAGCCTGCTCACCACGCCCGCGCAGTTCGGCGCGATCCTGCTGCGCGTGAACAGCGACGGCTCGAAGGTCATGCTCAAGGACGTCGCGCGCGTCGAGGTGGGCGGCGACGACTACAGTACGGACTCGCGCCTGAACGGCAAGCCGGCGGCCTCGCTCGCGGTCAAGCTCGCGAGCGGCGCGAACGCGATGAGCGTCGCGAAGGCCGTGCGCGCCAAGCTCGACGAACTGAGCGGGCAATTGCCGCACAACGTGGTAGTCGACTATCCGTACGACACCACGCCGTTCGTGAAGATCTCGATCGAAGAAGTGGTGAAGACGCTGATCGAAGCGGTCATGCTGGTTTTCGTCGTGATGTACGTGTTCCTGCAGAATCTGCGCGCGACGCTGATTCCGACCATTGTCGTGCCGGTCGCCTTGCTCGGCACGTTCGCGGTAATGTCGGCGGTCGGATTTTCGATCAACGTGTTGTCGATGTTCGGGCTGGTGCTGGCAATCGGCCTGCTGGTGGACGACGCCATCGTGGTTGTCGAAAACGTCGAGCGGCTGATCGCCGAAGAAGGACTGTCTCCGGTCGAAGCCACACGCAAGGCGATGAAGCAGATCACGGGCGCACTGGTCGGCATCACGACCGTCCTGATCGCCGTGTTCATTCCGATGGCGTTCTTCTCGGGCTCGACGGGCGCGATTTACCGGCAGTTCTCCGTCACGATCGTCGCGGCGATGCTGCTTTCGGTGTTCCTCGCGCTGACGCTCACGCCGGCGCTGTGCGCGACCTTGCTGCGGCGTACCGACGTCGAGCATCACGCGAAACGCGGCGTGTTAGGCTGGTTCAACCGCGTGCTTGCGCGCGGCACGGATCGCTACGACTCGGCGGTCTCGCGCGTGGTCGGCAATCCGATGCGCTACATGGTGATCTACGTGTTGATCGCGGGCGTCGTGGCGCTGCTCTTCATGAAGCTGCCCTCGTCGTACCTCCCCGACGAGGATCAGGGGATCATCATCACCTCGATTTCCGCGCCGGTCGGCACGCCCGCCGCGCAGACGCTGGAAACCGTGAAGAAGGTCGAAGCCTACTATCTCGGGCTTGCGCAGGTCGACAAGATCATCGCACTGACCGGGTTCAGCTTTAACGGTTCCGGACAGAACAACGCGTTGACCTTCGTACAGCTCAAGGACTGGAGCGCCCGGCGCGGCAAGGACGGCTCGGCGGCGGCGCTCATCCAGCGCGCCAACATGCACTTCGCCGCCACGCGCGACGCGCAGATTTTCGCGCTCAACCCGCCGGCCATTCAGGAGCTCGGCACACAAAGCGGCCTCGACTTCGAACTCGAAGACCGCGCGGGCCAAGGCCACGACAAGCTGATGACAGCGCGCCAGCAACTGCTCGCGCTCGCGGCCAAAGACCGTGCCTTGTCCGGCATGCGTCCCGGCGGTCTCGACGACACGCCGCAGTTCCATGTCGACATCGACCGTGAGAAGGCGAGCGCCCTTGGGCTCTCCATTGCCGATGTGAACGATACGTTGCAGACGGCGTTCGGCTCTTCGTATGTGAACAACTATGTCGATACGGGGCGTATTCAAAAGGTCTACGTCCAGGCCGACGCGCCGTACCGGATGATGCCGTCGGACATCGGCCGATGGTATGTGCGTTCGAGCACCACAAGCAGTTCGAGCAGTTCGAGCAGCACCACTTCGACGAGCAGCGGCTCGACCAGCAGTTCAACCACGAGCGGCTACGACGGCGAGATGGTGCCCTTTTCCGCCTTCGCCACCGGCAAATGGACCTTCGGGCCGCCGCAGATCGAGCGCTTTAACCGCACGCTGGCGATGGAAATGACCGCGCAAACCGGCGCGAACACCAGCACCGGCCAGGCGATGGACGCCGTCGATGCGCTCGTCAAGAGACTGCCCGCGGGCTACGGCATCGACTGGACCGGGCAATCGTACCAGGAGCGCATTGCCGGCTCGCAAGCGATCTATCTGTACGCGATTTCGCTGATCGTGGTGTTCCTCTGCCTGGCCGGCCTGTATGAAAGCTGGTCCATTCCGATCGCGGTGATTCTGGTGGTGCCGCTCGGCGTGCTCGGGGCGGTGCTGGGCGCGCATATCCGCGGGCTCTCCGACGACATCTATTTCAAGGTCGGCCTGCTCGCGACCATTGGCCTGTCCACCAAGAACGCAATCCTGATCGTCGAATTCGCCAAGGACCTGCAGGCGCAGGGGCGCGGGCTGATCGAGGCCACCATCGAAGCCGCGCGGCTACGGCTGCGGCCGATCCTGATGACGTCGCTCGCCTTCGTATTCGGCGTCCTGCCGCTCGTGATCAGCACAGGCGCCGGTTCGGCGAGCCGTCATGCGATCGGTACCGGCGTGATGGGCGGGATGATCGCCGCCACGTTCCTCGCGATCTTTTTCGTGCCGGTGTTCTTCGTCGTCGTGCGACGGCTGTTCGGCGAGCACGGCGACACCAGCCAACAGCAAGGGGTGAAATGATGAAACTCAAACTCGGTGCCTGCGCAGTAGCGTTCGCGCTCGCCCTGCTCGCGGGCTGCACGCTCGATCCACACTATGAACGGCCCGTCGCGCCGGTTGCTGTGGCGTATCCGCAAGGCGACGGCTACGAAAGCACGAGCGCGGCGGCAGCGTCAATGAGCGCGAGCGGCACGGCCGCGGCAGCACCGCTCGCCGTCGATACCGCGTGGCGAAGCTTCTTTCGCGATGAACGTCTGCAGCGGTTGATCGGGATCGCGCTGGCGAACAATCGCGACATGCGCGTGGCAGCGTTGAACGTTGCCGAATACGAAGCGCAATACCGGATTACGCGCGCCGCGCTTGCGCCGTCGATCAGCGCGAGCGGCAGTCTGACTCGCGAGCGGACCCAAGGCGTGACGAGCAGCGTCAGCGATCTCAATGTCGGCACGACGTCGTGGGAAATCGATTTCTTTGGGCGCTTGCGCAGCCTCAAGCGTCAGGCGCTGGAGAACTATCTCGCCACGGATGCATCGCGCCAAAGCACGCAGATCAGTTTGATCGCGACCGTGGCGAGCGACTATCTGACCTTGCTGTCCGATGAGCGACTGCTGCAGTTGACCGAAGACACGGTCAAGGCGGATCAGTCGACCTACGAGGTCACGAAGCGCGTGCAGGAGTTGGGCAACTCTTCTCTACTGGACGTGCAACAAGCCGAGAATTCTCTGGCGAGCGCGAGGGCCAGCCTCGCGTCTTATCGTCGTGCCGTCGCGCAAGACCGCAACAATCTGGTCGCCGTGCTCGGCGCGCCGATTCCCGATGACCTGCCGCCTGCCCGCTCATTCGACGACGAGTCCATGTTCGCCGACATCGGTGCCGGCGTGCCGTCGCTGTTGCTCACCCGGCGTCCCGACGTCGTGCAGGCCGAACATGCGCTGAAAGCGGCGAACGCCAACATCGGCGCCGCGCGCGCGGCGTTCTTCCCGAAGATCGAGTTGACGGCGACGGCCGGCACGTCGAGTTCGACGCTCTCGAGTCTGTTCAAGGCCGGCACGGGAGCATGGGCATTTGCGCCGAGCGTGTCGATGCCGATCTTCGATTACGGTAGCAACAAGGCATCGCTCGATGTTGCGAAGATCGAGAAGCAGATCGAGGTCGCCGACTATGAAAGCACGATCCAGACGGCGTTCAAGGAAGTATCGAATGCGCTGACGGCACGCGCCACCTACATCGATCAGGTGCACGCGGATCGCGAATACGTAACGTCTTCGCAGCGTTACTACGCACTGGCCGAAGCACGTTACAAGGCGGGCACGGACAGCTTTCTGACCCTCCTCGATGCGCAGCGCACGCTCTACACCGCGCAACAGCAACTCGCGACCGATACGCTGTCCCGGCAAGCCAATCTCGTGACGCTGTACAAGGTGTTGGGCGGAGGTTGGGAGCAAACTGAAAGCATGTAGGCGAGAGGAGTCGGGAGCCGGCGAAGCCCGAGACGTCGGGCCGGCGGATCACCGGATGCGCTGATGACAATGCCTTGGGTGACATCTATCGCCCCACTGCCCGTAGTGCTTTCGTGCATATCGTAAAAATACGATATATAATTCGCCTTGTAACGATGCAGGCGCGCGCACCAATCAGCGCCACGCCTGCCTGTTGTCGAAAACCTTGAAACCAACCCAATGACGCTCGACATCGACGCGATTCACAAAGCACTGGCCAACCCGGTTCGCCGGGAGATTCTCGGCTGGCTGCGCGAGCCGTACGCGCATTTCGCCGACCAGGAATTGCCGCTCGATCACGGCGTGTGCGCCGGCAAGATCGACGCGGCCTGCGGCCTGTCGCAGTCCACCGTATCGGCACACCTTGCGGCCTTGCAGCGCGCGGGTCTCGTCACGTCGAAGCGGGTCGGTCAATGGGTGTTTTTCAAACGCAACGAGCCGGTCATCCAGGCGTTTCTCGAGCACATGAACAGCCAGCTCTAGGCGCTTGATCCGCATCGCCGCACTCCTTTCATCACGCAGTTTTTTGTCACGCTCGGGCCACGCGCCCGCCGTCAAAGGTGAACTCATATGCCGACTCTTTTCGATCCGCTGCAAATTGGCGACATCACGCTGCCGAACCGCATCATCATGGCGCCGCTTACACGCCAACGCGCCGGAGAAATCCGCGTGCCGAACGCGCTGATGGCGAAGTACTACGCTGAACGCGCAACCGCCGGCCTGATCATCAGCGAAGCGACTTCGGTCACGCCGCAAGGCGTGGGCTATGCCGAAACGCCGGGCATCTGGTCGCAGGAACAGGTTGAAGGCTGGAAGCTCGTTACGAGCGCCGTGCATGCCGCCGGCGGCAAGATCTTTCTGCAACTGTGGCACGTGGGCCGCATTTCCGATCCGCTGTTCCTGAACGGCGAACTGCCGGTCGCGCCGAGCGCGATCGCCGCACAAGGCCACGTGAGCCTGGTGCGTCCGGAGCGCGCCTATGTGACGCCGCGCGCCCTGGCGCTCGACGAAATCGCCGGCGTGGTCGAAGCATTCCGCAAAGGCGCGGAGAACGCCAAGGCAGCCGGCTTCGACGGCGTCGAAGTACACGGCGCGAACGGCTATCTGCTCGACCAGTTCCTGCAGGACAGCACCAACAAGCGTACCGACGCGTACGGCGGCCCGATCGAAAACCGCGCCCGCCTGCTGCTCGAAATCACCGACGCCTGCATCGGCGTGTGGGGCGCGAACCGCGTCGGCGTGCATCTCGCGCCGCGCCGCGACGCACACACCATGGGCGATTCGGATCCGGCCGCCACCTTCGGTTATGTCGCCCGTGAACTCGGCAAGCGCAAGATCGCGTTCATCGCCGCACGTGAAGCGCTCGGCGACGACCGTCTCGGCCCGCAATTGAAGAAAGCATTCGGCGGCCCGTATATCGCGAACGAAAAGTTCACCCGGGAAACCGCACAGCAGGTGCTCGAGGCGGGTGAGGCGGACGCGGTCGCATGGGGTCAGCTGTTCATTGCAAATCCGGACCTGGTGCGTCGCTTCGCCACGAATGCGCCGTTGAACCAACCGAATCCGGCGACCTACTACGCACGCGGCGAAACCGGCTATGTGGATTACCCGACGCTGGAAACCGTGGAGTAACCACGGAAACAAACCGGGAAAGGCGAAGCTATGGGCGGAGCCGGCGGAGGTTAGGCTGCCGGGTTAGAGCAGCCAATGCATTGGCAGTACGCTGAAAAAAGGCGCGGCAGGCGCGGCAGGAACGAACTGTTCCGGTCACATCTGCCGCGCTTTTTCATGCCCGTGCACAGCGCGGGCGTAGCTCCGGTCACGCCAGGTCGCGCCGCATGAAAACGCGCTTTGATTCATCGAGTCCTCGCGCAATATGCGCATTGCGCCGTTCGATCAGCGCGGCGTCCAGCTCGGCTTCTTCAATATCGCGAAACCCGAGCCGCCGGTAGTACGGCGCATTCCACGGCACCTCGCGAAACGTCGACAGGATGAGTTGCGAGAGCCGTCGCGCACGCGCGTGTTGCGCGACCTGCTCGATGAGCGCCGCGCCGATACGCTGTCCGGCATACGCGGTAAGCACATCGAGTTCCTGCACGTAGATGCGCGTGGGCTGCTGCTCGAACATCACGAAACCGGCGCACGTTGCATCGGCATCGGCATCGACGGCGACGATGATCTCCCGTGCCGCGATCTTGCGAACGACGAGTTCCAGATCCATAGGCGGCGCGTCCGCGATCCCCGCCATGTCGACGCTGAAAAAGCGCTGCCCTGCTTCGGATTCGATCGTGCGGATCGCGTTCGCGTCGGACTGGCCGGCAAACCGGAAAGTGATGGCGGGACCGTGTTGCATGGGACGTTTCGTCGTTTTGTGTGGGTCGTCATTCTCGGCGACATGCCCAGATATTGACATCGCCGTAGACAAAAAGACAAGCGCGCGAGTCTTCTTGGTACCGAACACCTGAGCACGCGAGCGCTCGGCGCCCACGCCCGCACCGCGCTTCGCAGCGAGGCCGGCAGAGCCTGCGCCCATTCTCCACCTCGCCCATCCCCAACTTGACTTCAGGCATATACGAAGGTAACCTTCGTAGGTAGCCTTCATATTTATCGCAACATGACCAAGCAAGACTCCCCGATCGATCCCGACGCCCTGCACATCGTGGCGGAAGACTTGCGCGTGCTGGTCGGCAAACTGCGCCGCCGCCTGCGCGAAGAGTCGCACGTCGGCGATTTCACGCCTTCGCAGGTGCAGGTACTCGGCTTGCTGGAGCGCGAAGGTCCGGCCACGGTCACCGCGCTGGCGCGCGCCCATGGCATGCGCCCGCAATCCATGGGCGAGACGCTGTCGGTTCTGAAAGCCGCCGGGCTGGTCAGCGGCGCGCCCGATCCGAACGACGGCCGGCAAACGGTTCTTTCCCTCACCCCCGCTTTCCGCAAGAAGATCAAGGCAAGCCGCGCGGCGCGCGAAGACTGGCTGTTCCGCACTATCCAGACGCGCTTCTCGGCGGCCGAGCAACGACAACTCGCTGCCGGCGTCGACTTGCTCAAACGCCTCATCGACTCGTAACTCCCAGGAGCACTTCATGGCACTCACCACGCTCGATGCAAAGACCGCACTGATCGTCATCGATTTGCAGCGCGGCATCGTCGCGCTGCCCACCGCGCATCCCACCGGCGAAGTCGTCGAGCGCGCGGCCGCCCTTGCGCAGGCCTTTCGCCGCCACGGCCTGCCCGTGGTGCTCGTCAACGTGGCCGGCGGCGCGCCGGGCCGCGCGGAACAGGCGCGCAACACCGGCGACTTCCCCGCCGGCTTCACGGATCTGGTGCCCGAGCTGAACGCGCAGCCGTCCGATCACCGGGTCACCAAGCGCACCTGGGGGGCGTTTACGAACACCGATCTCGAAGCGTACCTGCGCGAGCAAGTCGTCACGCAAGTGGTGCTCGTGGGCGTGGCGACCAGCATCGGCGTCGAATCCACCGCGCGCTACGCACACGAACTCGGCCTGAACGTCACGTTCGCCGTCGACGCCATGACCGATCTCCATGCGGACGCTCACGCCAACAGCCTCACGCGCATCTTCCCGCGCCTCGGCGAAACGGGCACGACGCAGGAAGTGCTCGCTCTGCTCGAACACTCGCGCGCATGACCTCGGGCCAGAACCCGCCTCGCAGTTCGCGCGCCGCGCGAGCTATCCCTGTGAGCATTCCCGCGAGAACAGTCCGGTGAATGGCACTTTCCGTTCGCTGGGCAATTTCAACTACCGGGTCTGGGCGAGCGGCGCGATCGTCTCCAATGTCGGCACGTGGATGCAACGCACGGCGCAGGATTGGCTCGTACTGACGGAACTCACGCAACACAACGCGACCGCCGTGGGTATCGTCATGTCGCTGCAGTTCGGCCCGCAAATGCTGCTGTTGCCGCTGACCGGTTACGCCGCCGATCACTTCGACCGTCGCAAGCTGCTGTTCGCGACCCAGGCGGCCATGGGTTCTCTCGCGTTGGGCCTCGGCATCCTCACCGTCACCGGCCTCGTGCAGCTGTGGCACGTGTATGTATTCGCGGGACTGCTCGGCTGCGTCACCGCGTTCGATTCGCCGGCACGCCAGACGTTCGTGTCGGACCTGGTCGGCGAGCACGATCTGTCGAACGCGGTCGCGCTGAATTCCACCTCGTTCAACGCGGCCCGCATGATCGGCCCCGCGGTCGCCGGGCTGCTGATCGCCTCGGTAGGCACCGGCTGGGTGTTTCTGATCAACGCGCTATCTTTCATTGCGGTGCTCGGTTCGCTGCGCATGCTGCGCGTGAGCGAACTGCATCTGAAGCCTCGCGCCGTGCGCTCGCACGGCAGTTTCGTGGAAGGCTTCAAGTACGTGTGGAAGCGGCCCGACCTGAAGGCCGCCTTGCTGATGCTGTTCCTGATCGGCACCTTCGGCCTGAATTTCCCGATCTTCATCTCGACGATGTCGGTCACCGCGTTTCATGCGGGCGCCGGCGAATACGGCGTGTTGAGTTCGACCATGGCGCTCGGCTCCGTCACCGGCGCGCTGCTTGCCGCGCGCCGGGCGAAACCGCGCATGGCGCTGCTGCTCGGCGCGGCGGCCGTGTTCGGCGTGGGCTGCACGGTGGCCTCGTTGATGCCCAACTCTGTGCTGTTCGGCCTTGCGCTGATCGTGATCGGCGTGTCGACGCAAACCTTCACGACCTCCACCAACAGCCTGGTGCAGCTTTCCACCGAGCCGGCCATGCGCGGTCGGGTGATCGCCATTCTGCTGGCCATCGCGCTGGGCGGCACGCCGCTCGGCGCGCCGGTCGTCGGTTGGGTCGCGAACCGGTTCGGCCCGCGCTGGGCGCTCGGCGTGGGCGCGGCGTCGGGTTTCGCGGCGGCGCTGGTCGGCCTGCTCTATCTGGTGAAGTATCGCCAGCTGCGTGTCTATCTCGAGGCGGGACGCCTGCGCTACAGCGTCGACGACCCGCGCCAGGCGCCGGCTTACGTGAGCCCGGCGGCCGCGGTGCAGAACGCTGTACTGAGCGAAGTGGAGGAAGATTCGTCGTCGGGCGTTTAACGGCCCGTTGACACAGCTTCATGAAAAAAGCCGCGCCTGAATCGGGCGCGGCTTTTTTCATGGGAGCGGACTTGCCCGATAACTTACTTCGCCACCGGCATCGTGAATTCAGCACCCTTGGCGATGCTGTCCGGCCAGCGCTGCATGATGCTCTTGTAGCGCGTATAGAAGCGCACGCCCTCTTCGCCGTAGGCATGATGGTCGCCGAACAGCGAGCGCTTCCAGCCGCCGAACGAATGCCATGCCATCGGCACCGGAATCGGCACGTTGATACCGACCATGCCCACCTGAATCTGCCGGCCGAACGCACGCGCCACACCGCCATCCGACGTGAAGAGCGAGACGCCGTTGCCGAACTCGTGCGCGTTGATCAATTCGACGGCGCTCGCAAAGTCCGGCACACGCACCACCGCCAGCACCGGGCCGAAGATCTCTTCCTTGTAGATCTTCATTTCCGTGCCGACATGGTCGAACAGCGTGCCGCCGACAAAGAAGCCGTCTTCGGCCGCCACCGGATGCGCGCGGCCGTCCACGACCAGCTTCGCGCCTTCCGCCTCGCCCGACGCGATATAACCGGCCACCTTGGCCTTATGTTCGGCGGTAACCAGCGGACCCATTTCGGCGTCGAGATTCTCGCCGTTCTTGATGACGAGCGATTTGACGCGCGGCACCAGCTTCTCGATCAGTGTGTCGGCCACGTTGCCGACCGCCACCGCGACCGAGATCGCCATGCAGCGCTCGCCCGCCGAACCGTAGGCCGCGCCGATCAAGGCGTCGACCGCCTGGTCGAGATCGGCGTCGGGCATCACCACCAGATGGTTCTTCGCGCCGCCGAGCGCCTGCACGCGCTTGCCGCGCTTCGACGCTTCCGTATGAATGTATTCGGCGATCGGCGTCGAGCCGACGAACGAGAGCGCCGCCACATCCGGATGATCGATCAGCGCATCCACGGCCACCTTGTCGCCGTTGACGACGTTGAACACACCGTCGGGCAAACCGGCTTCCTTCAGCAGCTCGGCAATCCGCAGCGACGCCGACGGATCACGCTCCGACGGTTTCAGCACGAACGTATTGCCGCAGGCGAGCGCGACCGGGAACATCCACATCGGCACCATGACCGGGAAATTGAACGGCGTGATGCCGGCGACCACACCCAGCGGCTGACGCAGATTCCAGTTGTCGATGCCGCCGCCGATCTGGTCGGTGAAGTCGGTCTTGAGCAGGTTCGGAATACCGCACGCGAACTCGACCACTTCGATGCCGCGCACCACTTCGCCTTGCGCGTCCGTGAACACCTTGCCGTGTTCGCGTGTGATCAGCATCGCCAGTTCGTCGTGATGCGTGTTCAGCAGTTCCTTGAACTTGAACAGAATGCGGGCGCGCTTGAGCGGCGCGGTTTCGCTCCAGGCGGGGAAGGCAGCCTTGGCGGCCTGGACCGCCACATCGACTTCCTCGACCGACGCGAGGGCGACCGAGCCGGTCACCTTGCCCGTGGCGGGATTGAACACGTCCTTGAAGCGGCCGCTGGTCGGCTCGGCCGGGGCGCCGCTGATGTAATGGCCCAACTGCCGCACCGACAGCTTCGCTTGTTCGTTCACTACGTTCATGTCCTTACCTCGTATTCGGGATCAACCGCGGCATATCGCCACCGGGTCATAGGCAAAAAATCAGGCTACGTCGCACGCGCCGGGCGGCCATCCGCTCGTCGGCAGGCTCCATTGAGACTTGCCAACTGTATCGACGGCGCCGGTCATACTCCCGATACAGCCAAATAAAACCGCGCCTCACTGTATTGTTTTTTGCGTGGCAACTGTATTGGCACGGCAATCTCGGCCAGGCTCCAGCAGCGTGACGACCGCGGCCCCGTCAAAAGCCGCCCACGCCGCGCGTCACCAGCGCATACGGGCCGCTCGTCAACTGCTCCCTGAGAAACTCGATGCACACCTGGACCTTCGCCGACGACGACGACCGCTCCGCGGTCACCGCCCATACGTCGGCCGACTGCATATAGTCGGGCAACACACGCACCAGTTCGCCGGCGCGCAGGCTCTCGGCCACATCCCAGATCGACACCATCACCACGCCGAAGCCGTCCCTCGCCCACTGCACCACGATATCGCTGAGATTGGACGCAACGGTGCCCGTCACCTTCACGCTCTTTTCGCCGTCCGGCCCGCTCAGGCGCCAGACGCCGAAGCGGTCGTCGCGCCCGCGAAACAGCAGGCAGTCGTGCTGAGCCAGCTCGGCAAGTTCGACCGGCATGCCGCGGCGTTCCAGATAGTCCGGCGACGCGCAGAGTATTCGAGCGCTCTCCACGATCTTGTGCGCGATCAGATGCGGCTCCTGCACCGCGCCCACGCGAATGTCGATATCGAAGTTCTCGCCGACGAGATCGGCGCGCCGGTCCAGCAATTCCAGCCAGATCTCGAGGTTCGGATGACGCTTGCGCAGCATGGCCAGAATCGGCGAAACGTGTTTGCGCCCGAGCCTCAAGCTCGTGCTGATGCGCAACAAGCCACGCAGCTCGGTGCGGCGATCGGCGAACGCGTCGGCCATGCCCTGCACGTCGTCGAGGATTTTCTGCGCCCACTGCAAAGCGGCTTCGCCGTCGCTGGTCACGCTGACGCGGCGCGTGGTGCGCTGAAAGAGCTTCACGCCAAGACTCGCTTCCAGCATGGCAAGGCGCTTGCTGACATGAGAAGGCGACAGGCCCATTTCCGTCGATGCCGCCACGAAACTGCTCCGGCGCGCGATGTTGCAGAACAACTGGAGGTCGCGCAGAAAAGACTCATTGCTGGCTGTGAGCGCATTCTGATTTTCCATTTGGCCGCATTGTGTCGGTGCAGAAGCACATTACCCTAGCCTTAACGGATCGATCGGGCAAGCCGGGCCGGTCCGCCAGATACTCCGGACAACCAGGCACTCGTAAACCCTGTCTCCACCGTCGATTCATTCGCTGCATAGCAGCATTCGAGTATCCACGAGCAGGCCGCGCCCCGGTAAATCCTGGGTTGCATAGTTTCACTTTCAGGGCGCAAATGAGTCAGCCGTAGAAGCTGATCAAAACATTTCTGTTTCAGGAGACAACATGGAAACCAATACATCGGCAGGCGGCCACGAACACCGCTCGCAGGCCCGCAAGGCGACCGCCAGCGGCTGGATCGGATCGGCACTGGAGTACTACGATTTCTTCATCTACGCTCAGGCCGCCGCGCTTATCTTTCCGCAGTTGTTCTTTCCATCGGGCAACCCAAAGATCGCGATCGTGGCCTCGCTCGCCACGTATGGCGTCGGCTACGTCGCGCGGCCCATCGGCGCACTGGTGCTCGGGCATTGGGGCGACACCCACGGCCGCAAGAACGTCCTGCTCGTCTGCATGTTCCTGATGGGCTTCTCCACGATGGCGGTCGGCTTCCTGCCCACCTATCATCAGGTGGGGCTGCTCGCGCCCGCCTTGCTGGTGGTGTTTCGCCTGATCCAGGGCTTCGCGGTGGCCGGTGAAATCTCGGGCGCGAGCTCGATGATTCTCGAGCACGCGCCATTCGGGCGACGCGGTTATTACGCGAGTTTCACCCTGCAAGGCGTGCAGGCCGGCCAGATTCTCGCCGCCGCGGTATTCCTGCCGCTCGCGTATTTCATGGAGGAGAGCTCGTTCAACTCGTGGGGCTGGCGGATTCCTTTCCTGTTGAGCGCGGTGGTGCTGATTGCCGGCTACATCATTCGCCGCGAGGTCGACGAAACGCCCGCCTTCGCCAAGGAAGACGCGGCCGGCAGCGTACCCAAATCGCCGATTGTCGAGGCCTTCCGCTACAACTGGGGCGATATGCTGCGGGTGGTCGGCTGCTCGCTGATGAACGTGATACCCGTTGTCGCGACCATCTTCGGCGCGGCCTACGCGGTGCAGGCTTCGTACGGCATCGGTTTTTCCAAGAGCGTCTATCTGTGGATTCCGGTGATCGGCAATATCGTCGCCGTGCTGGTGATTCCCTATGTGGGCAATCTGTCCGACCGGATCGGCCGGCGCCTGCCCATCGTCGTGGGCGCGCTCGGCGCGGGTCTGCTCTCGTTCGGCTACCTCTACGCGATCAGCATCCGCAACGTCCCGCTCGCCATGGTGATGTCGATCCTCATGTGGGGCATCATCTATCAAGGGTACAACGCCATCTTCCCGAGCTTCTATCCGGAACTGTTCCCGACCCGCTCGCGCGTGTCCGCCATGGCGATCGGCCAGAACATCGGCACGACGATCACCGCACTGCTGCCCGCGCTGTTCGCCTACGTCGCGCCGCCCGGATCGCATAATGTTCCGCTCATCATCGGCTCGATCACCTTCGGCATCACCATCATCGCAGCGGTGACCGCATGGAGCGCACGCGAGAACTACCGCGTCAGGCTGAGCGATCTGGGCGAACCCAACGCCGTGCCGATGGACAAGCCCAGCTACGAGCGGATCCGCGCCGAGACCATGGCGGAAACGAGGAAAGCGCTCGCGTAAGCCGTCCCGCCCGAGCTTCGGAGGAATCGAGCCATGAACCGGATCCGGATCGCCGTGGCGGGCGCGGGTTACATCGGCCGCGCTCACATGGCTGTCGCGCAGCAGAGCGGCACATGCACGTTGTCGGCGATCGTCGATCCGTCGCCGGCGGCCCAGGCGCTCGCCGACGAGGCCGGCGTCCCGCTTTACCGCACGCTCGACGAACTGCTCGAACGGAACCGCCCTGACGGCGTGATCCTCGCCACGCCGAACCAGTTGCACGTGGAGCACGCGTTGATCTGTCTCGCGGCCGGCGTGCCCACGCTGCTCGAAAAGCCGATCGCTCCCACCGTCGACGCCGCCGAAGCGCTGGTCCGCGAAGTCGAGCGCTGCGGCGTGCCGTTGCTGATCGGGCATCATCGCGCGCACAGTCCGATTATGGCCCGCGCAAGGCAACTGATCGACGAAGGGCGGCTCGGCAAACTGGTCGCGGTAATGGGCAGCGCGGTCTTTTTCAAGCCGGATGCGTACTTCTCCGACGCGCCCTGGCGGCGCGAGCCGGGCGGTGGTCCGATTCTGCTGAACATGATTCACGAGATGCACAACCTGCGCATGCTATGCGGCGATATCGTGGCCGTGCAGGCGTTTTCCTCACATGCCGCGCGTGGTTTTCCGGTCGAAGACACGGTGGCGATCAACCTGCGCTTCGCGAACGGCGCGCTCGGCAGCTTCATGCTGTCGGACACGGCGGCCAGCGCTCGCAGTTGGGAGCAGACCTCGCAGGAAAACAAGGCTTACCCGACCTATCCGGATGAAGACTGCTATGTGATCGCGGGCACCTTCGGTTCGCTCGCCGTGCCCACCATGCGGCTGAAAACCTATCGAAAAGCTGAGGACCGTTCGTGGTGGAAGCCCTTTGAAACGAGTGTCGCGGATATGACGCGCGACGATCCGCTCAAGCTTCAACTCGACCATTTCGAGCGTGTCATCCGCCAGGAAGCCGAACCGCTGGTGAGCGCCAGCGACGGCCTGCAGAATCTACGCATTACCGAGGCGATCGCCGAAGCCGCCAACACCGGCTCGGTGATCGATACGACACGCGCCGTCGCGGCGGCCCATTGAGGTCGCGCCGACTGCACCACCGACTCCGTCATTCAAGGCAAGCTCCATGAAAACCTTCGTGATGCTTCATGGCATCAATCACAACATGTTCGGCAAGCGCGACCCCGTGCAATACGGCACCGTGACGCTGGCCGAAATCGATAGCAGCCTGCAGGCATTGGGCAAGGAACTGGGTGTCCAGGTGGAGAGCTTCCAGACCAATAGCGAAGCCGCCATGTGCGAGCGCATCCACCAGGCTTTCACGGACAATGCCGATGGCGTCATGATCAACGCCGGAGCATGGACTCACTACAGCTACGGCATTCGCGATGCGCTGGCGATCCTGACGGTGCCGGTGGTGGAAGTCCACATGTCGAACATCCATGCGCGCGAAGCGTTCCGGCATCAATCCGTCTTCGCGGAAATCGTCAAAGGACAGATTTGCGGCTTTGGGGCGGACAGCTATCTGCTCGGCTTGCGCGCGGCCGTCGCGGCCGCCGCCTGAGCTGCGACGAGTCCGCCGCGCCGCGCCCGGGGCCGTTTGCCGCGCGCGGCGCGGGCTCAGCGCCAGGCGTCGGTCAATTCGTTGGCCAGCACCATCTTCTCGCGGATCACTTCCACAAAGGCGGCATGGCTGCCAGCTTGCGCCTTGAGAAATTTGAGCGCGGCGGAATGCACCGCGCGCATTGCCCGTCCGTCGATTCCGCTCATGCGTGCGGCGCCGCGACGCGTCTCGTCGACCAGATCGCGGGCGCTGCTGAAGTCGGGCGACAAACCGCTCTGCGTCGCGAACCCGGCGCTCAAACCCGCCGCGTAGTCGCGCGAGGCTCCGAGCCGGTCGATGTCGATCAACAGATCGACACCGTCCGCCATGCGCAACGCGCAGAGAATCCACAACGCCACGAACGCGCGATACGCGTTATTGCCTTCGGCCGAGCGCGCGTAGTGTTCGCACGCCATTGCATAAGCATCCTCCGAAGTGGCCGTGGCAGGCGGCAAACCAACACCGCAAATTTCGATGGCCTGCCTGACCAACGGATCCGCCTGATTCAAGCCCAGCACACGAAACGGCGCCGCCACGAAAAACGGGTTGCTCCATTGCCGGCTGAGCAGCCACCCCGATGCGAATTGCGACGCCGGATTTCGCAACACGCCCACGTGCATGGCTTGCGGAAAAGCTTGCCGCAGCCACGGCAGCCGGCCCGACGAACGGCAGAACTTGAAGACCGCCACGCTGTCCTGTGCGGCGGTGCGCTCGCACAGATTGCGCAAATAGGCCTGCATTGGGGCAAATTCCGCGTCCGGCTGGCTGGCGAAGCGATCGAGACTGAAACCGCGTCGGTATCCGGCCACACCGGGAATCCCTTCCTGCAGAAACGGCCGGTATTCCTCGAAGTACGGCGCGGCCAGCGGCGGGTGCCCTGAAGTCAGCGTGGGGCGCGACGCGGACACGTCGGCAAGGCTCAGCTCCGCGAGCACATTGCTGAGCGGTTCGTAGAAGGCGGTCACGGTGTCGAGTTCGCGCAGACGCGACCAGACCCACGTTCCCGCACTACGCCAGCCCGTGTGCAGAAACACTGCCTGTTTCAGGGTGCTGCGCCGCGCGGCATCGTTTGACGGGCCATTCAACGGCCCATTGGACAACGGCATGTGGACTTCTCTTCAAATGAAAGCAGCCGGGAATCGGCGCAAACACACACTTTAGCGGCTCGCGCTGCCGACCGGGTGACAGAAGCGTCACTTTACCTTGCAAACCTCGGCGCATTCGTCGGCGCATTCGTCAACCAAACTGGAACCGCGCATCCAAACACTTTAAGCTGCCAGATTTCCGGACTCAAACGTGGCCGACATGAACGATTCAGCCGATATCCGCTTTCTGTTGACGCTGCGCGAAAGCGGCAGTCTGATCGCCGCCGCGCGAAAGCTCGGGTTATCGCCCTCCGCGGTCACCCAGCGCCTTCAGCAACTGGAAAAGAAGCTGGGCGCGCAACTGGTGAACCGCACCGCGCGCCGCCTGCAATTCACGGAGGAAGGCACGTTGCTGTGCGAACGCGGCGCCGAGCTCGTCCAGCAGTTCGACGCGCTGTTCGAGGAACTGCAGATGCGCCGCGGCGGCCTCGTCGGCACGCTGCGAATCAACGCGCCGCTCGGGTTCGGGCGGCGGCACCTCGCGCCCGCGATCGCCGGATTCCAGCAGCAGAATCCGGATGTCGATATCGCGCTCACGCTGTCCGACCGCCCGTTGACCGAGACGGCCGACCGCTTCGATATCGTCGTGCATATCGGCGAGTTGCCGGTGTCGAACCTGGTCGGCTACACGATTGCGCCGAACGCGCGTTTCGTCTGCGCGGCGCCCGCCTTGATCAAGCGAATGGGCGCGCCGGATTCGCCGGAAGAATTGAGCAAACTACCGTGCATCGTGCTGCGCGAGAATAACGAAGATGTCTCGCTATGGCAGTTCAACAAAGGCCGCACGCGCCGCAGCGTGCGCGTCGCGAGCCGGCTGAGTTGCAACGACGGCGACGTGATCCGCCAGTGGGCCTGCGAAGGCCGCGGTGTGATCCTGCGCTCCGAATGGGACGTGGCCGACGACCTGGCGAAGGGCAAACTCATCCGCCTGCTGCCGGAATGGAAAGCGCCGGCTGCCGACGTCATCGCGCTCACGCATCAGCGCACGGGCCTGCCGGCGCGTACCCGCCATTTCATGCAGTATTTGCAGGGCAGGTTCAGGCCGCAGCCGCCCTGGCGGCGATGAGTGTCGAGGCCCGGTTTCGACCGGTTACGCCCGGTCATAAATGAATGATTCAGTCTGCCTGAATCTATGAGTTAGCCTATTTGAACGTTGCCGTGCTGATCAAACTTTATGGTTCGTCAGTAAAAAGTGTGGGTTGTCGGCGGCTCGGGCAAATTGCCAAGTGCATGATATAGCGCGATTTCCGTCGTTCGAAACGTCCGGAAGCCGTACGCTTTTCTCATGGTGACTTTGGCCTTGTTGTTCAAACCCTCGACGATTCCGCTGGAGAACTGCTTGCGCGCATGAAAGTAGTTGAGAATCAGTTCTCGATGGGCGCGCACGGTGCGTGCGAACTTCTTCATTGGTTCGATGCGTGAGCGCATGACCCGGGTGCACCACTGATCGAGGAACTTGCCTGCCCAGACAGGCGAGATGTAATCCCAGATCTGCTGGAACTCCTCCTTGAGAAGATAGGCGCGGACACTGCGCAGGTTGTAGTGCAGCAGATCGCGCAGGCGCAGTCGCTGATTGTCAGTAAGGTTCTCTGGCCGCTTGAGCAAACACCAGCGGGACTTCTTGAGGACTGGCTCATAGCCGTCGCGGGTCATGCGGCGAGCTTCCTCGGCGCGAACCTCGTCGATCGCCTTGTTCATTTTGGCAACGATGTGGAAGCGGTCGAGGATGTTCAGCGCGTTGGGGCAATGTAGTGCGATCATCTCGATGTAGGGCCGCCACATGTCCGAGCAGACGAACTCGACCTGCTCGCACAACCGTTTGCCGATCATGACGAAGAACTTTGCGAAGCTTTCCTTCGTGCGCTCCTGGCCAACCCAAAGCAGGCGCACGCAGCTGGCCTCGATCTGATAGACCAGCGTGAGATAATTGTGCCCTCGGCCATACTGGATTTCATCGACGCCCAAAGCGCGGATGGTGCCGAGTTCGCGATGGGCCAGCCCCCAGTCGACCACCCACTCCACCGCCTGGGCAACCTTCTCCCAACTGGTGCGAAAGCTTTGCGCTGTCTCTTTCCAGGAGAGCTTGCGTGCCCACTGCGCGAGAAACAGCATGTAGGCCTTGGTCAGCGTGTGCTTGCCGATGGCCCACGGCACCGTCTCGACCTTCACGCCGCACTCACGGCAGTCGACGCGGCGCATGGCG
This sequence comes from Paraburkholderia aromaticivorans, assembly GCF_002278075.1. NCBI lineage: Bacteria > Pseudomonadati > Pseudomonadota > Betaproteobacteria > Burkholderiales > Burkholderiaceae > Paraburkholderia > Paraburkholderia aromaticivorans. The sequence goes on along the minus strand of NZ_CP022990.1, from coordinate 59,248 downwards.
TACAGCAAAATCACCGCGAAGCCCCAGATCGGAATAAATTCGAAACTACGCGATGCGAGCGTGTCATAGCCGCTGCCAGGCCGGTTGCAACACGAACAGATCGGCTTCGAACCCTTGCGTGGCCGCACGTCGATCTCGATGGTTTTGGACTGCTCGCACAGTCGGGCACTTTCATAGACGAAGCCGGGAAAATGATGGCAGGCATTGAGCAGGCGGGTCAGCAACATGGTTAGCAAGCGCGCGGGAATCAGTAAAGACGCTATTGTTACCTCAGATCCGCACGCACTGGAGCGCTACGTCCCGGACTTGCAGAACTGGCCTGCCTCATGGCGCTTCGAGGACGAGGACATCCCATTCGGACAGGCGCTCGTGAAGGTCTTCACACCTTTCCTGCAACACCTGCTGACCCACGGCTATGCCCGCAAAACGTTGCACCGCCACCGCGATCACCTTTGGATGCTTGGTGGCCATCTCATCGAAGTCCGTCACGTCGATCCGGACTTAGCCGCCATGGATGCCCGCACACTGCTTCTCAATGAGATCCACGAGTTCGGTGGCCCGCTTTCGAGGCACCTCTCCGAGCACGAGCAGAACGCCTTTGACGCTACCTGCAAGAAACTCTATCGCTTCCTCTGTCCCTCATGAATCGCATCAAACCACCCACAGATTCCGCCGACGAGCCAACTTTATAATCAGCTCACCGTCCACCGCCGGTTAGATCATGACTCTCGCTTCCGTGCCTGCCGCGTATCCCAAAGCGGTTCTGTTCGACCTCCTGACCGCCCTGCTCGACTCCTGGGCCTCGTGGAATCGAGCCGCCGGTTCCGAGCAGGCGGGCCGCGCGTGGCGCGCCGCCTATCTGCGCCTGACCTACGGCTGCGGCCAGTACATCGCCTACGAACAACTGGTGCGTGAAGCCGCCGCGCAGGTCGGCCTGGCCGAATCCGCCGCGCTCGCGCTCGAAGCGGACTGGCTGAAACTCGCTCCCTGGAGCGGCGCAGTCGATGCGTTGCAAACGCTCGCACCGCATTGCAAGCTGGCCGTCGTCACCAACTGTTCCGCGCGCCTCGGCACGCAAGCGGCCGACCTGCTCCCGGTACGCTGGGACGCCATCGTCACCGCCGAAGAAGCCGGCGTGTACAAACCCGACCCGCTGCCCTATCGCATTGCACTGCAAAAACTCGGCGTGCACGCCCACGAAGCCGCGTTCGTCGCCGGCTCCAGCTACGACATGTTCGGCACGGCCGCCGTCGGCTTGCGGACGTACTGGCACAATCGGGTGGGCCTGCCGCTCGTCACCGGCGCGCAGCCGCCCGAGATCGAAGCGCCGACGCTCGACTCGCTCGTGCCGTGGCTCGCGCGTTTCGGCATGAACCGGCATGACTTTGCATGACTCCCTTTTCACGGTAAAAGCATGAAACTCGACCAGATCGAAACCCCCGCCGCATTGATCGACATTGCCCGGATGCAGAAGAACATCGCGCGGATGCAGGGACATATGAACACGCTCGGCGTCGCGTTCCGGCCGCACGTGAAGACCACCAAATGCATCGACGTGGTTCGCGCGCAGATCGCCGCCGGCGCGCGCGGCATTACCGTGTCGACGTTAAAGGAAGCGGAGGCTTTCTTTGCCGCGGGTGTCCGCGACATTCTTTACGCCGTCAGCATGGCGCCGTCCAAGCTGCCGCGCGCCTTCGCGCTGCGCCGCCAGGGCTGCGATCTGAAGCTCGTGGTGGACAACCCGAACGCCGCGGCCGCCATTGCCGCATTCGGCGACCAGCACGGTGAAACCTTCGAGGTATGGATCGAGGTGGACACCGACGGGCACCGCTCGGGCATCACGCCGGAACAGGACACCCTGCTGGAGGTCGGCCGGATTCTGCATGAGAACGGCGTCAAGGTGGGCGGCGTGATGACCCATGCCGGCTCCAGCTACGAACTCGATACGCCTGACGCGCTCGCAGCGCTGGCGGAACAGGAGCGCGCAGGCTGCGTTCGCGCGGCACAGCGGCTGCGCGAAACCGGGATCGCGTGCCCCGCGGTCAGCGTCGGCTCAACGCCGACCGCCCTCGCCGCCACACAACTTGAAGGCGTCACCGAAGTGCGCGCCGGTGTGTACGTGCTGTTCGATCTCGTCATGCACAACGTCGGCGTATGCGCGCTCGACGATATCGCGCTCAGCGTGCTCGCCACCGTGATCGGTCATCAGGCGGACAAGGGCTGGGCCATTCTCGACGCGGGCTGGATGGCGATGAGCCGGGATCGCGGCACGTCAAAGCAGTCACACGACTTCGGCTACGGCCAGCCGTGCCTGCTGAACGGCACGCCGCTGCTCGGCTACGTGATAAGCGGCGCCAATCAGGAACATGGCATTCTTTCCCCGACCGGAGAAACCGCACACGCCGAGGAAGACATCACGCAGCGTTTCCCTATCGGCATGAAACTGCGCATCCTGCCGAATCACGCGTGCGCCACCGGCGCGCAGTTTCCCGACTACCACGCCGTTGCGCCGGACGGCGACAGCGTGGAATGGAGACGCTTTCAGGGCTGGTGAAACCGGGTGCGCCGGCGCTCGCCGGTCAAACGCTGAACCTCTGCTTCATTCCACTCTCCTCACTCCTCTTCTCCCTCCTCCAGACCGGCCAGCAGATCGTCCACCGCGCGATATACGCGCTCGACGATCTCCGGTCCCACCTTGCGCTCCAGCTCGCGGTAATGCGCCTCGAGGTCTCTCGAAATCACGCGCACCAGTTCCAGGCTCGTGTCGGTGAGCGACACCAGCACGCGCCGCTGATCTTCGGCAAAACGCTCCTTGGTCACCAGGTCCATGCTCTCCATGCGCGCGAGCACACCGGCCATGCTCGGGCTCGAAATCGTGCAGATATCGGAGATGTGACGCGGCTCCATCGGACCATGCTCGTTCAGCGCGCGAATCACGCGCCACTGCTGCTCGGTCAATCCATGCGCGGTAATCAATGGACGAAATCGCTCCATCATTTTTTCTCTGGCGCGCAGCAACAACATGGGCAGGTTGCGATGCAGAACTCGGGTCGAGGCGGAAGCGGACATATTGGAGGATGGATAAAAAGCAGCCGTCGAAACTTAAGGGAAAACCCGCGATCAGCCGACAGGCTATTGACCATGGATCATATCAAGCGCAATACTACTAACATGTTAGTGTTTTTGCCAGGACACAGGCCAAATATGTTTGCACTTGCCGATCACCTGCTGCATCCCGAAGGCGAAGCGCTGCCCCGTGACGTGGATGCGCGCGCCGCGGCCACGCTGCTTGCCCGCGGCGTGGCCTGTCGGGCGCCGGTTTGCGGTGCGGTCTACGGAACCCTGCTGAACGACCGCGCCGCGCTCGCGGCGCTGGGCGATGCGATGCACGCCGCACCGTATAAAGCCCCGCCGAGAGCGCCGGTGCTCTATCTGAAACCGCGCAATACGCTTGCCGGGCATCGCGCCCGCGTCGTCGTGCCGGACGATACATTGGGCGTGGAAGTCGGCGCGTCGCTCGGCATCGTGATTGGCCGCACTGCAACCCGGGTCAGCGCGGAACAGGCATGGCACTACATTGCCGGCTATACGCTGGTCGCCGATCTCAGCGTACCGCATGCGAGCGTGTACCGGCCGTCGGTGCGCTTTCGGGCCCGCGACGGTTTCTGCGTGGTCGGACCGGCCGTGGTTGCGGCGCGCCATATTCCGGCACCGGACGATCTGCCGGTCAATGTTTCGCTCAACCAACGCGCGGCTTTCAGCGCGAGCACCGCGTCGTCGGTACGCCATGTGGCGCAACTGCTCGCGGACGTAACCGACTTCATGACGCTCGGCGCGGGCGATGTCGTCACGCTCGGCGTGCCGCATGGTTCGCCTGTCGCGCATATCGGCGACACGGCCACACTGTCGATCGGCGCGATGCCGCCGCTCACGGTGTCGTTCGTCGGGGCTGAAGAACAAGCGGGAGAACAGCCATGATGCGCGGCCGCGTTGCGTATGCAGGCGCGATTCACGAAGCCTATCCGCATGCCGACGGCGTGCGTCTTGCCGATGGCCGCGTGCGGCGTGAGGACGAAGTGGTCTGGCTCGCCCCGATCGAAGTCGGCACGCTCTTCGCGCTCGGCTTGAACTACGCCGAGCATGCGAAAGAGTTGCAGTTCAATAAACAGGAAGAACCGCTCGTGTTTCTCAAGGGACCGGGCACGGTGGTAGGTCATCGCGGCGTGACGCGCCGCCCCGCCGACGTCACCTTCATGCACTACGAGTGCGAACTCGCGGTCGTGATCGGACAAACCGCGCGCAACGTCACCCGCGAAAACGCCATGCAGCATGTGGCCGGCTACATGATCGCCAACGACTACGCGATTCGCGACTACCTGGAAAACTACTACCGCCCCAACCTGCGCGTGAAGAATCGCGATGGCGGCACGGTGCTCGGCCCCTGGTTCGTCGACGCCGCGGATGTCGAAGACGTCACGCAACTGGAGCTGCGCACGTTCGTGAACGGCACGCGTCAGCAACACGGCAACACGCGCGATCTCGTCACCGACATCCCCGCGCTGATCGAATACCTGAGCAGCTTCATGACCCTCGCGCCCGGCGATGTGATCCTGACCGGCACGCCCGAAGGCATCGTCAACGTCAATGCGGGCGACGAAGTGGTCTGCGAAATCGACGGTCTCGGCCGTCTGGTCAATACGATTGCGTCCGACGCGGACTTCGGCCGCGCCTGATGGACAGCTTTACATGGGACAACCAATGCGAATCGAACATTTGATCAACGGTAAGTCGAGCGCCGCGAAAGACTACTTCGAAACCGTCAATCCGGCCACGCAGGAGGTGCTCGCCGAGGTGGCCCGCGGTGGCGCGGAAGAAGTCGACGCCGCCGTGCGCGCCGCGAGGGACGCGTTTCCCGCATGGGCCGCCCGGCCCGCCGCGGAACGCGCGAAGCTGGTCCGCAAGCTCGGGGAGCTGATCGCGAAGAACGTGCCGCAGATCTCGGAGACCGAAACGAAGGACACCGGCCAGACCATCTCGCAGACGCGCAAGCAACTCGTGCCGCGCGCCGCCGACAACTTCAGCTACTTCGCCGAGATGTGCACGCGTGTCGACGGCCATACGTATCCGACCGATACGCACCTGAACTACACGCTGTTTCATCCGGTCGGCGTCTGCGCGCTGATCTCGCCTTGGAACGTGCCGTTCATGACGGCGACATGGAAAGTCGCTCCCTGTCTCGCGTTCGGCAATACCGCCGTGTTGAAGATGAGCGAACTGTCGCCGCTCACAGCCTCGATGCTCGGCAACCTCGCGCTCGAAGCGGGCATTCCGGCCGGCGTGCTGAACGTGGTGCACGGTTTCGGCAAGGACACCGGCGAACCGCTGGTCGCGCATCCGGACGTGCATGCCGTGTCGTTCACCGGTTCGACCGCGACTGGCAACCGTATCGTGCAAACCGCGGGGCTGAAGAAGTTTTCGATGGAACTCGGCGGCAAGTCGCCGTTCGTGATTTTCGACGACGCCGATTTCGAGCGCGCGCTCGACGCCGCCGTGTTCATGATTTTCTCGAACAACGGCGAACGCTGCACGGCGGGGTCGCGCATTCTCGTGCAACGTTCTATTTATGCGCGTTTTGCCGAGCGCTTCATCGAACGTGCGAAGCGCTTGAGCGTGGGCGACCCGCTGTCCGAGAGCACCGTTGTCGGCCCCATGATCAGTCAGGGCCATCTGGCGAAGGTGCGCAGCTATATCGAACTCGGCCCGAAAGAAGGCGCGACGCTCGCGTGCGGCGGCCTCGACACGCCGGAGCTGCCCGACGCCCTGCGCCAAGGCAACTTCGTTCAACCCACCGTATTCGTCGATGTCGACAACCGCATGCGCATCGCGCAGGAAGAGATCTTCGGCCCGGTCGCCTGCCTGATTCCATTCGACCACGAAGCCGACGCAATCAAGCTCGCCAACGACATCTCCTACGGTTTGTCGAGCTACATCTGGACCGAGAATTCGGGCCGCGCGCTGCGCGTCGCGGCGGCGGTCGAAGCCGGCATGTGCTTCGTCAACAGCCAGAACGTGCGTGATCTGCGTCAGCCGTTCGGCGGCACCAAGGCTTCCGGCGTGGGCCGCGAAGGCGGCACGTGGAGTTACGAAGTGTTCCTCGAACCGAAGAACGTCTGCGTGTCGCTCGGCTCGCATCACATTCCGCGCTGGGGTGTTTGATGGGCAAACTCGCATTGGCGGCAAAAGTGACGCACGTCCCGTCGCTGTATCTGTCCGAACTCGACGGTCCGCATAAGGGCTGCCGTCGGCCCGCGATCGACGGCCATCATGAAATCGGCCGGCGTTGCCGCGAACTGGGCGTGGATACGATCGTCGTGTTCGACGTGCATTGGCTCGTGAACAGCGAATATCACATCAATTGCGCGGCGAATTTCCAGGGTAACTACACGAGCAACGAACTGCCGCATTTCATCAAGAACATGCCGTACGCGTATCCGGGCAATGTCGAACTCGGCAATCTGATCGCCGAAGTCGCCAACGAAATGGGCGTGAAAAGCCGCGCGCACAGCGACACCTCGCTCGAACTCGAATATGGCACGCTGGTGCCGATGCGCTATATGAATGCGGATCAGCACTTCAAGACCGTGTCGGTAGCAGGCTGGTGCGTGTGGCATGACCTCGACACGAGCGTGCGTTTCGGCCTCGCGGTACGCAAGGCGATCGAGGAGCGCTACGACGGCACCGTCGCGATTCTGGCGAGCGGGTCGCTCAGCCACCACTTCGCCAACAACGGCACGGCCGAGCAGTTCATGCACAAGGTGTGGAATCCGTTTCTCGAACAGATGGACCGCAAGGTGGTCGAGTTGTGGGAAGCCGGCGACTGGAAGACCTTCTGCGACATGCTGCCGCTCTACAACGAAAAATGCTGGGGCGAAGGCGGCATGCACGACACGGCCATGCTGCTCGGCGCGCTCGGCTGGGATCGCTACGACGGCAAGGTGGAAGTCGTCACGCCGTACTTCGGCAGTTCGGGCACCGGGCAGATCAACGCGATCTTTCCGGTCACGCCGCTGCCCGCCTGAGCCGCAACCAAGGAGTTCACCGTGCCGCATCTGACACTCGAATACAGCGCCAACCTTGCCGGCGAAGAAAGCATCGGAGAACTGTGCAATGCGCTCGCGCATTGCCTCGACACGCAGCGTGAAACTGGCAACGAAAGCGAACAGCGCGTCTATCCGCTCGGCGGCATCCGGGTGCGCGCGTTGCGCTGCGAGCAGTACTGCATCGCCGACGGACGCGCCGACGCCGCCTTCCTGCATGCGAACCTGAAGATCGGCGCGGGCCGCTCCGAAGCCACCAGACAGGCCACCGGCGATGCGTTGTTCGCGCTGATCAAACAGCACTTCGCCGCTCAATTCGAACAGCACGGCCTGGCGTTGTCGCTGGAGATCAACGAATTCAGCGAAGCCGGTACGTGGAAACACAACAACCTGCACGCGCGCCTGAAGGCTGAATAGCGGCTCATCGAGACTCCACCATGCTAGACGAACAGACTATCCGCGAGCTCGCGGCACAACTCGACCACGCCGAGAAAACGCGGACTCAACTGCGGCACTTCTCGGCCGCCTATCCGCAGATGACCGTGCAGGACGGCTATGCGATCCAGCGCGAGTGGGTGAAGCTCAAGCTCGCCGAAGGCCACGTGATCAAGGGCCGCAAAATCGGCCTCACCTCGCGCGCCATGCAGCGCTCGTCGCAGATCGACGAGCCCGACTATGCGCCGCTGCTCGACAGCATGTTCATCGAGAACGGCCAGGACATCCGCGTGGACCGCTTCATCGCGCCGCGCGTGGAAGTGGAACTGGCGTTCGTGCTGAGCAAGCCGCTAACGGGCCCGGGCGTGACGCTGTTCGACGTGCTGGACGCGACCGCTTACGTGACGCCGGCCGTGGAGATCATCGACGCGCGCATCGAACAGTTCGACCGCGAGACCAGAGCGCCGCGCAAAGTCTTCGACACGATCTCGGACTTCGCGGCGAATGCGGGGATCGTGCTGGGCGGCCGCCCCGTGCGGCCGCTCGACGTCGATCTGCGCTGGGTCGGCGCTTTGCTTTACAAGAATGGCGCGGTGGAGGAAAGCGGGCTGGCCGCCGCGGTATTGAATCATCCGGCCACCGGCGTGGCGTGGCTCGCCAACAAGATCGCCCCGTACGACGAAACGCTCAACGCCGGCGACGTGATCCTGAGCGGTTCGTTCACCAGCCCGATCCCCGCGCGCGCGGGCGACACTTTTCATGTCGACTATGGCCCGCTGGGCAGCATCGGCCTGAACTTCATCTGAGCTCATTCGACTCGACAACGACATGTCCCTACCGCAAAACCCTTTCAAGCGCGCTCTCGCCGCAGGCGAACCGCAATTCGGCCTGTGGGCCGCGCTCGCCGACGCTTACGTGACCGAGCTGCTGGCCACCGCGGGTTTCGACTGGCTGCTGGTCGATAACGAGCATGCGCCGAACGACGTGCGCAGCACGCTGGCCCAATTGCAGGCGGTGGCCGCGTATGCATCACACCCGGTGGTGCGCCCCGTGCGCAGCGACAGCGCGTTGATCAAGCAATTGCTCGACATCGGCGCCCAAACCCTGCTTCTGCCGATGATCGACACACCCGACGAGGCCGCCGATGCGGTCTCGGCCACCCGTTATCCGCCAGCAGGCATTCGCGGTGTAGGCAGTGCGTTGGCGCGCGCATCGCGCTGGAACCGGATACCGGATTACCTGAACACGGCGGCCGACGAATTGTGCGTGCTGGTGCAGGTGGAAACCGTGCGGGGCCTGGAGAATTTGCCGGCAATTGCAGCCGTGGATGGCGTCGACGGCGTGTTCTTCGGACCAGCGGATCTGAGTGCGTCGATGGGCCTGCTGGGCAAACCCGGCGACGCCAGCGTGCGCGAAGCGATTCGCAACGGCATCCGCACCGTGCGGGGCGCGGGCAAGGCGGCGGGCGTGCTCGCCCCCGATTCGGCGATTGCCGCCGACTATCTCGAAGCGGGCGCCACCTTCGTCGCGGTCGGCACCGACACGGGCTTGCTGAGCCGCGCCGCAGCGGATCTGGCGGCGTCGTATAAAAAGACGACAGCGATGGCGGCGTCGCCCAAGGGCGGGTATTGAGCGAATCCGCTGATTGGCGACACGGGAGCCCGCGGCGTGAGAGAAGGCGCTATTCCCGCGCAGGCCACGGCAGCCCGAGCGCCGACCAATCCAGTTCGACCCCGATCACCGAGCGCCCGGCGGTAAACTGCACCGCCAGCGTCACCGCGATACACGGCCGGCCGCTCGCCAGCGAAAGATAAGGATTGCTCGCCACCGCCACGCCCGGCAACAGCACCGCATTGCGGAAATACGGACGATGATCCCACCGCGCATCGCGCGGATTCGCCACCGGTTGCAGCGAGGCCCCGTCATTGCTCCAGGCCGGCCCCGGCACTTCCAGACCGATCTGCCGGCCCGAGTCGTCGAGGATGAAACAGCTGACGCATCTGTCGAACCTTGCCAGCGAGGCGAACGCCTCTTCCATGCCCACGCCGGCCAGCAACGCGTCGGCGGCGAGCCGCAAACCGGCCCGGTAAGGCTCCACTTCGGATTCGAACAACGCGTGCTGATGCGCGCGACCATGCGCGATGACCTCGAACGCGTCGTCGATGCGCCGATGCACCGACTCCGGCGGCGCAATCTCCGCTGCCGGCCGGCCCAGCAGATAACCCTGCGCGAAATCGACATTCGATTCCACGGCGAGAATCAGCTCCTCGGTGGTCTCCACGCCTTCGACGACCACCAGCATCCCCGCCTGATGCAGCAACGACACGAGCTTCGGCAGAATCGGCTGCTCGGTGCCGTGGCTCGTCGCGCGAATCAGTTCGCCGTCGAGCTTGACGAGGTCCGGGCGAATCCTGAACAGCCGGTCGAGGTTCGACTGACCCGCGCCGAAATCGTCGACGGCGATCAGGAAACCGTGCTCGCGGTACAACGCCGCCGCCCGCGACATGTCGTCGACGCTGCCGCCGTGCGATTCGAGAATCTCCAGAACCACGCGCTCGGGTTCGAGACCCACGGCCCGCACGATCTTCGCCAGTTGATCCGCATAACCTTCGGCGATGAACGTGGCCGGCAAAATGTTGAGGAAGAGCCACGCGCCGTCGGGCAGCGACCCGCGAGCATTGGCCAGATGCACGGTATGACTCGCGCGGTCGAGCGCGCCTTCGTCGCTGGAGGGCTTCGGCGCGAACAGCACCGCGGGCGGCACCAGCGTGCCGTCGCGCTGCTCGCCGCGCAGCAAGGCTTCGAACCCCACCTGCTTCTGATGCGACAAACTGTAGAGCGGCTGGAAATGCGAGGTGAGGTAGTAATCCTCCCATCGATGACGTTGACCCGCCGCCGCGTCCCCGGCGCCTGCCTCGCCGGCAAGCAGATGCCACGCGTCGCGCGGCAGCGGCAGTTCGGCGCACACGCGGTTTCTGCCGGAGTGCTTGGCGCGCAGCAAGGCCTCGTCGGCGCGATCGAGCAGCATCATGATGGTTTCCCCGCCGCGATGCTCGGCGACCCCGAAGCTCGCGGTCAGCCGGCCGTCCGGCCGCTCGATCGCGGCAATCGCAACGCGCAGCCGTTCGGCCAGTTGAAGCGCGCCGGTCAGCCCGTCGCGCAGCAGCAGCGCGAATTCCTCGCCGCCGATCCGGCTCACGCTGTCGTCAGCCGAAGCCTCGTCCATCAGCACCTGGGCAACCTGATAAAGCGCGTGGTCGCCCACCGCATGGCCGAAGCGGTCGTTCAGGGATTTGAAGTTGTCGATATCGAGAAAGATCGCGCTGACCCGCGTCTCCGGCGTGAGGGTCTCGAGCCGGCGCTCTGCCTGCTTGACGAACGCACGGCGGTTTTGCAGGCCGGTCAGCGGGTCGGTCGCCGCGAGTTGCGCGAGTTGGCTCTCAAGCAGAAAGTGGCTGCGGCGAAACCGGTAGAAGCCGAAATGAAACACGGCGGCGGTCGGCGCGGCGATCGCCCCGACCCACATCCCCACCACGACGCCGATGTCATGCGTGAGCGGCTCGCCGGACAGGAGCGCGAACGCCGTCGCATAGAAAAGCGCGGTGCCGACGACGAAATGCGTGGGCGTGAGCCACAGCGGCGCCGCGCAGACCGGTATCACGACCAGCGCCGGCAGCGCCCACAGCAGCGGCTGGGCGACCCCGGCAATGTTCAGCGCGAGGCCCGCCACCAATACCTGCGAGTAAGCCACGCCGATCAGGCCGAATAGCCAGGTCGAGTTCGCGCGCGGGATCGCCAGCACCAGCAGGGCGAGCAGCAGCGCGCATGCGAGCCGGTACGCGAGCGGCGTGGCCGGGCCGTCGACCAGGTTGCGCGCCCCGACGAAGCACAGGAACGCGACCACCGTGAACGCCATGGTCGCCGTGGACAGCGGACGCTGGTGCTCGAGCGAGCGCAGGTGGAAGCGATCGCGTAGACCGGAATCGGGCGGGTGCTGCTGTGAGGTGGAAAGCATATTGATAGATATCAGCCGGGTTCCGGTCACTCTGCCAATGGATATCGGCAAACATCTGACAAATATTTATGCCTTTCATGCAAATGCCGCGAAATTTCCGTTTCCGCGCCGTCTGCCCTACGCCGTCATCACCCGGTCGCGGCCTGACGCCTTGGCGGCGTACAACGCGCCATCGGCCCGCGCCATCAACTGGGCGAGCGATTCGTCGCGCCGCAGTTGGTCCACGCCGACGCTGAAGGTGTAGCGCAGCCCGCGCGGCAACTCGTCCGGCGCGGCCGCCGCGAGGCGGGTCCGCAGACGCTCGAGCAGGCCCGCCGCCTCCGCGGTGGTGGTGAGCGGGCACAGCACGCCGAATTCCTCGCCGCCCAGCCGGCCGAACACGTCGCCCGCCCGCAGGTTGCGCGCGACGAACGTGGCGAAGTGGCTCAGCACCTGGTCGCCGGCGGCGTGGCCGTGCCGGTCGTTGACGGCCTTGAACGAGTCGATGTCGATGATCGCCATCGCCAGCGGCGAACGGCTTCGCAGCGACGCGTCCAGCAGCGCGCCGCCGGCCGCCAGAAACGCGCGGCGCGACAGCGCGCCCGTCAGCTCATCGATATTGGCGAGCCGTTCGAGCCGTTGCGCGAGGCGGTCGTGCGCCAGCATCACCACGCCGATCGACAGACACGGCGACGCCAGAATGCCGAGCGCGAGAAAAATGATGTTGGACGGCGACACCTGCAGCAGACCGGTCTGCGTCAGCCAGCCAAAGCCGTACATCAGCCCGCGCGCGGTATGCGCGGCGAACAGGAGCAGGGCCGCTCCCGCGAGGAAGTAATAGCTGTAGCGCGGCCGGTTCGCGGGACGCCCGCGCAGCATCGCCACGCCGAGCACGACATAAAGGCTCGCGTGAAACGCCGACACCAGCGCGACGCGCGCGTTGAAGTTCGGCGCGGCGAAGGTCCAGTACGAGATGCCGAGCAGCACCGCGACGAGCCCGAGGTAGGCCGGCCAGAGCCGCGCGCGCCGCCCCAGAAAGCGCAAACAACCTTCCACCACCAGCAGCAGCGAAGCCGCCATCAGGACGTTGGACGCCACGAAGGTCAACCACTGCGACGCATGGCCTTGCAGGGCGAAAGCGAGCAGCGCGACGATCGCCACGGCGTTGGCCGACACCCAATAGCCGACGCCGGGAATCGCCGCGCGCCACAACGATCCGAGCACGGCGATTGCCATGACGCCCGATAGAACGGTGACGAGAAGAATGCTGAGTGGATTGAACATTGCAGCGAATGAATCGAACGGCGTCGTAACGAGATGCCACGCACGCACCTGGCGCGCGCGGCGAGATGCGCGTGCGCAAGCTTAACGGGCGCGGGCGAAACCTGAGAAATGAAAGCAACTGGAAAGATTCGGAAAGGATAACGGCGAGGTTGATCGGACGGCGCCGGCGTAAGCGCGAATCGTTGCATTTACCACGAAACGAAACAGCTCAATCAAACGACGCAATGCGCCGTCAATACACCCATCACGGCCGCGATCTTACCGGACATCATTGCCGGCGCTGCAAGCGGCTGATTCAGGCGGCAAGAATTACTCAGTCAATCTGCAACCGTTGCAATCGAATCCGCGTATACGTAGACGAATCGAGAGTGGTTAAATCTTAATGTCTTAAGTAGACTGCTTCGAAGTGTGGTGAACGGACTAGACAGCCCGAGAAAAGTGACCTAGGCCGGTAATGCTGCACGATTCCCGACAACACTTTTCTTCGCGGTCGGCCGTGGGCGGCCGATGCTCAAGCGGTTCGAAGCAACGGCCGACTCCCGGAAAACATGGTCCCAATTCTCGATTACCTGCTGGAACGCCAAATCTCGCCGCAGTGGCGCGGCATGCTGACCGCCCTCGCAAGCGAGTTCGAAGCGCAGATCGGCCGCGACGAACTGCGCCAACTGATGCACCGCGTCGGCAGCCGGTTTGCGGCGGCCCATCCGTTGCCCGCCTGCGACTCCACCGCCGAGCTCGCGCGGACCTTGAATCTGCACTGGCATGACATGGACTGGGGCTACGTCGAATTGTCCGACGAACCCGAGTCACTGCGCATCGTTCACTACTGCGCGCCGTTGCAGGCGTTCGGCGGCAACGCGCTGGCGTGGACACCGGCGTTTCTCGAAGGCGTGTATCAGACCTGGTTGAGCGCGTTGGGCGCGCAGGGTCTATCAGTAGCGCAAACGAGCGGGTATAGCGAGGACACCGCGATCGAGTTTCGTCTGGGCCGTCATCCTGTTTGAACGAGACGGGCGAGCCGGCCGTCATGCGGGTGCGTCGGACGCGCGACGAAATAGGCAAAGCAGCGCAGGCAACACCAGGCAACACACGCAGTGGAGAAAACGCGCCAGACCGGTGCGCGTGAAGTGGCGGGTCAGACAGTACCCGTGTTTTAGCGCCGCGAACACAAGTTGGGATCGGGGCAAGGCTAGTGATGAACAAGACGGCGGCACTATGAGCTCATCGAGCGACATCGAGAAACTTTTCGATCATTTTGGCGGCGACGCCAACGCGTACCAGGAAATCGGCCGCGAAAACGAGGCGCGTTCGGCGCGCACCCGTTGGCCACTACTAGTCACGCTCGATCTGAGTCAACCGTTGATTCCCGCAATCGGGCAGCGTCGCGAGGCCAGGCCTCAGTCGCCGGCGGCGGGCTCACCCGTAGCCGTCGATCGTCAAGACAGCGCGCCAAAAGATGCAGCGTCGGTCACGCGCGCCAAGGCGCCGTTATTCACGCGTTCGCATCGGCGGGACATTCCGCCCGTAGCGGTGGCCGCTACGGCTGGCGCGCCGCGCGGCGCTTCGCGATTTGGCGCGTTCGCACCGAAAGATGAAGCGGCGCCGCAAGCGGCAGTCGGCGCCGCGCGAGCCGACGCGGCGGCGCCCGAGGCTGCGCGAACCGAGCCGGCCGCTTCGGGGGTTGCCGTTCCTGGAGCTCTCGCATCTGTACCCCCCGCAGCCCCCGCTTCTCCGGCCGCGGCTCCTATAACCCCCGCTTTTGCAGCCCCCCTTTCCGTGCGTCCCGTCATTCCCTTGCGCACGCCGGCCGCCCAAACGGTCCCGGCCGCCGCCTCCAGTTGGACGCAAGCTCCGGCGCCCGTGCGCGCTTATACGGCAGCACCGTCGATCTCGTCAACGCCGCCGGCAGTCACCGCACCCGCCGCGCCGCCGCAACCTGCTTCGATCCTCGGCAAGCTTTTCGCGCCGCAACCCGGACCCACGCCGCCGCGACCCGCCGCGCCCAGCGGCGGCCCGGCGCCGTTGCAAAGCATCTTCGACCGCCTGCGCGGCACGCCCGCTCAAACGGCCACCGCACCGGCCGGCACCGCGCCCGCCGCCACGCCCCGCCCCTCCAACTCGTGGCTGGTCAACGGCCCTCGTCGCTCATGAAAGTCATCGCGGTGGTGTCCGCCAAGGGCGGGGTCGGCAAGACCACCCTCGCCGCCAACCTCGCTTCGGTGCTGGCCGCGAGCGGCCGGCGGGTGATTGCGCTCGACCTCGACCCGCAGAACGCGCTGCGCCTGCACTTCGGCGTGCCGCTCGACAGCATCGACGGTTTGTCGCGCGCCACGCTGACGGGCGACCCGTGGCAGACCGTGATGTTCGACGGCGTGGACGGTGTAACGGTGCTGCCGTACGGCGCGGTGCTCGAAGACGACCGCCGCCGCTTCGAAGCGTATATCGACCAGGAGCCGCGCTGGCTCTCGCAGTCGTTGCAGAGCCTGCACCTCGACCCCTCCGATATCGTGATCATCGACACGCCGCCGGGTTCGTCCGCGTATGTGCGCACGGCCTTGTGCGCGGCCACCTTCGCGCTGAACGTCGTGCTCGCCGACGCCGCGTCGTACGCCGCGATTCCGCAGATGGAGCGGCTGATCGAAACCTATGCGGCGCCGCGCGCCGAATTCGGCGGCGTTGGCTACGTGATCAACCAGATCGACCAGTCGCGCCAACTGACCAAAGACGTGCTCAAAGTGCTGCGCCAGATGCTCGGCGCGAAGCTGTTCCCGGGCGTGATCCATCTGGACGAAGGCGTGAGCGAAGCGCTCGCTTGCGACACCACCTTGATTCACTACGATCCGCTCAGCCAGGCGGCCGCCGACTTTCGCGCGTGCGGCACGTGGCTGACGGCGGCGATCGACGCCATCGCCGTGTCGCCGAGGAACGTCGCATGAGCACGACGCCATCGCAGGGTCTGGAGCCGGCCGAGCCGTCGCGGGTGGAACGCTTCGTCGACGCGCGCTTCTGGAACAGCCGCATCGTCACCGGACTCGTTACGCTGTTCGCGCTGGCGATGCTGTACTTCGTGTTCACCGTGCCGCTCGCTTTCTACGAACAGCTGACGTTCGCCACCTGCTGCTTCGTGACCGCCCTCATGTTCCGCCGCCTGCAAGGCCGGTACGCGACGATGGTGATGATCATGCTGTCGGTGGTGACCTCGGGCCGCTACATGTACTGGCGCCTGACCGCGACCACGTACTGGGAACATCCGCTCGACGCCGCCTGGGGTCTGCTGCTGGTGTCGGCCGAGGTGTATTCGACCATCGTGCTGCTGCTCGGCTACTTTCAGACGGCATGGCCGCTCAAGCGCACGCCGATGCCGCTGCCCGCCTCGCGCGACGCTTGGCCGAGCGTCGACGTCTTCATTCCGACCTACAACGAGCCGCTCTCGGTGGTGAAGCCGACCATCTACGCCGCGCTCGCGCTCGACTATCCGGCCGAGAAGATCTCGATCCATGTACTCGACGACGGCCGCCGCCCCGAGTTCAAGGCGTTCTGCGAAGAGGTCGGCGTCAACTGGACCATTCGCACGCACAACCGCCACGCCAAGGCCGGCAACATCAACGAAGCGCTGAAGATCACCAGCGGCGAATACCTCGCGATCTTCGACTGCGATCACATTCCGACCCGCTCCTTCCTGCAGATCGGCCTCGGCTGGTTCCTGCGCGACAAGCTGCTGTCGATGCTGCAAACGCCGCACCACTTCTTCTCGGCCGATCCGTTCGAGCGCAACCTCGGCACGTTCCGCAAGGTGCCGAACGAAGGCGAACTGTTCTACGGTCTCGTGCAGGACGGCAACGATCTGTGGAACGCCACGTTCTTCTGCGGTTCGTGCGCATTGCTGCGGCGGACCATGGTCGAAGAGATCGGCGGCATTGCCGTCGAAACCGTGACTGAAGACGCGCACACCGCCTTGAAGCTGCACCGGCTCGGCTACACCACCGCGTATCTGGCGATTCCGCAAGCGGCGGGGCTTGCCACGGAGAGCCTCTCCGGCCACATCGGCCAGCGGATTCGCTGGGCGCGCGGCATGACGCAGATCTTCCGGATCGATAATCCGCTCACCGGCAAGGGGCTGAAAATCGGCCAGCGCCTGTGCTATCTGAACGCGATGATGCACTTCTTCTACGGCATCCCGCGTCTGGTGTTCCTGACCGCGCCGCTGTCGTATCTGTTCTTCAACGCGCACGTGATCGAAGCCGCCGCCGGCACGATCGCCATCTACGCGCTGCCGCACATGATGCACGCGAGCATCACCAACTCACGCATGCAGCGCTCGTTCCGCCATTCGTTCTGGGCCGAAGTGTACGAATCGGTGCTGGCCTCGTACATCACCGCGCCGACCCTGCTCGCGCTGATCAACCCGAAGCTCGGCAAATTCAACGTGACGGCCAAGGGCGGCCAGATCGAGAAGAACTACTTCGACTGGGCCATCTCGCGGCCGTATCTGTTCCTGCTGTTGCTGAACCTGATCGGCTTCTGCGTGGGCATCGTGCATATCTATTTGAACTGGCACGTGCGCAGCGTGGTGCAGACCACGATCCTCAATCTGGGCTGGACCACCTACAACATGCTGATTCTCGGCGCGAGCGTGGCCGCCGCGAGCGAGCGCCGGCAGATTCGCGCGGTGCACCGCGTGGCGATGCAGATGCCCGTGATGCTCAAGTTCTCGACCGGCCGCACGCTCGCCTGCGAAACCATCGACTACTCCGAAGGCGGCGTCGGCGTGGCGCTGCCCGCCTCGATCCAGGTACCGATGCACGAACGCGTGACCGTCTCGCTCTTTCGCGGCGACGAGGAATATGCGTTCCCCGCGACCGTCGGCTTCACCGCGCCGGGCCGCGTGGGTCTGCGCTTCTCGGCAATGACGCGCGAGCAGGAGTACGAGTTCGTCAAGACCACCTTCGCACGCGCCGACGCGTGGACCGGCTGGGCGGAAGGACGGCAGCAGGACACGCCTTTGCGCGGTCTGTCGCATGTGCTGACGGTCGGCGCGCGCGGCATCGCGGGGCTGTTCGAGCATCTTTATGCCGACCTTCGCAGTTCGATGAAAAGCCGTCCAATGGACGTCAAGAAGCTGAAAACCAAAGACTGATCTATGCGCAACCGGATGGTGAAGGGCAATATCGAACGCTCGAATCACGAGCGCGGCAGGACCGGATCGCAGACACGCCGCATTGGACGCCCCGGCTCGCAACGGCTGGTGCGCGGCCTCGCATGCTGGCTCGCGTTGCAGACAGCGTTGGCCGCGCCGCTGGCGTCGGCGGCCGAAGCCGTGACGGCGGCTGCGGGCGCCGTCCAAAGCGCGGCCGGAGCCGTTCACGCCGTTCCGGCCGCTCAGGTCGCTCAGGTCGCTCCGGTCGCGTCCGGCATCGGCAGCGTGCCCGCGCCGGGCGCGGCCGTGCCCTACGATCCGAACGCGATGGCGCAACCCCAACTGGCGACACCGACGCCGGCGCTCGCCGCGTCGTCGGTCAAAGCGTTGGGCATCAAAACGCCGACCACCGCCGAGCCGGGCACGTTGGTGCCGGGCGGCCGTCGTCAGACGCTGACCTTCGCCGACCTCGGCGCGCTCGACCCGCTGCAACTGCGCGGCACCGACGGGCAGAACGGCGTGGCGTTCTCCGTGCGTGGCGACGAAGTGGTGACCGGCGCGGTCCTGCACCTGGTCTACAGCTACTCCCCCGCGCTGCTCGCGAATATTTCGCAGCTCAAGGTGCTGGTGAACGGCGAAGTCGCCGCCACGCTGCCCGTGCCGCACGAACAGGCCGGCATGCTGGTGGCGCGCGACGTCTCGATCGATCCGCGTTTCATCACCGAGTTCAACCATCTGAACGTGCAGTTGATCGGCCATTACACGACGAGCTGCGAAGACCCGGCAAACTCGTCGCTGTGGGCGACCGTCAGCAATGCGAGTTCACTCGATCTGACGTATGCGTCGCTTGCCAGCAAGCCGGATCTGGCGGCGCTGCCGCAGCCGTTTTTCGACCGTCGCGACGTGCGCCGTCTCGAGTTGCCGTTCGTGTTCCCGCAGAAGCCGGGGAACGCCACGCTCGAAGCGGGCGGCATCGTGGCGTCGTGGTTCGGCGCGCTCGCCGGCTATCGCGGCGCGGTGTTTCCGGCCCAACTGGATAACGCCCCGCTCTCCGGCAATGCAGTGGTGTTCGCCACCTCGGATCAACGGCCGGCCGGCGTCAACATTCCGGCGATCTCCGGCCCGACCATCACCGTGGTCGATCGCGACGCGCCGGCGCGCGGCAAGCTGCTGCTCGTGCTCGGGCGCACCGAGGCCGAACTGAAAACCGCCGCGAAATCGCTCGGCATCGGCCGCAACGCGCTGACGGGCCAGAGCGCGACGATCACGCAGTTGAACGAGCTCACGCCGCGCGCACCGTACGATGCGCCGAACTGGCTGCCCACCAACCGCCCGGTGCATTTCGGCGAACTCGCCGATCCGCGCGATCTGACCGTGTCCGGCTACGACGCCGACGCCGTGCACGTGAATCTGCGCATGCCGCCCGACCTGTTCATGTGGCACACCAAGGGCGCGCCGATCGATCTGCGCTACCGCTACACGGTGCGTCCGCTGCGCGATCGTTCGTCGCTCAACGTGAGCGTGAACAACGGCTTCGTGCAGGCGCTGCCGATTCCGGCCGAGTCCGTCTCGGTGTTCGAACTGAGCCATTACTTCGGGCGCGTGTTGCCGGACAAGACCGCCGAAGCGCGCCGCACCGTGTATATACCGCCGCTGCTGCTGACGCCGCGCGCACAGGTGCGCCTGCACTTCTACTACGACATTCCGAACACCGGCGAATGTCACGGGCGTCTGCTCGACAATGTGGTCGGCGCGATCGACCCGAACTCGACGATCGACCTCTCGTCGTTCCCGCACTACATGGCGCTGCCCGATCTGGCCGCGTTCGCCAACAGCGGCTTCCCGTTCACGCGCATGGCGGACCTTTCCGAAACCGCCGTGATCCTGCCGAACGACGCCGATTCGAGCGACTACAGCCTGTACCTGCTGACCATGGGCCGCATGGGCACCTCCACCGGCTATCCGGTGATGGGCGTGACGGTCGGCAGCGCCGACGACGCCGACAGGTTCGCCAATAAGGACCTGCTGATTTTCGGCGCGCCCGGCAAGCAACCGCTGCTGCAGCGCTGGGCGAAGTCGATGCCGTTCTCCAGCGACGGCGACTCGCGCACTTTCCAGGTCTCCGACATCGTCTTCAAGCTGGAAGACTGGTGGCATGGCGAACGCGGTGTCGAGCGCACGCCCGCGCGCGCCGATCTGACGCTGGTGAGTTCGAATGGCGATGCGCTTCTGACCGGTTTCGAATCGCCGCTGCAGAAAAACCGCAGCGCGGTGGCGCTGGTGAGCGCGGCCGGCCAGTCGGACGCCGACCTGTCCGCGGCGCTGCTCGACGCCGACGTGCTGCCGCAGATTCAAGGCGCGATGGCCGTGATCCACGGCCGCACGGTGACCATCACTTCGAACGGCGATGCGTATTACGTCGGCCACCTGTCGCCGCAGGAGTATCTGCGCTGGGCGCTGTCGTCGCATCCGTTGCTGTTGATGCTGGGCGGCGTGCTCGCCGCGCTGATCATCGCGGGCCTGTTCTACCGGACGCTGCGCTCGATCGCCGCGCGCCGCCTGAAGGATTAATAGGATCGATATGAGGGTTCGAATCAACAAGAAAATCGGCCTGGCGCTGACGCTCGGGCTGGCGGCGTCGGCGAGTTTCGGCAACATCGTCAAAGTAGCGCAGACCGCCGCCGCGCCCGGCGCGTGCGGCGACTGGAGCGGCTACCGCGCGTTCGTCGAACGCTTCGTGCAGGCCGACGGCCGCGTGATCGACTACTCCACGCCAACCCAGCAAACCACCTCCGAAGGCCAGTCGTACGGGCTCTTCTTCGCGCTGCTCGCCAACGACCGCGCGACCTTCGACCGGCTGCTCGGCTGGACCCGCACCAATCTCGCGGGCAATCAGTTCGACGCGCGGACCATGCGGCTGCCGGCCTGGCAATGGGGCAGAAAAGCGGACGGCTCGTACGGCGTGCTCGATCCGAATTCCGCGTCCGACTCCGACCTGTGGATCGCCTACGATCTGCTGCAAGCGGGCCGCCTGTGGCACGAAGCAGGCTATACGCAGATGGGCGAGGCGCTGGCCGCGCAGATCGCGCGCGAGGAAACGACCACGTTGGCGGGCGTCGGGCCGATGCTGCTGCCCGGACCGCAAGGCTTCAGGAACGGCGGCGTGACGCGCCTGAATCCCAGCTATCTGCCGCTGCCGGTCCTGCGCTCGCTCGCGCACGAGATGCCGAACGGCCCGTGGGGCAAGCTCGCCGAGAGCGCGTACAAGCTCATCAAGACCACTGCGCCGCAAGGCTTCGCTCCCGACTGGGCGGCCTGGCAAAACGGCCAGTTCGTGGTCGATCCGAAAAACGGCGACACCGGCAGCTACGACGCGATCCGCGTTTATCTGTGGGCCGGTCTCGCCTCGCCCGCCGATCCGCTCGCCAAACCGTGGCTCGCGGCGCTCGGCGGCATGCGCGCGCGCGTCGCGCAAACGGGCATTCCGCCCGAAAAGGTTTCGTCGACCACCGGCGCGGCCAGCGGCGAAGGGCCGCTTAGCTACTGGGCCGCGCTCGCGCCGTACTTCAAGGCGCTCGGCGACGAGCACGGCCTCGGCCTCGCGCGCGCGCATCTGGCCGCGCTCGACGCCGCCGTGCCGGGCCGCGACCCGGTTTACTACGATCGGGTGCTGGGCTTGTTCGGCACGGGGTTCATCGACGGCCGCTATCGTTTCGACGAAGCCGGTCGTCTCGTGCCGAGTTGGAGAAACGCATGCGACTGAGCGCCCTCGCGTTGTCTCTGCGCTTCGCGCTCAGCCTCACGGCGCTCGGCTGCGTGGCGTCGGTTTCGCCGGACGCGCTGGCGCAGGCGTCGAAAGATCCGTTGAACGTGCTGATCGATCAGGGCAAGTACTGGCAATCGCATCAGCGCGGCGACCTCGCCGAACAGGCGTGGCAGAAGGTGCTGCGCATCGATCCCAAACAGCCCGATGCGCTCTTCGGCATGGGCATGGTGCTCGCCGACCGCAAGGACGGCGCCGGCGCGCAGCAATATCTGGCGCGTCTGAAGGCAGCCGCGCCGAACTACCCGAATCTGGATGAGCTCGGCCGGCGCCTGGGCGAATCGAGCCTGCGCGACCAGACCGTAAACGACGCCCGGCGTCTCGCGCAAAGCGGCCAGAGCGCGAGCGCGGTGCAGGAATATCAACGCGCGCTGAACGGCAAACCGGCCACGCCCGAATTGCAGCTCGAGTACTACCAGGCGCTGTCGGCCACGCCGCAGGGCTGGGACCAGGCGCGCCGCGGACTGGAGCAGCTCGCGCGCGACAACCCCGACGACCCGCGTTACGCGCTCGCCTACGCGCAGCATCTGACCTATCGCGACGTGACGCGCCGCGACGGCATCGCGCGTCTGCAGAAACTGGCGGGCGACAGCACGGTCGGCGCGTCGGCGAAAAAGAGCTGGCGTCAGGCGCTGTTGTGGCTGGACGCGCGGCCTTCCGACGCCGCGCTCTATCAGGCTTATCTGCAAACCGCGATGGACGACGCCGCGGTCAAGGCACGCTTCGATTCGATGGTGCAGCAGGACAGCGCGGCCCGCGCGCGCGCGCAGGAAAACGCCGCCGTCGACGCGCGCGGCCGCACGATCGCCGACGGTTTCGCCGCGCTTGACCGCAACGACGCGGCCACGGCGCGCGCGAAGTTTTCCTCGGTGCTGGCCGCGAGCCCGAACGACACCGACGCGCTCGGCGGCATGGGCATCGCCGCGTTGAAGCAGGAGCATTTCGCCGAAGCCCGCACCTATCTGGAGCGCGCGTCGCGCAACGGCAATCCGGCGCGCTGGAAAACCGCGCTCGACAGCGCGACCTACTGGACCTATACGAGCGAGGCGATCGGCGCGCGCAGCAACGGCGAGTTCGCGAAGGCGAAGTCGCTGTTCGAGCGCGCGATCGCGCTGAACCCGTCGGACGTCACCGCGCAGGTGCTGCTCGGCGAAATGCTGCTCGCCAACGGCGACCCGGCCGGCGCCGAGCAGGCCTACCGGATGGCGCTGCGCCGTCAGGCCGACAACCCCGACGCGGTGCGCGGTCTGGTCGGCGCGCTCGCCGCCCAAGGCCGCGGCGACGAGGCGCTGCAGTTCGCCAATCAGCTGAACGCCGAACAGCAGTCGAAGGCCGGCGGCATCAACCGTCTGCGGGGCGAAGCGCAGGCCGCGCAAGCGCGCGCCGCCGAAGCGCGCGGCGATCTCGGCAGCGCGCGCAGCCTCTTTGAAGACGCGCTGCTGAACACCCCCGACGACCCATGGCTGCGGCTCGACCTCGCGCGCATCTACGTGCGCCAGGGCGCGGTCGCCAACGCGCGCAGCATGATGGACGGTCTGCTCGCCGCGCATCCCGACATGACCGACGCGCTGTACGCGAGCGCGTTGCTGTCGGCGGAAACGCAGGACTGGTCGGCGGGTCTCGCGCAGCTCGAGCGCATTCCGGTCGCGCAGCGCACCGACGCGAGGGCGACCTTGCAGCACCGCTTGTGGGTGCATCAACAGGCCGACCTCGCCACGCGTATGGCGCGCAACGGCCAGACCCAACAGGCGCTCGCCACGCTGCGCGCCGCGGAGCCGGTTGCGGGCAACAGCCCCGAGTTGATCGGCGTGATCGCCGCCGCTTACAGCCAGGCCGGCGACCCGAACCGGGCGCTCGGACTGGTGCGCGCCGCCATGAACGCGGCGCCCGGCAACACCGATCTGCTGCTGCAATACGCGGGCATTCTGTCGGCCACGCAGCAGGAAGCCGAGCTCGGCATGGTGATGCGCCGGCTCGCCTCGATGCAATTGACGCCGCAGCAGCGCACCGACTTCGGCAATCTGAATCTCGGCATTGTCATCAAGCAGTGCGACGCGGTGCGTCAGCGCGGCGACCTTGCCGGCGCCTACGACGTGATCGCGCCGTGGCTCGCCGCGATGCCCGACAATCCCGACTTGCAGGCCGCGCTCGGCCGCCTCTATTCGACGGCAGGCGACGACCGCAACGCGGTCGCGAGCTATCGCGTCGCGCTGCAACGCAAGCCCGACGATCTGAATCTGCTGCAAGCGACGATTTCCGCCGCGGCTGGCGCAAAGCAGTTCAGCTACGCCGAGTCGCTCGCGAAGCAGGCCTTGAATGCGGCGCCCACCGATCCGGGCGTGCTGGCCACGGTCGGCCGCATGTATCGCGCCGAAGGTAAGCTCTCGCTCGCATCGACGTATCTGCAACGTTCGCTCGTGGCCGCCAACACGCCGCTGATGGCCAACACCCCGCGCAACCCGGCGAGCAACGTGCCGCGCGGCTGGGAAGTGGCGATGCGGCGGATCGGCGCGACACCGCTGCCGGGCACCAATCCTTTCGAGGGCAAGACCGCCACGGTCACGACGACCGACGCCGACCACGCCGCGCTTGCCGGCGGCAGCTACAACGCCGCGCGCGCAACGCTCCCGTATTCGCAGTCTTCCTTGCCGACACAGACCGTGCCGAACTATCCGCCGCCCACGCAGCCCGCGCCTTACGTCGCGCCGTATTCATCGCCCGCGCGGCCTTATGCGCCGAGCCAGGCGCCCGCCACCCTGCCGTATAACGCGCCGCGTCCGGGCAGCGGGTCGGGCGTCGATTCGGGCGGCTACGGCCAGGAGGCTTACGGGTCGAGCCAGTCGGGTGCGCCGCTGCAGCCTTATCCGGGCCAGGCTTATGCAGGCCAGGCGTATGCGGGCCAAGGACAGGGCCAGCAGCCGAACCAGGCGCAAGCGCCGCAGTTGCAGCAGGCGCCGCAACCCTACAACCCGGCTTATCCGCAGCAGGCGCCCTACGCGCAGCAGCCGCAATATGGCGCACCGGATGGTTATGCGGCGACGCCGTGGCCGATGTCGCCGGCCGCGCGCGCAGCGCAGGCCAACGCCGGGTCAATGCAGGCGCAGCCGTACGGCGCGTCGGGCACGAGCGCGAAACGCGCGGCCAGCAAGAAGCAAAGCGCGTCGAACAATAGCCGCAACGCGCCCGCCTATGCGCAGGCGCCGTATGGACAACAGCAAGGCTACGCGCAGCAGCAGCCTTACTACGGCCAGCCGGCGTATCCGCGGCAGCAGCAGCAGCAGGGCTACGCTCAGCAACCTTATCAACCCTACCCGCCCCAGCAGCAGGCGTACGCGAATCAGGGCTACTACGCGCAACAACAGCCGTACATTCCGCAGCCGCCCACCGGTTATGCGCAGCCGTACTACCCGGCGCAACCCGGCGCGGCCGGCGGCGGCAATGGCAATACGTATGCGCCGTCGAACGTGGCGAACGCGCAAACGCTCGGCGTCGCGGAAGAACTGGCGCAGGTCAACCGCGAGCAGTCGAGCACGATATCGGGTGGCATCGTGTTCCGTAACCGCAGCGGCGAGGACGGCCTGTCCAACCTCACCGACATCGAAGCACCGCTACAGGGGCGCATCAGGGCGGGTAACGGCCACATCGTCGTCACGGCCACGCCTGTCACGCTCGATGCCGGCAGCGCGGCCGGCAACGTGTCGACGCTCGCGCGTTTCGGCTCGGGCCTGTCGAGCGACACGTCCAAGACGGCCGCCCAGGCGGGCAACAACACATACGGCAGCCAGACCGCGAACGGCGTGGGCCTGTCGGTCGGCTACGAGGGCCGCGGTATCAGCGGCGATATCGGCGTGACGCCGATCGGTTTCCGCGAGACCAACATCGTCGGCGGCGCCCAATACAACGGCGGCATCACCGACAAGGTGTCGTACTCGCTGGCCGTCGCGCGCCGCGCGGTGACCGACAGTCTGCTGTCCTATGCCGGAGCGCGCGACTCCGGCTCCGGCCTCGAATGGGGCGGCGTCACCTCGAACGGCGGACTCGCCAGCCTCGCCTGGGACGACGGCACGAACGGCCTGTACGTGAACGCCGGCTTTCAGTACTACGACGGCAAGAACGTGCCGAGCAACACCGCCGTCAAGGGCGGCGGCGGCGTCTACACGCGTCTGCTGAAAGACGCCGACCAGACGCTCACGATCGGCGTGAATACGACGCTGATGGGTTACAACAAGAATCTGTCGTACTTCACGTATGGCCAGGGCGGCTATTTCAGTCCGCAACAATACGTGATCCTGAACTTGCCGATCGAATGGACCGGCCGCAACGGCGCGTTCACGTACGACGTGAAGGGCTCGATCGGCGTGCAGCATTACCGCGAGGATGCGTCGAACTACTTCCCGCTCAACGACGGCTCCAACCGGCAGGACACGGCCGCGTCGAATGCGCAATCCATCGGCACCAGCGTGCAGAGCGGCGCGCAGTACCCGGGCCAAAGCAAGACCGGCGTGTCGTATTCGTTAAGCGCGGTCGGCGAATATCAACTGGCGCCGCAACTGGCGTTCGGAGCCACCGCTTCGCTCGGCAATGCTTATGAATATCGCGAGTGGCTCGCGGCGGTTTATGTGAGGTATAGCTTCAGCAAGCAGACGGGCCTGCAGCCGTTCCCGCCGACTCCGCTCACCTCGCCGTATCTGTCGTTGTCGAACTGATGTCCGCTTGACCCGGTTTGCGTGGCCTTCCGGCGGCGGCTCGACGCAAGCTGCCGCCGCCGGGAGCAAGCTGCGTCAGCCGTCCCGGCGCTCGGTCGCGTAGCGCCGGCAATGTTCGAGATAGCCGGCGGCGTGGCTGCTCACCAGTTCCACGATGCCTTTCCACAACCACCCTGGCGCGTCGAGCGTCTTCGACCGGTTTCTGCGCAATTCGGCGAGCCAGGCCTTGCGCTCGGCGCCATCCATTTGGCGCGCGTGCGCCCGGCCGACCACCATCGCCAGAAAGCGCGCCGCCTTCGTCGCTTCGTCGCGGGTCAGTTGCTCGATGGTCAGCTTCATGTCCTGCGGCAGCAGTTCGCGAATCACCACGGCACGATCCGCGAGCCGCGCCGCCCGCATCCGCTCGCCGAGCGACGGCGAGAGATGCCGCGCGCCCTCCACCACCCGTTCGGCGTTATCGCGCGGCATCCGCACGCCGGGATAACGCGGCGCGGCCGCCTGCGCGGCTTCCTTGATATCGATGAGGCACAGGTCGTCGCCGTCCACGGCCGCGCCGTCGATGTCGAGCAGCACCGCATAGCGCAGCCTGCCGAGCGAGCTGCATCCTTTCACCCAGTACGCGGCGTCGAGCACTTCCACGTCGACCTCGTCGCCGACGCCGCGCAGCACCGTGGCGAGCCGCGCGAGGGAGCCCTTCTCGAACAGCGCTTCGATCTCGCGCCGCTCGCTTTTCGCGAGCGGCCAGAAGCGCGGCCCGAGCGGAATGCTCGGTTCGAGATCCTCGATGCGCTCCTCCGCCAGATGACGCCAGGACCGGCGCACCGCTTCCTTCATGACCACCCGCACCGCCTCGGGCTTGTCCGCGCGGGCGTCGGGGTCGCCGGCGGCTTCGTCGAACGCGCGCTCGTAGCCGTCGGCCAGCGCTTCCATCATGCTCACGGTGGTCACGCCCGGCAGATCCGAGCCGCGCGCGGCCGTCGCCAGTGACAGGCCGAGGCGGATCAGGTCATGCGCCGGATTGCCGATCACGGTCTGGTCGAGGTCGCGAATCTGGATCTCGACGCGCCCTTGCGCGTCGGCCACGGGCCCGAGGTTGCCGGTATGACAATCGCCGCAAATCCAGATGGCGGGGCCTTCCGGCAAAGCATGGCCTTCGATGCCTTCGAGCCATTCGTAGAACTTGCTGGTGTTGCCGCGTACATAAGCGTGCGCCGAGCGCGCCATTCTGGCGTTGCGGCGCGTAACGAGCAGGGCCTGACGCGCTTCCGGTTTAGGCAGCTTGTTTCGTGTGATGCTCTTCTTCGCCATAG
The DNA here is from genome assembly GCF_002278075.1 of Paraburkholderia aromaticivorans. NCBI lineage: Bacteria > Pseudomonadati > Pseudomonadota > Betaproteobacteria > Burkholderiales > Burkholderiaceae > Paraburkholderia > Paraburkholderia aromaticivorans. The sequence goes on along the minus strand of NZ_CP022990.1, from coordinate 31,462 downwards.
TGTGGTCCGCGTTGGTCGAGGTTCGAATTCTGCGTGGCGCCCAACCCCGCAAAGCGCCGGGCGGGGCACGCGAACAAATGGCATCAGCAGGATTCGCGCCTGCGGCGCCGGCCCGCGCACAACCTGCGAGCGGGGGCTTGCCGACATCACCCGGCTAACCGGCCGCGCCCGGCGTGACCTGCCACCGGTGCTGCGTTGTGACCTACAATTATCGCTGCCTGCCGGCGGCGACCCGCCGGCAGGTGTGGAGGGCAAGGATGCACCCCGCCTGTTGCCGGGCATGCAAGCGCGCGGCGCGCCGGCAGCGTGGGGACACATTGATCGACAAGACCTCTGGGGAACGCAGCATGCCATTTCCTGCACAAGACCACGGCTGCCCTGGCTGGAGCGGGGAAATGGCGCAGCGCATCAGCGCATTCGACTGGGCCGCCACCGGCCTCGGCGCCATTGAACACTGGCCGCGCAGTCTGACTGCCACCGTCCAGCTCGTTCTCGCCTCGCCCGTGCCGCTCGTGTTGCTGTGGGACAAACCCGGCTACATGATCTACAACGACGCCTACGCGGTGTTCGCGGGCGGACGGCACCCCTATCTGCTCGGCCGCCCGGTCGAGAGCGGCTGGCCGGAAGTCGCCGATTTCAACCGGCACGTGATGCAAACATGTCTGGCGGGCGGCACGCTGTCGTATCGCGACAAAGAACTGGTGCTGCTGCGCGACGGCCAGCCCGAAGACGTGTGGATGGATCTCTACTACAGCCCGGTCGCCGACGACAGCGGCGCGCCGGCCGGCGTGCTGGCAATGGTCGTCGAAACCACCACGCGCGTGCTGACCGAACGCTGGCGGCAACGCGCCGAAACCGAACTGCACGAGACCAACGAACGTCTGCAACTCGCGCTGAACACCGGCGCGGTACTCGGCACATGGGTGCTGGACGTGCGCACGGGAAAAGTCAGCGGCGACGAACGTTTCGCGCGCACCTTTTCCTTTCCGCGTGAAGAAGCCGCGAAGGGCATCGAGCGTTGCGCCGCCGCGCAGATGCTTCATCCGGACGACCAGGCGCTCAACGAACAATTGACGCTCGAGGCCATGCGCACCGGCGAGCCGTTTCGCGCCGAGTATCGCATCCGCCGGCCCGATGGCGACTATCTGTGGGTCCAGGCGAACGGCCGCTGCGAATTCGACGAGCATGGCGAGCCGACCCGTTTTCCCGGCGTGCTGATCGACATTCACGAACGCAAGATCGCCGAACAGTCGCTGCGGCAGTTGACCGAAACGCTCGAACAGCGCGTCGCCGACGCGGTCGCGGCGCGCGCGCTGGCCGAGGAACAGTTGCGCCAGGCGCAGAAGATGGAAGCGATCGGCAGCCTCACGGGCGGCGTCGCGCACGACTTCAACAACGTGCTGCAAGTCATCAACGGCAACCTGCAAATGCTCGCCGCCGACGCCGGCGAAGCCGGCAGCAACGCGGCCACGCAACGCCGCCTGTCCGCCGCGACCGATGCCGTCAAACGCGGCGCGAAACTGGCCGCGCATCTTCTGGCCTTCGCGCGGCGCCAGCCGCTCTCGCCGACCGTGCTGAATCCGCGCCGTCTGTTGAACGGCATGAGCGAGATGCTGCATCGCGCGCTCGGCGAAACCGTCAAGGTGGACACGGTTTTGAGCGACGACCTTTGGCACGTGCAGGCAGATCGCAATCAACTGGAAAACGCGCTGCTCAATCTGGCGATCAACGCGCGCGACGCGATGCAGGCGGACGGCACGCTCACCGTGCGCGCCACCAACCGCGTGCTGGACGCCGCGTTTTGCCGGAACAAGCCGGAACTGTCGCCGGGTGAATACGTGGTGTTCTCCGTCGCGGACACGGGCGGCGGCATGCCGCCCGAGATATTGCAACGCGTGTTCGAACCGTTCTTCACGACCAAGCCCGACGGCCACGGCACCGGCCTCGGCCTGAGCATGGTGTTCGGCTTCGTCAGGCAAAGCGGCGGTCATACGGTGATCGAAAGCGAAGTGGGACGCGGCACCACCGTCTCGCTGTTTTTCCCGCGCTGCTGCGAGCCCGAAACCGCGGAAACCGTGGGCGACACCGCCGCGCCGAGCGGCGGCGGCGAAACGATTCTGATCGTCGAAGACGATGCCGACGTGCGGCTGACCGCCGTCGAGATGCTCGCGCAACTCGGCTACAAGGTGCTGACCGCGTCGAGCGGCGACGCGGCGCTCGAGTTGATCGACAGCGAAGTGCCGATCGATCTGCTGTTCACCGACGTGGTGATGCCGGGCAAGGTCAAGAGCGTGGAACTGGCGCGACGTGCCGCGGCGCGCTCGCCCGCCGTGCCGACACTCTTCACCTCCGGCTATACGCGCGACGAAATCGTCCATCACGGCAAACTCGACGCCGGCATCACGTTGCTCTCGAAACCGTACCGGCGTGACGATCTCGCCCGCAAGGTGCGCGGCGTGTTGCGCGCCGGCATGGCCACGGCGCGGGGCGCGGTCTTGCCGGGCGATGTGAGCGGGTCCGCCACCCGGTCTGCGGTCGGGTCCGAGACGCGGTCTGTGCTCGAGTCTGTGAACGGAAGCGTGCCCGCGCCCGCGTCCGCGCCCATTTCCGTGGCCGATGGACAAATCGCCGCGTGCGTGCCGCCCGCCGCCTACGCCCCGCCAGAAACGTCCAGCGAGGAAAGCCAGCATCCCGCGCCCCGCTCTGCCGCGCGCGCTTGCGCCACACCGGCGCGCGTGCTGCTGGTCGAAGACGACGCCGATTCGCGCGAAGCCTTCAGCGGCTTGCTAAACGTGCTCGGCCTCGATTGCACCGCGGTCGCGAGCGCGGAAGAAGCGCTGCCGCTCGTGCCCGCGCAACGCTTCGACGTCCTTTTCACGGACCTGACGCTGCCCGGCATGTCCGGCGACAGCCTCGCGCGCGCCGTGCTGCGCCAGCAGCCGGAGATTCGCGTGCTGCTGGTGTCGGGCTACGGCAAGAGCGCGCCGATCGGCGAGGCCATTCCCGGCGCGCGGCTGCTCGGCAAACCGCTCGATATCGCGGCGCTGCGGCGCGAACTCGCGCAATGGATCGGCCACTCCGAAGCGGCGTCGTAGAGGCCGCCCACTCGACACCCTTGACCCGAGTTCGCCGATGGACATTCGATGCGGCACCGCAGGCTGGACCGACAAAACGCTGATTGCCTGCAAACGTTTTTATCCGCCCGGCAGCAACAGCGCGGAGGCACGTCTGCGGTTTTACGCGTCGCAGTTCCCGCTGGTCGAAGTCGATTCGGCTTACTACGCGATGCCTTCGGCAAGCAATGCGCAGTTGTGGTCCGAACGCACGCCCGAGGGCTTCACGTTCAACTTCAAGGCGTTTCGTCTTTTCACCGGCCATCAGACCTCGCCCGACGCGCTGCCGAAAGACATCGCAATCGCGCTGCCGGAGGGCATCACCGGCCCGCGCAAGAAGAACGTGTACTACCGCGACATGCCGGCCGAGATCCGCGATGAACTGTGGCGGCGCTACCGTGAAGCCCTCGAACCGCTGCGCCTGAGCGGGCGCCTTGGCGCGGTGCTGTTCCAGTTCGCGCCGTGGATCACGCGCGCGCCGGACGGCCTCGCGCTGGTCGAGGAATGCAGGGCGCGGATGGCGGGCTACATGATGGCGGCCGAATTTCGCAACCAGTCCTGGTTCGATCGGCAGCATGCGGCAGGGTCGCTCGAATTCCTGCGCGAGCGCGGCATCGTGCATGTGATCGTCGACGCGCCGCCGGACGTGACCAACCGTGTGCATACGCTGTGGGAGGCGACCCATCCCGCGCTGGCGATGGTGCGTCTGCATGGACGCAACACGCGGACGTGGAGCGCGACGGGCGCGGCGAGCGCCGCGGAGCGCTTCGATTACGACTATGACGAAGCGGAACTGACGGAACTGGCCGCCCCGATCCGCGCGATCGCGAAACGGGCGGGACGCACGCATGTCATTTTCAATAACTGCTTTGAAGATCAGGGGCAACGTAATGCTCTGACCTTGATGAAGATTCTGGGAACTGATGCGCAGGCAACTTTGCATGCGGCCAGTCCGCCTTGATAATGGCTTTCACTGCTTTTCAGGATTTTCGGCTGGGAACCGTGCATTCCTGAATAAATATCGCAGGCAAAATGCAGAAAAAAAGCGAGAGACCCATGCCAAAACAACGACGCGCACTTTACGGGGCGGCCTGGCAGTTCACCTTCCTGATGTTCCTGATCGACTGCCTGTGGGCAGCCCGGATCGGCTTTCGACTCGACCGCGGCGGCGCCGCATTGGCCATCGCGCTCACCGGCGCGCTCGTCGTGATTGACGCCGTGCTCTGGGTACTTTCGCGTATCCCTTACAAAGACGCCGACAGATCGATCTTCTACCGGAACGTGCTGGAAGCGTTCCTGTGGATCACCGTGCTGGCCACCTTCAGCAAGGTCTGCATCGTGTTTCAGTACCTGTGCGTGACCACGGATTTCCCGCTGGCGAGCAATGCATTCATCGCCGCCGACGCCGCGCTCGGCTTTCACTGGCCGGATACCTATCGATGGGTTCAGGCGCATCCGTGGCTGCATATGGCGCTGGCCACGGCCTATACGTCCGGCGCCTATCAACTCTTCATCATTCCGGTCATTCTCGCGGTGACCCGCAACACGCAGGACTACGCGGAGTTCGTCCTGCAGTTCATGGCGTCGGCCACGCTGGTGATATTGATCTCGGTGCCGTTTCCGGCTGAAAGCGCATTCGTGCATTTCGGCATTCATGATCCCGATACCGCCTCGACCGTGTCGGACTTTGCGCTTTTCAGAAATGGACACGCACGGACACTGAATCTGTCGTTCGTGCAGGGACTGGTTTCGTTCCCGTCGCTGCATACGATTCTGGCTCTCTGTTTCGCGTACGCGTTGCGCCACGTTCGTTATGTTTTTCCCATCGCGATTGCGCTGAACGCTTTAATGATCGTTTCGACGCTCACGCAGGGCGGCCATTATCTGGCCGACGTTCTGTCGGGGCTGATCGCCGGGGCCGGGGTGATCTGGCTGGTTCGCCAGGTCGCTTTCCGGGTGGCTGAGCCGGTTGCGGATCAGGCTCCCCCGGCCGTCACCTCGTAAGGCCTGCCTCGCGCCGGGTCTGTCGCCGGTGTGGAGCGCGGTGCTCGCGGCGTTGCTGCAATGCGGCAGGTGGATCGCGGCGGGCGCGAGCAGGCGGATCGCGCGGGGCGCGAGTGCGGTCGGCCTCGAATCGCCATGTATGCCGTGCAGGCCCGGAGTGCCGGTCACCCGGCATCGGCCGCAATGGCTGCCATGACGATCGGTATCGCGCTTTTTATCCTGCGGCCGGCAATGCGGCTTATATTGATGTAAGGCGTCTTCCTGCATCAACGGGACGACCGGTTCAGCGCGATCGCCGCGCCCGTGCCGGCGATCGTAGCCTTGGGACTGGCGCCCGGCGCGGCATGAAATGCGCGGCACGCACGCGCCCTGGTATGATGCCCATCGCGCGTCTTCAACGGAGTCCAGTTCACCGTTGCTCATCGCGCTGCTTTTTCTATCGTCACGAGACCCATCATGCCCGCCCAACACGACAAAGTCCCCGCCGACAGCGCCACGCCGGGCAAAGCCACGCGCAAGGCCATGCCCATCGCGGCGCGCAATCTTCTGATGGTGGCCGTCGGCGTCGCGGTCTTCGCGATCGTGGCAACCGTCGTGCTCTACGGCCCGATCACCTATGGCGACGAGATTCCGAACTTCGGCATCATTCTCATGCTGACGGTGCCGGTGATCGCGGGCGTGGCGTTCCGGGTCGGACTGGATGCCTGGCTGGATCGGAAATGAACGGGCGCCCGTCGCGAGGCCGACACCTCGCAGCGACGGCACAGTGTAATGCGAGCGCTAGCGCGACGAGCCGCTGAAGGGCAACACCACCCACACCTCCAGGCCGCAGCCCTCGCGCGCATGAAACTGCAGATTGCCGCCATGCAGCCGCGCGATCCGCTCGACGATCGCGAGCCCCAACCCGGTGCCGCCGCTATGCGAGCGCGCATTGCGGCCGCGCTGGAACGGCGCTTTCAGCTGTTCCAGCTCTTCCGCTGACAGACCCTTGCCGCGATCGCCGACCGCGACATATACCGCCTCGCCCGCCGCCCAGCTTCGCACCGCCAGTCCCGTTCCGCCATACACGATCGCGTTCTGCATCAGGTTCATGAGGAGCCGCATCATGCTGATCGGCCGGTAAGACACGGCCGGCAACTGCGCGAGCGAGAGCTCGAACTCGTGCCCCAGCCCCGCGAAATCGCCGGCGAGCCGTTCGATCAACGCATTCAGATCGCCCGGCTCCGGCTGCTCGCGCTCGCCGCTGCCCGCGTAATCCATGAACTGCTGCAGAATAGTTTCGATCTGATCCAGATAGGATTCGGCGGCAACCACGAAGCTGCTGTCGCTGCCGTCCGGCATCGCCATGGCCATCGAAAGCCGCAGCTTGGTGAGCGGCGTGCGGATGTCGTGCGAGATGCCGGCCAGCATCAGCGCGCGCGTCGCCTCGGCCTGCTGCAACGCTTGCGTCATCTGATTGAAGGCGCCGCTCACGGCGGCGATTTCGGTGGGGCCGTCGGTCGGCAGCGGCGCGGGCGTTTCACCGGCGCTCACGCGGCGCGCGGCGCGCGTCAACTGCTGGAGCGGCTGGTTCAGGTGTTGCTGGATCAGGTAACCGGTCAACGCCGCCAGCGCGCCCAGGCCGAGCGTGAGCAGGATCGCGGCGTCCAGTCCGTTGCCCTGCGCGTCCTCGGGAACCGGCAGCGCGATCCAGTACGGCGCTTGCGGGGCATCGGCCGGCGCGTGCATCCGGATCCACAGGCGTTGGCCGCCCACGGACTGCCAACGCGCCGGCATATCGGCGGGCAGGTGCGCGCGCAAGCTATCGAGAAACACGTCGCGCTGATAGATGCGATAGGCACGCATGACACTGCGCTGCGGCGCCTCGAAAGCTTCGGCCGGGACCTGCGCGCGAGCGTCGAGGCGCGCCGTCAATTCACTGCGCGCCTTGGGCGGCGTGGCCGCGAGCAGGTTGTCGAGGGTGGTCACATAAGTGGCGAACACGGCCGCCGCGCGTTCGACGCGAGGCCGCTGCACATAGTGCAGCAGCACGCCGAGCGCGCACACCTGGCTGAGCATCACGAGGGCGATCAGCAGCGCGATATTGCGCGCCAGCAGCGTTCTGGGCAACGCCCTTTGCAGCAGCGAGCGCCTCATGAGGCGACGTCCGCGGCCAGCATATAACCCACGCCCCACACGGTCTTGATGAAGCGCGGCTTGGACGGATCGTCCTCGACGATCTGCCTGAGCCGCAGCACCTGCACGTCGATGCTGCGATCGAGCGCATCGTGATCGCGGCCCCGCGCGCGCGCCAGCAGATTGTCGCGGCTCACCGGCCGGTTCGGCGACGACGCGAGCGCGACCAGCAGCAGCATCTGCGCCGAGTGAATGTCCAGCAACTCGCCCGCGCGCGAAAGCTGCTGCTTGCCGACATCGAGTGAGAAATCGCCGAAGCGCACGCTTTGCGAGGTCACGGTGACGTCGCCCGAGGCGATCTTCTGGCGGCGCAGCAGCGCGTTGATGCGCGCCACCAGTTCGCGCGGCAGGAACGGTTTGGCGAGATAGTCGTCGGCGCCGGTTTCGAGGCCGACAACCCGGTCGAGCGGGTCGCCCTTCGCGGTCAGCATCAGGATCGGCAAGGTCTGGCCCTGCTCGCGCAAGCGGGCGCAAATCGCGAGGCCGTCCTCTTCGCCGATCATCAGATCGAGCACCAGCAGATCGAAGGGCTCGCGTTCGAGGTAACGGTCAAGACGCTTGCTGTCTTCGGCCACTCTCACGTCGAAGCCGTGACCGCGCAGAAAACGCTGCAGCATGTTGCGCAACTCGACCTCGTCGTCGAGCACGATGATTTTCGCGGGGCGATCCATGCGCAAGCTCCTTGATTCGGCTAGGCGTCCGGCGGCGTCCGGCGCGCCGCGTGCCGCTCGGCCAGACGCTGCAACAGCACGTAAAACGAAGGAATGAACAGCACGGCGATGCAGGTGGACGCGAGCATCCCCGAAAATACCGCAATCCCGAGCGAGCGGCGCGCGCTCGCGCTCGCGCCGGTGGCGATCACGAGCGGCACCACGCCGAGAATAAACGCGAACGAGGTCATCATGATCGGCCGCAAGCGCAGGCGCGCGGCTTCGATCGCCGCCTGCGCCACGTCCACGCCCTGCGCGCGCAGATGCCGCGCGAATTCGACGATCAGGATCGCATTTTTCGCCGACAGCGCGATCAGCAGCACGAGACCGATCTGCGTGTACAGATTGTTGGCGGCGCCAAGCGCGGCGAGCGTGCCCGCCGTGCCGAGCAAGGCCAGCGGCACGGCCAGCACCACGGCGAGCGGCAGCAGCCAGCTTTCGTATTGCGCGGCCAGCACGCAGAACACCAGCAACACGCCCACGGCGAACACCCAGTAAGCCGAATTGCCGACCAGTTTCTCCTGATACGACATGGCGGTCCACTCATAGCCGATGCCCGCCGGCAGAATACGCGCCGCTTCCTGCTCGAACGCGGCGATGGCGTCGCCCGTGCTGTAGCCGCTCGCCGGATTGCCGTTGATGGCCGCGGCCGGCGCGAGGTTGTAGAGCGTCGCCACCGCCGGGCCGACGTTCGTGCGCGAGTCGATGAACGTACCCAGCTCGACCATGTGGCCGCTGTTGCTACGAATCTGCAGGCGGCGAATGTCGTCGGTCTGACGGCGGAACGCGCCGTCGGCCTGCACGAACACCGGGAACGTGTGGTTGAAGGTCGTGAACTGGTTCACGTAGCTCGAACCGACATAGTCCTGCAGCAGATCGAACACATTGCCGACCGGCACTTGCAGCGATTCGGCCTTGGCGCGGTCGAGCGTGAGTTCGACAGTCGGCACGGACGCGCGAAACGGGCTGAACACGCGCTGCAATTCGGGCCGCTTCGCGACGCTTGCGATCAGCGTATCGGTGGCGTCCTGCAAGCGCCGGTAGTTCTGCGTGCCGTCCGTGAGCATGACCTGCATCTGCACACCGCCGCTGTTGCCGAGGCCCTGGATCGGCGGCGGCACGATCACCACGGCGCGGATGTCGGGCAGCTTCGCCAGCTCGCTATTCATGCGCAGATACAGCGAACGCAGGTCCTCGCCTTTACCGCGCTTGCTCCAGTCGTCGAGCGTCACGTAGATCAGCGCGGAATTGGGCAGCGACGCGTTGTTGTCGAGCGGCGAGATGCCGCCGATCGACACCACGTGGCTCACGCCCGGAATGGCGCCGATCCGCTTCTCGATCTGCGTGGACGCCTCGCGCGTGCGTCCGAGCGAAGCGGCGTCGGCGAGTTGCGCGGCGATCAGCACATAGCCCTGGTCTTCGAGCGGGATGAAGCTGGTGGGAATGCGCGTCAACAGGAACGCGGATGCCGCGCCGAGCGCGAGCGCGAGCGTCAGCGCCAGCCCGCATCGCGCGACGAACCACGACACCACGCGCACGTAGCCCCGTTCGACGCGAGCGTAGCCCCTGTCGAACACGCGATACACCACGTTCGGCTTGCCGGACCGCGCATGCCGCAGCCAGCGCACGCTTTGCACCGGTTTGAGCGTGACCGCGTTGATCGCGCTGATCACCGTGGTGGCGACCACGACCAGCGCGAATTGCCGATACATCTGCCCGGTCACTCCGCCGAGAAATGCCGACGGCAGAAACACGGAAATCAGCACCAGCGTGATGCCGATGATCGGCCCGAGCAGCTCATGCATCGCGTCGATGGCGGCCTGCTTCGGCGTCTTGCCCTGCTCGATATGCTGCGTGATGCCCTCCACCACCACGATCGCATCGTCCACCACGATGCCGATGGCCAGCACGATCGCGAACAGCGTGAGCAGGTTGATCGAGAAGCCGAGCAGATAGATCGCGCCGAACGTGCCGATGATGGTCACCGGAATCGTCGTGGCCGGCACCAGCATCGCGCGCCAGTTCTGCAAGAACAGCAGGATCACCGCGAGCACGAGCAAGGCCGCTTCGAACAGCGTCTTGTACACGTCGAGCACCGATTGCCGCACGAAGGTGGTGGTGTCGAACGGCAACTGATAGCTGACGCCTTTGGGCATATCTTTCGCCAGCCGCGCCATGGTCGCCTTGACGGCGTTGCCGACTTCCAGCGCATTCGCTTCGGGCAACTGATAAATGGCGATGCCGGCGGCCGGCTTGCCGTCGAGATTGAAGAATTGCCCGTAGCTGGACGAGCCGAGTTCGGTGTGCCCCACGTCGCGGATCCGCACGAAATGGCCGCCGTCGTCGGAATCGGCCTTGACGATGATGTTGTCGAATTCGTGCGGGTCGGAGAGCGCGCCGCGCATCGTCACCGTGAGCTGGAACGCCTGGCCGCCCGCATTCGGTTCGGAGCCGAGCTGGCCCGCGCTCACGTCCCTGCTTTGGCTCTGGATCGCCGACATCACGTCGGCGGCGCTCAGATTGCGCTCGCTCAGCTTCTGCGGATCGAGCCACACGCGCATGCTGTACTGCCCGGTGCCGAACACGGTGACGTCGCCCACGCCGGGCAAGCGCGCCAGCGTGTCGCGCAGATAGATCACCGCGTAGTTGCTCAGAAACAGCGAATCGTATTTCGGATCGGGCGATTGCAGCGTGTAGAGCTGCAGGATCGCGGTCGAGCGTTTGCGCACGGTCACGCCTTGCTGCTGCACCGCCTGCGGCAATTGCGCGGTCGCCGCCGACACGCGGTTTTGCACCAGCACCTGCGCCTTGTCGGCATCCGTGCCCACGGCGAAGGTGACCGTGAGGGTATAGCTGCCGTCGTTGGTGCTGGTCGATTGCATGTACAGCGCGTTCTCCACGCCGTTCACCTGCGTTTCGATCGGCAGCGCCACCCGGTTGATCACGGTCGCGGCATTGGCGCCGGGAAAACGCGCCACCACCTGCACGGTCGGCGGCGTGATAGGAGGATATTGCGCGACCGGCAGATTGAGCAGCGCGACGGCGCCGAGCAGCATCACGATCAACGCGATCACATTGGCAAGGACGGGACGCTCGACGAAAAAGCGGATCATGACTGACCCTGGGCCGCGGCGGCAGCCACCTGCACCTTGCTGCCCGGCGCCACCGCCAGCGCGCCGCCCGTCACGACCTGGTCGTTCGCGTCGAGGCCCGCCGTGATGGCGCGCAGTGCGCCATACTGACCGCCCGCCACCACTGCGCGCTTCTCGATCACGTTCGCGCCGTTTACGATCAGCACGAACGCGCCGGCCTGCTCGCGCAGCAGCGCGGTATCGGGCACCAGCAGCGCATACTGCGGCGCGCCGGCGGGAATGTGCACCTCGACCGACATGCCCGGAATCAGATGCGCGTCCGGATTGGCGATGTCCGCTCGCAGCCTGATCGCGCCACTGCCGGGATCGACCCGCGTATCGACGAATTCGAGCGCCGCGTCTTCGCCCTGCCCGGCCGGCGCGCCGAGCACGTTTACGCGCACCGTGCGCGGCGGCCGGGTGAATAGCCCGATGCGGTTCGCGTCGCGTTCGTTCAGCGTGAAATTCACGTACACCGGCTGGATGCGATCCAGCGTGGCCAGCTTGCTGGAATCGGACGCGCCCACCAGGTTGCCGACGTCGAACGAGCGCGCGCCGATCCGCCCGGAGAACGGCGCGCGAATCTCCGTGTAGCCGAGATTGATGCGCGACATGTCGCGTTTGGCAAGCGCCTGATCGCGGGTGGTCTGCGCTTTTTGCAGCGACGACTCGGAGGTCGCGTTATCGGACGTGAGCTCTTTCTGACGCGTCAACTCCTGGTCCGCGTTGACGAGCGCGGCCTCGTCGTAGACGAGCTGCGCGCGGTAGGCGTCCGGCTCGATGCGGAACAGCACTTGCCCTTGCTTGACGTAAGCGCCGTCGCGGAAACCGATTTCCTTCAGCACGCCTTGCACGCGCGCCACCAGCGTGACGGTCGCCGAAGGCGCGACGGTGCCGCTCAGGTCGAGCTGCTCGCGCACCTCGCGCGGTTGCGGCCGCGTCACGCTCACTTGCGGCAAAGGGGCAGTCTGCGCGGCCGGCGCGTTGCCGTCGTGGCAAGCGGCCAGCGCCGCGCCGAGGGCCACGCAAATCGCGACCGCGAGACGCTCCGCTATCCGGCTTCTGAATGCACAGGTCTTATGTGCGCGGCTCTTCTGTGCCATGTTCCTATTTCCCATCCTCAGGCTGGCCCCCGCTCGCGCGCGCCAGCGCGGAATTCGCCGGCGGATTCAACAGGCGCCCCCAATCCGTGCGCTGCGCCATCTGTTCGGCGATCTGTTCGCTCACCACCTGCTGGCCTTGCGCGACCTCCCAGCCGCCGCCGAGCGCGCGATACAGCGACACCGCGGCGATCGCCGCGAGTCCCTGGTTTTGCGCCAGCGAATCGCCGTCGCGTAACACGGAGCGCGATGCGTCGAGCACGGTGTCGTAGGTCACCGAGCCCGAGCGATACTGCGCGTTGGCGAGCCGCAGCGCGCGCTGCGAGGCGTCCGAGGCACGCGCCGACGCGGCCAGCGCGTCGAGCGTGGTGCGCAGTCCGGCAATCGCGTCTTCCACTTCTTTCTGCGCCTGCAGCACCGTGTTCTGATAGTCGAGCACGGCCTCCTGAAAGGTCGCGTCCTGAATGCGCACGGCGTTTTTCAGCTGGCCGCGATCGAGGATCGGCAAAGTGATGCCGGCGGAAAAGAGTCCGATGGTCTTGCTGCCCCATTGCGTCAGCCCGATACCGTGCTGTTCGCCGGACGACAGGCCGAACAATCCGGTCAGCGACAGGGACGGATACAGCTTCGCCCTGGCCGCGCCGATCAGCGCCGATTGCGCCGCCGCGTTGAGCGCGGCCTGGCGCACGTCGGGCCGGCGCCGCAGCAGATCGGCGGGAATCCCGACATCGATCTGCGTCGGCGGCACGGGGATCGCGTTGCTGCCCTTCAGTTGCGCGTCGACGGCGTCGGGCGGATCGGCGAGCAGCACGGCAAGCGTGTCGCGGTCCTGCGCGCGCGCCTTGATGAGCGGCGGAATCTGCGCCTCGGTTTCCGCCACCAGCGTGGCGGCCTGCTCCACATCGAGCTGGCTCGACGCGCCGTGTTTGTAGCGCGCCTGGGTGAGCGCAAGGCTCTGCTGGACCGACTTCAGATTCTGCCGGGCGACGACAATGCGTTGGTCGAGCGCGCGCAGATCGATGTAGGCATTGGCAACGTCGCCGAACAGCGACACCAGCGCGTTGTCATAGGCCGCTTCCGACACACGCAGTTGCGCGCGGTCCGATTCGATCTGCCGCCGGTATTTGCCCCAGAAATCGATTTCCCATCCGGCGTTCACGCGCAGATGCTCGGCCCAAAGATGGGTCGGCGGAAGCGGGCCGACGCCGCTCGTGTTGATATGGTCGGCGCCCACGGACACGCTGCCCGACTGCGGCAGCAGGTTTTCCGCACTGATCGCGAGTTGCGCGCGCGCCTTGAAGATATGCAGCCCGGCCACTTGCAGCGACAGGTTGCGCTCATAAGCGCGCTGCTCCAGCGCGGTGAGCACGGGATCGTTGAACGCGGTCCACCAGGCCGCTTGCGCGGCGGGCGTGGCCTGCGCGTTGCCGGGCAAACTCTCGAGCCACTGGTTTTCGAGCGTCGCCTGCGGCTCCTTGAAATCGGGGCCGACGCTCGCGCAGCCGCCGAGCGCCGCGCTGATCGATACGAGGATCGACGCGCTGACGATGCGAAGCTGGCGGGACAGGGCAGATTTCATCGCGCGTTTCTTATTGGTTTCACAGGACGGCGGATGGACCGGCAGGACGGCGCGCGCGCCGGCGGGCGGTGCACCCCGCGCCGCGCCACGGCTCTACGGTCCCGCCAATCCCCACCCGGCTCAGTGCGCTGCCCCGCGTTCCTGCATGAATGCCTCGATCTGCGGCAGCGTGATATAGCCCGCCTTCTGCGTATCGATCTCGTCGAAATGTCTGGCCAGCATCGGCATGCCCGCGGCGGCCTGATCTTTGGTGAGCTTGCCGTCGTGCGTGGTATTGGCATTCGCAAAGCGCGTTTGCAGCTGCTGCACCATGCGCTCCATGCGCTGCGGGTTGCCGCCTTGGGGCGCCGCGGCCTGCGCGAACGCGACGGTGGAGGCGCAGCACAGCAGCACGCTGGCGATCAACTTCTTCATGACTGACTCCTTCGATTGAGCCACCTTGCGTCGCCTGCCTTTTGCCGCGATCCGTTTCGATGACAGGCCGAATTCTTGGGCAAGCGCCGCCGCAAGGCAACGTCAGAATCATGTCGACTTATGTCACGAGTTTCGCCCGCCCGCAGCCCGCGCCGCCGGGCAGACCGCCCTGAAAGGCTGTGAAACCAGCATAGGACATGCGGTTGCGAGGAATGCCTGGGAAATTCCCGTTGTTGTGAGGAATGTCGCGCCGCCGGGAATAAAGCAGCCCGGGTCGCGGTCATCGAGTCAGGCAGGCGCGGTGAGATTCAGTCCCGACGAATGTGGAACGAGCATTGCTGGACGTTGTTCACAGGCGAGACGTGTCCATTCGTTGGACAATTCCGTCCAACGAATGGACTCGCGAGCGGGCGCCTCACCGGCCCCGAACAGGCCGCCACCTATTGGAAATCTTCCGATGAACCATCAGGAAATAGACAGGGAAATCGCCCACCTTGAACGCGTATTCGCGGTGATCTCCAACAACGATCGTATTCCGCTGTCCTATTGGCAGAGTCGCCTGCATGGTCTGGCAAGGCCATGTTTGATGCCGACACAGCGCGAACGCGTGGCACGGCTCGCGGACATGCTGCGTCTGCTGAAGGAAGCGGAAGAGGCGCCGCGCGCCAAAGCGCCGCTGCGCCCCACCGGCACGCGGCCATGACGCAGCGGCGTCAAGCCGGTGCCGCCGCGTTCCAAGACCCTGTTCGTTTCTTCAACCGGTCAGCATCCGCGCGCCCAGGGCGAGCACGAGCGCCGGCAGCATCACCAGCGCCCCCACCTTCAGAAACTTCATGAAGCTCACGTCTTCGCCCTCGCGGCGGATCGCGCTGAGCCAGAGGATCGTGGCCAGCGAACCGGTAATCGACAGGTTCGGCCCCAGATCCACGCCGATCAGCAATGCGTCGATCACCCGTTCAGGACTGTGAGCCTGCATCACGGTCGAACTCGCGATCAAACCGGCCGGCAGGTTGTTCATCAGGTTGCTGCCAATCGCGATGATGCCGCCGGCCCAGCCTGCCGCGGCCAGCTCGTCATGCCGCGCGGCGCGCTGCGCCAGCTGCGCCAGCGCCGTGATGACGCCGGTGTGATCGAGCATTTCGACCAGCACGAATAGCGCGGCGACGAGCGGCAGCACGCTCCATGAAATCTCGCGGATCATCGGCAGCGGCGATTTGCGCTCCAGAATCAGCACGATCAGCGCGGTCAGCGCGCCGAGTATCGCGGTGGGCAGGCCAAGCGCGATGTCGAATGCGGAGACCGTCAGCAGCACGGCAGCCGTCACCGCGATGCCCGCGAGCGCCACGCGCCCGCTCGACGACAGTTCGAGCGGCTCGAGATTCGCCTCGCAGATACCGGCAAGCGCGTCGCGCTGGGTCCAGCGCAGCATCACGTAGGTTGCGATGATCGACAGCAGCGACGGCAGCGTGAAGCGCAGCAGCCAGGCCCCGAGCGCCGGCGTGTGGTTGCCGTACAGCACGATGTTGGCCGGGTTCGAGATCGGCAGCACGAAGCTCGCCGCATTGGCAATGAACGCGCAGACGAACAGCAGCGGCAGCGGATCGGTCTTCGCTTTTTTGGCGGCGGCGAACACGGCCGGCGTGAGGACGACGGCGGTGGCGTCGTTCGACAGAAAGGCGGTGATCACCACGCCGACCAGATAGACGAGCAGGAACAGCTTGCGCGGCGAGCCCTGGGCGTGGTTGACCGCGAGCACGGCGACCCAGTCGAACAGGCCTTCGCGGCGGCCCACTTCCGACAACAGCATCATGCCGAAGAGGAACAGATAGACGTCGGTCCCCTTGCCGATGGCCTCGATCGCCAGATGCACGGGCAAGAGCCCGAGCGACACCAGCAGCAATGCGCCGGCCACGGCCCAGACAGCCTCGGGCCACTTGAACGGCCGGGTAATGACGCCCGCCGTGGCGACGGCGGCAATACCCCAAGACAGAAAAATGGAATTCACAACATAAGCCCTGGATTTTTGATGATGAGCGAGCACGGGGTTCCGGCCTCGCCTCGCGGCCGCAACTCGAGCCGGCGGCCGCCGGCGCTCACTTTAGCAAGTTGCGCGCCCGCGGCTACGCCTTTGTCCAGGTTTCATCCTTCAACCCGCCCGGTTCACTGCCGCAATGCAGTCGCGCCCGTTGTCCTTCGCGCTGTACAACTGCGTATCCACCAGGTTGACGAAAGCCACCGGATCGTCCGACCCGGCCGGGATGGTCGTTCCGACGCCGAAGCTGGCGGTGAGCGTCTGCCGGAACGGCGAGCGCTCATGCGCGATCTCCTCGGCCGAAATCCGGTCGCGGCAACGCTCTGCGACCTGGCGGGCAGCGTCCGCGCCGGTGTTCGGCAGGATCAGCACGAACTCTTCCCCGCCGAACCGGCCGACGAAGTCGCCTGGCCGCACCGCGCCGCTCAGCACGCTGGCCACCCGCTTCAGGCACGCGTCGCCCTGCACGTGCCCGTAGTAGTCGTTGTAGGACTTGAAGAAGTCGATATCGACCATGATCAACGAGAGCGGCGCCGCATGGCGCAAGGCCGCGCTCCACTCCCGTTTCAGCGTGGCGTCGAACGCGCGGCGATTGCCGACGCCCGTCAGCCCGTCCCTGAACGACAGCGCCTCGAGTTCCCGTTGCAGCGCGGCCAGTTTCTCCTCGGTCTTCTTGCGCTCGCTGATATCGAACATGAAACCGACCAGCGATTCCACCTCGCCCTGCGCATCACGCACCACATGCACCACGTCGCGCAGCCAGACGTATTCGCCCCGGCTCGTCAAGGCGCGATAGTCCGCTTCGTGATCAGTGCCCGCCTTCGACTGCGCGACACAGAATTCGACCACCTTCTCGCGGTCGTCCGGATGCATGCGCGCCGCCCAGTCCTGCACGGTTTTCCAGCTCGACGGCGCCCAGCCGAGCAGGGTTTCGATCTGCGGACCGATATAGGCGAACTCCATGGTCGCCCAGTCGATCTTCCAGGGAATGGCTTTGGTCGATTCGAGCAGCGTGCGGTAGACGGCCGCATCGTGCTCCATGTAGCCTTCCACCCCGGCTGCGGCAGGCGCGGTGTCATGCCGCAGAAAATCCGCACCGAGCGTGAAGTGGTTGTTCTCGATTCTATTCATTGGTCTTGACTCTTTTCGCGGTCCAGCCGGCAAATTACCACAGCGCAAGGCCTCGCGGCCCGTTGCGGCGGCCCCTGCGCCTTCATTCCGGCGACATTAGCGTCACGGATACAACAATGTGTTCTCTTCTGCATGCCTATTCAGTTTTCATTGGCATCCCTACCATCCGCTCTTCATCTGCATTCGTCGGCAATGGCCGACGACCCACGAGCGCGAAACAATGACATCCAGCCCTGCCCAACCAGACCGCTACCACGGCGCCGCCATTGCCTTGCACTGGCTGATCGCGGCATTGATGATCTGCGGCTTCTATATCGGCTGGATCATGACCGACATTCCCGGCTTCACGCCCACCAAGCTGAAGTATTTCTCGTGGCACAAGTGGATCGGCGTGACCGTGTTCGTGCTCGCCGTGGCCCGCGTGCTGTGGCGCGCCACCCACCGCGCGCCGGCGCTCGACAGCGCCACGCCCGTGTGGCAGAAGGCCGCCGCCCATCTCGTGCACGCCGTGCTATACGTGCTGATGCTGGCGATTCCGCTGTCGGGCTACTTCTATAGTTCCGCCGCCGGCATTCAGGTGGTGTATCTCGGCATCGTGCCGCTGCCCACTCTCATCGGCCCGGATCAGGCGCTCAAGGCCAGCCTGCGCACGGTCCACGTACTGCTCAACTACACGTTGCTCGCACTCGTTGCAATGCATGTGGCGGCGGCGCTCAAGCATCAGTTTCTCGACCGTGACGGACTGCTCGCGCGGATGATCCCGTTCCTCAAGTAGAACGCGTCACGCGGGGGTCACGCGTGGGTTACGAATGGATAGCAGACGGACAGCAGGCGATTGGCAACGGCCTGTTGGCAATCAAATTCCCAGCGGTGCGCAATCAACGCACGCGGGTTCGATAGGATGCGTACCACCATGAAATCAAACTTTTATCTCTCCGCTCACCGTGTCGCGCTCTCCGGCATCGCGGCCTTCTCGCTGCTCGGCGCAAGCCTCGCGCACGCCGATGTCGATACGGGCAAGAGCACGGTCATTGCCACCACCCGGCAGATGAACGTGCCCGTCGACGGCAAGTTCAGGAAGTTTTCGGCGCAGCTGAACTTCGATCCGGCCAGGCCGACCGCCGGCAGCGCCAATGTCTCGATCGACACGGGCAGCTACGACCTCGGCGCCGACGACTACAACAAGCAGGCCCAAGGCAAGGAATGGTTCGACAGCGCCGCCTACCCGGCCGCCACCTTCGTCTCCAGCGCGATCGCGCCGGCGGGCGGCAACCAATACAGAATTACCGGCAAGCTCACCATCAAGGGCAAGTCGCAAACCGTCGTGGTGCCCGTCACGATCGCGAGCCAGGGCGCCGCGCAAACCTTCGACGGCGCGTTGCCGATCAAGCGCTCGCAATTCGATGTCGGCACCGGCGAATGGAAAGACACGTCCGTGGTCGCGGACGAAGTGATCATCAAATTTCACCTTGTCGCTTCGAAGAAATAACCCACACCGAAGCGTCGCAACACTTTCTGAAACCTGGAGAACACCTTGAAGAAACAACTTTTGCTCGCCGCGGGCGCGCTGGCCGCCGCATTGTCCTTTAACGCCATGGCAGCGGACACATACCAGCTCGACCCGACGCACACCTACCCGAGCTTCGAGACCGATCACTTCGGCGGCGTGTCGATCTGGCGCGGCAAGTTCAAGAAGAGCAGCGGCACCGTGGTGCTGGATCGCGCGGCGAAGACCGGCACGGTCGACGTAACGATCGACATGAGCTCGGTGGATATCGGCAACGACAAGCTCGACGCGGAACTGGTCACGGACAAGTTCTTCGACGCCACCAAGTATCCGACCGCCACCTACAAGGGCACGCAGATCCGCTTCGACGGCGACAAGCCGGTGGAAGTGATCGGCACGCTGACCATGCACGGCGTCACCAAGCCGGTCAATCTGAAGATCGAGTCGTTCAAGTGCTTTGTCAACCCGATGCTCAAGCGTGAAGTGTGCGGCACCGAATCGACCGCGACGTTCAATCGCGACGACTTCGGCGTCGACTTCGGCAAGGCCTACGGCTTCAAGATGCAGACCACGCTGCACATTCAGGCCGAAGGCATCAAGCAGTAAGCGCCCGCCTTTCACGCCGGCGTCAGGCGGTTGCGGCACGCGGTCTTTGGACCGGCACGTTGCCGCAACCCGCTCCCTCCTGCCGGCGCCTGCCGGTTCCCCTCGCTCAGCCGCTCACGAGCGAGCGGAACGTATCCACACTTTCCGTGTAAGTCCCCGTCTGACCGTTCGATGTCACCGTAATGCCGACCGTCGACGCGTCTTTCGGCGTGATGGTCTCGACGGTATCGCTCGTCGACAGCTGGATGACGCCGGCCTGCACGTTGCCGCCGCTGATCGTGACCGGCGTCGGCGTCGCGACGCTGAAAGCGATCACCGCGTCAGCCACATTCACATTGATGTTGCCGCTCGTGGCAAGGGTGTCGGTGACCGGATCCGTGCCGTGCACGCGTGAGTACGTCAGCGACGTGATCGTGATGGTGCCGCTGATCTGGCCCGAGCCCGCCGGCTGTGAACGGTCGAGCGTGACCGTCGGCGCGCTGGCGGTGGTGGTGGTCACGCCTGTCTTCGCGTCATAGCTCATCGTGAAGCTGACAGTGCCGTTCACCACGGTCGTGCTGCTCCCGGCGGTCAGCGTCAACGCATTCGCGGTTTCAACAGCGCTGTACGACCAGTCGTTCGACGCATTGCCCACCACGCCCCGCGAGCTCTGAATCTGCACGCTCACCGTGCCCGTCACGGAGGCGCTGGTCGATACGCCCGGCGCCTTCACCTGCCCCACACATTGATTGAAGCTGACGGTCGCGGTTTCGCCGCCTTGCAACCCGCTTGCGCCGGCACTCTGCGTGGCCACGCTGATCGAACCGCCCACCGGGCAGGCGGTCGTGCTATCCGGCGTGCCGGCCGTGACACCGCTCACCAGCGACTGCACCACCGAGGTATAGATCACCGCGACGCCCGGCCCCGACAGCATGCCGAACGCGCCGGCATAACGGGCGACGTGCTCGCTTTGCACCGCCGAAGACAATTTCAACACGTTGCTGCTGGTGCTGGCGCTGCCGCCGCCCGAACCGCCGCACGCGCTCAACAAGACCGTTGCGGCCACAACGACTGCGGCGCCGCACGAGCGCGGCGTTTGAGACGAAAACATAATTGCTCCAGATTCAGAAAGCCGGTCGCGCACACCATCACGACACGCGCAAGACGAAGCGCAACGCGCTCCTTTAGTCAGACGAATAGACCCGTTTTTCGAGTGCCGTGTGCGTGGCGAACGGGCCTTCTGCGGAGATCATTATCGAAGCGGCCGGATTCGTTAGATTCGCCGAATAGCCCTTTAAAACAGGGCTATTCTTCACGTCAGTCGGGTTTAAATCGGCGGTTCGGCAGGATTTACAGGTCAAACATACCGTCTTCCGCGGAACGCAAAACTTGAGCGCGAAGAGCCGCCATAACTACCCGCTATTCCTTCATTTGAACCGCACGGTTAAACCGTAAAGTCGCCAGCACGGAAATAATCCTTGTCGGGGAGACTGTGCGGTGAGACTGGTAAACAATGCGGCTGTGGTCGCGGCTATGGCGACGATGATGGCAGGTGCGGCACAGGCGCAGGAGATTTATGTACATGGCGGCACGCTCGGCGCCGGTGTGGGGGCGGCGTTGCCGCTGACCTCATGGGCGGGCGTGCACGCGGAGCTCGAAGGCTTTGGCCTGTCGCACTCGGTCAACGTCAATGACAACGAGTACGACGGGCATCTCAAGCTCCTGCAAGGCGGCCTGTATCTCGATCTGTTCCCGTTCAGCTCCAGCGGCTTTCGCGTCACGGCCGGCGCGCTGATCAACGAAGACGAACTGAGCGCGCACGCCGTGCCGAACGCGCAAGGCAACTACAAGATCGGCGACGACTACGTGCCGGCCGTGGGCGCTGCGCCATCGGCCACGGTGACGCTGCCGCGCGTCATGCCGTATCTCGGCATCGGTTACGGCCACAAGCCGGTCTCGAAGGGGTTCGGCCTGACGCTCGATCTTGGCGTCGCCTACGGCCGTCCGCACACCACCTATAACGTGCCGGCGATCTATTCGATGTTCACCACGCAGGCGAACATCGACGAGCAGGAACGAAAAATCAGCGACAAGGTGGAGCACTACAGGCTTTATCCGGTGCTGCAGCTCGGTGTGAGCTACCGCTTCTGAGTGGTCCTTGCCGCGACGGAGCAAGGTACTATTACGGTTTGGCCTTTGTCGTCATCCGTTTCCGCCATTCCATGAGTTCTTCAAGCCGCCGCATCGCGCACCTCGACATGGACGCGTTCTACGCGTCCGTCGAACTTTTGCGCTATCCGGAACTACGCGGCCAGGCGGTGGTGATCGGCGGCGGCCGCAGCGGCGTGCCGCAAACGCTCGCAGACGGCACCCGCCGTTTCGCGAGGCTGCGCGACTACGCGGGCCGTGGCGTGGTAACCACGTCCACCTACGAAGCCCGCGCACTCGGTGTGTTCTCGGCCATGGGCATGATGAAGGCGGCCATGCTCGCGCCGGACGCCATCCTCCTGCCCACCGACTTCGACTCGTATCGCCATTACTCGCGACTCTTCAAGGCGGCGGTCGCCACGTTCACGGACCAGATCGAAGACCGCGGCATCGACGAAATCTATATCGACCTGACCGGGTTGCCGGGCGAGCCACGCGAGATCGCCGCGCGCATCAAGCAGGCGGTCAATCAGGCCACCGGACTCACCTGCTCCATTTGCGTGGCGCCGAACAAGCTGCTCGCGAAGATCGGCTCCGAACTCGACAAACCCGACGGCCTCACGATCCTCACACCGGCCGACGTGCCGCTGCGCGTCTGGCCGCTGCCGGTGCGCAAGGTCAACGGCATCGGCCCCAAGGCCGCGGAAAAGCTCACCGCGCTCGGTCTCGCCACGGTCGGCGATCTGGCGGCGGCGGACGCGGGACTGTTGCAGGACCATTTCGGGCGCAGCTACTCGGCGTGGCTCATGCACGTCGCGCAAGGCGAGGACGAACGGCCGGTGGTGGTCGAATCGGAGCCCAAGTCGATGAGCCGCGAGACCACCTTCGAGCGTGATCTGCATCCGCGTCACGACCGGCCGGCGCTGTCCAGCTCGTTTACCGGCTTGTGCGTGCGGGTCGCGGAAGATCTGGTGCGCAAGGGCTACGTGGGGCGCACGGTGGGCATCAAACTGCGCTACGACGACTTCCGCACCGTCACGCGCGATCTGACGCTGGACGCGCCGACCGCCGACGCCGCCGAGATCCGGCGCGCGGCGACCGAATGCCTGCGCCGGGTGGAATTGAACCGCAAGCTGCGGCTGCTCGGCGTGCGCGTGAGCGCACTGACGCCGGCCAACGCACTGCCGCCGCAGAGGCGGCTGCCGGTTCAGGCCGACTTGCCCTTCGCCAGCGACGAATAATCCGCCACCTGAGCCGGTGCGGTTGCGCTCACGCGCCCCGCCCGCATGCCGGCGTCCGTCGGCAACGCCGCGACCGAGAACGCAAAGGTGTTGATGCCGTGCGCGCTCTGCGCCGACACCGTCCCGCGATGCATCTCCGCAATCGCCTTCACGATCGCCAGACCCAGCCCGTGGTTTTCGCGGCTATTGGTGCGCGAGACTTCCGCGCGATAAAACCGGTCGAACAGATGTTCGAGCACGTCCGGCGAAATCGGCGCACCGGGGTTGGCCACCGCGACGCGCACCTGATCCTCCTCACTCACGATCGTCACATTGATCTGCGCACCCGGTTCGCAATGCTGGATGGCGTTCATCAACAGATTCGCACAGGCGCGGCCGAACAGCGAGCGGTTCACGCGCGCCACGGCGTCACCGCGCAACTGCGCATGGACTCGCGCTTCTTCCAGCGGAATCTCCAGAAACTCCAGCGTATGCGCGACTTCCGCGGCGAGCGACACTTCGACGAGGCCGGTTGCCCGCTCGCCCTGGTCCGCACGCGCGAGGAACAGCATGTCGTTGATGATCGCCCGCATGCGTTCGAACTCTTCGAGGTTCGATTGCAGCGTATGGCGCAGATCGTCGACCGAGCGATTGCGTGTCAAGGCCACTTCCGTCTGGCCAATCAGAATCGTGACCGGCGTGCGCAGTTCATGGGCCACGTCCGCATTGAACGATTCGAGCCGGCCATAGGCGCCGTCCAGCCGTTCGAGCGCACCGTTGAAGGAATTCGCCAGGTCGTTGAGTTCGAGCGGCAGCGAGGCCGTGTTCAGACGCTGCGAGCGGTTATTCGGACTCACGGCGGAAGCGTCGCGCGTGAGGCGCGTGAGCGGCGCGAGGCCGAGCCGCGTGACCGAGTAGCTGAGCAACAGGACAGCGAGACTGCCGAGTGCCGACAGCGCGGCGAGCGCCGAGCCGAACACGCGCATGGTGCGCACGTTGGGCGAATAACTCGCGGCCACCTGCAATTGCACCGGCGGACGCGCGCCATAAGCCGGGATCGTCACCGTCGAGGTGAGCATGTCCTGGCCGCCGCCGGCGGGCGTCACGCGCGTATAACCGCCCGGCCAGCTCGTCGCCACCGCACCGTCGACCAGCTTGCCGTAATGGAAATACGGATCGGCGCTCGACACCGCATACATCGTGCTGCCGTCGCGCGGCGTCATGTCGGTGAGCTTTTCGCGCGCCATGCGCCATTTTTCCGGCGTCACCGCGTGATAGACGATGATGCGCGCGATCTGCGTGCGATCGTCGAGCGACTCGCGCAGATGGTGTTCGAGTTGCGTGCGCAGCACCAGGAAGAGCCCCGTGCCGACCAGCGTGAACACGAACAGCGCGACCAACGCGAACATCAGCGCGAGGCGCCGGGCGATCGAACGGTTCATGACGGCTCCGCCTCCTCGCGCACTTCGAGCACGTAACCCATGCCGCGCACGGTGTGCAGCAGCTTGGAGGGAAACGGGCCGTCGAGTTTGGCGCGCAATCGTTTGATCGCGGTCTCGACCACGTTGGTATGACTGTCGAAATTGACGTCCCACACGAGTTCGGTAATCGCGGTCTTCGAGAGAATATCGCCCTGCCGGCGCGCCAGCACGCTGAGCAACTGAAATTCCTTGGCGGTCAGATCCAGGCGCACGCCGTCGCGGGTCGCGCGCCGCCCGATCAGGTCGACGAACAGATCGCCGACGGAAATCAGCGTCGATTCCTGGGAACGGGTGCGGCGCGCCAGAGCGTGCAACCGCTCGACCAGTTCGAGAAACGAAAAGGGTTTGGTGAGGTAGTCGTCGGCGCCTTCGCGCAGGCCGCGCACGCGGTCGTTCACATGATCGCGCGCGGTGAGCATGATGACCGGCGTCGATTTGCGCATGCGCAGCGCCTTCAGCACGCTGAAGCCGTCGCGTTTGGGCAGCATCACGTCGAGGACGATCACGTCGTAATCGAATTCGGTGGCCAAGTGCATGCCTTCCTCGCCGTCCAGCGCGACGTCGACGACCCAGCCCTGCTCTGTCAAACCGGAGCGCAGATAGTCCACCACCTTGTGCTCGTCTTCAACAATCAGCAATTTCATGCGCGTCCCCTTGTGTGTGCATTATACGAAACGCCCCGCATTTCATTTGCGCCCCCGCTGCCCATGATCCGCCGGCTCACCGCGCGGGAGCCATGGCCTCCTTCGTGTCGTCCGGCTGCACGCTTTTCGCCGTATTCTTCGGCGCGTCCTTGTGCATATCCGGGCTGTCCGTGCCGGCGTCCCACCCGCCGCCGAGCGCCTTCACGAGCAATACCGACAGCGTCATCTGCTGGCCGTGAATCTGCACGTCCTGGCGCTCGCTGGTCAGCAGCGACTGCTGCGCGGTAATGACATCGAGGTACGCGACGAGGCCGCCCGAATAGCGGTCATTGGCGAGCGCGAGCAGATGCTGCGCGTCGGCGACGGCTTCGCGCGACTGCCTCGCCGCACCGTCCAGCACCGATAGTCCGGTAATGCCGTCCTGCACCTGCTGGAACGCGGTAAGCACCGTCTGCCGATAGGTCGCCTCGGTGGCCTTGTAGCCTTCGCTTGCGAACTGCACGTTGGCCGCGCGGCGGCCGCCGTCGAACAGCACCTGGCCGACCGCCGCGCCGAGCGTCCACATCAGCGTGGGGGCGCTCAGCAGGCTCGCGAACTGCGTGCTTTCCCAGCCGATACCCGGCGTCAGCGTCAGACTCGGGAAAAACGCTGCCCTCGCCACGCCGATTTGCGCGTTCGCCGCGGCCATCGCGCGCTCCGCCGAGGCGATATCCGGGCGCCGTTGCAGCACGTCGCTGGGCACGCCGAGCGCAATCGCCGGCACCTGGGCGTCGACTACCTTGGGCGCAATGGAAAACTGCGGCGCGGGCACGCCGACGAGCGCGGCAATCGCATGTTCGAACTGCGCGCGCTGATTCAGAAGCAGTTGCGCCTGCACACGTGTCGAGTCGAGCAGCGACTTCTGTTGCAGCACGTCGAGTCCCGACACTGAACCGAGATCATGCTCCGTCGTGACGTAGTCGAGCGCCTTCTGCTGCAGTATCACCGACTGATTCAGCACGTCGATTTCGGCGTCGAGTTCGCGCAGCGAGAAATAGGCGGTGGCGAGGTCGGTAGTGAGAACGAGGCGCGCGTTGGCGAGGTCGTCCGCCGATTGCTGCGCCGAAGCCGCGGAGCCTTCCACCTCACGCCGTATCCGGCCGAATAGATCGGTGTCGTAGTTGATGGTGGGCCCGAGCTGCACGCTGTTCTGTACCGTCGACATGGTGGGCGTGCCGTAATTGGTCAGCGGACGATTCTGCGAAATCCGGAAGCGCGACGCCTGCGCCGCGAGATCGACTTCGGGAATCTGCTGCGCGCGGGTGTTCGCCAGCGTCGCTTTGGCCTGCTCATAGTGCGCGCTGGCCGCAGCCAGCGTCTGATTCTGCGCGAGCGCCTGGGTTTCCAGCGTCGCGAGCGCCGGATCGCCGAACGCGCTCCACCAGTCCGGCGACATCGGTGCACGGGAGGGCACGGCCACGCGCCAGTACGAGTCGGTTTGCCAGCTGGGCGGCACCTCGGCCTGCGGCCGCTGATAGTCGGGCCCTACCGTGCACGCGGCGAGCAGCGCCACGCCCGCGAGCGAGGTGATCGCACGCCAGGTGGCCGCGTGCTTCACGACGCCCCCTTGCCGTTGGTCTGCGGCTGGATCTGCACGTGGTCGCCGTCCGCGATCGAATCGCTCGGGTTGATGATGACCTTGTCGCTGGCCTCGATTCCGCTTTCAATTTCGAGCGACTGGCCGAGATCCCGCGCGATCACGATCTTATGCAACTGCACGTTGCCGTTCGCATCGACCACCGCGACGCGCGGGCCTTCGGCGCGAAACAGCAGCGCGTTGCCCGGCACCATCAATTGCGCGTGCGCGACGGCCGGCACCGCGACCTGCACGTAGGCCCCCGGGCGCAGCCTGTCGTCCGGATTCGGCAGCGTCACTTCGATCTGCAGCGAACGGGTGGGCACGTCGATCGCGCCGGAAATGTGCGTGATCGTGCCGTGGAATTGCTGACCCGGCAGTTCCGCCTGCGTCACCACCACGTTCTGTCCGACCGACACGTTCTGCGCATACGCCTGCGGCAATTGCACGTAGACGCGCAGCGGGTCCGACTGCGCGAGCGCGAACAGCGCGCGGCTCGTGCCGCTGCCCGCGTCGATCAGGTCGCCGACATCCACATTGCGCTGCGTCACCACGCCCGCGAACGGCGCGACGATGCGCTTGAACGATTCGAGCTGCTGCAGGCGCTTGACGTTGGCATCGGCGGCGGCGAGGTTGGCCACGTCCTGCGTGTACGTGCTCTGCCGTTCGTCGAGCTCCTGTTGCGAGACCGCATCGCGCTGACGCAATTGCTGCCACCGCTCCAGCGAGCTTTTGGCGAGACCGAGGCTCGAACTGGTCTGCTGACGCTGCGCCAGAGCCTGCGCGAGTTCCTGATCGATTTCCGGCGTATCCAGGTCGGCAAGCAGTTGGCCCTGCTTCACGCGCGTGCCGATATCGGCGTACCAGTGCAGCAGATAACCCGTGGAGCGCGCATAGATCGGCGATTCGACGTAGCCGCGCAGCGTGCCCGGCAGCAAGGTATTGCCGCCGCCTTCGGCCTGTGTCGGGCTCACCACGTTCACGTACTGCGTGGCGTTCTGCTTCGTTGTCTGCGCCACCGAACGGTTCTGCATCATGTTCGCGATCACGGTGCGCAACGCTCCGAGCGCGAGCAGCACCAGCACGATGCAGACGGCGATCCTCGCGCGCTTCCATTCGCGGTGGCGCGGCGGCAAGGCGTGGCCGCCTTCGGTCTCTCGCGAGGGAATCGCTAGCGATGGATGAGTTTTTTCGGTCATCTCAGTCAGCCATCTCAGTCAGCCGTCAATTGACTTTACGCGGGCCTGCCGGCGCCGCCGTGGTCCGGCGCGGGGCCGTCGTGGCCGTCATCGCCGTGGGAACCCGTGTGATTCGCGTCGCCAGCGTCACCGTCGTCGCGGTGGCGCCGTGCGAGGCGGGTGTGAATGGCCGCGAACACGAGCGGCACGAAGAACAGCGTGGACACCGTGGCAAACAGCAATCCGCCGATCACCGCGCGGCCGAGCGGCGCGTTCTGCTCGGCGCCTTCGCCAAGACCGAGCGCCATGGGGAATCATGCCGATGATCATCGCGAAGGCGGTCATCAGCACCGGCCTGATCCGGCTCGCACCGGCTTCGAGCGCGGCCGTCAAAGGCGGCGCGCCGGCGGAGAGCCGCTGGCGCGCGAACGCCACCATCAGAATGCTGTTGGCGGTGGCCACGCCCATCGTCATGATCGCGCCGGTCAGGGCCGGCACGCTCAGATGCGTGCCCGTCAGGAACAGCATCCACACAATGCCCGCGAGCGCCGCGGGCAACGCGCTGACGATAATCAGCGGATCGACCCACGACTGGAAATTCACCACGATCAACAGGTACACCAGCACGATCGCCATCGCCACGCCGATACCCAGCCCGAAGAACGAACTGCGCATGGTCTGCACCTGGCCGCGCACGGTGATCTGGCTGCCGCGCGGCAGCGACGCGCGCATGTCGTTCACGAGCTTGTCGACCTGATTCGCCACGCTGCCCAGATCGCGCTTCTCGACGCTCACGTACAGATCGATCACCGGCCTGATGTTGTAGTGCGTGACTTCCGCGAACTGGGTTTGCGGCGAGACCCGCACGAGATTGCCGAGCAATTGCGTGGGGCCATTGGCCGACCCCGATACCGGCGTGCGCAACAGTTCATCGATCGACGACACCTGATACTGCGGCGTTTGCACGGCCACGCTGTATTCCACGCCGTTCCTGTTGTTGAACCAGAAACCCGGCGAGGTCTGCGAACTGCCCGACAGGGAAATGAGCACGTTTTGCGCCACGTTGCTCGCGCTCAGATTGAGTTGCTGCAACCGCGTGCGATCCATCTGCAGGTTGATTGCGGGCTCATCCAGTTTCTGCTGGATGTGCGTATCCACGGTGCCGGGAATCAGGCGCACCTGTTTCAGCAGCTTGCGCGCGACGTCGAAGTTGCCCTCCTGATTCGCCCCGGAAATCTGCACGTCCACGGCGGCGGGCAAGCCGAAGTTGAGTATCTGCGTGACGATATCGGCCGGCTGAAAGAAGAACTCGACGCCCGGAAACCGCTGCGGCAGGATCGCGCGCAGTTTTGTCCATGTAGAGTTGCGACGGCTTGTGGTCTTCTTTGAGCGCCACCTGAATCTCACCGTCGAGCGTACCGATCGTGCCCGCATTGCTATAGGAGAGGTTGATGCCGCTATAGGGCAAACCGAGGTTGTCGAGAATCGTGCCGAGTTCGTTCGCGGGCACCACCTCGCGGATCACGTTTTCGACCTGGTCGGCCAGACGCGCGGTTTCCTCGATGCGGGTGCCGGTCGGCGCGCGCATATGCAGGCGGATATCGCCGGCGTCCACACTTGGGAAGAAGTCTTCGCCGAGCACGACAATCAAGCCCATCGACACGACGCAAAAACCGAGGAACAGGCTGCCGAACCTGCCCCGGCGCACCAGCACGCTGCTGAGAATCATGATGTAGCCGGCGCGCATGCGCTCGAACCCACGATCGAAGCGGTGGTAAAGACGCATGAACAGATTCGGCTTCGCGCCCTCTCTTTCGGCTTGTGTGCGTGGCCCATCAACAGCATCGCCAACGTCGGCACCAGCGTACGCGACAGAACGTACGACGCGAGCATCGCGAACACCACGGCTTCGGCGAGCGGCACGAACAGGTAGCGCGCCACGCCGGTCAGGAAGAACATCGGCACGAACACGATACAGATACACAGTGTGGACACCAGCGCCGGAATCGCAATTTCACCCGCGCCGTCGAGAATCGCATCGTGCAGATTCGTGCCCATGTGCAGATGCCGCTCG
The DNA here is from genome assembly GCF_002278075.1 of Paraburkholderia aromaticivorans. Lineage (NCBI taxonomy): Bacteria > Pseudomonadati > Pseudomonadota > Betaproteobacteria > Burkholderiales > Burkholderiaceae > Paraburkholderia > Paraburkholderia aromaticivorans. Next base: position 1,621 of record NZ_CP022990.1, on the reverse strand, counting down.
ATGTTCTCGATCGTCACCGTGGCATCGTCCACCAGAATCCCGACCGCGAGAGACCGCCGAGCGTCATGATGTTGATGGTCTGGCCGAGCGCGTGCAGCGCGATCAGCGACGACAGGATCGACAGCGGAATCGAAATGGCGATGATGCAGGTGCTGCGCCAGTTGCCGAGAAACAGCAGAATCATTGCGGCGGTCAGCGCGGCGGCGACCAGCGCCTCGCGCACCACGCCCTGCACGGCTGCCTTCACGAACACGGACTGATCGAATAACGGGGTGATCTTCAGGTCTGGCGGCAGCGCCGCTTGCGCGCCCGGCAGCAGGCCGCGCAGCGTGTCGACGATCGAGAGCGTCGACACGCTGCCGTTCTTGAGCACCGACATCAGTACGCCCCGATGGCCGTCCTGCCGCACGATATTGGTCTGCGGCGAGAAACCGTCGCGCACGTGGGCGACTTCACGCAGATACGTCGTGGCGCCATTGAGCGTGCGCACCGGAATATCGTTGAGCCCTTCCACCGTGGCGGGCGAGCCGTTCATGTTGATCGTGTATTCCTTCGGTCCGATCTTCGCCGTGCCGGTCGGCAAAATCAGGTTTTGCGCATTGAACGCGCTCACCACGTCGGAGGGCGTCAAGCCTTTTGCAAGCAACGCGCGCGTGTCCAGGTCGACCGAGATCAGCCGCGATTTGCCGCCGTAGGGGTACGGCACGGCCGCGCCCGGTATCGTCACGAGTTGCGGACGCAGGAAGTTCAACGCCGTGTCGTTGAGCGCCTGCTCGGAGAGCTTCGGGCTCGACAGGCCGAGCTGGATCACCGGGATACTGGAGGCCGAGTAGCTGATCACGAGCGGCGGCGTGGCGCCGGGCGGCATCTGCTTGAGCTGCGCCTGTTCGACCGCCACCGTCTGCGCGATCGCGGTCTGGATATTCGCCGTCGGCTGCAAAAACACCTTCAGAATCGTAATGCCCGCGAGCGACTGCGATTCAATGTGCTCGATGTCGTTGACCGTGGTGGTCAGACTGCGCTCGTTGACCGAGGTGATGCGGTTGGCCATGTCCTGAGCCGACAAGCCCGTATAGGTCCAGATAATGCTGACCACCGGAATATTGATTTCAGGCAGTACGTCGACCGGCGTGGTCAACAGCACAAAAGGCGTCGCCAGCAAGATCAGAATGGCCATCACGATGAACGTGTATGGCCGCTTAAGCGCAACGTTGACGATCCACATGAAACGTGCCCGAGAGAACGCAGGTAAGGGATGGGTGAATCTGTGCCTATGCTAGATCGATAGCACCAACGCCTGCATGGCGCGAAAATGGCGGGATTGTCAGGAAGGCTAATGTAAGAAAGCAGGGAGTTCGAACTGCAGCGAGGTTTGCCGGCAAGCAAACGTTTGATGGGCGAAGATAGCCGGGATTGAAGCGCTGCCGCGATGCGATGTCCGCGCCGGCAACGCGGAACATCGCACAGATTGATTTGCGCCGAGCAAATCCGTCACGCTGCTTGAAAGCCGGGTTCAATACCGCCCGCTTGCCTCATTGCTCACGTTTCAGCGGCGGCGGTCCCGGTGTCCGTTCCGGCGCGACGGGTGAATCGCCGGCGTTACTTCGCGAACAACGACGAC